>NZ_CP140637.1:0-1253705 GCF_034554815.1 Rhizobium indigoferae | reverse complement strand
GTGTTCAAGCGACGATTTCATAAGCAATCGATAGGCGAAAGATTTTAAGTCGTCTACTCGCAGTTTTGAGAGGGAATCTGTCGAACTAATCGCCACCGAGATCACGTTTCTTTAGAGGAGCGCGTTAATCGAAGACGACTGTGAATGCCGCTTTCCAGGCAGGTCGTCGCACACTCAGTTGGAATGGGATGATCAGAGAGTGATCGTCTACCATCGATAACCAGTACTTATCGATGGTTAGACATCGCTCCGCAGAAAGCGGCCAGTAATGAACTTTAAGAAGCACATAGCATTCATATAGCAAATCATTTACCATGATTTCAATGTCTTACGATTTGTCGAAATTGCCCATCACCAGCCTGCTGCGGCCGATCTCGGACGCCGGCGCCGCCTTGGCGCGGCTTGACGAGCGCATCGCCCGCTCGCAGGTCGGGCAAGGCTGGATCGAACGATCCCATTTTGCCGACGCCTGCGCCTCGCTGTGGATCGACGGCGAACTGGTGCATCTCGAGGACCTCGTCTTGCATGACGCCGGCGCCGACATCCGCGCCCCAACCCACGAATTGACCATCGCCCGCGACGTGCTGCGCACCCGCCGACGCATCGCATCGCAGCCGCCCGGCTGGGCGTTTTCCGCTGACGGTCTGCGCAGCCTGCGCGGGCACGACTTCGTCGCTGGCGTGTCTGCGAAGGAACAGGACGCCGATAGCACCGCAGCAATCGACACCGCCGAACCGAATGCCGTCGCGGTCGGAGAAGGGGAGGGGGACGATATCTCTGATGTTGCAAGCCCACTCGACGCCGAGTTCGCTGCGATCGATGCGGTGCTGGCCAGATCAGAGGTGGCTATCGACCGAGCACGGAAGCCCGGCCCGGCTCGGGCCAAGGATCCGTTCGTCTATGATCTCGATTGGGATGAGGACGAACGGCTCGGCGAATGGCGAACCGTCCTGCGCGAGCTCGACGGTTTTCCACCCGTGCTGCAGGCGATTGTCGCCCTCGATGCCTGGAATGGTTTGGAGGTCCTGCAGCATGCCCCGTGGCTCGGCCGACCGCTGGCGGCATCATTGCTGCGTCAGGCCAACGTGACGACCGGAGCGCACCTGGCCGCGATCAATCTCGGTCTCAAATTGATACCAGTCGATCGCCGCCGGCACCGCGACCGCGAAACCCGGTTCTTGGCCCTTCTCGCCGGCATCACCGCCGCGGCCGATCTCGGCCTCAAGGAGCACGACCGGCTGACCCTTGCCCGCCAGTCGATGGAGCGGAGATTGGCCGGCCGACGCCAGACGTCAAAGCTCCCGGATCTGATTGAGCTCGTGATGTCGCGGCCGCTGCTGTCGGCCGGCATGATCGTCAAGGCGGTCGGCGTTACACCGCAGGCGGCGGTCAGGATTGTTGGCGAGCTTGGGCTACGGGAGATGACGGGGAGAGGGAGGTTTCGAGCATGGGGGATTATCTAAGAATTCCAAAGCCCTTGTCCCCATCCATTTTTTTATGACGGAGGTTGAGTTACTAGTATTCCAAGGCTGTCGCCCAGTCGCTAGCTGCGGCTCGTCCACCTCCGGGTTAGCCCCGAGATCCAACTCAGCCAGCGTGGGAGCGCCTGTTTGGTTTTCGTGTCGCTAGATATGAGCGTACGAATGTCGAAACTCATGTCGCCGACCGCGGCCTGTGGGTAGTGCGTGCAAGGAGTGCCCGACCAGCGGCGAAATCGTTCAGCTTCGGTGACGATCCCAGAGTTGCCATCATAGCAGAGATAGGCGCCGGCCTTGGGCCGACGAGTCCACGGCGCAACAATCTGGACGACCAGTCCAACGGCCAGTGAGGCTAGTACCCCGTTCGACCACACGACCTGCGGCCGACCACCTGCTGCGCCGTACTTGCGCGCCTCTTCGGCCAAGGCCTCTTCTGTGACAATGCCCAGGCACCGCAGGCAAGGGCTGCCCGGCTGCGAAAGAGCGACCTGCCCAGCGACCAAGTGTCCATGCCCGGACTCCAGCTTATGCACGTCCATACCCTGGTCGATATAGGGGATCAGGAAGCGGCGGCAGAAGGCATCGAGCTCGTCCTTTCCTCGCACATTATCGAGGCCCCCCACGATGACATCACATCGTTTGAGCGCTTCACCCACGAGTTGCCATTGCTTGGAGTGGACCTCGACCCGGGCGTTTGGGTTGATCGCGTTGATCATGCGCTTCATGATCTCGACTTTGAGGGTCTGCTTCAGAACGTTCCACCAAGTGCCGCCTATAAGCCTGTTGAGATTGGTCAGCGAAATCCGGTCCTCGTCCACGAGCACGAAGTTGCCGATACCAACATGGGTCAGCTGTTGGACAACATGCGAGTTGCCGCCGCCGACGCCCACTAGGCCGATGGTCATCTCGGACAGGCGCTCTTCGCTGTGCGGTCCCAGAAAGCTCTGTCGATCAAGCCAACTCATATTGCGCCCTCCATTGTTCAACGATGGGTTGGTCGATCCGGATGAACCGGTCGATCGGGATGGGGCGCTTGCGGGGATCTAGCCACAGTATGCCCGTTGCGGCGTCGTTACTCAGCACCAGCAGCCCGTGAGGCATCTTCGGACAGGACTGGAAAAAGCCCGGCACGAAGGTTCTGGCGCTCTCGAGATCCACCCCGCTGAACCGAGGATACCCACGTCCGCCATGGGTATGGACGTGCAGGAGGGTCGAAGCGGGGCGATAGGCCGCCTGGGCCGCCTTACGCATGGCGTTCGAGCCGATCCGAGCGCCAACGTTAGGAGCGACTTCGTAGTCCTCGTCGCCGACCGGTATGTAGCCACGCACCAGCAGCATCAGACCATCCGGCGATGCGGCCGCGCCGGCCGTCAAGAAGCCGACGCGTTCATGGGCGAAAAAGTGCGGCCTCGCCAGGTCACGCCGGACCTGGTCAAGCAGCAATCCGTTGATTTTGACCGCCACCTTCATTTGAGTTGCCCCAAGTGGTTAGCGAGTATCTCCGTCCACGGAAGCGATGCGGGCACGTTGTTGAAGGACATGGCATGCCACGCCCGGCCCATGATCTGGTGCACGGTCCAATTCTGGCCCCGGTTCGAAAAGGGCTGCGACAGGAAGAGTCTCGTCGTATAGCTGGAATGGTTGCGGGGGCAGAGCAGGCCATCAACCGTCACAGTGCCGTCGTTGTGTCGAACCTTCATGCTCGGGAGGTAGACAAGGGTTTGCCCCCCCTCGTCCCAAAGTTCGGCAAGGCGGTTGATGCGCCTCAACGCGGCAAGTTCGAGCTGCGCCTTCATGACGACTGTCCCACTGGCGGATGGGAGGCGAACTCCATACCGTCCTTGACCCTGAGGCGCTCGGCTGGCGCCATTTCGCGGAAGACGCCGTCGGCACCGATGATGTCCAACTTGTAGCCCGCGGGCACGCCGAATTGGGTCATCAGCTCCTCCGTGGTGTAGACGCGGCGCTCAAGCTCGAACTCGGTGTCGCCGCCATAGATTACCGTCACCGTCTTCTTACGCTTGCGCAGCTTGAAGTGCTCAACCTCATCGCCACCGATATTGACCTCGTCATCATCGTCGAAGACTGGGTCGAACCCCGTACGCTCCAGGGTCAGCGCTTGGTCGTCGTCGGCACCTGCAAGGAGCTTGATCTGCCAAGCGATGAGCTTTCTGCGCGGCCATTCCATCGCCAAACCTTCGACGAAGAAGCGGTACGTAATGCTGCCTTCCACGACGAGGAAGCGGCTGATTTTGTTCTTGTCGAGTTCAGAGGTTTCGGTGGGGCGCAGGGTTTCCAGCTCTCCGGACTTGAGATGGCGCAGCACCACGTAGTCTTCGACAGGATGCTTGTTAGCGGCCATGGCGACCTGCGCGCCGGTAACTTTGCCATCATCGAAAGTGAACACGGCGAAATTGAAGTTCTTGTCACCGATTTGGACATTGAATCTGCCGTCGGTGTGCTTGTGATCGTCGGCGGTGTTCATGAGGACCGTATTCATTACGCTTTCTCCATCGCCGGGCGCACGGACTGGCGCCTAAGGCCTTGACGAAATCCCGGAAGGGACCGATAACTCTCATTCAGTCCGTTATGAGACTGTACTTAATCGGACTGAAAATAGAAATCAAGTCCGATTTGAAACAAATTGAGGAGACCAATGGACACGAGCAAACGGGCACAAACCGCAGAACAGCCCCAAGGGGCACACCCCACAGCCCTCGATTTCTTTTTTAAACTGGCCGAAATCTGGGATTTGAGCACCGATCAGCAGGTCAAACTGCTGGGATCGCCGGCTCGCTCGACGTATTTCCGTTGGCGTAAGGATGGCAGCGAGGTTTCTGTGGATACGCTTGAGCGAATTTCCCACCTGGGCTCGATCTACAAGGCTCTTGGTATCCTTCTTGATTCGCCTGAGGCCGCGGTGCGATGGATTCGACGCCCAAACAGATACTTCGAGGGGGCGTCCGCGCTGGATATCATGCTCAACGGCAACTTGAGCGACATCATAAGGGTACGGCAGTACGTCGATGCCCAACGCGGAGGGTAAGTTGGCATATTCACAGATCGCGGTGGACGGACATTACCGTCGGCTGATCCCCTCAAAATACCCAACGATTGATATCTACGAGAAGTTCGGTTCTTCGGAGATGCAGGCGCTTGCGGCTAAACTGGAGACGATTACCAATCCACGCCTGGCTGCGAAATCACGCATTACTGGCGGGGACATCTCGGCCGATTCGAGTTCTCCGAAGCTCCAGCACTGGAACCATGCGCCTTTCTCATATCCCATGGCGGAGGGGACGTACTTTCTTCCTGCGCCTTATTCAGTCTTGGAACTTGCCTCGGACGAGCGCGGAGCTCTCGCGAAAGCAATCCTTCGCCGCGAAGAGTTCCTTTCCAGAACAGATGAGCCGGTCTGCGGCGTTGACATGAGAATGATCACCAACAAGGTCTCCGGAAGTTTCGTCGATCTGCGCGGACTTCCGCATGAGACTACTCAGGCCGCAAGACGGATGCTGGGTCAGCGCCTCTACGAGGACGGCGTTGATGGCGTCATATTTAAGATAACCGACCTATCTGGGTCAGAGTTCATCAGCATTTTCAATGGCGATTGCCTCGTCGATAAGGGAGTTCAAGGTGCTCACTACCGCTTCCGCTGGGACGGACAACGGATAGGTCGAATCTATGATTTCGGGAACAAGCGCGATATCGATCGCGGCGAGATTATCGCGGTGCCGATGGCCGCCGCCTAGCAGACGTCAGTTTGGGCGGGTTGGTACGCCTACTGACGGCTGGATTTTTATGGGAAGAGTGAACAATCATGGCCATCAAGGCCGCGTAGTTGGGGGTAAGAGTGCGGCAAACGCTGGTGGTTGAGGGGTCGCTGGCCTACCGGACGCAACGTGCAGCGGCGGCCAGCGCTGGTGCGATAGGTAGAGAAGTATTGACACTGCCGCAGTTGGCGGCCCGGCTAGCCGGGGGCTTTGTTGAGCTCGCGGGGTCTGACGTCGTGTTTCCGGCAATCGGTGACGCCTTATCTAGTGGAGGGTTCGCCGAACTTCACCTTGTGGCGCATCTGCCCGGAACCCCTCGAGCAGTATTCGACAGTCTCACCAAGGTCTGGAATGCAGATCTCGATCTGCGGGAGTTGGCATTAGGCGCCGGGCGACTGGCCGACCTTGCTCTTCTCGAAACCCGGGTGCGTGAAGCATTGCCGGCGGCGTGGCTGCTGCCTCGCGATCTCCGTGATGTCGCCCTCTCCAGGGTCGCACACGCCCCGCGGATCTTCGGGCAGGTCATTCTGGACTGCATCGACATTGAGCCCGTATGGAGACCGCTTCTAGCTGCACTCGCCGGAGTCCTCCCGCTTGAATGGAGGTCGGTCGGAGACGTCGATCGGACATGGTTTTCCGGCAGCATCGCCGCCGTCGATACACACGTACCCAAGATTGACATAGCACAGTCCTGTGCCGATACCCGTAGCGAGATCGTCGAGGCTCTCAGAT
Organism: Rhizobium indigoferae; assembly: GCF_034554815.1. Lineage (NCBI taxonomy): Bacteria > Pseudomonadati > Pseudomonadota > Alphaproteobacteria > Hyphomicrobiales > Rhizobiaceae > Rhizobium > Rhizobium indigoferae. Next base: position 1,247,722 of record NZ_CP140637.1, on the reverse strand, counting down.
GGGCACGGGAGCATCTGAGCTCAGGCAGCGTTCCAGCGGCGGAAATCGCGATTGCTTCCACTACACCGCATCTCTACGACGAATATATGCTTGTTCTTCGCCAGGACAGCGGTTTGCCGATCCACTTCGCGCATGGTTTGCCGGCGCTGTCGACTCCGGTAGGGCAGTGTTGCGCCGCGCTGGCAGACACGCTGACACGCGGTTTGGATCAGAAGCGAGTAAGGCGCATTATACAAGGTTTTCCAGCCACGTCGGCGGCCGATGAAGTACCAAAGGACTGGGCGCTCGGCCTGCGGGCGGAAGCAGGTCTCTTCTCCGTCGATCAGTGGGAAGTGGCGCTGCGAGCGGCACGGGGCGCGCGGGAACATGGGGACAAGGCGGAGCGTGTCCTTTTGCCAATCCTCCGTATGCTTGCAGGTGGTCCGGCCAACGCGGTCGAAGCTGGTAACCTGCTGCTCTCGGAAAAGAGCCTCGCGATTTGGAAGCAAGCACTTCGTATGGCCCCGACCGCCGCCATCTCCCTTTCCCTGTCGCAGCTCAGGGTTCCGGATGATACGGATCCAGCCAACTCGATCGCTTGGTGTTCGTCGGATCAGCTGTCGACAAGCCCACGCCCGATCGTCAGGCTGATAGGTCTCAACGTCAAATCCTGGCCCCGGGGAGATCGGGATGATGCGCTCATTCCCAACCATGTGTTGCCGCGACGAACGCTGCAGGGACGATCACTAACTGATAGAGATCGTATCAGCTTCTTTGCCATTGCCGCCCGGGCGCGTCATGTTGCGCTCTCCCTCAGCCGACGAAGTGCCCGCGGAGGTCTTCAGGCCGCAAGCCCCCTTTGGCCGAAGGCTCTGGAGAGCGAACTGCTCAGACACCGCGTGCCAGCGCACGCCTTCAGCGAAAATGATCGGTTGTTGGCTCGCCCGTTGGAAGCCAAGGACGACGTCCGGGTGGCGCGCAGTCGCGCATGCTGGAGGGCTTGGGCCTCCCCCCAGCTGACGGAACACGATGGTCTGATAGGCGTCGATCATCGCGTCGTGCGCAAAGCAGTCGAAAGGATTCACTCGGCGACCTCGCTCCGCCTCTTGCTGAGAGATGGGCAGGCATTTGTCTGGGCTTACGCGATGGGATGGTGGGCCAACAGACTCGAAGCACGTCCCCTGGAGCTGGACGCTGCCGCCTTCGGCGACCTAGTGCACGAGATGATAGCAGCGGCTATTCGACTCCTGGATACGCAAGGCGGCGTGCAACGCGCTTCATCGAGCGAAAGGGAGGAGGCGCTGGCTGCCGCGGCCGCGCAGATAGCGATTTCTTGGCCGTCGCAGCGTGGGGTACCGCCGGCCGTGATCTGGAATGGCACGGTGGCGACCGCGCAGGCGTTGGCGAAGCACGCCCTAGAAGTCGATGCCGAACTTCCGCAAAACATCCGCAGCTGGACCGAACTCGCCTTCGGAAAAGTCCCCACTATGACGGGGGCACCATGGAAAGGGGAGGACCCGGTCGTTCTTCCGGGAACCGGTATCCGGGTCCATGGTCGCATTGACCGGCTGGACCTTGCGGACACTCGTGTCGCAACTCGGATTACCGACTACAAGACCTCACCTAAGCCCTTGGAAGTCTTCCGGCTCGTGATCGGAGGTGGCCGAGAACTGCAGCGGGTGCTTTATGCTGCGGCTGCCAAGCAGTTGCTCCCAGACGTCCAAAGGGTCGTGGCCCGACTCATCTACCTGCGCGATGACGCTTACGAACATCCGTTGGTTGGTGAGGAGTTGGAGCGTGCAACCGCTACCCTTTCGGAATTCGCGGAGCTCGCCCGAAACGCCCTGTTGGAGGGTAGAGCTCTGCCGGGACCTGATGCTCTGGACAAATATTCGAAGTTTCGCCTTGCCTTGCCAGCCGATCGCGAACGTTATTTCGAAATGAAGCAAGGCTCCCTGAAAACCGCGCAAGGCAAGCTCAACCAGTATTGGAGTAGCGAGTGAAGCTGGCCGACGAGCACCTTCGCACAATTTGCCTGACCGACTTCGAATCCCTGTTGTGCGTTGAGGCGTCCGCAGGAACAGGCAAGACGTCCCTAATGGCCGGCCGGGTCGCCATGCTGCTGGCGGCTGGCTGTCCGCCTGGCGAGATTGCTGCCATCACCTTCACCGAGGCAGCCGCTAGCGAGTTGGCAAAGCGTATCCATGCTGTCGTGCAAGATCTGCTTGACGGCAAGGTACCACCCGAAATGGTGTGTGCCCTGCCGACCGGTCTGAATGAGGCGCAACGCATAGCTTTGGGAGTGGCCGCACAGCAGCTCGACGAACTCACTAGTACCACAATACACAGCTTCTGCCAGTCGATCATTATCGATCATGGCGTCGCCGCCGGCCTCGACCCTGGATCCCGGATCGCCGACGAAGGGGTTGCAGAGCTCATGTTCGAAGACGCCTTCTCGAACTGGCTCGTTGATGCCCTGTCTAGCAACGCTCCAATCGATGAGGCTGTCGTCGATTTCGTCCAGAATCCGCTCGAGAAGCCTGTCGATACCCTCAGGAACTTGGCCCATCTCTGGAAGAATCATCGTTCGGCTCTGCCAGCGCCGACTGATCCTACGCTGCGCCCCGACATCGACTTGATCGACGCTATCGATACATTCATCCGTTGGGTTGCCAGCTATCCATACGACCTGCCCACTAACAGCCTGGCCGAGCAATTCAGCGATATCCGGATGCATTTCGTGGGCGCGTTGGACGGTAGTTCCGATTTTCGTCGCCTCTGGCGCTTGTCGAAGCCCCCGAGGATTTTCGCCATGCTCCAGGATTCCTTCGAACTAAGGAGCTATGGCGGCATCGAGACCTGGGCGTCGACCCGCCGGCATGATCGGGTGGACCTTCAAGCGCAAGCCGCAGTGCTCTACCATGCCGTAGACGACGCCTTTTCGGAGACACTTGCACACATTGCCAGCCTGATGGTGATGCAGCTTTCACAATCGCTGCAAAGAGTACTCGATAACTATGCGGAGGCTAAACGGCAGGCGGCCGTCATGGATTTCGACGACCTCTTACATCACGCCCGTAGTCTGGTCACGACTAACGAGGATATCCGGAGGACCGTCGGGGAGAGGTACCGGCGCATCCTCGTAGACGAGTTTCAGGATACTGATCTTGTCCAGACCGAGATCCTCTTTTCAATCTGCGCGCACCAAAAGACTGTTGACTGGCGAGTCTGCCGTCTAAAGCCTGGTTCACTCTTCCTCGTCGGCGATCCCAAACAGGCAATCTATCGCTTCCGGCGGGCTGACATCGAGGCCTATCACGCCGCTAGGGAGGTGGTGTTGGCGCAGCCCAACGGCATGCTCATCCCCATAACTGCTAATTTCCGATCGCAAAGACATATCATTGACTATGTCAATGCCAGCTTCGCCTCTGTGTTCGACGGTGCCGCCCAGCCTAGATATGTGGCCCTTTCAGCCACTATCGATCCAACTCCCGACGGTATACAGCGGACTGCCAAACTGACGATCAACGGCAGAGGGCAAGGACAACTCCGGCAGAATGAGGCGGAACGGGTCGCCCAACTCTGCCAGGAGCTTATTGGAAGGTTTCCCGTTCGGCGGCGGCCCGGCGTGGTGGAGCGGGCGCGCCCATCTGATATAGCACTCCTGGCCCCCAGCTATACCGAACTTTGGCGCTACGAGCGTGCGCTTGAGGCGCTTCGTATCCCAGTGACATCGCAAGCCAGCAAAGCTCTGATGTTGCGTCAGGAAACTCAGGATATGCTTGCACTTCTCCGGGCCTTGGCCGACCCGACTGACAAACTTGCTTTCGGCGCTCTGATGCGAGGTCCACTGATCGGCCTTTCGGACCAAGCCTTGCTCGACATCGCTGCCGAACTCGAGGATGCGGGCGACGAATGGGGATTTGGCATTCGCACGCCGGTAGCTGAGGTCAGTGACCCCTATGCGCGCTCAGTCCTTGGGGTCTTGCAATACCTGAGGAGCCGGGTGACTAGCGTGCCGCCGAGCCAGCTGCTGGCGGAAGCTCTGGACGCATTGGGGGCGAGATTGATCGTCACCACACGTCACCGAAGCCGCTATGCTCGCGCCTTAGCCAACCTTGATGCGTTAGTGGAGATGGCAAAACGCTACGCGACCTCGGGTCTCCAAACCTTCGTCCACGATCTGCAAGATCGATGGGAGCGTTCGGAACCAGTTCATGAAGGACGCGGCGACACGGCCGACGATTCCGTCCAGATCATCACCATGCACAGCGCCAAGGGACTCGAGTGGCCCGTCGTGGTGCCAATCGGAACGGCCACCAGGCTGCGTACCCCCGGCCGCTTCATCCATCGCCGAGCCGACAACACCCTGCATTGGCTTGTAGGCGGAGTCGCTGCGCCGGGTCTGCGGCTTGCCCGCGAGGAGGAAGAACGCCAAGACTACTTGGAAAAGGAGCGCATGTGGTATGTTGCTTCAACGCGAGCCCGCGACTTGTTGATTGTTCCGGAATTTGTCGCTGGGGACCCGAAGTCATGGTCGAAAGTCATCGACCGTACCCCGCATCCTCTCCCGGAGGTGGACCTTTCGTTCCTTCCAGAAGCGACTAAGCCGTTGGTGGCGCCCACTGAAAATACCCAGACTGCCGCAGTTTTCGCTGAACAGCAGACGCACGTTCGCTCCAGCTCGCCAGTCGTCAAGTGGTCGCAGCCGAGCATGCATGATTCAGACCGGGCCGTGGTTGTTCTGGATATGGCTCTGGATGTGGAAACGGTTCCCGGCTGGATATCTCCAGCCGGCGCAGGACGCCTCCGAGGATCGGTCTTGCACAAGCTTATCGAGGAGACGCTGACCGGAGAACTCGCTGTCGATTCGGATGCGCTTAACGCCCGGTCGCTAGAGCTGCTCGGACAGCTTCTGGCCAGAGAGGCTGAGCCGGCATTTGACCTTCCGGATTCGGGGGAGCTGGCGACAACGGTCCGAAACTTGCTCAGTATGGCTGATATCGAGGCATTGCTCCCCTTCATGATCGCCGAAGTGGCGGTCTGGGAACGAAGCGACACAGACTATCTCTCCGGCCGCGCCGATGCACTCGTCGTCGCCAACGATCGCGTTGCTGGTGTCATCGATTGGAAGTCGGACGTGTCTCCGACGAAGGACGTGAGGTCGAAGTATGCAGCACAGGTGGCGGATTACTTGCGTGCGACGGGCGCACTCGCCGGGGCCGTGGTCTTTATGAGCTCGGCGCAAATCGTCTGGGTAGGCAGTCGCGAAAAGCTATTCGAGGCGTGCGGGTTAAAGCCGGCCCCAGCCTGATTGTCTTGTCCAGAGGAAACGATCGGGCTACGGAGATTGATCAATCTAATCTTTTCCTATTGAATAGTTGACTGAGATTGCTGGGCGATTTTCTAAAATGGGCACGCGCGAGTGGAAACACCCATGTCAGATCCTGTGCTTTCAGCGAAGCTGGACCGGATTCATGCCTGTGCAAATGAAATGTATGATGAGCTTCATCGCAGTCTCTTGCATGCCTATGTCGCCTGCCTTTCGCACGACGAATTGAGGAGGACAGCGATCGCATCGCTTGACGGTCCCCAGGTGGTCCTCGCTGCGATCCGGAGTCGACTCAATCGGCTTGGAAAGGAAGACAAGGCACTCCCGGATATTGATGCGTTGGGTCGCGACCTCCTGCAGATCGTCGAAGCCGACCACAAGATACGCGCGCGAGTCGAGGCGCTTTTGTCGCATATCTATATTTTCCTCTCAGCACCGACTCGGCAATTTTTACTGGATCGGTGGCGTGACCGAGGCGGTCGGGGTGCCGGAGGCCGATGGCTCAAGGCAATTTCGGGCGATGATTTTCTGTTCACCATTGACGCTGTGTTGGACTACTGGAAAGACACTCGCGATGAAAAGGCCGCTAAAGTTCTCGCGACACGAGCGGACGCTGCTTTGTTGGAAGATGTGCTTCCTGACCTCGTTGAGCACTGCCAAGCCGGGTGGATCATCAGCCGCGCCGCCCTTGGAGCAAACTCTATCCCCGACTATACCTTTAACGCGATCCGCGAGAAATTTCCGGCCACCTTTGCTTATCTTTGCGCTAAAACGGGCCGCAAATTGAGCGACAAGGCTGCATACGAGATTATCATCGATTCAGTCGGCGGAGCTTTCGGCGATCGTGGTCTCGCGATATGGGCAATCGGTCAACTCAATATGCCTGCTGTCCTTGACCGGGTTTGGGATGCTAGGGAGGGGTCGAAATGATGCTAGACGCGCATCATGAACTCGCGTTGAGTAGACCAGCCCGATGCAAGTAATTTCCGTCGATATAGCTGTCTCAGACAATCGCTTAGATGCGCGGCGGGTTTTTGCGTTTCGAACTCGCCAGTAGCGATTTCTATTGCGGCGCCCAAGCCCTGATCATATTTTCACTGAGGCAGAAAATCGCGAATTAGATCGAGATCAAGTTTCACTAGTGCCTCTCAGGTCTTGTCATAGTAATTTTTCACGCCCTTGATGAGAGCTAGAATCAAATTCTTATCCGTATCCTCGTATTTGAGTTGCCTAATTAAGTAGGCGTAAGCAGTCGCGGCAATTTCCCGTTGCCCGGCGCCAACCGCGTCGGCCCACGCGCGGCATTCCCGCACGAATGCCGCGAAAGGGCAACCTAGAAGATAGACGTCCAGATCTCCCCATTGGGCGGCTTGATCTAGTGTTGGCCACGTTCCCCGCTCAACACCCTGTGGGTGAAAGATAGTGCTCAGCTCGAGCGTTATGGGGTCCAGGCTCGCTGTTCCCTCGCCAACGTCGCCATAGTCAATCAAGACCGCGGCACCAGTGTCAGACACCAGCGCATTGCTACCGTGCAGATCACCGTGAACGCAACACCAGCGCGTCTGCACCTTGGTGTCCTCGAATTGGGTGACCCACGCAATTTCAAACGTCTCTGTGACAGACCTGAAGCTGTCATCGGACAAAACTCGGCGGCGAATATCCATGATTTTTCGCGAAGATTCTGGAACTCCCTTGCTCCAGTTCGCAGTCGCATTTGCTATGCCGCGCACGGCTGTCGCCGCCAACTCATCTTCCTTCTTGGCGGCCTCAAAAGCAGATGCTTCGAACCCAGCGGCGAGCCCGTAGAACACACCCGCAAGCGCTCCAGCTCCAAATTCTAATGTGGCCAGCTTGCGAGGCGTTGCATGGGGGTCAAGGCGCGCTACGAACTTGTCGAAACGGCTCGCTTCATCACTGATCTCGCTCGGCGAGCCCAACTTTCCCACTGCATCATGGACGACCGTCCCGTTGCGGTCGGTAATCTTCAACCGCAGCACCTTGGCTCCGGAGAGGCCGCCCCCGAGTCGCGAGACTGCGCATCTGGTGCCACCGAACTTGCGTGCGAAAATCCGTACCAAGCGCTCTTCCGGTATCGAAAGGTTCACCCCGCCGCGTGATAATTCCACGTCAGACAAGCGATGAATAGCGGTTACGATTGGCCCAAGCTTCTGAGGGCATTCTTCAAACTTATACTTCTGCAGAAAATCTATGGTGCCTACCGTCCGGCCTTCGCCCCATACATCCACCTGTTGGGCACTCGCGAGCATTGCCGGAATGAAGTCCTCCGATGGTGAGCCGGTGAGGACAAAAATTGGCGTGCCGGCCGCTCCGAGTCTTGCTCTTGCGAATACGGAGTGGCCATGGGCCGGCTCAGCATCCAGCGCTCCATCGATGGTCGGAATCTTCAAATCCAGGACGATGAGGTCGAAATACTCGTTCTCAATCGCCGCAAAGGCTGAATCCCTACTTTTGACAACCCTTGTTTGGATCGGCTGGTCAAGCTCGGCGAAGACCTGCACCAGCTCGTCACTGAAGTCTGCTTCATCTTCAACAATCAGGACAAAAACTGTCATTTTTCCCATCTCGCTTCGTAGCGGGCACCGCCTTGCGCGGAGGGTTTAAGCGAAATCGTGCCGCCTAATGTTTGAATTGCCTGCCGTGCTATTGCCAGGCCGAACCCGCTGTGTCCCTGTTTGGTCGTTTTGCCGATTTCGAACGCCGATTCAATTGGTCCCGTTATGCCCGGTCCTTTGTCCAGCACTGCCACCCAATAATCGACGTCAGTCTCGCCCCAGGAGATCACAATTGCATGAGTTTCCTCAGTGCCGATCGATCCAATGGCTTCAAAGGCATTTCGAATGCCGTTGGAAATGGCGAAACGAACTAGCGCAGGGTCGCTCGATATGACGAAGGGCCGTTGGCCATGGAGGGAGACTTCTGCCATCTGCCCTGCCTCGATTTCTGCATTGACTGTCTCACTGACGAGTTCTGCGAGATCAAAGTCCTCGGGCCTCGGAATGGCGGCGGCATTCTTTAGTTGCTCGATCGCCTCGAATATTCGTTGGAGGTTATCGAGATGGCGTCTCGTTTTGGAGTTCTCAAAATCCGGAATCTCGCGTGAGGCAGTGCGCTTGACGAGCCCGATGGGGGAGGCGATTTCGTGCAGCAATAGGCCAGCTATCCAATCGATCGCTTGATTTTTTATCTGGTGGCGCAGCTCTGCAGACCCAGCTTCTTCATGGCTTAGTTCAATTTTCACCGGTTGAGGAATGTTCGTTAGTCTCGCGATGCCGATGTTCAAGCTCGTCTTAACGTACGAGACGGTCTCCGATTGCAGCGCATGCTTGAGCAAGCCTAAGTCTTCGGCCGTTGCATCACGAGCGAGGAAGCGAGCGGCTTTAAGTCGCTCGTGCGGCGACTGCGACCGGAGAGCTAATTTGGCTGTTTCTCGATTCAACGGCGTCCGTGCTCGCTGTAGAATGTGGCTCGTTTCTCAAATGCGGCGGCACCGCCCTCCATCACAGTTGAAATCGCTGCGACAACTGTTGGGTCAATCAATGAGGACGATGCCAAGGCGAAACCTCTTTTGCCGTCAGATCCCATCTGCGTCACACGGTTAGCGTCGCCGAGAACCGGAATATTAGCATTGTGCGTTGAAAAGATAATCTGCCCATTTGCATCACGCGCCAACAGTGACTTAATCAGGGTGTCTGCAATAAATGCATTGTCGATGTGATCCTCGGGTTGGTCGACGATCAGCAGGCGTTCCGTATGTTGGAGGACGAGTGGAAGAACGACGGTGCATCTCTGGCCCGTAGAGAGTTCGGCTATATCCTTGTAGTCGGTTCCATCAAGCAGTTGGAATTCAACATAGTCTTCGACCACCACCGTCGCCAGCGCCCCGAGGTCGACTTCACGAAGCTGAGAAATCAATCGCGCAGATCGGTCCTTCGATATTCCTGTCGCCTCAGTGATAAAATCGTAGTCGCTGGCATCGGCTGCTTCCAACAACTCGCGTGGACTGATCGCTTGAGCCAAAACCGGCGCAAGCTCATTGTATCTGATGCCACTCCCTCGTAGCGCGTCCGAAATCGCGGCGGCGAAAGCCTCATATTGACCAGATCTCGTGACTCCAATGCGGATCCTTGGCCCGAGAACCTTGTTCAACCGCGCTGCCGCCTTCGTCCTTTCCTCAAAACGCTGTTGGCGAATCTTGTCCAGGCGATCGAGGGCTTCTCCTCGTTTCTTTGAGATTGCTTGCGAACTTCTTTGACGGTCCGCGAGCAAGATAACCAACGATTCCAGTTGTGCTTTCTTCTCACGAAGCTGCTGTCCCTGCCTCACAACTGCGCCCGCGCCAGCTTGAAGGGTTTCCAGCTCGCGTCGTAGCTGGCGCGCCTGTTCTTCGACTTCGACCTTCTCTGCACCGGTCGTCTCAAGTATTTCTGACGCCTCGCTTTGCGCCAGATCTAGTTCGGCGAGCGCTTGATCAAGCAATTTTCTTGCTAACGCAACTCTTTCGCGCACGGTGTTGAGCCGGTCTGCGCCCGCGGAGTCTGGCCATGGTTCCGACGGCGGCTGGGATATTACGGCGGATTGAAGAAGCGTGCGCCATCGGCTTATCGATTGACTCAAACGCTCGGACGCTGACGACCCCACGGCCTTCGCAGTTATTCCGGCGGCGATGAGATCGAGAGCCGCCTTTTTTTCATTGGCCTCCGACGAGAGTGTTTCAAGCTGTTCCTCCTGTGGCGCCAATTGCGCAAGCTGCTCGTTGACGATCGACAGTCCGGCAATTTGCCGCTCCAATTCCTCGATCTCACGGTGAGAACTTTCCACCTCGGAGGTTAGCGAGCGAACCAAGGAAGCAGCTTCAGTTTCGTCGGCGGCCCGTTGCCGTTGATCTCCCGTAAACCCGTCCAGTAACTGGAGTCTGCCGCTCGATTGCAATCCAATAGTTTCGATTTCGGTCTGTGAGAAAACTATCGGCTTGATATAGATCCCCGAAGCCCTTCCTGCCGCATCATTTCCTGTCCTGCTGACCGTTGTCCGTCGCTCTCCATCGGAAAGAGTGACAGTGACCTGGCCACTGCCTAAAACTGACAACGCATGGTCACGGCTTTTTTTTGCGGCGTCAGGGGTGAAGCTTGGGATGTCGAGGCAAAATCGGATGAGTTCAATTAAGGACGTTTTGCCGGTGCCTCTGGCGCCAATAATCACGTTGAGGCCGGGAACGAGGTGTACGTCGAGGCCGTCCAAAAACCCTTCCTCAATCTGAATTCGTTCTATGTGCATTCCTGCGCTCCAGTGGCAGTGGGGTACGGGGCCCAGAACTCCCGGGATTCATATCGGTTGTATCTAGCTTGTTTCGATGGATTTTCTCAACGCGAATTCGGCATTGCGTTTTCATTATAGAAACAGCCTTTCAATCTCTACGCGATGCTCTTCGTGTTTCCTGGGATTTTGATCTTTGAGCTTGCGAAGATTAAGAAGCTTCCATTGAACAGCCGGAAGTTCGGATGCCTGAGGAAGGCCTATCGCACCGAAATCCGGATTAGTGTCGTGGAGAGACAGGAGAAACGCCTTCGCCGCACCGTCCAATTTGCGACGGATGTCGGCGAGTAGCCGTTCCCGCGTTGTGATCAGCTGAGGCAGACGTAGCGCGGCGGCGATCACACCGTCTTCGCTCACAAATCGCAATGCCGACGCTTTTTGCTCCGCGCCGCGATGCTGAGGGTATTTCACAAACATTTCTTCCAATTACACTTTGCCGTTTAAGGCATTATCCTCTCGTTCCGAGTTGCGCCGGCTGACCAGCGTGCGTTGTGCGGCAACCCGCTCCCATTTTTCAAGCGACAGCTGCATGAGGCAAAGTCGGTCTCCCGGTGTTTCGGAGAGAAAGGGATCGATCCTGCGCAGCAGCGCGGTGAACAGAGACCTCCTCTGCGGCGCGGGCGCCTCTCTTACTGCGACCAGCAGATCGAGCGTGTGCTTCTCGGCACGCTTTCGCCAAAGAGCGGCGAAAGCAGCATTGCGGATACTGTCTTCGATTTCATTGTCGAGAGATTTGTGGATGTGGAGCAACAGAAGGTCCGGTCCGCCAAAACCCGCGATCTCGCAGGCGGCTACACGATCGGACACGTCGGTGCTGGAAAACATCGTTTCGACAATGTCGATTAGCTTATCTTTTGGCGCCCGCCGCAAAGCGCGTGCAATGGCGGCCCGAACCACATTGCTTTTTTCAACCTTCATGTGCGCGCAGAGACGCTCGGTTCCAATTTCTGGATCCAGTGTGATGATCAGCTCGACAATTTCGCGTCGCCAGCGAGGGGTGCCTTCAGTCAAAGCAATCGAGGCTGCCTCCAATGCTGCCTCGCGGTCAAGCTTCCATAGGCCCTTCAACGCTGCTCCTCTTCGGTCAGGCCGGTAGGTCAGAGGCGCTAGGGCATAGTCGAGGAGCATGTCGTGCGCCCGCTCAGCGCCAATCTCCGGGAGGAATTCAAGGTAAGAGAAGCTGCCCGGCAAACGGTTCTGTCCGATCCAATTACGAAGTCTTGCCGACACCTCAAGATGCTTTTCCGTTCGCAGTAGGATAAGAAATAGATCCCACGCGAATTCCGGATCCTCGGCGACGTTCGCCTCGCGCCTGAAATGAGAAAGTATCGTCTCAAGCGCAACAGGCGTGTTTACAACTAGCAAGGCATTGACGGCGGCTCTGCACTTGTTTTTTCCGCTCGCCAGCATGGACGCCAGAAAGTGCACGAATTCGGCTGATTGTTCTCCCCGACTGGACAAGCTTGCGGCGACAAGATCTGCTGCCGGCGACGCAGAGTCGATATCCTTTAAGTTTGCAAGTATGAAATCGAACGCTTCTGCGCTTCCGGAGAAAATTAACTGCCTGAGTGTTGTCGGAGCTGCGATAGGATCTGAAAGGACGCCTGGCTGCGGGAGAGATATTGCAAGTGCCATTTGGGGGCGGGACGCAGTCAGCCAAACGGGTATCTGCCGACCCGACCGGATCGCAGCCACGTCGATGCCGTCATAGTCGCCGCGATAGTCCAGGATGTCCACCGCAAGGATCCATTCATCCTCGTTAGTGTCGATTGGCGATCCTACGACCGCTTCACTTGCTATGCGTCTTACGGCAGCTGTAACAGCCTCTGACGGATGCGCGGCAGCGTGAGAGAGTCCGATCCAGCGTGCGGCGCTGTCTGGATGGCAAAGCGCAGCAAGCACAAGGTCCTCGTATCGTTTTCCATTGATGCGCTGCAGCAGTGCAACCGCATCTGCCGTTACGTCATCATGTCCCTTGATGTCCTCCAGAAGAGACAGCCTGCCGAGCGCTATCGCATAAATGTGTTCTTCAAAATCTGTCCCCGCCTTGCTTTGTAGGGCCAGGAGATGGTCATGTCGTGTAACACTCAGCACAAAGGAAAATGGTGAAAAAAAGTCGGTTGGATGACGAAAACGCTCAGTCTCGATCATTCCACGGACTTTGCTTGCGAGTTCAATCAGCCAATGGCTCCATAACGCGCCATCGATTTCATCTTCGACTCCACGAAAAGCACTCTGGGCGGTGCCTGACACTTCGCCGTCGTCCGCAAGTAGTTGCAAGAGTGCGCTCCGGAACTGGTCAGGTTTTTTGAAAAGCAGCGGACGTGCCCACCATGAGGTGGTCCCTTTTCCTTGCTTGATCCCCGCCGTCATCATGGCAAGCGCCCGATCGGGATCAAGCTCGCATAGGGCGGCGAATGCCGCCTGCTGCATCCAATCCTCCTTTATAGCCAGCCAGTTCTTGAGTGTTGGAATTTCGGCCTGATCACGGAACCGCCTCACGGCATAGACGAGGCTTCTCATCCTTCCTTTCGGCATATGTTCGATCAACATCGCCTTGTGTGAAAACCAGATCGGTGAGGCAGCTTCTGGCTTAATGCCAACCAGCATATAGGCCAGACCGTCCAACGGATCTCCACGAGCCACGGCGTGGTCCAATCGAGCGTCTAACCATGAAGTGGAGAGATCCGCGCACCGACGCAGCGCGCGCATGGCGTCTTCTCGACTGTTAAGATTCGGGTAATCGCGGGTGAACTCGTTTTGAACTTCTTTGTTTTGGAGCCGTCTATGGCGGTCGCAATAGACCGTCCAGAGCCCGTCCAAAAGCACAGGTGATGGGGCCGATTGAGCGAGAAATACGCCGGCATCTTGCAAGATTGGACTATCTTCCTTCAGCAGCTGTTCCGACATGTTGGTGGCATTCTCGCGGGCGGCTTTTAGAGACTCGACAAGCGCTTTCGTCGCGATCTTAACTTGCCATAGCGGCGCGTTTGCTTTTTCCATCTCTCGTAGTCGTTGTACCAACGGCTTAGCAGCTCTCGCTCCAAGCGTCGGGACAAGAAGCAGATAAATCCCCTGAATGTGCGCGGATTGGACAGGATTGCCCTCCAGACGACGCATGAGCATCGTGCAATCTGACAGATCGGATGCTGCAGTGGGTGAGGACAAAGCCAGCCAAAGATAGTCCATGGCCACGTAACCCAACGACCTGCCACCTATGGTATGTCTGCTCCCATACATTTCTTCAATGATGTCACAAAGATGCGCGGCATCGATCTTGCTCTTGCGACGCAGCCGCCTGAGCGTCACGGCCACCATCCAGTTCAGCACGCGGTCGTGCCAGATTTCAACGTCTGCTTCAGCCGTCCTCGTAATGAGACCAGCCCGCTCCAGCCGGATTCGCATGTCGCTATTGACCCCCGCCTTCGTGCGGGTGGCGGCATCCCAAGGATAGGCACACCTTCCATCAATAGTGTCGGATAGAAGCTCCATGACCAAGGCTTCATCGTCTGGGTGGTCTGACAGACCTCCCAGCTTCCAAAGTTTATCGTAGTAGTTCTCGAAAATTTCGTATTCATTCTGTGGCGCAAACGTGCCTGAGACATCGAACTGAGCGTAAACGTGGGCGAGAACTGGCTTGCAAAGAAGCTGTCTCAGATCATCGGGCAGGTCAGTGAAAGGACGGTCTCGCAACCGTAGAAACTCGCGGAGCTGAACGAACGAGAAGTTGCCAATGGAGCGCACCTTCGAATGCTCACCGCCGATTTGGCTGAAAACTGCGGCTCCAACATTCTCTGGAACCGACATGATAAGACGGAATTTCCGATGGTTCATGATTTCAAGTGAAAGCTCGCGTGCCTCTTCCACCGTCTGAACATTGTCGACGAAAATAACCGCCAGCGGGAGATTGGACGAAAGACCTTCCGTCGCATTTCCAATGATGGACTTCTCCAGTCGCGTGTGAACCACCGTCAGGGAAAGATCCTGGTCGTGGTTCATCCCATCGATCCAGATCCGATCCGCTGCCGACCTAAGTGTTTCGCCGGCATTGCCTTTGGATCGCACGATCACGCTCGGCAAGCCAGCGCGCATGGCAGCCTCAGCGGCGGAACACAAAGCCCAAGTCTTGCCGCTGCCGCTACTGCCAGAAAGCAGGGTTACAGGTTTCTCGCCAAGCTCCAGGAGCGGACGCACGTCATCCTTGCGGCAATAGCCCAAGGAGGTCATTGCAACGGTCAAAGCCGGCAACAAGGCACGCGCGAGCTTAGACCGGTCACGGATAGGCTTGGAGACCAGGCCAGCTTCTGAGAGTAGCTCTTCAGGCGTGATCTCGACATTGCCGATGGCAGACTTGGCGAGCAATATGCCATAAAGCTCTCGACGCTTAGCTGGAATGTTCTCGCGGTAATCAATGACGACCTCAAGAAGAGCGTCGATTTCCTCAATGTAGATATCGTCAGTCGCCTCCATTTTGACAGAAAAGCCGGAGAGTAACCGCCTTACTTTTCGTCGATGTTCCTCGGTGTCCTTGTCCTCATCGTCCGCAAGCTTCCTGCAGATGTAGTTGAAAAATGCAAGGTCCGTACTCGGATGATCCAACCCATCTGCGGCGCTCGGATCGGTAGGCGCATTGAAGAACGGACGCATGACTTTGGTGTCAAGGCTGGCTCCGGCGACGCTGCTTTTTGCCTCGGCGGCCAGCGTCTCGACGACGCGGAACAGATCGTCGTATCGAGCACCCTTGCGCCCGTCGGTCACAAATCGAAAGGAAATTTGGCCTTCGTCGCTTATATGAGGAACGGCTTTAAGGAGGTCGGGCATAACGTCCGAAATCACATCCCTTAGACTCCAGGTGCGCCCAGAGGATCGGGTCTTATATTGTTCAACCAAAAGGTGTCCGCCGTCGAGTACAGACGCATCTCCAGCGCCCGGCTCCAACGTGATCACAACCGTGGAGCTATCGTCGTCGGAGCTAGGATTGAGCGTCGCACGCGAAATGTGAGCAAGGTTAGCAAGGAACTGGTAGAGAAATCCGTTGATAGCTGCCGGACCGCCGGGAGCAACCGACTTAAAACTCGGCGCCACAGGGTCAACTAGATTCGGCTCGTGACCATTGCCTATCGTATCCAATATACTCGCTCCAATTAGACCTCTCCCTAAAGGGGAAAAAGTGTTTAAATATATACAGTAATCATGAGCTCTGATAAGCGTAGCTCACCCGATTTAATCGCCACTCAATTCCCGCCTCTGACCCATTTTGCGTGCGCAATGTTATGCGCAGCGGCCTTGATCGGAGGTATTGGCCAACAGATAGCTAGAGCAGCGTTCGCTGCGCTGACTCTGGTGGAACGGGTTGTTGACCTTCGCCGCGGCGGGCCAATTCGGTCTGAGCGCTGAAACGAATATCGACGTCCCGGTCTCGTGAAAATTCATGCAACGTGTCCAGGCTGAGGCGATCCCAGCCTTTGCCCCGGTCCGGTCCAGATGGCACCCGCGGCAAGAGACCCGGTTCACTGCTCCACGCCAGAAGTTGCTCGAGCGAAGCCTCGTTCAGGAGGTCGCGTAGGTGATGAGCTGTGACATAGGCATCCGGCATGGCTCGATGGGCCGGCAATCCGATTTCGTGTTCCAGTCCTTCCGGCATGCGTTGATAGCGAAGCATTTGATTGGAAAACCGTGGAAGATGGGGCCATACGCGCAGGGCGCATTTCCAGGTACAGATCCATGGTGTGCCGCCCGAAAGCCGGGGAGTGCAGTACCGCTGTTCAAAGGCCGCTCGATGCGCAGCCAAGGCAGCCACGCCTTCGTCAGGACGAAGAACGCTTAACGCAACATCCTTCCAATAGGGTGCCGATGCGACCTGGACGTCCATGATGTGGTGGATTGCCATCGTCTCAGGCGAGATCGGACGGCCGGGATTGATCAGCAACGCGCCTCGTTCATCACCCAGGCGCCACCGCTCATCCAGTCCAAGGACGACGTCCTGCCAGCCGATTTCACATACGTCGTTCGGCCCGTTGCCTGCGGTTTCGAGATCGATGACGCGAATGCGGGAACTACGCATGTTCTGGACTCTGTCTGTCGTTTCGGACCTTCATGGTCACAAATTAAGATCGAGTTGCTGCCGACTTTGCGCATCGTCGCTTCGATCGTTTGTCAGGGATGATAGCGTCACGCCCAAAAGACGCACGGATCGCTTGAATGGGTAAACGCTCGCCAGAAGTTCGGATGCGGCGTCGAGCACGTCCATGTGTCCCGAACAAGGAATAATGCTGGTCCGACTGCGGGTCGCCTGGGTGAAGTCAGAGTATTTGATTTTCACGGTTACGGTCTTGCCGCTGATGCCCTGCGCCTCGCAGTAGCCCCACACCTTCTTGGCAAGTGGCTTCAGCTCGGCCGTCGCGCGTTCGAGATCATCGATATCCTCGACGAATGTGTCTTCTGCTCCCACTGATTTGCGGATCCGGTCGGGTTTGACTTGCCGCTCGTCAATGCCGCGGGCAATGCCATAGAAATAAGGACCGGACTTTCCGAAATGCTCCTGCAGGAAGATGAGCGACTTCGATTTCAGATCGAGCCCGGTTTCGATGCCGAATTTACGCATGCGCTCGGCCGTCGCTGGCCCGACACCATGGAATTTCTTGACGGGCAGGGTTTCGACAAAGCCTGGCCCATTCTTCGGCGTAATGACGGCCTGGCCGTTGGGCTTGTTCAGGTCACTGGCCATTTTGGCGAGAAACTTGTTGTAGGAAATGCCGGCTGAGGCGTTGAGCCCGGTGACCTGCTTGATCTTGGCCCGGATTTCCTTCGCAATCTCGGTGGCGATCTCCATGCCTTTCAGGTTTTCCGTCACATCGAGATAGGCCTCGTCGAGGGATAGCGGCTCGATCAGCGGCGTGTATTCGGCGAAGATTTCGCGGATTTGCTGGGAAACCGCCTTATAGACGTCGAAGCGCGGCGGCACGAAAATCAGGTCCGGGCATTTCCGTTTTGCGGTGACCGACGGCATAGCCGAATGGACACCAAAGGCCCGCGCCTCATAGCTTGCTGCAGCCACCACGCCGCGTGCGGCCGATCCGCCGACGGCGAGCGGCTTGCCGCGGAGTTCCGGATTGTCGCGCTGTTCGACCGACGCGTAAAATGCGTCCATGTCGATGTGGACGATTTTCCGGACCGGGATGTTGCTCAAGTCGTTCATGGCGGCTTCAACGAGAAGGGCTGCGGGTTCGGCGCCTCCTTTTGAAGGTTTTACACCGAAACAAAGAGAGAACATAGCAGCCTTCGCCGCGATATCAACAATCGGAGTTACCGGGTCCTGAATGCGGTGAAACTACTGGCCCGCCAAGGCGTTCTGATCCTGTGACAATAACAGCAGGAGAACAGTCCAATGATCGCAAGCGCTGACCGTCGGTGAAACTCGCCACATACAATGTCAACGGTATCAACGGCCGCCTTGACGTGCTGCTGCGATGGCTCGATGAGGCGCAGCCAGATGTCGTGTGCCTGCAGGAATTGAAAGCCCCAGACAACAAGTTTCCGCGTCGAGAACTTGAGCGCGCCGGCTACGGAGCGATCTGGCATGGCCAGAAATCTTGGAATGGAGTAGCCATTCTAGTGCGTGGACAGGATCCGCTCGAAACGCGGCGTGGCCTGCTCGGCGATCCGGATGACACGCATAGCCGCTACATCGAGGCGGCCATCGATGGAGTGATCATCGGTTGCCTCTATCTGCCCAATGGCAATCCTGCTCCCGGTCCGAAGTTCGACTATAAGCTGCGCTGGTTCGAACGGCTGCATCACTATGCGGCCGAACTGCTCGAGCTAGACATTCCCGTCGCGCTCGTCGGCGACTTCAATGTCATGCCGATTGACCTCGACGTCTACAAACCTGAACGGTGGCGGGACGATGCGCCGTTCCGACCGGAGGTGAAAGCGGCCTACGCCGCGCTCGTTGAGCAGGGCTGGACGGACGCGGTGCGGCACCTTCATCCCGATGAGCGGATCTACACATTCTGGAAATATTTCCGAAATGCCTTTGCCCGCGACGCAGGGCTGCGGATCGATCACTTCCTGCTAAGCCCCGCACTTGCTGACGATCTCAAGCAGGCCAAGGTCGACAAGTCGGTCAGAGGCTGGGACCACACAAGTGATCATGCACCGGTGTGGATCGAGCTGCTTTTGACCGGTCCAGGCTCAGAAAAGGCTCGGCTGGGCGACCGGGTCTCCGGCCTTTGTTACGATCGTTGAGCCGTAAGGCTCCCTGGATGCTATGATCAGCGCATCGTCGGGGAGCGGACGGCCAAGCGCCTTGGCCTCGTCCCATGGCGCGCGCATCCAAACATCGGTCTCTTCCTTTGTCAGCAGGAGGACCGGCATGGCCTTCTCATGAATTGGCTTCACCAGGTTATTCGGATCGGTGGTCAGGAAACCGTAGAGGTCATCGGTTGTCAGTCCGTCCTTGACCTTCCGCACGCTCGTCCATTGTGGGACATGGATGCCTGCAAAGAACATCAGGGGCTTGCTTTCATCGAGCGCGAACCAGGCGTTTGGGGTCCTGCCGCCCTCTTCCTTGCTGGCTGGATCGGGCTCCGCGAAGCTGGTCACAGGGACAAGGCAGCGATGCTCGACACCAAACCAACGCTTCCAGTGCGGAAAATTGAGAGTACGAACATTCGTGGTGCCGCCATCCACCTGCTCACGCAGCAAGGCATCGAAGTCGACCTCCTTGCCCTTGGCGCGCAGTTTTTCGGCCTTCTTTTCAGCTTCTTTCTTGAGAGCGAATAGTGGGGAGGGCAGACCCCAGCGCACATGCACCAGCTGCTTTCTTCCATCGGCCGTATTGCGCACGATCGGCCCCATCTGATCCGGGTTCATTTGGTACGCCGGCATGAGATTGATCATGCTCTCGGCGTCCTGAGCCCACTTGGCAACCCAATCCTTGTCTTCCATGCGGTACAGATTGCACATTCGCGGCGACCATTCCCGTGAACACTGCGAGCATCGTACCCGATGGATTTGCCAAATGCCAACCGGCGGAGGGTGAGTTGCCAATCCGACAAAATTTATTTCCGCTCGACCAAATCGCCGCAATTGGCCCATGGCCATGATTCGCAAAGCGAATCTCTTGGTTCCCTAAAGTTGAGAGATAATATTCCTATTCTCGGTTGCTTGACTCTTCGAGCCCATCGGAACAGATAGAGAACATCTGCATTCGAACGACATGAAGTCGAAACTCCAACACGGCCTTCAAGGGACGCGTGAATGATAACTGCTGCCCGCAACAGGGTAATTACCGATCTACGCGACCGCATAGCCTCTCTCGAGGGCGGTTCGACGAGGAAGGTTGGCTGCCTTGCTTTCGGGGTCTCCGAAATAGACGGGGTGCTTCCGGGCGGCGGTCTGGCATATGGCGCCTTGCACGAATTCGCGGGTGGCGGGTCCGGAACGGTTGATGGTGCTGCCGCCGCCCTCTGCGTGGCGGGGATCGCGGCGCGAACCAAGGGGCAGATCCTTTGGTGCATGACGCGTCCAGATCTGTTTTTCCCGGCGCTGGCGCAGGCGGGTCTTCATCCCGATCGCGTGGTCTTTGCCGAAGCCGATAGGGAAGAAGATGTCCTGGCGACCATGGAGGAAGGTCTTGGTTACGGTGGCCTGGGTGCCGTGGTCGGTGAGCTCGTTCGTCTTCCCATGACCGCGTCTCGCCGGCTTCAGCTTGCGGCGGAGAAGACCGGAACGATTGGGCTGGTCGTGCGACGATGGCGGCGGCAGACAGAGGCATCGGACTTTGGCCAGCCGACGGCATCAACATCCCGATGGCGCGTCAGCGTACTGCCATCGGAAGAACTGCCGGTTCCGGGCGTCGGGCGGCCACGATGGCTGCTGGAGTTGATGAGAGTGAAGGCGGGCGAGTGCGCAGAGTTTATTGTAGGAGCGTGCGATGCCACGGGTCGTATCCATTTATCTTCCGGATCTCGCGATCGACAGGATCAGACGGGCCGACGGCGCGGGAATGCTCACCGCTGAGCGGCCGCTTGTCGTCGTCGCGAAGAGTGGTTCCAAACGCTGGATCGCAGCCGCGGATGAAACAGCCCGATCCGCGGGTCTTAATATTGGCATGCCGGCCGCGAAGGCGCAGGCCATCGTGCAGGGCCTGCAGATGGTCGACGCCGATCCGATCGCGGACACTGCGGCCCTTAGACGCCTCACGCTATGGGCGTTGACGCAGTACACGCCGATCGTGGCAATGGATGCGCCCGACGGCATCGTCATGGACACCGACGGCGCCGATCATCTCCAGGGCGGCGAGGATCTGATGCTGTCCGGCATCGTCAATCGCTTCCGTGCAAAGGGGTTGACCGCGCGGGTGGCGATTGCTGACAGCTGGGGTGCGGCGCATGCGCTGGCACGGGTGAGCCCGCGCGATACCGTGATCGCTGCGCGGGGCGAGACGTCAGGTTTCGTCGAGCGGCTGCCGGTATCATCATTGCGGTTGCCCTCTGAAATCGTCACGGGCCTTCGAACCCTTGGGTTTCAGACGATCGGCGAGCTGTCGGCCACACCACGCGCGCCGCTTGCCCTTCGCTTCGGTCCCGAAATCGGCCGCCGTCTCGACCAGATGTATGGCCGGCTGCCGGAGCCGATCGATCCGATCCGTCCGATGGATGTCATCGAAGTCAGCCGCGCCTTTGCCGAGCCGATCGGCGCTCCCGAGACCATCGCCAAATACGTCTCGCGGCTTGTCGTTGAACTCTGCCAAGCGCTGCAGCAGAAGGGCCTCGGTGTTCGCCGCGCGGATCTTCTCGTCCACAAGGTCGACAATACCATGCAGGCGATCCGCGCCGGAACGGCGAAGCCCGCCCGCAATGTGGCCTGGCTGACAAAGCTCTTCAAGGATCGGATCGAGAAGATCGAGCCGGGGTTCGGGATCGAGAAACTCTCGCTGGTGGCTATCATCGCCGAACCGCTCACTGAAGTGCAGAAAGCGTCCTCCCTGATCGAGGAGGAGATCGTGGATATCGCGCCGCTGATCGACGTGATCGGCAATCGCGGGCAGCGTGTCTATCGCATGGCGCCTGTGGCGAGCGATGTGCCCGAGCGCAGCGTCAAGCGCGTGAGTGCGGTCGCCGAGGAGACCGGGTCGTCATGGACCTTGCACTGGCCTCGACCCGTTCGGCTCCTTTCCCGTCCGGATCTCATTGAAGTGATCGCGCTGCTGCCGGATCATCCGCCTGTGTCGATGACCTGGCGCGGCAAGCGGCGGCGGGTGAAACGTGCCGATGGCCCGGAGCGGATTTTTGGCGAGTGGTGGACGAGAGGCTCCGAGTTCGATGCGGTACGCGACTATTTCGTGATCGAAGACGAGGGCGGCGAACGGTTCTGGATATTCAGGTCGGGCGATGGCATCGATGCGGCGACTGGCTCGCACAAATGGTTCCTGCACGGGATTTTTGCATGAGATATGCCGAACTCCAGGTCACGACACATTTCTCATTCCTGCGCGGAGCATCGTCGGCGGATGAGCTGTTTGCGACCGCCAAGGCGCTCGGCATCGAGGCGCTCGGCGTCGTCGACAGAAACTCGCTGGCCGGCATCGTCCGGGCTCTCGAGGCGTCCCGTGCCACAGGCGTCCGCCTGTTGGTCGGTTGCCGTCTCGATCTGCAGGACGGCATGTCGATTCTCGTCTATCCCACAGATCGTGCCGCCTATTCGCGCCTGACCCGGTTGCTGACGCTCGGCAAGGGCAGGGGCGGCAAAGCCAACTGCATCCTGCATCTCGACGACCTTGCCCTCTATGCCGAGGGCCTGATCGGGATACTGGTGCCCGATCTTCCGGACGAGACCTGCGCGGTGCAGCTCAGAAAGATGGCGGAGATGTTCGGGGACCGGGCTTATCTCGCCCTTTCCCTTCGCCGGCGGCCGAACGACCAGATGCGGCTGCACGAGCTGTCGAACATGGCCACACGCTTCAAGGTGAAGACCGTTGTGACGAATGACGTTCTTTTCCACGAACCGTCGCGCCGTCAGCTGCAGGACGTCGTCACCTGTATTCGCACCAGAACCACGATCGACGATGTCGGTTTTGAAAGGGAGCGCCACGCCGACCGCTTCCTGAAGCCACCGGAAGAGATGCAGCGGCTGTTCCCACGTTACCCGGAAGCATTGGCCCGGACGAGGGAAATCGCCGATCGCTGTCGGTTCTCGCTCGAGGAACTGACCTATCAATATCCTGAGGAGGCAATCGTCCCAGGCAAGGACGCGCAAGCGTCTCTTGAGCACTATGTGTGGGAATGCGCGCCTACGCGGTATCCGGAAGGTCTGCCAGACAGCGTTCTGAATATCACCCGCCATGAGCTCGACCTCATCCGGGCCATGAAATACGCACCCTACTTCCTGACCGTGTTTTCGATCGTCCGATATGCCCGCAGCCAAGGCATTCTCTGCCAGGGGCGGGGATCTGCCGCCAACTCCGCGGTCTGTTACATTCTCGGCATCACCTCCATCGATCCGGAGACAAATGACTTGTTGTTTGAGCGATTCGTTAGCCAGGAACGCGACGAGCCGCCGGATATCGACGTCGATTTCGAGCACGAACGGCGTGAGGAAGTCATCCAGTGGATCTATAAGACCTACACCCACCAGAGGGCAGCGCTTTGCGCGACCGTGACACGGTATCGTGCGAAAGGGGCGATCCGCGATGTCGGCAAGGCACTCGGTTTGCCGGAGGATATGATCAAGGCTCTGTCATCGGGCATGTGGTCCTGGTCGGCCGACATGGTCGGCGACCGGAATCTGCGCGAACTCAACCTCAATCCCGACGACCGCCGCCTCGCATTGACGCTGAAACTTGCGCAGCAGCTGATGGGCGCCCCCCGGCATCTCGGCCAGCATCCCGGCGGTTTCGTGTTGACGCATGACCGGCTCGACGATCTTGTCCCCATCGAGCCGGCATCGATGGCCGACCGGCAGGTGATCGAATGGGACAAGGACGATGTCGAAGCCCTGAAGTTCATGAAGGTCGATGTCCTGGCGTTGGGGATGCTGACCTGCATGGCAAAAGCATTCAAGCTGATTGAGGAGCATAAGGGCGAAACGATCGATCTGGCGAATATCGAGCAGGAAGACTCTGCGACCTATGCGATGATCCGCAAGGCCGACACGCTCGGCACCTTCCAGATCGAAAGCCGGGCTCAGATGGCAATGTTGCCGCGGCTGAAGCCGCGGACCTTCTACGATCTCGTCATCCAGGTTGCCATCGTCCGGCCCGGGCCGATCCAGGGTGACATGGTGCATCCGTACCTGCGCCGTCGCGAAGGCAAGGAACCGGTCGGTTATCCGACGCCCGAACTGGAAGCGGTGCTTGGAAAGACGCTCGGCGTGCCTCTCTTCCAGGAATCGGCAATGAAGGTGGCGATGGTCTGCGCAGGCTTTACCGGTGGCGAGGCCGATCAGCTTCGCAAATCGATGGCCACGTTCAAGTTCACCGGTGGCGTCTCTAAATTCAAGGACAAGCTGGTCTCCGGCATGGTGAAGAATGGATATTCGCCGGAGTTTGCTGAAAAGACCTTTTCGCAGCTCGAAGGCTTCGGCTCCTACGGGTTTCCGGAAAGCCATGCTGCAAGCTTCGCGCTCATTGCCTATGCCTCCAGCTATGTGAAATGCCATTACGCCGACGCGTTCTGCGCGGCCTTGATCAACAGCCAACCCATGGGCTTCTATGCGGTCGCCCAGATCGTCGGCGACGCCCGCAACCACGGTGTGGAGATCCGGCCGGTCTGTATCAATCGCTCTCGCTGGGACTGCACGCTCGAGCAGGTCAAGGGAGACGAGCGCCGCCATGCCGTCCGCCTGGGTATGCGTCTGGTGCGTGGGCTGGCGGCAGCCGATGCGGCACGGATCGTGGCCGCCCGTGCCGATCAGCCCTTCGACAGCATCGATGACATGTGGCGGCGCTGCGGTGTGCCAGCGGCGTCGCTGGTCGAACTGGCGGAGGCCGATGCTTTCCTGCCATCGCTCGAACTTCAGCGACGCGATGCACTGTGGGCGATCAAAGCTTTGCGCGACGAGCCATTGCCGCTCTTTGTTGCCGCGGCCGAGCGTGAGATGAAGACGCTCGCCGAGCAGCAGGAGCCTGACGTCAAACTTCGGCAGATGACAGATGGCCACAACGTCATCCAGGACTACAGCCATACCGGTCTGACCCTGCGCGAGCACCCGATCGCATTCTTGCGCAAGGACCTTGCCGCTCGAAGCATTGTCACCTGCGGAGAAGCCATGTCGGCCGGAGATGGCCGTTGGTTGATGACCGCGGGCCTCGTTCTTGTCCGTCAAATGCCCGGGTCGGCAAAAGGTGTGATGTTTCTGACGATCGAGGATGAGACCGGTCCGGCGAACGTCGTTGTCTGGCCGAAGCTCTTTGAGCGACGTCGGCGCGTCGTGCTCGGATCGAGCATGATGGCGATCAACGGCCGGATCCAGCGGGAAGGGGAGGTCGTGCACCTCATCGCCCAGCAGCTGTTTGA
Source organism: Rhizobium indigoferae (assembly GCF_034554815.1). Taxonomy (NCBI): domain Bacteria; kingdom Pseudomonadati; phylum Pseudomonadota; class Alphaproteobacteria; order Hyphomicrobiales; family Rhizobiaceae; genus Rhizobium; species Rhizobium indigoferae. Next base: position 1,222,558 of record NZ_CP140637.1, on the reverse strand, counting down.
TCTGTCGGGCGACCTATCCGCCTTGGCTGATCGTGATGGGGAGTTCAAACTGCCGACGGGCCGCGGTGACGAGTTTTCCCATGGGTCGCCGGGCAGCCCGGATTCGCGGGATCGACCGCCGGCGGTCAAGCCGAGGGATATTTTCGTCCCCGATTTGCACATCGATACGCTGAAGGTGAAAAGCCGGAATTTTCACTAATGAATGCAGCGTGATAGCTCGCCTCGATGGAGAATGCCGCGGTTCGATTCCGTTCAAGGCGTGCATGCAATTGCGTTCTCTTTGCGATCGCTAAGACAAACGACTGCAGGATGTGCCTGCAGTCGATGTTCCTATCCGTTAAACCGCGACGGGTGTCAGCCAAGGTTGATTGTTGGCCGCGGCGCTATCGACAACGGCATCGACGAATGCAACGCCTTTCAGGCCGTCATATGCGGTCGGAATATCCCGCCCGATGGCGGTTGGTTGGCGCCCATCACGCTTTGCGCGAATAGCCTCCGCAAAACCTGCATAAAGGTTTGCAAATGCCTCGAGATATCCCTCAGGATGCCCCGGAGGCGTACGAGTGCGGACTTTCGCGGCTTCAGAGAGTTCATCGGCGCCTCGTTTAATGATTTCGGTGCGGCCGTTGAGACGAGCGTGCACGAGTTCGTTCGGCCGCTCCTGAAACCAACGCAGAGATGCTGTTTCACCAAACACACGCAGCCGGACGCCGTTCGACGAGCCGAGGGCCACCTGCGACGACCAGAGCAGCCCGCGCGCGCCACCCTCATATCGCAGCATCACGTGGGCGTTGTCGTCGAGTGCACGTCCTTCCACGAATGTTGCCAGATCTGCGGTCAAGGACTCGAGCTTGAGTCCCGAGACAAAACCGGCCAGGTGATAAGCGTGTGTTCCGATATCACCGATCGAGCCGCCGCGGCCGTTCTTTTTCGGATCAGTTCGCCACGCGGCCTGTGCGTTTCCTTCGCTTTCAATTGCGGTCGCCATCCATTCCAACGGGTATTCCACCTGAATGGTGCGGATCTTTCCAAGCATGCCCGTCGAAGCCATGTGTTTGGCTTCATGGATCATCGGGTAGCCGGAATAGGTATATGTGACGCCCATGAAGCGACCCGTCTCGCGAACGAGCCTTTCGAGCGTGACGGCGTCTTCCAGGGTGGCCGTCAGCGGTTTCTCGCAGATCACGTCGAACCCGGCTTCCAGAAACGCCTTGGCGATCGGGAAATGCGTGAAGTTCGGTGTGCAGATCGCCACCGCATCTATGCGGTCTTCACGCGCATTTTCGCCCGCGATCATGGCTCGATAGTCGTCGTAGGATCGTTCCGCGCTCAGACCTTCACTTGCGGCGAAAGCATGTCCGCGGGCCGCGTCTACGTCGAACGCGCCTGCGACCAGATCCCAGTGTCTGTCCTGGCGGGCAGCAATACGATGAATGTTGCCGATGTAGGCGCCGCTGCCGCCTCCGACCATTCCAAGACGAAGCGGTCCTTGCGATGTCGAATCTGAAGTCATGATTACCCTCGATCAAGTCCGAGCATGGCTCGATTGGCGTCCCTGTTGGCGCCTGATTTTACGAAGTCGTCAAAGGCGCGATCTGCCACCCTGATGATGTGGTCCTGGATGAATTTTGCGCCCTCGGCGGCGCCGTCCTCCGGATGCTTAATGAAGCATTCCCATTCGAGGACAGCCCAGCCGTCAAAGTCGTAGGTTGCAAGCTTCGTGAAGATCGCGCCGAAATCCACCTGACCGTCGCCAAGCGAGCGGAAACGGCCGGCACGCTTCGACCAGGGCTGGAAGCCGCCATAGGCGCCTGTCTTGCCGTTCGGCCGAAACTCGGCGTCCTTGACGTGGAACATCTTGATCCGCTCGTGGTAGTGATCAATGAATTCCAGATAATCGAGCGCCTGCAGCACGAAATGGCTTGGGTCGTAGAGAATGTTGCAGCGCGGATGATTGCCGACACGCTCCAGGAACATCTCGAAGGTCAGCCCGTCATGCACGTCCTCGCACGGATGAATCTCGAAGCAGAGGTCGACGCCCTGTTCATCGAAGTCGTTCAAGATCGGCGTCCAGCGTTTCGCCAGCTCGTCGAACGCCTCCTCGACCAGACCTTCCGGCCATTGGGGATAGGGATAGAGATATGGCCAAAGCAGCGATCCTGTGAAACTCACATGCCGATCGATGCCGAGATTGCGGGACGCGCGGGCCGCAAAGCGCATCTGCTCCTCCGCCCAGGCGCGCCGCGCTGCCGGGTTGTTGTGAACATGCGCCGGGGCGAAGCTGTCCATGATCTGGTCATGAGCCGGGTGTACGGCGACGAGCTGACCGGTGATGTGTGAACCAAGCTCCGTCACCTCGAGGCCGCTTTCCGCAAGCACACCCTTCAGGTCGTCGCAATAGGTCTTGCTCTCGGCCGCCTTCTTCATGTCGATCAGGCGGTTGTCCCATGTGGGTATCTGGACGCCGCCAAATCCTCTTGCGGCCACCCATTTCGAGAGGTCGGGCAGCGAGTTGTAGGGGGCATCATCCGCCGCGAATTGGGCAAGATAGATGCCCGGTCCCTTCATCGTTTTCATGTTTCACCTATTCAGCGAGGGCTGTTGCTGGAGCAGGGGGGCCGCCATCATAGGCTCCCCAGACCGATTGGTCGAAATGAACGACCGAACCCGTCATCATTCCGCAATCGTCGGATGCAAGGAAAAGAACGGCTCGCGCGACCTCCTCAGGCGCGAGGATGCGCCCGAACGGTTGAGCGGCCGAAGCCTTGGCGAGCCAGTCTGGATCGGCCCCATGATAGTCGCGCTGAACGCGATCTTCGCCGTCAGACGCCATCCAGCCGATGTCGAGCTGGTTCACCCTGATCTGATTGCGCATCAACGCATATCCAGAGTTTCGGGTCAGTGTCGCCAATGCTCCCTTGGAAGCAGAGTAGGGTGCCAGAAAGGGTTGCCCGGCGTGCTCCGATGTCGATCCGATGTTGATCATGCTGCCTTTGACGCCGTCGCGGATCATTAGCCTGGCAGTCTCCTGCATGAGGAAGAATGGTGCACGCACGTTGATGGCGAACATGCGATCGAAGAGATCCGGCGTCGAGTTCAGGAGATTGCCGCGATCCGTGAGACCGGCCGCGTTGACCAGAATATCGATCCTGCCGAACGCGCCATCGGCTGCGGCAATTACGGCCCGGCAGTCCTCCACTTTCCCAAGGTCGGCCGGAACGAAGGTCACCGGCACGCCGGTGTCGCGGCTTATTGCGCTGGCAACGGCGTCTCCCTTTTCGCGGTTTCGTCCGCAGGTGACGATGCCCGCCGCGCCGGCTTCGGCAAAGAGCCGCGCAATTGCCGCGCCTAAGCCCTGTGTACCACCGGTGACGACGGCAAATTTTCCTTCGATCCTGTTCATGTCAAACGCCTACACGCTGTTTTGCGCGGATTTTCTCCTGATCGGCGCGTGCCTGCCGCACACTTTCCCGGTCGGAAACTTCCGGCACACCGACGTCCCAATCGGCGTCGCCCGGAACCCAGGCGTAGGCGTCGGTCACAAGCGTCACAATTGTCGTTCGGTCGGTCGTCTGCGCCCATTCCATTGCTGTCTTCAGATCGGCAAGGCTTTCGCAGCGGCGCGCGAGCGCTCCCATGGATTCTGCATGTTTCACAAAGTCGACGGCGAAAGGCTCCTTCACGCGGCAGTCCTTGATGAGATTGTTGAAGCCGGGCACACCCTTGAACTGCTGCAGGCGGTTGATGACGGCATAGCCGCCGTTGTCGCAGACGACGACGATCATTTTGTGGCCCGAAAGGACAGTCGAATAGATGTCGGAATTCATCATCATATATGTGCCGTCGCCGATCATGACGATCGGCGTTCCGTCGCCCGCCTTCGCCATCGCATGCCCCCAGCCGGCGGCAATTTCATATCCCATGCAACTAAAGCCGAATTCGCAATCGAACGTGTTGGGATCCTTGACGCGCCAGCCTTTCGTCACTTCGCCGGGCGTTCCGCCTGCGGCGGCAATCACAGTGTCGTTTGGCTTCGATGTTTCGTTGACGATTCCGATAACTTGCGCATAGGTCGGGATCGGGCCGTTGGTGATCGTCTGGTGTTGATCAAGCAGCTTGTTCCAATCGGCAAACAGCGACTGAGCCTTTGGAAGGAGCGCCGGATCGGCGGTCCACTCACCGAGTATTTCGTCGAGTTCCGTCACGGTCTCAAGGGCGTCGCCGACGACGGCCAGGGCGCGATGCTTGACGGCGTCAAAGCGTGCAGCGTTGATCGAAATGAATTTGGTGTCCTGCCGAAAAGCGGTCCACGAGCCGGTCGTAAAGTCCTGCAGGCGTGTGCCTATCGCAAGGATGACATCCGCTTCCGCGGCGAGTGCGTTGGCAGACGTCGAGCCGACAATGCCGATCGGGCCGGCGTGAGCTGGGTGATTGTGCGTCAACGCCCCCTTTCCGGCGATCGTTTCGACGATCGGAATGCCACGCCTGATCGCAAATTCGGCCACCTTTTCTTCGGCCAGCGAATAACGGACGCCGCCGCCCGAGATGATGAGTGGCTTTTTTGCGGATTTCAGAAGTGTTGCAGCCTCGGCAAGCTTGCGACTGTCTGCACGCGGACGTGGTACGGACCATACCGTGGGTTCAAAAAATGCGACTGGGTAATCGAACGCGACCTCTTGCGTGTCCTGCGCAAGGCCGATGAATGCCGGACCACAGTCCGCCGGATCCAGCATTGCTGCGATGGCCTGCGGCAGCGATGAGATGATCTGTTCGGGCAGGGTGATGCGATCCCAATACCGGCTGACCGGTTTGAAAGCGTCGTTGACGGTGACGGTCGGGTCATTGAAGTGTTCGACCTGCTGCAAAACCGGATCGGGTATGCGGTTTGCGAAGGTATCGCCGGCGATCAGGAGGACTGGCAGCCGGTTGGCATGGGCGGTGCCGGCAGCCGTTACCATGTTGATCGCGCCGGGACCGATCGAGGCGGCGGCGACCATGAGCTGGCGGCGGCGCTTGGCCTTTGCAAACGCAATCGCCGCGAGCGCCATTGACTGCTCGTTTTGACCGCGCCAGGTCGGCAACTGGTCTTGAACCGCCTCGAGCGCTTCGGAAAGGCACGTGACATTGCCGTGCCCGAAGATGCCGAACACGCCCGCAAACAGCGGCAGGCGTTCGCCGTCGATCTCCGTGAACTGGTTGCACAAATAGCGTACGAGCGCCTGCGCCATCGTCAGGCGTACAGTGTTCCGGGACATCCGGTCTCCTCCCATGGATCATGTTTTCCGAACGGTACGAAATATTAATTGACAAATCAATAGTTCCGCAACAATCATTGCAAAAATTCAGTCGGGAGGATCCTGATGCTAAAAATCGCAGTTCTCGGCTGCGGCCGTATAGGCCGTATGCATGCCGAAAACATCGCGGCCCACCCGCGCGCAAGCCTTGCAGGTGTGTTTGACATCCATCGCCCGGCTGCGGACGAAGTCGGCGGCAAACTTGGCGTGGTGGTCTTCGATTCGGCGGACGATGTCTTTTCTAGCGCGGCCGTCGATGCCGTGCTCATCGCAACCTCAACGCCAACACATGCCGACTTTATTGAAAAAGCGGTGGCGGCCGGCAAGCCCATACTGTGCGAAAAGCCGATCGACCTTAGCCTCGAGCGTGTTCGGCGTTGCGCGCAGACGATCGGTGCGACGGCAGTCCCTATCATGCTCGGTTTCGTCCGTCGCTTCGATCCGGGACACCGCGCGGCGAGAGATGCCATTCGCACCGGCGATATCGGAGACTTGCATCAGGTTGTTATCACCTCTCGGGATCCCGGCATGGCCCCGGTCGCTTACATGGAAGCGTCCGGCGGCATTTTCCGCGACATGACCATCCATGATTTCGATATGGCGCGGTTCATTCTCGGCGAAGAAGTGACGGAGGTCTCCGCTGTGGGAAGCCGACTTCTAAATCCATCGTTGATGGAGCGGCTGGGTGATTACGATACGGTGACGGTGGTGCTGGCGACCGCCACGGGCAAGCAATGCATCATCAACAACTCGCGTCAGGCGGCGTATGGTTACGACCAGCGCGTCGAGGCGCTCGGTGCGAAAGGCATGGTCATCTCCGAAAACCGCCGCCCCAATATGACGACGCTGCATCGCGCGGATTTTACCGGGAGTGGTGCTCCGCTCCTGAACTTCTTCATTGACCGATACGCAGAGGCGTTCTCGGCCGAGATCAGCGCCTTCGTCGAGGCGATAGAAAGTGGAAATCCTCCCGAAGTCGGGTTCGAAGATGGTCGAAAAGCATTGGTCCTGGCCGAGGCCGCGATCAAATCGGTGGCCGAGGGCCGCACCGTGAAAATCAGCGAGATCGGATAAAGGCATGTACCAGAATTTCGGACTTTTCATTGGCGGACAGTGGCGCTCCGCCTCGGACGGCGCGACAGCGGACGTGCTGAGCCCCGTCACGCAGCAAGCGCTCGGCAGTGTTCCCGTCGCCACCGCCGACGATACCAAGGATGCCCTGGCTGCCGCGCGCGGTGGTTTTGACGCCTGGCGGGCAACATCCGCCTTTGCAAGAGCCGATGCACTGCATCGGATTGCCGACGAAATGCTTCGCCGCACGGACGAAGCGAAGCGGATGATCTCGTCGGAAACCGGCAAGCCCATCGCGCAGGCGGAGCGCGAATGGGGTCTGTCGGTCGACCAGTTCCGCTGGTTTGCGGAAGAGGCTCGTCGCATCTACGGCAGGATCATCGAGTCCCGCGTGCCGGGTGGCCGCTTCGAGGTCTCGCGCGAGCCCGTCGGTATCGTTGGCGCTTTCACCGCCTGGAATTTTCCGGCGGCCCTCGTGGCCCGCAAGGCAGCGCCCGCTTTGGCGGCTGGATGCTCGATCATCATCAGGCCATCGACCCAAACGCCTGGCGTCGCCATGGTCATGGTCGACTGCATGCGTGCGGGCAATCTGCCCGACGGAACCATCAATCTGGTCGTCGGACCGACGGCGACGACCTACACGCCGATCATGGCGGACAAGGCAGTGCGGAAGGTCTCGCTGACCGGATCGACCCGTGTTGGCCAGCAGATGATCCGCGATGCGGCCGAGACCGTGAAGAAGGTCTCGATGGAACTCGGGGGCAATGCGCCGCTGATCGTCTACGATGACGCCGATCTCGAACTCGCGCTTAATGTCTCCGTCCCGACGAAATTCGCGAATTCCGGCCAGGTGTGCGTTACCCCCGACCGGTTCTTCGTCCATGAAAGCCTTCACGATGCCTTCGTTGACGGATTTGTTTCTCGTGCAAACGCGCTGAAACTCGGTGACGGGCTGGATCCTTCCGTGCAGATGGGGCCGCTGATCAATGGGGGACGGCTAGCGGAGATCGAGGCGATCGTTTCCGACGCGGTGAAAGCTGGCGCGCGTGTCTTCGCAGGCGGAGAACGTGCCTCCGAGTTCAATGCCGGTCACTTCTACAGGCCGACGGTTTTGTCCGATGTCACCGACGATATGAAGGTTTTCGCCGAGGAGAATTTTGGCCCGATCGCCGCGATCACGCGGTTCAGGGATGAAGACGAAGTTCTGGGACGCGCCAATGCCTGCGACATGGGGCTGTCTGCCTATGCGTTCACCCGTTCGCCGGACCGCGCCCGCCGGACAGTCGCCGCCTTGAAGGCGGGCATGGTCGGAATAAACAGCTTCGCACTTGCCGCCTCTGAGGCGCCATTCGGCGGCACCAATCATTCCGGGATGGGTCGCGAAGGCGGTATCGAGGGTATCAGCGACTACCTCGACACCAAGCTTGCACAGATTGTGTTTTGAGGGGCAGCGGGCATGATCAAGAACAAGCTGAAAGAAATCTGGGCCGCAGGTCGGCCGTCGATCAATGGCTGGTTGTCCATCGGCAACGCTTTCACCGCAGAAATCATGGCAGCGCAGGGCTATGACTCGATCGCCATCGACATCCAGCATGGCGCCCTCGACTACAGCTCCGTACTGCCGATGTTCCAAGCCACGCGCGCCTCCGGCGTTGTGCCGCTGGCGCGCGTGCCCTGGCTGGAGCCGGGCATCATCATGAAGGTGCTCGATGCCGGTGCCTACGGCGTCATCTGCCCGATGGTGAACACGGCCGCACAGGCGGCCGAATTCGTCAGCTACGTCCGCTATCCACCCCATGGCCAGCGCAGCTTCGGACCGACCCGCGTCAGTTTCGCCGCAGGACCTAACTATGCCGGCGAGGCCAACGACGAAATCCTCGCCTTCGCAATGGTCGAAACCAGGCAGGCGATGGATAACCTTGACGGGATCGCAGCGGCGCCGGGACTGGATGGGATCTATGTCGGTCCAGCCGACCTGACCTTCAGCCTGACGCAGGGCCGCCTCGCTCCCGCCTTCGATCGCGAGGAACCGGAGATGATTGAAGCCCTGAAAACCATCGTCGCTGCCTGCAAGCGAAATAACATCCGCGCCGCGCTCCATTGCGGCACGCCGGACTATGCGGCGCGCGCCATCGACTGGGGTTTCGACATGACCACTGTCTCTGGCGACAGTCGGCTCCTTGCGGCTGCCGCGGCCGCAAGCGTTGCAAAGTTTCGCGATGCCGTCGGCCAGATCGCCGGCGCGGATGTGAAGGGGGCATATTGATGCCGCACATCCTTGTCGCCGGAAAATTGCATCCCGCGGGCATGGCGCTTCTTGAGAGCGCCGAGGGCATCACCTTCGATTATGTCGAAGAAGTGTCCGAACCGTCGTACCGCCCGCTGATCGGCAAGGCCGACGCGTTGGTGCTGCGCACGCAACCCCTGTCGGCGCCCACCATTTCAGAAGGTGAGCGCCTCAAGGTCGTCTCGCGCCACGGTGTCGGTTATGACGCCGTCGATCTGCCGTCGCTCAACGCACGCGGCATAGCGCTCACGATCGTCGGGGACGTCAACTCCGTTTCGGTTGCCGAGCATGCCCTGATGTTGATCCTGTCGGCCGCCAAGCGCGTTCTCCGGGGTGACCGCGCCGTGCGAGCGCCTGCCGAATGGGGTTGGCGAAATCGCCTGGAAGCAGAGGAGATTTCCGGAAAGCGGTTGCTGATCATCGGATTTGGACGCATCGGACGCCACCTCGCGCGGATGGCAGGAGGTTTCGGCATGGCGATCAGGGCCTATGACCCATATCTGCAGGCTCAAGGCTGGCCGGAAGGACAGGTCGACCCCGTGGACGATCTGTTCAACGGGCTGCGATGGGCCGATGTCGTTTCCGTCAACATTCCCAAGGCCGAACAACCGATCATCGGTGCGGTAGAGCTCGCAGCGATGAAACCGGGCGCTATACTCGTCAATACCGCCCGCGGCGGTGTCGTCGATGAGAAAGCCCTGGTCGAGGCGTTGAAATCCGGACATCTCGGCGCTGCCGGGCTCGACGTTTTTGATGACGAGCCACCATCGCAGGACAATCCTCTTCTTTCCTTCGATCAGGTTGTTCTGTCGCCGCATATTGCCGGGCTCACCCGTGAGTGCGGAGAAAGGATGGCAGTGGCATCGGTGCAGAACGTCCTCGATTATTTCTCGGGTGATATCGACAGCAGATTGGTCGTCAACGCCACCGAGCTGCAGCGACATTAGTCACGCGCATATGGAATGCGGCCAACGCTCGATCCGGAGACACCGTCTTGAGCGCGTCACCCGTGCGCGAAACTTTCGCAATGAAAATTGCGATAAATAAAAACAGCAGTAAATATTGAAAATTGCTTTGACACATTAAGGATTGCTGTTTAGCTTGAAATGCAATGATTGTTGCAGAAACAGCAATCATGGAGTGGCAGAGGGTGCGCTGGGAGGCGCTGCCTGCGGAAAATCTGCCGCATCCGAATTCACTTGTTTCATGGGAGGTAAGAGATGGAACGACTGATCCGCAGCCTTTTGGCGACGACGATTATTTCCGCCGCAATGGGCGGTGCCGCATTTGCGGAAGATAAGGCGAAGGTGTTCTTCCTTCTGCCCAACCAGACGACGATCCGCTTCGAAAGCCGTGACGCGCCGTTCTTTGTGGAGGCCATGAAGGAGAAGGCGCCAGACGTCGAAGTCGTCGTCCAAAACGCGCAGGGTGATCCGACCAAGCAGCAGGCCCAGGTCGAGGACGCCATCGCTCAGGGCGCAAAAGCCATCCTTCTCACCTCTGCCGACGCAAATCTTGCAGCCGGCGGGCTCGCCGCCGCCGAGAAGGCAAATGTTCCCGTGGTCCTCTACGACCACGACGCGGTCGGCGGAAAAGCCGAGGCACATATCGTGTTCGATTCCCTGTCGGTCGGTCAGGCGCAGGGCAAGCGCGCCGCCGAATTGATCAGCGCCATGTCGAAGACGCCGGTGAACGTAGCCCGCGTCAAGGGCAATCAGGGCGAATACGGTACGGGCCAGTACGAAAAGGGCCAGAACGAATTCCTGCAGCCCCTGATCGACTCCGGCAAGGTCAAGGTTGTCTGCGAACAGTACACGCAGAACTGGGATCCGGTTCTCGCCCAGAACTTCGCCGAGGATTGCCTCACCAAGACCAATGGCGATGTCGACGTCTTTCTCGGCATGAATGACGGCACAACGGGCGGCTCCGTCGCGGCACTCATCTCCCAGGGCGCCAAGCCGGGCGATAAGCTCGTCACCGGCGGCCAGGACGCCACCGTGGAAGCCCTCCGCTATATTGCCCAAGGCTGGCAGGACAATTCCGTCCTGAAAGATCTGAAGGTCCAGGCAACCGAAGCGGCCGAAGTCGTCGCCTCGATTGTTGCCGGTAAGGGCGTGCCGAAGGATCTGGTCAACGGCAAGGTCAACAACACCTTCATGGACGTGCCGGCGGTGTTCCTGCCGGTCAGCAATATCACCAAGGACAATCTCGGCGACGTGGTCTCCAAGGGCGTTTGGACCTGGGCAGAAATCTGCAAAGGCATCGAGACGACCGACGTCTGCAAGAAGAACCTTTAATTTTGTCCCAGCGGCGGAGGAGGGTGGTTTGCCGCCATCCTCCGCCAGCGAGGGCAAAAGCGTTTCGGAGGCTACATGACCGCGACCGATACAGGGGGCTTGCAGAACACGTCCCCGCCAAACCAGAAATCCGTTCCGATTGTTTCGATGCGCAACATCCAGAAGTCGTTCGGCTCGGTTCACGCCTTGCGCGGGGCTTCCGTCGATGTGTATTCGGGCGAAATCGTCGCTCTTGTGGGCGACAATGGCGCTGGCAAATCGACCTTGGTAAAGGTGATGGCTGGCGTCCATGCCGCCGACTCCGGGGATTTCGAGATCGACGGCAAGCCAGCCAATATACGAACGCCTGCCGATGCCACGGCGCACGGCATTGCCACGGTCTACCAGGATCTGGCTCTCTGCAACAACCTCGATGCCGTCCAGAATCTCTTTCTCGGACGCGAACTGACCGGATCCGGCTTTTTTGGCAGGCGCATTCGCCGTGCGGAATGCGAAGTGCGCGCCCGCGAAGTGATGACGCGGATGCGGTTGGGAAATCTGTCCTTGACGCGGCCGGTCGGTGCTATGTCAGGCGGGCAGCGTCAGAACATCGCAATTGCAAGGTCCATTCTCTGGACTCCGAAAGTGGTCATCCTCGACGAGCCGACCGCGGCGCTCAGCCACTCCGCTGCCCAGCGGGTCGCTGACCTGATCCGTGGTCTCGCCGACGATGGCCTCGGCATCGTCATTGTCAGCCACGACATCCATCATTTCGTTGTCAACGCGACAGACCGGATCGAGGTCATGCGCCTCGGGGCAAACGCTGCGAGCTTCAGATCCAAGGATGTCACCGGCGAAATGGTCGTCAACGCGATGGTCGGTGGCAATGAAGGCGTCAATCTCGCCGGCTGATCGACACATTTCCGTTTGCAAGGAATGAACACCATGACTTCCATTTCCACGACGATCACGCCGAAGCGTCGCACTTTCGGAGAGCTTCTGAACAGCGATCTACGAGCGTTGCCCGTGGTCATCGCCCTTGTCGCCTTGTGGATCTTTTTCTCCACCCAGAGCGACATCTTCCTCACGCCAAGAAACCTGTCGAACCTTCTGCAGCAATCCACCGTCGTCGGCATCATGGCGCTTGGCTTGATGTTCGTTCTCCTGGTCAAGGAGATCGACCTGTCGATCGCCGCGATCCACGGCGTCACCTCAGTCCTGAGTGCGAAGCTGATCGTCGACTACGGCTTTTCCCCGTGGTTGGCGCTTCCGGCTGCGATTTTGATCGGGGCAGCGATCGGCTCCTGTTCGGCGCGTTGGGTGAACTGGGTGGGCGTTCCCTCGTTCGTGGTTACGCTCGGACTTGGCCTGGCGCTCAACGGCATCCAACTGCTTCTGCTGCCCGCAACGGCGCGTTACGGCCTGATGGGCACCGGGGTGGAATATATCGCCCAGACGACGATAGAGGGCGCCGGAGCCTGGATCACATGGTTGATTGGCGTCGCGCTCCTCGCTAGCTTGATCCTGTCCGGCGTCGCCCGGCGCCGACGCGCAGGTCTCGGCGTATCGACCCTTCACGGCGTGGTTCTTCCGATCGCGGGGGCGGGCGTGCTTGGCGCGATCGTCGTGCTGGTCTTGAATGCCAACCAGGGAATTCCCCTGCCGGTTCTGATCTTCGTCTTCCTCCTCGGGGTCGGTGGCTACGTCTTGAACGAAACACAATTCGGTCTCTATCTCTATGCCGTTGGCAACAATGACGAGGCGGCAAGGCGGGCCGGGATCAAGGTGCCGCTCATTCGCATGGCCGCGTTTGCGATCGCGGGTGGTGTTGCTGCCATTGCGGGGATCGTCGCTTCCTCCAGAACGCTCGGCGTCGGTGTCTTTTCTGGCGGCGGCGTCGGCGGTGGAACCTTGCTGTTGGAATCGATCGCGGCGGCGGTGATCGGCGGCGTCAGCCTGTTTGGCGGGCGCGGCGCCATCCATGCGGCCCTGTTGGGAGCCCTGGTCATTGGCACGGTTCAAAACGGCCTTAATCTGATGGGTGTCGAGAACGAGGTCAGGCTGATTGTCACAGGCCTTTTGCTGGTGCTGGCCGTCTCGATCGACAAGATCATCGAAAAGCTGACTGGACAGCAATCGTTTTGATCGATCGCGACAGGGCGGGACCGGATTTCGGCACGCGCTATAACGGTTTTGCCATTGCCAACGTTTTGCAGTTCAGCGCATGATGCAATGGAATTTGCAGGTATGAAGAATGGCAGAAATCGAACCACCGCGCGACTACGAGGAATTCATCAGGCTGGTTCATGACCGCTATGACGGCATGAGCAAATCCTATCAGAAAATCTCGGTCTATCTCACTCAGAGCCCAAATGATGTCGCGGTTCTCTCCGTCAATTCGATTGCAGAGCGCTGCGGCATCCATGCGTCCAGCTTCGTCCGGTTTGCCCAGTCATTGGGCTACGAAGGGTTTAAGGACCTGCAAGGCCTGTTCCAGCGCCGTCTTTCTACCGCAGCACCGGGCTTCGAAGCGCGCAAGAAGGCTCTTGAAACGGAGCTCGGAGCTCGGACCGATAAGAGTGAAGCCGGGTTTTTACGGGACCTTGTAGTTCGCGATATCGCATCCCTTCAGGACATCCTGGCGCAAATCTCCGGTGAGGATTTGGCAACGGCAGTTGATCTTCTGGAGAAAAGCGAGACAATCTACCTGATGGGCCAGTTGCGCTCGGCACCCGTTGTCGAGTTATTGCGCTATGTTCTGACGATGCTTGGAAAGCGCTGCGTTCTACTCGATCCCGGTGGTGGGCTGGCCACCTACATGGCGCGAACAATGAAAGATACGGATCTGCTATTTGCCGTGTCGTTTCGCTTTTATGCAACGGAAGTTGTGAACGTGGTCGAGGATGCCGCATCTCGGAGCATCCCGATCGTCGCGATTTCCGACAGCACGCTGTCCCCACTCGCCAAATCAGCGACAGTTCTCTTCCCGGTCCCCGAACATGAATATACGTTCTCGCGTTCTCTCGCTGCGCCAATGTGCCTAGCGCAAGCATTGACCGTTGCGCTTGCTAGCCGCCTTCAGGGCAGTGAAGACGACCCACGGATACCCATTGTGACCGGACAATAGGATTGACGACAGCCTTAGCTCGTTAAGCAGCGGGCTCCGGCGTCGTGTATCTCCATCGCACCGTTTATATACTGAAGGAAAGCGGTTGGCCTTCTGTAGCTCACAGCAGTTCGCATCCCAAAGTTGAGCGCGCTCAGGTGAGCGGACATTTTGTCAACGTCGAGAATTTTGTCCGCTTTTGCGCCCCATATCGGCCGTTGAGATCGGTTCCGCAGCTCCCTGATAGCAGACCTTCCTAGAGAGAACTTCAAGGAGGTATCGAATTTTCGAGTGATTCTCATAGATCTCGTTAATCTAAATGCCCCGAGACCCCGAACACTGCCGCCAACCGATGGAGGCTATGGTAGGTCTCGGCAGCTAGGGCCAAACCAAGATATTAAGGCCTTCCTGACTTCGTTCGAACGGTGTATTTCCGGCCATCACTTCCGACGCCTGAGACGGCTATGGCGCCTCTCTTGCCGCAGAAGCTGGCGTGGAGGCGCTCCGGAAAGGTGGACGCGTCAAATAGCAAAGATGAACAAGCCGTCTCTTTACCACGGACAAAAGAGGATCCACTCATGAAACTCGGCTTCGTCTCCGACAGCCGCGGCGGCATGTCCTTTGAAGCGCTTCTCGATAATCCGTAGGTCTACTTCTTATAGACCCCGGTCCAATTTAACGAGATGCGGCCCCATGGTACCTTCCCTATGTCGCTGCAACTTCCCCTCCCAGTCCGGCGACAGGTTGACCTCGGTGTGTCCTCCCCCTTTGTCACCGAAGCAACAAACTTGACCGCCTCGATCCGCCGAGGCGGTCTCTTTATAGATAGGCACGAATTAGCCGGCGTCCGCCACCGTCTGGCAACGACGTTGCTGTGGCCCTAGCGACCCGCATGCATGGCACCGATGGTGAAAGGCCTCGAAGGCTGCCGGGCCCCGCCCGGTTGTTGAACCGCACCACGCACAGCGTCTTCCTGACAGGCGCGCTTTACCTTGAGCGCATTCGAGCTGCATCATGGCCCAGCTTCAATGAAGTCCGGGTCGTGTCAACGAAACCCGCCAGGGCGGGCAAGGGAGACATTCGTCTCTGCCGCTCCCGCAATATATCCGTAGAGGGGCGGGGAAATTGTGGTCTCGTCTTCCTTTCGAAGTCGTCCAGCGGATGTCGACGAGCCCACCGCGGCGATGTCGGCTTCCTCATTCCTAGTCCTCGCCCGCCTCGAACGCCTCCTTTCGATCTCTACCAATGGCCGGAGGGATATCGGCAACCTTCGCCAAATGTCCGAAAACACCCGAAAAGGCATGGTCCGTCTCTGGCATAGGAGATAAGATAGTCGCCCAACTGTAGGCCGGCTATGGAGCGACCTATGTCAAACGAGGGTGACGGCGCTGAGGAGACGCCTTTCAGCGGCGAGCAAGAGCTTCGTCTGCTAGTGGAGGATATTCCGGCCCTGGTGTGGAGAGCTGGGCGAAAAGGCAATATTGAATGCGTCAACAAGCGTTTGCTTGACTATATTGGAGCAACACTTGACGGAATTGCCGGGGGTGGATTGTTGGAAAGGGTCCATCGAGACGACTTTCCGGAAACTGCAAAGGCTTTCCATCAGGCAATTCAAACCGGAACGTCGTATCAGGGTGTGCTTCGGCTGCGCCGGGCGGACGGCGAGTTTCTGTGGCACCACGTTCGTTGTGAGCCTCTGCGCGATCGGCAGGGACTCATCATTCAGTGGCATGGCCTGTGTGTCGATATCGATGAAGTCAAGAAGGCCGAAGAACGGCCCGGATCCGTGGCACAGCTTCAGGCCACTCTCAATGTGATTCCTGCGTATACTTGGTATACGGCTCCGTCCGGCGGGCTCACCTTTGTGAATAAACGAACCGCGGATTACCTTGGTCTTCCAAAAGATCATCCCTTGCGCCTCGGTATCGACGTTGGCGCGACGTGGGACGCCCATATCCCTTTGTTGCATCCCGACGAGCAAGAAGAATCACGCAAAGCCTGGTCAGACTGTCTGCGCTCGGGGGAGGCTGCCGAGTTTAGTCAGCGAGTTCCCAACGCTCAAGGGAGTTACCGCTGGTTCCTCAGTCGAGCCGAACCGCTCCGCGCAAGCGATGGAACTCTGATGCAGTGGGTCGGGGTGAATCTGGATATTGAAGAGCTTAAGCGCGCCGAGCAAGCCTTACGGGAGAGCGAATACGCGCTCCGCCAAATCGTCGAAACGGTACCAGCCCAGTTCTGGTCATTGGACCCCGCCGGCGAACCCACCCAACTCAATCAGCGCCTGTTGAACTACAGCGGCATGCGATTTGAGGACTTCAAGCATGGCGGTTGGAAGAAATTCGTGCACCCGGACGACTTTTCAGAAACAGAAAGGGCTTTCCGTCACGCAATTCAGACCGGAACTTCGTACCAGGCCGTGCACCGCCTGCGTCGGGCGGATGGCGAGTTTCGTTGGCACCATGTTCGCGGCGAGCCATTGCGCGATCAACAAGGACGCATTGTGCAGTGGTACGGCCTGTCTGTCGACATCGATGAGGGCAAGAGAGCCGAAGACCTGCTGCGCCGCAGCGAAGCCTTTCTGGCCGAAGCCCAGAGGCTCAGTCACACCGGCGCGTCGGCATACAATGCCACGACAATCCTTTATTGGTCAGAAGAGACCTATCGTATTTTTGGGTTTGATCCGCGCGACGGTCTCCCGAGCCGTGAAGCGGTGTGGGACCGCATCCACCCGGATGACCGGGCTCGGGTGCGCGCAGATGTTGAGAACGCGCAGAACGGAATAGAAAACTTTTCGAGCGAATTCAGAATAATACTGCCTGGTGGAACGGTCAAATATCTCGAATCAATCCGCCACCCTATCTTCTCCACAGATGGGGAACTGGTCGAGGTGGTCGCCACGCAGATCGACGTAACCGAACGCAAGCGCGTCGAGCAAGCTTTGCGGGAGAGTCAGGCGAAGTTCCGTGACTATGCCGAAACCGCTTCCGATTGGTTCTGGGAGATCGGCCCGGACTACAAGTTCACGCTGCTGACCGAGAATGCGTTCGGTTCAGATTCGGCTGATCGAATCGGAACAATGTTCTCGGATCACGCTCTCGACCTTGAAACGGAATCGGAGAAGTGGCGGCAGGTCTGGGAAGCCCTTGATTTGCGTAAACCGTTTCGTGACTTTGTCTATCGGGGGATGAGCAGCAACGGTTCTCCGATGTACGTGAAAGCCAGCGGCAAACCAGTGTTTGACACGAACGGAGAATTCCGAGGCTATCGCGGCACCAGTAGCGACGTAACAGCGGACATGCGCGCGCAGGAGGAGCATGAGAGGCTGCTCCGACTGGAATCAGATTTGGCGCACATGAACCGCCTCAGCGTAATGGGGGAACTGACCGCCTCGCTGTCTCACGAGATCACGCAACCGATTGCGACGGCACGCAATAACGCCCGTGCGGCACTGAATTTCCTGGGCAGGCAGCCTCCGGACCTGGAGGAAGTCAGGGAAGCGCTCTACTCTATTGTGGGCGATGCTGATCGAGCCGGAGATATCATCGACCGCATCCGTGACCAGATCAAGAAAGCACCGCCGCGAAAGTCCCGTTTTGATCTCAATCAGGCGATCAACGAGGTGATTCTATTGGCGCGAAGCGCAGTCAGCCAGAATGGAATCTCGGTCCAGACTCGCCTTGCGAAGGGGGTGCTTGCGATCGAGGGGGATCATGTTCAACTGCAACAAGTCGTGCTGAACCTAATTCTGAACGCGGTCGAAGCCATGAGCACGGTCGGGACCGGGCCGCGGGAGTTGCTGATCAGCACCGAGCAAGCCCAGATCGGAGGCGTGCTCGTGTCCGTGCGCGATTCCGGGCCGGGCATTGATCCGGACCGCCTCGATCGCATCTTCGAGGCTTTCTACACCACCAAATCCAGCGGACTGGGGATGGGGCTGTCGATCTGCCGGTCGATCATCGATGCACATGGGGGCCGGCTGTGGGTAGATGCGAATGAGCCTCGCGGCGCTGCTTTCCAATTCACGTTGCCCGATGCGGAAAAGGAGCTCAGGAACCCTCTTCGGGCGGCTCAGCAGACTTGAGGGCCGCACGAAGACAGCGCACCAGATGCTGCTCATCGAATGGCTTTGGGAGGTAACAAACGACCCCATCGTTCTGGGCGCGGGTGTGGTCGGCGTCGTCAGGATAGGCGGTGACGAGGATCGTCGGAATCGCATAACCCGCCTCGGTGAGGCGTTCATGGAGCTCGAGCCCAGTCATCTTCGGCATATGGACGTCAGCGATCAGGCAGGCAGTTTCGGCGAGACGCGGCGATGCGAGGAAATCGGCTGCCGACGGGAAGGTCGCGACGTCGTAGCCAAGCGACCTCATGAGCCTCCTCATGGATTCGCGAAAGAACTGATCGTCCTCGACGACCGAGACCAACGACGCCGTCGCCATATGTGCTCCGGAAGTGCGCACGAACTGCGGGTGCGAATGCGCTAGCCTGCGCCCGGAGCGATGCCGGAGCAATACCAGTACGTGTAAACTATGGTTTATCCCTGGATGCGGATTTTCGCCGTTGCGGGCGCGATGCCAGCAAGCGGAGGCTGAAGGGCATAAACTCTCGTTTACGCCGGCGCGCAACGTTGACGGAGAATGAGACTGTTCACGTCGATCAGTATGGACTAACCTTGCGGGAGAAGAGCCACGGACCTTTAAAACCGAGGCAAACGCTCATTTGCCGGCCCCTGATCGTGAGCACAAAGATGTCAGACGCGAACGCTACCGTCTTGGTCATCGACGATGATCCCGCCCTGCGAGCCTCGATCGGGCGCCTGTTACGATCGCTCGACCTCGATGCTCGACTGTTTGCGTCCGTCTCCGAGTTTCTCGAGATGGACCCGCCGAAGTGTCCCGCTTGCCTGGTACTCGACGTCAGATTGCCGGGAGGAAGCGGCCTCGATCTTCAACGTCAGCTTGCCAATGCGAATCAGGAGATCCCCATCATCTTCATCACCGGCCATGGTGACATCCCCATGTCGGTGCAGGCGATGAAGGGCGGTGCCATTGAGTTCCTGACGAAGCCGTTCCGTGATCAGGAGCTCCTGGACGCTATTCAGCTCGGCCTCTCTCGCGATCGTGCCCGGCTGAAGAATGAAGAAACTCTGGTCGCTCTCAGGCAGCGCTTCGCGTCGCTGAGCCCCAGGGAGCGGGAGATCATGATCGAGGTCGTGCGCGGCCGGCTCAACAAACAGATTGCAGGCGATATGGGCATCGCCGAAGCCACCGTGAAGGTGCATCGCAGCCGTCTGATGCAAAAGATGGAGGCCCATTCGCTTCTCGGGCTCGGCCAGATGGCCGAAAAGCTGCAACTGGTACCCCGGGAGCCGCAACACGGCTGAGCCGAGACCCGCTCGAACAGTGGTGGCTCTCCTGGCATTCGATCTGCCGTCCTTCGCGTGTAATCCAAAGCTTAGGCCAATAAAACCATGATGCTATTCCGCGCCACCTGCGTGCAATAGATCGCGGCATCCCAAATCGCCAAACTCCACGTGATCCCGACCGACCAGCCTCCTCGCTGCGCCCTGGGACTGCCAGCGGCAGCGGAGAGCTGCCATCGGCCGTAGACACAACGCTGGAGAGCAAAGCTATGCCAAGAACAGTCGCAGATCAGTTTGTCGAGTTCCTCATCGCGGCGGGGGTCAAGCGCGTATACGGCATTGTCGGCGACAGCCTCAACGGTCTGACAGACGCCATCCGTCGCCAGGGCAAAATCGAATGGGTGCATGTCCGTCACGAAGAAGTTGCCGCCTTCGCTGCTGGTGCCGAGGCGCATCTGACCGGCGACCTCGCTGTTTGCGCCGGCAGCTGCGGGCCTGGAAACCTCCACCTGATCAACGGGCTCTTCGATTGCCATCGCTCAAGGGTACCGGTGCTTGCCATTGCAGCCCATATTCCTTCCGCGGAAATCGGCTCGGGCTTTTTCCAGGAAACCCATCCGGAGACGCTGTTCAAGGAGTGCAGCCACTATTGTCAACTCGTCTCCTCGCCAAACCAGATGCCGCGCACCCTCGAAGTCGCGATCCGCGAAGCGGTCGGCAAGCGCGGCGTATCGGTGATCGTCATGCCCGGAGACGTATCGCTGCAAGCGGCGTCTAAAGCTTCGACGCCGAAGATCCATGCTCTGTTGCCGCGGGCGCCGGTGGTGACGCCCGCCAACCAGGAGCTTGATCGGCTTGCAGCCCTGCTGAACGGGGATGGCCGTGTGACGATCCTGTGCGGCTCGGGTTGCCAGGGAGCCCATGATGAACTGCTGGCGCTGGGTGCGCGTCTCAAAGCGCCGATGGTCCACGCGTTGCGCGGAAAAGAGCATGTAGAGTGGGACAACCCCTTCGACGTCGGCATGACGGGCCTCATCGGCTTCTCATCAGGCTATTACGCCATGCTCGACTGCGACGTCCTTCTCATGCTTGGGACAGATTTTCCCTATCGGCAATTCTATCCGCAGGGAAGTGGTGTGCGCATCGCGCAAGTCGATATCCGGCCGGAGAATTTGGGCCGTCGCGCTGCCGTCGATCTCAGCGTGGTCGGCGATGTCAAAGCAACCCTTGCGGCCTTGTTGCCCCTTCTCGACGAGAAGCGCGATGGTTCCCACCTGGCGCAAGCCCGCGAGCATTACGGCAAAGCGCGCAAACAGCTCGACGATCTGGCAATCGGCAAACCCGGTGGACGGCTGCTGCACCCGCAACAAGTTGTCAAGGCATTGAGCGACCAGGCTGCGGCCGACACGGTCTTTACCTGCGACGTCGGCCTTCCGACGGTATGGGCGGCGCGCCATCTTGCGATGAACGGCAAGCGGCGGCTGGTCGGGTCTTTTTGGCACGGGTCGATGGCCAACGCCATGGCGCAGGCCATTGGCGCGCAATCGGCCTTTCCCCAGCGAGAGGTCGTCTCGCTCTCGGGCGACGGCGGCTTTACCATGCTGATGGGCGACCTCCTGAGCCTTGCGCAGCTCGAGCTGCCGGTGAAGGTCGTCGTATTCAACAACGGTGCGCTCGGTTTCATTGAACTCGAGCAGAAATCCACCGGATTCCTCAGTTTCGGGACCGACTTCAAGAACCCGAATTTCGCGGCGATGGCGGAGGCTGCCGGCATCCGCGGAATTCGGATCGAAAGGCCGGCTGACGTGGATGAAGGCGTCGCCGCGGCGCTGGCGCATCCGGGACCAGTGTTGATAGACGCCGTCGTAAGCCGAACCGAGCTCGCAATGCCACCATCGGTGACCATAGAAATGGCGAAGGGCTTCACGCTCTACATGACGAAAGCGCTCATGAACGGGAAAGCCGATGAACTGATCGATCTCGCGAAATCCAATCTCTGGCGCTAGGGGGCTTGCCATGGACGTTACCGCGCTCCTCCTGTCACGGTTCCAGTTCGCGTTCACCGTGTCGTTTCACATCATCTTCCCGTCCTTCACCATCGGCCTGGCCGCCTGGCTTACCGTCCTCGAAGCCCTTCACCTTGCGACGGGACGTCCCGCCTATCGTTTTGTCTTTGAATTCTGGCTGAAAATATTTGGTATAGCCTTCGGGCTCGGTGTCGTTTCCGGCATCGTCATGGCTTTCGAGTTCGGTACCAACTGGAGCGAGCTCTCGCGCATATCAGGACCGATCCAAGGCCCACTGCTCACGTATGAAACCTTTACCGCTTTTGCGCTCGAGGCGAGCTTCTTCGGTGTCCTTCTGTTCGGGCGGAAAAGAGTGGCGCCGTGGTTCTACCTCCTTTCGACCGCCATGGTCGCGCTCGGTACGACGCTCTCCGCATTCTGGATCATGGTCAACAACAGCTGGATGCAGGTCCCGGTCGGCTATGTTATCGAGAATGGCATTTTCGTTCCGAGCGATTGGGCCAAAATCATCTTCAGCCCCGTCGTCTGGGTGCGCTTTCCACACATGCTTCTTGCCTCCTACCTGACCGGCACCTTCTGCGTCGCGGCGACCGGGGCGTGGTACCTGCTACGTGGAATATTCGGGACCGAGGCCCGCATCATGTTGCAAATGGGCCTTTACCTCGCGGCTGTCCTCATGCCGGTGCAGCTGTACTTCGGCCATCTGACCGGCGACTACGTGCACGACGAGCAGCCGGCGAAATTTGCAGCGATCGAGGGCCGTTGGCACGACGAGCAGCCGGCGAGTGAAGTGCTGATCGCGATTCCGGACGAAAGCACCGAAACCAATCATTACGCGATCAGCGTTCCTGTCCTCGGCAGTCTCATCGGTAGCATGAGCTTCACGTCGAGGGAAATAGGCTTGACCAATTTCCCGCCGCAGGATCGGCCTCCAGTGCTCATTCCCTTCTTCGCGTTTCGTATCATGGTCGGCTGCGGAATGATCATGCTGATGCTTGCCTGGCTCGGCACCTATTTGTGCGTGAAGGGCCGCATAGAGCAAAACCGCATTTTTCTCTGGTGCACGTTCCTTAGCTTTCCCTTGCCCTACGCCGCGATATTGACCGGCTGGTTCACCGCCGAGGTCGGGCGGCAGCCTTGGACGGTCTATGGCATTCTGCGAACCGCCGACGCAATGACACCGTTCCTCACGACGCGCGCAGCCACTCTATCGCTCATCGTTTTCTGCACGGTTTACACTCTCATCTTTCTGTTCGGTATCTTCTACATCTACGCGCTTCTACGTGCCGGGCCCGCGGGGCGCCTCGTCCTGCCAGCCACCGATGCGACCCCCAACCGCCCGATGTCCGTCGTCAAGCATCCAGCGGCACCCCATCACCCCACAGCCGGAGAATAGAGATGATGATTTTCTGGGTAGCCGTCCTTGCGATCAGCACATTGCTCTACGTGCTTCTCGACGGCCTTGATCTTGGCGTCGGTATCATCTTCGGCCTCACCCGCGATGAGGCGAAGCGGGATGTCATGATGACCGCAGTCACGCCGATTTGGGATGGCAACGAGACCTGGCTGATCGTCACTGGCGTCGTCCTCTGGGGCGCCTTTCCGCTCGTCTATGCGACTCTCCTGTCTGCCTTTTATCTGCCACTTCTCGTCATGCTCGCGGGACTGATCCTTCGCGGGGTAGCCTTCGAATTTCGGCACAAGGCGAAGCGGATGCGGTGGCTCTGGGATTGGAGTTTCGCCGGCGGTTCATTCGTCGCCGCATTCGTACAGGGCCTTACCGTCGGCGCTCTGGTCGAAGGCTTGCCGATCGCTAATGGTCACTATGTCGGCGGTGAGTTCGGTTGGCTCAGTCCCTTCTCGGTGCTCTGTGGGATCGGCCTCTGCATCGGCTACATGCTTCTCGGCGCCGCCTGGCTTGTCTGCAAGTGCGAAGCGGATGTCAGGGAGATCGCCTATCGCCAGATGCCTGTTCTCTCGATCGCACTCCTCGCTTTTTTGGTTGTAGTGTTCGTCTATGCGGTTATCGAGCATCTGCCGGTCATGGACCGCTGGCTGGAGCGGCCTTATCTCCTTCTCTTTCCGGCGGTCGGCGTCGCCGCCGCCATCACTCTGGTCAGCAGTGTCCGCCAGCGGCGGGACGGCCCACCGTTCCTCATGGTCGTCCTTATCTTCGCGGCTGCATTCAGCACGCTGGCGATCTCGTTCTGGCCCTACATGATCCCGTTTGCGATCACGATCGAAGCGGCCGCTGCACCACATGCGAGCCTCGCCTTCATGTTCTGGGGTGCGGGTCTCTTCGTCTTCCCGCTCATGCTGCTCTACACGGCGATTAGCTACAGGGTCTTCAGAGGCAAGGTGACCGGGGAAGCGTCCGCACATCCATACGCAGGTCGAGTCGGGTCCCGCGAGAAGGAAGAGGCACAGCCTTGACGGTGCGGCCAATCCCTTGTTGCGCACCAGGGTCCGGCAAAAGGCAGCGTCAGTCAGGACACTTCGGTTTCGGTGAGCGGCATCATGTGGGTCCGGCAGCTCAATGGCTTGGGGTGGCACTCGGCCGAGCAAGCGGCAGGTAGTTTTGGTCATCGCATTGGTCGGCAGAGAGGCAAGGCCCAGCTGAGCGGCTCCAATGCCAAACACGACGCGAGTCATGAGCGAAGAAGAGAATTCAACCCCGATGCAGGAGCTACTGCCATGAGTAAACGAGTTGCCGATTTGATAATCGAAACGCTGCAATCAGCCGGTGTGAAGACCTGTTACGGAGTGGTCGGCGACACGCTAAACCAGATCGCTCACTCAATCGATCGAAGTGAGATCGATTGGGTCCATGTGCGGCATGAAGAAGCTGGCGCCTTCGCAGCAGGGGCCGAAGCGCAGCTCACTGGCCATCTCACGGCCTGCGCAGGTACCTGTGGACCCGGCAGTCTCCACTTCATCAACGGCCTCTATGAAGCCAATCGCAACCGCGCGCCGATCATCATGATCGCAACGCAGATTGAGCGCCAGGATTTAGGGTTCGAATCGATCCAGGAGATCAATTTCGATGACGTGTTCAAGGGCTGCAGCGTCTACTGCGAGATGATCCTTACACCGGAGCAGGCCCGCCGCAAGACGGTCGCGGCCTGCCAGGCAGCTTTGACGAGACGCGGTGTCGCCGTGCTGGTCGTGCCAGCAGACATCGCGAATGCCGCCTCGCATGACGAACCCGCCTATGCTGTCCATGCGCGGCGCCCGCTCATTCGCCCGAGTGATGCTGACCTCGATGAAATCGCGAGCATTCTGAACAAGAGCGGGGCGATTACGATTTATGCGGGCGCGGGTTGTGCCGGCGCGCACGACGAGGTGGTCGCAACGGCGGCGCGGTTGAAGGCGCCAATGGCCCACACATCCCGCGGAAAGGACTTCCTCGAATATGACAATCCATACAATGTCGGGATGACCGGCATCATCGGCGGGCCGGCTGGCTATCATGCCATTCGCAACTGCGACACGCTGCTTTTGCTGGGTGCCGATTTCGCCTGGACCCAGTTCTATCCGGATGGAGCGACGATCATCCAGATCGATGCCGACCCAACGCATATCGGCCGGCGACATCCGGTGGCAATCGGGACGGTCGGCGATATCAAGACGACCTTGGAAACTCTGCTGCCGCGCCTCGAGCAACACGACGACAACGCGTTTCTGGCAACCTATGTGGAGCGTCATCGGAAGGACGTGGCAGCGGCAAAGGCTGAAACCGTGTCGGGTCCGGACTCCGCCATCTCAGGCACTTACCTTACCAAAACTATCAACAAGTACGCGGCCGATGACGCGTTGTTTGCGGCCGATGACGGCACCGCGGCGGTCTGGATGCTTCGCCACATCGATACCGGCGGCAAGCGCAGAACCTTTGCCAGCTTGCTGCATGGCACCATGGCCAGTGGAATGGCGTCCTCGCTCGGCCTGCAGAAGTGCCAGCCTGACCGACAGGTGATTTGCCTGGCTGGTGATGGTGGGTTCGCCATGCTCCTTGGCGATCTACTAACGACAGTCCAGGAAAATCTGCCAGTCAAGATCGTCGTCTACGACAACGGCAAGTTGGGGTTTGTCGATATCGAGCAGAAGGCGGCTGGCTTAGAGCCGTTATACACGGATTTGAAGAACCCGAACTTCGGCGAGGTTGCGAAGGCGGTCGGCCTTTGGGGGCACATGGTCTCGAAGGCTGGTGAAGTGGAGGACGCCGTCCGAACCTGGCTTTCCCAACCCGGCCCTGCGCTCCTGCATGTGAAAGTGAAACCGATGGAGTTGGTGACGCCACCTTCGCCGTTCGTTTCGCCAGAGGCGGTGGTCGGGATGGCTGTCTACTCCGCCAGAGCAATGCTGCACGGCAAGGGGCACGATGTTTGGGAAATGATCGTGGAGAACATCCCGTGATCAGCCGAGCTGGAGGCACGTTCCCGATGCTCGCTACCGAACACAGGCGGATACGCCGATGACTGGCTCCGTGCTCAGTGGTTTTCGTCTCCTGCAGTTGAGCACGTCCGCACAGTTGCGCCCGCTCGAGGGAGTTCTCCGGGCTGCGGGTCCGCCGCTGCTCTTCGGATTGCGGCTCTGGGCCTCAGTGTCTTTGGCACTCTACGCGGCATTCTGGCTCCAGCTCAGCAACCCATTCTGGGCCGGAGCCTCGGCGGCGATTGTGTGTCAGCCCCAACTCGGCGCTTCTTTGCGCAAGGGCTGGTTCCGAATGCTCGGTACCATCGTCGGTGCTGTCGCGAGCGTGGTTTTGATTGCCTGCTTTCCGCAGGATCGCGTGCCGTTTCTCATCGCTTTGGCATCGTGGGGAGGGGCTTGCGCTTTCGCAGCCACCCTCTTGCGCAACTTCGCGTCGTATGCCGCATCATTGGCTGGCTACACATCGGCGATTATCGCCGGCGACTTGCTCGGCACCGTTGGTGGTGTTGATGCGACCGCAGCCTTCATGCTTGCCGTCACCCGCGCAACGGAGATCTGTCTGGGCATTGGCTGTGCTGGCATCGTTCTTGCTGGAACCGACTTCGGCGGCGTTCGCCGCCGGCTGGCGACACTGATTGCGCAATTGGCAGGCGACGTCACGGCCGGCCTGAGCGGGACGTTGGCGAGCGGGACGGCGGGGACGGAGTTCGATGACCTACAAGAGGTTCAGCGTGAACTCGTCCGCCGTGTCGTCGCGCTCGACCCGATCATCGATCAGGCGGTTGGGGAGTCTTCGGAGATCCGGTATTACGCGCCGGTGTTGCAGCGAGCGGTGGATGGCTTGTTCTCTGCCCTGGTCGGCTGGCACGCGGTCGCCAATCACCT
The DNA here is from genome assembly GCF_034554815.1 of Rhizobium indigoferae. NCBI lineage: Bacteria > Pseudomonadati > Pseudomonadota > Alphaproteobacteria > Hyphomicrobiales > Rhizobiaceae > Rhizobium > Rhizobium indigoferae. The sequence continues at coordinate 1,195,819 of NZ_CP140637.1, read as the reverse complement.
AGCGAAGCTACCCGTCAATGAGGCGCACCAAGCAGCGACCACTCTTCTCAAAAATCTTCCACAAGAGCTGCGATCTGCGCCGGAACCCGGCGCGGCGGCGCGGTGGCTGGCCCATCCTGCAGCTGTGCATCGGATCTATCAGACCGCAGTACCACCACTGACCGCTCTGCCGGCCGGAACGCCCTCGCTGAGATTGCTCGCCGACAAAACAGCCGAGGCATTCACCGGCATTGCTCACGCGCTCGACGGGCTTGCCCTGCTTGTTGCCGATCCCGCAAGACCTGCTCTCCGTCCGGGCAGGAATCGACCCCACGTGCCCGATTGGCTACCCGCTCTGGTCAGTGCCGGCCGTACTTTCGCTACGATCGTTGCTGTCTCACTGTTCTGGATCGTCACAGGCTGGCCGGGCGGTGGCCTGGCCATGACCTTCGCCGCGATCGTCACCCTCCTGCTCGCACCGCGATCCGAGGAGACCTACGGCGCCGCCGTGCTTTTTGTCATCGGCGGCATTCTCGACCTGATGCTGACCGCAATCGTCTCCTTCGCGGTGTTGCCAGGACTATCCACACACGGCTTTGCGGCCTTCAGCCTCGTCATGGGTGTTTGTCTGGTGCCTCTCGGCACCCTGTTAAAATCAGCCCGGCAACCCTGGCAGGTGGGGCTGCTCACCGCGATGACGATGGGTTTCGTGCCAATCCTCCAACCGACCAACCCGGAGACCTACGATGCCCTGCTGTTCTATAACATCGCCTCGGCAATCGTTGCTGGAATGGGTGCCGCAGCGCTGTCGTTTCGTCTCCTGCCGCCCTTGTCGCCAGTATTCCGTGCACATCGGCTGCTGGCGCTAACCTTGCGCGATCTGCGGCGGCTGGCAAAGGGGGCCACCCAAGGGGATTGGGAAAGCCGGGTGATCGGACGCCTCGCGGCGATGCCGAATGAGGGGGCGCCGTTAGAGCGTGCACAACTGTTGACGGCACTCTCGGTCGGCAGCGCGATTGTTTACTTGCGCCATTTCGCACAGCGGTTCGACCGCGGCGCCACCTTCGGCGCGGCGCTTGAGGCGCTTGAGGAGGGTGATAGCGCGAGCGCGATTGTCCACCTGTCTCGGCTCGACGAGGTCCTGGCCGCCGAGTCCACCGACGCACAGGGGACGCAGGACGCCCTGCGAGCGCGCGGCAACATTCTTGTCATTTCGGAAACGCTGACAAGACCAGCTTCCCTTTTCGATGCGGGAGTGCCGCGATGAGGTTCGTCGAGGTCGATCTGTTTGGTGTGTATGTCGCGCCGATGTCTTTGATGCTGATCGGCGCTTGGGTGGTGACGGTCGCACTACGCCGGATGGTCGTCCGATTCGGACTGCTTCAGCACGTATGGCATCCGGCGCTATTCGTGTTCGCGGTCTATGTGATCGTTCTGTCGTTGATCGTTTTAACTGTAGCGTGGTGACCGCGATGTCTGAAACCAAGGCCGAATTGAAGCCCGAAATGGCGAATGCCGATAGCGAAGCAACGTGGTCGCCCCAAATGCTTGCCCACACGACGCCAAAGCGGCGACCGCGCGTCCTGCCGGTGTTGCTCACTGCGCTCGCAGTCGCGATGGCGGTCATACTTGGGCGGGCGATGTGGGATGCCTATATGGGCGCGCCGTGGACACGCGACGCCACCGTCCGCGCCTATGTCGTCACGATGGCTCCAGAGGTCGCCGGACGCATCGTCCAGTTGACGGTCCGAGACAACCAGTTTGTGCACAAGGACGACCTGCTGATGGTGATCGATCCAACCGACTACAAGATTGCTGTCAGCCAAGCGGAGGCATCGGTGCAATCGGCGCAGGCCAACGTGCAGAGTATCGATGCGCAGATCGACGCTCAACAGGCACAGATCCGCGCCAGCCAAGCACAGCTTGACGAGTCCCAGGCTGCCCTCGTGTTTGCGCAGCAGCAATCCGGACGATATCGCATATTGGCACAGGATGGCTCGAGCACCGTTCAGAATGAGCAGCAGTTCACGTCCCAGCTGCATCAGCAGGAAGCTGCGGTCCGGACTGCATCGGCAAATCTCAATCTGGTGCAGCGGCAAGTCGAGTCGCTGAAGGCGCAACGCATGAGCGTCGAAGGGACGCTTGCGCAGGCCAAGGCGCAGCTCCAGCAAGCGCAGGTGAATCTGGAGCGCACGCGTATTGTTTCCCCAGCCGACGGCTACGTGACAAACCTGCTGGCGCATCTTGGCGACTACGCCAATGCCGGAGTGAACACCATCTCGGTTGTCGATGCCAATTCATTTTGGGTCGACGGATATTTCGAGGAAACAACCCTCGCTCCGATCCACGTTGGCGATCCGGCGGCAATCAAGCTGATGGGTTACAGCCAGATGGTGCACGGCCATGTCGACAGCATCGCCCGAGCAATCGACGTCGCGAACGCACAACCCGACAATCAAGGCGTCGCGACCGTCAATCCCATCTTCACCTGGGTGCGCCTGGCGCAGCGCATCCCGGTAGCGGTGCGCATTGATGTGGTGCCGCCAGGCGTTGTCCTGGCTGCCGGCATGACCGCCACCGTGCAAATCGACGCATTGAGGCGATCGCCGGGGAAATCGTTGGACGAACGGTGATGTCATGTCTGGATGTCGTCCGATCCTTCCAGACTTCAACCAACTCGAACCAAGGAGAATGCTGATGACTTCCGCTGATCTGATCCATTCGAGCAAATACCCGGCCATCACCAGACGGACCGCCGTGCTGATCGCCGACCCCGAAGTGAGCCCAGCCTCGCCGCTGGTCGAGCGCCTGATCGGGGAGGGCCTCGACGTATGCCTTTCCGATAAGGCCGATGCGGCGAGACGCCACCTACGTGAAAGGACCGCTTCCTTCGCCATTGTCGAACTCGTCTTTGATGACGGAGACGGTATCGATCTTGTACGGGATATCGCGAATAGCTATCCGCGGTGCCGCACCTTGGTCCATAGCCGTTTCTGCAACCTGGCCAACGCTGTTCAGGCGATCAAACTTGGCGCCAGCGATGTTCTTCCAAAGCCCACCGATATCGACTTTCTGATCGGCGTTCTCTTGAACAAGGACCTGCGGCAGCCGACATTCCGATCGTCTTTCCCGGCACCCGACAGCATTCGCCACGAGCACATTCGGACCATCTATATGTCGTGCGGTGCCAACGTGGCGCGTGCGGCTCGCCAATTGTCCATGCATCGAAGGACATTGCAGCGCATCCTCCAACGCACTCTGCTGTTGTGAAGGCTGCGTCCGATTAGTCGCGCGCCCTTTCGGACGGCTGTCCGCGCTCGGCCGGATGGACGAAAAGCTGCAACTGGTACACCGGGAGCCGCAACACGGCTGAGCCGATGCCCGCACGAACAGGGGTGGCTCTCCTGGCATTCGATCTGCCGTCCTTCGCGTGTAATCCAAAGCTTAGGGCAATAAAACCATGATGCTATTCCGCGCTACCTGCGTGCAATAGATCGCGGCATTCCAAATCGTCAAACTCCACGTCATTCGGCCGACGCCGCAGGAGGCGGTAGAGACATCATCCCACGTCCATAGTCCGCAGTCGGTCGCGGACTCTGACGAGTGCGACAGGAAGAAAGGCGACGGATGCATCGTTACCACGCACGGCGGATTTGATGACGTACCTCCCCGATTGCACGCTCATTCGTAGCAGCACGAAGTTTTGCGGCAAGTACGGGCGCTTACACGGCGAGAGGGTCTTCAGAGGCAGGGTCCGATCGTCACGCCCGGTGAGCGCGGTATCCTTCTATCCCTACCTGATCCCCTTCTCGATCACGCTCGCCGATGCCACCGCACCTTACGCGAGCCAACCCTCCGTCACGACGGAAATAGCGAAAGGCATTTCGCTCCGCATGGTGAAGGCAACCCTCAATGGACGCGCCGACGGGCTTGTCGATCTCTCCGCACCAACCGTTGGCGCTCACGCGAAAGTCGAACGATAAGGCATGACGCCATGGAACAAAGAATTTTCCGCACGCTCGTTTTCATCGCCCGCTGCTCCGCGGCCGCGACAGCTGCTTACGAACTGGCGTTGTTGCTGGGGCTGACCGAGTCGGTATGGGCGGCAATGTCGGCGGTCATCGTTTCCCAGGAGCGACTGCATGAAACGCATTCTTCTCTCAAGGGGCGCATCTTTGGCACGCTGCTCGGGATCGTCGTCACCATCATTGTGAGCGAGGTCGCCGCGCGCCAGGCTGCCTCCGTTGCACTCCAGATGGCGGTCTCGGTTGCGATTTGCGCGCTGATTGCACGTGAGTTCCCGGCACTTCGGGTTGCCATGTGGACCTGTCCGATCGTCCTGCTGGCGGTCCGTCCGTCCGTCCCGATCGTCGTCGTAGCACTGCATCGTGGCAGCGAGGTCATACTCGGCGCGCTCGTGGGCTGGGTATTCCACTGGGGCGCCGAAACACTAGTCGATGCGGTGATACGCACGATGCCCGGCCATCTGAAAACCAGCCGCGCCCATCGCTGGCTCAAGAGCCGCGTTGGAACGCACCGGATCGAAGGATGATCGTCATGCCTGCCACGGTTGAATCAGCATCACGATCAACCCGTCTGACGCGGACGGAGGCGCTGGACACCGTCGCGCTCGCCGCCAAGCTTCTCTACAAGAACGGGCAGACCAGCCAACGTGTTGTCCTTGCCGTCGAACGGCTTGGACACGCTCTCAGCCTGCCGCTGACACTGCACCTCTCCTGGAGTGAGCTCGCGCTCCAAGTTGAGGGCATGCCCTATTCCGAAATGGTAGGAGCGATGCCGCTCGGCGTCGACATGGGAAAAGTCCTGGGCGTCATGCGGGTGATTGATCAGGTCTGCGAAGGGAAACTGCCACCGGAGGACGCGCGCTGCGCGGTGGAAGTGGCGGCATCCCATTATGCGCCGGCCTCCACGCCGCGTTTCGCGCTGTTTGCGGCCCTGGGTGCCGCGGCTCTCGGCGTCATCTTCGGCGCGACCGAAGCTGTCAGCCTGTTGCTGATGGCTTTTAGCGCCGGCCTTGGTGCGCTGTTCCGCCGTTGGTTGGCGAAGGTTTCTGAGAATCCCTTCATTCAGCCGCTGAGCGCTGCCTTGCTCGCAGGCGTCGTCGCAGCCGCTGCCGATCGGTTGCAACTTTCGGGCGCGGCATCGTCCCTCACTGCGCTTTGCCCCTGCATGATACTGGTGCCGGGACCGCACATCCTCAATGGCGCAATCGACATGGCACGCGCCCGTGTCGCCATCGGCCTTCCTCGACTAACCTATGCGGGACTTTTGATCCTTGCAATCAGCATCGGCCTTTTGGTTGGCCTTGAGGCTTGTGGCGCAGCCCTGCCACCTGCAGTATCATCTCCTGGTGTGCCATTTACGGCAGATGTGACCGCAGCCGGCTGTGCAGCCGCGGCATTCGGCACGTTTTTTTCGATACCCTGGCGCCTTCTACCGCTTCCCATTGCAGTTGGCATGCTCGCGCATGGTGCACGCTGGGCGGCAATCTCCTTCGCAGGGGCGGACGTTGCTACCGGTGCGTTCGTCGCATGCCTACTTGCTGGCCTTGTCGTTGCACCTGTCGCTGATCGTTTGCACCTGCCGTTTGCTGCACTCGGCTTCTCCGCCGTCGTCTCGATGATGCCGGGATTCTTCCTCTTTCATGCGGCCAGTGACCTGTCCGAGCTGGTTTCAATCGGGTCGCGCGCGCCGGTGGACCTACTGATAGGAATCGTCAGCAACGGGGCCACAGCCTTCTTGATCATTCTGGCAATGACCTTCGGCCTGATCCTGCCGCGCATGCTGCTCAGTCGTTTCCTGCCACCGGCTTCGAGACGATTACCAACTCAAGTGGAGAACAAGATGCCAGGCTTCATGCAGGGGGCGGATTGAAAAGATATCGAGGCTGTCGCTTGTCCATCATGCGACGCATTCAATCCCTGCTAGCGTCGCCGCCTTCGCGGTCTATTGAGGAGCATCAACAGGAGGTAATGCCATGACAGGTGTGACACTTTCGAGTGCCGGTCTCGACCCGCGCCGGCGCCGGATACTATTTCGCTGCTGGCATCGGGGGCTACGCGAGATGGATCTCGTCTTCGGTCAGTTCGCCGAATCTGAAATAGCCTCGCTTTCCGACGCGGAACTTGACGCATTGGAAACCATCATGGGCGAGGAGGACAACGATCTTCTACGGTGGATCATGGGAACCTGGCCGGCACCGGTGCGTTTTCAAACGCCCATGTTTGAGCGCCTTGCCGCCTTCAAGCCAGATTTCGAATACCCGGCCGATATCGATCCAAGGTAGAAATGCTTGTCGCGGCTCCCCAACCAGTAAGGAAAAGCGCCGCGTTCCGATGCGTGCTATCGAAAGATACCGGCCATGGTGACATCCCCATGTCGGTGCAGGCGATGAAGGGCGGTGCCATTGAGTTCCTGACGAAGCCGTTCCGTGATCAGGAGCTCCTGGACGCTATTCAGCTCGGCCTCTCTCGCGATCGTGCCCGGCTGAAGAATGAAGAAACTCTGGTCGCTCTCAGGCAGCGCTTCGCGTCGCTGAGCCCCAGGGAGCGGGAGATCATGATCGAGGTCGTGCGCGGCCGGCTCAACAAACAGATTGCAGGCGATATGGGCATCGCCGAAGCCACCGTGAAGGTGCACCGCAGCCGTCTGATGCAAAAGATGGAGGCCCATTCGCTTCTCGGGCTCGGCCAGATGGCCGAAAAGCTGCAACTGGTACCCCGGGAGCCGCAACACGGCTGAGCCGAGACCCGCTCGAACAGTGGTGGCTCTCCTGGCATTCGATCTGCCGTCCTTCACGTGTAATCCAAAGCTTAGGCCAATAAAACCATGATGCTATTCCGCGCCACCTGCGTGCAATAGATCGCGGCATCCCAAATCGCCAAACTGTCTGCTCATGGCGCGCACTGGTTTCTCGGGAGTTTGCGTTGCCTCAACAGAGTGACAACAGAAGACCCCGCGAGGTTCTGATGGTGAACGTGACAAGAAACCGGCCCCTGTCGCCGCATCTGCAAATTTATAAGCCTATCCCCACGATGGTCATGTCGATCGTTCACCGCATCACCGGTGGCGCGCTCTATTTCGGCACGCTGCTGGTTGCCTGGTGGCTGATCGCGGCGGCGACCGGTCAGGCTTATTTTGACCTGGTCAATTGGGTGCTTGGCAGCATCATCGGCAAGCTTGTGCTGCTCGGCTACACGTGGGCTCTGCTGCACCACCTGTTCGGCGGCTTCCGCCATTTCGTTTGGGATCTTGGCTACGGCTTCGACAAGGCGGTCTCGACCAAGATGGCCAGGGCTTCGATCATCGGTTCACTCTGTCTCACCGTGCTGGTCTGGGTGATCGGCTTTCTCATTCGGTTCTGAAGGTTGTTCTCATGGATATGCGCACTCCTCTGGGCAAGGTTCGCGGCCTCGGCTCCGCCAGGCAAGGCACCGATCACTTTTGGCGCCAGCGCCTGACGGCCGTTGCCAACGTGCCCCTCATCATCTTTTTCGCCATCTTCATGATCGTCTATGCCGGTGCGCCTTATGCCGACGTGGTTCGGGCGCTGTCGCACCCATTCGTCGCCGTCATCATGGGCCTGATGGTGATTGCCTGCGTCATTCACATGAAGCTCGGCATGCAGGTCATCATCGAGGACTACGTCCATGGCGAGTTCGGCAAGCTTGTCCTGCTGATCCTGAACACCTTCTTCGCGATCCTGGTTGCAGGGTTCTGTCTCTTCGCCATTCTGAAAATTGCAATCGTAGGATAACCGTATCATGGCAACGTCTTCGCCCGCCCAGAATGGCAAGGCCTACAAATATGTCGACCATTCCTATGACGTGATCGTCGTCGGCGCCGGCGGCGCCGGCCTGCGCGCCACGCTCGGCATGGCCGAACAGGGCTTCCGCACGGCCTGCATCACCAAGGTATTCCCGACCCGCTCGCATACGGTTGCGGCCCAGGGCGGCATCGCCGCCTCGCTGCGCAACATGACGCCTGACAGCTGGCAATGGCACCTCTACGACACCGTCAAGGGTTCCGACTGGCTCGGCGACGTCGACGCCATGCAGTACATGGTCATGGAAGCGCCGAAGGCGGTCTATGAACTGGAGCACTACGGCGTGCCCTTCTCGCGCAACGAGGAAGGCAAGATCTACCAGCGTCCGTTCGGCGGCCACATGCAGAATTTCGGTGAAGGCCCGCCGGTACAGCGCACCTGCGCCGTTGCCGACCGTACCGGCCACGCCATCCTGCATACTCTGTATGGCCAGTCGCTGCGCAACAATGCCGAATTCTTCATCGAGTACTTCGCGCTCGACCTGATCATGTCGGAAGACGGCAGTCGCTGCACCGGCGTCGTCGCCTGGTGCCTCGATGACGGCACGATTCATCGCTTCGCCGCCAAGATGGTGGTGCTGGCAACCGGCGGCTACGGCCGCGCCTATTTCTCGGCAACCTCTGCCCATACCTGCACCGGCGACGGCGGCGGCATGGTGGCGCGTGCCGGCCTGCCGCTGCAGGATATGGAATTCGTCCAGTTCCACCCGACCGGCATCTATGGTTCGGGCTGTCTGATCACTGAAGGCGCCCGCGGCGAAGGCGGTTACCTCGTCAATTCCGAGGGCGAGCGCTTCATGGAGCGCTATGCGCCGTCTGCCAAGGACCTCGCGTCGCGCGACGTCGTTTCGCGCTGCATGACTCTGGAAATCCGTGAAGGCCGCGGTGTCGGCAAAAACAAGGATCACATCTTCCTGCAACTCGACCATCTCGATCCGGCCGTGCTGCATGAGCGCCTGCCGGGCATCTCCGAGAGCGCCAAGATTTTTGCCGGCGTCGACGTCACACGCGAGCCGATCCCGGTTCTGCCGACCGTTCATTACAACATGGGCGGCATTCCCACCAATTATTGGGGCGAGATGCTCAACGCCGACAGCGGCAATCCGGAACGCGTCTTGCCGGGCCTGATGGCTGTGGGTGAAGCCGGCTGCGCCTCGGTGCACGGCGCCAACCGCCTCGGTTCGAATTCGCTGATCGACCTCGTGGTTTTCGGCCGCGCCGCGGCGATCCGCGCCGGCGAGGTCATCGATCGTGCAGCGCCGGTGCCGCATCTCAATGTCGCAGCCTGCGACAAGATCATGGACCGCTTCGATGGTCTGCGCCACGCCAGCGGCGGCACGCCGACGGCGCATCTGCGCGAGAAGATGCAGCGCGCCATGCAGGAAGACGCGGCCGTGTTCCGCACGCAGGATTCGCTGGAGTCCGGCTGCAAGCGCATCTCCGCCATCTGGGGCGAGCTTGCCGACATCAAGGTCACCGACCGCTCGATGATGTGGAATTCCGACCTCGTCGAGACACTTGAACTGCACAATCTGATGGCCAACGCCATTGCCACGGTCTACGGCGCCGAGGCCCGCAAGGAAAGCCGTGGTGGGCATGCCCGCGAGGACTACACCGGCGGTCCCTACAGCGGCCGCGACGACGTCAACTGGCGCAAGCACACGCTCGCCTGGGTCAACGACGCCGGTGACGTGAAGCTCGACTATCGCCCGGTTCATACCGAGCTGATCGCGGAAGGCATCGATCCGCACAAGCTCCTGCCCAAGGCCCGCGTGTATTGATCTGAAAGGAACTGACTATGGTTGAACTCGCTCTCCCCAAGAATTCTCAGATGCGCGAAGGCAAGATCTGGCCGAAGCCGGCGGGTGCGAAGAACACCCGCGAGTTTCGTGTCTACCGCTGGAGCCCGGATGACGGCCAGAACCCGTCTATCGATACCTTCTACATCGATGTCGACGACTGCGGACCAAGGGTGCTCGATGGCCTGCTCTACATCAAGAACAAGATCGACCCGACGCTGACGCTGCGTCGCTCCTGTCGCGAGGGCATCTGCGGGTCCTGCGCGATGAACATCGACGGCACGAACACGCTTGCCTGTCTCAAGGGCATGGATGACATCAAGGGCACGGTGAAGGTCTATCCGCTGCCGCATATGCCGGTGGTGAAGGACCTCGTGCCGGACCTGACGAATTTCTACGCGCAGCACCGCTCGATCGAGCCATGGCTGAAGACGGTATCGCCGACACCCGCCAAGGAATGGAAGCAGAGCCATGAGGACCGGCAGAAGCTCGACGGCCTCTATGAATGCATCCTATGCGCCTGCTGCTCGACCTCCTGTCCGAGCTACTGGTGGAACGGCGACCGCTATCTCGGCCCGGCCGTCCTGCTGCAGGCCTATCGCTGGCTGATCGACTCCAGAGACGAGGCGACCGGCGAGCGCCTTGACGATCTCGAAGATCCGTTCCGCCTCTACCGCTGCCACACGATCATGAACTGTGCGCAGACCTGCCCGAAGGGCCTCAACCCGGCCAAGGCGATCGCCGAAATCAAGACGATGATGGTCGAACGCCGGGTCGGATAAGCGAACGCCTTATCGCTAACATTCGATCCTCGCCGACCGCTTTTGCGAGCCCGACCGTGCAGAACGCTTTTTCCTCGCGCGCCGTCGCCTAAGGATCATTCAAATGAAGCGCCATGAAGACCAGAAGTCTCAATCCCCCTGCTTCGCTTTCCCGGTTGGGATGTATTTCATCTGTCTGCTGGGAATCGCGACCTACATTGCGTTTGGCACACCTTGGTCCTCCTCGCCGCTGAAGGATGCAGCCGCCCACAACGCGAGGTTTGTCGCGTCAGCACAGCCTGGCTGCATCCGAGAACCGGCCTTGCAAGCCTCATACTGAGTCGCAGCGTCATACAACGAAGTGAGACTGCCATGAACAACATCAGCAGCAAGCAGCACGTGGAGCACCTTACCACCGGTGCAAGCATTCGCAGCGAGGCCGATGGCCTTGGCTCAGTCAACGTTCCCGCCGACAAGCTTTGGGGCGCCCAGACCCAACGCTCGCTCGAGCATTTCAGCATAGGCCACGACCTGATCCCGCGGGAAATGATCACTTCCTATGCGATCTTGAAGCTGGCCGCTGCCACCGCGAACTACGAGGGTGGTCGCCTCGACGTTCAAGTCTGTGAGCTGATCAAGCGTGTCTGCGAAGAGATCCTGGAGGGGAAACTCCACGACATGTTCCCGCTCCACGTCTGGATGACAGGCAGCGGCACCCAGTTCAACATGAATGTCAACGAAGTCATTTCCAACCGCTGTTGCCAACTGATGAACACCCCACTCGGCAGCAAGACACCGGTCCATCCGAACGACCATGTCAACATGTCTCAATCATCCAACGACACCTTCCCGTCGGCGATGAATATCGCCGCCGCCGCGGAAGTCGCGATCCGCTTGATCCCGGCCGTGACCGCGCTTCGAGACGCCATCGCGGCGAAGGCCGAAGAATGGTCCGATATCGTCAAGATCGGCCGGACTCACATGCAGGACGCGACACCGCTGACGCTCGGCCAGGAATGGTCGGGCTATGCCGGCATGCTCTCCGACGATATTGAGCGGATCGAGGACGCGCTCAGGGGTGTCTATCGGCTTGCGCTCGGTGGCACCGCGGTTGGTACTGGAATCAACGCTGCACCCGGATTTGCGGAAGCTGTTGCGGCCGAAATTGCTAGGCTCACCGATCTGCCTTTTGTCAGCGCACCGAACAAGTTCACGGTCCAAGGCGCCCATGACGCACTGGTTCATCTCTCCGGTACACTGCGCACCCTTGCTGTCTCGCTCTACAAAATCGGCAACGATATCCGGCTGTTGTCGTGTGGCCCGCGCGCCGGTCTGGCAGAACTGCTGATCCCGGAAAACGAACCGGGTTCGTCGATCATGCCCGGAAAGGTCAACCCGACGCAGGTCGAGGCGCTGACGATGATCGCTGTGCAGGTCATGGCGAACGACGTGGCCGTCGGCTTCGGCGGAGCCGGCGGCTATCTTGAAATGAATGTCTACAAGCCCCTGATGATTGCCAACATCGCGCAGTCGATCACCATTCTCACAGACGGATGCACAAACTTCCGCGTCTTCCTGGTCGAGGGTACGCAACCCAACCGGAAGAAGATTGCGGAATATGTGGAGCGCTCGTTGATGCTGGTCACCGCGCTCGCGCCGGTCATCGGCTATGATAAGGCTTCGAAAATCGCTCACCACGCTGCTGACCACGATCTGACACTGAAACAAGCCGCGCTCGAGCTCGGCTTCGTTGACGAGCAAACGTTCGATCGCGTCGTCGATCCGGCCAAGATGGTGGCACCCTATGTCGCCTCCGCCTGACGACCATCATGGGCTGCGGACTTATTGTGCCAGGCTGCTAGTTCCCCTGTCGCTTTGGTCGCGGTCGGCGAGCCCATGCCGAAGGACCTACTCCGGCCGGTATGGCACCCTCGGACTGCCGCAGCCATCCGCCACCAATCGGGCTGAACAACAACAGGAAGGAAAGCCACATGTCCACTAACATCCCCACCGGCCATGAGCTGCTGCGTGACTCTCGGTTGAACAAGGGCACCGCATTCACCGCCTCCGAACGCCGCGAATTTGGCCTCGAGGGCCTGCTGCCACCTGTGCCCCTTTCTCTCGAGTTGCAGGTGTCGCGCCTGAACAACGAACTCGCTGAGCTCGACAGCGACCTGCAACGCTACCTGCTGCTGTCCGACCTGCAGGTTCGCAACGAGACGCTGTTCTATGCCCTGCTGATGTCGGATCCGGCCCGCTTCATGCCGATCGTGTACACGCCGACAGTGGGCGAAGGCTGCCAGAAATTCGACCATATCTACCGCAATCCGCGCGGCATGTACCTGCCGATCAGCGCACGGGGGCGGCTGCGCGAACTGCTTGCCAACTGGCCGCAAAAGGGCGTGCGGTTCATCGTCGTCACTGACGGTGAGCGCATCCTTGGCTTGGGCGATCTCGGTGTTGGGGGCATGGGCATTCCGATTGGCAAGCTTGCCCTTTACACCGCCTGCGCTGGCGTGCCGCCGCAGTACTGCCTGCCGGTGACCCTCGACGTGGGGACCAACAATCACGAACTTCTTGAAGACCCGCTTTATCTCGGCCTGCGCCAGGAACGAGTGCGCGGCGAGGCATACACGGCCTTCATCGATGAGTTCGTCGATGCCGTTCAGGCGCTCTATCCGAAGTGCTGCATCCAGTGGGAAGACTTCGCGAACTTTAACGCTGTGCCGATCCTCGCCGATTACCGCGATAAGGTCTGCACCTTCAACGACGACATCCAGGGCACGGCGGCGGTCGCTTTGGCCGGCATCTACGGCGCCTTGCGCATCTCCGGGCAGCGGCTTGCCGATCAGCGTTTCCTGTTTCTCGGTGGCGGATCGGCGGCGACCGGCATTGCCGGGCTGATTAGCCGGGCGATGACGCTCGATGGCATGAGCATGGCCGAGGCAGGCGCCCGCACTGCCTTGTTCGACGTCAACGGCCTGCTGGTGACTTCGCGCACCGATCTTGCGGAGTTCCAGAAGCCCTTTGCTCTCAAGCATGAGCCAGTGACAAGTTTTGTGGAGGCGGTCAAAGCGCTCCGCCCGACGGCGATCATCGGAGTCAGCACCATGCCGAAACTGTTTAATCAGCAGGTGATCGAAGCCATGTCCGAGATCAACGAGCGGCCGATTATCTTCCCGTATTCCAACCCGACCTCGCGGTCCGAATGCACCGCCGAGGAGGCCTATCGCTGGTCCGGGGGCCGGGCGATCTTTGCCAGTGGCAGCCCATTTTCCCCGGTCGAGGTGAATGGCAAGACCTTCGTGCCGGGCCAGGGCAACAACGTCTACATCTTCCCTCCCATGGGCATGGCTGTGTTCGCGACCGAGGCCGAGCGGATAACCGACGACATGTTCATCGTCGCGGCCAAGGCCGTCGCCGAACGGGTGACAGAGGAAGATCTCGCCACCGGGCTTATTTATCCGCCGCAGAGCAGAATCTTCGCAACCTCGCTCCATGTCGCGACCCGCATCGCCGAGTGCATTTTCGATAGGAACCTGGCGCGTGTCGAACGTCCCAAGGACATTGCGGCGCTCATTCAGGCGCGCCTGTACACCCCCAGATATTCGGCCTGAGGCAGGATTGTGATGACCGTCGAGGTCATTGGATGCGGGCGAGCATCGGCTGTTAAGCCGACGCTTTGCTTGGTTGCGTCTGCAACTTTAAGTCCACGGGCGTGCGATCATTGGCCGCCTCCGTCACAGCACTTGCGAAAGGGTGACCCATGAACGCCAAATTGGCAGACCCGTCGAACAACCTTGCCGTCTCAGACGCGGTTCAAACAGGGCAAACGAAAGCGCAGAAGCGTATCGTGATTATTGGAGGCGGTTTCGCAGGGATCGCCGCGGCGCGCGCTTTAGAACGCGCCGATGCCGAGGTCGTGCTGATCGACCGGCGCAATCACCACATATTTCAACCGCTGCTCTATCAAGCGGCCACTGCGGTGCTTGCACCCTCGGAAATCGCAGCGCCGATCCGGCAGCTCGCCGTCAAGCAGAGAAATTTGACCGTGATGCTCGCGGAAGTGACCGGAGTTAGCCTGAGTTCACGAACGGTCGATGCCAGCTGCCCTGGCCTCGGCACTCGCAAGGTCCCGTTCGACCATCTCATTATCGCTACCGGCATGCGCCCAAGCTATTTCGGGCATGATGAGTTTGCCCGGTATGCGCCAGCTCTCAAGGACCTTAATGATGCGGAGACGATCCGAACAAAAATACTTTGCGCCTTTGAGCTCGCCGAAACGACCGATGACGCAAGCGAGCGCGCCCGGCAGATGACCTTCGTGTTGGTCGGCGCTGGTCCTACCGGAGTGGAACTGGCGGCATCGATGGCGCACATGGCTGCTGTTACGCTGCGCAAAAATTTCCGCCGTATTGATCCGGCGGATAGCACCATCATTCTACTCGAAGGCAGCAACCGAGTGCTTCCGACCTTCGCCGAGACCTTATCGAGGAAGGCAACGGCACGCCTCGAAAAGCTTGGCGTCAAGGTTATGACGGGCGTCAAGGTCGAAAAGGTCGATGAGCAAGGTGTGGTCGCCGGCGGCAAAAGAATCTCGAGCGCGACCGTCCTTTGGACCGCTGGGGTGGCTGCATCACCGATCGTGAAAATGTTCGGCGCGGACACCGATCGGGCCGGTCGCGTCATTGTTGGTCCGTGCCTGCAGGTCCCGGGTGTGCCGGATGTCTTCTTCGTGGGAGATGCAGCATCCGTCGTGCAGAACGGACGGCCGGTGCCTGGCGTCGCCCAGGCAGCAATCCAGCAAGGACGTTACGTGGGACGGCTGATCTGCAACCGGCTTAATGGGCGGGAGTCGAAGCGTCCGTTCCGATATTCCAACAAGGGCAACATGGCCGTGGTGGGCAGGAATTTTGCGATCCTCGAGGCCGGTCGTTTTCGAATGAGTGGATTCCTGACATGGCTGATATGGGCATTCATTCACATGGCCTCGCTTCCCCAGCTGCAGAATCGACTGCGGGTCGAGTTCCAATGGCTCTGGTCGTACTTCACCGGCCAACGCACGTCGCGCCTGATTTCCGAGCCGCCGAGGACAGCGGATTAGCGCGGCCTGCCGCTCACCCTCTAGACCAGGGCCGCCACCGCAATATCCGAGGATCACAAGGAATCTGCATCCATGAGTGTTTCAGGTCTGCCGTTCGACGATTTCCGTGCGCTGCTGCGCGATTTGCCGAGGCCGGACGCCCGGGCGCTGGTAGCCGCACGTAAGCGTGACGCGCAGCTGACCAAGCCGCCGGGCGCGCTCGGGCGCCTTGAAGAGATCGCCTTCTGGCTGGCGGCCTGGACGGGCAGGGCGCCCGCCGTCAGCCGGCCGCTGGTTCCGATCTTCGCCGCCAATTATGGTGTCGTGCGGCATGGCATCACGCCTCTTCCATCGTCGGTGACGCAGCAGATGGTGGAGAATTTTGCCGCCGGCGGTGCGGCCATCAACCAGATTTGCCTTTGCAGAAAATGTCTGCAGCCAGGAATTGAGCTGATCTCCAGGCGATTTTCGATCTTTGGGCGGCGACACGTAGGCTGTCGCACGGTGCACGAGGAATTGCGCACACGCGTACTCCCCGCCGCAGGTTTCTCCAAGAAGAAAGCCTCAGCTGAAGCCATAGTCCTGCCCGTACTCCATTTCAAGAAATCGCAATAAATCGTGCAGGAGATGACGATGGCACTCGCGACCGAAAACAAGCAAGCAAAGCCTTTACCCGCGCCGGATAGCGACTTCTATCACCTCATCGATGTCCTGACCGCCGATGAAGCGGCGATGGTCAAACAGGTGAGGGCCTATATGGAAACCCGGGTCCAGCCGATCATCAACAAGTATTGGGCAGAGGACGCCTTTCCCTTCGAACTTCTGCCCTCCTTTAAAGAATTGGGCCTGGGAGGCTTAGGATACGAAGGCTATGGCTGCGCCGGCGGGAGCCAGAAGCTTTTCGGCTTTGTCGCAATGGAATTGGCACGCGTCGACGCCTCGTTCTGCACATTCTTTGGCGTGCACAGCGGCTTGGCAATGGGTTCGATCTATCTCGACGGATCGGAAGAGCAGAAGCAGAAGTGGCTGCCGCCAATGGCGCGGTGGGAGAAGATCGGCTGCTTCGGCCTGACCGAGCCGCTGGTCGGTTCGGGCACAAGCGGCGGGCTGACCACCACTGCCAAGCGCGAGGGCGACACGTGGATGCTCAATGGCGAGAAGCGCTGGATTGGCAACGCAACGTGGTGTGATGTTTCCATCATCTGGGCGCGTGACCTCGCCGACAATCAGGTGAAGGGCTTCATCGTCGAGAACAAGACAACTCCTGGATTCAGTGTCGAGAAGATCGAGCACAAGATCGCGCTCAAGGTCGTTCAGAATGGCGTCATCACCTTAAAGGACGTCTGCGTGCCGGAAGCCAATCGGCTGCAGGGCGGCAATTCGTTCCGCGATACCGCTCGCGTGCTGCGCATGACGCGTTACATGGTTGGCTGGGCCTCGACCGGCATTCAAATGGGCGCATTCGAGGCCACGCTGAAATACACGCAGGAGCGATTGCAGTTCGGCAAACCGATCGCCTCGTTCCAGATGGTTCAGGATATCCTCGCCAAAATGCTCGCCAACGTGACGGCGTGCCAGTGCCTAATGCTTCGCCTGGCGCAGATGGACGACGAAGGCAAGCTTGCCGACCATCACGCCTCATTGGCAAAGGCATTTTGCACGGCAAAGTCACGCGAGACCGTTTCCTGGGGCCGCGAGCTGTTGGGCGGCAACGGCATCGTCGCCGATTATAACGTGGCACGCTTCTTTGCGGACGCCGAAGCACTCTACTCATACGAAGGCACGTACCAGATGCAGAATCTGATCGTCGGCAAGGCCATCACCGGGCTTGGCGCATTCGTGTGAGCCGCGGCGAGCCAGCGGTTCCGTCCCACCCTGGCTCGCCCTTCCTGATAGGAGATACGTCATCATGACTTCAGAAAGCATGGGCTTGATGCTCGCAAATGTCCTCTATGAGAAGAAGGGCAATATTGCCTATGTCACGGTCAATCGTCCGAACGTCCTAAACGCGCTGAATACTGCGACATGGACGGACTTGCGCAAGGCCTTCGAGGATGCCCGGGACGATGCCGTGATACGAGGCGTTGTCCTGACAGGCGCCGGGGACAAGGCTTTCATTGCGGGCGCCGATATCAGCGAACTTGCACAGGTAACGGCCTTCGACGCTGAGCAGTCCAGTCGTTTTGGACAGCACGTCCTCAATCTCATTGAAAACCTCGGCAAGCCGGTGGTCGCCGCGGTGAATGGCTTTGCGCTGGGTGGCGGTTGCGAAGCCGCGATGGCCTGCACCATCCGGATAGCAGTGGATTCCGCTCGGTTTGGCCAGCCGGAAGTCAAGCTTGGGTTGGTCCCGGGTGGTGGTGGAACGCAGCGTCTCCCGCGGCTGGTCGGCAAGGGGAGGGCGCTTCACCTGATCCTGTCAGGCGACATGATTGGTGCGCAGGAGGCGTACCGGATTGGGCTTGTCAACGAGATTGTTCCTGCCGGCGACTTGATCACACGTGCCGAGGCAATTCTGGGAACGATTGCCGCGAACGCTCCCATCGCCATTAGGCTTGCGCTTGAGGCCACACACAAGGGAATGGAAACGAGCCAGGATGGAGGACTGTTGCTCGAGGCCTCCTACTTCGGTCTGTGCGCTGCGACAGAAGACAAGAGAGAAGGCACGACCGCCTTCCTCGAGAAGCGCGCGCCGCAATTCGGTGGTCGATGAACCCCGATGGGGCCTGACAATTCGAGAAGGACAACCCATGACGAACGACAATATTTTCTCAGGTCTGAAGGTGGTGGATTTTGCGAGCTTCATCGCGGGTCCCGGTGCCGCCGTGATCCTCTCCGACTTCGGTGCCGACGTTATCAAGGTTGAGCCCCCCACCGGGGACACCTGGCGCATCGGCTACAAGATCCCCCCGCTGCCGCGCGCCCAGGATAATTATCCCTGGCACCTCAACAACCGCAACAAGCGCGGCATGACGCTCGATCTCAAATCCCCGGAGGCGCGACGCGTGCTCAGGCGCCTAGTGGAATGGGCGGATGTGCTGATCGTCAATACGCCCCATCCCGCGCGTGAAAAACTGAAGCTCGGCTATGAGGATGTCGCGCATTGGAATCCGCGCCTGATCTATGCCGACGTCACCGGTTATGGCGACCACGGACCGGACGCGCAGCTTCCGGGATTCGACATTACCTCCTATTGGGCGCGCAGCGGATTGCTGTCGTTGACGCGTGACGCCGGCGCGCCGCCGACGTTTCCCGTGTCGGGCAGCGGCGACCATGCGACGGCGGTCAGCCTCTATTCCGCGATCGTCACGGCTCTTTACCGGCGCGAACAAACGGGCAAGGGATCATATGTCACGACATCGCTTCTTGCGTGCGGGGTCTGGGCATGTGCCGTTCCCAATCAAGCTGCGCTTGTTGACGCGACCTTCTATCCCCTCCACGATCGCTCCAGTCCGCCCAACGCCACCCTGAACGTTTATAGGGCCGCAGACGACATCTGGTTCCTGATCGTCCTGACCCCCGATAAATGGCCTGCTTTGGCCGACGGCATCGGACGACCGGACCTGCTCACCGACGCACGCTTTGCCGATCCAGCCAAGCAGGCAGCGAATTCCGCCCAGTTGACGTCGATCCTGGACCAGATATTTGCAGCGCAGCCCATGGCGCATTGGCATGACATCTTTGAACAGGCTCACCTGACCTTCGGCGCCGTGCACTCCCCGTCCGAAGTGGTGAAGGATCCCCAGCTCAGGGCGAACGATATCGTCGTGCCGCTCGAGGGTGCCGGCGGCCATGTTCAATTCACGGTCAGCAGTCCCCTCAGCGTGCAAGGCGTTGCCAAGGTGCCGGCGCACCGGGCTCCAGAACTTGGCGAGCACAATGAGGAGATCCTCCTCGAGCTCGGCTTCGGGTCGCAGGAGATCGAAAGTCTCCAGGCCAGCGGAGCCGTTCCGACTGCGCGAGGACACGCCGCGTAGGGCGACCTCGGAAACTATCGCAATCATCGGTCGGATCGAGAATGGAAATGAACGACGTAATCGTTGCTGAATATTCCGAGGGAATCCTTCGTGTTGAATTGAAGCGCCCGGAAAAACGGAACGCGATGACGTCGAACATGTACCTGAAGCTCGCAGAGGTCTTCGACATTGCAGCCGGCGACGAGCGCATACGCACCGTCCTTTGGCATCGCGCCGCCACCAATGAAAAACACGGCGATGTGCCGTGCACACGATGATCAGATTTGTGAAAGGAAAAGCTATGAGTGAGCATTTCGCGACGAAGTCGAATCTCGGATCTGACCGGGCGAGTAGGAACGCACGGCTGTTCGTTCTGGAGGCGAGTGGTGGTCGCATTCACGCGATGAATGCGGATGGCTCCGACAACAAGGTCATTGTTTCCGGGTGTAGAATCCCGGATGGAATCGTGGTCGATGTCGAGGCGGGCCATATCTATTGGACCAATATGGGTGTGCCCGACCGCAATGACGGTACCATCGAGCGTGCCGATCTCGATGGAAGCAACCGCCAGGTAATCATCCCCCCCGGCGTCACATTCACGCCGAAGCAGATCCACCTCGAAAAGCGCAGCGGCAAGCTTTATTGGTGTGACCGTGAGGGCATGCGGGTGATGCGCGCCAATCTCGACGGCACGAATGTCGAGATCCTGGTGAAGACCGGCGAGGGGGAGGATGACCGTCGCGACGCCACGAAATGGTGCGTCGGGATTACCGTCGATCCCCAGCGCGGGCAGATTTACTGGACACAGAAAGGCCCAGACAATGCCAGCGTCGGCCGCATTTTTCGCGCCGGACTAGAGATACCAAAGGGCGAAAATCCCGTCGGCCGGACGGACATCGAACTGCTGTTCGACAACCTGCCGGAACCGATCGACCTTGAGCTCGCTCTGGAGGGCCGGGTCCTATACTGGACGGATCGCGGGAACCCGCCATTCGGAAATACGGTCAACCGCGCACTCGTCGATGTGCCGGCGGGCACTAGGCCTCAGATCGTCGTCAGCGACCTCATGGAAGCCATCGGCATCGCTCTCGACGTTCCGGGCGATCGGATGTTCATCACCGACCTTGCCGGCTCGGTCTATTCGGCAAGGCTCGATGGTTCCGAGAGGCGGGCGTTCCTCTTCGCCCAAGGCAACCTGACCGGCATTGCCTATGCTGAAATCCCCCAGAAGGAGAAATGACAATGGCTGGCAGCAAGCAGATCTCTCAAGTCGCAATCATCGGTACGGGTGTCATTGGTGCGAGCTGGGCGGCGCTATTCCTGGCGAAGGGTCTCGATGTCGTCGCGACGGACATAGCACCAAATGCGGAAGAGTCGCTCAGAAGCTTCGTCCATGCGGCCTGGCCAGCGCTCCAAAGGTTGGGACTTGTCCCCGGCGCCTCCCCGATGCGGCTGGTGTTTACACCGAGCGTGGAGGAAGCGGTAAAGAGCGCCGACCTCGTTCAGGAAAACGGTCCCGAGCGGATTGATTTCAAGCGGAAGCTCTACGCCCAGCTCGACGAACTGTTGCCATGGGATGTGATCATCGCATCGAGCTCCTCCGGCCTGACCATGAGCGAAATCCAGTCCGCCTGCGCATTTCATCCGGAAAGGTGCGTCATAGCACATCCGTTCAACCCACCCCATCTGGTCCCGCTGGTCGAGATCGTCGGCGGGGCAAAGACGTCAGAGGAGACGATCCGGCGCGCTTCGGAATTCTACACAACCCTCGGCAAGAAGACGGTCCGACTCCACAAGGAAGTGCCGGGGCATGTCGCCAACCGGCTGCAGGCCGCGCTCGCACGCGAGGTCTATCATCTGGTGGACGAGGGCGTCGTCAGCGTCGCCGATGTCGACACCGCGCTTAGCTGGGGCCCGGGACTTCGCTGGGGCATCATGGGGCAGGTCATGCTTAACCATCTCGGCGGCGGCCAGGGCGGCATGGAGCATTTCCTGCAGCAATTCACTGGTCCGATGACTGCCTGGTGGAAAGTCCTGGGTTCGCCGCAGCTGACACCGGAACTGCAGCAAAAGCTGATCGACGGTGTTCATGCGGAAGTGGGCTTTCGGTCGATCGACGATCTGGCCGCGGAACGGGACGAAGTTCTGCTTGGTCTTCTCGAATTGCGCGCAAGGGCTGAGGCTAAATCTTAGCTAGCTCAACAGAAATGTGTTTTCGTAAGGATGCAACGATGACTGGAAAACTCATGCAGGTCGTGAGTTCTGCGCACAGCTATCCGCTTCTCATAAAACAACTTTGGCATACGACCCTGCAACAGGCACCCGATCAAGTCATCGTCTATCGCGATATCGCGAGATTCACCTATCGGGAGCTTCGGGAGCGCATCGGTCGGCTCGCCTCCGCTCTGGAGAGGCTCGGCGTTGACGCCGGCGATACCGTCGGCGTGCTCGATTGGGACAGCAATCGCTTCCTCGAAGCTTATTTCGCGGTTCCCATGATGGGCGCCGTGTTGCAGACGGTAAATGTCCGTCTGTCGCCGGAACAGATCGCCTATACGATCGATCATGCGAACACCTCTGTGCTGCTCGTCAATGACGAGTTCGTGCCGATGCTGGAAGGCATCAGGCAGCAATTGCCCAAGATAAGGACGCTGATCGTGATGTCCGACCGGACGGTGCCGCAAACCGGCGGACTCACATTCGCCGGCGAATATGAGGATTTGTTGCGCGGCGCCTCGCCCGGCTATGACTTCCCGGACTTTGACGAAAACCGCCTGGCGACCACCTTCTACACGACCGGGACGTCAGGTCCGCCGAAAGGTGTCTCTTTCAGTCATCGGCAACTGGTTCTCCATTCGCTCGCCGAAATGGCTTTCCTCGGCGCCGCTGCAAAACAGGGCCGTCTCTGTCGCGACGACGTCTATATGCCGATCACGCCGATGTTTCATGCGCATGCCTGGGGGCTGCCGTGGACAGCGACGCTGTCCGGCGTCAAGCAGGTCTATCCAGGTCGCTACGACCCTGCCGTCCTGCTCAAGCTGATCAAGACTGAAGGCGTCACCTTCACCCATTGCGTTCCGACGATCCTGCAAAGGCTTCTTGCCGCCGCGGCGGCTGCCGACACCGACCTCACCGGCCTGAAGATGGTGATCGGAGGTTCGGAACTGCCGAAGGCGCTCGCCAGGCAGGCGCTTGCGCTTGGCGTGGACGTCTTCGCCGGCTATGGCATGTCGGAGAGCGCGCCGTTGCTCTGTCTGTCGCAGGTGCGGTCCGCCGACCTTTCCGGCGATCCTGAAGCGGAGGCGGAGATCCGGACCAGGGCCGGCCTGGCCGCGCCCCTGGTGGATCTGCGTCTGGTCGACGCGGGCCGGAACGAAGTGCCCCCGGATGGAAAGACGCAGGGCGAAATCGTCTTGCGTGCGCCGTGGCTTACACAAGGATACATCGGCAATGCCGACGCGTCCGACGAACTATGGGTCGGTGGCTACATGCGCACCGGCGATGTCGGCATCATCGGCCCGGACGGTTATCTTCGCATCGTCGACCGCATCAAGGATGTCATCAAGACCGGCGGCGAATGGGTGTCATCGCTGCAGATCGAGGACCTTCTTTCGCAGCGTGAGGGCGTTTCGGAAGCAGCAGTGATCGGCGTCAAGGACGAGCAGTGGGGCGAGCGGCCGTTGGCACTCGTCGTCAGGGACGAGCGGACGGGAAGGGACCTCACCGACACGCAGCTAAAGGCGCATCTCAAAGGTTTCGTGGAAGCCGGCGTGATTTCAAAATACGGAATCCCGGACACGATTCTATTCGTCGAAGCGCTCCCCAAAACGAGTGTCGGGAAGTTCAACAAGAACGAACTCAGACACCAATACGGCTCTGGCTGATCCGGGCTTGCTGGATGAGAGACTGCAAACTGAATCTCCCGGAAACACTGGCAAAGGGCTGCACGATCCTGGCGTCGAAGACGGTTGAGTCACGGTTCCGCCGGACGCCATTTTTCGTGCCCAGAGAGTGAGAGCGCATACCATTATGGTCAAATTTCAGCTATCAAACAGGCATTGTGAGGATGATAATCGGCAGCTGCCATGGGAACCTGCTGGATTATCGCCGGCTGGACTAGCAAGAAAGCGATCGACAGGGCGCGTTGCGCGCCGCGGAGGGCGTTTGCGATGAGTGAACAGCTGCAGTCTTCCACCGACATATCTGCGGAAGCCAGCGCAAGATCCAAACTTGCGCCAGGCGGCAATTCACCTGGCCCTCGGCCCTCGCGGGCCGCTGCACTCATCGTCATCTTGACGGTGGCGATAATTGTCGGGCTATCTCTCTGGTATCTCGTACAGCCTCAGCCTTTGCTGGTACAGGGCGAGGCGGATGCCACGCGCATCGACATCGCCGCCCGCGTCGACGGTCGTATTGGCGAACGACCTGTGGAGCGGGGACAGAACGTTGCCGCCAGCCAAGTTCTGGTGAGGATCGACAATCCTCAGATCCTGGCCAAGTTGAAACAAGCGGAAGCGGAGAAAGCGGTCGCCATCGGCGAACTTGCGCGCATTGATGCCGGCATCCGCAAGGAAATTGTTGCCCAACGCCAGGCAGCAATTGCATCCGCCCAGGCCAATCTGGTGCTTGCCCAGCAGACATATGACCGCACAAACGAACTCACCACCAAGGGAGTAGCGTCGACGCAGACGCTGAACGAAGCGACGGCGCAGCTCGACGTCGCCAGGCGCGGCCTCGAACAGGCAAAACTTGCATATGACGAAGCGATCGCTGGTTACACAAAGGAAGAGCGCGGCATCGCCCAGGCCGAAGTGGACAAAGCGGAGGCGGCGGTTGCCACGTTGAACACGCAGGTCGATGAAATGACCGTCAAGGCGCCGGTAGCCTCACAAGTCTACCAGATCGGCACCGAACTCGGCGAATACGTCTCGCCCGGAGTTCCACTTCTCTCGCTGGTCGACTTGAGCGACGTCTGGCTGAGCTTCGATCTGCGTGAGGATCTCGTGAAGAACCTGAAGGTCGGCGACAGGTTGGAGGTCCGCATTCCTGCCCTGGGGGACCGGGAGGTAGCCGTCGAAGTCAAGACCATTGCGACCCGTGGGGAATATTCCGGGTGGCGTGCCACCCGCGCCACCGGCGATTTCGATCTTCGCACATTCGAGGTACGCGCTTACCCGACCGAGACGATTCCAGAGCTTCGCCCCGGCATGAGCGCCTATCTGCAATGGGCCGGGAGCCGCTGATGCCAAGGCCTGTTGCGCCACGCCTGTTGAGCGTCGCCACGCGTGAGGTGGGCTGGATCTGGCGCGACCGCGTGGCCCTGTTGCTCGTGCTCGCGATCCCGCTCATCGCCTTCCTCATCCTGACCGCTACCTTCAGCAATGCCGTGGTGCGCGATCTGCGCGTTGACGTGGTCGACATGGACCATTCCGATACGTCGCTGCGCTTCATCCAGACCATCGACGCAGCGCCTTCCGTCGCGGTCACGCGCCGCTCGTCCGATCTTAACGGCGCGATGCATTCGATCCGTTCTGGATCGGCGATCGCGGCGGTCTTTATTCCCGAAAACTTCGAACGGGACATCCGCGCGTCAAAACGCCCTCAGATTGTGATTTTCTACAACAAGCAGTATTTCTCGCCAGGCAATATCGCGTCCGGTGGACTGCAGGCAGCGATCGCCGCGGCGACCGCTGCATTGCCGAGGCAACCGGGCGACGGTGGTGGATACCATCCGGGGCCGCTGGTCACGGAACAATACGTGCTCACCAATCCGGCGCTGAACTATGTCCAGTTTCTGCTACGGGCGATCTTGCCGACGGTGCTGCATGTGCTGACTGCCATCGCAGGCGGTTACGCCGTCGGTTCCGAGTTCAGTTCGCGCAACGTGCGGACGTGGCTGAACGTGGCAGGAGGCAGCCCGCTGACTGCCCTGGTCGGCAAGCTTGCGCCTTATTTCGGGATCTTCATTTTGATGATGGTTCTGGGCCTCGGCATCATCCACGGCCTCAACCAGATTCCCTTCCGTGGCGACGCGGTCCTCATGGGTGCTTCCGCCTGCTTGCTTGTTATTGCCTATCTGTCGCTCGGCGCCTTGCTGCAGCTGTTGGTCAGGAATCTGCCGCTGGGCCTGTCACTTACCGGCATCATCTGCTCGCCCGCTTTCGGGTTTGCCGGCGTGGGCTTTCCGGCTCTGGCCATGAACGGGTTCGCGCGCGTCTGGGGCAATATTCTGCCGTTGCGCTGGTATGTCCAGATCCTGTTCGACCAGGCAGCTCGTGGGGTTCCGGCCCATGATTCGGTAGGCGCCTTCATGGCGCTCGCCGCACTTGCGCTTGTCTATTTCCTGCTGTCCTGGTTGCGATTGATCGGAATCGCGCGCGGGCCCGATCGTGCGGCGAGGGCGGTAGCCCCACTAGCGCTATCACGGCCTGGCATCGGTGGGGCGTTCTCGGCGGAGTACATGCGAGTGATCAGTGATAGCTCCGTCTTTGGGCTCATCGTGCTCGCGCCGCTTATCTACGGCGTCTTCTATCCTCAGCCTTATCTTGGGCAATTGGTGCGCAAAATACCGGTCGCGGTGGTCGATAATGATTCCACAAACCTCAGCCGGACGCTGATCCAGATGCTTGATGCAGACGAGGCCACCCAGGTTGTGGCCCGTCCCGACACATTGGAGGCCGCGCAGGCAGCACTCGCCCGGCGTGAAGTCTTCGGCATCGTCGGCATTCCAGAAGGAACGCAAAGGGATGTTCTAAAGGGCGTCGGGGCCCGCTTGCCGATCTACGTCGATTCCGCTTATTTCCTTCTCTACAATCGCACGCTGCAGGGGATCACGGAGGCCGCCGCAACCGTCTCGGCGGATGTGGCGGCTGGCAGTGCTCGGGCGGACGGGAGTCTGTACCGAGCAGCCCTCGTCAGGGACTCGCCGGTCGAAATACTCAATCAACCGCTTTTCAATCCAACAGGCGGTTATGCCAGCTATGTCGTGCCGGCAGCCTTCATCCTCATTCTGCAGCAGACTCTCCTGATGGGTTCGGCAAGCCTTGGCGGCCTGGCTTTCGAGCAAGGCGGAACCTCCGCACGCCGCGGTCGGGGAAGACCCACGGCGGTTTTGGGTCAGGCGCTTGCACATTTGCTGCTCGTGCTGCCTGGTTTCGCGCTCTATCTGATAATTCTGCCGCGCATCTACGGCTTCTCGACAAACGGTCGATTCCTCAACATGCTCGCGCTCGCCATTCCGTTCATCCTGTCGGTAAGCTTCCTGGGCCAATTCGGCGGCTGCTGGTTCAAGCGCCGCGAGACGGCGGTGCTGCTCTTCATCGCCATTAGTCTGCCGCTGTTCTTCCAGGTCGGCGTTGCATGGCCGATCGAGGCGATCCCCAATGCCATACGTATCGCAAGCTACGTATTGCCGAGCACCTGGGCGATCGATGGTCTCGTGCGCATCAACCAGATGGGCGCGTCGCTTGTGGATGTGAGAAGCAACTGGCAGAGCCTTTGGATGCTCGCCATCGTGTATGCCGCGCTCGCCATGGCCTCGGCATGGTGGGCAACAAGGCGCAGTGGAGGCCAGGATGAAGCCTAGGACACTTTGTCAATTTGCCCTGCTCAGGCCACTCATGACGGCGTCGATCGTCCTGGCCGCTTTGGGCAGTGGCGCAGCCACCTTCTCCGGTGATAACGGAGATATGGCTGGGGCCGCCCCGGGCATGGTTCAGCGCACCGAAATCCGCATCGCGCCGGAGGTCGGGGGATGGCTCCAAAGCGTTGCCGTCCGGCCGGGACAGCATGTCAAAAGGGGCGACTTGCTGGCGAGCCTGGACAGTCCGGAACTGGCCGCAGCCCTCGGCGAGGCGAGGGCCGCCGCCGCCAGCGCCAAAGCCTCCCGGGATCACGTCTATGCCGGTGTCCGCTCGGAAGAGGTGGCCATCGTGGAGCAATCCGTGAAAACCGCCGAGGCGAACCTGTTGCTCGCCCAACAGCAAAACGCACGCGCTGTCTCCCTTGCGGCGAAGGGTTCCGGAAGCCGGCAATTGCTTGACGATACCACTGCGCAGCTCGGCAAGGCGCAAGCCGATCTCGATCTAAAGCGCGCGCAACTGACGGCGGCAAGCGCCGGACCCACGAGAGAGGAACTTGCGCTCGCCGACGCCAAGGTTGCGGCCGCCCAAGCGGCGGAAAATTATGCGCAGATCGCGTTCGACAGGACGATGCTGAAGGCTCCCATCGATGCTACCATCCTCATCCAGGCTGCCGAACTGGGAGAGGCCCTGACACCCGGCAAGCCGGTACTTACAATCGAGCCCGATGGACAGCGCTGGTTCGCATTTACGCTTCGCGAAGATATTCTCAAGGGTTTGGCAATTGGAAAGGCCGTCGCCCTGCAGACCAGCGATGGGCGCCGCGTTGACGCCCGCGTCACCGAACTGCGACCACTCGGCGAATTCGCCACATGGCGCGCCGCCCGAGCGGTGGGTGATCACGATCTCAACAGTGTTTGGCTGCGCCTCGACCCGACAGGTGACGCTCAGGGCCTAGAACCTGGAATGACTGTTTGGTTGGATTTAAAATAACGGAATCGCTTTCGTATTGCAGGCAAAATCTGCTTTTGCAGCTGGCCAGTCTAAAAGACCGTGTGAGCATGCCTGGCGCTCGCTGCCGTCACTGAGACCATGGCCTGCACCCGGTCGAGACTCGCACTAAGCCGCAATTGGAACCCTCACCATCCTCGTCTTCGACGCTGGGCCGGATAATTGCAACAGACCCCAAGTCCGGAACCGCCACGCTTTCGTGGCGGTCTGCCCTCGAACTCGATCCCATCTGGAAATATCTCCGCATAACCGCATTCGCCATCACTGCTCTCGACGGCTTTGTCTGACCGTCGTCAATGTTGCCGAGCGTAGACCCTTTCCGCACACGACAAGCGACCGTCGATTTTTTCCGTCCGCATGGGCAGTCCCCGGTGCCGCTCATCACACAGAATAACGGTTCATAACGCTTCTTAACAAGTAAATCGGTGGTCGTTTGGACCATGGTCTCCCGCGTTCGAATTTTGGCACGAGATAGCGGGGTTCTATATGGAAAGGCCATATGGCGAGGATATGGATGCTTCGTCTCCAGTCGAACTCGAGTTTAGTTCTCTGGCAAACAGCCTGGAACTCCTTCTTGAAGCCGCGAAAACTGCGCTCGATCATGATCATGAAGCGGCAAGGACATCGCTAACTGCTGCGTCGTTCATCCTCCAGTCGGAAATTGAGCGCCGTTCACGCGCCAGGGGTTCCACAGCAGGTGGATTGGCCCCCTGGCAGGTTGCTCAGGTCCGATCTTTTATCGATAGGAACCTACATCGGACCATTCACGCAAGTGACCTTAGTGCCGTCGCGCGGCGAAGCACAGCGCACTTCTCTCGCTCGTTTAAAATCGCGTTCGGAGAGTCGCCGCACGCCTACATTGTAAGGCGTCGACTTGAGGAAGCCTGTCGCCTGATGCTGACCAGCTCGGCGTCGCTGAGCGAAATCGCTCTGAGCGTGGGATTTACCGACCATTCACATTTGTGCAAGCACTTCAGGCAGGCCCTTGGCGAAAGTCCGTCTCACTGGCGGCGCGAACGTGTGATCCCGGGAACCGCCAATAGTTCCCACGAGCGCGACCCCTGCAATGCCACCTAAATCGGAATATCTGAGGTTTTGATTGACAGTCAATTTGGACAGATGCTTACTGCGCCAGACGGACGATGAGTCCGTCGCCCAGGTTTTGCCGGAGCCTGCCATGGCGGCTAAGCAGCCAAGCACACACAGTGCAACTGGGATCCTATTCGGGCATTTCGAACTTAACCCAGGCGAGCGCACTCTCAAACAGGCGGACGAAATCGTTCCGCTCGGAGCGAGAGCGTTTGACATTCTTGTGACGCTCATCGATCGCGCAGGGCAGGTCGTCAGCAAGAACGAGCTGATCGCCAAAGTGTGGCCGGACGTGATTGTCGAGGAAGGCAGCCTGCGTGTGCATTTGTCGGCATTGCGCAAAGCACTAGGCGACGGACAGTTCGGTCGTAAATACATTACAAATGTGCAGGGGCGCGGCTATTCTTTTGTCGCCCCTGTCACCCGTCAGGAGATCGAGGACCGGGAGAAGTCGCTTGCGCGGGATTCGAATCTGCCGGCGGCGCTCGGCGGGATAGTCGGTCGTGATGACGTCGTTCTCCAGATCCGCAGCCGTCTTGGGACAGAACGGCTGATCACGATCTTGGGGTCGGGCGGCATCGGCAAGACCACGGTCGCCTTAGCGGTCGGACATGCCGTGCTGACGGAATTCTCTGACGCGGTCTTTTTTCTCGATCTCTCATTGCTGACGAGCAGAGAGCAGCTCGTCGTTGCAATAGCTTCTGTCGTGGGATTCATTGCGCAGCCCGGCGATCCGGAAGAGGCACTGTTGGAGTTTCTGCGCTCCCGAAGGGCTCTCCTTATCCTTGACAGCTGCGAGCATGTGGTCGAGCAAGCCGCGGAAATCGCGGATCGCATATATCAGTGCGCGCCCGAATTTTGCCTACTGGCCACCAGCAGAGAAGCATTGCAGACCCCCGGCGAGCGCGTGTTCCGGCTTCAGCCTCTGGACTGCCCGCCTGAGGAACCTGGGCAGACTGCGGACAAGGTTCTTTCCTATCCGGCGGTGCGGCTGTTCATGGAAAGGGTCAGGGCACGTGGCATTGATCTGGCACTCGGCAAGGACGATGCTCGTTTCGTGGCCGAGGTCTGCCGCAGGCTTGACGGCATCCCTTTGGCGATCGAGCTGGCCGCAAGATGGGCCGCTGTTTTCGGCGTCCGGGACACTGCGACGCGACTGGCGTCACACCTCGACCTGCAGAAGCTCGGTCGGCGAACAGCAAATCGACGGCATCAGACGCTGAGAGCTGCGCTGGACTGGAGCTACGACCTCCTATCCGAGATCGAGCGCGCCGTTTTGCGGAGCGTGGCGATCTTCGTGGGGCGCTTCACGCTGGAAGCGGCGCTCGCAGTGGCCTGCCAAGAGGGCACGAGCCGGCTGAGTACCGCTGACGCGGTGGGTTGTCTCGTGGAGAAATCGCTGATTGAAGTTCGCATCGACGAGCAGGGAGCGTCTTATCGACTGCTCGATATCACACGTTCTTATGCTTTGGAAAAGCTAGTCTCGAGCTATGAGCATAGCGAGGTTGCGACGCGGCATGCGAACTATTCAATTGAGCTGTTGGAGGCGAACAGCTCGGCGCCGGGCAATACGCGGCTCGTCAAAGATTATCTCGGAAGTGTTCGCGCCGCCCTCGAGTGGAGCTTCGGTCCGAGCGGAAGCGACAAATTATCCATTAGACTAGCAGCTGCTGCAGGGCCGTTACTTCTATCCATGCCGCTTCTCGCGGAGTGTCGAAATTGGATGGAGAGGGCGATTGAACGAATTTCCCCGGCCTGCGATTTGCGCCATCAGATGGAAATTCATGCGTCGTTTGCCTTGGCGTTGATGTTAATCGAAGGAAACAGCGAAAAGGTCCGCTCTGCCTTCTACGCAGCGCTTGGTTTTGCCGAGCGTTGCGACGACGCCTTTCAGCAGTTGCGTCTGCTCAGCGGTCTCTCGATGTATTTTCTTCACCTGGCCGACGCGGCTGGTGCTGGCGACGTCGCCTCCCGGGGCGAAGCCGTCGCTGCGAAAACCGGAAGGCGAGACGATGCGTCGATTGCCAATTGCCTGCTCGGAACGGCTCACTATCTTTCCGGCGATCAACTGCTGGCGCAAAAATACCTCGAAGCAGCGTTACGCGACCTGCCCGACGAGGCCCCATCAATAGCCAGCCAGTATATGTTCGCACCGCGATCCCAGTCGCTCATGTGCCTGACTCGCTCGCACTGGTTGGTAGGCAATATCGACCAAGCGATTCGCTACGCCGAAACAACCGTTGCGGAGGCCGACAAATCGGAGCATCCGATCACACTGATCAGCGCGCTCGGCATGATGATGTCACTCTATTTCTGGATCGACGATTTGCCGCAGGTGGAGCGCAACCTCGCGAAATTCGAATACATCTCCGGGAAAACATTCTTCGGTCCGTATCGTGCCGTCGCTCACGGACTAAAGGGCCTTTACTTGCTGCGCACGGATCGCACTTCGGAGGGAATGAGGTATTTGCGCGAGGCTCTCAAGAGGCTCACAGTTCGACGATACAAGATGTTGGTCTCAGATTTCGCCACTGAACTGGCCATCTGCATGGCAAAACAAAACCATCGCGCAGAAGCATTAATTCTCATTGACGAGGTTATCGCGAGCTATACCGAAGTTAACATGGTCATTCACCTGCCGGCGCTTTTTCTGACTAAAGCTCTGGTGTTCCTCCAAGGGGAAACGCCCGACCCTAAGTCGGCCGAAGAATATCTCGAGAGATCAATGGCCTTGGCCAGGAAACAATCGGCACTTCCTTACGAGTTGCGAGCAGCATTGCAGCTCGCTCAAATCCGGATCGCAAGCGACGATGCGGAAGGCGCCCGTGATCTGATCAGGCCCATCTACATAAGGTTCTCCGAAGGTTTTGAAACACCTGACCTCATCCGCGCACGGGAAATACTCGACTGACATGCAAGGTACGGTCCACACCGTGTCGCGTCGGCCCTCCTGATGGGGATACCTGGCTCGACGCACTTGTGCCCGAAGAGGAAATCCTGCGGCCCCTGCCCAGCGGGCGGATGAGCGCATCGATACCATGAAGATCAAGAGCCGGAATTTTCAGTGATTCTCGTGACAGACGCCTAGGGTTTGGGTTCGCATCCCATCAAGGCGACCAAGCTGAAGGTGTCCGACTCGGTGACAATCTCGCGCCGGCTCCACGCCGAGCAGCGACCACGAAATTACCCCATTGATTGTCTTTTCGAGGAAAAGTCTGCTGCGAGCGACGCTGGAACTAACGGCCGATGCTCATGTTATCCATTCGTGCTCCATCGCGACAAGGGCGCTCCATGAAGAACACTAGCTTGATGATGCTGCGAGCGATCACGCCTTGGAGGAGAGTACGATGGACGATAATGAGAAAAAAGAAGGCACTGCGGGCGTTATGCCTACCCGGCTCGGCGTCGTCCCGCCAGAGCGTGAGGGTCAGGCAACCTTAACGGCCCACCAAGAAGAGATCGTAAATGCCTACCGCGCCGGCCGAATGGACGAGGTGCAGTTTCAGAGGTATTTGACCGACGATCCTATTCTCGCCGAGTATGTTCGCCGCATCGCGCACCCGCGAGACGATCTGCGACCTCCGGATGGGGCACGTGACAAGCGTCGCGACAGATAGCGGAGGTAACAAAGCCCACCGCCATTCCGCTACTCGGCTGCAAGTCGTATGGATTGGTCGTCGGGAGGCTCTGCGAGCGCCACAATTTCGTAATCGCCGATCATCTGGTGCTGATCGCTCCCCAGCACCGCCAGAGTCCAATAGTCCGGTTCCGCACCGAAGACTGTCGATAGCTGGACGACGGTGAGGCGACCGTCACTCTGCTTGAGTGGTCTGGCCCAATAGAACGCGTCCGGAACTAAACTCTCTGCGAACATTGACGCCTACTCCTTCGGGAGGTTCGTTTTTAGCAGAAATCTAAAATATTGCATCACTCGCCTACTACCGGCAGATAGGACTGGGGATAAATTCGGCTCTATCATGTCCGATCGGCATCAGCCGGGGCGGTCGCATGAAGAACAAATAGCTCATTGGGCACGCGGCACGCAGATCCGCATTCAGACCCGCGACGCCCTGCTAGCCCTGCTGCATTCCTCAGAATGATATCGATGTCCATAATCTGTCCTTGCGCGCGTCGGCATCTACACGCGGATGTAGTGCCAACCGCAATGATGACAATGTCAGTGAGAATGGCCGTCCCAGCGCGTTTGCTGACTGCGTCCCGTTGCGGCGACCGCCACGCCCCTATTATTCTGAGGACAGCCAGAAAATTGGAGACCAAACACAGTGGGAGCTAGATCCCCACCAAATATGCGCTCGTAAAAATCGCCCCGCAGAGACGCGGGGCGCAAGTGAGCGTACATGGAAAGGCGGACGTTAACGAATAATCGCGATCACATCCGCGCGCAAAACGCAACGATCCAGAAAAAGTTCCGCTGTGTCTAAGCAATTTGAACTGAAATAAATTCCCAGCGAAAGAGGGGCATGACCTCCATTTGAAAAGATGCTGGCTATGCTCGGATCGTGGTTCGAAGGCGGCTGCAAATTGACGCTCGACAGATCCACCTTGCGCTCGGCGACCGGTTAACGCTGGTTTGCGACGCTCCGCCAGGCTGGCCTCGCCAGATATGCCGTCAGGCCGATGGCGAGACAGCCTCCTGTGAAGAACAAGATGATTTGAAACGTGGCGGCGGGTCCACCGGCATTTTGGGCAATCCATCCAAATACAGCCGACGAGATCGCAACTCCGAAAAACACAAGGGTGTTGAGAAAGCCCAGCAAAAGGCCTCTATGTTTGGAAGGTGCGAGTTCCTGCGCTTCGGCCATAACCAGGGGATGGAGGTTGCCGATTGAATAAAGCAGGCAGATCAGAGCGACGGCGGCGACAATACTGGAACCGGGCGAGACGCCCATTGCGAAGGCGGCCATCGTCGCCGCGGCCATCCCAGCCGTCACGATGCTTCGCGTTGACACTCTGGATACGAGCGCGGGTATGGCAAAGGACGTCCCTATGCCGACGGCGCTCACGATCGTCAGCGCGAAACCTGAGACACGCTGATCCGCGGAGAACACCCCGGACAGGTAAGGGGTCGCCCAAGCATTGCGAAAAGTCCCTCCGAGCGACAGGGTTAGGCATATTGGCAAGAGGTAGACTAAGCCCGCTGGCCTGCTCTCAGTCGCCTCTTCCGATTGTCCTTCTTGTGGCGTTGGTGCCATTTGAAAGGCCACGCCAACCGCGCAAAGCGCCATTGCTGACGCTGCAACAAGCATCGCCCCGCGCCACCCGAGGATTTCAGAAAGCCAAACCATAGGCGACGCCGAAAAAAGGGCGCCGAGGGAGCCAACAGCACTGACGGCGGCTATCTTTTTCCGCGCGGCCACCCCGTCGCCAAGACTTCCGAATTGATAGACCACTCCCATGAAGATGGGCGCGCATCCCGCGCCCAGGACCGCCTGACCGGCAACGAGCTGCCCGGCCGTTCCTGCCATGGCGACCAACGCGGCCCCCATGGCGCCGACGATCATTAACACAGTCATAGGCGTTCTTGCGCCGAAGCGGTCGAAGGCTGAGCCCAGTGGCATCTGCAGCAGCCCGAATGAAATGAAGAAGGCCGACGCCGCGTATCCATAGCGGCTGGGGTCGAGGTCGATGTCCGCAGCGACCATCGGGCCGACCACACCGAAATAGCTGCGAAAGAACATGCTCATCAGAAAGGCGAGAGCGAGGACGAAGAACTGCTTCCTGTCGTTGTGCATCAAACAGCCGCCGTTTCGGTGCGATTGGTTCCGAACCGACGCCGCCAAGCGCCCCTAACTCTTGCGGATCGTTCTCTCAAATTATTCCTCAGCGTCGGAATACGTTTTGAATTGCAGTTTCTGAAGCGATGCGTCCAGCGACAGGACGAACCCTGTCGGCGCGTAGTCAACAGTGACCTCCCCGAAGGCGGAGAGACTGGAGTTGATGAGTCTGCAGCCGAACCCCTTCTTGCTCGGAGCTTCTACCGCGGGCCCCCCGACCTCCCGCCAACGGAAGTTCAAGCGCTTGTCGCCCGCCTGGCCGCGCACAGACCAGTCGATTTCGACTGTCCCGCTATCTGCCGACAGTGCACCATACTTGTTGGCGTTGGTGACAAGTTCGTGCAGCACGAGGGAGAAGCAAAGAGCCGCCTGGGGACCCAATTCAACCGCGGGACCGCTTGCTTTGAACCGTCCTGACGTCTCAAGTCCAAGATTAACCGCGGTCGCGCCTACAATTGTCGCCATGGTCGTACCCAACCAATTCTGCTGCAGCAGAATATCGTGCGCTTTCGCATAAGCACCGATCCGTGCGGATATCGCCTGTTCCGCATCCTCGATAGAGCTGGCGTTTCGGAAGGATTGACTGGTGATAGCCTGAACGACGGTCAGGGTATTCTTCATGCGGTGAGAGAGTTCGTGCATCAGGACGCGCTGTCGCTCCTCGTTTTCTCTCTGCTCTGTCTGATCTCTCAGAATCTTCACGAAGCCCTCGACTTCGCCGTCATCCGTCGTCAATGCCATCATCTGACCCGACGCCCAAAACAACGAGCCATCCTTGCGAACGTGCCAGCGCTCATCATTGCCATGACCTTCGGTCAAAGCAGCGGTCATTTCCCGTTGAAGAATCCCCGCCTGCTGGTCTTCCTCGGTGAAGATTACCGCAGCGGGCTTGCCGATAATCTCAGCCTCATCCCATCCGAGGATCCGTCGCGCGCCCTCATTCCAGGTGGTCACTAGACCATCCAGATCTGTCGAGATGATCGCATACTCGATCGCGCTTTGGAGGATGGCTTCGAGAAAGCGCTCTCGGGAGCGACTGGAGTTGGAAAAGAGTTTCATGATCATATGACGGCCCGATCCTTCCCGGGGCCCGCAAGAAAAAGGGCCTCATCCTGTTTCTAGGACGCCGCCTGACATTGGGGACGGCGCTGGCATTTGCAATGGGTTACTCGATGGTTCTGACGGTCCTTGAATGATCGGCTATCCCTAACAATATCATTTCATCAGGACCATTGGTGGCATGAAAGGAGGAAAAAATGCCGCAGAACGATGTTCCATGGACCCGGCCGGTAAGAATCCGGCTGCAGTGCGGTTTGGAGCGCACTTTCACGGGCGCATACGGCGCCTTGGACTTTCTCGAAAACGAATGGCCGTTGCGTCACGGAGAGCGCCACGAGCGAGCGGTGAAGACGTGCCGTGGCGCCCTCAACGGCACCACCGCCGGCATTATCGCGCGGGAGGCCTTCGTGGCCGCCTGCCTGGAAGCCGGCATGCCGTCCGTTCTCGTTCCGTGGCAGAGAAAGCCGACCGCGCATCCGGCTCGGCCGGGGCGCCTTGCCATCATCTAGGGTATCAGTGACGACCTCGCCTCATCGGAGGCGAGGTCCGGCATAGCGCCTTCCCCGGCCGCGCGATCGTCGGCTCCGTCGCGCCGGTCTGCGACGACATCGTGGTGCCAGGCTGGCCTGTCTAAGCACTTGGGAAATCTATGACAGCCGATCAGAGGACCGAGACATTCTCAGCCTTCGACTTTCCGGTCTTGCGGTCTTGTCCAATCTCGAAGCTGACTTTATCGCCTTCGCGGAGCGAACCGCCGCGTTGCAAGGCAGAGACGTGAACAAACACATCCTGTCCGCCGCCCTCAGGCGTGATGAAACCGAAGCCCTTGTCGTCGTTGAAGAATTTAACCGTTCCCGTTGGCATAAGAGCCTCCTGTTTCGTCCGTCCGGATTGCGAAGCGGACGCTACAGCGCCAGCGCTGGACGATCAATGGCGAGCATATAGATGCCTGCTTCTGGGCGTCGATGGCACGAATGATTGTGATTGCGACTTCTTCGCTGGAGTTCGGTCGTCACAACAGGGAAATAGACCACCCGCCCGTTGGCAGCTTACCTCAATGAATTGTCTCCGGCTGCTTCTTCGTATGCGAAACGTCATCGAGCGTCGCCATCAGCTTTTCGAATTCGCTTAAGACACGATTAAACTCGACGTCCTGCATGCCGACGATTTCCGGGATCGTCGAGGACACGGAGGCAATGAGGGTGTCGATCCAAACGCAATACTCGGCCGGCACGTTTCCGAGCGCGCGTCGATGCGCTGTCAGCTCGTCGAGGATGCGAACGATGAGGACTCCTCTGTCCGTCCTGCTCAAGAACGGGAGGTCCCGCCTCTTCTGTTTGCCGGCACGCGGTTCACCGCCGCCGGCATGTTGCTTCTTCTCTACGGCCGGTGGGCATGAGGGTTCCGATCTTTGTAACGAGTAAAATATATTTAGATCGTTACAACTCGCCCTTGTTCAAATCGTTCCATAGAACGATATTCAAGTCATGGACACGCAAAAGACGATCGATGACATCAGCCTTCTTGGCGGTCATCCGGCACTCGACTTCGTCAACACGGTCGATAGTCGCGGTGAACGTTGGGGGCCGGATTTCCTGAATAGCTACGATGACCTCGTGGCCTGGGCCCGTCGTCTCGATCTGATCGACGACAAAGAACGCGATACCTTACTCGCCAAGGCTGGCGGGTCGCCGTCCGACGCGAAAAAGGAACTCGGAGAAGCGAAGGAATTGCGGGAGGCTCTCAACCGCCTGTTCCTGTCCGAATTTGATGAAAGCCCGATCAGCCGGGACGATCTCGAGCTTGTTGCCGGGATGGCCCGACATGCGCAATCGCAACAATCACTGGGCTGCGTTGGAGGCAGGATCCAGTGGCGTCGGATGGATGCCAAAGACTTGGATGCAATCAGCACCCGTGTCGCCCAATCAGCTGCCGAACTGCTGACATCGCGAGACGGACGCCGTCCAGTGCGCGCGTGTCAAGGTCCAAATTGCGGCTGGCTTTTTCTGGATCAATCTCGTGGCGGCCACAGGCGATGGTGCTCGGACAAAACCTGCGGATCGCATGCCAGAGTGCGCAAGTTTCGGGCTGTCCAAGCCAGTTGATCACGCCAGGCTGACCGGCCAATTTCGTCTTCGTCAGCGCGCGCCAAAATGGGTTACATGCACCCGCTGACGGCGAAGATCGCGGCGGTATCCTGACCGTGAGGCTCGTCAGGGCTTGAGCTTCACAAGCTGCTCCCCGCTTCCGGCGTCCCAGATCGTCAGGTCGACGACAAAATCTCCCCTCTTCGATATCAGGTCGAGCAAGGCTGCGGCGAGCCGTCCCGCGCAGATCGGATTGGTCGCAAGATCGAGGGTTTCATTGCTCGTCAGCGCCAACCGAAATGAAAGGTCACCGTCTTCCAGGGAAGAAAATGGAGTGGCACTGTCGAATTCAAGATAGGCGTCCGCTTCGCCATCGGCAGAAGGCCGACGACTTTCGAAGGCTCGGTGAAATTCACTCTTTTGTTCAGCGGACAGCATTGTGAATCATTTCCTCTATCGCGATGTGACGATCGTCTTGGCGCTCTCGAGCTCGTCGTCTTCCAGGATCACGTATTCGTCCCTGCCTCGCCAATGCGTCGCCGCAAAGTAAAACGCGCAGTGGTCGTGAGCGAGGCAAACGGCGGCATCGTACTATCGGAATCGCCCGAATCTCATCAATACATGAAGATTTATTCTGGAATCGGCCGTTCGAGTGGAACGCAACATGGCAGGTGAAGTTCACTCTCTTTAGAGACGTCTCGCGGGGGAGCCCGCTGACGTTCGAGCGTTTGTCGGCGAAGATTCATCCGGCCGACCGCGACAGAGTACGATCCGCCTTTGTCGCCACCCGAGTGATAGCCGGCCAATGAGATCGACTTCAGGATATTAACGGAAGCCTCCGACGTCCGTTGGATTTCTCGCGGTCATGGCAACGACGCCGGTATCGTCGCCCGAATGATGTCTGGAATATTTTTGGATGTTACCGGTCGCAAACAAGCGGAAGAGGGGCACGAGCTGCTCACCGGCGAAATGAGCCACCGCGTCAAGAATCTCTTGGCACTCGCTTCCGGTCTTACCGCTATCACCTCCCGATCGACGGCGTCGAACGAGGAGATGGTCAGCCAGCTCACGCAACGCCTGGCGGCCCTTGGACGTGCCCACGACCTCGTCCGTCCGCTCAAGGGCGGGCAGGGGAATGCTGTCCTTCTTCGAGATCTGTTCACCGTTCTACTCGCACCCTACGACGACGAAGGCGCGTTTGCGGGGCGCATTCGCGTAGCAGTTCCTCGGATGGGCGTTGGCGAGTCGTCGGCGACGAGCCTTGCACTCGTCATTCATGAGCTGGCCACCAACTCTCTCAAGTACGGCGCGCTCTCGGTGGAAACGGGGACTTTAGACGTGTCCGACATGTCGCAGCTGCGCCGCGGTCCCTCCAATGGTTGATACGTATTGCCTTCCGGTCGATACGACTTTGTAGCGAGCGGCGCACAGGGCTGCCGCCTCAGCATTCACTTTCGAGCCGCCGCCGCCGTCGGCACCGATCAATGATGGGCGCGGTGCTCCGCGTTCCGTTTCCGGGTCGCAGCCGCTTTCTTTGCCGAAGCCGAACGGTCCGCTGCCGACCGCGACGCTGCCGCCTTGCCGCCCTTCTCGCCGCCTTTGTGGGCGGCCGGATGACCGGTATGCTTGCCTTGCCCGGAACCGCCGGCCTTCTTGCCGCCGCCATCATCCTTGTTGACGGTCGCCCAGGCCCGGCGCTCGGCTTCGTTCTCGGACACGCCACGGTCTTCGTAGCTTTCGGCGATATGGTCAGCCTTGCGTTCCTGCTTGTCGGTGTACTTGGACTTGTCACCACGGGGCATGACATTTCCTCCTTCGTTGATCATCAGGACGAACGACAACGCAAAAAGTTTGTTCCGAGCCGGCGGCGTCACAGGAACAAAGGGATAAAACCTGCGTTCGCAGACAGTCATTCCCCATGCAATTCGCAAAAACCTTAGGTGTCATTATGAGCGACAAGACCTCCTTGAACGATCCGCGCACGCTTTATCCAGCACCGCCTTTCCCAGACCAGCCGCAACAGGCGCCCGGCCTCGCCCGCAAGATGGATCCCACGCCGGATCACGGCGAGAAGAGTTATCGCGGGTCGGGAAAGCTCACAGGTCGGAAGGCACTCGTCACCGGCGGAGATTCTGGCATCGGCCGTGCCGCGGCAATCGCGTTTGCCCGTGAGGGGGCCGACGTCGCCATTGCCTATCTTCCGGATGAAGAGGCGGACGCAAGGGAAGTGATCGGCCTTATCGAAGTCGAGGGCCGCAAGGCCGTCCCGCTTCCGGGCGACATCACGGACGAGTCCTGGTGCAAAGAGCTGGTCGACAGAACCGTTTCTGGCCTAGGCGGTCTCGATATCCTCGTCATCAATGCCGGCCGTCAGCAATACCGCGAAAAGATCGAGGAGTTGTCTACGGAAGATTTCGATAAAACGATGAAGACCAATCTCTATGCGCTCCACTGGATCGCACAAGCCGCCGTGCCCTATATGCCGGCGGGATCCGCGGTGATTACCACGGCCTCCATCCAGGCTTATCAGCCGTCACCGATCTTGCTCGACTATGCCACGACAAAGGCCGGTATCGTTGCCTATACGAAGGCCCTTGCCAAGCAGCTGATTGAGCGTGGCATTCGCGCCAATGTCGTCGCACCCGGACCGGTCTGGACGGTTCTCCAGCCGAGTGGCGGGCAGCCAGACGAGAAGGTGAAGAACTTCGGCAAGGACAGCGACTTCGGCCGGCCCGGCCAGCCGGTCGAACTGGCTCCCGTCTTTGTGCTCCTCGCCTCTCACGAAGCAAGCTTCATCAACGGTGAGGTCTATGGTGTCACCGGCGGCAAGGGCATCGCCTGATCGAGAAGGCTTGCGCGAAGTTCTAGTGTAGCCGTTTATGAGTTGGCTTGAGCCGGTGGAAGACGCCGAAAGCCAGAATTTTTTTCTTCCGCTACTCTTGAATCCGAAATTCTCAAAAACCAAATCGATTGCCGCCAGCCGCTGATAAAGGGCTGGCCTTGCTGGGAGCGCCGCTTTCGGCGCTTCCGTATCCATGTTGCTTCAAGGAGGATATGGCTATGGCAACATCTTACGACTATGCACCGCTCTACCGTTCCAGCGTCGGCTTCGACCGGGTCTTCAATCTTCTGGAAAACGCCCAGCGCGCCCGGTCGATCAGCGACTGGCCGCCCTATGACATTGTCAAGACCGGTGACGACACCTACCGGATTTCGATCGCGGTCGCGGGCTTCACCCAGGACGAACTCGACATCACCTTCCAATCCAATCTACTGACGGTCACCGGCAAGAAGCAGGAAGCGGCTGCCGAAGGCTACCTGCATCGCGGCATTGCCGGCCGGCCGTTCGAGCACCGGTTCGAACTCGCCGACCATGTCAGAGTGAACGGGGCGGACCTCAGCAGCGGACTCCTGTCGATCGATCTGGTTCGGGAGATCCCCGAGGCCCTGAAGCCGCGCAAGATCTCGATCGAGAGCGCTCCTGGTTTGATGTCTGCTCCCGCGCAGATCGAAGCGCACAAGGCAGCTTGACCTGCATTGTCCGCTCAAAAAGGGCGCCGTCACGTCGGCGCCCATCAACATTCCGGGTTGGAAAGGAGAGAGCGATGAAACCCGATATGTTTAGACGGCCTGTTTCCATTCTCGTCGGCCTTGGTTTCCCAGCGGAGGTTCGCAGCGTCATGGATGCCTACCGGCATCTTTCCGAGTGGCCGACATCACTCAGGGACAGCGCGCATGCGATTGCCCTGAAGGCCTGCAGTGCGGCACTGTCTGGCGAGATTGAAGCAGAAACCGCGCGTGGCCTGTTTTTGGCCTTCGCCGAGAAACACGACCTGCTGGCGCCGGAAACCAATATGATCGCGGCCTCACGCCTGCGGCGTGACCGGGATCCACACGTACAGTGAGGTGGTCCGATGACGCACGACATGTTGCAGCAGGCGGCCAGCAACGCGATGGCGATGGGACCAGCGGTCTTGCTTCAGGGTATGCAGCTTCAGCAGCCAATCGATGTGGTGAGAGCGCCGGCTCTTTCGGTCGATGATAAGCGAACGATCCTCGCGGCCTGGGCCTCCGACTTTTACGCTGTCGATTCCAAGCCGGCCCTCCGGCAGGTGCCGGGTATGCCAGAGCCGATTTCGATCGATGAGGTACAGTCTGCGCTGAAAGAACTCGATCGGCGCTATGGCATCTGACGGACTGTTCAAGCGGCCTGCTTTGAGGATTTGGCGAGCCGCTCAGTACACGCCGATTGTCGCAATGGATGCGCCCGATGGCATCGGTCACCTGCGGTGAAGCCATGTCTGCCCGCGATGGTCGTTGGTTGATGACCGCGGGCCTCGTCCTCGTCCGTCAAATGCCCGGATCGGCAAAGGGCGTGATGTATCTGACGATCGAGGATGAGACCGGTCCGGCGAACGTCGTTGTCTGGCCGAAGCTGTTCGAGCGACGCCGGCGCGTCGTGCTCGGATCGAGCATGATGGCGATCAACGGCCGGATCCAGCGGGAAGGGGAGGTCGTGCACCTCATCGCCCAGCAACTGTTCGATCTCTCGGGCGACCTATCCGCCTTGGCTGATCGTGATGGAGATTCAAACTGCCGACGGGCCGCGGCGACGAGTTCGCCCATGGCGCCCCGGGCAGTTCCGATTCAAGGGATCGAGCGCCGGCGGTCAAGCCGAGGGACATTTTCGTGCCCTTATGCCGAGTTGGCATAAGGGTATTTATCACGAGCCGTAAACTATGCCGAGCCAGTTCCCAAAAGCGCGCGATTTCCGATAGGTCCCCATTGTCGGCATAGTCCCCTGCTGTGTGCTCGGCCGGAATGCGCCAATAACAGACATTGGCGTCAGGTTGGATGTATGACCGGCTTGGGGCACGGAATCAGACTGTCGCTCCGTGGCACCCTCTCATGAAAGCGGACGTTCGACAGCGGAACTTGGTCTGGATTCGCCCCAGAAGCGGACTTTCCGGCGTATATTGCTGGCGCCTGCGGCAGAGGCGTTCTTCCGAGCATTTTACCTTACTAACGACAAGCGAGCTATCTCCAAAGGATATATTGATTTTGACTTCGGACCAGGCAGTAATCGCACCGTCCTCAAACACAATGACGGTGTCATAGCCCGCTTTATGCTGAACCTGTCGTGGCTCTTTGCCCACTAACCGTCCTGCGCGACTAGGTCCATCTACTGCCCACTTGGTCACCCGACATTAGCTCGCCTGAAGGCCATTTAGTAGATGTCCGCTCTTGGTCTGCTGGCAACCTCTTCCCGGATGGGTCTGCTTTCGGGATCCGTCAACATGCAATGTTTAACGATACCGACGACGCCGCGAGCGGCACACCCGAAAAATTTAATACATTGGTCGCTTGTGGCTCTAGCCCTAACTTGGCACGTCACAAACTCCGGAAGCATACTCTACAGGGGTTGTGGAGGAACAATAGCGGTCCGAACCAGAGGCATTCCTTCCTGGAATAATTCATAGTCGTGTTTGACCGCTACCCCGTCGTTCTCAAGGGTTTTATCTGAGTGTTGGGCCGCCCGATCGGGTGCCAAATCCGCCCAGGCAGCTCGGCTCCAAGCGGGTCAAACCAACCAAATTGAAAGTTCATTTCTATGGGCAAAAAATTGAATGGCAAGGTCGCCGTCGTGACCGGCGGCAGCGCAGGCATCGGGCTCGGCATTGCAAAGCAATTCGCTGAAGAGGGCGCGCTCGTTTACATCACTGGCCGCAGGCAAAACGAGCTAGACAGGGCTGCTGCCGAAATCGGTCACGGCGCTATTGCCGTCCAGGCTGATGCGTCGAAACTCGCGGACTTGGATAAACTATATGAGATTGTGAAGAAGAATAGCGGTCACATCGATGTTCTGGTTCTCAATGCCGGTTTCTATGAATTCATGAAGCTCGGCGAAATCACGGAGGAGCATTTCGACAAAACCTACAACACCAACGTCCGGGGTCTTCTCTTCGCCTTCCAGAAGGCCCTGCCGGTCCTGCAGGACGGTGCCTCGATCATTCTGACGGGGTCGATCGCTGCCTCGAAGGGTATCCCAAGCATGTCCGTCTATTCCTCGACAAAAGCGGCTATCCGCAGCCTTGTTCGTGGCTGGATCATCGATACCAAGGAACGCGGATTCAGGATCAATGTCCTGAGCCCAGGCCACACTTTGACGCCGGGACTGACCGGGTTGATCCCTGCCGAAGCATATGAAGGAATTGCTGGTACCATTCCAATGGGCCGTATGGGTACACCGGATGATATGGGCAAGACCGCGCTGTTCTTCGCATCCGATGACAGCGGCTATATAACAGGTGTTGAACTGGCCGTGGACGGCGGTGTCGCCCAATACTAACGAT
The DNA here is from genome assembly GCF_034554815.1 of Rhizobium indigoferae. Classification (NCBI taxonomy): domain Bacteria; kingdom Pseudomonadati; phylum Pseudomonadota; class Alphaproteobacteria; order Hyphomicrobiales; family Rhizobiaceae; genus Rhizobium; species Rhizobium indigoferae. The sequence continues at coordinate 1,151,422 of NZ_CP140637.1, read as the reverse complement.
AGCGCGGGCGGCTCTGCCGCCCGCGTCAGGTGCCTTAGTCATCGCCACGGAACTGGGCTGCAAGCTCCCGCTTGATAAAGTCGGCAAAGGTTCGTGCTTTTGTCGTCGCGGCCCGCCCGCTTGGAAAGACTGCCCAGAGATCGACAGGCGGAAGTTCCCAATCCTGCAAAATACGCCGAACCTTCCCAGCTGCCAGTTCCGGTCCGAACATCCAATCAGAAGCAACGGCCAGCCCTATCCCGGCAAAGATCGCTTCGCGCACCCCCTCCGCCGCCGTCAGCCGCATGCGCCCTCCGATGGTCACAGTGCTCCGAGTTGAACCTTTGGTAAAGTTCCAGACGGTACCCCCACTGCGTAGATCATAAATGATTGCTTCATGCGACGCGAGTTCCTCAAGAGATGTGGGCACTCCAGCACGGCTCAGATACTCTGGCGAGGCGATGACGCTCCGAGGACTTTGACCAATTTTTCGTGCGGTCAGCGACGAATCCTGCAGATCGCCCATCCGCAAGGCGATGTCGATGCCTGCCTCCACCAGATCGACGTTGCGGTCGTCCATATGCACCTCGATATCGAGATTGGGATGCATGGCGAGGAATTTCGGCAGGCGTGGGACAACGTAAAGTCGGACGAAGGTGACTGCACCGCTAATTCGCAGCCGCCCACTAAGTGCCGCGCCGGAACCTCGCGCTTTAGCCTCGGCCTCGTCCGCTTCCTCGATTGCACGTTTTGAATGCTCGTAGAATGTCTCGCCGGCTTCTGTTGGGGTAAGGCCTTGGGTCGTCCGCAGAAGAAGTCTGACGCCCACCCGTTCTTCAAGCTGAGCTATCATCTTGGAAACGGCAGGTTGTCCCACGCGAAGTTGCCGTGCAGCGCTCGTGAAAGAACCAGTGTCAACGACACGAACAAAAGCGTCCATCGCGGCCAACCGATTCATATTCATTCCTCCTTGGAATGACGTATATGTCGGCGTCATCAGTTTCGCAGTCAAGTCAATGCGCGCACATATGAACCGTCTGGCACACGGCGCCAGGTCGCTTCAACGCAACCGCCAAGCTTGGAAACCAAAATGATTGAAGTTTACGCCTTCTCGACACCCAACAGCATCCGCGTGCCTATCGCTCTCGAGGAGCTTGGCCTTGCTTACAAACTGAAGCCAGTCAACGTGCGCAAGGGCGAGCAGAAGCTTCCCGATTATCTCGCAATCAACCCAAACGGAAAGGTGCCACTTATGGTTGACAGCGAAGGCTTCGATGGAAGCCCCATTACGATTAGTGAGTCCGGCGCAATCTTGGTCTACCTTGCAGAGAAGACGGGAAAGTTGCTTCCCCGAGAAGGCGTCGGCCGTGTCCGGGTCTTTGAACAGATGTTCTTCCACTTGACCAGTGTGGGTCCGGCTTTCGGGCAGCTTGGTTTCTTCAAGCGCCAGGCGGCTGAACAAATCCCCCTCGCGATCGCTCGTTTTCAATCGGAATCGGAACGCGTGCTGGCCGTGCTCGAAGGCTTGCTTGGGGAGCGCCAGTTTGTCACCGGCGACGTATTTACGATAGCCGACATCGTACACTTCGGCTGGCTTTGGCGGCGGGAGTTTGCCGGTATCGACTTTGAAAACAGCCCAAATATTGCTCGCTGGTACGGCCAAATAGATGCCAGACCGGCAGTCAAGCGAGCGCTACAGAGAGTGGCGGCACTTGTTCCTGCGGCGTGACCAGCAGCTTGTTGATGAATCGGGCGCTGGGCGGATGACGATTAGCAGCAGGGAACAGGATGTCGAGCGTAGAAGAACCGCATGCCGAAGGCTGTCGTGTTGCCGTGTGCGACAAAACGCGGCAACGGTAAAAGTCCCACACGTCCAGCCGCCCTGAGGGATCGACCGGCTCCGTGGCATCGTCATGTAGGGACGAAACAGTGTGAACTCGAACGGTGGACAACCGAAGTCGCAGCGCCTGCGCTGCGACTTCGTCGATTCAAGAGGCTTTGGTTGGCGTCCGATCAGCCAAAACGACAGGCTGGCGAATTTCGAGCGGACCGTCGAAAAGTTTATCGTACCGAGCAACCAGTGCAGCGGCCACGGCGCCTTGAAGATGAGCCTGGCGCCCTTCCTCACCATCGAAGGCGTCGAAGATCGCGAAGGTGGAATGGTCAAATCGGATGGCATACCAGGCGACGGTAAGCGGTTCTAGCAACACCAATCCTTGAGCGCTCTTGAGAAACGCGGCAACTTCTTCTTCCCTGCCCAATTTTGCTTTTAACTCGACGTAAATTGCCACTCTCGTCATCTGCATCTCCAAGTTTGCGGGGCATCAGTCTGCGCGGTATGAAGATGAAAAAAGGCCGAGGCCAGCGCGGTTGTTGGAATAACATGCATTCCTATTTGGAATATATCTAACCAGGTGAGCAAGGCTTTCATCGAAGCTTTGATCTCACTGAGTGCTGAAGGAACGCGTCGGGCTGTGATGGAATGTCCGGTGCCTGCCGGATTCAGCCGGAAAAAGAATAGCCATGCAGGTCGAGCTGCTGCTGGTTAGGATGGATTTTTCTGACCGTCGAACAACAGATCCTGATGCGCCGGTTCGAATGCCCTGCGCGGTCTTCGTCGACTGATGCGATAGACGGCTGCGGGTGGAATATTGGCGAGGGTGCATCCGACATACCTTGCCTTCAGGCCCAGACGGTCAAGCAAGGGTCTGGCGATCGGACATTTCGGGCCGTAAGTGAATTGGTAGAGTGCTCCACCACAGCGAAGATGCGAAAACGCCCCCTCCAGGATAGCATGCACCTTCCGCATCGGCATTGACAAAAAAGGAAGGCCGCTCACGACAGCGCCTACAGGCGCCGAGGCTTGCAGCGGCAACTTTCTCAATTTGGCAGCATCCATCTCGCGATGTTCGTCCTCCGCACGCCACTTCCTTGAGGCCCGGTCATGCAAGATCTTTACAGCGGCCTCATGTCGGCACTCGCGCTCGAAAGCTTCCACTGGGCACCCTCATGCTGCCTAACCTGGCATTCCTGATGGGCGGCGATATTCCTGCCGAAGGGATTGAGCGCGACGAGGCCGAACATGGCCGCAAGCAGGATCACCGTTTATGATCGAAGACGTATTCAGCTTCATGGGCGGCCCCCGCGCCAGATGTGTCGATCCCGGCATGCTTCGGTGAATGCCGGGTGGTCAGGTCTATGTCGCTTCCGCGCCCAAAAGGTCGGCATGATGCTCCTGCGCCACGTCGGGATGAGAGCGCAACCGCGATTTCAGCACGTTGCGGCCCACCTCGCGGAACAGAGGATTGAGAGGATCCTGCGTCACGCCCCGCACCTCTGCAAGAAGCGCCGGTGGCAAATCGAGAACAGGGATGGTCGCAGCCAGATTCGCACCGAGGAAGAACGGAATGGATAGCCTGTCGCCGCCGGCCGGCGGGGTGACGACGCGATGGATATTGGCCTTGAGGTAACCGTTGGAGGCGAGTTCCAAGAGCTCCCCGACATTGACGACGAAGGTGCCGCGGATCGGCGGCGCGTCGATCCAGCCGCCTTCGCCGTCATCGACCTGCAGTCCGCCAATGACGTCCTGCAACAGGATGGTGACGAAGCCGCCATCCTTGTGGGCGCCGACGCCCTGGTTGCTCTGCGTCTGATCGCGACCGGGATACCGCACGATCTTCAGAAGCTGGTTCGGACCATTGGCATAGATCGGCGCGAAGACATCAGGGCTCTGGCCGAGCGCCTCGGAAAATGCCTGGAGGACTTTCAGACCGACGGCGGTCACCTCTTCGATCCATTCGAGTACGGCTGCGCGCATGTGCGGAAGCGCCGAGGGGAATTGGTTCGGACCGAACAGCCGCTTCCATGGAGGATCGCCCGGACCGATCTCCAGCCTCTGGCGCTCAGGGCCGAAATCGACCTGTTCCCGCCAATCCTGCTTGCCGCGCGTATATTCGAAGCCGGCCCGGTTATAGCCGCGGAAATGCGGCGACTTGCGCATCTCGATTTCCAGCTTCTGCTCTTCCGGCAACGAGAAGAAGCGGCGCGCGAGTTCGGTCAGATCGTCAATCCGTCGCTGCGGAATACCGTGTCCGGTGAGATAGAAAAATCCGAGCATCCGGCTGACGTCGCGTAGCTCCGCGAGCGCCTGCTCTCGTTCCGGATGAGCGGATGCAAAACGCCCGAGGTCGAGTATCGGAAGCGTCCTTGTTGCAGCGGCCACGGCATTATCCTTCTTGATGAAACTATTACGCCGGAAATGGTGAGCTCAGATCTTGAAGATGGGCATCACGCCTTACCCTTGCGGACAACGTCCGCAGTCGTCACCTTCTTCCTGGAGTATACGTGCTCCCCCATCAGCTTCTCCGGGATTCGCTTTTTTGTTCTGTCCCGGCAGCGAGCAAAAAGAACTGCGCCGCGAAATAGAAAACGCCGAGCCGTTGTGTCAGGGCGCAACGCGCACGATCAGCTTTCCGAAATTCCTCCCTTCCAGAAGACCAAGAAAAGCCTCCGGAGCGTTTTCAAGTCCGTCAACGATGTCCTCCTTGTATTTGAGCCGTCCCTCGGAGATCCACGCGCCGGTTTGCTGATAGAAATCAGGACGCTGATCGGCAAATTCGCGCTGGATGAAACCGCGGATGGTCAGGCTTTTGCGCAGGATGGCACGCATCACAGCAGGAAGCTGATCACGTCCACTCGAGGCAGAGGACCCTTCGTTGTAATGCGCGATGAGCCCACAGACCGGTATGCGCGCGAAGTCGTTCAGCAACGGAAAGACCGCGGTCCAGACGTGGCCACCAACATTCTCGAAATAGACATCGATGCCCTTTGGACAAGCGGCTGCAAGTTGTGCCGGAAAATCGCTTGCATGATGGTCTATGGCGACATCGAAGCCGAGCGCCTGGCGTACGAAGTCACATTTCTCAGGCCCGCCTGCGATTCCGACGACACGCGCACCGGAAATCTTTGCCATCTGTCCGACTGCCGAGCCAACCGCGCCGCTCGCTGCCGCAACCACAAGCGTTTCGCCGGCCTTGGGTTTGCCGATATTGCGAAGGCCGGCATAGGCCGTGAAGCCGGGCATTCCGAGAATGCCGAGTGCCGTCGTGATTGGTGCGGTTTGCGGATCGAGCTTCCGCAAGTCCGCACCATCTGAAATGGCATAACTCTGCCAGCCGGAATGCGAGAGGACGATATCCCCCGCCTTGAACGCCGCGTTGCGGCTGCGTGCGATCCGCGCGACCGTGCCCCCTTCCATCACGCCGCCGATGTCGACCGGCTTGGCATAGGATTTGGCATCGTCCATGCGGCCGCGCATGTAGGGGTCCAGGGAAAGATAAAGCGTCTCAAGAAGAACCTCGCCCTCGGCGAGATCGCGAACCGTCTCCCGCTCGAGCCGGAAATTCGCCGCCACCGGCTTTCCGGATGGGCGCGATGCAAGAACGATGCGGGTGGCAACGGGTTGACTAGCCATGGGTGTGCTCCCTTCGGACTTTTCCTTGGTGTATCAGGAATTTGCTTCAAGCAAACTGAGCGCTCGCCATCTGGGCCCTACCGGAGCACCCCTTGTCGCCGTACACGGGCGCATTTGAATGGCCGCATGATTTTATCCCTCAATCGATTCCAATTTAAGGAATTATGCAGCAACCGACCTCCGACGCTTTCCCACACGAAACGAAGTCGAGAACACGTACTGACGCATGACTATACGGTCATCAGTCGGCGCTCGTTGTCTGATGGCCAGGTTGCTGGTGATCCAACTGCCCGCGCACCTCATTTCCGCGTTTCAGCAGATTGAGGATTGGACAGAGCTTTTCCACGGTCGCCTGCAGTCTGGCGATGTCCGCGGTGCTTGCGGGAGATACCAGGGTGACCAGGTAGTTGATGTCCTGGGGATAGACGGGAATGTCTTCATATCCTTCTGCACCTGCACGCGGATCGATCGTGGCGGAGACTTCCGCATGCAGCGATTCAAGCGGCACGCCCTGATCGGAAGCATGGATCAGAAAGGTATGGGTCAGGCAGCTCGAAAGCGCGCTGAGCAGAAGTTCTGGAGACGACGGACCCAGATTGTAGCCGGCGAAATCGGGCGGGCTGTCGGAAATGACCTGAAAATCCCGAATTCGGATACGACGTACGCCGCTGCGGCCCTCTGCGCTTGCACTGGCCTTCAATGTGACCGCGCCCAGTTCGCCCTTGCTGACGCGCGCCCGCCGATCGAGTAGTGCTTCGCGCTTCTGTCGGAGATACTCATTCAAAGTTGTCATCGCTTGCTAGTATTCCCTATTGTCGAGACCGATGCTGGGATGGCCGAAGCGGACGGTCGACTCTTCGGCTATAAAGTCCATGGATAGAATTTTCTAAATTTAGCTGTTTGCCCGAAACAGCCGCCTTCGATAGTTCCTTCTTGCCGATGAACCCCTCGCCTTGGGCCTTCAGCGATACATCGTTCCATCGCAAAGCGGTTTGTGCGTGGGCGCCTCGCACACGCCCTCATTCATCACGGTTCCAGCCCTTGCTTTCAGCTGTCTTTGCGACGAGGGATGCATAGTCTCTACTGATCTCGTCGAGCTTTTTCACCAATTCACCGTCCGGTCCGCCGAGCAGAGTTTGATAGTCCTCGCCTCTCTTCGACGTCTCCCAATCATTCCCAATAAAGCGTGCGGTTGCCTTGCCAGAAGAAGACACTTCCAGTGCGGGATCACCAAAGGATGCGGCAGCGCGTTTCAGGCCGTCTTGGAAGGTTGCGTCATCAAGGCCGCTATAAGGCTTTCCTTCGGAGTTCGTCACGTTGAGGAAGATCTGTTCGTCTCCAAACACGGTGTATCCGCCGCCCAAGCCCTTTTCCGTTGCGTCTGCTGCCTCGAAGAATTTCTGCGCGACGGTGGCGTTGAGGCTGTCTTGGTGAAACCGCACGACAACAAAGCCCGTCTTACCTGTTGTGTCGTTGAGGCGAGAGGCAAGGACGCTATATTGGCGGAAGACGTAGCCCAGGGAGCCGGCAAGCCGATCAGCCGCGGTGTCATCAAGATCCCCCTCGGTCTGAAGTGACGCATTGGTTTTGAGGAGATATCCGCCGGGCGTCACCTCTGTCTCCAAGGTCGCAGGGTCGATGCCATTGGCTGTTATGATCTTCGGCACGATCTCTTTTAGCACTTCGGCTGAAAATGCCGCTCGATCATCATAACTGGCCTGGGAAAGCCGCGGCAGATGGAAACCTGCGGAGGGCGTCGCCTCGTAGGACAGAAGCACCTTTTGGTCTGCAAGCGCCGTATTCTGGAATGCAAACGGGATGATGGCAGCCAGAACAGCTGCTCTCAATGTGGTTCGCAACACGACGGCTCTTTGGGCGAAAAATCTGCTTTGCATGCCTTGTAGTCCTGGTTGAACGTTGCAACGTTTTGTTGTCGATGGGTGATGTTGAAGATCACCTGTTGAGGGTTGGCGGCGCTGTTCCTGCCATGGAGTGAAGAGCCAGAAGCTCTTTCAATGGCAGTGCCTATACCGGCGCGAAGAGATTTCGATGGTGAGCTCGGCGCATTTCGATTGGAGTTCCTTGTCCGTGCCGTCTTCGAAATGGTCGTCGAGGAGCAGGGAGCGATACTCTCGAGCAAGCAACCTCGTTTCAAGATCGTCGCGCAGTGCGGAGAGCCGGAAGAATTGGCGTAGCCTGCCCATGGTGTCTCTCCGATTAGGCGGCGCGATGAATGCTGGCATGTGATGCCGACATCAGTGTGTGGATTGCCCGCAGCACATCCGACGGCGAGGCAAAGTGCTGGCCGTCGAGGTCATGAACATGAAACTTCACGGCGATGAACTTCAGCAAGTCCTTGTCTGGAACGACGATACCGACCGGAACGCCGGCATATTCGATCACCTGTTTGGCCATTGCGATCATCCGATAAAATCGGCCCTTCTTGCGAAGTGCACTCGACTGAGGCACGTTATAGTCTATTAATTTTATAGACTATATAGGAAGGGGATGCGGGAGACTATTCCCATCGGTGCCAACTTCTCCCTGTAATTTGAGAAAATATTTCTAATTTGAGAGCGTGGCGGCTTTCGGGCATGGGTCCAAGTGGCACCTAGGCCTTGATTTCCGACGGCATCAGCAAACAAATTATTCTTTTCCAATGCGAAAGAAATTCTGCCTTCCGGCCAGCCACATCCTAAGGATAACTGAACGGGCCGCGGCGACTGCATAATTCATAGTATTACAGCGTCCTTTGCGCGTCCGAAAAGACGCGCAGCACCGTAGTCCCGAGCAAGGCAGCGCAGGCGGACACGTTATTCATGCAAAAGCGACTTATCCTTACGGCCGGTATCAACAGTACCGGGTATCTTGCCGATTCCTGGCGCCATGTCGGCGGTTCGCCACTGGTCTTCGCGGAGTTCGACCATTATCTACGGACGACCAGGATTGCCCATGCCGGCACTCTTGATGCGGTGTTCTTTTCAGACCATCCGGCGCTCGGCGCCGATCCTGCGCAGCGGCCGCTGCACAGCTTTGAACCGCTGACCCTGTCGACGGCGCTTGCTGTTGCCGTGCCAGATATCGGCTTCGAGATTACGGTTTCCTCCACCTACAGTGCGCCCTACGATCTGGCGCGCCGGCTGGCGACACTCGATCACATTTCTGGCGGCCGCGTCATCTGTAATATCGTCTCGTCCTTCAACCCCGCCGTTGCGGCGAATTATGGCTCTGCGCCTTTGCCGCCGCGCGAGGCGCGCTACAGGCAGGCACATGAATTCATGTCGGTGGTTGGTGCGTTGCTGGATAGCTGGGAGCTGCGTCGGCCAGCCGATCCACAGGCTGGGCTTTGGGATCCGGATTTTGCCCGTCCGATCGGGCACAGGGGCGAATTCTACAATGTCGCCGGGCCGCTCAACGTGCCTCGCGATAGGCAGCGGCGCGCCCTCATCGGCCAGGCGGGAGCTTCCGGTCCGGGGCTCGATTTTGCTGTCGCCTATGGCGAGATCATCTACTGCTCGTTGCTGTCGCTATCGGCGGCTCGCGCCTTTCGTGACGAGCTCCATAAGCGGGCCATCGCGAAGGGGCGTGACGTCGGCTCTTTGAGGGTCGTTCCCGGTCTGGTTCCGATCATCGGGCGTAGCCGGGAAGAGGCGTTGGAGCGGCATGAGGCGGTGTCGGGGACAGGTAGCGAGGAGGGACTGTTGCGGCGCTTCGCCAGGGATGCCGGGATCGACTATGGCGCGCTTGATCCCGATGCGCCAGTCTCCGGCGATCTCTTCACGACGACGGCCGATCAACAGCGCCCGGCAGGTTTCTCGCAGGCTCTGGCCGAACTTGCGCGCCACGAGCGTATCACGCCGAGGCAATTCGTGCGGCGCGTGGAGGGCGGCCACAGGCTCGTGGCCGGCACCGCTGACGATATCGCGGCCGACATCATCGCCTGGTGGCGTTCCGGCATCGTCGACGGTTTCAACATCCAGGCTCCGGTCCTGCCCGACGATCTCTCCGACTTCGTCGAACAAGTGGTCCCACGCCTGCAGGATGCCGGCATATTCCCGCGGCATTATGAGAGTGGAAGCCTGCGGGAGCGCTTCGGGCTGACGCAGGAAGCATCATCAGATCGTTATCTCAAGGGAAGCGGCAGCGCATGAGCGGCAGATTGGACATCGTCGATATTCATACTCACCTCTGGCCGCCGGAATGGGGCCTTGATGGCGCCAGGCGCATATCCTCCGGACTTCCTAACGATATCCTGAGGAAGATCGTCGATCCGGCCGCGCTTCTCGACGAATTCGAGGCGGCCGGTGTATCACTTGCGGTGTTGAGCACGACGGTGGAAAGCCTGTTCGGCGTTGCGGGACCAGTCGATACCGAGGTGATCTCCAATGTCAACGATTGGCTGGCCGGACTGGTCAAGGCCAATCCGGGGCGCCTTGCGGCATTGGCGACCGTCGATCCTTTTTCAGGCGAGATCGCTGGGCGCGAGGCAGAGCGAGTGCTTGGCGAACTCGGCCTGTCGGGCCTCGTCATCGATTCTTCCCGCGATGGCAAATTTCTGGGCGACGCCAGTGTGCGGCCGACACTTGCGGTCGCAGCCCGGTTCAAACGGCCGGTCTTCGTGCATCCGGTCAACGCGCCGCAGGCGGACATTCTGATTGCGGGTGCCGGCAAACTTGGCAACTCCCTTGGCCGTGGGCTGATGAACGGTGTCGCCTTCCTGTCGGTGTTGGAGAGCGGCCTGCTTGACGAGTTTCCCGACCTCGACTTCGTTTTCGCGACCCTTGGCCTCGGCGCCATCGTGCAGGCGTCACGCGGCGGCCGTTACTCCAGGCAGAACCGCGCCGAAGGCCGAAGGCCGAATATCTATTTTGATACGATGGGCGACGATCCCTCGATCATCGCCATTCTCGCGGAATTCTTCGGTCCCGACAGAGTGCTTGCCGGAACCGACTGGCCGATCCTGCCATCGCTTTCGCAGCAATCCCTGGGCAGGAGTTTCAAGACGGCCGGCCTCGACGCGGCGGCGCAGGCGCTTATTGCCGGCGGCAATGCGCGACGGCTTCTCGGCCGCGTCGATCGGTAGATCGACGGCTCTGGAAATGCTCGATCGTTGCGGCGATCGGGAGACAGGCTCGAAACGCTGACAAGCTTTGCTTTCAAAGCGCGATAGAAAATCTGCCTTTGAGTTGGAGGGCTGTAAAGGGATCATCCGGACAGCGGGGCATGGGGCTCCGTCCGCGGCCTGCCGCGTTTGTGCTTTCGGAGCAGCCTATGTCGATCAATCGCCGCCAGTTCAATCAGTTGCTACTCGCAAGCGGGGCCGGCCTCGCGATGGCCGGCATGCCTCGTTTTGCTGAAGCAGCCGCTGAAACCCCGGTGAGGGGCGGTACGCTCAATTGGGCCTATTATCCCGACCCGAGCGCACTGATCGCCATCAACACGTCATCGGGCACCGGTCAGGCGATCGGACCGAAGATCAATGAGGGCCTGTTCGATTTCGACTACGATCTCAATCCGATCCCGCTGCTGGCGACAGAATGGTCGGTCAGCGACGACCAGCTGCGTTATAGCTTTAAACTGCGCAAGGGCGTGAAATGGCATGACGGCGCAGACTTCATCGCTGCCGACGTGGCCTTTACGATCCTTCGGCTGAAGGAAGCCCATCCCCGCGGTCGTATCACCTATCAGAACGTGACTGCCGTCGAGACGCCCGATCCGCATACGGCGATCGTCGTCCTTTCCAAACCCGCGCCTTATCTGATCACAGCACTCAGCAGTTCGGAATCGCCGATCGTGCCGAAGCATGTCTATGAAACCTTCAAGCCGGAGGAACAGCCCAAGCTTGCGCAGACGATCGGAACCGGACCGTTCATCCTCAAGGAGTGGGTGCCGGGCAGTCATCTGATCTTCGACCGCAATCCGAACTATTGGGACGAAGGCAAGCCCTATCTCGACCGGGTCGTCCTTCGCGTCATCCTCGATCCCTCCGCGCGCGCTGCCGCGCTCGAAACCGGTGAAATCGACATCGGCGCCAACCCGGTGCCCCTGTCGGACATAGAACGCCTGAAGGCCAATCCAAACCTGGTCGTGGATACGACGACCTACGCCTATTCCGGGCCGCAGCAGCAGCTGTTCTTCAACTATGAGAACGAGATTCTCACCAAGCGCGAGGTGCGGCTGGCGATCGCCCATGCCATCGATCTGCAGAAATTGCTGGATATTGCGCTGTATGGCTATGGCGTCGTATCGCCGAGCCCAGTCAGCACCGCATTGCCGAAATGGTATGATCCGAGCATCAAGGCCCGGACGCCGGATCCGAAACTCGCAGAAAAACTTCTGGATGAGGCCGGCTATCCCAGAGGCGCAAACGGCAGTCGTTTCAAGCTTCGCCTCGCCTATAACTCTTTCCTCACGCCCTCCTACGCCGACTTCATCAAGCAATCCCTTGCCGTCGTCGGTATCGAGGCGGAGATCCTCAAGTTCGATCTCGCGACCTACCTCAAGACCGTTTACACTGATCGCGCATGGGACCTTGTCATCGAATCCCTTTCGAACACCTTCGATCCGAGCCTCGGTGTGCAGCGCGCCTACTGGTCGAAGAACTTCAAGATCGGCCTCGTCTTCTCCAACGCCAGCCACTACGTCAATCCCGAGGTGGACCGGCTTCTTGAAGCGGCGGCAGTCGAGCCCGATGAGGCGAAACGACGCGACCTCTGGTATCAGTTCCAGCGCATCATTCACGAGGATGTTGTCTCCGTCGATCTGGTCGCGGCCGGTTCACAGATCATTGCAAGCAAGAAGGTCAGGAACTTCGCGCCGGGTGCGCAGGGCATCAACAACAGCTTCGGCCAGATATGGCTCAGCCCGGAGAGCTGATGCTGGTGACCGTGCGATGACGCGGGTGGAGAGACGTCGTTCACGTCTCTCCTGGCCGCCCCAATATCTTTCAGAGATCAACATCAATGCGTGATGGAGGCCCAGCGTGACCCAGAAGACAATCTCCCGAGACACATTCCGCAACTGGCTCGCCGACGGTGAGGAACTGGCCGTGTTCGACATCAGAGACCCGGCAGTTGTCGGCTATGCATCACCTCTCTTCGCTACCAATTTGCCGGCCGAGTTTGTGGAAAGCGAGATCGGCCGCTTCGTCCCGCGCACCGTCGTGCGCACCGTTCTTGCCGACGGAGGTGATGGCGCCGCTGCCCTGCTTGCCGAAAAACTGGGGAAAGCAGGATGGGCAAATGTCTTCGCGCTCGAGGGCGGTATTCCCGCCTGGACGGCGGGAGCAGAGGCTTCCCTTCCGACATTCGACATACCGGGCGTCGACTTTTCACTTGCCGTGCGAGACGAAAGGAACACGCCGGTCATTTCGACTGAAGAGTTGAAGCGGCTGCGCGATGCGGGGGAAGATATCGTCGTTATCGACACGCGCACTGTTACCGAATTCAGCCGCGATCATGTCCCCGGCGCGGTCAGCGTGCCGGGTGCTGAGTTGTTGTTGCGCTTCAAGGATGTCGTGCCATCCGAACAGACCAAGGTCGTCGTGTCCTGCGCCGGGCTGCCGCGTGCGATCCTCGGCGCCCAGACGCTGATCGATGCGAGGGTGCCCAATCAGGTCTCCTATCTGCATGACGGGACGAAGGCCTGGACCGGCGCCGGCCTTGAACTCGAAACCGGCAGGACCCGTATCTATGGCGAGGCAAGCCCAGCGGCGCTGAATTTCGCGCGCGAACATGTCCAGGCACTGAGCGCCGATGACCGTTTCCCCGAGATCGATGTCGCCACCGCCCGCAAGTGGGCGAACGATCCTGGCCGGACGACCTATCTTCTTGATGTGCGCACGCCCGAGGAGTTCGAGAAGAACCATCTCGACGGGACGCTTTCGTCGGAGGGCGGCCAGTTGCTCGGCGTCGCCTACCGCACCATCGCCGTTCGCGGTGCGCGCGTCGTCCTCATCGACGACCCGCTTGGGGTGCGGGCGCGCACCGTTGCGCATTGGCTTCAGCGCCGTGGCTTCGAAATCGCGATACTGCTGGTTGATTTCTCGGCCAAGCAACTGAGCGCGGTCGCCTGATGAAAGACCTTGGGGACCTCGCAGAAGCGAAGTCCCCGCAACGCTTCAGCGCGAAAGATACCAGAGGCTGAAACGGCCTTAATCTTCAGCCTTCGTCAGACCCCGGCCGCGGCCAACCGTGCAAGGGCATTCTTTGCAGCGATCGTACGGATCATGTGGTTCTGTGGCGCGTGCGAGCGGGCGGTCATCGCATCGCGATGCTGGCGTTCGAGCTGGAAGTCGCGGTTCAGGCCGGGATTGCCGGCCAGGTCGAGAGCCAGGCTCGTTACCGCGACGCTATTGTCGATGACGACATGGCGAACGTTCATGCCATCCATGCCGACGGCCTTGCCGGCATCGACATCTTCGCCGAGCGATCTGAGCAGCCTGGCGCTGGTCGCGAGTCGGACTTCGATCTCACCCAGGCCGTCCTGGATGCGCGGCACCGTCGCAATCGGCGCGCCGAGGCTTGCCGGCGTATGGCGGGCGGCAAAGGACAACACCCGGTCGCGCGCGGACAAGGCAACGCCGTGATAGACGGCGCCGATCAGCGAAAAGAAGAAGGCCGTCGCATGTTCTTCACGCCGTATCGGTTCCGATGCGGGCTGCGCCTCGATCACATCTGAAAATGGGATGACGACATCGTCGAGAATGATGTCGTCGCTGGCCGTCGCATGCATGCCGGCCGCATTCCAGGTCTTCTCTATCCGCAGGCCGGGGCTGTCGGTCGGGACGAGAAAGGAGGCCAGACGCGGCTCCGGCTCGTCGGTGAGCGCCAGCAGCGACACCCATTTCAAGATCGGAATACCCGTGACATAGGTCTTGCGGCCGGTGATCCGCCAGCAGTCGCCATCGCGCCGGGCGATGGTTTCGGGAAGCGCGCCATGGGCGGGTGAGCCGATGCGGGGTTGGGCCTGGGCGGCGTTGATGAGGGCAGGGCCGAGACGGTTTGCCGACAAGACCCGCTGCGCGAGATGGTCCGGCCACTTTCCGAAGCGGCGCAAGCCGTAATGACTGTTGTAGTGCATGGCGAGCACCAGCGCAGTCGACGGTTCGCCACGGGCGATCTCGCTGATGACGGCCTGAGCTTCGATCAGGCCGCCGCCATGACCACCATGTTCTCGGGCTGTCACGAGGCCGAGCAGGCCGGCCTCGTGGAGATGGGTGAAGTTTTCGAAGGGAAACTCCCCCGTCGCATCGAAATGGGCCGCGCGCTCGGCGAAGTCGATGGCCAGCCACCGCGCCTTGCCGACGGGATCGATTGCTTCCTGCAACATGCTCTTACATGCCTTTCTTCTCAGGCCACGGCGCGCTTGGCGAAAGCTTCGAGATGACGGCGATCGACCCACTCGGCAATATCGAAGTCGGCAGCGAGGAAGCCGAAATCGCGCAGGAAATCCTTGTAGTGGCCGACGGCCTCGACCAGTTCGGGCTGTAGACCGAGGCCGAGGTGACGGTGAACCTCCGGGCCATTGGCGGCAAGCACCTGTTCTTCGGTCGCACCGGCTTCGCGGGCGACGAAGCGACGTGTCTCTTCCGGATGCGCTTCGGCCCAGGCGCTCGCCTTGAAGATCGACTCCAGCAGCCGGTGAACCATATCGGGACGTTCTTCGGCAAGCAGTTCGTCCACGGTCAGCACCCGGGGTGAGCCGGAATTGATGCGGATCTTCGGGTCGGGATGAAAACCGAATTCGACGACCTGAATCGCACCGACCAGATTGGCGACGTTGATGCCCGCCGTTCCCTTGACATAGATCGCATCCACCTCGCCGCGAATGAGCGAAGCGATTTCCGCGCCATAAGCCTGCTGGCGCTTCAACCCGAAGAGCGAAGGGCCTTCCTGGCTCGCCAGGACGGAATCGGCAAGCGCGATGTCGATGACCTCGACATCTGCAAGTTCCAGCCCTTCAAGCGAAAGCGCCGAGACGAGGCCCTTCAGCGCGGTCGCCCGCATGAAGTCGACAATGCCCTCCGGGCGGCGGGCAATGCCGAAGCGGCGGCCTTTGAGATCCCTAGTGCTCTTGATGCCGCTCTCTGGCAGCGTGATGATCGCCTGGAACTCATCCGTCCAGGTAATGCCGACCAGCCGGGTTTTGCGGCCTTCCGATCGAGCGCGGATCGGCGGCACGTTGCCGCCGTGGCGGAATGACCAGTCGAGCGTGTGGTTGAAATGGCTTTGGCGGATGCTGCGATCGGGCGAGTCGATGATCGATTTCAGCGTCACTCCTTCCTTGCGGAAATTCTCCTCGAGATAGCCGAGCTGTGCGGCGAGGCCGACGGGCGTCGGCACCGGGCAGCGGGTATACCAGATTTCCGAAATGGCATTGCTCGTCATGATCGTCCCTTTCAGTGGCGCAGCCCCGCCTGTTTCATCAGCGGCAGCACCTCGCTGCCGAAGAATTCGAGATCGTCGCGGAAATCGAAGAAGCTGAGCTGCAGACCATCGACGCCGGCTGCCTTCAGCTTGACGAACTGGTCGACGACGCTCTCGGGCGATCCAATCACCCTGATGTTGCCGCCGACAAAACGATAGGCGTCCTGCGGATCGCGGCCCTTCCACGCTTGCGCGTCGGAATTCAATGACTGGAAACCCTGTGGCGAGCGCTGGTCGGCATGCGCGACGATGCGGTCGGCGAAGGCCCATGCCTCCTTCTCGGTCGGACGGCAGATGACCATTGGATTGAGCAGCGTGCGCACGGTACGGCCGACATTGGTCGCAGCGCCCTTGACCCTTTTGGTGTGGGCTGGCAGCGACTGCAGCGCGCTGTCGATGTCGGCGCCCGTCGGACTGGTGATGAAGACGATGTCGGAGTAGCGCCCGGCAAAGGCAATGCCGGCATCCGAACCAGTGGCGTTGACGAGGATCGGACGGCCAAAATTCGGTTTCGGCGTCACGAAGCCGCCGCCGAGCTTCCAGCTGCTTTCGCCTTCGAAGGAGAAGTTCTCCGTATCGCTCCAGAGCCGCTGGACGACTTCGAGGAATTCGGCCGCAAGTTCGTAGCGCTTGTCGTGTTCGATGCGCGGCCAACCGAACATCTCGTGCTCGACCGCACGATGGCCGGTGACGACATTGATACCCCAGCGGCCGCCGGTGATGTGGTCGAGCGTCGCGCCGAACTTTGCCAGATGCAGGGGATGCCAGGGGCCGTAAAGAACGTGCATGGTCGAGATCAGCATGATCTTCTTGGTCAGGCCCGCAAGAGCCGCCGTGGAGACGAAGCTGTCGAGCGCCTGGCCGTCGAAGACGCCGCCATAGCCGCCTTTCGGCAGCCATTGCGACAGGGCGAAGACGAGATCGAAGCCCAGTTCCTCGGCTCTGAGAGTAAGGGCCTTGTTGTAGTCGAACCGCCAGTCCGTCGAGCGTTCGAGCGTCGATTGCGTCCAGCCGCCCGCCTGGATCGGCAGAAAGAGACCGAGAAGAACCGGCTGTTTGAGAGCCTGCGACAGCGGGCTCTCAGGAAAATCCGTCGGGGCGGCGAATTTCGGCAAGCCGACGATGGAGCCGGGAAGATGTTGAACGGACATGGTTGTCCTCCGCTTGATCGTTGGCTCGTCGCTCAGGATGCTGCCACGTAGGCGTAGGCGAGGCTGCTGGAGACCCCTTCGCCGCCGACCGTGTGATCGGCGATGCGCTTGTTGTAAATGGTCAACTCCGGCTGGCTAACAATATCGATCGCAGGCAGGTCTTCGACCAGGATCCGCTGGATCTCACGCCACTGCTCGACGCGCTTGGTCGGGTCGACCTCGATTGCCGCGGCCTCCAGCAGCGCGTCGACCTTGGGATTGCTGTAGGCCGATCCGTTCGAGAAGGGGACGCCGGGCTTGAAGTTCTTGCTCCAATAGAGGCGCTGTACGCCGACGGTCGGATCGAAGAGGTTGCTCATTCCCTCGAAAGCGAAGTCGAAATCGCGGTCGGTATAAATACGCTTGGTGTAGGTGGCGAAATCCTGGCTGCGCACCGTCGCGTCGATGCCGACCTTGGCGAGCGCCTGGCGGATATATTCGGAGCCGCGTGGGTAACTTTCTGCGCTCGGCACATAGTCGAGATTGATGCGGGCTCGGATACCGTCGCTGCCGCGCGGGTAACCGGCCTCGTCAAGCAGCTTTTCGGCTGCCGCCAGATCGATCGGATAGGTTTTCAGATCCGGGTCGTACCATTTCGTCAGGTTGGGATTGATCGGGCCGGGAATGGTGCTGCCATAGCCGTAGTTGATGGTATTGAGGATGACTTTCCTGTCGATGACGTGGGCAAAGGCCTGCCGCACGCGAATATCCTTGAAGAACGGGCGCTCGAGATTGAATTCGATACGGCTGATACCGTTGGCATACTGATAGCCGCGCGGTTCGAAAGCGATGTCGGGGAGGGACTTGAAACGTTCCAGGTCGCTGAGCGGCACGGGTGTGGAGGGCGCAAGATCGATTTCGCCGGTCTCGATGGCGATCGAGCGTGCTGCTGCATCTGGAATGAAACGGACGATGAGCTGATCGAGATAGGGGCGCGGCTGATCCCAATAGTCGGTATTGCGCTCGTAAACGATATGGCTGCCGCGGATCCATTCCTTGAACTTGAAGGCCCCGGTGCCGATAGGCGCAAGATTTGCCGGGTTTTCGGCCACCTTGGTGCCCTCGTAGATGTGACGCGGCACGATCGGCGTTTCGGAAGCCGCAAGCGCCGTGATCAGATAGGGCGCCGGCTTGGAAAGCGTCACCACAGCGGTCAGCGGATCGGGGGTCTGGACGTCAACCAGGTTGAGGAAAGTGTTGCGGCCGCGCGGATGAACTTCCTTCAACGTCTTGATGGAGAAGGCGACATCGGCCGATGTGAACGGCTGGCCGTCGTGCCACTTCACGCCGTCGCGCAGCTTGAAGGTATAGGTCAGTCCGTCCTGGCTGATCGACCATTCCTTGGCCAGAAGCGGCTTCGGATTGAGATCGAAGTCGTAGGTCAGCAGTCCTTCGATGACTTTCGGCGACACATAGACCGAATTGAAGGCCGTGTTGGCGATGGTCGTCAGCACCGGCGGTTCTGCCGAAAGCAGGAGCGTTGCCGTGCCGCCGCGCGCGGGTGCTGCAAGGGCTGGGATGCGGGCCGTCGCCGTCACGCCGAGGGCGACGGAAGCAAGGAGAAAGCTGCGGCGCGTGGATGCCGGAAATACTGCCATAGGTTCAACCCTCGTCTGCGGGCCGCGAAGACGCCGGGCGACCCTTGCTGTTTCGACTTTCCAACGACAGGCCCTCTCGTAGAGTTTTTTACCTGCCCGGACAGAATTATTGATAAGTCATTCCGAAAGATGACATTCAGAAAGTAGATATTTCCGAATTGAGCCAGCATTTGTGGGTTTCTTGGAAATATTTACCACTACGGATTTGACAAAACCTACAGATTTAGTCAACTACTATTGCATCGCGAAGCCGAAATCTTCTCAAGCGGCGAGGAAAAGGCAATGTCAGCTTACGGACGGCTCGGCCGTACCATCAGAAAGACGATCCTCCAGGCCGTTCCAACGATGCTGGGCATTGTCGTACTGAATTTCTTTCTGCTGAAGCTCGCGCCCGGCGATGCCGCAGATGTCATGGCGGCTGAATCAGGTTCTGCGACGGTCGAGACCATGGCTGCCCTGCGTGAACGTTTCGGGCTCGACAATCCGATTCTCGTTCAACTGGCCAACTACCTGAACAATCTCGCGCATTTCAGCCTCGGCTTTTCGCCGCGCTATGGAATGCCGGTCGCCGATCTCATCGGTCAGCGTTTGCCGGGCACGCTGATGCTGATGCTGGCGGCGCTCGCGATCGCCATCATTGTCGGCCTCCTGCTTGGCTCGCTGATGGCTACATTCTCCGGCCGGGTTGCCGATCGCCTAATCTCGATCGTCTCGCTGCTTTTCTATTCCATTCCAGGCTTCTGGATAGGGCTGATGCTGATCCTGCTGTTCTCGGTCAAGCTCGGCTGGCTGCCGAGCGGCGGCGATAGCACCATCGGCTCACGGCTGACCGGACTGCCTGCGCTCCTCGACCGTGCCCGCTACATGGTGCTGCCGGCGACGTCGCTGGCCCTCTTCTACCTGGCCATCTATGCGCGCCTGACGCGCGCTGCCATGCTGGAAGTGAAGTCGCAGGATTTCGTTCGCACGGCCCGCGCCAAAGGTGTGGCGCCCTTTTTCTTGACCACACGCCATATTCTGCGCAATGCGCTGATCCCGATCACCACGATGGCCGGCATGCACTTCGGCGGCATGCTCGGCGGAGCCGTCGTCGTCGAAACGGTCTATAGTTGGCCGGGTCTCGGCCGACTTGCCTTCGAGGCCGTCATGGCGCGGGATTTCAGCGTTCTCCTCGGTATCCTGCTGCTTTCATCCTTCATGGTGATCGTCGCCAATGCGGCTGTCGATCTTCTGCAGGCCTGGATCGATCCGCGAATTGGAGCAAGTCGATGAACAGTCATAAACTTGGAACCTATGCGGCAGAGACAATCGATCTCGCGCCGCCGGCAAGGGCGGAGGCCGCACGCCCCGCAACCCAACCGACAGCCCAGCCGCGTTGGACCCACATTCACGCGCCGGATGTGCGCGCCTCCGCCGTTCACGGCACCGCCTGGCGCGGCTTGCGCCGGGAGTTGAAGGTTTTCCTGTCCAATCCCAATGCCCTGTTCGGCGTCGCATTCCTGCTGGTCGTTGCCCTTTCGGCACTTCTCGCTCCGCTGATCTATCCTGGCGACCCGATGGAAATGGTGGCGAGACCGTTTCTCTGGCCCGGCCAGAATGCGACCTATCCGCTCGGCACGGATTCCATGGGGCGCGATGTGCTGGCCGGAATTCTGCACGGAGCGCGCATTTCGCTGACGGTGGGCATCGCCGCGACATTGCTCGGGCTTTCGGCCGGGATACTGATCGGCGCGGTCGCTGGCTATTTCGGCGGTTTGGTGGACGACATCCTCGTCAAGTTCGTTGAGATCTTCCAGACAATTCCGAGCTTCGTCCTGCTGGTGGTGCTGGTCGCCATCGCTCAGCCGACCACCGGGACGGTGACGGTGGCCATCGCCATCGTCAGCTGGCCGACCGTCGCGCGCCTGACCCGGGCGGAATTCCGCGCGATCCGGGAGAAGGATTACGTGCTTGCCGCCCGCAGCCTCGGCTTTGGCCATGCGCGCATCATCTTTCGGGAAATCCTGCCCAACGCCCTGCCGCCGCTGATCGTCACATCGTCGGTCATGGTGGCCAGCGCAATCCTGATGGAGTCGGCGCTCTCGTTCATGGGGCTTGGCGATCCCAATCGCGTCTCCTGGGGTTCGATGATCGGCGCCGGCCGCGACGTGATCCGCACCGCTTGGTATCTCACGGCCCTGCCAGGCCTGGCGATCGTCTTCACCGTGCTTGCCCTCAACCTGATCGGCGACGGCCTCAATGACGCGCTCAACCCGCGTTTTTCGGAGGAGCGCTGATGGCCGCCTTGCTCGACGTCCGCGACCTTTCCGTTCGCTTTCCCTCCGCCGAACCCGTCAAGGGCGTAAGCTTCACCGCCAATCCCGGCGAGATGCTGGCAATCGTCGGCGAATCCGGATCGGGAAAGTCCCTTACGGCATTGGCGTTAATGGGGCTTCTGCCGAGGCAGGCGCGGGCTGGCGGTCAAATCACCTTCGATGGCCGCGACCTGCTGTCGCTTCGGGAGCGAGACCTGCGGCGCATTCGTGGTCGCGACATCGCAATGATCTTTCAGGAACCGATGACATCGCTCAATCCGGTGCTGACAATCGGCGATCAGATCGTCGAGGTGCTGCGCATCCATGAGGATCTCAGCCGCCGGCAGGCCCGCGCCAGGGCGATCGAACTTCTGGAGCTTGTCAGTATCCCCGAACCTGCCCGGCGCATCGGTGACTATCCGCACCAACTCTCCGGCGGCATGCGCCAGCGGGTGATGATTGCGATTGCCGTTGCCTGTAATCCGAAGCTCCTGATCGCCGATGAAGCAACGACCGCGCTCGACGTCACGATCCAGGCGCAAGTGCTGCAGCTGCTCGACAATCTCCGTGTCAAACTGAACATGGCCGTCATCCTCATCACCCACGACCTCGGCATCGTGGCGCAATGGGCCGATCGTGTCGTCGTCATGTATGCCGGACGTAAAATCGAGGAAGGCTTTCCAGGCCCCGTCTTCGACGCGCCATACCATCCTTACACGCGCGGGCTGCTTGCCGCCTCGCCGCGACTGAAGGCCGACTATCACTACAGCGATGGCCCGCTTTCCGAAATCCCCGGTTCGATCGTCTCGGCATCAGGCGAAAAAGGCTGTTCCTTCCGCCCGCGCTGTCCCGTCGCCCGGCCGGCCTGCGGTTTCGCGATACCGGAACTGCTGTCGGTTTCCGCCGAGCGGCAGGTCGCCTGTCCCTATGTGCCGGTCCTTTCGGAGGTAGCCCATGTCGCTCCTGTCGGTCGATAGTCTCTCGACCCACTATCCCGGGGCAGCCGGTACGGTCAGGGCCGTCGACGGCGTATCGCTGGAGATTGCCGAGGGCGAAACGGTGGCGTTGGTCGGGGAATCCGGCTGCGGCAAGTCGACGCTCGGCAAGTCCTTGATGCGCCTCGTCACGCCTTCGTCCGGCCGCGTCCGTTTTCAAGGGCGTGACGTCACGGCGATGTCGGCGAAGGAATTGCAGTTAATTCGCCGCAGCGTTCAAATGATCTTCCAGGATCCCTTCGCCTCGCTCAATCCGCGCCAGACAATCCGCACGATCCTGACGGCGCCACTCGCCGTCCATGGCGTCAGCGGCCGCAAGCGGCGCGAAGCAATCGCCGCCCAGATGGTAGAGCATGTCGGCCTGCCGGCTGATGCGCTTGATCGCTTCCCGCATGAATTCTCCGGCGGTCAGCGGCAGCGCATCGGCATCGCCCGCGCGCTGATCCTGCAGCCGCAGCTGGTGATCTGTGACGAGCCGGTTTCGGCGCTCGATCTCTCCATCCAGGCGCAGATCCTCAATCTGCTCGTCGAGATGAAGACCGAACTCTCGCTATCCTACCTCTTCATTTCCCACGACCTGTCGGTCGTTCGCTACTTCGCCGATCGCGTCCTCGTCATGTATCTCGGCCGCATCGTTGAAAGCGCGTCGACGAGCGATCTCTGGCGCGGTGCAAAGCACCCCTATACGCAGGCGCTGCTGGCCGCCGTTCCCGACCCGAGCCGCCGCAAGCAGGCCGCTCCCATCACCGGCGATCTGCCGAGCTCGCACAATCCGCCGGCCGGCTGTCGTTTCCACACCCGTTGTCCGCTTGCCACCGACATCTGCCGGACCGAGGACCCAACCTTTCGCCAACTCGCCGACGGCCACGCCGTTGCCTGTCACCACGCTCAATGAATGGAGAATGAAATGGTCGATTATCGCTATCTCGGACGCAGCGCCCTGAAAGTCTCGCCGCTCAGCTTGGGAACGATGATGTTTGGTGGGCCGACGCCAGATGACATCGCCTTCCGCATCATCGACAAGGCGCGCGAACAGGGGATCAACTTCATCGATACCGCCGACGTCTATCACGACGGCAAGTCCGAAGAGGTGGTCGGTCGCGGCATCAAGGCGCATCGTGATCACTGGGTACTGGCGACCAAATTCGTCAATTCCCACACCAAGGGGCCGAACCTTGGCGGCCATTCGCGCAAGTGGGTGATCGAGACGGTCGAAAATTCGCTGCGTCGCCTCAACACCGACTATATCGACATCCTCTATTTCCACCGCGCCGTCTTCGACGCACCGCTGGAAGAGCCGGTGCGTGCCATCGCCGACCTCATCCGCGCCGGCAAGCTACGTTATTTCGGCGTCTCCAACTTCCGCGGCTGGCGCATCGCTGAGATCTCGCATCTTGCCGATCAGCTCGGCATCGATCGTCCGGTGGCAAGCCAGCCGCTCTACAATATCGTCAACCGCACGGCCGAGGCCGAACAGCTCCCCGCGGCGCAATATTATGGTCTTGGCGTCGTCTCCTATTCGCCGCTCGCCCGCGGCGTGCTGACCGGCAAATACGAGCCCGGCAAGGAGCCTGCCGCCGATACCCGCGCCGGCCGCGGTGACAAGCGCATTCTGGAGACCGAATGGCGTCCGGAATCGATCGCCATCGCCAAGGAGATCGCAGCGCACGCGACCCGCAAGGGCATCAGCCCGACTGAATTTGCTCTGGCTTGGGTGCTGAACAACAAGCTGATCTCAGCGGCCATCACCGGTCCGCGCACCGAAGAACACTGGGACAGTTACGTCAGGGCGCTCGACGTCAAACTCGATGCCGAGGACGAGGCCCTGGTCGATCGGCTGGTCGCGACCGGCCACCCCTCGACGCCCGGTTTCAACGATCCGAGCCACCCGGTTGAAGGCCGCGTGCCGCGCAGCCCGGCGTCCGGCGCCGACAATGTCGTGCCGCTGACACGCGCCGTCGCCTGACAGCCCCGGCTAGACCCGCAGATCGCGGATCCAGCCGGTCCTTTCCAGTTGGTGCCGAGAAGGTCTCCGCCGCATGCCGAACACCGCCCCTTCTGCCCTGTCGCCAGTCGCCGCATCCGTATCTGTTGCACCCGACCTTGCCGCACTGCTCGCCAAGGTGCCGGAGCTTGCAGCCGAAATTGCCAGAGAAGCGGCGAAGCGCGATCTCGAGCGCGAGCTGCCGTTCGAGGCTTTTCGTCGGTTCAAGGAGGCAGGGCTCGGGGCGCTGCGCATTCCAGTCGCGCTCGGCGGACCGGGGGGCTCCGTCGTCGACTACATCGAGACGATCATGACGCTTGGCGCGGCCGACTCGAATGTCGCCCACGCACTCCGCAGCCACTTCAATTTCACCGAAAGCCTGCTTCTCAACCCGAATTCGGCCATCGACCGCACCCAGCTCGGACGTGTGCTTGCCGGCAAGCTCTTTGGCGGGGCGCACACCGAGCAGGGCACCAAACGGCCGGGCGAAGTAACGACACGACTGACGAAATCCGGCGAAAGCTTCCGGCTCAACGGCCGCAAATGGTACGCAACGGGAACCGCCTTTTCCGACTTTGCCTCCTTCAGCGCCAGGAATGACGAGGATCAGCTGGTCAGCCTTCTCTTGCCGGTCGACCGGAAGGGCATCACCATCCTCGACGACTGGGATGGGATGGGCCAGCGGCTGACGGCAAGCGGCGGCGTGTTGCTCGAGGATGTCGAAGTGCTGCCGCACGAAATCTCCACGCGCGGCCTCAATACGCTGGTCGGGCGCCACACCTCGACGCTGCGCCAACTCCATCTCGCCGCTTCCATGGCCGGCGCCGTCCGAGGCGCCGTGGCCGAAGGTACCGACTACGTGCGGCGGCAGGCGCGTTCCGCCGCCCATAGTGCGGCCGAAACCGCCAATGCCGATCCGTTCGTTCAGAAGATATTGGGCGAGATCGCCGCCGGCTCGTTTGCTGTCGACACGCTGATCCGCGAGAGCGCCCGTGCGCTCGACCGCTCAGTCGAGGCCTTCGGTGCTGGAGATCCGGACAGGCTGGAGGCGGCGCTGATCGAAAGTGCGTTGACGACGGCACGCACGCAAATCGTCGCCTCGCAGATCGCCCTTGCGGCGGCCACCAACGTCTTCGAACTCGGCGGCGGTTCTGCCACGTCCCGTCATCTCAATCTCGACCGGCACTGGCGCAATATCCGCACGGTTCTGAACCACAATCCGCTGCTGCACAAGGCGCGCGTGGTCGGCGATTATTACATCAACGGAACGACGACACATCTGGAGGAAGGCAGGGTTTTCTAGCCCCGTCGCCTCATGGGAAAGGCTGTTTCATGACTTCGGAATTCATCGGGCATGTCTCCAACCGCGAAGGTTCGGATATCGTGCCACCGCAGGGGCCTGTTATCGACAAGGACTATATCCTGAGACATGCACGGGCGGCCGAAGAGGCCGGTATAGACCGGTTGCTGATCGGTGCATTCTCGACCTGGCCTGACAACAACCAGATCGCGGCGCATGTCTTTTCCCACACCAGCCGCATCGGGGCGCTTCTGGCTCACCGCACCGGCTTCATGGCGCCGACACTGGCCGCCCGTCAGCTTGCGACGCTCGATCAGTTTTCCGACGGCCGTCTCTGGGTCCATATCATTACCGGCGGCTCCGACGCCGACCAGCAACGCGACGGCGATTTCCTCGATCACGACCGACGCTACGAGCGCACCGACGAATATCTGACCGTGCTCAAGAAGGTCTGGGAAAACGAGGCGCCTTTCGACCACGAGGGTGAGTTCTACAAATTCAAAGGCGCGTTTTCGCAGGTTAAGCCGGCCCACGGCACGCGCATCCCGATCTCTTTCGGCGGCTCGTCGGAGGCAGCCTTCAAGGTGGCGGGAAAGCACGCCGATATCTATGCGCTCTGGGGCGAGCCGCTGGACGGCGTGCGTGAGACGATCAGCAAGGTGCGGGAAGCGGCAGCGCCGTTCGGCCGGGCCGATGACATCCGCTTCACGCTAGCCTTCCGCATTGTCGTTGCCGAGACCGAGGACAAGGCATGGGAAAGGGCTGACGCCATACTCGAGCGGGTCAAATCGATCGCGCGGCCGGGCGGCAATGGCGAAAAACTCCCGTCCAATGTGGGTTCGGTGGGGCTTCGCGAAGCCGCAGCGCGCGGCAAGGTTCTCGATAAACGGCTCTGGACGGAGGTTGCGGCGGCAAGCGGAGCGGGCGGCAACTCGACGGCCCTGGTCGGCACGCCGGACCAGGTCGCCGAGGCACTCCTCGATTATTATGACGCCGGCGTTTCCAACTTCCTGATGCGAGGGTTTTATCCGACCGAGGATACCGTCACCTATGGGCGCGATGTCGCGCCGCTGGTCAAAGCCGGCATCGCGGCACGCCAGGCGCGTGCTGTCGCGGCGGAGTAATTGGCCAGGCAACGATCGCCATCCGCAGCTTTCATATTCCAATCTGTTCCCCTGCCGCGGCGGGAAGGAGTTTTCATGCGCATCGACCATCGTCCTCACCATTCCATTATTATCGTCGGTGGCGGCTTTGCGGGGGCGTTGACGGCGCTCAACCTCCTCGATCGAACGGCAGTGCCGCTCGCCATCACCATCATCGAACGGCGGGAAGAGCTCGGTCGCGGTGTCGCCTACAGCACGACCGACCCCGCTCATCTGGTAAACGGACCGGCCAACAATTTCTCGCTCTACGTCGATGATCCCGGGCATCTGTCCCGATGGCTTTCAGAAAAGGCTGCTGCCAATGGCAGGCAGCCGCCGGATATCGGCTCGAGCAGTCCGCCGCGTTACCTTTACGGAACCTATGTGCGCGACGAGCTGAAGCGTGCCGTCGG
This sequence comes from Rhizobium indigoferae, assembly GCF_034554815.1. NCBI lineage: Bacteria > Pseudomonadati > Pseudomonadota > Alphaproteobacteria > Hyphomicrobiales > Rhizobiaceae > Rhizobium > Rhizobium indigoferae. Next base: position 1,124,627 of record NZ_CP140637.1, on the reverse strand, counting down.
CGAGGCCCGGTTCGGATCGAGCCTGCGCCATATTCGCGCCTCGGCGTCAACTTTGTCGTCCACCCCGCATCGGATCCAGGTTTCGACGAGCGACGGCCTTGTCGTCGAAGCGGACGAGGCGGTGCTGGCGCTCGGCGTTTTTGCGCCGGATCCACCGACGCATGAGGTTGCCGGCCATCCGCGCTTTGCCGTCAATCCCTGGGATGCGGCAGCACTCGACAGGCTGAAGGATTGCGAAGAAATCCTGCTCATCGGCGCGAGCCTTTCGATGGTCGACGCCGTTGCGAGCATGGAGACAAAAGGGTTCCATGGCCACTACAGAGTGATATCGCGGCGCGGCCAGTTCGTCGAAGGCAGGCGGGAGGTCGCGGCCGCCCGAGACTTCCTTGCCGACAAACCGCTGCCCTCGACCACCCGGTCTCTGCTTTCGCTTGTTAAGACCGAACGACGTGCGATCGCAGCGAGCGGCGGTGACTGGCAAGGCCTGCCGCTTGCCATCCGCCCGCACATCCTGTCTCTCTGGCAAAAGGCGGACGACTTGGAAAGGCTGCGCTTTGCCCGGCACCTCCGAGCCTTCTGGGATGTGACGGCGCATCGCTCCGCTCCGGAGAGCAACCTGATCGTCGAGAGGGTTCTTTCGCAAGGTCGCTTGTCTCACGGCGTGGCGCGGCTCATCGATCTGGCCATCGACAAGAAGGGCATCACCGCTAAACTGAAGACGCGGACCGGCATCGAAAGACAGGTGTTCGATGGAGTCATCGATTGCCGCGGTCACCAGTTGCACGACTGGCGGCGCATCTCCGATCCCTTCATTCGCCAGCTGCTTGCGAGCGGCGAAGTGCGCCCCCATTCCACCGGCTTTGGCATTGACGCCACGCCCGAGGGGGATCTCATCGATGAGGAGGGACGGATTCACCGCAATCTCAGCGCCATTGGCCATCCGCTACGCGGCGTTGCCTGGGAGTCGAGCTCGATCACGGAGCAGCGAGCGCAGGCGATCGCGCTTGCGGACCGTATCCTGCTGAAATTCACGCCTGCCCGAGCCGCATCCTGACGGCGCCGTCGGACAAAGAGAAAACCTGACAAAGGGAGGGGCGCATCGGCGATGCGCCCCTTATCCTTGCAAGCCGGCCGCGATTGCCCGCTCAGCCTTGCCCGTCCTTGATATAGACCTCGGCGAAATTCGCCTGCACGCCCTCGGCGCCGATCGTGTGGTTCTTCACGCGTTTGTTGAAGACAGTGACGTTCTCGAGCGCGATGAGATTGATGACCGGAACCTCGTCAGCGATGATCTTCTGGAACGCATTGAATTCCTGCTTGCGCTTGTCCTCGTCGATTTCGACCGATGCCGTTTCCAGAAGGCGATCGACCTCGGGATTGGCGTAGTGGCTGGCATTGGAGAAAGGCAGGCCGAGTTTGAAATTCTTTGACCAGTAGACACGCTGCACGCCGAGCGTCGGATCGAACTGGTTGCCCAGGTACTCGGCGGTCACGTCGAAGACGCGCTCCTTATAGACCTTCTGGATATAGGTCGAGAAATCATAGGAATCGATCGTTCCGGCAATGCCGATGCGCGCCAGGTTCTGCTTCAGATATTCGATGACGCGCTTGAAACCGTCATTGTAGGAATTGTGGGTCAGCCGCAGCTTGAAGCGGATGCCGTCGGCGCCGCGCTTGTAGCCGGCCTCATCGAGCAGTTGTTCGGCAGCCTTGAGGTCGAAGGCGTAGGGTTTGATCGATGGATCGTAATAGCGCGGCAGGAAGACGCTGATCGGCGTCGGAGAAATATGGCCGTAGCCATACCAGACAGTGTTCAGGATGACGTCGAGATCGATGGCGTGGGCAATCGCGCGTCTGACTTTGACGTCCTTCAGATACTCGTTGTCGAGATTGAAGATCAGCTGGGTCAGGTCACCCTTGGTTTCGTAGCCGCGGGAATCGACGCCGATATTCGGCAACGCCTTGATCCGCTCGAGATCGCTGAGCGGTATCGGATTATCGCCGCCGATGTCAAACTCGCCGGTCTCGAATCCGGCCGCGCGCGCCGCGCCGTCCGGCACGAAACGGATGGCGATCTGATCGAGATAGGGCTTGCCGGCATCCCAGTAATCGGGATTGCGCTCCAGGATGATATGCGAACCACGCACCCACTCCTTGAAGACGAAGGGGCCGGTGCCGATCGGTGCGCTGCCGTTCGGATTGATCGGCACATCGGCGATCGGGATATTCTCGTAGACATGTTTCGGCACGATCGGCGATTCTGCCGCATAGAGCGCGCGCAACAGATAGGGCGCCGGTTTGGAAAGGCGGATGACGGCCGTCAGAGGGTCTGGCGTCTCGACTTTCGTGACATTGGCAAAAGTTCCCCGACCTCGCGGGTGAACCTGTTTTAGGAGCTCGATGGAATAGGCGACGTCGTCTGCAGTAAAAGGCTTGCCATCGTGCCATTTGACATTCGGGCGAAGTTTGAAGGTGTAGCTCAGCCCATCATCGGCGATCGACCACTCGGTCGCCAGCTGCGGCTTCGGCGTCAGGTCGAAATCATAGGTCAGAAGCCCCTCGGTAATCTTGGGGCTGACCTTCTGGGTGCCGCCTGCCGTATGCGCCAGCGCAAGGATGGTCGGCGGCTCCGGCTCGACGATGAAATTGAGTGTTCCACCGCTCTGCGGCGTCTCGTCATTCGCTCTGGCGCCGAAGGACGGCAGTAGCGTGCCGGCCGTCGACAGCAGCAGCAATTGGTTGAACCGGCGTCGATTGATGCTCATCGGACCATTCCTTGTCAGCGTCAGGCGTTCTTGAGGATGTAGGTGGAGGAAAGGCTGCCGGAGAGGCCGTCTGCGACGACCGTATGGTCCTGCACCTTCCTGTTGAAGATCGTCAGCTGCCGGAAGGAGACCAGCGTAATGTCTGGCAGGTCACGGGCGATGATCACCTGCATGCGGTTGAAGAGCTCGACGCGTTTGGCGTGATCATTCTCGACCGCGGCCTGTTCGAAGATCGCATCGATTTCCGGATTGCTGTAGCCGGAGCCGTTGGAGAAGGGCACGCCCTTCTTGAAGTTCTTCGACCAGTAGAGGCGCTGGACGCCGATCGTCGGATCGAAGGTGTTGCCCATGCCATTGGTGACGAAGGCGAAATCGCGATCCGTATAGACGCGTTTCAGCCATGTCGGCACGTCCTGTCCGCGCAGGCTGACCTTGACGCCGATTTTCGACAGCGCGTCGCGCAGATAGTTGCCGATCCGCGTGTAGGTATCGCCGTAAGGCATGACATCATGCGGCACCTCGAAACGGATGCCGTCGGCCCCTCGCGGAAAGCCGGCCTCGTCAAGAAGTTCTTCCGCTTTGGCGGGATCATAAGCATAGACCGGCACGTTGGGATTGTAGAAGGCCTTGAGGAAAGGGCTGATCGGACTTGGGGCCGGCACTGCGTAACCGTAGAAGGCGATATCGGCGATCTTCTGCCGGTCGATCGCGTGGGCGACCGCCTGGCGGACCTTGTCATGTTTGAAGTAGTCGTTGGCGAGATTGAACTCGATGCGGTAGACGGTTGGCGAATAGTCGTTGCCGCGGTCGTCGACGGCAAGCGTCGCCGACGCCTTCAGACGATCGATTTCGCTGAGGGAGACGGGGGTGTCGGGTGCGATGTCGACCTCACCGGTCTCCAGTGCTGCGAGCCTGGCGCTCGCATCGGGAATGAACTTGATGACGATACGATCGAGATAGGGCTTCCCTTTGTCCCAGTAATCAGGATTGCGATCGAGAATGATATGACTGCCGACGGCCCATTCCCGGAAGATGAACGGCCCGGTTCCGATCGGCGCGCGGCCGTTCGAATGGGCGGCGAAGTCTTTCGTGCCGTCGTAGACATGTTTGGGCACGATCGGCGACTCGCTCGCCTGCAAGGCGCCGATCAGGTATGGGGCGGGCTTCGAAAGCCGGATGATCGCCGTATGCGGATCGGGGGTCGCGACCTCCTTCACACTGGAGAAGGTGGCACGACCGCGTGGATGGACCTCCTTGAGCGCCAGGATCGAAAAGGCCACGTCCTCTGACGTAAAATCTTTCCCGTCATGCCACTTCACACCCTCTCGCAGCTTGAAACTATATTCCAACCCGTCATCGCTGAGATCCCATTCGGTGGCGAGCTGCGGGATCGGCATGAAATCGAGGCCATAGGCGAGCAGGCCTTCGGTGACCTTGCCGCTGACGCGGGTCGTCGGGCCGGCCGTATGGGCAAGCGTGACGAGCGTCGGTGGCTCGGGCTGGACGAGAAGGTTGAGCGTTCCGCCCGCAACGGGTTCTGCGGCTTGCGCAAAATCCCTGAAGGGCAGGATGGCACTGAGCGCGCTCAAAGCGAGAATCTGGTTAAGCTGACGTCGGCGAATGTCCATCGATACCCCCTGATCCGGAACGAACCCTTTCGGGCAATGCTTTGTCGGGACCATCATCGGGCGGGAAAAGCGGAATCGCGAAGAATGTTTTTCTGCCAGTGACCGAAAGAAAAGCTTGCGCTCGCTCGAGAGCCGCTGGCACGCACGCATCTATAGTCTAGTAATTATATAGACAATTAGCGGGTTTTAGTTTTTGCTTCTCAGTCGAGCGGCTTGGGCAGAAGAAAATGTCTCCGCCAGCAGGGCTCGCGCAAAGCGGATGCTCGTCTAGCCGGGCCTATTTGTGGTGCAATCGCTTCATGAATACGTCCGTTCAACCCCGCAAGACAGTCATCCAGCCGACGCTCGCGCGGCTTCCGCCGCTGACATCGTTGCGCGCTTTCGTTGCGACGGCGCGGCATCTGAATTTCATCCGCGCAGCTGAGGAGCTGCACGTCACGTCAGCCGCCGTCGGCCAGCAGATCAGGCTGCTGGAAGACTATCTCGGTCAGTCGCTGTTTCATCGTGCGCGCGGCCAACTGCAGCTGACGCCGGCGGGCCTGGCATTGGTCCCTGGTCTCACCGCCGCCTTCGATGCCGTGCTGTCGGCGATGACGCAATTTGTGACGAGCGACCACGAACAGCCGATCCGTGTGTCCGTCGCTCCTTCCTTCGCCAGCAAATGGCTGATTCCACGGCTCGATGCCCTGCGTCGTGCAGCACCGGGCCTGCAAATCCTCGTCGATGCCTCGACACAGCTGACCGATCTCGATGCGGGCGATGCGGATTGCGTCATCCGCTACGGCAGCGGAGCCTATTCGGGGCTTGCCGTCGACTATCTCTTGTCGGAAGCGGTGCTGCCGGTCTGCAGTCCGGAATTCGCCGATCGCTACGGGCTTTGGAAAGGCGCGGAAGCGATCGAGGGGGTGCCGTTGCTACACGAGGAGGGTGCCGAACACGACCACTCCTGCCCCGATTGGCACAGCTGGCTGCGTGCCGAGGGACTTTCCTATCGGCTATCACAGGGCGGCTTTCACCTCAATCAATCCTCGCTGGTGCTCGATGCGGCAATGGCGGGGCAGGGGCTTGGTCTTGGCAAGATAAGGCTTGCGGAAGCCGAAATCCGGTCCGGCCGGCTCGTCAGTCCTTTTGGAGCGCCGCAGCCGGTGAGCTTTTCCTATTTCTTTGCGACAACGCAGCACAAGGCCCGGCTGATGCGCGTTGATCTGTTTCGCAATTGGCTGCTTACTGAGGCGCGCGCCTCGCAGACGATCGATGCAATCGCGATGCGCAGCATCCGTCCGGCCCTCGGCATGATCGCGGCCGAATAAGAGCCTGCGTCAAGCCGGGGTCGATCGGTCTTCATTTCAGTTTGAAGCCCAGCCTGCGCGCGACATCGCCGAGGACATGACGTCCCTTGAGGGATTCGACCGTAGCGATGCGGCTCAGCACCTGATCGGTCCAGTCGACCAGAGGCATTGCCTGCTCGCCCTGAAAGCTTTGGAGCACACGATTATAGTCGGTAAGATCTTCCTGCGGCAGCTGCCGGCCATAGGTCTCGCGATGCAGGACCGTGGTCTGCGGCAGGCGCGGCTTTACGCCCGCGGGCACCGCCGGATCGGGAAAGCCGACCGTGAGGCCGAAGACGGGGAAGACGCCGTCCGGCAGGCCGAGTTCACGGGAGACGATCTCTGCATCGTTGCGGATCGCACCGATATAACATGTCCCGAGGCCGAGCGATTCAAGGGCGACGACGGCATTTTGCGCAGCAAGGGCCGCATCGATGACGCCGAGGAGGAAGCTCTCGATATAATCGAGGCCTTCTGCCGTCGAGCCGCGTTCCGTCGCGATGGCGCGTGGCCGGGCGAGATCGGCGAGCCAGATGAGCAGGAGCGGCGCCTGGGCGATCTGCCGCTGATTGCCGGCAACGGCATTCAATCGGCTGCGGCGATCCGCATCCTCGACGGCGACCACGCTCCAGGCCTGAAGGTTGGAGGAACTCGGCGCCGACTGGGCGGCGGCAATAGCAAGTTCGACCGCTTCGTATGGCACCGGGGTGGGCAGATAGTGGCGTACACTCCGATGACTGAGGAGCGTATCGACCGTCTCATTCCAGCGTCCCTCGAGGCGTTGGTCATTGCGATAGCGCTCGCCGGCAAGCTCCCTCAGACGATCGCTCTCATCTGGCTTGGTCGCTACGGAAGGGGTCATCTCATTCTCCTTGCTGATCTCGTCATTCTGCCGCTGCGGCATAAGGGTTGGCCGGACGGGCGAGACCAAGATGCTCGCGCAATGTCCTGCCGGTATATTGCTGCCGGAAAAGGCCGCGTCGACGCAGGATCGGCACGACCTCGTCGACGAAAACCTCCAGGCCGTGGGGCAGCACATCAGGCATGAGATTGAAGCCGTCAGCGGCCCCGGCACTGAACCACCGCTCGATATCGTCGGCGACATCCTTCGGCGTGCCGACAATAGTGCGATGGCCGGTGCCGCCATTGAGCGCTCGGATAAGACCCCGCACGGTCAGGCGCTCGCGCCGCGCAAGCGCCAGTGTCGCCCGGAAGAAGGTATGGCCGCCGTCCGGCGCGAGCGGAATATCGTCCGGAAGCGGCGCATCGAGATCGAGGCCTTTCGGATCGACCTGCAGCACCCCTGCAAGGCGCGACAGGCTGTATTCCAGCGGGATCAGTTCACGGAGCTCCTCCTGGCGGCGGCGCGCCTCGGCCTCGGTGCTGGCGATGATCGTCGCAAGGCCGGCCAAGACCAGAATGCTGTCCGCCGGCCGGCCGAAGCGGCTGGCGCGCTGCCTGAGATCGGCAGCGTAATCAAGCGCTTCCTCGAAGGATTGCGAGGCGGAAAAAACGGCTTCCGCGTGTTTGGCGGCAAGTTCCCTTCCGTCATCGGAGCCGCCGGCCTGGACAAGGACCGGGTGGCCCTGCGGGGGACGCGGGATGTTGTGCGGCCCATGCACGGAAAAGTGCTTTCCGCGATGGGCGATGGCATGCACCTTTGCCGGATCGACAAAACGCCCCGTCGCTGCGTCGCCGACAAAGGCATCCTCTTCCCAGCTGTCCCAGAGGGCTTTGACGATTTCGGCGAATTCGCCGGCGCGCTCATAGCGGCTGCCATGAGCGACCGGTTTTTCCAGTCCGAAATTGCGGCTTTGAGACAGGTCCGCGCTGGTGACGACGTTCCACCCGGCCCGGCCCCCGCTTGCATGATCGAGCGTCGCGAAGCGGCGCGCGAGATTGTAGGGCTCGTTGTATGTCGTCGACGCCGTGGCGATCAGACCGATCCGCTCCGTATGAGCCGCGACCAGGGCCAATACGATGGTCGGCTCCAGTGACGTCAATGGTCGGAAGTCCACCCGGTCCGAGATCGCTGCCTGGTCGGCGAGGAAGACAGCGTCGAAGGTGCCTCTTTCGGCGATCCTGGAAACATTGATGTAGTGGTTGACGTCGAATGAAGCGCGGGGATCGCTACCCTCCATCCGCCAGGCGGCGGGGGAGAAGCCGGAGTGCAGGATGTTTATGTTGAGATGAAGCTCGCGCGGGCTCATTGAAAGATCCCGGGCTCGGGATATTCGCCCGTCAGGAACCATGTCCCGACATTGCGGGTCTTATACTCTGCCGGATTGTGCAGCGTGTGAATGCGGACGTTGCGCCAAAAGCGGTCGAGGCCGTAGGGGCGAATGGCCGAGCGCGCTCCCATGACCTCGAAAATTTCACTGGTCACTTCGAGCGCGACACGGCCGGCAAGGACATTCGCCGCGGCGACGGCGATCGCGGCCGCCCCGCGATCGGCCTCCGTCAGATCCTGTCCTTTTTCATAGACCGCATCGACCGCCGTAAGCGCCCGGTCGGCAAGCGCGGTTGCCGCCTGAACCTTGATCCAGAGTTCGCCGTACTGGCGTTTGATCCAGGGATCGTCCTGATGACGCTCGACACCGGAAAAGATCCAGGGACGCGATCTGGTGACGGTATAGTCCCGCGCGGCGATAAGCGCTCCCTGGGCGCTGCCGATGAAGACGTTCAACAGCACGCTCTGCTGCTGCAGCGGCGCAAGCAGCGCGATCGGATCGCGCTGCCGCTCGGGCACGATCTCATCGGCGTGGATTTTCACATCCTTGTAGAAGACCCGGCCGCTGCCCGTCTGCCTCTGTCCGATGCCGTCCCAGTCATTCGCGATGGTGACACCTGCGCGTGTGGGCGGGATATAAGCAATGCTGCGCGCGTTCGTCTCTTCGTCCTCCCAGGCGACCAGCAGATAATCGGCCACATGCGACCCCGAGGCGAACGGCCTGAACCCGTTGAGGACAACCCCATCCTGTTCACGCCGCCCGAAAAGGCTTTTCGAAAAGCTGTTGCTGGTATTGCCCCAGAACCAGCGCCCCGCCGCCGAACGACGGAGAAGATCGCGGGCGTGAGCGTCTGGTCCGGAGTTGATCGCATTTTGCAAGGGGCTGAAATGATATCCGAACAGATGTCCGAGCGATCCATCGACCTTGGCGAATTCGCGAACGATCCGCATCGCCGTCGAGTAGCGTTCGCCGATGCCGCCAAATTCCTCGGGGATCAGCAGGTTGACCAGTCCGCTCTCCTTCAGCAGCCGGATCTGTTCTTCCGGTCTGCCGCCGGTTTGGTCCCGCTCGATTGCATCCCTTGCGAAAATGTCGCGCAGCTCCGTCGCCTTCGCGATATAGGAATTCGTTCTGTCCGGCTCGAAAAGTTCAGGCGAGGAGATCGATCGTTCGAAACTTGCGGGTTTTATGGTCATGGCTCGTCACTCCTCATTTGTGCAGGCGCGGAAAGCCGTGGCGCTCGGAAAGCAGCTCGAGAATGCGATCGGTTGTGTTGACGAAACGCTTGCCGTTCCAGTCGCCGGCGTCTGGCGGGGCTGCGTCGGCAAGAATGAAGACCGGCAACGACTGGTTCTCCTCACCGACATTCTCGATGACGTTGCGGCGCGGACGAGGGAAGGGCACCCGCTCGATGTCGATCGCGGCTGCAAGCTGCGGAAAGCTGGCAAGCAGCCCTTCGATCGCGTTGCAGTGAGGGCAGACAAAGGTGATGCCGGGATGTTTCGGATCGGAAAAACCGGGCTCGATCAGGTAGAGTTTGTCACGCGCCATTGATCTGGTCCTATTCTGCGGCTGCCGCATTGCTGACGGCAAAGCGATTGACTGGACGCTTGAGGCCGAGATTTTCTCGAAGTGTCGTGCCCTCGTACTCGGTGCGGAAGAGGCCGCGGCGGCGCAGCTCCGGCACGACGAGCTCGATGAAATCGGCAAGGCCGCCCGGCATGATCGGCGCCATGATGTTGAAGCCGTCCGCGCCGTAGTTTTCGAAACGCTCTTCCATGACATCCGCGATCTGAGACGGCGTGCCGACGACCTGCCAGTGTCCGCGTGCGCCGGCGATCCGCAGATAGAGCTGGCGGATGGTGAGGTTTTCCCGGCGGGCGAGATCGAGCACTAGTTCCTGCCGGCTCTTTCCGGCATTTGTCACCGGCAGATCGGACGGTATCGGCCCGTCGAGCGGATAGGGGCTAAGGTCGACACCGCTCAGCTGTGACAGCAAGTTGAGGCCAACCTGCGGCTGGATCAGCTCCTGCAGTGCTTCGAACTTCTCCTGAGCTTCCGTCTCGCTGCGGCCGACGACGGGAAAGATGCCGGGCAAGATCTTGAGATCGTCCGGGGAGCGGCCGTATGTGCCGAGCTTTCCCTTGACGTCGGCATAAAAAGCCTTGGCCTCATCGAGCGTGATGTGCGCGGCGAAAATCGCCTCCGCGGTGCGGGCGGCAAGCTCTTTGCCCGGCCCCGACGCGCCCGCCTGAACCAGGACGGGGCGTCCTTGCGGCGAACGTGGAATGTTCAGCGGGCCGCGCACCTTGAAGTGCCGCCCCTTATGGTCGAGCCTGTGCAGCCTTTCCGGATCGAAATAGCGGCCGCTTTCCCGATCACGGATAAAGGCATCATCATCCCAGCTGTCCCAGAGACCGAGCACCACGTCGGCGAATTCCTCGGCCCGATCGTAGCGGTCGGCATGCAGGATCTGCGCCTCATGCCCGAAATTATAGGCGGCCTCCGGGTCTGACGACGTCACCAGGTTCCAGCCGGCGCGGCCGCCGCTCAACCGGTCGAGCGATCCGAATTGGCGGGCAAGGTTGTAAGGGTCGGAGAAACTGGTCGAGGCCGTGGCAATCAGGCCGATGTTGCGCGTGACGCTTGATAGCGCAGACAGGAGCGTGATCGGCTCAAAGGGGTAGACGCCGCTATGCGCCTTCCGGCTTGCGGCTTCGACATCCTTCAGCCGGGCTGCCACGCCGTCTGCGAAGAATATCGCGTCGAACTTTGCCGCTTCGGCAAGCTTGGCGAGCTCGAAATAGTTCTCGAAATCCGTCCCAACCGAAGCCTGCGGATGGCGCCATGCCGCAACGTGATGGCCGGTAAACAACAGGAATGCACCAAGCTTGATCTTATCTTTACGTCTACCCATGAGATGTCCCTTCAGCGGTACATTGCCGGCACCGGGAATTCACCCGAAAGGAGCCAGGTGCCGACAGTCCGCTTTTTGTATTCGGCTGGATTATGGAGAGTGTGGGTGCGGACATTGCGCCAAAACCGGTCGAAGCCGTTGGCGTTGGTTGCCGAACGCGCGCCCATGACCTCGAAGATTTCGCTCGAAACTGCCAGTCCGGCCTCGCCTGCATAGACATTGGCTGTCGCGATATCGATTGCCACCGCACCCCGATCAGCGGCTGTCAGACCAGGGCCTTGGTTGAAGGCGTCATCAAGGCTGCGGGCAGCCTTGTCTGCGAGTTCGGTTGCGGCGAGCGTCTTGATGTAGAGTTCGCCATATTGCCGTTTGATCCACGGATCGTCGGTATGTTTTTCGACGCCGGAATAGATCCAGGGACGCGACAGGGTGGAGGTATATTCCCTGCCTTCCTCAAGAGCGCCTTGGGCGCTGCCGACGAAGACATTGAGAAGGACGCTTTGCTGCAGCAACGACGTCAGCGAGGTATAGGGTGTCAAAGGGATCTTGGGCGAGCTGATCAGCTCTTCGTCGAGGATCTCCAGATCTTTGAAGCTGACGGTGCCACTGCCCGTCTGGCGCTGGCCGATACCGTCCCAGTCGTCTTCGATCACGATGCCAGCCCGGTCGGCGGGAACAGCGGCAGTCAGCCGTTCTCCCTCCGGATTTTCCCATGACAGCTGGATGAAGTCGGCGATGTGAGAGCCGGAGGAGAAGGGACGCGAGCCGTTTACGATCCAGCCGGTGTCGATGCGCCGGCCCGACGAGGTTTTCGACATCGCATTGCCGGAGTTGCCCCACATCAGATTTCCGGCGGCTGACGCGCGCAGCCAGTGGTCTTTCTGCGCGCTCGAGCCACGAAAAAGGACGAGGTTAAGAGGAAGATGATGATAACCGTAGAGATGCGCCAGCGAGCCGTCCGTGCGGGCAAACTCTCGCACGACACGCAGGATCGACAGCCATGAGGCTCCTTGTCCACCGTAGCCGACCGGGATCTGGGCCGATGGCAAGCGGCTTTCTTTGAGAAGGCGGATCTGCTCGACCGGCCTGCCGCCCTGCTTGTCGCGCTCGACCGCGTCTCGATGAAAAATCGTCCTGAGCTCGACGGCCCTGGCAACGAGGGGATCCGTTACATCGCATTCGAAAGACATTTCAGCCCCATACCTCTCCGCCATGTGGCAGCGCTTCGGGCTCAAAGGTTCGGCGAATGTCGGTTCAAGTCCAGCAATATCTATTTGAGTTCACGGCAAGAGATTCTTTCTCGCGCCAGGTCACGACCTGGCACGCGAGTTGCCATTGACGTCGGCTCGGTGGTCGAGTCCTACCAAAAGCAAATACTCGAACACTCAGCGGTCCGGCATTCGACTGCCGAGGACAAATTGGTACCGCTCTGGTCGAATAAAAAATTCAGACTTTTCGGCGCAAGCGCCCGTTTCGAAATAGGAACTCCGTTCCAGAACAAGCAGGATCGCATTTTCAGCCGCTCCAATCAGCGACGTTATCCGAGGCGGGACAGCACGCGCTCCGATCGCAATCTCAGCGGAGACAATGTCGGCGCCGGCTTTGTCTTTAAGTAGCGCATAAGTTGGTTGCTGTTCGGCGATCTCTCGCTCCAGCTCCGACATGAATGCCGGCAAGAAGCTTCGGCCCAATGCAATCGGCTCGTCGTTCACCACATGAAGCCGTTCCAGAAGTGCGCATGTCGTTCCGAACAGCGGGATGAAAGCAGACGGTGTCTCAATTGCGGTCAACTCGACAATCCGCATCGTAGCATCGAAGCCTTGGACTTTCAGCGATTCATGAAAGCTACGCAGTGTATCAATTTGATGGCGCACCTGCTTGCCGGCCACGAAAGTGCCTTTGCCTTTCCGGCGTTCGATCAGCCCATCCCTATCGAGTTGTTGGAGCGCCAGCCGCACGGTGACGCGACTAACTGTGAAGCGTGCCATAATTTGCGATTCCGACGGGAGCTGTCCAGACGGCTCGTAGGCGCCTTCGGTGATCTCGGCACGAAGCCGATCGGCGATCTGCAGGTACATAGCCACCGGGTTATTGCGTATGAGACTCATCTATTTTTCATAGGGTCGAAAACACCACGAAGCAGCGAAGCTTTGGAATAGCGTTCCCTTTTGCTGCCACGCAAGGGGAACTCTTCACGTTGATGACCTGTATTATAATGTATTAAACATTGGGACAACTCCAATCCAGGGTCGTCCTACGCAACATGGCATCTCCAGTTATCCCAAGGCAGGTTTCATCCGGTGCCGCCTTCTCGGTGGACCGCATGGCTTTCGCCTATCCCGAAAGCCGGCGCGCCGTATTCGAACGGTTTTCGCTGAAGGCTCGGCCGGGAGAATTCGTGGCGATCCTGGGTCCGTCCGGTTGTGGCAAGTCGACGCTCCTTAATCTTCTCTCCGGCTTCCTGCGCCCGCAATCGGGGCATATCACCATAGACGGTGTGCCTGTCGTCCCTGAGCATCCGGTCCTCGGATATGTATTTCAGTCGCCAAACCTCTTCCCTTGGTTGAGTGTCCTGGAAAACGTTCGCTTTGGCCTGCGCATGAATCGTCGCGGATCTACGCAGGAGCAGAGAGCCGCCGCGCAGCACTTTCTTCGACTTGTCGGCCTGGAAGAGCAGGCACATGAGCCACCTCACCGACTGTCGGGCGGCCAGCGTCAGCGGGTTGCGCTGGCGCGCTCACTCGCGCTCGAGCCGCGCCTGTTGCTCATGGACGAACCCTTCGCAGCGCTCGACGCCCTAACGCGTGCATCCCTCAATGACGAATTGCTGCGCATCTGGTCGGGGTGGGGGAAGACCGTACTGTTCATCACCCATGACATCGACGAAGCGATCTATCTTGCCGACAGGGTTCTCGTCCTTGGGCTACCGCCGACAGGCATCACCGCTGAAGTGGCAATCGACCTGCCGCGTCCTCGCGATCAGCGTGGCACGAGAGCCAATCCTTTATTCGCTCAACTGCGCGAACAGCTCTCGGAGGAAATCGCCAAAGTCATGACCAGCAATCAACCCGTTACCTGAAGGGGAGCATCCGATGAAACACATTCTACCTGCAGTTCTTCTCGCCCTTGCAGCGGCTTTGCCTGCCCATGCCGAGGACCCGCGGCCGCTTCGCATTGGCTGGGTCCAGGCTATGGCGAATGCACCTGCCCTGATCGCCGAGGAGAACGGCTATTTTCGCGACGAGGGGTTGAACGTCGAGCTCAAAGGTTTCGGCGATGGTCCCGTCATCCAGCAGGCGGTGGCTGGAGGCGAAATCGATGTGGCCTATATCGGTGCGCCCCCGGTCTATCAATGGGCGGCGCGCGGTCTCGACGCGAAAATCATCGCCAAGGTCAACTATGGTCAGGCAGCGGTGATCGCGAAGACTGACGGCCCGATCCACGCCCTTTCCGACCTCAAGGGCAAGAGGCTTGCCGGCGTCAATAGGGGCAGCGGCATGGATGTGCTGCTGCGTGGCTACGTTCTGAAAGAGGCCGCCGGCCTCAGCCCGGATGCGGATCTTGCGCTGTCGCAAATGCCCGCGGGCAACATGAACGCTGCCCTCGATACCGGCGTCGTCGATGCAGCCTTTTTGTGGGAACCCTTCATCAGCCAATCGGTGCTCCGCGGTACAGGTCGCGTCGTCTTCGACGTGAACGGAGCTTTGCCCGGCTATCCCTGGTACGTCATAGCAGCGCCTGCCAAGACGCTGAAGGAACGCCCGGACGATCTCGTGAAACTGTTGCGGGCAAATTCGAAGGCCATCGCCTTTCTACGAGAGCATCCTGAAGAGGCCGACCGGATCATCGCCCGAAGCTTTAAGCTGGAAGCCCTGAGGGCTGCGGACGGAAGTGTCGTGCCGCCGGAAGCGATCGTCGCGGAGGCGAGGAAGCGCCTTGGGTGGTCGGCGGAAATCGAGCCGTCCGACCGTGCCTTCATCCAGCGGCTCATCGACTATTCTGTCGCTCTCGGCTTTCTCGATAAGCGTTTGAATGTCGACGACATTATTGACGACAGCTTCGCCGCAAAAGCGGCCGCGCAACGATGAGATCCGATCGATGAAGACGTTGGCAGCGCGGCTGCGTTTTCCGCAACCGTCCTGGCGCTGGGCAGCGCTTCCGTTCCTGCTTGTCGTGTGGTGCCTCGCGGCAAGCCGCGTTCCCTCCTATGTGCTGCCGCAGCCGTGGGACGTGGCGGCCGAAGGGCTCCGCTGGATCCGGTCGGGCGAGTTGGGCCGCCAGGTCATGGCGAGCTTGTTGCGGGAATTCGGCGGCTTCGGCGCGGCCGTCGTGGCTGCCGCGCTCATCGGCGTATCCGCCGGACTTTGGCGGCCGTTTCGCGAATTCGCCCAGCCGCTGCTCGGTCTTTTCATGGCCATCCCTCCGATCGCCTGGGCGCCGCTGTCGCTAATCTTCTTCGGCCTCGGATATCTCTCCATTGCCGTCGTCATATTCATCGCATCGGCCTTTCCGATGGCCCTGACGATTCAGGAAGGCGTGCTTTCCATCAATAGCGGGGAGGTGCGTGCGGCACGCATTTTGGGTGCCAAGCGGCTGCAACTGCTGGCTCATGTGTATCTCCCGGCCTCTCTCCCTTTCCTGACCGCCGCATTGCGCATCGGCTTTGCCCAGGCGTGGCGTGCGCTTGTGGCGGCCGAGATGATCGGAGCATCCCAAGGGATCGGCTGGATGGTCGCCATGGGCGGGCAGCTCGGCAATTCGGCGCAGGTGCTTCTCGGCATCGCCCTGATCGGGCTCACGGCGTGGCTCATGGAGAGCCTCGTGTTTCGACGGATAGAGCGCCACTACGAAGGCTGGCGCGGACAATAACGGATATTCCCATGACAGAGATTTTGCCGCATGAAACTTTTCAAGCCGGCGCCCATTCTCCAACGGGCCTTGCCGACCATTTCGATACTCTGCCCTTCCTCGGCCGTCTGACCTGCCAGAGGCAGACGCTGACGGCGGGGGAGTGGACCGAACTGGAGCTCGTTTATGAGGTCGGCGCTGTCGGTCTCGCAGACGGCGCGTGGCTGAAGCTCGCCTTCAAGTTCTATTCCGATTGGGCGCTGTTCCAGACAACAGAGCCGACGGGCGCCAACTATGTTTCTGCCGAATACCATGCCGGTCCTCTGGTTTCGGGGCAAAGCCCGGGCACGGTTCAAGCACTGAAGGTGCGTTTTGATCAGAAGGGACACGAACGTCCCTTCCAGAAGGCTGTCATTATCGACGTCGTCGACGGCTATCTCAATCCCGGTGACAGGATCGTCATCCGTCTGGGCGATCGGCGGCAGGGCGGCGCCGGCACCCGTGTGCAGACTTTCGTGGAGAAGGCGTTCCGTTTCCGGCTGTTCGTCGATCCGCTGGGTAGCTCGAAATTTGCAGAAGTGCCAGGCGACTGTAGGCTGGAAATCGCGGCCGGCCAACCGTATGCACTTCAGGTCATCGCGCCGCGGCTGGTTGGCCTCGGTCAATCCTTCGATGCGATCGTGCGCGTCGACGACATATGGGGAAACACCTGCCACGGTCGCGACCTGCAGGGTGCGCTCGTCATGACCGCCCCGGATGGCAAGCAACGAACGGAGCCAGTGGCATTCGCCGCTGAAGGCTGGACATTCGCTCGGATTTCCGGCCTTTCCTTCGCCGAGGCCGGCGAATGGAAATTGGAAGCATGGCTGAACGGCGAACCCTCCGTCGCCCTGGGCCTCGCCTATGTCCAGAGCGAAGAGGGCGCCTTGCGCCCTCTCTATGCTGATCTGCACGTCCATTCCGACGACACCGTCGGCACCAATGACGCGACCTACAATCTCACCTATGGACGCGATATCGCCGGGCTTGACGTGGTGGGCTATACCGTCAACGACTTCAACATCACCGAGGCGAGTTGGGACAAGGCGGTGGAGATCATCCACGATCTCAACGAGACCGGTCGTTTCGTCTGCTATCCGGGCACCGAATGGTGCGGCAACTCCGCTGCCGGCGGCGACCGCAACGTCGTCTTTCTCCGCGACGGCAAGCCCCGGTTTCCGTTCGACGAGAAGGGGAATTCCCTTCGCTCTTTCGAATGGAATGAGACGACGGCGGGCGCGATCCGTCCTGGGATATGGCCCGTCGACAGGCTCTATGGCGCCTATGAGGATGATCCGGAAGGCCATTTGCTAATCCCGCATGTGGGTGGCAGGCGCTGCATTCTGGACTGGAACCATCCGGAGCTGGAACGACTGATCGAGGTCGGCTCCGCGTGGGGACAATTTCATTGGCTTTACACCGAAGCCCTGGCACGCGGGTACAGGGTTGGCGCTTCCGCTGCGAGCGACGAACACCAGGGCCGTTGCGGCGGTGGCGCGCCGGCCACCGGCGCTTTCGGTGCGCGCGGCGGGCTCACCGGCGTCATCGCCGACCGCTTCGACCGAGCCGGCGTTGCCAGCGCGCTTCGGGCGAGGCGCACTTTTGCCACGACTGGCGAGCGTAGTTTCGCCGTTCTGTCGCAAGGTACGCATTTCATGGGCGAGGTGTTCAGCCAATCCAAAGAGCCGCTTTCTTACCGCCTCCTCGGAGATGCCGGGTGGGAGGAGGTTCAGCTCTTTGACGGAGATTGCGTCGTATGGCGTCGCGATCTTCATGCCGAAGCGGGCTTCAGCGAGCGGAGGGTTCGCATTCGCTTCGGTGGCGCACGGATCAAGGATCGCTATCGGGCTGCCTATTGGAGCGGCGAGGTGGCTGTGACCGGTGCAGCGCTTTTGGATGTGCACGGGATCGGTTTCGATCATCCCGAACAAAGCGTGTGGCGCACTGGGCTCGGCACGCTCGGCTTTAGGACGGCAACGCATGGAGACGTCGACGGGATCGAACTTGAGCTTTCCGACCTTCGCGACGCGCGCATTGCCATTGCCGCGAAGCTCCATGGCTACAGCAAGATCGGAGATCCGCTCCAGCCGCCGCCGCATCTCCATGCCCCCGAGGTGTCGCTGGAGGCAAGCGGAAACGAGCTGATCGCAAAGGGCTCCATCTCGGTCGATCTTGCCGGTGTTGAGCTGCGCCTTCTGTTGGAGCGCGTCACCGATCACCCTCTTCCGCGCGATCTCTTAGGTGAGATACGACTTGCGGGACTTGCATTGAACGACGGGCCTGAACACTCGCTTTTCCTGACAGCGAGACAGAGGGATCAATCCCGCATTTGGACGTCACCGCTATTCATGACAGCCTGAAGTGAGATTGAGCAACAGTCCCGGTCCCGAGGTTCGGCTAAGTCAGGCGGCGTGCACCTGTTCGGCCCGCAAACCGCGACCAATCGGAATGGGACTTCATTTACGGTGGCGCGAGTGCCAAGCAATGCAGTTGGGGAAATTAGCCAGAGCTCCGACGATCTGTCGAAACGCACCGAACATCAGGCCGCATCGCTCGAAGAGACTGCGGCCGAACTCGACCAGATCCCAGCGAACGTCTCGCTGGCCACTTACCCAAGTCAAAAACGCGGCGTTATCCTGAACCTCGCGAAGGCGTTTGTAGGATACATGGCGCAAACTGCCGTCGTTGGTCCAGCCCCGGAAGTCTCCTCTGCAGGCTTTCGTCTTCGGCTATGAGCGAGGCAAGCCGCGTTGGTATTTGTGGCGGACGCGCTCTATGCCTCCGGCGAAGCGATCCTTCCGCCGTCTCCGCCGATTCCGGTAACGATCACTTGTTCAGCGGCTGCTGACGCATCCAGCAATGAGGCCTGGCCCTGCCCACCTTGTTCGTTTCCATCCCTGACATCACCCCACACCTATATCTTCGCGAAGTCCTCGACCTGCGCCCTGATCGCGACCTCGGTCGGCAAGCGCTCCATCGAACTTGCGCCGTAAAAGCCGTTGCAACCCTTGCAGCGGGCGAGCACATAGGCCGCATCCGCGGGCATGGCGATCGGCCCGCCATGGCAGAGCACGATGACGTCGTCGCGGACTGACCTTGCGGCATCCGACCATGCGTTGATCTTCTCCACGCATCCATCGAGCGTCAGCGCCGTTTCAGCGCCGATCGCGCCGCCCTTGGTCAGGCCGAGATGGCAGACGACGATATCAGCGCCGGCTTTGGTCATGGCAACGGCGTCCTCACTGCTGAAGACATAGGGTGTGGTCAGCATGTCCTTGGCGTTGGCGCGGGCGATGATATCGATTTCCAGATCGAAGCCCATGCCGGTCTCTTCGAGATTGGCACGAAACGTGCCGTCGATCAGCCCGACGGTCGGAAAGTTCTGGATGCCGGCAAAACCCATTGCCTTCAGCTCGTCGAGGAAGTGATCGGGCAGCATGAAGGGATCGGTGCCGTTGACGCCGGCAAGCACCGGCGTGTGGCGCACGACCGGCAGGACTTCGCGGCCCATCTCCTTGACGATCTCGTTGGCATTGCCATAGGCGAGCAGGCCGGCAAGCGAGCCGCGTCCGGCCATGCGGTAACGGCCGGAATTATAGATCACGATCAGATCGATGCCGCCTGCCTCCTCGCTCTTGGCGGAAAGGCCGGTGCCGGCGCCGCCGCCGATGATCGGCCGGCCCTCGGCGATCTTGCGGCGAAGCTTGTTCAGAATGTCGTTTCTGTCGATGGGGGTCAAAACTCTCTCCTCACGCATGAATGTCATGGAAGCTGGCAACGAGTGCGGCAGCGAATTCCGGGCTGTTGATATGGGCGTCTATCTCGACGAGGCGCCTGTTCGGCGCGTCGCGCCAGCCGGCACGAATGGCGGAAAACAGCGCCTCGTCGGCTTCGGGATCATGGAATGGCTGACCGGCAGCATCGATCGCCGAAACGCCCTGAAGCGGCAGCAGGACGCGAACCGGACCCTGCATCCGGTTGAGCCGTTCGACAATGAAAGCACCGATCCTGCGGTTTTCCTCCGGGGTGGTGCGCATCAGGGTCACCTGCGCATTGTGGACGTGAAGCCTGCGGTCGCGGAACGGCGCCGGCACGGTTTCCCGCGCTCCGAAATTCACCATATCCACGGCGCCGACCGAGCCGACATAGGGCAGGCCGGTGCGGATAATGGCGCCGAAGCGATCCTCGGTCGCCGGAAAGACACCGCCGATGAGAAGGTCGGGCACCTCCGTCGTCGTCACGTCGATCACGCCCTGCAGCAGACCGGAATCGGCAAGCTTCTCCATCGACTGGCCACCGACGCCGGTCGCATGGAAGACGTAGATTTCATGCGTCTTGCCGAGCAATTCGCGGAGCTGGGTGACGCAGGAGGTGGTGACGCCGAACATGGTCATGCCGATGCCCGGCCGATCATCGCTGGAGACGGGGATGGGGTTGCGGGCCATGCCGGCCGCCGCATTTGCCGCATTGCCGATTACCTTGCGCGAGATGGCGTTCAAGCCGGCGATGTCGACGACCGAATACATCATGGTGAGATCATTCGGGCCGACATAGGGCGCCACATTGCCCGAGGCGACCGTCGAGACCATCAGTTTCGGCAGGCCGATCGGAAGCGTTCGCATCGCCTCCGTCACCAGCGCGGTATTGCCGGTGCCGCCAAGGCCGAGCACGGCGCCGATGTCGTTGCGCGATTTCAGGAATGCCGTCAGCGCTTTGGCCATGGCCGAAACCGCCGTTCCCCGATCGACCTGCCCGAGCACGGCCGCAGGTCCCTCAGGATGAAATGCGGCGACGTCGCGCGCCTGGACATCGGCGCCGGCGCCTTCCCCAAGCGTTCCGACATCGACCAGAACGGCATCGGTTCCGGCCGAAAGAACCACCTCCCTGGCGTAGCTCAGTTCAGCGCCTTTGGTGTCGCACGTGCCGACGATATAGACCTTTCCCATTGGTTTTCCCCCCTTTTTGCTCGGTCTCCGAGGTTCTTACGATAAAATTTCCAATTTCGTATTTTCCATATTGTATATTCTTCCGTATATTGCATACTTAAATTATGAATGCCAGACGGAAATGGAGACCATGAACGCACCGCGCCACCTCACCCTTCGCGAGCGGATCTACGAGGAAATCGTTCGCCTGATCGTCTCCGGCGAGCTGCCGAGCGGCGTCTCGATCGACGAAAAGGAGCTGACGGAACGCCTGCAAGTCAGCCGCACGCCGTTCCGCGAAGCGATCGGCACGCTCGCCAAGGAAGGGCTGATCGAGATCAAGCCTTATCGCGGCTTCTTCGTGCGCAGCTTCACGTCGAAGGAGATCGACGACCTTTACGATCTGCGCAAGACGCTCGAATGCTTCGCCGTCGAGCTTGCCGTGCCGCAGATGAGCGACCGGCATATCTCCGGCTTCGAGCGTATTCTGGATGAGGCGGTGGCCGCATTGCGTCGAGGCGACATGGAAACCTACGGCATTCGCGACAAGGAGTTTCACGAGACCATCGCCGAGCTTTCTGGAAGCGCGCCGCTGATCGAAACGCTGGCACGGCTCGCACTGCAGATCCAGATCTGCCGCTCGATCGCCAATGAGAGCCGCGATTTGGCCGAAAGGGCAGCCGAAGAGCGCGATCAGATCCTGCAGGCGTTCCGGGCGCGCGACATCCCGCGCGCAAAGGCGTTGATGCATGCGCATATCAGTGATGTCCAGCAAGCCGTCATGGCGCGCTTTCAGAAGGGTTAGCTGGAGGGAATGAAGGAGAGGGAGGTCTCCTTTACAACAATCGAAAAACGTGGCCGTGGAGCGGCCCGGAGGAGGGAGCAATGCTGAAATTTCTTGCCCGCTGCACGGCTAGTGGCGATGATCGCCGCAAGTTCGCTGGCGCATGCCGAAACCCTGAAAATGTGGGGTCCCGAACAGATCACCGAACCGCTGGTGGCGCTGCTCTGGAACGGCATCAAGGCCGATTTCGAAAAGGCCAATCCCGGCGTGACCGTCGAATTCATGCCGCCAACCGGGACGATCAGCAACGGCGCGGTGCAGGCGGCGATCCAGTCGGATGCCGGCCCTGATGTGATCCTCACCAATTCCGGCATCGGCCGCATCAGCGTCGTCAGGAATGCCAAGCAGGTTATGCCGCTTACCGAGCAATATGAAAACCGCGGCTGGAAGGATGAGATCTATCCCTGGCTCTACACCGAGCTGAAGGGCCAGTTCGGTGGCGAGATCTACGAGGTTCCTGATGGCCTTGATGCGCTTGGCATTTGGTATCACAAGGATGTTTTCGAAAAGGCCGGCTGGAAGATCCCGGCGACCTGGACCGAATTCGAAGCACTGATGAAATCGATCGGTGAGACTGGTCTGCAGCCGATCGCCATCGGTCCCCGTACCACCGGCAGCGCCGGCCACCTCTTCGGCAACCTGCTGCAATCTGCGAGCGGCAAGGAGGTAATCGGCAAGGCACTGCGCCGCGAGATCGCCTGGGACGATCCTTCGGTCGCCGCCGGCGCCGTCCGGCTGCAGAAGCTGGTCGAGGCGGGCGACATCAAGAAGGAAATGGCCGGCCTCGATCTCGATGGCGCCTCCCGCCTCTGGTTCAACAAGCGCGCGGCGATGTTCGTTGCCGGCCCGTGGTTCACCGCCAATGCCCGCAAGGCCGGCTATGACCTCGCCAATGCCGGTTACGCGCCCATGCCTTCCGACATCAAGGGTGCGGCGATACCGACCGGCGGCGTCGGCTGGAGCTGGCTGGTGCCGGTCAACTCCAGGCAGCCGGAACTCGCGATGAAATGGATCGACTTCATGCTGTCCGATGCGGTGATGAAGAAACGCGCGCAGGATCCGGCAAGCACGATGATCTATCCGCGCGAAATCCCCGGCGTCGAGCCGCCGACGCCAGTGCTGAAGGACATCTTCGCGGCCGCCGCCGGCGGCGTCGGCTACAATCCGAGCGTCTATCTGCCCGGCCCCGTGCTCGACACCTACTTCCAGGTCATCCAGGGCCTGATCTCCGGCCAGATCGGCGGCGAGGACGGCATGAAGCAGATCCAGGCGAAGATGGCAGAGGCGAAATAGTGGTCATTCCAGAAACGCTCGGAAGCAAGGTCGTGGCTCCTCTCAGGGATGCGCCTGGCGTAGCGGGACATACGGGCGGCATGTCCGCCCGTATGTCCGAACGCCGGGCGACCGGGGCTGCCTCATCTGACTCATCCGGTGGCGATGCCAGCACCGCATTGTGGCTGATGGCGCCGGCGCTCGCCCTTTATGCCGCCTTCACCCTGCTGCCGATCGCCGCCACCTTCTGGCTGAGCTTCAACAGCTCGGCCGGCTTCAATACCTCCGCCAACTTCGTCGGCTTCGACAACTACGCCAAGGCCGCACACGATCCGATCGTCTGGAAGAGCCTCGTCCATACCTTCCTCTGGCTCGCCTATCATGTGGTGATGGCAGGTGGGCTCGGCCTTATGCTGGCGCTTGCCGTCAGCAGGCTGCGTATCACCCAGGTCTTCTTCCGCACCGCCTTCTTCCTGCCGCATCTGGTGTCGCTGGCGGTGGTCGGCGTCATCTGGGCCAATATCTACGATCCATTCTTCGGCCTGCTGAATACGGCGCTGACGCGCATCGGGCTCGGCGCCTTCACGCAAGGCTGGCTTTCCGATCCCGCTTTGGTGCTCTTTTCCGTCAATGTCGCAAGCTCGTGGCAGGGTTTCGGCCTCTACATGCTCCTCTTCATCGCCGGTCTGCAGAATATCGACCACTCGCTCTACGACGCGGCCGAAGTGGACGGCGCCAATGCCTTCCAGAAGTTGATCTACGTGACGCTGCCGGGGCTTCGTGAGGTGACGACCTTCGTCGTCTCGCTGGCGATGATCAACGGGCTGAAGGGCTTCGCCACGGTCTTCGTCATGACCAATGGCGGGCCGTTCTACCAGAGCGAGCTGATCACCACTTACATCTACCGGCTTGCCTTCCAGTCCCAGGATCACGGGCTTGCGGCGGTGCTCTGCATCCTGCTCAGCCTGCTTGCGATCGCCATCACCATCCTCTTCAACCGCTGGCGCGCGAGGCTTTCGCAATGAGTGTCCGCAATCGCGAATGGCCGGTGGCGCTGGCCCTGACCCCGGCACTGATCCTGATCCTTGCCCCCTTCGTCTGGCTGGTGGTCTCGAGTTTCAAGACCGAGGCCGAGATCGGCCAGGCCGACCCCTTCACCTGGCCCGCCGACCTGATGTGGCGGAACTATCTGGATGCATGGCAGATCGGCGGGTTCGGCGAACTCGTCGGCAACAGCCTCATCAATCTCATCGGCGTCGTCGCCCTGTCGCTAATCACCTGTGCGCCGGCCGGCTATGCGCTTGCCAAGATCCGTTTTCCCGGCCGGGAATGGCTGTTCTACGCCTTCATCCTCGGCTTGACCGTGCCCGTCCAGGCGATCGTCATCCCGCTCTATCAGGTGCTTTTCGGGCTGAACCTCGTCAACACGCTTGCTGGTATCGTGCTGGTGCAGGTCAGCAACGGCATTCCCTTCGGCATATTCCTGATGCGGAGCTTCTTCATCGGCGTGCCTGATGATCTGATCGAGGCCGCCAAGATCGACGGCGCCTCGCATCTGCAGATCCTCACCAAGGTCTTTCTGCCGATCTCGACGCCGGCGGTGCAGGCGCTCGTCATCATCAGCGCGCTCTCCACCTGGAACGATTTCTTCCTGCCGCTGATCGTGCTGATCAGTCCCGAGGTGCAGACGCTGCCGCTCGGGCTCGTCCGCTTCGCCAGCACCTATGCTTCCGATTACCGCCTGGTTTTTTCCGGGACCGTCATTTCATTCCTGCCGATCATTCTTCTCTACATCCTGATGCAGCGCCGCTTCACCGAGGGGCTAACGCAGGGGGCAATCAAGGGCTGACCATGTCGCATCATGTCCAGCGGGAAATCCGCTACAATTTCGAATTCGATCACCGCATCAAGGCTTGCTTCATCGGCGCCGGGGGTCATGCCTATCGCAATGTCTATCCGGCACTGCGTTACGCGCCGGTCGAGCTTGCCGGCATCTGCGATCTCGATCTCGGCCGCGCCGAGAAATTCGCAAAACTCTTCGGCGCCGGAAAAGCCTATACCGACCATCGCGAGATGCTCGAACGGGAAAAGCCTGAGCTGGTCTTTCTCGTCACCGCCTATCATCCCGACGGCCGGCTGCAGGCGACCGACCTGGCGCTCGACGCGCTTGCATCAGGCGCTCACGTCTGGATGGAAAAACCGACGGCGGCAAGCCTTGCGGACATCGAAAGGCTGCAGGCGGCAAGTAGCGCGGCCGGCCGCATGGTGATGACCGGCCTGAAGAAGACCTTTTTCCCCACAATCGAAAAGCTCAAGGATCTGATCGGCTCGCCGGGTTTCGGCCGGCTGACCTCGATCAATGTCCGCTATCCCCAGAGCCTGCCGAGGCAGGAAGACCGCGCCGATCTCGTCAAGATGCAGAGCTTTCTCGACCATATCTACCATCCGGGCGCGATCCTCAACTTCCTCGGCGGCGAGATCGAACGGGCTGGTTATGAATGGGAAGCGTCGACGGGCGCGACCGTCACCAGCCTGCGCTTCCGCTCCGGGGCAATCGGCACGCTGCATCTTGCCGCCGGCCAGTCGGGCGGCAGCATCTTCGAGCGGGTCGAAATCATCGGCGAAGGCGCCAACGCCATCGTCGAAAACGGCAGCCGGCTGACCTACTTCCGCAAGGCCGACTTGCCGTCCTATGGCCGTGCCGCGAGCTTCATCCAGCCGGACGAGAATGCGGCGCTGTTCTACGAGCCGGAGCATTCGCTCGGCCAGCTCTACAACAACAACCTGTTTTATCTCGGTTATGTGCCCGAAATCCTGCATCTGACGGATGCGATCCTCTCCGGCACGCCGATCTCCAGGGGCACGCTCGAAATCGCCCGCGAGATCATGAAGCTCTTCGAATTCTACAGACGCGCGGATGCCGGCGTCACCACCAATCTCTGACAGGGGAGCGACAGCCTTGACCGATACCGATGTCATTTTCAGGAAAGCCGGCGGCGAATTCATGCCCACCAGCTGGGGCGAACTCAATTGGAAGATCACCGGCGACGGCACGCCCGGCGCCGAGATGACCTTCGGCACCTGCCGGATCAATCCCGGCGAGCGCAACCAGTTGCACTCGCATCCCAATTGCGAGGAAATTCTCTACGTCGTTTCCGGCCACTGCGAGCACAAGCTCGGCGATGCGCTCT
Organism: Rhizobium indigoferae; assembly: GCF_034554815.1. Lineage (NCBI taxonomy): Bacteria > Pseudomonadati > Pseudomonadota > Alphaproteobacteria > Hyphomicrobiales > Rhizobiaceae > Rhizobium > Rhizobium indigoferae. The sequence goes on along the minus strand of NZ_CP140637.1, from coordinate 1,098,639 downwards.
ACCGTCTCGAAGCCGGCGACGCGATCCGGATACCCCGCAATATCAGGCACTGGGCGCGCGCGCTCGGCGCCGAACCGCTCTTCGCCTTGATCATGTTCTCCTCCGGCGCCCGGACGGCGGTCAATCATGAAGGCGAGGGTGCGGCCTGAAATCGTCCTGTTCTCGTGGGGGAGGGAAATATCATGGCGTCGATTGCGCTTCACAACATCCGCAAGTCCTACGGCAACCTGCCTGTTATCCACGGCGTCGACGTCGATATCCAGGATGGCGAATTCATCGTACTCGTCGGACCGTCCGGCTGCGGCAAGTCCACGCTGCTACGCATGATCGCCGGCCTGGAGACGATCTCGGGCGGCCGGCTTTCGATCGGCGGCCGCATGGTCAACGACCTGCCGTCGAAGGAGCGCGACATTGCCATGGTGTTCCAGAGCTATGCGCTCTATCCGCATCTGACGGTGGCCGAGAATATGGGCTTTTCCCTGAAGCTGCGCGGTACGGCCAAGGACGAGATCGGCCACCGGGTGCAGTCCGCCGCAAAAACCCTTGCACTGGAACCCTATCTCGACCGCCTTCCGCGTCTTCTCTCGGGCGGCCAGCGCCAGCGCGTTGCCATGGGCCGTGCGATCGTGCGCGATGCGAAAGTGTTCCTCTTCGACGAACCGCTTTCCAATCTCGACGCCAAGCTGCGCGTGGCGATGCGCGCCGAGATCAAGGAGCTTCACCAGCGGCTGAAGATCACCACCGTCTATGTCACCCATGACCAGACCGAGGCGATGACCATGGCCGACCGCATCGTCGTGATGCGCGACGGCATCGTCGAGCAGATCGGAACCCCGCTGGAAATCTATGATCGCCCCGCAACCACCTTCGTCGCCGGCTTCATCGGCATGCCGGCGATGAACCTGCTCAGGGGCCGCATCCAGGCCGACGCGCCTTCGATCTTTCGCACCGAAAGCGGCGTCGCCATGCCGCTGTCGCTGAGTCCCGGGACGGCCGATCCCGGCGAAGAACTCATCTATGGGATCAGGCCGGAACAGTTCGTCATCGCCGATGAAGGAACACCGGCGAAGGTCGTGGTCGTCGAGCCCACAGGCGCGGACACGCAGGTCGTTGCCCGGATCGGAGAGGAAAACGTCAACATGCTGTTTCGTGAGCGCATTGCCGTAAGGCCGGGCAATACGATCCGTTTCGCCTTGCGGGCCGCCAGCGACCATCTGTTTTCGGTGGCAACCGGCAGGCGCCTTTCCATAGCGGGCGCCTGAAGCGGCCGTTTTCCTTAGCTTTGCCAAGGCTCTGCCACCTACCGATTTCAATTGAAGCCGTAAGCTTAAATTTCGGCGCCAGGTTTTGACCTAACGGTTTCACGCAGGCAGGAGTGGGGCGTCTTCAACGTCGCGCCGCGAGAAAATTTAGACTTCATCAAAGAATGTAAGCCAACCTATTCGAAATTTTATGGAAAACGATATTGGCTTGGCAAATTCTGATCGGCAATGTGGCTGCCGTTTCGCTCCTCATCTCGGTTTGGATGCGCGTCGGGTCCGGAAACGAGTTGGCGTGCGATGGAAAAAAGTCGGGGTCGATGGCGCGCTCATCTAATCGAGGTTCCATAAATCAACGATATGCTGCAATCGCCTGGTCGATGGTTCGAATCCTTTCAAGAGCGCTAAGAAAAAAACCAACCATTCAGGTGCGCCAAGTAGGCAACAAACGCTAACAGGCCATGTCGAGCTCGGCCACCAAGTTCTGCGATCCGCCTACGAAATTCCTTCTTGCCAGGCTTGGTAGACCGTTCTGACGCCGGGATGAAAACCCAGGCTGCGGGCGAGGGACGTATCGACATGCAGGTACCAGGGATTTGAGAGAGGTTCGCAACTTGAGTCCAACCGGGACCCCACCATGCCCGCGAGTTCGTAGATGGAGGTAGGCGCCTCGTCGGCCAAGTTTACCACGTGCCGATCAAAGGCACCCTCCAGCGCCAGCGTGACTGCTCGTGCGATGTCACGATGGTGGATCGTGCTCATGCGCTGAGCCGGGTGCCAGGTGCTGATGTGCTCGGGCAGAGATTCAAGATGTCCGTCACCATCGCCATAGACAAATGGGAAGCGAAGGATCGACCAGTTCAACCCGCTTTCGCGCAGTTCTTTCTCCGCGGCCACCTTGCTCGCGGGATAGGCGTGCTGTGGCTCGACCGGATCTTCTTCCCTTCCCGGATGCGGATTGTCCTTGTTGTAGACATGGCTGGTGCTCGACATGATGAAACGGGCGTCGGGTGCGTGGGTCTTCACCGCAGCGATCAAGTTGCGTGTGCCATCGAGGTTGCTTTTCCAGATGAGATCGGTGTCTTGTGTGCGAAATACGGCGGCCAGGTGCACTATAGCGGAAACTCCTCGCACGGCGCTCGTCAGGGTCGAAGGGTCGAGGATATCGCCCATCACGGCTTCTAGTCCTTCAGCGCAGCTCTTGCCCGCCCGAAGCAGGGCTCGGCAAGCATAGCCGGTCTCCACCAACCGCGGCAGAAGCCGCTCGCCAACCAGCCCGGTGGCTCCGGTGATCAATACGGACATTTACTCAATCCTTTCGCAACAGGGCCTGCAGTCGCTCGGTCGCTGATTTGAGGACACGGATGGTCGTGGCCAGGTCGGCCTCGTCGATCCCGCCGAAGGCAGCGTCGTGAATGAAAGAAAGATCAGGAATTCTGCGCCACAGCGCCTCCCCTGCGGCTGTCAGCTTCAGCAGACGTTGACGCTGATCGCCTCCATCCGCGGTCTGCGCGACCAGATCCTTGCGGACGAGCGTGGCGATGATTCCGCTCAAGGTCGCGCGTTCAAGTTCGAGTGCGCGACCGAGGTCTCGCTGGACGGACGAGCCGTTGTTGACGAGATACCAAAGCACATACCATTGCGTGGATCCCAGATCGAAGGGCCGCAGACGCTCGTCCATGAGAGCCCGGCCAGCGAAGTAACATCGCTTCGTCCATGCCCCCACGGAAGGATTTCTGGTGTCCGCCTGATCGTGCATGGAAAAGCCCTACCCATTTCGTTCGCTACCATACGATAATTGCAAGGTAGCGAACGAATGTCAACGGGTTCGGATGAGGTAATCTCAGAGTGCTGAGCCAGAAAGCTCGACAGCGTCTTCGACGAAAGCGGCGCGATGGAGCGGGCAATCCAGACGACCATCCACGATACGGCAACGGCTTCAAGGTAGCCGGGATCCTCCGTCAGCTCCGCTGTGCCTGGCAGTGCCGGTCACGACAGCGATGTTAGGCGGATGCTATCGCCACCGCTTCACATGGTCGACGAGTGCACGCAGTTTCGGAGCGAGATTGCGCCGGCTGGGGTAATAAAGAAAGAAGCCGGCAAACGGAGGGCAATAGTCCTGAAGGAGAGGGACCAGTTGACCGGATGCGACATAGGGTTTGAACGCCTCTTCCATACCGAAGGTGATGCCGCCGCCGGCACAGGCTGTGCGGATCATAAGCCACATGTCGTTGGTGGTGATCTGGGGGGCGACAGCCACGTCAAACTCGCGCCCCTTTTCACCGAATTCCCAGCGATAGGGTGCGCTGTGTGGCGCTGGACGCCAACCGATGCACCGATGCGCTGAGAGTTCCGAAGGATGCTTGGGCCTACCGAAACGTTCAATGTAGGACGGCGCGGCGAAGGCGCCCTGGCGCTGGTCGCCCGAGACTGGAACGGCAAACATATCCTGATCGATGACCTCGCCCAACCGCACCCCCGCGTCGTAGCCTTCCGCCACGATATCGAATTCCTCGTCCGTGACCGTCACGTCGATCTGAACTGAGGGAAAGGCATCCGCGAAACGCGCCAGAAGCGGCCCCGAAATGAACTGCTCGGCGATGGACGACACTGCCAGCCTCAACAGTCCGCTCGGTGCGCTGTCGCGGTCCGCCGTCGTGTCGAGCGCCAGTCCGACTTCGGAAATCGCTGGCGCCACCCGTTGATACAGTTGTTCGCCGGCCTCCGTGAGACTGACACTGCGCGTCGTGCGCCGCACGAGCGCGACGCCCAGCCGATCTTCAAGACGTCGGACAGCCTGGCTGACCGCTGGTCGAGTGACGCCCAGATTCTCCGCGGCCACACGAAAGCTGCGCGCTTCGGCGACAGCCAGGAAAACGGAAATGCCATTCAGATCGATCGCCATTGGTTAGATAGATTTACCAGAGTGGTCATCATTGGGCAAATTGTCCGATCTCATCAAGGCGCCTACCTTAGATCATATTGGGACGACACGGGCTTCACCGCCGATGGCGATTTCGTCGATGCCAACACACTGCACCATGGCGGCATGATCTTACGACGTCAGCCAGCAACGCCTTGACATAACCAGTTGACAGGGGCGGCGCCCACTCAGTGCCGCCCTGTCATTGCGACCTGTCCACTTCTCGGAGGAGGTTGATGAAGGCTCGTAGTGGTGACGGCATGTGCCGGCTGCTCGGGTAATAGAGCGCCAGGCCCGGCGTCGGCGGGCACCATTCATCAAGTACGGTGCGTAACTGGCCGGACGTCAGAAACGGCAGCGCGAAATGGTCGGGCACATAGGCGATACCGCGTCCGTCCACCGCCGCCTGCACGAGAAGATCATTGTCGTCGAGGGTGAGGTTGCCCTGGACGTCGATCGCCACTTCGGCGCCGCGCTTTGAGAACTCCCAGCGATAGCGCTTTCCGCTCGGCAGACGTTGGCGGATGCAGCAATGGGCGTCAAGGTCGTCGGGCGTATGCGGTGTTGCTCTACCCTCGAGGTAGGACGGCGCTGCCACGGCGATGAAACGCACGTCGCCGCCGAACTTTACCGCGACCATGTCTTTCGGAACCGCTTCCAGTAGGCGGATGCCGGCATCGAAGCCCTGTTCCACGATATCGACGAGCCGGCCTTCCGATACCAGATCAAGCTCGACATCGGGATAAAGATCGAGAAAGCGCGGAACGACGTCGGTGAGCAGGATACGGGCGCCGCTCTTGTTCGCATTGATCCGCAGCGAGCCGCTTGGGGTGCCGCGCTCCTCCGACAGGGTATCGAGTGCTTGATCGAGATCCTGCAGAACCGGGTCGAGTCGTGCGAGCAGGCGCGCGCCGGCCTGCGTCAGCGATACGCTGCGTGTCGTCCGATTGAAGAGTCGGACGGCCAGCTTTCCCTCCAGAGCGATAATCGCATGGCTAAGGGCGGACCGCGAAACGCCCATGACGTCGGCCGCCCTGCGGAAGCTCTGATAATTTGCGACCGCGGCAAAGGCGGCAAGGTCGTTCAAGCTGGGGCGCACCATTCGTGAATTATTCTCACCATCTCATCTCAAATTGAGGATCTTATATCACCAGTTTGGCCGATCTAAATTCGCAAATGAAAAGATAAAGGAGATCACATGCCAACAACATGGTTCATAACCGGCACTTCCTCGGGACTTGGTTTCGAGATGACGCAGCAGCTGCTTGCCCAGGGGCACAAGGTGGTCGCAATCGCTCCGCCGCCCGGGACCGCTGACGCAACTCAAGCAAGAATATCGTGATCGCCTGGATATCGTTCTGCTCGATCTGGTCAAGCCGGAAAGCATCGCCGCCGCCGTTGAAGGAGCCTTCCAGCGGCACGGCCGCATAGACGTGATCGTCAGCAACGCGGCTTACGGTCTGTTTGGTGCTGCGGAAGAGCTCACGAATGAAGAGATCGATCGGCAGATCGCCACAAACCTCACAGGGTCAATCCATCTGATCCGTGCCGCACTGTCTCGTCTTCGCCTGCAAGGCGGTGGGCGGATCGTTCAAGTCTCGTCCGAAGGCGGGCAGATCGCGTATCCAGGCTTCAGCCTGTATCACGCGACCAAGTGGGGCATCGAGGGGTTCCTCGAATCCGTGGCACAGGAAGTGGCTCCGTTCGGCATCGACATCATCATCGCCGAGCCGGGGCCGACCGGCACGAATTTCGGAGCCAATCTCGTCAGCGCGACACCAATGGATATTTACGATGACACCCCCGCCGGCGCCGTGCGCCGGGCGATCACCGGGGGTAGCTTTGAGATCAAAGGGGATGCGGCGCGCACCGTGTCCGCAATCATATCAGCCGCCGAGAGCGAGAAGCCACCGCTGCGGCTGACGCTGGGCAGCACGGCCTATTCCTCTATCTCACATGCGCTTTCCGCTCGGCTGTCCGCCCTTGAGGCACAGCGAGACGTCGCAGATTCCGTCGACAGGCAGGATCTGTGAACCGCAGCGGTCCGGAAACACAGACCTCATGAACAGGAAGGAAACAACATGTCCATCCGACCAGGCGTGTTGGCGCTCGCCTTCAGCATATCGTCGTCCGCCTTCGCACAGACCGCCACGGAGAACCAGGTCGTAGGCACCTGGCGCATGGTGTCGGCGACCATCGATCCCGGCGGCAAAAACATCGCTGCCTATGGAGAAAAGCCCAATGGTCTTCTCGTCTTCACTCCCGACATGCACTTCGTGGAAGTTCTGACCGACGCCGACGTCCCGCGGTTTGCTTCCAATGCTCGCGGCGAGGGGACGGACGACGAAAATCGCATGGCCATGTCACGCAGCATCGGGTTCTTCGGCACCTACACCGTCGATGAGAAAGGAGAATTCAGCGGAAACCATGTCGAAGGGGCGACATTTCCGAACTGGGTTGGCAGCATACGAACACGCAACGATCTGACGCTTGTCGTAACCGGCGACCGGATGAGCGAACAGTTTCGCAGGCCGGAAGGCACCGAAATCAGAATTGAGTGGCAGCGCGTCAAATAAGGAAAGAAAGCCGTGCCTAAGGCAAGCTCCCCAACTTTGCGAGCTTCGCCCTTCCAAACCGCCTGAGTACGAAGTCGATGCAGAGCAAGAAAGCGATGCTCATCGATCGTCCTTCCATGTTCAAGGCATCAACCGCCCCAACCGCATTGCCTTTTTCGACGGCTCGGATCATGACACGCGCCGCTTTCGCAGCAGGAGGGAATGGTCCCTCCGGCTGCTTCATGCGTCATCGCAGTCCGATCCTTGACGGTTCCGCGCTGAGTGCGTGTTCAAACAACGTTTTTCCTGGACCGGAAAGCCACTGTTCCAATCTCAACATAGGTCCGAACTCACGTTCGAGGGCAGCGATGTCTGCGATTCCCGCGACCACGCCGTTGTCGACGAGCGCAGTCAGCCGTTTCAGAAAGTCGTTCTCGCTCAGCAATTCCTCGGAAAACCGCTGGTAGCGGATAGGACGTCCAGCGGCACGCGAGAAGGCCTCTTGCAGATCCTTGCCTGTGATGTCTTGTCCCGACAGTTCTATCACCCGGCCGGCATGGAGGTCTGGCTGGCAAAGGATCTGCGCGTTGATGCGACCAAGATCATGGAGTGCTATCATCTGCATCGACTGATCCGGCCGCATGAAATAATTGAAAACGCCGGTGTTCAAACCCATTCCCGGGAGCATCATCATTTCCATGAAGCTGGCTGGGCGGGTGATTGTCGTGGTGATGGGCAAGCTGCGGACATAGTCCTCGATGCGAGACTTGCTGTCGAAATGACCCATCCCGGTGTGGCCCTTGCCCGCAGCTCGGGTTGAGGAATAGACGAGATGAGCAACGCCATTGGACACCGCGCTGTCAGCAACAGACTTGCCCTGCTCCACTTCCTGTTCATCCGTAAGCAATCCCGATGGGGAGCTCGTCTGCACGCTGAACACGGTACGGATTCCTTTCATCGCGTGGTCGATCGATGCGCGATCGAATAGGTCACCCACCGCCAGGCTAACCCCGTCCGCGGCGAGTGACTTTGCCTTTTCGCTGTATGGGTCACGAACGAAGGCGCGAACTCCTCGGCCCGCTTCGAGCAGCGCCCGTGTCACCGCTCCCCCTTGCTGGCCTGTCGCTCCGAACACGAGAAACTCTGGCGCATTTGATATGTTAGTTCTCCTTGGTAACTTACGCAGTTACCATGTGGAACAATCGGAAAACGCGCGCAAGACGGCACAATTTTGGTCCTCAGGCACACGAAGATAACCAATGGAAATGTCTGACGGAGGTCTAATGCCACGCGAGATAAACGGCCGACCTGTGATCGAAACGCCGCGAGGACCGGTTCTGACCCGTGCGCCCCCGGCAGCGTACTGGCTCGCCTTGGAGACAAATGGACGATCCTTGTCGTCTCGATGCTATCACTTTCCCCCGATGCGCCCATGCGGTTCGGCGCCCTTCGACGCGGTATCCCCGATATATCGCAGCGTACGCTGACGCTCACTCTTCGTAATCTTGAGAGGGATGGGCTCGTAGCACGGCATTATTACACCGAACTGCCTCCGCGCGTGGAATACGAATTGACCGATCGCGGAAAATCGATGCTGAAGCCGCTCGCGGGATTTACCGACTGGATCCGCGACACATGGCAAGACATCGAAGCCTCACGTAGAGAGTTCGATGAGGCCGAAGAACGTCGGATTTAGAAGAAGCTCCGATCTGCTTCTACGCAAGCTACTGACTAAATAACCGCGGGGCGAGGGCGTGTTTCGCCTTCCAGTCGTAGCTCCTCATGTAGTCGAGGAACGCACGCATGGCTGCGCTCGGGAGGCGGCGGCTGGCGTAGTATAGAAACCAGTGCGGCAAGGTGGGGCTCCAGTCGCAGAGAAGCTCCACCAGCCGGCCGGTTTGGATGTACGGCTTGGCGTAGTCATCGAAAACATGGGCTATTCCTCTGCCCGCCAGTGCAGCTTGCAGTTCGTTGTGTGCAGAACTCACCGTCAAGCGTCCAGTTGGAGTGACTTCGATCTCTTCGGTTCCCTCGTCAAAGCGCCAGGTGACGAGCGTGCCACCTGGGAAACGGCGTCTTATACAGTCGTGTCCAACAAGTTCGTGCGGTGTCTGCGGCTGTCCGCGCGTACTGATATACTCAGGCGAGGCTACGATTGCATAACGAAGCGCGGGTCCAAGCGGCAGCGCAATCATGTCCTGCGCCAGCTGCTTGCCGAACCTGACGCCGGCATCGAACCCCTGCTTCACGATATCGATGACGGCCGCATCGCTGATGATCTCGATCTTCACCTCGGGATAAACGTCCATGAAGTCGAACACGAGCGGACAAAGAAAATGATCGACCGCCGGTGCCGGCGCGTTGATCTTGAGCGTTCCGGATGGGCTATCACGCAATTCATCGACCTCTGCGATGGCGAGTCTGATGTCGCTCAACGCGGGTGCCAAACGTTCGAGGAGGCGCTGTCCTGCCTCCGTTGGAAACACGCTCCTCGTCGTTCGATTGAGGAGCCGGATACCGAGAGCCTCTTCCAGCCCATTCATCGTTTGGCTCAAGGCCGACGAAGACACGCCTCGCTCAAGTGCGGCGGCGCGGAAACCACCACAGCGCACGATGGCCACGAATACATCGAAGCTGTCCAGGCGAATAGGATCCATTGCGAAGTTTTTCTAATCAAGGCGATAAACTTAACGCAGGTTATCAGATCAATCGCCCCATGTCATGGTTGATGCCGAGCTCAACGCGGTGCTTGATGCTTGCTTTCACGGTCAATTCGACCCGTGCGAAGCGATGAAGCGACTGAGCGCCCAACACGGAGGAAAACCCGATGAGTGCCTTTACCCTCAAAAGACGTGCCATCATGCTGTCCGCTGTCGCCAGCGCATCGACCATGTTCATCCCAAACCTGGGTAGCTCCGGCAGTGCCAACGCTCAGGCCGCGTCCCCGGTCGGCAATGCCGGGCACTACCGCTTCCGCGTCGGCGAAATCAGCGCGGCTGTCTTGAGCGATGGCGTGATTGGTGGGCCGCCACGCGTTTACGCCAGCGACGCGCCGGAAGCTGAGCTTCAAGAGGTTCTGCGGCAAGCATTCCTTCCGACCGACCACATGACCCTCAACCTCAACACGCTGCTGATTGAAACCGGCGGTCGGCGGATTCTGATTGAAGCCGGCGCCGGCAAGACCATGGGCCCGAACGGTGGCCGCATCTTCGATAATCTCGCGGCGATCGGCCTCGGTCCTGCGGACATCGATGCGATCGTCATCTCCCATACTCACCCCGACCATGTCGGCAACTTAAGGACCGCGGACGGCGGCAAGGCCTTTCCCGGCGCCACGGTCTTCGTCCCGAAGGCCGACTGGGACTTCTTCGTTCGCACCGATCCGGATCTCTCCTACATGCCTGTGCCAGAGGAATTCCGTCTGCGCTTTGCGGCGAACATCAAGAACAGCCTTGGGCCGTTCAAGAACGATGTCGAGCTTTATGAAGCCGGTGCCGAGATCGTGCCGGGCCTGACGACGATCGTCGCATCCGGCCACACGCCGGGCATGGCCACCTTCCTTGTCCATTCCGGAAACGACCAGTTGCTGCTGACGGCAGACCTTGCCTACCACCCCGTCGTCAACGTCGACAATCCTTGGCTACCCGGGCCCGACCGCGATAAGGAGACGGCTCTCTCTTCGCGCCGGCGCATCTTCGACAGGGCGGCCACTGAGCGCATGCCCGTGCTTGGCTTCCACTATCCATTCCCCGGCCTCGGCCGGATGCTGAAGACCGATGGCGGCTACGCTTGGGTTCCCGCCAACTGGCAGTTCTGAAGCTCAAGGAACCAAGGAGAGATTTTATGGCAAAGTCAAACTTCAACAGACGCGGCTTCCTTGGCGCGATGGGTGCGGCGGCAACAGGGTTGGCTCTCGCCACCCACGCTACGGCGCAGACCCAGGGAACGAATGCGGCGTTGTCAGCTTCTGGAGCAAATCCGGATATATTGACTCGTACCTTGCCACGCACCGGCGAACGGGTCACAGCCCTGGGTCTTGGCACCTTCCTGACCTTCGACCTGAAGCCCGGTGGTCGCCGCGACGCTCTCCGTCAGGTCTTCGAACGGTATGTTGCCGCAGGCGGTCGCGTGGTCGACACGTCGCCCCTCTACGGCTCGGCCGAAGTCAGTGTCGGCCAGTTCATGGGCGAATTTGAACGATCCGACGAAATGTTCCTCGCTAACAAGGTGTGGTCGACGGGAGAATATCTCGGAGACGAAAGCCACGCCGTCGAAAGCTTTCGGCAGTCGTGTATGCGGACATGGCGTGACACAATCAATCTCATGCAATGCCACAGCATCACCAATGCGCCGGTCGTCATTCCGCTGATGAAGGCATGGAAGAAAGAAGGCCTCATACGCCATGTCGGCGTGACCCATCACGAGTCGGCGGCACAGGACCAGCTGTTGGCGATCGTTCAACGCGACGACGTCGACTTCATCCAGACGAACTACTCGATCTTCAACCGGGATGCAGAGCGACGCCTGCTTCCGACGGCGGCCGACAAGGGCGTCGGCGTACTCATCAACCTGCCGCTCGAAAAGGCACGGTTAATGAAGGTGGTCGAGGGACATCCACTTCCGGGCTTCGCAGCCGAGTTCGGCGCGACGAGTTGGGCGCAGTTCTTCCTGAAATGGGTCATGGCGCATCCGGCCGTCACGAGCGTGCTTTGCGGCACGTCCAACCCCGACCACATGAGTGACAATGTCCAGGCGATGACAGGACCGCTTCCCGATGAGCGCATGCGTGCCCGCATGGTCGCACATATGGAAACGATTCCCGGCTTCGGGTCCATCGGCACGATGCCGTGGTATCCCGGCAAGGAGAATATGTATTTCGGCCTTATCCGGGAGGCGCAGGCGAACGCTGCGCAGCGCCTGCAACCGTAACGGCGCGTCGATTAACCCGCCATCACACTGGGAGACCGGCCTTGCCTTCCACCAGACGCTCGCTTCTGACGGCCTTTCTGACGCTGCCGCTCGTTGAGGCGCCAAGAATGAGGGCGTTTGCGCAGGCCGCTCCCGAGCTGCCGCTCACCCCCACGTGTGACGAAGGAGACGAACTGACCCTCGAACGGGAAGCCGGTCCCTTCTTCAGACCGAACTCACCGCTCAATCGGGATCTCTATTCGGATGCACCTGGAGGCGAGCGAATAACCGTCGCCGGTTTCGTGTTTGACAATCGTTGCCGGCCGCTTGGCGGCAGCCTTATCGAAATCTGGCACGCGGACGAAAACGGCGACTATGACAGCGTGGGCTTCCGCCTGCGCGGACACCAGTTCACCGACACCCAGGGGCGTTGGTGGTTCAGCACCATCGTGCCGGCGCTTTATCCTGGCCGAACGCGTCATTTCCATTTCAAGGTCCAGCGCCCGGGTGGGCGCGTCCTCACCACCCAACTCTATTTTCCCGGCGAGGCGAGGAATGCCGGAGACAGGTTGTTTGACGAGGCGCTGCTCCTCGACATCAAGCAAACCGGTGACGGAGGGTTCGCGCGGTTTGATTTCGTGATGTAACGAAGGACGCCGCCGGACATGGCAGGGTTCAATCGCGCTCCAAATTGAAAGCCGGACGCCGAAGCACGACGTCCGGACGATGCGAGGCAAAATCAGGCGTTGAAGCCTGCATCGACACTGAGAACTGCGCCCGTAATCAGATTTGCACCTGGACCTGCCAGAAATGCGACGGCACTGGCGACTTCACTGGGCTCACCGAAGCGCCCAAGCGAGGTGAGGCTCCTCTGATAGTCAGCATTCTCCCCGTTGGCGGGGTTCATCTCCGTGTCGGTCGATCCCGGTAGAACCAAATTGACGGTGATGCCTTGAGGTCCGAGCTCGCGCGAAAGGCCCCGAGTGAACGACAGAAGTGCCGACTTCGACATCGCGTAAGCCGTGACGCCGGGGAAGGGGACGCGCTCTGCCAGGGAGGAGCCGAGAGAGATGATCCGGCCACCGGATGAAAGATGTGGGATTGCCGCCTGTGCGAACAGGACGGGCGCGCGAACGTTCACATCAAGCATGGCCTGCAGGTCGGCGAGTGCCAGATCCGCAGTCATGCCGGCGGTTCCGATGCCCGCACTGTTGACGAGGATATCAAGCCCTCCGAGTGCATCGACCGTCTGGCTGACGGCGCGACGGATGGCGTCCGGGTCGGCACTATCGGCTTGAATGGCAAGCCCGCGACGGCCTTTTTCCTCGATAGTCTTGACCACCGATGCAGCCCTGTCGGCCGAGCGATGATACGTGAAGGCGACGTCCGCGCCATTCTCGGCAAGCGCAACAGCGATCGCGGCCCCTATTCCTCGCGAGCCACCGTTCACCAAGGCGCGTTTTCCAGATAATTCCATGAATTTCCCTTTATGCAGTGATCGATGTACAAATACGTAAAGCCGTTGCAAACTTCGGTCAAGTGATTTATGCAGTGGTCGATGCACAATAACGTTTTGACATCTCCGCCGAGTTCACCGTCGCCTCGCGCTCCACGCGGTCGGCCGCGGGAGTTCGATCGCCAGGTGGCGCTTGCCACCGCCACGAGACTGTTCTGGATCAAGGGATATGAGGCGACTTCGGTCGTTGATCTGACGGAAGCGATGGGGATAGGTACGAAGAGCCTTTATGCTGCCTTCGGTTCGAAGGATGAGCTCTATGCCGAAGCGCTTAAATATTATTACACGAGCTACGAGGGGCTGGTATGGACCCGGTTCAGAAAGGCGTCGACCGCGAGGGAGGCTGCCCTCGCATTCCTCCAGGATTCCGCGATCGCCATGACCGGCGGAGATAGCGATTTACCGCACGGGTGCATGGCAACGCTCGCCACTGTGGGCAGCGAAGGACACTCCGAACTGGCCGAACTTATGCGAGCGACGCGCGCAGGCGGCTTCGATCTCCTGAAGACACGCTTTGACACCGCGAAGAGCGACGGTGATCTTGAGCCCACGACAGACACGACCAAACTGGCGAGGTTCGTGCAGATCGTCCAGAGTGGCATGGCGATCCGAGCTCGCGATGGAGCCGATCGCGCCGAACTCCATGCCGCGGCGGAATTTGCGCTTTCGGGCTGGGACAACATCACCGGTACCATCGATCAGAGCATGCAGATCAAGGGCTGACCCCTAAAAGTGATGGCCCCCCGCAACTGACTTTGAGGCTAGTCCCTTATTCAGAGCGGGAAGGACGTTCTGCGAAGCGGCTTGGCGAGCAGCCGACAGCACGTGTGAAAGCGGTGCTGAACGCGCTCGCTGACTTGTAGCCAATCGAAAAGGCGATTTCCTCCACCCTAGCCGTTCCAGATTTGAGCGCCTCCTTGGCAAGCGCCATGCGCCACCGCAACAGGTAGGAGATCGGACCGATCCCGACGACGGCACAAAAGTTCGTGGCGAAGGCAGATCGCGAGACACCGCAAAGCCTCGCCAGAGACTCGACCGTCCATTCCTGCCCAACATTTTCATGCATGGCACGAATTGCCTTGGCGGTGACCGGATCTCGAAGGCCGGCAAGCAGGCTGCGGTTGGTAGGATCGGTGGCTTGTTCCGGAAGGCCCGAGGGAGGCATTCTGAGTATTTCGACCAGCGCTAATTCGATGAGACGGAGGATTATGAACTCGCTGGCCGGCCCAGGGTCGCGGCCTTCGGATTCGATCAGCGTGAGCAAGGTGTGAAGCCGATGGAGTCTAGGCGAACGGGAGGGTATCTGAACGAGAGGCGGAAGAAGCCCCGTCACGAGGTCCTCGTTGGCTGTCGAGAACAGAAATTTGCCCATGTGAAGCGAAATCGGTGTTTCCTGACCGGAGCCCAGCTTCAACCGTCCCTCCCGTTTGGCGGCAACTGCAGCGACGCTGTCCAACGGCTCTACTTCCTGACTTGAGGCGAGCGTAAAGGGAAGCGTTGTCCGCAGCAGCACGAAGTCGCCCTTTCTCAGCGACAGCGGAGCGCAACCAGGGCGTATCAGCAGGCAATCGCCCTCTTCCAGCCAGAAAAACAACAGGTCTCCCAGCGCTGGAAAACTAAGGCCCCAGTCGCCGGCGGCGTCCACGCCGCGACCCAGAAGGGCAGCGCGCGGCCGCAGCAATCGGATAAGATCAAGAAAGGGATCCATCTTTTTGGGCTTTAGATAAAGTCTTTTGGGGTTTGCATTATGGAGCGTGCAGAAGCGATAGCATAAATTGCCGGAGGATTTCACGAGACCCCTATACCCCGGGGCCATTTCACCGGAGATTGATGATGATCAAAGTCACCGCCGCCGATATTGACCGTTTTCTTGCCGAAGACGACGACCAGCCCACCGTCATGCTGAACTTGCTTCGGTTCAAGGCCGATGGTGGGAGGCAGCGCTATCTGGACTATCTCGCGATGGCCGGTCCGATCGTCGGACGATACGGAGCTGAAATCATCCTCGCCGGCGATGGGGCGACCGCACTCTGCGCCGAACCGGGCCAATCCTGGGATGCGGTGGCGCTGGTGCGCTATCCAAACCGGTCAACTTTCGTCGAGATGATCGCCGACCCGGCCTACGCCGTTGCCGATCCAATCCGGATGTCGGCTCTGGAAGAAGCGGTGCTGCAGCCGATCCGCATTATGAGGTTATGACGGGACGGGAGAGGAAATCCCAGCGTTTCCGGTCGTTGCAGAGCGAAAGCTCGAGGAAGTTTACCCGGCACGGTCTGGAGCATACATCGCTGGCCAGTCGTATAAAGCCACAGCGCCGCGCAAACCTGGGCCGTTCTTGACCGTCTTAGGCGACCGGTCACGAAACCAGAATGTGACTGCGACGACGGTGCTGCGCGGGCGGACGGTGCTATCCAGGAATTTCGATAGCCTTGGCATAGCGCTGGGCATCAAATAGCAGGTCACCGCATCCGCGTCCGCCAGGTCGCAGGCATAGAAGTTGCTTCTCATTACCGAGACGTTGGGAAGGTGCCTGGTCCGAACCCAGGCCACGAAGCACGGGAAAGGGGAGATCTCCACCCCTTTAATATGCGCGCCGGGGAAAGCCCAATTGAGCGATCAGAAGCGAGCCCCATCCACATCCAAGATCGTAAATCACGGCCGAGCCAGAAAGGTTCGCATCGCGCAACAGAGCGATCACGTCGGCTGCTTCCGCTTCTGCGAGCGGCCATGACGGTACTCTTGTCATGGCATGGAAAAACAACAAGGAAAGACAGACCGATGAGACCGCAGCAAGCAGAACGACGGAAAAAACTTGATGCATTTTGCTCCTCTCAAAAATTGAGCTTGGCCGGGCGCTGACCGGATGGCGTTGGCCGCGATGGGATGCCCGAGGCCCGACAGCCTCAAGCAGACCAAAATAGCAATTCACGTGGGGCTCATACCCACTAAGACAGATTCGTATACCTATCGAAGCGCAGATCCTGCTAGGTCTGATCCACAGCCCCGCCGCGGTCTTCGTCGAGTGATGCGATAGACCGCTGCGGGTGGAATATTGGCTAGGGTCCACCCGACATACGTTGCTTTCAAGCCCAGGCGGTCGAGCAAGGGTCTGGCGATCGGGCATCGCGGACCGTAGATGAACTGGTAGAATGCTCCACCATGGCGAAGATGCGAGAATGCCCCTTCCAGGATAGCATGCACCTTGCGCAACGGCATCGATAGAAGAGGAAGGCCACTGACGACAGCACCCACGGGCGCTGAGGCGTGAAGCGGCAACTTGCGCAACTGAGCAGCATCGATCCGGACGGTTTTTGCGGCTGGAAAACGGCCGTCGAGTTGGTTCGCAAACTCCGCACCGTATTCGACCAGCACGAGATTTTCTTCGGCAACACCCCGTTTCAGCAATGCCTCTGTAAAGACCCCGGTTCCAGGACCCAACTCGATGACTATGCCCGTCTGCGCCGATATCTCGGCGATCATAAGAGAAGACAGCGCACGCCCCGACGGTGTAACGGAGGCGACCCGAAGGGGCGCGGAAAGCCACGCCCGAAAAAACAAAAGCGCATCAGCAGTCCTGTTCGTCATCGCTTGCTGGCTCCCGGGTGCAGGCGCATCGAATGTCGTCGCTGAAGCCGCCACACCAACGCGATGAGCAGTTCTGCGGCAACAAGCAGGACCAGTACTTTCAGCGCAAGTGCCGACGAATTGATGCCGGGCATGGCCATCACAGCGAGGTAACCGGCGGCAATGAACAGCCCGTTCCACAGAACAATGCCAACTGAGACGCCGGCGGCAAATCGCAACGCACTTGTGCCTAAAAGCCCCGCGGCCACCGGCGAGATCAACCGCACGGTGGGAATGAGTTGCGACAGGATCGTGAGCGCACGTTCCCGGTCGCGCAGGGAGGACAGTGTCCAGTCGATACGGGGTCGCGATAGTACCACCCATCCACCGACAGAGTAGAGAAGCGCTGTAGTCCGCCTTTTCCCGACTGCACGCACGAGAAGATAGAGGCCGAGAGCTCCGATGGCGCTTCCAACCGTCGTCCCGATCACGGCCGTGTGGAGTGACCAGACCTCATCGTCGGCCGCAATACCTATGGCGACCAGAACCCCATAGGAGGGAAGAGCCGGCAGGAAACGCTCTGCAAGCCCGATCGCGAAGAGACCAAATATGCCGTATATCGCAATCCACTCGATAAGATCTCCGAGGGGGTCCATAGCTTACCCCTCCCGTTTGATTGTTGCCTCGCCCTGACCGAAGAGCTCGGGATGAGGAACTTGCGCGTTGAACGATATACCCGTCAGCTTCTCTGAAATCTCCCACAGCCTATGCGCCACATGCTTTTCCATCGCCTGTCGCGGAATCTGTGCCTCGGTCGGGTGTCCACGGGTTTCGCCGAGTCTGTCGGGCCCGTAATATCCGCCGCCTCGGGCGTTTGGAGACGTCGCCGCAAACAAAGTCGGCAACGCGCCTTGCGCAACGGGCTGAAACAGAAACCATAACACCGTCCTGAGGAGGCCTTGAGCACTGTGGCGCCCAGGGCCATTATGAAGTAGATCGGTGCGCGATACGCCTGGGTGGGCGGCGATGCTGGTAACACCCCAGCCCGCGTCTTCACTTCTTCGTTGCAGTTCGAAAGCAAACATTAGACATGCTAGCTTCGACTGAGTGTAGACAGGCATCGGCTTATAATTTCGCTCCGCTTGCAGATCGTCGAAATTGATTGCGGCGCTTGCGCTTCGAACAGCAATGCTGGAAAGCGTTACGACGCGTGGGGTTTTTGCCCGCGTGAGCAACGGCAGGAGCTGGCCAGTCAAGGCAAAGTGGCCGAGATAGTTGGTGCCGAACTGCAGTTCGAAACCGTCGCTGGTCGTCTGTCGTGTTGGCGGCGTCATCACGCCGGCGTTGTTGATGAGGACGTCAATATGATCGCGCGTTTCTTTCAGTCTTTTGGCCAGCCCCTCTATCGATGCAAGGCTGGCGAGGTCGACGATTTCCAGGGTAACTGATGCCTGCGGCGCCCTTTCCTTGATGCGCCGAACGGCTTCGGCGCCTTTCGTTGGATTGCGCCCTGCGATGATCACGTCGCCACCGGCTTCAGCCAGCGCAAGCGCATCTTCGAAGCCCAGACCGCCGGTTCCGGTGATCAGGATCGTTCGGCCCTTCTGAGACGGCATATCGTCAAGTGTCCACGGTTGTGACATTGTCAGTTCCTTCTGTTTCTGCTGGGGCACGATCGTCCGCCGAAGACGCGTTGTTCGAGGGCACGCCCTCGGCGGACAGAAGGTCGCCTGGGGTAAAACGACCTTTCACGGATCCGGAATGGGGCGGTTCAGGGTCCGAGCCTATGCGTTGGCGAGCGGCGGCTTTACCGCGGCCCCACGCGTTCGCTGCATCCATGCCGGATATTCGGGGGTGATTTTACTGACGGCTTCCAATTCGGCGACATCATCCGCACTGAGCGTGATTTCTGACGCCCCGACGCTGTCGTCGAGCTGCGCGACTGTTTTCGCACCGGCGATAACGCTTGTGACATGCGGCTGATGCAGCAGCCAAGCCAGCGCAATCCTTGCAACGCTGACGCCTTTGTCGGCGCCGATGCGTTCCATCACATCGATCACGTCATAAGCCCGATCCATGGCGACCGGCGGAAAATCGAACGTGGTCCGCCGGCTGCCTTCCTCGCCCTGCTTGCCGCGGCCGAACTTGCCGCTAAGTAGCCCGCCTGCAAGCGGACTCCAAACCAGAAGGCCGAGTTTTTCGGCCTTGACGAGGGGAACGATGTCCCGCTCGATATCGCGACCTGCGAGCGTGTAGTAGTTTTGCGAGGTGGCGATCTTCGCGATCTGAAGGCGCTCACTGTGGCCAATGGCCCGCGCCATTTGCCAGGCCGCCCAGTTCGACACGCCGACATAACGAACAAGACCCTGCTGGACCAGCGCATCCAACGCGGACAGGCTTTCTTCGATCGGCGTTACGGTATCGAAGTTATGAAGCTGGTAGAGATCGATGTGATCGATCTGCAGTCGCCTCAGACTGGCTTTGACGCTGTCGAAGATGTGGCCCCGGGAATTGCCGGCGTCGTTTGGCCCCTGGCCCATGGGTCCGCAGACCTTGGTCGCGATGACCACATCCTCCCGCCGGACCCCCAGGTTTTTGAGTGACCGGCCAATCATCTCCTCCGATGTGCCACTCGAATAGATGTCGGCAGTATCGATAAAGTTGATCCCGTGCTCGATCGTGCGGGCGATCAGAGCCTGAGCGTCGTCTTGCTGGACGTTGCCCATATTGGCCCAGATCCCCTTGCCGCCGAACGTCATCGTGCCCAGGCAAAGCTCGGAGACGAAGAGGCCTGTATATCCGAGTGTGTTGAATTTCATGACGAGGGTGTCCTGCAGGAGTGGCTGGTTGCGAACCCGCTGCGGCGCGTCCACGCCGCAGCGAACATCGATCAGGCGATACCGCCATTCGCGAAGATGTTTTGACCGTCGATCCACGCCCCGTCCTGCGAGCAGAGAAGGCCGATGACATTGGCGATATCTTCCGGCTGGCCCAGCCGACGGAGCGGGGTAGCCTCTGGTATGCCTCGAAGTGCCTCTTCCCCATGCTGGCGCAGAAGCTGAGTGTCGACGGCGCCCGGCGATATCGCGTTCACCGAGATGTTGCGGCCGCCTAGTTCCTTTGCGAGAACGTTTGAATAGATCTCCTGCGCTGCCTTGGTTGCAGCGTAGGCTGCCGTAGCGGGAGGGCTCATCTTGATGATGCTTGAGCTGAGGCTGATAATCCGGCCGCCGTCGCGAACGCGGCGCGACGCCTCGCGCAGAACATTGAAGCTTCCTTTGATGTTGGTGGCCATCATCCGGTCAAAGGCCTCGTCGGTCATCTGAGCGAAAGGACCGACGTTCATGATGCCGGCGTTATTGACGACGATGTCGACGCCGCCGAAGGCTTCATCATTGGCGTCGAAAAGAGCTTTGACTGCAGCTGGATCCGCAACGTCCCCCTGGCGAACGATGGCGCGACCGCCAGCTGCCTCGATGTCGCGAACGACCGCTTCGGCAAGATCCCGGTTCGTCAGATAGTTCACCGTTACGGCGTACCCGTCCCGCGCCAGGCGTCGGGCTGTCGCGGCGCCAATGCCGCGGGAAGAGCCAGTGACGACCGCGCCACGCTTGTCATTTGGTTGGGCGATAGCGCCAGTATCGGACGATTGGGCCGATGCAACACTCGTCATGGCGAGAGCTGAAGGAACAGCGGCGGCCAGAGCCAGAAACGAGCGGCGAGAATTATCGGTATCGGACATCGTAGTATCTCCTCTGAAAAAGTTTCTGGATGCTGCAGACTTCGTCCGCAGCCGCGTTTCGCGCTCAGCGCTGGCGAAGGGAATTCGCGATACGCTGGTTGGTGATCAGGTAGACAAGGCCTGCCACAGCGCTTGCCAGTGGCACGATCAACAAGCCGAGCCCTAGGCCATTGGGAATGTCGGCCGCCGTGGCCGCATCACTGACGATGCCGACGATCAAGGGGCCGAGTGCCGGGCCGGCAAGACCGGAACCGATCATAACGAGGCTGGTCGCCTGTGCCTGACGCCCAGGACCGGCGATAAGATGCGCGGCGCCGAAACCCCACGGCAACATGAACGAAAACGACAGCATCCCGGGCACAAAGAGCGCAATAGACATCCAGCCGGTCGGTGCAAACAGCGCGGCAGTCGTCGTTACACTGGCGATCAGAAACAGAATTGCCGGGGGGCCGAGCACCTTTCCGGTGCCTGAGCGAACAGCGTGGTCGAACCAGCGTCCACCGCCCAATGTCCCGATGATCCCCATCAACCCTTGCAACATGCCGAACGAAACGCCGACCTCTGTCGCGGTAAAACCATGAGTGCGGATCAGAAACGGTATGGAGAAGGCATAGAACGGCGCACCTGCGAAGCCCAGGAAAATGGCGCCCGCGAACAACGAGCGGAAGGCCGGTGAGGATAACAGGTGGAGACTGGTTCGCAGGAAGGGTTCGTTGCGAGCGGCTTTGCCGTGAAGCGGTGGCGTGGGACCGGCGACAAAAATTGTTAGCAACCCGATCAAGATGCCGATGGCTCCAGCACCCATCAAAACGACGCGCCATCCGAAAACATCTGCAATCGCGCCGCCTGCGGCAAAGCCCACCATGGTGCCCAACGGGATGCCCATTGCGAACAGACCAATAGCCAAGCCGCGTCGCTCCGGGCCAATTTTGCGGACGATGAGAGCATGACCGGCCGGAACCGCTCCAGCCTCCCCGAATGCGACGCCAAAGCGTGTAAGGGCAAGGAACATGAAACTGGCGGCGAAACCGCCGAGCGTCGTCATGACGCTCCAGATCAGAACGCAGGACACCAGGACGAACCGGGGTGATCCCCGATCTGCTGCTCGGGCAAGCGGCAATGAGAGAAGTGCGTAGCAAACCGCGAAGGCGAGGCCCGTAATGAGGCCCATCTCAGTGTCGGTCAGCCGTAGGTCTGCTTTGATTTTCTCTGCCAGGATGAACGGAAGTATCCGATCGATCTGCGAGAACGCGTTGATCAGCAGAAGCACGATGCATATAGCGGCCATCCGCAGGCCTCTGACGTATTCCCGGCTGGAGGCAGCGGGCGGCGCTCGTGTCTCTGAACGGTCTATTGACCGGGCGACAATTTCTGTCATCTTGAGGTCACTCCTCGCTTGGTTGCACCCTTAAGCTAGATGGAGTGTCCAATGACCAGAATGCCCGAACCTTCAAGAAACTTGCCTATTCCTGCAGGAGAGGCGATGATGCCGGCGAGGAGCCACGTATTGCAGTGGCCCCTGAAACAGCCGGAGCCTCGCTTGAATACCCCATTGCTCTCAGCCGTCACCGCCTACATCGAAGATCAGGGTGGAGGTCAAGGCCTGTTCCCAACGGCCATCGAAGGCTTCAACATCGTCCGTTCGTTTCAATCGATGATGCCGATGAGGAACATCTACCGGCCGTCGCTCTGCGTCGTGCTGGAAGGGGCGAAGGAGTTGCGGTTCGGCGATGAACATCTCAACTACCGCAGCATGGAATGCCTGGTCGTCAGTGTCGGCCTTCCAGCGACCGGAAGGATCGTGGAGGCCAGCACTACAACGCCCTATGTCGGCGTCATGATCGACTTCGACGTGGCAACCGTGCGGGAAGTTCTCGAACAGTTGGATACACCGCCAGCACAGTCCGACGCGACCGGTCCATGCGCTTTTATCGCCAAAGTTGATCAGCCACTCGCCGATTGCATTCTCCGCCTGGTGCGACTGCTGGAAACGCCGAAGGCTATACCGATCCTGGCGCCGTCGATCGTGCGCGAGATTTGCTATTGGCTGCTGAGCGGCCCGCATGGCGGCGAGATCTGCAAACTTGCTTGCCCGGAATCAAACATCGAGCGTGTGGTCAGGGCCGTAGCCCTTTTGCACACCAACTTCGCCGAAACTTTGCGCGTCGATAAGTTGGCTGATGTCGCGAGGATGAGCCCGTCTTCGTTTCACCAGCACTTCAAGGCACTGACCTCGATGACGCCGCTCCAGTTCCAGAAGCAACTCCGCCTGCTGGAGGCGCGTCGCCTCATGGTGACGAAAGCCGCTAACGTTGCCGAGGCGGCCTACAAGGTGGGGTATGAGAGCGCGTCGCAGTTCAGCCGAGAGTATTCAAGAACCTTTGGCATTGCGCCTAAACAGGACGCTTTGCATCAACAGCGCCTCCACAACGAATACGCCAGCCGGACCGTGCGATCCGCGTAATCCCGTCAAGAAGCAGTTTGAGCCTAAGGCAAAAAAGAGTCGATCATAGCCGTAAGCCTACTTCCCGGCGCCAATCGGTCATCCAAACGGGCAATCGATGTCCATTACAAAGAGATTTCGACTGGATGGCTCTATAACAACTAGGTCTTCGGTTCACATCCCCTCAAGAGCTCCGATCGTGTAGGGCAGGGTCACCGGTTCTAATCCGGTCAAAGAGCCATTGCGTTTGCGGTTTCACACGGAACCGGCCCGCTACTGAGGGCCTGGGCAAGACCTGCGTCAATCACCCGAAGATACCGCAGAGTGTTTGCCGACCACGATCCCGTTCAGCTCCGTTCGAAGTGAGGCTACGTTTGCTGCTCCGTTCAGGTTCGAGAACTCCTGCTGGGCCGCAAGCCACAGGGGCGATGCCATTTGGTGTAGGAGACGGCCTTCAGACGTCAGCTCGATGACCCGGTAGCGGCCATCGGTCGGGGAGGGCTTCATGGAGACGAAGCCGTCTCTCTCCAGGAAACCGACCATTTTGCCCATTGCCGTACGTTCGACGTCGAGGCGTTCGGCCAACGCGTTGACGGTCGCGCTTCCGACCTCGGCCAGAGCGGCGAGGATGAGGAATTGCGTGATCTTCAGGCCGACAGGTTCGAGATGGGAATCGTACAGGCGGGTGATCTGTCGGCTCGCCTTACGCATGGCGTTGCAATTGCACTGGTCGATCCCCAGAGGCTGATTGGCCGACAACATTTTGGTTCCTTTCATATCTATTCTCCGGGGCGTCTTCACGCTTGCTGCAGAAGACGCCCGTCTATCGCGAAGTCTTAGAACAATCCCGGCGGGGGCGTGATGTAGCCGGGGACTTCGTCCGCCAAGGTGCTCTTTAACCGAACCGTGCCCTTGTCGGCCATGATCTCGCTCTTTCCGGCGGCAAGCGCGTCATAGGTCTGGATTGCCACGTCCGTCGGGCTGGTCTTCGGCACGTCGATACCGTTCGTCAAATCCGTGTCCAGGAAGCCGACATGAAGACCAAGCACCTGGATGCCGCGGTCCGCAAGGTGGAACCGTAGCTGGTTCGTATAGCTCCAGGCGGCGGCCTTGGACGCGGCGTAGGGCGTCAGGTAGGGTCGTGCCAGCCATACGATATCAGAAAGGACGTTGATAATGGCGGCATGGGGCACCTTGGACAGGCCAGGCTCGAACGCCTGTGTGACCCGCGCCAAGCCATAGTAATTGGTGTCGAACAACGCCTTCGACTGCGCCTCGAAATCGGCCGCCAAGGGATTGTCGATCAGCGCGGCAATACCAGCGTTGTTGATCAGGATCGTTGTATCTGCTGCAGCCTCGGCTGCGGCGGCGACCGACGTCGGATCGGTGACGTCGATGCGGACTGGCACGACGCCGGGTTCGTCGAAGCCATTTGTGTTGGGCATGCCTGCGTAGACCTTCTGCGCTCCGCGCCGGACGGCGTCGCGGGCGAAGGCCAGACCCAGGCCGCGATTTGCACCTGTAATGAAGACCGTTGCGTTGTTGATTTCCATGACACGTCGCCTTGTTAGGTAGGTGGCCGATCCGCTACTCCGGCGGTGGCCAATGAGTTGTTGGATTCAGAGGAAAAGCTGCTCGGGCAACTGACCGGATAGCGCGCTTTTGAGGTGGCCGGCGAGCGACACGACGGCATGGACCGGGGCCATATGGACGCTTACGCGCGGTATGGAGCCATCCGGGTGGCGATCGATGATGACGGCCGCATTCAGGCGTTCACCGCTGGTCAATAGCGCTTCATATTCCAGAAGCGTCCGCGAACCGACGGACTCCATAAAGGTCGGGGTTTGCTCGGCGTAGAAAGTGCCGACGGCATCTACGACACGCCGGATTTCGTCCCGACCGATCACCGGTCCACGCAGCACGGAACTGATCAGTTCCGCTTCTGCAGTCAGGTCGTCGAGGAACGGATGGCGTTCTTGATGAGTGCTCGACATAGACGTTACTCCTGCTTTCGCCCTCACTGGAAGGCCTCACGGTTCTTGGCGATGAATTCCGCAACGGTGAGGGCAGGCGTTCCCGTGACGCGCTCGACGACGTCGTTGGTGCCGGAGAAGATGCCCTCGCGGTAGTTCTGGGCGACCTCCACAAGGTGCTGCACCAGAAACGGCGGGAACTTGTAGAGCGTCTCCATCTTGTCCTTAAAGGTTTCGATGGAGGTCGGCGCGTATTCGATCTTGGCTCCTAGAACATCGCTCATCGTCGCGGCGATCTCGGCGTGGTTCATTTCGACGGGGCCGTGAAGGGTATAAACCTTGCCTCCATGGCCTTCCGGCTTCGCCAGCAGGTGGGCGATCACGCGGCCTTGGTCAACCGAGCTGATCGGTGCATGACGGCCGTTCTCGAACGGAAACTCGATCTTCTTAGACGCCCAGATCTCCCTTGCAAAATGCGGATAGACGAGCCAATCGGCGAAGAAGGTGGGACGCAGATGCGTGGTCGCGACGCCCGACCAGTCGAAGACGCGCTCCGAAATCCAATGATCCTGCGCTGCATGGCTGGTGGATTCTCGACGCGCCGAGATCTGCGACATGTTTACGATCGCGGAGACACCCGCTTCCTTCGCCGCCTGCGCAAAATAGGCCGCGGCGCCGAGAATTCCCGGCGCGATGGGGTGCAGAAAGTATGCAGACCGAATGCCCTCCATGGCCACACGGATGTCATCGATGTCGGTGAAGTCGCCGACCGCGACTTCGACGCCGCGCTCTCGCAGGGCTTTCGCGCGGTCGTCGTCCGAGCGAATATAGGCTCGAACCTTTCTTCCCATTTTAAGGAGCTCGTCGATCGCGGCGCCGCCGGTCCGTCCGGTTGCACCACTTACCAGGATGTCAGTCTCGATCATTGCCATATCTCCTTTGATGAGGGCATATGCTCGTAATATCGCACAAGTAGGAGCATATGCTTTCATTGTCAAGGTAGACTTATCTGCGAATGCTTTCGGGTTGGTTCTCCCGAATGACGACTTTTTCTCGGTCGGGGCCTTACTACGTCATAAAGTAAAGCTATCGCCAACGTGGAAGACGATTGGAAGTATTAAGTCCCTATCCGGTCTGAGATTTAGCTTGTACTGCCGATATAACTACAGGGTCGAAGGTCTGAATTCTTTCAAGGCGACCAAGCTGCAGGTGTCCGACCCGTGAGAATGGCCGTCCCAGCGCGTTTGCTGACTGCGTCCCGTTGCGGCGACCGCCACGCCCCTATTATTCTGAGGACAGCCAGAAAATTGGAGACCAAACACAGTGGGAGCTAGATCCCCACCAAATATGCGCTCGTAAAAATCGCCCCGCAAGACGCGGGGCGCAAGTGAGCGTACATGGAAAGGCGGACGTTAACGAATAATCGCGATCACATCCGCGCGCAAAACGCAACGATCCAGAAAAAGTTCCAGCTATGTCTATGCAATTTGAACTGAAATAAATTCCCAGCGAGAGAGGGCATCACCTCCATTTGAAAAGATGCTGGCTATGCTCGGATCGTGGTTCGAAGACGGCCGCAAATTGACGCTCGACAGATCCACCTTGCGCTCGGCGACCGGTTAACGCTGGTTTGCGACGCTCCGCAAGGCTGGCCTCGCCAGATAGGCCGTCAGGCCGATGGCGAGACAGCCTCCTGTGAAGAACAAGATGATTTGAAACGTGGCGGAGGGTCCACCTTCATTTTGGGCAATCCATCCAAATACAGCCGACGAGATCGCAACTCCGAAAAACACAAGGGTGTTGAGAAAGCCCAGCAAAAGGCCTCTATGTTTGGAAGGTGCGAGTTCCTGCGCTTCGGCCATAACCAGGGGATGGAGGTTGCCGATTGAATAAAGCAGGCAGATCAGAGCGACGGCGGCGACAATACTGGAACCGGGCGAGACGCCCATTGCGAAGGCGGCGATCGTCGCCGCGGCCATCCCAGCCGTCACGATGCTTCGCGTTGACACTCTGGATACGAGCGCGGGTATGGCAAAGGACGTCCCTATGCCGACGGCGCTCACGATCGTCAGCGCGAAACCTGAAACGCGCTGATCCGCCGAGAACACGCCGGACAGGTAAGGGGTCGCCCAAGCATTGCGAAAAGTCCCTCCGAGCGACAGGGTTAGGCATATTGGCAAGAGGTAGACTAAGCCCGCTGGCCTGCTCTCAGTCGCCTCTTCCGATTGTCCTTCTTGTGGAGGTGGTCCCATTTGAAAGGCGACGCCAGCAGCACAAAGCGCCATTGCTGACGCTGCAACAAGCATCGCCCCGCGCCACCCGAAGACTTCAGAAAGCCAAACCATAGGCGACGCCGAAAAAAGGGCGCCGAGGGAGCCAACAGCACTGACGGCGGCTATCTTTTTCCGCGCGGCCACCCCGTCGCCAAGACTTCCGAACTGATAGACCACTCCCATGAAGATCGGCGCGCATCCCGCGCCCAGGACCGCCTGACCGGCAACAAGCTGTCCGGCCGTTCCTGCCATGGCGACCAACGCGGCCCCCATGGCGCCGACGATCATTAAAACAGTCATAGGCGTTCCTGCGCCGAAGCGGTCGAAGGCTGAGCCCAGTGGCATCTGCAGCAGCCCGAACGAAATGAAGAACGCCGACGCCGCGTATCCATAGCGGCTGGGGTCAAGATCGATGTCGGCAGCGACCATCGGACCGACCACACCGAAATAGCTGCGAAAGAACATGCTCATCAGAAAGGCGAGAGCGAGGACGAAGAACTGCTTCCTGTCGTTGTGCATCAAACAGCCGCCGTTTCGGTGCGATTGGTTCCGAACCGACGCCGCCAAGCGCCCCTAACTCTTGCGGATCGTTCTCTCAAATTATTCCTCAGCGTCGGAATACGTTTTGAATTGCAGTTTCTGAAGCGATGCGTCCACCGACAGGACGAACCCTGTCGGCGCGTAGTCAACAGTGACCTCCCCGAAGGCGGAGAGACTGGAGTTGATGAGTCTGCAGCCGAACCCCTTCTTATTCGGCGCTTCGACCGCGGGCCCCCCGACCTCCCGCCAACGGAAGTTCAGGCGCTTGTCGCCCGCCTGGCCGCGCACAGACCAATCGATTTCGACTGTCCCGGTCTCTCCCGAAAGCGCACCATACTTGTTGGCGTTGGTGACAAGTTCGTGCAGCACGAGGGAGAAGCAAAGAGCCGCCTGTGGACCCAATTCAACTGCAGGACCGCTTGCTTTGAACCGTTCCGACGTCTCCAGTCCGAGATTGATAGCCGTCGCCTCGACAATCGCCGCCATGGTGGCGCCCAGCCAATTCCGCTGTAGCAATATTTCGTGCGCTTTCGCATAAGCACCGATCCGTGCGGATATCGCCTGTTCCGCATCCTCGATAGAGCTGGCGTTTCGGAAGGATTGACTGGTGATAGCCTGAACGACGGTCAGGGTATTCTTCATGCGGTGAGAGAGTTCGTGCATCAGGACGCGCTGTCGCTCCTCGTTTTCTCTCTGCTCTGTCTGATCTCTCAGAATCTTCACGAAGCCCTCGACTTCGCCGTTATCCGTCGTCAATGCCATCATCTGACCCGACGCCCAAAACAACGAGCCATCCTTGCGAACGTGCCAGCGCTCATCATTGCCATGACCTTCGGTCAAAGCAGCGGTCATTTCCCGTTGAAGAATCCCCGCCTGCCGGTCTTCCTCGGTGAAAATTACGGCAGCGGGCTTGCCGATAATCTCAGCCTCATCCCATCCGAGGATCCGTCGCGCGCCCTCATTCCAGGTGGTCACTAGACCATCCAGATCTGTCGAGATGATCGCATACTCGATCGCGCTTTGGAGGATGGCTTCGAGAAAGCGCTCTCGGGAGCGACTGGAGTTGGAAAAGAGTTTCATGATCATATGACGGCCCGATCCTTCCCGGGGCCCGCAAGAAAAAAGGCCTCATCCTGTTTCTAGGACGCCGCCTGACATTGGGGACGGCGCTGGCATTTGCAATGGGTTACTCGATGGTTCTGACGGTCCTTGAATGATCGGCTATCCCTAACAATATCATTTCATCAGGACCATTGGTGGCATGAAAGGAGGAAAAAATGCCGCAGAACGATGTTCCATGGACCCGGCCGGTAAGAATCCGGCTGCAGTGCGGGTTGGAGCGCACTTTCACGGGCGCATACGGCGCCTTGGACTTTCTCGAAAACGAATGGCCGTGCGTCACGGAGAGCGCCACGAGCGAGCGGTGAAGACGTGCCGTGGCGCCCTCAACGGCACCACCGCCGGCATTATCGCGCGGGAGGCCTTCGTGGCCGCCTGCCTGGAAGCCGGTATGCCGTCCGTTCTCGTTCCGTGGCAGAGAAAGCCGACCGCGCATCCGGCTCGGCCGGGGCGCCTTGCCGTCATCTAGGGTATCAGTGACGACCTCGCCTCATCGGAGGCGAGGTCCGGCATAGCGCCTTCGCCGGCCGCGCTATCGTCGGCTCCGTCGCGCCGGTCTGCGACGACAACGTGGTGCCAGGCTGGCCTGCCTAAGCACTTGGGAAATCTAGGACAGCCGATCAGAGTACCGAGACATTCTCAGCCTTCGACTTTCCGGTCTTGCGGTCTTGTCCAATCTCGAAGCTGACTTTATCGCCTTCGCGGAGCGAACCGCCGCGTTGCAAGGCAGAGACGTGAACAAACACATCCTGTCCGCCGCCCTCAGGCGTGATGAAACCGAAGCCCTTGTCGTCGTTGAAGAATTTAACCGTTCCCGTTGGCATAAGAGCCTCCTGTTTCGTCCGTCCGGATTGCGAAGCGGACGCTACAGCGCCAGCGCTGGACGATCAATGGCGAGCATATAGATGACTGCTTCTGGAAGTCGATGGCGCGAATGATTGTGATTGCGACTTCTTCGCTGGAGATCGGTCGTCACAACAGGGAAATAGACCACCCGCCCGTTGGCAGCTTACCTCAATGAATTGTCTCCGGCTGCTTCTTCGTATGCGAAACGTCATCGAGCGTCGCCATCAGCTTTTCGAATTCGCTTAAGACACGATTTAACTCGGCGTCCTGCATGCCGACGATTTCTGGGATCGTCGAGGACACGGAGGCAATGAGGGTGTCGATCCAAACGCAATACTCGGCCGGCACGTTTCCGAGCGCGCGTCGATGTGCTGTCAGCTCGTCGAAGATGCGAACGATGAGGACTCCTCTGTCCGTCCTGCTCAAGAACGGGAGCCTAGTCCGCGCCTGCTGGATTTCTGTTATCAGCGTCGTTGCCATCCCTGATCTCCAACCTCTGATACAATCGGGTATCACAACAGGAGTTCAGTTCAATCGGATTCAGCGAGAGCGGCATGTTCGGTCTCCGGCGCTCCTGACATGGCGAGATAGGCGCCACTCAGCATTACGATGATGCCGATCACATCCATCACTGTGATCCGCTCACCGAAGACAGCAGCGCCAAGGGCGACAGCGATGACCGGTGAAACGAAGGCATAGCTGCCGGCGCGAGATGCGCCGATATCCCGCAGCAGGCGCATGAAGGTCATGTAGCCGATCAGCGAGCCAAAGATCACAAGGAAGAACCAGCCGAGCCAGGCAATCATGCCCCAGTCGCCGGAAAGGGCGGAAACTGCCCCCGGTTCGAAAGCCAGGGCTACCATCAGCAGCACGATGCCTCCAACCAAAGTCGTCACCCCTGAAACGAACAAGGCCGGATAGGTTCGCAGAAGTGGACGGGCCAACACCGAGCCGTAACCATAGGTGAAGGCCGCTGATGCAACCGCCAATCCGCCCCATAGGCTCGCGCTTGGGAAGGCTTCAGGCAGACTTACATAGGCGGAAGCCGGCCAGAAAAGGACGACCAGTCCACAGACCCCCAGAGCGATCGCGAAGATCCGCCGGCCATCCAATGTCTCCTCGCTTAGCAGGAGAGCAAACACCAGCAGTGCGATCGGAGTGAGCGACATTTCCAGAACGGCGGCAGTCCCGGAATTGATATACTGCATGCCCCAGAACAATGGGCCGTAGCAAAGTGTGATCATTAGCATACTGACGGCGGTGAACCGAATGCCATCTCTCACCTTCAGCCCCGCCATGTTCCCATTCGCCCAAGCGTAGAGAAGAAGCAACATACCGGCGGCGGTGAACCGCGTGCCGGCAAACAGAAGAGGCGGGACGGCTTGGATGCCCGCCTTCGTTCCGATCCAGGTGCTCCCCCAGATCATGCACAGCATCAGAAAGCGCAGCTGATTTTTGTTGACGCCGGTGGGCATGAGGGTTCCGATCTTTGTAACGAGTAAAATATATTTATATCGTTACAACTCGCCCTTGTTCAAATCGTTCCATAGAACGATATTCAAGTCATGGACACGCAAAAGACGATCGATGACATCAGCCTTCTTGGCGGTCATCCGGCACTCGACTTCGTCAACACGGTCGATAGTCGCGGTGAACGTTGGGGGCCGGATTTCCTGAATGGCTACGATGACCTCGTGGCCTGGGCCCGTCGTCTCGATCTGATCGACGACAAAGAACGCGATACCTTACTGGCCAAGGCTGGCGGGTCGCCGTCCGACGCGAAAAAGGAACTCGGAGAAGCGAAGGAATTGCGGGAGGCTCTCAACCGCCTGTTCCTGTCCGAATTTGATGAAAGCCCGATCAGCCGGGACGATCTCGAGCTTGTTGCCGGGATGGCCCGACATGCGCAATCGCAACAATCACTGGGCTGCGTTGGAGGCAGGATCCAGTGGCGTCGGATGGATGCCAAAGACTTGGATGCAATCAGCACCCGTGTCGCCCAATCAGCTGCCGAACTGCTGACATCGCGAGACGGACGCCGTCCAGTGCGCGCGTGTCAAGGTCCAAATTGCGGCTGGCTTTTTCTGGATCAATCTCGTGGCGGCCACAGGCGATGGTGCTCGGACAAAACCTGCGGATCGCATGCCAGAGTGCGCAAGTTTCGGGCTGTCCAAGCCAGTTGATCACGCCAGGCTGACCGGCCAATTTCGTCTTCGTCAGCGCGCGCCAGACGGGTTACATGCACCCGCTGACGGCGAAGATCGCCGCGGTATCCTGACCGTGAGGCTCGTCAGGGCTTGAGCTTCACAAGCTGCTCCCCGCTTCCGGCGTCCCAGATCGTCAGGTCGACGACAAAATCTCCCCTCTTCGATATCAGGTCGAGCAAGGCTGCGGCGAGCCGTCCCGCGCAGATCGGATTGGTCGCAAGATCGAGGGTTTCATTGCTCGTCAGCGCCAACCGAAATGAAAGGTCACCGTCTTCCAGGGAAGAAAATGGAGTGGCACTGTCGAATTCAAGATAGGCGTCCGCTTCGCCATCGGCAGAAGGCCGACGACTTTCGAAGGCTCGGTGAAATTCACTCTTTTGTTCAGCGGACAGCATTGTGAATCATTTCCTCCATCGCGATGTGACGATCGTCTTGGCGCTCTCGAGCTCGTCGTCTTCCGGGATCACGTATTCGTCCCTGCCTCGCCAATGCGTCGCCGCAAAGTAAAACGCGCAGTGGTCGTGAGCGAGGCAAACGGCGGCATCGTACTATCGGAATCGCCCGAATCTCCTCAATACATGAAGATTTATTCTGGAATCGGCCGTTCGAGTGGAACGCAACATGGCAGGTGAAGGTTCACTCTTTTTAGAGACGTCTCGCGGGGGAGCCCGCTGACGTTCGAGCGTTTGTCGGCGAAG
Source organism: Rhizobium indigoferae (assembly GCF_034554815.1). Lineage (NCBI taxonomy): Bacteria > Pseudomonadati > Pseudomonadota > Alphaproteobacteria > Hyphomicrobiales > Rhizobiaceae > Rhizobium > Rhizobium indigoferae. Next base: position 1,066,073 of record NZ_CP140637.1, on the reverse strand, counting down.
ATTCATCCGGCCGACCGCGACAGAGTACGATCCGCCTTTGTCGCCACCCGAGTGATAGCCGGTCCAGGATATTAACGGAAGCCTCCGACGTCGGTTGGATTTCCGCTCGCGGTCAGGGCAACGACGCCGGTATTGTCGCCCGAATGATGTCCGGAATATTTTGGATGTTACCGGTCGCAAACAAGCGGAAGAGGGGCACGAGCTGCTCACCGGCGAAATGAGCCACCGCGTCAAGAATCTCTTGGCACTCGCTTCCGGTCTTACCGCTATCACCTCCCGATCGACGGCGTCGCAGGAGGAGATGGTCAGCCAGCTCACGCAACGCCTGGCGGCCCTTGCACGTGCCCACGACCTCGTCCGTCCGCTCAAGGGCGGGCAGGGGAATGCTGTCCTTCTTGGAGATCTGTTCACCATTCTACTCGCACCCTACGACGACGAAGGCGCGTTTGCGGGGCGCATTCGCGTAGCAGTTCCTCGGATGGGCGTTGGCGAGTCGTCGGCGACGAGCCTTGCACTCGTCATTCATGAGCTGGCCACCAACTCACTCAAGTACGGCGCGCTCTGGGTGGAAACGGGGACTTTAGACGTGTCCGGCGTTCTGGCGGAAGGTGAGGTCGAAATCGCCTGGAGCGAGCAGGGCAGCCCCGTTGTCGACCGCCCGCAAGTTCCGATGGCTATGGCAGCAAACTTCTCCATCGCGCGGTCACCAGTCAGCTCGACGGTTCGTTCTGCTACGACTGGACCCCGAGCGGGGTGATCGTCGTGCTTCGATTAAGGGAAAACCGGTTGTCAGTGTGAGCGCCCTATTAGGGCTTCCTCCGTCGCCGCCCGTCGTTCGCTGCCCGATTGACGTCACTCGGCGGCTTGACGGAGAGGGTACTCTTCTGGGAGCTCCGCTGGAGCGATGATCTCGAAGTCCGCGGGCATGGCGTGCTGATCGGTTCCCACGAGCGCCAGCGTCCAGTAAGCGGGATCGTCCCCGAAGACCGTGGAAACCTGAACGATCGTTGTTCGTCCGTCGAAGTACTTCGAGGACTTCGCCCAGTAAAACGCATCCGGAACCAAACTTGCTGCAACCATGACGCCTACCCCCATGACCTGTGAACGATAGCAGAAATCCTGGAAATGAGAATGCCTCAGCTTGCCCAGGTCGCATCGGGTGGAACGATCACCCGTCGCACGACGACCTTCCGGCGACCTTAGTCCGATACGCCAGCGTACGGGCCGCACGACCCTTCCCCAATAATCAATTGCTCGCCGCAGGGAGATCCGACATGTCGCAGCTGCGCCGCGGTCCCTCCAATGGTTGATACGTATTGCCTTCCGGTCGATACGACTTTGTAGCGAGCGGCGCACAGGGCTGCCGCCTCAGCATTCACTTTCGAGCCGACGCCGCCGTCGGCACCGATCAATGATGGGCGCGGTGCTCCGCGTTCCGTTTCCGGGTCGCAGCCGCTTTCTTTGCCGAAGCCGAACGGTCCGCTGCCGACCGCGACGCTGCCGCCTTGCCGCCCTTCTCGCCGCCTTTGTGGGCGGCCGGATGACCGGTATGCTTGCCTTGCCCGGAACCGCCGGCCTTCTTGCCGCCGCCATCATCCTTGTTGACGGTCGCCCAGGCCCGGCGCTCGGCTTCGTTCTCGGACACGCCACGGTCTTCGTAGCTTTCGGCGATATGGTCAGCCTTGCGTTCCTGCTTGTCGGTGTACTTGGACTTGTCACCACGGGGCATGACATTTCCTCCTTCGTTGATCATCAGGACGAACGACAACGCAAAAAGTTTGTTCCGAGCCGGTGGCGTCACAGGAACAAAGGGATGAAACCAGCGTTCGCAGACAGTCATTCCCCATGCAATTCGCAAAAACCATAGGTGTCATTATGAGCGACAAGACCTCCTTGAACGATCCGCGCACGCTTTATCCAGCCCCGCCTTTCCCAGACCAGCCGCAAGAGGCGCCCGGCCTCGCCCGCAAGATGGATCCCACGCCGGATCACGGCGAGAAGAGTTATCGCGGGTCGGGAAAGCTCACAGGTCGGAAGGCACTCGTCACCGGCGGAGATTCTGGCATCGGCCGTGCCGCGGCAATCGCGTTTGCCCGTGAGGGGGCCGACGTCGCCATTGCCTATCTTCCGGATGAAGAGGCGGACGCAAGGGAAGTGATCGGCCTTATCGAAGTCGAGGGCCGCAAGGCGATCGCTCTTCCGGGTGACATCACAGAGGAGGCATGGTGCCGGCAACTGGTCGACGAGGCGGTCTCTGGTCTTGGCGGTCTCGATATCCTTGTTATCAATGCGGGCCGCCAGCAGTACCGCGAAAAGATCGAAGAGTTGTCTACGGAAGATTTCGACAAAACGATGAAGACCAATCTCTATGCGCTGCACTGGATCGCGCAGGCCGCCGTGCCCCATATGCCGGCGGGATCTGCGGTGATAACAACAGCCTCTATCCAAGCTTATCAGCCGTCACCGATCTTGCTGGACTATGCCACGACGAAGGCCGGTATCGTTGCCTATACGAAGGCCCTCGCCAAGCAGCTGATCGAGCGTGGCATCCGCGCCAATGTCATCGCACCCGGACCGGTCTGGACGGTTCTCCAGCCGAGTGGCGGGCAGCCAGACGAGAAGGTGAAGAACTTCGGCAAGGACAGCGACTTTGGCCGGCCCGGCCAGCCGGTCGAGCTGGCGCCCGTCTTTGTGCTCCTCGCCTCTCACGAAGCTAGCTTCATCAACGGTGAGGTCTATGGTGTTACCGGCGGTAAGGGCATCGCCTGATCGAGAAGGCTTGCGCGAAGTTCAGGCTAATGCGGCCGTTGATGAGCGGGATTGAGCTGGTGGCAGGAGCCGAAAACGAGCAAATTTTTTTCTGCCGCTACTTTTGAATCCGAAATTCTCAAAAACCAAATCGATTGCCGCCAGCCGCTGATAAAGGGCTGGCCTTGCTGGAGGCGCCGTCTTTCGGCGCTTCCGTATCCATGTTGCTTCAACGAGGATATGGCTATGGCAACATCTTACGACTATGCACCGCTGTTCGTTCCAGCGTCGGCTTCGACCGGGTTTTCAATCTTCTGGAAAACGCCCAGCGCGCCCGCTCGATCAGCGACTGGCCGCCCTATGACATTGTCAAGACCGGTGACGACACCTACCGGATTTCGATCGCGGTCGCGGGCTTCATCCAGGACGAACTCGACATCACCTTCCAATCCAATCTACTGACGGTCACCGGCAAAAAGCAGGAGACGGCAACAGATGGCTACCTGCATCGCGGCATTGCCGGCCGGCCGTTCGAGCACCGGTTCGAACTCGCCGACCATGTCAGAGTGAACGGGGCGGATCTCAGCAACGGACTCCTGTCGATCGATCTGGTTCGCGAGATCGCCGAGGCCCTGAAGCCGCGCAAGATCTCGATCGAGAGCGCTCCTGGTTTGATGTCTGCTGCTCCCGCGCAGATCGAAGAGCACAAGGCGGCTTAACCACATTGTCCGCTCAAAAAGGGCGCCGTCACTACGGCGCCCATCAACATTCCGGGTTGGGAAGGAGAGAGCGATGAAACCCGATATGTTTAGACAGCCTGTTTCCATTCTCGTCGGCCTTGGTTTCCCAGCAGAGATTCGCAGCGTCATGGATGCCTACCGGCATCTTTCCGAGTGGCCGACATCACTCAGGGACAGCGCGCATGCGATTGCCCTGAAGGCCTGCAGTGCGGCACTGTCTGGCGAGATTGAAGCAGAAACCGCGCGTGGCGTGTTTTTGGCCTTCGCCGAGAAACACGATCTGCTGGCGCCGGAAACCAATATGATCGCGGCCTCACGCCTGCGGCGTGACCGGGATCCACACGTACAGTGAGGTGGCCCGATGTCCACCGTTCGAGTTCACACTGTTTCGTCCCTACATGACGATGCCACGGAGCCGGTCGATCCCTCAGGGCGGCTGGACGTGTGGGACTTTTACCGTTGCCGCGTTTTGTCGCACACGGCAACACGACAGCCTTCGGCATGCGGTTCTTCTACGCTCGACATCCTGTTCCCTGCTGCTAATCGTCATCCGCCCAGCGCCCGATTCATCAACAAGCTGCTGGTCACGCCGCAGGAACAAGTGCCGCCACTCTCTGTAGCGCTCGCTTGACTGCCGGTCTGGCATCTATTTGGCCGTACCAGCGAGCAATATTTGGGCTGTTTTCAAAGTCGATACCGGCAAACTCCCGCCGCCAAAGCCAGCCGAAGTGTACGATGTCGGCTATCGTAAATACGTCGCCGGTGACAAACTGGCGCTCCCCAAGCAAACCTTCGAGCACGGCCAGCACGCGTTCCGATTCCGATTGAAAACGAGCGATCGCGAGGGGGATTTGTTCAGCCGCCTGGCGCTTGAAGAAACCAAGCTGCCCGAAAGCCGGACCCACACTGGTCAAGTGGAAGAACATCTGTTCAAAGACCCGGACACGGCCGACGCCTTCTCGGGGAAGCAACTTTCCCGTCTTCTCTGCAAGGTAGACCAAGATTGCGCCGGACTCACTAATCGTAATGGGGCTTCGATCGAAGCCTTCGCTGTCAACCATAATTGGCACCTTTCCGTTTGGGTTGATTGCGAGATAATCGGGAAGCTTCTGCTCGCCCTTGCGCACGTTGACTGGCTTCAGTTTGTAAGCAAGGCCAAGCTCCTCGAGAGCGATAGGCACGCGGATGCTGTTGGGTGTCGAGAAGGCGTAAACTCCAATCATTTTGGTTTCCAAGCTTGGCGGTTGCGTTGAAGCGACCTGGCGCCGTGTGCCAGACGGTTCATATGTGCGCGCATTGACTTGACTGCGAAACTGATGACGCCGACATATACGTCATTCCAAGGAGGAATGAATATGAATCGGTTGGCCGCGATGGACGCTTTTGTTCGTGTCGTTGACACTGGTTCTTTCACGAGCGCTGCACGGCAACTTCGCGTGGGACAGCCTGCCGTTTCCAAGATGATAGCTCAGCTTGAAGAACGGGTGGGCGTCAGACTTCTTCTGCGGACCACCCAAGGCCTCACCCCAACAGAAGCCGGCGAGACTTTCTATGAGCATTCAAAACGCGCAATTGAGGAAGCGGATGAGGCCGAGGCTAAAGCAAGAGGCTCCAGTGCGACGCTTAGTGGGCGGCTGCGAATTAGCGGTGCCGTTACCTTCGTCCGACTTTACGTTGTCCCACGCCTGCCGAAATTCCTCGCAATACATCCCAATCTCGATATCGAGGTGCATATGGACGACCGCAACGTCGATCTGGTGGAAGCAGGAATCGATATCGCCTTGCGGATGGGCGACCTGCAGGATTCGTCGCTGACGGCACGAAAAATTGGTCAAAGTCCTCGGAGCGTCATCGCCTCGCCAGAGTATCTGAGCCGTGCTGGAGTGCCCACATCTCTTGAGGAACTCGCGTCGCATGAAGCAATCATTTATGATCTACGCAGTGGCGGTGCCGTCTGGAACTTTACCAAAGGTTCAACTCGGAGCACTGTGACCATCGGCGGGCGCATTCGGCTGACGGCGGCGGAGGGGGTGCGTGAAGCGGTCTTTGCCGCGATGGGGCTGGCCGTTGCTTCTGATTGGATGTTTGGACCTGAACTCGCCTCGGGGAAGGTTCAACGTGTTTTGCAGGATTGGGAACTTCCGCCCGTCGATCTATGGGCAGTCCTTCCAAGCGGACGCGCAGCGACGACAAAAGCACGAACCTTTGCCGACTTTATCAGGCGAGAACTTGCAGCCGAGTTCCGCGGTGAGCATCTTGACGAAGGCACTTAACGCGGGCGGCAGTCGCCGCCCGCGTTATCGTTAGTATTGTGCGACACCGCCGTCCACGGCAAGTTCCACGCCACTAATGTAGCCGCTGTCATCGGTTGCGAGGAACAGCGCGGTCTTGCCCATATCATCCGGGGTGCCCATACGGCCCAGCGGAATGGTACCAGCAATTCCTTCATATGCTTCCGCCGGGATCAGCCCGGACAGTCCCGGCGTCAAAGTGTGTCCGGGACTCAGGACATTGATCCTGAATCTGCGTTCCTTAGTATCGATGATCCAGCCACGAACAAGGCTGCGGACAGCCGCTTTTGTCGAGGAATAGACGGACATGCTTGGGATACCCTTCGAGGCAGCGATCGACCCCGTCAGAATGATCGAGGCACCGTCCTGCAGGACCGGCAGGGCCTTCTGGAAGGCGAAGAGAAGACCCCGGACGTTGGTATTGTAGGTTTTGTCGAAATGCTCCTCGGTGATTTCGCCGAGCTTCATGAATTCATAGAAACCGGCATTGAGAACCAGAACATCGATATGACCGCTATTCTTCTTCACAATCTCATATAGTTTATCCAAGTCCGCGAGCTTCGACGCATCAGCCTGGACGGCAATAGCGCCGTGACCGATTTCGGCAGCAGCCTTGTCTAGCTCGTTTTGCCTGCGGCCAGTGATGTAAACGAGCGCACCCTCTTCAGCGAATTGCTTTGCAATGCCGAGCCCGATGCCTGCGCTGCCGCCGGTCACGACGGCGACCTTGCCATTCAATTTTTTGCCCATAGAAATGATCTTTCAATTTGGTTGGTTTGACCCGCTTGGAGCCGAGCTGCCTGGGCGGATTTGGCACCCGATCGGGCGGCCCGACGCTCAGATAAAACCATTGAGAACGACGGAGTAGCGGTCAAACTCGACTATGAATTATTCCAAGAAGGAATGCTTCTGGTGCCGACCGATATTGTTCCTCCACAACTGTTGTAGAGTAGCTTCGGGAGTTTGTGACGTGTCAAGTTAGGGCTAGAGCCACAAGCGACCGAGGTATTAAAGTTTCGGGGTGTGCCGCTCGCGGCGTCGTCGGCATCGTTAAACATTTCTGTGAACGAGGCCGAGATAACGACGTCGCGACGCGAAACCGGGGCCGCTTTGGGCAATGACGCGACCCAGGCGTAGGTCGCAATTGTGCGACTTCAATCTTGACGTTCGTAGGCTCTCCAGCGAGTTCCGAACGTTGCTGCAGACTGGCGCAATCGAGCAGTATCCTGACATCCCTTCGGAGGTCGACTTGGGGTTGGCGTCGGCCTCTGTCAGGGCTTCACGAACCGATATGCAAAGCGATCAATCTTACCCTTGATCGAGGGATCGAACACCTTGATTGAGTGCTGATCGTCCTTATTCGCGAGAAGGGTGCTTTCCGCGTCCAGTGCGAAGCCGGCAGCCTCCACCTCCTCGCGCACGGAGGCAGGGTCGATGCGATGCAATGACTGGGCATCACCTGTGCCGGCTCCGGCGGCGGCGGCGTGATCGACGATGACATAGGACCCGCCGGGCTTCAGCCGCTCGTAGACGGCACGATTGAAGGCGGCCGCTGTCGCGCCCCTGGCCTGCATCAGCGCGGTGTGGAGATCGTGGTAGAACAGGTGCAGCCACAGGACATCCGCTGGCTGCGTGACCTCCGGCATTGCCACGAGGTCCGCTGAGACGGCTTCGACGTTTTCCCGGCCTGGCTCTTGTGCGAGCGTTCGCATGAGGCCGACCGGATCGTTCTTGAAGTGCGCGACTTCGGCCGGCACGAAGCTGGTGACTCGACCTTCGGGTCCGACGATGTCGGAGAACAGGCGCGTCCAGTCGCCGTCGCCTGGATAAACGTCGATGACGTTGGCACCCGCATCAATACGGGCGAACCGGATCAATTCGGATAGTTTGGATTGGTCGTACATTGGGATCTCCTTTACGGTTGAGTATTCGACGAGCGCGCGGCGTGCGAGGCTGCGATCCATGGCTCATTCACCTTCGATGCCGGACGGAGGGCCTCAGTCGGCCAGCGCTACACCTGCCCGGACGCGCCCATCTGCGCGGCGCGCGCCAGCGCTTGCGTGTCGATGTATTCCCGGATGTTGGTCAATCTGCCGTCCCGGACCGTGATGGCGAAGACCCAGTCGTCCTCGAACGTCTTGTTCGTGGCTTTGATCTTTCCCTTCGCGAAGCCGACGACCAGAACCCGGTCTCCTTGCGCTACGAACTCCCGGGGTTCCGTGGACGTTTCTATCGACTTGGATGCGGTCTCGAGCAAATTCGCAAGTCCCGCGTGTCCGCGGTGCGTTCCGGCCAGCGGCCAGTCCTTGCCCGGAATGATCCACTCGATGTCTTCGGCGACCAGCGCCAGCAGAGCCACCCTGTCGCCGCGGCCGATCGCGGCGAAGAAGTCCTTCACGGTCTGGATGTTCTTCTCAATGCCCATGGCATCTTCTCCATTTTCTGCCGATCGGATCGCGCTCGATCCGATCGGGTGCGTCGTGTCGCTGCTGATGGGGATGTCCTGTTCGTCAGTCGAACTTGACCAAGTCCTTGAAGATCAGCCGGCCCCAACTATTTCCGCGCGCCTGCACAAGCAGTCCGCCTTCAGAAAGCCCGCCAAGTTCGATCGGCGCGAAACCGAGATTTTTCGCGAGCGCACCAATCTCCGCTGCGGCAGCGTCATCGTCGCTCGCCAGAAACACCACTCTCCTGCCACCCTTTACGGCGGGATCCTGGTCAAGCGTGGCAGCGATCAAATGGTTGAAGCCCTTGACGAGTCTCGCACCGAAAAAAGCCTGTGCGATGAACCTGGAAGACGGCTGTCCTTCCAGTTCCTCCGGGGGCACGCCGTAGGCATTGGTCACATCGACGATTGTCTTCCCCTGCCAGATGGGAAGCGTCTTCGCGACATCCTGGTGCGACTCGAAACGGACAGCCAAAAAAATGATGTCCGCCTTGACGGCTTCCGCCAGTTTTTTGGGAATGATCGTAGGGCCGATCGCAGCCGCATCGGACGCAAAGCTTTCCGGGTCGCGCGTGGTTGCAACGGAAACTTCGATGCCGTTTCGGGCAAACGCCTTGGCAATAGCCTGGCCGATATTGCCGAATCCTATAATTGAGTAGCTCATAATGCTTCTCCGATCCTGTGTTAAAGCTGGGTCAGACTTGCGCCCAACCACCATCGACGGCGAGATCTATACCGGTGATGTAGGAGCTTTCATTGGAGGCGAGGAACGTGAGCGCAGCCGCGATTTCCTCTGGCTTGCCCCTGCGACCCATTGGGATCTGTGCAGCAAACTGGGCGACCGCCTCCTCGGCTTGCTCAGCGGTGAGGCCGGTCGTTGTCGCCAAGGCGGGAGTCTCGATCGCGCCGGGGCTCATCGTATTGACGCGGATATTGCGGTCCTTCAGCTCTTGGGTCCAAGACCGCGAGAAGCTGCGAACAGCCGCCTTGCTTGCTGCGTAGGCGCTGAACGCTGGCAGCCCCATCACATTAGAGACCGAAGAGTTCAGAATGATCGATCCGCCGTCTTTGAAGATGGGAAGGGCCTTCTGCACCGTAAAGAACAGACCCTTCACGTTCACATCGAAGGTCTGGTCAAAATGGGCCTCAGTAGCTGCCGCGAGCGGCGCGACCGTACCTGCGCCCGCGTTTGCGAAGAGAATGTCGATGTGACCATGTTTCTCCTTCACGGTGGCGTAGAGCCGGTCCAGATCTTCCAAGCACGAGACGTCGCCGACGACTGTTGTCACGTTTTTCCCGATAAGGGCCGCGGCCTCTTGTAAGGCTTTCTCGCGTCGCCCAATGATCACGACCTGCGCACCTTCCTCCACGAAGCGCTTGGCGGTGGCCAAGCCGATCCCGCTGCTTCCGCCCGTGATGACTGCGATCTTACCTTCGAGTGCTTTCATAATCTTTTGTCCTTCGTTGTGCGTTAGTTAGGCACGGAACCGCGCCGGGGTCAGAGTTGCGCCAGGCCGCCGTCGACGGCGACCTCGCTGGCGGTCATGAAGCTGCTGTCCGACGACGCGAGAAAGGCGGCCACCGCCCCGATCTCCGCGGGATCGGCCATACGCTGGAGTGGAGTCATCGCGCCGTAGGCCTTCTGTCCTTCCTCACCCAGCGCCTCCTTCGCGAGTTCGGTCGCCGTCGCCCCGGGTGACAGCACGTTGATCCGGATGCCGGTGCCCTTCAGGTCCTCTGCCCAGGTCCGCGCGAGATTGCGCACTGCGGCCTTGCTCGCGCTGTAGGCAGTGAATCCCGGGGCTCCCGTGGTGCCGGCACTCGATCCGGTCAGGATGATCGAACCGCCTGAGCCTATCAGCGGCAGCGCCTTCTGGACCGTGAAGATCGTGCCCTTCACATTGGTGTCGAAGGTCTCATCAATGTGCTCGGCGGTGATTTTGCCGAGCGGAAGCGGGCTTCCGGCCCCGGCATTGGCAAAGACGATGTCGAGCGTTCCGCGCTCTGCCTTCACCGCGTCGTACAGGCGATCAAGGTCGGCCTCATCCGAGACCGAGCCCTTTACCGCCTGAGCATTGGGCCCGAGGTCCGCCACAGCGGCGTCAAGTGCCTCCTGCCGGCGGCCGAAGATGAAGACGAAGGCGCCCTCGTCGATAAAGCGCTTGGCTGCGGCGCGGCCGATGCCGGTAGCGCCGCCGGTGATCACGGCGGTCTTTCCATTCAGTCTGTTCATGTCATGCGTCCTTCGTTTCGCCGTCACATGTCTTCGGCTGTACGGGGAGGTCCCCCGAGAACTCCGATATGGGTTCGCCGAAGTCGGGCGGTGAGTGCGCAATCACGCACATGGGTGGTGCAAAAACGATCCATCCGGATGACTATGCGCCGCAACACTCGCGCACATTGCGGCTCAGTGTGCTAGAACGGGCTTCGGAAGCCGCGCCACGCGGCGCGGGAATGCACCATGATCGACTGGGACGACGTTCGCTATTTTCTTGCCGCCGCACGCGGAGGCTCATTGCGGGCTGCCGCCAAGCGCCTCGGGGTGAACCACGCGACGGTGCTGCGACGCATCGCCCAGCTCGAGGAACGCCTCGGGGCGCAGATGTTCGAAAAGCTGCCTTCGGGCTACCGCCTGACGGCCGCGGGCGAGGAGGTTCTGGAGTTCGCGAACCAGATGGAAGCCTCGTCGCACCAACTGGAGACGCGCGTCCTCGGGCGCGATCAAAGCGTACGCGGGCTTCTGCGGGTGACGCTGCCCCCGTTTCTTGCGACACACCTGCTCATGCCGGATATTGCCGATTTTGCCCGTCTGCATCCAGACATTGAGATGGAAATCGTATCGACCGGCGAGGTCGTGAATCTGACCAACCGGGAGGCGGATGTGGCGATCCGGATGGTCTCCGATCGTAAGACCTTGCCGCTCAATCTTCATGGCCTGAAAGGTCCGGATCTGCTTGCGGGTGTTTATATGTCGCGCGAAAGACTGGCGGCGTGGCGTGCGGGTGCGCCGGATCCGATCCGGCCCATCGTCATCGGCGGTCAGGCTCTTCCGGACTGGGTCGACGAAGGGGAGGTTCGCGCTACAGGGGTTCCGTTCCGGACGCCGGACGCCGACGCGCAGATCGATGCGGCAAGGCAGGGGATAGGCATGACCAGACTGCCCTGTTTCGTCGGAGATGCCGATCACCTGCTGGCGAAAGTTCCAGGGATCGATCTGAAATCACCTGCGACGATCTGGCTTCTCACGCAGGGGGAGACACGCAAGACGAAGCGCGTGAGGCTGTTCACAGAGTTCATATCCCATCGACTTGCTGCGTACGCTCCGCGCCTCGCCGGGCGACCCATATCGCGCGGCTGACGTCCAGTGCCAAACGCCGCAAATAGGCAAGGGAAATTGCTGTTGGAGATTGGCGTTCCCAAGGGACGGGCTGCGGAGTGGCCGCTCTCCGTGAAATCGAAACGCATGGCGGACCGTCCGCTCCCGTGAAGAGTTTCGGGCGCCGGCAGGCGTACGAAAGTCCCCGAGGAAGGAACCCGCGGGCCACAGTTGAAGGCTATGGAGATTTCAATCTGCGGCTCATATCCGCGCTCGCAGGATCTCAGCCAGTGAGCGGGATTATGGACACTGACAGGCCGCTTCGTTGTACGTATGCGTGGTCTTTCTGGCCTGTCACTACTTTCGTCACGACCCTGTCGGCGGCGATGATCACCACGGACGCATGTGGGTCGGTTGCCGGAGGCGTGATGCCTGCGGCTGAAGTCTTGACCATGCCATGCCGGGTCATGAAGCCGTCTCCCGGTTCGTCGCCGGCGCATCCGGCGGCCCGCGCGGCTGCCTCCAGCGTTCAAACAAGCTGATCGGCTTCATTGCGTGTTGGCCAGGGAATAACCAGCCGTCGCGATGCATCACACCCTGCTGCCGCCCCACCTTCCACCACTGGCGCAGCAGAGTGAGCAGGTCCTCCGAAAGCATCGCACTGCGATAGCGCCCGCCCTTGCCACGCTCGACGCGCGGCAGCATCCGCTCGCTGTCGACGTCGGCGACCTTCAGCATGGAGACCTCCGCAACACGTAGGCCGGCGCCATAGGCGACCGACAATGCTGCCTGGTGCTTGAGGCGGGTGGTGGCATTGAGCAACCGGGCAACCTCGTCGCGGCTCAGTACCACAGGCAGGTCACGCGGATGCGCCAGCCGGACGAGCCTGCGCGCCAGATCCGGGCGGTCGGGGGTCTGGGTGAAGAAGAAGCGTAGCGCCGACACGATGCTGTTCATCGTCGGAACGGGAACGCCATCCTCCTGCTGCTGGATCTGGAGCCGGCGCAGGTCGTCGGCGGTCGCCGTGTCTGGTGAACGCCCGAGGAAGGACGCCAGGCGTCCGATGTCGCGGAGATAGTTGCGCTGCGTTTCGCGTGAAACGCCGCATGTTCATGTCATCGATCAACCGCTGGCGTAGCGGGCTGACGCGCGTGTCGAGATGGGGGTGCTGCATGGTCCAGGCTCCTTTTTGAAGAAGCTCGTCATGCTCCGCCCTTGCCGGACGACGTTCAATCCAGGCGCAACCTCAACCGCAGACGCCCTCCCGCGCAGCGGGTTCGTTCTCCGGCCCCAAATCGGTCATTCCATCGAGGTCATGCCGATGTGTGCTTTTGAAAATTGGTGGCGGAGGCCTGTTTTTAACAACAGGGTCGTCGGTTCGATTCCATTCAAGGCGGCCAAGCCGAAGGGGCCGACCGGGGTGACAATTTCGCGCCGGCTCGCCGAGCAGACGCTCGGTAAAACTCGATTTTCAAGTTTTTCCGCGAGTGAGGATTATCACCAGCGTCCACGAAATTTCGCCATTGATTGTCTTTCGAGGAAAAGTCTGTGCAAGCGACGCTGGAACTAACGGCCGATGGTCATGTTATCCATTCGTGCTCCATCGCGACAAGGGCGCTCCATCAAGAACACTAGCTTGATGATGCTGCGAGCGATCACGCCCTGGAGGGTAGTACGATGGACGATAATGAGAAAAAAGAAGGCACTGCGGGCGTTGTGCCGTTATGCCTACGGCTCGGCGTCGTCCCGCCAGAGCGTGAGGGTCAGGCAACCTTAACGGCCCCACCAAGAAGAGATCGTAAATGCCTACCGCGCCGGCCGAATGGACGAGGTGCAGTTTCAGAGGTATTTGACCGACGATCCTATTCTCGCCGAGTATGTTCGCCGCATCGCGCACCCGCGAGACGATCTGCGACCTCCGGATGGGGCACGTGACAAGCGTCGCGATAGATAGCGCAGGTAACAACCGCCATTCCGCTACTCGGCTGCAAGATTGGATGCGCGCCACAGTTTCGTAACCCCGATCATCTGGCGCTGATCGCTCTCCAGCACCGTCAGAGTCCGATAGTCCGGTTCCGCGCCGAGACCGTCGATACCTGGACGACGGTGATGCGACAGTGAATGGTCTGGCCCAATGGAACGCGCCCGGAACTAGCGGGTCGACCGGCCTTCGCGTTCCAGCATCCACAGATAACGTGTCGTCATGCTCCGGGCTTACGCCGACAGTCGGACCCGTACAAGGCCGTCTCGACGGCTTCCACAAGCTGCTCAGGCGAGGCCGGCTTCATCAAAAGATGACCTTCTGCGAACGCGGGTTCCAGCTCGGAAGCGGATTCGGTCTCGCCCGAATAGACAATGAACGGAATGTCGCAATTGACGAGATGCCGCGCGACGGCAGTGCAGACGCCGTCCGAGAGGCGAGGGTCGACGATTGCGGCGGACGGCGAGTTTTCCTTCAGCCAGGAAACGGCGCCCGAACCGGTCGAGAGCGTTACGAAGCTGCGCTGGCCACATCCCTCCAGAACTGTCTCGATATCGAGCGCGATGAACGGTTCGTCTTCAAGGATGAGGATCGTAGGCATATTTCTCCTTCTGGGGCAGCGCAAGATTATCGAAAACGACCGTGCCTGTCACGTCCGACTGAAGTCCGAAGATCCGTCCGGAGTGGCCGTCAATCAAAACTTCGTGGGTATCCACTGCTTAATTTAGCATTTTCTCAACTATCCGTCGTTGACTTTAGTTGTCGGTGAATCATGTCGCTTACAGAAGTAGGGAGAGGCGGCTCCATGCAGAAACCAGTCCTGGTAGTGGAGGATGAACCGCTCATTCGCTTCGTCACTTACGTGGTCTGTCAGCGGGCTCCGAAGAAAGGGATTCGACTGCGCCCACTGCAGCACCACCTGCCGCTCCTGTTACCGTCGACGACTGCGCACAGGCCAACGTCATGCCAACAACGGCAATACCCTTTGATATTCATCTGTTTCCTCCTTTGATGCGGTTGGTTCCGCGGGGGGCAAACCGTAAAACAGAGGAACTATTTGAGGACTTCATACCGGGCTATCGCACCTTAGTCCCAGCCCGTCTAAATCCCGTCGGCTACTGCATGGGGAAACGGCTTAGCATCCGGTCCTGGACGTTCTCCTGGCCGACGATCATCGCCGCAAGCGAGATGGCTTTATCACGGTCCGCGGCGTTCGTTATGTAGCCTTCGAGCAGGACCACAGGGCCGAGCATCCTGATCTCGATGGCACTGCTGTCGATATCCTGAGCGGCGGAAAGGGTCGCTTTGATCGTCGCCATGGTCGAGGCCGAACTATGGCCCTGGGAGCAGCACTCTTGGTGGCTGGCATTGTCGGAACCGAACTTCATATCGTCCTCCTGGTCGTTGCCCTCCACGAACCGTCATATTACCTCAGAACCTAATATGAGAAGCGGGCTATGGAGTCGCCAGTCCGACTTAGGTCCGTCTTCCCCTCGGCGCGATCCAGCTTAGATTTTCCTCATCCTTGTTAAAAGGACACCAGGGAGGTTTTAGCAATGTTGCCGTCTCCAGTCAGAACCTCCCTGGTGAAGCTTTGTCGAGAGGTTAAGGGACACCTGGTGGAGCACCACCGCCCCACGGTCGGTCATTGCGGGCGAGCGTCCACTCTTTTTATTCGTCCATGGAAAACCGATCACAGATCAGGGCGGCGCGCGTGGGAGCGGAACATCGGTTACGCTGTGTTGGCGTCGCTGGATGCATTAAGTCCCCTCTAAGCTGATCGGACGTTCGCCCTTGATGTCAGGAGACGATGCCCCAAATGGACGAAGCCTGGGCGGCCGCTATGGTAGGGCGCCTAGGGACGCTCAAGGCCAAACCCTTTGAAACGCTTCCCCGAGCAAACCGCTCCCCAGCGCAGCCGGTCTGAGCGCAGGTCGACGGCCGGCGCCCTCAAGCAGTGATTATTCGCTTCCCACTTCCGTTGTACAAATCGATAATGGCCGTGCGGGCAAGAGGCCGCGAGATTAGGAAACCTTGGAGGCTGTCGCACCCAAGGGCCACTAAGGCATCGCTCTGCTCGTCCGTTTCCACCCCTTCAGCCGTGGTCTTAAGACCTTTCGCTCGGGCCATATTGATCATCGCTTCGATCAGCGGCCTGCTCTCTCCTTGAACTGCATCGATGAAGGATTTGTCGATCTTGATCCTGTCGATCATGAGATTCTGCACTCTCGAGAAGGAGGAGTATCCGGTTCCGAAGTCGTCGATGGCGATCCGCACCCCCGCATTTCGGAGAATAGCAATGTTCCGATCGCTATGTCCTTCTCCACCCAAAGCCAAAGACTCCGTGATTTCTATCTCCAGTCTCTTTGGATCGATGTTCCATTTCGCCAACCTGGACAAGACACGAAGAGGATAGCCGTCGGAACAGAGCTCCAGCGCCGACGCGTTGATTGCCATAGAGATTGAAGGGAGATCCGCCATGACACCGCAGGCGTCCTCGAGCACGATGGCGCCGACCTCTTGGATAAGGCCGATTTCCTCGGCAATGGGGATGAAGATGTCGGGAGCGATAAGGCCTTCCTCGGGATGCTTCCAGCGGGCAAGCGCTTCCATCGACGACAATCCCTTGTGCTCCGCTGAATATACCGGCTGATAAAAGGCCTCGATCTGAGACCTGGTCTCCAGCGCCAGCCGGAGGTCGTGTTCAAGCTTCCGACGCCTGCGCAGGAGTTCGTCCATATGGTTTCCGAAGATCGCGAAGGTGTTCCGACCCGCAGCCTTTGCGTGATAGAGAGCTATGTCGGCCTGACGGGTGAGTTCCGACGGGTCCGCTCGGCCGGCAACAAGCGCAGCTCCGACACTTGCACCAATGACGATATGGGCGCCATCGATCTCGAAAGGCTCTCGCAAACGCTGCACGATCCGCGCGCAAGCAGCATCGGCCACTTGACCGTCGACTTGTTCGAGCAGGACGGTGAATTCGTCCCCTCCGATGCGGCCGATCAGCGCCGCCGGCATGATCTCATTCATGCGCTGGGCCACGAGCGAGATGAGCTTGTCTCCCGTCGGGTGCCCAAAAGTATCGTTGACCGCTTTGAACCGGTCGAGGTCTATGAACAGCACGCAGTGGCTCTGGTCCTGGGAAGCCGCCCCAAGCCGGGCGGCGAGTTCGGTGCTGAAATGAGCTCGGTTTG
This sequence comes from Rhizobium indigoferae, assembly GCF_034554815.1. Lineage (NCBI taxonomy): Bacteria > Pseudomonadati > Pseudomonadota > Alphaproteobacteria > Hyphomicrobiales > Rhizobiaceae > Rhizobium > Rhizobium indigoferae. The sequence continues at coordinate 1,049,357 of NZ_CP140637.1, read as the reverse complement.
AAAGACCGGTCAGAGGATCGCACGAGGCGAGATGCTGGAGCTCCTCACGACTCGAGGCGAGCCGTGCTGAACGTCTCCAGATCGCACGCCCGAACAGGTTCGCCGCGGCGAAAATGGCAACCGCCGCCAGGCCGACCGCCGGCAGGGTCGCTTCCATCATGCTCGCACCTGGGCGAAATGGGCGCCAGGTGAAGTAGCCGACAGTGGCGCCCGAACGAGACGTCAAGGGAACGAAAGAGTGCTCCGCATCCGTCGGAGCGTCATCCGAGAACTGCATTTCAGAAAACTGATAGTCCTTTCCGATCTCCGATACGAAACTTTGATCGAGGAACCTCACAGCCACCTGGAGATTTTGCCCCCCCGGCTGTTGCTCGATGTCGCCGGTGTCTGAGACGATTGGCTTTACGCTCACGACCGCCGGTCGCCGCCCTACATATGTGAGGTCGCTTTCGCCGATTGAGAGCACCCGGTCCGTGATCCCTTCAGCGTCGCTGGCAGCAAGTCGTTTCTGCAATGCATCCGCCAGCGGCAGATAAGCGACGCGCAGATCATCCGGCTTCAAAGCGTTATCCGAGGCCGCAATGAACTCGTAGATCGGGTTTCGATCGGAGGAAAGAACGACAGCGACGTCATGCCCGAAGTAGGTATGCATCCAATCGCCGAGGTTTGACCGAAGCCATTCCACATCCCGCGCATCAGTTTTTCGAACCGCGTCGTCCCAGACCGTCGCGCTTTCCTGATCATGAGCAACGCTAGCCTGCATCTTCGAGACGATCAGTGTGACGAGATCCCGCTGGCGAGCCTCCGCGACCATATCGGTCTGCGCTGCGGCCCATTGGAGGGTGCCAAAAAGGACGCACCCTATGATCAATGACGTGGCTGCCGGGAGAACCCATTTCAAAACCCACTGCGACCGCGCCTGCCGATTCATCTGCATTACGTCCTTCTATGTGCGTAGAGCGTAAAACAGGGAACGTTAAAGCACACGGAAGGGGATTGGTTAGCACTTCCTTTCAGATAACCTTTGTCCGCTGCGGCTGACATATCTACTCCCTTCCACCAAAGTAGAGGGGCTACCGTCGGACCAAAGTCCGTTTGCGCTCACAGAACAAAGCTAGATTGCATTCGTGTTGAAGGCGATCTTCCAACGTCGAAGGCGGCTGGATTTTGCCCGCTTCGAATTGAATGTAGAAGAACGGCAGAAATCAATTACGCGGTCCCCTCTGTACGAAAGTATCTTTGTCGTTGACGTGGCGAGAGATCTACAATGCTTTCATGTGCAGGGAAGGTTCGACGAGGGATCTTTAATCCCGACCGCCCTTTGGTCTCAGTGATCATTCCGGCCTTCAACGCTTCCACCTATATTGAGCGCACCCTTCGGTCCGCTATGCGCCAAACCTACGCCGCCCTGGAGATTATCGTTGTCAACGACGGTTCCACGGACGACACGGCAAAACTCGTCGAGCAGATAGCGACGTCAGACTCACGAATCCGCCTCCTGTCCACCCCCAACCGCGGTGTCGCCGCCGCAAGGAATACTGGGATCGAGGCGTCATCACGTCGATTCGTGGCATTCCTTGATGCGGACGATCTCTGGCACCCAACGAAAATCGAAAAGCAGGTGAACGCTCTCAACCGGCTGTCCTCGCACTGGGCTGCGGTCTACACGCTGCATTACATCATCAACGAGGACGACGAGATCATTCGCCCTGGCAGTTCCGATGTTGCAAGAGGATACATCTATGCCCGGCATCTGAATGTTAAGTATATAGGGAATGGAAGCGCGCTTCTCGTCCGGCGTGACGTCGCGCTTGCGATAGGTGGGTTTGATAGCTCGTATGCAGCAGCCGGCATTGGCTGCGAAGACCTCGATTTCGAGCTCAAGCTAGCCGCGCGCTACTTCATCGAAGTCATTCCCGAACGGCTGGTGGGATATCGAAAGCATCCAGGCAGCATGTCTTCCGATCACCTGCGAATGGGCAAAAGTGCTCTGGAAGTCGTCCGGCGTTCGCTGGCCGCAAATCCGCAAGTCTCCCGATACGCGATCGGAAGTGCAATCGACGCCACGCAGAAATATGCGTTTTGGGAATTCCGACAAGCTCGGAACGTATCTGTCACTCGTGACCATTGGGGTGATTTTCCGAAGCGACCCGCGTTTCGTGGTTCGGCTTGTGCTCGAGAAGGGTCTGCGCCGAATACAACACTGTCTTCGTCTCGGGACGACCACAGCAAACCGTGAAGATCAGCCGCGAATGAAGAGGTTGAATTCGACGATCATATTGCTCCTTCGCGTCTCGAATGCCCAAAGGAGACCCCGCGATTACGACGTCATCTGATACGGCTGGCTGCGGTGGATGCGAAGCTGAATTCAGCCCACGCTCGCCGAGCGAACAGCACCTGATGCGGACGGAGGAGGATGATAGAGGAATCGCGGGCCTTGGAAGCAGGCCCGCGATGCTTTCAATTTATTTGATGACCTCAATCACCGTGCGGGTCTTCGGATTGACGAGCACACGTTTTTTGTTGACGACTACATAACCGTAATCAGGTTGATCGGGAATCTTGTGGATCTCGACCGTGTCAGGAAATGCCGTACCGACTGCGACGTCACCTTCAAAGGTGACGGATGGCGTTTCCTGTTTTTCGACATAGGTCCTGACCTCGCCAGGAACGACGACCGTCGTCGTCTGCGCGAACGCCGCTCCCCCGAGTGACAGAAACAGCGATGCGGCAGAGATGACCAGTATTTTCATAATATCCTCCGATGTTTTTGAGTGTCCCGGTAAACTCCATCGATGAGGTTTAGTTCCTGCTCTACACGGAATGCCTGCGGGCCAATAGGAGACGATAGCCTCTCCATCATGCTGCACGAGCTCATGACGAATACGACAAAAAACGCAGCTTTTCGGTTGACCGGAATAATTGAACGGAAGGCGCTGAGCATGGTACCGCGAGTGCGCTGGTTCGGCGGAGCCGGTTAGCGGTTCGTTCCCTTTCAAGGGCTCAAACGCGAGCGGTATCCTATTTCACAGCCGGCGTTCGCCCTCGACACGTCAGGGCGGCCCGCTATCCGCTCCAAGAGGAATATGCGACGCCCGGGATCGCGGCGTGAAGCATGGAGGATACCTCGAAAGAGCGGAAGACGGACGAGCCGATCCGGCGCTCTCTCTCGACCGGACGGGCTCAAACCCGCCCCGGGCCTATCTCTCACTCTTGCGCGGTCGGCGTCCGTTCCATTGCTCTGGCTTCCGGCGGAGGCGATGAGACGCCTTTTCATGACAATCATCCCCACGCTTTGATGAGTACGACCATGCAACATCCTGCTGTGATGGTCCTCGCAAGGGTGCGAGGCCACTTGAACCGAACGAGCTCTCCGATCAGGATATCGTCACGGCCATGCTTCTCCAGCCGCGTATGGCGTGGAATATCAAGTGCCACAGTGACCACGAATCCGACCAGACCGCAGGCAATATCGACGGCCGTGAGCCAGTTCGGCGCCGGCGGTCCGAGCCATGCCAGGAGCAGCGGCATCAGGAAGCTCGCAAAGCCCGGCAGGATGACTGGCAGCGGTATCCGGCGCGAATAGGATCGGTGGTAGGCGACATAGTCATCAACACCGACCTTCGCGAATAGCGGATAGATGACGAGCTGGGCGAACCAGAGCTGCGCCGATGACCAGGTGGCGACCGCGAAGGCCGCGACGGCAAAAGCCTGGGACGCTGTCATTGACCATCCTCCGGACCCGGCTTCTGCGCCCGGCTGCCGAGCGTGATTTGGCCGGCGTCCTTCAGGCTGATGCCCCGGGCCAGGGGGTCGGCATGGCGATGCGCCAGTAGCCAGCGGTCGGCGTCGCGCCGGAAAACGAGCGTCACGCGAAGTGTCCAGCCCTGCGCGGGTAGCGAGCCTACTGCGACATGCGCGTATTCGTTCGCGACGAGAACGATCATGTCATCCGATCGGTAAGAGGCGACCAGATCGAAGCGGGCGTCGCGCCCGCCTCGGAAAAAGCGACCTATCTGCTCCCAATGGGCGTCGGACTTGGGAGAGCCGGTGGGAGCGCCGCCGAAGGGGTCCATGAGAACGAAGTCCGGAGCGATGTGTATCGTGTGGCGATAGGCGGCGATGTCGCCGCGCATGAGGTGCGCATGGGCTTCGGCAGCTTGGGCAGAGACAGCCTCGATCTCCCGCGCGTCGTCCCTCGCGGAAGCATTGGGAGTCTCGGAAGTGAGCGCGAGCGCTGCCAGCAGGATCACGGCAAAGGTAGATGTCATGTCAGGGGCCTTTCGCTGGAAAGCGGTCAGCGCGACCGCCTTAGCAAGACATTGCCGCTTGGAGCGTGATGAATGAAGTGATATGATTTCACTAATATGTTGCACGAAATCGATCTCTCTCGCGCTGACCTCAACCTGCTGGTGCTGTTCGAAGCCGTCTACGCCGAGCGTCACGTCGGCCGGGCTGCGGCCCGGCTGAACCTCTCGACCTCGGCGGTCAGCCATGGGCTGGGCCGGCTGCGTCGCCTGCTCAACGACCCGCTGTTCCTGAAGACGCCCAAGGGCGTCGTGCCGACCGAGCGCGCCGAAGCGCTTGCGCCCGGCATCAACGAAGCCTTGCGCCAAGTCCGTTCGGTCGTGGCCCGCGCCGAGCCGTTCGATCCCGCGACGACGCGGCGGCGCATGGTGATCGGTGCGCCGGATGGGGTCTCCGCGGTCTTCCTGGACCGCTTGATGCTCGACATTGCTCGCTTCGCTCCAGGTCTCGACCTCGGCATCCGCCAACTGTTGCCGCTCGCCGAAGACGAAGCCGGAAGCCCTTGGCGCGGCGCGTTTCGCGACCTCGAAACCCGCGGGGTCGACATCGCCGTTATTCCTTCCGAAGAGGGGCCGCTGCGTTTCGAAAGCCGTGTCCTCTACCAGGAGGATTTCGTGCTGGTGCTGCGGCGGGACCATCCCTTCCTCGCACGTCCGACGATCGAGGGTTATTGCGGGATCGGCCATCTCGTCGTGTCGCACAGCGGCGATCCGCATGGCTTCGTCGATACGCTTCTCGCGCGCCATGGTCTGGCAAGGCGCGTAGCGCTGACAGTGCCGAACTTTATGTTCGCCTGCGCCATCGTCGGCGAGACCGACCTGATCTGCGCCGTGCCCAGGCGCTTTGCCGAACGGTTCGCGCCCGGGTTCGGGGTCGCCATGACGGAGCCGCTGTTGCCGCTCGGTGAATTCCGGCTCACCGCCTTCGTACCGCGCTCCGCGATGGCCGACGCCGGGCTGACATGGATGCTCGACAAGCTCGGGGCCGCTGCGCGAGGATCATCATTTGTCATGGCGGCGTCGGACCCGGCGTGACCTGTATGACGCAACTCTTCATGGACCTGACGAAGCCCGGTGCCAGTCAGCAGAACCGCGCAACCGGTTTCGCCCGGGTCAACGGTGAGTGGGAGGTGGCCGTCTGGTAATGATGGGATGCGAAATTGAGCGTGAAATCGCTAATTCCGCCCGAGTAACTTGCTTCCGCCAGCGCCAGAATGATATCCGCGTCCGATTCAGAATTGTGCACGAAGCCGATCACCTTGGGCATGTGCGCCACGACGTTGGTCACGCGGCGGAGTCCGATCTGGTTGCCCTCGATCGTGTCGCGAACGTCGCCGGCCTTCCGCTTTGTCATCGAACGAACTGCAACATGCTTTGAAATTACAATTCAAGTGCATGAGCCGATCATTTCACAAGGAACGATACGCCTTGAAGCTCACTTGAAGAGCGACCTGGATGGGCCGTTTCTTCGCAACCTAGGAGATGCTTTCGCAGCTAGTCCGAAGTTTTGGTAAGTTGAGCTCCCAAGAAGAATGTCGCCGCGTAGTCGCTCTGCGGGAGGCAGGCGTTCGAGGCTCAGAGCGGGAAGCCTGGCCTCCCAAGTTCTCCTCTGACGTCCAGGCCTTGCATACGCCTGTATCGGTGTGGCGGTAAGCCGTGTCACGATCGGTTTGACTGCGAGCGCGCAACGGACTAGTTGAAGCTCGATTCAGGCGAAGAGCGTCACCTCTGACGCAGTGGATGAGAGCGACTAGATCTATTTCCGATTGGGAACAAAGACGCGAAAGCGGTGGTCAGGCCCGGTCACGCTCGAATGCGTCGGCATAGAGTGCCTCGATCCGTTCGACCTCGGCGTCGTCCAGTGCAGCAAACTCCTTTGTGCGAGCTCTCTGCGACAGCCGGCCGTCGTTCTGGCCGAGGAACTTGTGTAGCAGTTCGGCTTGAGCGGTTGGCATGTCGATGAGCTGCTGGATCCCTTCGGAAAACGTATCGAACGCCTGCAGGAAGCGAACCTCTTGCGGTAGATCGTGTTCGACCGTCTGTTCGACGCAGGCATAGAGGAAGGTCGCATGCGCCGTGGCATCGAAATAGCGGTAGAAAGCGGCCGTGTCGTTTAGCACCTCCACATTGCCCGAGACCGTCGGACGCCATTCGATAAACGGAAGGAGCGGCGCCGACCAGGACTCCAATACCGCTCTGTACCGGTCGATGTTGCGCAAGATCACCGCGCTGACTGGAAACACGAGGCCGGGAGGACTGTAGGAAGCGGCGGCAAGCGCATGGTGGATAAGCCAGCGATGCAGGCGGCCGTTACCGTCCACGTAAGGGTGAATGTAGACGAAGCCGAATGCAAGACATGCCGCTGCTACGACGGGGTCCATCGCGCCCCGCGCGGCGCGGTCAGAGAATGCGATCAGGCCGCCCACCAGACTTTCCAGATCCTCATGCCGCGCGCTGATGTGATCGGGGATGGGCATGTTGGTGTCTCGGTCATGTACGCCGATGAAACCGCCTTCGTCCCGAAGACCGAGGCGCACGAAGCGTGCGTCTCCGATGACGATGCGCTGAAGGCGATCGAGTTCGTCGAGGCTGAGCGGACGCACGCCCGCTTGCGCGATGGCCTGGCCCCAGCGCGCTGCCCTTTGGCCTGATGGTCGCTCTCCTTCGATGGCGAAGGAGGACTTCGAATCGTTGAGCAGGATAAATGCAGCGGCTCGCGCTAGTAGATCGGGACGAACGCGACCCATCGCCTCGCGTGCCCGTTCACCGAGCGCCTTTTGGGAGAACGCGGCGAGATCCGGCGTCCGACGAACCAGGGGGCAGAATGCCGGCGTGCCCGGCAGATTGTTCGAGACCTTGTGCCGCGGAGATGGATCGCCTTCAGCCAGTGCATATTGCTGCTCCGGGTCGAGGATCGTCACCATCCGCACCTTCCCGGGATCGGGAATATCGAGCTGCCGATCGGTCAGCCACTCGTACAGGAACCAAAGGCGGCGCGCGAAAGCGCCAGTTGGCGTTGCCCGGATGATAGCCTCGATCTCGTCAGTCTCAATGATCTGGAACAGAGCCGATAAGACCTGGAGATCGACGCCTTCGTATCTGAAGGCAAAAACCAGATGAGAGCCAAGCTCGGGCTGTGGACGATACCGGGGCGTCAGCATCAACCACGCCTCGGTTGATGTCGGATGATGTCGCTCGGCTATCGCGGCCATCCGTATAGGCGGCGGCAAGATCAGATCGTAGCGTGCCATGATCGCGGCATAGCCAGCCGGTTCGCCGCGCTCAGGCAGCGGCCGTCCGTGAAAATCCCTCACACTCTGCGTAGGCCATTCACGCATCAGCGTCTCCGCGAAACTGGATCACTTGGTCTAGACCCGACTGTGAAAGTCCTTCACAGCTTGCGCAAAACTATCACCTCCTCTTCTTTTTGTGAACATTAATCACCAAGCCCGAGAGAAAGTCGGCGGTGGATAACGGAGGAGTGGCAAACAAGCTCTGTTTTGCTCGCCGCAGCATCCATTGGCTCCGTTTGGTCTTCGTGTTCCCCAGGATTTGGAGAACAGGGAATCATGGATCGCTCGGGCAGATCGAGCCTAAGCTGTTCATCGCCGTAGCGGCTATTGGCACGATGGCAAGCTTGATCTGCGTCGCTCGTCTTTGTCTCGTCGGGGGCCCGGCAGCCCGCAGCCCGCATGCCTGGAACAAGGAGGATCCGACCGCCTCGCGCGATGACATCGTCGATATTGCACGCTCGTTGGCGCGGCCGGACAGGTGAGCTGAGGGGGCAGCGCGGGTGCTGCCCCCGCGAAACAGCTTGCCGGGGCAGTCGGCCCCGGTTTCCGTCTTTTGAGGCGGCGCTTCTCTGATCGGCGTGTCGGCGTCAAGCGCTTCCATCGCCGAGTCGATGGGCGTCCGGATTTGGGCGCATAGTTGCCGTCCTCGTCATGGCTCCGGCTCTCGATCGTGTCGTGATGGTCGCGAAAACCCAACCCGCGATCGCGGTCTCTTGTGAATCTAGTTCAAACCGAGGCCGTCCGCGAGATCGGCCCTACCGATGTGAACTAGAGCTGAGATCACCGAGTTCTTTTCGTCCGACGGAGCGTTCTGAAGCTCTGCGGCGACAGCTTTCAAAACCTCAACATCATCATCCTAAGTGGAGTTCGATGAGCGTCCATCGAGATAGGAGAGGGTTATTGCCAGAGCGGTAGCCAGATTATGCATCGGGGGACGCCCTTCCATTGCCGGGGTCTGATGCCTTTCTGACGAGAGCCGGGGGGCATCGATTTCGATTTTGAAGCAATTACACGTCCCGACGCAACCTGCAAAACCCTCGAGTTTACCGGTCCCTAAACATCTCAGGTCCGTGGTCCTTTCGATGAGAAAGACGTTCAACAAAGGCTATCTATTTAAAAGTAGGAGTGACCGCTTTATTACCCGAGTCTGAAAGAGGCTGAAAGAAATGCCGCCTAGTCTGCAATATCGCCGAGTAAAGCCGTTGACGGGCCTTCGACGATGGGTCGGACGAACGTACATCATTTGTTACTTCGCATCTGCGGTAATTGTCATACGATTCAAAACGCTAAATAATAACAAAAATCAGTTGCTTACTCGAAGTTTCTCGACTACGTTTTTTACAGAAGAGTTCCGAAATAACCGGCCCTCGCCGGCGATACTCAGCGGTCGTTTGACCTCGCTTGAGGAGGATGATGACGTTGTTTGTCCGACTTCGTTTCTTCGCAACGGTGCAGCGAGTGCGTGATCTCGTCTCGATCCGATACCGACCTACGTCGGCAATCTGACGCGTCGTAAACCCTTTGTTCCACTTTTCTAAGAAGGTGCTCCCGTGTGGCGCGCCCGAGGTTTGTTATGCAAAAGCAAGCTGTCGTATTCAACGGTCAGGAAGTCGGGATCGCGGTCCCTGTCGAAAACCGCCTCAAATTCATCGCTGTCCGCTTCAATGTCATCGACCTGGACAACAGGCTCTTCGACACGGTTACCGAAATCCGGCGCGCCATTACCGAGCATCTCGCGTCCAGCGGTCGTGCGATCACCTCGCACTGAATGGCAGGAGATATTTTTCTACGTCATGGGCGTCCGTCATTGGAGGCCGACATGAACGCAATCCCCATCTGCTTCACTACGCTGCCCGATTACGAGAACTCAAAGGTGAAGAATGGTGGACGAAAGAGCATCAGCCGAGGCGGGTTCAATGCCCCACGTCTCAACCATGAAACTCCCGAACACCATCATCGAACTGAATTCTCTCGGGGCTCCGAGGCCGGTTGTCGTGTTGATGTCCGATTGAGGTTCCTTGGGCCCAGAAAGCTGATCGGCCAGTGCTCAGGGCTCTTGCTTCCTACTCACGAACTTCAAGCTTGTCGCCATATTTCAAGGCGAGCCGACGGCAGTCCTCGCAATCCAACATAATGTCCTCCGCAACGACACTCGCGGCGGCGGTCGTGCAAACCGAAACGTCCAGTCTCGCGACATGCAGAATTGCATTACCCAGTAGCATATCGCAGGGCGCAGTCTCGACCTCGGCCCCGCCCACGCTATGCGCAACGACGCCGCGCACGGTCGCCAGCATTCCGCGCTTTCTTAATATGGTTATGTCGGCATCCCTTGCCATGACGATCTCTTCTGCCGCCCGAGGCGCAGGCCGCCCGATACGCCGCATCTGCAACCAAACGGCCGCGAGACACCGAAGTTCCCATCGCCCATCCAGCGGACATTCCAGGAAGAAGCGACGCAGATTTTCGTTCTTCACGTCCTTGTTCCACGCATCAGCGGACGAAATCTCGGGGCTGCGTGGTGGCTGTTGTCGATCGGAACGCCGAGATTTTAAACCGCAGTCTAATTGGCGTACATGCTTCAAGAATCCCAACGTGGCGAGTAACCACTCCGGATACTTGACTTGTCTGCCGTACGAGTTTCGGGGAGCCTAGCAGCCGGCGGTATCGTTCGTCACTGCAGGGGAAGCGGCCGAGCTTCGTAGCGGATATTAACGTTTCCTGCGAGGTCAAAGGACTGTCAGCGATGCATCGGGTCGGCGTAATCAATTGGAGCGGAAGCGAGGATTTCGCTCCTCTGACGCTTGTAATGAGCGACCGAGAAAAACACACGATAGTCCGATCACTCCGCGACGTTGCAGAGGTCGTCATTGTCGGCCGGTCGACACGACACACTCACGATGAGAAGGCTGCGAGGGCGAAAACACTGTGGCCGGAAGTAAGCATCCATCACGGGGAAGAACTCCAGGTCAGGGAGAACGGCCCTTTGATCATTAACGACGGCGAAATGCTGGCCGCTGCCTTGGATGGCTTGGCGCTCGCCTATACATTCGAAAGCCAGGTTGCAGTGCATAAATGATGGCCAGCTAATCCGCGTTCTTGACGACTGATGTCAGCCGTTCTCCGGCTATCACCTCTATTACCCGAGCCGACGCCAGCATACGGCTGCGTTCGCGCTGCTCGTCGAGGCGCTCCGATTCAAAAGCTAGCGCTCTGCCAGGCTATTCGAGCGCTCGAATACGCATGAACGAGTCAACACCCATTTTGAACGCCAATGCGGCGGCTGCGTTACGACATCAACTAACAATGTTGGTACACGACGGACCGCTTGGGTCGTGCAAAAATGTCCAAGATTTGATCAGATTTTCCCATTGTCTTGCGCCGAAGCGCTTCGCACGGATACCAAATGATAAAGCGCACTGCTGAAGAGATTGAAAGTCGGCGGGCACGGCGCGCCGAGCGCCGCCAAAAACAGCGCGATGCTAATATTGCGCGCGCCGCGAAAATGCATATAGCCCGTCTGGCGAGCGATCCGCTGATTGTGATCACCTCCGATGACAATGTCGCCAGGCGGGTCCATATTGGCTGTTCCGGGTGGTATTACTGGCACTGGAAGGGCCATTTTTACCCGACCGACGCTCCCTCCAATCAATTGTTTTCGATCTACCAGCACAATTTCAAGACCGTCGAGCTCAATGCCCCATTTTACTCCTGGCCGACGGTGGCAACTGTCAAGACATGGAAACGTCAGGCCGAGCCGAGCTTCGTCTATACGATCAAGGTGTGCGAGCTCATCACGCATATCAAACGCTTCGAAGATACCCACGCCCTCATTGAAGATTTCGGATACGTCGCAGACGTTCTTGGAATGCAGATGGGATGTTTTCTGTTTCAGCTTCCACCGAGCGTCCGCTACTCCACAGACATGTTGCAAATGATCTTGTCGCAGCTGGATCCCCGTCGCAGGAACGTCGTCGAATTCCGTCACAAGAGCTGGTGGAATGAGGACGTTTATAGTGCGTTTCAAGCTGCAGGCGCGATCTTCTGTTCATGCAGCGGTCCCCGGTTGCCGGATGAGCTTGTTCGCACAGCCGACGACATCTACATCCGGTTCCATGGGATCAAACAATGGTACCGCCATGACTACAGCGATGCCGAATTGACGGTGTGGGCGGAGCGCATCAAGCTGTCTGGCGCTAAGACCGTGTGGGCCTATTTCAACAACGATCGCGATGGCTATTCGATCAAGAACGCCAAGCGGCTTTTACAGATGATCGACGCATCGGCCTGATGGCCCCTCTCAAGATTGCTACTTGTTAAGTGATGACAGTCGCGCAAATACCACGTCATCGCTGTCATGCTGCCGCCCTCAACGAAATCAAGCCGGGACACCGACTTCGCTTAGGTTGAAATGGCGAGAAATTTTGGAGCGCCGTCGCCGCAGGTCGGGCATTGCGCAGTGCAGCCTCAGCGTGGCGCTGACCAGACGAGCGTTCCAGCGATGGCCTGTATGAAACCGAGGAACTGCTGCGAGGGCGGAATTAAACCGCCGAGCAGCCATTAGATCGGTTGGACTGATGCTTAAATCGTTAAATGCGTTTCAAGATCATGGGCCTCCCCGCGGGACATGGGTTCAAAGACGCTGGATTTGCGTGTCTCGGATAACGATTTCCTCCTGATCGAAACGAGCCTCAAGCTGTTTTCGGTATGCCGCCCACAAGGTTCGGTCGAGACTTTCAGTCATGACTTCGGCAACAACGATGACGTCATGCTCAACCTCTCCATCAACTTCCCACAAGCCTTCCGCGGGTGAATTCACATATAAGGTAACGCCGCCAAATTTTGCGGTGAGTTCATCACGGACAGTGTCAACGCTCACCAAGCTAGGGCGCTCGCGCGGACTGGAAGAAGAAGTTCGATCACGTAGGGCATGGCGCGCGAACTCTGAGCGGCCCGGATTGTTCCGGACCGGTCACCCAATTGCGATGCGCCATCTTTGATCGCGCGCGGCTTTTAAATGAACCATGGACATCCCTCGGATGGCGCAGGCGGACCACGCCTCTCCACTACGAGGAACACACTGCGCCGGCCGGGCGTTCCTAGAGTCCGGAGCATGCTGGATTCCGCCGGAAGATCCGGATCGTTGTGTGAACCACTGTCAACGACATCGCGACGCTAAAATTCGTGAGGTCACAGCGGCGGTAGGCAAATACGAGAACATTATATGAGCACGATGAAACAGCATGACCTCTTTGGTGCAGTCCAACCGTCCCTGCCGGACGGATTTCGCTATTCGCCGGATGTGGTCCCCGACGATCTGCAGCAGTCCATCCTGGAAGAGATGCCACAGCTGCCGTTCAAGGCTTTCGATTTCCACGGATTCGAAGGCAAACGCAGGACGGTCTCCTACGGCTGGAAATACGACTTCGATACACAGCGGGTCCGAAAGAGCGAAGATATTCCGCTATTTCTTTTGCCGCTTCGCAAAAGCGTATCTGCATTTGCTGGCATCGACCCCGATCGGTTGGAACAGACTTTGGTCACCGAATATAGTCCCGGAGCTCCGATCGGCTGGCACAGGGATAAATTTGTCTTCGGTCGGGTCGTCGGAGTCTCGCTGCTATCTGCATGCACTTTCCGGCTAAGACGGCGCCAGGGCAGCAAGTGGCAGCGTAGCTCGATCACGCTCGAACCGCGATCAGCCTATGTGATGGCGGGCGAAGCCAGAACCCTGTGGGAGCATTCCATCCCGCCAGTCGCCGAGCTGCGTTATTCGATAACCTTCCGTGAACTGAGCCCAGTAACCTGAGGGGGCGTCGCTCATTGTCGCCCAACCCGTTGTCCGCCCATTTGTTCCCGGGAATCTTGATCGCTTCAGCCGATACAAACGCGCCGGAAATCCATCCGCGTTCGGTGTAAAACCAACGGGATGGCGCTGATCAGGGTTCGACAGCATCGCGTGGATGTCAACGGCATCGCGAATGATGTGCGCGGAGAATGGAACCATCGTCGTTTCCCGAGGTTGGCAATGACGTCCAACATTCGAGTAATCCCGGTCGGGGCCAATAGGATGAGAATGGAATGATGACCACCGCATTTGAAGACGAAGTAAAAGACTGCTTGGTCATCGGGGGCGGTCCGGCTGGCCTCACCGCGGCGATTTATCTGGCGCGCTACCATCTTTCGGTGACGGTCTTCCACGATAACTCCAGCCGGGCTTCCATCATCCCTATGTCGCACAACCACGCCGGATTCCCGTGCGGCGTCAGCGGCACTGAGCTGCTGGCGAGAATGAATGCCCAGGCTCAGTTCTATGGGGCAGCCATTCGATGCCGCAAGATCACGACCCTGCATAAAGTCGACAACCTGTTCGTGGCAGAATTCGAGAACGGCAGCATCCGCTCTCGGGCCGTACTCCTGGCAACCGGAGTCGTCAACCGACCGCCTGCGATGCCACAGCCAACTCATGATGAAGCCGTGGCTCATGGCCTTCTGCGCTACTGCCCCGTCTGTGACGGTTTTGAGGTAACAGACAAGCCCGTTGGTGTTCTCGGAACTGGAACGAAAGGGTTCAAGGAGGCCGTTTTCCTTCGAAGTTACACGAAGGATCTCACTCTGATATCGCCCGAGGGCGTACATGAGCTGTCCGAAGTCGAGACGTCATCCTTGACCCATCTCGGAATAAGAATGGAGGTCGGCCCCATAGCTTCGACCTATCTGGGCAATGATGTGATCCGCATCACGACGCCCACGGAAACCTATTCATTCGCTTCCTTATATGCGGCTCTCGGATCTGACATATGTTCGGAGCTGGCATCACAAGTTGGCGCCAGGCTATCGGAAGAAGGGTGTGTTGCCGTCGATGGTCACCAGCGGACCACTGTGCCAGGATTTTACGCCGCAGGAGACGTGGTCGCCGGTCTTGACCAGATCAGCCACGCCATGGGGCAGGCAGGGGTTGCTGCTACGACTATCCGCAACGACCTTGGCGAGCAAGTACCCCTACTGCGCTGTTAACCTTCGGAAACATCAGTAAACTGGCGCATTGAAAGCAGGTAAACGCGCGGAGATTTAGCCATTGGTGTAGCCTCCTGCTGCAGATGGCTCCCTGGGCGTAGCCGGGGATGTTCGCCTCGTTGCTTGTGTTGGCGGTCGCAGTCAAAAACCTGCTCGCGGTCAATCCCGCAAGTGCTGCAATCCCAAGAAACGCCAGCGGCTGCTTGCGGCCGAATTCTTCAGCCATCGCCGCGATTTCACCGATGTCTTTGTCTTTCATCTGCGTGGCGAAGCCCTGGACGCTTCGTCCGATCTGCTTGGCATAGCGTCCGACCTCCGGTTGGTCGGATGCTTCCAGTTCAGCGCCAACCTTCTCAAGCGCCGTTGCCACGCCGCCAACCTGGCGGGCAGCGAAGTTCGCTTGATCGGAAACCACCTCTTTGACCTTCTCGACTGCGGTATCGGCGCCTTGACGAGAACATCGAAGCGCGATGAATCCAGCCGGTGCTGATCGATGACCGAGAGGCCGCGTCGACTGCGTTTGTGGGAAGGTTCTCGCATTCACGCCGCGCCTGCAGGCGCTTCAATGATCTGACCCGCTTACGTCACGCCACTTGCAGGCGACGTACGTGCGGTCGACGGGGCGCCGTTCACCGGTTGGAGGTCAACTCCCCCTTGCGGCGGCTAGCGCAGTTTGTCGGCACCGGTGCGAATTGCCGCAAGCGCCGTCGGGTTCGTGACGGGATAACCCCGTATAAACGTCTCCGCCGAGAATCCGGAGAAGGGCTCCTCCAGACGAGACTCGAACCGCGCCGCATCTTCGTCACGGTCAAGCATCGCGGATGCCATCGCCATGAAAAGGAGCGACGCCGGCGATTGGGGCGGGGCTCGATTAAGGGCCCCAATGCACTCCTTGTAGAGCCCTGCGACGAAGCAGCAACGGCCCAGCATCCCATAGTACCAAGGGATGTTGGGATTGAGCCGAATGGCGCGTCTTGCAAGCTCGCAGCCGTGCGCCGGGTCGCCCACGACCAATGCCACGTTGCCGGCCAGCATTGCGATCGTGTCGGCGTCATGAGGAGCGGCTTTCAGGACCATCTCATGATCGTTCGAAGCGCCCTCGAAGTCACCCCGCAAAGCTTTGAACCCGGCGATGCACAGCCGAGCGACCAAATCCTGCGGATCGAGCTCCAGCGCCTTCTCGACGCATTCTTCGAAGCGACGAATCGAGGAGGCGGGGTCTTCAGAAAATCCGTTGCAAACGTCGACGGAGTAGGCAAGCCCAAGTCCGGTCCATGCTCTTGCGAGCTTTGGATCGATTTGGACTGCGCGCGAAAGAAACCGGATGGCTTCTGCGTTCGAGGCACGGGTGAAAAGGTCGAGCTGCTCCTCCCCCAGCAGGTAGCAGTCGTAGGCCTGCAGGTTCGCTGGTTTCTTGCGCCTTAGGACGTCGCGCCGGAAGCTGAGGAGCTTTCCGTAGCAGTTGCCCAGGACATTGACGACGCTTGCCGTCACGGCGTCCTGCAGTTCGAAGAGATTGTCGGCTGTCTCGTTGTAACGGGCCGTCCACAAGCTCGACCCGCTGGCAGCGTCTACGAGCTGGACGGAGATCCTCACTTGGTCCGCGGTCGCCTGCAAATTTCCTTCGAGCACGTAGTCGGCCTTCAGCTCTCTGCCGATAGACACGACGTCGTTCTCGCATCCTTTGTATCCGATCATGGTCTGACGGGAGATCACGGCCAGGTCGGGATAGCGCGCAAGATCGGCGATGATGTCTGCAGCAAGTCCTACAGCGAGCCTTTCCCAGAGCTCGTCCGTCGCCAGATTTGCGAAGGGTAGGATGGCAACGACCGGAGGGCCAGAAGGATCTCCTGACGATACAGACGAGGGCGAACGGGTGATCTTGCTCGCTTGTTGCCCGATCGACCAATCGACCTGGAAGACAGGGATCGCGGTCGGAATATTTTTCAGGATCCGCTTGCCCATGCTGCGAAGCCTGAATTCCGTTTTCGTGCCGAGCTGGTCGCGGACCGACCCAGAGATGCATATCGCAGACGATCCAGCAATAGACTGCAGGCGCGCGGCGATATTAACGCCGTCGCCGAGCAGATCGTCGCCCGCGATAACGACGTCTCCCACGTTTATGCCAATGCGAAACTTCAGACTACTGTCAGCTTCGCCTTCGTCAGCCGCTAGTTCACGCTGGATCTGAACCGCACAGCGGACTGCCTGAACTGCGCTCGAGAACTCGGCCATGACGCCGTCTCCGGCAACACCGAAGATACGGCCGCCGTGTTGCGCGACGAGCCCGTCGATCCGCTCGCGGCTTCGGTCGAGCGCGCGTATCGTTCCCTCTTCATCCAAAGCCGTCAGGCGGCTGTAGCCGACTACGTCAGCGGACATGATCGCGGCAAGCTTCCGATCCATCACGCGTCCCCGGCGCAGCTCATTCTCGATCTCTAATATGCGCAATCTACTATCGCTTGCTCGAGAGGTCTAGCGATCAGGGGCTTCTCCTGAGCGCGGAGGCCATTCATTCATGGACGATCTCCTTCCGCGCCAGCGTCTCGAGCCATGGCGACTTTCGGACGGGGGCGATGGGGGCTACAACGCCTTCCGCGCTGATTCTTGGCGGGCCTCCGCCGGCGCTAGGCGTTGTTTTTCGTATTCTGGATATTTGCCATGAGCCATTCGCATGTCGAAATGCGTCCGGCCCTCGACGAGCGCCTTCAACAAGCACTTCCTCCCGAGGGGTACTGTTCTTTGTTCCGAAGACCCCTTTTTCCGGTCGAAGTTAGCACAAGACCTGCGCCATCCATCCATGAAAAGACGAATATCGATCAGAATGCTACGGTCCTTCGGGGTCAAAGGATCTCGATAGCGATCGCGATGCCTTGGCCGCCGCCGATGCAAAGCGTCACCAAGCCTCGCTTCAGTCCATCCCGCTTCATCGAGTGAACAAGGCGGGTGATCAAAACGGCACCCGTCGCCTCGATCGGATGACCGTGAGCGACCGCGCCGCCCTCGACGTTGACGATCTCCCCCGGCAGACCCAGTTCGCGTAGGACGACGATCGGGATCGCTGCGTAGGCCTCGTTGATTTCGACGCGGTCGACGTCGGCGACGTTCCATTTGGCGCGATCGAGCGCTTGCAACGTGGCCGGAACGGGGCCTAGTCCGCAGCTCTCACATTCCGGTTCCGGCGCGTCCGCTCCACGTCGAGATCGACGGGACGGGTCGATACCGGCAGGCATACTCGGTCGAGGATCTCGCAGCGCTCCTGCTCGGCAATGGCCGCATCGTCAAAGTGTTCGGACGAGTAGCACTTCCTCGGCATGGCGCTTGGAGCCTCGAGCATGACTCCGCGGTGTCTTGCCAGGCAGCTCGCCGGCGGTCGACGGTCTTCCCGCCCGCGGGTTGATCGGTACGCCGGCATCAGGGCCTCGGAACGCTCTTCGCACCCTCGCCGGAGACGTCAAATGTCAAAAAGAGCGACAGCGCTCAGGACTGGGAACAAAGGCCTCCAGTCCAGGTTTAGGATTGCGGCCAGAGCCGCTTTTGTTAAGCCATGGGAGGCTACAGTGCCAAGCGAATTCACAGAATTAAATGGCCCGCCAAAGCCGTCATCGCAAACATCCACGCCATCTCCAAGAGCGCCTGCGCCCCCGCAGGCGGAGCCTTCACTCGCGGACTTGAAATCTAAGTTGGCCGATGATGTCACCGCGGCCAGAGACACCATAAAAGAAGGCGCCGATACCGCCGTCGAAAAGGTCAACCAGGCTATTTCCGAGCAAACCCACTTCGCAGCCCGCCAGGTTGGCGGCATCGCGACGGCGCTTGAGAAGGTCGGCGCGGAATTGGAGGCATCCAACCAGCCAGAGGTCGGACGGTATGCCAGGCAGATCGGACGAAGCGTCCAGACCGCGGCCAAACGAATGGAAGGCAAGGACCTCGGCGAAATCGCGGTGATGGCCGAGGAATTCGGTCGCAAGCAACCGCTAGCATTCCTTGGAATTGCGGCACTTGCGGGCTTGAGTGCGAGCAGGTTTTTGACCGCCTCCGCCAAGCGATCGCCCACGGAAGCGATTGGCCAAACCGTTGCAGTTGGACGTTCGGGGTCATCGGCGACGGGAGGAGAAATCAATGGTTAAGTCTGTCGATAGTACCCCACTCTCAGAGCTCGTTGGCGGTCTCGTGGCCGATGTCACGGGGCTGCTTCGCAAGGAAATCGATCTCGCCAAGACCGAGGCGTCCGAAAAATTCTCGCAGGTGCTTAGCGGTGTCGAAGTGCTTGTTTTCGGGCTTGTCCTGGCGATTGGCGCTGTCGGCGTCCTGTTGAGCGCCCTCGTTGGGGGGCTTGCGGCGTTCCTGGTGACCGAGGGTTTTACAGAGACAAGTGCCAGTGCCGTCGCGTCCCTAATCGTCGGCGTCGTGATTGCAGTCATCGCGTGGGCGTTGGTTTCCCGTGGCATGGCCGCACTTCGTGGAAGCAACTTGAAATTGGATCGAACCGCGACCTCGCTTCGCCGTGATGCCAATGTTGTCAAGGAGAAGATCTGATGGAAACGACAGTTGGAAGAACATCTGCTGACCTTCAGCAGGAGATCGATCAAGATCGCCGGCGGATCGGAGATCGCATCGACGCCATTCAGGAGCGAATGTCGCCAGGCCAGTTGATCGATGAGGTCTTGGCTTATGCAAAGAGCAGTGGCGGGGGAGAGTATGTCAGCAACCTTGGCCAAGCCCTCAAGGAAAATCCCCTGCCTGTCGCGTTGATGGGGGTGAGCCTAGCCTGGCTGATGGCAAAGGGAACCTCCTCTTCAAATGTGCCTGCCAGTTCCCGGACCGCGGCTGAGTATCCCCTGTATCCGGTGAACGGACCGGTCCGCCGTCTTGGCCCTCCCGAGATCGAAAACGGAATGCGCTACAGCCATTTCGCGGACAGCTCCGGCAAGAGGCTGAAAGCGCTGACCGATGAAACCGGACGCCGTGCTGGTCACTTCGTCGACGAAGCTGGCAAGACCTATCGAGGGTTTGCCGACGCCAGCGGCAGGCAGATCGATCAGATCAGCGACGAGGTGGGCGCGATGTTCGACGCGGCAACGGGCTGGGCAGCGGAGAGATGGGAGCAGGCAAAAGACGCCGCAAGTGCAGTTGCCGGCTCGGTGTCTGACCGATCTTCTGCGGCGGCGACAAACCTCCAGGAACAAACCACCAAACTCAATCAGGCGATCCTTACCCAGTTCCGCGATCAGCCGCTGGTCGGCGGTGCATTAGCTTTTGCGGTGGGCGCGGCTATCGGCGCGGCGTTGCCACACACCGACACCGAAGACGAATTTCTCGGTGAGGCCGCCGATTCGACGAAAGAGCGGCTCACCGCCGAGGCATTGGATGTTATCGACCAAAGCAAAGAGGTCGCCTCGGAGGTCTACGAAAAGGCCGCATTGGTCGCGTCAGATGCCCACGACGCGGTTAAGGATCGCCTGATCACGGAGGTCGATGCGTTCAAGGCGGGTGCTCAAGGTAATGATCGCACCCCATCGAATTGAGGCGTGCGAGGAGACAAGTTATGTGATTGCAAACGAAATGCCGTCGCGTCGCAGTGAAGGCATTTCTGCTGTCCACGATCGGCGTTGCCCTTGCCGTCGTTGTGATATAGGGGCGACCTCCGCCCGCTGCATCTCGGAAGACCTGGATAACGAGGCGATAGGGGCTCCGGTTTCGCTCCGCGCGCCTACTTCTTGGCGCGCCTTAGGCATTTCCATCCACGCCTCCATCCTCGTCGACCATCATCCTCAGTGGAGTTCGATGAGCGTCCATCGAGATAGGAGAGGGTGATTGCCAGAGCGGTAGCCAGATTATGCATCGAGGACGCCCTTCCATTACCGGGGTCTGATGCCTTTCTGACGAGAGCCGGGGGGCATCGATTTCGATTTTGAAGCAATTACACGTCCCGACGCAACCTGCAAAACCCTCGAGTTTACCGGTCCCTAAACATCTCAGGTCCGTGGTCCTTTCGATGAGAAAGACGTTCAACAAAGGCTATCTATTTAAAAGTAGGAGTGACCGCTTTATTACCCGAGTCTGAAAGAATTCATCGCTGTCCGGTTCAATGTCATCGACCTGGACAACAGGCTCTTCGACACGGTTACCGAAATCCGGCGCGCCATTACCGAGCATCTCGCGTCCAGCGGTCGTGCGATCACCTTGCACTGAATGGCAGGAGATATTCTTCTACGTCATGCGGCGTCCGTCATTGGAGGCCGACATGAACGCAATCCCCATCTGCTTCACAACGCTGCCCGATTACGAGAACTCAAAGGTGAAGAATAGTGGACGAAAGACCATCAGCCGAGGCGGTTCAATGCCCCACGTCTCAACCATGAAGCTCCCGAACACCATCATGCGACTCACATACGGACTCAACGCATAATCTCATCCCCTCGCGGCGCGTTGGTCACTTGCCGTGCCGAATCCGCCGCGTCATTTTCGCAGAGCCGCCCGTTGTGCTTGGCGCGAGCTCAATCGTCTTGGCGCATGCTGAATGCGCAACATTACGGGATGGTCCCTCCGATGTGATTGAGCAGGATCTCTAGCAGTAGCCCGAAAATGGTGTGCTGCTTTCCTCAGACCACAGAGGAAGTTCCATAAATAGGCGTTATCCCACACGATTAAGATTGCGCTCGTCGCTTCAGAGACATTCAAGAGCAACTAGAGGAACGAGACCGGGCGAAGGCGGTCCTAAAAGCACTATGGCGTTTGTCATTCATTTGCATTATCATTTCGCCAAAAAGTGGAGATCGCTATGGCTGCAAATGCACTGGTACAAACTCGTATCGATGCCGATGTTCGGGATCGTGCCTCCGCAGTGCTTGGAAATATGGGGCTGACCGTATCTGATGCGGTTCGTATCTTACTCACCCGAACGGCCAACGAAGGTGCGCTGCCGCTGGAGCTTCTTTCAGGCAGCGAGGCCCACGACGCTTGGTTTCGCACCAAGGTACTTGAAGCGCTGAACGATATTCGACCGGACGTCTCAGATGATGAAGTCGAGGCGCATTTCGCTGAACGTCGAGCGGCAGCCCGCCTTAACGCGGGTGCGCGCAAATCGTGAAGCTTATCTGGTCCGTTCGCGTTATCGGATCGCGACGCCATTTTCACATACATAGAAGCAGAAAATCCGTCAGCCGCCATACTGGTCGACGAACGGATCGTTGCTGCCGTCCGTCGGTTAGTAGATTTTCCCGCGAGCGGTCGTGTTGGCAGAATTGCTGGCACCCGCGAACTGGCAATTAACGGCACGCCGTACGTCGCGGCGTATGCAATTACCGAAACAGCGGTTCGTATTCTTCGCGTCCTCCATGGCGCGCAGGAATGGCCAGACACTTTGCCAACGCGCTAGGCTTTGTTCTCGATGGTGAGTATCAACGGGTCGGTGGTTCGAATCTTTCAAGGCGACCAAAATTCTGTCGGCGTTGTCACACATGGCCGACCCTGGCGTCCGGCAACTTTTACCAAGCGACTTCGTAGATCCTGGCGGCATCCGACAGCGACACCGTGCGCGGATTGTTGAGCAGCAAGCGGGTCTGTTCCATCGCACTTTCCGCTAGTAGAGGAAGCCCGTCCTTGGGAATTCCGACATCGCGCAGGCGTACGGGCAGGTTCAGGCGCACAGGGATCAATGCCAGTCCTTCGATGAAACCGGAAAGCCGTTCGGCCTGACTGGCAGGTTCAAGGTGAGGAAAGAGACAAGGTGCCAGTTCCGCATAGGCATCACCACACGCGATCGCATTGAAGCGCAGCACATGCGGTAAAACAAGACTGTTGGAAAGGCCGTGCGGAACGTGATAGCGGCCACCGATCGGATAGGCGAGAGCATGGACGGCAGCGACCGGCGAATTGGCAAAGGCCTGGCCGGCCAGCATTGCGCCAAGCAGCATCGCCTGTCGGGCGGCCAGATCGCTTCCGTTCATGACCGCGATCTCGATATTCGCCCCGAGAAGTCGAAGAGCCTCCTTGGCAAGAGCACGGGAAACCGGATTGTTGTTTGCGCTCGCGGAGGTGAAGGCCTCGATGGCGTGCACCATTGCGTCAATCCCCGTTGCAGCGGTCACGGCCGGTGGAAGGGCGATGGTCAGCTCCGCGTCGAGAAAGGCCGTATCAGGTAGCAGGACCTGCGATACGACGCCTTTTTTCTGGTATGCGCCTGTGGTGACAATGGAAATCGGTGTGACCTCTGATCCGGTGCCTGCCGTTGTCGGCACGAGCACCAGCGGCAGACGCTGCCCGGTCACGTTTCCAACCCCATAGATATTGCCGAGCGCTTCTCCACTTTTGGCCAGAAGAGCCACGAGTTTCGCGACATCGAGCGATGAGCCGCCGCCAATCCCGAGCACACCGGTTGCGCCGAAACCGATCGCGTGTGTCACAGCCGCATGAATGATGCTTTCAGGCGGATCGGCGACAACGCCGGTGAAGATCGATATTTCGGCGCCACCTGCCGAAAGGCTCGCCAGGGCCGGCTGCACCAGTCCCGCCTTGACGACACCATCGTCCGAAATCACCAGAACGCGCGGCCCAAGTCGGGTTTTCGTTAGCTCCGAAAGCCTCGTGATGCAACCCGGTCCCGCGATGATCTGCGGGACGGTCGCGAATGTGAATGTGGACATCTTGCCGGTCTCTCACTGATGCCATTTGACGAGCGGCTGATAGTGATGCGGCTGGCGCATGACGACAAGATCCTTTCGCCGGACGATGTTCGTCGGATACGGCGTTTCGAGATTGGTGGTGTCGACGGTTGCTGCCGCAATCCCGTCCTCGTCCAGGATTGCCGATTCCTGGCGCGGAAAGGCAAAGGAATCCGGACCGAAAACAGCACTCTTGCCCAGGTATCCCCGCGCCGCATCCAGGACGTTGGCGAAGGCGAAATAGACGTTGTTCTCGCCGCCGCGCACGCGCAACGCATGCCAGTGATAGGGATCGGCGCCCTTGGGGATCGGATAGTTATGCGGAATTTTCGTGCCGTTGTGGCTGCCGGTGAAAGTGCCTGCTATGGCTGATGGGCAAGCCACCACGTCGCATCCCATCAGCGCGAGCGAACGGATGGCTTCCGGATAGAGCGCGTCATGGCCGATCGCCAGGCCGACGCGGCCGATAGCAAGGTCGTAGACTTTCCATTCGTCGCCGGCGGTTGCCCAGCTGTCGGCAATGCCGAGATGCGTCTTGCGATAGCTGCCCACGAGCCCCTCGGGGCCAGCGAGAACAGCGCTGTTATAAACCCTATCGTCATCCGCCTCGGCAAATCCGGCGACAAGATAGAAACCGAGCTTCATCGCCAGACGAACGAAGGCCGATACCGTCGGGCCCGAGAGCAGCTCCGCCCGGCTTTGCGGCGCCTCCAGTCCGGTCAGCGACAGTTCCGGGAAAACCAGAATGTCCGGCGCTGTTGTTTCCTTCGCCTCGGCTGCCAGATCGGCGATGCGGGCGAGATTGTCTGCGACGACGGAAGAGGGGGCGAATTGGGCGACGGCGGCACGCGATGCGCGTCCGCGCGGGATCGGCTGGTAGCCATAGAGACGGA
Organism: Rhizobium indigoferae; assembly: GCF_034554815.1. Classification (NCBI taxonomy): domain Bacteria; kingdom Pseudomonadati; phylum Pseudomonadota; class Alphaproteobacteria; order Hyphomicrobiales; family Rhizobiaceae; genus Rhizobium; species Rhizobium indigoferae. The sequence continues at coordinate 1,025,184 of NZ_CP140637.1, read as the reverse complement.
AGTAGTCGCCCGGGTTCCAGGTGAAGCTGTTGGTCATCATGTTCATGTAGAGTTCGGGCCGGCGGGACTCAAACACCGGTTCGCATAGGACCTCGCGGCGGCGGGCGCGGGCAAGATCGATAGTGCCATAGGCGATCCCGTCGCCCGCATCGATGGATGCGGCGACCGTGCCGTCGGGATCGATCACGCAGCTTCCGCCGGAAAACTGCACGGTTCTCTCCAGTCCCCAACGGTTGCTTTCGATGACATAGCAGGCATTTTCGAAGGCCCGGTTGATCCAGTAGGGTGCCGGGGTGCGTTCCTGTAGCCAGTTGGAGATATGGCAGATGATGTCGGCACCCGCGAGAGCCTCCAGACGCGCCGTCTCGAAGAAGTGCAGATCCATGCAGACCAGCATCGAGATCCGGCCGATCTCCGTTTCGAATACCTCGTGGACGATGTTACCGTTGGCCGCCCATTTCGGCTCCGCGATATAGGGATGCGATTTGCGATGCCGGCCAACGACGCCGTCTGGACCGATCAGGACGGCGGTATTGTAGTAAAGATCGCTTGCCGGGTCGACTTCCGGCATGCCAACGACGATATAGCAGCGGTGTTTGGTGGCAATGGCCTGGAAAACATCCGTGGTCGCTCCGGGGATAGTCTCGACGAAAGGTTTCACCTCGGCCCTGTCGAACCAGCAATAGCCGGTCGTGCCCATTTCGGGAGTGACGATCAGGCGCGCACCTGCCTCCGCTGCCTCTTCGCAAAGCGCTGCCAGCCGGCTGATATTGCGCGCCTTTTCAAACATGGTCGGCTCAAACTGGATGGTAGCCGCGGTATAGCTTTGTGTCGATGTCATGGTTGTTCCCATTGTCTCTATGAAAGGATCCGTCTGTTTCAGACGGCCATATGCCGATGAACAAGCGCGTCGGAGAGCGTGTCGATGGCGCCGGCCTCGACCACGCCTCCCTTCTCCAGCATTGCGAACTGGTGAGACGCCTGCCGCGCAAATGCGACGTTTTGCTCGACGAGGATGATCGTCATGCCGATCTCGCGATTGAGCCGGATGATGATCTTCTCAATCTCCTCGACGATGGAGGGCTGGATGCCTTCATTAGGTTCATCGAGAAGCAGCACTTTCGGATCTGCGGCCAACGCGCGGGCGATGGCGAGCTGCTGCTGCTGACCGCCCGAAAGCAGGCCGCCCGGTCTATCGAGATTGGCCATCAGGTATGGAAAAAGCTCTGGCACCAGCGCTGGAATCTCGCGTTTGCCATCGGTGCGGGCAAAGGCGCCCATCAGGATGTTTTCGCGGATGGTAAAGTCGGGAATGATCTCTCTGCCCTGGGGGACGTAGGCGATGCCGGCCCTTGCCCTTTCATGCGTTGGGGATGCGGCCATGTCCTTTCCCTGCAGACGCATCTCGCCCGTCATGCGGTCGGTCAATGCCATCAAGGTTTTCAACAGCGTCGTCTTGCCGGTGCCGTTGCGGCCGAGGATGCTCGTCACCTTGCCGGCCGGAACATCGAGGGTGACGCCGTGCAGGATATGGCTACGGCCGTAATAGCTGTGCACGTCTTTCAACGACAGCATCAGGATATTCCTTTCGAACCGAGATAGGCTTCACGGACTTTCGGATTGCGTTCGATATCTTCGACGCTTCCCTCCGCCAAAACCTCTCCGAGATGGAGAACGGTGATGCGTTCGGCGATCTCGCGGACAAACCCCATGTCGTGTTCGACGACGAGGATCGTATGGCGACCTTTGAGATTGTTGATGATCTCGGCGGTCTTGCGGGTTTCGGCCTGGGTCATCCCGGCTGTCGGCTCGTCAAGCAGAACCACCTTGGGATCCTGGACGATGAGCATGCCGAGCTCCAGCCACTGCGTCTGGCCATGGCTGAGATAGGCGGCCATCACATCGTGTTCGGCATCGAGGCCGATGAGGGCAATGGCGTCGTCGACGCGGTTCGCCTCTGCACGCGAAAAGCCGAACCGAAGATTGGCGAACACCGAAGGATTGCGACAATTGGCGACCTCCAGATTCTGTCGCACGGTAAGGTCCCGAAAGACGCTGGGGATCTGGAATTTCCGGCCTATGCCGGCGCGTGCGATGCGGTGTTCGGGCCAGTTGGTGATGTCGGTGTCGTAGAGGAAGACCCTGCCCTGCGTGCTGCGCGTCTTGCCGCTCACCAGATCCATCAAGGTCGTCTTACCGGCGCCGTTTGCGCCAAGCAGCACACGCAGCTCGCCGTCGAAGACGGTGATGCTGACATTGTTGACGGCGCGGAAACCGCCGAAATCGACACCGAGACCGTCGATGGTCAATGCAATGGCGCTCATGTCACAATGCCTCGCTTCGCCGCGGCAAGGCTGGAAGGGCCTCAGCTGGTTTACGCAGGCGGACGAACCACCGCAGCACGTCATGCGCGACGCCGCCAAGGCCTCGCGGCATGAATAGAACGACCAGCACGAAGATCAGACCGATGATCGCTTTCCACGCCTCGACCAGCGCCTCGGTCTCGCTGACCTCCGCCTCGATCATGTTGATCAGAATTGCACCGATGCAGGCGCCAAGCAGGGACGAGCGGCCGCCGACGGCAGCCCAGACGACCATCGTCACGGAGAAGGACAGATCCATGAAGGTCGGAGAGGCGAACTCCGCGACGACGACGTAGAGCATACCGGCAACGCCGGCGATCCCTGCCGAAATGACAAAGAAGAACACCTGGTAGAGCGAGACGTCGAAGCCAAGATACCGGGCGCGCACCTGGTCATCGCGGATCGCCTGCAGGATCATGCCCGCTCGGGTTTCCACGATAAGACGCGCACCGATGAGTGTCAGCGACAGGCATACGGCGCACAGATAATAGGTCGCCCGGCTGTAGGGATCGAATTCGACGCCGCCGATCGTCAGCCAGCCGAGATCGGTCAGGCCGTTGAAGCCGTTCGTCACCGGCTGCGCATCGACCATGACGAGGCGGACGAGCAGAACGAGCGCCAGCGTGATGATCGAGACGAAGACGCCGGAAATGCGCTTGCGAAAAACCAGCATGCCGAGTGCGCCAGCAATCACCACCGGAAGCGCGATGCCGAGCACAAGACCTACCGACTGGCTTTGAAAGGGAAGCCAGAGGAAGGAGCCCTTGTTGATGCAGCAAAGCTCCGTCGGGGCGCCGGGCTCGGCATTCCAGAGCATGAAATCCGGGACCGGCTGGTCGGAACCCTGTTGGAGACTGGTCAGGCTCGACAGCTTCAGCGACATGGCCAGCATGTAAGCGCCCAGGCCGAAAAACAGTCCCTGGCCGAGATTGAGAATGCCCGCATATCCCCATGTGAGCGCGATGGCGACGCCCAGCATGCCGTAGACCAGGTATTTCGAAATGCGATTCAGCCAGAATTCGTCGCCGAAAACGGGGGCTGCGAAAATCACTGCGATGAAAAGTACATAAGCCGCGATCTGGAATTTCCGTTCAATGCTCATGTCAGCGTCCCTTGAACGAGAACAGCCCGCTGGGCTTGACGAGGATGACGAAGATGACGACGCCGAACACGACGGCGCGCGCCAGGATGTCGTTCGTGCCGACTGCCACCAAGGCATTGATCTCGCCGAGCAGGCCTGAGGAGAGGATGGTGCCGAAAAGGCTGCCGACCCCGCCGGTCACCACCACCATGAAGCCGTCGACGACCATCGTCGTGCCCATGTCGGGAAAGACGGTCTTGAAGCCGGACATCATCACGCCGGCGACGCCGGCAAGACCCGAACCGAACGCGAAGGTCATGGCGTTGACGCTTTTCACGTCGATGCCGCAGGCGGCGGCCATTTTCGGGTTCCGGATGATGGCGCGGACCTGCATGCCGGCCGCTGTCCGGTAGAGAATGAACCATGTCGCCAGTGTCAGCGCTGCCGTAACGGCGATGATGAAGGTGCGGTAGGCGTTGATGTCAGCGCTGGCGAGCCTGAACGTGCCCTGCAGATAGGACGGCACCGCGACGTTCTGCAGGCCGGCCCCAAGACCTTCGACATGAATGCCGAAAAAGGACAGGCCGAATTCGAGCCGCACGGCCTGCTGCAGGAGGATGGCGATCCCCCAGGTGGCGAGAAGCGTGTCCAGCAGACGGCCATAAAGCCGCCGCACAACCACCCGCTCTATCAGCAGGCCGAGCAGGGCCGTCACGACGAAGGCCAGAGGGATCGCAAGCAGAAGGCTTGCTTTTAGCCAGATGCCGGAGAGGACGGCGACATAGGCGCCGATCATGACCATTTCGCCATGGGCCATGTTGATGACGCCCATGGCGCCGTAGGTGATGGCAAGGCCAAGCGCGACCAAAAGAAGGATCGAGGCGAGACTGAGGCCGATAAAGAGAATGTCGAGCATAAGCGCCACCGTGCGTGAGAAGGGCGGGCCGAACTCTCCTGCGCCTTGCCCATCCTGATGGCAGCTTGCGGAAGAAGAGGGGAGGCCGGCCTTACCGAGAGATGATCCCGCCATCCATGGATGGCGGGACGTCGCGGGGAAGGGGTCAGCCCTTGAGCTTTGCTGCGTCGAGACCGTTGCTGGTGCAGAATAGATTGCTCTCCGTCTCGCCATAGGCCGAATAGGGCAGGGGCTTGATCGGCGCCGGGTAGGCGTTCACCACCTTGCTCTGGCCGTCCGCCTGCCATTGCCCGATGCGCGGCGTCAGCCAGCAATGCAGATTATCGGGATCGGTGGTCACCTTGCCGCCGGGTGCTTCGTAGGTTTGGCCGCGAATGCCGGCCCTGATCGCCTCTGCAGAAAGATCGCCGGACTTTTCGACGGCCTGCTTCCACAGGAAGACCTGGAAATAGGCGGCTTCGAGTGAATGGTAAGTAACGGCTTTTGGATCGTTGACGAACGTCCTGAAGCGGTCGATGAAGCTCTTGTTTGCCGCTGTGTCGATCGACATGAAATAGGGGAAGGAGGTATAGCTTCCTGCCGCATATTCCGCGCCCATCGCCGCGATCTCTATTTCGGAGGTGACCGTCGCGCAGATCGGCAGAACTTCCTGCGAGAGCCCCTGGTTCTTGAACTCGCGATAGAAGGCGATGATGGAGTCGCCGACCACGTTGGACAGGACCACGTCGGCGCCCGATTCCTTGATCTTGCTGACCATGACGGCCCACTCCGAATGGCCAAGCTCCAGATATTCGTCCGCCACCCATTCGGCGCCGGCTGCCTCGATCAGCTTCTTGGAAACCTTGGCCATCTCGCGCGGATAGACATAGTTCGAGCCGACGATGAAGAATTTCTTCTTGCCCAGTTTCTCGACGATCCAGGGGATGTAGTTGGAGAGCTGTTGGTTCGGTACGGCACCGGAATAGACGACGTTGCGCGAGCACTCGAAGCCTTCGTAATGCGTCTGGTAGAACAACATCGCGCCACGTCGCTCGAAGATCGGCAGCACGGCCTTGCGGCTGGCCGAGGTATGGCAGCCGAACACGGTGGAGATCTTGTCCTTGAGGATCAGTTTCGAAGCTTTCTCGCTGAAGGTCTTCGGATCGGATGCCCCGTCTTCGACGACCACCTCGACCGGGCGGCCGAGAACGCCGCCGGCCGCGTTGATTTCGGCCACGGCCATCATGACACCGTTGGCCAGAAGCTTCTCGGCAACGGAAAGCCCACCTGTCTGGGAGTAGAGCGCGCCGACCTTGATGGCATCGGCTGCAAAGACCCGGCTGCCCAGAGCCGGCAGGGCGAGTGCGGCGGAAGCGGTCGCTGCGGTTTTCAGAAATTCACGTCTGTTGAACACCATCTTGGTTCCCCTTTTTTTGATTGGCGCACACGGCGGCACTGCCCGCCAAACGGCGAGGCTGTCATGCCGAAAAATGGATAGAGGACTGACGTCACTGTCAGCGGACAACAAAAAACCCGCGAGGCTTGTCACAGCCTGCGGGCATCCTTGCCATCACCGCATCACGGCTGCGCCGCGTGCAACAGCGACACATGGCTTCGTCAAGCGAAGGGATGTGTCGGAGGTGTTTTGTTCGAAACACGTGAAAAACTAATCATGTTTTTGGGACGGGCGCAAGAGCTGTTCGGCGTTGATAATCGAATTGGCAATTTCATCGATCGGCACGCGCCGAGCCATCGCCTGCTCGCGCATTTCACGATACGCCTCATTCTCGCTGGTGCCGCGATTGGCCATCAGAATGGCTTTGGCCCGGGCAAGTTTCTGGTCTCCCAGTACCTTACGCTTGTATTTGCGCGCCTCCTTGACGAGCTTTTGCCGCTCCACCCAGAGGTTGCGGGCGATGGCGAGATTGGTCAGAAGACCAAAGGGTTTGATCGGTCTCTCGACAATGGCGAGCGCGCCGCTTTCCAGAACGATCTGCAGCGTCGAGGGGTTTTCGTAACCGACGATGGCAAGCATTGTCGGGGCAGGATTGGGGAAAGATTTCAGCAGGCGTTCGATTTCCGGTCGCGCCTCATCTTCCATGGCAAGGAAGACGACATCCGTGCCGTGCGGCAACTCGGCTGGCACCGGCCAGAGGCAACTAACCGTACAACCGATACGGCGCAGGTGATCCACGAGAAACTCACCTTCGGATGTCCAGGGATGGATGACCAGAACCTTAAGATCCCGCAAATCTCTGAGAAGGGCGAAAGACATCGTCGCTCCTCTCAAACCTGAACGCGATGTGGGAAAGTCTGCGTCAAGTCCGGGCGATATTCGCGCATGAACGGGTCTGGCGCCACCCGGAGCGACGGATCGTAGACGATGTCGTAGCTGCCATGTGGGTTCACCCTTGCCACTCTTGGCCACAGATGCGTGTGGTTTGTCAGCCGGTCTATCTTCACCGCACCCTGCGGTGCATCGTACTCGACGTCATAGAGAGCCGGCAGAAGCTGCTCAAGCCCGTCGCCACTGGCGCGCTGCAAAGCCGCCGCATAGAGATAAACCTGGAAATAAGCCGCTTCGGCCGGTGCGGTTGGCAGCATCTGTAGGCCGTATCGCCGTTGGTAAGCCGAAACGAAGGCGCGGGCGCGGGGTGTATCCAGTGAGGCGAAGAAAGGGGCTGCGGTAATGTGCCCCTCGGCCACCTCCGGTCGCATACGGATCACGTCCGCCTCGCTGGTCGATTGGCTTGCGATCGGCATCGTCGCCGCATCGAATCCGGCCTCCTTGAACGCCGTGTAGAAGGGAATGATACCGTCGCCGACAATCGTCGAATAGATGACATCCGGCTTTGCCGCGCTAATATGCCGGATGATCTTGGCAACGTCCTCGGTTTTGAGGTTCAGGGGAACATACATCTCGTCCAGCACCTGTCCGCCCACCTGAAGAAACAGGTCACTGATCGTCCGGTTGGATTCATAAGGATAGACGTAGTTCGATCCCACAAGGAAAACCCGCTTTCCATAATGCTCGGTCAGGAAGTCGACGAGCTGGACGGAGTTCTGGTTGGGGGCTGCACCCGTATAGATGCAGTGACGGGAGTATTCGAACCCCTCATAGAGCGTCGGGTAGAACAGCAGTGCATCACGGGCCTCGATGACGGGCAGAACAGCTTTGCGGGTGCTCGACATATGGCAACCGAAAACGACCCGGACCCGATCTTCGTCGCAAAGCCTGACTGCAAGTTCCTTGTAGAGATTGGGCGTCGATTGCGGATCGTATACGACGGGCTCGATCGTCCTGCCGAGCACACCGCCCGCTGCGTTGATTTCGTCGATCGCCAGCAAGGTGGCGGCCCTCTGGGTTTTTTCCACGGCTCCGGTCACACCCGTTTCGGAGAAAAGCACACCGACTCGCCAGTTTTCTGAATGCATCATCGCCCACCAAAAAATAAAAAAGCTCCCGCCCGTTTCCGGTCGAGAGCTACCCTGCTCATGGAATATCAGCAGCCCATTGGAGCTTGCCCATCCATGATGTCAGTTTCCGTGCCCAGTGACAATAGGCGAGCGAAGCGCCCTGCATGGCTATCGGCGTGCATCCTCAAGCAGCATTCCAGCACCTATCAGCGCGATGATCGCCGTCGGCGTATTGGTGTTGCGGGATCCATGCTCGATCGCTGGTGCATCGAAGCTGCGGGTGGAATTCTTGTCATAGGGCCAGCGCTCGCTGAAGTTCGTTGTGCTCAAGGGCCGGGGGCCGCGAGCCGCTTCGCCATCGTTGTGGTCATGGGCATGTTGATCGGCACGATGTTCACGCTGTTCGTGCTGCCAACCTTCTACAAGCTGATCGCTCAGGATCATCGTCACAAGGGCGCTGACCACGAGCTTACATCGACTGAAGCTGCAGGATCACTGCCTGTAGTGAAGTCGCAAGGATGCAACCTCCTGCCACCGGCATTCCCACGCCGAATCCCGTCCGCACCCTCCTGCGCGGGACAGCCAATCCTGCTCGCTTTGGACGGGCAACAAACGTCGCAGATCTGGTGCGCGACCTGCCGGAGGCCAGGGCAAAGGCCCTTCGGACGTTAAAGCTGGTCGGGCTGGACGAGGGCGCCTATGACCGCTTTCCGCATGAGTTCTCCGGCGGCCAGCGCCAGCGGATCGGCATCGCCAGAACGCTGATGTTCGACCCGGTTCTGCTGGTGGCGGACGAAGCCGTGTCTGCGCTCGATGTGTCGATCCAGGCGCAGATTCTGGAGCTGCTGACGAATATCCAGATGGAGACCAAGGTGGCGATGATCTTCATCACTCACGATCTGGCGCGTCGCAAGCCAGATCTGCGATGAGGTCGCCGTCATGTACAAAGGCGAGATCGTTGAATACGGCCCGCCCTCACGGATCTTTCGCGCGCCCGGCCATGATTATACACGCAAGCTCGTGTCGGCGATCCCCGGCAGCGAGTGGGAACCGGCTGCCTGAAATCCCGCAAAGTTCGACGCTCTACGCAACCGGGTAGCCTTCAACATCGAGGGGCGGTCGTCATTTGGTCTCTCTCCAAGAGCCATCGCCTATGCAAGTTCACGTGCTATAAGGTTGCATTGTCAGCGAAAAAGAAAAGAACTCGCTGGCGTCAGCGCTCGCCTTGAATTTTTACATGGAGATTGCATGCTCTCGCAGCCGCAGCCTTTATACGAACAAATCAAACTCCATGTGCTAGAAAGAATCGCGGATGGCACATTCCGCCCCGGCGCGAAAATACCAAGCGAAAACCAGCTTGCCGCCGAGTTGGGATCATCTCGATTGACCGCCAATCGCGCTCTGCGTGAGCTGACCGCCAGCGGTGTGCTGCAGCGGATTGCCGGCGTTGGAACGTTTGTCGCTCCGCCCAGGGCGTCGTCCACTTTCGTGCTATTGCACAACATTGCGGACGACATACGAAACCGCGGGGAAGTTCTATCGATTCGCGTGCACGCCGTCGAGCAGACAAGTGTCCCGCCCGACATTGCGCAGCGAATGGGAACTAGAGCTCGCGTTCCCGTCTTCCACTCGCTTATCGTCTACTGTGCGAACGGCAGCCCGGTGCAACTAGAAGACCGATTTGTATCTCCTGACTTCGCTCCCGGCTATCTCAACCAGAACTTCACCAGTTACTCCACGACAGATTATCTCCAGTCGATCGCGCTTCCAACGCGCACGGAGAACGAAATTCAGGCCGTCCTTCCAACTGCCAGAGAAGCCCAGCTTCTCGAACTCAACGAGAGTGATCCTTGCCTTGTTGTCACGAGAAAGACTTGGGTCGGTGATGATGTCACAACATTCACACGTTTCATCCATCCGGGGACCCGCCATACTTTCATCACTCAAGATAGCCGCTGATGACCGGCGCGAAGGCGACAGCTTTGATCTTGGAACGAGCGCTGTTGGCCATCCAAATCCAAGCATTGGCGCATCGACCGGGAGAGACCTGTCGTTCGTAGTGGCGCATTTGATGCAGCGTCTGGCGCGACTTTAAACGGCCCTCCTCCAATCGCACATTTTATGTGCAATACGGCATAAAGGCTAAAAACTGGTCTTGCCCGGTTGCGCGCCCCTCGCTTTTATGTAACCTATATATACAGGTACATATAGGTATGGTGAGCCAGGTTGATCACTTTCGAAAATGTGACGAAGCGCTATCACGGCGATGTTGTGGCGGTGAACGAACTGTCGTTCACGGCGCCGACCGGTAAATTGACGGTGCTTGTCGGGCCGTCCGGATGTGGCAAGACAACATCGCTGCGCATGATCAATCGTCTCGTGGCCCCGAGCTCCGGCACGATCCGGCTGGGCGACGAGCCGACATCGCGGATGGACGAAGCGGTGCTTCGGCGTCGGATCGGCTATGTCATTCAGCATGCCGGCCTCTTCCCGCACCGGACGATCATCGACAATGTCGCGACGACCGCCCGTCTGAACGGCACGCCGAAAAAGCAGGCCCGCGCGATTGCGCTGGAACTGCTCGAGCGTGTCGGTCTCTCGCAGGGCTTTGCGGATCGCTATCCCTGGCAGCTTTCGGGAGGACAGCAGCAGCGCGTCGGCGTGGCGCGCGCCTTGGCGTCCAATCCCAAGTTCATGCTGATGGACGAGCCCTTCAGCGCGGTTGATCCGATCGTCCGCACGCAGCTTCAGGACGAGTTCCTGCGTCTTCAGCGAGAGATGGGCAAGACCATCATCATGGTTACCCATGATATCGACGAGGCTCTGAAGCTCGGCGACCAGGTCGCCGTCCTGCGCGTCGGTGGCGAGCTCGCGCAGATCGCGACGCCACAGGAGCTGCTGACGAAACCGGCCGATGCTTTCGTCGCCAATTTCGTCGGTCGCGACCGTGGCTATCGTTTCCTCGGTTTCGTCGGCGCCAATGGACGGCTGGCTGTCAAGACCGAGCCGACCGTGCGCCTCGGCGATACGCCGGAAGCAGCGCGAGGTGCTGCCAAGGATCGTTGGCTGCTGGTCACCAACGAGCGCGGCGAACCTCTAGGCTGGACGGAACCGGCAAGCCTGGAGGGGCCAATCCGGATGGGCGACCTCAATCTCAGCGGCACGCTCGCCTCGGCTGACGGTTCCTTGCGACAGATTCTCGACGCGGCTTTGAGCTCGCCCAGTCGGCGCGGTGTCGTCGTCGACGACAAGGGCCAGCTTATGGGCTCCATCGGGGTCGCGGATCTGGTTGCGTTGCTCGACGGATCGCAAGATCCGGCGGCTCCGGCGAAGGGAGCGGACCATGCGGTTTGACTGGCTGCTGCGTGAGTCCGGGAACATTGCCAACCTGTTCTGGTGGCATGTCGGTCTTTCCGTCATTCCCGTCATCGCCGCCCTCATTGTTTCGCTGCCGCTCGGATGGCTGGCGCATAAGAGCGGGCTGTTCAAGTCGGCGATCCTCGGGGTTGCCGGCCTGCTCTACACCATCCCGTCGCTCGCGCTCTTCGTTCTTCTGCCTCTGGTGCTGCACACGAAGATCCTCGATCCGCTCAACGTGGTCGTGGCGCTGACGGTCTACTCCCTTGCCCTGCTTGTCCGCACCGTCAGCGACGGCCTTGGCGCCGTGCCCCCGGATACGCTGCAGGCCGCCACCGCCATGGGATACCGGTCTTTTCAGCGGTTTTTCATGGTCGAGTTGCCGATTGCCGTGCCTGTCATCGCAGCGGGCCTGCGCGTGGCGCTCGTCTCCAATGTCAGCATCGTTTCCGTCGCTGCCTTGATCGGGACGCCGCAGCTCGGGCTGCTGTTCACGCAAGGTCTTCAGCTTCGGTTCGTCACCCCGCTGATCGCCGGCATCGTGCTCTGCCTGTTGCTTGCCGTCGTCCTCGACGGGCTGGTGATCCTGCTCAATCGTTGGCTGACGCCCTGGCGGCCGAGAAAGGTGTGAGCTCGTGATCGAATGGTTCCTCAATCCAGCGCAGTGGCATGGTTCGGAGGGCATCCCGAATCTTTTGATCCAGCACCTGCAATATAGCTTCATCTCGCTTCTGATCGCGGCGCTCATCGGCCTGCCTGCCGGTCTCTATGTCGGGCATACCGGCAAGGGGACATTCCTGATTGCCGGTCTTGCGAACGCCACACGCGCCTTGCCGAGCCTCGGCCTGATCGTGCTGCTCGTCATCCTCGTCGGACCCTATTTCAAAACGGACCTGGCCTATCTGGTACCAAGCATCGCTGTCCTGGTGCTGATTGCGGTGCCGCCGATCATGATGGGCGCCTATTCCGGGATCACCTCGGTGGATCCGGCGGCTGTCGATGCGGCCAGAGGCATGGGATACAGACCACTCGCCTTGCTGCTCACCGTCGAGTTTCCCTGTGCATTGCCGCTGATCTTTTCGGGCTTCCGCAGTGCGGCCTTGCAGGTGATTTCGACAGCGACAATCGCTGCCTACGTCTCGCTTGGTGGCCTCGGCCGGCTCATCATCGATGGCCGCGCCCAAAACGACTACATGCAGATGGCCGCTGGCGCCGTTCTCGTGGGTGTTCTCGCCCTGATCGTCGACCTGTTCTTCGGCCTCGCATCCAGGATCGCAGTCTCGCCCGGCTTGACGCGCCGGACTGTGAAAGGCGTCGCCATCCGACGCCAGCTTGCAAACGAAAAACAACGGAACAGCTAGGAAGAACGATGATGATAAAGCGAAACATGCTTGCTATCGGCGCTATTGCCATTTCTGCCCTTCTCACGGTCACTCCGCTCGCGCGGGCTGAAGACCCCTTGTCCTCGAGCACGCCACGCTCGGATGCCGATACGATCATCGTCGGATCCGCGGACTTCCCGGAAAGCCAGCTTCTTGCCAAGATCTATGCCCTGGCGCTCGCTGCCAAGGGCATGAAGGTGGACACGAAGCTCAATATCGGCAGCCGTGAAGTCTACATGCCGGCGCTGCTCGACGGCTCGATCGATCTTCTTCCCGAATATGCCGGCGCGACGCTGAGCTACCTCGACAAGAGCGCGACCGCGCATGCCCCGAAGGATGTCGTCGAGGCGCTCGGCAAGGTGCTGCCGAAGGGCGTGTCGATGCTGACGGCATCCAATGCCCAGGATTCGGACGTGCTTGCCGTCACCGAAGAAACCGCCAAGAAATACTCCCTGACATCGATCGAGGATCTGAAGCCGGTCGCCGGTGAATTCATCCTCGGCGGTCCGCCGGAATGGAAGACGCGCAAGGAAGGCGTCGTCGGCCTGAAGGACGTCTATGGCCTGGTATTCAAGGATTTCAAAACCCTTGACGTGGCGGGTCCGCTGACCCTTTCGGCTCTGACCAACGGTCAGGTTCAAGCCGCTGATATGACCTCGACCGATCCGGCGATGAAGGCGAGCAAGCTCGTCGCGCTGAAGGATACGAAGAACCTGTTCCCGGCGCAGAACATCCTGCCGATCATCGCAACCAGCAAGGTCAACGACAAGGTCACCGCGACGCTCAACGCCGTCTCCGCCGCGCTGACGACCGAGGACCTGATCGAGATGAACGGCCGCCTCGCCAATCAGGAAAGCTTCGACACCGTTGCCGGCGATTGGCTGGCGAAGAACAAGCTGAACTAATCGATATCACGGCGGCCGAGCCATGTTCGGCCGCCGGACCTGAATAAAGGGAAGTAAAGGGGCCGCTTGTCTCCAGATGGGGAAAGCCGGCGTCCGCCCAAGGAAACCGGAAATGCCGCACAGCAACAAACGTTCACAGAACTCCGCGACCGTTCGGCTCGGCGTGTCGCCGACCACGATCCAGGAAATCGCGGACATCGCCGCCGGAGCAAGAGTGACCCTTTGCCCCGATGCACTAGACGGCATGAGCAAAGTTCAGACACTTCTGCTCCAAGCCATTGAGACAAACAGGCCGATATATGGCCTGACGACGGGGGTCGGTGACCTCTACACCGTGAAGCTTCAGCCCGAGGATATTTCCCGTGCGCAGCTCAATATGCTGCTCAGCCACGCTAGCGGCATGGGTACGCCGCTTGATCCGCCGGCCGTGCGCGCCATCATGGCGACGATGATCAAGGCGCTCTTGCAGGGTTGCAGCGGCGTCAGCGCCGGGCTTATCGAGACCATGAGCGAGATGCTCAACCGCGGCGTCATTCCCTGGTCGCCGGCAAAAGGCTCGGTCGGCTACCTGGTCGCCACCTCGCATATCGGTCTTGTTATTTTCGGCGAGGGGCGCGCCTGGTACGAAGGCGAGCTGCTTTCGGGACGCGAGGCGATGACCCGCGCCGGCGTTGCCATCAAGGCGCCCGGTCCCCGCGAAGGGCATGCGCTGATCAGCGGCACCTATGAAATTACCGGCATCGGCGCACTCGCCGTCCATCAGGCTGAGCAGTTGGTGGCGATTGCCGATGTCGCCGGCGCCATGAGCCTGGAAGCGCTGAAAGGCAACAGCCGGGGCTATGACGAGCGCCTTCAGCGGATGCGGCCACATCCTGGACAGGTCGAGACGGCGAGCCGGCTGCGAAGCCTGTTATCGGATAGCGAGGTACTGGCGAAGCACCGCGATCATCGCCTTCAGGATGCGCTCAGCCTGCGCTGCATTCCGCAGGTCCATGGCGGCGTGCGCGATGCGCTCGCCTATTGCCGCGATGTCCTGACCATCGAGATCAATTCGGTGACTGACAACCCCGTTTTCGTCATCGAAGACGAGGAGCTCGTGCCTTTGCCCGGCGGCAACGGCCATGGTGCGCCGACGGCGCTCGCGCTGGATGTGCTGGCGATCGCAATCGCCCATGTGAGCACCATGTCGCAGGCAAGGTCTGACCGCCTGACCAATGGCCATATCAGCGAGCTGCCGCCTTTCCTCATGGGCGCGAGCGGCGCCAATTCCGGGTTCATGATCCCGCCTTATGCGGCCGCTGCCATTGCCGGCGACAATCGCAGCCTTGCGGCGCCGGCTTCGGTCCATACGGTGAGCACCTGCGCCAGCCAGGAGGACCATGTGAGCATGGGCGTCTCCGCCGCAATGCAGGCGCGCACAGCGGCCGACAATCTCGCCGACATCCTGACGATCGAGCTCATCTGTGCCGCCCAGGGGCTGGAATTTCACCGGCCTTTGCGGCCGGGGAGGGGTACGGGTGCGGCCTATGACGCGATCCGGCAGGCTGTTCCGCCGCGCGACAGCGACCGCGCCATGTATCCGGAATTGCAGGCCGTCCGCGGCCTTATCGACAACGGCACCATCGCGAGGGCCGTCGACCGTGCCCTCGCCGTCAACGTTTAAGAGCTTGGAGACTTCCGTGACCGAAGCAACGCAGGCCGTACGGCCGCTCGATGGAATAAAGGTGCTGGATCTGGCGCGCGTGCTTGCGGGGCCTCTGTGCTCGGCCATGCTCGGCGATCTCGGCGCGACGGTGACTAAGATCGAAATCCCCGATCATGGCGACGATTCCCGCGCCTTCTCCCCGCATGTTGGCGGCGAGAGCAGCTATTTCATGCTGGTCAATCGCGGCAAGAAGAGCGTCACGCTCGATCTGAAATCGGACGAGGGCCGCGAACTGCTGCTCGGATTGATCAAGCAGGCCGATATTCTCGTCGAAAATTTCCGGCCGGGCGTCACAGCGCGTTTGGGCATCGACTACGAGGCCGTAAAAGCACTCAATCCGCGCCTGATCTATGTCAGTATTTCCGGCTTCGGCCAGGACGGGCCACTTGCCCACCGTGCCGCCTACGATCATGTCGTCCAGGCAATGGGCGGCATCATGACCGTCACCGGCTGGCCGGATGGGCCGCCGACCCGCGTGGGCGATGCGATCGGCGATGTTGTCGCCGGCATCTACGGCTCCTGGGGCGCGCTTGCGGCGCTGTTTCAGCGCGATCGGACCGGCAAGGGTCAGCATGTCGATGTCGCCATGCTCGATTCTATCATGTCCCTGCAAATGGTCTCGCTGTCGCAGATCACAGGCGGCAAGGGCGCTCCCGGCCGCGTCGGCAACGCACATCCGATCAGTGCGCCGATGGATTCCTATCAGGCGACCGATGGCTATGTTGTCATCGCCGTTGCCAACGATGCGCTCTTTGCCCGACTGGCGCGCGCGCTCGGCAATCCGAGCCTGACCGAGGATCCCCGCTTCAAGACGGATCCGGCTCGGCAGGGCCATCAGGAGGAGCTGCGAGCCCTCATCGAGGCTTGGACGCGTACCCGCTCGACGGAGGAGGTGACGCAGCTCCTCGATGAGGCGGGTGTCCCGGCCGCGCCGATCTATAATCTCGCCCAGGCGCTCGCTACGCCGCATGCGCAGCACCGCCAGCTATTGCATACCGTGGAGCATCGCAATGCCGGTGAATTCCAGGTAATGCCGCAGCCGGTTCGCTTCAGCGGCATTACCTCGGGCGGGGATTATGCCGCGCCGACCTTGGGTCAACATACTGATGCAGTCTTGAGCGATGAGTTGGGGCTGGCCGGCCCCGATATCGAAAATCTCCGGTTGCGGGGAGTCATCTGACCATGGCGCAGGACATCAACGACAAGACCTGCATTCGACCGAAGGTCGCCGTCCTCGGTGCGGGCACGATGGGTGCCGGCATCGCCGGCGTGTTTGCAGCACAAGGCTATCCCGTCGCCGTCTATTCCCGCAGCGCGGAGACACTCGACAAGGCGCGGAGCCGGATCGTCGCTGGCGAAGCGGCCGTCACGTACACGACCTCAATGGAGGATTGCGTTGCCGGCGCCGGCATCGTCAGTGAGAATCTCGCGGAAGACGTTACGCTGAAGCAGCGCGTCTTCGGCGAGATCGAAGCCATGGCGCCGGTCGATTGCCTTTTGACGACGAATACCTCCAGCGTTCCGATCACCCAGATCGCGGCGGGGCTTGCCCGGCCTGAACGGGTCGTCGGCATTCACTGGTTCAATCCGCCGGCTGTCATGCCGCTTGTTGAGATCGTGCGCGGCGAGAAAACCTCGGATGAGGTGGTCCAACGCGCCCGCGCGCTCTGCGCCGATATCGGTAAGGAAGTGATCGAGGTGAAGACCGACATAGCGGGATTCGTCGTCAACCGGCTACAATATGCGATCCTACGAGAAGCGCTCCATCTCGTCGAAGTGGGCGCCGCCTCCATCGAGGATGTCGACCGGGCAGTCGAAACGACGCTTGCGCCGCGCTGGTCTGCGGCAGGACCGCTGCGGCTGATGGATCTGGCCGGTCTCGACACCGTCGAGAAAGTGTCGCGCATATTGATGCCGGCCCTCGATCGCAGCGAAGGCATCCCCTCCCTGGTTCGCCGGCTGTGTGAGGAGGGTGCTTTCGGAACGAAGAGCGGTCGCGGCTTTTACGACTGGACGGCTGAAGGGATCGCGGCCGCGATCGCGCGCCGCGACGGTACCGTCCTCCTGCTGACGGAAAGGCGCAAGCCATGACATCCTCGCTCGTCATAACCGAGAAGCAAAGCGGCTTCGCGCGCGTCATCCTCGACCGCCCGGCCAAGCGAAACGCGCTCAACATCGAAATGCTGACCGGGCTTGTCGATGCGCTGCGCGACTGCCAGGCGGATCCAGCCGTGCGGGCGATCATCATCAGCGGCAGCGAGCGCGGCTTTGCCGCCGGCGCCGATATCGGGTCGCTTGCCGCCGCAAGTCCCATCGAGCTTTATACCAGCGGCTTCAGCGAGAAATGGGACGAGGTGGCGGCCATCACCAAGCCGCTCATCGCTGCGATCTCGAGCTATGCCCTTGGCGGCGGTCTTGAGCTGGCGCTGATCTGCGACATCGTCGTCGCCGATCGCACGGCGGTGCTCGGCCTTCCGGAAACCGCGATCGGCACCATACCCGGCGCCGGCGGAACCCAGCGCCTCGTGCGCGCCGTCGGCAAGTCCATGGCGATGGAGATGGTCCTGGCGGGGCGAAAGCTCGACGCGGAAGAGGCAAGGGCCTGCGGCCTGATCAGCAGCATCGCCGTCGATGGCGAGACGGTCGACAATCTAGCCTGCGCGATCGCCGAGCGTATCGCTCAAGCTGCCCCCATCGCAGTCACCATGGCCAAGGCCGCTGTTCTCGAAAGTTTCGAGACTCCGCTCTCCGCTGGCATTCGTTACGAGCGTTCGCTGTCCGCATTGATTGCGGCAAGCGACGACCGGGCGGAGGGGATGCGTGCCTTTGCCGCAAAGGAACGGCCGCAGTTCAAGGGACGGTAAGCCGTGGAGACGCCGCGCGGGCAGGATAACCACATAAGCGGTCCAATTCCGGCAGGAAGGTTACGAACCTACAAGGACGTTAAACAATTTATTCTTGCCTGCATCCGTACCGGAAAATGGCCGCCACACCACCGTGTGCCGTCCGAAAATCAACTCGTGGTATCGTATGGAGTCAGCAAGACAACCGCTGAGCGCGCGTTGTACGAACTTGCCAGCGAAGGCGTACTGCGGCGGATACCCGGAATCGGTTCGTTCGTAGCCAAACCAAAATGCTTCCCGGCGTTCCTCGATATGCTCGATATTGCTGAAGATATTCGCCAGAGTGGAGAAATTCATACGGCCAATGTTATCACATTGGCTGAAAATCCAGCCAGTTTCGAGATCGGCAATGAACTCGGGATTGAGGTCGGCTCCACAGTTTTTCATTCCGTGATCCTGCATCACAAAGACAATGTTCCGGTGCAGTTGGAAGATCGCTTCGTACTTCCAAGCGCCGTTCCTGCCTACCTCGCGCAGGATTTCACCGAGCGCACGCCTACTTCTTATCTCCTAGAGGCCGCGCAGGGTGCCAGAAACGAATATTCCATAAAAGCGGTTTCGCCAGAGGGATGGGAACAGACGCTCCTTGCGATCCTTCCGACCAAGCCGTGTTTGTCCATCCACGTGCGCCTCACTTCAAACCGGAATGTAATCTCGGTTGCTCGCTTGGTTTCTCCGGCTGGTCGGTATCGACTTGAAGCGATCCGTTGACATGCCGCGCAAGCCACCAAAGTCCATAATAGAGCGTTACGATCGGGGCGGCCGAGGCGCCTGTATTGTCGCCGCTTTGTGCCTGGAAAGGGTGCTTAGACTAGTCAGCGCGGGCGGTGCCTATAACATCCAGGACATCGCCGGCGCGGCTGATCCGGGTTCGCCGGAGAAGAGGTGCGCGACTGGTACGAAGTCTGCCTCGCCGCGCGGCGGCATCGGCAGCCTGCTGCTTGCGGCTCGTCGCGGCCAGGTCTTCGCCCAGCCTACGCTGATTGCCGAGATCGAATTCCGGGGGTGGACCAACGACGGCAATCTGCGTCACGCACCCTACAAAGGCTTGCCCGAAGTTCAGGATAATGCGGCCGTTGATGAGCGGGATTGAGCTGGTGGCAGGAGCCGAAAACGAGCAAATTTTTTTCTGCCGCTACTTTTGAATCCGAAATTCTCAAAAACCAAATCGATTGCCGCCAGCCGCTGATAAAGGGCTGGCCTTGCTGGAGGCGCCGTCTTTCGGCGCTTCCGTATCCATGTTGCTTCAAGGAGGATATGGCTATGGCAACATCTTACGACTATGCACCGCTGTTCCGTTCCAGCGTCGGCTTCGACCGGGTTTTCAATCTTCTCGAAAACGCTCAGCGCGCCCGCTCGATCAGCGACTGGCCGCCCTATGACATTGTCAAGACCGGTGACGACACCTACCGGATTTCGATCGCGGTCGCGGGCTTCACCCACGACGAACTCGACATCACCTTATGATCTTCACGGTCACAGTCTTGCCGCTGATGCCCTGTGCCTCGCAATAGCTCCAGACCTTCTCGGCCAGTTTCTCACTTCAAACGAAGCGACCTCAAGTTTGTCGAAGGATGCCGGCCTCCTTCGCCGCAGCCTCAAACGCAGATCGAGCTTCCGCATCGGGAACAACACCACTCGCCGCGTCCAGGCATACCTTCCACGCTGTCGCGTAGCTCGCACTTCTGCTGTCGGGCCAGTATTTCTTCAAGACTGCGACCGCCTCTCTAGCGTTCCTGATGACGTGAACACGATCATCTATCTTCAATTCAACGTTCGCGTCCCAGATGCTGATCATGGCGTCCTCCGTGGGGCAGGCTTCCCACAAACGTATATTAGGAAGTTCTGTTCCAAGCGGACGATACTGCTGAAATTTTGCAGGGCGGCATGCCGGCTTTTGCCCTAAGGTTATCAATCGCGTTGATCGCAGCGAGAACCAGGTTCGCCAACAATAGCAAGCTGGGGCTGGGCGATCCTGTGCTGCACCGCGGTGCTGGCGGAGGCCGGTGCTGCCGTCCTCACCGTCTGGTCGAAGCTCTTCGAGCGGCGCCGGCGCGTTGTGCTCGGGTCGAGCATGATGGCAATCAATGGCCGCATCCAGCGGGACGGGGAGGTCGTGCATCTCATCGCCCAACAGCTCTTTGATCTCTCAGGCGACCTGTCCGCCTTGGCGGATCGTGATGGGGAGTTCAAACTGCCGACGGGTCGCGGTGATGAGTTCGCCCATGGCTCGCCAGGAAGTCCGGATTCGCGAGATCGAGCGCCGGCGGTCAAGCCGAGGGATACCGGGCATCAATATCAAGCCAAAATAATGCTTTTTGGGAAGCGTTTAAGGATGTCAGGTAAACGGTCGTTTTCCTTACATGCGTTGGTCGCATTGGATGGTCATGTTTTCAACGGTCTTGATAGAAACGCGAAATGCCCTCCACCGGAGGCAAAATCGGCGGTCTCATTTGGGAATTGTGATGTTACGCGCAGCAGCAGGCTCAAGGCTGCGTGAGCCGTCCGGCCGCGTAGTCGCGCGCAAGCGCAATAAAGGCTTGGAAGGCGGCGGAGGAATTGCGCCGATTGGAATAATAGAGGCACAGCGGCACCAGCGGCGGCGTCCAGTCTTCGAGAATGCGCACGAGCCTTCCCGCTGCGAAGTCTTCGCGGACATCGGTTTCCATGAAATAACCGATCCCCACGTCGTTCGTGACCGCGATCCGGGTCAGGGAGGCTTCGTCGAGAGTGATCGGGCCCTCGACGTCGAGCTGCAGTTCTTCACCGCCCTTCTCGAACCGCCATCGGAGCAATGCGCCGTTGGGAAGCCGAACGCGAACGCAGGGGTAAGAAAGCAAATCCTGCGGTACCTGGGGGATAGCTCTGCTTTGGAAAAAAGCTGGCGATGCGGCAACCGCCATTCGTCGCATCTGGCCTAGCGGTATGGCGATCGCGTCGCTTGGCACCAAATCCGCACTGCGCACTCCCAGATCGAAGCCCGCCGCCACGACGTCAACAAGTCGGCCCTCGGTGACCAGGTCGATATGAACCTGAGGATAGCGTTGCAAATAGCTCAGGACCAGTGGCGCCATGATCTCGCGCGCTGCCGTCGCGAAGGCATTGATGCGCAAGGTACCGGACGGCGTCTCCTGCTGGGAGCGCGCCGTGTTCATCGCTTTCTGAATATCATCGAGCGCTGATTTGATCTGCGCGACGAAAATCCGCCCTGCGTAAGTGAGCGAGACGCTACGTGTGGTGCGATTGAACAATCGCACGTCAAGCTGACGCTCCAGCTTTCCCACCGCGTTGCTGATGGCTGTCGTCGAAATACCGAGATCGAGCGCCGCCGCTCGGAACGAGCCGCACCGGACGATAGCGAGAACTGCCTCAAGTTCGATCAGAGAGTGGCGAGCCATTGTTGCGCTTTTCGCAATACCCCATGGCGGTTTGTCTCGCTTATCGGGCGAAAAGTCCAGCGCTAAACTGGCCTCATCAATACGAAGGAGATGAAAATGACACTGAATCTACCAAGGCCAATCGCCGATTACATCGAAGCAAATGCCTGTCTCGATATCGACGGCATGATGAAGCCCTTCCTGCGCGACGCCGTCTTTATCGACAACGGCAAGCGCTACGAGGGCCTGGCTGAGATCCGAAAACTGCTCAAGGATGAAGCGATCGCGGTCAAGGCGATCTTCGAGCCCGACACTGTTCGGGAAGAAGACGGCATCGTCGTGCTCGAAGGCCCCGCTCATGGAGAGTTCCCGGGTAGCCCCCTCCGTTTCACCTATCGCTTCACGCTGGCGAATGACGCCATCAAGACCCTGGAGACCACGGTATGAGTATCAAGGCAGATCCCACTGAGTTCGCCGGCAAGCGCGTACTCATTAGCGGTGGCACCAAGGGTCTGGGCCGCGCCACGGTCGAGCGCTTCCTCGCCGGCGGCGCCCGTGTCGTCACGGCCGCCCGCACGATCAAGGACCCCATCGAGGGCGTCGAATATGTTCAGGCAGACCTGACCACGGCAGAAGGTGGTGAAGCGTTCGCCAAGGCGGCGCTCGAGCGGCTCGGCGGCATCGACATCCTTGCCCATGTCATCGGAGGCTCGGCTTCGCCGGCGGGTGGATTCGCCGCGCTGACGGACGACCACTGGCTCGCCGAACTGAACCTTAACCTGCTGGCGACCGTCCGGCTCGATCGCTTGTTGATCCCGCAGATGCTTGAGCGGGGCAAGGGCACTGTGGTGCACATCACCTCAATTCAGTCCGTCCTGCCGCTGCCCGAGTCCACGACAGGCTACGCCGCCGCGAAGGCCGCGCTGAGGACCTACAGCAAGTCGATCTCGAAAGAGCTCGGTCCCAAGGGAGTGCGGGTCAATTCCGTCTCGCCCGGCTGGATCATGACCGACGCCACTGGAGACTTTCTCGAAATGCTTCGCGCTGCCAATGGCGGCACAACCGAGGACGCGCGCCGGTCCGTGCTCGATGCACTGGGCGGGATCTCGATCGGGCGCGGAGCCGAGCCTGAGGAGGTGGCCGACCTTATCGCCTACCTTGCCTCCGACCGTGCTGCGGCGATCCACGGGGCCGAGTTTGTCATCGATGGCGGTACGATCAGGACGGTATAAGGGTGGCTTCCCGGCGTTCGCGCTTGCGCGGACGCCGGGACTGAGCCTGCCCTGCCGATGGATAAAGCGGTCGCGGATTGCCGATGCGAACAGTTGGTGACGATTGAGAGAGAAGCCCCTCGCCATGCCTGACACCTCATCCTGCGAGCGCTGCAGTTGGGCCCAAGACGACCCTCTGATGCGGGACTATCATGATGCCGAATGGGGCGTGCCACAGCGAGACCCACGGATGTTGTGGGAAATGCTTATGCTGGAGGGGTTCCAAGCAGGGCTCGCCTGGATCACGATCCTGCGCAAGCGTGAGGCCTTTCGAGCCGCCTTCGCGGATTTCGATCCGGTCAAGGTCGCCGCTTTTGACGAGCGGGATATTGAGCGGTTGATAGCGAACCCTGGCATCGTGCGCGCACGGGCCAAAGTCGAAGCCACGATCAAAGGCGCGCAAATCTACTGCGACATGCAGGATCGCGGCGAGGACTTCTCGGCATTCTGTTGGTCTTTCACGGGAGGCGCGCCTCTCCTTGGTGACGGTGAGAGCTGGGTTGCGAGCACACCACTATCCGAGAAAGTCTCGCAGGAATTGAAGCGGCGCGGCTTCAAGTTTGTCGGGCCGACCATCACCTACGCGTGGATGCAGGCGGTCGGCATCGTCAACGATCATTCTTTTAGGTGCTTTCGGCGCCAGGTAGAGCGGAAATAAGGCGCTAACACGATTCTGGTTCATCAACTGCCATCGTGCGAGCCAGGTTTCGATCGCAGGGGCGCAAGGACAAGACCGGTACGCCCGACGGACTCGTACGTCGCTTCCAGTTCACACTCTCGGGCGACGCGGTCGCGCACCTGACCGTCATACCGGCAAAGCCCGCTTGGCGCCCTCGCGCAGCGCCAAGCTTTCCAATCCTTCCTGAAAGGAACGACTATGTTCGCCGTCTATGCAAAAGAAGCAAATCTCGACGACCCCCTTGCCTCCCTTGTCGTCGGAGAGCGTCCTGACCCGATCGTGAAAGAGGGCTGGGTGCGAGTTAAGGTGACACATGCCAGCCTAAACCGGCACGACATCTTCACCCTTCGCGGGATGACCTCCCAAGAGGAGCCGATCCCGTTCCCGATGATCTTGGGCAATGACGCCGCAGGATTGCTCGAAGATGGCACGTCCGTCGTGCTCTACCCGGTGATGGGGACAGATAGCTGGAAGGGCGACGAGACGATCGACCCTCACTGGCACGTTCTCAGCGAGCTTGTGCCTGGAACTATGGCTGACCATGTCGCAGTGCCGAAGCGCAACGCGGTGCCTATTCCTGAAGGCCTGTCCCCGCTCAATGCATCACTGCTCGGCACTGCCTGGCTCACGGCCTATCGCTCGCTCTTCACCAAATCACGACTGATCCCCGGGCAGACCCTTCTCGTGCAGGGGGCTTCGGGCGGTATGTCGACGGCCCTTATCCAGATGGGTCGGGCTGCTGGCTTCGAAGTGTGGGTCACGACTCGCAATGATGAAGGGGCAGCGATCGCCGTCTGTCCGCGCGGGGGGACAGCTTCGAAACCTGCGCTGAAAGCGATATGATGTTTTCGCGCGAGGCCGCCATCGCCTGTGCTGATCACTATCTTGCTGGACAAGACCCGATGCAGGGATATGCGTCACCGCTTCACATGCAATCGTTAGTCGGATTCCCGCCATTATGGGTGACTGTCTCAGGCAGTGAGGTCCTGCGCGACGATACGGTGGAATTTGCTGCCCGTCTTGCGCGTGAAGGCGGGACGGTTGCGATGTCAGTCCGCCCCGATCAGCCTCACGTATGGCCGGTTGTGCTTCTGGAAGCAGCCGTCACCACTGATACGATAGCCGAAATGGCTGCTTTTTGGGCAAGATTGCGCGATGATTGCGGGGGTTCAGTTCGGAAAAGACACTACCGTAGAGCAGCATCGATTACCGGGACCGAGCACGTGATTGACGGTGGGACCGTTCCGACCGCTTGCTCGCTCAGGCTAGCTCACATTATTGCAGGTCAGGCGGGTGCGTCCCACCCGCCGATCTGGGAGTAGATTGCGTTCCGGAGGTGCCGAACGTCGCGATTCAAGGCAGCGAGTTCCGGTGGTGTCTGCGTCGAGGCTGCCAGCAGGGTATCGCTGAGGCAGCCTGCCTTGTGCTGCAAGGCACGACCGTGGTCTGTCAGCGCCACCAGAACTTGACGCTCGTTGTTAGCGTTGCGCGTCCGACGCACGAGCCCGGCGACTTCCAAACGTTTCAACAGAGGTGTCAGCGTGCTGGATTCAAGAGCAAGCTGGTCGGCGATGGATACCACGGTCTGTTCGTCCTGTGCCCAGAGAACGTTCAGGACGAGATATTGAGGATAGGTCAGTCCAAGCTCGTCAAGCAGGGGCTTGTATGCGCGCTGGATAGCGATGCCGGCGGTGTAAATCGCATAGCACAGCTGGTCGCGCAGGGGTGGGGGATCGTTATGGCGTTTGGTCATTTTGAACTCCTGTAGACATCAATATAACCGAACTTATCACGAAAACCAATATCGCGATAAGAATCATGTTGACGCAGATCTGCGTTCGGTCACGGAGAGCTCCTGTCGAACTTCATATAGCCTATGCAATAACAAAATTAAATATCGCGATAAGAATTATCTTGACGCAAAATCCGAATTCTGACATAGATATCGCGATAATAATTATCGTGATTGAAGGAGAGACAGCCATGACACGCAAGACCACGACGACCGTTGCTGCCATTGCAGCTGCCGTAGCATTGTCTGCCGCAATTCCAGCAAGTGCCGCTGATATCATTCCTCAGAACCCGTCAGTCAGAAACGTCGTACTCGTTCATGGCGCTTTCGCAGACGGCTCAGGCTGGAAGGGTGTCTACGACATCCTCACGAAGCGCGGCTATCGCGTCACCATTGTCCAAAATCCTCTGACTTCTCTTGCCGACGACGTTGCCGCCACCAAACGTGCGCTGGAGCGGCAGGACGGTCCTGCCATTCTGGTCGGGCATTCGTGGGGCGGCACTGTCATCACGGAAGCTGGTGTCGATGCAAAGGTCGCAGGGCTTGTTTATGTCTCCGCTCTCTCCCCCGATGCAGGCGAGACGACGGCTCAGCAATACGAAGGATTTGCTCCCGCATCCGAATTCGTCATCGAGACCACCAAGGATGGTTTTGCTTATGTCAGCCCGGAAAAGTTCAAGGCCGGTTTCGCTCACGATGTCAGTGACGCCGATGTTGCGTTCATGAGGGACGCGCAGGTGCCGATCAACATGTCGGCGTTCGACACGAAACTTGAAAACGCTGCCTGGCGCACCAAGCCGAGCTGGGCAGTCATCGCGACTGAAGACAAGGCATTCGACCAGGCAATGCTGATCCACATGGCAGAGCGCATCAAAGCGAAGGTCACCAAAGTGTCGGCAAGCCACGCCCTGTTCATGACACAGCCAAAAGTCGTCGCAGACACGATCGATGAGGCCGCTAAGGCCGTATCGGCGAAGAAGTAGTGGCACACCCAGCGCGGTCATCGGAACACTCCCAACTGTCCCGATAACACGAAGCGCTCCGTCGATCCTGGTGGAGTAGTACAGAAGCGACCCATAACGGACCGACTGATCGCTGTATCAAACCAGCCGCGCCCCTTCGTTTCAAGACCCTGCGGCACTCCCTTAGTTTTTGTTGAATTCATTCATGGAGGTAATCACTTGACCCCGGATACTCATGACCAATACGCACCAGAAAGCTCACTCAACCCGCGGGGTGAATTTGGTGATGTTTTTGACTTCATCGTCTGCGGTTCTGGCTCCAGCGGCTCCGTTGTTGCTGCGCGACTGGCGGAAGATGGCACTGCAAGCGTTCTCCTGCTTGAGGCCGGGGGCGACGATGCGGCCGTGACCGTTTCAAACCCAGCGCAGTGGCCACTCAATCTTGGCACTAGCCGGGACTGGGGCTTCGTCGGGCAACCGGCGCCTGGCCTGAATGGGCGACGTCTTCCTCTCAGCATGGGCAAGGGGCTTGGCGGTGGTTCGAGCATCAACGTCTTGGTATGGGCCAGAGGACACAAGGGCGATTGGGATCACTTTGCCGCTGAGGCCGGTGACGATGCGTGGGGGTACCAGTCTATTCTCGGCTATTATCGCCGGATCGAAAATTGGCAGGGGGCACCGGACCCAGCCCGCCGAGGAGTGGGAGGGCCGGCCTACGTTGCGCAGCCACGGGCCCCCCAGCCCGTCGCAGAGGCTATGTTGCGTGCGGCATCTACAATCGGCATTCCTGTCTATGATAGCCCGAACGGTGAAATGATGGAGGGTCCGGGCGGCGCCTCGATTGCTGAGCTGCGGATTCGGGACGGAAAGCGGGAATCCGTGTTCGGATCCTACGTCCGTCCGCTCCTGTCGCAGCCAAACCTGACAGTGCTTACAGATGCATTGGTCACACGCCTCGTCTTCAATGGCAAGCGCGCGACGGGGGTCAAGGTCCTTGTCGATGGCCAGATGCGCCAGTTCACGGCGCGTTGCGAAACGGTATTATCGCTTGGCGCAATCAACACACCAAAAGTGTTGATGCAGTCGGGTGTCGGCCCGGAAGATGAGCTGAAAGCTCATGGCATTCCTGTGGTTCAACACCTCCCTGGCGTTGGTCGTAATCATCAGGATCATATCGCCTTCGGCTGCACATGGGCATATCGAAAACCGGAAGCCGTAGGCGGGACCGGCTGCGAAGCGAAACTCTATTGGAAGAGCGACGCACGGCTTTCCCAACCGGATATTCTTCAGTGCCAATTGGAGTTTGCGGTACCTTCGCCCATAGAAACAGGTCTTCAAACGCCTGAGCACGGCTGGACCATGTTCAACGGCCTCGCCCAGCCAAAAAGCCGCGGCCGGTTGCGGCTCTCTGGACCCGACGTAAACGATGCGATGCTGATCGAACCGAATTCTCTCAGTGAGCCGGAAGACGTGGCTGCGGCCTTGGTCGCGGTGGAATTATGTCGCGAGCTCGGAAATAGCGATGCCTTCACCCCCTTGGTAACAGGCGAGACAGCTCCGGGCGCGCGCGATAGGTCAGGCCTGATCGATTTTATCCGGCGGGCTGCGGTCACCTATTGGCATCAGACGAGCACGGCGAAGATGGGACGCGACAGCGTGTCGGTGGTCGACAATGAACTCAAGGTCTACGGCATAGACGGCCTTCGCGTCGCTGACGCATCGATCATGCCGCGGATCACCACCGGCAATACGATGGCGCCTTGCGTCGTCATCGGGGAGCGGGCGGCTGATCTGATCCGGGCGGCTCATGGCCTTATGGTCTGAGCGGACGCTTTTATCGATCCGTCTAAGAGGAGCTTTTAAAAAGTACGGCGGTACCTGCACAGGTGCCTCCGTACTTTAGCGGCGAGCGTGCCATAGGATGCCCAATCCTATGTGAATGACAAAGGACATCATCATGAATACTCAACGCGCTGAGCTATCGGGAATTTGCAGGTTACGGGTTCGTACCCGTTCAAACCGTCATCATTGGTTTTGGGTTAGAGCGAAAGGCTGGGGGTGCCCGACCAATCCAAGCAAGGTTTGCCCCTAGAAACGCCCACGGTTTAACTTTGATTGAGCATATCAATCGGGAGCTGGTTGCACTTTCGAACACAAGGCCAAAAAGATCGGGGTGCCGATAACGGCGCCCCAACTCTAACTCACATGGAAACTGATCCGATTAGCTATGCCGCTCTTTCTTCTGCGGCGTTCGGTCTCCACTTGATCAGCCGGCCTTCCAGTACATCCAGAATTCGGTCGATGATGAGCACGAACACGGCCAGGATGATGATGCCAGCAAACACTCCAACCGCGTCGAAGTTGCCTTCGGCCTGCGCGATCAGATAACCGAGCCCTGCAGAAGAGCCGAGATATTCACCAATGATGGCGCCGACCACCGCGAAGCCGACAGACGTACGAAGGGAGGACAAAATCCAGCTGGCCGCAGCCGGGAAATAGACATGCCGTAACAGCTCGGAACGCTTGGCCCCGAGGATTTTCGCGTTTGCGAGGACCACCGGATTAACCTCGCGCACACCCTGCATCGCGTTGAAGAAGGTGATGAAAAAAACAAGAGTTACCGCAAGCGCCACCTTGGACCAAAGACCGAGTCCAAGCCAAAGAACGAAGATCGGCGCGAGAACGACGCGGGGAATGGCGTTGAGCCCCTTGATGAACGGATCGAGGATCCGGGCGGCGCTACGGCTGAGACCGAGCCAGACACCGGCGGCGACACCAAGACCCGTGCCGATGATGTAACCGAGCACTGTTTCCGTCAGGGTTATAGAAACATGTTTGTAAAAGCCTGGGTCAACGATCCAGCGGACGATCTGGTTGAAGATATCGAGGGGGGCCGGAAAAAAGAAGACATCGATGAAACCGGCGGTCACGCCGAGCTGCCAGCCGCCGAGGATAAAAACCAGCATCCCGAGCTGGATAATGCGTTCAGTCACGACGTTCATAGCTTTTCTCCACTTCGCCGCGCAGGGAAGCCCAGATATTGCGATAGAGATCCATAAAGCGTGGATCGAGTTTGATCTCTGCCACATCTCGTGGCCGCTCGAGATCGACCGGGAAACTTTCGATGACCCGCGAACGAGGGCCGGCGGCCAGAATGGCGACGCGGTCTCCAAGCGCGATGGCCTCTTCGAGGTCGTGCGTGATCATGACCACAGCGCGACGTTCTTCCTGCCAAAGGCGCAGCAATTCATTCTGCATGAGATGCCGCGTGTGGATGTCGAGCGCCGAGAAGGGCTCGTCCATCAGGATGACCTTCGGACCGGCAATGAGGGCCTGCGCCATCTGGACACGTTTACGCTGGCCGCCGGAGAGTTGGTGCGGATAGCGGTGTTCGAAGCCCTTCAGCCCGACCTTGACAAGCCAGCTCATCGAACGCTCGCGGCGCTCGGCGGCGGCAACTCCCCTGAACATCAGGCCGAGTTCGACATTCTCGATGGATGTCTTCCACGGGAGCAGCGCGTCCTGCTGGAAGAGATAGCCGATGTCGTTCTGGACGCCCTTCACCGGCGTGCCGTCGATCGTCACCGTTCCGCTCGCGGGTTTCAGAAGACCTGCGATCGCGTTCAAAATGGTGCTCTTGCCGCAACCGGTCGGGCCGACGATGGCGAGAAACTCGCCATCGTCAACCGTCAGATTGACGTCCTGCACCGCGACATAGGAACCAAACGACATTGTCACGGCGTCGATCGATACCATCGACTTTGCGTATTGCTGTCCCGTCGGGATAGGCATGGGGTTTACGACAGCCAAAGACATGGCCTCCTCCTAGGATCAGTTGGTGGTCTTATCCGTTACCTTGTCCACGAAAGCGTTCGTGTAGGTTTTGGAAAGATCGATTGTTGCGGCAGCAACCTTTTCGTTGAAGCTCTTGAGAACGGCCAACGGTGTCTGTGTGTCGGTCTCGCTGAATTTGCCGTCCACCGAGAAAATCGGTTTGGCATTCTGGACGGCCTTCATATAGGTCTCCCGGTCGCCGGAGATGAATTCTTTCGGCAGTCTTTCGACGATCTCTTCAGCGCTATGTGTGTTCATCCATGCCAGCGCCTTGACGGTCGCGTTCGTGACCTTCTGGATGGTTTCCGGGTTCTCATCGATATAGGCCTGGGTCGCATAAAGGACGGAGGTCGGATAAATTCCGCCATAGATCTCCTTGGCACCCTCGTCGCTGCGGGCGTCGATCAAAATCTTGCCGACACCCTTGGCCTCGATAAAGGTCGCCGCGGGATCGTAGTTCACCAGAAGATCGACTTTCCCTTGCTCGAGCGCCGCAACTGCGGCCGCGCCGGAACCGACGCCGATCAGCGAGATATCGTCGGCCGAAATATTGTTGCGCTGGAGGTAGTAGCGCACGAAGAAGTCGGAAGATGATCCCGGTGCGGTGATGCCGATCTTCGCGCCTTTGATCGTTTCCGGTTTGGTCGGATCAAAGGTTGCGTTTTTCCCGCCGGCTAGAACCAGACCAGAATTGCGCGCAAGCTGGACAAAGCCGACGACCGCCTTGTTCTGCGACTGCATCTGGATCGTATGATCGTAAAAGCCGACAGCGATATCCGTGGAGCCGGCAACAAGCGCCTGCAGCGTTTTGGAGCCGCCAGATGCGAAGTTTTCGACGGTCACCTCGAGACCTTCCTTCTCGTAGAGACCTAGGCCAGCTGCGACCGGGAAGGGCAGGTTGTTGAGGTTGTAGGACCCGACGCTGATGCGGACGGGTTCCGCAAAAGCCGAACCGGCGAAAGCGACCGTTGCCGCAAGGGCAAGTATGAGTTTACGCATGTGTATTCCTCCCTGATGCGTGGCGCCCTCCCGGCAACCACTTTCGATTATGCCGCGCAAACCATTTGCACGATAGGTTTTGCAAAAACCCGGCCCTCGAAGAGGCGTCGGGCCGTCCGCAGGATTCCGGCAACTGTCTTGCCATCGCGGGTATCCAGTTTTACTTCCAAACGACCGCTTGGATGTTCCAGAACGAGGACGACCGGCGGCTTGCGGTCGCCGATCAGCCGCGAGGCGACGGTTCCGTCGCTAATGCAGGCCGTGGCAATGCCGACCGCACCGGTCGTTGCGAGAGAAGGGTGGCACTGGTGCGGCATGAAATAGCGCACCTGGAGATCGCCGTTGTTGGGCCTGGAGATCAGCACCGGCTTTGGCGTCACCTGATTGCCGACATCGCCCATGCCCATACGCCGACCTGCCTCGAGCCGCAAGGTTTCGAGCCGCTGCAGCATTGCCCCGTTGGCATTGAGCTCGGCAGCCGATTCATTGCCCGTCACACCGAGGGCGGCGGCCTCGAGCAGCATCATCGGCATCGCGCAATCGATGCAGGTCACATCGATGCCATCGATCCTGTCGCACGGGTTACCGGTGGGAAACAGCTTGCCCGTACGTGCCCCGGCCGCGTCCATGAAGGTCAGCCCGATCGGTGCCGCATTGCCGGGCACGCCGTCGATCGAGGCATCTCCCATATAGGCGACGCGGCCATCTGGGGTCGGAACCTCGGCTTCGATGAGTTTGCCGGTATTGACGTTGTGAATGCGCACGCGGGTTGCGCCCGTCGCCGCCTTGACCAGGCCGGCCTCGATCGCGAACGGCCCGACGGCCGCCAGCATATTTCCACAATTGGGTGAGGTATCCACGAATTGCTGATCGATGCGGACCTGGGCGAACAGATAATCCACATCGGCATCGGACACGGTTGCCGGGCCGACGATCGCTACCTTGCTGGTGACGGGGTTGCCGCCGCCAATACCGTCAATCTGCAGAGGATGACCAGACCCCATGACCGAAAGCAGGATTTGATCGCGTTGACGCGAATCCGATGGAAGATCGGATGCGAGAAAGAACGGCCCTTTGGAGGTGCCGCCTCGCATCAGAACACAGGGAATGGAAATCAGGTCGTTCATGGTTGTGTCCGCTTACTGATGTGATTTAAATATCAATCAGCTTCTTTGTTGCACTAAGCGGCAAAACGATTGATATGTGAAATGCGAATATCAGAGGGAAAGATGCGTTATGAGCATTAATTGTGAGATATTGGATCTGCGCGCGTTTCTATCGGTCGTCGAACTGGAAAACTTCCACCGCTCTGCGGAAGCGCTCAATCTGTCCCAGCCGGCACTCAGCCGTCGAATTCAGAAGCTGGAGCTAGCAATCGGGGCGCCCTTGCTCGAGCGCACCACGCGTCATGTCTCGACAACCGCGCTTGGCGCGGAGCTGATCCCCTTGGTACGGCGCATGCTCGAGGAGTTCGACACGTCGCTGTTTGCGGTACGCGATGTCGGGTCTCAGCGCAGCGGCCTTGTGACGATCGCATGTCTGCCAACGGCCGCTTTCTACTTTTTGCCGACCGTCATCAAGCAGTTCAGCGCCGAGTATCCGAATATTCGTTTTCGCATTCTCGATTTGCCGGCCACCGACGGTCTGCAGGCAGTCGCCCGCGGGGAAGTCGAGTTCGGCATCAATATCATGGGCTTTTCAGATCCTGACCTCATCTTCGAGAGGCTCATCGAAGATCCATTCGTTTTGGCGGCACGCAAGGATCATCCGCTGGCAGCCAGGAGC
Source organism: Rhizobium indigoferae (assembly GCF_034554815.1). NCBI lineage: Bacteria > Pseudomonadati > Pseudomonadota > Alphaproteobacteria > Hyphomicrobiales > Rhizobiaceae > Rhizobium > Rhizobium indigoferae. The sequence goes on along the minus strand of NZ_CP140637.1, from coordinate 992,477 downwards.
GAACTCGAATGGGACGATCTGGCGCCCTATCATTTGATCACAGTTCACCGGTCCAGCGGCAATCGCACGCTTCTTGACGCCGCGTTGGCGAAATCGAATCTGAAGCTCCGCTGGTCCTACGAAGTTACGCATCTCTCGACGTCGCTTGGTTTGGTGGAAGCGGGGCTTGGAATTTCGGTTCTGCCGAAACTCGCCACACCACAGGAAGAGCACCCGTTCCTCGTCACGAGACCTATTCGCAATCCCGAAATCTCGCGAACGATCGGCATTGTACGCCGTCGCGGCGGGACGCTTTCGCCCGCGGCCGAGCGCTTCATGACAATGTTGATTGGGACGTGGGCCGAAAGAAGCTGAGCAACCAAAGAGTAAAACGGAGAATAGCTGCAACAAGGACCTGCGGCTGTTCAAAGGGTCCAAGCAATCGCGGTTTGACTTCCGCGATATTGGCTTGTTCAGGCAGGCATATCAGTCTGTGTCCTCCGAAGAATTCAAGCGACGCTCGTTTGGCGTGAATCCAAAGTAGCTCTTTGTAACGAGCAGAGAAATGAGATTGGCTGGAAAAGCCACAGATGTAGGCTATTTCGGAAATAGGAAGGGGCAAGGAGTTCTCCCCATTCGGTGCTCTCAACAGGCGATTTTGCTTCGCGGAGTCGAAGTCCCATGAGTTCGCGGCCGAAAGTCGTGCCATGCAGTTGATACACTTTGTGAACGTACCGCAGTGAAACCCACAAAGAAGTAGCGGCGTGCTCAGGCGCCAGGCCGGGGTCTCAGAAATGGTGTGAGAGGAAAGACGAAAGCCGTTGAAAGGCTATATCCGATAGAGCGACAGTAGTGCTTTCGGGAACATCGTTAACGTTGCGTGTTTCGAGCATGATGCACATCAAGTCGAGGATATTGCCTTCGGTCCGTTTGAGAACCTGTGCGTTGACAAGTGGCACCATATTAAAAGTTTGGAGCGCTAACTGCGCCACGATCGGGACCATGCCGGCATTCGCGATGTCTCGACGGCCATAGGTTCTGTCGAGAAGCGGAAACCGCTCTCGTACACAATTCGCCGACACCTTAATCGTTACATTCTGCGTTTTGTTGGCGATCTGGGTCCAATAGGGCTCGGACGAGTTCAAGACATATATTTCACCTGGGCCTCCCTCGTCCTCTATTCGGAGATGGCCAAAATGTTCGCGCTCCCTTGTTGGGAATATAAATACCACGTCCTCGGTACCCGAAAGCTGTTGCCTGCGCACTGTGCGCAACGCACCGGCCCTAAATTTCGATATTCCTAGATTGGAAAGTTGTAAGGCCGTAGGACTGCCTTCAAACCAGCGTGGATCTAAAGGGGTGCAGTCAAGCGGGTAGTAAACCTCCCCCATATGATGTACCAGCATATCATCAAATCCTTCCGCAGATTTTCCAAGGCCTCTTATATTGAAAAAAGTGCAACGCAGCTTTGCCGTCGAGTACAAAACCGGCAGGCGAAAACTCGATACCAGGTCAAACTCGATCTGGGGCAACGTGGATCTAAAGTCCGCCGCTCGAGACCTGGAGGAAGAGGTAATGACGTCTCTGTCGGGCAGCTCTCAGAATGGCAAATCCGACAATGAAATGTCTTTACCAAAAGTAGATCAGCCCGAGTCGTTGTTGACACCGCCTCCCAGGCCGTCGACAACTGCATCAGATACACAGGAGATAAGCATGGCCGACGAGACTTATACGGCAATGAGTGCCGCTGTTCCGACCGTTGTCGAAACGCCCATTGCGCCGAAAAAACAGCGCAAACCGCGCGCCAAGAAAGCGGCGGCACTCGAGACCGCGTCAGCTGACGCTTCGGCAGAGCCAACCGCTGCTCTGACCGGCGCCGGTGGTGGGAAGAGGAGAGGGCGCAAGGCAAAGGTGATCGAAGCTGCGTCCAGTGCCAAACGTGCACGTGTGAGCCGTGCTCCAAAGGCCGAACAGACAGCCTCGGCCGCGCCGATGACGGTGATCGATGAGATGGCAGACCTTTTGCAGTTAGAAGAGGAAAATCAGCGGCTGCGCAAGCTCTTGGCTGAAAAACTTCGCGCTGAAAATGCCGATTTGCGCAAACGGCTCAAACTCGATTGATATAAGCAGCCGGTCAACCGCCGGCCGCATTTCCATGCGTATTGAGATAAACAATTTGGCAACGGTGAATGCTGTTGCCGGAACTAAAACTCACTGCCTGCTTGCGGGATAAAACGCGAGGTCGGATAGATGGCGTCTCCCTGGAAATTTCTTGCCCGACTGATCTCCCCGGGACGCGAACACAAGAGAGAAAACGGCTCGACCGAGAAGGTTACGCCGGACGCGTTGGCTATTTCGGGTCCGACTGAAACGCTTGCCGAGGAGAGTCTGATTAGCGCTGCTCGACCGGCAAGTGAGGAGCTACCTCGTCACGATCATGCCGCTGCAATCTCCGCAGTGCCAGTGCATTCCGAAGAAGCCGAAAACAATGTCCGCGACAAGGTCCACGGCGATGTCGCCAAAATGGTGGAGGTCGCTAATCCGGCTATATCCGGTGGTACTGGTATCGACGTCACCGCTGCACATGATACCCCTAGGATCAAGCGAACTGTCGAGGTCGCACCGCGCAAGCAAAGGAGGCGCGGCAAGGAAGCGGTGGCGATAGCGAACGATCGTCAGGTTATCCACACTGCAAACGAGATGAGCCTCGATGATGAGATCAAGGTGCTGAGGGATCAGTTGGCCAGAAAGCTAACGCTGCAAAACGCGCAGTTGAGAAAAATGCTAGACCGGTTTGAACGGTGAGTGTGGCGCGCTGGGTCGCTTGCAAGCCTGTTGCAGGCGAACGAATCTCAGATTTGAATAGGGTCTCGCCGGTTCGAGCCCTTTCAAGGCGTGGGATTTGAACCGACGACCTTGCTGTTACAAGACCTATCTGTTTCAAATGCTTTAGTAATCAGACATGGCTGGTTGCGTTCGCTTACTTCACAATGCGATAGGCGATATGCCGAGCGAGCGGCGTGTCGAGCATGCTGGTAGGCTCAAGCGTGATCTGATTGGGCATCGTGTCGAACAGCCGAGTCCCAGCACCAAAGAGCACCGGCACGATATGCAACTCGATTTCGTCGACAAGCCCGCCGGCCAGTGCTTGGCGAAAGACGTCGGCTCCACCCATGAGGCTTACATCCTTGCCTCCGGCCGCCGACTTCGCCTGCTTCACCGCGTCGGGAATTGAACCAGCCGCGTGATAGATTCCAGTGCTGTGCGAGGCGAGTAAAGGCCGGTGGGTGACGACGAAAAGCGGCAGCTTTAACGGCCCCGTCGGCCCGTTCTCGTCCCAGTATGGGATCGAGTCGTCATAGCATTTGCGCCCGCAGATCACGGCGCCAACATTGCTGGTGAGGCGCTGCACATATGCATCGCCCTCTGCACCGCCGTTGAAGAACCATCCGTGAAGAAATTCGCCGTTCTTGCCGAGCGGTTCCTCCCTGGTCTGGTTTCCTGCGGTAATGAAGCCGTCGAGCGACATGCTGATATTGAAAGCGACCTTGGTCATTTGCGTTCTCCGCGACCGGTTGAGGTTACGCCTTCAAGACGTATGAGTGTCGGTCAAATCTACATCTGGAGCAACGAATAACTCGTCGCGGCCTTTTGATGTGTCCGAACTCCTCGGCCATATCGGGCTTACGGCGTTGATCAGGATGCTGCGGGTCGAGGCTAAGAGCGGCGGAGCGGACGAGGCCATCGACTTCGCCGTTTGCGACCGGGAAGCAGGGTCGGATCGTCGAGGAGGTAATCCGACATAGGGCGCACCTTCGTCCGAGATCAGCGGACGGTCCTGCGAGGTGATGCGAACGGTTAAAAGAACCGCAGCGGTGTCCCCCCACGCCTTTGGCCCATCGCAAGTACCGGCTGTAGAGCGTCTTCTTCGGTCCATAATCGGCCGGCGCGTCGATTAGCCAGCGATATGCGTCGGCGTCGTACCCATGAAACCTTCAAAACTGCAGGTGGTCCGGTTCCTATCTCATCAACTGCATGACTGTGGAATGGCTGATCCGCGCGATGACACTGAGACGACGGTAGCCGCTTAGCTCGGCTTTAGTGCGCGAGGTCGCCCCAGATCTACCCATTAAATTATTCGCCGAAGAGGATTGCGCCATAGTCCGTGGCGCCGCGCAGGATATGGATGATGATCACCTTCGCGTTCTCGACGCGTAGAAGATCAGATCGTTGCCATGAACGCGTCGGCGGTACCATGGTGCTCGTAGCTTGGAACGAGGGCGAAACCGTTGGGGCGGTCGACGAGGTCTTCGAACTTGCTGCGGAGCTCCCGGACGAATGAAAGGGCGCGGCGTGGATTGTCCCATGCGATGTAATCGGCGATCTGCTCAAGATCGTTCTCCGCCTCGTCGGAAAATTCAAGGGTCATGCCGATTTTTCGGCCTGATCAGCCATCACACTGTACTTTGCCTCGAGCCGGTCGAAGACATCGCTCGCTGGCTTAGTCCGGCCCGCCTCGGCATCGGCAATGCCGCGCATGATGGAAGCATCCAGTGCGGCAAGCCGGGTCTCCCGGTCCTGAACCAGTCGAACACCTTCGGCTCTCTCTCTCTCTCTCTCTCTCTCTCTCTCTCTCTTTGCTGTCCGCGCCGGCCATTGCTACCTTAGCAATCTGGCTGAAGCACCTTGACCGCAGGACCATCGCTCCATCGGCAAAAACAACGCAGGCGTCGTCATCGGTCCGGTTTGGGCGGCATCAAATTGCCGAACTCCATCGGAAAAGGAAATATGATCGTCGAGGTCTTTTCGCCGGCGATGACGTTCAATGTACTCAAATAACGAAGTTGCATGGCCTCGGGTTGCCTGGCGAGGATTTCGGCTGCTTCAAGCAGTTTGGCTGCAGCCTGCTGTTCGCCTTCGGCATTGATGATCTTGGCGCGCCGCTCGCGCTCGGCTTCCGCCTGACCGGCAATTGCGCGGATCATCGATTCGTTGATGTCGACATGTTTGATCTCCACATTGGCGACCTTGATTCCCCAGGCATCGGTCTGGGCGTCGAGGATTTCCTGAATGTCGATGTTGAGCTTGTCGCGTTCCGCCAGCATCTCGTCGAGGTCATGTTTGCCGAGCACCGAACGCAGTGTGGTCTGGGCGAGCTGGCTCGTCGCCATCATGAAGTCTTCGACCTGGATCGTCGACCTCTCGGGATCGACGACCCTGAAATAGATCACCGCGCTGACGCGGACCGAAACATTGTCATGCGAAATGACATCCTGGCCGGGCACGTCGAGCACCCGCGTGCGCAGGTCGACCCGCATCATCTGCTGGACATAGGGGATGAGCAGGATCAAGCCAGGCCCCTTGACACCGGTGAAACGGCCAAGTGTGAAAACCACGCCGCGTTCGTATTCGCGCAGGATCTTGATCGCAGATGCGACGACGACGAGCAGAATAAAGATGATCACAAGATAGAAGGCGAGATCTGCAAACATGCCCATGACTTTTCCTCCTGCATTCTGAAGGCCGTTAGGCCTCCTGCGAACTGCGGACCACTTCGAGCGTCAACCCATCCCGGCCGGTCACTTTCACACGGTCGCCGGCGGCAAGCGGCTCAGTTGAAATGGCCTTCCAGCGTTCGCCATGAGCGATGACGAAGCCCGAGATGCCCGTCCAGCTGTCGACCTTGCCTGAAATTCCGATCATCTGTTCGCCGCCGGTGACGACATCGTGCCAGCGCGAGATGAAGGCGAGACGGGCAATGACAAGGCTAAGAGCGAGGCAGGCGACGGCGATTGCGCCAAGCACCGACCAGGAAACCTTAAGCCCGGGTATGTCCGTCTCAAACAAGATGGTTGCGCCGAGCACCAGTGCGATGCCGCCGCCGACGCCGAGTGCGCCGAAGGACGGCGAATGCGCCTCGGCCACCGTCAGGCCCACGCCGAGAATAATCAGCCCGAGGCCCGCAAAACTCACCGGCAGCAAGGCCAAAGCATAGAGACCAAGCAGCAGGCAGATGCCGCCGATCGTTCCCGGCACCAGCGTCCCGGGCGTCAGAAACTCAAAGATCAGGCCGTAGATACCGACCATCATCAAGATCAGCGCGATGTTCGGATCGGTGATCACCGAAAGCAGTCGGGTTCGCCAGTCCGGTTCAAGTTCCCGGACGATGAGACCCGATGTTTCGAGCCGGACATCCGTTTGACCGACCCGCACGACCCGGCCCTGCGCCTGTGCCAGGAGATCGTTTATATCGGCCGCCACGAAATCTATGACCTTCTCACGCAGAGCTGCGGCGGAGGAAAGGCTCGCGGCCTCGCGCACGGCGCGCTCCGCCCAGTCGGCGTTTCGATTGCGCAGTTCCGCAAGCCCACGGATATAGGCCACCGCATCGTTGATCGCCTTCGCCTCGCCGGCATCGCGCGGCACTTGCCGCTGCTTGCCGGTCGTACCAGGACTGTCGTTCCGCTCATCATCGGATGGTCGGCCGCCAAGTGCGATCGGCGTCGCCGCACCCAGATTGGTGCCCGGTGCCATTGCCGCGATATGGCTTGCGCAAAGAATATAGGTGCCGGCGCTGGCGGCTCGTGCTCCGCTGGGTGCAACGAAACTCGCGACCGGTATCGAGGAGGCAAGGATCGCACGAATGATGTCGCGCATCGACGTGTCGAGACCGCCGGGCGTGTCGATCTGTAGGACAACCAGGCTGGCGCTACGTTCACTGGCCCGTTGAAGGCCGCGTCTTACATAGTCGGCCGTCGCCGGGCCAATCGCCCCGTTCATCTTCAGGACTATAGCGACACGCTCAGCTTCAGATGCGGGCGTCGCCAGGCCCAAAGCCGAGAACAACGTCAGCAGCAAAGCAAGGATTGACGGCATCCACCGCCAAAGCTCCAAACGCCACACAGTCGTCCGCCGGACTCTCATATTTTGAAATATATGGCAGAACTGCGAAACGGTAAGAGACAAGTCTTTTCTCTGCGCCGCGTCGAGCGCGGTTGGAAACATTGCAAGCGTCCCCGCCGGAAGAGGCTTGATTAGCGACTTCGCGGAGACGGATGGCCCCGAGCGAAAGGGCGCCGCGCAGCTCGCGCCAGCTTAGAAACTCCACCGCGCTTTGGCATAGGAGCGGCGGGTATTCGCACTGCGGTCTGCGTAGACGTCGACATCCCATATTCGTCAGTGCGTTCTCAGCCACTCAATGGATCAGCCTCAAATGCAAGTCCAGGTCAAAGCGTTGTGAAACTGAACACCTCTGGCGCCTTGCAGCGGTTCAGGGCATCCTATGCTGGCTGAAAATTGTGTTTATGGCAGTTGGAGGAAGACCGATGCGCTGCTTTACCGTGCTTGGACCCTCGCAGACCGGAAAATCGACAGTCGTGGAAAAGCTCGGCTCCTTGGAGGGGGCGCCGAAAAAATCCAGCTCCCCCTATGGATTGAACCTCACGGAATTCACCTTCGGAAACGAGGTGTGGTGTGCGCTGGATGCGCCAGGACCCAACGAAGCGTTGGCGCATGCGCAGCACGCGCTTCTTGCCAGCGACGCCTGCATCCTGTGCGTTTCATCGGCACCCGAGGAGGCTGTGCTCGCCGCGCCCTATCTGCGGATAGTCGAAGCCTCGGAGACGCCGTGCATCCTCTTCGTCAACCGGATGGACGAACCTAGAGGGCGGCTGAGGGACGTGATCGCCGCGCTTCAAGACTACGCCAACCACACGCTTTTGCTTCGCCAGATCCCGATCCGCGAGGGAGACAGGATCATAGGCAGTTGCGATCTGATTTCGGAACGGGCGTGGCGCTACCGGGAAGGCCAGACTTCGGCGCTGATCGCAATCCCCGAAAGCGCCGCCGAGCGCGAGCACGAAGCGCGCAGCGAGCTCCTGGAACACCTGTCCGAATTCGATGACTGGCTTCTCGAGGAACTGATCGAGGATCGCGAGCCGCCCAGCGACGCGCTCTATGCCATTTCATCACGGGTTCTCAGGGAAAACAGAATTATCCCGGTCCTGATCGGTGCTGCAAGTCACGGCAACGGCATGACGAGGCTGATGAAGGCGCTGCGCCATGAGGCGCCGCCGGTAGGGGTTCTTCGGCAGCGTCTCGCTCATACGGGAACTGTCGATGAAGGCAAGCTGGTGGCCGTGAGCTTCCATGCCTATCATCGCCAGAATGTCGGCAAGACGGTGCTCGTGCGCGCACTTGGCGAGGGACTGCGGCAAGGCGCATCACTGGGCGGCTCCAACCTCGGCGCCGTACAAAATCTCGCAAACGGGCGGTCCAATTCGGCGGTTCTGCCTGCGCCGGGGGATATCTTCGCGACGGTCAAGTCCGACCACCTGCCCGTCCCTTCGCTATTGACCTCCGGCGCGGTGGTCGCCCCGCCTGAGTGGACGGAACCTCCCACGCCGATGCTTGAAAGGATCCTAATTCCGGGCAGCGAGCGCGATGAAAACAAACTTTCCGAAACGCTGGCGAAGCTTTCCCAGACGGATCGCGGTCTGAAAGTCTTGCAGGAGGAAGGCACGGGCGCTCAACTCGTCCGCGCCCAGGGGCCGGTGCATCTGCGTGATCTCTGCCGAACGCTGTCCGATGTCTTTCATATCTCCGTGACCGACCGAACGCCCAGCCCAGTCTACCGCGAGACGATCACGAAACCGTCCGAGGTTCATTACCGCCATCGCAAACAGACCGGCGGTGCCGGGCAATTCGCGGATGTGAAGTTGAGCATTTACCCCAACGAGCGCGGCCAGGGCTTCACCTTTGGCGAAACCATTAAGGGCGGCGCCGTTCCGCGCAATTACATCCCCGCCGTCGAAGCGGGCGCGCGCGAAGCGATGGAGAAAGGACCGTTAGGCTTCGAAGTCATCGATGTCGGCGTAACGCTGTTAGATGGTCAGCACCATACCGTCGACAGTTCGGAACACGCCTTCCGGACTGCGTCGAAAATGGGGGTGCGACAGGCGCTTTCCGAAGGATCGACCGTCTTGATGCAGCCGGTCTTCCGCAGCGAGTTCCATATCCCGTCGGTCTATTCAGGCAGCCTTGTCCAGATCGTAGCCGCTCTCAACGGTCAGGTTCTCGGCTTCGACCGTGATGAAACCGCCAAGGGATGGGACATCTTCCGGGCGCTCGTTCCGGGCGGCGCGCTTAACGATCTGGCGCGGGCGCTGCGCTCGGCGACGCAGGGCATTGGCTATTTTTCCAAGACCTTCGATCACTTCGAGGAACTATACGGCAAGGAAGCGGACGCCATTGTGAGGGCAAACGAGAAACCAGGCACCGCACACTGAAAGGTTCGCGCCACTTCATGCTCGTTCACAGAGCCGGGCTCACGTCCGCCCTTACGTGCCTGAAACGATTGCAGTTGTAGTAGCACAGGCCCGCGGTTGGGGCTTGCTTGTCGGGGAGGGTGTGCTGGGTACTTGATCAGTTCGCCGATGGCGATCATGTGCAATTCGACCATTAGTATGCGGGCTCAAGTCGTTTGGCAAATCACCCGCGTTGCCGATTGCCAACATGTGAAGTCCGCCGTCGGATGGTCCGTTTCTCTCGATGAGTTCGCTTGATCCCATTGCTGCGTGAATTCGATTTCAAATCAGGTATTTGCTCACCTGGTAATGCGTGCCAAAGGTTCGATTCCTTCCAAGGCGAAGGAAAATATAGCTACATTATTTGGCGCTGAACACGCCGCACCTATATGGCTGATAATCGTTGTTCTGTCGTTACGCCACGACGCCAGGCTTCGCCGCGGGGTGTGTCGAGCCATCTTTTAGCATTGGGCGTCTACGTCTGTGTGCCGGCCTGTCGGTGTGATTCAAGAAGGCCGTCAAGACCTGTCGGGGCCTCTTGCTTTTTTTGCGAGCCCCACTTTCTCAAATGAGCGGTGAGAAAGGTCCCACACAGTTGTGAGGGACTTTCTGGTGTCTAGATCTAGCGTTTGCGAACTACACTTCCAATGTCTCGATCGACAGATGCGGGTCAAGCGCACGCAGCAAGCTGCTGGCGTTGAAAATCGCGGCCGGCGGCTTTGCGCCGGTATCGCGGATGTCGCCCGAGAGGATGCGCTGGACCGCTTCACAGATAATCGGTGCCGTGACGGCGTAGATGTCCTGGCCCTGCGCGATGATCCGGCGACGCAGGTCTCCTTGCATGACGATCACTTCCACGGCGAAGCGCTGCGCCGAACGTCCGGTTTCGTCGACAGGCTGCGGCGCAGGCGTGGACGGATCGCGCACATCCCGTAGGGCTGTCGTGCTGAGAAAGGCGTGCAACTCCTTCGTCCGAACGTGACGAGCGATCAGTGGCACTTCCGAGAAGGGAAGCTCGATGAAGGTCTGCCGACCGAACGGGGCAGGTAAGACGGATACCTTTTCGACGGGAGGCTGACGCACTGGTTCTATCTTCCCGCCGCTGACGGAAAGGCGCTTCGCAGTATTCTTTTCTCCGGTGATGCGCGTGCCTTTGGTTGGAAGCCAGCTGTCGAGCGCGACGTGGATTTCGATGGCGTCGGCGTGATCCCACTCACCCATGACGGTTGCGACGAGCAAATCGGCCAGGCCGCCGTAAAAGCCCATGGCGGGGATGACGACGACGCCTGCGTCGCGGGCCGCAATCTCGTGGCGCTCGAACGTGGCCTGCACGCTCGGCTGCTCGGCCGTCACGTCTAGATAGTGGATGCCCGCCCGCAAGGCGGCGCGTACCACAGCGTCGGCCGTATCCATGAACGGCCCGGCGCAGTTGATGACCGCCGCCGCGCCGGCGAGGGCCCGGTCCAGCGCCGCGTCGTCTTCCACCGTAGCTTCACGGCATTCGATACCGCGCTCGGAAAAACCCGCCTCCGCAAGCCGCGCAGCACTCCGTCCGATGGCGATGGGCGTCAGCCCGCGCCGCAAGAGTTCGTCAACGACAAAGCGGCCGGTGTGGCCGTTCGCGCCTATGACCGCCACGGGCTGTAGTGTCCTGGTGGTATCGACTTGAGTAAGGGTCATCGCTCTCTCCTTCGCTACAGACCTGTCTGTATTCAATGAAACATACAGGTCTGTAGCGTGTCAATCGACTTTCTGCTATAAAGGGAGATATTGGAGGTCAGACATGGCAAAGAACACAGCGAACTCTCCCGCGTCCGGTACCAACGTGCGGGACAGAATTCTAGCGACAGCATCGGAGCTCTTTTACCGCCGTGGCGTGCGCGCTGTCGGCGTCGATCTGGTGGTGGAAAAATCCGGTGTCGCCAAAACCAGCCTCTACCGCCATTTCGGCACGAAGGACGACTTGATCGCCGCCTTTCTCAAGCGCGAGGACCTGGATTTCTGGAACACCTGGGACCGGGTGAGGGAACAGCATCCGGAGGATGCTCCGGCGGAGCTCGACGCGCATTTCGAGTGGATCGGCGAGAGGGTCGGACGGGACAACTACAGGGGTTGCCCGCAGATCAATACGGCCGCCGAGTTTCCAGAAGCGGATCATCCTGCCCGCAAGGTCGCCGAGGCCCACATGCGTGAGCTGAGGCGGCGCCTGAAGACCATAGCCGAGGGTCTGGCGGTTGCCGCACCCGACCGGCTTGCCGGTCAGCTTACAGTCCTGATCAACGGCGCCTTCGTCAGCATGCAGGTCTTTGAACGCGGCGAGGCTACCAGCTTGCTCCGCGATGCCGCCCATGCGCTGATTGCCGCAAGCCGCAGCTGATTGGAATGACCGGTCGTCAAATATGGAGAACAGTGACAGCGCGGGGCGACGTCTCGGGCCGCGGCTCCCGCGGTCCAGGATTCTACTCGATGTACGCGCTCGAATCCCTCCGCAGTGACAATGTTCAAAGGCCGCCATTCCGACCAGTCGGTCATCTTAAGCTGCGCCCGCTGGTACTTGGCGTGCGCAACTTCAAAGAAATGTTGTCAGATCGGGGCAACTGGGTAGTTCATTCGACGATCCATCGCTGGGTTGTGAACTTCTAATTCTGGACCGCTTCAATAGCAGGAAGCCGGCCGTGACCGATAAATGGCATGCGGACGAAGCTTACATTAAGGTTCGCGTCAATAGCGGCGGCAATATCGTTGGCGATTGGCTTTTCGATCAGCACCGGCACTCTGGCGGCAACGGCTTCGAGACCGTTGGCGACATGGACCTGGTTCGGCGTCGCGATGATGACGCCCTCGGGGCGATCCGTCTCGATCATTGCCGCAAAGCTCGGAAACCATTTGGCACCGTATTCCTGCGCGATCTGCTGCCCGAGCAGCATTGGATCAACGACGGCCAAAAGTTCAGCCCGCGCTCGGCAAGCACGTGCTGGATATGTCGCTTGCCGATCAGGCCGGCGCCAAGCACCCCGAGCTTTACTTTCCGGTCCATGTCGAAAACCCTCGCCGTCACTTCTTCCCGGCAGACGTGATCAGGCTTGCCACCCGGCGGATTGCAAGCTGATAGCCTTCAGTTCCAAGCCCAGCGATCACGCCATCGGCGCGGTGCGAGACGAAGGAGTGATGGCGGAAGGCTTCGCGCTTGTGGACGTTGGAAATATGCACCTCAATGACCGGCTGCTCGAAGGTATTGAGCGCATCGAGAATGGCGACCGAGGTGTGTGTGAAGGCGGCTGGATTGATGACGATGGCGGCCGCGTCCTCGCGCGCTTCGTGGATCCAGTCGATGATTTCGTATTCACGATTGCTCTGATGAAAGCGGATGTCGTGACCGAGTTCAGAGGCGAGCCGGCGGCAATCGGCTTCGACATCGGCGAGCGTGTCGTGACCGTAGATATGCGGCTGGCGCTTGCCGAGCAGATTGAGGTTCGGGCCGTTGAGAACGTAGATCAGGCTCATTCTTCTTCCTTTCGATTTCCCGGAATGGTCACGGCAGTGTGGTCTCGTGGATCGCAAAATCGGGATCCGATTGGATGAGATCGGCTCGCAGGGCGCAGCGTCCTTCGTCCAGGGCCGGACGCGCGATGTTGGCGGCGGCGTCATAAACCCTTTGCAAGATTTGTCGCTTCTCGTCGGCCGGGCGGCCGGGGGCGATGCGCAGGATGATCTGCACGAACTGATTAGCTGGGTCCTCATCGGCGACAAGCGAATACGTCGCCTCGCGGGCAAAGGTGCGCACGGCATTCGGCCTGACCGCGCCGCTGTCACGCACGCTGCGATGAACGGCCTTCACCAGCGCTGGCATGTCGATGCGGCTTCCGGCTCCCTCGCTGTATTCGATGACGATGTGCGGCATCCTGTCCCTCCTTCGCCAGCCCGGATCAGGAGGCGGCTTTGCACAGTTCGGTAAAGTGAGCGCTCATGCGTTCGGCGTCGGGCTCGATACCGCTGAAGAGCTTGAAGGCGGCAGCCGCCTGAAACACCATCATTCCGCCACCGGGCAACGTGCGGCAGCCAAGACGGGTGGCAAGCCCCAGAAGCTCGGTTACCAGCGGCATGTAGACGATGTCGGCGACCCAATGGCGGGGTTCCAGCCAGCTCTCTTCGATCGGCAGACCCGGATGGCTTTTCATGCCCGTCGGCGTCGCATGGATGAGGCCGTCTGCGCTCCACATCGCTTCGCCGACGTCGGTGATCGCGAAGGCCCGTTCAGCGGAAAAGCGGCTGTTCAGATCGTCCGCCAGCTTGCTGGCGCGTGCATTATCCTGATCGAAAATAGCGAGATGCTCGATATCAAGTTTCATCGCGGCATGAGCAACGGCCACGCCGGCACCGCCGGCACCTAAAAGGACAGCCCGATGTCGCGGGACGTCAGGAAGGCCGCGCCGGAAATTTTCAAAGAAACCGTACCAGTCCGTGTTGTGGCCGGTGCGTTTTCCATTCTCGAACACGACAGTGTTGACCGCGCCGAGCATGCGGGCGTCGTCGGAAAGATCCGTGAGGTACTCAATAACCGTCTGCTTGCAGGGGTGGGTGATGTTGCTGCCGGCAAAGCCACGCGCTTCCTCTTCCGCGAGGAGATCAGGCAGGGCGGTGGCGGGAAGGCCGCGCGCGGCAAGGTCGAGGAGTTCATAGCGATAGTCGAGCCGCTGGAGCGCGCCTTCGCGCTCGTGCAGGGCAGGGGATTTCGACATCTGGATATCCGCGCCGATCAGTCCCACCAACACAGCGCGTGTCGTCGTTTCGTTTGAAACCGTCATGTGCGGATCGCCTCAGTGATGGGCCAGGATTTCGCCGAGAAAGGCCTGAGTGCGCGGATGCGACGGATTGCGGAAGAATGTTTCCGGCGGCGCTTCCTCGACGATCTCGCCGGAGGCCATGAAGATCACCCGGTCGGCCACCTGTCGGGCAAAGCCCATTTCGTGGGTAACGCAGATCATCGTCATGCCGTCTCTGGCCAGACCGATCATCGTGTCGAGGACTTCCTTGACCATCTCAGGGTCAAGCGCGCTGGTCGGCTCGTCGAAGAGCATGGCTTTTGGTTCCATGCACAGCGCACGCGCAATGGCAACGCGTTGCTGCTGTCCGCCGGACAGCTGCGCCGGGTATTTGTCGGCTTGGTCGAGAATGCGGACGCGCTCGAGATATCTGCGGGCGATTTTCACGGCATCAGCTCTATTTGTACCGCGCACCCGCATGGGGGCGAGTGTACAGTTTTCCAGAATGGTCATGTGTGGAAACAGGTTGAAGCTCTGGAACACCATGCCGACTTCGCGCCGGACGGCGTCGATCGACTTGCCGCTGTCATCCAGCATTGTGTCCTCGACCATGATCGTGCCTTTCTCGATCTTCTCGAGCGCATTGACGCAACGGATCAGCGTGGACTTGCCGGAGCCGGAAGGTCCGCAGAGTACGATCTTCTCGCCCTTGCGAACCGTAAGGTTGATGTTCTTCAACGCATGGAATGCGCCGTACCATTTATCCACGGCTGCCATGGAAAGAAGCGGGCTTCGAGTGTCAGCGGCGTGCGGCACGGTGATCTCCTGCGTAGAACGTGTATCAGTTGATGGTGAAGGGGATGTTCGGAATGGATTCCGGGAACTTCGGAACGTCCACCTTCATCCACTTCGCGTAGACCTTGGCGTGCTCGCCATTCGCCATGATCTTGTCGAGGAAGGCGTTGACGGTTTCATTCCAGTCCTTCTCGCCAAGTCGTGTTCCGACGCCATTGAATGTGGTGAGGAAATCGATCTTTCGTTCATATGTGCCGGCACTGGCCGCTTCCAGACGGTCGAGGTAGAACTGGTTGCCGCCGACCGCCTGCACCTGGCCGGAAAGCAACGCCTGGATGGAGGCGGCATCATCGTCGAAACGCCGGACGGTCGCCGTATCGCCGACAGCGGTGGTCACCGCCTTATCCTGCGAGCTTGACTTTGGAACGCCGATCTCCAGGCCTGCGAGATCGCCGATTTCGGCCATCTTCTTGTCCTTCGGTCCATAAAGTGAAATTGTATTTCCCGCATACGGCTTGCTGTACTGGATCGACTTGGCCCGTTCCTCCGTCATTGCCATGGTGGCAAACAGGATATCGACCTTGCCAGTGACAAGCGCCGGGATGCGGTTGGCGACCGCGAGCGGTGCGAATTCGACTTCGACGCCCAGTTCCTTGGCGAAAAGCTTGGCGATGTCGGCATCGAAGCCGTCCTGAACGCCGCTCGAATTGACGAAGCCCCAGGGTGCGTTGTCGCCCTGAATGCCGACGACGATCTTACCCTTGGCCTTGACCTCCTCGACCGTTGCGGCTTGGGCAGACACCGGCGACAGCCATGGGGCCATCATCAGGGCTGCGGCTGCGAACAGAATTCCACGGCGCTGCAGGCCGGTCTTGAAGCTGCTGATCATTACCTTCTCCTCCTTGGTTGATAGAGCTTGTGCGTTCGTTGGATTGCCAACTTATCGAGCGGCCTTGGCCATTCGATTTTCGAGCCGGGCCCCATAGAGAGAAAGGGGCCAGCAAATGATGAAGTAGATCGCGCCGACGATGCCGAAGACCAGCAGCGGCCTATAGGTCTGGTTCGAGACGATCTGTCCGGCGCGGGCGAGCTCGATGAAGCCGACGATGGCGGCAAGCGACGTGCCCTTGATGAGCTGGACGAGGAAACCGACGGTTGCCGGCAGCGAGACTTTGAGCGCCTGGGGAAGGACCACGTCCTTTATCCGCGAAACATAATGAAGGCCCAGCGCATTGGCGGCCTCCGTCTGGCCTTTCGGGATTGCCTGGATGCCGCCGCGCCAGATTTCGCCCAGAAACGCGCTGGCATGCAACGTGAAGGCGATGGCGACGGCCGCCCAGGCCTCGATGCTGAAGCCGAGGAGGGCGATGCCGTAATAGACGACAAACAGCTGCATCAGCAGGGGCGTGCCCTGGAAGACGGAGATATAGCCAGCCGCCGTTTTCCGCAGCGCCGAACGATCAGATGTCCTGGCAAGCGCGATGATGAGCCCGAATATTCCACCGCCGATGAACCCGATCGCGGATAGAAGCAATGTCCACTTCAGGCCGTGCAGCAGGAAAAGCATTTCGTTTTGGCCGATAACACCCATTGTCCTGCTCCTCACCGCACCGGATAGCTGAAGAAACGCCGCGAGATCAGCGCAAACAGCCCCATCATCATCCAGGAGATAACGAGGTACATGAGCGTGATCGTGAAATAGACCTCGAAGCTGCGGAACGTATCGGACTCGATGATCTGTGCGACGGAAGTCAGTTCATAGGCTGCGATCGACGTGCAGACCGATGTCGTCAGCGTCAGCATGATGAATTGGCTGGTCAACGAGGGGTAAATTGCTCGAAGCGCCGGTTTCAAAACGATCAGGCGAAACACCTGCGCCTTGTGCAGGCCGAGTGCGAGGCCGGCTTCGACCTGACCCTTGTGAATGCTGTCGACACCGCCACGAATGATTTCGATCGCATAGGCACCGCCATTGATGGCCAGCGCGATGATCGCCGTGACCGTAGGGTTGAGGCGAATGCCCATCATCGGTAGGGCGAAGAAGATGAAGAAGATCTGCACCAGGAACGGGGTATTGCGGACCACTTCGACGAAGGCGATGACGGCCGAGCGCAAGGGACGGATATTCGATGTTCGGGCCGCGACCCCGATGACGCCGATCACCAGCGCCAGCGACATGCCGGCCAGTGCCAAGCCGATCGTTGCCAGAGCCGCCATCAGCAGGTCGGGTATCTTTTCGAAGACAACGCTGAAATCCAGCACGTAATTCATGACAATATCTCTCTCCCGCCGACGGGCTCCTCTGCCTGTCTTCGTGTGTGGTATCCGTTTTGCGCTGTGCTTCTGGTTAGCCGGTCAACGCTCGGGCGGCATCATGAAGGTGACGCAAATGCCTCTCCGGCGCCTGGCTGGAATGGATGGGCACCTCCACCGAGACCGCAGCGCCTGTGGGCAGCACTCTCATCAGGCTCGCGACGGGAAGCTCACCTAGCCCCGGTGCGAAGCGTCCGGTTCGAGCCTCGCTGACTTTTTGATCCGCCGTTATCGGTGCGGGTCCGCGGGCGTCGCAGAGCTGAATACTCCTGATCATGCCTTGGGGGGCGGCAGAGACATCGTTGGCTTGGCCGCCATTGCGGAAGAAATGCAGAGCATCTACTAGCGCACCGGCATTGCCCCGTTCAGAATCCTGCACGATCGACAGGCTGTCATCAAAGCTGGCGACGGTGCGCCAGCCCATGTTCTCAAGATCGACCCCCATGCCGAAGGAGGCCGCGAGGTCGCAAAGTGCCCCGAAATTGGCGACAAGGCGCTCCCGATCCGGGTCGTCGCCGCAAACACTGAGACGTCGCGCACCAAGCGCGCTTGCGGCCTCCAGCACGGACGTCAGAGCAGCGGCATCGAAGTCTGGTCCGATGACAACGAATTCGATGTCGTAGAGCGAGATCCCTTCACTATCCAGACGGGCTTTGACGTCACGCGCCGCGTTGCTTCCGGTCGGCAGCTCATAATAGGGAGCGCCGGGAAATGCCGGATGAAGGCGCAGGCCAACCGACGAAAAGCCGGCTGCTGCGGCAAGCGACACAAATTTCGCCGGCTCGACGTCAATCGCTGAAAAATGCGCGACCCCCAGCGACAACGCAGAAGTGTTGGCTGACATGAATTCCTCCCGGGTCTCCATTCAGGCGATCCCCTTTTCAGCGAGATGCTTTCGAAGATTTGTGCCGGTGCGATGAATGTGTTCGCGCAGCCTGTCGCAGGCATAGTCCATGTCCCGTGCCACGGTCCCTTGCGCGATTTCGCTATGTTCAACGCTGACATTGCGGTCGCCGGATGTGCGGGTCAGAAAAGTGCGCCGATAGCGGTCGTTCAGGTTGAGCATGGTTTTGCAGAAACTGAGAAGCAGCGGTTTGCGGCAGCCCGAAATCAATGTGAGATGGAACTCCCGGTGGACGGCTTCCCATTGCTCAAGCGTTTCGGGTTTGGAGGCATCCCGTTCCGTGCGGTTCAGGCGGTGCAGCGCGCGCATGACATTGCCCTCCCAATCGACATCGCCGACGCGCATGGATTCCCGCAACGCATAGGTTTCGAATTCCTCGCGCAAACTGGTAATCTCTTCGAGGTTCGATAGCGATACGGGCGAGACGCGGTAGCCGCGATTGTCTTCGAACTCGACCAATCCGTCCGATATCAGACGTGCCAACGCCTCGCGCAAAGGGCTGAGGCTGACGTTGAAGCTCTGTTTTGCCCGCTCGAGATTGATCTTGCTGCCTGCTTCGAGCTGGCCGGAAATGATCGCTTCGCGCAGCTGCGAAACAAGTTGGCTGGCGATCGTGTTCTTGCCGTCATCCAAAAACGAGGGGGGCGTTACCGCCTCCGCGCCGCTTTCCATATTCAGGCTTCCAGGCCCTGATCGCAATTGACACCTCCCAGATGGCTCCGCCACGGCTTCAGATGGTGGACTTCATTATCGACGATCGATATAATAAACGATTATTTGTGTCAAACGATTTGAGGGAAAACTCTTTCATTTCTCTCACGGGAAATCCAAGCGTCCAATTTATTTAACAAAAGCAATCAGCTAATAGCCAATCTGGCGCCGCCCTGGTGGTTTTTGGAAAAATTGCTGACGGCGCAGCCAACTGTCCGCTTGACAAATAATCGATTATTCAAGAAAACGTCTCAGCCGCAGGGAGGTGCGAAATGGTGATACGGACCCAACAGGATGTGACGGCCGCGGTTTTGAAGGTCATGGAGCAGACCAGCGACGATCGTCTTCGGGAGATACTGACGGCGCTTGTGAAGCATCTGCATGCCTTCGTCCGGGAGGTCCGCCTGACGGAGCCGGAATTTCGCGAGGCAACAGCCGTCCTCAACGAAATCGGCCAATTGCAGACGGACAGCCATAACGAGTTCGTCCTGATGTCGGGGTCTCTGGGTGTTTCAACACTCGTTTGCCTGCTCAACAATGGCGATCAGGGTCAGACAGAAACGTCCCAGTCGTTGCTTGGCCCCTTCTGGCGCCTCAACTCGCCGCGCGTTGAAAACGGCGGCACCATCATCCGGTCGGATACGCCGGGTTCGCCGCTGTTCGTTCACGCGCAGGTAGTGTTGCCGGCGCCGAAGTGGATGTCTGGCACGCGTCGCCCATCGGTCTCTATGAGAATCAGGATCCTGATCAGGCCGAGATGAATCTGCGGGGCAAATTCACGACGGATGCGGAGGGCCGCTTCTGGTTCAGCACGGTGAAGATGGTGGGCTATCCGATCCCGGTGGACGGTGTCGTCGGCCGCCTTTTGAAGGCGCAGGGACGCCACCCCTATCGCCCGGCGCACCTGCACGCGCTGATCTTCAAGCAAGGTTACAAGACGCTTATTTCGCAGGTTTTCGACCCGAGCGATCCGAATATCGATTCCGACGTGCAGTTCGGGGTGACGTCCGCGCTGACGGGCAATTTTGTGCAGCATGACGAACCGCATCCGGACGATCTGAGCGTCGATATTCCCTGGTTTTCCCTGGAATACACATACGTGATGGAGCCCGGCGAGGCGGTCCTGCCGCGCGCGCCAATCAAATAAATAAACGGGAGAACCACATCCATGTTGACCGATGAAGAACGCCGCGCTGCGGCACAGTCATTGTTGACCGCCGAGGAAAGCCGGGTGCCGATCCCGCAGCTCAGCAAGACCTATCCACACATCGAAATCGAGGACGCCTATCGCATCCAGGATCTTTGGGCGGAAGGCAGGGTTGCCAAGGGCGCGCGCGTCGCGGGCCACAAGATCGGTCTGACGTCGCGCGCCATGCAGATGGCATCGAAGATGACCGAGCCGGATTATGGGCGCATCCTGGATGATGCTCTGTTCAATGATGGTGCCCAGATCAGGGCCGACCTTTTCATCAAGCCGCGGCTCGAGGTCGAGTTGGCTTTCATCATGGGCGAAGATCTTCAAGGCCCAAATGCGCGCATCTATGACGTCATGCGCGCCACTGAATTCATCGTTCCGGCACTCGAAATCATCGATTACAGAACAGAGGTCCCCCGCGCCATCACCGATACGATCGCCGACAATGCCGCCTTCGGCGCCATCGTCGTCGGCGGTCGCGTGATACGTCCGATGGACGTCGACATCCGGTGGATCGGGGCAACGCTCTCCAAGAATGGGATCATTGAGGAGTCCGGCGTTTCGGCGGCCGTCATGGGACATCCCGCGGCAGGGATCGCGTGGCTCGTCAACAAGCTCCATGCGGTTGGCGGCAAGCTGGAGAAGGGGCAGATCGTGCTGGCGGGTTCTTTCACGCGGCCTGTCGATATCACGGCGGGAGACGTCATCCACGCGGACTATGGCCCGGTCGGCGCGATCGGCGTCGCTTTTGGATAGGTAAAAACATGAATCTTCCGGAAAATCGCTTTAAGCGGGCGCTGCGCGCAAATAGGCAGCAGATCGGTCTCTGGTGCAGCCTGCCGGGCAGCTATGCCGCAGAGATCGTGGCGCCTTCGGGCTTCGACTGGCTGCTGTTCGACACCGAACACTCGCCGGGCGATGTGCTGACCGTCTTGCCGCAATTGCAGGCGGTCGCGGCCTACGACGTCTCGGCGATCGTGCGACCTGCCAGCAATGACGCGGTGCTGATCAAGCGGTACCTCGATGTCGGCGCGCAGACGCTGCTCATTCCCTACGTGCAGAACCGGGAGGAAGCGGAAGACGCGGTTTCCGCGATGCGCTATCCTCCGGCCGGCATTCGCGGGGTTTCCGGGCTGACGCGGGCGACGCGTTTTGGGCGTGTCGCGGGCTATGCCAGGCGGGCAGAAGAAGAACTTTGTCTTCTGGTGCAGCTGGAAACTCAAGCGGCGCTGGGTGAACTCGAGGCTATTGCCGCCGTTGATGGCGTCGATGGTGTTTTCATCGGCCCGGCGGATCTCGCCGCCAGCCTCGGTCACCCTGGAGAGCCGGGTCATCCCGAAGTCGTTGCCGCCGTCGAGGATGCGATCAGACGTCTTTCGGCGCTCGGCAAGCCGGCTGGCATCCTGACGCCGGACACCGCCTTTGCTGCCCACTGCATTGAACTCGGAACGACTTTTACCGCGGTCGGTATCGACGCCGGCCTTCTCGCACGCGGAACCGAGGCTCTGGCAGCCAAGTTCAAGACACGCTGACCAGCGGGATCGCGTTCTATTCGGCAGAGGATCGAAAACATGACCGACGAAATTGCACGTTCGCGCGCCGAACTGATACCGAAGGGCTACCTGCGTGCGGCGGTCAACCTTGCGAACATTGCCTTGGTGGGAGGCGATCCGGCGACTGGCAAATTTGAAGGCGTCAGCGTTGAACTGGCCCGGGATCTTTCCATGCGTCTCGGTTGTCGTGTCGAATTTATTGCGTATCCTTCGGCCGCCAAAATCCTGGAGAAGGTCGATCAGGACGAGTGGGACATCGCCTTCCTGGCCGCCGATCCGGCGCGCGAAGACAGGCTACTATTTTCGCCTGCCTATGCGTTGATCGAGGGCACGCTTGTGGTTCGTGAGGCAGCACCGTATCGCACCTTTCAAGACGTCGACGCGGAGGGGGTGGAAATTTGCGTCACCCGTAACGCTGCCTATGATCTCTATTTGGCCAGACGTCTCGCTCACGCCAAAATTATTCACTCCTCTACGCCGGGGGAAGGCCTTGAGCTGCTTGCCGAAGGCAAACACCACGCAGCGGCGGGCGTGCGGCAAGCGCTTGAGCGCTTCGCGGCGGAGCGAAACGGTTTCCGTATCTTGGCGGAGCCGTTCCTGATTATCAGGCAAACGATCGCTGTGAGCTGTTCGCGCCATGTAGCAGGTCGCTTGGTGCGAGAATTTGTCGAGGAGGCTCGTCAACAAGGCTTTTCGGAAAATGTCGTTCGCCATGCACAAAGCATTGGCGTTGCTTTGGCAAAGCAGTAGCGTTCATAAATGGGCGTTAGACGCCGAAGTGCGTTCTATCAAGCACTTAAACCATGTGGGTAAGGCATCGCCGGGTTCAGATCCCTTCGAGGCGGGCGACTCTAATCGTCAGGGATCGATGCGAGCCTCGTGTCGAGGAGTAATCCGTTTCCAGCGTGACACGCCTCTGAAGCGCCCGGCGCGTCACTGGCCGGGCGCTTCCTGCTAGGTATTGGCCTTCATAGCCTCCACCAGTTCGTCGTAAACGCGGATGCCTCTGTTAAAATTGCGGGCGGCTGCCGTCATGAGTTCCGCGACCGCCGCCGGATCCTTCGCTATACCGCGTTGGCGCGCGATCGTCTTGACAACATCGACGCATATGCGGAGGTCTTCCTTCGAAAGATGGCTCGTCAACTGTCGCTCCAAGGAGGTGTCCGCCCCATTCGTGGCGGGCACGCTTCTTAGTAGTCCATGCCGGCGCCAGCGGGCAGGGCAGGGCCAGCTTCCTTTTTGGGCTTCTCAGCGATCATGGCCTCGGTCGTCACCAGCAGACCGGCAACGGATGCAGCATCCTGAAGCGCCGTGCGCACCACCTTGGCAGGGTCAATGACCCCCTGCTCATAAAGGTCGCCGTACTCGCCGGTCTGAGCGTTCCAGCCAAAGGACAGCTCGCTTTTCTCGCGCAGCTTGCCGACAATGACCGAGCCTTCCGCGCCGGCGTTTTCGGCGATCTGGCGGACCGGCGCCTCGACCGCGCGGCGAACGATGTCGATCCCGACACGCTGGTCGTCGTTGGCCGTGGGAATGCCATCGAGCGCCTTGACGGCGCGCAGCAGCGCTACGCCGCCGCCCGGCAGAATGCCTTCCTCAACCGCCGCGCGGGTTGCATGAAGCGCGTCGTCGACGCGGTCCTTCTTCTCCTTCACCTCGACCTCCGTCGAGCCGCCGACGCGGATGACCGCAACACCGCCAGCGAGCTTGGCAAGGCGCTCCTGCAGTTTCTCGCGGTCGTAGTCGGAGGTGGTTTCTTCGATCTGCGCGC
The DNA here is from genome assembly GCF_034554815.1 of Rhizobium indigoferae. NCBI lineage: Bacteria > Pseudomonadati > Pseudomonadota > Alphaproteobacteria > Hyphomicrobiales > Rhizobiaceae > Rhizobium > Rhizobium indigoferae. Next base: position 969,188 of record NZ_CP140637.1, on the reverse strand, counting down.
GGATCTGGGCAACGCGGCCGTCAATCTCGGCCTTGGAGCCGACACCATCGATGACAGTGGTATTCTCCTTCTCGATCGCCACCTTCTTGGCCCGACCCAGCATGTTCAACGTGACATTTTCCAGCTTGATGCCGAGGTCTTCGGAGATAACCGTGCCGCCCGTCAGGATGGCGATGTCTTCGAGCATGGCCTTGCGGCGATCGCCGAAGCCCGGAGCCTTGACGGCGGCGATCTTCAGGCCGCCGCGCAGCTTGTTGACAACGAGCGTTGCCAGGGCCTCGCCCTCGACGTCTTCGGCGATGATGAGCAGCGGCTTGCCGGACTGGACGACGGCTTCGAGCACCGGCAGCATCGATTGCAGGTTCGAGAGCTTCTTCTCGTGGATGAGGATATAGGGGTCTTCGAACTCGACCCGCATCCTGTCCTGGTTGGTGACGAAGTAGGGGGAGAGATAGCCGCGATCGAACTGCATGCCTTCGACGACTTCGAGTTCGGTTTCGGCGGTCTTGGCTTCCTCGACGGTGATGACGCCCTCGTTACCGACCTTCTCCATCGCTTCCGCCAAAAAACGGCCGATTTCCTCGTCGCCATTGGCGGAGATCGTGCCGACCTGGGCGATTTCGGAATTGTTGGAAATCTTGCGCGCGTTGGTCTTCAGCTCCTTGACGACCGCGTCGACGGCGATGTCGATGCCGCGTTTCAGGTCCATCGGGTTCATCCCCGAGGCCACAGCCTTGGCGCCCTCCTTGACGATCGCCTGGGCCAGCACCGTTGCGGTGGTGGTGCCGTCGCCGGCAAGGTCGTTGGTCTTCGACGCCACTTCGCGCAGCATCTGGGCGCCCATGTTCTCGAACTTGTCTTCCAGCTCGATTTCCTTGGCGACCGAGACTCCATCTTTGGTGATGCGCGGCGCACCGAAAGACTTGTCGATCACGACGTTCCGGCCCTTCGGACCGAGCGTCACTCTCACCGCATTGGCAAGGACATCGACCCCACGCAGCATGCGTTCGCGGGCATCGGTGTTGAATTTGACTTCTTTCGCAGCCATTTTTTCACTCCTTCTTTAGGCAGCTTGGTTTGACTGATGGAAAGGCGCCTCAGGCGGCCTTCTTCTGCTCTGCCTGGGCTTCGATGATGCCCATGACGTCGCTTTCCTTCATGATCAGCAGGTCCTCGCCGTTGATCTTGATCTCGGTGCCGGACCATTTGCCGAACAGGATGCGGTTACCAGCCTTGACGTCGAGCGCCAGGATTTGGCCCGCGTCGTTGCGCGCGCCGGGACCAACGGCGATGACCTCGCCTTCCTGTGGCTTTTCCCTGGCGGTATCGGGAATGATAATTCCGCCTTTGGTCTTTTCTTCGGATTCGACCCGGCGGACGAGAATGCGATCATGAAGCGGTCGGAACGACATGTTTTCCTCCATTGGACAAAAAAGATGACGCAGAATCCCCGCCCGGACCGGATGACCGGTCCGGGCGGGTGCGAACCTCGAACGAGCATTCGCGGGCAAAATTTATTTTCGAGTTTTTTTGATTTCAAGGGGGAGGACAGAAAAATTAGCAATCGCTGTCGATGGCTGCTAAGATGCTGTAAAGGAACGGTAAACTGTGTTCATGCGTTCCGAAATTCATTGATGTCCGTAAGATTTCGCGCAATGGTCATAGTGTCATGAAACGGAGATGAAACATGCAATTTTCGTCGGATCTGGAACGCCAGCTCAACGGTTATGGTCTTACCACCGCGCACATCCTCTACCGCATTCCCAATTTCGAATCTGTTCTCCAGACCTATATCTGGCAGGACTACGATCTCGCGCCGGATTTTCCCGAGATGCACAAGTTTCTGGACTTCTGGCAAACCAGCCTCGACGGACCACTCCATTCCGTCCGCTATTCCCACCAGCGCCTGATCGGTCCGAACGAATGGCGGCGTGTTAAAGGAGAATTCAAGCTGCACTGAGACTTGAATTCGATTTTTTCACTTCCTAGCTCATCAGCCGGCCGAGGCTTGATGAGCCCGGTCGCTTCGCACGTCTGGAGGAGACCGCATGGAAGACAACATCAATCTCATCAAGAACGTCAGCGTCCCTGAAAGGGAGGAGATCATAATTGATTTCGCCCGCAGGCTTGAGACGGCGTCGCGGGAGGCGTTGGTCTACGGCGAGGGACGCTTTGCAGTGCTGTCTGCGAATATGGCAGAAGCGATCCGCGTCAATGCCGACGAACTCGCTCGCGAACAGCCCGAGACGGCCGAGCGGGTGTTGCGTCAAGCCTGTGCGATGATATCGCGATTCAAGGCCGCCTATCCGCATCGGGTTCTCAGTCGGTCGGTACACTGAATGGAGTGGGGACAAGTGTCACCCAAATGAGGGCCCCAGGACCGCCACTATTTTGGTCGGTCGAGCAGCCGCCTTGCCTGGCAATAACCTGATTGGGAAAGCCTCTTTTGCGGTTGAATATCAGGGCTAAAATTTTTTCCTGATGACCTTGAACTGAAAAAAGCCAAACCCAAATCGATTGTCGCCAGCCGCTGAGGACCGGGCTGGCCTTGCTGGAAGAGCCGTCTTTCGGCGCTTCCGTATCCATGTTGCTTCAAGGAGGATATGGCTATGGCAACATCTTACGACTATGCACCCCTCTACCGCTCAAGCGTTGGCTTCGACCGGGTTTTCAATCTTCTGGAAAACGCCCAGCGCGCCCGATCGATCAGCGATTGGCCGCCCTATGACATCGTCAAGACCGGCGATGATAATTACCGAATTTCGATTGCTGTGGCAGGCTTCGCCCAGAATGATCTCGACATCACCTTCCAGTCCAATCTGCTGACGGTCACCGGCAAAAAGCAGGAGACGGCAACAGATGGCTACCTGCATCGCGGCATTGCCGGCCGTCCGTTCGAACATCGCTTCGAGCTCGCAGACCATGTCAGGGTGGATGGAGCAGACTTGAGTAATGGTCTTTTGTCGATCGATCTTGTCCGCGAAATCCCGGAAGCGCTGAAGCCTCGCAAGATACAGATCCACGCTGGCCAGGCTCTCGGCCCATCGGCTGCGCCGGCACAGATCGAAGCGCAAAAGAACGCCGCATAAAGGATATGTTTGGTGGAGGGGGCGCCACATAGGTGGCGCCCTGTAACCTTCCGGGTTGGAAAGGAGAGCGTCATGAAACCCGATATGTTCAAAGAGCCGGTATCTATTCTCGTTGGGCTCGGCTTTCCGGCTGAGATTTGCAGCGTTACCGACGCCTATCGACATCTGTGCGAGTGGCCAGTCAGGTTAAGGGACAATTCCCATGCGGCGGCCTTGAAGGCTTGCGGCGCGGCACTTCGCGGCGAGATCGAAGCGGATACCGCGCGCGGTGTGTTTGCCGCATTTGCTGCCAAACACGATCTACTGGCGCCGGAAAGCAATGCCATTGCGGCGGCGCGGTTGAGCCGGGATAGAGATCCGCAGGTGCGGTGAGGGAGTGGGTGATGCACCAGTTACTGCAGGATGCGGCCCGCGATGCGCTCGCCATGGGGCCAGCAGTCTTGGTCCAGGGAATGAAGCTCCGGCGGCCGATGGATGTGGCACAAGCAAAATGTCTTTCTGTCGACGATAAGCGAACGATCCTCGCGTCCTGGGCCTCTGATTTCTACGCTGTAGATTCGCAACCCGCCCTCCGGTATCTTCCAGGAACGCCCGGGCCAGTCTCGATAGACGAGGTGCAGCTCGCGCTGCGGGAAATCGATCGCAGGTACGGTTGCTGATAGACTGGGCTAACCTATTGCGCTTGGGTTACGAGCTCACCAGCGGCGGCTCTCCTCATCCATCTTTCGCACGAGCGCGGTTTTGCCCGCCCGGCGAGGCCCGACGATCAGGACAACCGGAGTGTCGCTAAGGGCCTCCTCTACCCGTCGCACAGGTGGGACATGCTGGCTCCAATCTCTCGAAAATTGGAACTTTCAACAATGATAATTGGAAGTCAACAGATTGTTGATTGGAGGCAGCGGAGTTGAAATCTGGAAGTGGGCCTAGCCGAGGGCGTGATGATAGAGGGAGAAAGGGGCCTGGAAAAGGTTGGCCTCATCGTTTCGGGAATTGCTGCGAGTGTTGTCTCGAAGACCGTATTCGCAAACACCGCTTTACCGCGTTCCACTCGGATCATGACGGTGGAATCTTTTGCTGACATCCTCGCTGCCGACGCCGATCTCGAAGCTATCCGCTTGTCGTCGGACACCCCGTATGGCCTTCAGGAAAAGGACATCTCGGGCACGAGAAAGTCCTATCGTCGACAGACGAAACATCCGTCGCTCGATCCCTGCTAGCGACCAGAAGCTCTCGCCTTCTTGGGGACCGAGATACCGCTTTCGCGCTCAAGTCTTTTGCGAGCCAGCTTGCGGACACGCCTGATACCCTCGGCTTTTTCACGCGCACGTTTTTCGGAGGGTTTTTCAAAACGCTCACGAAGTCTGGCCTCCCGGAAAACGCCCTCGCGCTGCAACTTCTTTTTCAAAAAACGGAGCGCTTGCTCAACGTTGTTGTCACGTACCATAACTTGCATTCTAACCTCCCAAGGTCACTGGCGCGCCCTCATTAGATCCATGCACATTGATGATCAAGACTTGGAACACAGTTTATCTAGATTCTAGATCACAACCGAACCTTACGATGTGATCGCTCCGCCGGGATTTTCCTCTGACCTGAGTTCCAATTTCCCTTCAGTTTTCGGGGATCAGGGCATGAACGCCCATTACAATCGCAGCTCCTGTCGGCGTGCCTGGCGGGTCTCATAAACCATATACTTGGATCGTTCGATACCGGCAGGCGCGGAACGTTGAAAGCGGCCGCGATAGTGGTTAGGGCTCACTCCGATCGTTCGCGCAAAGGCGCGGCGCATCGCATTGACGTCGCTAAAACCGCACATGGCGGCGATCTTCTGCAGCGGCTGGGCGGTATCCTCCAGCAGACGGCGGGCAGCGTCGGTTCGAGCCGCCGTGACGAAATCCGCTGGCGTCATGCCGAGCTCGCGGCGGAACACCCGGGCGAAATTGCGTTTGCTCATGCCGATTTTCTGCGCCAGATCATCTACAGCGAGCGAAGCGCCGAGGTTTGCCAGCACATATTCCTGCGCCTTTTGGATCAGCGTCGTTTCCGACATCTGGCCGACGAGATGGGCGCTGAACTGCGATTGTCCGCCTGGGCGCTTCATGAACATCACCATGTAGCGGGCAACGATCATCGCGACGTCGCGCCCGTGATCTTCTTCGACCAGCGAGAGCGCCAGATCGATGCCCGATGTGACGCCCGCAGCCGTTATGAGTGCGCCGTCGCGAATATAGATCGCATCGGGATCGAGATCGATTGCCGGAAAGTCCCTGGCGAACTTGCCGGCACATTCCCAATGCGTCGTTACGTTCTTTCCGTCGAGCAGCCCCGCAGCCGCCAACAGGAACACGCCGGTACAGATTGACCCGAAGCGCCGGACCGTCGGCACCCGCCGCTGCAGCCACGCGATAACCTCGGGATCGATCGTCTGGAACGACGGATCGCCAGCGACAAGCAGCGTGTCGATCGGCTCGTCCGGGTCGAAGATCGTCCGGTCGGCGAGGAACCGGAGTTTGCCCGTTCCGTTGACGGACGCCGCTCCTGTCGACATGATCTGTATGTCGTATGCATCCGTGTCGCCAAGCCTTTGGGCGGCTTCCCAGAAGACCTCGGCGGGGCCGACGATATCCAGAGACTGGACCCCGGGCGGGGAAAGAATAACAATGCGCATTGCCTTGACCCCTGTTGCGATGCGGATCCGGAAACGCCCGCATGTTCAATCCATGCAATTAGCCTGCCAGCTTACGAAAGACTGCGGCGGATCTGCCGGCTGTCGAGATGAAAATTCCGCTGTGCCGGTGCCTCGCCGGCCTCGATCCTCTGCCGGGCGGCACTGAGCAAGGCAGGGGCGTTCCGCCTGGCGAAGGCGAGGCATTCGTCCGGCGAAGGCCTGGCGCCGAGCAATGTCCGCAGCGCAAACCGGTGGACGAAACAGTGGCCGCCGTTGCCGGCGTCAAACTGCAGCGCGTCGATATCCTCGCGCCATGTCAGGTGCAACTCTTCCACCCTACGCCTCGAAACGCCGGAAGAACGTGCCCGTCAGCGATCCGAGCAGCGCCCAGAAGACGAGGCTGGTCATGGCTGCGGCGGCGATGAACTGATGTTCGAGCGCTTCCGGAGCCAGCGCATGCCGGCCCTCTGGCGCGGCTGGCGCACCGATCACATGCGGAGCCGCGATCAGCACGATGGCAGCGACCGCCGTCCAGGGCTTCCTGTGAAAGGCGATCAGGGCGAGGCCGCAAGCCGTCGCAGCCGCCGTCGCTATCCACCAGACCTGCCGGTCGGCAAGCGGCGCGGATGGCGTGCCCGGCAGTTCGGGCGGCAATCCCAGCAACGGCGCGATCATCACGCAGGAAAAACCCGCCAGCCCCCACATCAGCCCTTCGCGCCAGCCGAGCGCCTTGCCGCGCATCGAGATCAGCCCGGTCAGCGCCAGCGCATAGCCGATGGCAGTGAGAATATTGGCGGCCAGCGTGAAGGCCGTCCGCTCGACGCCGTCGGCCGGCTCCCAACCTTCCTCTTCATGGTCATGAGCGGCCATCGCCGCATGATCGTGTCCGGCGGGAACAGCGGCTGCGGCGCCTGCTGCCGGCAGTGCCTCACCCGCTTTCTCGTAGACTTCAGCCTTGGCGATGAGCTGGCTCGTGCCGAAGAACTGGACGGCCGTGACAGCGGTCCCGACGATGCTGCCGACGAGCACCGCGGTGAAGACGATCGAGCGAAACAGCGACATTGTCATTCTCCTCTCAGTGGCACGGAAACGCGTTGGCGTGGCGCGTGTCATGCGCAGCATTGTGGACGATTTCGATATGCGAGAAGCCGACAAAGCCGACGATCATGAGGCCAAGGCAGGCGGCAATCGCCGACTGAAGCAGCCTCGTGGCGGAAGCGGTGGCAACAGGTGCCGAGGATGAGACCATATAGGGCGTGGACATCGGAAAACCTTTCGACATGGCGCCTTTGGCGCCGATAACATGTTGACTGAAGGGCCAGCGCATAACCCCGAAAATCGGAATCGATTTCGGAAAGGATCATGCGCCAATTCAAAGTGATAGAACGTCCTTGGCGCGTCCTGCGGGACGCGCGGCGCTCTATGCTGATCAGGCCGCGAAGGCGGCCTTGATCTCGTCTGCGTCGATGACGCCGGATTTCGCCACGGCCTTTTCGAGGGCGGCCAGGAACTGGTCATAATAATTCCAGGAGGATCGATCGACTGGATGGGCCGCTTCCCAGGCGCTGATCGCGCTGATCAGCTCGTCGCGGAAGTCGTCCCATTCGAAGAAGCCGTCCTTGGCGAGCGCAAGCGCCATGCCGAAGGCCTTTCGCTCCCACTCGCTGCCGAAGCAGAGCGAGCCGTTCGCCCGCGGCGGGTTGTCGGTGCTGCCCATCATCTCGGTGACGGCGAAATGCTCGAATTGCGTCAGCATGTCTCCTCCTCACGCTGCCCTGGCGACGGCGACACCCATCATCGCTTCGGGCGTGACCAGGGCCTCGAGTTCCGCTTCGGAAAGCCCGTCCGTGCCGGCCGGGCGTTCCGGCACGACGAACCAGCGGATCTGGGCGCTGGAATCCCAGACCTTGATCTGGACCGCATCGGGAACCGCCAGCCCGAACTCCATCAGTACGGCGCGCGGCTCGCGGGCGGCACGGCTGCGGAAGGTCGGGTCCTTGTACCAGTAGGGCGGCAGGCCGAGCACCGGCCACGGATAGCAGGAGCAAAGCGTGCAGATGATGAGGTTATGGACATGGGGGGCGTTGGCCACCGCGCGCATGTGTTCGCCCTCGGCGCCCGCCATGCCCTCGGGCAACTGAAGTTCGGCGATGGCCTTCGGCGTGTCGGCGACGAGCCTGTCCTTGAACGCCGGGTCGACCCAGGCGCGCGCGACGATCTTGGCGCCGTTGAACGGCCCCATCTTTGTCTCGAAGAAATCGAGGACTGTATCGACGGTTTTGTCGGTGATCACGCCCTTTTTGATCAGCAGGGCTTCCAGGGCTTTGACGCGGGCGGCGCTGTAGGCTTCCCGGTCCTGGCGATAGTGAAAACGGTCCATCATTGTTGTGGCTCCTTGACTGGAATGGCGGCGACTGGTGTGCGTCTCAGGCGGCCTTGGAGGCTTCGGCGGCTTCCGGTGCCTCGACATAGCGGGCGTAGAGATCGGCATAGAGGCTGAAATTCTTCTCGGCATTATCGGGCCAGAGGTCACTCGGTTCGAAGCGAACGCAGTAGACCGGCATCGCCGCGCCGACGCCGTCGGGGCCGGTGTCGCAGAGATAGGTGTAAGCCCCGTCATAGACGGTCTCGATCGTTCCGAACTTGTTGCGGAGGAAACCGGGCAGCCTCGTATGCTCGACGGTCGGCACATCGCGGATCGCCACCGTATCGCCGACCTTGAATTCGAAGGTCACGCCGACGTTGCGCTTGGGGCTGTCGCCCTCGACTAGATATTGCACGACGCGCCGGTCGATCGCCTCATCGCCGGCCTCGTGCAGCGGCTTCGACGGCTCGTTGTAAAATTCCTCCGTCAGCGCATCGAGCTCTTCTGCCGTGATATAGCCGTTGTCGATGAAGTATCCCGATATTCCGCCGAGCCACTTCTCGTAATAGCGGAACCTGAAATAATCGAACGGATTGAGGGACTCCGCCCCTTTCCTGAGGTCCGCCCAGGTCCAGATTGTCTTGAACGTCGATGGCGTCTCGGGAAGCGGAAGCTGCGGTGAAAGCGCCATCATCGCCGTATGGATGCCGAAGATCCTGGTTTCCCAGACTTCGACGAAAACGCGCGTTTCGGTGCTCACAGGCCCCAGCCCCTCAAGGCCGCCAAGATAATGCTGAAGTTTCATGGGATCGTTCCTTTATGGTGAATGGTGACGATGACGTTCAGGCGGTCGCGGATTTCTTGCCGGCCAGAAACTGGGTTCCGATTTCCGAGAGCAGGCCGAAGACGCCACCGAGCAGCATCGCGGCCATGGCGACGAGGGTCGGATGATTGAGACCTGAGGTGACGATCGTCGTGTCCGTCGCCGCGCTGGTGCCGACGAGAGAAGCGAAGCCGAAGACGATCGCCGGCGGAAAGTTCAAGATCGGGATGGCCGAGGCCAGGATCATTGCTGAGGTGCCGGCGCCGACCAGGATCGCCGCAAAGATCGGGTGGGCAGGGCCATACTGGATGATCAGCAGCGTGATCGAGGCGATGCCGATGCCGGTCCAGTTGGAAACGATCGATTTGACCAGCCCCTGGTTTCCGCCGCCGCAGGCGAAGAACGACGCCCAGGCGATGAAGGTGACCCACACGGGAACGGGAAATATCGTCGCGGTGATATAGGTGTCGATGGCGCCGAGTACACCGAGGCTGATCATTGCGGCAACGAGCGGGGGCATGGGTCTGTCTCCTTGTTGAGGGGTTGGGCGGATGCGCATCAAGATGCCAGCGCGCGCTGCTGGCTGAGGCAGCTCATGAAGCCGTCTCGAAGCATCGCGTCGTCGAGGTTCCTGCCGATGAAGACGATTTCGTTGAGCCGCTTTTCGGAAGGCCCCCAGGCCTTTCCGGGGCGTCCTTCAAGCGTCATATGCACGCCGTGAAAGACATAGCGGCGTTGCTCGCCGTGGAGATTCAGCACGCCCTTCATGCGGAAGAGGTTCGTGCCGATCTCCTGAGCCAGGCGATTGAGCCAGACGTTCAGCGCCGCCGGATCGAGCGGGCCGAAGTGCTGGATCGCCACGCAACCGATGCTCTGGTCGTGCTCGTGTTCATGGTCCTTGAGAATATCGGGGTCGATAGACAGGATGTTCTTGAGGTCGAAGGCGCCGACGTCGAGCACCGCGGAGAGCTCGACCTTGCAATCCCTCGTCCGGATGATCCGGGCAAGCGGATTGATCCCGCGCAGTTGCTGCTCGGTGGCGGCAAGGTCCTCGGCGCTCTCCAGGTCGATCTTGTTGAGCAGCAGCACGTCGGCAAAGCTGATCTGCTCCCTCGCTTCGTCCTGGGAGAGCTGTTGCTTCATATGGCGGGCATCGACGACGGTCACGATCGCATCAAGCTGCAGCCGCCTGGCGAGCGTTTCGTCGAGCAGGAAAGACTGGATGACCGGCGCCGGATCGGCAAGACCCGAAGTCTCGATGATGATGCGGTCGATTGGCCGTCCGGAGCGCAGCAGTTCGCCGATCGCGGCGATGAGATCGCCCCTGACAGTGCAGCAGATGCAGCCATTGTTCAGCTCGATGACCTCATCCGTCGTCGGCACCACGAGCTTTCCATCGATGCCGACCTCCCCATATTCGTTGACGATCACCGCTACGCTCTCGTTTTCGATTGAGGTGAGCAGGTGATTGAGAAGCGTGGTCTTGCCGGTCCCGAGAAACCCGGTCAGAATTGTCGTCGCAAGCTTTGCCATGGCCTCATCCCCTTGCCGGAGCACGCCTCCGCCGTCTCGGCCAAATGACCGGGCTGAAAAGGCGGCTCCGCTGCTGTTTGCTGGTCTGATTCCGCCGGATGCGTCGATCAGACGAGGAGAATTACACTTGCAATACCGTCACGGGGCAAGAGACCTGATGTTTCATATTCGGCCAAATAAACCGCAAATTCTGCCAAAATGATGAGCTTTTTGATTTTTGATTAAAAACTGATCATACCGTCTAATTATTGATCTCATTGCCCTTTTCCCGATCATTGACAGGATGGGCATGAAAAACAGTCTGGTTTGCGCAGCTTTGGCGAGGGACGCCATGCGCAAGTTGGCTTTTCGAGGGCATTCTGTTGTCGCCGGCGAAAGTGGTGCCGCTAGGGGTGGTCGGGTGACAGCGGATGGGCACCGAGCCGTTGACGATTGCTTCGCTTTCCTGGAGGTTCTGGCGGGGAATTGGGCCGGCGCTGAGCCTGCCACATTCGCTAAACTCCATAAAGCCAGTCAGCCCAGCGGCTCGATGAACAGAACTCGAGCGGTCGGGATATGGGTTCTGAATGGTGCCCCCTAAGGGCTTGACGGAGCGGCATTTCTCACAATAGCTTAGCCCTATTCACCAGGGGGGTCCCGCCAAGGGGCTGAGATACTGCTGGTCGGATCGGCTTTGGCCGCCCGAGGCGCAGTGACCCGTTGAACCTGATCCAGTTCATACTGGCGTAGGGACGGTGCGGGCGCTGCGGCAGCGAGGGCGGGTATCCGTCCTTCGGAATCCACGGCGTTTTTTCATCATTCCAACACTGGAACTGGGTCTCCAAACGTCAAAACTTGGAGCCTCGAACCATGAATATTGCAGCCACCAAACTCACTCCGGTCGTCACCACAGGTCCGCTTCCCGCCTCCGCGAAAGTCCTGAAAGCAGGCACCATTCATCCGGATATCCGCGTACCGATGCGTCAGATCGCACTGCATCCGACCTCTGGCGAACCGCCAGTCACTGTCTACGATTCTTCCGGTCCCTACACCGCAGAAGGTGCTGAAATCCGCATCGATGCAGGCCTGCCACGCCTGCGCGAAAGCTGGGTTCTTGCTCGCGGTGATGTTGAATCCTACGGGGGCCGCATCGTCAGGCCGGAGGATAACGGCTTTGTTTCAGGCGACCGGCTGACGCCGGAATTCCCCGTTCGCAGCCAGCCTTTCAAGGCGAAGGCGGGGAGGGCCGTTACCCAGCTCGCTTATGCGCGGGCCGGCATCGTCACGCCGGAAATGGAATTCATCGCCATTCGCGAAAACCTCGGCCGACAGGCGGCCAAGGAAGCTCTCATCCGCGACGGAAAAAGTTTTGGCGCCCATATCCCGAATTTCGTGACACCGGATTTCGTCCGTCGGGAAGTCGCGGAAGGCCGAGCGATCATTCCCGCCAATATCAACCATCCAGAATCCGAACCGATGATCATCGGCCGTAACTTCCTGGTAAAGATCAATGCCAATATCGGCAATTCGGCTGTTACCTCGTCCATGGCGGAAGAAGTGGAGAAGATGGTCTGGGCGATCCGCTGGGGTGCCGACACCGTCATGGACCTGTCGACGGGCCGAAACATCCACAATATCCGCGAATGGATCATCCGCAATTCGCCGGTGCCGATCGGTACCGTGCCGCTCTACCAGGCACTCGAAAAGGTGAACGGCATTGCCGAGAACCTCACCTGGGAGGTCTATCGCGATACGCTGATCGAGCAAGCCGAACAGGGGGTCGACTACTTCACCATCCATGCCGGCATGCGGCTCGCCTATATCCCGCTGACCGTCAATCGCGTCACCGGCATCGTTTCCCGCGGCGGCTCGATCATGGCCAAGTGGTGTCTGCACCACCACAGGGAGAGTTTTCTCTACGAGCATTTCGAGGAGATCTGCGACATCTGCCGCGCTTACGACGTTTCCTTCTCGCTCGGTGATGGCCTGCGCCCGGGATCGATCGCTGATGCCAACGATGCGGCGCAGTTCGCAGAACTGGAAACGCTCGGCGAGTTAACCAAAATCGCCTGGGCGAAGGATTGCCAGGTGATGATCGAAGGCCCCGGCCATGTGCCGATGCACAAGATCAAGGAAAACATGGACAAGCAGCTCGCGGTCTGCGGCGAGGCGCCCTTTTATACGCTCGGACCGCTAACCACCGATATCGCGCCGGGCTATGACCACATCACGTCCGGCATCGGGGCTGCGATGATCGGCTGGTTCGGCACCGCCATGCTCTGCTACGTGACGCCCAAGGAACATCTCGGCCTTCCCGATCGCAACGACGTCAAGGTGGGCGTCATCACCTATAAGATCGCGGCGCATGCCGCCGATCTCGCCAAGGGCCATCCGGCGGCGGGGGTGCGCGACGATGCGCTGTCGCGCGCCCGTTTCGAGTTCCGATGGGAGGATCAGTTCAACCTCTCGCTCGATCCGGAAACCGCCCGTTCCTTCCACGACGAAACGCTGCCGAAGGAGGCGCATAAGGTGGCGCATTTCTGCTCCATGTGCGGCCCGAAATTCTGCTCGATGCGGATTTCGCACGATATCCGCGCCGAAGCGCAGAGGGAGGGGTTGCAAGCCATGGCCGCCAAATATCGCGATGGCGGCGATCTTTACATGCCGGTCGAAAACCTTCCGAGTAACGCATAGTGGCTGCGTTTGTCGTCAAAGGGGCCGGCGTTGCCGGCCTGGCGGCGGCCCATGAACTTGTCAAGCGGGGCTTTTCGGTTGAGGTGATCGAGAAGGCCGGCGCGGCGGGGCTTGGCGCCTCGCATTTTGCTGGAGGAATGCTCGCGCCCTATTGCGAACGGGAAGCGGCCGAAGAGATTGTCCTGACATTGGGCCTGGGCGCGGCTGGATGGTGGGAGGAGGCCGTGCCCGGCGAGGTTCGTCGCCGCGGTACTCTGGTCGTGGCGCAGCCGCGCGACCTTCCCGATCTCGCCCGGTTTGCCGCGCGCACGACCGGTCATGTCCTGATCGATCGCAAGGGCGTAGCCGACCTGGAACCTGCCCTTGCCGGCCGCTTCGAAAAGGCTCTTTTCTTCGAGCAGGAAGCTCATCTCGATCCACGGCGCGCACTGGCCGGGCTAGCCGACAGACTCCGCGAGCGCGGCGTGGTCTTCCATTTCGGCGGACACGAGCCGCAGGACCGGCGATTTGCCGGCGTGCTCGACTGCACCGGGCCAGCGGCGATACCGCGACTTTCCGGCTTGCGCGGCGTGCGAGGCGAAATGCTCTATCTGGAAACTGCGGATGTGACGCTTTCCAGGCCGGTCAGGATGCTGCATCCACGCCATCCGATCTATATCGTGCCCCGCGACGATCACCGTTTCATGGTCGGGGCGACGATGATCGAGGCCGAAGATGACGGACCGATTGCCGCGCGTTCGCTCATGGAATTCCTGAACGCGGCCTATACGCTGCATCCGGCGTTTGGCGAGGCACGCGTTATCGAGACCGGGACTGGCATACGTCCGGCGTTTGCCAACAACATTCCGCAAGTAATCGAAACGGAGGAGGGGCTCGCCATCGCCGGTATGCATCGGCATGGCTTCCTGCTGGCGCCCGCCATGGCTGTGCGGGCCGCCGATATTCTCCTCGTGCGACATTCACGTCTGAAAGGCTAACCCCATGAAACTGATCATCAATGGCGAAACCCAGGTCTGCGAGGCCGTAACCCTGGCCGAACTTCTTCATGTTCTGGAATACGAGGGCGACTGGTTGGCAACCGCCGTCAACGGAGATCTCGTGCATCGCGAGGACCGAGCCGATCACCGGCTGGACGATGGTGACCGTATCGAAATCCTGTCCCCGATGCAGGGAGGTTGATCCATGCTTTCTCTTTATGATGCTGCACTGTCTTCGCGGCTTCTGCTCGGTACCGCGCGTTATCCTTCGCCGGCCGTCCTTGCCGAGGCGGTGAGCCGGTCCGGCGCGGAGATTGTCACGGTCTCGCTTCGCCGCGAAACGGCCGGCGGAAAGACGGGGGGAGCCTTCTTCGAACTCATCCGCCAGCTCGCGGTGCACTTCCTGCCCAACACCGCGGGATGTCACAGTGCGTCGGAGGCGATCCTGACCGCCAAGATGGCGCGCGAAGTATTTGGTACCGACTGGATCAAGCTCGAGGTGATCGGCCATCACGACAGTCTCCAGCCGGATGTGTTCGAACTGGTCGAAGCCGCACGCATTCTTTGTTCGGAAGGGTTTTGCGTATTTCCCTATACGACGGACGATCTGGTGGTCGGTGAAAAACTGGTCTCCGTCGGATGTCGGGTCTTGATGCCCTGGTGCGCGCCGATCGGTTCTGCGGCCGGTCCGCGCAACCCTTCCGCGCTCAAGGCCATGCGGAGCGCCTTTCCGGACATCCCGCTGATCGTGGATGCGGGGATCGGGAGGCCGTCGCATGCGGCAGCGGTGATGGAATTCGGCTACGACGCGGTGCTGCTGAATACCGCGGTCGCCGTCGCAGGCGATCCGCCTGCCATGGCCGAGGCGTTTGGCAAGGCGATCGAGGCCGGAAGGCTCGCTTATCTTTCCGGGATGCTGGAGCCGCGCGACATGGCGGTACCGTCCACCCCGGTTGTCGGAAAGGGCGTTTTCGCATGAGGCTCGATCCCTTCTATCTCATCGTCGACAGTTCCGAATGGATCGAACGTCTCGTGCCGCTGGGCGTCAAACTGGTGCAACTGCGCGTGAAGGATCGCCCGGACGAGATCCTGCGCCAGGAAATCCGTCGAACCAAGGCCGTTTGCGCAGCGGCGAATTGCCAGCTGGTTGTCAACGACTACTGGAAACTGGCGATCGACGAGGGATGCGATTTCATCCATCTGGGCCAGGAGGATCTGGTGGAAGCCGACCTTGATGCTATTCGCAGAGCCGGCCTGAAACTCGGTCTTTCCACACATGACGATACGGAGCTCGAAACGGCTTTGGCTGCGAAACCTGACTATGTGGCGCTCGGCCCGATCTATCCCACCATTCTCAAGCAGATGAAATGGGCGCCGCAAGGTCTGGAACGCATCACGGATTGGAAGAAGCGTGTCGCACCCTTGCCGCTGGTGGCGATCGGAGGCCTGAATGTGGACAGGCTACAGGGCGTATTCGACGCGAGCGCTGACACCGTGGCGGTTGTCACCGACATCACCTTGAACGCCGATCCCGAAGCGCGGACGCGCGAATGGATCGATCGCACGGCACCGTGGCGTTATTGAGGGTACCACCACGCTTCCGTCGTGCGCTCTGCAGGAAGTCCACATTGTTTTTGGCGCAGTATCCCGATATCGACGTGGAAATTAGCGTTGATGAGGGCCTGACCGGTATCGCAGCCGCGGCCGCAGGCGTAATCCGCCTGAGCAGCGTCTGTTGAGGTGGCTTTGTCCAATGCAAGCGGCGCAACCGACGCCGCTTCGCGAATCCGCTATTCATCCAATATGGCGGCTCAGGGCCGGTGCGCCGGCGCCAGTCTGGAGGTCTTTTCCGAATGGATTTCCGGCCACTTGCTATTCGGCGCCGGTGCAGTGCCAATCGCCGAAATGGACACCACGATCGCCGTTACCGCCGAGAAAAGCACGAGTGCATAGGTCATAGCTTTTGATCCTTTGAGGTTGGTTCCCAGCCATCCCGGCCGCAAACTGCTCTGGGAGGATGAATCAAAGGCTAATCAACATGGTTAAGCGCACGGATTTTTTCCCGCTTAGGGACAGAGCTCTGGATGAAACTTCCATCGCCACGGTCTTCGGGACCTTTGGCTTGCCGCGAGTTCCATTTCAAGCGCGATTGTCGGCCGCGGTTATTGGCGAAGTGATCGCAGCCGTTTGCGGATGATCAGAGAGTGGTTCGGAGGAAACATGGCCTGGAGAGACGTTCTGTTATCTTTTTAGGGCCAGTTCATAGCGCGATAACTTGGCCCATCAATCGCCAGCACCGCGATAACGGTGGCGAGAGAGATTTTTTAGGAGACGTACATTGAAAGGCATCACATGACCCAGCATGACGATTACCGCATCGAGCCCCGCGTCCCGGGCATCGACGATTACCTGCGCCTGCGATACCTGTCGGGCCTCAGCCCTTTTTCGAAAGAGGCGGCCGAAAGGGGGCTGCCCAACTCGATCTTTGGTGTCTGCCTGATGAGCGGCGACGCGGTAATTGGCATGGGTCGCATCATCGGCGACGGAGGCTGCTTCTTTCAAGTCACCGACGTCGCGATCATGCCCGAACACCAGGGCAGGGGGCTTGGCAAGATGATCATGGCCGCGCTGACGAACCATATCGAGAACCAGTTGCCAAAGACGGCCTATGTCAGTCTGATCGCCGACGTCCCGGCGAACCGCCTGTACCGACAGTTCGGTTTCGCTGAAACCGCGCCGCGCTCGGTCGGGATGGCGAGGAAAGTTGCCTGACGACAGGCCGTCCGGCGAGCCTTCCCGTCTTCTGCCGGCAGGCTTAGACGCGCAAATCCGCCGGGCGGCAATCATGGGGATAAACCTCTCGATGTTCCACGACCATTCAAGACGGCCACGATGACCGACCGCGCAGCCGCGCTTTCTCGCATAGTTAAAAACAGAACAAGGATAGCTGCGACGATCTGGCGGCCAGATGAGGGGGGGTGGCCATTCGAGGCAAATCGTCGGTGAGAGAGACGCATGAATCAAGTTTTATCGATGTGTTTCAACCCATTTTAAATTGATGAGCTCATAGCAGTTTCACTTCGTCACGGTGGTATTGATGCGTCGTATTGTCGAAAAGTCTATTTTAACAGGACTGCTTTCAGTGTTCGCCTCGCTGGCACTTTCATTCATCATTGTTCCACTGTTGGGCGGACAAGTGGCAGGCGCTGGCCTATTCATGACGATTTTTTGCCCGCTGGCGATATCGATCCCGGCTTCGGCGCTGCATTTTACTCAGTCGGAAAAAGTCCGACGCGCTGAAGCTGCGACAAAAGAGGCTTTGAACAAGCTCGCGGACGCTTATGACGCCCTTCGCGTCCAATCTCGCACGGATGGCCTGACGGGCACCCTCACTCGCAGCGCCTTCCTTGAAGAGCTAGACGCGACCAGTCAACACGGTGTATCCGGCGCCTTGCTGTTTCTGGACCTCGACTATTTCAAGTCGATCAACGACCGATATGGTCATGGAACGGGCGATGAAGCACTCCGCTGCACCGGTCTTATCCTCGCCCGCTACCAAGGGCAGTCAGGGTTCGCAGGACGCCTCGGGGGCGAAGAGTTCGGTCTGTTTCAACGCAATTTGACGCCTGCCGAAATGCTTATACGTAGCGAGGAAATCCGGGAAGAGATCGCGCGTATTGATCTGCGATCTCCTTCGGGTTCGAAAGTGCTAATCTCGGCGAGTATCGGTGTGTTTCATTGCCGGCCGGGGTTTCATCCACACTCTTGTTTGAAAGCCGCGGACGAAAACCTTTATCAGGCTAAAGCTTCGGGTAGAAACATGGTGATCGGGTAGCTGTCGAGCATATGTCCGAGGACCTTTCCACGATCACAGCTAGTGCTGAGAGTCCGAGAACCGGATATTCATGAATCGCTTGGGACACTCGGCCCCGGCGGGGCGCTCGGCGGCGCACATCGTGACGCGGACCGCGAACAAGCAGAAAGCTATTGATCCAGCGTTGATCCTGGATTGACATTGCGCGGCCATCCTTTGCCGCCCTGACGGACATCTCGTCATATTGACAAATGTGCTACTGAGTAGCAAATTAGGTTCAAAGGAGTTAAACCTATGAGTGTCAAATCGTCGATCTCGCTGACCGACCAGCAGGATGCGTTTGCCCGTTCGTTGGTGGAGAGCGGCCGGTATGCCAGCCTGAGTTCCGTTCTTCAGCAGGGCCTAGAACTGCTTCGCCAAAAGACGGAAACCGAGACCGTCGAAACGGCAGCGCTTCGCGAATTGGTTCAGCGGCGATTGAATGGACCTATCATTACTGCGACGGAAATGGAAAGCCGCGTCTCGGCAATGATTGAGCGGAAGCGACGGGTTGTTCGTGTGGACTCTTGAATATTCGGGGGATGCCGAACGCGATTTCGAGTTGATCTTCGATCATCTGTTCGGCGCCTATGTCGAACTCGGGGACTCGCCTGACGACGCGGTGGAGCGTACCGCTGAACGGATCCACAAACTGCGTGTCGAAATCGATCGTCTCGTCGATACGCCTTATATCGGGACTCTGCGGCCCGATATTCATCCCGGGATCCGGTTTCTTCGGCGGGACAAGGCAGCTATTTGGTTTCTACCGGTAGAAGATAGCCGCAAAATCATTGTCGCGGCAATTTTCTACAGCGCGCAGGACCACATCAGAAATATGCTCGCACGTATGCTGGCGGGATAAGGTCCCTACAGCCCTGTAGCTTTTACTCCCCGATTTCAATTGAAGCGCTAAGCTGAACACCCAGCCGGCAATTTTGACCGCTTGGGGAGGGGCCCTTAAAGCCCAGACACTTGGTGAGGTTGCTGCGGAAGCGGCCGCGCCGCCGCTGACGTTTGCGCGTCAACTCAGCCGAAGTGTGCCCCTCGGATCCGCACGGGTCTAATGACGGACGAGATGGTCACTGAAAGAAGCCGCGCGCGCGGCCTGACACCCGAAGCCTATATGCGCGGCAACCTTGTTGGCCGCGAGGTAACGGGTGCCGATGTGGCAGCCGCCTTCGTGCATCTCGCTAAGGCGCGCTCAAGCACCGGCGCGGTTATCACGGTCGATGGCGGCAATGTCGCTGCTATGATGCGGTAGCGGGTCGGCTTTCCGTTTCGAACCACACCAAGAGGAGGATTACCGTGGCAAAAATCGTTGTACTCGGTGCGGGTGTCATGGGCACCGCGCTTTGCGTACCCGCTGCAGACAACGGCCACAAGGTGCTGCTCGTCGGCACGCCGCTCGATCAGGACATCGTCGTTACCATGCGGCGTCCGGGCGGGATCCATCCCAAACTCGACGCTGCCCCGCCCGCCGGCGTCGAGGCGATCCGCTTCGACGAACTGCGATCGGAGCACCTCGCGAACGCCGATATCATTGTTGTCGGAGTGAGTAGCCCAGGCATTGGCTGGGTGACCGACATTCTTAACCGGGTCATGACGGAGGCCTGTCCCATAGCCTTTGTGACAAAAGGACTTGAGTCTGCGGGTTCCGCCGTATCGACCTATGCCCAAACGCTTCCCTCCCGTATTCCGCTGATGAGCGCTTTCATCGGGATCGGCGGACCGTGTATCGCCCGCGAACTCGCCAACCGTCTGCCGACGGCATGCATCTACGCCTGTGAGGATATTTCGGTCGCCGAACAGCTCGCCGCGATCATGCAAACGGACTATTACCGTCTGTCGGTGACGACGGACGTCACGGGCGTCGAAGCTTGTGCCGCGCTCAAGAATTTCTACGCGATCGGCGTGAGCGCCATGCAGACGCGGTATCCCGATCAAAGACGTGCGGACGGCCAATCTAAGAATCCGACGGCTGCAGTCTTCACCCAGGCAACTTTGGAAATGGCCAGACTATGCGAGAGGCTGGGCGGGCAAACCACAACGGCATTCGGGCTGGCCGGATTGGGCGATCTGCATGTCACTGTTGGCGGAGGGCGTAACAGCCGCCTAGGCCAAGGATTGGGAACTGGCCGCACAGTCGTTGAAATGTTGTCGAGCGAACTGTTTGGCGAAACGGTCGAAGGTGTGGATACAGCGCGGGTTCTGGCGAATATGGCGCTTGAGAAGCAACATACCGATGAAGGTCCGCTCGCTTATTTCCCTCTGGCGTCTGCCATCATGGACGCCGTTCTTCAGCAGAAACGCTTCTCGTTGGATTTTTCAAACCTCATTGTCCAGTAAACCGGGTCGTTGATTTCCAGTGAAATCTGCGGCTTTTCGCAGAGAGCCCGTTTGCCGGCTCTTATGCAGGACAGCGACAAGGGCGCGTGCGTGAAATCGGGGCTTGCGATGATAACTGCGTCCACGTCCAGACGAGCGGACACCCGGTCGGGTCTGAGTCGACGTCGTGAGCGCCGTAGGCGTCCGCCACCTTGCGGGCGCGATCTGCATCCATGTCGCAAACGACCTGGAGGCTCGCCCCCGGCAGATCCGCTGCTGCATCGGCAGAACCACGAGCGATGTGTGCAAGCATTCATCGACGAGAAACTTCACGTAGCCGTGCCCGAGGGCTTTTCGGTGCCGGCCTTTCCGAGAGGCAATCGCTTCACCGACTTCACTTTCAGTCCCTGCTCCGACAATTTTCGTGGCCGCCCACGGGCAGGATGAGCCGCTGCCCAGATTTCGGCCAGGTCCGCCATGCGCGCAGTGAGAGCCGGATAGCCCTCGACGATCTCCTCCGTGGGAGCGCCTTGCGACCGGTATGACGGGCCGACGATTAAGAGCGCTCGCGCTTTGCTGCGGAGATTGTTGGCGCCCTGCGCGAAGGCAAGCATCCTATCTTGCGACCTATCCTCTCGACGGTTATACTGTTTTTGAAAAACAGTATAACGCCGGAGTCGAACTTATGAAGTCCATCGACCTCATGTATCAGACGATGCTCGCCGAGCTCGGTCAGCGCTCGCTCGACGCCGCCTGGACGGCCGATTTCCCTCCAGAGGGTCGGTTCACTCCGGCGAACATCAAGGGGCGCAAGTACTGGTACTTCGACATCCCAGATGGACATGGTGGTACGAAACGTCGTTATGTCGGTTCTGCTGAAGATCCGGATATCGCGCGGCGCGTAGCTGATCATAAGCGGGACAAGGACGATCTACGCGCTCGCAGGCGCTTGGTAAATACCCTGACCCGCGAAGGCGGGATGATCGCCCCTGATGCCATGTCGGGCGACATCGTCGAGGCTCTTGCCGATGGCGGTCTCTTTCGGCTCCGAGGTGTTCTCATCGGCACGGTGGCCTTTCAATGCTATGCAGGACTGCTGGGCGTCCGCCTCCCCATGGCTGCGATCCTGACCGGCGATGCGGACATCGCCCGGGACCACGCCATCAGTCGCGAGGTTGAAGACAGTCTGCCTCCGATCGTTGAGCTGCTGCAGGGCGTCGACCCCAGCTTCCGGCCAGTTCCACATCGATCGGGGTCCGCGGCCTCGTCGGCGTTTCAGAACGCCAACGGCTACAGGGTTGAGTTCCTGACGTCGAACCGTGGTTCTGATGACTACATCGACCAGCCGGCGAAGATGCCCGCCCTTGGTGGCGCCAGCGCGGATCCACTACGCTTTCTCGACTTCCTCATAAGGGAACCCGTCAGGACAATGCTGCTCCACCGAAGCGGTGTCTCAGTCGTCGTCCCTGATCCGTCCCGGTATGCGGTCCACAAGCTCATAGTCGCCAGCCGCCGACACACTGACCGGCAGGGACTGGCGAAGCGAGAAAAGGACGTTCGTCAAGCTGCGCTGCTCTTTGAAGCCCTGCAGCAGACAAGGCGATCTGCCGACTTGGCGCTCGTCTACAACGAAGCATGGGAGCGCGGGCCTGCCTGGCAAGAAGGTATTCGAACCGGGGCGGGAATGCTGCCGGCACAAGATGCCGAGCGATTCAACACGGTCCTGATCGAGGGCGCAAAAAGAAACCGCGAAGAAATTGAACTTCCGCTTGGAGTATAGGCTGTCTTCAGCTTCGACAGCCAAGCTGTTGATTTGATTCGAAGAGCCGAAGACAAATATGGTGCCGAGAGTTCGAGGCCCAAGGCGATTTGCACGAGCGGGACAGCTAGAGAAAGCACGTCCGCATCTCGTTTGTTCAAAGACATATCCCGCACAAGCGGGGAGCGGCCGTTTGCAGGGTCTTCTTCTTGACCGCAATCCCAATCATTGAGCGCTGACGCTATCCCCAGCCCAGCCAATTCAGGTGGCGGATCGTGGCTGACGCCGATGAGCACCGTCGCAAACGTTCAACACTTTCAATATTTCTTCTTGCGGACGATCTTGTTGCCGCGGGGTCCGCTCACGACCGGTGTCCGGTCGCGATTTTCTGTAAGCAGGTTCCGCCAGCGTTCCAGGCGATCGGCGACCAGGGCACCGCTTGCGACAGCTGCCTGAACGGCGCACCCCGGTTCATGGGCATGGGTGCAGTCGCGAAAGCGGCAAAGCGGCGCCAGTTCGGTTATTTCAGCAAAGAGGGTGTCGATACCGTCGGTAACATCACTCACGTAAAGCGTCCTTATTCCCGGGGTATCGATGACCCAGCCGCCGCCTGAAATTGCATGCAGGGATCGTGCGGTGGTTGTGTGTCGGCCCTGCGCGTCATATTCGCGGATGGTGCCTGTCTTTTGCTTTGTGTCAGATTCAGGCCCGGTCATGGTGTTCACCAGTGTTGATTTTCCGACACCAGAAGACCCCACCAACGCAACTGTTTGGCCGATGCCGCACCAGGGCCTCAACAGGGAAACTGCGTCCGCGGAGCGCCCATTCAAGGCAATGACAGGCAGGTCACGCTGCAAAGCCTCGGCTTGCGCCTGGAACATGCCGGCATCTTCCGCGGTGTCGGCCTTTGTCAGCACAATCACCGGATTGCTCCCGGCCTGGTTGGCCATGATCAGGTAACGTTCCAGCCGAGCAAGATTAAAATCGGCATTGCACGAGGTCACGATCAACAGGGTGTCGACGTTGGCGGCAACAAGTTGCTGGCCACGCCCGCCTTCCGGTCGTCGCTGAAAGACGCTTTTTCGGTCGAGACGTCTGATGAGCATGTCGGTCAGTGGATCGGCAAGAACCCAGTCGCCGACCGCGTAGTCACCAGTATTGGTATTGGCTGGAAATTCCAGTCCGACCGGCCCGGTGACATCGATTGCCTCGATGCGTGCCCGGTGAACGGAAGCAATGCGTCTGGGGATCAAGTCAGCTTCGCTGGACTGGACCTGGTCCGCGAAGAATTCTGACCACCCAAGCAGTTCCAGCGGCGGAGAAAGTTGGGAGCTGGTCAAATCCTGTTCCACATTCGTTAAGGCTGCCATAAAGGGTTTTCAATGATCTTCCGCGGCTTCTCGCCTAGCTGCGTGGATGATCCCGTTTTGGCAACGAGGTTGCGTAAGCAGCAGCTTCGCCGGGGTAGGGGAAATCGTCCCCGAGCTGACGGTCGCCATCGTAGACTTTGAAGCTGGGCCCTTCAACTTCAACGATCTTATAGCCATTCACGTATTCGATCTTCGGTGTTTTCCAGCCCATCAAAAGCTCTCCGATCCGGTCCGAGGCTCTCTGAAGATGGTGCCAAGACCTCATACTCGGCGGTCCTATCAGGTGCTTCACGATTAGCCAACGCCGGGTCGATCCTGTTCAAGGCGAATGTCGATTATTTAATGAAGCGAGCTCATCCTGGAGGAAGAGAAGGAATTCAACGCCCGCATGGCCCGTTTCCGGTCGGAACAGACCATTCTCAAATGGCGCCTTGAACAGCTAGATCAAACCTTATCTGGCTTACGCGAGCAGGAAGCTGCAGTTCAGAAGCAGGCCGAGGTCGTAAAGGACGAGCTGCAAGGCAAGCAGTCGCCGGTCGAACGGGGGCTGATCAATCGATCAGATTACACGGAGCTTCTGGGCATCGACGCCGATCTGTTGGGGCAAGCGCTGCCATCGCCTCTGAACAGGCAACAACCGGCTCGCAAATCGCGGAAGCCAAGGAGCAGGTGGAACGCCTGCGAACCCAACGCACGGAAGAAGCCGTTACAAAACTGAATGAAACAGTTACCTGCCCCGATGTTAGAATTTTCGTGGCAGCGATATCACCTGACCCGACAGGGCTCACATCGTCCGGCCAAAAACTGTGACCGGGGAGCGACCGCAATTTGCGGACGATCTCCATCACGAGTGACGGTGAACCGGGAGAGTTGGGATATTTGGGGTTGCCGACAATCCGGATGACACCATTTTCGGTAATGGGGCAGGTAGCCCACGCGGTCTGACCCATCGCCGCGAACCATTCGTGCGCATCATCATGGGCTACATGGCCCGGATCGATTAAGGCAATCAGCACATTGACGTCGAGCAGGAAAGTCACTGCAGTTCGTCACGCAAGGCGTTCACGATTTCGAGGGTCACTGGCGGCGCATCCGGCCGAGCTGACAGGAGAGGAATGCCATTGCGCTCGCGGCTGCTGGGCGGTCGGCGCAGAGAACGTCTCGCCAGCTCAGAAATGACCTCGCCGACGCTCCGGTGCTGCTGGGTTGCCATCGCCTTTGCGGCGATCAGGACATCGTCGTCGATTGCCAAGGTCGTTCTCATATCCGCCTCATCACGCATCATATAAAGCAGGTGGCCGGCCTTCTCAAGGTTGATACCGAAAGGACGCACCATTGCGCCAACCTGTTCACCGGCGAAAACGATTGAAAACGCATTCTCAAATCTGTGCGCGAACCACGGGTCTCCGGTTCGAACCTGCTCAAGGCGAAAGATCGGAAAAATGCGAAAGATCGGCAGAACTATTTAGGTGTTTAGTTGCGAGCATTGGCCGGCTTATGCAATGAAGCGCCTGCCTTTTTGGCCGCCGCCTGAAGACGCTTGTCCCTGGTCCATAACGCCGCTCGCCGATCAAGCAGTATCGAGGCGAGCAAGTGGGCATCTGTATAGCCGATGCCCATACTGAAAATGCCGTGACGATCAATCATTGTCATCACTTCGTCATGTGTTGCGACGAACGCCTGGCGCTGGGCTGCCAGAAACGCTATCACGCGCCCGCGATCTCGAAGGCTGCCAAGCGCCAGTTCGCCAACTACAGCCGGATGGCAGAGTAGACGATCGTCCTCAATGATCGTCCGAAGTTCCGCATCAACATGGCGGAAATGATCGATCCATATAGAAGTGTCTGCCAGTATCACTTGGCAGCTGCGCTCCGGCGACGTGGAGCTGCCTCTGCATCGGGCATAGTTCCGCCGAGCGCGATGAGGCGTTTTCCGGACTCTACTCGAACAAGCGTCTCCAACGCCTGGCGGACTATAGCAGCGGTTTCTTTTGTGCCGGTCAGGGACCTGGCCCTTTCCATGAGAGTGTCGTCTAGATTGATAGTCGATCGCATCGTTTCTTATCCTGTTCAGGCGCTTTAACTAGCACCATTTGGTGATAAAATCTACGCCTAGTTCCCACATCGATACCTGAGGACCGCCGAGTGAGAGCGGGAGCTGCGCGACCGCGTGGCGGCTACCGTAGCCGATCAGGTCACTAGCGCTCGCTTGCTTCGACCTATTTCGACATCTTCTGAATCTTCTCGATCTGGACGTCGATGATCGTCTGCGCGGCAGGCGGGACAACATCCCATTTCATCAACACGACCCCGGCCGAGCCACTCCGGCAGGCTGTTGCCATAGCTGATGGAAAGCCGGTCAGGATTGGGGGCGGTGCCAGTGTTGTGCGCGACTTCCTCTGAGGCAACGGCCAAAAAGATGTCCGGATGTTCGACGCGATTGTGTAGGTGATCACCATTGGGGTCGCCTCGGGGAAAGCGGCGAACATGCGCTGCCGAAACGACGTGACATCGCCTTTTTGGACTGTTGTGAACCGCCTCACCAGCCATAGCTGAAGGTGGCACCACTGCCGTTATCCCCATCCTGCACCCTGGGCGGGCAAACCACAACGGCATTCGGGCTGGCCGGACTGGGCGATCTGCACGTCACTGTTGGCGGAGGGCGTAACAGCCGCCTCGGCCAGGGATTGGGAACTGGCCGCACAGTCGTTGAAATGTTGTCGAGCGAACTGTTTGGCGAAACGGTCGAAGGTGTGGATACAGCGCGGGTTCTGGCGAATATGGCGCTTGAGAAGCAACATACCGATGAAGATCCGCTCGCTTATTTCCCTCTAGCGTCTGCCATCATGAACGCCGTTCTTCAGCAGAAACGCTTCACGTTGGATTTTTCAAACCTCATTGTCCAGTAGACCGGGTCGTTGATTTCCAGTGAAATCTGTCAGTATTTATTGGAAGTCGCTAATGGAATGCACAAAGCAACTCGGGCAGCATATGTGCATGGTGAGATTCTGTTTCGATGGATCGGATTTATCGTAAGCATCCGGTGAAGGCCGCAGATTAGGCTGCTTGAGCGTTCAGTCCGTGTAGCTGGCAATTCCACGGAAGCAATTGCACCAGCTTACTGATTGGCGTGTCGGCGATGCGGGCCAGGACGTCAGCAAGCCAAGTCTGCGGATCGATGTCGTTGAGCAGCCACATTGCGAATTACCCGTGAATCATATATATTCTTTCGAAGGAGAATATTAATTATGGCTGCAGGACTTCGCGAATACACACCCACTGAGGCGGCTGCCGTGAGTGAGATCGGCATTAAGTCGGTACACAACGCGATCGACAAACGAATCATTGGAAGCCCCTCTACCGGCCACCGAAGCCGAGCGATCACTGACGACGATCTGCTGCGCCTGAAACTCTGGTTCGGCGTCGGCTCAATCCTTTCCGCCGAGCGCCGGAAGCGCCTCTTTGCCGCCATCGACGAAAATCCTGAAGCCGACACGGTCAGAGCAGACGACTATCTGATCGTCGACGTCGCGAGAGCGAGGGAGCACTTGGCCGCGCGTGGCGAAGCGCTCAGGGAAGCGAACAAGATCATCCACAGCGTGAAAGGTGTGGTTGGCGGTGAGCCGGTCTTCAAAGGAACGCGCGTTCCTGTCCGAACAATCGCTGCGATGAAATTGCAAGGCGCTCCCACGGACGAGATCGTCGAGGGCTATCCGGCTCTCACTGCGCGCATGGTGGACCTCGCCGAAATCTGGGTAGCGGCTCATCCTGCCCGTGGGCGGCCACGAAAATTGTCGGAGCAGGGACTGAAAGTGAAGTCGGTGAAGCGATTGCCTCTCGGAAAGGCCGGCACCGAAAAGCCCTCGGGCACGGCTACGTGAAGTTTCTCGTCGATGAATGCTTGCACACATCGCTCGTGGCCGTGGCTCAACATCACGGCCACGATTGCTTCCACGTCAATTGGCTGGGCCTGAGCGGCGAGACCGATTGGGATCTGATGCCTCGGATCGTCGCGGAAGATTTTACCTTCGTGACGAACAATGCCCGCGACTTCAGGAAACTCCATGCGCGAGAGGATCTGCATGCTGGCTTGGTGATCATCGTGCCGCAGGTTCTGCCGATGCAGCAGCGGGAATTGTTCACGCTCGTTCTGCGGGAACTCGCCGGATCTGGTGAACGAGGTGATCGAGATCGCCATCGAAGAGGGCGAGGCTCTGCTGACGCGCTATGCACTGCCAGAGTGAAGATCAATTTCCGCCAATGCGGGACAGATTGGTTAGAATCCGCGCGCGCCCTATTCGCCCGGCTTCGGGCATCAGGCGTCCAGCCAGACACGCGTCGCGACGTAGCCGTTCGACATATCGTTGCCGATGTCGTCGACATAGCCCTTCAGCGTCTTCGAAGAGGCCATGATGTTGTCGTTGAAGACGGGCAGGATCAGACCGCCATCGTCTCGCACCATCAAAGCCAGCTGTCGATAAAGCACCTTGCGCTTGGCTTCATCGAGCTCAGACCGCGCGTGCAATACCAACTTGTCGAAGTCAGGCTGCTTGAAATGCGTGTCGTTCCATTCGGCGGTCGATAGATAGGAGGTGGAATAGCGCGAATCCTGTGTCGGGCGACCGCCCCAGAAGGAGGCGCAGAAGGGCTGCTTGTTCCAGACATTAGTCCAGTAGCCGTCTTCCGGTTCGCGCTTCACGTCGATCGTGATCCCGGACTTGCGCGCGCTTTGCTGGAACAGGATCGCCGCATCCACGGCGCCCGGGAAGGCTGCGTCGGAGGTGCGCAACAGAATTGGACGGTCGAGACCCGATTTCTTGAAGTAGAAGGCGGCCTTGTGGGGATCATAGGGCCGTTGCTCGATATCGGTCGGCGCCAGGGGGTAGTTGGAGTTGACCGGATAGTCGTTGCCGATCGTTCCATAGCCGGCGAGAACCTTGTCCAGGATCGACTGACGATCGATGGCATATTTCAACGCGAGACGAAGGTCGCTGTTGTCGAAGGGCGCCGTGTCGCAATGCATCAGGAAGCAGTAGAAGCCCTTGCCTGCATTCCGGATGATACTCACAGTCGGTGCCCGCTGCAGCATGGGAACTGTCTTCGGGTCGATGCTGTTGACGAAATGGACCTGGCCGGAGGCAAGCGCCGCAACGCGCGCGGTGTTGTCGTTGATGACGAGTATTTCGACGCTGTCGACAAAGCCGCGGTCGGAGCGCCAATCCTTTGGGTTTTTCTCGAATGTGGCGCGGACCCCGGGTTCGAAGCTTTTCAGAATGTAAGGACCGGTGCCGACTGCTGCTGCCGGATTTTCGACGCCGCCCTTGGGTTGGATAATCAGGTGGTAGTCGGTGAGAAGGAGAGGCAGATCCGCATTGCCTTCCGAAAGCGTCAGGACAAGGTCGCCCGCCTTTTCTTCAATGCTTGCAATTGACGCCATGAGCCCAAGAGCGCCCGACTGCGAGTTTTTGTCCGCGTGCCGCTTCAGCGTCGCGACAATGTCGGCGACGGTCATCTTGCTGCCGTCGTGAAACCGTACATCGTTCCTGATCTTGAAGGTCCAGATGGAAGCATCCGTCGACGGCGTCCAGGAAGTTGCCAGCGAGGGCAGGGGTGCGCCAGTCTTGGGGTCGGATTCGACAAGTGTGTCGCCCCAGAGGCGGCCAATGACGAACAGTACCGAGGCACTGTATGTTGCCGGGTCGAGCGCGTCGCTGGTGGCGCCGCCCTTGAGGCCAAGCTTCAGATGGCCGCCACGCTTGGCTTCCTGCCCCCGTGCGTCACGCGGCATCAGGAGGCCCGAGGCGAGGGCCGGCAAGGCGCCGAGCGCGACGGCACCGCCGAGGAAGTGGCGGCGGCCGATTCTCGGCTGCGAAGATCGATCCTTTTGATGCGTCATAACGGTCCCCTCTTTTTCATTTGTAAGTGGGAACGTAGAGGCTGGGTCGGCTCACGCAATTTCGCGACTTGACGCATCCTTAAGCGAGTTTACGCTAGTTCACGAGAAGACGGAGTTACGGATGCCTCACCTGGTCGAGAACCTCAAAATCGCCTGCGCAACGCAACGTTCAATTTCGCATCTGTGCCGTGCAATCGATATCAACCGGCAACAATTCAATCGATACATCAACGGCCAGACGAGGCCTTCCGCCCATAATCTGGCTCGCATCGCCAACTATTTCGATCTTGATGCAGCCGACTTTGACCTCGCTCCCAAACAGTTTCGCGATCGACTTCACAAACCTGTCCTCGGTATCAACGGAGGTTCAGAGCTTCTTAAAGCGTTTCCCGGAAACCTAACCGCGCTCAGGCGTCATATCGGCTATTTTCAGACCTATTATCGTTCGCCATCCTGGCCCGGGATGGTTGTCTGTTCGTGCAGCCGCCTTATCGAGCAGGGTGGATTGGTGCAGGCCAAATCGATGGAGCGGCTTCGAGACCTCGGAAGCGGCATTCAGCAGTTTTCGAAATATCTGGGCTTGGCGGCCTTCTATCGGAACCGGATCTTCATCACGCAACGTGTCGTCGGACCGAACGCCATGCTGTCGCAGACGATCCTCCTGCCATTCGACGAGTATCAGCGCGTCTATCTGCGTGGGACGACGATGGGAATTTCGTGGCGAAGGGAAAACCTCCCCTATGCCTCGCGGATGATCTGGCGGCATGTCGGCACCGAGCCAGACTTGCGTGAACTACTTGCGCGCTGTGGACCTGTCCCGCTATCGTCGCGCCAGCTACCACCGACGGTGCGCTCATTCCTCGAGGATCCAGCTGCAGAAGTATATGAGGTGCCCGCAGAGTATTGAGAAAAGGCCAGGGGGCGATGTCACAACGGCAATATCAGCTTGTAGACTGTAAAAACGGCGTAAAAAATCAGGCTGTAGCCTTCGATCTGAAGGCTGTCAGCTGCATCGACTTCAGGATCGGGCTGGGCGTTGCCTGGAACAAGATCCTATGGGGAGTGGATAGCGGCCTGCCCCGGGGCAGAGTGAGTTCGCTAAAAATCGCTCTGGAGGCTCATCATGCTTACGACAGCCGATAAACCCGATGCACCTGCCGCCATCCGCGTCGATCTTGGCGTAATCTTCGTTTCATTAGATCTCAGTAAATCCAATCGCGACCTGCTCGGGCTTTGGTCGCGCCAGGCTCGCGCCGCCGGCAACGGCTTTGCCGTCCTCCACTTCGTTGCGGCCCTGCGGGTGCAGGCAGCGTTTGCAGCATCGCTTTCGGCTCCGAATAACGCGCTCTGTCGCAGCATCACAGGGTCAGCGTTGCAACGACTGGCAATGAAGAGGAGAGACTGAGACGAGCCTTCTCAGCAGGAGCCGTTTGCACGGACTGTAACGCGTCTGCGGTTCGTTTCCCTCAAGAGTAGGGACCCCATTCAACACCTACTGTTCAGTCTCATCGTCGGCGATTTTGCGCAAGAGATACAACAACGCGATGCGCTCCGCCGGATTGAGACGCGCGACAGTCTTTTCACTGATGAGGTAGGCTTGCGGATACATGTCCTGCAGCAGGGCTTCCCCCTTGGGCAGCAGAGAGATCACCACCTTGCGGCCGTCGGCCTCGTCCTTAGAGAGATCGATCAGTCCGCGGGCCTTCAGCCGCTCGACGATGCCACGGATGGTCGCCTGGTCGACGGACGTTGCCTTCACGAGCTCGACCTGCGAGCTGGGACCGAGATCGTGCAGCGCGCACAGCGTCACGAACTGCACCGACGTCAAGTCCGGATCGCTGGCATTGGTCTGGAAAATCGACAGATGGCGCTGATAGGCCTTGCGCAGGAGATGCCCGACTTGCTCCGTCACTTGGTAGCCATTTTGAGGCGCCGGAGCTTCTGGCAGCTGTTCGGTCTCTTTTGCGGTCATCGTCGATGTGGTCCATCAGTTACGGCGTCTTTGGCGGGAATGCAGGAAACACCACAGCATGTTGCGACGGTCAAGGCGTGGCACACCGCAACCCGCTCCGCGCGATTTCACGCGGAGCGGCTGGCAAGCCCGGTTATTTGAAGTTGTGCTTCATTTCCTTCACGGCGATGTCGCCATCCAGAACCATTGGCTCATCATCGAGGAACAGCGAGCAACCGCGCATTGGGATATCCAGATGGCACGCGGTGTCGTTCGGGCCGCCGAGCTCGTTGTTGGGGCCGGTTGAGAACATCACGTTGCCGTAGAACGAGCGTGCCTCCATTCCCATGCCACCCGGGAATTCGCCCGGTACCATGCGATGCCACTTGGCGTTCTGATTGAGACCCCAGCCGACATGGCTCATGCCCATGCCACGCGGGTCGTTGAAACCATCCATGTAGGACTTGACCAGCTCGGCATCGAGGCCGCCGCGAATATCGGTGATCCATCCGTTTTCAATCGTGTAGATGATCGGGTCGCGCACGTAGATGTTCTGCGGCAGCAGGATGTCGCCCGGAGCAACGACGATTGTCCCGTCGACGCCATCGTCGTCACCGCCGGTGAAGACAAAGCCGGACGGCCAATGATCCCAGCGGCCCGGCTCGTCCGTGCACGCATATTCGGTAATCGCGGGATAGGTGTTGAGCTTGTAGGTGACGTCCGTGCCGTGCGGAGAGGTGATCCGCATCACTTTCGCCTTGGACAGCAAGTCTCCGGCAAATTCGACGCGCTCGCGCAGCTCCTTGGTCGGCAGCATGCGTGCCAGAATTTCTGGCGGTTCGACGGCGGTCAGGATACGCGTGCCGGCCGCCTGGATCGCCATCTGCTCCGGGCTGAAGAGCAGGAAGATGCAGTCGATCAGCATGTCGGCAGCCTTCAGGGCCTCCACCGCTTCCGGCATGGCGGCGAGGCCCGTCTGGCCGACCGCCCAGGCACCTGCCGGTGGCACCGGCGGCAAACGCATGTGATACATCTTGGCGCCAAGACGCATGCCTGCCGCCATGAAGGCGTCGGCGTAATCGAGGCGCTCGCTGCCCTGGGTCAGGACGATGAGTTTTTCGCCCTCGTGGACACCCGACATCTTCAACTGATGCAGGCAAATTTCCGTGAAACTGAATTGATCCATGCTCATTCCCCTATCTTGTTTGAAGGCTTAGGTTTGAAGTCTGGGGCGTTTCCCCCAAATTATGCGCGGTCGGACCTGACTTTGGCGATTTCCGCGATTGCCTCCTCCCTCGAAACGACATCGCCATATTTGCTGTCGATGTCGAAGAGATTGGCATTGTGCGGATCTGGGTGCCGGTCGCCGACGCACTCGCGCACCACGATGCCGCGGAATCCATGCTGGACCGCATCCACGGCGGTGGCGCGAATGCAGCCGCTGGTCGAACAGCCGGCCATGATCACGGTGTCGATCCCCTGCGCATGCAACTGGGAGGCAAGGCTGGTGCCGAAGAAGGCGCTGGCATATTGCTTGACGATGACGAGTTCGCCGCTGGCAGGCTCGACGCCGTCGCAGAATTCGGCCAGCACGTTGCCTTCGACCATTCCTTTCATGACCGGCGACTTCTTCACCCACATCCCCCCATCGGCGCAGTCTTCCGCAAGATAGAGGATGCGCGTATGGATGATCGGGATGCCGGCCTCGCGGGCGGCATCGATGAGCGCCGGCGTCTGCGCGACCGCGTCAACCACGCCAGGGGCGTAGAGAGGCGCGCCCTCGGTGGTGTACCCCTTTAGGAAATCGATGACGAGGAGGGCAGGGCGCTGGCCGAAGCCGATGCGGTTGCCCCAGACGCCCTGATAATTGCTTTGCGCGCTCTGCATGATCGGCCCCTCTTCAGTATGCGCCCGATAAAAGTGCGCCGGCGCCTGGCACGACGGCTTCCAGACCGAGCTTCTTGAGCATGCAATAAGTGGTCGCGACGGCGGCAGTCAGTACCGGTTTGCCTGTCATGGCTTCGACCTTGGCGATGACGGGCAGCGATGGCATCTGCACGCAGGCCGATAGCACGATCACGTCCACATCGGTCAGGTCGAGCGTCTGCACGATCGCCGGAAGATTTTCCGGGTCGTGGCGCGCCACATCCAGATTGTCGGGGATCTCGAGTGCCCGCCAGTCCACGACCTCGAAGCCTTCCTCGCGAATGTAGTCCACGACCAGCTCCGTCAGCGGTTTCATATAAGGCGCGACGACGGCGATCTTCCTCGCCTTCATCACCTTCAGGCCCTCGATCAGGGCGCCGGCACTGGTCACGACGGGAATATCAGTGCCATTCTCCTGGGTGCGACCCATCAGGCGATTTTCCGACTGGCGGTGATAGCCGAGGCCCATCGCCATGATGGCGACCAGGCACGCGTATCCGAGAACATCGACGCGGGCGTCGGAGAGCTCGACGGCGCAACGGTCGGATTCGGCGTCCATTGCCGCCAGTTCTTCCTTCACCACTTTCTTCATCCGCATGCGGCTGGAGTGGAACGTGAAGCGCTCGGGCCGGATGGACTGGCGCGCCGTCAACATGGCGGGAATTTCGGTCTCCATCGTCGTGTTGGAGCTCGGAACGATCTGGCCGATTCGGTAATACTTCTGCACGGGTGAAATCCTTTGCTTCGCAAAAAAAACGGCTCTCAAACAAACGGCTGTGGATCATCGCCCCACCGCCGCTTCAATCAACGGGAGAGAAAATCTCCAAGCGCGGCAAAGAAGCCGTCGAAATCATCCCATGGAATCATATGCCCTGCATTTGGTACCCGGGTAATTTCCAGCCCCGGATAAAGCGAGCGGGCCTCGTCCACGTCGACGCTTTCGATCACGCCGCCACGGCCGGCGACCATCAACATGGCCGGCTGCTTGAGCTTCGGCAGATCCGGAAAGATGTCGTCCTTGTGGAAGTCCTCGAAAGCGGTGACGATCGCGGGCTCGTAGCAGCTGTGCAGCCATTCGGCGCGCAGCTTCAGTTGCTCGTCGGTCCATGTCGGACAAAACGCCTTCATCCCCTCCGCGTCGATGCCCTTCAGCGCCAGGCGGATGCTGTCGACATACCAGGTCAGCTTGCTCGGGTAGGCGCGGCGTCCGGGGCCGGAGACCGGCGGATCGATCAGCGCCAGCCTCGAAAACGCCTCCGGCGCCGCAACGGCGGCACGGATGGCGATGCGCGCGCCCATCGAATGGCCGAGCAGGGCGGGAGTAGCAAGTCCAAGCGCCAATGCGAAGCCGACGATGTCGGCAGCCATGGCGTCGAGGCCGTAATCGAGGTCGGGGCCAGTCGACGACAGGCCGCGGCCGCGTACGTCGATCACATAGACGTCGTAACGCTCGGCCAACCGTTCGGCGACGAAACCCCAGGTGATCGCGGGGCTGGTGATGCCCGGGATCAGGATGACCGAAGGGCCTTTGCCGCCATAGCGCAGATAGTGCTGGCGGATGCCGTTGGCGAAGACGTTCGCCCCGTACAAGGCGCCGCCGCTCATGCCGCTGTCTCGCTCTTCAGGGGGGCGGCATAGATATCATAGCCGTAGACCCAGGCCGGATCCTCCTGTTTGAGCAGGAAAGTGTTGGCGTTCGAAACGCTCTGGACACGCGTCGCGCGATCGCGGCGATTGGTCTCATACAATCCGAAAGCGGTGCGGAAGTCGTTGACGCCGGTTTCCTGAAGGCAGCGGGTCAGCATGGCGGCGTCTTCGATCGCCATCGCGGCACCCTGCGCCATATGCGGCTTCATCGGATGGCACGCATCTCCAAGCAGCACAAGACGGCCCTTGCTCCAGAGCGGCAGCGGGTTACGGTTGAACAACGGCCATTTCGTCACCCCATCGGTGCTTTCGATCAGCGCCTGGATGATCGGATGATAACCCTCGAACGCCGCCGCCATCTCCTCGCGGCTGCTGTCGACGAAAGCCGAATCGAATTCCCAAGCCGGATGCGGAACGCCGGTGACATAGTAATATTCGTCGCGCCGAGCCGTCGTGTAGTAGACCATCATATGACGGTCCGGACCCCACCACTTGACGCAATCCTCGAATGTCAGATCGTATTTCTTCAATTTGTCGGACGAGATCAGGGCGCGATGGCCGACCCAGCCGCTGTAATTCGGCTTCTCTTCGCCGAGCAGCGTTTCGCGAACGCGCGAATTGATGCCGTCGGCGCCGATCACGATGTCGGCGCGTATCGAGGTTCCGTCTTCGAATTCGATCAGCACATCGGTGCCGCTGTCGTCGAGGCGAGCCAGCTTCTTGCCGAAATGCAAGGTGCCTGGCTGCAACGCATCGCACTGGATGGCCTGCAGGTCGCCGCGGTGAACGGTGCAATAGGTCTGGCCGTAGCCTTCAAGCGGAACCCGGGCGGTGTATTCGCCGGTAACGCCGTCGCGGCTGAACCAATGGCTCGGCGTGCTGCTGATGCCGATCACCTTCTTGTCGACGCCTATGCGCTCGAAAATCTTCAGGACGTTCGGCCCCATATGAATGCCGGCGCCCAGGCGCGAGAATGCCGGTGCCTGTTCATAGACGTTGACGTCGAAACCTGCGTGTTGGAGCAGCGCACCCGCGACAGCGCCGCCGAGGCCGGCGCCGATAATCGCGATCTTTTCTTTTCCGTTAGACATAGCGACCCTTCTTAGCTGTCTTTCGACGCATTGTTCCCACGATTAGAAGCTTCACAAAAATTCTAGCGCATACACTCTAAATAGCAATAGCGACGCGTTGATTTTTATCAAGATGACACAAAAAACGCCCTGCCAATTGGATACACTAGCAAAATTCCGATGGTGAAATCCGACTTGTCTTTTGTCATTATAAAGCGTATGCACTTCTTAATAATAAAAGGGGCAATAGATGCGAAGAGTCGGTGACTGTTGCATCGTTATGGTTTGCGGACGTCCGGGCGATGTCTGCTGCGTAGCGGTACGGCCGATGGAAAGAGGCGAGGTCTGTGTTTCGTTCTCCGGGGCGGAGGGCCTGCTTTGACACTGCCAGTTTGCTTCAGTTTGAATGTGAACGATGCCGTCGAGAGCGTCGAAGCAAGCCCGGAAACACCCCTTCTCTATATCCTCAGAAACGATCTCTCCCTCAACGGCCCGAAATACGGTTGCGGGCTCGGTGAATGCGGCGCTTGCGCCGTTCTCGTCGATGGTCGCTCCGTGCGCTCCTGCACCGTGCCTCTGGGTGCCGTCGGCACTCGCCGCGTCACCACGCTTGAGGGTCTCGGCACGCCCGAGCATCTGCATCCAGTCCAGGCGGCGTTTATCGACGAGGCCGCCGCTCAATGCGGATATTGCCTGAACGGCATGATCATCGCCACCACAGCCCTGCTCAATCGCAATGCCGATCCCGACGAGGACGCGATCCGCGAGGCGTTGCGCCATCATCTGTGCCGTTGTGGAACGCACATGGAAATACTTGCCGCGGCCAGGCGGGCGGTCGCCTATTCCAGGGCCGAACGGACGCGACGATCCACGCCGGACGATATCTCACCAAAAGCTGCGAAGGAGGTCTCCCTGTGACCGACCACCGCCAAATGCCGAAATCCGCCTATATGTCGGCCGCCGACATGCTGCTTGTTGTCAACGATACGCGGCTTGGCGACGGTGCGGAACTCTACATCGCGGTGGGCGCCGATAGCCGTGTGACTGCGTTCAACGGCCATGTTGACTTAGGGACGGGCATCCGCACCTCTCTGGCGCAAATCGTCGCCGAAGAGCTCAGCATGCCGTTCGAGCAGGTGGACATGGTGCTCGGCACGACCTCCGCCGCGCCCAACCAGGGCGCGACCATCGCCAGCGAAACGATCCAGATCACCGCAGTGCCACTGCGCCAGGCCGCCGCCACCGCCCGCCATCATTTGCTCGCCAAGGCGGCTGAGAAGGGCGGCGTGCCGCTTGAGCGGCTGCGACTGGAAGATGGCATCATCCGTGCCGATGGCGGCGAGAACTGGCAGCTCAGCTTCGGCGACATCGTCGCCGGCAGCCATGTCAGGCTGTCGATCGATAAATACGCGGCCCTTAAGCCGGCCTCGGACTATAGACTGGTCGGCTCGTCGCAGCCGCGCGTCGATATCCCCGAGAAGGCCACGGGGCGCTGGACTTATGTGCATGATGTGCGCGTGCCGGGCATGCTGCATGGCCGCGTCGTTCGCCCGCCTTATGCGGGGTTCGATCACGGCGATCATGTCGGAAACAGCCTGATCTCTATCGACGAAACATCGGTTGCGCACATCAACGGGCTGGTCGGCGTCGTCGCCCTCGGCGATTTCGTCGGCGTGGTCGCGACCCGCGAGGAAAACGCTATCGAGGCGGCCAAGAGCCTGAAGGTCGTGTGGCGCGCGCCGCCCGAGTGGCCGGATCTCAACGCGCCGGAAAAGGCGCTGCGCGCCAATCCGTCGACTGCGCGCAAGCTTGCCGATCTCGGCAATGTCGATATGGCCCTGGCCGGCAGTGCCCAGCCGATGAACCGCACCTATGTCTGGCCCTACCAGATGCACGGCTCGATCGGACCGTCCTGCGCGGTGGCCGATTACAACGAGGGCGGGCTAACGGTCTGGTCGGGGACGCAGAACCCGTTTCCCATGCGCCGCGATCTGGCGCTGCTGCTCGACATGCCGGAAGAGCTGATCCGGGTCGAGCGGTTGGAAGCCGCCGGCTGCTATGGCCGCAATTGCGCCGATGACGTCACGGCCGACGCGGCGCTGCTGTCGCGGGCGGTAAAGGCACCTGTCCGGGTGCAGCTGACGCGCGAGCAGGAACATGCCTGGGAGCCGAAGGGCGCCGCCCAGATCATGGATGTGCGCGGCGGTATCGATCTGGAGGGCGGTCCGTCCGCCTATGATTTCGAAACCCGCTATCCCTCCAATCTGGCGCCGACCCTTCCCTTGATCCTCACCGGCAAGGTGCCGCCAGTTTCCGACGTCGTGCAGATGGGCGATCGCACCGCCATCCCGCCCTATGCCTACGGGAACCTCCGCGTCACTGTGCACGATATGCCGCCGATCGCGCGTGCTTCCTGGTTCCGCGGCGTGTCGGCAATGCCCAACACCTTTGCGCACGAATGCTACATCGACGAACTGGCAGCCGCCGCCGGCGTCGATCCGGTCGAATACCGGCTTCGCTACCTCCACGATCCGCGCGCCGTCGACCTGGTGCATGCGCTGGCCGAGCGGGCGAAATGGGTGCCGCATACGACATGGGGCACGCTGGGCGGCGAGGGCGACCTGCTCTACGGACGCGGGTTTGCCTATGCCGTCTACATCCATGGGCCGTTTCCGGGCAAGGCCGCCGCCTGGGCCGCCTGGGTCGCCGATGTCGCCGTCAACAAGAAGACCGGAGAGATCGCGGTCACCAAGGTGACCTGCGCGCAGGATTCCGGGATGATGATCAATCCCGACGGCGTGCGCCACCAGATCCACGGCAATATCATTCAATCCACCAGCCGGGTGCTGAAGGAAAAAGTCGAATTCTCGTCGACCGCCGTGCAGTCGAAGGAATGGGGCGGCTATCCGCTGATCACCTTCCCCGAGGTGCCTGATATCGACGTGCTGATGGTGCCGAGGCAGGACGAGCCGCCGCTCGGTGTCGGAGAATCCGCCTCCGTTCCCAGCGCCTCGGCCATCGCCAATGCCGTTTACGATGCCACCGGCATTCGCTTCCGCGAACTACCGCTGACGCCGGAGCTGGTACTCGCCGCGCTGAACGGCAAGACGGATGAAGCGCCGGCTGCCCCGGTGGCGAAGAAGCGGAAGTGGTGGAACATCGGTCTGTCGGCCGTCGGTGCCGTCGCCGCTTTGTCCGGTATCGTCACAATGGCCTCGCCTTGGCGTTCTGCTATCGGCACTATTCCGCGACCCGATGCCAACGTCTACAGCCCGGCCACCATCGAACGCGGCAGGCTTGCGGCCGCGGCCGGCGCCTGCAATGTCTGCCATGTCGGTGATGACGGCACACCCTTTGCCGGCGGCCGGCGCTTCGACACGCCGTTCGGCGCCGTCTATGCCACGAACATCACCCCGGACACTGAAAGCGGCATCGGCGCGTGGTCGTATCCAGCCTTCGAACGGGCCATGCGAGAGGGCGTCAGCCGCGACGGCCATCACCTCTATCCCGCCCATCCCTACACCTCGTTCGCGGGCGCCGAGGAAGCCGATCTTCAGGCACTCTACGCCTACATGATGACGCAGGCGCCGGTGGCCGAGAAGGCGCCGGATACAAAGCTGAAATTTCCCTACAGCATCCGCGCGATGATGGCGGGCTGGAATGCGCTGTTTCTGAAAGCGGAGCCGTTCAAATACGTCGAGACCCGTGGTGCGCAATGGAACAGGGGCGCCTATCTCGTCGAGACGCTCGGTCACTGTTCGGCCTGTCACACGGACAGAAATGTGCTGGGCGCGGAAAAGAGCGGCAGCGCCCGGCTCTCCGGTGGCTTTGCCGATGGCTGGGAGGCGCCGGCTCTCAATGCCTTCGCCAAGGGCCCTGTCAGCTGGACGGCGGACGCCTTCTACGACTATCTGCGCACCGGACATTCGCGCGATCACGGCAGTGCCGCCGGCCCGATGGCGCATGTCGTCGAAGTCATGCAGCCGCTGCCGGATAACGATATCCGTGCCATGGCAACATATCTCGCCAGCCTCAACGAGGCCCCCGCCGATAGCAAAGCACAGAGCGAGGCCGCCATTGCCGCAAGTGAAGCGGCCAAGGCTGTCGCCGCTCGGGTTTCGCCGAAGGGCGAGCGGCTGTTCAACGGCGCCTGCGCCACATGCCACACCGGAAACTCGATCCTGTCGTCGCTGGCGCTCAACAGCAACCTGCATGCGGCGACGCCGGACAATCTCATCCAGGCGATCCTGAACGGTGTCGAGGCGCCGGCGATTCTGGCGCAGACCACCGGCCGTGAGGCCCCGGAAGTGATGTCGATGCCGGCCTTTCGCCAGACGCTGAACGAAAGCCAGATCAAGGATCTTGCCGACTATCTGAGAGCGCGTTTCGCGCCCGACAAGCCGGCCTGGACGGAAACGACCAACGCCATGCAACGCGTGACGGCGGCAACCCACTAGGGAGCAGACGATTGGAGCAGATCCGAACCGGGCAGGACATCGATCGCCGCGACTTATTCGAGAACCCGACAACAGCGTTCCGGCCGTCGGCCTACTGGTTCTGGCATTCGATCCCGACAGAGGAGGTCTGCCACGCGCAGCTTGCCGATTTCAAACAGAAGGGGATCGGCACGATCCTGATCCAGGCTCGGCTTGCGATGTCGCGCGACGACTACTTGTCGCCGGGCTACCTCGTCGCCTATCGCGCTGCGGCCGGCATCGCCGCCAAGCTGGGGCTGAAGCTCGGGATCTACGACGATTATAACTGGATCAGCGGGCACGCCGGCGGCCGGACAGTCGTGGACCGCGACGACCTGCGCGAGCGCCATCTGTTCTGGATGTCCTCAGGAGATCTGCGGGGTGAGATCAGTGGCATTCATCCGCCTTTCACTCGGAAGATGGGATCGGACATTTTCGAGTGGCAATATGAAGGCGGTCGGGTCGAGTGGTGCGAATGGATGGTCGCGTCGGCCCTGCTGCATTCCTCCGGTGAGGTTGGCAGTCTGGACGAGATTGTCGATGTGACCACGCAGACATCAGTCGTTAGAAGCGACGGTGTTTCCTGCACCTACGCATTCGACGGGGAGATTAAAGACGGCCAGACGATAACGGTATTCATCAGCGCGCGCTCCACGACGTCCCGGTTGATCAACTACCTCCTGCCGGAAGCCACGGTGCGATTTATCGACGTCGGGCTCGATCCGCTCGTCGAAGCGCTTGGTGATCTCGTGCCTGATCCCGTCGGCTTGGTCTTTTATGACCAGCCGGCGGCCGGCTTTTACAAATGGGATCAGATTTCGGGCAGTCTTGGCAACAGTCTGCTATTTGCTTCGACGCTGCCGGATGCCGTTTTGCAAAACACGGGCCAGCCGTTCGCCAAGACGCTGCTGGCGCTGCTGCGCAATGTCGGGCCTGACACCTTGCGGCTGCGCGCGCAATTTTATGCCGCTTATTCAGCCCTGATGAACGATGCCTTCTCGGGCACGCTGCGTCGATGGGCCGAACGCAAGGGCATCGCACTCACGGGGCACGAAATCCTGCCGCATATCAGTTCGTGGGCCTTGAACGGGGGCTTCACCAGCATTGACCCCAGGGTCGCGCTTGCCGTGGATTTCTTCGGCATCGATGCCTACAGGCATGAGACGACGGTCGACTCCAACAATTTCGTCGCACAGCTGGCGCCCAAGCTCGGCGATTCCGTTGCCCGCTCGAATGGCCGCAGCCGCTGTGTCGTCGAAACCTATGCCAGTGCCGAGCGAACGCCGGTGCGCGCCGCCGGGCAATGGGAACTGACGCTGGAGACGATGCGGGCGCAGGCAATCCGGCTTTATTGCCTCGGCACTCGCCAGTTTCTATGGCACGGCGTCTACCAGACGGATGGGCGCGACAACGATCCGACACCCTTTGCCAATCCGCGTTTCGATTTCGCGCCGGGCATCAACTTTGAGCCCTGGTGGGGCTATCATGACCTGTTTTCGCAGGAGACCGCGCGTATCTCAGCCTTCATCGAGCCGGCCACACCCCGCACCCCGGTCGCAATCCTCTATCCACTTCATACCGCCTTCGCAGAAGGCCCACGCCACGGCCATGCCACCCACATCGGTGCATGGTGCGAAGGGCTTCTGGCCAGGCGCTGCGACTTCATGTTCGTCAGCGAGGCCGATCTGGCCAAGGCGAGGATCGAGGACGGCCAGATGCTGGTCTCGGGGCTGGTCTTCGATGCCCTGATCCTGCCATCGGTGACCGTGCTGGAGACGAAAAAAACGGTGCGGGCACTGGAGACCTTCCGCGCCGCTGGCGGAGTTGTCTGGTCCTCCGGAGATCGCCTGTCGACCGTTTGCGATGCCACCGATCCGGTGGCTGCGGTGGCGTCGACGCATATCGATCGGATGCCCGGCGGCAGCGATATCGACGCGCTGCTGGCAGGGCTTCCGCCGTCCGGTCCTGTCATCACCGGCCATCCCGCGGACCGGCTCTGGCAATGGGTCGGATACGAGGACAATGGCTGGTGGCGGATCGTTCTCTTCAACGATGGTGCAGCCGCGCTGGAAAGTGAGATTTTCTTCAATGACGGTTTCGACTGCGAAGTCTGGTCCGCCACGACAGGCAAGATCGAGGAGGCCGCTGCCTTCAGTCAATTGACCGTCACGCTCGAAGCGCAGGAAGTGCGCTGCCTCCGCCTGCGTCAGACAACGCATGGGGGCGCAGGCGATGGCCATCTCTCGAACCAGCCAGCGCTTGACCTCGCGCGCGCCGTCTCACTTGTCGATGGTTGGAGTTTTGCGCCGGCGGCCAGTGCAGCATTCGTGCCGATTTCGGTCGAGACCGGATGGGAGACGCAGGGATTTGCCGATTTGTCCGGCACCGGGATCTACCGGCTGGCGCTGGAGATCGGCGACGAGGCCGACTGGTTTCTCGAGTTGCCTGACGTCGCGACCGTGGTCGCCGCCAGCCTGGACGGCCGGCAGATCGATCGGCGGGGCTGGCGGCCCTATCGTTTTGCGCTCGGCCGGTTGCGTCCTGGCGTCCATTCGCTCGAGTTGCGCGTCGCCAACACGGCGGCAAACCGATATTACGCCAACACGCCTTATCTCGGCGATACGGCCGACAAGAGCGGCCTGTCCGCAGTACCGAAACTTATTCCGCTGACACACTGACCGGAAGTTACAGAGCCATGCTACAACATTCGACAATCCCCCTGATGCGTGCCTGGAACAGCTGGTCAAGCCGGCCGGCCGAAATGGTCTTCCTGCCGCTCGGCGTGCGGATCACGCCGGTTCTGTATTCAACGCGTAGCAGGACGACCTCCGCGATAGAGCCGCGGCGCGACGCCGTTCGCCTCGGCCGTCACACCATTGACGGCTCGTTGATCGAGCTGGAGACAGACCTCAGCGGTACGACGGTCTCGTTTTCGACGACCAAGACCGACCCCTTCGCCGTACGCGGCAGGTGGACCGGCAAGGTGTCGGCCGAATGGGGGCTGCGATTTTGGGTGACGCTGGCGATCTCCTCCGATGGCGGTGAGGTGGCGGTCCATGATGCGGCACGCAACATTACGCTGCTGAAGGTAGGCACGCGATTTGTGGCGGTCGCGACCGCCGAGGCGCCGGTGCACGTCACCGGCCACGACACGATCGACGCGCTGCGGGCGGACTTCGAGGAGAACGGCTATTTCTACACCGCCACGCGCAAAAACGAAGCGCCGGTGATCGCCCTGCGCTTCAATCTTGAGATGATGCGCCAGGGCGCCTATGCGGCGGGCGTCGCCGACAGCGCCGAGCTCGCGATCGCAAAGGCGAAGGCCTGCCTTGCGGCCGGCGCGCCGGCTGAGCTCGCCGTGGCGCAGACCGGCCTGTTCGAGGGCGCCCTCGACGCAATGCGCGACGTGGTCGCCTGGAACACCATCTGGGACGAGACCAACGCGCGGCCCTATACGGCGGTGACGCGGATTTGGAATCTCGGGAAATTTGCCGTCTGGTTCAACGACCAGATTTTCGCGGCCCTTCTCGCCGGCGTGTTCGACGCCGATCTGGCGCGCGAAAACATGGCGACCGCCATGGCCGGCGCAACGCCGCAGGGCAATATCGCCTGCATCGTCACGTCCAACGATGCCTGGGTCGATCGCACCCAGCTGCCGTTCGGCGCGCTCGTCGTCTGGCAGCTCTACCAGCGGACCGGCGAACGGTCGATGATCCAGGCAAGCTACGACGCGCTGGTGCGCAATCGGCGCTGGTGGCAGGACAATCGCGATCCCGATGGTTTCGGCCTGCTGTCCTGCGGCACCTCTGATGTGGGTGAGGGCCTGTACAAGGGCACTGCCTTCGGCGCGCGCAACGAGACCGGCATGGACAACTCTGCGACGCATGACGAAGCGATCTACGATCCCGTCACCCGGACGCTCTCGACCTTCGACCTCGGCCTCAACTGCGC
The DNA here is from genome assembly GCF_034554815.1 of Rhizobium indigoferae. Taxonomy (NCBI): domain Bacteria; kingdom Pseudomonadati; phylum Pseudomonadota; class Alphaproteobacteria; order Hyphomicrobiales; family Rhizobiaceae; genus Rhizobium; species Rhizobium indigoferae. The sequence continues at coordinate 924,838 of NZ_CP140637.1, read as the reverse complement.
GGCCGCTCTCGATGCCGAAATGCTCTCAAAAATGGCCGTCGTGCTCGGCAAGCATGACGATGCCCGCCAATTCGCCGCTTTGGCCGAACGCCACCGGACGCTGATCTCGGAAACGCTCTGGGATGAAAGTCGCGGCATCTTTGCCAATCGACAGCGGCGCGGTGGTTTTGTCCGATCGCTGTCGCCGACCAGCTTCTATCCGCTGCTTTGCGGCGCCGCGACGCCGGCTCAGGCGGCGCGCCTGCTTAAACATCTGAGCGACGAGACCACTTTCGGCGGGGACTTCGTGCTGCCGAACGCGACGCGTGACGATCCGGCCTTCGCCGACAACGTCTACTGGCGCGGCCGCATCTGGCCGAATGTCAACTACATGGTCTGGCTCGGCCTGCGTCGCTACGGTTTCACGGCCGAAGCGAGCAAGCTCGCCGGCCAGAGCTACGACCTGTTCATGAAGAACTGGCGCGAGGATCGCATCGCCTCCGAAAACTACAACGCCGTGACCGGCGAGGCACTGGACCAGGGTGACACCGACCCGTTCTACATCTGGGCCGCCATGCTGCCATTGATGGCAACCGGCGAAATCGTCGAATTTGATCCGTGGACGGGCTGGACAGTGCGCAACACCGGCCGCGACCTGGCGCTCGGGCCAATGTTGTCGCCATCGGGGACTTTGCATCTGCAGGTCGAGGCCGCTGCTTTGTCGATGACGCTCAATGGTCGCGTGATGTTGCGGACGGACCTGCAAACGACGCTGTCGCGCATCGTCATGAGCGATGGACGACTGGCCTGCACCATCGCGCCTGTTGCCGCAGCTGGCTACATCGATCTGCCTCGGTTGGATATCGGCGATGTCCTTGCTGTTCGTCTTGATGGGCGGGGGATCGGCTATGTTGCAAGCGCAGAAGGCATACGCCTCACGATTGCTGAAAGCGCGCAGGACCGCCGACTCGACATCTATTTTTCCGCTGCAGACGCAAGGTAGCGCTTGACACCTGTCAATTCGTCATTAATAGTTTGTATGCAAATAAAAAAATAAAAAGACTGATTTCAAAGATCAGAGGGTTTGAACTAAAGGTCCACCGACAATCGAATGATTTAGGTGGGTCATTATCGAAGTCTGGCACCGATATCTCGGTTATGAAGTCATGTTCCGCTCTTTGCGGCGCAGGCTTTTGCTCGCCTGGAAATCATGCGCCTCGAGCCTTCGCTCTCCTCTGGTTATAGTTGGTACACAAATTAGTTGATGTGCATTTGGCATGTCTTCTGTTTTCGGCCTTGCCGATCCGTTGAGGTCGCTGACCGCGGTCACGATCGTCCATAACTGTGTATGTTCAAGAGGGGTGCCACAATGACTGAACTCACCAGACGCAACACCATGAAATTAATGTCCGCGGCGCTTGTCGCTGGCGTCAGCTTCTCTAGCCTCCCGCGCAAGGCTTTTTCGGCGGGCACCATCACGGTCCTGAACTGGCAAGGCTACGGAACGGACGAAAAATGGTCTGTCGAGGCTTTCGCGGCAAAGACCGGCATCACGGTCGTTCACGACTACTATAGCTCGGAATCGGAAATGCTCACCAAGCTGCGCACCAATCCGGGGGCTTATGATCTGGTTATCCTCAATGCTGCGCGTTGCGCCCAGGCGGTTGCCGAAGACCTGCTGCAGCCGATCGATTTCAGCAAGGTTCCAAACGCCTCAACGGTCGATGAGACCCTCCGCGCCAACCCGAACTTCAGCAAGGACGGCAAGGGCTATGCCGTTCCTTGGGTCTGGGGCATGACCTCGCTTGCCATCCGTGAAGGCATGACCGTTCCCGACAGTTATGCGGTCCTCGCAGACCCGGCCTATAAGGGTCGTGTTGCCATGGACGACGACGCCATCATCAATGTCGGTGTCGGCGCGCTGATGAGCGGGCAGGACATCAACGATCCCAAGGATCTGGCTGCTGTCACGGCCGCGCTGAAGTCCATCAAGCCGAACGTCAAGTTGCTGTGGTCGACGGAAGACCAGTGGAACAAGTCGTTCGCCGCCAAGGAATTCGACCTGTCGCTGTTCTGGTCGGGCGGTTCAGTGCGCTCCAAGCGCGTTTCCAAACTTCCCGTTCAGTTCGTAGTGCCTAAGGAAGGCGGCGTCGGTTGGGTCGACGGTCTCGGGATTCCGTCATCGGCGCCGAATCCAGAAGGTGCTCTTGCCTTCATCAACTGGATGATCGATCCGACATTTTATGTCGAGTGGGCAACCAAGATAGGGGCGCCCGCCTCGTCGAATTCGGCAGCCCTTTCGGCACTCCCCGCCGACGATCTCACGCGTTTGGTGCACAAGACCGAGTACTTAAAGACGACGTCCTTTGTCTCGGGCATTCCCGACGACCGCCGTGAAGCCTTCAACAATATCTGGCAGGAAGTGAAAGCCTTCTATGCAGAATGATCGAGTGATTTCAGCGTCAGAGCGCGGACCTTCGGGTCCGCGCAGCCGGCGCCCGCTCCCCCCATGGATATCGACGACGGCACTGCTGCTGCCGACCTATGGATGGCTGACACTTGCCGTTTTCCTGCCGCTGCTGACCATGCTCGTGTTCAGCTTCATGTCCGCGACACCGATGGGCAAGGCCCCGATCGTCTTTACGCTGAAGCAGTACCGCGCGTTCATCGACCAACCCTATCTGGTCGGGATTGGCATCACGTCGCTGCTGATCGGCTTCTGGACGACGCTGTTCTGCGCAGTGCTGGGTTTCCTGGCGGCTGTGGCTTTGGTCCGCTCGACCTTCGGCAAGACGCGTGAGATGTTGTTGATCCTCATTCTCCTGCCATTCTGGACCAACGGTCTTGTGCGCGTCTTTTCGTGGACCATGGTACTCCGGGAAAACGGCTTCCTTGACAATCTCCTGCATATGATCGCGCCCGATGCCGGATCGATCGGTTTTCTTTATACGCGCTATGCCATCGTGGTCGGTCTTGTCCACGGCTATCTGCCCTACATGATCCTGACTTGCTACATCGCGCTTGTGGCTATCGATGACGCGATCATTGAGGCTGCATCGAGTCTCGGCGCGCGCTGGTGGACCATTTTGTTCAAGATTTTAGTGCCGCTCGCCGCACCCGGCCTGATTTCTGGCTCCGTCCTGATCTTCATTCCGGTGATCGGCTCTTTCATGGAACCGCGCATCCTGGGCGGACGTGTCGGCGTCACCATGGGAACGGTGATCGAAGACCAGTTCACGCAGGCCTTCAACTGGCCGCTAGGCGCATCTTTGTCCTTTACGCTTCTGGCCGTCGTGCTCGCCATTTTCGCAACCTTCTCCGGCGCTCTGCGCCGTGGCACGGTAGCTTGAGGAGAGGATCATGAAACCGCTTGGCCGTATCTATCTCATTGCGATCCTTATCTTCCTCTACACGCCCATTCTCGTGATGATGGCAATGGGGTTCAACGCATCGCCGCTCTATGAACTGCCCTTCAGCTTCTCGTTGCAATGGTATCAGGCTCTGTCGAGCAACACCGTGCTTCTGACGGCTGGCCTGAACAGCATCGTCATCGCCACGATCACGGCAGTGCTGGCGACGGCGCTTGGGACCATGGCTTCGGTGGCGCTGTCGCGACGGACATTCCGCGGCAGGAGCCTGCTGCAGCTAATGCTACTGCCGCCGATTGCCATTCCGTGGCTGATTACCGGCACGGCGATGCTGATCTTTTTTTACTGGAGCGGCATCGGGCGTGGCATGCATGCCCTGCTGATCGGCCACGTCGCACTCGCAATCCCCTATGTGGTTCTGGTGGTCGGGACCGGCTTCCGTACTATTCGTGCCGATCTGGAAGAAGCAGCCATGAGCCTCGGATCCACACCGGTTCACGCCTTTTTCTCGGTGACATTGCCGCTGCTCTATCCCAGCATCCTAGGCGCCGCGCTGTTTGCCTTCGCGGTTTCGCTCGACCAGTTCGTGATTTCCTACTTTCTCGCAACGCCCGGCTACACCACGCTGCCGGTGCAAATCTACTCCTCGATCCGCAAGGGCTTCACCCCCGAAATCAACGCGATCTCGACCGTACTTCTGCTCGGCTCGATGACGATCATCCTGATTTTTGCGCGTTTCGCCAAGCCTGGAGACACTCGTGACAAACGTTAAAGTCAATTCCGTCGCCAAGACCTACGGCACCACGCCCGTCCTGTCGGATATCACCACCGAGTTTCCCGAAGGCTCCTTCACCAGCCTTCTCGGCCCATCCGGTTCCGGCAAGACCACGCTTCTGCGCATCATCGCGGGCTTCATCAAGCCCGACCAGGGTATCGTCAGGATCGGCAACAACGATGTCACCGACATCCCTGTCTGGGGCCGCAACATTGGCATGATGTTCCAGTCCTACGCACTTTTCCCGCATATGACGATCGCCCAGAACGTCGCCTTCGGTCTCGAACGTCGAGGCATCAAGGGCGCCGCCGCGCGCAAGGAAGTTGATCGGGCTCTTGAGATGGTCCGTCTTCCCGGCTTCGGCGACCGCACGCCCAAGCAACTGTCCGGGGGGCAGCAGCAGCGCGTCGCACTGGCCCGCGCCATCGTCATCAAGCCGAGCGTACTTCTTCTCGACGAGCCGCTGTCGGCGCTCGATCGCCGCCTTCGCCAGGAGATGCAGGTCGAACTACTGCGCATCCAGCGTGAAAGCGGCCTGACGACGATCTTCGTCACCCACGACCAGGAAGAAGCGCTGACGCTGTCCGACAAGGTGGCCATCCTCGACAAGGGCCGCATCGTCCAGATCGGCGAGCCGGAAACCGTCTACGAACGGCCACTGACGCGCTTTGCAGCGGAATTCCTCGGCGATTCCAACTTCCTCACCGGGACGGTGGATAATGGAGCCGTGCGTCTGGCCGATGGGACGGTCGTCCGGACAACCGGGACGTTGCCATCAAGCGGATCCAAAATTACGCTTGCGGTTCGTCCGGAAAAGATGTCGATCGTATCTGGTCCGACGGACGGCAATAGCCTAACGGCACGCATCACCACGGTCATCTATGCAGGTCCCGTGCTTTCCTATCTGCTAGAGACTGCCGATGGCCTGCCGCTGAAGCTGTTTGCGCAGAACCGCGATGGGAAGATTCTGAGCGATGGAGACAGCATCACCCTGAGCTGGGCCCCGGAACACACCGTCTCGGTGGCCGACTGATCATGGCAACCGCGCCGCTCTCCAAGAATACGTTGCATGTCGTCATCGACATGCAACGTCTGTTTGCCGAGGAAACGGCGTGGCATACACCAGCAATCACCGATATTCTTCCGAACGTGCTGGCGCTCAGCCAAGCGCGCCCGTTCGACACGATCTTTGTCCGATTTGTGGTTCCGCAGAACGCGGAAGATGCAAAAGGCCGCTGGAAGAACTACTATCGCCGCTGGTCATCGGTGACGCTGGATGAGCTCGACGCGACCGTGCTGGATCTGGTCGCGCCGCTGGCGGCGATCGCCGGTCCTGGCTCCATCGTCGACAAAGAAACCTATTCCGTCTTCGGTTCGCCTGGTTTCGCCCGCCGCTTGCAGAACTCGGGAACGGACACTCTGATTTTCTCAGGCGTCGAGACAGACGTCTGCGTCTACGCGAGCGTTCTCGATGCGGTGGACGCCGGCTACCGGGTCATCCTGGCCGAGGATGCGCTGGGAAGCGGTGACATGAAAGCGCACGCCATGGTAACCGAGATCTTGGTGCCGAGGCTTTCGGAGCAGATCGAAATCTTATCGACAGAAGCCATCCTGGATTTATGGCGAGACTGAGTTCGACAATGCGATTGCCAATCACGACGAACAAGCAGATTTGAGAGATCCGATGGATGTTCCCTTCAAAGACAAAGGCGGCCGCAGGAAGGCGGCAGTGCCTAAGGTTCAAGGCCAGCAGGCCGAGTATGCGCTTGGCGAACAGATCGGCTTCTATCTGCGGCAGGCAAACCAGCGGCACGTGGCTATCTTTGCGAGCCTGATGGCGGAGAAACTGACCACGACCCAATGGGCAGCGCTGGTCAAGCTCAACGAACTGCAGCCCTGTTCGCAGGGCAATCTCGGCCGCGAAACCGCCATGGACATGGCGACAATCAAGGGGGTCGTCGATCGACTGGTGAAGCGCGGGCTGGTTCACACAGCACCCGACGCAACCGACGCACGGCGGCTGGTGCTGACGCTGACGCCGGACGGCGAGGCGACGGTGGCTCGCAACCTGTCGGTCGCACTGCAGATTTCGCAGGAAACACTGAGTAACCTGACGGTTGCCGAGCGCATGATGCTAATGGAACTCCTTCAGAAAATCTGCTGAGCCGACGCCTGCCGTAACCTCGGAGACTACCCATGTTCCAGCTCAGCGAAGACGAAATCCCATCGCTCGTTGGCCAAATGACCGTCGGCGAAAAGGTCGCTCTACTGAGCGGACGCGGGCTGTGGAAAACGGCATCGATCGAAAGGCTCGGCATCCCTTCGGTCGTCATGACTGATGGTGCGTATGGCGTGCGCTATTCGACCACCCAGATCGACGCCGGCGACAACGACGAAGACAGTCTCCAGGCATTCCTCGAGCTGGTCGGGCAACAGGGCGATGGGCCAGGCGGCATGTTCGGCGCCACCCGCCCGGCCACATGCTTTCCAAACGGCAATCTGCTCGGCTGTTCCTGGGATATCGATCTTGCCTACCGCATGGGGGCGGCACTTGCGGCCGAGTGCCAGGATTTCGGCGTTCATCTGCTACTTGGCCCCGGCATCAACATCCGGCGCACGCCATTGGCTGGGCGGGCCTACGAATATTATTCCGAGGATCCCGTCATCAGTGGTGAACTCGCTGCTGCTGTCATCTCAGGCCTGCAGGATCATGGCGTCGGCGCCTCGCTGAAGCATTTCGCCTGCAACAATTCGGAAATCGAGCGAACCACGACCAGTTCCGATGTCGACGAGCGGGCCCTGCGCGAAATCTATCTGGCGGGCTTCGAGCGGGCAATCGAAAGGAGCGCGCCGTGGACCGTGATGAGCGCCTACAATCCCCTGAACGGCATCCAGGCAGCCGAGCATCATTGGCTGCTCCGCACCGTGCTGCGCGAGGAATGGGGTTATGACGGGCTGGTCGTCTCCGACTGGCATGCGATCAAGGATCGTGGCGCCGCGCTCAATGCCGGCACCGAACTCGACATGCCGGAAAGCCAGCCGCGCAAGGCGCGCCTTCACGCCGCGATCGAAGCCGGCGACGTGCCGACTGAGTTGATCGATGCCGCCTGCGCCAGGGTTCTGGCGTTCGTGATCAAGTGCAAGATGCACGAGAAGCGCGGCACGGCGGCGGATCTCGACGCGCACCATGCGCTGTCACGCGAAATCGCGGCGGAATCGATCGTGCTGCTGCGCAACGTAGGCAAGGCGCTGCCACTTGATCCCGGCCGCCCGGGCGAGCTTCTCATCGTCGGCGATGGCGCTGTCATTCCGGTCATCCAGGGCTCCGGCTCGGCCACCACCAATCCTTATCGCGTCGACAGTCCCTTGGCTCAGATCGCCAAGCGGGCCGGAGACACCTTGACGGTGCGGCATCAGCCCTTCTCCTGCGCCGCGCAGGGGGACATGTTGGCCTCGATCGAGGCGATCGTTGAGGCTGCGTCACACGCCGATGGCGTTGTGGTGTTCGCGGAAAACGAGAAGAGCCGCCACGGCGAAGGCAATGACCGCGACACACTGAAGCTCGCCGCTAGCCACGACGCCCTCATCAAGGCACTGGCGTCAGTCGGTCGCAAGATCGTCGTCGTGCTGTCGATGCCGGATACCGTCGAGATGCCGTGGCTCCACGATGTTGATGCCGTGCTTGCCAGCTTCTATGCCGGGCAGGGCGGCGGCGAAGCGATCGCCCGTATTCTGTTCGGCGAGCAGAACCCTTGCGGTAAACTCTCCGCCAGCATGCCCGCGCGCGTGAACGATATCCCAGGATGGCACACCTACCCGGGCGAGCACGGGCGGCATGTCTATAGCGAGGGTATTTTCGTCGGGTATCGGTTCTATGATTTAAAAGAAATCGTCCCCGCTTTCCCGTTCGGGCATGGGCTCAGCTACACCTCGTTCACGTATGAGAATATGGAGCTCGACAAGAGCGAGATCGGCGCGGATACGAGTTGCGCGGTGCGTGTTACTGTCCGTAACAGCGGATCGGTCGCCGGCAAGGAAGTGGTCCAGCTTTATGTGCGCCCGCTTGCGCCCGGCCTGAAGCGGCCAATCCGCGAGCTCAAGTCCTTCGCCAAGCTGCATCTGCAGCCTGGCGAGACGAAGACGGTGAGCTTGACGCTGAGGCAGCGCGATTTCCGCTATTTCGATACGGCACGCTCCGCCTGGGTTCTCGATGCGGAGGCTTTCGTGATCGAAGCTGCGGCATCCTCCCGCGATATCCGCTTGTCAGTTACTCTGCCATGTAAATTGCCCGCTCCCGTGTTGCCACTGATTTCGCCCAATTCTCCAACAGCCCTCGTCTTTGCCCACCCTAGGGCTGAAGCTGTTCTTGTCAGTTTCTTCGTCGCCAGGCTTTCGATCTCAAGTGCAGAAGCTACGGCGCTCCTTGCAAAAACGAAGGGGTCCTTTCTCGGATTTTACGACACTTTGAGCTGGTATGTCGGAGATAGCGTCAAAGAGACGGATATCGCCAAGATCTTTGCAGGGCTAAACGACAATTGACCTGAGGGCCGAAATGACAACCGCAATACACGCAACCGACCCACTTTTTGCTGCCGAGGAATGGATAGCGGCTGGTCGTGATGTTTCGATTGCGACCGTGATCGAAACCTGGGGTTCGGCGCCGTGTTTGGCGGGCAGCCATCTGGTGGTCGACGCTGATGGCAATTTCGAAGGCTCGGTCTCCGGCGGCTGCATCGAAGCTGCGGTGATCACGGCGGCCATCGATGTGATTGCCGACGGCAAGGCGCAGATGCTGGAATTCGGTGTCGCGGACGAAACTGCCTGGCGAGTCGGCTTGTCCTGCGGCGGGCGCATCCGCGTCTATGTCGAAAGGATCGGCTGATGCGCCTCAACAGTCTGCAAAGCCTGAACGCCGCGCGTCGAAAACGTGTTGCCGCAGTGCTTCTGACCGATCATCATGCCGACGAGGAGCATGTCATCCTGGAAGGTGACCCGATCGAGGAACCGTTTGTCGCACTCGTCGAACGTGCCTTTCGGTCCGGCCGCTCTATAGCCTTCGACAGCGCTTCCGCAAGCGGCTTCGTCAACGTTTACATGCCCGCCCCGCGTATTGCCATCATCGGCGCCGTCCATATCAGCCAATGTCTGACGCAGATGGCAAGGCTCGCTGGCTTCGATGTGCGGGTCATAGACCCTCGCACGGCCTTTGCGACGCGGGATCGCTTTCCTGACGTGCTGCTGTCCGCCGATTGGCCTGCCGATGCGCTTACGGCCGATCCGCTCGACCGTTACACCGCCTTGGTCGCGCTCACCCACGATCCGAAGATCGATGATTTTCCCCTGGCCGCGGCATTGCGCACCGGCTGCTTCTACATTGGCGCACTCGGCAGTCAAAAGACCCACGCCGCGCGGACCGAACGCCTTGCCGCGGACGGCTTTGGCGCCGATGCACTTTCAACCATCCACGCTCCGATCGGGCTTGATATAGGTGCGTCCAACCCCGCCGAGATCGCCGTGGCCATATTGGCTCAGGTCATCCAGGCGCTTCACTCGCGCCGCCCTTCGCTCTCCTGGGATGGGCCGCAATGAAACGCCCTCAGTTCTTGCCGACGACGCTGGCTGGTCGCCTCATGCGCTACGACCTACGGAAGAAGCCCGTTCGAAGCGGCATGTACTATGCCAAGGCGACCTTGTGTAGCTGGAGCGGGCAGGCCTTCGTCAAGGTGACGGCAGCCCGCATCGGCGATACCATTCGGAGAGATGCCGCCGCCCATTGCCGATGAAGCCCGCGACTGATCATCGTCGTCGGTGCATGGCGATTTCATTCCCGCAGTCCTGCGCGTCGACATCCCGATGGATCCGGGAAACCTCATGGTTTTTCGGCGAGATCGGTACCTGTTATGCCGTCGGGGATCCGGGGTTACGCCCGCGGCCCAAAACGGAATGGCTTCGATCGACTGCCGGAGCGGATTCTAGCAGGGGAACATCCCAACGGGTACGATATTGGTCGCATGGGCGTGGGTGGACTGCTAATGGAAATCCAGACAGGGTCGATGCCGCGTGAGACCTTGAAGGAGACGTCATTGCAGCCAAAGGTCGCAATCGTCCTGCTGGCGGCAGGAATGGCAACGCGCATGGGCCCGAATGGTGGTCACAAGCTGCTGGCTGCTTTTGACGGCATGCCGCTTGTTCGCCGGTCAGCCCTGATCGCGATGGGTAGCGATGCCGCATCGGTCACGGTTGTCGTCGGCCATCGTCAAGATGACATCCGCAAGGTCCTGGTCGATCTCCCGGTGACGATCATCGCAAATCCGGCCTACCCGGCGGGCATGGCAAGTTCGCTTACGACGGGCTTTGCCGCTGCCGCGGCCGACGACACGGAGGGCGTTCTCGTCATGCTCGCTGACATGCCGGGCGTGACCACAGACGATTTGAACAGAATGATCACCGCGTTTCGAGACGCCAATGGCGCATCTATTGTTCGCGCCGTGTCGCAAGGCAAGCGCGGAAATCCGGTCATCCTGCCGCGGTCGCTGAACGATGCCGTTCTCCGCCTGGAGGGAGATGTGGGCGCCCGCCATCTGATCGAAACCTCCGGGCTGGCGGTGACAGACGTCGAGATTGGTGATGCAGCGCAGATCGACGTCGACACGCCGGAGGCGATCATTGCGGCCGGCGGGACACCTGCTGGAACAGTCTGAAGGCTTATAATGTTGACTGAGCCAACCTCGGCGAGCCGTGATCTCGTCGTACGGCTGTCACTGACGGCTATCTGCCCGACAAGCTAGCCAGGGACGGCGCCTGTGTTCGAAGGGCTATGTCACGTTGTTCGCTTAATCGCCGACGCAGTTGCTCCGGTCACGACTTTCCAATGCGCTGATGCGATGACTATGGGTGCCAAGGGCTGAGCGTTTCTGGTGAGACGGGACGAAATAGTTCTGGTTGCTGAAAAGACCGAGATGAAACGTTGAAAGCCGCCGGCAGATCGAAATCCATGCATCATCCGTTCTCGTTTTCGAGGTGGCACATGAGAATTCTCAGCGCGATTGTTCAGGCCCATATTGCGAAGCAGGTAATAGTGCAGTGCGTCCTTGGTCTGATAGTACTCCACGAGGCCCATCGATGCCGTTGCCCGCCGATTTTCCGATCTTTCGCCGTCTACCGTTAGGTAGCCATGAACGAAGATCGATGACGGGAGCAGCACTTCGGCAGACAGGAGTATCGCTGGCCATTAAATCGCGTGAAACTTGGAAATTTCCTTGCCGACAAAGTGGGAGGGCTCGCCTTGCTGTGCCCAGTTTCGCCAGAACAGGTTTCGTCGGAACCGTAATCGAGCCTTCTGAGATAGTTCGCCAGAGCATCGAACCAGACATAGATAACGTCGTTGCTCCCAGGCACGGGCACGCCCCAGCCGCGTGCTCGTTCAGCACTACGCGACACGCTGATGTCCTCTAGTCCCCACCGAAGCCTTCGACTTTCTTCTTCCGTCAGCGGATAACGACTGGGTTCACCGCTCCAGATCAGCCATCGGCGCGCTGCCGAACATGCTCTTGTACTCGCGGCTGAATTGCGACGGGCTTTTATAACCTACCTCATACGCCACGCGCGAAACATTGGTGCTGCCGCCGGCAAGGAGCTTCCGCGCCTCAAGCAAACGGATATGGCGTTGAAACGCAAGTGGGCTGAACCCGGTGACTTCCTTGAAATGCCTGTGAAAGCTTGTAACGCTCATGTGAGAAGCCGCCGCCAGCTCAGGAATATTGACAGGCTCGCTATGATTGGAAGCGAGCCAATCGGCCGCCGACTTGAGTTGTTGAAATCGGCCGTTTCTCTGGCTGACCTGTCGGAGCGTGTCGCCCATCGAGCTCTGAAGCAGGCGATAATAAAGCTCAAACTCGTAGTGCGGTGCCAGCGCACCGATATCGTCGGGCGCTTTCAGCAGCCCTACGAGGCGAGCAAATGCGTCGCCGACGGGTCCGTCCAGACCGCCGGCGGCGACTGCGCATGTCCAACGGTCCTCACGCTTGGGGATATCGAGCATGACGCGCGTCAGAATATCGGCATCAAGATGAAGGCTGATGCCGACATAGGGGAAATTAGGCTTAGCGCCGGTCAATTGGTGGCTGTAGGGCAGGCCAAAGGACGATACCGCGCAAGCGCCTGTGGCCAGTTCGAACCGATTGGCGCCCATGATCAAGACTTTGGTTCCGCGCAACACCGCATAGAACATGGGTTCGAACACCGCCGGAGTGGGCGACGTGGCCCTTGTGCTTGTCCAAATCGTCAAGCGCGGAACGGGGGTAGGAACGCCGACTGTACCCGCATGCGCCGAAACAAATGGAGCAACGGCGTTCAGCAGAAGCGTCGATGGCTTCACAGGGTCGAACATCACGCCAGCATGTAGTGATTTGGTAGGATCAGGCAAGTGTCTGGGAAGATCAGGAATGTTGCCTGCGTCGCAACCGCCTATTTTGAGGCTCAACAAAAGCCTGCCGGAGCAGCCCGTAGCGAGGAATGAGCCTCCAAATCGGCGTCAAGGCGACAGGAATAGGAAAGGGTTCGACCATGCAGGAACTAGCTGGAAAGAACGCGCTCGTCACCGGTGGATCGCGTGGCATCGGGGCTGCGATCGCGATTGCTCTGTCGGAGAAAGGTGCGAACGTTGCGATAACGTACGAGCGATCCGCCGACAGCGCGGAGCGACTTTTCCGGACTATTGAAAGGAATGGGGGCAAGGCAATGGCGATACAGGCCGACAGCGCGGATCCTTCGGCCATCCAGCGGTCGGTGGACGAAACTGTCCGCACGCTGGGCGGTCTCGACATTCTCGTCAACAATGCGGCGATCGCGCGATACAACAACATTGCAGATTTCACGATCGAGGACATCGACGCGCTGCTTGCCGTTAACGTGCGTGGGCCTGTTCTGACCGCAAAGGCTGCCATCCCCCACCTCAAGGAAGGCGGGCGCATCATTACCATCGGATCAGCGGGCGCGGATCGCATAGCCGGCGTGCCTGGTACGGTCTACTATATGACCAAAGGCGCGCTCCAGGCATTCAACCGTGGCCTCGCCCGCGAACTGGGCGCCCGAGATATAACGGTTAATCTCGTCCAGCCTGGATCGACAAATACTGACGCGAACCCCGAGACGGGGGAATTCGCCGACTATCAGCGTGGTCTCACCGCCCTTGGCCGCTTCAACCAGCCGGAGGATGTCGCAGCAGCAGTCGCTTTCCTCGCAACGCCGGCCGCCCGGCAAATCACCGGCACCATCCTTACGGTGGACGGCGGCGCGCTTGCGTAGTGTTTGGTAATGGCTATTGGTTGCTCGGGCTGACGGCGTTCTACTCAAAGTATCTGCCGACATAGTCGCGGGCCTGCGCGTCAGCTCCGGGACCGTCTCGATCTGCCGCTCTATATCCGTTAGACGGGCTGTTCGTTTCCTTGCCCGCTATGATCGAAACACTCGATGAGCATTTCGGTCAGGACGCGGACCTTTCTAGAGGGGTGCTGTCCCGGCGGACGAACGACATAGATTCCGGCCGGTGGTGGCGGATGATTTTTCATGACCGTCACTAGCGCGCCGGAATTGATATAGCCCTGGGTGAGGCCATCGGGGAGGGCAGCGATACCCAAACCGGCCGCGGCAGCGACGACGAGAGCCGCCCCGTTGTCAGCCTTGAAACGGCCCTGCGGGCGAATGGTCAGGATCTTGTCGCCGTCCATCACCTGCCACGTTTCCATCCCCTGCATAAGCGCCTGATGCGTGACGAGTTCCTCCGGTGTTTCGGGGGAGCCATGGGCTTTGATATAGGCGGGGCTCGCGACATATTTTCCGTGGAGGGGGCCGACTCGTCTTGCAATCAGGTTGGAATCTTGCAGCGTGCCAACCCGGATCGCGCAATCAAACCCTTCCGCGATCATATCAACGAAACGGTCGCTATAGCTGGTCTGGATCTGCAGTTGCGGATGGCGAGATGCCATTTCCGCCAGAACAGATGCAAAGTGGGTGGGGCCGAAGGAAAGGGGTGCGGCTACTCTCAGGCGGCCGCTCAGTTCGCCGGCGGGCAGGATCGTGTCTCTGGCCAAATCGATCTCGGCGCTGACCCTGGCGGCATAATCCCGGAAAGTGGCGCCTGCTTCCGTCAAGGACGCGCCGCGTGTCGACCTTGCAAGCAGCTGGACGCCAAGCTCAGCCTCAAGCCTTACGAGCCGTCGGCTGACCATTGATTTGGAGACACCCAGCCGGAGCGCAGCAGGCGTCACTCCGCCGGCATCCGCAACCTCCACAAACGTCCGCAGATCTTCGATCTCCATCCTGCGTTCCTCGTTCCGCGACACTGTTCGGCACAAACGATGACTACCGCATCGAAATCGGGAATGACAAGATCCTTTCTCAGACGGCGCTTCGGAGGGTGTTCGCCCCTCCTGCAGTGTGTCTCAATCAACCGCCAACATAGGATGTAAATATGACCTTTCGTAACGGCCTTGACTCACTTCTTCGTCCCGAAGACTCCGTCCTCGTCATGATCGACCACCAGCCTTATCAGCTCGCAAACGTGAACAGCCACGATCCGCAGGCGGTCGTGAACAACACGACGGCGCTTGCGAAAGCGGCAAAGGTTTTCAACGTCCCTACGATCCTGACAAGCGTGATTGCCGGTCGCGGTGGCTTGCTCTTCAAGCACCTCACTGAAGTTTTCCCTGGGCAGGAGGTGATCGACCGCACATTCATCAACACCTGGCAGGACTCGAAAGTGGTGGACGCGGTCAAGGCCACCGGCCGCAAGCAGCTCATCATTGCTGGTCTGTGGACCGAAGTCTGCGTTGCGATGCCGGCTATCCAGGCTGCCGGCGAGGGCTGGGACGTTACGGTGATTACCGACGCATCGGGTGGCACCTCGGTCGAAGCGCATCAGGTCGCCATCCAGAGGATGATCGGAGCCGGCATCAACATGATGACCTGGCTCGCGATCGCCGCCGAATGGCAGCGCGATTGGGCTCGCGAGGAGACCGCGGCTGCACTGACGGACGTCATCATCGAGCATGCCGGTGGTAGCGGCATCGCCTATCTGTGGGAGCAGCAGCTCCTCAATACGCCGGTTCAGGCGGCCAGCCGGGTCGGTCTTTAAAAGCTGACTGGGATGGCGGAATCTCGAATTGGTGTCACCGTAAAGGCCCCAAAGTCGAGCCTCGCCATCCCGACTCAAGTTCACGCTTGGCCCAGCCGTCCACCGACGCTGCGACCACCGTGACGGCGACAATCTGAGGGCGGAAATGAAACTGGCCTGGTAGCGACGACAACGAACCGCGCAATCAACTTAAGGACCAAGCATGGAAATTGGTATCGACAGTTTCGCAGCCATCCTTCCTGATCCGAAAACGGGTAAGCTCCCGTCACCGTCGGATCGCATGGCCGAGCTTATCGAGGAGGTCGTTGTCGCTGATCGCGTCGGGCTCGACGTCTTCGGTATCGGTGAGCATCATCGGGCTGAGTTTCTCGACTCCGCTCCGACTGTCATTCTGGCCGCCGCCGCGGCCCGCACTACCCGTATCCGGTTGGCGAGCGCGGTCACGGTTCTAAGCGCGGCCGATCCGGTGCGTGTCTTCCAGGAATTCGCGACGCTCGACTTGATTTCCAGGGGGCGTACCGAGCTCGTGGTCGGTCGAGGCTCCTTTGTCGAGGCCTATCCGCTATTCGGCCTGGATACGCGTCATTATGACGAGCTCTTCGCCGAAAAGCTCGATCTGTTTCTCAAGCTCGGCGAGACGAGAGATATCACCTGGGAAGGCCGCTTTCGTCCGCCACTCAAAGGGCAAGGCGTCTTTCCGCGTCCACATCAATCGCGGCTTCCAGTCTGGATCGGCGTCGGCGGTTCTCCAGAATCCTTCGCACGCGCCGGTGTGCTTGGCCTTCCTTTGATGGTGGCGATCATCGGCGGCAGCTTCGAGCGCTTCCGGCCATTTGTCGATCTCTATCGCGAAAGTGGCCTGCGCGCCGGGCATGATCGCCAAAAACTTAAGGTGGGAGTCCATGCAATGGGTTTCGTCGGCGAGACCGACACTGCTGCAAAGGATGCCTTCTTTCCCGGATGGGCGCATCTGACGACGAAGATAGGCCGTGAGCGCGGCTGGTCGCCTCCGACGCGACAACAGTTCGAGATCATGGCGGGTCCCGACGGTGCATTCCTGATCGGCGATCCGAAAACTGTAGCGGCCAAGATGCTGCAGGCAAGCGAAACGCTTGGCGGCCTTTCGCGCATCACCTTTCAAATGAGTACGGCTTCGCTTGAAACGGCCGCGATGAAGCAGTCGATCGAGCTTCTGGGCACGCAGGTCGCTCCGATCATCAGGGCGGCACGATAGGACGGGTATCCACAGTGTCGCAACGGAGGAATGCCAGATGGACATCGAAGATCTGCGGGTATTCGTCGAGGTTGCCGATTCGGGAGGTATCACTTCGGCTGCGCGTCGACTGGGGGTCTCCAAGTCGATGGTCAGCCGCGCCCTTATCAGGATCGAGGGAGCACTCGGAACCCAGCTTCTTGCCCGAACGACCCGGGGAGCCGGTCTGACGGAAGCAGGGGTCCTGTTTCGGGATCATGCAGCGCGGGTATGTGCCGAGATCGACACTGCGCGCGAGGCGATCCTGCCCGAAGGTGACCTTCGTGGACGCTTCCGAATTGCAGTTCCGCTGACATCGGGTCCGGTACATTTCGCACCGGTTCTGGCCAAGATGGCGCGCCACCACCCGCAGCTTCAGATCCATGCCGACTATAGCGATCGGTTCGCTGACTTGATCGTCGATGGGTTCGATTGTGCAATCCGTGTCGGTGCTCTTCGCGAGTCGAATTTGATCGCAAAACGCGTCGGCCAGATCTACGGCAAGCTGGTGGCGAGTCCGGACTATATAAGATTGCATGGCTCGCCGGAGAAGCCGGAAGAGATAGCATCACACCACGCTCTGGTCGGTGCGGAGACTTGGCGATTCAGGGATGGCGAGAAAATCATCACAGTGCAACCGCAGGGCCGCTTCAGGACCGACAACGGCATGGCGCTTGCGAGCGCGGCCGCTGAAGGGCTCGGCATCGCCTGGCTCCCCGATTGCGTCACCCGCGACTACCTCGCTTCAGGGGCTCTCGTTCCTATCATGACACGTTTCCCGCTGCCGGTCGGCGGGGTCTATGTCGTGCGGCCTCCCAGCCCGCACCCATCCCGAAAGGTTCGGATCCTCTCGGAGTTCTTGATCGAATCCTTTGAGAAACACGGGCATCTTTGGGGTGCCGAGACTGATGCCGCGACAGCGGGTTCCGCTTTCCGCGACACAGTGTAGCGTTTCCCAAACCTAGTCGCGGGTGCTGTAGCTTTCTAGTTTCGGTGGCGGCTTTGGCCAACCGGGTAGCAGAGCGGAAGGGAAGCTCGGCGGCGCTAACCCTGCAGACTGAAAAGGAGAACATGCATGAGTTGGAACCCCGCAATCGCGCCAGCCTGTCCGGAGGATATCGGCTTGGATGCGATCGACACTCTCATCATCCCACGTTCGCGCGACCTTGGTGGCTTTGAAGTTCGGCGCGCCTTGCCTGCACCGAAGCGCCAGATGGTGGGACCTTTCATCTTCTTCGATCAGGTCGGGCCTGCGGAATTCCTGACTGGACAGGGCATCGATGTGCGGCCGCATCCGCATATTGGCCTCGGCACCGTTACTTACCTCTATCGCGGCGAATTTCATCACCGCGACAGCACCGGGGCCGACCAGATCATCCGTCCCGGCGAGTTGAACTGGATGGTTGCCGGGCGAGGTGTTTCCCACTCCGAGCGCACCACAGCGGCGGGTCGAAACGGGCCACAAAGCCTGCTGGGAATCCAGACCTGGGTGGCGCTTCCCGACAGCCACGAAGACATGACGCCCATGTTTGAACATTATGGTAAGAACACGCTTCCGATGGTCGAGGATCGCGGTGTCAAGCTGCGGCTTATCCTGGGTAATGCCTACGGCGAGGCCGCTCCCGCAACGATGTTTTCCGATACTTTCTATGCCGATGTTGCACTGGAGGCAGGCGCTCGCCTGCCCTTGCCGGATAATCATGAGGATCGCGGGATCTATATCGTTGAGGGCTCGATCTCGATTGCTGGCCAGGACTTCGAAGCACCGCAGATGATGGTGTTCCGTCCCTGTGACAGGATCACGGTCACCGCCGGGGGCCAAGGTGCAAGGCTGATGGCACTTGGCGGAGCCACACTTTCAGGACCACGCCACATCTGGTGGAACTTCGTCGCTTCTTCCAAGGAGCGTATCGAAGAGGCCAAGGCCGAGTGGCGCGCCCAGAACTGGGGGAAGGGGCGTTTCGATCTCCCGGTTGACGACAGGGATGAGCACATTCCCTTGCCCGATTGATTTTTGCCGATCGGCTTCAATTTGGAGACCAACTGAGAGGGGCGGGTCGGCGCCTTAAACACGAAGGAAATACGATGAGCGAAGAGGTTGAACGGGAAGATGGCGTGTCGAAGGGGCGGTACCGGATTGTCGTTGATCGATCCGAGGCCGAAATGACATAACAGCCGAGCGGGGCAAAAGCTGATCATCATCGACCACACGGATGTTCCTGCCGCGTTGCGCGGTCGAAAAATCGGCGAGCAATTGGTCCGGCAGGCGGTAGAGGACGCCCGGCGCGAAGGCATCTCGATCATACCGCTTTGCCCATTCGCGAAAGCGCAGATAGAGCGCCATGCGGAATGGCAGGATGTTTTGAGAAAGTGAAAAATTTTGCCGAACGCGGAAGAACACCCACCTGTTTCAAGAGGCGAAGCAGGCCCTTCAAGCTGCTGCCGGAGAGATAAACAATGGCCGAAAACACTCCTGATCTAACTTTGGCAGAGCGCCAGATCGCCGAGGTCATCAGTCGCACCGACAAGACTCTTGCTGCCGCGGTCTCCTGTGCTCTGGAGGATGCGACCAAACAAGCTGCCGAGGATATGCGAGCGATCGGCCAGGAAGATGCTGTGCCGGCAATGACATATTTCGCTGCAGTTGTTCACCAGCGAATGTATTGTCTCATGTGTGGCGCAGACCCGGATACATTCGAAGGGGAAACCCTGAAACTGCCTACCACGTCATCCGCAACTCCCAGAATATCGCCAAGCATTATTGGTCAGCAGACGTTGAGCCTTACCCAGCGAAAAGCGGTGGATCATCCATTGGCATCCAGCACCGCGCCATTATTGCGTCGGCGGCACCTTTCGTTGCGGATCAGCTCGGCACTAACAGAAAACCATTTCGACGTTCGGAAGGAACTGGCCGCGTCGGCGATCGCTGATCCAGGTCAGATTTATGTATAATCGGGAATCGCGGCGGCCTATTATCCGCCGGCAATTCTGCCAACGCATCCTCCGCAACATATGCACGCTGCCAGACAGCTTCCGGCAACCGGCTACCCAATACACACCCGACCCGCCCGCTTGACCGCGAAGGTTCGATCGGGAACTTGATTGAATTCAGGCCAAGTGATCTCTTGTGCCAAGCCGCAGAGTGGGAGCGAGCCGGTCGACCTCGCAATCTTGACGTTACCCACACGCTGATCGTTCGTCTTGCCTGCCGAGGCCCGCCGCGCCGTCCTTGACGGCCGCGCTTCCGAAACGTTCGATGAGCATTTCAGTGAGGGTTCTCACCTTTCGCGAGGGATGCTGGCCGGGTGGCCTTACGACGAAGATGCCGGCTGGCGGAATCGGATGGCGCGTCATGATTGGCACCAGTGCGCCCGAACGAATATGATCCGCGACAAGCGGTTCCGGCAGGTAGCCGATCCCAATACCATCCAGAGCGGCAGATACGAGCGATATTCCGCTATCGGCTACGAACCGTCCCTGCGGACGCACCGTAATAATCCTATCGCCGTCCATGAATTGCCACCTCTCGTCGTCTCGCATGACGACTTGATGATTTGCAATCTCGTCCGGTGTTACGGGAGCGCCGTGAACTTCTATGTATTCGGGACTCGCAACCAGTATCCCGAAGATCGATCCGACACGTCGTGCGATTAGGACAGAATCTTGGAGGTGGCCAACCCGAATGGCGCAGTCAAACCCCTCTCCGACGAGATCTACGAAACGATCGGTATAGGAAGAAAGGATTTGTAGTTGGGGATGTCTGCGCGCCATTTGAGAGAGGATAGGAGCAAAATGTGTTGGGCCAAAAGAAAGCGGCGCAGCGACACGTAACCGGCCGCGAAGATCTCCGGAGGGAAGAGTGGCCTCCCTCGCAACGTCAAACTCGCTGCAGATTTTTGCTGCGTGCTCGCGAAACGTCGCGCCAGCTTCGGTCAAGGAGGCGCCGCGCGTCGTTCGCGCGAGCAATTGAACGCCCAGGAATTGCTCAAGTCGCGCAAGCCTTCGGCTGACGAGCGATTTGGAAACGCCAAGCCGGCGCGCTGCCTGTGTGACGCCGGTGGCGTCAGCAACCTCCACGAAGGTGCGCAGTTCCTCAATATCCATTGGTGTTTCCTTTTAGGCGACATGGTGTCTCAGTTTGATGGCCTACCGTAGCCGAACTTGCAATGGCACTGTCCACCTGGACGTTTTCACAAGGGTTTTTGTCTTCCGACAAGTCGGCCTTCAACGACGACATGCGAAAAAAGTGATGACCTTTCGCGACGGCTTGGACTCACTTCTTCGCCCATCGCGCGCATCCGCATGGCACCGGCTCCGAATGACCGCATTTCGTAAAATCAGTCGAACGAGGGTAAAATGATCAGAAAGATATTCATCGCGTTTTTGACAAGTTTTTCTTTGTCTGTAGCTCAGGCACAAACGACGCAGGAACAGCCCAGCGCCGATCTGATCGTTATCAATGCAAAGATCTTCACCGGCAGCCGTGCCCAGCCCGAAGCTTCGGCTTTGGCGGTCAAGAACGGCCGCATTTATTCCGTCGGCTCTGATGCGGACATTCTCGGTCTAAAGAACTCCAACACCGAGACTATTGATGCTCGCAGCCGCACACTCATCCCCGGCATCATTGATGCCCATATCCATGTCCTCAACGATCTGGCTTATAACTACAATGTTCGATGGGATGGCGTGCCGACGCTGCGTCGGGCGTTGACGATGCTGAGCGAGCAGGCCGCACGCACGCCGAAAGGTCAATGGGTCAAGGTGATCGGAGGCTGGTCACCCTACCAATTTGAGGAGAACCGCTTCCCCACGCTGGATGAATTGCGCAGCGCCGTGCCCGATCGCCCCCTGATCGTGCAATATGCCTATAACCAAGCCTTCTTGAACAAGCAGGCGATGGAGGCGCTTGGCGTGGGTACCGATCGGTTTCCAAAGGTGCCGGACACCGAATTCGAAAGGGACAGCCGCGGTAATCCCACTGGTGTGATCCACGGTTATACTTGGTTGTTTCTCGCCCTCGAGAGCATGGTGCCGCAGCCCACGTTCGACGAACAAGTGAGTTCGATGGTCTATAGCATTCACGGTCTGAACCGGTTCGGCGTGACCTCGATCATCGATAACGGCGGTAGGTGGCCCTACCCGGAGGCCCAGGCGAGGGTAGACGTGCTTGCACGAGACAACCGTCTCAATGTGCGCATGCCCTTTGTGGACTTGCAACTCGGCGACGGCGGACCGGTGAACATGGTGGATCTGGAAATCGAGGCGATCACGAAAACGGCGCCGATAAGTGCAGGGCAAAACCTCCACCCCACCCTGGCACATGGCCATGAATATCGAGGTGCCGGGGAGGTTCTGAGCGGGGAAATGCACGATCATGAGAACTTCGACCGTCCGGCGGTCATCATCGAGCCCGAGAAGATGCGGCGCTTCGTCGAGCAGGATGTGATGAAGCTGGTCCAGCGCCGCATCCCGTTCCGCATGCACGTCAGCTACAACGAGAACATCTCCCCCTTTCTCGACGCGCTGGAGAAGGTGAACGAAACGATCTCGCTCGATGGCCTGAAATGGAGTCTCGAGCACGCTGAGACCATCAGTCCGGAGAACATCGCTCGGGTGAAAAAGCTAGGTGGCGGAATTGCCCTGGACGCCAAAATGGCGTTGCACGGCGATGGTTTCATCAGGACATATGGTCGCCAGAAGGCGTTGGAGACGCCGCGTCTGCGCATGCTCGTCGATAGCGGCATACCGCTGGCCATGACCACCGACGCCTTCCGGGCAGCCACGTTCAACCCTTGGGTGGCTGTAAGTTGGATGGTCTCTGGCAAGGCTGTGTCCGGATCCGAGATACTTGCCGAGAACAATCGCCTGTCACGCACCGAGGCGCTGAAACTGTTCACCAGCGGTGCCGCCTGGTTCATGAATGCAGAAGCCGAACTAGGCATAATCGCACCCGGAAAACTGGCAGACTTCGCCGTTCTCGACAGGGACTACTTCGCCGTGCCGGAAGATCAAATCAGCTCTATATCCTCTGTACTGACTATTATGGACGGAAAGGTGGTGTTTGGCGCGCAGGACTACAGCGCTCTATCGCCAAAACTGCCCGACATCCTTCCGGCTTGGTCACCCGTAAAATACTTCGGCGGCTATCATGGGGAAAAATGAGCCCAGCGGAACGGTTCCCCCTGCTCCAACGACAGTTCCATTTGCAGGAGCTCATTGGACCGCGGTTTCGCCGCCCGGCCGTACCCGGCCGCGGCGAAAGAACCATCGCCTTCGAGGAGAATGAAAGTGGCTGACTTCACCCTGCCTGCGAAGAGCCCATCATCACTTTTCGCAGATGTGCGCGGACATCACGTGCGATCTTTCGGGAACGTGGTTGAGTTGGCCGAAGTCATCTAGTGGCGCAGCCGCGCACGCCCCACGCACGAGCCCAAAACGATTTCACCACAAACGCGCTGGGTGACGGAATCCACCTTCAGCTGGTCGATACGCAACTGGGGTGGCCGTGTGCGCCCCATGCTTCGCCGTGCCAATGGCGCGGCGTCGTCCACCCACAGAAGCTGACGCAAGATGTGGCTACGTGCCGAAGGCTGAAAGGCTCGCAGATGATTGACCAACGGAGATGTTTCACCTCGCTTTTTCAATGGCGCTCAGCCTTCGGTTCGTATCTAGCAGTCGTCATGAGTGAAAGACGGACGAGTTATCGAGGAACCGACATCATCCCAAAAAGATTCTTTGGTCGGCGCAACGGTAGCGATATCGGCGCGGGAGATGACGGCGGAGAAAATCGTCGTCTTCAAGCGATAGGTTCGTCATCCAAATCTTATTTGCCCAAGGCGACGATGGGGCTATTGAGACGATATGAACTTCTGACCCATCAAAGATCAAACCGCTGCCCGCGTCCATCGAACAGGACCAGCGCACTCCCGGTTTGGTGCTCAATGACCCGGTAAATTGCGGTCGGCAAGCTGACGCGCGAGCGTCTCTAAAAAGCAAGGTTGCGACGAATGACTTCAGGCGCTCGGCAAATTGATTTGGGCCAGCCGACTCGTCCCAGCCGGGCTGAGTCAGGCGCTTAATTGTCCCTATAAGCTGTACCAGCATTGGACGGCTTCCCATTGAAGCGCGACCTCTACTCAGTGAGCTGCGGCAGGCACTCTCCTTGAAGTAGCTGTGTAACGATTTCAGCGCGGCGCGCGTCTCAAATCTTGTCTAAAACCCCTAGAGCGGCTGCGGTTCTTCGGATCCTCGACGCGTCGAAATCCGCGTCGTTCTCCAGAGCTGTCACCTCCGCAACAGTCAGACCAGTAGTTTCTGCGACGTCGTCCAGCGAATAGCCGTGAGCCTGGCGAGCCTCTGCAAGCAGGGCGCCGATGGACGGGACAACAGGGGATTTCGCAATCTTCGAGGCCATGTTCATGTCGTTGAGGCTCCTTTTAGCGGCCGGAAAACGTGCAAACCGTTTTCTAGTTCCACCGCTGCCGACCGCGTCCGGCAGCGGACGATTTCTCCGATTTCCGCGGGTGCTCTTTCTATCAGTTTGTGCGACGGAGTACAGATCTGACGTGATGAAGGAGCGCACGCCCCTTGCATGCGGCCGACGAGAGGTATCGTAGATGCCGCCTCAGGCGAAACAAACAGATCGAACTGCTGTCTTTCGCTACCTCGGGTTCATTCTTAAAAAAACGACTCTTCAGACTACATCGTCCGACAGATCCGCTATAAGGCATCCGCTCGTACAGATCAGGAGAAAACATGGAGACCGTGGAGATCAGCAACCGCAGTGACTTGGCGCTCTGGGCGATCCAACGCGCGCAAGCAATCGTTGCGGCCGAAGGCGCGGCCTTCGCGATGGCTGCTCGTGATATGAATGAGGAAGCGCTGGCGGAGACTGCCGCCGCACTTGGCAAGGCCATCAGCGATGCCATGCTCGAGGTCTTCGACGGCCTGCTAGAAGAATATTCTCAAGCTTGAGTCTCGGGATAGCAGGCGCTTTCTGACCAATATTTTAATATAATTTTTGGTCAGTAATCGAGTGAAAAGCCAGGAGACCGACGATCTGTTTGATTGACTTGCCGGTGTTCACTAGAAAGTCGCTGGCCCGCTGGATGCGCACCGTCATTTGATATTGCTTGGCCGACATGCCGGTCTGCGCGCGAAAAAGGCGCCGAAAATAGAGGTAGCTGACACCGAGTTCCTCGGCGAACTGTTCAACCGAAAGCGACAGGCTGCAACGCTCCATCAAAATCATTCGCGCACAACCGACGAGCCTGCCGGATACGCTTCTGTTGATATCGGTGGGCCGGCATAAAAGGGCCAGCAACTGAAGTCCAAGGGTTGAGATGCGCGGCTGATTGCGCGCGGTATCGTGCTGCGCCAACGCGTGGATCGAAGTGAACAAATCTGAAATCTCGGAGCTGCTTGGTCGCTCCGGTTGCGCCGAGCCGGCGTCGCATCCGAAATTGAAGGCGCTTCCCCGGCATTCGATCCAGTGCTCGACCCATCCGGTGCGGCGATCCGGGGCATGCCGGTGCCTGGCACCGGGAAAGAGCAGGAAAATAGAGCCTTCGGGTATCGTTGTCGGTCTCCACCCGCCCGGTGCCCGCTCCCCGTCGTCTTTCCCATGGTGGATTGCCGCGAACTCCTGGATCGCAACCCCTACCGCTGTTGAACCTTGCCCTCCTGTTCAACACAATCTATATTCTGTTCAACACAGGAGAATCTTATGGCTACCCAACCACGAACTGTTGCGGAAAGCGAAGCGGAAGTCGCGTTGACTCGCAATCGGCTCGTACTTGAGCAAGCGAAGGCCGTCGGTCTCCTTGGTACGGCGAAGAATACCCGCTTGTCGGGGCGAGTGCCGTCGGAGTTGATCGAGGCAGCCAAGAAGCGTGCCCATGTTACATCTGACACTGAGTTGCTGGAATTGGCGCTTTCACGGCTGGCTCTCGAAGACGACTTTGGCGCACGTCTGGTGGGCCGCAAGGGCCGCATCCCGACGGATATCGACCTTGGGATTTGAACTCTCTGAAATCCTGCGATCACTAAAGCCCCAGAAGCGCGTCTGGACACTCGAGCGCAGGCCCGACGAAGATCTTCCTTGGGCTGCCGACGAACCGGCAATCGGAGGGCCTCTGTTCCTGGATACGAGCGTCTACCTGGATGTGCTTCAAGGGCGCTCGCCGGTGGAGGTCGATAGGCTGATCACGTATCGCCTATGTCACCATTCGGCGGTCTGCCTGTCTGAGCTGACCCATGCCTTCGGCCGACTGGACCCCAAGCACGCCACTACAAAAGCGGTCCTCGAAACGATCGCGACGACGCTCGAAGACATTCCCGTACACCGACTTCACACTCCAGATGCAGCCGTCTGGGGACATGCCGGGGTGTTGGCGGGTCTGCTCTTTCGCTTGAGCAAGCTCCCAAAGGGGGAGGGACATGAGCGCCGCTTCGTCAATGACGCCATGGTTTTCTTGCAGGCACGGCTGCTGGGTGCGAGCGTGCTGACTGGCAATGTTCGCGACTTTGATTTCCTCTCACAGATCATACCGACCGGTCGGGTCATCCTCTATCGAGCCCCAGTGGAGGCGCGATCATCATAACGCCGAACTCTCCCTCGGTCGCTATTCTGCACGAAGCGAAATAGCCGGGGAGGCGCTGGCAACAGATGTAAAACTGCAGCATACGCAGGCATTTCTGCGTTTTGTGGACGCCGGCTTGATCCGGTACAGAGCGGGACCCGTCTCGACTACCGCCGGCGCAATCAAGCTTGCCGTAGAGTTTGAATGACTCAAACTGCGTGCACAGAGATCCACCTTGAACGGCTGGCAGATGCTCAACCTTGTTGACGGACGGATTTTGACGGCGCGCAGCGGTGCGATTGTCGGAGTGAGGCGATGTGTCAAATTCAGCTGCGTCAAGCCATTTGCGCGCTTTCCTGGTCCGGATCCGTGCGGCGTCATGATGGGGATGGAAAAGAGTTCGGTCGGCTAACTTGATAACAAGAAGCTAGAGAGCAGTTCGTTGAAACGGTCTGGTGCCTCAAGAAAGGGGAAGTGCGCTCCACCTTGATTGTCTTCGAAGATGATGAGCGTTGATCCCGCGATTTGGCCGTGGATCCACTCCTGCGAGCGCGCATCGACGTGACTGGCACGGCCGCCGACGATCAGCGTTGGCCGGTCGATCCGGGTAAAGATATCACTCCAGTCGATTGTGCAGTGATTGACGAATAGGCTCGCAACCTGACCGGGATCGACTCTGAGATTCTCCGCCAGCAACCACTCCTTCAGATCTGCCGGAATCTGCTTGGTCACCATCGAGTCTAGAAAGGCGCCTCGTGTTGCATGCCCATCAGCGCCTATGATCTGCTCAGCAATTGCAAGCATCGTTGTGCTGTCGAACAGGGCTCCGGCATTGACCGCATCTTGTTCGCTCATGCCGGCTTGGCGCATAACGGAGGCCGGTTCATCAACGAAGACAAGGCGGTTGAAATGCCTCGTGCCGAACATGTCGATCATTGCCCAGACCACAGAGGCTCCCATCGACCATCCGACGATGTCGGCACGTTCGATTTGTTCATGCCGCATCAGTTCCTGAACGTCGCCAGCGAACCGATATATCCGATAACCATGCGTCGCATGAGGCGATTGACCATGACCACGGAAGTCTAGGGCAACGACACGCCGGTTCCTGGCGAAATGGGCGATCTGATGCCGGAACATCGCTGCCGACTGTGACCAGCCGGGCAACAGGATCAGCACTTCGCCCGATCCCTCGTCAGTATAGGCGAGTGTTGCCCCGTCCGATGTCTCGAATGTCTTCTTCATCTGCCGTTCTCCTCCTCACAGTCTTCGTCAATTCGCCATCGCTTGGCTTTCGCCTCCCGCGGTCCAAGCAATGGCGCAGATCAGTATCGCATGAAGCCCCCGTCTACATTGAGCGTCACGCCGGTGATGAAGCCGGCGGCCGGCGAGACGAGAAAAGCAGTCGCCTCTGCTATGTCCTCAGGCTGTCCCGTTCGGCCAACCGGGGTTGTGGCAATAATGCCCTCTCGCTGCTTGTCCGTCAGTGACGAGGTCAGATCTGTATCGGTCAAGCCGGGGCATATTGAGTTGCAGGTCACACCGAAAGGACCGGCTTCTAGCGCGATACCCTTGGTAAATGCGATCACAGCGCCCTTCGCGGCGGCATAACAGCTGTTGCCGAACAGACCACCGCCTCGCTGGCCGGCTACTGAGGCGATGTTGACGATGCGGCCCCAATTCGACGCTGCCATATGGGGAAGGACGGACTTTGTCAGCAGAAAAACCGAGGTAAGGTCGATGGCGATCAACCGCTGGAATTCAGCAAGCCCTACATCTTCAATTGGGCCTGTTGAGACGATGCCGGCATTATTCACCAGTATATCTATTCCCGAGAATCGAGCCGCTGCTTCCCGCGCTAGCTGAAGGACGCACATGGGATCGGCTAGATCGACCTTCATGAAGGCCGCGGAATCGCCGCGCTCGGCAAGGTGGCGGACGCGGCGTTCACCGGCCTCGTAGTCTATGTCCGAAATGATGACGTGCGCTCCGCGTGCCGCCAGCCGGTCAGCTATTGCCAAGCCTATCCCGCGTGCAGCCCCCGTGACCAAGGCCACGCGGTCCGTCAAGTTCCGTTGCATACTCCCCCCGTTACCGATAGCGTTTCGGCAATGTCTCCGCGATCAGGAGATTAGATCTCGCCCCGGCAGGGTACAAACGACTTGTCCTTGCCCTTTCGTTAAGCGGAGCTTCACCGATGTCGCGGCTGGGCGTACCCCTAAGCAGCCTGGAAATCTTCGCCGAAGCTGGACAGGCATGTTCATTCAAGCGCGCAGCGGAACGGGTTGCGCTATCGACAAGCGCTGTCAGTCAGGCGGTCAGAAAGCTGGAGGAGCGGCTGGATCGCCGCCTTTTCGACCGTGTTGGCAACCGGTTGAAACTGACGCCAGAGGGCGAAAAGTTGCTCAAGCACGTGTTGCATGGGTTTGATGAGATGCGAACCGGTCTCAGGAGCATCGCCGACATTCGCGAAGATCCGATTTCGATCTGCAGCCCACCGGGAATAGCGAGCCAGCTCCTTTCCGTCGTCGTCCAATCGCTGCTGGCTTCCAAAGAGCGGGATATTCGCTTGGTTGCGGACGAGGCACCTGACTTTCGTTCCTACCGTGATTTCGATATCGCAGTCCTTTATGGCGAAGCGGCAGCGCGGCTGCATAATCTGGAGTCGCTTGGACCAGACGTTTTCGCGCCCGTCTGCGCTGCGGAGGTTAAGCACAGTCTTCAGTCCGTGGGGGATCTGGCGAACATGCCATTGATCGTCAACGAGACCAATGCGGTCACCTGGGTCGAATGGCTTGATCTGAACAATATTTCCCTAGCGCGCACCAACTGGTTGCGCTTCAATCGCGCGTCGCAGATCATACCAGCTGTGCTTTCCGGACTCGGCGTGGCGCTGGAATCACTTCGGGTGCTCGCGCCTCAGCTTGAGCGTGGCGAACTGGTGCTTTGCGATCTTCCCGGCAGCAAGCCAATTTCCCGGGAACTCACCTTCCTGCACGTCACTGCCAATCCAGCTCGAGTTGAGCGGGCAACAAAGGTCGCGAATCTCGTGCGATGTCAGTGCAGGACGGCCCTTGATGGGCGTCGGACCGCCCGAGACCAACTGTAGCCAGGTGATTGATCTGAGATAGTCACTGCGCGCCCAGCTTCGTCGGTTCAAATCTCATCAGGGCGCCTCCTCCAAAAACTGAGTTATCGCCCAAAAACTCGGTTCTGACGAGACGCGCAGATTCTGTGCCCACTACGCGTCAACTCATTGATGATTGCGACGTGAGCCAGTCGGCGAACACCTTCGAGAGCCGACGCTGGCTACCGGCTTTCGGGTAAGCCAAATAGTGGCCAATGTAACGATTGTCCCTGCTGGTGCTGAAAGGGCGCACAAGGCGACCACTTTCCAATTCCCGATTTGCGAGGGTGTTGGATTCTAAAGCGACCCCCAGGCCGTTGGCCGCCGCGTCCACGGCGAGAAAACTTCTGTCAAAGCTCATCGCGGGAAGAGGAGGGGGGCCGAGATTGTTAAGTTCGAACCAATCGATCCATTGAATGCGCTTTAAATCGCTTCTGATCAGCGGTAAGCGCGCAAGATCACGAGGCGTTTTCAGCCGCTCTGCCATCTTCGGACAGCACAGGGGCGACACTATTTCCTCTCCCAATGGCACGACGATAAGATCCTCTCGGTTAGAAGGCTCGCCGTAAACAATATCGACGTCGAAAAGGCCGTCGACGAACCGTGCGTAGTTCGTGCTTGCCGCCACCCTGACTTCTACCCCTTCGTTCTTGCTGAGAAAGTCCGGAAGCCGTGCCGACAGCACCTGCGCGGCATAGCTCGGCGCGCAATGAACCCGCAAAAGATGCGCCTTGTTCGATGAAATCATCTCAACACCACGGCGAAGTTCTTCGAAGGCGTTGGACGCGTGCGACAGAAGCGTCTGCCCTGCGAGCGTCAGCGTAACCTTGCGTGTGCTGCGCTCGAAGAGAGATATGCCAAGGTCGCGCTCCAGCTTTGATATCGCGTGGCTGACGGCACTCGGCGACAGGTGCAGCTCTTCTGCGGCTGCACGGAAAGAAGCAAGCCGCGCCGCGGCTTCGAAGATGCGAACTGCAGATAGGGAAGCCATCTGTAACATGACATTAGTGAACCAGATTCACCTACCGTTGTAAACTTCGCGTTTGTCGAACGTCATCAACTCAGACAGTCTCGACCCCGCAAGCCCACTGACTTGTCAATGATTTGCCAGATGCTCGGGATGCATCGGGAGGAGATTACATGCTACTGAATGGGAAGACCGCGGTCATTTCGGGCGCCGCGAGCAAGCGTGGCATCGGCCGTGCAACCGCACAGTTATTCGCCGAGCATGGCGCCCGCGTCGCCATCCTCGATATCGATGCCGACGCCGCAGCGGAGGCCGCCGAAGCGTTGCCGAGCGTCAACACCGGCAACCACGTCGGGCTGCGTTGCGATGTCGCAGAGAAGGCTTCCTGCGTGGATGCTGCATCCAAGGTCATCGCCTCGTTCGGTTCAGTAGACGCGCTGATCAACAATGCCGGCATAACCCAGCCCGTCACCACCCTCGATATCACGGAAGCCGACTGGCATCGGATCGTGGCGGTCAACATGACCGGCGTGCTCTTCCTCAGCCAGGCCTTCATCCCATACATGCGCGACAATGGCGGTGGATCGATAGCTTGCATGTCCTCCGTCTCGGCGCAGCGTGGCGGTGGCATCTTCGGCGGGCCACATTACTCCGCAGCCAAGGCAGGCGTGCTCGGCCTCGCCAAGGCGATGGCGCGAGAATTCGGTCCATCCGGCATCCGGGTCAACTCCGTCACACCTGGCCTTATTCAGACGGACATCACCGGAGGCAAACTCACTGACCAGATGCGCGCCGACATCATCAAGGGCATCCCGTTGAGCCGGCTCGGAGAGGCCGCCGACGTCGCCAACATCTACCTGTTCCTCGCCTCAGACCTGTCGGCCTATGTCACCGGCGCCGTCATCGACGTCAACGGTGGCATGCTGATCCACTGAGTCCAATCAGGAGATACATCGACATGACCCAGATTGGCCACAATATCAGCCTGACCGAGCGCGCCCGACGCATCCGGCGTCACGCGCTGCGCATGGGCGAAGTGCAGGGGCAGGGCTACATCGCGCAGGCGCTTGGCGTCGCCGACGTGCTTGCCGTATCGTACTTCCACGCCACGAGCTACCGGCCCGAAGATCCGGAATGGGAGGGCCGCGACAGGTTTCTATTGTCGATCGGCCACTACGCGATCGCTCTTTATGCAGCTCTGATCGAGGCCAAGATCATTCCCGAGGATGAGCTGGAAACCTATGGCACAGACGACAGCAGGCTGCCGATGTCCGGCATGGCCGCCTACACGCCTGGCATGGAAATCACTGGCGGGTCGCTGGGACACGGACTCGGCATCGCAGTCGGCATGGCCTTGGCGCTGAAACGGAAGAAATCGTCGTCATTCGTCTACAATCTGTTTTCGGATGGCGAACTCGACGAGGGATCGACCTGGGAAGCGGCCATGTCGGCGGGTTCCTACAAGCTCGACAACCTGATTGGCATTGTCGACGTCAATCAGATGCAAGCTGACGGCCCGTCGATCGGCGTGCTCAACTTCGAACCGTTGGCACCCAAGTTCGAAGCCTTCGGCTGGTTCGTCCAACGGGTCGATGGCAACGACATCGATGCTCTCGTAAAGGCGTTCGACGCTGCTCGCCACCACACGGAGGCAAAGCCTCGCATCATCATATGCGACACGAAAATGGCGAAGGGCGTTCCCTTCCTCGAGGCGCGAGATCGAAACCACTTCCTGCGCGTGGAACCGCATGAGTGGGCGGATGCCCTCAGGATCATCGATGCGGGAGGGGAAGCATGAGACGTTCGAAGTACATCCGGCCGGCGCATCTGGACAAAGGTGGCGACAAGCCCCGCTTGACGACGTCGGCGATGATCGCCTCCATAGCCGGCCCGGATCAACCGACCAAGCCCGCGCCCTTCGGCAACGCATTGGCAGCGTTGGCCCAAAAGGACGACCGGATCGTCGGCATGTCCGCCGACCTTGCTAAATATACCGACCTACATGTCTTCCGCGCCGCCCATCCGGACCGCTTCTATCAGATGGGCATGGCAGAACAGCTCTTGATGATGTCGGCGGCGGGCATGGCGCGCGAAGGCTTCCAGCCATGGGTGACGACATATGCCGTCTTTGCCTCCCGGCGCGCCTACGACTTCATCTGCCTGGCGATCGCCGAGGAGATGCTGGACGTGAAGATCGTCTGCGCCCTTCCGGGCCTGACGACCGGATATGGGCCGAGCCACCAGGCGACAGAAGATCTCGCGATGTTCCGTGGAATGCCGAACCTGACGATCATCGATCCGTGCGACGCGAGCGAAATCGAGCAGGCGGTGCCGGCGATCGCCGCCCACAAGGGGCCGGTCTACATGCGTCTTCTGCGCGGCAACGTCCCTTTGGTTCTGGAGGAATACGACTACAAGTTCGAACTTGGCAAGGCGAAGCTTCTTCGGGACGGCGGGGACACTCTCATCATCTCGTCGGGCCTGATGACCATGCGCGCGCTCGAGGCTGCCAAGCAGCTTCAGAAGGATGGCGTTGACGTTGCGGTACTGCATGTTCCGACCATAAAGCCGCTCGACGAAGCGACCATCGTCGCCGAGTGCCGCAAGGGCGGGCGGCTCGTGGTCGTGGCGGAGAACCACACGGTCATTGGTGGTCTCGGAGAGGCGGTCGCCGGAACGCTGATGCGTGCTGGTGTTGCGCCTGCGGCCTTCCGACAGATCGGCCTGCCCGACGAATTCCTGGAGGCGGGCGCCTTGCCGACGCTCCACGACCGATATGGGCTCTCCACCCTCAAGGTGACGGAGGCTGTCAAGGCCTGGCTCTCGACCTGACGACGGCGGCCGGTGGAGGAGACGCCGGCCGATCCAACAAGCTTGTGATGGAGGATGATATGAGCTTGCAGATGAATAGAAGATCTTTCCTGGCGAGCACCACCGCCGCGCTCGCGGCTCCGGCGATCGTGCTTTCGAGCCGGTCCGCCAGCGCCGCCGCCACGACTTTGACCCTCGGCCATGGTGCGGCTCCTGGCAACCCCAGGACAGTGGCAGCCAACAAGTTCGCGGAACTCGTCAAGGAGAAGACCGAAGGTCGTATCCAGGTCAACGTCGCAGGTGCCGAGACTCTCGGAAGCGACCCTGCGATGCTGACCAGCCTGCGGACCGGAGCTCTGGACTTCACCGCAAACAGCCAGGGCGCCACTTCCGCAATCGTCCCCGAGTTGAACGCGCTCGGTCTGCCTTTCGTATTCGAAAACACCGATAAGGCGATGGCGGTGCTCAACGGTCCGGTGGGGACCGAACTCAACAGGCGGTTTGAAGCGGTCGGCGTCGTCCCCCTCGATTGGTGGGACAACGGCATCCGTCATCTCACGAATTCGAAGCGCAAGGTCGCGTCACCGGCGGATTTGAGCGGCATGAAGATCCGCACCCCGGCCGATCCCATGACGATCGACATCTTCCAGGCACTGGGAGCGGGCACCGAGCAGATCGCCTTCGGCGAACTCTACATCGCCCTGCAGCAAGGGGTCGTGGACGGACAGGAGAACCCTCTGGCGAATATCGAGAGCTCGAAGCTGCACGAGGTCAACAGGTACATCAGCCTGACCGCCCACAAGTGGGAATCCACTCCGTTCCTGATGTCGAAGATAGCGCAGGCCCGGCTGGGACCGGATCTCGAGGCCGTCAGGGCTGCGGCCAAGGAGGCCGGAGCACTCCAGCGGAAGCTCTCGAACGAGAAGGCTGCTGAAGTCCTGGAGAACTTCAAGAAGAACTCCGCCGTCGAAGTCGTGGAAGTGGACCGCGAAGCCTTTGTGAAGGCCACCGCGTCTGTCGCGGACACCTGGAAGAAGAAGCCCTTCGGCGATTTCGTCGCCCAGGTGGAAGCCGCAGCGAGGGGCTGACGCCCCTCCCACATCCGGAGGCCTCATGAGCAGGTTTTATTCAGCCGTCGATCTCATCGCCGGCATCATTGTCGCATTCGCGCGTCTTGTCATCATCGTCAGCGGCATCGCGCTGACATTGGTCACTACCGCGAACGTCGCAGTTCGATACCTATCGGCCAGCGGAGGCCTGTCGTTCGCCCAGGAGCTGCCCATGCTGATATTCCCCTGGTTCATCATTGCGGGGATCGTCTTGGCAGCCCATGCCGGTGGACACATGGCCGTCGAATGGCTGTACGACAAGCTGGCCGGCCAGTCCCGGACGATGGCCCTGATCGTAGCAAACGCGATCAGCGTCGCCGCATTTCTGGTGCTGGCATATCAGGCGACCGTGGTGGCTGAGATCGCCGGGGCCGAACACAGCCCCGTTCTACAGCTTCCCAACAGCATCGGATACTACGCGCTGTCGATTGGCGCAGTGCTCGTGTCCATCGTCACCGTCGCCGCGACCGCTCGCGTTCTCCGCCTCGGCTGGGATCACCGCCTCGAACTCAAGCCCGAGGAGGTCGCGCTGTGACTATCGTGATGATCATCTCTTTTTGCATACTTATGGTACTTGCCGTTCCCGTGGGCTATGGGCTCATCATCGCGGCAGGCCTAGGCGTGCTCTTCAACGGCTATGTCCCTCTGTCGGTGGTGGCCCAGCAGGTCTACGACCAGACCCAGTCGTTCCCGATGCTGGCGCTTCCATTCTTCATGCTGGCAGGCACCCTGATGCTTGGCGGCGAGCTCGGGCGTCAGCTCCTGGAGCTCGCCTCTCGCGCGATGCAGCGGTGGAGGGGCGGACCGCTCTCGACCACTGTCGTATCCTCGGTCGTCTTCGGCGGCGTGTCCGGCTCGGCTGTGGCGAATGCGAGTGCGCTCGGCTCGGTGCTCATCCCATGGCAGAAGAAGCAGGGCTTTCCCCCAGCGCTCTGCGCCGCCAACAACGCAACTTCGGCCGTCATCGACGTCCTCATTCCGCCCTCGATCCCAATGATCCTCTATGCCCTGATCAGCGGCGTCAGCGTCGGCGATCTGTTCATATCGGGGATCGTTCCCGGTCTGATCATGGCTGCCAGCTTCGTGTTCGTATGCTGGTTCATCTCGGTCAGACGCGGTTACCAGGCGCAGCCTGTGAAGGTACGCAAGCGGGAGCTTGCCAGACTGGCACTCCAGAGCCTCCCCGCGATCCTGCTTCCGGTCCTCATCATCGTCCTCCTGCGATTCGGTTTCGCGACGCCGACCGAAGTTTCGGTCCTGTCCGTCGTTTATTCGCTGCTCCTCAGCATCCTGTTCTACCGCGATCTCACCTGGAAGCGCTTCTGCGAGAACATGGTGGAGGCGGGCGTCGCGACAGGCGTGGTGATGCTCGTGATTATGGGCAGCGCGGCAGTCGGCTGGGTGCTGACATTCGATCAGGCCCCGCAGCACATGGCCGAATGGGTCTCGACGCACATCTCAAGCCCGATCGTTATCATTCTTATGATGAACCTGATCATGCTGGTGGTCGGCATGCCGCTCGACATGCCGCCGGCGATCCTCCTGCTCGGGCCGATCTTCGTTCCTCTGGCCGATTCCATCGGTCTCGACCGGGTACAGCTTGGCTTGATGATGGTTATCAACCTCGGCATCGGGCTCTACACGCCGCCGATCGGTACGACCCTGTTCATCTCGTCGTCCATTGCAAAGGCCCCGCTTGGGACGACGACCAGCGAGCTCTGGCCGTATTTCGGAATGGCCATGCTCCTCCTCTTCGCGGTTAGCTTCGTGCCCGCGCTGACGATCTACTGAGGAGCGTCCGATGAGCGAAACGTCAAAAAACGTCATCACCGTCCGAGGCCTCACCAAGTCTTATGGTGCGACATCGGTCCTCAAGGGCGTCGACTTCTCCGTTGCGCGGGGGGAGGTTCAGGCGCTGCTCGGCGGGAACGGCGCCGGAAAGTCGACTATGATCAGGATCATCACGGGCGCGACTTCAAAGAATGAAGGAGATATTCACTTCTTCGATAGTGAGGGCAGGGAACGGAGCGAGGCCGAGGGTAGAGCGAAGGTCGCCGTCGTGCACCAGGAACTCGCACTCCTGCCGCATTTGACGGTCGCCGAAAACATTGCCCTACCGCATCACAGGAAGGGTGCGGGTCTGTTCCGGCGCGCGGTCGCGGCGGGACAAGCATACGACGCGCTGCGGATGATCGACCAGGACTTTGCTTCCAGGTCCTTGCACAGGCTGGTGGGGAGCCTGACCCTTCACGAAGGACAGATGGTCGAAATCGCCAGGGCTCTCTCGTCGGGTGCGGAATTGATCCTTCTCGACGAGCCGACTGCCAATCTCACCGCGCTGGAGACCGAGAGGCTGTTTGCGGTTCTGAGGCGGCTGACCCGGGATACCGGTCTGTCAGTTGTCTTCGTCTCCCACCGGATGAAGGAGATCAGACAGATCGCGAACGTCTGCACGATCATCCGCGACGGCCGGACAGTGGTCGATCGCCAGGCAATGGAAGAACTGACGGACGCCGGCATCATCGAAAAAATGGGACAGGTGGCGACTTCCCACGCGCCGGAGGGGGCCGCACCGCTGCCTGAATACAGGAGGGACGTCGGCTCTGCGACGGACATAATCACCATCGAGGAGGCCGGTTTCAGGCTGGAACTGCTGCCGGGCACCGTTCTCGGTGTTGCGGGCGCACCGGCTGGACCAGCGGCACTCATCGAAGGGCTGACGGGCGCCGCCCGAAAGAAGCGGTGGACGGTGGCGCGGGCCGGATGGCCGGACCATCTTCGATCGCCCCGCATGGCCGCCCGTCTGGGGGCCGGATTCGTGACCGGCGATCGGGCACACAAGGGAGTTCTTCACAGCCTTCCGATCATCGACAACGTCCTGGCATCCCGCCGCGTGACGAGAGGCTCGCTTCTCACTGGCCGCTCAGAAGGGGCCGAATGCATCGATCTGCTGAAGGCTTTGAAAGTCAAGGCGGCTTCCGTCTGGGATCTGCCGAACACGCTGAGCGGTGGCACGCAGCAAAAACTGCTGCTTGCCCGCTGGCTGGGTGTGCCCTCCCGGCTGCTGGTTCTGGAG
Organism: Rhizobium indigoferae; assembly: GCF_034554815.1. Classification (NCBI taxonomy): domain Bacteria; kingdom Pseudomonadati; phylum Pseudomonadota; class Alphaproteobacteria; order Hyphomicrobiales; family Rhizobiaceae; genus Rhizobium; species Rhizobium indigoferae. Next base: position 887,659 of record NZ_CP140637.1, on the reverse strand, counting down.
GAACCGACAAGAGGAGTCGATATCGGAACCAAGCGTGAGATCTATCAGCTCATCAGACAGATGGCCGCTTCGGGCACAGTAATCATCTGGTGGTCCACTGAAAATGTCGAACTGCTGGAAGTCTGCGACCGCGTCATCGCCTTCGACACCGAGGGACGGTGCGCCGGCATGCTGGAGCGGGACGACTTCAGTGAAGAGAAACTTGTCAGCTTGACTGGAATGGCCGCATGACCGGGACCCAGGTACAAATCGCGCCGACAACCGAAATTAGACAGAGGGAAAGCCTCTACAGGAGCGAGATCGCGATCGCTTTAGCCATCGTACTGCTGGCTCTTGCGGTCGGCTCGCAGGTTCCTCAGGCACTCACCTGGGGTAACTTTGCCAACATCACCCAGGCAGGCGCGCCTCTTATCATCATGTCGCTGGGCGTCCTTCTTGTCGTCATCACCGGCGGTATCGACCTCTCCGTCGGATCGGTCTTCTCCTTGACCGGCATGGTGAGCGCGCAGGCGATGGCAAATGGATTTGGCGGGATCTCGGCAAGCTTGATCGGTCTAGGCGTCGGACTTCTGTTCGGATCGATCAACGGCTTCCTCGTCACGATCGCCGGCTTGGCGCCGTTCGTCGTGACACTCATCACCTTTGCCGTTGCCGGGTCGCTCGCCTTTATCGTCACGAACGGGCGCTCAATGCCAATCGGAGATCCGGATATCTGGCTCCTCAACAGCGGCAGTCTGATACCGGGTGTCCCGAACTATATCCTCTTCTGCGTGGTCCTTCTGATCGCGATCGAGCTTTTCTTGAAGAAGATGGTGGCGGGCCGCTGGTTCTATGCTGTCGGCAGCAGTTCGACGGCGGCCTATCTGCTCGGCATTCCCGTCAAGCGCACGAAGTTCATGGCCTATGTCGCGTCTTCGCTGCTCGCATCGTTCTCCGGCCTGCTGACGATTTCCTATATTCTGAACGCGGAATCCACGGCCGGGTCCAGCCTGATGCTCCAGGCCATCGCAGCCGTCGTTATCGGCGGCGCAAGCCTGCTTGGCGGTACAGGGACCGCGATCGGCGCGGTGCTGGGAGCCCTGATGATCACGGTCATCCAGAACGGCGTCAATCTCATAGGCATCAACAGCTTCTGGCAGGGGTCGGTCACCGGCGTCGCCATTCTCATTGCGGTCCTCATCGACCGCTTCAGCAAGTCGCGGCGGGGAGCCGTTTGACATCAACCCGGCACGAGCCGGTCTTTGGAGGAGGAATGAAAATGACAAAACTAAAATGTGCAGTTGGCCTGTTTGCCGGCGTCGCAATGGCTGCCATTTCGCTTGCGGCTGCGGCGCAGGCTGAGGAGAAAAGGACGGTGGCATACCTGGCGCCGTCGCTCGACATCTCCTACTGGCAGTGGGTCGGCTACGGCGTCAAGGAAAAGGCCAAGGAACTCGGCATGGACTACGTCGAGTACACTTCGGAAAACTCGCCGGCAAAGCAGATGGATAACGCGCGTACCGCAGTGACCAAGGGCGTCAACGCCATCGTAATCGGCCCCGTCAGCTCGACGAGCACGCCGCCGCTTCTCGCATACCTGAAATCGCAGAACATCCCGATCGCGTTCGCGGGCATCGGCCCGCAGCCCGGCCAGACCAACTACACGTCGTCTGTAACGGCAAATAACTACGAGACCGGCAAGGCGCAGGGTGAGTTCGTCTGCAAGCTTGCCAAGGATCGTGGCGGCAATCAGGTGGGCATGCTCTCATTGCCGCAGGACCGCGAGAACGCCCAGAAATATCTGAAGGGTGCAGAGGAGGCGTTCAAGGCGAACGGCTGCGATCTGGCGCAGATGCTCGAGACCAGGGGGCTTACGGTCAATGAAGCGGTAACGCAGGCCAACGATATGCTCACCGCCCATCCTGACATCAAGGCCATTTACGGGATGTATGATGAGGCCGGGACGGGCGCTGCGAAAGTGCTTCAGACCCGCGGGCTGACAGGGAAGGTCGGCATCGCGGTTGCGGACGGCAGCCCGACCACGATCTCGCTGCTGAAGTCGAACGCGATCCAGGGCATCTTCTTCCAGGAAGCCGTTGGACAGGGAATCGATGGGACGCAGCAGGTCTTCAACGCGATCTCCGGTGCACCGGTCAAGAAAGACCTCGCTCTCGTCATGCCCCTCGTCACGGCAGATAAGGTCGACACGCCCGAAGCAAAGGCCGTCATCGCTCGGGTATTCCCGCCGGCCAACTAAGTAGCACGGACGTCGGCTGTTCTGGCCGGCGTCCTTTTCGGCGATCTCTTGAAGGGCAGAAGGTATGACAGACCTCGCGATCATCGATCCGCATTTTCATCTGTGGGATCTCGACAACAACTACTATCCGTGGCTGTCGGACGGCGTAAAACCGTCTGCCTTCGGCGACTACACCGCGATCAACAAGACTTATCTTATCACCGACTTTCTGGCTGATGCGAAAAGTCAGAACCTCGTAAAGGCAGTTCATCTCGACGTTGGATACGACCCGAAGGATCCGGCCGGTGAGACTCGCTGGCTGCAAGGCGTGGCAGACAAGCACGGGTTCCCTCACGGTATCGTCGGATATGCCGACTTCCGAAAGCCCGACGTCGGCGACCTCCTCGACGAGCATATGTCCTGCGCGAACTTCCGCGGCATACGGCAATCGATGAACTACCACGACGATCCGGCAAAGACATATCTGACGGAGCCTGGAGTTAGCCGGACATCGGAATGGCGCAGGGGCTTCAAGGAGCTCGCCCGCAGGGGCCTCAGCTTCGACCTACAGCTTTACTACTGGCAGATGGAAGAATTCCTGGACCTGGCCCGCGACTTTCCCGACGTACAGATCATACTGAACCATACGGGCATGCAGGTTGACGGCCCGAGCCATTTCGAGGGGTGGCGAAATGGAATGCGGGCGCTCGCCCAGGCGCCCAATGTGGCTTGCAAAATTTCAGGCTTGGGAATGGGCGATTGGAGCTGGACCGTCGAAAGCATCACGCCGTATGTCGAGGAGGCGATTGCGGCATTCGGCGTCGAGCGATGCATGTTCGCTTCGAATTTCCCGGTAGACAAGCTGTTCGGCAGCTATGACAAGGTCATGGACAGTTTCAAGTCCATCACCGCCAGATATTCTCCAGATGAACGCATTGCGTTGTTCCACGACAACGCCGCGCGGTATTATCGGGTCTAGCCGCCGAGAACGTCGGCAGTCGCCTGCACCGCATACTGATGCGCCGAAGCCGCTGTGAGGTGCGGGCAAAGCCCGCACCTTTTGCTCATCGCCTCAGTTCTTGGTGACGAAGTCCTTGACGTTGGCAGGCGTCACGAGCTGGAAGGGAATGTAGACCTTCTTGTCGATCTTTTCGCCCTTGGCGAGCTTGAGCGCTGCATCGAGCGAGCCCTTGCCCTGGCCGGCGGCATCCTGGAACACCGTGACGTCGAGATCACCCGCCTGCATGGCGGCAAGCGCGTCCTGCGTGGCGTCGACGCCGCCGACGACAACCTTGGTCATATCCTTGCCGGCTGCCTTCAGCGCCTGGATGGCGCCAATCGCCATTTCGTCGTTGTTGGAGATCACGGCGTCGAATTCGATGCCGCTGGAGAGCCAGTTGGTCATCAGGTCGGCGCCCTGGGTGCGGTCCCAGTTCGCCGTCTGCTCTTCGACGATCTCCAGACCCTTGCATTCATCCGTCTTGATGACGTCGTGGACGTCCTGGGTCCGCATGCGCGCAGCCTGGTTGGAGAGCTCGCCCATGATCACGACGGCCTTGCCCTTGCCGCCGAGAATGCGGCAGATTTCCTTGGTTTCCAGCGTGCCGGATTCCTGCTCGTTGGAAGCGACGAAGGCCTGCTTGTCCGGCAGCGTGTCGACGTTGACCGGCTGACGGTTGACGTAAACCAGCGGAATGCCGGCATCGGCCGCGAGCTTCGACATTGCCGTGGTCGCATCGGTATCGACAGGGTTGACGATGATTGCATCGACCTTGGAGGCGATGAAATTCTGGATCTGGCTCTGCTGCTTGGAAACGTCGTTCTGTGCGTCTTCAACCTGCAGCGTCACACCGCTGAGTGTCTTTGCATAATCGGTCATGCCGTTGCGCAGAACCGTCAGGAAATTGTCGTCGAATTTCGCCATCGAGACGCCGACAGTTTCTGCGTGAGCCGCCGTCGACATGACGAGCGCCATCGCAGTGCCCAGGATAAACTTTTTCATTTTACTTCCTCCACAAAGCGGTGCCCGGCTGCACCCTCCTCACGCCGGAACTCCAGGCATTTGCTCTGAAGCCTATTCTATCTCGCGATCGATCTCGTTACTCACCGCTCTCACACACAGCTTCAAAGCGCCGGCGCGGCCGCCAACCGCCCATAAGAGCCGGACTCGTGTGGCTCAGCGCTTCAGTTGAGCCTTTTGTTTCACCGCGCTGGCCGAATCCTTCAAGTGAGCGCAAAGCGCGTGGATGGCATTCGCTATCTCCTCATGAGTTCCGTTTTTCCGGTGGAGCGAAATTGACCGCTTCACGAATCTCTACGCGAAATTCCGCAGCAATCCATCATTCTGGCAAGGAGCTCACTTGCATTCTTGAAAGAATGTTGAGGGAAATGAGGGAATCCCATCATCCCCAGATGTTTTCGGGATGACGATATCGAAGGGCACGAGCTGGCCGATCTCGGTTGAGAAAGTGATCGTTATTCCAGGTGCCCCCGACGAAATCCGGAACCCGGCAAGAAGCCAGCGCATCCCGAAAATTGGCGGGATTGCAAGCCTCAGAACACTGGAAATCGCTTGCGCCCTAGCCTCCAGCCAGGTCACCCAGATCTGCACTAATTGTCGAAATACCTTTGGGGTGACGTTCGTCCTTTTCGCTCAGTGAAACGCCCTTGTTGTTGCAAGGTGCAGCGGTGCTCCAAACTGCACTTCAAGGGTTGCTCCGCGTCGTCCGTCGGCGCGCGCGCGCTCCAACGGAAACGCTGAATGTCATTGGCATCTGTGACTGGGCCTGGCGTCGCAGCTGCCGCTACGGCAGCATAGTCTGTGATTTATAGAGGCGGAGCATCGTGGGGTTGTTGCCCGACCGCGAGATGGCAACGGCGGAAGCGTGGCTTGCCGTTCATCCAGGCATCACGGCCGTGTCGCACCGTTTCAGAACGCGTTCTGCGATAGCGAATGGCGTTGACGCTTCATTTGCAGATTGACCCGTTCAAGTTAGCAGAAGACGCCCACAGCTTCGCCCACTGAACTGGCAGGTCCTTGGGCTCAGAGCACCGAAACAACAGCCTTGGCGAGGTCGTCGAGCCGGTCTTCCCTGAGGCCCGCGACATTGAAGCGGGAATCACCAACCATATAGATGCCGAATTCATCTCGCAGGCGGTCGACCTGCGCTTCGGTCAGGCCGAGCCGCGAGAACATACCCCGATGGTCGGCAATAAAGTCGAAGCGCGAGGTGTTGGACTGGCGACGGAGCGCTTCGGCAAAGCCCTTTCGCAGGTTGAGCATACGAAGCCGCATAGCTTCTAGTTCGGACTTCCAGTCAGCGCGCAGTGTATCGTCCTCGAGGATAAGGCGGACGGCGGCGGCGGCATGGTCCGGCGGCATGGAATACAGCACGCGAGTGGTGGCGAGCGCCTGACTGCCAGCGATCTTTACACTTTCTGCGTCCCTGCCCATCAGGATGACGGCGCCGACGCGGTCGCGGTAGACCGAAAAGTTCTTCGAGCAGGAGGTGGCGACAGCCATTTCCGGCACCTTGCTTGCGAGCAGGCGAACGGCGGCGGCATCTGCCTCCAAACCGTCGCCAAAGCCTTGATAGGCAAGATCGATAAAGGGAAAAAGGTCGCGTTCGACGAGAAGATCCGCCACCAGACCCCATTGCTCGATCGTCAGATTGGCGCCGGTCGGGTTGTGGCAGCAGCCATGCACCAGAATGATGTCGCCGGCCTTTGCCTGCTTCAATCCCTTGAGCATGGCCTCGGCCTTCACCGTGCCGCTGGCGGGATCGAAATAGGGATAGGTCGCGATATTGAGGCCTGCAGCCTTCAGGATCGGTACATGATTCACCCAGGTCGGGTCGGAGAGCCAGACGGTGGCGTCCGGCCGGGCCTTTACCAATAGGTCGGCGATCGTGCGGAGTGCGCCCGAGCCGCCCGCTGTCTGGCAGGCGAACATGCGCGAGAGATCGGCCTTCTCGCCAAAGACCAGCTTCAGCATGGCCTTGTTGAAACCCTCATCGCCTGCCATGCCGACATAGGTCTTGCTCGTCTGGCTTTCATAGAGGCGCTTCTCAGCGTCACGCACGGCCCGCATGATGACGGTCGCACCCTGCGAATCCTTGTAGACGCCGACGCCGAGATCCATTTTCGTCGGCCGTGCGTCATTTCTGTACAGAGCCGAGAGGCTGAGGATCTTGTCTGGCGGCGCGGCAGTGAGGGTTTCGAACACGGCTTTTCCTTTGAATTAAGGTCGAATGCGGAGACGCTGCCCCGCGTCGGCTGAATCAATGCTCGAACTCGCTTTGCGACCCGGAGCGTATTGCGGCAAGAACCTGCTTTTGAAGAGCAACGAATTCCGACGTTGCAATCATGTCCTGGTTTCGTGGACGGGAAAGCCCGACGTGGAAAGTCGCGTTGATGCGTCCCGGATTGATGCTCATCGCCACAATTCGGTCGGACAGATAGACGGCTTCTTCGACATCGTGCGTGACGAACAGGACGGTCAGCCGATGCTCTTCCCAGATTTGGGTCAGCAGTTCCTGCATCTGGTGTCGGGTCAGAGCGTCGAGCGCGCCGAACGGCTCATCCATCAATAGCATTTTCGGTCGATAGGACAGGGCACGGGCAATGGCGACGCGCTGCTTCATGCCACCCGACAGTTGCGACGGAAATGCATCGGCGAACTTGGTGAGCTTCACCAGTTCAATGTGGTGGCGGGCGACATCCCGGCACTCGGCAGTCGGCAACCCGGCCGCCTGCAGGGCGAATTCAACATTCTGCTGCGCGGTCAGCCACGGCAACAGCGTGTAGGATTGGAAGACAACGCCGCGATCGAGCCCGGGACCGACGATCGGCGCTCCATCCGTCAGAAGAAGGCCATTGTCGAAGCCCTGAAGTCCGGCGACGATCGACAGCAGCGTACTCTTGCCGCAGCCGGAAGCACCGACCAAGGAGACGAATTCGTTGTCGGCGAGTTCCAGGTCGATACCGCTGAGGGCGTGGACGGGGCTCTTCCTGCCACCATACCATTTGTTCAGACCCTCGATCTTTAGTTTGGGTTCGCTCATCTCAATGCCTTGCAGCGTAACGGAAGAAGATGCGCTCCAGGGCCTTCATGCTTTGGTCTGTGATCAGACCGAGCAAGCCAAGGAGCAGGATGTAACCAATGATCGTCTGCGTCTGGAAATATCGCTGAGAGACGACGATCCGATAGCCGAGGCCGGACGTCGCCGCCACAAGTTCTGCCAGCACAAGCCAGGTCCAGGCCCAGCCGAGGCTGATGCGCAGCGTGTCCCAGATGCCGGGGAGGGCAGACGGCAGGACGATGCGGCGCAGGATCCTGGTTTCTGACATTCCGAGCGTACGGCCCAGTCCGACGAAGTCGGTCGGCACACGCTTGACGCTGTCCATGACCATCAGTACCTGCTGGAAGAAGGTTCCGATAAAGATGATGACGAACTTCTGGATATCGCTTGTTCCTGCCCACAGTATGGTCAGCGGAACGAAGGCGACAACCGGCATGTAACGAACGAAGTCGACAAAGGGCTCAATAGCCGCTTCCCACGTCTTGAAACAGCCGATCATGATCCCGATCGGGATCGCCAGGGCCGATGCAATAAGAAATCCGACGAGCATGCGATAGATGCTGATCCCGGCATCCGTCCACAGCGTGCCATCGACCGCCAGTTCCATCATCTTGGCCCACACCGCTCCGGGCGAGGGCAGAAAAATCGGTTTCACCCAGCCGGTGATGGTAGCAACCCACCACACGGCAAACAGCAGCGCAAAGACGGCAACGGCAATCAGAAAAAACGACCGGCCGCTGATCGGATCCCCGATCCGAAAGGCACCAGGTGGTCTACCGACGCCCGCGCGCGATGGCGCGCGGGACCTTTCTTTCGTTGTGGACGACAATTCTGAGCTAGACATTACGGTCCCGTTGGTGGCCAGAGGTCACTTGTTCGCTGCATCGACAAACGATGTGTCGATCATGCTGTCGGCGGAAACGTCCTGGGTCACGAGGCCGGCTGTTTTGGCCGCCTTCAGAACGTCGGCGAAGGTCTTGGTCTTGAAGTCACCGGCAAAGGCCTTGGCTGCTTCGGCAGAGCTGTAGTATTGGACACCGTCGAAAGCCGTTTTCAGATCATCCGGGGAGGCGCCTACGGCCTTCGAGATGATGGTGCGGTCCTCCTCGGTATTGGCCTTGTAGTCGGCCAGAGCCATATCCCAGGCCTTGATCATGGCCAGAATCTGCCCAGGCTTCTGCTTCAGCACCTCCTCCCGAACGACGAGAACGTCGGAGACTAGGCCCGGATCCTTGCCGGCTTCAAAAAGCAGCTTGATATTCTTGTCCTGGGCCAGCGCCGTTGAAATGTAGGGCTCGTAGGTAACCGCGACGGGAACACGGCCTGCAATCAGTGCCGTTCCAGCATCAGCTGCCGGCATCGGCACGCGGACGATATCGTCGATCGTCATGCCGTTGCTGGCAAGCGCGTAGTTCAGCAGGATGTCGCTTGTCGTGCCTTCCTCGAAGGCGATGTTCTTACCCTTGAGGTCAGCGACGCTCTTGATGTCGCTTCCGGCCAGGATCGCGTCCGCCTTCAGGCTGAAATCAAGAAGCGAGACGATCTTCACCGGCAGGCCGGCGGCAACCATGGCCATGGCCGTGTGCGTGGCGATATTGGCAGCGTCGAGCTGACCGCTGGCAAGTGCCGCGTTGATGTCCTTGTCTTCGCTGAAGTTGACAAGCTCGACATCCTCAAGGCCTGCTTTCTTGAACAAGTCCTTGCTGGCGGCGACGTGCCATTGACCGTAACCGAGCCAGGGCTCGATGCCGATCTTGAAGGTACCCGGCTCCGGTTTGGACGGGATTTGATCCTGGGCGTTAGCCTGCGCACTGGCAAGAATGCCGACGATCCCGAGCGCGATCGCTGCGCGGGAAAACTGCTTGCTGATGGATTTGTAGTTCATTGGGAACCCCTCTTTTGATGATTTTAACGGATCACAAAGCTTGCATCTTCTTAGGTTTGACGCCCGACCATCAAGCTCTTGGTGGCGGACATTGCGTACTTGTCTCCTTTCGCCGGCGTTAGCGGTTACTGTTTGAGTATGAGGTGCGAGCCACGTTCCTTTAAGTCGGCGATGGAGCTCACGCCCATCAAAGCCAAGGTAATCGAGATCTCCCGGCGTAATGTCTGGATCGCACGGTCGACGCCGGCCTGGCCTTTAGCTGCGAGACCGTAGGTATAGGCCCGACCCAACATGACACCATCGGCGCCCATTCCAAGTGCCTTGACAATATCGCTTCCCCTTCGCACGCCCCCGTCGAGCATCAGCGTGAAATCCGGTCCGACTGCGGCCCGGATGTCGGGAAGCGCTGCAATCGTGCTCATGGCGCCATCGAGTTGGCGACCGCCATGGTTCGAGATCACAATGCCGTCGACGCCGATCGCCTGCGCCTTTTTGGCATCCTCAGGTGAAAGGATGCCCTTAATAATCAGTTTGCCTTTCCACCGGTCGCGCAATGCCTCGATGTCCTTCCATGCGAGCCTTTTGTCGATGCGCCTGGAAAGATTGGCGGCCTGTTCGAGCGCTCCCCTCCCGAAGTCCGTGCGATGCTCGACCGCCCGAACGGAGGGAATGCCGCCGCGACCGACATCGAACAACCAGCCGGGCTTCCGGCATAGACTGGCGAACAGTCGAGGTGTGACACGCGTAAGAGATCGGAAGCCGTTGCGCACATCACGTTCGCGGATGGCGGTGATGGCCGTATCGACGGTCACGTACAGCGCCTCGACACCGGCCTGTTCCGCAGCGCTCAGAAACTCCTCGCAAAGCGCGCGGTCGTCGAGCACGTAAAGCTGAAAATGTAGCACACCGTCTGTCGCCTGCCGGAGGTCTGCCAGCGACGCGATCGAGAAGGTCGAAAGACAGAAGGGGATGCCGGCAGCGTGAGCGGCACAGGCTGCCTTTTGTTCTCCGTTTCTCGTGTAAAGGCCAAGAAAGCCGACCGGCCCCAGCATGAATGGAAGAGGATTGCGTTGCCCGAGGTATTCGGTCGCCAGATCAGGCTCGGCATAGTTGCAGAGAACGTTCTGACGCAGTTGCAAAAGCGAGAAATCGTCCCTGTTTCGACGATAGGTTTCCTCCGCAAAGGAGCCGCCGTCGATGTAGTCAAAGAAGAGCTTCGGCAATCGCTTGCGAGCGGCCAGCCGGAGGTCATCGATATTGACGATCGTCACGATTTACCCCTCCGGATCTATCGTTGCGAGGAAGCGGGTTATCAGGTCCTCGCCCTCATCAGGATCCGAGCCGACCATCATGGCCACAGAAAGCCCGATCAGGGAGGATGTCGGATTGTGGCTTGTCGCACCTGCACGCAGGTTCATGACAAGCGTCGGGCATAGGAAAAGCCCGAGCCGGACAACTTTTCGCCAGTCTTGAGGAAGCATATCGCGCTGTTTGAGGGCGGCAAGCAATGGCTTCCACATTGCTTCGGCCTTCGTTTCCAAAAGCGCCTTGCGAACCGGGGTCAGCTTCCAATCGAAATCCGCAAAGAGACGGCCGTTCTCGTAGTTGGCTGTGGCCTTGAATGTCTGTTCGGCAAGAGCCGGATCGTAGAGCCAGTAGGGATGGGCGAGGATATTGTGGAAGGTCGTCTTCACCTCCGCCAGAAGCGTCGGGATGTGCTCGCCAGCAAAGGCTGGGTCAAAGAAGGACAGGCTCGCGCGCCCTTCGCGCCGTTCGAACCAGACATTGGCGTTATGAGCGTCGCCGTGTGCCGTCACCCCGCCACTGTCGGCCAGACGGACAGGGTTCAGTCTTTCATGCGCGGCGTCGAAAAGTTGGCCGAGAGTTTCGCGATACTCGATGCCATTGATGACAAAGCAGGCTTTCGAGAGCGAATCCCAGGAAAGCGTGACGCCTGGAAAGTCAAATGTCTTGCCGACATAAAAACTCTCCAGCCGCCCGCCAGGGTAGGTCCCTTTCGGGGCTGTCACCAGTCGATCGCGGAACAGGCGATGAACCGGCTCCTTCATGACCGCATCTGGAGTGACAGGATGCAACGTCCTCAGGTAGACCGATAGGACGATCTCATTGAGCCGGCGCTCCGCATCCACGGCCTGGCGTGCCATTTGCTCATCATGAAGCCCGTCGAGGGTACGCAGAGCATCGGAAAAGCGCGGATCGGTCCTGCGCCTGTAGACGAGGATCTGTTCGCCTGGAAGGGTCGACATCATCAGCGGCTGATCTACCGGCAGGCCGGCCTTGGCAAGAATATCGGCGCGATAGTACTCACCGCTCATCTCCTGCTCGTTTTCCTCCTGATGGAATTTGAAGAAGTAGGGCTTTCCGTCGGCCTCGAAGAAGCCATTCAGTGAATTGAGGCTGTATTGGTCGTGGTTGATCGCCAGATCGCGTGCGTCGACCCCAAACAGATCTCGCAACAGGTCGGCAAGAAGAGCTTCGGCGCTGCCGTCGCCCCTCTTGGCTTTTTCCCGTATGGCTGCCGTCCGACTGTTGGGCTGCCCCATGCTCTCTCACTCCTGGAATGACGCGAAGGTTTTCACTTTTTGGGCGGTAAGTATCTGCTGCCAAGCGAATAGCGGCTGCCGACATAGGTGAAGGTATTGACCGTTGCGATCGCCTGCCCCGTCCACGTTTTTCGGTTGAGGACCAGGCAGCTATCGCGCTCACGAATGTGCAGGAGGCGTGCATGTCTCTCCGTCGCCGGAATGGCGCTGATGAGATGCTCGACTTCGGTTAGGGGTGTGCTGTGCTGAAGGTAATCGTAGGTGCCGATGGACGTAAAATCCTGATCGAGATAGTTCTTTACCAGCTCTGTATTGACGTAGCGCTCCTCCAGCTGAACAGGGACGCCATTCTCGTAGTGAACGACCATCGAGTGATCGACGGGGCAAAGCTTTCTGAACTCGAACGCGTCCAATAGCATTTGATCCGGCCGCTCGATCCGCTCGAGCAGGATCACCTCCGCGCGGTGTTGGCTTCCACGCGCCTTGATCTCGCTGATGATGTTGCTGATCTCGATGAGTGTCGACTGTGCTTTGGGAGGCGAGACGAACGTCCCGACCCCCTGGACCCTGCGCAGATAGCCTTCGGCGGTCAGTTCACGAAGCGCGCGATGGACCGTCATGCGAGAAACGCCGAGCGAAGACGTCAACTCGTGCTCGGACGGAAGCTTCTCGTTCTGTGGCCAGTTGCCATTCCCGATATTGTCGAGGACGAAGTCCTTGACCTTTTCGTAGAGCGGCAGCGCGGTGTTTGAAAGGCCGGGCAATTTCTATCTCCGTCTCACGCCGAGGCGTGTGCTCAATCAATCGGCTATTCGAATGATCGTCTTTATTCTGGTTGAGCGACCATCGATCAGTCGGTGGTACGCATCAGGAATTCCGTCGAGTGAGTTCAGGACCTCGCTAAATTGTAGAAGTGCAGGCTGAAGCTTTGGCAACAGCGCGATGGCATCGGCGAGTTCGTCTTCAAAGGCATGGCAGCCAATCAGGGAAATCTCACGCTCGACGAGGACATTGGGATCCAGATCCAGTTTCCCATGACTAATACCCACAAGAGCGAAGGCGCCGCCCCCGTCCAGAAGTTCGATGCCTTGCGCGATGGCTTTTGTACTTCCCGTTGCATCCACCGCGTAACGCAGTCGCGCGTCGCCGAGTGCAGTCCTTGCTTGCGACTTATCCAGTGCGACCACCGATCCTCCGCAAATTGCGGCCACCATCTCGGCACGGCTGCCATTCAAATCCGCAAACAACAACTTTCCATCGTGGAGATGGGAAAGCAGCAAACCGCAGAGACCGCCTATCGTCCCGCAGCCGACTAGGAGAATCGCCTCGCCTTGGGGTGGGTTAAGCCGTCGTATCGCATGAAGGGCGACAGCCAAAGGTTCGGCCATGGCCGCCACTGCAGGATCAAGTGACGGCTCGTGTTTGAAAACCAGACGAGCGGGTAGTTGGGCCTGCTCCGCAAATCCTCCGTCGCATACCTCGCCGACGAAACCGAGATGTTCGCAGATATTGGTGCGGCCTGATCTGCATGGTTCGCATTGGCCACAGTAAAAGCGGGAGTCAGCTGCGACGAGGTCACCGATCGCGAGACCTTCGACACCCTCACCAAGCGCGGAAACCCGCCCGCAAAACTCGTGTCCAGCGGTGGATGGGCGCCTGCTGATCCATTGACCGGTTCGGTAGTTGTGAACGTCCGAGCCGCAGATGCCCGCGGCGCGAACGTCGATCGTCACGTAGCCCGCGGGCGGCGACAGAGGTTTGTCGACTTCCTCGACCCTGAGATCAAACGCGTCGTAAAGCCGAACCGCCTTCATCCTGTCAGCCTCGCTTTGGCAGATAGTTGTCGCGGACCGCCGAGACTGCGTGCGCGTGGGATGAGAAGCCTTCATATTCCGCCAGCTTGTGGGCACGCTTCGCAAACTCGGGATAGGCCGCCGCTGTCACGTAGCCGATCGAACTGCGCTTCACAAAATCGGTCACCGACAGCGGGCCGAACGTGCGCGCCCAGCGGCTCGTCGGCAGCACGGCATTTGGACCGAGGCAGAAATTGGCGATGCTGACAGGCGTATGCGGACCCATGAGGATTTCTGCAGCCTCGGTGATCTTTCCGAGATGGGCGAAGGGATCCTGCGAGAGGATTTCGAGATGCTCCGGCGCGTAGGCGTTGACGAAATCGTAGCTTTCCTCGATCGAGGAGGTGAGGATGATCCCACCGCATTTGCCTGAAAGGACAGCGCTCGAAAACTGAACCCGCTGTTCGGTCATACGTGCCCAATGCTCCGGCAGCGCGGCGAGGGCCTCCTCGGCCACGCGGCGGCTATGGGTCACGAGATAGGCGGAAGAGTCGGGACCATGCTCGGCCTCGATCAGGAGATCGAGCGCGGCAAGGCCGCCATGGACAGTGTCGTCCGCGAAAATGATCGCTTCCGAAGGGCCAGCAGGCAGGCCTGTGTCGATGATACCTGACAGGCTCCGCTTGGCTGCGACCACCCAAGGGCTTCCCGGTCCAACGATCTTCAGTGCCGGCTTGATCGTTTCCGTCCCGTAGGCAACAGCTGCGACTGCCTGAGCGCCTCCTACCTTGTAGACAGTTTCCACGCCGGCCAGACGCGCTGCCACCAGCGTTGCGGCGTCCACGCTACCGTCCGGGGCAGGCGGAGTGACGATCGCCAGATTGGGAACACCTGCCACGACGGCCGGGACGGAGGTCATCATCGTGACCGACGGAAACGAACCTTTGCCGCGTGGAACGTAAAGCGCGGCGGACTTGATCGGGGTGAAGCGGTCGCCGGCAAAGGCGCCTGGCTTGATCTCCTTCAGCCACATGGCTTCAGGCTTCTGCTCTTCATGAAAATGGCGAATATTCTCAATGCCGAAGGTGATGGCCTCGATCACATCCTCGCTAACGAGCTTGAAAGCCGCGTCGAATTCCGCCTCCGTTGCTTTGATCGTTGCTTCTGTAATATTTGCCTTGTCGAGGTCGCGGCCGAAGCGGGCAACGGCGCGGTCACCCTCGGTGCGCACGGCCTCAAGGATTGGTGCCACTTTCTCGATGAAGCCCGAGATGTCTGTTTCGGACCGTCGCAAGAGCGCGGCCTGCTCGTCCGGTCCAAGATTGGAATATCCATGAAAGGTGACGTCGGTCATTGCTCATACCCTTATTGGCGCACAGAGGCGCTGACAGCCGCTGTCGTCCGCGCGCTGCCGGCGCGACGATATATCGTCCCTACAGGTCATGCGGAAACGCACCGCAAGTCGGTGGCAACCGGGCAATACCCTGCAAGCTGTTCGTGCGAGGATGCCGGATATGGTTATCCGGCAAATTCCCAGGAAGTCGAAGACTTCGTTCCCGTTTTATTGTCTAGAGTTGTCTATACATCTATAGACAATATGATCATTCCCGTGCTGTCAAGCGTCAATTTCCGTTTCTATATCGATGCCAGAAAGCCGCCGTCGACAGGAATGCATTGGCCAGTAATGTAGGCCGATGCGCCACTTGCAAGGAAGACGACGGCGCCGCCGATGTCGGAACCATCACCGAACCGCTTCTGTGGGATCTTGTCGAGCATTTTCGCAGACCAGCCCTTGTCCTGATAAAACCCTTCGGTCATCGCTGTTCGGAAATAGCCCGGAGCCACCGCATTCACGCGGATCCCTAGCGGCGCCCATTCCGCCGAAAGCGCGCGCGTCATACCCAGCAGTCCCGACTTCGAGGAGCCGTAGGGCACAGCGGTCGGGATGCCGACGTAGGACGTGAGGGAGCAGAGATTGATTATGCTTCCACCGTGGGGTCGGCGCGACATCCGGCGTGCTGCGGCCTGCGACCAGAAGAACGCGCCCTTGAGGTTGGTGCCGATGATCTTGTCCCAGATCTGTTCATCGACCTCGAGCGAGGGAGAAGTCTGTTCGTAGCCGGCATTGTTGACAAGGATGTCGACAGCGCCAGTGATGTTTTCGAACTTGCTTAGCGTCTCGTCGATGGACGAGATGTCTGTCACATCCTGGGCGCTCGTGATGCAGGTCCTGTTAAGGGCCTCAATCTTCTCTTTGGTTTCGCTCAGCGAATTTTGATCGCGCGCCGTAATGCAAACATCGGCACCCGCTTCGGCAAGCGCCAGCGCAATCCATTGGCCCAGGCCGCGGCTCGCACCGGTTACAACTGCCACTCTTCCTGCCAGATCGAACATCTTATTGGCCATGATGATCCCCTTGCTTTTGCAGGATAGAACCACCGTTCAAGAACGATGTCTATACATGTATT
This sequence comes from Rhizobium indigoferae, assembly GCF_034554815.1. Classification (NCBI taxonomy): domain Bacteria; kingdom Pseudomonadati; phylum Pseudomonadota; class Alphaproteobacteria; order Hyphomicrobiales; family Rhizobiaceae; genus Rhizobium; species Rhizobium indigoferae. The sequence goes on along the minus strand of NZ_CP140637.1, from coordinate 871,653 downwards.
GACAAAGAGGCATTCCCATTCGTGCCAGAAAGAGGCGGCATCCTAACCCTACAATGTTGTCAGGTCGCTTTTTGATCCGCCAGTCGCTCCCTGCGCATGTAGGCCCAGTCAATAAGTTCGGCCATCGAGGGTCCCAGGGCTTTGCCCATCTCGGTCAGCTCGTATTCCACCTTCGGCGGCACCTGAGGATACACGGTACGGGTCACGATTCCGTCCTTTTCCAGTTCCTTCAGTTGCTGGATGAGCATCTTCTGGTTCACGCCTGCGCAGCGCCGTTCGAGTTCGGAAAAGCGAAGGGCCTCTTTCGCTCCGAACAGTTGGCAGATGATCACGATCTTCCACTTGCCTTCCAGCACACGCAGGGCGTCCGTAGTCGCTTCCGCCCATTTGAGATGCTGTTGCGGGTCTCCGCACTTCCAGTCACGATCCGCTGCCATACTTACCTTTTGGTGGGTAACCCACTTATCAGTTAGTTCTTGTTGATACTGCAGTATCTACTATCTTGTGGTGCAGAACAACAGGAGCATCAGCATGAAAATCGGCATAATTGGCATTGGCAACATCGGCGGCACCATAGCTCGCAAACTCGCGTCTGCGGGGCATGAGGTCAGGGTGGCCAACTCCAAAGGCGCGGTCGCTGTGCGGCCCTTTGCGGAGGAGATCGGAGCTGCGGCGACCGACACGAACGGAGCTATCTCCGGAGCGGATTTGGTCATCATGTCCATCCCGCTTCCCGCTATCGAAAGGCTGCCGAAAAACCTCTTCAAAGACGTCCCCGCGAGCGTGCCGGTCGTTGATACCAGCAACTACTATCCGGGGCTGCGCGATCCGCAGATTGCCGACCTTGATGCAGGCGAGGCCGAAAGCGTGTGGGTCTCCAAACAAATCGGCCGTCCCGTCATCAAGGCGTTCAACAACATCCTTGCGCATTCTCTGGCGGAAGTGGGTCAACCTGAAGGGAGGGACGGTCGGCTGGCCGTAGCGGTCGCCGGAGATGATGACGCAGCGAAGCAGCTTGTTATGGGGATCGTGAACGAGGTCGGATTCGACCCGGTTGATGGCGGTACGCTTGAAGAGTCCTGGCGGCAGCAACCCTCGACGCCTGGCTATTGCTGCGATTACGATGCAGTCGCCATGCGCAGGGCACTCAATGCGGCGGTAAAGGGTGAAGCACCCAAGAAACGTGAACAGCTCACGAGCAAAATGGCAACTCTCGGCCCGAGCCCCACCCATGATGATGTCGTGGCAATGAATCGCTCCCTCAACCCACTAACCTGAGGTGGCACCATGTCAAAAGTCGCGTCAGAAAACCCGTAGGAGGATCATATCCGCATCTCCACGGAAGAAGGCAATCGATCCGCCTTTGCTCATGGCCTTTAGCGATGGCGGTGAGGGTGCTGGTTAAATACGCAAGCGGATCGACGTCATTTAAGTTGCTCGTCTCGCTGAGCGAGGCGATGGTCGCCCAGTTGTCCGCTCCCGCGTCATGCCCGGCAAAAGTGCGTTCTTGTGGTTGAGGGCAATCGGCCGAATGGTCCTGTCGACGCTGTTGTTGTCGATCTCGATGCGACCGTCCAGACCCTTCCCAGTATTTGGCGTCCGGACCAGGTCACCGAACCCAGCGATAGTCTTCAGGCGCTGCCATCACCGCGCGCAATGCGCCTGACTTCGCCAGCGGCTGCGTCGAGGATGCCTTGCGACAAATTCTCATCCTGCAAGATGCGCGACAGCGTGACGGCGCCCACCATCAGAGACAGTATCGCCATCGCCTTGCCGCTGGGATTTGAGCTCTTGGCGTCGTCCATCAGCTCATCCAGCACCTCAAAGTGAGCGCGGATACCATCCTCAAATGGACGCCTGACCTCTTCACTCTGCCGCGCCGCGTCCGATCCCAACGCCACTAGAGGGCAACCGTCACCCTTTTCTCCAAGATGTCCGGGTGAGAGGTAGAACTCCATGACTGCTTCGAGGGGATCGGAACTTGTCGCAGCCGCCGTCGACCATCTGCGTGTAGCGCTTTCCAGCGCGCGCCTGGACGCCTGGGCTGCAAGATCGTCCTTGGACGAGAACTGCTTATAGAACCCACCTTGTGTAAGGCCCGCCCCCTTCATCAGATCTTTGAGGCCAATACCGTCGAAGCCGTGCTCTCGAAACAGACGGCTTGCGACGTTGATCACCGTTTCCCGGTTCTCCTCGGCCTGTGCCCGGCTCACTCTCATACTGATCTCCGATTAGATTTCATTTGACATCTATAACGCAATTAGATTTAGATCGCAATCTAAATCATCCGGATCGCTGGTCAAGAAGAGAACTTAAGATGAAACGCAAACATGTCCTGACTCTCGTAGGCCTCGCGGCAGCGGCGGGTGCCGGTGCCTATTTCGTGGTTTTCGGAACCCCTAAGTCGGAGGCAGAGGCTGCGGACCCAAGGACTGCCTCGCCACTGGTCAGGGTGGCAGAGGCGACAAGGACTGAAACGGCAGAGCGATCTTTTACCGGCACGGTTGCTTCGCGAGTACAGAGCAATCTGGGCTTTCGGGTTCCGGGCAAGATCGTTCAGCGGATGGTCGATGTGGGCCAGCAGGTCAAGCAAGGCCAGGCTCTGATGCGCATCGATGAAACCGATCTTCAGCTTGCTCTGACGGCGAAGCGCAATACGGTTACCGCAGCGCGTGCTGTCCTGATCCAAGCACAAGCAGACGAGAAACGGTATGCGGCACTGGTCAAAAATGGATTGGCCGCCACCCCGCAGCGTTATGAACAAGCGAAAGCGGCCCTCGATACGGCCTCGGCACAGCTTGCCGCGGCTGAAGCGGACGCCGAGGTTGCGGAAAACGCCGCCTCCTATAGCGTTCTTCTTGCAGACTCGGATGGAACGGTCGTCGATACGCTCGGAGACCCGGGACAGGTGGTGTCAGCGGGACAAACGGTGGTTCAACTGGCGCAGGCGGGGCCACGTGAAGCCGTTGTCTGGCTACCGGAAACCCTGCGGCCCGAGACAGGATCCGAAGCGCAAGCCAGTGTCTATGGAGGCGAGGGTCTAAGTGGAAAAGCCCTTTTGCGACAGATTTCCGATTCTGCCGACCTGCAAACCCGGACCTACGAGGCGCGGTATGTTCTCGAAGGCGCCGCTGCCTCTGCCCCGCTTGGTTCGACGGTGACGATCAAAATATTCGACGCGAACCGGCGATCGGAGGTCGCCGTACCAGTCGGTGCCATCCTGGACGACGGCAGCCGGACAGGTGTGTGGGTTGTCAACGGGGCCACATCGACCGTGAACTTCAAGCCTGTCGAGATCAAGCGGATCGGCGAGGAAATGGCATTTGTCACCGGAATAGGGGTTGGTCAGCAGGTTGTCGCTCTGGGCGCGCATCTACTGGAAAATGGCGCGACCGTCAGGACGGCTGCGCAGCAAGAGGTGACAAAGTAATGAGCTTCAATCTTTCCGCCATCGCGGTTCGCGAACGCGCCGTTACATTATTCTTTATTGTCCTGTTGGCCGCCGCCGGGGTCTATGCCTTTGTCAAATTGGGCCGCGCCGAGGATCCCTCCTTCACCATCAAGACCCTGACGGTAACCTCAGTTTGGCCGGGCGCCACCGCGCGTGAAATGCAGGATCTTGTCGCAGAGCCACTCGAGAAGCGTATCCAGGAACTCACCTGGTATGACCGCGTCGAAACAACGACGCGGCCTGGCTACGCATTCCTTACAGTCACACTCAAGGATAATACTCCGGCGTCCGCAGTTGAAGAGGAGTTCTACCAAGCGCGCAAGAAGCTCGGCGACGAGGCTCGAAATCTTCCGCCCGGCGTCATGGGCCCCTTTGTCAATGATGAATATTCCGACGTGAGCTTCGGCCTTTACGCATTGAAGGCGAAGGGGATGCCGATGCGGGACCTCGTTCGGCAGGCGGAGGTCATCCGCCAGGATCTGCTGCATGTTCCGGGCGTCAAGAAAATCAACATCCTCGGGGAGCGCCCCGAAGAGATATTCGTCGAATTTTCCTATGCCAAGCTCGCGACACTTGGAATATCGGCGCAGGATGTTGCCGCAGGCTTGCAGAGACAGAACACGGTGACGCCCGCAGGCTCGATCGACACGCGCGGGCCACAGGTCTTCATCCGTTTCGACGGAGCCTATAATAGCGTACAGGCAATTGCCGACACGCCGATCGTAGCAGGTGGACGAACGGTGAAACTCTCCGATCTGGCGGATGTACGGCGTGGCTATGAGGATCCGGCCACTTACGTCATCCGTCACAATGGCGAACCGGTTTTGATGTTGGGCGCCGTAATGCAGCAGGGCTGGAATGGCCTTGAGCTCGGCAAGGCGCTTGAAGCCCGGTCCGCCGCGATCGCGCAGACACTGCCGTTGGGCATGACCCTTACAAAAGTTAGCGATCAGGCCGTCAATATCGACGAGGCGGTCGGTGAATTCATGCTGAAGTTCGCCATGGCGCTTGGCGTCGTGCTGTTCGTGAGCCTTGTCGCACTCGGCTGGCGCGTTGGCATTGTCGTGGCGCTCGCCGTGCCGCTGACGCTCGCCGTCGTCTTCCTCATCATGCTGGAAACCGGTCGGTTCTTCGACCGCATCACACTCGGCGCGCTCATTCTTGCGCTGGGCCTTCTCGTGGATGACGCCATCATCGCCATTGAGGTTATGGTGGTGAAGATGGAGGAGGGCATGGATCGCATTAAGGCGGCCGCTTATGCCTGGAGCCACACGGCGGCACCGATGCTGTCCGGCACACTCGTCACAATCATCGGACTGATGCCCGTTGGTTTCGCCAAGTCGACTGCAGGTGAATATGCCGGCAACATCTTCTGGGTCGTGGGATTTGCCCTGATCGTTTCCTGGATCGTCGCGGTGACTTTTACGCCCTACCTCGGCGTGAAGATGCTGCCTGACATCAAACCGGTGGAAGGTGGACACCACGCCATCTACGATACGCCGAACTATCGCCGCTTGCGCTCATTCATCGCGTTTGCGGTTCGCCATAAGTTCATGACCTGCGCCGTGGTCGGCGTGACGATGGCTGTCTCGGTCGCCGGGATGGGAGGGGTAAAACAACAGTTTTTCCCGACATCAGACCGGCCTGAGGTTCTCGTCGAAGTTCGCATGCCTGAAGGTACGAGCATTCAAACCACGACGGCCGCGGTGGAGAAGGTCGAAGACTGGCTGCAGGCCCAGCCGGAAACAAAAATCGTCACCAGCTATGTAGGGCAGGGCGCTCCCCGCTTCTTCTTTGCCATGGCGCCCGAGTTGCCCGACCCCGCCTTCGCCAAGGTTGTCGTGCTGACGCCCGATGCGCATGCACGAGAAGAGCTAAAGCATCGCCTTCGCGCCGCAATCTCTGACGGCCTTGTTCCAGAGGCATCCGTACGCGTCACGCAGCTCGTATTCGGTCCCTATACGCCGTTCCCGGTCGAGTTTCGGATCATGGGACCGGATCAGGAGGAACTCTATAAGATTTCCGAGCAAGCTCTGGCAATTATGAAAACTGTGCCCGATGTCCGTCAGGCCAATCGCGATTGGGGCAATCGCACGCCTGTGTTGCGCTTTGTCCCCGATCAGGAGCGGCTCAATCTGATCGGTCTTTCACCGTCCGAGGCAGCCCAGCAGATGCAGTTGCTGCTGAGCGGCATCCCTGTCACGCAGGTGCGCGACAATATCCGCAACGTACCCGTCGTCGCACGCAGTGCTGGCGAGAACCGCCTCGATCCATCACGCCTTGCCGACTTTTCGCTGATGAGCCGGAATGGTCGCCAGGTTCCCCTCGATCAGATCGGGCATTCCGAAATCCGGTTCGAGGAACCGATCCTGAAACGGCGCGATCGGACACCGGTCATTACGATCAGGTCCGATATCAACGAGGCGACGCAGCCGCCGGAGGTCTCCCAGCAGGTGATGAAGGCCCTTCAGCCGCTTATCGCATCGCTTCCAGTGGGATATCGCATTGAGATGGGCGGCAACATCGAAGAATCGCTCAAGGCCAATGTCGCACTTGTTCAAGTCTTCCCGTTGATGATCGCGGCCATGTTGATTGTCATCATCCTCCAGGTACGCAGCCTTTCGACGATGACGATGGTCATGTTGACCGCGCCTCTTGGACTTGCAGGCGTGGTCCCAGCGCTGCTTCTGTTCAATCAACCCTTTGGATTCAACGCCATTCTCGGTTTGATAGGACTGGCCGGCATCCTCATGCGCAACACGCTGATCCTGACGGAGCAGATCAAGGAAAACCAGGCTGCAGGTCTCGACGACTATCACGCTGTCATTGAAGCAACCGTCCAGCGGACTCGTCCTGTCATCTTGACCGCGCTCGCAGCCGTCCTGGCCTTCATCCCTTTGACCCATTCGGTGTTTTGGGGGTCGATGGCCTATACGCTGATTGGCGGAACGGCCGCGGGCACCGTGATGATACTGCTCTTCCTTCCAGCCCTTTACGCGGTGTGGTTCCGTATCAAGCCTGCAAAAGAAGAGAGCCACGAGGAAGCCATTGAGCGTCTCGAACCGCCGATAGCACTGGCTGCGGAGTAGGAATCTTGTGTCCAACCCGACGAGCCCTCCGCACCCGTACAGAAACTCACACCGATCTCTGGCGGGAGCGAATCCTCGATGTTGCGGAAGAACACTTTCGGCGCATCGGGTACAAAAAGACATCGGTAGCCGACATAGCATCCCACCTCGGGATGAGTAGCGCCAATATATATCGCTTTTTTCCTTCAAGGGCGGCGATCAACACGGCGATTTGTGGTCGCATCATCGGACAAACAATGCGGTCTGCAGCTTCGATTGCACAGATGGAGGGGCCGGCTTACGAGAAGCTGGTAGAACTTTTCAATCAGCTTCACAGGGAACGGAAAAACACCTTCCTGCACGAGAAGCCGGTTCATGATCTGGTTGTCGCCGCAACGGCACAGAACTGGGCGATCATCGGTGCGCATAATAAGCATCTCGTGGCGATCATCGAGGCGATTGTAAATGATGGGATCGACACAGGCGCGTTTCGTGTTGATGCGGCGAAGGCCGCCCGATCTCTGATGAACGCCCTCATGCCCTTCTACCACCCTGTTCTCATAGAGCAGGGGGTCCGAGACGGCGTAGATACCGAAGAAGGTCTGCGTGATCAGATCCACTTTATTCTGAAAGCAATCGATGCGTGAAGCGCTCGAATATCTCCATTCGCCATCAACCCCGAGGGAAACAAACATCGGGGGTCAGGTCCAGTTAATTGACAGGAAAACGAATGCAACACAGTGCTGACACGGGAAAGCAAATCTCCGTCGTGGAAAAAATTGATGACGCTCCCGGAAAACGTGCCCTGATCACCGGTGCGTCAAGTGGCCTTGGCCTCGAATTTGCTGAACTGCTCGCGGCGCAAAAAGTCAATCTCGTACTCGCGGCCCGGCGCAGGGAGCCAATGGAGAAGCTCGCTGCCGAACTTCGGCGGAAGCATGATGTCGATATCGTTGTCGAGCCAATCGATCTTGCCGCTCCAGGCGCTGCTGCCCGTTTGAAAAGCAGCCTGGATGAGAAGTCGCTACAGATCGACATCCTGGTGAACAATGCCGGATACGGGTTGCACGGCGATTTTCTCGAAACACCGATCGAGCGCACCACCGATATGATCCAGCTCAACATCACGGCGCTCACCGAGCTGAGCTATGCTTTCGGACGTGACATGGCCGCCCGGGGATCGGGCCAGATCCTTCTCGTCGCAAGTCTCCTTGCGCTTCAGCCGGTTCCCAGCTTTGCTGCTTACGCTGCGACGAAGTCTTATGTACTGGCGTTTGGAGAAGCCCTGCATGAAGAGCTCCGTCGGCAAGGCGTGGTCGTCACCAGCCTTTGCCCAGGGCACACCGAAACGGGTTTCGATACAGCTGCCGGGGCTCCGGTCTCACCCATACTGCGCCTTTTGACAATGAAGCCCCGTCCAGTCGCCGAAAGCGGCCTTCGAGCACTCTCTCAGGGGAAAGCGTCCGTGATCGCCGGGTTCATGAATAACGTCGTTGCCTTTTCAAATCGCTTGACGCCACGTTCGATGCAGCGAGCCACCATGAAAAGAATTCTTGGGCCATAGAATGATCATTGTTGCCGCCCCATACCGAAATCCGGGCAGGCCGGTTTCCAATCCCCAGCGTGCAATGCTTCATCGACATGGCATCTACCGCCGCAGCGGTCCCTTCAGTCGATTAATGCATCCTGAATACCCCGGCGATCATCAATGGGTATCGACACAACAAGAGTGTTGCTGTCGGTGCCAGTGACCGTGCTGTAGAGTTGAAGGGCAGTTCCGTAAATGACCCTTATACCGCCGCGACAAAGATAAAGTCGTTGCAAACTTCTCAAGCGTTGTGAAGGCGGTCAGTGGCATCAACTTCAGGATCGCTCGAACCATTCCGGCGGGTCGCGACAGGGCGAGCCGGTACGCGCCAAAGCACTGCTTCCACAAACATGCGGTTGTCGCGGCCGGACGAACTGCGTGTGCGGCAGCTTTGAATCTGAATTGCTTAGGGCTGATCGTCTTGCAAATAGCCTGCGACGTGAGTTGGAATTAGCCAGATCACATCTCGTTCAAAAAATGTTGCGCTGCAATATGATGTAGAGCTCTTTTTTTCGGAGTTCCTTTCCCTTTATCTGCGCTTGCGAAAAGATCGCTTCTGCAACCCGCCGGATGAGCGACAACCTCCCAACCCGACGTCCGGCTAGAAAGAGGATCCGAATATGGGTGATCTCCTGAAAGGTATCTCCAATTTTCGCGGCGCCGTGTTTCCAGGTCACTCGGCGCTTTACCGCAAGCTGGCTCGCGAAGGCCAGCAACCACATGCCTTGATGATATCTTGTGCTGACAGCCGCGTAATGCCGGAAACGATAACGCAGTCCGGTCCCGGCGATCTCTTCGTTTGCCGCAATGCAGGCAATATTGTTCCGCCCTTTTCGACCCTCAATGGTGGCGTCTCGTCGGCTATCGAATACGCTATCCTCGCGTTAGGTGTCAGCGACATCGTCGTTTGCGGTCACTCCGATTGCGGGGCGATGAAAGGGCTGTGCCGGCCGGAAATGCTGGAGCCGATGCCGAATGTCGCAGCCTGGCTGCGGCACAGTCACGCCGCCTTTTCGATTGTTTGCCAAGCCTATCCCGACGACCTTTCCGAAGCCGAACGTGTGCGTGCGGTGGGCATGGAAAACGTCGTCGTTCAGCTCGACCACTTAAAGACGCATCCGTCCGTGGCTGCAAAGCTCGCGACCAACGAGATCACCCTGCATGGCTGGTTCTTCGACATCGAGACGGGCGAGGTCCAAGTCTATGACGGGGCTTTAGCAAGTTTTACCGAGGTGCAGGAGGGTGAGGCGCTGCCAGTCGCCTTCACAGGGCGAAATCACCCGCATGTCATGCCGCGGGTTTCTGCAACGCTTGCCGGGGAATAGTGACATCATGAAAAACAGCTCTGCATTTTCGCGCGACCTGGCTTCGTCTCTGGTAGTTTTTCTTGTCGCCATTCCGCTCTGCCTGGGCATCGCCGTCGCCTCCGGGGTACCCGTGGCCATGGGACTTGTCTCCGGTATCATAGGTGGCCTCGTTGTCGGGCTTCTGGCGGGCTCGCCTCTTCAGGTCTCAGGCCCTGCCGCTGGTCTTGCCGTCATCGTCTTCGGCTTCGTCGACCAGTATGGAATTGCCCTGCTGGGGCCGGTCCTGCTCGTCGTCGGTCTCCTGCAGATCATAGCGGGTTTCCTCCGGATCGGCTCTTGGTTCAGAGCAATTTCGCCAGCCGTGGTTCATGGTATGTTGGCTGGCATCGGCATTTTGATCATCCTCGGGCAGGTCCATGTTCTGATGGGCTCAAAGCCGGCGGCCGGAGGCATCGAGAATGTCACCGCTTTCGACGAGAGCGTCGGCAGACTATCGGGCGCCAGCGTGACCAACGAGGCCGTCGCACTGCTGGTTGGTCTCATCGCTCTCCTCGCGATGGTCTGCTGGGAGAAATTCCGCCCCAAATCGCTGCCACTCGTTCCAGGGGCGCTTGTCGGGGTTGCAGCCGCCACGGTTCTGAGCACCGCGCTCGACCTCCCAATTGCCCACGTAGCTGTGCCTTCCTCACTCCTGGAGAGTATATCGCTGCCGACCGCTGAGAGTTTTGCCAACTTGGTGCAGCCCGGCGTCATCTTGGCGACCCTGATGATTGCCGTCATTGCGAGCGCTGAAACACTTCTTTCGGCAGCGGCAGTCGATCGGATGCATGACGGCGGACGCACGCGCTTCAATAAGGAGCTGTTTGCCCAGGGCGTCGGTAACGGACTGTGCGGCCTGCTCGGTGCATTACCTATCACGGGTGTCATTGTCCGGTCATCGGCCAATATTCAGGCGGGGGCACGCACGCGAATCTCGGCAGTATTGCATGGCCTATGGATCCTCGGCCTGGTGGCGCTTTTGCCGGATCTTCTGGAAATGATACCGTTGACGGCGCTCGCCGCTGTCCTGATTGTCACCGGCTGGCGGCTGATCAGCCTTCATCATGTGCGCCACCTGTTCGAACACCATGGTCTCATGCCGGTTGGAATCTGGGCCGTCACAGTGGCGATGGTCGTCCTGCAGGACTTGCTGGTTGGTGTAGCGCTCGGACTTGCGCTGTCGATCCTCGAAGTTCTTCCCTATCTGCGCCGAAAGCAGGCGATCCGGCATTCCGAAGTCAACGGCGAAATACATGTTCGGCTGCGCGGAGCGGTCACCTGCAAGGACGTGCCAGCGCTACTTAATACGCTCGAAGGGCTGCCTGAAGGTCGTAAAGTCAGTATCATCGGCAGTCACCTGCATTACATTGATCATACGAGCGCGGAGACCATCAGCGAATGGCTCCGGCGCGAGACGAAATCCGGTCGAACGGTTGAGATCCACCCGCCCCAGGCAGCGCGTCATCCCCGCCTCAAGCCGCTATTTGACCGATTCTCCGCCGAAGCCGCCTGATCGTCTTCGGGCGGGCAATTGCGTTAAACGAGCAGGCCTGCTGTGTAATGTTGCAGAAAGATGAAGGCTCTTGAGCAGGGAACCGCGAGCCTCGTCAGGCCCACGAGATCTAGCCCGAGACGTATGCTCATTTCACGAAGGCGGGCCTCGACCGCCCATTGAAGCGATGATCGTTCATCGACGAACACTGGAGTGTTCGGGGTCGAGCCGATCTGCAGGCAACTGCCGATCGGCTCGTCAATCCAGGGTGAGACTTCAAAGAGGACGGTTGCGGTATTCTTGGTGTCGTAAAAATGCGCTGAGGGTCAGCACGGCCGAGAACACCAGCAGGGTTACGGATCCGCATCGCCGGGCCAGCAACGGCATTTGTTTTTCACTTCCCGGAACAATTCTGCCAGTCGACAACCAGATCGAGGATGCGAAAAGGACCACGAAGGCGAGGGTCGCGGTGGCGGCTATCCTAGGCACATCCTGCGCGGGGGCATCATCGTGAGCCCGATGATAAGTGCTTTGTGCTTGGCCGAACGAATGGGAAGGGGTGCCTAGAGTTCGAGTCCACTCAAAAGCATAACGGCTCCAACACCGCACCACCAGGTAGCGGCCGTTGGCGCCTGAGAAACGGCTTGCCCTCGCTGCTCGCCTTCCCTATTCGTCCAAAATGCCTCCTCCACTCATGACGAAACGCTTCCTTGTCAAAAGGAGCGCCAGCGTGACGGGGCGAAGTCCCTGCCCATCGACGCCGACGTCGTACTGGCGGGGAAGAGGCTTCAATCTGCCATGCGAGTGGCCATGCAGATTGATCGACTTCTTGCCCATCTGGTTCCAGGTTCGAAAAGCGTAATGGCACAGGATAAGATGGCGTTCCTCGTGGCGGAGTTCCGCGTAATGCTGCACGCTTTCCCAGCCCGGCGAATTCGTGGTCGTCGCCGGGTCATTGTTGCCGATGATCAGGTGCTTTCGACCGTTCAACCTGGCAAGCAGCTCGGTACAATCGCCCGCTCTTGCCGACATGAAGTCTCCCAGGTGCCAAACCTCGTCGTCAGGCCCGACCGTTTCGTTCCAAGTGCGGATCAGGGCGTCATCGTGTTCGACCACGTCGGAGAATGGACGTCTGTCGAGGCGAAGGACACGCGGGTCGCCGAAATGAGTATCGCCGGTAAAATGGATCATGTGCAATAACTGGCGTCTGGCGTTCGAACGTCGATGCGAGGGTGCTTCATAAACAATACGGGCGCCCTACACGACTTCGAGCGGAAGCAATGGTGGGACGGGAAACTCGATGGCAATAGCGTCGCCGGGAACGACGACTCCGCCCTTGAGCACGATCGTCATGACGCCGGTCTTCCGAATGAGTTCGCCGTTCGGTCCTCTGCCGAGGACGGCTTTGAGAAGTCCCGGCTGGAAGTTGTCGATCTGCGAGCAGGGATTGCGCAGCCCCGTGACCTGAAGCTCGACGTTCGCACCGAGCTTCAGAACCGTTCCGCGCGGGAGCGCCAGAAGGTCGACGCCGCGGGTGGTAATGTTTTCGCCCAGGTCGGCCGGACCAACCTTGAAACCTTGATCGGCGAGCTCGTCCAAAAGCTCCGCCTGGATCAGATGAACCTGTCGCAGGTTTGGCTGACTGGGATCGGCCCGGACCCGGGAGCGGTGCTTGACGGTCACGCCCAGGTGCGCGTCGCCCTCGACGCCCAGACCTGCGAGGATGTGAATCTCATTCATCTGCCTCTTCGAAAACCGATGTTTATCATCCGTCGCGACTGCGATCACCTGTCCGCGGTCCATGCAATCCTCCTCAAATTTCACCGAGACGTTTCCATACCTTCATGTGCATCGCCGGGGAAGCCATGGCAGAATTCCTCCTGAAAATCCGGGGTCACGCTGCGGACCAAAGCCGATTCCTCAGCTACGAGTCATCTTCACCAGGGACCCGCACATCGATACGTTGAAGGTCAGGGCGAGGAATTTCCAGGAACCTGAATGTGAAACAGGCTTGTGCTCCTGGGAGCCAGGACAGCGAATATGGGGTGGGTTCACCGAAGAAGGCCGTCGACGTTGAATTCTTCCCAGCCGCGCAGCTTCGTCGCGGCATCGTCCGGATGTCGTTCGATCGTCTTAGAAGACTTGCCAGCATTCTTCAGAGATCGCGTCAGCTTCGCCTTGTATGCTGCCCTGCGTCGGTTCTCCGCGGTCGCCGCCAAATCCTCCTCCCGCCATTCATCGACGACGCCCCGATTGAGAAGGTCTTCCACGACGCGCGGGTCGAACACGTGGAAGGTGATCTTTCGTGCTCGACCGCGCAGTTTCACGGTGCGCGTGCCAGCGCTCGGCAGACGGCCGTCCTTGAGCCAGCGATGACGCTCGCTCGTCTTGATCGACAGGATATCCTGGATCTCGCGCGGGATTACAGGCATGCTTTCGATGTCTTCCAGCGCAGCGGCGACAACCGAGGCCGCGCCATGGAATTCTGCCTTGGCACTTGCAGGCATCGCCAGCGTGAGTTCTCCTTGCTCGATATCCAGCGACTTTTTCGAAGCGATCGGCAACCGCGCCCGCAGCTCGAGGAGAATTCCCTTGACGCGGACCGAAGATCCCAGGGTCGCTGATGGCGGCAGCACCCACGTCCTGACCAGCTCGACATCGTTCTTTTCGTGTTTCGGCATGAACCCTAGATGGGATCAGCAGTGTTCCACGTCAACGAGTAGTATCACCAGGCTAAGCCAACATCGGGATCGTCGTCGAAGACATTGGGGGTGGCGATAGACTTCTTTCGCGAGCTCGGCCTCGAACTCGAAGGCCGCGCGACGATCGAGGGCGAATGGGCTGGTCGCGTCACTGGTCTGGGCGACCACCCACGATCGGGTCGTTGCCATGGCGGTCGTAGGTGCGCTGGTAGGCATGCCATACCGCCTGCAGCGGTAGGTCGGTGGAGTCAGAGCGTGTCGATCAGCCCTCCGTCCACACGCATCGAAGCGCCCGTCGTTGCGGACGCCAAAGGGGAGGCCAGGTAGGTGACGAGGTTGGCGACTTCTTCCACGCTTGCAGCTCGTTGGATGATCGAACTGCCGCGGTGCTGCTTGACGAAGTCCGCCGCGACCTCCTCGATCGGTTTCCCGGTCTTCGCCCGCTCATCGGCGAGCATCGCCTCGACGCCTTCGGAAAGTGTGGGGCCGGGGAGGACGGAGTTCACCGTGACGCCCGTGCCAGCCATGCGCTTGGCAAGGCCGCGGGCAACGGCTATGTCTGCCGTCTTGCTGACGCCGTAGTGGATCATCTCGACCGGAATGTTGAAGCCGGATTCCGACGCGATGAAGATGACGCGGCCCCAGTCGATCTTCTGCATGCCGGGTAGATATGCACGTGAAAGCCTGACGGCGGACATGACGTTCACCTGCCAGTGACGGTCCCATACCTCGTCGTCCGCGTCGAAGAAATCGAGCGGCTGAAAGATGCCCGCATTGTTGATGAGGATGTCCACATGAGGAACTTTGGCGAAGAGTGCGTCGCATCCTTTAGCGGTTGCGAGATCGGCTGCGACAGCGGTCACGCTTCCCCTGGCACCTTCGCCCTTCAGGCGTTCGGCGGCATTTGCGGTCTTTTCTTCGGACCGTCCGTTGACCACCACGTCTGCGCCCGCCCTCGCGAGCTGGCGGACGATCGCGTATCCAATGCCTTCGGTCGATCCCGTGACTAGCGCGGTCTTGCCTGTGAGGTCGATCTGCATCTTCTGCTCCTGTGAGGTTGGATCACAGAACGTATGAACTGGCGAGCGGTCTCGCAACCGTCCAGGATGCGGATAATCAATTCGGGTAGGGAAAGGAGCCGATCGAATCCAATCAGGTTTGTTACCGGGCGACCCGGTCGGCCGCTTCCTCGTCTGCGTCGACCGGTCTCCCAAGCCTGAAGGGATTGTCCCCGTTTATCGAGATCAAACGCGAAGATGGACAGTGAGGTAAACGAGCCTAGCATCGGCCCTCGCTCCAATTTGCCGTGAGGCTTCGCGAAGTATTCGTCGATTTCCGTCTTCACCTTTGCTCGCGTAAGATACTGAAGCTTCTGAAGAAGCTTTTCGACGTCTTCGTCGGTAGCCGGGCCCGGACTGCGCGATCGTGGAACCTTTCGCGCGATCGTTCTGTGCTCGATTTGACCACGAGGCTGTTTGCGCTCGTCTTTAATTCTCTACCTTTATTCAAATAAACTGAAAAAACAACTTTGGATACACTTCCGTCTGAGCGTTATATAGTTGGAACTTTTGAATGCCTTTGGTGGTTATTTATGCGGTCGCTCGACGATTGTTGCTTACCCCAAGCAGCCAACACTACTGTGCGCTGGGCGGCCACTTCGCCCGAGCGTTTACTTGTTTGACTGAAAGCTCTCGAATGACTAGCGGACGTAATAATCGTGGGCAGGGAGACGTTCCCCCAGAGGCAGGCTTCGCAAATCGCCTGCTAGTCCGTATTACCCGCCTGCCTAAACCGTTTCGCCGGGCGATTGGATGGACTGTTTACCTGGCGCTCGTAGTGGTAATGTTCGCGGTGACCTTGTTGCCGGTTTGGTGGTCGCAATAAGTTCCCGACAGGCCATCGGCCGTTGTGCAGGCGAGATGGCGGTCCGTCTGATTCGCGGAGCTTCTTGCGGGGCGACTTGAATTAAACACAATCCGACGCTATTTAACGGTCATCGGCGTTGCTGGTGAGTGCTCCACGCGAGTGTTCGCGACTGCCGAAGTCGCTTATCTGCTTTTGACCACGGATGTACTGGCACTGGTGTGAAGAGCGATGTTGGAAAGGTCGGTGCGATTTCGCCCCGGCCTTTTTTATTTGCCCGTTGGCCGGGCAGGCAGGCGTACCATCAAGCGACATCAGTATCGTCTCTAACAACGCTGGCCGCGTCATCAGGGTTCAAACTGGGTCGACCCGGTCGAAAGTCGACGTTCCTACAGCGAGCGGGGATGGATCCGGTTGGACGATACGCTCGATCCCTATTCCCTGAGCAGATCACGCAAGAGCGCGACGGGTACCGCGATCGGCGCTCTCTCGGTGGGAACAGGGACGTTGGACGTGTCTGGCGTTCGGAGCGATGGTGAGGTCGAAATCGCTTGGAGGGAGCAGGGCGGCCCCGTCGTCGAAGCTCCCGCAAGTTCCGATGGGTTATGGCACCAAATTTCTCCATCGGGCAGTTTGGCGATGTGAACGCCCGATAAAAAGGGTGCCCCGTCGAGAGCCTTCGTTCGCTTGCCCGATAAACGGTCTCACTCGGCGGCTTGCCGGACTGGGTATTCCTCTGGGAGCTCCGCCGGAGCGATGATCTCGAAGTCCGCGGGCATGGCGTGCTGATCGGTTCCCAGGAGCGCCAGCGTCCAATAGTCAGGATCCTCCCCGAAGACCGTAGAGACCCGAACGATCGTTGGTTGTCCGTCGAAATACTTCGAGGACTTCGCCCAGTAAAATGCATGCGGAACCAAACTCACTGCAACCATGACGCCTACTCCCGTGACCTGTGGACGATAGCAGAAACCCCAGAAATGAGAATGCCTCAGCTCGTCCAGGTCGTCATCTGGTGGAGAATAATCACCCGTCGACCGATCCGGCTTCCAATTCACGTCTTCGCACGACGATTTTCCGGCGCGGAGACGCGGCACGGCTCCGAAGCCGCTGTTCGTCGTCGGGCAATACCTTCAAATGGGCGGCTCGAGCTGCAGACACGAAAACTTGTCTCGCCCTCTTGGGCTGCAATTCGCCTTGAAGCGACCGCATACATGAGGCAAGCGCGTGCTGCCATGTCGGACCATTTAGATGCCTGGGCCATCTCTCCGACATCAAGATGCCCATCAGGCCCGATATCGTGGATGCCGTTGCGAAGTGTTCTCGATCCGGCAAAGACACGGCAATTTCCATGATTGGTATCGTGCTCACGTCGTGCATGATGTCACCGGGCCTTGCTCGATTTCAGCTCTGCGGCCACGGACTTTTTCAACGCGTCCATGATGTTCACGACATTCGAGCCCTGAGTGGCGTCCGGCTTGCCCTTCGCGGCCTTCTTGGCGGGCTTGAGAGCCCTCTTCTTCTCCGCAATGATCTTCAGCAGGCTTTCTTGGATCGGGTCGCTGACCATGTCCGAGGACCACCGGGAGGTCTTCTGCTTGATTAACTGCTGGACTAGCGGAATCAGTTCGGGGTCAGCCTCTTCATCGATTCCTTCGAAGTAGGATTCCTCGGGACGCACTTCGTCGCCGAACCGCAGCGTCCAGAGAACGATGCCTTCGCCGCGAGGTTCGAGAACGACCGCGCGCTCCCGACGACCGATTACGAGCTTCGAGACGCCGACGACTTTGTCCGATGCCATCGCATCTCGAATGACGGCAAACGCTTCATGTCCGACCGGGTCGTCGGGCATAAGGTAATGGGGCTTCTCGAGATAGACCCATTCGATGCTCTCGGCCGGCACGAACTTGTCGATGTCGATGGTCTTCACCGTATCAAGAGCCACGGAGTCGAGGTCGTCGTCCGTCAGAATGACGTAGTCGTTCTCGCCGCGGGCGTAGCCCTTGGCTTCGTTTTCGTCCTTCACCGGCTTGCCCGTCACCGAGTCGACGTACTGTGAGACGACACGATTTCCTGTTTCCCTGTTGAGCGTGTGGAAGCGAACCTTTTCGCTGTCGCTTGTCGCCGGACTCATTGCCACGGGACATGTAACCAGCGACAGCTTGAGATAGCCTTTCCAGTAGGGGCGCGGCATGGCTGGTCTCCTCAGCTCGCTTTACGCTGCACGGCCGGCGCCGCCGCGGATTTGCCCGAGGCGCGACGGGCCTTGTCGCGGCTGGAACCGGCGTTGGCATTGGCGGCCGTCCGCTTCGGCTTGCTCTCCGCGGCCTTCACCATCCTGGCACTCTCTCGAAGCGCGGCAAGAAGGTCGTTCGGTTTCGAGACCTTGACTTCCTTGCGCTTCGGAAGCGCCTTACCTTCGATCTTCGCCTTCACCAGTTCCGCCACGGCGGCTTCATAGCGGTCATCGAAGGTCGCAGGATCGAACTCGCCCTTCTTCGTCGAGATGATGTGCTTTGCGAGATCAAGCATCTCGCCCACGATTTTCATCTTCGGCATTTCTTCGAAAGCCTTCGCAGACGAGCGGACCTCGTAGTCGTAGTTCAGCGTCGTTGCGATCAGACCCTTGCCGTGCGGTCTGATCAGGACCGTGCGCATCCGTCGGAAGAGGACCGTGCGGGCGATGGCCACGACCTTCGACTTCTTCATTCCGTCCCGCAACGCGGCGAAGGCGTCGCCGCCCATCTTGTCGGGCGTCAGATAGTAGGGCTTGTCGAAGTAGACGTCGTCGACATCGGCGCAAGGAATGAATGCCTCGATCTCGAGCGTCTTGTTGCTCTCGGGGATCGCTGCGGCCACTTCTTCAGGGTCGATGATGATGTACCGGCCGTTCTCGATCTCGAAGCCCTTCGTCTGAGCTTCTTTCGGAACAGGATCTTCGGTCTCGCTGTCGATGAAGACGCGATTGACCCGATTGCCAGTCAACCTGTTGATCGTGTGGAACGTGATGCGTTCCGAGGTGCTAGCGGCGGTGTAGAGCGCGACGCCGCACGACACCTCGCTAAATTTGAGGAAGCCCTTCCACTGAGCACGATGACCACCCGCCATGACCCTTCACTCCCGAATCACTGAGTCGCGACTCAAGACTCGACGAGCTGATTCGTTCCGACTTGAAACGAATCATTTTTCAATGGCTTACGCCTGTTGCTTAGGAAACTGATTCCGGTCGCGGATCACCATTTCGATAAAGCCTGGTCGGCAGTGTTAGCCGTTGCCGGAACTTCCTGATTCATCAGTCGTTTAGGAAGAAAACTCAACAGGAGGCACTTCCCAACGGCAAACACCAGCCGAGGCCGCGCGCAAGATCGAGCCCGTGTGGCGGGAGGACAGGATCACGAGGTCCAGTATGAGGCGGAAAAGGAACGGGTCTCGAAGTCGAAGGTCAGGGAGACTGTCAAAAAAGTCGGCAACAGCCGCAAGAAGGTCGAAGCTAACCTGGAGAAGTAGAGGCGAGTTCACATTCCAAGAGGAACTCGTCGCTGACGAAAGGCGGAACGGGAATTCCCCACATCGATAATATGTCCGCGACCGATCGAGCTAGAGGAGTCGTCCCGCACGCTTGAACATCCGTCCAAACTTGAGCAGTAGGCGCTCAAGCTCCGGTTCGTCTACGCGGCGGGCGGCCTCCATTGGCGTCAACCACACGGAGTCTCGCTCGGCCATCTCTGGAAAGCGCTTTCGGTTACGGCGGACCTCCAGTAGGAAGACGGCAACGACTGGTCGCGCTCCACTTCCGTCCTGCATAAGTTTGTCATAGAAGAACTCGCCGAAGGGCTTCTTCTTCGCCCTTCCGATCACGCCAGCTTCCTCCCAGGCTTCACGTTCCGCCACCTTGCGCGGCTTAAGACCTGATATCGGCCAGCCCTTCGGGATCATCCAACGTCTCGTCTCCCGCGTCGTGATAAGAAGCACCTTTGGCCCCTTGGGTGTGTTTCGGAAACACAATGCACCATATTGCTGGATCGGCTTCGGATAGACGTCAATGTCATTCATCGTGTCTGCTCATGTTCATCGACGTTCTCGACCGTGCCGGATAGGCTGAGGTTCCTTCGCTTGAGGTTCATGGCGTCCTCATGTCAGCGCCAGAAGCGCTTCGTGTCGATGACCTCATCTACTGAGGACTGCGCCATGCGGATCAACGCATTCTTGTCATCGTGAGAAACGACAGAATCTCGAGCAGGGTGGTTGGCCAGTCCATGCTGCGCGAGCACCTTCGGTCCGGTTGCCAGATCGTTCAGTGCTCCAAGATAGTCCTGCAGCTCCTCCATCGCTGCGATGAATTTCCGGTGCCGGCGCGTGCCGCGCTTGTCGTCGAACAGCGATCCGAAGAACTCGGCCGCGTAGCGAAGCTTTTTAGCGTCCTTGCGAACCTGGTGACGATGCTCGTCGTCGGTCTCAGCCAACGCACTGCCATGCTTTTTCAGCTTCTTACGCATCTTCTCGATGGCCCTCGCGGCAAACTCCGAGGCCGATGTGTCCTCGGAAGTTGCGCTGCCGCCAGTGCGATCGAGGTCACATTGAAGCCACTCGTTGAAATCGATAATGAGCGCGCGCGCTCGCGCCGACCCCAGAGCCTCGACAGCGTCGCCGTATGCCTTGTTGCGGGCATCCTTGAGCTTGGCCCGAAGATCGGAGTCCTTCGCTTTCATCAGGACGTCGAGATTACGTGCTTCGCCGAGGACGCCAGCGAGCCAGCGAAGCTCCTCTTGGATCCTTTTCGGCTCGTCGCCCATCAGGAGCGGCCTGAACAGAGAGAACGCAGAGCGGAGACGCCGCAGAGCTACTCGCGCCTGATGAAGGGCTTCCGAATTTCGTCGCTGGAGAAGGATTTCTTCGTTGAGACGGAACTGCCGAAAGCAGGACGCGGCGATCTCTCGAAAGGCGCTAGACGCCTTGATGTTTCGTTCGAGATCGAGGCGCTCTGCCTTGAACATGAATTGCTGCCTGTCCAGAAGCGCGAGGCCCCGTTCTGACTTGGACTGAATGCCGAATCGGAACGACGCGATCGCGTCGATCTTGCGAATGAAGATGAATAGGTCCTTCGGATCGCCGTCCTTCAGTTCAACCTCGATTTCCTGAACAGGCGAGCGCCTGTTGCCAGACACTACGTCTCCCCGATCGACGACCACCTCCAGCCGAGAGCCGTTCAACTCGATGTTCCAGACGCGACGCTCAATGAATACGGTGAAAGCGGCTTCCACCTCAAGTTCCGGTCCGAACTCGCTTATGAGAGGGCTCGTATGGTCGAGGACGGGTTCATTGCCTTCAATGGAC
This sequence comes from Rhizobium indigoferae, assembly GCF_034554815.1. Lineage (NCBI taxonomy): Bacteria > Pseudomonadati > Pseudomonadota > Alphaproteobacteria > Hyphomicrobiales > Rhizobiaceae > Rhizobium > Rhizobium indigoferae. Next base: position 850,812 of record NZ_CP140637.1, on the reverse strand, counting down.
ATCTCCCATTCTGAACGAACAAACAGTGATTTCGCCGGCCCGGATGCCTTCACAGTCTGAACGTGGGACGCGCCGGTAGAGCGGACACGCAGAGAGAATCCCTTCTCCGACAGCCGACGATCGTCCGTCTCGAAGTAGGTCGAAGACTGCTGCAGCGCCTCGTGGGGCTCTCCGAGAAGATCGGAACCCAAAAGGCTCTCAAGGGCTTCGCTAGAGAGGTCGAGCTTGATTTCGATTTCTGATGGCAAGGCAGGCTCCATTCTGATTGGATGCTCATCAACGCTGGAGGTCCTGCCATAGTTCGGTCGCGTCACGACGTGATGAAGCAAACTGGACTCTTCAACGTTGCCCAGCTAGTTTGCGCGGGCTTCGAAACCGGAGGCGGACGATGCTCAACGAAAGCGCCCAGACAGAACTTACGAAAACGGTGTCTGGTCGCGATGTCGCGCAGGCTGGTGCTCTCTGCTACCGTCGGAACGAAAACGGTGGAGTTGAAATCCTTTTTGTAGGCAGCCGACGGAACGGTCGATGGGGCATTCCGAAGGGGCACGTCGAAGGTGGTGAGGTCAGCAGCGCCGCGGCGCTGAGAGAGGCGTTCGAGGAGGCCGGGGTATCAGGCGTGGTCGACAAGACCGTGTTCGGTACGTTTTCTTATCGGAAGGACACGAGTCCCAACCAATACCACGTGGCCGTCCATCTTCTTAAGGTCTCGAGGATCGCGGACAAGTTTCCGGAGAAGGGTGTCCGAAAGACACGGTGGTTCCCCTTGGAGACCGCGTTGCGGGAAGCGGCGCAGCCGGGCTTGCTGCTGCTACTCTCAAGCATCAGGTCCATTAACCTCTGACTACCGAGCGTCGATGATCCGAACGACACCGTCAAGCCGCCAGATCGGGAGAGATGCGACACAGGACTTCGTGATGGTCAACGGTCCCGTCGTCCGCTGGGCGCCTTGCGCCCGGACGGGACGCTACTCGCCCTCTTCACCTGTCTTCGGGAAGAGATGAGTGACATTGGAACCAGGGGTCGGAACCCTCGCTGCCGTCTTCTTGATGCCGTTGCTGCGTTCGCCAGCAGCTTGTACGACCGAGGCAAATCCATCGCGTTGCCTGTAGTAGTCAGGTTTTTCCGGAAGACTGAGATCAAAATCGGCAAGCAGTCGCTCGATGAGGTCCATCGCCTTCGCCGCGATCACCGCATAGCCCTCCTGGCGCCGCTCGAAAAAACTGTCGAAGCCTGGGCCGGAGAGATCAAGGTTATCCAACGCGTTCCCAAGGTTCGTCACCCGGTTCGATAACCATAAAGCCTCGTGGAAGAGCTCGTCGCCGAGGAGGCTCAAGTCTTCAGCCCGTGGGAGGACAAGAACCGGATCCGCTGTGTGGAAGACGAACTCGCCTTCGTTGACTGGGTTGAATTCAGGCGTATCGTGAACGGCAGCGTATGCGGCGCCGACAAAATCGTCTAATGCCAGAGCTGTCAGCATCGCCGCGCTGCGCGCTTTGGCTTTTGGGTTCAGACCGCGTTCGGCAGCCGTCCACCGCAGCACGCTCGGTATGATCGTGCCGGCGGCGAAACAGCCAGCCCCAATCATCGCTCCGACTAGCATGATGCCTTGAGTTGTTTCGAAGAACTGCGTCAACACTTACCTCGTAGAGTTCGAGAAGCGATTTGCATCGGTCGCACGCAGGACGGAATCAGTACCGGCTGTTGCAGTGTGCCTCGCTTGAAAGCGATTAGGAATGCTCTCCCGAAAGATGAGATCTCGAGAGAGTATATTCAAGGTTTAGTCCGTATGCCCCCTTTGCGAGGGAACCACACCGATAGTTGGGACAGGTGGTTCCTGTTGCCGCATTTTGTTTTGTTGCTCGTCACCGGGGCTAAGTGCGTCGCGCACTTCATCGTCTTCCCAACCCGCCTCGATGGCGGAAGCCACAAGCGTCTCGATTTTCTCGGTTTCCGACGCATGCGAAGTCTCATCGAGGCGGCGTCTGGCGGTCTCCAGGCACTGACGGAGGTTCGAAGCGCGACTGGGGTCGTTACGGTCGTAGCTTGGTGATGCGACGTATGTCATTGGAAGCTCCCTGCTGATTGAGAGGAACACCTGAACAGAATTCCGGTTCCACACTACGCATCTGCGGTAGGCGCCGCCATTTGCAGCCGGCGCTTACGTCACGCATTGGCGCTGATCCACCTGCATCCCCTTCGCCTTAGGCGTTCATCAAGCGTCATGCTGGCGAATGGCCGGTGGCTGTGCTGCAGATGGACCATATGCTCTGGCCACGGCAGTCTGTCGGTCTCGGAACTTTCGATCTCGCAAGTCGGTTCGTACCGTTATGGAGGAACTGGCCAAGTCCAAAAGGAATGATGCCCCGGGTAAAGGGGGGCGATCCTAAAGAACCCCCGGTCAATCGCCCTCCCGTGAGGAAGTGCCACCGGAGCCTGACGATCACAAACACCCGGCTCGAGATACAAGAGAGGCACCGGTGCCCAACCCAAACGGCGAGCCTGGCGACAAACCTTAGCAACTGCCAGACCGTCGTGAACCGACTTTAGGATCGGGTTCGCTTGTTGCCTGGAACAAGGAAGATCCAAACGTCTCGCGATGACATCATCGATGTCTTTGATTCATCGAGCGCCGGCCATCCTAGCGTCGCAATCAAACTATTCCTCGGCGTCGGAACAGTTCTTATATTGCAGCTTCTGAAGTGGCGCATCCAGCCTCAGGATGAGCCCGGTCGGGGCGTAATCAAGAGAGACCTCCCCGAAAGCGGACAGGCTGGAGCTGACGAGCCGAGTGCCGAACCCCTTCTTGGTTGGAGTTTCCACCGCCGGACCTCCAACCTCCTGCCAAGTGAAGTTCAGGCTCGGGGCGCCCGCCTTGTCGCGTACCGACCACTCGATTTCAACAGTCCCTGTATCCTCCGAAAGCGCACCATACTTATTGGCGTTGGTGACGAGTTCGTGCAGCACGAGGGAGAAACAAAGGGCCGCCTGTGGACTCAACTCAACGTCGGGACCGCTTGCTTTGAAACGTCCTGACGTCTCAAGTCCGAGATTAATCGCGGTAGCCTCGACAATCGTTCCCATGGTCGCGCCCAACCAATTTTGCTGCAGCAAAATATCGTGTGCTTTCGAGTAAGCATTGATCCGCGCCGAGATCGATTGTTCCGCTTCCTCCAGAGAGCTGGCGTTTCGAAAGGATTGACTGGTGATAGCCTGAACGACGGCCAGCGTGTTTTTCATGCGGTGAGAGAGTTCGTGCATCAGGACGCGCTGTCGCTCCTCGTTTTCTCTCTGCTCGGTGCGATCTCTCAGAATCTTCACAAAGCCCTCGACTTCGCCATCATCCGACGTCAGCGCCATCATCTGACCCGACGCCCAGAACAACGATCCGTCCTTGCGAACGTGCCAGCGTTCATCGTTGCCATGGCCTTCCGCTAAAGCGGCGGTCATCTCCCGTTGGAGAATCCCCGCCTGCAGGTCTTCCTGCGTGAAAATGACGGCTGCGGGCTTGCCGATAATCTCAGCCTCGTCCCATCCGAGGATCCGTCGCGCACCCTCATTCCACGTAGTCACCAGGCCATCGAGATCCATGGAGATGATCGCATACTCGATCGCGCTCTGCAGAATGGCTTCGAGAAAGCGCTCTCGGGAGCGGCTGGAACTGGAAAAGGGTTTCATGATCATATTGTGCGCGCGAACCTTTCAAGGCCTGCAAGGCTGAAAGGCCTCATCCTGATTTTATACCGGACGCCGTCGCGTTGGCAAAGGCCGCAGCCGTGACACGTTGTCGGGCAAGTCCCGGAGGAGCGATCGCTAAAGCCACACAACCTTCTCGGAAACAAAGATACGTGAGCCACGTTATCAAGCGACGTCTTAGTGAGCGTGGAAGCATGACAGGCCATTCGAGAGAACAACTCCACGGGGATTTGCCTTCCGCATCGTCAAAAGCAGCTTCCGCCGATCGGAAGGAGTTGGCAGCGATCGCATTTGAACGCACCCGGATGCCGATGGTCGTGACCGATGGGCGAAAGCCGGATCTTCCGATCGTGCTCGCAAACAAGGCATTCCTCGAACTGACAGGTTATGCGGCGCCTGAAGTGCTGGGGCGCAACTGTCGTTTCCTGCAGGGTCCCGCGACGTCTCCGATTGCCGTCGCCGAAATTCGTGCGGCTATCGCCGGCGAGCGTGAGGTCAGCGTCGAGATCCTCAATTATAAGAAGAGCGGTGAGCAATTCTGGAACCGCTTGCATCTAAGTCCCGTCCATGGGGATGACGGAAGGATCCTGTATTTCTTTGGCTCTCAAATCGACATGACGGAGTACCGGCGGATCGAGGCACTGGAGGCCTCCGAGCATCGCCTGCTGATGGAAGTCGACCACCGATCCAACAACGTCCTGGCGATCGTCGACAGCATCGTCCGCCTGAGCAACGCCGATGACCCGGCCCTTTATGCCGCCGCTATTCAGCATCGGGTGCAGGCGCTCGCCCGTGCCCATACCTTGCTTGCTGAACGAAGATGGACAAGCATTTCTGTAGAGGAGCTTATTCGTCAACAGGTGACGCCGTTCGCGGCCACCCGCGCTTTTTTTGCCGGGCCGGATATCAGAATGGATGGGCCGGTCGTCCAGCCCCTTGCGCTCGTGTTCCATGAACTCGCTGTCAACGCAGCCCAGCACGGTGCGCTCGCCGCTGCGCGAGGCAGACTTTCAATCAGTTGGAAGCCCAAACCGTCCGGAGCAGGCTTTAATATCCGGTGGCAGGAGGTGGGCTCGCGCCCTCTGCCTACATTCGCCAAACGAGGTTTTGGCACGGTGATTGTCGGCGCAATGGTCGAAAGGCAGCTTAAAGGGCGAATTGAGAAAACTTGGTCGGAGGATGGGCTGCTTATAGACATTGAGATCCCATCGGCAGGCTCGACCTATGACGGCACCTTGGCACCGGAACACTGATGTCAAGAACCTGCCATCGAGATCGAACGCTTAGCGTCCGCCAACGATGGGCTCCGAACGATGCGGTACCGTGCCTCGACAAGATTATAGAGTCCGAAAGCCGCCAATCCAACGGCGACGGCGACATACAGAAACGATCCTAGCGGAAGCTGCCGCAGCCATTCCAGGGCGTCGCCCATGCTACCGGCTTGCCCAGGATCTACCCTGAAACCTGCATAGGCGAAAAGTACTCCGGTAGCCGCAAACACCACGCCGCGGGCGACAAGGCCATAGACGCATACCAACGTCACGATACCCTTGTGATCAGGTATCTGAAGGTGGCGCTCGAACCTCCTGGTGATGCCCTTCACGGCCGTCACGACGCCGCCGATGATGAAGCCGGCGCCGACCGCGATCGCAAAGTAGGATCCAAAGGGCTGCGACATGATCCATCCTGCCAGATCCTTCTCACCAGAAGCTTCGCTACCTCCTCCCAGGAAAAGTGCGTTCCCTAGCGCATATGCGGCAAGCCCGAGATAGGTGATGGCGCTGCCAAAGAGCGCGGATCGGATCGCCAATGCCTTTCCGTTCCTACCATGGCCGTCGCTGTCTGCCAGGGACTGCGCTAACCTCCAGGCAACAAATCCTAGAAGGCCGAGCCCGATCAATCCGACCCATACGCGACCGAGCGGCTGCCCAAGGAGTGCTGAAAGCGCGGATTTCGTTTCGGGCCGGCCACCGGCCACGCCGGAGAAGAGAGCAAGCCCGGCCACAAGGAGAAAGACAACGCCGCGCGCCGCATAGCCGCCTTTGGCGAGCACATCAAATCGATTTCCCTTGGTCATCAGAGCTCCCGTCGGTTTCAGCGCGCCATATTCAACGCGCCAACTCGCTGAAAGTTTGCTGGAGACCGGCAACGATGCACCCACAGAACGGCGGGGCCATATCCTAGTGACGGAACGCTACAGGTGGGCGACGACCATTTGAATGCGACAATACCGAAGCGTTGCCATCATGTGGCAACCTCGCTGCCAATACAGCGAGATTGGCAGCAGGGTCTGACAATCGCATGCCACTGCTGCCAAACAACGCGCATCACCCCAAACACATCTCTCTTTTAGCTATTGATCGTGATGCGCTTAGCAGTCGATTGTTCCGACCCCGAGCGCGGCAGAGTGATAGTCAAAACGCCATTCCTGAAGGAGGCCGAAATTTTGTCTTCCTCTACCTCGCTGTTTAAGGAAAGACGGCGTTCGAAGCGGCCATAGAACCGCTCGGAGAACTGCCGGTCTTTGTCGTCGCTTTCGGCAAGCTTTTCACCCCGGATGGTCAAGACGCCGTTGTCGAGCAAGACTTCAACGTCTTTCTCGTCCATGCCGGGAATATCAGCGGTGACGCGGATTTCCTTCTCGGTTTCCGAGACTTCGATCTTCGGCCAGGAGCTTTCAAACATGAAGCCAGAACCGCTGGCCGGGAACCGATGCTCGAAGCCACGGAAGACATCATCAAACAGCCTGTTCATCTCGCGATGAAGCGCCAAGAACGGATTATGATCTCTGCCTGCATAGTCGGTCGGAACCGGACTCTTGCCGCGGCCCCGCGAAATCAGATCACGAACACTCATCTGTACCTCCATGTCTGGCCGCGCCGGCAAGTCCGGCGCCGGCCGTCATCTGGTTCGATTATGCAACCTGCTTTCCGCCTTCGATCTGAAGCGGTGCAGTCTGCTTTTCAACCTGCTGGGCTTCGCTGGCGCCGATGGGAATGCGCCGCGGCTTCATCTCTTCGGGGATCTCCAATTTCAACTCGACCGACAGAAGACCGTTTTTCAGGCTTGCCCCAGACACCTTGACATGGTCGGCGAGCTCGAAGCGCCGCTCGAACGACCGGCCCGCGATGCCGTGATGCAGATATTGCGCGTCCTCCTTATCGGTTTTCTCACCAGCAATAATGAGCACGTTTCGCTCATGCGTGATCGAAAGATCCTCCTCGCCGAAACCCGCGACAGCAATGACGATGCGGTAGTCGTCGTCGCCCGCCTTGACAATATTGTAAGGCGGCCAAGTGTCGACAGCTTGAACCCGCTGCGCATTGTTGAGGAGGTTGAAAACGCGGTCAAAGCCGATGCTGGACCGGTAAAGAGGGGCGAAGTCGAATTCGTTTCTCATAGCCATATCCTCCGTAAAGCAACATGGAATGAAGACGCATTGGAAACTTGCGTCTCCACCAATTCAGCCCCGTTAGTGGCGGCTGACGAAACTGATTTGGTTGCGGAGTTTTCAGGGTTCAAGAGCACCCCAGACAAAAATTGGCACTCTGGACACTAGAGTGCTAAAATTGGATGCACCATTGATGACCTACCGTTTTCTGAACGGCATTTTCTGAGGCCGATTGTTGAAAAGGCGCTCTCATAGTCACGCCAACAGGCGCGCCGTCCTTGAGCGTGTGACGGCCTTAGACGTTTGGCGCAGGGCGCAATGGTGAACGGCCCGTTGATCACCAAGGGGATTTGTCTGACGGGCCTTGAACGATCGGCTACCCCCCACAATATCATTTTCATCAGGACCATTGGTGGCATGAAAGGAGGAAAAGATGCCGCTGAACGATGTTCTATGGACCGAGCCGGTGAGAATCCGGCTGCAGTGCGGTTTGGAGCGCATCTTCGCAGGCGCATACGACGCCTTGGATTTTCTCGAGAACGAATGGCCGCTGCGTCATGGTGAGCGCCATCAACGCGCAGTGAAAACGTGTCGTGGCCTCCTCAACGGCAGCATTCCCAGCATCGTCGCGCGCGAGGCCTTCGTGGCGGCCTGCCTCGAAGCGGGCATGCCATCCGTTCTGGCCCCGTGGAAGAGAAAGCCGACCACGCATCCGGCTCGGCCAGCGCGTCTCGTTGCCAATTAACGGAGAATCGATGACCTCGCCTCCGATGAGGCGAGGTCTAGCATAAGCGCCGCTTTTCCCGTTATTTGGCTGGACGAACGCCGTGATGGAACTTCCGAGTGCCAGCCGGCATTTCGCTGTCGGGACTGCTTTCGGGAACGACCATGGCCAGCGATAAACTGTCGACTTATCGATCGAAGCGCGACTTTCAAAAAACGGCCGAACCGAGCGGCGAAAAGCGCCTCGCGCGCAGCAACCGTCGTCGTTTCGTCATCCAGAAGCACGACGCGACCCGACTGCATTACGATTTGCGCCTCGAACTCGACGGCGTCTTCAAGTCTTGGGCTGTCACCAAAGGCCCGTCCCTCGATCCGCACGACAAGCGGCTGGCCGTCGAAGTGGAAGATCACCCGCTGGACTACGGTGATTTCGAAGGCACCATTCCGAAAGGCCAGTATGGCGGCGGCACTGTCATGCTCTGGGATCGCGGTTATTGGGAGCCGGAAGGAAAGAAGAGCCCGGAGCAGGCGCTGGCGAAAGGCGATTTCAAATTCACGCTGGAAGGCAAACGCCTGCATGGCAGCTTCGTGCTGGTGCGCATGCGCAACGACCGCGACCGTGGCAGCCGGACAAACTGGCTGCTGATCAAGCACCACGACGAATTCTCGGTCGAGGAAAACGGCGCGGCCACACTTGAGGAAAACCAGACATCAGTTGCCTCTGGCCGTACCATGGAAATGATTGCCGCCGGCAAGGGACGAAAGCCCAAGCCCTTCATGGTCGAGGGCGGCGACGTTCAAGCCGATGCCGTCTGGGACAGCAATCACGGACTGGCTGCCGAAGAGCGAAAAGAAGACACTGGAGCTGGTCGGAAGTCGAAAACGGCCACAAAGGTTGATCTACCGGATTTCATTGCGCCACAACTCTGCCAGACCCTGGAGCGTCCGCCCGCCGGCACCGGCTGGATTCACGAGATCAAGTTCGACGGCTACCGTATCCAGATGCGCGTGCTGGACGGGGAGGCGACGCTGAAGACCAGGAAAGGGCTCGACTGGACGACAAAATATCCCGAGATCGCCGAGGCGGCATCGACACTGCCCGATGCGATCATCGACGGCGAGATCTGCGCCCTCGACGATAATGGCGTTCCTGATTTCGCGGCCCTGCAGGCGGCCCTTTCGGAAGGCAAGACCGGCGAACTCGTCTATTTCGCATTCGACCTTCTCTATGAGGGCGGCGAGGACGTGCGATCTCTGCCGCTCGTCGAGCGCAAGGCGCGGCTTCAAAGCCTTCTGTCCGACGCCGGCAGCGATCTGCGCATCCGTTTCGTCGAGCATTTCGAAACGGGCGGTGATGCAGTTCTCCGGTCTGCCTGCAAGCTCTCACTGGAAGGCATCGTCTCGAAAGAGGCCGATGCACCCTATCAATCCGGGCGCACCGAAAGCTGGACGAAGTCGAAATGCCGCGCCGGCCACGAGGTGGTGATCGGCGCCTATGCCAAGACCAACGGGAAATTCCGATCCCTGCTGGTCGGCGTCTATCACGGCGACCACCTCGTCTATGTCGGCCGCGTCGGCACGGGATATGGCGTAAAGAAAGTGGAAACGCTGCTTCCGAAGTTGAAATCGCTCGAGACGGCGAAATCGCCCTTCACCGGCATCGGCGCGCCGAAGAAGGAGGCCGAGGTCACGTGGCTGAAGCCCGAGCTCGTGGCGGAAATCGAATTCGCAGGCTGGACGGCCGACGGTATTGTCCGGCAGGCGGCCTTCAAAGGGCTGCGCACGGACAAGCCGGCCAAGGAGGTCAAGGCCGAACGGCCGGCGAAACCCGCGCAGACAGACGTGCCGCAGCCGGTGGCGGAGACGAAGGCCATGCCGGTCCGGCGAAAGGGCGCCAAGGCTGAGGTCATGGGCGTGACGATTTCCAACCCGGACAAGCCGCTATGGCCGGATGCCAATGATGGCAAACCCGTCACCAAGGAGGAACTGGCCCGCTACTACGAAATGGTCGGTTCCTGGCTGATCGAGCACATCAAGGGACGGCCATGTTCCATCATCCGGACGCCCGACGGCATCGATGGCGAGCAGTTTTTCCAGCGCCATGCGATGCCCGGCACCTCCAACCTGCTTGAACTGGTGAAGGTCTTCGGCGACAAAAAGCCTTATTTGCAGATCGACCGCGTCGAAGGCCTTGCTGCCGTCGCGCAGATCGGTGGCGTCGAGCTGCATCCCTGGAATTGTGAACCGCATCAGCCTGAGGTGCCGGGCCGACTCGTCTTCGACCTTGATCCAGGTCCGGACGTGCCATTCTCCGCGGTCGTTTCGGCAGCTCGGGAAATGCGGGACCGTCTCGACGAGTTGGGCCTGGTCAGTTTTTGCAAGACGACTGGCGGCAAGGGTCTGCACGTTGTCACTCCGCTTGCGGTCAACAAGCGCAAGCCGCTTTCGTGGGCGCAAGCGAAGGCTTTTGCCCACGATGTGTGCCAGCAGATGGCACGAGACAATCCCGAGCTCTATCTGATCAAGATGACGAAGAGCCTGAGGGATGGCCGGATCTTCCTCGATTATCTGCGCAATGACCGGATGGCGACGGCAGTGGCACCTTTGTCGCCCCGTGCCCGGCCGGGTGCCACCGTCTCGATGCCGTTGACATGGACACAGGTCAAATCGGATCTCGACCCGAAGCGCTTCACCATCCGCACCGTCCCGACCATCCTCTCGAAATCATCGGCCTGGGACGATTATTGCGATGGCCGGCGGCCACTGGAACAAGCGATCAAGCATCTCGGCAAGGGGCGAGTTGCCGTATGATCTCGCCGCTCTTCGAAAAGGCCTGACCGGCAAAATCAGGCGGCGATTGCGGCGAAGATGCTAACATATAATAGCCCTTGTGCCCGACAGCGGCAGCATCGGCAGACGCTACTCGGCCTGCACACTCTGGTCCTTCGGCAGCAAAATCGTCATCGCCGCCGCGACGGCGGCCGCAACTGCAACGGCGAGATAGATGCCGCTGAAACTCTGGGTCGATGTCTTGATCACGGCGCCAAAGAAGTTCCCTGTGGTGCCGCCGATGCCTTGGAACACGGTGCAGATGCCTAAGACAGTCACCGCGACGCGGGGCGTGGCGCGATGTGAGACGTAGGCCGGCAGCAGGCCATAGATCGGATAAAAACCCAGCGAAAAGAAGATGCCTGACAGGAGCGAGAGTTCCATGGAGGGATCGAGGACGACGAGGGCGCCGGCGGCGAGGAAGCTTGAGTAACAAGCGAGCATGGCATGGCGCGCTCCGAGGCGCGACGATATTGTGCCAATGGCGAAGCCTGCGCTGATCCCCACCGCCCCGATCGTTGCCCAGAGCCATGAGGCAAAGCCGACGGAATAGCCGAGTTCCTCGCGCAGGAACGGCGAGAGATAGGTGAGATAGGGATATGGCATCAGGCCGTTGATGAAGCCGAGAGCGAAGATCAGCGCCACCCATGGCATGATGGAGCGCAGGCTTGCTGAACTGCCGGCAGTAGGCGCGCGCGTTTCGTGACTTGTCCCGCTGTCGAAGAGGCCGGCCCGCCCGAAGAGAATGTGGGTGACAATGGCCAGTGTGATCGTGGCCGCGCCCGTGAGGTACCAGACCATCTGCCAGTGGCCGCTTCCGGCATATGCGGCCACGAGTGCGCTGTTGATGAGGACGCCAAAGGCCGGCGCGCTGGAGATCAGGCTCATGGCAAAGCCGCGCTGTTCAGATCCCACCACCCGCGAGGCGAGATTAATCATCGGCACGAAGGTCGATGCGCCCGTTGCGCCGGCGACCATCAGCAGCCCGGCAACAACATAGAGATTGTCGATGATGGGGATGCCCGACAGGCAAAGCCCGCAGAGCGACACGGACGCCACCACCGTCCGCGCTGCACCGATGCGATGGACGAGCCAGGTGCCGAGCACGGCAAATGCCACCGTGGAAAACTGGACTAGGCCGGTGACAGTGCCGACGAACGCATAGTCGAAGGCAAGATCTTTCCGCATGTCGGGGATGATCTGGGGAAACAGGCTGAGGCCAAAGCCGTAACACGTGCCGACGCAGGCGATCATGACGGCGACGAGAACGTTACTCGGGATTCGCACGCTAGTCATGATGATCGGCCTTTGTTGGCAACCGCGTTCCCCCGCTCGACACGATGATCATCTAGCATGGGCAGCCGGTGGACTGTCGGGCCTGCGACGCCTGTTGCCGATATTGCTGCGCTTCGGGTGCCCGGCATCGAGCGCGCCAATAGTCTTGGGCGCGCCCGGGCATGGTCGTGACCGCGTCTGGTGCAAGGCGGCCATCCAGCCTGGCTTGCAAATCGCAGAGGCTAATGTTCGAGCGGCCATCAAGGCAGTCGCAACATGCTTCGGCAGGCCCTCCCATCTGGCCGCGACGAGACCTCCCGCCTAGCAGAACCCGTTCAACTTGAGAATCTTATGGGCGTCGATTGCCGCCCGGAGTTCATCTTCGGAGTTTCGATCTCCTCGGTTAGCATCTGGATGGTGCATCTTCAGCATCTGCTTGTAGCGTCGTCTAATCTCCTCAGACGTCGCGTCCTGCGAAAGGCCGAGCGTTTCGAAGGCTTTTGCTTCCAATACCTTGAGCTTACGTCGCTGAAGATCAGCTTTCGTTGTTTGATGTTGAGCAGCAATCTTGCGAGCGTTAAGGGTTTTCGCCGTACCGGAGCGAACGGTGGAAGGAAGCGGCATCTCGGTCGCCTGATCAACGCGGGTCCCCCACGTCTTACGGCTGCCGTTTGCTGCTTCCCTCTGATAGCGGGCCGTCACTGGATCAGACAGATTGCTCGCGAAATTATATCCCTTATTGTATTCCCTCGCATGTTGCGCGCAGAACACCAGGTATAATCCCTCCGCATCTCGCCCGACGGGCGCACGATTGGTGCCGCCGCTTTCGCAACCGTCCCACTGGCATTTCGACTGGTAAGGCTCGCGGAGCGGAGCCGATTTTTTGCTCGTTGGCCTCAGGCCGACGAAAATCTTCGAATCAAACGTCATCGCGCGTTATATGGCGGTCTTCATCGAGCCGGCAAGCAAACCATCCACGAGATTTCAGAAAGATGACGATGGAGGCGCGCCGATAGTCGGGACAGGTGGTTCCTGCTCCGGCTCTTTACTCCTTGCCCGTCACCGGCGCTCAGTTGCCTCGCGCACTCCATCCTCGTCCCAACCCCCTCAATGTCTGAAGCGCGATGAGCGTCTCGATTTTCGCCTTTTCCAATAGCTGCGAAGTCTCATTGAGGTGGCGCCTAGCAGCTCGAGACATGACGAGGTTCGGAGCGCGATCCACATCTTCACGGTGGTAGCTGGGCGATGCCCACACAGGTCATTTGGCAGCACCTTGCTAATCAAGAGCTTGAGATCGATGCCTTGGCTGCCCCTTGATCTGGGCTCGCCGATAGAGCGGGTCGGCGTGCCTGGACACTAGGACATGTGCGATGGTCGTCTCCGTTGGCAATCCAGCCTGGATCAATCGTGCTGGAGCCTGAGCCTGAACAATACCATCGATCCAGACACGGCAGGCGTATAGGAGCGACGGGTGACGATCACGCGGAACTGCGCCGGGATGACATCCAGCCGCTCGGACGGACATCAAACGTATACACGTCAAGGGAGCACCGAGCACGCCGCTACGGCGTGCTCGCCTATGCTTTTCGCTGAACCAATCGAGCCGCCGAAACCGGCAGCTCGATCCGTCACCCGTTGACCCTCCGAACGCTCGCAACGCTGACGTCGCCGGCAGCCCGGCGCGTAGCAAGCACCTTGACCGAAAAGAGCGCGTAGATGATCAACGGAAGGCAGACGAGATAGGATGTCCTGATGCCCGCATGTTCGGCAATGAAACCGAGCAGCGGCGGCGCCAGGAAGAAGACGACGAAGGTCATCTGGCCAAGGGCGGCGACGTTGAGATGGGCCGCGCGATCAGTGCGCTGGGCCGCCGCCGAGACGGCTAGAGGATAGACCGCGCTGCAGCCTGCGCCCATCAGGGCAAAGCCCGTCAGCGCGACATAGGCATGCGGCGCGCCCCAGACGGCGCAGATGCCGATCGCCGAAAGAACAAGCAGCATCGTGGCGACGGCCCGCGCGCCAAACCGATCGACCAGTGGATCGACGAACAGGCGCGCCAGCGCCATGCAAAAGGTAAAGAGTGTCAATCCCAGTCCGCCGATGAAGGGCTCGGCTGAAAACACGTCGCGCATGTAGATCGCCGACCAGTCGATCCCGGCACCTTCGACGAGAAAGGCCGCGATGCCGATTACGCAGAGCGGCATGAGGCCCCAGGTGGGAAGCGCTACCAGCGGCACCTTGCCTTCGTTCAACGCGATCCGCGCCGGCGCATTGCGCATGCCGGAAATCGCCCACATGCCGAGCACAAGCACCGCGGCAAAGGTCATGGCGAGATGGAGTTGCATCGAAATACCGGCTTGGCGGACGACTGAGGAGATAAGCGCCGTCACGAAGAAGCCGAGGCTCCAGAAGCCATGCGCCCTGTTCATCACGCCGCGTCCCAGCTGCGCTTCAATGCGGTCGATCTCGACGTTGAGATTGATCTCCAGCGCCCCGGCGAGCAGCCCCTCGACGAAGAGCACACAGAACACGACCGGCGCCGCACCGATCCACGGCACCAGCGACAGCAACGCAGACGTGCCGAGAACGGTAATGAATGCCGTCGTCCGCGCGCCGAGCCGGGCGATCAAGGGCGAAGACAATGTCAACGAAATCAAGGCGCCGATCGCAGCCCCTATCAACGTCAACCCAAGCTCTGACTTGTCGACGCCAAGCGCAACCTGCAAATCCGGCATCCTCGACAGCAGTGCCCCAAGTGATACGGCGAAGAGAAAGAAGCAGACATAGATCCGCTGTTGCGGCGCGATTTTCATGATGCAACTCCGGGTATCGACGCTCGAAGCCGAACGCGCGCTTTTGGATTTGTGATGTCTATCTCACAGGGCCAAAGATCGAAACTTGTTTCTCACGGAACGCCTCGGAGAAGGTGATTAGAGACCGGCGCGATTTGCCTAGCCGCGGTGAGGTCCGCGTGCCGTTGTGATCGGTCTCCGCTCCAATTTTGCGGTGAGGACGTCCAGATCTACCGCCTGAGGGCTTCGCCGGCGGCTGAGAGGCTTGTTCTGCGCGAGTACGTCTCCGACGCAAACGGCCCTCGCGGCCACAGGGTTGAAAGTGATTGATCCCTGGTCCCGATAGCGACTGTGTGTTCGCGTTGGTTCAAGGGGAGGAACATCGACGCTAAGTGCGTTGCTTACTTCGTAAGGTCATAGGGCCGCCCCGTAGGAGCGCAATTTGTTGGTGATCATACGCTTTGGCAGCATGCCCTGCTTCTTCAGGCGTCGCGCCAGCAGGCGCTTGGCCGCCTTGGTGTTGCGGCGGACTGCACGATCTCATCGAGCACATATCCATCCTGATCAAACGCTCTCCACAGCATTTCTGGCCATTGACGCGCACCACGACTTCATCGAGATACCAGACATCGTCTTCAGTCGACGCCTTATGGCGTGTGCGGCGCCCATAATGGCCGTTCTTTCGGCACCATCGGCGAATGGTCTCATGCGAAACGACGATCCCGCAATCGAGCATCATTTCCTCGACATCGCGCAGGCTCAGATTGAAGCGGAAGTAGAGCCAAACAGCGCGGGCCACGATTCCGATCGGCCCCTCGCCTGAGGGCGGGATGACCGACCTTGATCTTGAATGACTGGTAGCCGACCGGCCGCCGCGGGCGAAAACAGTGCGCAGAATGCCTCGTCGCTAAGATGAAAGTCCAGACCACTGGCACAGGCGCGGACCCCGGTCACGGCGGCTTCCTAGCAGCTAATGCCGACTGCCTCGCGCGATGACATCGCCGATATCGCCCGGTCATTGGCGCGGCCGGCCAGCAAGCGATCTGCGCTGCGGTTCATCGGCGATATGAGCGACGTGATGCCGACTCGCTGATCTGCCACTTCCGCCTCCGTCAAAACCTCCTACTAAGATTGCAGTCATCGCGTCCTGCCCCGGCTCTGGTCCTGCCAGGCTCGCGCCGCCGGCAACGGCTTTGCCGTCCTCCACTGCGTTGCGGCCCTGCGGGTGCAGGCAGCACTTGCCGCCCGGCTTTCGGACCGCCGTAGCAGGTCGCGATGGCCGCGACCTCGAAACGGAGGTTCAGACATGAGCAGGCAACCATCCAATCAACGATCCGATATCTACAGCCGCATCACCACCAAGATCATCGCCGATCTCGAACAGGGTGTGCGGCCATGGACCAGGCCCTGGACGACGGGACAGGCGGCAAGTGAGGTCAGCCGGCCACTGCGCCACAATGGCCAACCCTATACCGGGATCAATGTCCTGCTCCTCTGGTCCGAAACCATCGCCCGCGGCTTTGCCTCATCACGCTGGATGACGTTTCGCCAGGCAATCGAACTCGGCGGCGCCGTCCGCAAGGGCGAAACCGGCACGACCGTAGTCTTTGCCAGTTCGTTCATCCGCACCGAGACGACCGAGACAGGCACGGAGATCGAACACGATATTCCATTTCTCAAGACCTACACCGTGTTCAACGCCGATCAGATCGCCGGTCTTCCTGGCCGCTTTCATGAGATCGCACCTGTCCACGATCCGATGAGCCGGATCGGCGATGCCGGCCGCTTCTTTGCCAATACCGGCGCACTCATCCGGCATGGCGGATCGGCTGCCTATTATGCTGCCATTCGTGATTACATCCAGATGCCATGCTTGGATGCCTTCAGGGACGATGCCGCCTATGTCGCCGTCCTCAGTCACGAGATGACGCACTGGACCGGGGCACCGCGACGGCTTGATCGTGATCTCAGCCGCTACGCAAAAGACAGGAGCGAACGCGCCCGCGAAGAACTGATTGCCGAACTCGGCAGCTCGTTTCTCTGCGCCGATCTTGGCATCGTCCCCGAGCTCGAACCACGCCCCGACCACGCAAGCTATCTCGATGGCTGGCTTAAGGTTCTTGGCAACGACAAGCGCGCCATCTTTTCCGCGGCAGCGCATGCGCAGCGGGCCGTCGACTACCTGCATTCCTTGCAGCCGGAGTTCGACGAGGAGGCGGCGGCGTGAGCCGTCTCTTCCTCAACCATGCAGACGGGGACCACTGTAGCGCCGAAAGCCTCGCGAGCGCGGTGCGGGGCCCTCTGCCTAGGGCACTAGACCGTCGATCCTCCGTGCCGTCGGTGTGGAGCATATGCCTGATGATCAAATCCCCTCGTCAGCATAGGCAAAACAAGACTTTTCGCTTCAGGGGAGCCTCGGCATTTCCCCCTCCGTGACGTGCCAGATCCAGGGTGTGATTTCCGGTATTGTGTCGATCATCTCAGCCAGCGCATTCTCGAAATCTTCGCTGGCGCCGGGAGGCACGATGAACATTGCAACGGGAGCCGGGCGTTGTTCCGGCAGGGTTACAGAAACGACCGGTTGCTCGCGGGAGAGATTGAAACGCAAGCCTTTCACGCTCTTTCGCTTCAGCCTTGAAAGCCGTTCCAGGAGATGTTGCTCATGGACGCTCTCGAACGGAATCCAGTTCTCGTTGACCACCATCATGGCGATCTCCTCGATGGATGCGATCCCGGTGTCTGATATCCCGAAGGTCGCAATCATGATAAGATGGAAGTCTTCGCTCGATCGCCAGAGCTCGAGATCCGTCTCGTATCTGGCACCCAACCGCTTCCACGTACCTTCCTCGATTATGAAGGGGAAGGGGAGGTGGCGGACGACGATTTTCCGGCTAACGCGGGCTGCGGCGAACTCCTTGACCTCCGCCACGGTCACCATCAGCTTCCGGGGCCCCGGGCGGGAGGCGTAGGCACCAGCAAGCGCAGCCGCCCGCCGCGCCGCTATTCCCTCGCGGTCCTCCTGATGAAACACTTCAGGCACGAACAGGATGTCACTTAACGGGTCCCCTTGCGCGGTCATCTGCAAGGCGGCGTTGAGAAGACTTGCCCGCACCCGGCTCCAGCCGCGCTTGCCGGTCCACGACGCGCGCCATTCCGTAAGTTCCCCTGCCTCCCAGAGATAATGCAGGACGGCGCGCAACGAGAGCTTCTTCGTCTCGTTGCGGAGCGCGGCTTCAGACGCGTGCGTTGAGAGCGCTGGCGTGTTTCGAACATTTTTCTTTGTCAGAGGAAAATCGAGCCTCAGGGCGGCTTTCCCATTTGCGTCGATATGGATCGCGCTGCCGATCAAGGATCCAAGGCCCGATAGCTCGTAGGGCGGCTCATAGGAAGGGCAGGTGGGGTGATGACGATGCCCCGAAAGCGGCATGCGCTTGATGACATGGAGACCGTCGACGCGCGCGATGTACATAGGGAGCGGCGGGTCTTTGCATTGGCAAAGTGGCCGGACGTTGTGCGTGTAAGCCTGTTCGAGGCGAGCCCGAAGCTCCGGAGCGTCTTCATCGAACGCCTGTTCGCCGATCAGAAACTTTCGCACATCGCCCTCAATCACTTTTTGCTGAGCCGAGCCGGGTGCGAAAATGTAGCACGGACTCCAGTTTCATACTACCTTAAAACAGTCAGTAAATTGGAGATGAGGCTGCGGGCCTTGAAGCGCAAGGGTGGCTCGCCGAAGGGCCTGAGCGCGTCGCCGCCTGCTGGGCCGAAGCACGCCAAGGCCGCTCCTTTTCGTCGTAGTGACGAGATGCTCTCGGTCACGCCGACCGGCGTTATCATCTTTCCCGGCTCCGGCATCACAGGCAATCGCGCCGACAAGGACCGCCGGCTCGGAATCCCGGTCTGGCAAGCCGCGGAGGATGGCGCGCGAGCGCTTTCCTTCGTGCGGGGGAAAGCCGGATGGTAATGAGATCGCGTCGCAGGTTGCGGCGACGCAATCGGGCTCGTTCATATCGTGGGTGGATGCAATCGTGTATCGAGAGCAAAAGCATCCTGGAACTTCAGCGCATAGGCGCCCGCCGCGCCGCCTGCCAGAAAAATCAGGTTCCAGCTATGCGGCGAGACCGCGCTCGGGATCGCGACGAAACGATGCTGTCGAAGCAGATCGTTTCCGAAGGCTTGTTGTCCCGCGCCGGGAATGCCCGGGCGCAGCCAGTTGGGATTGGGCACGCTTCCCGGATCGACAACATGGACATCGCCGGCATCGGCAATGACAGCTGCCGTCATCACATGTGCCACGGTGTCGAGCGCCCGGAACCCCTTGTGGACCGCAACTTCAAGGATCGCCGTCGCGGGATCGAGCGAGCAGTACACCGCGTGAATCCCCTTGCTGTTCCAGCGGCCGCCAACCCGATAGGCGCCTTCCCCGCTATCCCATGTCGGCGCATGGACAACCTGATCGAGCCGCCACGCGACCAGTTCGGTCCCGCCGAGCGCGATTGGCAAAAGAGTCATGCATAGACGCCGTATTCCAGGCGGTCGAGATGATCCTCGACAAGCTCGACGCCGGCGGGCGTCCCGAGAAGATCGATCGGGCGGCGCTGATCAAGCGCGACCGCGGGACGCTCCAGCCATTGTTCGGCTTCTGCCTGCGATCCGAAGATATCCGTTGCCTTTGCGAGGATCTCAGCAAACTTCCAAGCGCGGCCGCTCTGTTCCTGGCTGAGCGGCTTGGAAGGCGTGTCCTTCCGCCGCTGCCAGGTGCGCAAGCTCATGCCCACCGCCTTTTCGAGGGACTCATTCTTGGCGATGACAACGAGATTGCCGACAAGGTAATCCAGCGCCGAGGCAGGCAGACCATGCAGAAGCAACTCATGCGCGTCGAGCGCATTGGTCAGGCGACGCGACAGAATGCGCGAGCCGCCGAGCAGTGCTTCAATTTTTTGCAGTTCACCGCCTGCTCCGGAGGAAGGTGCTTTTGCGGCGATGGCCATGATCTATCTCCTGCGTCATCTGTCGTTCCTTACATGTCATGTGTCGCCATCAATTTCAAGGGCCGAGGGGCGCATCCGGCGTTTTCGCCGGACCGGGCTCTATTGCGCCGGGCGAGCCGGCTTCACGAAGCCTGCGGTGCAGTGTTCGCGCCTGAAGGCGTGACGATCCTTTGCGCGGGCGGCTACCGCGCTGCTCTAAGACGCGAACGCGCGGATATGCATCGCGCGATCAGATCAGATTCCCGATGGCATCGCAGCCTCGGTCCGGCCTATAGCCCTTCCGACGTTTCCGGCGCGCAAGTTCGAGAAAATGCGCGATGGCTTCCCGTTCGGTCTCGAACACGTCGGTCCTCTCGCCGCCACGTCTGCCGATCCGTCCCAGCTGCGCTCGACCGCGGTTTCGCCGAACAAGGTAGGCTGGATCGCGAGCATGTAATAGCGCGCCATGTCGCGGCTGGCATCAATGCGCTGGCAGTAGAGGTGGAACGACATTCGGCTCATGCCGGGGATCATTCCCGTGGGGACCGATCCTGTCCAACGAGAGTTTTGAATCCTTTGCAGCCGATGGATTCCGTTTTGTGATGTGTTGGCGCGTTTAGGACGGCGCAGAACGCTCGACGAAGCCGGCCCTAGTCGCTCGGTGTGGCCGGGCGCTGACGGTTGGATCTCCCGATGGAATACTGTCGGATGCGTCAACCGGGACCGGGGCAAGTCGACGAAGGATCACGTGTTCGACCCCTCGAGCTAACAACTCCACCCGGCATGCCCTGCGGCCAGCAGGAAGCGCTGCGGTTCCAGCCCGCGCCGATCTCACCGACTGGCAACGTACCATTGGGCAGTTGGCGCGCGCCTCTCGCTTGCGGTGATTAGGAGCGGGATGAGAGCTTTACGTAGAATGGCGGCGAGGAACTCTAAGAGCTCCTAGCCCTCTTGTAGAGCCGCGACCCGGGCTGACGTGATGGTTTGTCCCGCCCTTCGGTTGCGTGAGACCATTCCCGTTCTCCATGTCGCCTTTCTAAGGGATCGGCCGCCATCACCGTCAACCCGCAAGGGGTTCCCCTGCGCTGGCGCTCCGGTGACGCCTGCGGCTCGGCCCCTTCTTCGGGCGCCATCGGGAATGGTCCCGAGCAACCGAAGGAGACAATACCATGGCCACCACGATAGCAACCCTGACGCAGAAGAGTGACGGCAGCCTTGAAGGCATCTTCGCCACCATCCGGGTCAACGCCCCGATCGCCATCGTCCCGAACGCCCGCAAGGCGAACGATGAAGCACCCGACTACCGCATCATCCACCGTAAGACCGGCTTCGAGATCGGCGCGGGCTGGAACCGCATCGCTCGCCTGACCGGCGAGGAATACCTCTCGGTCAAACTGGAGGCCCCGGAGATCGGCGTAATCTTCGGCAATCTCGCACAAGCCCCCGGCGGCGAGCCGAACCGCAAGGTTATCCTCTGGAACAACCCGAACTGAACGACCAGCAGCCGGCCTCGAGCGATCGGGGCCGGCTTTCGCAGTGGCGGCTCCTGAGGCGGTCGGCTTTGCCCACCGCCTGTATTCGGTGCCAAACGAAACGTGGATTGTCTGCTCAGTTCGCCAAGTCTGCCATGAGGACCGTGCCGCCTCAAGGTCGCGCGGCCCCTCCAATTTTGCCTCCGCAGCGTTGCACGGCGCTCCTACAAAATCGGCACCTCCGCGCGCCGGCTCCGCCGGTCGCTGATCCGAACCTTGACCCGACCCGATCCTCACGACCGCCGGCGTCATCTTTCACGTCAACAAGGAGATGACGATGACGAACGAAAACGCCTTCAACATCGAATGCACCATCGAGGAACTGCGCCTTGAAGCCAGGGAAGCGCCGACCGCTGAGGAGCGTCGCCGCATCGAGGCGGAGCTGGAAGCCGCGCGCGCCGATCTTGCAAAACAGACCGGAGAGGAGTTGCCGTAAGGCGGCTCTTTCTCACTGTACACCGAGGCAGCCAGCCCGGATCGACCGGCCCGTCCGCCTGTGAGGGTTCCCCTCGAGATCCCCGCCGGCTGACGCCAGAAACGGTCGCAACCCCTTTGGGGTCGCGGGTCTCTTCTCTCTCTGACGTCCAATTTTACTCCAGCAAATCCGGCGTCAAGGACGGCACGGTCTCCCCCCTTTGCAAGGGAGTGGCCGATCTTCGTCATCAAGAAGGAGATCACATTATGATAACCGATCAGAACCTCATGCCCTACGCCAAGCTTGCCGGTTTTGGGCTTGTCGTCGTCGCAAACCGCTTCGGCTACAACAGCGGTTTCTCTCAAGAACTTCATGATCGCCTGATTGAAGGGCTCGACGCTGCAATCGCTCGGATCCTGATGGTGATGGCATTGGAACGAAGGTTTCTCACCGGAGAGGATGAATTCGCCGAATATCAGATGCAGGGCGAGAACGAGATTTTCGGGCGTTTCACCATCAATTTGCTGGACGAGCTAGAAATTGATTTCGACACACATGAGTACCGCATCAACGGCGGCGACTGGATCAACGTTTTAACGGCGGATGAGGGTGGAGTCGAGATCCGGCTTCCGACGTTGGTTAGGTTGACCGACGAAGAATTCGGTCGATTATTTAGGACATCACCCTGGGAACTGGCATCCCCGTTCATGCGGTGCGCACTGCTGGACGCCGCAATTCCCTCCTAGGCAAGGCCGCAACTCGTCAACAGCAAATTTGCAACATTGTTGTAAATGCTGTATGTTGCAACAAATACAGCAACTAAGAGACCCAAAGGAAACCCATATGCCTAAGTCAAGCGGTTCCTATTCAACCAGCGACCTCTCCCGTAAGTCTGGCGACATCATCGCCGAGGCTCTACGTCATCCAGTGACCATCACCCAGCGGAATAAGCCCCGACTGGTCCTCCTCAATATCGAAGACTACCAACGGCTGATGAAGCAGTCGGACCGGCGTACCGTGGGGACCATCGAAACGATGCCTGATGAACTGGTTGCCGAGTTCGAAAACGCCGTCGAGGCATACGCAGGCGAGGACGAGGCAGGCCGCTCATGAACTACGAGTTGATCCAGACCGCAAGCGTCATACGCTATCCTTATCTGTGGGCGAGAGAGGCTGGGCGTGGAGAGACGGAAGGACGCAAGGAGCGGCCGGTAGCCGTCGGCGTGAGAATGCCGCGGCCCGATGGTGATCTGGTTCTCTTCTTTCCCGTTACCACCAAGCAGCCGGAGGCGTCGCGGCTTGCCGTGGAAGTGCCGGCTATCGAAAAGCGCCGCGCTGGCCTCGATGCCGATCGCAGGCTCTGGATTATCTTCGATGAGTTCAATACCGA
This sequence comes from Rhizobium indigoferae, assembly GCF_034554815.1. NCBI lineage: Bacteria > Pseudomonadati > Pseudomonadota > Alphaproteobacteria > Hyphomicrobiales > Rhizobiaceae > Rhizobium > Rhizobium indigoferae. The sequence continues at coordinate 827,802 of NZ_CP140637.1, read as the reverse complement.
CATCGTCGGAAACTCATACTATCTGGAGCCTGAGCCGCCAACCGGCCGCTTCAGCAAGGCCTTCTTCCTGCCGCTGCTGCGTGAATTCATCCGTCGCCGCAAGTCGGCCACGGAGGTCAGCCGATTCCGCTGAGCAGGCCCTGAAAACTCGAATTAACGTTTGCGTACGAACTCGGTGCGCAGAACGATAATCCCGAGAAGATCGATTGCCGCCATGATGGAATCAAGGGTCTCGCGTCCGCCCAACGCAACTCGGGCGGCGGCGCTGAACGTGTAAGCTCGTCAACTCCGCACGAAGCGATTGGCCTTTGCTTGCTCGTCCATATCCTTCCGCCGGAAATAGATCGCCCGGCCGCAGCGGATCGGGCTATGGCCTTGAACGATGATGATCTGCTCGTCCTTGCGCATCGACTGGGTGATCTCGTGCGGCATGATCAGCGGCCGGCGCTGGAAATTGACGCTCTCGGATTTGCGCGTGCCGCCGCCTTTCGTGTCCCAGCCGATGTTGCGCGACCGCCCCTGAACCTCGACGGTCATCTCCCCGCATTGGGCAGAAACATTGCGCGCCGTATCGAGGGCCTTGATCGCCGCATAGGAGGCGAAGGCGCAGCCATCGATCCATGACGTCGCGCCATCCTTCCCGAAGTGCCGTTCCAACTGGCCGACCGATTGATAGAGCAGCATCATGCTGATGCCATACTTGCGGCCGCGATCGCGTGCCTCTTCCAGCACGCGCATGTAGCCGAGCAGGTCGACCTCATCGAGCATGAAGAGCGCCCGACGGCTGAAGCCGCCATCGGCTTGAACCATGGCGTTGATCAGAGAGCCGATGATGACACGCCCGATGCCGGGGTAGGAGCGCAGGATCGACGCCGGGATATTGAGGAACACGTCCGTTTTGGCCGATACGATATCGCTCGACCTGAAGGCGTTGCCGCAGACAAGCGCGGCGTAACTATCCAATGAGAGCCATTGCGTATCCTTCGACGCCGTCGAATAGACACCGGAGAAGGTCTGTTCGGTCATGTTGGTGAAGACACCAAGCGTTTCACGGATGAAGGCAGATTCCGAGTGCTCCTGAATGTCGCGCAGCATAGCGAGCACGGAAGGTTCAGGCTCGGAAACGATCTGGCGCAGGCTGCGCAAGTTTCGCCGGCCGGCATATTCCGGCGACAGCATGACATGGGCGAGCAGTCCGGTCAGGAGATTGTGCGCCTGGTTCTGGAAGTAGGAGCCAGTTGAAGATTCAAAACGCAGGCTTTCGGACAGAAGCATGTGGGCGATGCCGACGATATCCTCCTCTTTTCGCATCGAATGCTCGATGCCGTCGAGGACATTGAAGCTCATGATTGGGTTGGTCGGATCGAGCACCATGACATCGCGCCCGAGAATGCGGGTGCGATGCTCAACCACCATCGGCGCAACCTCGGTGGAAGGATCGAGGCAGATCAAAGGGCCGGAATAACGCAGTGCGGTCGGCAGGACGTTGCTGGTCGTCTTGTATCCGCCCGATCCGGCAAAGAAGAGCATATGGGTGGAATCGAAATCTTGGCTGTAGGTCAGGAGTGGCGCCTTGCCGCCCTGTCCCCACGTGCTGCGATCCTTCGGATCGAAGGGCACTTGGTGGACGGTTTCCTTGTCGACGCGGTAACGCTCGCCGACAACGATCTCGCCGTCGGGCGGAAAGAGCCTTGCTGCCGCCGACATTGAAAGCCAATCGGCATCGCCAAAGGTTCCGCCCCTTGCCCGTTTGACTGCCTCGGGCACGACGACGGAGATCCGGGCGGCAACCGCCACAGTCATGAAGCCCGCCAGGGCGCCGATGACGGCAACGAGATCCAGATAGGAAAGCGCCTGGTCCCAGGTGACGATGCCGCGCTCCACCGATGGCACGAGGCGTCCATATTCGCGCAACGCGTAAAAACCGGCGACGACGAGAAAGCACAAGAGGCTGGCCACGGCGATTGGCCGCCGGCGATGCAGCGGCAACGCCCAGACGGTCAAAAGTCCTGCGAGCGGCCCAAACAGGAGCGCCGGCACGGGTGCCGCTTGCAGGAACCAATATTCGATCTTGCCGGAGCGGCCGTGGGCCAGTGCCGGCCATCGCCAGCCGATGATGTAGACGCTGATCGCTGTTACGGCGATCGGCACGAAGACCAGCAGCAGGCTCGGATGCAATCGACCCTTCAGCGCCATCCGGCGGTCTCCTCGACGCGCGGTGTGGACGGACTGAGCGAAGGGCGCCTGAACGCCTCTTTGCCGATATCGCGCAACCGCCTATGTTCGGCCGATCCCGCTATCACCCTTGCCAGTTCGATGAGGCCACCCAGAAGAAAAGCCCGGTCGGCCGTCGACAGACCAGCCTTCACGACGATGCCGCCAAGCAGGAGTTTCTCGCGTGCTTCCTTCTTGCGGTCAGCCGTCATGTAAAACCTCCGACGTCGATCCAGTGCCATCAACTGCTGGTCGACGCGTTTGAGGAGATGCAGCACTAGTGCCTTTCTTCTCCTCTTTGCGAAATCGAGCGGCGATCTCTTCGAAGATCCGCTCGACCTCCTCGTCGGCGATCTCCATTTCCGCCAGCCCGGACTTCGTCGCCACGCGGGCAAACCGCTCCGCCGATTTAACTATCAGAATTCGCCGACGTTCTCGCAACTTCTCCATCTGCGCATCGAGATCAGAAATTGATGATTTTACGGCCATTGGTGAATCTCCCTTTCCCGAAAATAGCCTCCGAAGACCGATTATACTAACTACAAAGCGATAGTTAAATAGGCTATTTTCGACCAGCCCCCGCAGCCGGAATTTCGGCCGATGGCCGTCTTCCGGAAAAGCGGCATCGGCCCTGCGTTCCGATTGGTTTGAGGGCGCAATATACGTCGCTGTCGCGACGTGCTCGGGTGAGGTGGAGACGACAGTGGCGATCATGTTCGTCAGAGCACAGGTGATCGGCAGGGGCGCGGGACGCAGCGTCGTCTCGGCCGCCGCCTATCGCCATCGCGCCCGGATGATGGACGAACAGGCCGGCACATCGTTCAGCTATCGCGGCGGAGCTTCCGAACTGGTGCATGAGGAGCTGGCTCTTCCGGACCAAATACCGGCCTGGCTGCGGTCGGCGATTTCTGGTCAATCCGTCGCCAAGGCGAGCGAAGCGCTGTGGAATGCCGTCGATGCTTTCGAGAAACGCGCCGACGCGCAGCTGGCGCGCGAGTTGATCATCGCGTTGCCGGAAGAGCTGACGCGGGCTGAGAACATCGCGCTGGTGCGGGAGTTCGTGCTCGACAATCTGACTGCGAAAGGGATGGTCGCCGATTGGGTCTATCACGACAAGGACGGCAACCCGCATATCCATCTGATGACGACGCTCAGGCCGCTGGCGGAGGAGGGCTTCGGGCCAAAGAAGGTTCCTGTCTGTGGCGAGGACGGAAAGCCGCTGCGGGTCGTCACGCCGGATCGCCCGAATGGCAAGGTCGTCTACAAACTCTGGGCTGGCGACAAGGAAACCATGAAGGGATGGAAGATCGCCTGGGCGGAGACGGCCAGCCGGCACCTGGCGCTTGCCGGTCACGAGATCCGGCTCGATGGCCGCTCCTATGCCGAACAGGGCCTTGATGGCATCGCGCAGAAGCACCTCGGACCGGAGAAGGCAGCACTCTCCCGCAGGGACGCGGAGATGTATTTTGCTCCGGCCGACCTTGCCCGTCGCCAGAAGATGGCCGACCGGCTGCTTGCCGATCCTGCGCTCCTGCTGAAGCAGTTGAGCAATGAACGCTCCACCTTCGATGAGCGCGATATCGCCAAGGCGCTGCATCGCACTGTCGACGATCCCGCGGACTTCGCCAATATCCGCGCGCGCCTGATGGCATCGGACGATCTCATCATGCTGAAGCCGCAGCAGATCGATGCCGAAACGGGAAAGGCGAGCGAACCTGCCGTCTTCACCACGCGGGAGATGCTGCGCATCGAATATGACATGGGGCGGTCGGCGCGGGTTTTGGCGAAGCGCCGCGGCTTTGCCGTTTCCGATCGGGTGGTTGCAGCCGCGATCAGGCAGGTCGAAACGCAGGATCCGGAAAACTCCTTCCGGCTCGATCCGGAACAGGTGGACGCCATCCACCATATCACCCGCGACAATGCTATCGCCGCCGTGGTCGGTCTTGCCGGCGCCGGCAAGTCGACCTTGCTTGCCGCCGCACGCGTTGCCTGGGAGAGCGATGGTCGCCGGGTGATCGGCGCTGCCCTTGCCGGCAAAGCCGCCGAAGGGCTGGAAGACAGTTCCGGCATCAGGTCGCGGACACTCGCCGCCTGGGAACTCGCCTGGGCCAGCGGACGCGAATTGCTCGAACGTGGCAATGTGCTTGTCATCGACGAGGCCGGCATGGTGTCGTCGCAGCAGATGGCCCGCGTGCTTGACATCGCCGAGCAAGCCGAGGTGAAGGTCGTGCTGGTTGGTGACGCGATGCAGCTGCAGCCGATCCAGGCGGGGGCGGCGTTCCGGGCGATCACTGAGCGCATCGATTTTGCAGAACTTGCCGGCGTGCGCCGCCAGCGCCAGCCATGGGCGCGCGAGGCGTCGCGGCTTTTTGCGCGCGGCGAGACCGGGAAAGGTCTCGATGCCTATGCCCAGCAGGGGCATCTGATCGAGGCAGGGACACGGGCGGAAACGATCGATCGGATCGTCGCCGATTGGAGCCAAGCGCGCAAACAGGCAATCCAGAACTCAACCACGGCAGGCAATGACGGTCGTCTTCGTGGTGACGAACTGCTGGTGCTCGCCCACACCAACGAGGACGTCAAGCGTCTGAACGAGGCGCTGCGATCGGTGATGGTGGGAGAGGGCGCACTTGGTGAGAACCGCGCTTTCCGGACCGAACGCGGCGCGCGGGAATTTGCCGCCGGTGACCGCATCATCTTCCTTGAGAATGCCCGCTTCCTCGAGCTACGCGCTCCCCGTCTCGGTCCGCAACATGTGAAGAACGGCATGCTCGGCACGGTCGTTTCCACCGGCGACAAACGTGGCGATACCTTGCTTACGGTGCGTCTCGACAGTGGCCGTGATGTCGTCATCAGCGAGAGCAGCTATCGCAATGTCGATCATGGCTACGCCGCGACCATTCACAAGTCTCAAGGCGCCACGGTCGAGCGAACCTTGGTGCTCGCCACCGGCATGATGGACCAGCACCTGATCTATGTGTCGATGACGAGACACAGAGACCGCGTCGATCTCTATGCGGCGAAGGACGAGTTTGAAGCAAAGCCGGAATGGGGGCGAAAGCCGCATGTCGATCATGCCGCCGGCGTCACCGGCGCGCTCGTGGAAACAGGACAAGCCAAGTTCCGGCCGAATGACGAGGATGCCGACGACAGTCCCTATGCCGATGTCAGGACGGATGACGGCACCCTCCATCGTCTATGGGGCGTCAGCCTGCCGAAGGCGCTCGAGGACGGTGGCGTCTCAGAAGGCGATACCGTCACGCTGCGCAAGGACGGCGTCGAGCGGGTGACGATCAAGGTTGCGATCGTCGACGAACAAACCGGCCAGAAGCGGTTCGAGGAAAGAGAGGTCTACCGCAACGTCTGGACCGCCAGGCGGATCGAAACCGCCGCAGAACGTCAGCAACGGATCGAGCGGGAAAGCCATCGACCGGACCTGTTCAAGCAACTCGTAGAGCGCCTGTCGCGTTCCGGCGCCAAGACGACGACGCTCGATTTTGAAAGCGAGGCCGGTTATCGCGCCCATGCCCAAGATTTTGCCCGCCGCCGTGGTCTCGATCACCTTTCGCTTGCCGCAGCCGGGGTGGAGGAAAGCCTTTCCCGGCGGTGGGCCGGGATTGCCGAGAGGCGCGAGCAGCTGGCGAAGCTGTGGGAGCGGGCAAGCGTTGCGCTCGGCTTCACGATCGAGCGGGAACGGCGCATCGCCTACAACGAGGAACGGGCTGAACCCCAAACCGTCTTGGAGCCGGATGTTGCTCGCGGCCGATATCTGATTCCACCCACCACAGTCTTCACCAGCAGCGTGGAGGAAGATGGGCGGCTGGCACAACTTTCGTCGCCTGCCTGGAAGGAACGGGAAGCCATCCTCCGGCCGGTGCTGGAGAAGATCTATCGTGACCCGGATGCAGCTCTTGTCGCCCTGAACGCGCTTTCATCGGATACAAGCGTCGATCCGCGCAGGCTTGCCGATGATCTTGCCAAAGCACCCGAGCGGCTCGGCCGCCTGCGGGGTTCCGACCTGATCGTCGATGGTCGTGCGGCACGCGACGAGCGAAATGCCGCGATCACTGCCTTGACGGACTTGCTGCCGCTCGTCCGCGCCCATGCCACCCAGTTCCGCCGGAATGCCGAACGCTTCGAAAGCCACGAGCAACAGCGCCGCGCCCATATGGCATTGCCGATTCCGGCGCTCTCCGAAAAGGCGATGGCACGTCTTACCGAGATCGAGGCGGTGCGCAGGCAAGGTGGTGACGACGCCTACAAGGCCGCCTTTGCGCTTGCCGCCAAAGACCGCTCGATCGTCCAGGAGGTCAAGGCGGTCAGCGAGGCGCTGACCGCCCGCTTCGGCTGGCGCGCGTTTACCTCGAAGGCCGACGCGCTTGGCGAACGCAACATGGTCGAGCGTATGCCAGAGGACCTCGCCAGTAGCAGAGGCGAGAAGCTGACCCGGCTGTTCGAGGCCGTGAAGCGCTTTGCCGACGAGCAGCATCTCGTCGAGCGGCGGGATCGTTTGAAGAGTGTTGCCGGCGCCAGTGCCGATCAAGGGATGGAGAATGTCCCCATGCTTGCCGCCGTCACCGAGTTCAGGACCGCGATCGACGAGGAAGCGCGCTCGCGGGTGCTCTCAGATCCTCTCTATCGCCAGCAGCGAGCAGCGCTGGCGGCGGTGGCAAGCGCGATCTGGCGCGATCCGGTCGGCGCCGTCGGGAGGATCGAAGATCTGCTTCAGAAAGGTTTTGCTGGCGAGCGCATCGCCGCCGCGGTGACCAACGATCCGGCCGCCTACGGCGCATTGCGCGGTTCCGATCGCCTGATGGACCGGATGCTGGCCGTCGGCCGGGAGCGGAAACAGGCGGTGCAGGCCGTGCCTGAAGCCGCCGCCCGTTTGCGATCGCTCGGTTCGGCCTACGTCAATGTGCTCGATGCCGAACGCCAGGCTATCGCCGAAGAGCGACGGCGCATGGCGGTTGCCATTCCTGCTCTGTCGACGGCGGCGGAAGACGTGCTCCTGCGACTGACTGCCGAGGCGAAGAACAACGACCGCAAGCTGACGGCTTCCGCTGCCCCTCTCGATCCCAGCATTCGCCGGGAGTTCGCCGCCGTCAGCCGGGCACTCGACGAGCGCTTTGGTCGCAATGCCATCATTCGCGGCGAAAAGGATCTCATCAACCGTGTGCCACAAGCGCAGCGCAGCGCCTTCGAGGCGATGCAGGACAGGTTGAAGGTCCTGCAGCGGACGGTGCGCATGGAAAGCAGCGAACAGATCATCTCGGAACGGCGCCAGCGGGCTGTCAATCGTGGCATTAGTCTCTGAGACCAATGAATGAGCTGCGGGAGAGATTATGGACGGCAGGAAATCGCTGCAATGCGATCGCCCGCGCCTATATCGCGATCGAGATCAAGAACCAGGCGCGCGGTCGCTCGCTCGCCCGTCAGCTGTGGGCCATCCCTCGGCTCATGGAGTATTCTGTCAACCCAATTACTTGGCGGAGGCAGCGAACGGCTTCAAGCAGCGTGTCGATCGCGGGTGCATGACTCAAATAAGCTGACTTTGAGGATGCGCCCCATTTCCTCGAACTCAGCCGAGCTGCCCTTCAACGCGTCTGAAACTCCTGGTGCAGGATGCGGCAGGCGTCTTTCATGACAGGACTTTTGTAGCCATCGTATTCAGATAAAACTAGTCCCCCTGCTCTGCGTGTTGATCATGAACCCTTCGCTGTGGGGACACCCTGTCTGCCCCTACACGTCCCGCTCCCGAAATCTGCGTTCAACCGAGCGGCTGGCATGATCACCGCGAATCTGTCCGACCTATAAGGCCGGACAGATTCGTAGTGTCGGAATGCTGTCGGAGTAAACATGCGTGCGACATCAAAGCCGATGGCCCTCGCATTTGTTTTCGAATTTCCCCAACTGCTGGAAAACTCGGACCCAAAACTTGAAATCGCCTGAGCGACCGTCGGAGCGAGCGCTTATGGCACACCAGGCTGCCGCGGTTTTCGCATGTTGTCCGTAAAGCGAACGGACAGCAGTACTTATGTCCCCAACATCTGCATCACTCCAAAAATCCGGTGCGGTTGCGGCGCAGCCGGCTGAGAACCTTTCGAACATTTCGTGCATTAAAAAGCCCCGTTACCGTCCGGAAACAGGCCATCAAATTATGCCGGACGTCGATCCCACCGAGTGGGCCACGATCACGTGCCGTCCCTGGCAAATACGCGCTTCAGTGCGAAGTGCTTCTCATGCTCAACATTATGTTGTAACAAAACCGAAAGGCAAGCTATAAAAATACCCGCAATGAGAGCGATTTTCGCGATATTTTACGAATCAGGCTTGAGGTGTCACTTAGAATGAGGCGATCCGGTGAGAGTTTTGTCGTAGCAAACGTAGACATGGTGGGGTCAACAGCTGGCGGTGCGAGCCGATGAGCGCACTTCTGGCGATCGTATCCCGGGATGCCGACTATTATTTGATGCTGTCATACATCTTGAGGGGGGCCGGATACAGGACGGTGCTGGTCGATATTCCAAACGAGGCCGTGGCGATCGCCGAGGAGCGCGGCGCTGCAGCTATCATCGTCGACTGCCAGCCGGGTTCACAAATTCTGGCTGATATCGCGTCGAGCCTGGGAGAAAAGGGGCTTGCCGACGAACTCACACTCATCGCACTCGTCGCCGAAAAGGCCGCTTATCTCGACATCCTGAAAGCCGACGTCGATGAGAGCTTCACAAGGCCGATGCCTCCGGAACGGCTGCTGTCTTATCTCCACGGTGAAATAGGCAATTCCTCCGACGAAGCGTCTGGCCGCTTCGTTCCAATATATGACGATCTGAAGCTGGACGTCAGCGGCCGGCGTGTCTTGGTAAGGGGTATGCCGGTTAATCTCAGCCCGATCGAGTTTCGTCTGCTGAGCGCTCTTATGGGTGACGCGGGGCGTGTTCTAAGCCGCGCGGAACTGATCGCGGTCGCCTGGCCGAAATCAGCTTTCGTCGAGCCTCGGACAGTCGATGTTCATATCGGCCGGCTCCGGCGTGCATTGAGGCGGGCGCTTGGCCGCGATTTGATCCGCACCGTGCCAAAGGAAGGATATGCAATCGACGTTGCGTAAAGTATGTGACTTCCCCACGTTCACATGTTCATCGAAACTTCCCGAAAACTTGCTGTCGCCTTCGTTGCATAAACGACGATCACGCGCATAGCTTGAAGTCCGTTGAACATTTGGGAGCACAACATGCAAGAGGCAGCTTCGGGCGCCGGATCGGCGAAAACATCCCACAGAAACACCGCGGGCCTGATCAGCCACGCGAGTCCCCACTTTGCCGCCGCCCATCTCAACGGCTTGATGGCCCTCTATGTCCATCCGTCTGACGGTCGAGCGGTGGAGCTGCCGGTTTCGGAGCGCCGATTGAAGCGCGTCGTCGACTTCGTCCGCTGCTCGTATCTCGGGCTCGACAATCACCCCTCAATCATCGAAGGCGCAATAGAGACAGTTCGGCGCTACGGAACACTACACTGGTCCTGCGCCCGGACGCGGCTCAATTTTGCAGTCCTCGGAGACCTCGAGGATGCTCTTTCTGATCTCTTCGGCGCGAGGGTTATCACCTACACAACAGTGCTTGCCGCCAACTTAAGCGCGCTTCCGCTGATTGCGTCCGGCGTTCTGACGGGCGGCAAAAAACCAGTCATGGTATTCGACCGTCTCGCGCATGCAACGCTCGCCTTCAACAAGCCCGTCGTTGCTGAAGAATGCGAGGTGCGCACTATAGGCCACAACGATCTTCAGGCGCTCGAAGAAATTTGCCGCCAGAACGAGGCGGTCGCCTATGTTTGCGACGGTGTCTATTCCATGGGTGGCTGTGCCCCGATCAAGGAGTTGCGGGAGCTTCAGGAGCGATACGGCCTCTTCCTTTACATCGATGATGCTCACGGTATATCGATTTTCGGGGAAAGAGGCGAGGGGTTTGCCCGTTCACAGATGCCAGAAGGTCTCGGTGAACGGACGATCATCGCCGCCTCGCTCGGGAAGGGCTTCGGAGCGTCGGGCGGCATGCTGATGCTCGCAACGGCGTTCCAGGAAGAGATCTTCCGGCGCTTTGCTCTCGCGCATGCCTTCTCGGCCTCCATCAATGTTGCGGCGATCGGTGCAGCTCTGGCCTCTCAGTCGATTCACCGCACACCGGAACTTGGTGTGCGGCAAAGGACGCTCGCAGAACACATCTCTCTTTTCGACGAGCTGGTGCCGACCGCACAGGCAGGGTCCCGACTCCCGATCAGGACCGTCGTCGTCGGTGACGAGCTTGCGGCAATCGGCGCTGCCAGACTTGTACTTGATTCTGGTTACTACACGTCGGCCATTTTCTTCCCGACTGTGGCCAAGGGAAGGGCGGGGCTGCGAATATGTCCGACTGCCGGCCACACGGCATCCGAATTGCGCGACGTCGCAGCTGCCGTCAATCGTGCTCTCAAGGGATAAAGATCTGTCTCCGCCCCTTCGGGCGGAACCACCGCCAAAGGGGGATCGTTATCGGATCCAGGCATTCCAACGCTCGAGCATCATCGCAGCATTGTCGTTGATCCATTTGGCGTCCGGGATGACGATGTAATCCCGGATGTCCTCGTCGCTCGGCAGTGCCGCGCGTGCAGCCGGCGACATCAAATCGATCGCCTTGCGGCTCGGCGGCGTGCAAAGGAGTTCGTTGCACACCCCGGCCTGCGCCTCCGGATGATCAAGCCAGTAGCCGATCAACTTCAACGCGTTTGCGCGGTTCGGCGCATCCTTGATAATCGTCAAGCGATCGCCGACGAGGAACGAGGCCTGTTTGGACCAGGCGATCTGGCGTCCTTCCGCCTTCAGTGTATTTGCGCGCGTCAGCCAGATCTGCCCGATTCTGTAGTCGCCGTTGCGAAAGCCCTGAACGCTCTGGTCACCGGTCTTCCACCAGAGCGATATCGCCGGGCGGATCTCGTCGAGCTTGTTAAGGGCGCGATCAACGTCGAGCGGAAAGAGTTTGTCGCGCGGAACACCATCGGCGAGGAGCGCGGCAGCCATTACCCTCCACGGATCGTCGAAATTTGGAAACGAGCGACCCCCAGGAAATTTTGTCTGGTTCCACATATCGGCCCAGCTCAACGGATTCCCATCCTTGAAGGCAGTCGGGTCGTAGGCCATCAGCGTTGCGGTTGAAAAAAGCCTAGCCCCAGCGCTGACGCAGGCATCCTCGACCAGATCTGGCCGGCTCTGGAAAGACTTGCAAAAGTCGGTCAGGTCTTCAGATGTCAGCCGATGCGCTTCAGCGCTCGCCTGGATCTCGCCGTCCGGATAAAGGTCCCAGGTCACGTTGCCGGTCTTGACCATGGCCGCCGCTTTCGCCCGCATCTCGGCATTCGTTGCCGCGACCGAAACAACTTTGATGCCGGTCTTTTCGGTAAACGGCTCGAACCAGAATTTTCGAAGCGCGGCATCGTAGGCGCCGCCTGTGGTCGCAATGATGACCTGCTCCTCGGCTTGCGCCGCCCCCGCACCGGCAAGCATGAGGCAAGCCGCAAGCAGTGGCTTGATCTTCGTTCGCTTTTTCATCGGTTCTTCCTCTCTCCGATTGATGTGATCATGTTAATCCTCCCCGCGGCCGGTAAGGAGATGAATGGTCCCCATGAGCAGCAGCGATACCGCGACGAGCAGCGTCGAAACCGCCGCTATGACCGGGGTGAGATTGAAATCGATGTCCTCGAACATCTTGCGGCTGATCGTTTTTCCGCCCGTATCGGAAATGAAGAAGGCGACTGTTGCCTCATCGAACGACGCCAGAAACGCAAAGACCGAAGCCGCAGCCACCGCCGGGGCGATGTTAGGAAGCACAACGCTGATAAAGGCGCGGCTCCGGCTTGCCCCGCAATTCAGTGCGGCAAGCTCGAGTGACGTGTCGAAGCGCTCGAGTGCTGCCGACACGGTGATGATCACGTAGGGAACAGCAAGTACGGTGTGCGCGATCAGGAAACCAGCGAAATTGCCGGTCAGACTGAGCGGGGAAAAAACCAGATAAAGGGCAACGCCAAAGACAACATGGGGAACGATCATTGGCCCCAGCGACAATGCCCGCAGAAGCGTCTTTCCCGGCAGATTACCGCGAACGAGCCCGATGGCGGCCAATGTACCGATAACCGTCGAAGCGACCGTCGTCGCCAGCGCAATCTGCAGACTGAAGATCGTTGCTGCGCGCCAGTCCGGATCGGATAGAAAGTCGATATACCAGCGAAGCGTCAGGCCCTTCGGCGGGAACTCGATATAGCTGCTGTCGTTCAGCGAAATCGGGATGACGAGCAACGTCGGCAGAACCAGGAAGAACAGGATTTCCCCGATCAGGAAACCCCCAAGGAGCCGCAATGCCGCTTTGCCGTAAGGCCGATGGGTGCTGTTGACGGGAGAGGGGGCGAATGAGGCGGTGACTGCGGGCTCAATTGACACTGTTCATTCCTTTGCTGACGGAAAGCGCCTTGCGGAACACAAGGACAAAGATCAGCGTCGTGGTCAGAAGGACGGTCGCGAGCGCTGCGGCAAATGGCCAGTCAAGCAGAACGGTGGTTTGCTGGCCGATCAGCGTTGCCATCATCAATGCTCCAGGCCCGCCGACGAGTGCCGGCGTGATATAAAAACCGATCGCCAGGATGAAGCACATGACGCATCCGGCAAAGATTCCAGGCAAGCTGAGCGGCAAGGTTACGCGCCAGAACGCGCTAATCGGGCCGGCGCCGAGATTGCGGGCGGCTTGAGTGTACTCTGCAGGAATAGTGCGAAGAACGTTGTAGACCGGCAGGATCATGAAGGGCATGAGAACATGCGTCATCGCAAGGATCACCGCGCCTTCGGTGTAGATTAGCTTCAACGGACTGCCAATGAGGCCGCTCTCGATCAGCAGACCGTTAACGATGCCGTTTCGCTGCAGCAGCACGATCCAGGCATAGGATCGCACCAGCACTGAGGTCCATAGTGGGACCAACACCGCGGCCGATACGAGCATCGCCATCCTGCCTTTGGCATGCGCCATGAGAAAGCTAACCGGAAATCCAAGCAGCAAGCTCGTCACTGTTACGATGGCGCCCGTCTGCAACGTCCGAAGCAGGACTTCCATGTAGAGTGGCTCGGTGACGATCCGCTCGTAATGCTCCAGCGTGAATCCCGGCGCCATTAAGCTCAAAGAGACGAGCCGTCCAATCGGATAGATGAAGCCTCCGGCCAGTAACAGCATCAACGGCGCAATAAGCAGGAACGTCAGCGCGTGCGAATACTGGCGCGCCGAGCGTGAGAAAAACCAGCTCGCTGGACGGGCTGGTACAACGCGTGGATTATCGACGGTCGTGGTCATTTCATCCCTCCTCAACCGTAAAGAGCCGGAGGCCGTCGCGTTCGGCGACGACGTCCACGAGTGCCCCCATTGCGAAGGGCTCCCTCTTTCCATCAGCAGGGATCTGCACCTGAATGATCTCGCCGCTTCCGAAATCAGTGCGAACGAGATGAAGGTCGAAGGAGCCGGCAAAGACCGACGTTTCGATCCGACCGGGGAGGGCGTTCTGTCCTCCTGCGCCCCGCGCTGCAAGGCCGAGGCGCTCAGGGCGCAGCGCGAGCCGAACGCGATCACCTATCTTTGCCGAACCCTCGAAATTATGGGCGGCACCGGGCGTATCAATAACCACGTCGTCACCCAGTCTGATCGTGTGACGACCAGCGGTCTCGCCCAGGAATTCTCCCGTTAGGAAATTCATCTTGCCGATGAAGTCGGCGACAAAGGCACTCTCCGGATTACAGTAGAGATCCGCCGGGCTTCCAAGCTGCACGAGTTGCCCCTTTGCCATGACAGCGATCCGGTCGGACATCGTCAACGCCTCCTCCTGATCGTGCGTCACGTAGATGACCGTTGCACCGAGGCGCCGCTGAAGCTGCTTGATCTCGATCTGCATGGATTCGCGCAGCTTCTTGTCCAGTGCCCCGAGTGGCTCGTCCATCAAGAGAACAGGCGGTTCGAACACCATTGCTCGCGCGACTGCAACCCGCTGCTGCTGGCCGCCGGAAAGTTCGTGGGGATAGCGCTTGGCATAGTCCGGGAGTTGGACGAGGTCGAGCGCCCGGCTAACGCGTTCTGCCCTGAGGTCCTTGCGGATGCCGCGCATCCTCAGGGGAAAGCCGATGTTTTCGGCGACGGTCAGATGCGGGAATAAAGCATAACGCTGGAAGACCATCCCGATATTGCGGCGATCGGGCGATACGGCGGTGACATCGCGCCCACCAATGATAATGCGTCCGGCAGACGGACTTTCGAAACCGGCGATCATTGTCAGAAGCGTCGTCTTGCCCGATCCGGATGGACCGAGGATCGACAGGAATTCGCCTGCTGAAATGTCCAAGGTCACTGCGCCTACGGCAGTCTGGCTGCCGTAGGCCTTGCCTATGCGATCGATAAAAACAGGCGCACCAATCAAACTGATATCTCCTTATGTGTGCTTTAAGATGCATTGATCCCTCCCGACTCCGCCCGCGCGGCGCCAGGTGGTGTGAGTGTCGTGCCGGCAAGGCCGGCATCTGTTCAGGCATGGCCGCACGGGGCCAAGGCGTTGCTAATATTCACGATCCCGTTATGCTGTCACATTGCGTGATCAATTTTTACACAATGCATTTTTGTTGCAACAAAAATGTGAAGAAGTCAACTCGTGGGGAGTTAATTTTGAACGAGAATACAACTGAAGAGGAATCGTCGGCGTCGGAATTGCACTCCGGGCGTCTCAGCGACTTCGCCTATTCATCCATCAAGGAGCAACTTGCGCGGGGCGTATACAAGCCGGGTCACAAGTTGCCGATCCGTTCGGTTGCCGAAATGCTGAAGGTTGGTGCGACGCCGGCGCGCGAGGCGATTAACCGCCTGGTCTTTGAGGGTGCGCTCGTCATGGTGGGTCCTAAAACCGTCATCGTCCCGCATCTCGATCTTTCGGCGCTTTACGAAGTCACGCAGATGCGGCTTGCCCTCGAAGGATTGGCGACCGAAAAAGGCGCACTTCGTGCGACCAATGATGTTCTTGACAAGCTATTGGTAATACAGGAAAAAATCACACTTTCGCTCGAGGAAAAGCGCTACGGCGATGCTCTTCACGACAATAAAGAATTCCACTTTACCATCTATCGACTGTGCGAGATGCCGCACCTTCTTTCGACCATCGAGGCCCTATGGTTAAGGATCGGCGCCTCGTTCCACGACCTCTATCCTGAGTTTGCGGAAGCGAAATACGGTGTCCACAACCACCTGGCCGCGATTGAGGCTCTGGTGGATAAAGATCCCTCCGCCGTCCGAGCGGCAATGGAAAACGACATTCGAGACGGCTATCGGCGCCTCAAGAAAGCAGCGCAGGAGCGTCTCAAGCGGCAATAACATCGTGGCCGGATTTTTTTGTTGCAACTTCTTCGGGTTCATGATTTTTGTGATAACAAAATTATGAAGGGTCGCGCCGTGACCCATTTGCCGGAGAAGATCGAATGTTTCACCCTTATATCTTGCGCGACGGCCGGGGATTTCCCCGGTCGAGGTCCGAACATTTCTTCAAAAAGGGTCGCCGCGTGTTTCCAACCGGGATCACGCGCGTCACCGTCGATCATGAGCCCAGCCCGCTCTACATTTCGCGCGGGGAGGGGGCCTATCTCATCGACGTCGACGGCAACCGCCTACTCGACCTAAACAATAATTTCACGACGCTGATTCACGGCCATGGTTTTCTTCCAGTTGCCGACGCGGTTGCAGATCTTCTTCATCGCGGCACATGTTTCTCTAACCCGACCGAGCACGAAATCACGCTGGCCGAGCTGTTGATCGAGCGCATTCCGGCTATCGAACATATTCGCTTTGTCAGCAGCGGGACCGAGGCTGTGATGTTTGCGATCAAGGCCGCTCGCGCCTTCACTTGCCGGCCCGGCATCGCACGGATTGAAGGCGCCTATCACGGCGCTTACGACTGGGCGGAAACGGGGCAGGCGGTGTCGCCGGCTATATGGAACGATCCCTCGGTGTCTCAGGCCGTACCGGCCTATCGCGGAATGCCCCGTTCGGTAAGGGACGAGGTAACGGTTATCCGCTTCAATGACATCGCGGATCTAGAGCGCCGAATTGCTTCGGCTGCCCCTTCACTGGCTTGTATCTTGATCGACCCGATGCCAAGCCGCGCCGGGCTGATAGCGCCTGAGCCAAGCTTTTTTGCCGCTGTCGAGGCGATCGCGAAGCAATACGGGATTCTCATCGTGGCCGATGAGGTCCTTAATCTGCGGCAGTCATATGTGGGGGCGTCGGCCCGCTATGGTCTCCACCCCGATTTGGTCGCCGCCGGCAAAATCATCGGCGGAGGTTTTCCCGTCGGGGCGATCGGCGGGCGCAAGGACGTGATGCGGGTGTTCGCAAGCGACAGCGGCAAGCCGCTGCTGCCGCAAGGCGGCACGTTTTCGGCAAATCCCGTATCGATGGTTGCGGGCCGGGTTGCCATGGAGGCGATGACGGATGGCGCTTTCGCTGCACTCGAGAGCCTTGGCGATAGAATCCGGGCTGGACTTCGAAAGGAAATCGCGCGCCACGGGGCAGCCTTCAGCGTGACGGGGGCGGCATCCTTGTTTCGTATCCATCCGAAAGGAAAGCAGCCAACGGACTTCCGCGAGGCGTATCTCGCCCCGGAAGAGGCCGAGTTGATGGGGCGGCTCTCCAGGCATTTCCTCAGTTGCGGGATCCTGCTTCCCAATGGCGCTGCGGCGTGCCTTTCGACGGCAATGACAACTGCGGACGGTGATGCGGTCGTCTCAGCCTTCGCAGACTTCCTTTCAATCCTCGAAGCAACTCCAACCGAAGCAGGCATGTGACCATGGCAACTGATCATCTAACCGTCGCCGAGCGGATCGCTCTTTCCCTGAAGAGGCACGACGTCACCCATATCTTTGCTCAGAGTCTGCCTTCGGCGGTTATCCTTGCGGCCGAAGCAATCGGCATACGTCAAATCGCCTACCGTCAGGAAAACATGGGCGGGACCATGGCCGACGGGTATGCGCGGCTGTCAGGCAAGGTCGGCGTTGTAGCAGCGCAGAACGGACCTGCGGCAACGCTTCTCGTTCCGCCGCTGGCCGAAGCGCTGAAGGCTAGCGTTCCGGTCGTTGCTCTCGTTCAGGATGTGGAACGAGATCAGGCTGATCGCAATGCATTCCAGGAACTCGATCATCTCACCCTCTTCCAATCATGCACGAAGTGGGTGCGCAAGGTGCTCGTTGCTGAGCGGATCGACGACTATGTCGATGCTGCTTTCACGGCAGCCGCCTCGGGCCGGCCGGGACCGGCAGCTCTCCTGCTCCCCGCCGACCTCTTGCGTGAGCAGATCTCCCCTTCGCTGTTTCGTCGTGAGGCTGTGCTTGGCCACTGGCCACTCGATCGGTTGCGTCCACGCGATAGCGACATCGAGCACGCAGCCTCGATGATCGCCGCAGCCCAGGCGCCCATCGTCATCGCCGGAGGAGGCGTCCATGCAAGCCATGCCGCCGGCGAGCTTTCGGCGCTACAGGACGAAGCCTCGCTTGCCGTCCTGACGACCAATATGGGAAAAGGCGCGGTCGACGAATACCACCCGCTGTCAGCTGGCGTTCTCGGTGCTCTCGTCGGGCCGAGATCGCTTGGACAGCACGCGCTTGCCCTCGTCGAAGAAGCCGATCTCGTCATTCTGGTGGGGACGCGAACCAATCAGAATGGCACTGACAGTTGGCGCCAAATTCCCCGGTCCGCGTCAGTCATCCACATCGATGTCGATCCCACCGAAATCGGACGTACCTACGAAGCGGTCAGATTAGCAGGCGATGCGGCCGAAACTATCAGCGCGCTTCGCCGCGCGCTTGCCCGACGCGATCTCTCTTACCGCGCATCGCAGCGCGACAAGTTGACGGCTCGGATTGCGGGTTTCTGGCGCGCGTTTGACATGGAGCGACGATCTATTGCCCGTTCGGAGAACAGTCCGATCCGTCCCGAGCGAGTCATGTCCGACCTGCAACAAGTATTGACGGCAGAGACGACCGTTGTTGCCGATGCGAGCTATTCCTCGATGTGGGTCGCGGGCCAGCTCCGAGCCCTTTCGGCCGGCATGCGCTTCCTATCGCCGCGGGGCCTTGCCGGACTTGGGTGGGGCCTGCCACTTGCGCTCGGCGCGAAAGTGGCAAAGCCCGACAAGCCGGTCGTTGTCATCGTCGGGGACGGCGGTTTCGCGCATAGCTGGGCGGAGTTGGAGACCATGGTGCGGAGCAAGCTTCCGGTACTCATCATCGTGTTGAACAACGGTATCCTTGGCTTCCAACGTGATGCGGAAACTGTCAAGTTCGGCAGCTTCACGACTGCCTGCAGTTTCGCGGACGTCGATCATCGGCGAATTGCGGAAGCTTGCGGCTGCCCAGCAGTACGCATCTCGGATCCCGCCAACCTTTCTCAATACCTTGAGCGCGGTCTCTCTGGAGAAGGGCCCTTGCTGATTGAGGTAATAACAGAGGCCGCCGCCCATCCGCCCCTTTCGCTGTTTACTGGAATGGATCAAGCGGCATGAGCCCTGGTGGCAGTTCGCATGTTGCGGTCATCAGCGGTGGCACGACTGGGATCGGTCTTGCCACTGCGTTTCGACTTCTCAGGGCCGGTCATCGGGTTGCGGTCTTCAGCCATGGTGAAGCAAGCGTCATGGCCGCAGGCTCTGCGCTTGCCGAGGCTTTCGGGCCAGAGCGCTCGCTTACGAGAAAGGTCGATCTCCGCGAACCGGCGGCGATCAATTCCTTTTTCGGCGAAGTCACCCGTGTCCTGGGCGCACCTGGGATCCTCGTTTGCAACGCGGGGATTTCGCCGAAAAGTTCTGACGGCCCTCTTCACGTCGCCGACCTTACCCTTGAAGAGTGGAACGACGTGCTCGCGGTCAACCTGACAGGGACGATGTTGTGCTGCCGAGCCGCTCTGCCCGCCATGAAGGAAAGCGGTTTTGGACGGGTCATATTCGTTGGATCTCTTGCCGGCCGGACGATACCGCGGATCGCCGGCGCGAGCTACGCGACGTCCAAAGCCGCACTTTCAGGATTATCCCGCGTGCTGGTCTCTCAATATGGCTCCTACGGCATAACATCGAATGTCGTGGCGCCAGGTCGCATCCTGACGCCACTCGCAGGCTCCCCGCAAAGCAAGACCAACATCGACGCGCTCGCCCGTATTCCGGCCGGGCGGCTCGGTGCACCGGACGACGTCGCCGCGGTGATCGCGTTTCTGGCATCGGAGGATGCACAGTTCGTCAACGGAGCCATCATAGATGTCAATGGCGGCGAGTTCGCAACGAGTTAGGGCTTGCCGCATCGTCAACCGACAGAAGAGGCGATAGACATGACCCCGGTCATTCTGGTCTGCTCACAGGACGCCGAGCTTTATCTGCTCCTCGCGCATATTCTGCGTAGTGAAGGCTTTGAGGCTCGTCTTGCTGCAAGTGACGACGATGTGGTGGACGCCTGCACATCAGTAGAGCTTTCCGCCGTCGTACTGGATTGTGCAGGTTGGCCGAGTGACGTTGCGCCCCTGTGTGCGCTCTTGAAGGGCTCGGGGCTTTCCGTGGGTGCACTCATAGGCGAGGATATGCGCACGCAGCACCTGCAATTGATCAAGGCGGGCCTCGACGAAGGCATCACGCGTCCTCTGTCGCCTGCAAAGCTTCTCGCCTTTCTGCACGACATAAGCCCTCGGCCGGCGGTTTCGACTCTGCCAAATTGCGCTTCCGCCGCCGAGATTGTCTTCGGGCCGCACGCAGTCGAAGTTTCAGGCAAGATAGTAGCGCTTGCGCCTATTGAAATGAGAATCCTTAAATTCCTAATCGAAAGGCAAGGGCAGATCAGTACCCGCAAGCAACTCATCGAGGCCGTTTGGCCCGTTCCGCACGCTGTAGAAAGCCGGACCGTTGACGTGCACATTGGCCGGCTGCGAAAAGCGTTTGCAGGACTCCGCAATCTGAGGATTCGCACTGTCTATGGCGCGGGTTACGCGCTCGATACCACGATTAACCTCCGCATGTTTTAGCGCCCCGCGACTACCATGGCAGGCGTGCGTGGCAAGCTGCCCGCTGATATTGCGAGACATCATCATAACGTCTTGTGACGAAGGGCAGCGATGACGCGGTCGGCCATGAAAGCGCAACGGGCGCCATCGAACGGGAACAGGGCCGAGAATGCGCCGGAGAGCTGCTTTTCGATCGAATGGCGCATCATCTTGCGCGCCCGGTGCAGCCGGGTCTTGGCGGTTTCGGGTCTTATGCCGAGGTAAGACGCGGCCTCGTCTGTGCTCATGCCCTCGACATCCCGGAGCACGAACACGGCGCGAAAATCATCCGGGAGTTCGTCGACCGCATTCTCGAGGAGATGCCGCGCCTGGCTCCTGGCGAGCTCGGCTTCCGGATCGGCCGCGGACAAGGGGGAGGGAAACTGCAACACTTCGCCACCCGGCGCCATCGTCTGCATATCGACTTCCTCGAGCCCGGTAGTGTTCTTCCGCCGCCGCACACGGCCCAGCGCCTCGTTGAGCGTAATGCGGGTCAGCCATGTCGAAAGTTGCGCCTCGCCCCGGAACGTCGCCAGATTGGTGAATGCCTTGATGTAAGCGGCCTGGACGACATCTTCCGCCTCCGCATCGTTGCGAATGATGGCGCGCGCTGTCCGGAACAGGCGCTGGTTATGACGCTGAACGATCGTGCGGATGGCAGGCTCGTCGCCCATTCTCGCCAAGGGCACGAGATCGGCGTCAGACAGTATCGACATCTGTTGCCGTGTCGCGCGGCTCGAACCGGAATGGCTGTCATGGGAAATCTCCGCCCCCCCGTCTTTCGATTGGAGCCCGGCCTATGGCCGGACGTCCAGCTTGCCCGTCATAGCGGGATGAAAACGACAATAAAAATCAATCGCTCCCGCTTGGGCGACCGTCATGCGGGCTTCCGATGTCGGCGGCAGGTCGATATCGAAGCTCTTGTCGCGAGCGGTTGCCGTGTGCCGGAATATATCATCGTTTCTCCAGACGATCACATCGCCCACATGCAGCTCGGGAGGCGGCGAGCTGAATTTCATGCCGGTGATGGTGATCCGATAGTCCGCCGCCGAGGCAACCCCGTTGCCTGCCCAAAGTAGTGCAAAGAGCAGCGGGAGCCGTAAGGATTTCATCAGCAAGCCCATTGCCATGTCTATTTGGTCTTCGAAGCCAGATGCTCGGCATGCATCTGGTGCTCCTTGAACAGGGTCAGGCCCGTTTCCAGCAGCGACTTGAGCTCTTTATTCCCAGCCGACGGGATCAAGATGTTGGCAAGCGCTGAGTTGACCGACTTGTGATAGGCGACTTCGTTTTCGACATAGGCCTTGTCGAACGCCGCGCCGTCGAGCGCCTCTAGCGTCGTCAGTTCCTTGGTCGCCTGTGTCGACAACGACTGGCTGACGGCGTTGTCTTCGGGCGTCACCTTCAGCTTCTTGACGAGGGCGAGCGCCTGATCGTTGACGGCCTTGTGGTCGCGCTCCATGGTTTTGGCGAATGCAATGACTTCGGCATTCTTGCTCTTCTTCAACGCCTGTTCTGCCGCGGTGACATCGATCTGTCCCGCCGTGTAGGCGATGTGGGCGATCTGAGGATCGGTCGGCTTGGCATCGGCGGCGATCGAAGCCGTGCCGAGTGAGGCTGCCATCAGAGTGGCGCCGAGAATTCGCTTCAACATGATCTGTCTCCCTTGTGTCGTGACTGAACGCCTTCCGGCGGCAACGGTGATGTGCCTTCGGAAGCGAGCATTGGATGCGGCTCAGACGAAAAGGTTCCCGGAAATTTCGGACCCAGAGAAACAGCTTGTCATCGGCGTCGGTCACCGACGCGTCAGTCTTTGCCGATGAAGCGCTGAAGCACGACAGCGTGATTGTGGTCCACGTCTTTCGCAGCGTAGAGAAGCGTCGTGTCCGCTTGCCCGATCTGGCGTTTCAGCTCCTCCACGGCAGACGGATTCTTTTCCAGCTCGTTCCGATACCGGCGCTGGAACTCGGTCCATTTGGCGGGGTCGTGGCCAAACCATCGGCGCAGCTCGGGGCTTGGCGCGATATCCTTCAGCCAGATATCGACTGCTGCATCCTGCTTGCTCAATCCGCGAGGCCATAACCTGTCGACGAGAATGCGCGCGCCGTCCTTGTCGTCTTTCGGCTCGTAGATTCGTTTGATGTGCAAGGCCATTTGTCCACCCGCCGTAGGTTCGAAAGCCAATGCTTGACGAATAGGCGGGCGAAGGATTTGGTTCCGTTGTGGGCAGAATCCGAAGAAGGTGCTCAAGGGTTGAAACTTGCTGACGCCCTGCACGACTTCTCGATCTGCAAGGTGCCACGGCAACGGTGCGGACCTCTCCCCGGTCCGAGCACAGACTGCGCTAACCGCAATGGAGCGCCGCGTGTCCCACAGGACGCTCTATCGCTTTGAATTGGCGCGATCTGCCATTCAAACCATACCGCTCGTCGCGAAGCTGTCGACGCCCTCAGAAGGGATAGTGCTGGGCGGAATCCTCTACCGTGATCCAGCGCAGGTCGGTGAATTCGGCGATTGCCGCCTTGCCGCCGAAGCGGCCGTAGCCGCTTCCCTTGACGCCGCCGAAGGGCATTTGCGCCTCATCATGCACGGTCGGGCCGTTGATGTGGCAGATGCCGGATTCGATCCGCGCCGCAACCGCCATTGCCCGCTGGACATTCCGGCTGAAGACGGCGGAGGACAGGCCGTATTCGGTGTCGTTGGCGATGCGGATGGCTTCTTCCTCGCCGGAGACGCGAATGATCGGTTTGACTGGGCCGAAGGATTCTTCCGCATAGACGCGCATCTCGGGCGTGACATGATCGAGCAGCGTCGCCTCGACCACGGTGCCCGAGCGCTTGCCGCCGGCCACGAGCTTTGCACCCTTGGCCGTCGCATCGGCAATCAGCTCCTCCATTTTTTTCGCGGCGTCGAGGCTGATCAGTGAGCCGAGAACGACGTGGCCGCGTGGGTCGCCGGCGGGGAGTTGGCTGGCGCGGGCGGCCAGTTTGGCGACGAACTGATCGGCGATCGTCTCGTCGACGATGATCCGCTCGGTCGACATGCAGATCTGGCCCTGATGCATGAAGGCGCCGAAAATGGCGGCATTGACGGCACCGTCGATATCGGCGTCGTCGAGGATGACGAGCGGCGCCTTGCCGCCCAGTTCAAGAAGGGCAGGCTTCAGATGTTTGCCGCAGGTCTCGGCGATGATCTTGCCGACCTTGGTCGACCCGGTGAAGTTCACGCGCCTGACAGCCGGATGGGCAATCAGCGCGGTGACGATCTCAGGCGCATCCTCCGGTGCGTTGGTGAGGACGTTGATGACGCCGGCCGGCAGGCCCGCTTCTGTCAGCACTGTGGCAATCAGCCGGTGTGTGCCAGGGCATTGTTCGGATGCCTTGAGGACGACGGTGTTGCCGCAGGCGATCGGCATGGCGATGGCGCGGGTGGCGAGGATGACGGGGGCGTTCCAGGGGGCAATTGCCAGGCAGACGCCGGCAGCCTGGCGAACACCCATGGCGAGCGTGCCGGGTTTGTCGGAAGGGATGATTTCGCCTGTGATTTGCGTTGTCATGGCGCCGGCCTCGCGCAGGATGTTGGCGGCGAGCATGACATTGAAACCGGCCCAGGGCGCGGTAGCGCCCGTCTCCTCGATCATCAACTGGGTAAACTCGCCCACTTTGGAATCCATGATGTCGGCAGCCTTCATCAGGATTGCGCGGCGCTGGCCGGGGCCGGTCTTCGACCAGGCGCCGAAGGCAGCGGAGGCGGCATTAACGGCTGCGGCAACGTCGTCCAGGTCTGCCGCTGCGGCGCGGCTTGCGAGCTTTTCGGTGAAGGGATCGAGACGATCAAAGGTCCGGCCGCCGGAGGCTGCGCGGTCGGCGCCATTTATGAGGAGGGAAATATTCATCGGAGGTCTCCTGGGGACAAGAACTAGAAGCCGAGGACTTCGGCGTTGATGGAAGCTTCGAGGCCGCCGTCGACGGCAATGTTGGTGCCGTTGATCCAGCGCGCACCATCCGAGCAGAGGAAGAGCACGGCGGGCGCGATATCGGCGGCGGTGCCGGCCCGGCCGACGCGGGTGATGTCGCTATCGACCCTGACGTCGCCGAGCACGGCACGGAACTGCTTGAGGATCGGCGTTTCCACCGGCCCGGGGCTGACGGCATTGACGCGGATGCCACGGTTTTTGAACAGCGGCTGATGGGCGGCCCGCATGGTCCAGAGCAGCAGCAGTTCCTTGGAGAGCGGGTAGGCTTCCTCGTCCTTGAGGCCGTGCTCGGCGACAATCGCCGCCACTTCGGGAAAGCCGTCTATGCCGGCAAGCGACTTTGACCGCTCGAGATTGGCGCGCCAGCCGTAGCCGGCGATCGAGGCGACGTTGACGATGGCGCCGCCTTCGCGCAGGCGGGGTGCCACGGCTTCGGAGAGGGCGCGAAGCCCGTAGAAATTGACGGCGAGCGTCGAGACGACGCCGGTGCTGCCGGAAAGGCCGGCGACATTGGCGAGCGCGTCGAGGCGGGCTGGAAGCTGCGCGACGATGTCGGCAACGCCTGATGCGGTGGACAGATCACCCTTGATGAAGGCGGCACTTCCACTGGCAGGCTCGCGGACATCGACGCCGATGACCTCGGCGCCCATCTGACCCGCCAATTCCGCCGTGCGGGCGCCGATGCCGGAAGCCACGCCGGTCACCAGGATTGTTTTACCAAAAAGCATGAACGTCACCTTTCGCAGGAGGGTCCGGAATAAGCCGGCTCATTCTTCCCATTTGATTTTATGCGGACCGGGTAATTTCAGCCGGTAGCCGACGGGCAGAAGTTGAAAGTCGTAGCGGCGCTCGATTTCGCCCCACAGTCCGCGCGGCAGATAGAGCGAGAAAATCACGGCGGTGGCGCCGAGGCCGATCAGGTACCAGACGCCGGCTGCGCCGAAGAAGGTCTCGATCACGAAGAACAGGATGGCGCCGAGGATCGCGCCTTCGAACTTGCCGATCCCGCCGACCAGCACCATGAAGATCATGTAGGCCGTCCATTGGACGCTGAAATAGGTCTTCGGCTGGAAGGTCGTGGCGGTCGCCAGCCACAGACCTCCGGCGACCGCGATGCCGAAGGCGGCGAGCACGAAGAGCAGCCGCTTGGTGGCGATCACGCGCACGCCGAGCGAGGTTGCCGCCTCCTCATTGTCGCGGATCGCCTGCATGGCGGCACCGGCGCGGCTGCGCATCAGGAGGAAGAGAGCGCCGAGCAGGGCGGCCATGGCTATCAAGGCGAGCCAGTAGATCGTTGCCCGCCGCGTGTTGCCGTCATAGACATTGAGCGAAATCAGCGAGGTTCCCGTTTCTCCCTGGATTAGCCGGTCGAGATTGACGAGCAGATGGGCGAGTTCGGCTATGACCCACATGCCGATCGCGAACTCGCCGCCCTTCAGGCGCAGCATGAACAGCGAAAGCGGGATCGACAGCGCGCCGGTCACGATCGCGGCGGCAAACAGCGCGACGAAGGGATTGAGCCCCGCATCGGCCAGCCGGATGGTGAAATAGGCGCCAAGGCCGAAGAACACCTGCTGACCGACCGAGACCAGCCCACCGAAACCGGCAAGCGCATTCCACATGGCGGCAAGGATCACGTAGATGAACAGGGCCGTCATCCGGTCGATCGCACCGGCGCCGAGCACGGCGGGGGCAAACATCAGCAGGGCGAGCACCGCGGCCATACAGCCAAGCGCCACCCGCGACGATTTCGTCCAGCGCTCTATCGATATTCCGGTGGAGGCAAGGGTCGCGTTGGGGCTCATGTCGGGCTCCGGAGACGGGCGCGCAGTTTGAGAGAGGCGCCAAATTTATCGAGAACCGGCATGCCGAACCGGGACAGCCTGACGAAAAGCACCAGCAGGAACACGGCATGGCCACCGATCAGGAAGCCTTGCGGATGCAATTGCGCGCCGAGCGATTGGGCAAGACCGAGAACGATGCCGCCGGCAAGCGTCCCCCATAGTGATCCCGCTCCTCCAATGACGGCCGCCTCGAAGGCGAAGAGAAGCTGTGGGCCGCCGGCATAGGGGCTGAAGGTTGCCCGCATCCCGAGAAAAGCACCGGCGATCCCGACCGTGACCATGGTGATCGCGGTGGCGATGGCGTTGACCCTGCGGGCGTCGATGCCGACCAGCCCGGCCGTATCGGGATCTTCGGCCGTGGCGCGGATGGCGCGACCAAGCGCAAAGCGGCTCAGGAAGAACTGCAGCCCGCCGAGAATGAGGATTGCCGTCACCATCATCAGGACGGCAAGCTTGCCGACGAAGATGTGGCCTGGCAGTTGCCAGGAAGCATAGGACAGGTTGCCGATGAACGGTGCGAGCGAGCGGGTGTCGGCGCCGAACTGCTCGAACATCAGGTTGTCGATGACGATCGACAGGCCGAAGGTCGTCAGGATCGGCAGGAGCGTGCCGCCGCGGGCGCTGCGTTCCAGAATGAAGCGCTGCAACAGCCAGCCGATGGCCGCCATGACCGGCAGCACGATCAGCAGGCCGGCGAAGGGCGGAATGCCGAATTTGGCGGCCAGCAGCCACAGTCCGTAGGCGGCTGCAACCGCCAGGCTGCCATGCGCAAGATTGATGATCCGCATCACCGAGAACATGAAGGACAGTCCGCAGGCGATGACGGCGTAGTAGCCGCCGAGCAGGATGCCCTGGAGCAGGGTGTTGATCACGATGCGCTCCTTTCGCCGGTTGCCCGGTGCAATCCGAAATAGGCCTGGGTGACGTGCTCGCGCGTGACGGCCGCCGCCGGCCTGTCGAGGACGATGCGTCCTTCCAGCATGCAGATGACACGGCTTGCGACGCTCATGGCGCGGGCGAGATCCTGCTCGACGAGCACGATGGTCGTTCCAGACGTGAGCAATGCCTGCAACTGGGCATAGACGCGATCGACGACCAGAGGCGAAAGTCCGAGCGAGACCTCGTCCAGGAGAAGAATATCGGGATTGCTCATCAGCGCCCGGCCGATCGCGGTCGCCTGTTGTTCCCCGCCCGAGAGGTGTCCGGTTTTTGCGTGACGGCGAGGTTTCAGGTTCGGAAAGGCGTCGAGGACACGATCGATGTCCCACTCGCCCTTGCGTCCGGAGGTCTTTCCGAGAAGCAGGTTCTCTTCCACCGTCATCTGTGAAAACAGGCGCCGGCCTTCCGGCACCAGAGCGATGCCCTTGGCGATCCGCTTGTGGGACGGGACGGCGGCCAGATCTTCGTCGTTAAGAAGGACGCTGCCGGAGGATGGCAGATGGGCGCCGGCGATCGATCTGAGCAGCGTCGTCTTGCCCGCGCCGTTGGCGCCGACCAGCGCCAGCACCTCGCCCTTGGCAAGATCGAAACTGACCCCGCGCACCGCCTGGAGCAGGCCGTGGCGGACGTCGAGGTCACGGATGGAGAGAAGGCTCATGCGGGGGTCCCTCCGAGATAGGCCTTGACCACCTCCGCATTGCTCATGACCATCTTCGGTTCGCCATCGGCGATGATCCTGCCGGCATCCATGCAGATCAGTCGCTCCGCCACCTGCAGGAGGATGTGAACGATATGCTCGATCCAGACGATGCCGATGCCGCGGCGACGCAATTCGAGGATGGTTTCGACCAGCTCGCTCGCCTCGCCATCGGTCAGGCCGCCGCCGATCTCGTCGAGCAGCAATAACCTTGGTTGCGTGGCAAGCGCACGGGCAAGCTCCAGGCGTTTGCGATCCAGCAGACCGAGCGTGTCGGCAGGGCGGTTGGCGACGCCCAGCATGCCGCAAAGGGAAAGTGAATCCACCACACGCTCATAGGCCTCGTCGCGGCTTGCGGCGCTGCCGTGCGATGCGGCGACGAAGACATTTTCGAAGGTCGTCATGCCGCTGAAAGGCTTGGGAATCTGATGGGTCCGGACGAGCCCGGAGCGGCAGCGTTCCGCCGCCGTCCGGCTCGTGACGTCGGCGCCGTCGAAGGTAATGCTTCCCTCATTCGGCGGGAAGGCGCCGGCGAGCACGTTGAGCAGGGTCGTCTTGCCCGCGCCGTTCGGCCCGACAATGCCGACCGCCTCGCCATCGCCCATGGAAAAATCCAGATTCTCCAGCACCACAAGCGCGCCGAACCGCTTGTGGATCCCCTTGGCCGAGAGAAAGGCTCCCCCCGGCCTTTTTTGTGCTTCCTGTCGCTGCACTTGGTTATCCATTGTAAGCGGTGAGCTTGGCGCCGACCGGGACATTGGGGTCGGTGGCATTTTCGGTGACGACGTAGTCGAGCGCGAATTTCGAGCCCTCCGCCGCTTTCACCCATTGCGTGCCGATGATCGGTCCGGGAGAGACGTTGGCGACGGGGCCGCTGGTGAAATCGACCTTGCCGGCGATCGTGGTGGTCTTCAGCGTGCTGATCGCCTTGGCGACGGCCTCCTTGCTTTTGACGTCCGTGCTGGCCTTCAGTGCATCGAAGCCGGCGTCGAGAAGCGCAAGGCTGGCGCCGAGCTGCTGCGTCCACTGCTTGCCGCTGGCCGTCTCATAGCCGTCGGCGAGTTCGGTTCCGGATACGCCTGTCAGCGTGGATTTGTAGGGGAAGGCCTTGTGCCAGTAGGCGGCGCTGCCGATGTTCAGGCCGAGATCGCCGAGCGCCTCGATGTCGGAGGGAAACAGGCCCGTCTTGGCGATCTGGCAGATCTTGATCTGCTGGGTAAGGCCCTGCTGCGCAGCCTGGCGCCAGAAGGCGGCGAAGTCAGGCGGTATCGGGAACGAGTTGAAGATCTCCACGCCTTCCTGCCTGAAGAGAGCGATCTGCGCGGTAAAGTCGGTGGTTCCGGTTTCATAGGCTCCCGGATCGACGATGGTGAAACCGGCCTTGGCAAGCGCCGGCGCCAGATGGGTGCGGATCGCATTGCCGTCGGCGTCGTTGGGATACATGACGCCGACCTTCTTGTTGGTCTCGATCAGGTTCCACTGCGAAACATAGGCCTTGTGGAACTCTTCGACGCCGAAGCCGAAATGATAGGTCCACTTGAAGGGCGACGGCGCGCCCGGCTTGGCGCCGCGGCCGAAATACCAGGCTTCCCAGGGCATGACCGTCGAGAGGCAGGGAATGCCGGCCGCTTCGCAGGCGTCGGCCACCGGGTTGATGGTTTCGGGTGTCGAGACGGCGAGCATCAGGTCGATCGCCTGGTTGTTGATCAGGTCCTTCGCCAACTGACCGGCGCGCGAGGGATCGGACTGGGTGTCCTGGTCGAGAATATCAACCTTCCAGGTCTTGCCGCCCGCCTGCAGGCCGTTCGCCAGCGCCTTGCGCGCCAGTTCGAGCACATAGCCGTCCGTTTCGCCGAAGCCGCCGAGAGGGCCGGTGCGCGGGCTGATGAAGCCGACCTTAAGCGTATCGCCGCTCTCAGCGAAGGCCGTGCGGCCGGAAAGTGCCAGCGCCGCACCGCCCGCCACGGTCGATGCGATGAAAGAGCGGCGGCTCAGCAATGTCGCGTTGAATTTGCCGTTGCGGAAAATGCCGTTCATAAATTCATTCCTCCCTCTTGATGCGGGCCTCCCAGCCCGTTCCCTGTGTTCATTTCGGCCGATCTCAATTCAGATCGGGTAGTGCCGTTTTCCCGATGCCATGGTGATCCATCTGAGCTCGGTGAATTCATCGATCGCGGCGTTGCCGCCGAAGCGGCCGTAGCCGCTTGATTTGACGCCGCCGAACGGCATTTGCGGCTCGTCGGAAACTGTGGCTTCGTTGATGTGGCAGATGCCGGATTCAAGCCGCATGGCAACGGCAAGTGCTGTATTGACGTCGGCGCTGAAAACGGCCGCCGAAAGCCCATATTCGTTGTCGTTGGCAACCGTCACAGCCTCGTCGACGCTGCCGACCCGGATGATCGCCGCCACCGGTCCAAAGCTCTCCTCGCGATAGATGCGCATGGCGGGCGTCACGTGATCGATGACGGTCGCATCCATCAGCGTGCCGTTGGCCTGGCCGCCGCAGACGAGCACCGCGCCCTTCTGCAGGGCATCGTCGATGAGCGACCTGACGCGCCTGATGGCTTCGGCGTTGATCAGCGTGCCGAGCGGCGTGTTGCCGTCCTTGGGATTGCCGGCGACAAGGGTTGCGGCCTTCGTTCGGAATTTGCCAACGAAGCCGTCGGCGATCTCGTCCATGAGGATGATCCGTTCGGTCGACATGCAGATCTGGCCCTGGTTCATGAAGGCGCCGAAGGCGGCAGCACTCACGGCCTCATCGATATCGGCGTCGGCAAGGACGATGAACGGCGCCTTGCCGCCGAGTTCGAGCAGGCAGCGCTTGAGATGCCTTGCCGCGGATTCGGCGATGATCCTTCCGACACGGGTGGAGCCGGTGAAGTTGATGCGGCGCACGGCCGGATGGGCGATCAGCGCGTCGACGACGGCGGCGGCATCGCTCGGCGCATTGGAAACGACATTGACGACGCCGCGCGGGAAACCGGCGTCACGCAGGATGTCGCCGATCAGGCCATGGGTCTTCGGGCAGAGTTCGGAGGCCTTCAGGATGACCGTATTGCCGCAGGCAAGCGGCATGGCGACGGCGCGGGTGCCGAGGATAATCGGCGCATTCCAGGGGGCAATGCCGACGCAGACGCCCGCCGGTTGGCGGACCGCCATGGCAAGGCTTCCCGGAATGCCTGAAGGAATGAGCTCGCCTGATATTTGCGTGGTCATCGCCGCCGCCTCGCGAAGAATATCCGCGCCAAGACCGCAATTGATCGCCGCCCATTGTGCGGTGGCGCCAGTTTCGCCGGTCATGGCGGCAATGAGTTCGGACGTGCGGGCCTCGAGGATATCGGCTGCGGCATTCAGCAGCCTGCGCCGTTCGCCCGGACCGGTTTGCGACCAGTCCGGAAAAGCGGCCGCGGCCGCATTGGCTGCCCTTGTCATGTCGGCAACGGATCCTGCCGAGGCGACCGTTGCGACATCGCCGGTCAGCGGATCGATGCGTTCGAAGGTGGCCCCTTCGGAAGCATCCATCGCCTCGTTGTTGATCATCAGCTTTGCCGCGAACACTGTTCCACCCATTTGCCACGCATTGGCGCCACGTGCTGGCGCCACATGCCGGTTTGCGTTGTTGCCATGGGAGAAAACGAGCGGACGCGGCGCCACGAGGGTCGCCTGACGGTTCCTGCATCTGCTGAAGAGCCTCCTCCCAAAGGCTGATGGAGAAAAGGTTACGCCGATCTAGCGCGGATGGAATGCGATTTATTGGGTTAATATTGTAATTATCCGGTGATATCAGCATTGTAAGTGGGAATGGAGGAGAAGCTTGGCAACGGACGGGGGGATTCATCACTATGCCAGGGGCGAGTGGCACGGACCGTCGCTGTCGCACCGGCGTATCCGTTTTCAAAAAGGGCTGTATGCCGATTTCCACCATTTCCTTCTGCTTAGCGAGGGGAGTGGAGAGCTTCATTTCGACAATGGCGAACATCGGCCGCTGCACGGACCGCTGCTTGCCTTCCTGCCGCCGCAGGCGCGGTGCGACCTCTCGATATCAGCCGGAACCGCGGCCCATCTGGTCGGAGCTTCGCCGCAGATCATGGTCGATGCGATCGGCGACAAGGTGGAATCCTATTCGCTGCGCATCTTCACCGAACAACGCAAGCTGGTCGAGGCATTGGATCCCTTGGCGGTGGCCGAAATCACCCCGCTGATATCAGGCTTCGTGCGGGAACTGGGCGATCCCACCCGCTCCTCCTGGATGGTCGCATCCGCCTATATCAGGCTCATTCTGATGGCGCTGTGGCGCGGTTCCGATGGTGAGAGAAGCGAGCAGCGCGGGCAGGGCGAAACCGGATCGATCCTGCAGAGATATCGGCAACTGGTCGAGGCCGGTTTCCGCCAGCACCGGCCGATCAGCGACTATGCCGCGGAGCTGGGCGTCACGGCCGACCGGCTTCATTCCATCTGCCAAAGGGCGCTCGGCCGCTCGCCGATCCAGCTTCTGCATGAGCGCGTGGTGCAGGAGGCAAAGCTGAGATTGGAGCGTTCCGCCCGCAATATCCAGGAAATTTCCGATAGCCTCGGCTTTCGCGACCCCACCTATTTCAGCCATTTCTTCAAGCGCAAGACCGGCCTTTCACCCGCCGGCTACCGCGAGATTGCCCGCGCTTCGGCCGGCTCGGAAAACAGCATGCTGTCCTCAGGCTATGCGGATTGGCCTTAGGTTCGGGCTCATTGGTCAAGGCTAGAATTTGCCAGTCTTGGATCGGAGATCATGCTGATGCGGAACTCCAAGCCGGAGTAGGCCTGCAATGCGCCAAGAAGCGGTCGTTGGCCCGGCGTGAAGGAATGACGGATTTGGGGCCGGAAGGTGGAGATCGCCTGGATATTACCTCTTACGATTTGTTGACTCACCTGCGGTTGAACAATAACTTGCTAATTTGGTCATTAGGCTTGTCCTCACATGACGGACCAATCTATTCAGCGTCGCCTTGCCGCCATCGTCGTTGCCGATGTGGTGGGATATACACGCCTGATGGAGGCTGATGAAGTCGCAACGCTGGCGAACCTCAGGGAACTCCGTTCTGGCGTTATCGAGCCGGCTGTGATGCGCCACAACGGCCGCATCTTCAAGGTTGTGGGCGACGGCTTCCTGATCGAATTCAGTAGCGCGGTGGAAGCGGTCGCAGCAGCGTTGGAAATGCAACGGGCCACCACCGCTGTTGAGACCTCCGACCGGCGCCTGCTTTTGCGTGTCGGCGTCAATCTGGGTGATGTCATTGACGACGGTTCAGACGTCCTCGGCGACGGGGTCAATGTCGCGGCGCGCCTCGAGACGCAGGCCGCGCCGGGAGGTATCTGCATTTCAGCCAGCGTTCACGGCGAGATCGTTGGCAAGATCGGCGACCGGTTCTTCGATGCAGGCGAACGCTACCTGAAGAACCTGACTCGCCCGGTCCACGTGTGGCATTGGCCGGATGCGCTGCAGAGCATATTGCCGCTGCCCGAAATGCCCTCGATCGCTGTATTGCCGTTCACGAATATGAGTGGGAATGAAGCGGACGCGCCTTTCGTCGACGGCTTGACCGAAGACCTGATCACTGACCTTTCCCGAACGGCTGGCCTGTTCGTCATCGCGCGCAATTCCGTGTACGGCTACAAGGGCAAGCCGGTCAACGTACGGCTGGTCGCCCAGGAACTCGGCGTCCGCTACGTCCTGGAGGGGAGCGCCAGACGCGCAATGGGCCGTGTCCGCATCAATGCCCAATTGATCGACGCGCTTGGCGGCCAGCACTTGTGGGCTGACCGGTTTGACAGGACGGTGGAAGATGTTTTCGAATTACAGGATGAAGTTAACGCCAAGATTGTTGAAGCTCTCGTCGGCCGGCTGACCATCCCGAAGCAGCGCAATCGGCCGAAGAACCTTGAGGCGTACGATCTGTGTGTGCGCGCCCGCCTCCTGACGGAAGAGTCGCCGCAAACTGAGCGTGAGGCCTATATGCTGCTCCAACGCGCGGTTAAGCTCGAGCCATCATATGCGGAGGCGCTCGGTCTGCTCGCCTATAACCGTTGGCTTGCCTGGACTCATTTCGGCGAGCCCGAAGATCCCAACCGTCGGATGGCGGTGACGTTCGCGCAGAAGGCGGTCGACCTGGATCCCAACGATGCCGGCTGCCGTTACGTTCTGGGGACCATTTTGGCTTATGAGCGGCAATGGGAGGAATCGGAGGCCGCCTTCGCCAAGGCCCTGGAGCTGGACCCCAACCACGCCGACACCTGGGCCGCCATGTCGGACATGTCCGTGCTGGACGGCAGGGTTGCCGACGGACTAGCGCAAATCGAAAAAGCTCTGCGGCTCAATCCCCATCCAACCTGCTGGTATCTTTGTCATCTTGGGCAGGCGCAGTACGCCGCGCGTGACTATGAGGCGGCAGCCGCGACACTCCGCAGGGAAGACACGTATCGTACCAACTCACGCAAATTCCTGGCTGCCACGCTTGCTCAGTTGGGCCACCTTGAGGAGGCTCGGCGAGAAGCAGAATTGTTCCTGATCGCCCACCCTCATTTCACGATTGGCCATTGGCTCAGCTCTCAGCCGCTGCGCGATGCATCTGTACGAGACCACTTTGTCGACGGCTTCCGAAAGGCCGGCCTGCCAGAGATGTGACAGCGGGTGGAGACAATTCCGACGCGTTCGAGGACTTGATCGACGGATATGCGCTGCGCGAGAACGGCGGTCTCGATCGCAGTGCCAAGCTTCCTCAGACGCTTCACAAAACGCGTCAACCAGCCCGAGTCTCGCATGACTTTTCCGCTGGACCGCCTTGCATCATGGTGGCGAAGAGCCCGTAGCCCAGATTGAAGACAGGATGCTTTGCAAAACATTTAAGCAGCTTTGCCGAGACATGAAGGCCACGACGCCTGCTTCCGCTATCGGCGGCGCAAAGATGCCGTTACCTTGAAACTAGACAATGGCTGCTTTCCGGCAGGTGCAAGGTCTGTTTCAACGGCAAAATTAGGCGCAAAGCAGCCGTGTCCTTCGACAACGAAAAAAGTCCGCTTAGGGCCGACCGTTACCGGAAACTGCTGAAGTTAATTTGACCAAGAAGACCAAACTCACGACAGCGCAAAAATCCTCACCTCTCTCCCGATGCCCTGAAGCTCCGCCATCCGGGAGGCCGATGAGATGCCGCTGTCACGCAGGATCTCTGAAACTTGGGCATCCTCGACGATCGCCTCCGTCGTCATGATGACATTGGGATCGGCAAGGCCCTGGACGCGGGAGGCGATATTCACCGTCTGGCCGAAGTAGTCCTGCCGGTCGTTCAGGTTGACTGCGAGGCATGGTCCCTCATGAATGCCGATCTTCAGGAGAAGATCGTCGCTGCCGTGTTCGGCATTTAAGCGAAGCATCGCCTCCCGCATCTTGAGTGCGGCCGCTACCGCACGGTCCGGGCTCGGGAAGGTGGCCATCACGGCATCGCCTATGGTCTTGACGACCGCTCCGGCCTCTGTGGCGACGATTTCGTGGAGAACCCGGAAATGGGCGCGCACCAGATCGAAAGCGGCAAGATCTCCGACGCGCTCGTAAAGCGCGGTCGATCCCCTCAAGTCAGTGAAGAGGAAGGTCAGGCTGGTGATCTTGAGGCGCTGGTCGACGTCGAGTGTGTCGGTCCGATAGATGTCGCGGAAGCTCTGGTTCGTCAGCAGACGCTTGGCTGTCAGGAAAGGCCGCCTGCGGCCCAGGAGGTCGTGCAGTTCGTCTCCTGCGATGCAGACGTTCGGCACCACTCTGCGGTCGGTGTGGTTCTCGAGGGTGAGCCGCAGTGAGCCCGGGCGCAGGGTCAGCGTTTCGTTCAGCGCATGCGTCCGACTGATGATCATCGAGAGGGTTTGACGTTCGTCGGTGGGCTCACCCTGCACGTCGATGAACTGCGCCGAGTGTGTCACCGGATCGAAGATGATGACGAACTGCGCCGGCAGTTGCAGGGAGACGAAGGCCTTCTCGCCCGGAGCCAACTCGATCATCTCCAGCTGGATGCGCGAAAACCGCGCTTCGAGATCGTCAGGCAGGTCGACCCCGGAGCTGAAGAAGATCTGGCGGTAGTACTCAAGCGGCGGCAACCGATCGGGGTCGTGGGCGGCAATCCTGCGCACGCGCGGGCTGACCGTGAACGTGACCTCGACCATCTCGTCGAGGGTCGGCTCGTATCCGGCCGCGCAGAGCGCGCAATGGTACGTCTCGTGGACGACGGTTTTAAGGGTTGCGCCGCTGTCGAGGACGCCGCCACATCCTGGGCAAAGGACGTTCCAGGTCATCTCGAACGCGCCTATGCGGGCTGCATGGAGAAACGCGGCGATGGTTTTCTCTTCATCGAGATGGTGTTTATCGGCGAAAGCGAGCACATTGATGCGATTGAGCTCGCGATCCGAGCCATGCGTGACGACCTTCTCGATGCACTCAACCGTCTGCGGGTCAGCCGCCTGTCGCAGGGAGGCAAAAAGGACGTCCACTTCGCTCATTAGACAAGTCTCCGTGTGCAGAACCCACGGCGGACGACGCCAGGACCGGGATCATAACACGGGAGTTTCCCAATAGAAATCTATAGGCCTGGACGCTGCTTGTTTCCCAAGCGAAGGCGGGTTCATTTCCCCTTGTATATGCGCTTCAGCGCCACCAGCAGCGCATCCAATTCGTCGCGCGAAAACAGGTCGATGAAACGCTGCTCGTGCTTGTCGATCAGCGCACGCGCCCGCGCGAGCATCGCGCGGCCCGCCTTCGTCAGATGAAGTTCCTGGCGCCGGCGGTCGGCCGCGGAAGGGCGGCGTTCGATCAGGTCGCGGGCAGCCAGCCTATTGACGAGAGCCATCATCGTCGCCCGGTCGGTGCCGAGCGTGTTGGCAAGGTCGATCTGCGATGCGCCCGGATTGCCGGCGACGAGTTCCATCACCGCCAGCTGCTTCTGCGTCAGCGCCAGCTCCTCCATGGTTTCGGCGAAGTCGCGATAGATTGCGACATGCGCCATGCGCAGATGAAACCCCAAGAGATCGCCCAGCCGGCCGACGTCGAGGCCTGGCGTCGCGGGCGCATCTTCGCCCTCGAAATCGTCCTGCGGTGATTTTATCGCCATCGTTCGTTCTCGCCTCGTCCAGGCGCCATAACCATCAAAATCAGCAGGTTAGTCAATATCCGTAGTGCGGATTTCCCCGCGCCATTCGATCGATCGGATTTGCCTCAAACAGCCTCTTGCATCGCGGGAA
The DNA here is from genome assembly GCF_034554815.1 of Rhizobium indigoferae. Taxonomy (NCBI): domain Bacteria; kingdom Pseudomonadati; phylum Pseudomonadota; class Alphaproteobacteria; order Hyphomicrobiales; family Rhizobiaceae; genus Rhizobium; species Rhizobium indigoferae. Next base: position 790,779 of record NZ_CP140637.1, on the reverse strand, counting down.
AAAGATATTAGTATGTGTTACATACAAATTTGGTGCCTGTCATGGGGAGCGATGGGCATGGGAGGAGAAAATGGCGTATTCCTTTTCCGGGATGGCTTCGTCGGCGGATTGCGGACTGGTGACGGATGATCCGATCCTTTACCGCGCCCGCGTCGCACCGGACCGTCCGGCTCTGTTCGAAATCGCCACCGGCCGGCAGCTCACTTATGCCGAGCTCGATGCGCGGATCGCCTGCTGCGCCGGCTTCCTGAGCGATGTGCTCGGAGTGCGCCGCGATGGGGCGCGTGTCGCCATGCTGGCGCGCAACTCGATGGATTCGATCGTGCTTGCCTTTGCCTGCCAGCGTGCCGGCGCCATCTACGTGCCACTCAACTGGCGCCTCAACGCCGCCGAGCTTCGGCCGATCCTTGCCGATTGCGCGCCGGCTCTGCTCGTTCATGACGAGGAGTTCGCGGCAACGGTGGCCAGCGTTGCGAACGCCGATCCCGAGATGGCGGTGATATCGACGGCAGACGGTTCGGCCGGTCTCGCCGCGGTGATCGAGGCGAGCCTTCCGGCCGCTCCCGTGCCCGCCGATGCCGATGGACCCTGCGTCCTTCTTTACACCTCGGGCACGACGGGACAGCCGAAAGGCGTCGTCATCACCCGCCGCAACGCCTTTTTCGCCGCCATCAATTTTTCCGTGGTCGGCGAGATCGGGCCGAGATCCGTCGCCCTATGCGACCTGCCTTTCTTCCACACGATCGGTCTGATCGCCGTCGCACGAACCACATTGATGCTGGGCGGTACGCTCATCGTCTCCGATCGCTTCACGCCGGCGCGCACACTCGCAGCCCTTGCCGACCGGCAGCGTGCCATCACCCATTATTTCGCCGTGCCGCAGATCGCGCTCGCCTTGCGCAACGACCCTGCCTATAGCGCCGCGGCGCTCGCCGGCCTGCATGCGCTCTTCGTCGGCGGTGCACCGCTGACGCAGGCGCTGATCGAAAGCTATCTCGATGACGGCGTTGCGCTGGTCAACGGTTACGGCATGAGCGAGGCGGGAACGGTGCTGCATATACCGATCGACCGGCGCGCCGTGCAGGATAATCCCGGCAGCGTCGGTCTTCCCGCGCCATTGCTCGACATTCGTATCGTCGGCGAGGACGGCCGCGAGGTTGACGAAGGCGAGATCGGCGAACTCTGGCTGCGCGGGCCGGCGGTGACGCCGGGCTACTGGAACAAGCCTCAGGAAACCGCTGCCGCCTTCACCGACGGCTGGTACCGCACCGGCGATCTCGGCCGACGCGAAGCGAACGGCTTTTATCGCATCGTCGATCGGCTGAAGGACATGTACATCAGCGGCGGCGAGAATGTTTATCCCGCCGAGGTCGAAGCGGCACTCGCAAGTCATCCCGATATCCTCGACGCCGCGGTCGTCGGCATTCCCGATATCCGATGGGGCGAATGTGGCCTGGCCTATGTCGTGCTGCGGCCGGATGCCGTGGCAACGGGCGATGAGATCGCCGGCCATTGCGCGGCAAGGCTCGCCACCTTCAAGCGCCCGGCGCGCATTCTCTTCGTCGAGGCCATTCCCCGCACCGCCTCCGGCAAGGTGCAGAAACATGTCCTGCGCCAGTTCCAACGAAACCCTTCAACGACAGGCCCCGTAAAGCGGCCCCTGCATTGACGCCGAAACCAATGGAGTAATCCCCCATGACTGAAAAGAACATGACTGACATACAATCGCCGGTTCTGGTCGAATTCGATAGTGGCATCGCTTTCGTGACCCTCAACCGTCCGGAAAAGCGCAATGCGATGAATCCGGCCCTGAACATCAGGATGCTCGAGGTGCTCGACGAACTCGAGGGTGATGAACGCTGCGGCGTCCTCGTCCTGCGCGGCGCCGGCGAATCCTGGTCGGCCGGCATGGATCTGAAGGAATATTTCCGCGACAATGACGACAAGCCGCGTGACGTCACGCTGAAGGCGCGGCGCCAGTCCGGCAACTGGTGGGGCCGGCTGATGTATTTCGAAAAGCCGACGATCGCCATGGTCAACGGCTGGTGCTTCGGCGGCGCCTTCACACCGCTGGTGTCCTGCGATCTCGCCATCGCCGCCGAGGAGGCAAATTTCGGCCTCTCCGAGATCAATTGGGGCATTCTGCCGGGCGGCAATGTCACCCGCGCTGTCGCCGAAGTGATGCGCCATCGCGACGCTCTCTATTACATCATGACCGGCGAACTGTTCGGCGGGCGCAAGGCCGCGGAAATGGGTCTCGTCAACGAGGCAGTGCCGCTGGCGGAGTTGGAAATCCGGGTCCGCAAGATCTGCGCCAGCCTGCTTGAAAAGAACCCGGTGACGCTGAAGGCCGCCAAGGACACCTACAAGCGGGTGCGCAACCTGCCCTGGGATCTCGCCGACGATTACATCTACGCCAAGCTGGAGCAGATGTTGTTTCTCGACAAGACCAAGGGGCGCGACGAGGGGCTGAAGCAGTTCCTCGACGACAAGACCTATCAGCCGGGGCTCGGCGCCTACAAGCGCGGCCGCTGAGGACGGGCCCGGCATGCCGGGCCGTTCATGAGCCGATCATCGGGAGGAGGAAAGCGATGAAAATTCATGCCGCGGTGGCGCGTGCGCCCCATACGCCGTTTTCGCTGGAAAGGCTCGATCTGGAGGAGCCGCGCGAGGGTGAAATCCTGGTTCGCATCGTGGCAACAGGAGTTTGCCACACCGATATCGTCATGCGTGACCAGCATCTGCCGGTGCCGCAGCCGGTCGTGCTCGGCCATGAAGGCGCCGGCATCGTCGAGCGTGTCGGGTCGGGCGTTGCCAAGGTCAAGCCCGGTGATCACGTGGTTATGACCTTCAACTCCTGCGGTCATTGCCCGAGCTGCAACGATCACGAGGAGACCTATTGCCACGAATTTTTCCCGCGCAATTTCTTCGGTGCGCGCGCCGATGGTTCGAGCGGGCTCTCATGCGAGGGAGAACGGGTTCACGGCAATATTTTCGGGCAATCCTCCTTCGCCAGCCACGCCCTGTGCCATGAACGCAATATCGTGAAAGTGCCTGAGGATGCGGACCTGGCACTGCTCGGGCCGCTCGCCTGCGGCATCCAGACCGGCGCCGGCGCGGTGATGAACGCGCTTGATGTCGAGCCGGGAAAGGTGCTCGCGGTTTTCGGCATGGGCTCCGTCGGACTTGCCGCGGTGATGGCGGCGCGGATCGTCGGTGCTTCACGGATCATCGCCGTCGATGTCAACGAGACGCGGCTGGCGCTTGCAGCGGAACTCGGCGCGACCGATATCGTCAACGGCAGGGCGAGCGACGCGGTTGCCGCGATCATGGCGCTGACCGGCGCCGGCGTCGATTATTCGATCGATGCATCCGGCGTGCCTGCGGTCATCGACCAGTGCGTGCGTGTGCTGGCGCCGCGCGGCACCTGCGGCATCGTCGGGGCGTCGCCGCATGGCGCGACGCTGACGCTCGACCTCACCCATATCCTGTCCGGCGGGCGCCGGGTCCGCGGCATCGTCGAGGGCGATTCCAATCCCGACGTGCTGATCCCGTTGTTGATCGACCTGCATCGGCAGGGCCGCTTCCCCTTCGACAGGCTCGTCACCTTCTATGATTTCGCCGACATCAACCAAGCGGTGGAGGATTCGGAAAAGGGCATCGTGCTGAAACCGGTCGTGCGCCAGCCGGCCGTCTGACACCGTTCGAGGGAGGAAACAATGAACACCGTCACCCCAATCGCCACCGATACCAGTCCCGATGCGATGAAGGCGCTGCTTGGCCGGCAAAGGGCATCTTTCCTGAGGGAAGGGCCGCCAAGCATTGACACCCGCATCGATCGCATCGACCGCGTCATCGCCCTTCTCGTCGACCATAAGGATGCGATTGCCGCGGCCCTGTCGGAGGATTTCGGCAGCCGCAGTGTCGAGGCGAGCCTGCTTCTCGATGTCTTCACCTGCGTCGGTTCACTCAAATATGCCAAGGCCCATCTAGCCGAATGGCTGAAGCCCGAGCAGCACGAGGCATTGTTCCCGGATGCGGTGGCAGAAGTGGTCTATCAGCCGAAGGGGGTTGTCGGGATCCTGAGCCCGTGGAATTTCCCCTATCAGCTCGCCCTTGCGCCGCTCGCCGGCATTCTTGCCGCCGGCAACCGCGCCATGATCAAGCCGTCGGAGGTGACGCCGGCTTCATCAGCCTTGATGGCGGAACTCATCGCCGGCGCCTTCGACGAAACGGAAATATCAGTCATTCAGGGCGGACCGGCGACGGGCACGGCCTTTACATCACTTGCCTTCGACCACCTGATCTTCACCGGCGGAACTGCGATCGCCCATCATGTCATGCGCGCGGCGGCGGAAAACCTGACACCGCTGACGCTTGAGCTCGGCGGAAAATCACCCGTCATCGTCGGCCGCTCGGCCGACCTCGCAGACGCGGCGCGGCGCGTCATGACGGTCAAGACCCTGAATGCCGGCCAGATCTGCCTTGCGCCGGACTATGTCTATGTGCCCGAGGAAAGCGTCGAAGCCTTTGCCGGACACGCGGTCGCGGCAGTCGGCGCGATGTATCCGACGCTGAAGGAAAATCCTGATTACACCTCGATCGTCAATGCCCGCCATCTCGCCCGCGTCCAGGGCCTGATCGACGATGCCAGGGCCAAGGGCGCCCGTGTCGTCGAGATCAACCCGGCGGCAGAGAATTTCTCCCAGCAATCGGCCCACCGTATACCTCCGACCCTGATCCTTGATCCCACGGAAGACATGCGCGTGCTGCAGGAGGAAATCTTCGGACCCGTGCTGCCGGTCCTTCCCTATCGCGATATCGCCGACGTCATCGACCGTATCAATGCCAGGCCGCGCCCGCTCGCTCTCTATTACTTCAGCCAGGATCAGCAAGAGGAACGCCGCGTCCTCGACAACACGACCTCCGGCGGGGTGACGGTCAATGACTGCATGAGCCACGTCACGGCGGAAGGCCTGCCCTTCGGCGGCGTCGGCCATTCGGGCATGGGAGCCTATCATGGGAAGTTCGGCTTCCTCGCCTTCTCGCACCCGCGCGCCGTCTATCACCAGAGCAGGATGGTCGAAGCGGAATACATGATGCGGCCGCCTTATGGCGAGGCGATGCGCGGCTTCTTGACGGCGGCGATCTGCAAGTAAAAGACAAGTGGTAGGCGATGCCGTCGGCAGCCTCGGCTGCTGACGGCATGACGCGGGCGCTGTGGGTTCGCGACTGCTTTCACCTCAAGGAATGGCCCGATTGCGCAGACTTATCCGGATAACGCTATATTGCGTCATTGGGCTAGGTGTCCTGATGCAGAGGATGCCGTTGTTAAACATGCCTTATCCATCGGGTGCTAGCCGTTGAACCGCAGGGCGTTGCGGACATGATGTCCCCTGCCGTCCTGGAGCATGACCTTTAATTCCGGTTTCGCCTATTTCTCATGTGACCAAATCTGGCAGCAGGCCCTGCTTGCCCATACCGCATCGTCGCGGCAGTCGCCGCTTTCCTGTCGCCGTATTGCCGCCGACCGGCCTGGAGACGCATAAGCAAACGAGTATAGCCTGATAGGTCTCCAGTTTAACGAAGCTCAAACCAGTGTTGCCCTATGATTGGTTCTGTACATGTATTGGAAGGTGGATCCAACGCAGTGAATGGCATCTGGACGCAATTCGGTGGCAACCTGTCATTCGTGTGCCTGGCGATTTCGCTATGGGCGCATTTCTCGATCCAATTTCAGCGTCGTTCGGCCATACAGGAAAAAATCGCCTTCGGAATCATAGCCGGCGGCGCCTCCATCGGATCCATTTTGCTGGCCGTCGAAGTTAATCCCGGCATCTATATCGACATGCGCTTCTCGCCGCTTGCTTTGGCGGGCATGTTTGGTGGACCGATCGCGGCGGCCTTTGCGGCGTCGCTGGCAATGGCCTTCCGCTTCTGTGTCGGCGGCACGGCAATGGTCGATGGTCTGATCGCAATTGCTGTCGCGACCGGCATCGGCCTGGCTGCCAATTTCTGGATCCGGAAGAGATCTCCCGGGTTCATGGACATTGCACTGCTGAGCCTCGCGCTCGGCGCCGCACTTGTTGTTTTGATGGCGGTGCTTCCCACTCTGGTGCACGCCCGCATATTGGCCATCATCGGTCTGCCCATGACCGTTTTGAACTGCCTGGCGACCGTGCTCTGTGGTTTCGTGCTGTTGAAGACACAGCAATGGGACCTGGAGCGAAGCATATTGGTGACCGCGTTTTCGCAGTCGCCCGACTATCTCTACGTGAAGGACCGAAACAGCCGGTTCATCACCGTCAATGAAAATATGATCCGCCTCTATCGTTTCAAGACGACGGCAGAGATGACCGGATTGTCGGATTTCAATCTTCTGTCACGGCCGCTCGCCGAAGAATTGTATTATCTCGAACAGCAGGTCATGGACACTGGCGTGCCTCTGATCGACTCCACCGAGCGCATCGAAGGCAGATACCTGCTCGCCTCCAAGGTGCCGCTGAGGGATAGACAGGGGCGGGTGATCGGCCTTGCCGGGGTAACGCGTGATGTGACGGAGCGTGCTGCTCTGGAGCGGGAACTGCGCGAAAGCAAGAACCTGCTGTCGCATGCGATGGCCGGCATGTCCGATGGTATCGCGATGTACGACAGCAAGGGTTTTCTTGTTTTCTGTAACGAGCAGTATCGCACCGCGTTTCCGCTATCCGGGGACGCCCGCGTGGTTGGCGCGCATATCAGCGACATTCTTCGCCGCGTCGCCGAAACAGGCGAGCGGGCCGGTATTCCGGACAATGACCGCGAAGAGTGGATCAAGGCCGCCAGTGCTACCTTGCACAGCAACAAGGACGAAGAGGTTCAGCTTCACAACGGCGACTGGCGCAGCATCCGGACAAGGCTTGCGGAAGACGGCACGGCGATGGCCGTTGTCTCGGACATCACCGCGACGAAGCAGGCGGAAATCGCGCTAAGGCTGTCGGCGGAGCAGCTGAAGAATCTGGCCGAGACCGATGGGCTCACCGGCATGGTCAATCGCCGGGCCTTCGACGAAGCTTTCGCCCGTGAGACCGCAGGCAGCGCCAGGAAAAACACGCCGTTCAGCCTTCTGATGGTCGATATCGACCGCTTCAAGGCATATAACGATACCTACGGCCATCCCGCCGGAGACCAATGCCTGCGTGTCGTCAGCAAGTGTCTGCGCCAGTCGGTAAGCCGGCCGGCAGACATCGTCGCGCGCTACGGCGGAGAGGAATTCGTGGTTCTGCTCCCCGCAACCAGTGCGAAAGGGGCAATGATCGTTGCCGAGCAATTCGCGCGTCTCCTCAGCCAGGAGAATATCGTTCATTCCGGCAGTGAATTCGGACGGGTGACCGCCAGCATCGGCATATCCTGCGCGACGGGAGCCACCTTGAGGGTCAACCCTAACCGCCTCCTGACCGAGGCCGATGCCGCCCTCTACGACGCAAAGACCCAAGGTCGCAATCGCATCCTGGCACATTCGCCCGACGAACGGCATGCCATGAAGGACGCCGGTTAGATCCTTGATAGGTTTTTCCTATCGAGCCATCGCTCGTGCGCCCTTGATGTTTTCGTCGCTTCGACAATACAGGGCGCATGGACACAAAATTCATTGGTAAGAAATCGGCGGCAGCCGGCGGCTGGGGCGCTTTGAAGAGCTGCGGCAAGCGTTTGCTTCAAAGCGGCATGCCCATTTCAGGCGCGCGGACGATGCTGAAGGCGAACCAGCCGGATGGATTCGATTGCCCGGGCTGCGCCTGGGGCGATCCAGAGCATGGATCGTCGTTCGAGTTCTGCGAGAACGGCGTGAAGGCCGTCGCCTGGGAGGCGACGGAGAAGCGGGCAACGCCCACCTTCTTTGCTGACAATACGGTGTCGCAGCTTCGCCAGTTGACGGACTATGAACTGGAACTCAACGGGCGCCTCACCCATCCGATGCGCTACGATGCGGCGACCGACCGTTATCTGCCGGTCGCGTGGGAAGATGCCTTTGCCGAGATCGGCAGCATTCTGAGGGGGTTCGATAGCCCCAACCGGGCGGAATTCTACACGTCGGGCCGGGCGAGCAACGAGGCCGCCTTCCTGTACCAGCTGTTCGTGCGCGTCTACGGCACCAACAATTTTCCCGACTGCTCCAACATGTGCCACGAGGCAAGCGGCATCGCCATGCGCCAGGCGGTCGGCGTGGGCAAGGGCACCGTGCTGCTGGAGGATTTTGAAGAGGCCGACGCGATCTTCGTGATCGGGCAGAACCCGGGCACCAACCATCCGCGGATGCTCGGCGACTTGCGCCGGGCGGCGATCCGCGGCGCGCGCGTCGTCGTCTTCAATCCCATCCGTGAACGCGGCCTGGAGCGCTTCTCCGACCCGCAGGACAAGATCGAGATGCTGCGCGGCGGTTCGACCGACATCGCCAGCCTTTATCTCCAGCCGCAACTCGGCGGCGACATGGCTGCGGTGCGCGGGATGGCGAAGGTCGTGCTGGCTGCAGATGATGCAGCGGTCGCCGCCGGTCTGCCCTCTGTTCTCGACCATGCATTTCTCGCCGAACACTGCGCGGGTTTTGCGCAATACAAGGCAGCGGTCGAGGCGACGAACTGGGCTGACATCGAGGACCAATCGGGACTGAGCCGGCAGGAGATCGAGAGGGCGGCCGATGTCTATGTCAACGCCGAGCGGGTCATCTGCACCTGGGCGATGGGTGTAACCCAGCATCTGCATTCCGTGGCGACGATCCGCGAGATCGCCAATTTCATGTTCCTGCGCGGCAATATCGGCCGGCCGGGTGCCGGCCTTTGCCCGGTTCGCGGCCATTCCAACGTGCAGGGTGACCGCACCGTCGGCATCAACGAAAAGCCATCGGAGGATTTCCTCGATGCGCTGGAAAAGCACTTCCGCTTCAGTGTTCCCCGCGAACATGGCCACAATGTCCTTGCCGCGATCGGAGCGATGCTCGACGGCTCGGCTGATGCCTTCATCGGGCTTGGCGGCAATTTCGCGCGCGCCACGCCTGACAGCGCACTCGTTGAAAAGGCGCTGCGGCGGCTGAAGCTGACTGTGCACATCGCGACCAAACCCAATCATTCGCATCTCATGCCCGGCGAGACGGCCTTTATCTTGCCGTGCCTCGGGCGCACCGAGATGGATCTGAACGCAGCGGGCAACTCCCAACTCGTAAGCGTCGAGGATTCGATGAGCATGGTGCATGGTTCTGCCGGTATCAATCGCCCGGCCTCGCCGCATCTCCTCTCGGAAGTCGCCATCATTGCCGGCATTGCACAGGCGACGGTCGGCCCCGCCGTGGTCGACTGGGCAGAGCTCGCCGACGACCACGACCGCATCCGCGATCACATCGAGGCGACCATTCCCGGTTTCGAAAACTACAATAAGCGCCTGCGCAAGCCGCGCGGTTTCCACCTGCGCAACACGGCCGCCCATCGGGAGTGGCATGCACCGGCAGGCAAGGCGTCATTTTCTTCGGAGGCGCTTCCGGAGGAGACGGTGCATCAGCGGGCGCGAAAGGGAGAGGGGCGTTTCGCCCTGCAGACGTTCCGATCGCACGATCAATACAATACGACGGTCTATGGTCTCGATGACCGATATCGCGGCGTCTATGGGGAGCGGCAGGTCATCTTCATTCACCCAGCCGACCTGACGGCGATGAATGCCAAGGCCGGCGACCGGGTCGACGTGATCGGCGAGCATGATGACGGTATCGAGCGCATCGCAGAGGATTTCCGCTTTGTGCCCTATGATATTCCGAGGGGAAGCATAGCGGGATATTATCCCGAGCTGAACGTGCTCGTGCCGCTTGGCAGCGCGGGTAGGGAAAGCGATACGCCCACCTCGAAATCGATCATGGTGTCCTTCCGCCGGCGAAAAGCCGCGTGAGCGAAGAAGCGTCGGAGGCCGATCGCTTTCTCGCCCTCGTCGCTGCGGCGCAAGGCAGGGATAACAGGCTGACACCCATCCAGGCCGGTCTCCTTGTCGCCGCGGACTTGGGGATTGCCCGTGACAGTCGCACCTTTGCGCGCATGCTGGGGATCGCGCATTCTCTCGTGCTCAGGGAGCTCAACGCCCTGGCGGAACGCGAAGGGATGCTGCAGATCGTCAAGCGGGATCTGAGGACAATGAGAGTGCATTACACATTGCCGCCGCGAGACGAGACGTAAACCCCCATGCGTTATCGCCGCATCACGCGCTTCCTGGTATCGGAAGGGTATTCTCCGTATGTCGTCTTATAGACTGCGGAAAACCGGCCGAAATGAAAGAAGCCCCATTTGAGGCAGATGGCCTTCATGGTCTCTTTGCTCTCGGGATCGAGCAGATCCTGGCGCGCGGCACGCAGCCGAAGCGTCAGCAGATAGGCAGCGGGAGAGGTTCCTCTGAAGGCACGAAAACCGGTTTCGAGCGCCCGGCTGGATACGCCGGCCGCTTCGGCCACCTTCGGCATTGTGATCGGCTGATCGATATTGGCGTGCATGAATTCGATCGCCCGGCGCACATGTCGCGGGGCGATCAGGGCGGGGCCATTCTCCAGGAAATGCGACAGCCGGTGCGGCACCAGGCGCACAACCAGATCGGCGAGCGCCTGCGTCATATGCGCCATGGCGATCGGCGACTCCAGCAAGGGGCCATCGTCGCGCATGCCTGAGATGATCGTTTCCGTGAGATTGTTGATCAACCGGCCTTCCGGTTTGGACAGATCCAGTTCGGGCAGCAGGTCAAGGGAGCCGCTGAACGGCATCTCGAACGTCTGGCCGATCGTTTGCAGGATGAGAGGCCAGTTGATCAGCAACTCGTCGATGACGTTCGATCGCCCATGCATGATGACGCTATTGGGCTCGAAATTGTTATAAAGAAGCAATTTTCCTTGCCCGGCCTCGGCGACACGGGACCCATAGGTTACCCCCATGCCGCCGCTGCGCGGCACGACGATCGACAGGTATTCGGCCGTATCGACGGTCGGCTCGATATTGAACTGAAACTCCGCCTCATGATAACCGGTGAGCAGGACGGCGTTGTCACATACCGAGAAATCCAATCCCCAATGGAAGTCCTGGGCGCGGCCGACAGGCTCGGCATCAAATGCGCCAAAAGCCCCCCCGAGCGTTTCGACCATGTTGTCGAAGGACGAACCGCTAAATCGGAATGAGAATGGCGCAGTGCTATTTTCCGTCATGCTGCTCCCATTGTTCGATGTGGCTGTTTCGACATGCTTTTCTCCAGCGCTCGCAGGTGCCAGCGTGACGCGCGGCCGGCGAGAGTGTCGGATTGGTGCACGTACCTCTGCCAGCCTTGCCAGTCGTCATGGATGGTCGTCCTGCGCTGCGGCGCTTCATCAGAGCCTGTAGACGGCATGGATGAGCGGCCTAGGACGTATATTAGACGATTGTTGGATAGAGTGCAGCAGCTTGCAACGGAGCAGGTGGATCTCCGCGTCATACCGGCATCGAGATCAGCGGCTTGTGCCAGCTGATGCAGGCCGAATTCGGGTATGGTAGACGTCAAAAAGACCAACCCGTTGAATGCATTAGTTCCCATCCAGATCAGGAACTGACAGAACCCGCGGCCATTGGCAAGACGTCACGCTGCCGGCGATGATGACAACCCGCTGATAAAACGATTACGCTGAAGGAGCGATTTTACAGCTGTAGCCGCCACGCCACAGGTTCAACCGCGGCGATCTTGCCGCGATGCGCATCATCTGAAGCTTATAGAGAGCGCCCCAATTCGCGAGCTGCGCAGTCGCCTGCCGAAGGTTCTTAGTGGACCGCTTAAAGATGGCCTTCGGCAGGCAGACAGGCATGCAAGCATACGCACGGGATGGAGTGCGTATGTATGATCCCTTTCATCCTTTGGGGGTAACGGATGGAAGGGCTTGGTTTTGGGACCGTCAACCATCATGGCCTTGGTCGAGATTGATCTTACTGTTCCTTAGCTATGGAGCAATTGTCAGGCCCCGATATTGTCGGCCAACCGGCTTTTCGTGACGCAGTCTGGACTGACCTTGCGCAAAATGTATAGGCAAGCGCTTCGTGGAAGCCGCGTGTTCCGCGTCATGGCCTGCGCAGAGTGGATAGAGATCTTCAATTTCTCATTTAGCACGAACGATGGGAACTTCGGCATGCTGCCGCCGGGCACGATGCATTCGATTCTTTGAGCTGAGTAATGATTTTCTCACCGAAGGCACAAGCGACGGATCGTTTCTAACACGCCTATATCGACGTCAAGACTATCGGTTTCCGTGACGCTCGCGGGCATTGCTCTGTCTCCGGGGATACGGACTCCCTTGGAGCGCAGCCGTTCCAATTGGGCCTCGGCGCGCTCCGGGAAACCTGTATCCACGGCCGCGGGGAATAGCGCGATCACGGTCATTCCCGCATTCACCGGGTGCTCGCCCGAGAAAAAGTGGCCCGCATCGAGCGACCAGGCGGCCCCGGAAAGACCCGCGGAAAGCATCTCGACGATAAGAGCGATGTTGGCGCCCTTATAGCCGCCGAAGGGCAGGAGGGCGCCGAGCATCGCCTTGACAGGATCGGTGGTGATTGCGCCGGTCTCGTCGATGGCTATGCCGTGCGCAATCGGCGACTGTTCCCTTGCCGCCTCGGCAAGAGTTATGAAGGCCGTCGCACTCGTCGCCTGGTCGATGACGAGGGGCGGCAAGGGTTCCGGCAAAGGCGCGCCGAAAGCGAGCGGATTTGTGCAGTAGACGCGCTCCCCGCCTTCGGCGGCGGCCATCAAAGCCGGTCCGTTGGCGGCGGCGATGGCTATCAACCCGTCCTCAGCGAGGCGCCGGACGTAATATCCCAGTTCCCCGGCGGTATAGCTGTTTCTTTGCGTGAAGACTGAAATGCCGAAGGTTTTCACGCGCTTTACGAAGTCGTCGTAAATCAGGTCAAACCCGAGCTGCGCTATGCCGCCGTCCGCATCGGCGTAAATCAGGGCCGGCAGCACGTGGTCGAAGCGGGGCTTGGCGTCTCCGTTGATCCGCCCGTCGCGCAGGCTGGTGAGATAATCGACGAAATGCGGAAAACCCAGCTCGGTACGACCGAAGCAGGCGGCCGAAAGCGTTGCATCGACGAGCGCCTTCGCCATGGCCGGGCTGCTGCCGCAGGCGAGGCAGGCTTCGAGCGCCAATTGGCGGAGCTCGTCGATCGGCATTCTCATCCTCTGCTTTGCCATCACAGCTCCAATGCGGCTCGTCTACCCTCATAGAAGGCATAGGTGCCTGGCGCGGCGCAGTCTCCGATTTCAACGACATCGCAACCGTGCGAACACAGTTCCTCACCCAGCCAGTTGGCCGCTGCAGAGATGGCGGCATGTTGATTGCGACGCACTTCAGAGGGCGACTGAAAGGGCGCTATCGCGTCGGGGAGCCACCTCCTGCGAGTTCACCATTGCACCCGCGAGCTGGCGGAAGGTGACAAGCCCCAAAGCTTCTCCTGATGGTGAAACCACCCTGGCATCGTCGTCCGGCGCCGATGCCAACATCCGCACAGCCTCTTCGACGGTCGTGCCTGATGCAATCGTCAATCCGCCGGGCGCAGCACCGGAATGCAAGGGTGTCATGACGGCATCGACCTGGATGACCCGGCCTCGATTGACCTCCTTGACGAAGTTGGCGATGTAGGCGTCGGCCGGACGCAGAACGATGTCCTGGCTGGTGCCCTGCTGGATGACTTCGCCATCGCGCAGGATCGCAATCTGATCGCCCAGGCGAAGGGCTTCATCGAGATCGTGGGTGATGAAGACGATGGTTTTCTTGATCTCCCTCTGAATATCGAGAAGGACCGTCTGCATATCCGTGCGGATCAAAGGATCGAGCGCCGAATAGGCCTCGTCCATCAGCAGAACGGGAGCATCGTTCGAGAGGGCTCGGGCCAGCCCGACGCGCTGCTGCATGCCGCCCGATAACTGATTGGGGTATTTGCTCTCGAAACCTTTCAGGCCGACCCGCTCCAGCCAGCGCATGGCGACGTCGGCGGCTTTCGAGCGCTCCATGCCCTGCACTTCGAGGCCGAAGATGGTATTGTCGAGAACATTCCGATGCGGCAGAAGCGCGAACTTCTGAAACACCATTGCCGTCTGGTGCCGGCGAAACGTCCGCAATTCGGTCTCGTTCATTTTCACGACATCGACGCCGTCGACAAGCACTTCGCCAGCGGTCGGATCGATCAGACGATTGATGTGGCGGATGAGCGTCGACTTGCCCGAACCCGAAAGGCCCATGATGACCTGGATGCGGCCCGAGGGTATCTCGACATTGATATCTTTCAGGCCCAGCACGTGGCCGTGCTTTTCGTTGAGCTCGGTCTTCGACAATCCCTTTTTGACGGCATCGACATGAGCGGCAGGGTTGGGACCGAAGATCTTGTAAAGGTGGCGGATCTTGATGCCGCCGAAACGTTGATCAGCCATGGACGATCTCCCGATGCTTCTGGAGCCTCTTGCCATACGCCTGGCTGACCCGGTCGAAGATGATGGCGATGCCGACGATGGCAAGGCCGTTGAAAATACCCAGGGTGAAGTACTGGTTGGCGATGGCCTTCAGAACCGGCTGGCCCAGGCCCTGGACGCCGATCATCGAGGCGACGACCACCATGGCGAGAGCCATCATGATGGTCTGGTTGATGCCGGCCATGATGGTGGGAAGTGCCAGCGGCAGCTGGACCTTGAACAGTTTCTGCGAACTCGACGTTCCGAAGGCGTCGGCCGCCTCGAGCACGTCCTTGTCGACCAGGCGGATGCCGAGGTCGGTCAGCCTTATCATCGGCGGTATCGCATAGATGACCACTGCGATCAGTCCCGGCACCTTGCCGATGCCGAGCAGCATGACGACAGGGATGAGATAGACGAAGCTCGGCATCGTCTGCATGACGTCGAGGATCGGATTGATGATGCGCTGCAGCCGGTCGGAACGCGCCATCAAGATCCCCATCGGGATGCCGATGGCGATGGAGAGCACGGTACAGACGAAGATCATCGAGACCGTCCGCATCGTATCGTCCCACATGTCGAAATAACCGATCAGCAGCAGCGTGACGAGACAGCCGAAGACGATCTTTAGGCTGCGGCTCGCAAACCATGCGATGACAAGGATGATTGCAGTAATGATCGGCCACGGCGTCTGCGTCATGAAGCGGTCGGCGGCGATGAGGAAATGCTGCAGCGGGGAGAAGAGGCTTTCGATTGCGTCGCCATAGGTGCGGGTAAATGTGCGAAAGCCGTCATCGATCGCCTTCTTCAGATTGCGAAGGGCGTCGTCATCCATATGCGGGAATTTGTAAAACCATTCCATTCGGTTCCCCTTTTTCTTCAAAGAGCCGCGGCAGTCTTTTTGATTTTATCGGCAGCGAGAGGCGGTGCGCTTTAGGCGCACCGCAATAGTCGGTCTTAAAGAGCAGCTTCGATCTTCGCAGCTGCCTCAGGCGAGACCCACTTGGTCCACAGGTCCTTGTTTTCTTTCAGGAAGTGCTTGGCACCATCCTCGCCGGTTGCCTGGTTGTCGGTCATCCACGCCATCAGCTTGTTGACCGTCTCATTGCTCCAGGAGCGCTTCGTCAGGTAGTCCATGACCTCAGGCCCGACCTTTTCCGAAAAAGGCTTGGCAACCAGGGTCACCACGTGATCGACCGGCCATGCATTCGGCTTCGGATCGGGGCAATCGGCGACGGTATTGCAGCGCTTCCATTCGGCGGCGTCGTTCGGCACGCCGGCTTCGAGCTTGACCATCTGATACTTGCCGAGCAGCGCGGTTGGCGCCCAGTAATAGCCGGCCCAGCCTTCCTTGCGTTCGTAGGCCTTGGCGATCGAACCGTCGAGGCCGGCAGCTGAACCGGTGTCGACGAGGGTGAAGCCCGCCTTCTCGGCTTCGAAGGCCTTGTAGAGCTGCGTGGTCACCACGGTGCCGCCCCAGCCCTGCGGCCCGTTGTAGATGGCGCCCTTCTTCGAATCCTCAGGATCGGGGAAGAGTTCCGGATGCTTCAGCACATCACCGATGGTCTTGATATCGGGATGGGCGTCGGCCAGATATTTGGGAATCCACCAGCCCTGTACGCCGCCATCGGGCAGCGGAGAGCCGACCTGGACGATCCGGCCTTCATCCGTCCCCTTCTTGACGACATCCGGCAGCAGGTCGATCCAGGCTTCCGGCGCGATGTCCGGCTGGCCCTTTTCGGCCATCGAGGTAATCGTCGGGACGGTATCGCCGACGGTGATTTCGGCGGCGCAGCCATAACCTTCGTTCAGGATGAGCTTGTCGAGGTTAGAGAGAACCTCCGCACTCTGCCAGTTCATGCTGGCAATGGTCACAGTGCCGCATTCGGCGGCGCTGGCGAAAGACGCCCCGCCCATCAGGCCAAACGTCAGACATGTCGATGCGAGTAGTTTTTTCATTCTCGTTCCCTCTGTTTAGCGGCCAGTTTTGCTGAGCGGGGCGCCGCAGGACCCGCTCCAACGGTTGTCAGGAAGCGTCTCCCATACTCACCGATTTCTTGAATGCTGCCGATAGTCCCTCCGCAACCGAAGCGTCGAACCCGGCCGCGCGCATGCCTTCGATGGCCGCCGCCGTGGTTCCGCGATAGCCGACAAAGGTTTGAACAACCTCATCGGGACATTCGTCGTGGCGCTCCAGCAGGCGACCGGCGCCTGTCATCACCGTGTTGACGGCGCGCCGCGCAATCTCCGCCGGCAGGCCATGGGCGACGGCATCGCTCATCATGGCGGCGGCGAGCAATGCCGGGAAAGCCGGTCCGGACCCGGACAGGCCGGTGAGGTAATCGATGTCGCTTTCCCTTGCCACCTCGTCCTCAGATCCGCATGCCTGAAAAATCGCGCGGACGAGCGCCCGGTCGTCTTCGGTGACATCGCTCGCGCCAATCCAGGGTGTATAGGACTTGGCCACTTCGGCGGCGGCATTCGGCAGGGCGCGGACGACGCGACCGGTGTTGTGGCGGTCCGAAAGTGCGTCCAGGCGGATGCCCGCCATGACTGAGATGACGAGCTTGCCGCCGGCATCGACATCAAGAGCATGCCAGTCATCAGGGCGGACGGAAAGAATGATCACGTCCGAACGGTCGGCAAGCGCCTGATTGTCGGTGGTCAAGAAAGAATTCGGGAAGCGGCGCGGCTCTTCGCTGCGATAGGAGAGGGAGAGTTTTTGAGGTTCGACCAGGCCGGCATCGAGGATCGAGCCGGCGATTGCTCCGCCAAGCCAACCGCCGCCACCAATTATACCGATCCTCAAGGAAACGCTCATCTCGGCTTTCCCTAACCCGGCCTATAGCCATGCCGGGAGAAGAAGCGATCGAGCTCCCTCTGCTGCGGCACTTCGCCGGTGTAGATCGCGATATATTCGGGAATCCGTTTCATGCGGACGGCGAGTTCCTCCTTAGCTTGCATGGAGATATATCCGATCTGCACGAGGTAAGTTGTTCGCGCTCGGACATCTGATGTCGCTTCTGGTAGCCCGAACCGGATAAACATGCGCTTGAGGGCTTCCAGCCGGAGCTGATCGGCTTGCCGGACCTCGGCGAGAATCTCGTCGGACTGCAGCGCCCAGCTGCGCACGGCAAATTCGAACCTGGCGTCGAACAGATCATTGTTGAGCCAGCAGTCGAAGACGTTGAGCATCGCCTCGGCGAGCGATTCCGCGTAGGCTTCGGATTGCTTGACGATGTTGCCGGTATTTTTGTCGCGCCACCGCGCCACGAGCCCGGCCAACAGCTCCTCCCGATCCTTGAAGAACCAGTAGAAGCTCGTGCGCGAGAGATTGAGCCTCTTCGCCAGCGGCAGAATTTTCACCGAATCCACGCCGGAATCCAGCAGCGAGTGGTAAGCTGCTTCCAGCCATCCCTCTTGTGATCCCCGCCAGCCAGTGTCGTTCAGAGCCTGATCCATAGGCTATCTCCTATCAAATTATACGGCAGCGCACAAGGAAAATGTACATTGGTGTCGAAAATGACGACCCACATGTTTTCAACATTGACACATATGTACATTGTGCTTAGCGTCGGCTCTGACGTTTTTAATCCGGAACCACGGCCCATGTCGAACGATCCCCTTCTGCAGCCCTACCAGCTCAAGCATTTGAAACTGCGCAACCGCATCATCGTCACCTCCCACGAGCCGGCCTATCCGGAAGACGGCATGCCGAAGGAGAGGTATCGCGCCTATACGGTGGAGCGGGCAAAGGGCGGCGTGGCCTTGACGATGACGGCCGGCTCGGCCGCGGTTTCCAGGGACAGCCCGCCGGTCTTCAACAACCTGCTCGCCTACAAGGACGAGATCGTGCCCTGGATCAGGGAGATGACCGACGCCGTGCATGAAGAGGGAGCGGCGATCATGATCCAGCTCACCCATCTCGGCCGGCGCACACGCTGGGACAAGGGCGACTGGCTGCCTGTGGTGGCGCCATCGCATCAGCGCGAAGCGTCCCACCGCGCCTTCCCGAAGAAGGTGGAGGATTGGGACATCGAGCGCATCATCAAGGATTTCGCCGACGCTGCCGAACGCATGAAGGCGGGTGGCATGGACGGTGTCGAACTGGAGGCCTACGGCCATCTGATCGACCAGTTCACCTCGCCGCTCACCAACGAGCTCGACGGCCCCTATGGCGGATCGCTCGATAACCGTTTGCGCTTCTGTTTCGACGTCTTCAGGGCAATCCGGCAAAGAGTGGGGAACGACTTCATTCTAGGCGTGCGCTATACCGCCGACGAATGTCTTCCCGGCGGTACCGGCAAAGCCGAAGGCTTGGAAATCTCCCGGCGCCTGAAGGAAAGCGGCCTCATCGATTACCTGAACGTCATTCGCGGCCACATCGATACCGATGCGGGCCTCACCGACGTGATCCCGATCCAGGGCATGGCGAATTCGCCGCATCTCGATTTCGCCGGCGAAATTCGCGCCGCAACCAACTTTCCGACCTTCCATGCGGCGAAAATCCCTGACGTCGCCACCGCGCGCTACGCGATCGCCTCCGGCAAGGTCGACATGGTCGGCATGACCCGCGCCCACATGACCGACCCGCATATCGTCCGCAAGATCATCGAAAAGCGGGAAGACGATATTCGTCCCTGTGTCGGCGCCAATTACTGTCTCGATCGTATCTACCAGGGCGGGGCGGCCTTCTGCATCCACAATGCCGCCACCGGCCGCGAACTGACCATGCCGCATATCGTGGCGAAGGCCGACGCCAAGAAAAAGGTCGTCATCGTCGGCGCCGGCCCGGCCGGTCTGGAAGCGGCGCGCGTCGCCGGAGAACGCGGCCACCAGGTCGTCGTTTTCGAAGCGGCGAACAATCCCGGCGGTCAGATCCGGCTCACCGCTCAAAGCGAGCGCCGCAAGGAAATGATCAGCATCATCGACTGGCGCATGAGCCAGTGCGAGAAATACGACGTCACCTTCCACTTCAACACCTGGGCGGAAGCGGACACCATCGAGGCCGAGAATCCCGATGTCGTCATCATCGCAACCGGCGGCCTGCCGCATACCGAGGTCCTGGCGAGCGGCAACGACCTGGTGGTTTCGTCATGGGACATCATCTCCGGCGACGTGAAGCCTGGAACCAACGTGTTGATCTTCGACGACGCCGGCGATCATGCCGGCCTGCAGGCGGCGGAGTTTCTCGCCAAGGCGGGCGCCAAGGTCGAGATCATGACGCCGGACCGGTCCTTCGCGCCCGAGGTCATGGCCATGAATCTCGTGCCCTATATGCGGTCTCTGCAGAAGCATGACGTGACCTTCACCGTCACCTACCGTCTGGAAGCCGTCGAAAAGAGCGGCAACCAGCTCGTCGCCCATGTCGGCAGCGATTACGGCGGGATTGCCAAGCAGCAGAGCTTCGACCAGATCGTCGTCAATCATGGGACCATTCCGCTCGATGAACTCTATTTCGAACTGAAACCCAGCTCGAGCAATCTCGGCGAAATGTCGCACGATCAGCTTCTTTCCGGAGAACCTCAGTCCGTGATCCGCAATCCTGATGGCAAGTTCCAGCTGTTCCGGATCGGCGATGCCGTCGCCGCACGCAACACGCATGCCGCCGTCTATGACGGGTTGCGCATCGCGAAAGATATCTGATTGCAAGAGTGGACCGCTTGTCGGCCGATCGTCTCGGGAGGTGATGACATGAGTTTACGCAATGAAAGCCTCCAGATTTTCCTGGACGCGGCTTTCGTGGCTTTCGACCAGTTCGCGAATACCCCGGAGGCTCGCCGCTCGATTCGTCAGATTTCTGCGGCGCTGGAGCGCCCGGGAACCGCGCGTGCGGGGGAGGGAGGCCGATTGCCTGTGTGCGCTCTCCTTGATGTGGCGCTTTCAGTCGATACGTCCTATCCTTCGCTGACGCGTTTGATCGAGGGGTTCAAAGGCATCGAGCCAATGCTTGAATGGCGTCGGCGCACCAAGTATGACCACACGGCCAGCGACAATTTTGTCGATGGGCATGCCAATGCGATGATTATCGGCCCGGGAGGATTGGAGGAGCGGAGCGACCTGTGGATCGGCGTGACGTTGATGGCGCCTCACGTGCGCTATCCCGATCACGACCATGTGCCTGAGGAAGTCTATCTCGTGCTTTCCGAGGGAGAGTTCCAGCAGAGGGAAGGGGACTGGTTTTCGCCAGGTAACGGCGGATCCTTCTATAATGTCCCTGGCATCAAACATGCCATGAGGTCGCTTGACACGCCGTTCTTCGCCTTCTGGGCATTGCTTGCCGAACGGCCGAACTGACGGCCAGCAGTTTAGAAATAAAGGGGGGTTGCCCATGAAGATACTCGTCCCAGTCAAACGGGTTGTCGACTACAACGTGAAGATCCGGGTGAAGCCGGATGGCACGGGTGTCGAGCTTGCCAATGTGAAGATGTCGATGAACCCGTTCGACGAGATCTCGGTGGAAGAGGCGTTGCGGCTGAAGGAAGCCGGCAAGGCCGAGGAAGTGGTGGTCGTTTCGATCGGTCCAGCCAAGGCCGAGGAGACGCTGCGCACCGCACTTGCCATGGGCGCCGACCGGGCGATCCTGGTCGAGACCGACGATCAAGTCGAGCCGCTCACTGTCGCCAAGATCCTCAAGGCTGTGGCCGATGCCGAACAGCCCGGGCTGATCATCGTCGGCAAGCAGGCGATCGATGACGACAGCAACCAGACCGGCCAGATGCTGGCAGCACTGCTGGGCATGCCCCAGGCCACTTTCGCCTCGAAGATCGAGATCGGTGACGGCAAGGCTCAGGTGACCCGCGAAGTCGATGGCGGCCTGCAGACGATCGAGATCAAGCTGCCGGCGGTCGTCACCACGGATCTGCGCTTGAACGAACCGCGTTATGCCTCGCTGCCGAATATCATGAAGGCGAAGAAGAAGCCGCTCGACAAGAAGAGCCCTGATGATTTCGGCATCTCGACCATGCCGCGCCTCAAGGTCTTGAAGACCGAGGAACCGTCGGGCCGCAAGGCCGGCGTCAAGGTCAAGTCGGTCGCCGAACTCATCGACAAGCTCAAAAACGAAGCCGGCGTGCTGTAATCAGGTTGGAACAGGAACCATCATCATGACCATTCTTCTTCTGGCTGACCACGACAATGCCAGCCTGTCCGACCAGACCGCCAAGACGCTGACGGCCGCAACCAAGATCGGCGGCGACGTGCATGTGCTGGTTGCCGGCAAGGCTGCCAAGGCTGCTGCCGATGGCGCGGCAAAGCTCTCCGGCGTCTCCAAGGTGCTGCTCGCCGAAAGCGACGAACTGGCCAACAATCTGGCCGAACCGCTGGCCGACCTGATCGTCTCGCTGGCGGGAAGCTACGACACGATCATCTCGGCCGCCACCTCGGTCGGCAAGAACGTGCTGCCGCGGGTGGCAGCCCTGCTCGATGTCGCCCAGGTCTCCGAGATCATCGAGGTGATCTCTGCTGACACCTTCAAACGGCCGATCTATGCCGGCAATGCCATCCAGACGGTGCAGGCGACCGATGCCAAAAAGGTGATCACCGTGCGCACCGCATCCTTTGCCTCTTCGCCGGAAGGTGGTTCGGCCACCGTCGAGGCGATCCCGGCGGTTTCCGATCCGGGGCTGTCGACCTTCGTCAGGGACGCGCTGTCGGCCTCCGACCGTCCGGAGCTGACCTCGGCCAAGATCATCATCTCCGGCGGCCGCGCACTCGGCTCTGCCGAGAAGTTCAGGGAGGTCATCCTGCCGCTCGCCGACAAGCTCGGTGCTGCCGTCGGTGCATCGCGTGCCGCCGTCGATGCCGGTTATGCGCCCAACGACTGGCAGGTCGGCCAGACCGGCAAGGTGGTGGCGCCGCAGCTCTATATTGCCTGCGGCATTTCAGGCGCCATCCAACATCTGGCCGGCATGAAGGATTCGAAGGTGATCGTCGCCATCAACAAGGACGAGGAGGCGCCGATCTTCCAGGTCGCCGACTACGGATTGGTCGCCGATCTCTTCGACGCCCTGCCGGAATTGCAAAAGGCACTCTAGCGGGGGAGACCGAACGTGGCGCGCGTCGTGGGACGTCCAATCAAACCTGGTGCCGACCTTCTCCTGAACGATGACGAGAAGCCGGCATACATACGGCTACACGACATCGGCAGGGAAAGACGTTCTCGGCCGTTGCAGGAATTCCTCAACGATGTCGGCGGGCTGATGTTGTCGGCGGAGGCTCCTGCCGTCGCCAGCTTCGTCGCGGGCAAGGTTCTCCAGAAACTGCTCAAGACCGGCAAGGTGCGCCCGGAGGGCGGGTCTCTTCCCGGCGCGCCGGAAGGGCTTGATGACGCCATCGGCCATCTTGCGAAATCGGGACGGAAATACGAGGCGATCGCCAGCCAGTTCCATAGTCTCGCCGACAAACTGCTCTGGAGACGCGGCCGCTCCGGTCCGTTTGCAAGCCTGAATTTTGGCGATACGCATTCCCATGCGGTCGTGGTCGGCCCCGGCGGCATGGAGGAACGCGCCGATCTCAGGGTCGGCGTGATCTATATGGATCGCTACACCCGTTTCCCCGATCATGTTCAGACGCAGCCGCGCGCCTTCATTCTGCTGTCGCCGGGCGAAATCCGCCTTGGCGATTCCGAGTGGTTCTCCGCCGGTGTCGGCACGGTCTTTGCGAACGACGCCGGCCAATCTTTCGCGATAAGATGCACAGCCCGGCCTCTGCTTGCGGTCTGGTGCCAGGTTGAGCGGGAGACGTGATGGGTGCTTGGCAACGACGAGCCTGAGATGAACGAAAAGGCCGAAGGCGAGAGCATGAAGTCTCGGCGGTCACGCAGCGAAGCAGATCGCTGAGAAGCCGGTCTATCGGAATATGTAGCATCAGAATTCAATTTAAGAGGAAGGATATCAAGATGGACGTTCGCGCCGCCGTTGCCGTTCAGGCAGGAAAACCGCTGGAAGTGATGACCGTGCAGCTGGAGGGACCGCGGGCCGGCGAAGTGCTGGTCGAGGTCAAGGCGACGGGCATCTGCCACACTGACGATTTCACCCTGTCGGGCGCCGATCCTGAAGGCCTGTTTCCGGCGATCCTCGGCCATGAGGGTGCCGGCATCGTCGTCGATGTCGGCTCCGGCGTCACCTCGGTCAAGAAGGGCGACCACGTCATTCCGCTCTACACCCCGGAATGCCGCGAGTGCTATTCCTGCCTTTCCCGCAAGACCAATCTCTGCACCTCGATCCGCGCTACCCAGGGCCAGGGGCTGATGCCGGACGGAACGAGCCGCTTTTCGATCGGCAAGGACAAGATCCACCACTATATGGGGTGCTCGACTTTTTCGAACTTCACCGTGCTGCCGGAGATCGCCCTTGCCAAGGTCAATCCCGACGCGCCGTTCGACAAGATCTGCTACATCGGCTGCGGGGTGACGACCGGCATCGGTGCGGTCATCAATACCGCCAAGGTGGAGATCGGCTCGACGGCAATCGTCTTCGGTCTCGGCGGCATCGGTCTCAACGTGCTTCAGGGTCTGAAGCTTGCCGGTGCCGACATGATCATCGGCGTCGATATCAACCCTGACCGCAAGGCCTGGGGCGAAAAGTTCGGCATGACGCATTTCGTCAATCCGAAGGAGGTCGGCGACGACATCGTGCCCTACCTCGTCAACCTGACCAAACGCAACGGCGACCTGATCGGTGGCGCTGACTACACCTTCGACTGCACCGGCAACACCAAGGTGATGCGCCAGGCACTGGAAGCCAGCCATCGCGGCTGGGGCAAGTCGGTTATCATCGGCGTGGCCGGTGCCGGCCAGGAAATCTCCACCCGTCCGTTCCAGCTGGTCACCGGCCGCAACTGGATGGGCACCGCTTTCGGCGGCGCGCGCGGCCGCACCGACGTGCCGAAGATCGTCGAATGGTACATGCAGGGCAAAATCCAGATCGATCCGATGATCACCCACACCATGCCGCTCGAAGACATCAACAAGGGCTTCGAACTGATGCATTCGGGCAAGAGCATCCGCGGCGTGGTGGTCTACTGAGTCATGAAAACCATCTCGACCGACAATTCTCATGGCGGCACCCAGGGCGTTTACGTCAATCGCTCGGAAGTCTGCGACTGCGACATGACCTTTGCGGTATTTCTACCGCCGCAGGCCAAAGGACGGAAGCTGCCAGTTCTGTGGTACCTTTCCGGTCTGACCTGCACCCATGCAAACGTCATGGACAAGGGAGAGTATCGGCGTCTTGCCGCAGAACTCGGTATTGTTATCGTCTGCCCCGACACCAGTCCACGCGGCGATGCCGTCCCGGACGAGCCGGATAACTGGCAGTTTGGCAAGGGTGCCGGTTTTTATGTCGACGCCACCGAGCCGCCCTTCGCACAGAACTATCGGATGTACAGCTACGTCGTCGATGAATTGCCGCAGCTTATCGCGGCCGAGTTTCCGGTCGACATGACGCGACAGGGAATCTTCGGTCACTCGATGGGGGGACATGGCGCGATCACGATCGCGCTCAAGAACCCCGAACGCTTCAGCAGCTGCTCGGCCTTCGCGCCGATCAGCCATCCATCGGTCTCCGGCTGGTCAAAGCCGGCGTTCCAGAAATACCTCGGTTCGGATGAAAAGAACTGGCGGGCACATGATGCCTGCTCGCTGATCGAAGACGGGCACCGGTTCCCGGAATTCCTCGTCGACCAAGGGACGGCGGATAGCTTCCTGGAGGATGGATTGCGCCCCGAAGAGCTGAGGCAAGCCTGCGAGACGGCCGGGATCAGCCTGCGGCTTCGCATGCAGGAAGGCTACGGCCACTCCTACTTCTTCATTTCGACATTCATGGAAGACCATCTGCGCTGGCACGCGCGGAGATTGGGAGACTGATTGCAGAGCTTGGCCGGGCATATCGCAAACGGCCCAGAAGGGGAGGAGAAACCCATGACCAGCATAGCCATACATCCGGCAGTGGATTCAGGCTTTCGGGCGACTGACGCTGCTTTTGCAGGCGGGACGCTCGTCTGCAAGTGCGCCAGCAATCCGGTGAAGGTAAGAATCAAGAGCGATATCGCCCACAATCACGCCTGCGGCTGCACGAAGTGCTGGAAGCCCGAAGGTGCAGTCTTTTCGGTCGTGGCGGTCGCTCCGACCGAAAGTGTCGAAGTCTTGGAGAATGGCGACAAGCTCGCTGTCGTCGATTCCGCCGCCTTGATCCAGCGCACCGCCTGCAAGGAATGCGGCGTGCATATGTATGGGCCGGTCGTGCGCGAACATCCGTTCCAGGGATTGTCGTTCATCCATCCGGAACGTTTCCAGGAAAGCGGCTGGGCGAAGCCGGGCTTTGCGGCCTTCGTGTCGTCGATCATCGAAAGCGGCTTCGACCCCGCGAAGATGGACGCCGTCAGGGCGCAGCTGAGGACATCAGGCCTCGAGCCTTACGATTGCCTAAACCCTGGCCTTATGGACTACATCGCAACCTGGACCGCCAAGAAGAGCGGCGTGCTGGCCTCGTGATCGGCTAAAGCAATTCCCAGCAAAAGTGCGCAGCGTTTTTGCGTCCGGGATTGCGTAAAAACAAAAGAGAGCATTTCCGTGACTTGAGAGAAAGCGGAAATGCTCTGGGACGCCGAGCCGGCGCTCCCCGACAAAACCGCCGCCACCGGATATCGAGATAGTCCGTGATGGCCGCGCACCGGCTTGCCGGCACCCAGCTTCCGACGCCTGATGATCAAGGTTGATGCGCATAAAGATCGCATCAACCTCGACTGCACCGAAATTCTCACAGACCCGCCACCATAATTCGCTTGGGAAGCTCCGCGATGGCCGCCGCCGCGGAACGCCGATCCCTGGACAGCGCTTTGAAATGACGCCTGACGCGCGCCGGGGACGCTTTGCTCGGCATCATTGTATATTTGAGAAATAATAATTGTGTACGCAGTGTACACAATTATTGACTCGCCCCAAGAGGCGTGCCATCTTCACGGCGTAGAGCAACCAGCGGCCGGAGAGAGACGATGGCGAATACCCCCAAGAGCAATCTCTACGAAGATCTGAAACGGCAGATTCTGACGATGGAACTGGACCCGGACGCCGATCTGGACGAGGCCAGTTTGAGCGAAAGATACGGGGTCTCCCGGACGCCGGTCCGCGACATATTCCGCCGCCTTGCCGGTGAGGGCTATATCGACATCCGCGAGAACAGGGGCGCACGGGTCATCCCGATGAACCACTCCACCCTGCGGAATTTCTTCCTTGTCGCGCCGATGATCTACGCGGCAATCGGCCGTCTCGCCGTGCAGAACTTCAAGCCCACTCAGCTTTCGGACCTGAAGCAGACCCAGGAGCGGTTCCGCGCCGCCAGCGAGAACATGGACGCCCTGGCGATGGTCCTCGAGAATAATCGCTTCCACGAAATCTTCGGCGAGATGTCGGGCAACGTCTATCTGCAGCCGAGCCTTGGCCGGCTGCTCATCGACCACGCGCGTATCGGCCACACCTTCTTCCGGCCGAGGAACGAGGACATGAAGCGACGGCTTCAAGTGGCCGTCGGCCATCATGACGGCTTCATCGATGCGCTCGGCGCTCACGACGAGAATGCCGTCGTCGACCTCGTCTTCGAACACTGGGAATTGTCCCGCGAGAACATGGAGATGTTCATCGCCCCGCAAGGTCTCAAGGCAGACGCCTTCCTCGGCGGCCCCGCCATCCACCTCTTGGAGAAATCGTCGTGAAGTTTGAGGGGATCTATACGCCGGCGGTGACGCCGCTCGACCAAACTGGTCAGATCGATAGGGCTGGATTTGCCGCCGTGCTCGAGTCGCTGATCGAGGCGGGCGTCCACGGCATCATCGTCGGCGGCTCGACCGGCGAGTACTACGCCCAGAGCAGCCAGGAACGTTTCGAGCTTGCGGCCTATGCGAGGGACGTCATCGGCACGCGGCTGCCGCTCATTATCGGGACCGGCGCCACGCGGACCGAAGATTCGGTCGAATACGCAAAGGCGGCGAAGGAAATCGGCGCGGATGCGATCCTGGTGTCGTCACCGCCCTACGCGCTGCCGACCGAGCGCGAGAATGCGGTCCACGCCCTGACCGTCGACCGCGCGGCCAACCTGCCGATCATGCTCTACAACTATCCGGCTCGTATGGGCGTGATGATGGGCGAGGAGTATTTCTCCCGCCTCGGCAAGTCCAGGAACGTGATCGCCATCAAGGAAAGTTCCGGCGACATGGGCAATCTGCACCTGCTAGCCCGGAAATTTCCCCATATCGCGCTGTCTTGCGGCTGGGACGACCAGGCGCTCGAATTCTTCGCATGGGGCGCGAAGAGCTGGGTCTGCGCCGGCTCCAATTTCCTCCCGCGCGAACATGTCGCCCTCTATGAAGCCTGCGTGCTCGAAAAGAATTTCGACAAGGGCCGCGCCATCATGACGGCGATGCTGCCGCTCATGGATTTCCTGGAATGCGGGAAGTTCGTCCAATCGATCAAGCATGGATGCGAATTGATCGGGCTGAATGTCGGATCGGTCCGTGCGCCGCTGCGTCCGCTCAACTCCGAAGAAAAACGAACCCTCCAGACCGTCGTCGCCACGTTGAAGCGCACGGTCGGCCAGATCACCTCGGGAGCAAATCATGCATGAACCCTTGACCGCTTCCGAATACAAGGCGATCGCCGCCGGTCTTCAGTTTCCGACGAATGCCTTCGTCGATGGCGCATTTCGTCCGGCCAATTCAGGGCAGACATTCACCTCGACGAATCCCGCGACGGGCGAGGTTCTCGCCGAGATTGCCGCATGCGATGCCACCGATGTCGACGCCGCCGTCGCCAAGGCAAGGCAAGCCTTCGACGACGGCCGCTGGCGGCTGCGTTCGCCGGCAGAACGCAAGGCGGTGCTCCTCAAGCTCGCCAGGCTGCTGGAGGACAATCGTCACGAACTCGCCGTCATGGAGAGCCTCGACAGTGGCAAGCCGGTCGGCGAATGCCAGACGGTCGATGTTCCCGATACCATTCACACAATCCGTTGGCACGCCGAACTGATCGACAAGCTCTATGACAACACCGCGCCTGTCGGCGCCAACGCGCTGACGATGATCGTGCGTGAGCCGGTCGGTGTCGTCGGATGCGTGCTTCCGTGGAATTTCCCACTTTTGATGCTGGCCTGGAAGATCGGCCCGGCGCTTGCTGCCGGCTGCTCGGTGATCGTCAAGCCTGCGCAGGAAACGACGCTCACCACGCTGCGCGTCGCCGAGCTTGCCCATGAAGCGGGCATTCCAGCCGGCGTCTTCAATGTCGTGACCGGCGGCGGCAAGGAAGTCGGAGAACCGATCGGCATGCATATGGATGTCGATATGGTGGCCTTTACCGGATCGACGCCTACCGGCCGCCGCTTCCTGCGCTATGCAGCGGACTCGAATCTCAAGCGCGTCGTGCTCGAATGCGGCGGCAAGAACCCCGCCGTCGTTCTCGACGATGCCGAAGACCTGGACCTCGTTGCCGAGCAGGTCGTCAACGGCGCCTTCTGGAACATGGGCGAGAACTGCTCGGCCACGTCGCGTCTCATCGTTCATTCCAAGATCAAGGACGAGCTGCTGAAGCGCATCGGCGGCTATATGCGCGAATGGAAGACCGGCGATCCGCTCGACCCCGCAAACCGCATCGGCGCGCTCGTCAGCAAGGCCCATTTCGAGAAGGTGAAATCCTTCCTCGACGACGCCAGGAAGGAGAAGCTGACGGTCACCCATGGCGGTGAAACGTATGGCGGCATCTTCATCGAACCGACGGTGGTCGAGGGTGTAACGCCCGCCAGCCGCCTCTTCCAGGAAGAGATCTTCGGACCGGTGCTTTCGGTCACGACCTTCAATTCGCTTGCCGAAGCAATCGCTCTTGCCAACGACACGAATTACGGTCTGACGGCGTCTGTCTATACCGGCAGCCTGAGGAACGCCATCAAGCTCTCGCGCGAAATCCGCGCCGGCGTCGTCACCGTCAACTGCTTCGGAGAAGGCGACGCCAGCACGCCGTTCGGCGGCTACAAGGAGTCCGGCTTCGGCGGCCGCGACAAGTCGGTCTTCGCCCACGACAACTACTGCGAACTGAAGACGATCTGGATCGACGTCTCGGACCGCTCGGTCGACGAGACCATCCGATGATCTCGAAGTCGGTCAAACGTTTGCCTGTTGAGAATGGCGTCTCGGGCTGGGAGGCGGTCAGCAAACGTCCTTTCCCGGTCCGGACCCTCGACGGCGATGTGACCGCTGATTGGCTGATCGTCGGCGCGGGGTTTGCTGGCCTCTCGGCGGCCCGCCGTCTTCTCGAACTTCGGTCGGATGACAAGATCGTCATCCTTGATGCGAGCGAAGTGGGGAAGGGGACGTCGGGCCGAAATTCCGGCTTCATGATCGACGTTCCGCACAACCTTTCAGGTGGGGAGTATTCGAGTGGAGAGGCGGACGCCACTCGGATGGAGATGGCCCAGAACCGCTCAGCGATAGCCTTCGCCGCGCAAGCGGCGGAGGAATACGGGATGTCGCGCGCGACATTCGACCCGGCGGGAAAGATCAACGCCGCGGCCACTGCTCGCGGCATGAGGCTCAACCGGAGCTTCGGAGAATCCCTGAGGGGCGCTGGCGAGAAGCATACGTTTCTCGACGCGAAAGAGATGCGGGAGATCACCGCATCGGATTACTACACCGGCGGTCTGTACACGCCCGGAGCGGTGCTTATCCAGCCCGCCGATTACATCCGCTCTTTTGCGGCGGGCCTGTCGGACAGGGTCAGTATCTTCGAGCGTTCTCCTGTCACTTCATTGAAGCAAGACAGCGGCACCTGGGCCGCCATGACAAACCGAGGGAAGGTCACCGCTCCAAAGGTGATCCTCGGGGTCAATGGCCACATCGACGATTTCGGGCACTATCGCGGCCGCCTGATGCACATCTTCGCTTATGCCTCGATGACAGCGCCGTTTTCAGCAGACGACTTCGGCCAGAAGGCCTCAGGGCAGGACAAGTGGGCGCTGCTCCCAGCAGATGCGATGGGAGCCACGATTCGAAAGATTACCTCCGCTGGCCAGTCGCGGATCGTAATCCGCACGAAGTACACCTACGAAAGCAAGCTGGAGGCGTCGGACTGGCGCATGGGCAAGATGGCCAAGGCCCATCGAGACGCGCTCGACGCGCGGTTCCCGGGTCTCGCGGATGTCCCTTTCGAATATAGCTGGGCAGGTCGTCTGTGCCTCAGCCGGAACCACGTGCCCGCCTTCGGCGAGATCGAAGAAGGACTGTTTTCCGCATGCTGCGAAAACGGGCTTGGAACGGTCAAGAGCACACTCGCCGGTATGATGGCGGCGGAACTGGCGACCCGAACGGCCTCCCGGCATCTCGAACAATACATGGATCACCCTGAGCCTTCGAGGCTCCCGCCGGAGCCGTTCGCCTGGCTGGGCATAAACGCGATGATCCGTTTGCAGGAATTGCGCGCAGGCCGCGAGGGATGATCCCTCGGCCCACGCAATATGAAGACTGCCCGCCCGCAGACTTCAATGAGAATGGGAACGTAAAACAGGAGTAAGAACAATGAAAAATTTGTGGAGGGCGCTCTGCGCCGCTGCGATGATCGGGGTCAGCATCCTTCCTGCTCGCGCGGAAGAAAAGACGATCACCATGGGTACGATGTCGTGGGAGGACCTGACGCCCATCACCGGAATCACCAAGAAGGTTCTCGAAGACGCCGGCTATACGGTCAAGGTGACCGAGTTCTCCGAATGGGGCATCGCCTATGCCGCTCTCGCCAAGGGCGACATCCAGATTCTCACCTCGCAGACGGACTATGTTGCGCAGGACTACTGGGACAAGAACAAGAACCGCCTCGAAAAGATTTCGCCTGTTTCGCATGGCCTCTATCAGGGCGTTGCGGTTCCCAAATATGTCCCGATCGACTCGCTGGAACAGCTCAACGAAAACGCCGACAAGTTCAGCGGCAAGATCATCGGTATCGAACCGGGTTCCGGCCTGATGCGCGATACCTCGAACGCGGTCAAGGACTACGGCCTCAAGCTCCAGCTCGTCGAGGGCAGCACCGCCGCGATGACGGCGGCGCTGAAGTCCGCCTATGATCGCAAGGAGTGGATTGCGGTGACGATCTGGGAGCCGTCCTGGATGGTTCAGAAGTACGAGGTCAAGTACCTCAAGGACCCGAAGGGCGTATTCCCGCCGCCGCAGAGCTACTACTGGATCGGCCACAAGGGCTTCTCCGCAGAGAACCCGCATGCGCGTGAAGTGATGGCCAGCGTCTACGTCCCGATCGCCGACATCACCGCCATCAACGGCGCGGTCAATGAAGGCAAGACCATGGACCAGGCCGTGCAGGATTGGATCGGCGCCCATGCCGACCTGATCAAGCGCTGGGAAAACATCAAGAAGAACTAAACGCGTCGTGGCCGTCCGATCCGTCGGGCGGTCACCCTGAAACCTAATGAAGAAGCCAGCGCCGAATGGCTCAAAGGGGATAGCTATGAAAGCCGTAAATGCCGATATCAATGACGTTCTGATCGACTGCCAATCCCTTTGGAAAGTCTTCGGTGACAAGTCCGCTGCGGCAATGAAGTCGATCAAGGAGCGCGGCCTCGGCAAAAAGGAGGTGTTGAAGGAGTTCAACTGCGTCGTCGGCGTGTCCGACGCGAGCATTGAGGTCCGGCGCGGCGAAATCTTCTGCATCATGGGATTGTCTGGAAGCGGAAAATCGACGCTCATCCGCCTTCTCAACAAGCTGATCACGCCGAGCTCTGGGAAAGTCCTCGTCAAGGGACGCGACCTCGCCGCCCTGTCGCCGGTCGATCTCCGGCAGATGCGCGCCAGGAACATCGGGATGGTGTTTCAAAGCGTCGCTCTGTTGCCGCATCGCACAGTCCTGGAAAATGCGGCCTTCGGCCTCGAGGTACAGGGAATTGCCAAGCCGGAGCGAAACAAGACCGCCGTTGCAGCGCTCGAGAAGGTCGGCCTCGCCGACTGGGTGAATCGATATCCGAACGAGCTTTCCGGCGGCATGCAGCAACGCGTCGGGCTCGCCCGCGCGCTTGCTTCCGACCCCGAGATCATTCTGATGGACGAGCCGTTCAGCGCTCTCGATCCACTCATCCGGCGTCAGCTTCAGGACGAATTCCGGCAGCTGACGAAAGCCTTGGGCAAGTCCGCGGTCTTCATCACCCATGATCTCGACGAGGCGATCCGGATCGGCGACCGCATTGCGATCATGAAGGACGGCGTCATCATCCAGACCGGCACGGCCGAGGAGATCATCCTCAACCCGGCAGATGCTTATGTCGCCGAATTCGTCGCCGGCATATCGCGCCTCCATCTGATCAAGGCGCATTCCGTCATGCGCAGCGTCGCCGAATTCCATGAGAGCCAGCCGAATTCCGACATCGCGTCGCTGGCGCGCACGACGCCGGATGCCGACATCGACGAACTCATCACATTGACGATGCAGTCGGAGCGCGATGCCATCGCCGTCGTCGACAATGATCAGATCGTCGGCGTTGTCACGCCACGCAGCCTGCTGATGGGCGTCAAGGGGACGTCCACCCACGATCTCACGGCGGCGTCCCACAACTGGAGCTGATTGACATGGATAGTTCAGGCTTCACCGATCTTTTTGACGAATGGACGGACTCGGCGCTCGAGTGGGTGAGCGACAACGGCGAATTCCTCTTCGATACTATCAGACAGGTTCTCGAAGGGCTCTATGACGGGATCCTCTGGCTTCTGGAGCTTCCGCCATTCTACCTGGTCGCGCTGATCGTGGCGCTCATCGGCTGGCGGCTGGTCAATGTCTGGTTCGCCGTGCTGAGCGGCGTCGCGCTGGCGCTTTGTTTTTCCATGGGGCTCTGGCCGGAGACGATGAGCACCCTGGCGCTGGTTTTGACCGCAACCGCGCTCGCCCTGGCGATCGGGATCCCGATCGGTATTGCCGCCGGCTTTTTCCCCGCCCTCGATCGCTTCATGGAGCCCGGCCTGGATCTGATCCAGACACTTCCGCCATACATCTATCTGCTGCCGGCGATCGCCCTGCTCGGCTATGGACCGGCGACGGCATTGATCGCGACGGTGATCGTCGCCGTGCCGCCGGCAATTCGCCTGACGTCTCTCGGTATCCGGATGACGCCCAGGGAGTTCATCGAACTTGGAGAGGCGCTTGGGATCAGACCGGCGCAGATGTTCTTCAAGATCCGCCTTCCCTTTGCGCTGCCGAGCATCATGGCAGGGATCAACCAGAGCCTGATGATGGCGTTCGGCATGGTCGTCATCGCAGGCATCGTCGGTTCCGGCGGGCTCGGCGAGACGATCTACGGCGCGATCAGAACGCTCGACATCGCGACCTCCATCAATGGAGCGATAGCCATCGTGGTCCTGACCATGGTGCTTGACCGGATAACCCAGAGCGCGGCTCGCTTGGGAACGGGGAGGAAGTCGTGAATCCGTCCATCCTGCAGTTTTCGCCCGGCGCTTTCCTGGCGCCGTCAGTCGATTGGCTCAACACCAACCTTCATCCGCTGTTTGCGGCGATCAGCTACCTGATCGAAGCGGTTCTTTCCGGATTCGAGGCGGCCCTCCTCTTCGTGCCGCCCTATGGGCTTATCGCGATCGTCGTCATCCTGGCATTCGTCGCTGTCGGTCTGCGCGCCGCGATCCTCGCGGGGCTTTGCCTGGGGTTTTGTCTCCTCATGGGGCTGTGGACGGCATCGATGCAGACCCTCTCCCTGGTCACGGTCGCTGTCTTGATCTCCGTGCTCATCGCCTTCCCAATCGGCGTCCTGTGCTCGCGCCATAAGACATTGGAGGCGATGGTTCGCCCGGTTCTCGACGTGATGCAGACCGTGCCGCCATGGGTCTACCTCATTCCTGCGGTGATGATCTTCAGCCTTGGACGTGTGCCGGCAATCATCGCCACCATCGTCTATGGCATTCCGCCGATGCTCCGCTTGACCACGCTGGCGTTCAACCAGGTGCCGAGAGAATTCGTGGAACTCGGCAGCGCCATCGGCGCGCCGCCTCGTTCGGTGCTTTGGAAGATCGAGATCCCCTTGGCCAGGCAGACGCTCCTGGTCGGGCTCAACCAATGCATCCTTCTGTCGCTGGCGATGGTGGTGTTGGCCGGACTCGTCGGCGCCGGCGGTCTCGGCGCGGAGGTGACGCGCGGCCTGACGCGCATGGAGATGGGGCTTGGCCTGCGGGCGGGCCTGGCGATCGTCGCAATCGCCCTTCTGCTCGACCGGCTGTCCCGCGGTCTGCTCGACCGTGACAGGCTGCCGAAGACGAGATGAGCAAGGACACCAAAAGATGAGAAACAGCTTCTTCTGCATCGACTCCCATACGTCAGGAAATCCCGTGCGCCTTGTTGCCGGAGGCGGACCGCTGCTTCCGCATGCGCCGATCAGTGAGCGTCGGGAGATTTTTGTCCGGGATCACGACTGGGTGCGCAAGGCGCTGATGTTCGAGCCAAGGGGGCATGACATCATGTCGGGGGCGATCATCTATCCGGCCTACCGGGAGGATTGCGATTTTGCCGTTCTTTTCATCGAAGTGAGCGGCTGCCTGCCGATGTGCGGCGCCGGCACCATCGGCGTCGTGACCGCCGCGATCGAGGAGGGGCTCGTCAAGCCGCGGGAGCCGGGAAGGGTTGCCATAGAGACGCCTGCGGGAAGGGTCGATGTCACCTATGAGGAAAAGGGCGGATATGTCGAATCCGTTCGTCTCCACAATGTTGCAAGCTATCTGCACGAGGCTGATGTCGAGGTCGATGTGCCGGGAATGGGTCGTCTGCGCGTCGATATATCCTATGGCGGCAACTATTATGCGGTCATCGAACCGCAGGATAACTGGAGCGGGCTCGACGGCATGACCGCATCGGATATCGTCGGCTGCAGCCAGAAGCTCAGGTCAGCGCTTGCCGATATTTGCGATCCCGTTCATCCCGACGATCCGAGAATTCGCGGCGTCCATCATGCCATCTGGTGTGACCGCCCCGTGAACGACACCTCGGATGGGCGTTGCGCGGTCTTCTATGGCGAGAAGGCCATCGATCGCTCGCCGGGCGGCACTGGCACTTCCGCACGCATGGCCCAGCTCTATGGGAAGGAACGGCTTACCGTCGGGTCGAGATATCGGCATGAAAGCCTCATCGGAACGGTCTTCGAGGGCCGGGTCGAAGCCGAGGCACGCATTGGGCCCTATAGCGGTATTCTTCCAAGCATCGGAGGCTGGGCACGCGTCATCGGACACAACACCATTTTCGTTGACGATCGGGATCCGCTGGCGCATGGCTTTCAGATCCGATGAGCGCGTTTTCGTCTGAAAAGACGGGGGCGGGGTAAGAAGCGGCAAGGAGATGACTATGCGACCTGAGCAGCATCGACAGGCAGACGCCGACGCGAAGTCGGCTGGCCGGCTCAAGGTCGGCTTCGTTCTGGCGCGATCGTTCACGCTGTCCGCCTTTGCGCTCTTCGTGGACACGCTGCGGCTTGCCAGCGACGAGCAGGATCGTTCCGGGAGGGTCCTTGCTGACTGGCAGGTGATCGGCAGCACGAGGCACTTGATCACCGCGAGTTGCGGCGTCCAGGTTGCTCCGACATCCGATTTCGTCGATCCGTCGAGGTTCGACTACATCGTGGTCGTCGGCGGCCTTCTGACGGTGGAGAACCCTGTCGACCAGCAGACCATCACTTTTCTCAAGCAGGCCGACGCCAAGAAGGTGCCGCTGATCGGCGTGTGCACGGGTTCGTTCATTCTTGCTGCGGCAGGCCTGATGAAGCGGCACGAATCCTGTGTGAGCTGGCTGCATTACAAGGAGTTTCGGGAGCGGTTCCCCGAGCTTAGCGTTCGCTCCGACCGGCTCTTCAATCTCGATCGCCAGCGCGGATCGTGCGCAGGCGGCAGCAGTTCCGCCGACATGGCGGCGTTGCTGGTCAGAAAATATATCAGCCGCGACGCTGAACGAAACGCGCTTGAAGTGCTTCAGATCGAAAAGGCCCGGACTCCATCGGACATACAGCCCCGGCGTCCGCTCTACGACGACTATGACGACGCCCGCGTCAAGGCGGCGATGATTACGATGGAACAGTTCGTCGATGGCAGCATGTCGATTCAAAAGCTTGCCGCCACGGTTGGCCTGTCTCGGCGGCAACTGGAGAGGATCTTTATCGACAAGACCGGGATGTCTCCTGCCAAGGCTTATAATCGTGTTCGCATGGAGCGTGCGAAATCGATCCTGGCTCAGTCGAAGGCGCCACTGATCGAGATCGCGCTGGATGTCGGCTTTGAAAACGCCTCGCAGTTCACGCGAACGTTCAAGCGCACATTCGGGCAAACGCCGTCGCAGCATCGTGCCGCTTCGAGAGCGCACTAAAGCGCGTCGCAATCTTTCAGATTCGCTCCTCTCGCTTTAGGCCTTTGTTCTCACGCATGTCGTTGTCGCAAAACCGCTGCACACTTTTGCGCGACATGCTTTCTTCAGATCTCTTCCCAGGGAAAGGTGTCCAGCCGCTCGGCTCCCCTTGCCGTGATCAGAGCCTGGGTTTCCAGCTTGATGCTCTCTGATCCGGCCTCCGCGATCAGGCTTTCGACGTTGAGCACCATGCCCTCCTCGATGAGGCCGCTGAATTCAGGGTCGAAATC
Organism: Rhizobium indigoferae; assembly: GCF_034554815.1. Lineage (NCBI taxonomy): Bacteria > Pseudomonadati > Pseudomonadota > Alphaproteobacteria > Hyphomicrobiales > Rhizobiaceae > Rhizobium > Rhizobium indigoferae. The sequence continues at coordinate 753,675 of NZ_CP140637.1, read as the reverse complement.
CGGATGCAGAAGGATCCCTGGCCATTCGTCCGCCATTCCGGTTCCGTGCAGAGCAAGCGTGTATCGATAAGGCTGGTATTGCTCCGGAATCCGCCACGACAGCGCGTTGAACTCTTCAAAGGTCATGTCGGGCTTCAGGATGGCGAGATTGTGCTCGATCTGATCCCTGGCGGCGGCGTAGAGTTGCTTCTGCTTGGCGTTCATCGCGACGTGCCCTGCTGTCCACGAGCGCGAGAGGTCGGCGCAATAGCCGTAGGGTCCGATCATATCGGTGTCGAAGGATATCATCTCCCCGCGTTTGACCACATAGTCCGAACATTCCTGATACCAGGGGTTCGTTCTGGGGCCTGCGGTCAGGAGCTTGGTCTCGAGCCACTCGCCGCCACTAGGTGCGTTTTCGAAGTGAAGCTCGGCCCAGATCTCTCTTTCGGTGCGGCCGGGCTCGTGTGCCTCGTACATCCGCGCCATGCCTGCTTCGCAGACACGGATCGTCCATCTCATCAGCTCGATTTCGTCAGCGCTTTTGATGGATCGCGCCCTCTCGGCCAGCTCCTGACCGTCTAAGAGCATGAAGCCGCGTTCCCGCAATTCGAACGCGCCGGCGGGTTCGAGCTTGTCCACCGCCACGCGCTTGTTGCCGCCGTTGCTCTTTATGAGGTCCGCGACTTCCTCCGCCCAGGCTTTCAGGCGGGGTTCCATAAGGTTCCCGGCCGTGAAGAATATCCATGACTTCGCCGACCGGATCTCGTCGATGCCGGGAAGCCCGTCATTGACATGTTCGGCGCCTTCGAATTCGAAAAGTATGGCCGGACCATCGGCCAGGATCAGAGCGTAGCGCGAGGCGTTGTGCATCGTCCAGATGCTCATATTCGATGAATCGAAGGCATATCGGATGTTGACGGGATCGTAGAGGAGCAGGGCGCCGCAATCCCATTCGCGCATCTTCGTGCGCAGGCACTCCAGACGATAGCGGCGAGCCCGATCGAGCGTCGTGGCCGGCAAAGGACTGATGAGAGGCCGATCCACCCCCTCGGGATTGAGATATGCCTGCTTTCGCTCATCCTTGAAGACCGTCGGGCCGGTCAGCTCGGCGGAATCGCTTTCCTCTCGCAACATCTCAGTGAGTCCCTGTTGTCGGTGGGTGACGCGACGTTATCGGGCGCTCAGCGCTCGATGACGAGATCGCTGAGCGGCTTGGAGCAGCAGGGCAGAAAGAGGCCGGCGTCGATTTCCCGCTGACGAATTCCGCCATTGTGGTTCATGTCGACCGTGCCTGACGTAAGCTTCGACTTGCAGGTGCCGCAGACGCCGTTCGCGCAGGACGACGGGATCCTGACGCCTGACTTCTTCGCGCATGAGAGCACGCTCTGGTCGCCGGAGACGTCGATGCTGCGGGCCTGCTTCGAGAAGGTGACCTGAAAGACCTTGGCAGCGGCCTCCTGAACCGCAGGGATTTCGGGTTCGTCGATGACCGCGGCTTCGAAGCTTTCTTCCAGGTAGTTCGAGCCGGGCACCTCGAGTTCGGCGGCAATGCCGCGCGCGGCGGCCATGAACGGGGCGGGGCCGCAGCACATCACAGTTCGCTCGGCGATATCGGGAACCGCAAGCCGCATATAGTCTGCCGAGATACGGCCGATCAGACCGGGCCAGGATGGCTCGCCGGCAACGGTCTCCGGGAGGAAATGCAGGCGAAGGCCTTTCAGCCTGCGGGCGATGAAGGCGAGTTCGTCGCGAAAGATCAGATCGTGCGGCGTCCGGCCGGCATGCATGAAGACGACGTCGGCAGGTTCGCAACTGTCGGCGATTTCACGCAGAATGGACATGACGGGCGTAATGCCGGAACCGCCGGACAGCAGCAGAAGCTTCGGTTTCGAAGCCGCGGGCCTGACGAAATGGCCAAGCGGGCCGTTCGCCTTGACGGTTGCCCCGGGGACCAGGGTGTCATGAAGCCAGTTGGAGATCTTGCCGCCGGGAACGCGCTTCACCGTCACGGAGAAGGCGTTCGTCCGATGCGGCGAGGAGGAGATGCTGTAGCACCTGTTTTCAGCGTCTCCATTATATTCCAGGTCGAACAGAAAATACTGCCCGGCCTTGAACGCGAACCGCTTACCCTCCCGGGAGGCGAAGGTGAATGTCTTGACGTCGTGGGTCTCCTGCTGAACGTCGAGGCAGACCAGCGCGTCGTCTTCCTCTGGGTTCCACAGGTCGTGAAGGGCGGCTCTGGGCGCGGGCGCCTGTGGGTTTCTAGTATCCATGGGCGCGCATCCGGTCGATGTACCAGGCGGCGAACTTGTCGAGGTTCGTCTCGGAGAAGCGGGAGTAGGGGCCGGGCTGATATGCCGGGTCGAGAGCGCCGGCATGGGAGCGGGCGACGAGATCGGCGTCCTGGTCCGTCGTCGCGACCCAGACGTCCGTCAGCTTGTCGAGATCGTAATCCACGCCTTCGACGGCTTCCTTGTGGACCAGCCACTTGGTTCTCACAAGCGTCTTGCCCGCGGAGAGCGGAATGACGGTTGCCACCACGGCGTGGTCGCCCATGAAGTGGTTCCAGCTGTTGTGGCCCCAAAGATGTGTGTCACCGAGATCCTTGCGGGTCATCTGCCCGAGAAGCTTGGAGGATGCGGCGGTGGCGTCGTGGGTCTGGGATTCGCCGGCGCCTGCGATGATCAGCCGCTGGGTGCGGAAGTTGGTGGCGCAGTCGGCGAGCTGCTCGACGGCCGCCGAGAGGAAGCCGTCCACCTCCCACGCCTTGGTCCGCTCTTCATACAGCCTGAAATGCTCCTCGGCCTGCTCACGATCCTCCGGGCTCAGAGTTTCGGGGTCGAAGCCGAAGTCGAGATCGACGAAGGAGACGCAGAGCTCCGGATGGTTTGCGGAGCAATGGTAGCATTCGCGATTGTTCTCCATCGTCAGCTTCCAGTTGCCGTCCTCGATGACGTCAGTTTGGAAGGCAATCTTTGCATTCCGGATGTCGTAGGGGGCGAGGCGCTCGACCATGGCTTGCTCGAGGAGAGCGATGTCCTCGGGCGGATTGTCGGAAAGACAGACATAAATCAGTCCGCCGATCGACTTGAAGGTGACGGACTTGAGGCTCCGACACTCCTTGTCGAAGTCCTTGCCCATGTGAGGCGCGTAGCTGAGCTCACCCGTCAGTTCATATGTCCAGGTGTGATAGGGACAGACGAGTTTTGAGACGATCGTCTTGCCCGGATCGAGGAGGCGGGAGCCGCGATGGCGACAGACATTGTGCAGGACGCGGATTTCTCCGTCGTCGTCACGCAGAAGGATCAGGCTCGTCTTGCCGATATCGACCACCGTGGCGTCGCCGGGTTCGGGAACATCACAGTCCAGGCCGACACAGATCCAGTGCTTGTGGAAAAAGACCTCGAGGTCTGCTTCGAACACGTCTTCTCTGACGTAAAGGCCGGCCGGCAGCGAGTGACCGTCGGCGCGGGCGTCGAGAAGGGCTGAAATGGTAGATGGAAGCCTGTTTAGCATGAGAACCTCTTATGCGAGAGTTTCCCGAGATTGCCCTTGCAACGCTGACGTTTCAACGGCATAAAAAATCACGTTCGCATGAGTTTTTATCATGTGAAGAGGAGTTCTGCGATGCATTTCCGAAGACGGATCCCGTCGCTGACGGCACTGGTGACCCTGGAGGCGGTGCTCAGGAAGAAGAGCTTCACCACGGCTGCGACCGAATTGGGTGTCACCCAGGCGGCAGTCAGCAGGCAGATTGCGTTGCTGGAGGAGGAATTCGGCCAGCCCCTATTCGTGCGCAAGCATCGAGCCATCGAACCGACAACGGCATGCATCAACCTCGGAGCCACGCTGGCGAAGAGCTTTGCCGATATCGCCGAGAGCGTGGAAGCGATCCAGTCGCGCAGCCAGGACGTGTTGACGATAGGGGCGACCGTTGCATTCTCTTCCTTCTGGCTGCTGCCGCGGCTGGCCGAATTCCGCCGGGCGAACCCGGGCATTCTGGTGCGAGTGATATCCCAGGACAGCCCGATCGCTCTCGACGACGGAGAAGTCGATGTGGCAATTCGCTATGGTGTGCCCCCTTTCAGCGATGCTACCGTCATCGCCTCGCGCGGCGACGTCATCTGCCCCGTCTGCTCTCCCGATTACCTCAGGCGTCGAGGAGATGGCCCGCTAGGCTCCGTCGACGAATTCATCGAAACGGACGTTCATGATCGTTCCTGGTATAGCTGGGCGCAGTGGTTTTCTCTGACCGGCGCCAAGCTCGAGGTAAAGCCGTCGCTTCGGTTCAACCACTATACCGAAACCATCGCCGCCGCGCGCGCGGGGCAAGGGATTGCCTTGGGATGGCGCATGCTGGTGGGCACTTTTCTGGAGGATGGAACCCTGGTGCGGATCGGCGGCGGTGAGCTTGCCGCGGAAGATCGTTACAACGTGATCGTGCCCGTCAAAGCCAAGCGAAACAACGCGCGGGACCTTGCCGCCGCCTGGCTGACGGCATCATTGCACGGTTGATCGAAACTGCCGTATTCACAAGCCCAATCCTACAGTGGCCGTTCGGTGGACGCCTTTGGGGACGAAGGCGAAGTGATCTGCCAGGCCCAGGAAATCCGCCGCCAAGTGAATGACGGAAAGCCACATTTCCGTCCCCTGCAAGCTCGGTTCACCACCGTCGGCAAACGGGAATCCCTCGCCATCCCGCCATCTATCCAGAGCCCTCAATATGAGATTTCGGGCGATTGCCTCTCCGTCAGCCCGCCTGTAGTCGGTCTGTCGGGCAATCAGCAGCAAAGGATGAATCGTATCGAGCAGGTTGCACGCATTGTATTTCGCAGCAACGAAGCCCTTGTGGTTGCGATAATTGAGGTGAACTGTTTCAAGTGAGGCGTGCGGGTGGGGAAGTGCCGCGCCGAACTGGGCGTAGGTGCCTCGTGTCAGGCGATAAAAGCCGTTCACAGGCTGGAGCCATCCTTCCCCCGCGGTCGGCTCACCCCATAGGCCGGAGACGCTGTTGGCATTCCGGCTCAGCCACTCAAAGAGCTGCTGCCGTGAATGCCTGAGGCCGAAATACTTCGCATTGAAGTACATGGCGGTTCCGATCGCATCGACCACGCTGCCGGCGTGCCATGCCCGTGTCGACCAGGGCAGGGCGCTCAGCCATTCGTCAAGCTCTCCGATGCCAAGCTCGACGGCATGGACGGGTTGCCGTGGACTGGAGCCAAGCAGCTCAAGCGCATATCCGGCCGAAAGGACGTTGTAGAGCGCCTTTGGATCATCCCTCAGCGCCTTGTCGTGCATGCGCGAATGCTCATCCGGGAACAGCCCGGTCTCTCGTTCCTGGAGGCCTTGGAGAAGCTCGACGGTTTCCGAGATATTGAGGTCGGGCGGCAGGTGACCGAACCCGGCGGCGATCTCGATGGCATCGCATAAATGCCGGATCGCCGGCCTCCGGACGCCGTCCGCTTCCAACGATTCATAGGCTCCCTGCGTTTTCCAGCGTGCAAGAATGTCCGGCCACTGGTCTTTCGCCTTCTGCCCCAGCCTGACCAATTGATCTTCGATGTCTCCAGTGCCGGATTTCCTGGGTGCCGAGCCTCGGCTCCGCAGTACCCGGGCGGGCACGCCACCGGCAATCGACATGGTGGGAATGTCTCCGGTAACCACCGCTCCGGCGGCGATCACGGCGCCATTTCCAATTGTTGCGCCATCGAGGACCACGGAATTGGCGCCGATCCAGACATCGTCACCGATGGTTATGCCGATGCTGTTGACACCCTGGCGATGTATGGGAACTGCCGGATCGTCGAAGCCATGATTAAAGCCGACGATCGAGGCATGCGAAGCAATCCGCACGCCATTGCCGCACGTCACTGTGCCGGAAATACAGGCATAGGGATTGATGGTGCAATCATCGCCAAGGATCACATGGCCGCGGACGAGTGCGTGCCCGGCGATCCAGGATCGCTCGCCCATCGTCAGGCTTTCGGTGAAGATCGCTGCATTCTCGGCGATGTAGGACGACTCGGCCAGCTCCGCACCGCATGATCGCCTGAGTTGCGCCTTGCGGGCAAGGTGGGCTGGATGGCCGAGGTCGGACACAATGTGTTCCCAGGTAAGGTATTGAAGCCTGCGCGCTTCCCTCTGTTCATTCACCGGGGCTTGCGGGCCATTGGCGTGATCCATCTGATCCTCATTCTCAGGTTCAACCGCCGAATATTCGTCTGATTCAGCGATCCGTTGCCTCGCTGCATCAGACGGCGTGATCCGTCTAAAAGCAAGACTTCTGACAATGGTGGCACAGCCCTCGTTGCGATGGCTCCAATTGCCTTGGTTGCCGTGTAGGTAATCGGTTCGGCCGAGGCGCCCGGGTTCATCGCCTGTACGGAAAGCGCACCGCCCGGCGAGAAGATAAGGGTATGCTTGCCACGCTCACCTCTGAATTCGCAATTGGCAGAGACGTCATGCACCACGCACCGATCATCGGCAACGTGCTGAGCCATCTGGAAACCTTGAGGCGAGTTATGCCGCGCTCAGAAGTTCAGCGCTAACCGGCATTCCCATATGAAAGCCCTGGACGCGGTCGATGCGAAGATCCTTGAGAAGGGAAAACTGTGCTGCAGTTTCGACGCCTTCCACCAGGATCGTATTCCCACGATTGCGGATGAGAGCAATCATGTCCTGAAGCATCATCAGACCGCGTGGGTTCGAGCAGTCGTGCAGGAAGGTTCTATCGACCTTGACCGTCTGAAACTCGATTGCCCTCAGCCAAGAGAGGCCCGCGAAACCGCAGCCGAAGTCGTCAAGCCAGATCTCGACGCCGAGTGCCCGCAGATCGGCAATGCATTTCAGCACCTCCGACTGCATATCCATGTCCAGGCCCTCGGTGACTTCCAAGGCTAGTCGCGATCCGCAGACTCCGCACCGAGCAAGGATATCAGCGACACTGGCAGCAAAGCCGGGGGAACGCAGTTGTATTGGCGACACGTTGACGCTGACGGTAGCCATGCGATCGGTCATCAATATATCGCGGCATGCCGTCTCGATCGCCCACCTGCCCAGTTCGAGGATAGCGCCACTTCGTTCTGCCACCGGAATGAATGTCTTCGGCGAAACCGCGGTGCCGTCCGGCATCCTGAGGCGCATCAAAGCCTCGACAGCTCTTGCCTTCTCGTTCATCACGTCGAAGATCGGTTGGTACACGAGCGAGACCAGTTTGCGATCAATGGCGGCCGCCAGCAGCGGGACGAGTTTACCAGCATAGTCGTCGGGGCGAGGCAACAACGGATCAAAACTACGAATGCAGTTTCGGCCACTTGCTTTGGCATTGTAGAGAGCGAGGTCGGCTTCACGCACTATTCGTTCAACTTTCTCTCCAACTTTCTCGCGGGTGAAGGCGACGCCGATGCTGACGGTTACGATCGATATATCATCTGGTCGCTCGTCGTGAGCAATCGCAAGAGTCTCGACTTCTATTCTGATCTTCTCGGCGAGAGTCATCGCGACCTTGGGGAGGGCGTCCGGCATGACTACGATAAACTCCTCGCCACCATACCTGCCGATCATGCCGTCGGACGACTCTACAACTGCCTTCAGCGCATTGGCGATGACAGTCAGACATCGGTCTCCTTCCTGATGTCCGTAGCGATCATTGAAGCGTTTGAAAAAGTCGACGTCGATAAGGAACACGGAGAAGTCGCGTCGTTCGTCTTTCCAAGCGGCCCAGCATTCGTCGAGTCGCCGATCCAGCGCGCGTCTGTTGCTTATGCCTGTCAGGTAGTCAGTATGTGAAAGCTCGAGCAGTGTCCTTCCCCGCTCGGACGCTTCCCAGTGCTGGTGGCGAGCCTCCGCCGCGTTCAACAACACGTTTCGACGCTCCACGTTCAATCGCCAATTGACGAAAGACGTGAAGACAAAGCACGAAATGTAGAACAACCCGAAGGCAAGCTTGTAGGTTTGGCTTGAAGGGAAAAATTCCTCGATCGTAACGAAAAATGCGCAAAGAACGAGGCTCGAGGTGATCACCGAAAGCCGAAACGGGAAACTGAAAAAGAGGTTGGCGCCCATCATGAAGATGGCGCCGAATATCATGTAGTATGACATGGCGGTGACGTCGCGGGTGGCAATCGCCGGGTAAAGCCAGCCCACATAGCCCGCAAGCAGTGCCGAGGCGCATGTGATGTCAAGCCAGACGGTTTTCGCTTTTGCCAGGCGCAGGGTCTCGAAAACCAGCAAAGCGATCGTTGCAATGACGAATCGCGCGGCGATCGTCACAGGCGCAACATCGGGGATCAGCCAACGGTCGGGAAGTGCGAAGGACACATAAACGGCAACCGCGATCCAAAGACCATGCCGCGAACTCCGCCCTCGGACAGCATCATTTTCAGTTTTCAAAGACTTGAGGGCCTCGGCGAATGAAAAGCTGGCGGTGGATTCGTCGCGCTGGACATTAGCGTAGGCCGCGGTCCTGCAAAAACGCTGGACTGACAGCCATCTAAAGTATGTTGAAAAGTAAGCCATACTTCGGCGCCCTCCAGAGTTGCGTTCGGCAACCTGCAACCGGTTTGTCTTGTTGCTTAGCTTTGTTAGAGGGGTAGCATCGGACCCGCAAGAGTAGAATTACCCTTATCCCGTGTAGATTCTAGTCGCATCCTATTTCGAGGTTGATTATGCTTAACGCTATGTCAAAGGGGTCTCGAAATGGCACAAAGCCTGGTCTTGGACGGTGAAAGTCTTGTTGCGCCGGGTGAAATTCGTCGGGCGGCAAGAAGGGTTGCTGCCCCAGATCCCGGCCACCTTATCGTTGCCACAGCCGAGCTTGCCCTCAGCCTTGACGTGTCGATCCGTCAGTTCAAATCCGGCATCGAGCCTAATGCGATCATCGAGCGTCTCACCGACGCCTTGCATCAGATACGGCGGCGCTTTCATCCGGAGGTGTGGGACGTCATCGTTCCGATCGCGCAATCTCATCCAGTTGCTCACTATCTTCATCAAGATCCATTGACCCGCTGGTCGTTCGAAAAGCCGCGCGGCTATTCTGGCGACGCACGCCTTCTCGACTTCATCTACGGCAGACCTGAGATTGAGGACGCCGTCTTATCAGCGAGCAACTTGGGACGCTCGATCTACGCCTACACTCGAAATGCTTCGTCATCCGTCGCGGTAAGAGAGCGTCGAGACATTCTGGCTCGCCGCGTTGACGAAATCGCTTTGGCCCGGCCTGGTTCCACCGAAGTCCTCGCCATCGCAGCCGGGCATCTTCGTGAGGGGCCTTTGTCGCGCGCTCTCGGCGCCGGCGCGATCAGGCGCTGGGTAGCCTTGGATCAAGACCCGATGAGCGTTGGAACCGTCACCCGCGATTTCGCCGGCACGTCCGTCGAAGCGGTGAACGGGTCGGTCAAATCCCTGCTCGGTGGAAGGCATGCGCTGGGAATGTTCGATTTCGTTTATGCCGCGGGTCTTTATGACTATTTACCGGACGCGGTAGCCGTAAAGCTGACCAAGAAGTGCGTCAGCATGCTCAAGCCTGGCGGCACATTCCTATTCGCCAACTTCTCTCCGGAGACGGAGGTCGATGGCTATATGGAGACATTTATGAACTGGGCGCTGCTGTTGCGGTCAGAACGAGAGATGGGCTTGATCGCCAGTGAAAGCGTGACTGGGGCGGATGTGAAGGTGTCGGTTTGGTCCGGCTCAAACCGCAGCATTGTCTACTGTGAAATCCAAAGACCGCAGTAGGCGGCATGCCTGCCGTCCAATCCGGTAGTCTTCGGGTAGTCCGTTAGTCCAAAAACCGGGGGCGACCCTATCAGAGGCTGCATGAGAAAGGGCGTGGCTGCTCTCCGCCACGGCCTTTGAGCTGTTTATCGGCCGGGGTAAATCAGACGGCCTATCGCTGTGTCCAGCGTGGTCGTGCCCTTCACCGGTTCGCCCTCGAACCGAATCCAGCCTTCGTTGAAGCCATCAATCATACGCATCCGCGGGAGCGGGTTCTGCATGCCCTGATCGGTGAAAATCTGCTGCCAGGTGTCGCGGGCGACCGGCTCCGCCCGGACGGGTTTGCCGAGGATGGACGAGAGGACGGCGGCGATATCGTTGGGCGTGACGCCCTCTGGTCCCATCAACTCGACGACCTGCTTGCCCACCCACTCCTGCTGCAGCAGTTCTGCCGCGTTGGCTCCGACGTCGAAGACAGAAACCATCGGATAGGGCTGATCGAGCGGCTGGAGGAAACTCGAGAGGACACAGGTCTCGCGCGCCGGTGTGATATCCCAGGCTGTGTTCTCCATGAACCAGCCGGCACGCAGAAAGGCGATTGGCATTGGCAAGGCAGATAACTTCTGTTCGACGAGACCGAGCTGGCTCAAGAGGTTGGGTTCTCTGGCCTGCGCGCCGATGGTGGAGAGGCAAACGACCTTGGCAGGACGAGACGAAAGAAGCGCGGTCTTCAGGGCCGCAATGACAGCGCGCACTTCCATAAAGCCGGGGGTCGGATCGAAGGTCGGCGGGATCAGCAGAAAGACACCGTGGGCGTCGGCGAAAGCCTTGGTGAGTGCATCGGCGTCGGTCATCTCTGCCAAGGCCAGTTCCGCGCCTTTGTCCTTCCATTCCGCTGCTTTATCCGCATTGCGCGCGACGGCGCGTATCGGCACCCCTGCCTTCAGCAGACGCGCGGCGACAATGCCTCCGACCTGGCCTGTTACTCCGGTGATCACAAACATGGTTAGACTCCTTTGCTGCCTCCACCGCCAGCAGGTTGGCGGTTGTCATGCTGATCATGTCCTTTGGCAGCATTTGACTGAAGCGCGCTTCTGTCACATGATTGGTGACTAAAAATCACGGATGCACGATGTTTGACGGACGATTATTGAATGGCGTGAGCGTGCTTGCCGCCGTTATCGAGAGCGGAAGTTTCGCGCGGGCGGCGGACCTAATGGGACTGTCGGCGTCGGGTGTCAGCCGCGCCATTTCCCGACTGGAGGGGCGGATCGGTCTGCGGCTGCTCGACCGGACAACGCGCACCATGCGGCTGACCGATGACGGCGCGCGGTTCTACGAACAGGTGGCCCCACTCTTGAGCGGCATCGAAGAGGCTGCGCAGACGGCTGTTGGCGCCAGGCAGGCGGTGCGTGGCCGACTGCGAGTCAATGTCGACCCATATTTCTCACGCCTTGTGCTCGGCCCGCGGCTCGGCGCCTTCCTCGATCGTTATCCGGATATCGAGATCGAGGTCATCACCCGCAACGAGATCGGCGATCTTGTTGCTGATGGCATGGACGTCGCGGTGCGCTTTGGCGAGCCTGCACAGCGGTCGCTTATTTCGCGCCTGTTGATGCAGACGCGCGTGATCACGATTGCGGCTCCCGCTTATATCGAGCGCCATGGCCGGCCGAGCCGTCCACGGGATTTGAGCGAGCATACCTGTATCCAGTTCCAGGACCCGCTGACGGCAAGGCCTTTCGAATGGGAGCTTCGGCGGGGTGAAAAGGTCGTCTCGATCGAGACCCGCAGCCGCATTTTAGTCAATGATGCCGGCACGACCTTGGCGACCTGCCTTGCGGGGATAGGCATCGCGCAAGTCTTCTCACTCGGTATGGCGGATTATCTGAACAATGGGCAGCTCGTGAACCTCTTTCCCGACTGGTCGGACGAGACATTCCCGCTCTACGCCTTCTATCCCTCGCGTCAGCATGTTCCGGCTAAGGTCAGGGCCTTTATAGATTTCTGCGTCGAGATCATCGAATAGACGGAGGCGCCCCGTCGAGCGCCTCTGCTGGCTTAGGCCGGCCGCGGTATCTGGTTCTGGAAATTTATCGTCTATGGGGTTCTTTGATGCTTGGGAGGAAGTCGAATTGATATCTCCGGCCATAAAGCCCTTGTCAGATGCGTTCTATGCGGACCGGATACTCGCCGCGCACCAGCAACGGCTCGAAGCCATTGTCGAAGCGGCCGAGCCGGATCAGCCCGTCCCAGCGGTAATCCGCGTAGAACAGGGCCAGGTTACCCCACGGTTTGAAGTAGCAAAGGTCGCCCGGCTGCTCGTTTCCGAAAGCACCGCTTCCTTCTTCGGTCATCTTGCGCGGCAGATGGACGATCTTTTCGTTCCTGCCGTCGTCCTCGATCTTGAGGTTCAAGGGCAGCATGGAAGCGAGATCGCGCGCCGTCGGGTTGTCGGAGAGTGTCGCGGTCAGGGTTAGATCGTTGAAGCCTATCCTGATCCTCACGTCTGTCGCCTCGGGACTTGCCGGGCGGTGCTCGTCCTGCCCTTGCGCCACGAGAGGGAGAGCGGCGGTCGCCAAAGTTCCGCCCAGCACCGCGCGACGGCTCATGAACTTGGATGTCATCGACATAGCGGGCCTCGCGTCAGACAGGTTGAGCCGTCGGCCGGAACAGGATTTCGTTGATGTCGACATCGTCTGGTTCGTTCACCGCGAAGGCGACCGTTCGGGCGAACGTGTCCGCGCTGACGGCGATCTTGCCGACGAACGCCTTGGCGCCCGCCTGGATGTCCTTTTCGCTGATGTGTTCGAGGAGTTCGGTGTTCACCGCGCCGGGTGAAATGATCGTGGTGCGGATGTTGTATGGCTTCACTTCCTTCCGCAGCCCTTCCGAGAGGGCGCGCACGGCGAATTTCGTCGCGCAATAGACGGTGGCACCCGGATCGACCACGTGGCCGTAGACGGAGGACACGTTGATGATGTGCCCCGACTTCTGGGCTTTCATGTGCGGAAGCGCTGCTGCGATGCCGTAGAGCACCCCTTTGATATTCACGTCGATCATGCGATCCCACTCGTCAACTTTGAGCCGTTCGAGCGGCGCAAGTGGCATCAGGCCGGCATTGTTCAGCATCACGTCGATGCGACCGAACGCGTTGACGGCCGTGTCGACGAGCTTCTTGACTTGATGTTGATCCGTGACGTCGGTTTGGACTGCCTTGGCCCTATAGCCCTTTGCGGCCAGTTCCTCGGCCAGCGCAGCGATGCGGTCGCTACGCCGTGCGCCGAGGACGACCGAAGCGCCGCGCTCAGCAAGGTGATGGGCGGTGGCTTCGCCAAGCCCGCTGCTTGCCCCGGTGATGACGACCACCTTGTTTTCGGTTCCTTGAGACATGATGATCTCCTGTTTTGAGGTTTCTGAAGGTTCAGGAACGGCGACCGGCGAGCGCGGCGAGGACAGCCGAACCGGCGAGAAGGCAGGCGGCCAGAAGGAAGGTGCTCCACCATCCCGCGGTGTCGAACAACATGCCGCCAGCGAAAGCGCCGCCCGCAATGGCAAGTTGGATCAGTGCCACCTGCAGTCCACCTGCCGCTTCCAATTCACCGGGAACGATAGCGGCCATCCAGGTATTCCAGGCGACCGGAAGCGGCGTCGAGAAAAATCCCCACATGACGAGCAGGGATGCCGTAACCGCCGCGAACGGCCCGAGAGCGATCAGCAGCAGTGCAAGGACCGCAAGAGCAGCCGGCAATCCTACGAGAACGAGCAGGAGATGGCGCCTGGCGACGAAGCCAATGACGGATGTTCCAGCCAGTCCGCCGACGCCAATGCCGAGAAGCACCATCGACAGAACATTCAAGTCCAGTCCCGTGACGCCTTCGAGGAACGGGCGAAGATAAATAGACAGTGCGTTCTGGCCAATGAAGGCGAGAGCGGTCGCCGCCATTCCTATCGCGAATGTGTGATTGCGCAGCAGCCCGAATATTCTGGCCACCGAGACGGTTGATGTCGCCGGCATCCTCGGCAGGACGACCAGTTGCCAGACGAGCGCCGCAATTCCGATCGGTACCGTGATGAAGAAGGTTCCGCGCCATCCGATCAACCCGCCAAGAAAACTGCCGAGCGGCGCGGCTAGGATAAGCGCGAATGCGGTGCCACCTTGAAGAAGGGCAATGGCTTTGGGCAGGTCACGGCCCGAAGCCAGGCGTGCCAGAATAGCCGTCGACAGCGACCAGAAGCCGCCGATCGAAACGCCGACCAGGGACCGCCCGACGAGAAAGACAGGGAAGTTGGGTGCGAGGGCAACCGCCAAGCTCGATGCAACAAGAACCGCCGTATAGAGCAGGACGACAGACTTCCGGTCGATCTTCGCCAGGAATGCATTGCCGAAGAGGCTGGTGATAACCGCGAAGACTCCCGACGCGGTGATCGCCAGTCCGGCTTGCCCCTCTGACACAGAGAGGTCGTTGGCGATCGGGGTCAGAAGGCTCACAGGGAGAAATTCCAACCCCACCAGAAGGAAAGTGAGAAGCGAGAGGCAGGTCACAGCAGACCATGAGGTCGTCTCGTATTCCGTCAGTGAGGTCTCATTCAATGTCAGCTCGACGGTCATTCACGTTCTCCTGTCCGTTGCCAGATAGATAGCCGGACTGGTTTTGCGCGACTAGAAGCTATAATCTGAATGTCGTGATGAAGGAGATTCAACAATGCGGCGCGACGAGTTTACGGAAATGCGTGCGTTTCTCGAGGTGGCTCAAGAGAGGAGTTTCACTCGCGCTGCATGGAAACTGGGAGTCACGCGCTCGGCGCTGAGCCATACGATCAGCGCGCTCGAAGCCCGGCTTGGCGTCCGGCTTCTCTCCCGCACGACGCGTGACGTGGCTCCCACTGCGGCCGGTGCGCGTCTCGTGGAAAGTATTCAGCCGCATTTCGAGAGCATCGCCGCTGGGATCAGTGCCCTCGGCGCGCTGCGCGACAAGCCTTCGGGCACAGTCCGCCTCGTATGTCCCGATGATGCCGTGGAGCTGGTCTTCCGTTCGAGGCTGCCGGCATTTTTGCGGGATTACCCCGATATCACCGTGGAACTCATCGTCGACAACGGTTTCACAAATATCGTGGAGCGCCAATTCGATGCCGGCGTGCGGCTCGGCGAAGCGATTGCGCGCGACATGGTAGCCGTTCGCATTGGACCCGATATCTCTTACGCCGTGGTCGGATCACCCGAATATTTTGCGACCCGCACTGTGCCTTCGACCCCGCATGACTTGACGGACCACAATTGCGTCAACCTGCGTCTTCCGACGTCAGGCGCGCTCTATGCCTGGGAGTTTGAAAAGGATGGCCGCGAGTTCAGCGTTCGTGTGGAAGGCCAGCTCGTGATGAGCACCATAGGGCCGGCGATCAATGCCGCTCTGGATGGCGCGGGGCTGTCTTATGTGCCGAGGGACCTCGTCCGGCAATATTGTGACAGCGGTCAACTGAACGAGGTGCTGGCCGACTGGGCGCCAACATTCCAAGGGTATCATCTCTATTACCCCAGCCGGCGCCATCCATCCCCTGCTTTCTCCGCCTTCGTCGAAGCCTTTCGCTACCGGCATCGGTAACCAACACTGATGTCGAGAGGCTCTGCTGGATAACGGGGCGCAACACGCTGCGCCCCTTGCTCATCGATGGTTGCCGAGGCCTGTTACCGGGCGCTGTCGATGATTGCGCCGCCGTCGGGGGTAAGGCTGTATCCCGTAATGAATTGCGAATCCCTGCTGGCCAGGAACAGCACCACGGGGGCAATGTCGTCTTCCGGCGAGCCGAAACGCGCGAGCGCGTTCGTCGGTGGAGGAACATCCTTTTCCGCAGCGCCCCAGGTGTCGGCGACCGGCAGAACGTTGTTCACGGTGATCTTGTCGGCACCCCATTCGCGTGCCGCCGTGCGCGTCAGCGCGCGCACCGCCTCCTTGGCCATGTTGTATGGACCGTAACCAGCCAACCCGATGGTGCCGGCCATCGAACCGAAGTTGATGATCCGCCCTTCTCCGCCGTCTCTAAGGTGAGGATAACACGCCTGCATGAAGCGCAGATACGCGATCGGCCCGGTGTCGAAGTTCCGTTGCAATTGCTCGACCGAAAGGTCGATGACCGAAGACAAGACCGCAGAACCATCGAAAGCATTGTTCACCAGAATGTCGATGCGGCCGTATGCAGCGACAACCTTGTCAACCGCGGCCGTGATCTGATCGGCTTCACCGACGTCGCAGACGACGCCGAGCGCTGCGCCGCCCGCTTCAACGATATCCGCGACAACCCGTTCGACGCCTTCGGATGTCCGCGAAAGAACTGCGACCTTCGCGCCTTCGGCCGCAAACAGCTTTGCGGTGGCGCGGCCAATGCCGCGGCTTGCGCCGGTGATAACGGCAACTTTTCCATTGAGTCGACCCATGTGTATCTCCATTTGATAAGGCTTGGGAATCATCGAGGGGTCAGAGGGCGGCGGCCTGGATGTAAGGGGAAGGGACGTCGCGGGCGTCGTTCTGCGTCATGAACGAGCTGAGCAGCAGCGCCAGGCCGACCGCCGCTGGCAGAGCGCCGACAGGTTTTCGAACGCCGATATGCGCGAGGCCTGATAGCAGCAGGTGAAAGAAGATGCCGGCATAAGCGAGATCGCTGAGCGGGACGCTGACGCGCGAAAGGATCGCTATCGGGCCGAGGACCTTAACAATGATCATGAAAGGAACGAGGTTGTTCGCGCTATATCCGAGTTCCGTCAGCGCCTCGCGAACCCACTGTCGCCTTGTGGCATACATGTAGGCTGAGGCGAGGTAGAGCACGGATAGAAGTGCAGTGCTGATCCAGTATCCGTAAAATTCAAGCATAAGCTCATCCTTGTCGCTGCTCACGCAGCAACATTCCTCTCGTCGGGTCTGTCGGTTTCTATGGAAGAGGCGCTCCTTTTACTGCGCCCCGTGATGCATGGATTGAAAATGTCGTCTAAGGTTTATCTTTGCAAGTAGGATGAATTACTTGCAGTTAGTATGGAAAACCAGACTATGGCCGATGGCGAAATCAATATGCATGAGGAGATGCGTCGCGCATTCGCGCTGCTCTCCGGCAAATGGAAGCTGGAAATCATGTGGCTGCTCCATCAGCGGGTCTACCGGTTTGGCGAATTGAGAAAGGCTATTCCTGGCATCACCCAACACATGCTGACGGTGCAACTCCGCGAGCTCGAAGCAGACGGCCTCGTGTCCCGCACCATCTTTGCGGAGGTTCCTCCGCGCGTCGAATATGAGATCACGCAAAAAGCGCGGGGCCTCGGCCCCACCATGGAGGCTTTGACGGCATGGTGGAATGAGTACGGCAAGAGCGTGCCGGTGAAACCGGGCGCACGCGGTCGGAAAGCCAGAGATGGCTGAACTGGCTGTGGGTGGATTGCTACGGCAACTCACCGGCAGCCAGTTATAGTCTTCCACGGATCACATTCACGAAAGACTCGAACCGGACTTGTCCCAGCCTTCCTTGACCGTCTCCATCGCGACATTCGTCGATGTGCTGGCAACGTGAGGCAGCGTCGAGATACGCTCGCCCAGAACCCGACGGTAGCGGCCGATATCGCGGGTGCGGATTTTCAGCAGATAATCGAACCTGCCTGCAATCATATGGCACTCTTCGACTTCCCCGATCTTCTTGATGGCATCGTTGAAGCTTTTCAGCGCATGCTCGCGGGTATCGGAGAGTTTCACTTCGACGAAAGCAATGTGGTCGAGCTGCATTTTCGACGGATTGAGGATGGCCTTGAAGCCTTCGATGTATCCTTCGCTGATCAGCCTTTTGAAGCGGATCTGGCATGGCGTCTTCGACAATCCGACACGCGTAGCCAGATCGGTGATCGACAGCCTTCCGTCCTCGGCGAGTGCGGCGAGGATTTTTTTATCGAACTGGTCCAATTCACTAAAGATGTCAGTTTCTGTGGCCATTTGAACTCTCGATGACGCATTAATAAGTTCATACGGCCTAGAAACTGTAAAAATCAAGTGAGATCGCGATTTGTGGCTGTGATAGATTAGGTGCCGGGTGAAAGAGCGCTGTGATCGGTATCGGCGTCGACTTCAAAGCGGGGGATCATGCATGCACAACAACGAAGCGGATGATGACCAAAAACCCGACCTGCTCGTTCACTACCGGCCGCTGGCAATAAGGGCTGTGGCGGCGGCACTCACCCTCAAGCGCGACAAGCCGAATGCGCGCCCGCTTCGCGAGACCGAATATTCCGGCCCCGCTTTCACGGATGATGCGCTCTGGGACGATGAGCCCGCTGTTCCATTTATCCGCTAGACCAAACATCGATTGATTAGGGACTCCCATGTTGAACGCAGCGCCCCCCTCCACGCCCTCCCATGATCCCGTCGACGGCGCGCCGTTCTCCGGCTTTGCTCCACCGATCCGACCGCAATCCGAACTTCGCCAGGCCATCACGGCAGCCTATCGCCGACCGGAAACCGAATGCCTGCCGCCGCTCGTTGCAGCAGCGCGAGTCTCCGAGGCAAAGCGCTATGACATTCGCAGCACGGCCCGCAGCCTGATCGAAGCATTGCGCGCCAAGCACAAGGGAACCGGTGTCGAAGGGCTGGTGCAGGAATACTCGCTCTCCAGCCAGGAAGGCGTGGCGCTCATGTGCCTCGCCGAAGCGCTGCTGCGTATTCCCGATACCGAAACCCGGGACGCGCTGATCCGCGACAAAATCGCCGAGGGCAACTGGACCTCGCATATCGGCGGCGGAAAATCCATGTTCGTCAACGCCGCCACCTGGGGTCTCGTCGTCACCGGCAAGCTGACCTCGACGGTCAACGACCGAAGCCTGTCGGCAGCGCTGACGCGGCTGATCGCACGCGCCGGCGAGCCGGTCATCCGTCGCGGCGTCGATATGGCGATGCGCATGATGGGCGAGCAGTTCGTCACCGGCGAAACGATCGCGGAGGCGCTGAAACGCGCCCGGCCGCTGGAAGCGCGCGGCTTCCGCTATTCCTACGACATGCTGGGCGAGGCCGCGACGACGGGCGCCGATGCCGAACGTTATTACCGGGATTACGAAAAGGCGATCCACGCCATCGGCAAGGCATCGGACGGGCGCGGCATCTATGACGGCCCGGGCATATCGATCAAGCTTTCGGCCCTGCATCCGCGCTACGTGAGGTCGCAGGCCGGCCGGGTGATGAGCGAGTTGCTGCCGAAGGTCAAGGCGCTGGCCGTTCTCGCCAAGACCTACGATATCGGCCTCAATATCGACGCGGAGGAGGCCGATCGGCTGGAGCTTTCGCTGGACCTCCTTGAGGAGCTTTGCTTTGCCCCGGATCTGACCGGATGGAACGGGCTGGGCTTCGTCGTGCAGGCCTATGGCAAGCGCTGCCCCTTCGTCCTCGACTACATCATCGATCTCGCGCGCCGTTCCGGGCGCCGGGTCATGGTCCGTCTCGTCAAGGGCGCTTATTGGGATGCAGAGATCAAGCGCGCCCAGCTTGATGGTCTCGACGACTATCCGGTCTATACCCGCAAGATATACACTGATGTCGCCTACGTCGCCTGCGCGCGCAAGCTGCTCGACGCTCCGGATGCGGTCTTCCCGCAATTTGCCACCCATAATGCCCAGACGCTGGCCACGATCTATCGTCTGGCCGGTCCTGATTTCACCGTCGGCAAATACGAATTTCAATGCCTGCACGGCATGGGCGAACCGCTCTACGACGAGGTCGTCGGGAAGGAAAAACTGGACCGGCCCTGCCGCATCTATGCGCCTGTGGGAACACATGAGACGCTGCTCGCCTATCTGGTTCGACGCCTTCTGGAAAATGGCGCCAATTCCTCCTTCGTGCACCGCATCTCCGATCCGAATGTCTCGGTCGAGGCACTGATCGCCGATCCCGCCGAAATCGTCGCGGCCATGCCTGTCGTTGGCGCGCCCCACGCGCAGATCGCTTCGCCGAAGGCTCTTTACGGCAGCGCCCGGGCCAATTCCGATGGTCTCGATCTCTCGAACGAGACCACCCTTTCGGATTTGGCTGAGGTGCTCATCTCCACGGCTGCTGCCCCATGGCATGCGCTTCCCCTCCTTGCCGACGGCTCTACGGATGGGGTGACGCGCGACGTTCTCAATCCTGCCGATCACCGGGATGTCGTAGGCACGGTAACCGAGGTGAAGGTCGAGGAGGCAGCACGCATCGTTCGCATGGCTGCGGATCATGCGCCGCAATGGGCTGCCGTGCCGCCGGCCGAGCGTGCCGCCTGCCTGGAACGGGCGGCCGACATCATGCAGGCCCGCATCAAGGTGCTGATGGGCATCGTCATGCGCGAGGCCGGCAAATCCGCGGCCAACGCCGTCGGCGAAGTGCGTGAGGCGATCGACTTCCTGCGCTACTATGCAGAACAGGCGCGCAAGACGCTGGGGCCATCGCATGCGCCCCTCGGCCCGATCGTTTGCATCAGCCCGTGGAATTTCCCGCTGGCGATTTTCACCGGGCAGGTCGCCGCAGCCTTGGTGGCAGGCAATCCCGTGCTTGCCAAACCGGCCGGTGTCACGCCGATCATCGCTTCGGAGAGTGTGAAGATCCTCCATGAGGCGGGCGTGCCTGTCGGTGCCCTGCAGTTCGTGCCCGGCAGCGGCCGCCTCGGCGCCGGCATGGTCGGGGCGGAGGAGACGGCAGGCGTCATGTTTACCGGGTCGACCGAAGTTGCCCGCATGATCCAGGCGCAGCTGGCGGAACGGCTGTCAGCAGGTGGCAAACCGATTCCGCTGATTGCTGAAACCGGCGGCCAGAACGGCATGATCGTCGACTCCTCGGCATTGGCCGAGCAGGTGGTGGCCGACGTCATTGCCTCTGCTTTCGACAGCGCCGGTCAGCGCTGCTCGGCGCTCAGGGTTCTCTGCCTTCAGGACGATGTCGCCGACAGGACCCTCAACATGCTGAAGGGCGCCTTCCGCGAGCTGACGATCGGCCGTACCGACCGGCTGAGCATTGATGTCGGCCCCGTCATCAACGACAGCGCAAAGACGGAGATCGACCAGCATATCGAGCATATGCGCGGCTTGGGCCGCAAGGTGGATCAGCTGCCGCTGCCCGAAAGTGCTGCGGCAGGGACGTTCGTTCCGCCGACGATCATCGAAATCAAGTCGCTGTCGGACCTGACGAGGGAGGTCTTCGGCCCGGTGCTGCACGTCATCCGTTTCAGGAGAAATGGGCTCGACCGTCTGATCGACGACATCAACGCATCGGGTTATGGTCTGACATTCGGACTTCACACCCGGCTTGATGAAACGATCGCGCATGTGACCAGCCGCATCAAGGCCGGCAACCTCTACGTCAACCGGAACATCATCGGCGCCGTCGTCGGCGTGCAGCCTTTCGGCGGCCGCGGCTTGTCGGGAACGGGTCCGAAGGCCGGCGGTCCGCTCTATATCGGCCGGCTGGTGCAGCGTGCGCCCGTGCCGCCGCAGCAGGATTCCGTTCATACGGACCTCGCCCTTCGTGACTACATTGTCTGGCTCGATAAGAAGGGCCTGTCGGGCGAGGGGGAAGCGGCGCGCGGATATGCGAGCCGCTCGGCACTCGGGCTTGAACGCGAACTCACCGGTCCGGTCGGCGAGCTCAATCTCTACGCGCTCCATCCCCGCGGCCGTATTCTCGTCGTGCCGCAGACGGAAGGCGGGCTTCATCGCCAGATCGCCGCAGCCCTGTCGACCGGCAACCACATCGTCGTGGACGCAGGTTCCTTATCGAAGTCAGTCCTGGCGGATCTTCCGGCGGCTGTCGCCAGCCGGATTTCCTGGACCTCGGATTGGGAAAAGGACGGACCGTTCTCAGGCGCCCTCGTCGAAGGGGATCGCGACAGGGTTCTGGCCGTCAATCAGAAGATCGCTCACCTGCCCGGTCCGCTGCTGCTGGTCCAGGCCGCGACGACCGAGGAATTGACGAGCGATCCCGAAGCCTATTGCCTGAATTGGCTGCTCGAGGAAGTGTCGACGTCGATCAACACCGCGGCTGCCGGCGGCAATGCAAGCCTCATGGCCATCGGCTGAGTAACAGGACGAGGGCGCAGAAAATGCGCCCTCGAGACTTCCCATACCGGCGGGCCTTACTGAGCGCTGCATGACCCGAAGCGTGTCATTCCCGTAATTTACGCAGACGATTCACGTCATGCAGGTGGAGGGAGGTTCAGTCGAAGAAGCCCGCATCCTCTTCCCTGAGATATCTCCTGGCCGCTTCGGCGTCGATATCGAGGCCCAGTCCCGGCGCTTCCAGCAGGTCCACCATACTGTCCTTCACGATCTGCGGTGGCAAGCCGACTACCAGATCCTCCCACCAGGGGTCGGTGGCGCTCGGATATTCGAACGCGATGTAATTTGCAGGCAAGGTGGCGCAGACATTGATCAACGCGCCGAGCCCCAGCAGGCCGTTGGCGACCCCGTGCGGTGCCATCAGGATCGAGTGCATGTAGGCGTGCTCGGCGACCCATTTGAGCTCGGCAATACCGCCAATATCGGCTGGATCGGGGCCGATGACGCGCACCGCCTGCGTCTCGATCAGTTCCTTGAAATTGTGCCGCAGGTAGATCTGCTCACCAGTGTGGATTGGCGTCGAGGTGGAGGTTGTCAGTTCCCGATAGGCCTGCGGATTGACCCACGGCACATAGTCGCCAGTCAGCATGTCCTCGAGCCACATCAAATTGTACTTCTCGACCGCGCGAGCGAACTTGATCGCATCGGGCAGCATCCAGCCCGGGCCGCAGTCGAGCGCCAGGCCGACTTTGTCGCCCAGCACTTCCTTCATCGCGATCACGCAGTCGAGCATGTGATTGAAACCGCGCTCGCTGATCACGCCCTGATCCATGGCACCGTGATAGCCGGCCTTCTGCGTCACGCCGTAGTGAAAGCCTTCAATGGTGTCCTTCATGTTGGAGTGGAACGAGATTCCTTGCTTGATCATGAAGAAATTCTGCGGCTGCTCCATCATCCATTTGACGTCAGCGGCGTAATCCTCCGGCCGGTCGCCCGTGAGTTTCCGGCGGATCGAGCCATTGTAGACGCGCACCTTGTCGCGCACCTTGCCGCCGAGCAGTTTATAGACGGGCACGCCCGCGGCCTTGCCGGCAATATCCCACAGCGCATGCTCGATAGCGCTTACCGCCGCGCCGTATGGCTTGAAAGAGCCGCGTTGGCGGATCTTCAGCATGACTCTCTCGACGTCGGTCGGGTCCTCGCCGATCAGCGCCTCGCGGAAATGCAGTACAAAGGGCTTGAGGTAGGACTTGGTGAACTCGACTTCGCCCAAGCCATGGAGGCCCTCGTCCGTAACGATGCGGACGATCGGGTGTTTGCCGATAACGGCGCAGCGGAGATCGGTGATCTTCATCTTCGTTCCTTTTCGCCTCAGCTCCAGGTGCGATCCCAGGAATACTCGTCGTCCCAGTGATCCGTGGGCTGCCAGATGCCGGTGACACCCGGCTGCAGATGCTGCGAGATCACCTCGTCGACGACGTCGTCAATCCCCAGGCCCGGCTTGTCAGGAACAGTGATAAAGCCGTCCTTCACGAGCGGCTTGGGAAGGCCAGTGACGATATCGTCCCACCAGTCGACATCGACGGAGTGGTATTCGAGCGCCATGAAGTTTTCAGTCGCGGTCGCCACATGTGCCGCGGCCATTGCGGCGATTGGACTTTCTGCCATGTGGATGGCCATGGCGACACCACGGTCCTGCGCCATATCTCCGATCTTCTTGGTCTCGAGGATGCCCCCGCTGGTGAGCAGGTCTGGGTGGATAACGGAGATGCCGCCGCTCTTGAGCAGCGGCTCGAAGCCTTCCTTGAGGTATATGTCCTCACCGGTGCAGATCGGCACCGTAGTGGCGTCCTGCAGTTGTCGGTACTGCTCAGTGTACTGCCATGGGATCACATCCTCGAGCCAGGCTGGCACGTATTTTTCAATTCGCCTGGCAAGGCGAATGCCGTTCTGCACTGAGATGTGGCCGATGTGGTCTATGGCGAGCGGAATATCCATGCCGATGACCTCACGAACCTCGGCAATGTATTGCTCAAGGAAGTCGAGGCCCTTGTCGGAAAAGTGCAGGCCGGTAAACGGGTGTGGGACGTTATGCAAATCGTACGCAGCGTTGCGGAGGCGCCGCTCGTCAATGGTCTTCAGCGGGCCGCGGCCGGGGTGGTTGCGGTACCCTTCAAGTGAGCCGGCAGGAGACACGACCGCACCGGGCACATCCGCGATCTGCATCAGCCCCAGATCCATCTTGAGGAAGGTGAATCCGAGCTCCATGCGTTGCTTGAGGCGCCTGCCGGTCTCGGTGCCGCTCGGCACGGTGGCGTCGGTGTCGCAGTAGACGCGCACTTTCTCCCGAAACCGGCCGCCGAGCATCTGGTAGATGGGGACGCCATAGGCCTTGCCGGCAAGATCCCACAACGCGATTTCGACGGCCGATACGCCGCCGCCTTGCCGGCCGTGCCCGCCGAACTGCTTGATCCGGCGAAACAGTCGGTCGATGTTGCAAGGGTTCTCGCCAAGCAACCGGCTCTTCAGCATCAGCGCGTAGGTGGCGCTGGCGCCGTCGCGCACCTCGCCAAGCCCGACGATGCCCTGGTTGGTGTAAATCTTGAGCAGCGCTGAAGTGAACGGCGCGCCGACAATTTCGGCTACCCGCATGTCGATGATGCGAAGGTCGGATGGCTTGGAATGCGTGTTCACCCGATTGAGCGCCTCGTCGGCTCCATCTGCCTCTGGCATGATTTTATCCTCGTTCTGGTCGGCGGGGCTCGTCGCCGCGCACGGCTGCGGCGGCGTAGAGCGTTGCTAATCCAGCTCTATCTCGTGGTTTTGAAGGTAGTCGCGGTTCATCTCAACGCCGAGACCAGGCTTCGGCGTAAGCTTGAGGCTGCCGTTCGAAACATCGAGTGGTCTGTCGATGAGGTGATCGTATTTGCCCAGGTTCCACTCCGACGTTTCGAGTTTGTAGAAGTTAGGAACGGTCATCATCACCTGCGCTCCCGCAACCACGTTGATCGGTCCCGCGGCGTCGTGCGGCGAGACCGGGATGTAGTAGGCTTCGCATAGGGCAGAAATCTTCTTGAGTTCGGTAATGCCACCGGTCCAGGTGACATCAGGCATGATGTAGTCAGCGAGCTTGTTTTCGAGCACCGGCACGAAATCCCACTTCGTGTGGCCGCGCTCGCCCCACGAGATAGCGGCACTGACCTTCTCACGGACCTGTCTGAGGGCGTTGAGGCTCTCGGGCGGACAGGGCTCCTCGAACCAGTCGATCTGACCAGCCTCCTCGAGGCTCCGGCAGAGGCGAATGGCGGTGGGAACGTCGAACCGGCCATGCGCATCGATGAGGATGTCTACATCAGAGCCCGCCGTTTCGCGGATCAGAGCCGTGAGTTCGGCGGCTTCGCGCTCATCCTTGCGGGTCATGCTGCCATCGAGGTAGCCGTCCCGCTGTTCGCGAGACTGTCCATCGGCGGTGCGGCCCTGGTGGGGGAAAGGATCGAACTTGAGCGCAGTGTGGCCGGACTCGACGATGTCTCTAATTTCGCGGATCACAGCCTCCTTGCTGGTAAATTTGGCCTGGTTGGGATGGGTGTAGAGCGCGATTTCATCGCGTACCGGTCCGCCCAACAGCTCGTAAATCGGCTTACCAAGAACTTTGCCTCGGATGTCCCAAAGGGCTATGTCGATGGCGCTCACGCATTCGACTGCGGCGCCGCGACTGCCCATATAGGTGAAGCTGCGGAATATCTTGTGCCACAGATACTCGATACGCGCCGGGTTCTCGCCTGTTACAGCGGCACCGATCTGCCGCAGGATCGTGCAGAGGGCGCGATTGGCGAGCCTTGTCGTGGTGGTGATCTCCCCCCAGCCGCTCACCCCCTCGTTGGTCGTCACTTCGACGAACAGAAACTCTCCCCAATAAGAAGCATCGGATCTGATTAGCCACGGCCGAACGCTGGTGATTTTCATCTCAACTGCCTTTACTGACGTGGTCGGGATAATGATATTCCAGGCTATCTATTCTATCCTGCCCGAGCGGCGTTACGCGCACGCATGTGTTCGAGGATGTGCCGGCCGGAGCCCTCGACATGGCGTGCAATGAGTTCGGCTGCCTCGTTCGCATTTCCCGCCTTTACATGCGCTATGAGCTCACGATGCTCGCTAAGGATCGCGGCACGCCGAGCGAGCGTAAAGTTGAAACGCCGGCTCACGGCTCGAAGCACTTCGCGATGCTTCCACCAAAGCTCGGCGGCATGGCGGTTGTAGTGCTTTTGGTACATTACGGTGTGAAAGGCGGTGTCCAGCTCGCTGTGCCTCAACGTGTCGGCGAAGTCGTTTTCTTCAATCAGGCCTTGGATGCGTTCGAGTTCAGCAATGTCCTCGACGGTGGCCATATTCACGAACCATCGCGTCAGTGCCGGCTCGATCAAGACTCCGATCTCGTAGATGTCCCGTACAAAATCCTGATCTATGGGCCGCACGCGCGCTCCGCGGTTGGGAACGAGGGTGACAAAGCCTTCGCCGCGCAACAGTTGCAGAGCCTCGCGCACCGGGTTGGTTGAGGTGCCGTGGCGCCGGGCGAGATCGGTGACCACAAGCCGCTCGTTGGCAGCCAGCCGCCCTTCGATGATGTCTTCCCTGATCAGCTGATAAAGCGAGGCGCCCTCGCTGGAGGCCCCGAGAGCGTCGATCCCTTCGGGGGGCTTTGCTTTAAAATCGCTTGTTTCGGCCAAGGCTGTCCCCAATCAATACACACATTGATCTCGTTATCACGCGAGATTGCTATAAACAATGTACGATTTGTCTAGTTGACAGGCAATTCGCGATCTGAAAATGTATAAAGATCTGAAATGGATACATTGGCTGAAAGCGTCCCGCGGCCGATGAGCAAAGACCGCTCGCCTCGATGCAGAGCGGCATGGGAGAACCTGGAGGATACCTTATGACGAGGATTTCACTCGGCGGTGCCGTCCTGCGCGGCGCTGTCTCCACTGCTTTGATGCTATCGCTGATGTCCGCTTCGGCGCTGGGTGCGCCGGTCGACTTGAGCAAGTGGTCGCCGGAATATGTGCGCTCCATTGCCGGCACGCAGGATTTTGACACGGCGGGCGATTGCGCCAAGGTCACGCCGCTCGACTACAAGGGGCGACTGACTTTCTGGTATCAGGGCGTGTTCGAGGGCGACCCTGACCTCCTGCGCCAGTATTACAAGGAGTTCTTCGAGACCTTCCGCAAAACCTATCCAAACATCCAGCTTGAGGAACAAGCCCTCACCTATAACGACCTTCTGGACAAGTTCCGGACCGCGCTCTTGGGTAATGCAGCGCCCATGGCGGTCCGCCTGCAAATCCTGGGTGGCACCGAGTTCGCCTCAAAGGGCTATCTGCAGCCGCTCAAACCCGAGGATGTTGGGTATTCGACCGAGGACTTCTGGCCCGGCGCAATGAAGGCCGTGACCTGGGAGGATGTGACCTACGGCATTCCAACCAACAACGAGACGATGGCCTTCATCTGGAACGCCGACATCTTCAAGCGTGCAGGCCTGGATCCGGACAAGGCTCCGGCAACCTGGGACGACGTCGTCAAGTATTCCAAGCAGATCCACGACAAGCTCGGCATTGCCGGTTACGGCCTCGTGGCTCGCAAGAATGCCGGCAATACGCCGTATCGCTTCATGCCGCAGCTGTGGGCCTATGGCGGAGGCGTCTTCGACGAAGCCACCGCCAACCCGACCTATAAGCAGGTCGAGCTCAATAGCCCGCAGAGCAAGGCGGCGCTGCAAGCCTCGTACGATATGTATGTTCGCGACAAGTCGGTTCCGGTTTCGGCGCTCACCAACCAGCAGGCCGACAACCAGCCCCTCTTCCTCGGTGGCCAGCTCGGCATGATGATCTCGCACCCGTCCGACTACAACGTTATGCTCGACCTGCAGAAAAAGGCGACGGCTACCGACAAGGACAAGGCGCAGACCGTCATCGACAACATGCGTTACGGCCTGATTCCGACTGGCCCCGACGGCAAGCGTGCTGTCGTGTTTGGCGGCTCCAACATTCACATCCTGAAGCCCGAATATGTCGAGGGCGGCAAGGTAGACGAGCCGGCCGCAAAGGCTATCATCTGCATGTGGACGAGCCCTGAATGGTCGCTGAAGATGGCCTATGCCGGCTCGAACCCGGGAAACCTTAACGGCTTCAAGACCAAATGGATGAAGGAGCGTCTGGAGAACATCAAGTTCCTTGATGTCACGACCTCGATGCTGCCATACGGCATCCCGTTCCCGGCGCTGCCGCAGTCCCCCGAGATCATGAACATCATCGTCCCGGACATGCTGCAGAATGCCCTGACCGGAGCCATGACCGTCGACCAAGCAGCGGACGACGCGGCCAAGAAGGTAAAAGACCTGATGGACGGCGGACTCTAGACCAAGCCTGACCACGATCTGACCGGCTGCGCCAAGAGTGCGGCCGGTTGTTCCGAAGAATAAGGGCACGCCACGGTGACGATCTTGATCGGCAAGGCAGAGGCTCGCCGGAGACTGCAACCCGATAGGTCCGGTGTGCTGCGAAAGATTTGGGAGCATCGCGCCGACTACGCGTACGTGCTCCCTGCGATCGCCGTGATGCTCATCGTCATAGCCTATCCGATTTACTACACGATCGAGCTGTCGTTCTTCAATACGCCGCCTGGCCTGCAGCTCCGGGACAAGATTTTCATCGGCCTCGGCAACTACACCGCCATCCTCACAAGTCCGGTGTTCTGGAAGGTCACCTCGAACACTCTGATCTGGACATCGGGATCCACTTTCATCTCATTTGTCCTGGGGTTTGCCTGCGCCCTGGCGCTTCATCGCGACTTTGTCGGCCGCGGCATCCTTCGGGCCATCCTGATCATTCCCTGGGTCATCAGCGCGGTCGCCGCGTCCTATATCTGGAAGTGGATCTACCATTCAGACTTTGGGATTATCGGCGCGGTGCTGGTCGGCCTCGGATTGGCCGACAGGTCGCCGAATTTCATCGACAGCGTCAGCACAGTGCTGCCCTCCCTGATCGTCGTCAATATCTGGCGGGAGTTTCCGTTTGCCATGATCATGATGATGGCTGGCCTGCAGACAGTCCCCGACCAGTTGCTGCGCGCCGCAAGAGTCGACGGAGCCAATGCATGGCAGCGGTTTTGGCACGTCACCTTCCCGCATTTGAGAAACGTCTCGACGGTGACGATCCTTCTGCTGGCAGTGGCCAACTTCAATTCATTCATCATCCCCTGGATCATGACCGGCGGCGGGCCGTCGAACGCATCGCATATCTGGATCACTCACATCTATGAGCTCGCCTTCGGCCGCCAGCGCTGGGGGGTGGCATCGGCCTATTCGGTGCTGCTGTTCCTGATCCTGATGTCGCTCGGCTACTTCTACGTCCGTGCTCTAAGCGGCAACGAGCGGAAGGATGGGACCGCATGAGCACGATTGCCGAGACTGCTCCTCGAGGCCAGGCCCGTCGCCGTATGCGCATCGACGGATGGCGGTGGGGCGGACGCATCTTCCTCGCGTTCATGCTGCTTTACACCGCTTTGCCGATGGTCTGGATGCTGATCACCTCGATCAAGTCCGGCTTCGCGGCCATGCAATTCCCGCCGCAATGGTGGCCTGACCAACCCACCCTTGACAGCTACCAGAAGCTGCTCGATCCGCAAAACAGCGTCGGCCAGGACTTCCTTCGTTTCTTCTGGAACAGCCTTTTCGTCTCCACTGCCACGACCATCCTTTCGGTGATCGTGGCGGTTCCTGCGGCCTACGCGTTTTCGCGCTTCACCTTCCCGGGCCGGAACTTTCTGTTCTTCGCCGTCTTGCTTCGCAATATGTTCCCGGCGGTGATCTTTCTCGTGCCGCTCTTCATCCTGATGCGCGCGATCGGGCTGGTGAACACGCATGGGTCGCTCATTCTCACCTACCTCACATTCGGCCTGCCGCTGGCAATCTGGCTCCTCAAGGGCTTCTACGACAACATCCCGGTGCAGCTCGAGCAGGCGGCGCGCATCGACGGAGCGACGCGGTTCCAGGCTTTTGTCCTGATCGTGATGCCGCTCTCGGCGCCAGGAATCATCGCCACGGCGATCTATTCCTTCATCGGCGCGTGGAACGAGTACATCTACGCCTACACGTTCCTCTCCAAGAACGACCAGTTGACACTGCCGGTCGGCATCCAACGCTTCTTCTCGGAAAATACGACGGACTTTCCGGGCCTGATGGCGGCCAGCTTTATGATGAGCGTGCCCGTCGTGGTCCTGTTCCTCGTCCTGCAACGATACTTCGTACGCGCCCTGACAGAAGGCGCCGTTAAGCACTAGGGAGTTGCCGGTGGCCCACGTGGTCCTCAAAGATCTTGTCAAGACCTATGGCAGCTTCAAAGCTGTCAACGATGTTTCGCTGACGGTCAATGACGGCGAATTCGTTGCGCTCGTCGGCCCTTCAGGCTGCGGCAAAACAACCACGCTCAATCTTGTTGCGGGGCTGATCCCCATCACATCGGGCGACATCGTCATCGGGGACCGGGTGGTCAACGACCTCGACCCCAAGGACCGGGACATCGCAATGGTGTTCCAGAACTACGCGCTCTATCCGCAAAAATCGGTCTATAAAAATCTGGCGTTCCCGCTGCAGATGCGCAAATTGCCAAGGGACGAGATCGACAGGAAGGTCAAGGAAGCAGCGCGAGTGCTCGACATGACGCAACTGCTCGAGCGCAAGCCGCGCGAACTTTCGGGCGGGCAACAGCAGCGCGTGGCGCTCGGCCGTGCCCTCGTTCGAGATCCAGCGGTATTCCTGATGGATGAACCACTCTCCAACCTCGACGCGAAGCTGCGCGTGCAGATGCGGTCGGAGATCAAGCGCTTCCACCAGGACCTCAAGGCAACGATCATCTATGTGACGCACGACCAACTCGAAGCCGTGACCATGGCCGACAGGATGGCGGTGATGAACGGCGGCTACCTGCAGCAATACGATTCACCGGCGCAGGTCTTTGCCCATCCGGTGAACATGTTCGTCGCCAGCTTCGTCGGCAGCCCGGCGATGAGCCTTGTTCCGCTGGAGGCATCAACGGCAAGCGGCAATACAGTGTTGACCAGCGCGGAGGGCTGGCGCCTCGAGCTCTCGCCACACAACGCCCAGAAGGTCGCGAGGGCAACCACCAAGAAAGTCGTGCTCGGCGCACGTCACTCGACGATCAAGCTGCATAAGAGTGCGGTGCCAGGAAGCATTCCTGCCAAGGCCTACACGGTAGAGCCGACCGGAGACGTCACCTTCGTACAGGCGTTCCTGTCTGGCGCCATCGTCAACGTCAGCGTGCCGCCGACCATTGCCGTCGCGCCCGACGAGCCGATTTGGCTCGAGTTCGACCAGGAGCGGATGCATCTGTTCGACGGCGAAACAGAAATGGCCCTCAAGGCCAACTGAGACCAAGCGGAGCGTGTGAAACGAGGGCGTGGATGACTACGAAGCTTAAAATCACGGCGATCAAGCCCTATCCAGTATGGGTAGGAACGCGCAACCAGATGCTGGTCAAGGTCGAGACTGACAACGGCATCTTCGGCTGGGGCGAGAGCGGTTTGAGCGGTCGCGAGAAGGCAGTGGCCGGCGCGATCGAGCACTATCGCGAGTTTCTCATCGGCCGCGACGCGATGCAGATTGGTCGGATCTGGCAAGAAGTCTATCGCAGCCAATACTTCGAAGGCGGCCGCGTTCTGCAGGCGGCGATTTCCGCCATCGACATTGCCCTTCATGACATCAAGGGCAAGGCGCTGGGGGTGCCGGCCTACGATCTGCTGGGCGGCAAGCAGCGCGACCGCATTCCTACCTTCGCCTCGACCGGTGACGAGGCCGAGGGCGACGTTGCCATCGAACGGGCCCGCGAACTACGCGCACAGGGGTGGCAGACGATCCGCTTCTTTCCTATCGGGCAAAACAGCAAGGACATCTTCGAGCCGCGCGAATCGATCGGCGCTACAGCAAGCATGCTAAACAAGGCGCGCGAGGAGCTGGGCGACGACGTCGTCCTCGGCATCGACTATCATCATCGGCTGTCGGTGGCAGAGGCGGCGAGCTTCTGTAACAAGCTCGGCCGCGGCGTGCTTGATTTCCTCGAGGAGCCGATACGAGACGAGACACCGGAGGCCTACGAATCCCTGCGCACAATGACCGACATCCCGTTCGCCATCGGCGAGGAATTTGCCAGCAAATGGCAGTTTCTACCCTACATCGAGCGCGGCATCCATCAGTTCAACCGGCTCGATGTTTGCAATGTTGGCGGGCTCACTGAAGCGATGAAGGTGGCTGGCTGGAGCGAGGCGCACTATGTGGACCTGATGCCGCACAATCCCCTTGGCCCGGTCTGCACGGCCGCGACCATCCATCTCGCCGCCGCGGTGCCGAATTTCGCTTGGCTCGAGACCAGGGTGCCCGAAACAAAGCTGGGCTTCGACAATTCCGACTTCTTCCCCGTGCAACCACGGCTCGTCGGCCCCGACTATCCGGTCCGCGATCTGCCGGGGCTCGGCGTCGAGGTCAACGAAGAGGCGGTCAAGGCGGAGAGCTTTCGTTTCTGGGAAGCGCCTCACCTGAAGCGCCGCGATGGTTCTGTTACGAACTGGTAGTTTCATCCACCGGAGTCTACAATGACCCATACTCCTGACATTACGCGACCGCCCAAAGACCTGATCGACGCACTGAAGGAAATCGGCGCCGCGACGGTTGCCGGCACGCTTGGCCACATGGGCTTCCGCAATCCGCACATGGTCGGTCCCGTGCCGCAAAACCGCGGGAAGTCGATCGTCGGGCCGGCGCTGACGCTCCAGTTCATGCCGCAGCGGCCGGACCTCTTCACCGAGGGAGAATATGCCGATCCGGAGACGCAGTTGCACAGGCACGTGCTCTATCACGCGCAGGAGGGAGATGTGGTCGTGGTCGACGCGCGCGGCGACATGAGCTCGGGCGTCTTTGGCGATATGATGTCGACGTATTTCAAAGGCAGAGGCGGCGCTGGCATCGTAATCGACGGGTGCATGCGCGATCGGCCCAATGTCGAGAAGCTAGATCTCCCCCTATGGCTGCGTGGCTGGACTCCCAACTACCATGTGCAGACCAGCATCTATCCGAATGCGGTCAACGTTCCGATTGCCTGCGGCGGTGTCACGGTAATCCCCGGCGACATCATCGTTGCCGACGACGACGGGGTGGTGGTGCTTCCAGTCGCAATGGCCTCGAAGGTAATCGAAGAGTCGCGAAAGCATCACGATTGGGAGGAGTTCTCGCGAGTGAAACTTATGGAGGGCGGGTCGTTGCAGCGTTACTATCCGCTGCATGACGATGCCCGCGGAGAGTACGACGAGTGGCGCAAAACAAGCCACTTGGAGAACCGCAGTTAGCCTTTCGATTACCCGAGGCGAGCGGGGCCGCCGGCCCGAAGACTACCTCAGTCCATTGCGATATTCCGAAGATGTGCTCGGAATAGTGCCTTGAAGTCTCGGAAGCCATTGAAACCGAACGCATGTGCAAGGCGCAGAACCGTCTGCGGTGCGACCCCACACGAGACGGAGATCGACTTGATGGTGCCGAAGGCCATTTCCTCGGGACGCTCGAACGCGAACTGTGCGACCTTTTTAAGTTGATCCGGCAGGACCACTGTCCGGGATACTACCAGACCTTTGAGGTCCTTGATTGTCGTCGGCCGCGCCGATCGCTCTATGTCAATCATGTCCATAGCTCCGGATTGATCGCGGCGGAGTTCGTTGACATCACTTCACGGGCACGGGGGCCTTCTTCTGGACCGACTCGATGCAAGCGAGCGCGATCGCCAGCGCCTGGCGGGCGTTGTGCCCCGTCGCGCCTCCGGAGAGCTTGCCTTCGCGAACCGACTTCGCGAAGGAGGCGAGTTGGGCGGTATAGCCGTGGATGAAGTGGTCTGTGTCGCGACGCCATGTGTCGTTGGACACGCCGTCCTTATCGAACATAGTCATGCTGGAGCGGCGGACGTCTCCCATGGTGATCATGCCGCCTGAGCCGAACACCTCGCCGCGGATGTCATAGCCATACATGGCGCAGAAGTTGGCTTCCGCCACGGCCACAGAGCCGTTGTCGAACCGGATGGTGACGACGGCGGTATCGAGAAATCCTTTGTCCTTGGCGTCCGGGCGGACCAACGCGTCGCCAACGGCGTAGACCTCGGTGACCTTCGCACCGGGGTTCAGCCACAGCAGCGTGTCGAAGTCGTGGATCAGGGTCTCGTAGAAGATGGTCCAGAGGGGAATGCGGTCCGGATCGGCACCGAACGGACCGGGGTCGCGGGTGAGCGAGCGGATGAGCTGCGGGGTTCCGACCTTTCCGGCGTCGATGGCGGCACGGCCCTCGGCGAAGGCCTGATCCCAACGGCGGTTGAAGCCGACCTGGAGAGGTATGCCCGCGGCATTGGCCGCCGCGACGGCGCGCTCGGCGTCTTCGAGGGTGAGGGCCATCGGCTTCTCGCAAAACACGGCCTTTCCGGCCTCCGCCGCCTGGACGACGACATTGGTGTGGAAGCGGGCGGGCGTGGCGATGATCACGGCGTCGAGGCCTGGATGGACGAGCAGCTCGGCGACGTCGGTATAGGAGGCATCGACGTCAAGCTTGGCGGCTAGGTTTGCGGCGGCACCGGGAGCCGGGTCGGCAATGGCGACGAGTTCGGCATCGACGAGACGATGGGCGACGGTCTCGCCATGGAAGGAGCCGATGCGGCCGGCTCCGATGAGGCCGATGTTGACGGGTTTCTTGGGCATTGTCTTGTTCCTGTTTTGGGAGACTTGAACTGTCAGAGAGTGAAGGCTTTGCGGAAGGCTTCGAGGGCGGCGTCGGAGTCTCCAGATGCCCAGGCCTCCATGCCGATCGGACCGGAATAGCCCATGGCGGCGAGCGCCCTGGCGATGCCATTCCAGTTGACCTCGCCTGTGCCCGGTTCAAATCGGCCGGGAACGTCGGCGACCTGAATTTCGCCGATCCAAGGTAGAGATTTGCGGCATAGTTCGATCAGATTCCCTTCGCCGATCTGCGCGTGATAAAGGTCGAGATTGAGCCTCAGGCGCGGATGATCAATGCTGGCGACCAGCGCCAGCGTGTCCTCGGCGCGGCCGAACGGGACGCCCGGATGGTCGACAGGGAGGTTCAGGTTCTCCAGTGTAAATGTCACGCCTTCCTCTTCGGCGAGGTCGACGATGCGGGACAAGGTGTCGCGGGCCTTGAGCCACATGGCTCCTGTCACCATCTCGATCGGCTGGACCGGGAGGCCACGGTCGCCAAGTCCGGTGCCGTGAAGGTTCAGGCGTTGAACACCAAGGCGCTTGCCGACCTGTGCGGTCTCGCGAGCCGTCTTGAGCAGCTCGGCGGCACCATCGTCGTCGGTGAGGCGGCCCGTCAGATAGCCGTTCATGATCGTGAACGTCGCTCCGGTCGCTTCGAGCTTGCCGATGTCGTGCTCTGGCCAGTTCCAGAGACCCACGCCGAAACCGAGTTCTTTGAGACGGGAGGCGCGCCATTCGATCGGCTTGTCGCGCCAGATCATTTCGGCGCAGGCTGCGAGCGGGAACGAAGAAGTCATGTCATTACCAGGTCCGGTCGTCGCCGGACTCCTCTTGGCTTGTTTCTGGATCGAGCCGATCATCGATCGGAGTGAGGTGTGGCTCCGAACTCCGGGGCCACGGTGCGGGCTAGATGGTGCCCCCGAGTTCCTGCGAAACGGACTGCAGCTCCTTGCCGCCTGCCATCAGGTTCTGAAGCTCGTCGATGCTGATCTCGCCCTTCGTAAAGGTGCCGAGCGTCTTGCCGCGGTTGAGAACCGTGAAGCGGTTTCCGACTGCGTAGGCGTGGCGCACGTTGTGGGTGATGAAGATCACGCCGAGGCCCTTCTCGCGGACCTGGTTGACGTATTTTAGCACCATCGAGGTCTGAGCCACGCCGAGGGCCGACGTCGGCTCGTCGAGGATCAGGACCTTTGCGCCGAAGTAGACCGCTCGTGCGATGGCGACGCACTGGCGTTCGCCACCGGACAGCGTACCGACGGCCTGCTGCGGATCGCGTACATCGATGCCGATACGGTGCATTTCGTCGCGCGTGACGTTGTCGGCGAGGTCCATGTCCATGGTCTTGAACGGGCCGAAGCCTTTCAGGGGCTCCCGGCCCATGAAGAAGTTCCGGGTGACCGACATCAGCGGGATCATGGCGAGGTCCTGATAGACGGTGGCGATGCCCGAATCGAGGGCGTCGCGCGGGCCTGAGAACAGCCTCGGCTGGCCATCGACGAGAAACTCGCCGGAGCTCGGTTTGTGCACGCCAGCGAGTGTATTGATCAGCGTGCTCTTGCCCGCGCCATTGTCCCCCAGCAGGCACAGAACTTCGTTGGAATGCACCTTCATCGACACGCCATTGAGGGCGATTACGGAACCGAAGTGTTTGACGAGGTCCTTGACCTCGACGAGGGGCGTCTGGGAATTGCTCATCACCGTTCTCCCGTAACGCGCTTGCGGATGACGTTGTTGAAGATGACCGCGATCAGCAGCATGCCGCCGAGGAAGACGAGATACCAATCCTGGTCGATAGAGGTGTAGGTCAGGCCGATCAGAACCATGCCGAACACGATGGAGCCGAAGAAGGCACCGATCGCCGAACCGTAGCCACCCGTCAGGAGGCAGCCGCCAATCACCGCGGCGATGATCGCCTCGAACTCTTTCTGAAACCCGCGACGCGCATCCGTGGAGCCTGCATCGAGGACGGTCAGGATCGCGACGAGGGTGGCGCAGAGCGCCGTGATGACGAATAGGGTGGTCTTCACCCGACGGACCGGGACACCGGACTTCTGGGCCGCCCATGCATCGCCGCCAGCGGCGAAAATCCAGTTGCCGAAACGGGTCCGGAGCAGTAGCCAGGTTGCGCCAAGCGCGATGGCAATGAACCAGAGGATTTCGACGGGAATGCCGGGCACCTGCGGATTGCCGTTGGGAAGCTTGGCGATCACGCCGAGCTCGGCCATCCAACGGAACAATCCCGGAAACGCATCGCCCGAGAAGATGGGGGCAAGGGGACTGTTGGCGGCGGCTTCCTTCATTCCACGGAGCTGGGTGGAACCGCCGCTGGCCCATTTGAGACCTACGAGTGTCAGGCCTCGTAGAATGAAGAGGAATGCAAGCGTCACGATGAACGATGGCAGACCCGTCCGGATCGTGATCTGGGCGTTGGTGACACCGATGCAGACCGCGAAAGCCATGGCGATGAGAATCGCGACGCTGAGGGGAAGCTGGAGCACAACGAGAGCTGTGCCGAAGACGAGGCCCGCAAAGGCCACCATCGAGCCGATGGAAAGGTCGAACTCACCGCCGATCATGAGCAGCGCGGCACCGATTGCGAGGATGCCGAGCTGCGCGGCCGGGGCCATGAAGTTCATGATGCCCGCGAGGGTGAACATCGCCGGGTTCGCGGTGAAGACGAAGAAGATCGCCACGAGCACCAATCCGGCAACGGCTCCGAGTTCGGGGCGGCGTAGGAGGGAGGTGAAAGTAGACACCTTCTTCAGCCGCTCATCGGCGCGCGAAGCCGTCGCGCCGTTTTGGTCGTTGACGAGGGACATGGCCCGTTCCTTTAAGAATGGTCGTTCAAGTCGCGCCGAAGCCAGAGTGTGCGAGGGAATGGCAAGCGCGTCAGGCAAGAGTGGCGGCCCCCGTGGAGGTTGGGGACCGCCGGGCTTCGCTTAGCGAATGCCCTGGGAGGACTTCTCGATGACGGAAGCAGCGGTGTCCTTCTCGACGAAGCTCGGACCCGACGGGACATTGCCTGCCGGGATGGTACCGTAACGGGCGTTGAGCGCGAGGAAGGTCACGGGCAGATAGCCCTGCAGATAGGGCTGCTGGTCTACGGCGAACAGCGCCTTGCCGTCGGCGACGGCCTGGAGGAAGTTAGCCGAGAGGTCGTAGGAGGCAACCTTGACCTTGTCGCCATTGCCCATCTTTTCGACTACAGCGACGGCACGTTCGCCGACGAGCGGAGCGGAGAGACCGAGGACCACGTCGATCGACGGATCGGACGTCAGGGCAGCCTGAATCTTGGCTTCGATTTCGGCCGGATCGGCGGTCGTCGGAAGCACAGTTACCTTGCCGCCTTCAAAGCCCTTCTCGGTCCCGGCGCAGCGCTGGTCGAGCGCGGCATTGCCGACTTCCTGGTTGACGCAGAGGACATGCTTGAGGCCGAGCGACTTGAGCTTCGCGCCGACCTTGATGCCTGCCGGAGTTTCATCCTGGCCCACATGGAGCCTGATGCCGAGCTTCTC
Source organism: Rhizobium indigoferae (assembly GCF_034554815.1). Classification (NCBI taxonomy): domain Bacteria; kingdom Pseudomonadati; phylum Pseudomonadota; class Alphaproteobacteria; order Hyphomicrobiales; family Rhizobiaceae; genus Rhizobium; species Rhizobium indigoferae. The sequence goes on along the minus strand of NZ_CP140637.1, from coordinate 715,605 downwards.
CTGGGCGGCGATGCCCGAGTTCATCGAGATGACCGGGATGCCCGCTGCGACGGCCTTTTCGATCGCCGGACCGAGAGCGTCCGGATCGGGATTGGAAATGACGATGCCTGCCGGATTCTGGTTGACGGCGGCTTCGATCAGCTGGCCCATCGCGACCATGTCGAAGGTTTCGGGCGCGCGGTAGTCGACCTTGACGTTGCTGTCCTTGGCGGCCTGCATCATGCCGTTCTTGACGATCGACCAGAACGGGTCCGATGCCTGGCCGTGTGTGACGGCGATGATGGAGATTTCCTGCGCCTTAACGGCGACGGCAGTCGAGGTGGCGACACCGAATGCGATTGCGCTCACGGCGAGCGTCTTCAGCAGAGCTTTCATTTCTTCCTCCTGATGGGCCGACCACTCCTCTGGGCGGCGAAAACATCTTGCACCCGGGTGCAAAATAGCTTGCACCCGGGTGCAAGTGGGTGCATGTTACCTGCGGATGTTATAAAAGCAAGAGATTATTTCATCGGCAGGCGAGATGGAAAATTTGTTCCATCAGAGGGAGAGACATGCGAAAGCGGGCAACAGCAAAGGAAGTGGCGGAGGCGGCGGGGGTGTCCAAATGGACGGTCATCCGCGCGTTCAAGCCCGGCGCGTCGATCACCGATGAAGCCAAACGCAAGATCATGGAGGCGGCGGAAAAACTGAACTATTCGCCCAATCTGCTCGCGCGCAGCCTTTCGACGAACGTCACCCATCAGGTCGCCGTGCTCGTCGACGACTTCGCCAACCCGCAGAAACTTCCGTTTCTGGAATCCTTGACCGAGCGCCTGCAGGCCGAGGGTCTCGTGGCGATGCTCATCAATATCAACAATCACTTCGACCATGTACATGCGCTTCTCAATGCCGACCAGCGCCTGGTCGACGCCATCATTCTCCTCGGCACCGCATTCAGGGACGAGACCTTGAACGACCGTCGCTTGGGACCGGGGATGCCGCCCATGTTTGTTCTCGCGCGCGATAGCCAGATCGAGGGTGTCCCGGCGGTCGTCTGCGACTCGGAAGTCGGCCTGAGGGATATTGTGGACCATCTTCATGAACGGGGCTATCGGCGGCCAGGCTTCATGACCGGGGCCTCGGCGCTGTCGACCGCATTGAAGCGGAGGCACCACTTTGCCGAGTTCTGGAGGCAGAAGGGTGTCGACCACATCGTGGACATCTCAGCCGAGCGCTACAGCCATGAAGACGGCGCAGAGTCGGCCCGGAGATACCTTCAGGAGACTCCCGCTAGCGAACGGGTCGATGTCCTGATGTGCGAAAATGACATTCTGGCGATCGGTGCGATGGAGACCGCGCGGAGCGAATTCGGCCTCCGGGTCCCTGACGATATCGCTGTCGTCGGATTCGACAACTACGAACTCGGCGGCACGCCGGCCTTCGGCCTCACGACTTACGAGCAGCCGTGCCGCGAGATGGTCGACCTCATCGTGGAAATGATCACTGGCAAGCGCGAAGGAGAGACCATTTCCCTTCCGGGCAAGCTCGTCGTCCGGTCGTCCACGTGACCTGAAACCTGTCATTCGAACCTGCGCCCTGCGGCGCGGGATCGCGAACCCGGGCGCAAAATTTGGAGACGCAGATGAACCAGTCCCTATCCTCCCTCCCGCCAGGCGTCCGTCTTGGAGTGAGTCCGTTGTCCTGGGCGAACGACGTTCTCGAGGACCTCGGCGCGAACATCCCGCTGGAGACATGCCTGGATGATGCGGCCGCAATCGGCTACCAGGGCGTAGAACTCGGGCGCAAGTTTCCCCGTGATGCCGCGACGCTTCGTCCGGTTTTGGAATCGCGCGGTTTGGAGTTGGCTTCTGGGTGGTATTCGGGCGAACTGGCGGAGCGCGACGTTCATGCCGAGATGGCCGCGGTGGCCCCTCATGCTAGCCTCTTACGCGACATGGGCAGCTCGGTCATGGTCTACGGTGAGGTGGCGATGATGACGCCCGGCGCTCCCCTTGACGCACCGATGTCAAAAAGGCTTGTCATGCCCACCCATGAAGTCGCTGCGTACGCGGTCCGGCTTACGGAATTCGCCAAGCGCCTCCAAGATGCCTATGGCCTCCGGCTCGCGTATCACCACCATCTCATGATGGTCACCGAGACCCTTGACGAAGTTTCCACATTGTTCGACCGAGCTGGAGGTGATGTCGGCCTTCTTCTCGACACCGGACACGCGGTTGGCGGCGGCTTCGACTACACGCGCCTCATCGATCGCTTCGGCGACCGGATCGCCCACATCCATCTCAAAGATGTTCGTGGCAAGGTAATGGAGATGGTGAGGGCGGGTGATCTCAGCTTCAATGAGGGCGTGCGCTGGGGCATGTTCACGGTTCCCGGTGATGGCGACGTTGATTTCGCCCCCGTCGCTGATTTCGTGCGGAATGGCTGCTATCGCGGATGGTTGGTCGTTGAGGCTGAGCAGGACCCCGAATTGGCTCCACCAAAGCCTGCGGTCACGGACGCATTTGATCGCGTCCGTCGGCTTTTCGCTTGAGGATGTCCGCTATTGGCGGATTGTGTTGAAAAAGGCGGCAACGGATCAGCGTCTCATATTGCCTGAAATGCTGTTGCGCGACTACGGCTTGGACTCGCTTTGCGCGCAATCTTGTCTGGCCACAGGCAAACAGTTGGAATTGTGTTCCTCGCGCTTCGCGTGAAAATCACTTTGAACGCGGTCTAGTGGAGTCTTTCAACACAATCTGCGCGAAGCGGCCACGAGCTCCGTTCGACCGGTGACACCTGGTGACGAATTCGTCCATTGCCCCAATCCTCTCCCGCACAGCGGAAACGATGATAGCCGTCATTGGCCCTGGCACCAGCCGTGGCGCGCGCCATCCCATGGCCGGGCTCAGCTTTCCTTGATCAAAACATCGCCCAGCGAATTGTCCGCACGAGACACGGTTCGTAGTTGCGTCCATACTTATCTTTAGGCGTATCGATATACCATCGACGACGCAGTTCGTCCGATGGCTGTCGGCGCAGAGCACGAGAGACGCCGATTGCGCGTCTTGTGCAGGCGCTTTGACGAGAGCAGCAGCGCTGCCGAGATGGCCGTTGTGACTAGATGTGAGCTTTCAGGAGGTTGTCCATTCGGAGCTGATTGAGAAGCCAAGCACGGCGCGATCGCCGAGGAATTCACCGCCGACTGGCAGCCGCCCGATGGCGGCGCCTATCGCGGCCAGAACTCCAACATGCACCTGACCGAAGCGCTAATGGCGGCCTTCGAAGCCACCAGCGACCGGGAATATTTGACCAAGTTATTCGTTGATGCCCGGGGCGAGAATGGACGTCCTGGTTGGTCAGGTCCTGAAAGCCAAGGCTTTCCTGCTGGCGCATGCCGATCGTTTTGGCGCCACGTCAAAGCGGTTTTCCGTCAGCGGCCACTCCGCCGGTGCACATCTTACAACCTTTCTCTTCCATCGCTCGCCAGCGCCTTTGGGTGTAATAGCTGCCTTCCTGCTGGGCGGGCTCTACGATCTCGAACCCCTGCAGACGTCTTTCCTGCGTGACGAGATCGCCTTGAGCGACGAGGAGGTGCGACGGTTTACGCCCATGCGTCACGAGCACGATCCTGCAACGCGTGTCGCTATCATGACCGGCGAACTGGAAACTGATCCGTTCAGAATCCAGGCAAATGCGTTCAGGGACATTCTTGCCGCCCAAGGGCTTGAGGTGCGGGCATCGCAGATCGCAGACGGCAATCACATGACCACGGTACGCGATCTCGCCGTCGCTGGCACACCTGTGGCGGCAGCATTGCGCGCCTTGATTGCCAATGATGCCGGTGAGGAACCGAAGCGATCACCCTTCCCCTGACCGCCGCTTTTCCGTGGTCGTGGCGATCGAAGCGTGATGCATCAGCTCCTATGGCCGATACCAAGTCGTGCTGATCCGCGTCGTCGAACGTCGCGCAAAGGCCGACCGCGTCCTAAAAATCGGCGACTTTGCCCCAGGCGGATCCCCCGAACCGGTCGGGGTGGTAAGGCCCGGGATCGATGATCGGCTCATCGCCCGTGACGATATCGGCGATCAGATGACCGGCGCCTGGCCCGATGCCGAAGCCGTGGCCGCTGAAGCCGGCAGCGAGGATGAAACCGGGCAAGGTGGCGATCTCGCCGATCCCCGGCACGCCGTCTGGCGTGCTGTCGATATAGCCCGCCCAGTTCGCGCTGATGGCGGTTTTCTTCAAGGCGGGCAGAAGCTCGAGTGCCCGCGCATGGGTAAGGGCAATGGTGGCCTCATCGACCATCGGGTCGAGGATGCGCATGCGCTCCATCGGCGTCGGCCTGTCGAGCCGCCAGCGTGCCAGAGATTCGTGACCCGAGCGAAAGCCCTCCAACCCGCCTGGTGCGAGACTGCGCCAGCGCCGGGCAAACATCGGCAGGAACTGCCGCGCGAAGCGAAACTGCTGTGGCGTCGGATCGACGCGGGCGCGGCCGCTGATCGCCAGCGTGTGGCCGCCATCGCGGCGTCGCGTCACCGAAACGGCTGATGTGTGCAGCGCATCCGGCAAGCTGCTTGCGCCGGGAGATACGGAGAGGATCGAGGAGCGTATCGAGGCTTGCGGAAACCGAATGCCGAGCTGGCGGCAGAAGGAGGAGGCCCAGGCGCCGCCGGCAAGGATCGCGATTTTCGTGCGGATCGTGCCATGCTCAGTGACGACGCCCGAGAGCCTGCCGCCTTCGATCTCGATGCCGCGGGCTGCACAGGACTGATGCACCGTGCCCCCGAGTTTAAGGATCGCACGTGCAACGGCCGGCGCAGCGCTCGCCGGATCGGCGGTGCCGTCGGTCGGCGAAAACACCCCGCCTTTCCATGAAGCGCCGGTGGCACGCCCGCGTTCGGTCGCCTCCGCGCTGCTCAGCATATGTGTCGTGACGCCGACCGAGCGGGCGAAATCGCGCCAACGGGCCCAGCCGGACAGTTCTTCATCGCTATTGCTGAGGTAGAAGAGACCGCAACGACGAAAGCCCGTATCCTCCCCGGTCTCAATGGCGAAGCGCTCCCACAGGTCGAGGCTCTTCGTCGACATCGGCAGTTCACGGGCGTCCCGGTTCTGCTGGCGGCACCAGCCCCAGTTGCGGCTCGATTGCTCGGCGCCGATCAGGCCCTTCTCGACGAGGGCGACCTTCAATCCGCGCCGGGTGAGATAATAGGCCGCGAAAACGCCGACGATGCCGCCGCCGATGACCACGACATCAGCAGTGGAAGGCAGTTCCGGCGTGGTGTCGACGCGATTGAGCGGTGCGGGCATGGGACAATCTCCGTTTTAACCGTAGTGTAGCGGATCCGACGCCACGGCTTTGCCGGAGATCGGTTGGTGGCAGCAGAAGATTCCGTGTTGGGAGGACACGAGCAGCCGTTTGTGCTTCGGCCTGTCTCGCAACGCGATCGACAGGCCAACGTCATGTGTTAAGGTTGGTGCCGGGAAACAAGCAGCATAATCTGCTGCGTCATTGAGGGCGTGTGCGATGAAACTCGACCGGATCGACGTAAAAATTCTCTACGAACTGCAGAAGAATGGCCGCGTCACCAATGTGGAACTCGCCGAACTGGTCAATCTGTCGCCGAGCCCCTGCCTGATGCGGGTGAAGAAGCTGCAGTCGGAGGGCTACATCGAAGGCTATTCGGCTCAGATCAACGTCAGCAAACTCGGGCAGACGCTGACGGTGTTCACCGAGATCACCCTGAAGAACCATCGGCAGATCGATTTCGCCCGCTTCCTGGCGGCGATCGAGAAGGTCGACCAGGTGATCGAATGCCATCTGGTTTCGGGCGGCTACGATTATCTGCTGAAATTCGTCACCGCCGGCATCGACGAATACCAGACGATCATGGAGCGATTGACCGACCTGGACGTCGGCATCGACAAGTATTTCAGTTTCGTCGTGCTGAAATCGCCGATCGTCAAAGCCCACATGCCGCTCACCACCTTGTTTCCGCTTTAGCCGGCGAGTGACCGCAGCCGGAGCCCGCTCCTGATCCGCAAACTCCCCTTGGCCGAGTGTCCCAGCGCAATCTCTCAGGGTTCCGGACCGACTTCGCCCAACTGCATCTCTCCGATCTTAATCGGTCCTGCGCAGATGCCGATTCTCCCTGTCGCAGGTTGTTCTCCCCGTAAATATAAGTTTCGATTGGTTGGAAGGACTTACGACAGAATTTCGGGCTTTCTTTCCGAAGCGATGTTCGCTGCCACTTGCAGATCTCTTGCCGTGGAACCCAGGCTTTTCAACATGACCTGCCCGGGTGCGCGCTGGGTCTGGCAAGCGCCTTGCTTCTGGTTTCGAGAGGGGCGGCGCGGTAACACCTTGAATCGGCGCTCAGTGCCGGCAATAGGCCCGCACCAGCTCCGGATCCTGCTGGAGCCCGTCGAGCCAGGCCGGATCGAGCGTCGGCACCGATGAGAAGAGCAGTTGCGAATAGGGATGTTGCGGCGCCTTCACCGTCGAGGATGTGATTTCTTCGACCTTCCGGCCTCCATACATCACGACGATCTCGTCGCAGATTGCCTCCACCACCGAGAGGTCGTGGCTGATGAAGATGTAGGAGAGGCCTAGTTCGCGCTGCAATTCCTTGAGCAGGTCGATGACCGCTGCGGCGACCACCGTGTCGAGCGCCGAGGTGATCTCGTCGCAGAGGATCAGCTTCGGATCGGCAGCAAGCGCCCGCGCAAAGTTGACGCGCTGCTTCTGCCCACCCGAGAGTTCGCCCGGCCGGCGATGGCGCAGGTTGCGGGGCAGGCGCACCATGTCGAGCAGTTGATCGATCCGGGCGTTCCGCGCCTTTCGATCCATGCGGTGGTAAAAGACCAAAGGTCTGTCGAGGATGTCCTCGACCGATTTTGCCGGGTTGAGTGCGGTATCGGCATATTGGAAGACGATCTGCATCTCGCGCAACTCATCGCGCGAACGCTCGCGCGCGTTGCGATGCAGTTCCGTGCCGTCGAAGACGATCTTGCCGACGGCCGCCGGCAGGATGCCGGCGATGGTGCGGGCGAGCGTCGACTTGCCGCAACCGGATTCGCCGATAATGCCGAGATTACGGCCTTTTTCCACCTTCAGGCTCACATGCTCGACCGCGCGAACGAGTGGCAGGCCATCAGCCTGGCGCTGCCCATAGCCCGCGACAAGACCTTCGATGCTCAGCAGGGTAGCCGTCGCGGGTTCGGCGGGGCCAGTTGCGCCGCGCGGTTTCGGTTCGAAGGCCGCGAGGAGCTCCCTGGTATAAGGGTGCTTGGCGTTGTTGAGTATTTCGTCGGTGGTACCGGTTTCCTGGGTCTCTCCGCCTTTCAAGACCACGATGCGGTCGGCGATCTGGGCGACGACGGCAAGGTCGTGCGAGACATAAACACCGGCGATACCACCCTTCTTCATGACCGACTTGAAAGCCCGCAGCACTTCGATCTGGGTCGTCACGTCGAGCGCCGTCGTCGGCTCGTCGAAGATGACAAGGGTCGGGTCGCCGATCAGCGCCATGGCGGCGGCCAGACGCTGCAGCTGGCCACCGGAAACCTGGTGCGGATAACGGCTGCCGATCGTCTCGGGGTCCGGCAGGGACAGCGCCCGGAAGAGCTCGACTGCCCGGGCACGCGCCTCATCCGGCGACATCAGCTGATGAATACGCGTGACTTCGATCACCTGGTCCATGATCGATGTGGCCGGGTTGAAGGCGGCAGCTGCCGATTGCGGGACATAGGCGACTTCCGTGCCGCGCACCTTGGCGCGCTGCTTCTCGCTGAGCGTGACCATGTCCTTGCCGCCGACCGAAACGCTGCCGCCGGAGATTCGACAGCCCGCACGGGTATGGCCCATCAGAGTCAGGGCGATTGTTGTCTTGCCCGAGCCGCTCTCACCGATCAGCGCGACGATCTCGCCCTCGGCAACATCGAGGCTGACACCCTTGATGATCTCGACGCGCCGGCCGGAATCGGTGGTGGCCTCGACCTTCAGGTCACGGATTTCGATGAAATTGCTCATGACACACTCCGGTCGCGGATTTTCTGCGGCAGGTTGTCGATCAGCAGGTTGACGCTGATCGTCAGGCTGGCGATGGCAAGCGAGGGAAACATCACCGCCGGCGCACCGAATGGCAGGCCGCCGATATTCTCGCGCACGAGCGCACCCCAATCGGCATAGGGCGGCTGGACGCCAAGGCCGAGGAAGGAAAGCCCAGACAGGAGCAGAACGATGAAGACGAAGCGGATGCCGAGATCGGCAAGCACAGGCCCGACGATGTTGGGCAGGATTTCCGAGCGAATGAGATAGAGGGTGCTTTCTCCGCGGATGCGCGCGACGGTGATGAAATCCATCGCATTGATGTTGACGGCGAGCGCCCGGGCGAAGCGGTAAGCGCCGGGGATGTAGATCACCGACAGCGTCAGGATCAGCACCGGGACCGAGGAGCCGACGGCAGCGACGACCACCAGGCCGAACAGCTTGCTCGGGATGGAGTTGAGAGCGTCGAGGAAGCGGCTGAGGATCGTGTCCAGCCAGCCGCCGGCCACCGCTGCGATCATGCCGAGCACGACGCCGCTGAAGCATGCGATCGTGACCGCCGCCAGCGAGATACCGACCGTGTAGCGCGCGCCCATCAGAATCCGCGAGAGCATGTCGCGGCCGAGATAATCGGAGCCGAGCCAGAGTTCCCGGCTCATCGGGCCGAAATAGTCCAGATCGATGATCTCGCCGACGGGGTAGGGAATGACCCATGGCGCGAAGATCGCGACGAGCGCCCATAAGAAGATGACGGTGAAGCCGATCGCGCCGACGATGTTGAAGCGATAGCCAAACGGGGTTCCGGACAGCCGGCCGGAGGTGGTTTCGGAACTGGTCATAGTCATCGGAGCCTCGGATTGGAAAGGATGGCGATGATATCGGCGATGGTGATCAGCAGCAGGTAGCCCAGGCAGAAGATCATCGCGCAGCTCTGGATCAGCGGCAGGTCGCGGGTGGCGACGGCATCCAGCATCAGCTTGGCGATGCCGGGATAGTTGAAAATGGTCTCGACGATGATGACGCCTCCGAGCAGATAGGACAGCGAAAGCGCGACGGCATTGACGATCGGACCCAGCGCATTGGGCAGCGCATGGCGAAAGACGATGCGCGGCCGGGAGGCGCCCTTGAGCAGCGCCATCTCGACATAGGGCGTGTTGAGCGTCTCGATGACAGCCGCGCGCGTCATGCGGATCATCTGGGCCGAGACGACGAAGGTGAGGGTGATCACCGGCATGGCATAGACGCGCAACAGGTCGGTCAGACTGTGGACTTCATTGGCGAAAGACAGCGCCGGCAGCCATTTCAGATAGACGGCGAAGATGAGCGCTGCGGAGGTCGCGACCATGAACTCCGGCACGGATATGACGCCGATGGTGATCACGGTGACGATCCGGTCGTAAAGGGTGCCGCGCAGCATCGCCGCAGTGATCCCGAGCGTCAGCGCGATCGGTACGGAGAAAAGCGCGGTGACGCCTGCAAGTTTCAGCGTGTTGACGAACCGGCCGGCGATGAGAGCGGCGATCGGCATTTCGTTGGCATAGGACGTGCCGAGGTCGCCTTGCAGCAGCCCGACTAACCAGCGCAGGAAACGAAAGAGCGCCGGTTCGTCGAGATGCATGGCCTTGCGCAGGCCTTCGACGGCTTCCGGCGTGGCGGCTTGGCCGAGCAGGATCGTCGCCGTATCTCCAGGCAACAGCGTTGTCGCGAAGAAGACGGCGAAGGAGACGATCACCAGGGTGATCACGGCGACGAACAATCTGCTCAGTACAAGGGATAAGACCTGGCGGTTCACGGGCGTCTTCCCTTTGCGTTCGAGTTGAGTTCCATCAATGCAGATGGAGGAACTGGGGCGCGGCTGCAGCCCCAGTCTGCTTTGCTGTATCAGGCTTCAAGCCAGACATATTCCGCGAAAGCGTATCCCATCTGGCCGCCTAGCGGGTTGGCTTCCAGGCCCTTGAGCTTGGCGGTCGTGGCATCGACGTTCGAGATATAGGCCGGAATGATTGTACCAGCTTCCTGGGCGACCATGCCCTGCATCTCGTTGTAGATCGTCTTGCGCTTGTCTTGATCGAGAGAGCCGCGCGCCTCGATCAGCATCTTGTCGAACTTCTCCGACTTGTAGTGGCTTTCGTTCCACGGAGCGTCCGAGGTGTAGAGCAGGGAGAAGAGGATATCGGGGGTCGGCCGCGGGTTGATATTGCCGAAGTGGATCGGCGCCTTGAGCCAGTAATTGTCCCAATAGCCGTCAGATGGCACCCGCTGCACGTCGAGCTTCATGCCGATTTCTGCGCCGGCCGCCTGGATGATCATGGCCATGTCGATCGACGAGCTCGCCGCATCGGAAGCGATGATCGGGATGGATTGGCCAAGCACGCCGGCCTTGTCGAAGTGGAACTTCGCCTTCTCAGGATCAAAGGCTCGCGCTTTCAGCTCTGCGTCATGATAGAAGTTCGCCGGTGAAACGGGTTGATCGTTGCCGACTTCACCGAGACCGCGCAGCGCCGATTTGACGATCTGTTCGCGGTTGACGAGATACTTCATGCCCTCGATGAAGTCCCGCTTATTGCCAGGCTCCATATCCAGTCGCATGTTGAGATTGGTATAGTTGCCGGACGTCGTCTTAGACAAGGTGAAGCCGTCGCCCTGGGCCTCGACGAGGCGCATAGAGCGCGGATTGATGGTGGCTGCAAGATGGATGTCGCCCGCAAGCAGTGCGTTGACACGGGCATTGTCGTCGCTGATGGCGAAATATTCGAAGGAATCGACATTCGGGCCGGATTTCCAGTAGTTCTTGTTCTTGATCCCGACCGAGCGAACGCCCGGCTCGAAGACTTCCTTGACGAAAGCGCCGGTGCCGTTGGCCTTGGTGAAATCGGTCGTGCCGTCGGAAACGATCATGAAGTGATGCATCGATAGAATGGTCGGCAGGTCGGCATTCGGGCTGGCGAGTGTGATCTCGACGGTCTGTTTGTCGACCGCCTTGAAGCCGGTCATCTGGGCGGCGATCTTGGCGACCTTCGAGCCGACGGCCGGGTCGAGATGGCGCTTCAGCGAAAAAACCACGTCGTCGGCGGTCAGCGGCTTGCCGTCATGGAAGGTGACGCCGCTCTTCAGCTTGACCGTCCAGGTCTTCGCATCCTTGGACTCGATCGCGTCGGCAAGCTCCATCTGCGGCGTGCCTGATTTGTCGAGGAAGGTGAGGCGGTTATAGAAGGAGCAGCACCGGACATAGTCGGTGGAGAGTGACGCCTTGGCGGGGTCGAGCGTATCGGCTGTGGAGGACGACCAGCCGGCCGCCTTGAGCGAGCCGCCGGAAACGGGCGTAGCGGCGAGCGCCTTGCCGGCGCGGCCAAGCACGAGCCCGCCAGCTGATATGGCCACGCCGCCCGCTAGCATCATATGCAGCAACTCGCGACGAGTGGCGCCACGACGGATGGCGGTTTCGACCATGGCGTCGTCGGATCTGGTCCAATTAGTAATCTTGTCGTTCATCTCATTCCCCTTTTCTTGTGTGGCGGGCTGCCCGTTCCGGGCAGGTCCGATCTGCTTTCAAAGTCAGGCGCGCGCGGCGGCCACGGCATCGGCAAGGCCGGCCATGGAGGTGAAATGGTAGTCGGGTTTGGTGAACTCGGCCGGCTCGATCGTACCGCCGTAACCCTTCTCGGCATGTCGCCGCTCGATCCAGCAATTGGTCAGCCCGAGTTTCCGGGAAATCCCGATGTCGTGGTACTGGCTCTGGGCGACATGCAGGATGTCGTCCTTTGAATGTCCTTCCGAGGCGACGTAGTCGAATACCGTCTCGAAGAATGCGGGATCGGGTTTCTCGGTCCCGGTATCATCCGCGGTGAAGGCGGCATAAAAGGGATTGCCGAGTTCCTTCTCGAAGAAATCGAATGCCCAGCGGCGGGCGTTGGTCATCGCAACGAGACGGTAATCCTTCGCAAGACTTGTCAGCGCTGCGGCGCTGTCTGCAAAACCCTTCCAGCGCTTGGCCGAATCCCGCAGCCGTTCGCCATATTTTTGATCGGCGGGCAGGCCGAGCTTTGGCGCGATCGAGAGGTAGACGCGCACGAGGTCGTCGGGGAAGAGGTCGGCATCCTCGGAGTAGCGGGCTGCACGGTAAAGGCTAAGAGCCTGCTCGCCGTCGATTTCAGTCCCCGCCTCGGTCGCGATCTCGGCGAGGCAGGTCTTGATGCCGCCTTCGAAGTCGATGAGCGTGCCGACGACGTCGAAGGTCAGGTATTTGAATTCCGGAAGGCTTTTGCTCACGTGAATTCCCCAGTGTTCGGCTCCGATGGGAGCTCGGCTTCTCGAAGAAGAAAATTCTGTTCCGCTGGCGGGGTCTTTGTCCCGCTCTTGTATGGAAGGCCGGCTTCTGCCGCGGCCTTTCGTTGATTTCAGTGTGTCACCTGCACCGCACCGGATTCGCCGAATAGGCATCATGAGGCGGCACAAAATACCGAATCTGACCGTTTCGCGATATTCTCAGGCCTGCAGCGCCCGACGCACATCCGGGTCCTCCAGCGTCTCGTCCAGCGTGATGCGGGTGCGTTCGACGATCGCGTCTATCTCCGTTTCGGTGCAGCAGAGCGGCGGAGCATAGCCAAGCACACCATTGCCGAAGGCGCGGATGACGAGGCCGTTCTCCCAGGCGCGATCGAAGATGCGGCGGGAGGGTTCGGCGGATGCCGGCAACGGCGTCTTGTTCACCTTGTCGACCACGAGTTCGACGGCGGCCAGCATGCCGCGGCCGCGGACATCGCCGACGAGCGGATGATCTCTCAGCGACTCCAGGCCCTGCATCAGCCGCGCACCGGCCCTGACGCCGTTTTCGAGAAGGCCATTTTCATAAAGCTTCAGGACTTCCAGGCCGACCGCTGCGCTGACGGGATGGGCCGAATAGGTATAGCCATGGCCGACGGCGGCAGCACCCGCGCCCTCGGCGATCGTTTGATAGACGTGATCGGCCATGAAGACGGCGCCCATGGGGACGTAGCCCGAGGTGAGACCCTTGGCGGTCGTCATGAAATCGGGCACGATCTCATCCTCGCTGCAGGCAAAAAGCGGGCCGGTGCGACCAAAGCCGGTGATCACCTCGTCCGCCACGAAAAGGATGTCGTGTGCGCGGCAGAATTCGCGCATGGCTTTCATCCAGCCTTTCGGCGGCACCAGAACGCCGCCCGAGCCCTGGATCGGCTCGACGTAGAAAGCGGCAACACGTTCCGGCCCGATCGCCTCGACCTTGCTTTTCAGCGCCGCAAGCGAGGCGTCGATGATCGCCTGCGGATTGTCGCCCGCCGGGTTGCGATAGGCGTAATGAGACGGAATTTTATGCTGCCAGTCGAAGGGAAGACCGAAGCCGGCATGGAAGGCAGGCAGCGCGGTCAAACCCGCGCCGACTGTCGAGGAGCCGTGATAGCCCTGTTCGACCGAGATGAATTGATCGCGCTCAGGCTGTCCTCGGGCATTCCAGTAGTAGCGGATGAAGCGGACCGTGCTGTCCACCGCATCGGAACCACCGAGGGTGAAATAGATATGGTTGAGATCGCCCGGCGCGCGGTCGGCGAGTTCGCCGGCAAGCCGGATCGCGGGCTCGGAGCCGAGGCCGAAATAGGCCGTCGCATAGGGAAGCTCGCGCATCTGCCGGGCCGCCGCCTCGACGATGCTCTCGTGGCCGTAACCGGCATTGACGCACCAGAGGCCGGCGAAGCCGTCGATCAGTTGCTTGCCGGAGGCGTCGGTGACCGTCGCGCCTTTGGCCGAGGCCAGCACGCGCACGCCAAGCTTTTCGTGGCCGCGGTAGGAGGCAACCGGATGAATGAGGTGGGCGCGATCGAGTTCGATGAGGGAATTGCTGTACATGGAGATCTCCGGATCAGCCGAGCGCCTGGCTGGCGAGGGCAAAGGTGGTGGCAGTCGGATCGGCGGCGTCGTTGGCCAACGGGTTTCTCATCGTGATTCCGCCGCCAACATGGGCGAGCCCGTGTTCGGCGAGCCATGGGGAAAGCCCGGTCTCGGCAGTGGTGTCGACCCTGAGGAACCGCCCAGGCCGTCTGGCGATGAAATGTTCGATGAGTTTCCTGGCCTGACCGAGGTCGGCGGCCACCACGGGTCCGATCACTTCACCGCGGCCGAAGGGACGCAGACACGCGAAGCCGGAGAGGCGGCCACCGCGACGAATGACGGCGAACCCGCCGATCCCGGTGAAATAAGAGAGCAGCCCTTCGCGGTCGGCGCCGAAGGCAAGGCGGTCGAGTGCCGCGATAGCAGGGAGGTCGGCGTCGGTAGCGGCTTCCGTTTCCGCCGGCGCGGCGATTTCTCCGGCAAGGCCCTGGTGCTGCAGCACGGTTCCCGTCTCGTGGAAGCCAAGCTTTTGGTAGAGCGGCAGACCTGCCGTCGTCGCCACCAGCCTCAGCGGCCGGTCTCCCGCGGCCAGCAATGCGGCGTCCATGAGTTTCCGGCCGAGACCCCTGCCGCGCATCGTCTCGTCGACGATGACCATATTGATCGTCGCACAATCGCCCTTGTACGGCGTGACGAGGACGGTGCCGACGACCCTGCCATCCTCGACCGCAACCATCCCGTCGCTCAAGGCGAGCGCCAGCTGCCAGTCTTCCGTCCGATGCGGCCAGCCCGCCTGTCTTGAGAGCGCGACGGCGGCTTCCAGATGGTCGGGGCCGAACGGGACGATTTCGATCTGACTTGCTTGCATGGGGGCGTCCTTCATATCGTACCCGCCAGTCTGCCGGAGCGCCGGCGGGCAGATCGTCTGAAGGCCATGGTTCAAGCAGTATCTTATGGCGTTGCTGTCATGGGGCGCCGCATCTTATGCTAGAACCGATCGATATTCATCGGATCCAGGCCCTGTCAGTGCATCATCGACAGCGCTGCCGTAAAGAAATCCTCGCCTCCGAAGTTTCCTGATTTCAACGCCAGAAGCATATCGCCCTGCGCATTGCCGACCGTGCGCAGCACCGGCACACCGGGCGCAATCTCCGGGCCGATCAGAAATGCCGGAATGGCGAGCCTGTCGACCGCCGCGCCCGAGGTTTCGCCGCCTGCGACCACGAGGCGCCGCACGCCTCTCTCCACCAGTTCGGCTGTGATGATCGACGTCGCGGTCTCGATTGCGTGGCCGGAGGCCTCTCGTCCATGGAGCGATTGCAGCCGGGACACGGTTTCAGGCGCAGCGCTCGCGGCGATGACGACGGGGCCGGCGGAGATGCGGTCTCCGGCCCAGGAAATCGCCGCGGCGATCTCATCGGGACCGGCAAGCAGCCGCTCCGGGTCGAGCCGCAGGACGGGCATCGACCGTTCGGCGACGTCGAGCTGGTGGAGCGTCGCCTTGGAGCAACTGCCGGCAACGATCGCGGAAAGCCCGCCCACCGGGCGAATGGCGTCCGTCGTCGTTGCGCCGTCGGACGATATCCGGCCGGAACGGACGAGCGCGCGGGCAAGGCCGAGGCCGAGGCCGGACGCACCGGTGGACACTGGCGTTTCCAACGCGACCTCGCCGAGTGTTTCAAGATCCCGTTCGAAAATTGCATCGGCGATCACAGCGGTGATGCCTGCCGTGCGCAGGGCATCGAGCCTCGCCTTGACGACGCCCGGTCCGGCCGCGATGGTCGTGAGATCGATCAGTCCGACAGCATTGCGCGATTGTCGGGTGAGAACCCGCACGAGATTGGCGTCATGCATCGGATTGAGGGGGTGGTCCTTGAGCGGGCTTTCGTTCAGCGGCTGACCACCGACGAAGAGATGGCCAAGATAGACGGTGCGTCCCGTTTCCGGGAAGGCTGGCGTCACCACCACGACGCCGCCGCCGGCCGCCTCGCTCAAAGCCTCGGTGACCGGACCGATATTACCGGCATCGGTGGAATCGAAGGTCGAGCAGATCTTGTAAAGCACATGGCCTGCACCCCGCTGGCGCAGCCACCGCTCGGCACAGGTCGCGGCCGTCACGGCATCCGGGGCCGGGAGGGAGCGGATCTTCAGGGAAACGACCACGGCGTCGACATCCGGCAGCGCCAGCGCCGGATCAGGGATGCCGACCGTCTGTACCGTGCGCAGACCGTTCTTCGTCAGCGTGTTGGCGAGGTCGGACGCACCCGTATAGTCGTCAGCGATTGATCCGAGCAAAATAGCCATCGTCTAGCTCCGTGCAAAAGGTTTGAACCAGCCAAGACCGTCCAGTGTGTGGCCGCGCGGGATGTATTCGCAGCCGATGAAACCGTCATAACCCAGGCGGTCGATTTCGCCGAACAGATAGGCATAGTTCAGCTCCTCCCCGTCCGGTTCGTTGCGTGACGGCACGCTGGCGATCTGGATATGGCCGGTGATCGACAGCAGGCGTCGCAACGCCATGGTGACATCGCCATGGATGATCTGATGGTGATAGATGTCGAACTGGAGCTTCAGGTTCGGCAGGCCGCATTCGGCAATCAGCCGCTCGGCGGCGCCGAAGTCGTTGAGGAAATATCCCGGCATGTTTCGCCCGTTGATCGGCTCGAGCAGAAGATCGATGCCCTTTTCAGCAAGCCGCCCGGCAGCATAGGTGACGGAGCGCCGGTAACAGGAGACGGCGTCTTCGTCATGAGGGTCGGCGATGCCTGCCATTAGGTGCAACCGTCTGACGCCTGTCGCCGCCGCATAGTCCAGTGCCCGCTCGACATCGGCTTTCAGCGCATCGAACCGTCCGGGAAGAGCCGCAATGCCACGTTCGCCTGCTGCCCAGTCGCCCGGCGGCAGGTTGAACAAGGCCTGCTGCAGATTGTTGCGGGCAAGCCGGTCGGCGATTGCCTCCGGTGTGGCTCCGTAGGGAAACAGGTATTCGACGGCGGCAAAGCCGGCATCGGCTGCGGCGTCGAAGCGATCGAGGAACGCCCATTCGTTGAACATCATCGTCAGGTTGGCGGCGAAAACCGGCATGTCTTGCGTTCCTTTTACAGGCTCTGCGGCTCTTTGGTGGTGCTGGGCAATTCAGCGCCGGAAAGCTTGGCATAGAGCCGTGCGAGCGAGGAATCGTCGTCACGGCCCATGCCCGCCCCGGAGGCGGCCAGATACATCTGCAAGGCGGCTGCCGCGAGCGGTACGGGATAACGCTCGGAGCGGGCCATGTCCTGGACGATACCGAGATCCTTGACGAAAATCTCGATGCTGCTGAGCGGAGTATAGTCGCCGGCCAGCACGTGCGGCACGCGATTTTCGAACATCCAGGAATTGCCGGCCGAAGCGGTGATCACCTCATAGACCTTGTCGAGGTCGAGGCACTGCTTGGCGGCAAAGGTTATGGCCTCACAGGCGGCCGCAATGTGCACGCCGGCGAGAAGCTGGTTGATCATCTTGAAGGCCGCGCCTTTTCCGGCCTCGTCGCCGAGCTCGTAGACCTTGGCGGCCATGGCGTCGAGACCCGGGCGTGCCGTATCGAAGGCCTGTCTGGAGCCGGATGCCATGATCGTCAGTTCGCCACGCGCCGCCTTGGCCGCGCCGCCCGAAATCGGCGCGTCGAGATAATGCAGGCCGAGAGCCTCCACCCGCTGGGCCAGATCGCGCGCGACGGCGGGATCCATGGTGGCCGACGAGATGAAGACGGCACCGGGCTTCATCGTTCGCGCGACGCCTTGAGGCCCGAACAACACGGCCTCGGTCTGCGCGCCGTTGACGACCACGGAGACGACGATGTCGGCGTCCTTTGCCGCAGCGGCAGGGGTCGCCGCGCCACGTCCGCCATCGGCGATGAAGCGGTCCACTGCCGCCGGCGTGATGTCATATCCAACGACGTCGAGACCTGCACGCTTCATCGACTGGGCCATTCCAAGCCCCATGGAACCAAGACCGATGACGGCTGCGACAACGGCCGAGCCCGAGTTTTCAGCAAGCGGTGGCATGAGGAGGTTCTCCAGTCTTGTGAGGAAAGGTATGCGCCCCTCCGGTGCCATCCCGGAGGGGCTGTGGTTTAGCGATTGACGGTTTTCGCAGGAACCGTCAACACGGCCAGCGAACCAATGACCAACGCAGCTGCCAGCAGATACATGCCGGCGCTGTTGGTGCCGGTGAAGTCTTTGAGATAGCCTACCAGAAACGGCCCAAGAAACCCGGCGAGATTGCCGACCGAATTGATCCAGGCGATGCCGGCCGCAGCGCCCGTGCCGGCAAGAAAAGCCGTCGGAAGCGACCAGAACAGCGGCGCGCAACTAATCGCACCCGCTGCCGCCAGCGAGAGGCAGACAATCGAGACCGTCGTGCTCGTCGCCATGGTCGCCGCGACAAAACCACAGGCGGCGATGAGGGCCGGGACGACGAGGTGCCAGCGGCGTTCGCGCAGCCTGTCGGCGGAACGTCCGAGCGCCAGCATGGCAACGAATGTGCAGATATAGGGGATCGCGGAAATCAGGCCGATATTGAGGTTTCCGCTGACGCCCGAGGCCTTGACGATGGTCGGCATCCAGAAATTCAGGCCATATTGCCCGAGCACGAAGCAGAAATAGATCAGGCACATCAGCCAGACGCGACGGTCGGTCAGCGTTGCGCCGATGCTGTGCGGGCTTGCCGTCTTGGCCCGGTTCTCCGCCTCGATATTGGCCGTCAGCACGCCTTTTTCCTCATCGTTCAGCCATTTCGCGCCCTGGATCGTATCATCAAGGTAGAAGAACGTCGCAACGCCGAAAAGAATGGCCGGAATGGCTTCGATCAGGAACATCCACTGCCAGCCGGAAAGTCCGTGCGTGCCGTGAAAACTGTCCATCAGGAGGCCCGAAAGCGGATTGCCGAAAATGGCGGATATCGGGATCGCCGACATGAAGGTGGTGATGATCCTGGCGCGGCGGTGGGCCGGATACCACGCGGTCAGATAGAGAATGATGCCGGGGAAAAATCCGGCTTCCGCAACGCCCAGCAGGAAACGCAGGACATAGAAGACGGTTTCCGACGAGGTGAACATGAAAGCGGCGGAAATGACGCCCCAGGTGAGCATGATGCGGGCGATCCACACCCGTGCGCCAACCTTGTTCATGATGATGTTGCTCGGCACTTCAAACAGAAAATAGCCGATGAAGAAAATGCCCGCGCCGATGCCATAGGCGGCTTCCGAGAGGCCGAGCTCGCTCGACATCTGCAGCTTGGCGAAACCGACATTGACGCGGTCGAGATAGGCGACCACGTAGCACAGCATCAAAAAGGGTACGATGCGCCAGAATACCTTGCCATAGGCGCGATCTTCGAGCGTCTGGGCGGGATGTGCGCCAACGACTGGCGCCTGCGTCTGCAGCGTCATGATTTTCTCCTCCGATTGTTGCCGCGGTCTCCTGTCGATCCTCCCGCGGCACGCCGAGCCACTTTTTGGCAGCGCTGCCATTTTCATTAATCCATTTTGGCAGCGCTGCCAACAGCAAATTGGTAGCGCTGCCAAAAAAACCTTGCTTCTTGGCGGGAGCGGTGAAAAATGGTGGCAACGCGGTGGTCATCGGGCGGGCAGGCCGGGCAACCACCCCAACAGTCGGGTTCAAACGTAACGATGGAATTCAAACATCAACCGACGGTAACGCTCGCCGAGGTCGCGGAGGCGGCCGGTGTTGGCGAGAGCACGGTGTCGCGCGTACTGCGCAACCACGGCTCGTTTTCCGGCAAGACGCGGGAGCGGGTGATAGCCGCCGTCGAGCGGCTGGGCTATGTGCCGAACCGGATCGCGGGAACGCTGGCCTCCACCGGTTCGCGTCTTATCGCCTTCGTCATTCCCTCGCTGTCCAACATCGTCTTTCCCGATGTGCTGCGCGGTGCCAGCGCCGTTCTGGAGGAAAACCGGTACCAGGCGGTTTTCTCCGTGACCGATTATGATCCGGGCAAGGAGGAAGCGCTCGCCGCCGCGATGCTTGCCTGGCGGCCGGCGGCGGTCATGCTGGCGGGATACGAGCATACCGAGGGCACGGTGAAGATGCTGCGCGCCAGCGGGTGCCGGGTCGTCGAACTGCTCGATCTCGACGGCGATGCTCTCGATATCGCGGTCGGCTTCTCGAACCGCGCAGCCGGGCGGGAGAGCGCTGCCTTCCTGCTCAAACGGGGTTATCGCCGGATCGGCTATGTCGGTCACGACCTGAACCGCGATACCCGTGCCGGCAAGCGGTTTTCCAGCTTTTGCGAAACGCTCGATGCGCATGACGCCCCGCTCGTCGCCCGCGAAATTCTCCCAGGCGCCTCGTCCGTGGAAAACGGCAGGTTGGGGCTGGAGCGGCTGCTTGCCCGGACGACCGATCTCGATGCGGTTTATTTCTCCAACGACGATATGGCGCTGGGCGGCTATTTTCACTGTTTGGCCGAGGGGATCACGATCCCCTCGAAGCTCGCCATTTTCGGCTATAACGGCCTCGATATCGGCCGGGCAATACCGCAACCCTTATCGACCATCCGAACGCCGCGTGTGGCGACGGGGCAGATAGCCGCGCAGTTGGTCGTTGCCAATGCGCCGCCGCAGGCCGTCGATCTCGGCTTTGAACTGATCGAAGGGGCAACCGCGTAATATTGGAGGAACTGTCATGTCCGACGCGCGCCTGCGTGAGGAAATCTGCCGATACGGCCGCTCGCTGTTCGAACGCGGGCTGACGCCCGGTTCGTCGGGCAACATATCGTTGCGACTGGAGGATGGTGGCTGGCTGGTTACGCCGACCAACGCCTCGCTCGGCTTTCTCGACCCGGCACGGATCTCCAGGCTTGATGCCGAAGGCCGGCTTCTGTCCGGCGACAAGCCGACCAAGGAGATCCCGCTGCACACCGCCCTTTACGATACGCGCGGCAGCGCCCGCGCCATCGTCCATCTTCACTCCACCCACGCGGTGGCACTGACCATGCTGCCGGAGATCGATCCGCGCGCCGCCCTGCCGCCGATGACGCCATATTATCTCATGCGCGCCGGCGAAACCGCGCTCGTGCCCTATTATCGTCCCGGCGATCCGGCGGTGGCCGACGCCATCCGCGGGCTGGCGGGCAAGTATTCGTCGGTGCTTCTGGCCAATCACGGACCTGTTGTTGCCGGCGACAGCCTGGAGGCGGCGGTCTTTGCGACCGAGGAACTGGAGGAAACGGCGAAGCTCTATCTGCTGTTGCGCAACCTCAACCCCCGTTTCCTCAGCCCGGCGCAGGTGGCCGATCTCGTCAACACCTTCGGCCTCGACCTTCCGTCGCATCACGATCACGATCACGACGACGATTGAAGGTGTTCACTCCGCCGGCCGTTGACTGCGGGTAAGCGCGCAACCTTCTGCCAAACCCCGCTTTCGATACGATAGATTCTGCTTCCGATGCCGCCAATTCAGGCGAGCTGTGGGTGAAGCGGTGCCTATGATTGTGACACGTCCCCAGTTCCGATCGCTCAAGGATAAGCAGATGACGACGTTCCGTCCGAAATACATCACCTTCGATTGCTACGGCACGCTGACCAACTTTCAAATGGCGGAAGCGGCGCGCGACCTCTACGGCGAAGAGCTCGACGAGCGGCGCATGGCGGAGTTCATCAAGAATTTCGCCGCCTATCGGCTCGACGAGATCCTGGGCGATTGGAAACCCTATGCCGAGGTGGTGCACAATTCGCTCGAGCGGACATGCAAGCGCAATGGCGTGACATTTCGCGATGAAGCCTCCCGGATGATCTATGAGCGGGTTCCGACCTGGGGGCCGCATTCGGATGTCCCGGCCGGTCTTGCCAAGGTCGCCAAGGAAATCCCTTTGGTCATCCTCTCCAACGCCATGAATTCGCAGATCATGTCGAACGTCGAAAAGCTGGGCGCGCCCTTCCATGCTGTCTATACCGCCGAGCAGGCGCAGTCCTATAAGCCACGCTTCAAGGGCTTTGAATATATGCTCGATATGCTGGGCTGCGGGCCGGAAGATGTGCTGCATTGCTCGTCCTCCTTCCGCTACGACCTGATGTCGGCCCACGATCTCGGCATCAAGAACAAGGTTTGGGTCAATCGCGGCCATGAGCCGGCCAACCCCTATTACGGTTATGTCGAAATTCCTGACATCTCGGGCCTGCCTGGCGTCGTCGGGCTCTGACGGAGACACGCGGATGCAGTTCGAATCCTACTGGCACGACACGGCACCAGCCTTTGCCGGCGGCGCTCACGGCCCCGTCGAAGGACATTACGACGTCGCCGTCATCGGCGCCGGCTTCACCGGGCTTGCCGCAGCGCGCCAGCTCGCGAAGGCCGGCGTCAAGGTCGTGGTGCTGGAGGCCGAACGGGTCGGCTGGGGAGCGTCGGGACGCAATGGTGGCCACCTCAACAATGGGCTCGCCCACAGCTTCCTGTCCGCCAAATCCGCACTCGGCGTGGAGCGGGCCGTCGCCCTCTACAAGGCGTTCGACGATTCCATCGATACGATCGAGGCGATCATTGCCGAAGAGGGAATCGACTGCAATTTCCGCCGCGCCGGCAAGCTGAAGCTCGCTTCCAAGCCGCAGCATTTCGATGCCATTGCCCGCAATTTCGAGGCTGTTCACAGAGAAGTCGATCCGGACACGGCACTTCTGACGGCGAGTGACCTGAAAAACGAGGTCGGGTCGCCCTTCCATGGCGCCATGTTATCCAAGAAGAGCGCGATGATGCATATGGGCCGTTATGTCGCCGGGCTCGCCACTGCGGCCGCCCGTCATGGCGCCGTCATCTTTGAAAGGGCGGCGGTAAGCGCGCATCGGCAGGGCAACGGTCACCACAGCCTGACGACCGCACGAGGCACTGTCACCGCGGACCACGTGATGGTCGCGACAGGCGCCTATACGCCCTCGCTCTTTAATTATTTCCGCCGCCGGTTCATTTCCGTCGGCAGCTTCCTGATCGCCACCCGTCCGCTGACCGACGCCGAAATCGCCGATACGATGTCGGGTAACCGCACCTGCGTCACGTCGATGAACATCGGCAACTATTTCCGGCTGTCGCCCGACAAGCGGCTGATCTTCGGCGGTCGCGCCCGGTTTTCCGCCACGTCGGATCAGCGCTCGGACGCAAGGAGCGGCGACATTCTGCACGCCAGCCTGGCCGAAATCTTCCCGCAGCTTGCCGGCGTCGAGATCGACTATTGCTGGGGCGGGCTGGTCGACATGACGAAGGACCGCTATCCGCGTGCCGGCTATGTCGATGGCGTCTGGTATGCCATGGGCTATTCCGGCCACGGCGCCCAGCTCTCCACCCATCTCGGCATGATCATGGCCGACGCCATCCTCGGCAAGGCCGACCGTAACCCGATCAAGGGGCTCGATTGGCCCGCCGTCCCCGGCCATTTCGGCAAACCGTGGTTCCTGCCGCTCGTCGGGCTTTATTACAAGACGCTCGACCGCTTCCAGTAAGGCCTGATCGATCCAAAGCTGCGGGGCGACAGCTGTGTCTGCGAAACCGTGAACAACCTATCGCCAATCCTTAACCGGGGGATTGGGCGTAGACCCTATAGCTACACCACGCTCCCCGCAGCAGGAGATTGCCCCTTGTGCAAGGATTCGGAGGCAATGCCTGCCAGTTCGCGGATGAAGAAGTCGAGGATGGTCGAGGGTTTTTCTGCGGAGCGCGTGGCTATGACGAATGTGGAGTGAATTCGAGTTTCGTCCGGCATAAGTGACCGGAAGGAACCTTTCTGAACCCAGTCGCGTGCATAGTGGTCCGGCAAGTAACCGAGATAGTGTCCCGACATGATGAACATGGCTTGGGCCTCCATATTGGAGGCTACAGAGCGAGCTCGTGCCTGCGGAAAGAATTGCAATTCACGCATGTTGGCGTATGGCCGCACAACGAAATCGAAAGATTCGATGTGTTCTATCGTCAACCCGGCCTCCGCTTGCTTGAAGAGTGGGTGACCTCGAGCGCAGTAGAGTGAATGGATTTCCTCCCGAAATCGCGAGAGCTTCAGACCCTGATAGGGTTGCGTTTCCGGCAGAAGCGCGATGTCGAGTCCGCCGTTGGCGATTTCGGAAAGCAATGCATCCGGAGAGTCGATTGCCAGTTCAATGCGGGCTTCCGGGGCCTTCTCACTAATGCGAGCGATCATCCGGTGGATCGGCAGGTCGCTGTCAGTGATGGTGTTGTCGACCAGGCCAAGCCTCAGTGTGCCGGTAATCCGGTTTTTGAGCGTGCCAATGTCGCTCTCGAAGGCATTAAGAGCCAGAAAAAGCCCTTTCGATCGCTCGTGTACGATGACGCCACGATCCGTCAGCTCGAAACCTGAGCGGCCGCGTCGGCACAGCTTGAAACCCAAGCGATCTTCCAGAGCCTTGATGTGGAAGCTGATGGCGGACTGGCTGACGCCGAGCGCGATTTGTGCGCCGAGAAAACTCTTATGCTCCACGACTGAGCGAAACACCGTCAAGGAGCGGAGGTCGGATTGAGCCAGTAGCATCTGCTTTCCTAACATTAATAATTCTGATGTAAACTCCATTATTTTCCTATTTTTCTGCGCTATTGTCCATGCTTTTCTATTCGTCGGAGATCACGAAGCGATCCCGAAGAAACAGGGGAACGAGACTATGAAAGCCATTCGGAATTCGAAAATTCTTCTGGTGGGCGCCGCGCTTGCTATCGCCATGGCTGCGCCAGTCGCGCACGCGGCCGACCTGCTCGACAAAATCAAGGCCGCGAAGGTTTTCACCGTTGCCACCGAGGCACGTTTTGCGCCGTTCGAATTTGTCGAAGATGGGAAGATCGTTGGCTATTCCGCCGACATCATGGACGAAGTCATGAAAGAGCTGCCAGGAGTCGAGCTGAAGCGACTCGATCTGCCCTGGCAGGGTATCCTGCCTGGTCTTGCTGCTAGCCGCTTCGATTTCGTCGTCACCTCGGTCACGGTCACGCCGGAGCGAATGAAGGCTTATCATCTTTCTGTACCGATCGCGGATGCCACGATGGCTGTCCTAAAACGAAAGGGCGATGCCGAAATCGCCAAACCGGAAGATATTGCCGGCAAACCAGTCGGTTCACAGGCGGGTTCCGCCCAACTCGCGGCGCTTGAGGCATTCGCGACGGAACTGAAAGCTGCCGGTAAGGGCGATGTAACCGTTTCAACCTATACCGACTTCTCCGAAGCCTATGCGGACCTTGCCGCGGGTCGCATCCATGCCGTCGTCAACTCATTGCCGAACCTGCTTGAAGCGGCGCGTCAGCGGCCGGATATCTTCGAAGTCGTGCTGCCCACCTTCGGACCGAAGACCTATTTCTCATGGGCCGGCCGCAACGACGCCGACAGCGCCTCGCTCAACGCGCTGATCGATGCGGAACTCCTCAAGCTCAACAAATCCGGCAAGCTTGCCGAACTGCAGAAAAAGTGGTTTGGCGCCCCGATGGAACTGCCGGAAGCGCTTCCCGCCACTGAGTGAAGGGTAAGGGGAGAACCGGTCATGGACAGGATACTGGCGGACGTCTGGCCGGCTCTTCTCAATGGTCTCTTCACCACGGTCACGGTCAGCTTTTCGGCGCTTCTGCTCGGCGGGCCGCTGGCTGTGCTGCTTGCAGCCGCCTCGCGCGGCGGTCGGCTGCCGCGTGCCGTAGCGGGGCTGTATGTCTCGTTCTGGCGTGGCACGCCGATTCTCGTCCAGCTTCTCGTCGTCTTCTATCTGCTGCCGTTTCTCGGCCTGGAACTGGAGCCACCAGTTGCCGCCACCTTGGCGCTGGCGCTTAACACCGCGGCTTTCCAATCGGAAATCTACCGTGCCGGGCTGCTGGCGGTGCCGAGAGGTGAGATTGAGGCGGCCAAAATGCTTGGCTTGACGGCGGCTCAAACCTTCTTGCGCATCGAGGTGCCGCAAGCTGTGCGCAAGATGCTGCCGGCGCTTGTCGGAGAAATGCAGGCGCTGGTGAAGAATTCGTCCCTGGTTTCAGTTA
The DNA here is from genome assembly GCF_034554815.1 of Rhizobium indigoferae. Classification (NCBI taxonomy): domain Bacteria; kingdom Pseudomonadati; phylum Pseudomonadota; class Alphaproteobacteria; order Hyphomicrobiales; family Rhizobiaceae; genus Rhizobium; species Rhizobium indigoferae. Next base: position 689,726 of record NZ_CP140637.1, on the reverse strand, counting down.
TCGCGGTCATGGACGTCACCCGCAGGGCACAGCAAGTCGCGGCTTCTACGTTCCGTCCGTTGGAGGCCTATGCCTCCGCTCTCCTGCTCTATGTGGGAATTGGCGCGGTTCTGGCCGGTATTGGTCTTCTGGTGGAGCGCCGCCTGACCCAAGGGGCCAGACTACGATGATCGGCTTTTTCAATGATCTTCCGTTTTATCTCTCCGGTCTTGCCACCACGACCGCCGTGTCGGTTCTCGGAATTTGCATTGCCGTTCTGGTCGGCGTCTTGCTGGCATTGTCCCTTCGCAGCCGCTTGCGGTTCCTGTCCCTGACGGTCAGGGTCTATGTCGAATTCGCCCGTGGCGCACCTCTGGCACTGGTGCTCTTCCTTCTATACTACGGCGGCCCGCAATTCGGTTTGGTGCTCAGTCCCTATGTCACCGGCATTGTCGGTCTCGGTCTTTATGGCGCGGGGCCTTTCGCGGAAATTTTCCGGGCTGGGCTCGATGCGGTGCCGAAGGGCGAATGCGAGGCGGCCGCTATGCTCGGCCTCACACCCGGCCAGGCGCTCCTGCATGTGGAACTGCCGCAGGCGATAAAATTGACGCTTCCCCCCTCCGTCGGGCAGGCGATCAATCTGGTGAAGGAATCTGCTGTTCTGTCCGTCATCACACTCGGTGAACTGACAAAGGTTGCAGGAGCCATCAGTTCCATCAGTTTCGCGGTCGTCACTCCCTACCTCACCGTCGCTCTGCTTTATTGGGCGCTCGTCGAAACCATTGCGCGGCTCGGCTTATACGCAGAGCGCCGCCTTGCAGCGAAAGGCTCCTGACATGACGACAAGACCGGCGGCGATATCGGTTCGCGGACTTGAGAAACGCTTCGGCGAAAGAACGGTACTGAACGGTATCGATCTTGATATTCATGCCGGCGATGTCGCTTGCATCATCGGTCCCTCCGGCTCGGGCAAGAGCACGCTCCTGCGTTCCATCGCCTTTCTTGATCCCTACGACGCCGGCGAGGTGAATGTGTTCGGCCGGATGATGGGCTGGCGGGAAACGCCCCTGGGGCGCGAACGTGCCGGCGCGAAGGAGCTAGCCGACGTCCGACGTCCACTTGGCATGGTATTCCAGCATTTCCATCTCTGGCCGCATATGAACGTGCTCGACAACGTGACACTTGCGCTCCGGCTCGTCCACCGCGTCCCTCGCGCCGAGGCAGAAGAAACCGGGCATGCGGCGCTAGCCAAGGTGGGGCTCGCAGCTTTCGCCGACCGTCGTCCCGAAAGTCTTTCCGGTGGGCAGAAGCAGCGCGTGGCAATCGCCCGAGCGCTTACCGTGAAACCGAAAGTGATGCTGTTCGACGAGCCGACCTCGGCGCTGGACCCGGAACTGGTGGGCGAGGTGCTCTCGGTCATGAGAGCGCTCGCTGCCGAAGGCATGACCATGCTCATCGTCACGCATGAAATGGGGTTTGCCGCTCACGCGGCCAACCGCGTCGTCTTCATGGATGGCGGACGCATTGTTGAGGAAGGCTCGCCGCAAACGCTTTTCGCAGCGCCAAAGAGCGAGCGCCTTTCGCAATTCCTGCAAACCTGGCGCGAACGCGCATTTTGATATCTTGAAAGGAAGACCCATGGCTGCTCACGGTTACAACACCGGCCGGCTGAATCTACCATTCGTCGGCATTTCCACCTTCGCCAAGAGTCCCTATGTCGAGAACTGGGACGCGATCGACGCCGATGTCGCAATCCTCGGAGCGCCCTTCGACTTCGGTACGCAATGGCGCTCCGGCGCCCGCTTCGGGCCGCGCGGTATCCGGGAGGCTTCCACATTGTTTTCTTTCGGCCATGCCGGAGCCTACGATCACGAAGATGACGTCACCTATCTCGAAAATGTCAGGATCGTAGACATAGGCGACGCCGACATCGTGCACACTGACACGATGTCGAGCCACGCGAATATCGAGTTTGGTGTTCGCAAGATCCTTGTGGCGGGGGCGCTCCCCGTCGTGCTCGGCGGTGACCACTCCATCAACATTCCCTGTATCAATGCTTTCAGCGATCAGGAGCCCATTCATTTGGTGCAGTTCGATGCCCATCTCGATTTCGTCGATGAGCGTCACGGCGTCCGCTATGGTCATGGCAGCCCGATGCGCCGTGCCTCGGAAAAGCCGTGGGTTACGGGCATGACGCAACTCGGCATCCGCAACGTCTCCTCCACCGCTAAGGAAGGCTATGACTATGCCCGAGCGCATGGATCGGAAATCCTCTCCGTTCGGCAAATCCGCAAGCTCGGCGTGGAAAATGTGCTGGAGCGCATTCCTGCGGGAAAGCGCTATTATCTCTCCATCGACATCGATGGTTTCGATCCTTCAATCGCGCCTGGCACCGGCACGCCGAGCCACGGCGGCTTCATCTACTACGAGGTTCTGGAACTGATTGCAGGGTTAGCGAACCGCGGCAAGATCGTCGGCATCGATCTGGTCGAAGTCGCGCCCGACTACGACCATACCGGCTCGACGGCTATCCTCGCCGCCCAGATTTTGCTCAATACCATCGGTCGCACCTTCGCGGTTAGCAGTTAAGCTCAGCAGTGAATGCCGCTTTGCGAAACTCTTGTCTTTTCAGTGTGCGTAGCGGCAAGCTGCCATTCATATCGCAAAAATTGTAGCTTCGAGCCGACTGGGCTTAGTAGCGGGCGCCGCCTTTTCGGCTCTCCTCTCCTCTCTTAGGCGAGCCCACCGATGTGGAAACTCTTCATTTCCAGATATTCGTCGATGCCGCATTGGGCGCCTTCACGGCCGAGGCCGGACTGCTTGACGCCGCCGAAGGGAGCCACCTCAGTCGAGATCGCCCCCGTGTTCAGGCCGAGCATCCCGAATTCGAGCGCTTCGGCGACACGCCAGGAGCGTTTCAGGCTCTCGGTGTAGAAATAGGCCGCAAGTCCGAAGGGCGTGGCGTTGGCGATACGGATCGCCTCTTCCTCGTTGTCGAAACGGAAAAGCGGGGCAACGGGTCCGAAGGTCTCTTCGCTGGCAAGCTGCATCTCGGTCGTGGCGCCGCCGAGCACCATCGGCACCGCATATTGATCGCCTTCAGGCACGGAACCCGCGGTGGCGAGGATCCTCGCTCCCTTTTCCACCGCATCGTCGACGTGACGCTTGATCTTCTCGATCGCCGCCTTGTTGATCATCGGCCCGATATCCGTGCCGGCATCCGTACCGGCCCCGACCTTCATGGCCGATACGCGTGCGGAAAGTTTGGCGGCAAAGGCCTCGTAGACGCCGGACTGGACGAGAAGGCGGTTGGCGCAAACGCAGGTCTGCCCGCCATTGCGGAATTTCGATGCGATTGCGCCTTCCACGGCAAGATCGAGATCGGCGTCGTCGAAGACGATGAAGGGCGCGTTGCCACCGAGTTCGAGGCTGAGCCGCTTGACGCTGTCGGCCGCGCCGCGCATCAGCAGGGAGCCGACGCGGGTCGAGCCGGTGAAAGAGATCTTGCGGACGGTTTGGTTCGCCATCAGTTCGTCGCCGATGCCGGCCGGCATGCCGGTGACGATATTGATCACGCCCTTCGGGATGCCGGCGCGCTCCGACAATACGCCGAGCGCCAACGCCGAATAGGGGGTCAGGTCCGATGGCTTGATGACGACCGTGCAGCCTGCGGCGAGCGCCGGCCCGACCTTGCGGGTGATCATCGCATTCGGAAAATTCCACGGCGTGATGATCGCCGACACGCCGACAGGCTCCTTCAGAACGACGATCCGCCGGTCCGTCGTCGGCGAGGGAATGGTCGTCCCGCCGATGCGGCGCGCCTCCTCGGAGAACCATTTGATGAACGAGGCGCCGTAGCGGATTTCGCCGCGCGCTTCCGTCAGCGGCTTGCCCTGCTCCCGGGTGAGGATCAGCGCCAGGTCCTCGATATTGTCGAGCATCAGATCATGCCAGGCTTCCAGCAGTGCGCCGCGCTCGGCATTGGTCTTTGCGCGCCATGGACCGAAGGCCTTTTCCGCCGCGGCGATCGCCGCCCTCGTATCGGCTCCGTCCATGTCGGGCACCGTGCCCAGCACATGCTGCGTCGCCGGGTCGATCACCTCGATCGTGCGCCCGGCTTCAGCCCCGCGCCATTCTCCGTCGATCAGCCCCAGCTCGCGAAGCAGGCTGCTATCCCTTAATCCGTTCATTCTGTTCTCCATTGATCAGCCAAGTGCCGAAAGCACCGATGCCGTGATCGCGTCGGTCTTGTCCTTGCCGGGAATTGCGCCGATGCCGCGTGCCGTCGTCGCCTCGATGGCGGCCATCACCCTTGCGGCGGCAGCCTGTTCTCCCAAATGCTCCAGCATCATCGCGCCCGACCAGATGGCGGCGATCGGATTGGCGATGCCGAGATGAGCGATATCGGGCGCGGAGCCGTGGACCGGTTCGAACATCGATGGCGCTGAGCGATCGGGATTGATATTGGCGGAGGCTGCAAAGCCGAGCCCGCCCTGGATGGCGGCGCCGAGGTCGGTCAGAATATCGCCGAACAGGTTGGAGGCGACCACGACGTCGAGACTATCAGGCGCCATGACTATGCGGGCGGCCATGGCGTCGATATGGTAGCTGGTCACCTCGACATCAGGATATTCGGCGGAAAGCCTCTGGGTGATCTCGTCCCAGAAGACCATCGAATATTTCTGCGCGTTGGACTTCGTCACCGAGGCAAGCTTGCCGCTGCGCGCACGTGCTTGCTCAAAGCCGAAACGCAGGATGCGCTCGACCCCTTTGCGGGTGAAAATCGAGGTCTCCACAGCCACTTCATTGTCGGTGCCCTGGTGGACGCGGCCACCGGCACCGGAATATTCGCCCTCGGTATTTTCCCGAATGCAGAGGATGTCGAAGCCGTCAGCCCTTAACGGCCCTTGTACACCCGGCAGCAGCCGGTGCGGGCGGATATTGGCATATTGCACGAAAGCCTTGCGGATCGGCAGCAGAAGTCCGTGCAGCGACACGGAATCCGGCACTTTGCGAGGCCAGCCGACGGCGCCGAGCAGGATGGCATCGAAGGATCTGAGCGTTTCGATGCCATCGGCGGGCATCATGCTGCCGTTCTCCAGATAGTAGTCGCAGGACCAGGGATAGCTGGTTGCCTCTAGAGAAAATCCGTTCAGGCTAGCTGCCTTTTCGAGCACGGCCCAGGCTGCCGCCGTCACGTCGCGGCCGATGCCGTCTCCGGGCAGAAGGGCGATCTTGTAGGTTTTCATCGCAGGTCCTCACAGGCTGATGAGCACGCTCTTGCTCTTGCGGTTGGCGAGATAGGCTTCGCGGCCGAGATCCTTACCGATGCCGGACTGCTTGTAGCCGCCGGTCGGCAGGATATGGTCGCGCGAGCGGCCGTAGCGGTTGACCCAGACGGTGCCGGCCTGAAGGCGGCGGGTCACGCGGATGGCACGCGAGAGATCGCGAGTGAAGAGGCCGGCGGCAAGCCCGTAGGCCGGATGGTCGGCGAGCCCCAGCGCCTCTTCCTCATCCTCGAAGGTCTGAATGGTCAGCACCGGTCCGAAGATTTCCTCGAGAACTGCCGGCGACGTTGCCGCCACGCCGGAAATCAAGGTCGGTGCGTAGAAATAGCCCTCGCGGTCGAGGCGGCGGCCGCCGGTGAGGCACTCGGCGCCGCCGTCGATGGCGGCGCGGATAATGCCGTCCATGCGGGCGATCTGTCGTTCGGAGATGACGGGCGAATAATCGGTCGCTTCATCCCAGGTCGGGCCGGGGCGGATGGCCGCCAGCCTCTCGATAAGTGCGGCTGCGAGCGCGTCCGCCACCTTCGCCTCGACGATCAGGCGGGATCCGCAAACGCAGGCCTGACCGGCGTTGGAGAGAATGCTGCCGGCGATTGCGCCGGCTGCAAGCGCGAGATCGGCATCGGCGAAGACCAGTTGCGGGCTTTTGCCGCCGAGTTCCAGGGTCATCGGCTTGACGCCGGTGCGGGCGATGTTGGTCATGATTGCCGAGCCGGCCGCAGTCGAGCCGGTGAAGCTGACCTTGGAGATGCCGGAATGTCCGGTAATGGCATTTCCGGTGGTCGGGCCGTCGCCGAGCACGATGTTGACGAGCCCGGCCGGCAGGCCGGCGCGCACCGAAAGTTCGGCGAGATAGAGCGTCGAAAACGGCGTCATTTCCGACGGCTTCAACACCACCGCATTGCCTGCCGCCAGCGCCGGACCGAGCTTCCAGGCGGCCATGGACAAGGGGAAATTCCAGGGTGTTATGGCGCCGACGACGCCATAGGGTTCCGTCATGATCATGCCGAAGTTCGCATCGTCGGTCGGGACGAGGTCGCCGCCTTCCTTGTCGGCGAACTCGGCAAAGAAGCGGATCTGTTCTGCGGTGACGGCGATGTCGCCGGCGACGAGATGACCGATGGGCCGTGTCGAGGAGAGCGCCTCGAGCCTGGCGAGGGTCTCCGCCTCGGCTTCGATCAGGTCCGCCCAGCGCTGCAGCGCCACGGTGCGCTCGCGCGGCCGCATGCCGCCCCAATTGCTCGTCTTCAATGCGGCCCTGGCGGTTTCGACGGCGTGATCGACAAGGGCTTCGTCGGCCAGCGGACAGCCGGCATAAGCCTTGCCGTCGGATGGGCGATGCATGTCGATGACGGCCTCGGCCGGAACCAGCCGCCCGCCGATGAAATGTCCAACGGGCAGGGATATCGTGTTCGGATCGAAGCTGAGTGTCATCGCATGTCCTCGGGATGGGGCTGAGGCAAGCCTAACTGGGGAAAGCGAGCAGCATGCATCGACCGGCGATGCCGCAGCGGCGAAAAATTGCGTTTTCGCCGCTGCGGCAGTCAAATCTACGGCGTCGGCATCACGACACGGTGACGTAGATCTTGCGCACTGTCTCGATCGTCTTCCAGACGCCAACGAAGCCCGGCTTCATGACGAAGCTGTCGCCGGCCTTGTAGACCACCGGTTCGCCGCCTTCAGGCGTGATCTCGATCAGACCGGAAAGGATGTGGCAGAACTCGAACGTCTCACCCTTGATCGAGCGCGTCTCGCCGGGTGTCGCCTCCCACACGCCGCTATGAACCGTCTCGCCGCGGGCGACATCCTGCGCCCAGGTCTTGAAGGCAGGATTGCCCGAGATCAGCCGTTCGGGGAGTGGGCCGGACTCGCGCGGCCCGAAGGTCGGGTTGGTGTCGATCGTCTTGAGGAGGGACATGATTTTGCTTTCCTAGGTTGAGAGCTCAGTAGCCGCGGCTGCGATCGATCAATCCAATCGGATCGAGACCCGCCTGGTGCCGCTTGATGTTGCCGATCACGGCCGCCGCGGCGGTTTCAGCTTGGGTGACGCTCGCAATGTGCGGCGTCAGCAGGATCTTCGGATGGTTCCAGAAGGCGTGGTCCTCAGGCAGCGGTTCCGGCTCGGTGACGTCTACGACGGCGCCGGAGAGATGCCCGGCGTCGAGCGCGTCGACGAGCGCCTGATGGTCGAGCTGAGCGCCGCGGCCGACATGGACGAGGGCAGCGCCGGCCGGCAATCCGGCGAAGAGCTCGGCATTCAGGAAGCCGCGCGTCTCATCGGTCAGCGGCAGCAGGCAGACGAGAATGTCGGTGGTTGCAAGCAGAGTATCGAGGCCGTCGCGGCCGCTCAGGCATCGGATGCCGTCGATTTCGCGCGAGCTGCGGCTCCAGCCTGAAAGCGGAAAGCCGAAGGGCCGCAGACGTTCGAGCACTGCGCTTCCAAGCATGCCGAGCCCGAGCACGCTGATGCGGCGTTCGGAGGCCTGTACCGGCGCGATCGTCTGCCAGGCTCGACGCCGCTGCTGGTCGAGATAGGTCGGCAGGTCGCGATGGAGCGCAAGTACGGCCAGCGTCACATATTCCTGCATCATCCTGATGATGCCGTCCTCGACCATGCGCACGACTTTGACCGATGCCGGCACGGCATCGATGCGGAACTGGTCGAAGCCGGCGCCGATCGAAAAGAGGATTTCGAGATTGCGATAGCACGCGAGATCATCCGGCACCGTCCAGGTGATCAGGTAGCGCACGGCGTCCGCGTCGACCGACTTGGGATCCATGGAGAAGGCAATGTCGGGCAGTTCGCGCGCGAAGGCTTCGGCGAAGATGGCGCCGCGCTTCGCATCGGAATTGAAGAGAAAGGTCATTGCGTCGGCTCCTTGATCTCGATGTCATCAGGCGCAGCGGCGACCAAGCGCCTCGACCATCGCCTGGCAGGCGAGCAGTTCGCCGGTGACGATGAATTCGTCCGGCTTGTGGGCGCGGCCGATGTCGCCGGGGCCGCAGATGATCGCATCGATGCCTGCGCGCTGGAAAAGGCCGGCCTCCGTGCCGTAGCTGACGGCGGCGAGCGGCTCGATGCCGGTCAGTTCGCCAAGCAGCGCTGCAAGCGGCGCATCGGCGGCAAGCGAAAGCGCCGGATAGGCGCTGAGTTCGCGCCATTCCACCTGGAAGCCGAGCGGCGACAGCGCCTCGGCCGATGCTCGGAGCGGCGCCAGCAACGTTGCGGGATCGACGCCGAAAATGGCCCGCGCTTCGAACTCTGCCTCGCAACTGTCAGGAATGATGTTGACCGCCTGGCCGCCCTTCAGCGTGCCGACCTGAAGGGAGGAGTAGGGCGGTTCGAAAACATGCTCGAGCGGGCCGGAGGCGAGCCGTTCGGCTTCGTCGCGAGCTCGAGCCAGTATATCGGTGATGGCATGGATTGCGTTCAGTCCCTGGTCCGGACGCGAGGAATGGCCGGACCGGCCCCTGACCGTCAGCCGGGCGGCGGCCTTGCCTTTGTGGGCGCGGATCGCCCGCATGCCGCTCGGCTCGCCGATGATCGCGCCAAGCGGGGCTGCACAGAGCTCCGGCAGGCGGGCGATCATGTGCGGCACGCCGCGGCAGCCGGCCTCCTCGTCATAGGAAAAGGCAAGGTGGACGGGCTGGCGAAGTGGCATGGCAGCAAGCGCCGGGACGGCCGCGAGAACGACGGCCAGGAAGCCCTTCATGTCGGTGGCGCCGCGACCGTAGAGGCGGTCCGCTTCGGCGCGCAGGCGGAACGGATTGGTGGTCCAGCCGATTTCGGCGGCGGGGACCACGTCCATATGGCCGGAGAGGATATAGCCCGGCGTTTCCTTCGGGCCGATCGTGGCGAAAAGGTTCGACCGGTCGCCCTCCGGGCCGGGAAGCTCCGTGACGACAGCGCCGTGGCTTTGCAGATAGTGCCGGATCCACGCCACGATCTCGCCGTTCGGCGTGCCGACGACGGAGGGGAAGCCAACGAGCCTTTCGAGAATTTCAATTGCCTGCATGGGATTCCTCACAGTGCGGGGATCTTCGAGGTGCTTGCAACTGGGCTGACGGGAGGCGACATTCCAGGTTCTCACGGTGAACGGCGACTGCGGTCGGTCGGGCCTGGTCAATGACTTTAGAGGACGGTCCAGGCTTTATTTGCCGAAAGCGCAGCGGATTTGGTCGATTGTTGTGTTTGCGCCGGCCTCACCAGTGAATTGTATCGAACGATCTGTTCTAGTCTGGACAGAGAAGTTTCCGGGCGCCGGCTTGGCCAGAAAAATGCGGCAGGGGGTGGGAGTGAGTGAACTGACATCCGAATCCAGGTTCGTCGATAGTTTCGAGACGCACATTGCCGGGATCGACAGCGTTGCCCTCGACAAGTTGCATGCGCTGTCGATGACCGTCGCCTGGCCGCATCGTGGCGAAGACTGGCAGTTCTTGCGGGAATTCGGCCAGGGTATCGTGGCGATCGATGAAATCGGCCGCATCCTGGGCTCTGCGATGTGGTTTCCCTACGATACCCAATTTGCTACGATCGGTATGGTCATCACCTCGCCGCGTCTTCAAACCAATGGCGCCGGGCAATGGCTCATGGGCCACGCGCTGGAGCAGGTCGCCGGGCGGAACCTCGGGCTGAATGCGACGCGCGCAGCGCGACGTCTCTATCGTTCCCTGAACTTTGTTCGCGAGGCGCTCGTCTTTCAATGCCAGGGCGAAGCGATCTCGCCGCCGGATGTGGAGCTGCCGTCCGGTGCTGCAATACGGGCAGTGGAGGCTGGCGATCTGGAAGCGATCGCCGAATTGGACTGCGTGGCCTTCGGCACCGATCGCAAGCTACTGCTGGGCCGGCTGATGGCATATTCCAAGGGCATCGTGCTGACCCGCGCCGGCAGGATCGAGGCTTTCTCGCTTTGCCGGCGGTTCGGGCGTGGCCATGTCATCGGTCCTATTGTGGCGCGCAGTGACGCGGACGCGATCGCTGTCGTCCGCCCGCATGCGGCCGAGCATACAGGAGCGTTCCTGCGCCTCGACACACGCGAGCAGGGCGGGACCTTTTCCGATTTCCTCTCCCGCTGCGGTCTTCCCGTTTACGACATCGTAACGACCATGTCGCTCGGCGGCCCTTGGCTTCCGGTTCCGGTGCATCAGCCGGCACATGAGCCGAGGACCTATGCACTCGTCAGCCAGGCACTCGGTTGACGCAAGCCTAGCTGGCGATGGTTGTCGGGTTTTAAGCGCCCGGACAGACCGGCATGTCGATCAGAGCCTGCCGGCGTTCAAATTCGGGCCGGAACGAACGATATTGCCAGAGACCTTCCGGGCTTTCCCGTCGGTATACGGTCTCGAGCCAGAACACTGAGTCATCGATCGGCAAGACAGGATGCCACGCATACCATTCCGACCAGATTTTTCCTGCCGGGTCGCTGTCCATGATCGCCACTCGCCTCCGCATCGTCAGCGCAAGTGGAACATCCGTGCGGCACGGGAGCCGCTGTCGTTACGAAACCGGATTTCGGCATCGGTCACGATCAGGTCCCGGGATCGATGGTCTCGATTTCCTGGAGTCGAGAGACACCGATCGCGAGAGGTCCGATTTCTGCTTGCTGCGATCCCAGCGTGCTGCGGCGAATGTTCTATAATACAGAATAGCAGCGGAAGAATATTCTTCAATAGAGATCATTTTCTCGTATTGCGCGAACTCTTCCTCTTCCCCCGTCGGGAGATGTTTCAGGTTGTGAGATGTGGCTCTGTTGACGAATGATTTCGTCGGTGGATGTAGTCGCCTCGATTGGGCTTCGACACCGGCGATAAGTTGCGGTGTTCAATCGCCACTGATCTGTTTGCGTGATGGTTGGATGCTCAGCCGATCGAACGCAGCCCGAGGTAGGCTGCCAGACTGATGGCGGAGAGGGCGATCGTCAGCCTGGGTCTCGCATCGTCAAACATGGCTGCCAGCGAAAGGCCGAGCATCAGGATGACGGTTTTTGCCCAGAGATCTTGATCGGAGACGGTGAAAGCGATTGCCCCCAGAAAGACGGCGCTTGCGACGATTGTCACAGGGGCAGATTTCTCGGCGAGATCGCCGCCTGGGAAATACGGCAGAAGAAAACGCCGCATGCTCAAGCCTGAAGCGACGCTCAGAAGAAGACAGGTCAAGACAAGTTGCAACATAGGGTCGTCGCCGATCGATCCGCAGATAGCCCTAAGCATGCAATCCTCATGCCAGCCTCAAACCCTCAAAACGTCGTCCGACAGAGGCAACGTCGCGGCTTGCATGGCTATTTCCTCGGCGTCGCGACCCTTTTTTCGGCAATCGCTCGTCTGCTTGGGCTCATGTTTTTCGTCCGATGCCGAAACCGGCTTGAGCTCACGCAATGATTTTTATATAGAGAATTATCTATCGTCTTAATTCCGCAAACGAGATCCTTTCATTGGACCTTTCATCGATCGAGATATTCCTCGCCGTTGCCAGCGACCGCAGCGTTACCAAGGCTGCCAAGGCCGTAGGGCGGGCGCCGTCGAATGTGACGACGCGCGTCCAGCAATTGGAGGAGGACCTCGGCGTTTCGCTCTTCAGCCGTGACGGCAAGAAGATGACGTTGACGCGCGAGGGCGGGACGTTTCTCGCCTATGCCAACCGGCTTATGGCGCTTGCGCTCGAAGCGCGCCAGGCCGTGCGGCCTCTGGCCCCATCCGGGACATTGCGGGTCGGCACCATGGAGAGCACGGCGGCAAGCAGGCTGCCGGCGGCGCTGACGCAATTCAATCAGATGTGGCCGGAGGTGTCGCTTCATCTGACGATGGGGGCGTCCCGCGATCTGATCCGCGACGTTCTCTCTGATGCACTGGATTGCGCGCTGATTGCCCGTCCACCGAAGACGATGCGCGAGGAAGACGCGAGCTTCGATGCCGAACTCAAGGCGCTGGAGATGGAGCCGGTCTTCGTCGAAGACCTGTTGATCGTGTTGCCGTCCGGGCATCCCTCGATCAAGTCAGCCGCAGACCTGCGTGTCGGATCACTCGCCGCTTTGGAACCCGGCTGCACCTATCGCCGGATCGCCGAAAACTGGGCGCGCAAATCGAGCGCCCTGCCGACGAGCGAACTCGGCTCCTACCACGCGATCCTGGCAAGCGTTGCGACCGGCAATACGGCCGGCGTCATGCCGCGATCCGTCCTCGATCTCATGCACTGGCCGACGCCTCTCCAGACCCATCAGCTCGGGCCTGTCGAGACGCTGCTCGTCTACCGCAGGAATGATCGCCCAAGCGCGTTCAACGCATTCCACGAAGTCCTCAGCGCGACAAGGGGCAGAGATATCAGGCTGGCAACAAACTAACCTGAACGTCTTCCTCCTTCGCCGCCAGATAATCCTCGCTTAAAATTGGTCTTGTCATGCAGTATCCCGTTTCCCCGAAGGTGGGACCGAGCCGCTTCCGCCGCTTCCGTTTGTTTTCACCTATTCTGGCCGGTGCGACCTTACGAGAGCGATTGATTGGATGTCTCGGCGCTTTGCTGGCCATTGGTCTCACCGGCGTCATCAGCGGCTATCTGTTCGGCCAGGGGCCGCATCTTCCCCTGATCGTCGCGCCGATGGGGGCGTCCGCGGTGCTTCTTTTCGCGGTGCCGGCAAGTCCGCTTGCGCAGCCTTGGTCGATCATCGGCGGCAATACGATTTCCGCCCTGATGGGGATCATTGCCGCCTATTTCATTCGCGATCCGATCATCGCGACAGGCGTCGGCGTTTCGCTTGCCATCGGCGCGATGTCGTTCACGCGCTGCCTGCATCCACCGGGAGGAGCCGCCGCACTGACCGCCGTGCTCGGCGGCCCTGTCGTTGCCGGCTGGGGATTTCTTTTTCCCTTCGTGCCCGTCGCTTTGAACTCCTGCATCCTCGTCGGCCTTGGCCTGTTGTTCCACAAGCTTTCCAAGCGGAATTATCCGCACGTCGTTCCGAAACCCGCGGAGAACACCCATCAGACAGTGGACCTGCCATCTGCCGTGCGGGTGGGTTTCCGCGAAGAGGATGTCGATGCGGCCCTCGAAGCGCTCGACGAAACCTTCGATATCGATCGGGCAGACCTCGGCCGGCTGTTGCAGCAGGTCGAGCTGCAAGCGGTCATCCGCTCAAACGGCAAGATCAGCTGTGCCGATATCATGTCGCGTGACGTGATCGCCATTGGCGAAGCCTCGGAACCGGATGCTGCACGGCATCTTCTCTTGAAGCACAATATCCGCACCTTGCCGGTGAAGGATCCGGAGGGCCGCCTCGTCGGCGCCGTCGGCTTGCGGGAATTGTCCATGAGCACCGAGACCATCGCGCACGCGATCTCGAGGCCGGCGGTGGCCAGACCTTCGGATTCTGCTCTGTCGCTGTTGCCTGTTCTGACGGACGGTCGCACGCATGCCGTCATCATCGTCGACGACGACTACCGGATCCTTGGCCTGATATCGCAGACGGATCTCCTGAGCGCAGTGGCGCGACTGCTGCCAAAGGAGGACAATGCGATTCCGGCGGTGGCCTGAGCGGTGAGCGTGGAACGTAGCTGGAGAAAAAGTCGGTGCTGATCGAGCGCGATTCAAATGGCGATTTTATCCTGGAATCATCGGAGCTCGCGAAACGGTTCGGATTGTCGCTGGCCGATCTTCGCCGCCACATGCGCCATGGCTCCGTCGTCAGCTCCGTGGAAATAGGTACTGCTGAACACGAGGGGACGAAACGGGTGTCGCTTCGGCTCGGCAACCGGCTTTGGCAAGCCGTTCTGAACGACGAAAATGAAGTGCAGCAGGAGCAGATGACCGTTCTTCGGGGTAAATCCTCCGGACGGCATCCGCGCTGACCCCGTCCTATGGATGATCCGTGACGCCGGTTTGCTGCACCGCTCGGCCCTGTTCGCGCGGACCGAAAGAACGATCCCTTGCGGCCGCCGAGCGGCACGTGGAAGTCGACGCTGGCGATCGGCAAATTGACTATGCCGGCTGGAAGCCCCTTGTTCAGTGCAGTCCGAGGTAGGCCTTGCGGACGTCTTGGTTATCGAGCAGGGCGGCGCTGTCGCCGGAGAGATGAATGCGGCCGTTGACCATGACATAGGCCCGCTGCGAAAGCTTCAGTGCATGGTTGGCGTTTTGCTCGACGAGAAATATCGTTTTGCCCATCGCAGCAATCTCCCGCAAAACTTCGAAAACGCGCTTGACGATGAGCGGCGCTAAGCCGAGCGACGGTTCGTCGAACAGGATCAGTTCCGGCCGCGCCATCATGGCGCGGGCGATGGCGAGCATCTGCTGTTCGCCGCCCGACATGGTGCCGGCGGTCTGATTTCGGCGCTCCTTGAGGCGCGGGAAGAGCTCGAACATGGTGTTCCGGTCTTCTTCGAAGTGGGTCATGCCGATCGGTGTCGTGCCCATCATCATATTCTCTTCGACCGACATCTCCTGGTAAATCTGCCGGCCTTCCGGGACGAGTGCTATGCCGCGCCTGGAAATCCTGCTGGTCGGCATCTGCGAGATGTCTTCGCCACGATGCAGGATCTTGCCCGATGAGGCGCGCGGCGCCCCGAAGATAGAAGAAAGCAGCGTGGACTTGCCGGCGCCGTTTGCGCCGATCAGGCTGACGATCTCACCGGCTGAGATATGGACGTTCACCGCCTTCAGCGCTTCCACCGGGCCGTAATGGGCATGAACGCCGGCGAATTCGAGAAGCGGTACCTGGGTGTCGGACGACTGACTCATGCTGGTACCTCTTCTTCGCTGACACCGAGATAAGCGGCCACGACGGCCGGATCGTTGGCGACATGCTGCGGCGTGCCGTCGGAGATCACCTCGCCATGATCGAGCACGACGATGTGGTTCGAAATGCGCATGACGAGACCCATGTCGTGCTCGATGACGAGAACCGTCTGCTTGTGATCGGCACAAAGCCGTTGGATGACCTCGGCCAGATCCAGCGTTTCGGAAGGGTTGAGGCCGGCAGCCGGTTCGTCGAGGCATATGAGGCTCGGGCCCGTGCACATGGCGCGGGCGATCTCGACGCGGCGCTGCCGGCCGTAAGGCAGTTCGCCGGCCAGGCGGTTGGCGTCTTCTGCAAGCTTCATCTGCCCCAGCCAGTGATAGGCCCGGTCGACAGCCTCTGCCTCGGCCTTGCGGAACGCCCGGGTCCGGAAAACGCCACTGAGGATGTTGTTGCGGGTGGCGAGGTGTTGGGCGATCAGAAGGTTCTCGATGACCGACATTTCCTTGAACAGGCGGATGTTCTGGAACGTCCTGGCAATCCCGGCGCGCGTCACGAGATGCGAGCCGCCGGTCATCGGTTTGGTCACCAACTGGCCGATATCCGTCGGACCATCGCGTCCGTTCAGCATGATGCGGCCTTCGCTGGAGCGATAGAATCCGGTGATGCAGTTGAACATCGTCGTCTTGCCGGCGCCGTTGGGACCGATCAGGGCGGTGACCGCGCCGCGCTCGACCGAGAAGCTGACGTCCCGGTTGGCGACGATGCCGCCGAAACGCATGGTGACATTCTGTACTTCGAGGATGGGTCCGTTCATCGTCCCGCCTCCGCCTTGCCCTCAAAGGACAGTTCGGTGCCGATGCCTTCTTTCATCGAGCTCGGAAAGAATGCCGGGCGCTTGATGCGGACCAGGCCGCGCGGCTTCCAGATCATCATCACCACCATCAGGATACCGAAGACCAGAACGCGGTATTCGGCGAACTCACGCAGAAGCTCCGGAAGAATGGTGAGAACGAGTGCGGCCGAGATGACGCCCGCCGTCGATCCGAGGCCGCCAAGGACGACGATGGCGAGGATCAGCGCGGATTCGAAGAAGGTGAAAGAGGTCGGGTTCACGAAACCCTGTTGTGCGGCGAAGAAGACGCCGGCGAGGCCGCCCGTGGAGGCGCCGAGCATGAAGGCCGTGAGCTTTGTGAAGACGTGATTGACGCCGAGCGAACGGCAGGCGATCTCGTCTTCGCGTAGCGCTTCCCACATGCGGCCGAGAGGGATGACGCGCAGTCGCTCCACGGCGTAGATGACGAAGCAGACGACAAGAAACAGCACGAAATAGAGAAACCAGAACCGGTAGTCCGCGCTGTAGGCGATGCCCAGATATTCATGAATGGGAACGCCACCCTGTTTGGCGGTACGGGTGAATTCGAGGCCGAGGAAGGTGGGTGCCGGAACCGGGGCGCCATTCGGCCCGCCGGTGAATTCCAGCCAGTTGTTCAACACCAGACGAATGATCTCGCCGAATCCGAGTGTCACGATGGCAAGATAGTCGCCATGCATCTTCAGAACGGGAAAGGCGAGGATCATGCCGAAGAGGCCGGCCAGGAATGGGGCAAGGATGAGCGCGCCCCAGAACCCGATGCCGAGATATTGCGATCCGAGCGCCAGGAGATAGGCGCCCACGGCGTAGAAGGCGACGTAGCCGAGGTCGAGCAGGCCAGCAAGCCCGACGACGATGTTAAGCCCCAGGCCGAGCAGGCAATATATCAGGGCGAGGATCGCGATACCCAGGAAGTACTTGTCCGCGAAAAACGGCAGACTCAGCCCGGCAAGAAACAACAGGGAAAGGACCAGCAGCGGCGACCTTTCCGTGCCGGTCATGACGGTCACACCGCCGTTGCCGGCCATGCGCCGGGTGAGTTTTCGACCGAGGCTGCTGATCTGGAACAGCGAGAGCGCTAGACGTCCTGCCGTGACGACGGCCGCCAGCAGTACCGCGCGCATCAGTTTGTTGGTGAACGAAAATCCCTCGAGCACCAGCCCCGAGATCGGGCCGAACAGGATAAGGGAGACGGTAAAAGTGAGGAGCGCTTGCTTGAAGAGTGCGCGAAGGCGGTTGGATTCCATGGTTCTTGCTCCTCCTCAGACTTTCTGGATTTCCGGCCGGCCAAGCAGGCCATAGGGTCGGAAAAACAGGAGGGTGATGAGCAATGCGAAAGCGAAGACGTCCTTGTAGTCGGTGCTGACATAGCCGGCGAACAGCGCCTCGGTCAGGCCGAGGACGATGCCGCCGAGCACGGCGCCGGGCAGCGAGCCGATCCCGCCGAGCACCGCGGCCGTAAAGGCCTTGATACCCATGACGAAGCCGATGAAGAAGTTGAAAGAGCCGTAGTTGAAGGTGACGAGCGTGCCGCCGACGGCGGCAGTGGCCGCACCCATGACGAAGACCGTCGAAATGATCCGGTCGGTATTGACCCCGAGTATCGCGGAGATCCGGATATTCTGCTGGGTGGCGCGGCATTCGCGGCCGATTCTGGTGTAGTTGATCACATAGGTCAGTACCCCCATGGCGATAAGCGACGCGAACAGGATCACCGTCTGCATATAGGTGATCTGCGCGAAGTGGGTATCGTTGCCGATGCGAAACGCCCCCTGGATCAGCGTCGGCACACCCTGGTCGCGCGCGCCCTGGGCGATCTGGACGTAGCTCTGCAGCATCAGCGAGATGCCGATGGCCGATATCAGCGGAGCAAGCTTGGTCGAGCCGCGAAGCGGCCGATAGGCGACGCGCTCGATCACCCAGCCATAGACGGCCGTGATTGCGCAGCTGATCACCAGCACTGAAATCAAGGCGAAGGGAACTGACTGAACGCCGAAATAGCCAAGGACGGCAAGCGTGATGGCGGCGATATAGGCCGATACCATATAGACGTCGCCATGGGCAAAGTTGATCATCCGGATGACGCCGTAGACCATGGTGTATCCGACCGCGATCAGGCCGTAGATCGTCCCCAGCGTGATGCCATTGAACAATTGTTGAACCAGGATGTAAAAGTCCATGGTGAACCCCTCTTATGGTTTTCGGGGATAGATAAGCCGGCCGAACCTAAAGCGCGTCGCGATCTTTCAGAGTCTCTGATCGCGCTTTAGGTCTTTATTTTTTCGCATGTCGCTACCGCAAAACCGCTGCACACTTTTGCGCGACAAGCTTTAGGTCCGGCCGGCTTGGGCAAAATGCCTTACTTCACCAAGACAGGGGTTCCCTTGTCGTCGAAGTTGTAGAATACGAACTTGAAGTCCTTGATGTCGCCCTTGGCGTCCCACGTGATCTTGCCGATGGCGGAATCGACGGTGTTGCTGCGGAGATAGTCGGCCTGGGCCTTCAGTTCGTCGCCGGCCTTCAGCGCGGCTACGACGGCCTGCGCATTGGCATAGCCATAGAGCACGTAGTTTGCCGGCGTGATGTTGGCCTTCTTCAGTGAATCCTGGACGCCCTGCGTGGAGGGATCCGCCAGCGGGTCCGGTGTTGCCGAATAATAGACGTTCTTCAGATTCTTAGCGCCACCGGCTGCCGCGACCAGTTCCGTCTGGGCGAAAGCGTCACCGCTGACGATGACCACGTCGACACCCTGCTCCTTCAGCTGGCGGATCAGCGGACCGCCTTCGGGAATGAGACCGCCGAAGTAGACGGCATTGGCGCCGGAGCTCTTGATCTTGGTGACGAGCGCATTGAAGTCACGTTCGCCACGGGTCAGGCCTTCGTACATTACAGGCTTGATTCCGCGCGCTTCGATCGTCTTCTTGACGGCGTCCACCAGGCCCTGGCCGTAGGTGTCCTTGTCATGGATGAGGGCGATCTTGTCCCGCTTCAGCGTATCCAGAATGAAGCTGCCGGCGACGACGGCCTGCTGGTCGTCACGGCCGCAGCCACGAAACAGATTGTCGAAACCGCGATCGGTGACGGTCGGATTGGTGGAGGACGGCGTCATTTCGAGGATGCCGGCATCATTGTAGATTTCGGAAGCAGGGATCGTGTTGGACGAGCAGAAATGCCCGATCACCGCCTGGACCTTGTCCTGGTCGACGAAACGATTGGCTACGGCAACGGCTTGCTTCGGTTCGCAGGCGTCGTCACCCTTCACCAGTTCAATCTTCTTGCCGTTGATGCCGCCCGACGCGTTGACGTCGGTGACGTAGGCGGACACGCCGCTGAACACCTGCTCGCCAAAGGTCGCATTGGCGCCGGTAAAGGGGCCGGCGACGCCGATCTTGATCGTGTCGGCCGCCAAAGCGTTGGAAAACAGCAAGGCGGAGGCGACGGCGGTGGCGCTAAGAAGTGTCGATATGGATTTCATGTGTTTTCCCTCTGGTTGAAGCTCATCGATTTTTAGTCGTTCTCGACGCGGTTTAAGCCCGCGTTCATGCTTCGCATTAAAGGCGAAGCTATTATTTTTGTTGTGTAATTTCTCTTCTCTGAAGTTGCGTGGAAGAGCGGATTTCGAGATTTCCGGTCCTTTTCTTAATTGACACTTATATGATAAGTGACATATACGAAGACGGTCAAGCGGAAATGTTGCGGCATCGCTTGCAACAGTGAAGAATGGCAGGATCGATGATCGCGCAAGCGCGGCCTCGAACGTTAAGAAAGCGGGGAACAAGACGGTGAGCAGCACGCCACGAAACTGCCGGGTGGGCGTCGATATCGGCGGCACCTTTACGGATATCGCTCTCGACCTCGACGGGACGCTTCACTCGACGAAGATCCTGACGGACTATACGGCGCCGGAGAGGGCGATCCTCAAGGGTGTGAAGGCCGTCGCCGACATGGCGGGCATCGCTCTTTCAGAGATCGGCATCCTCATTCATGGGACGACGCTTGCCACCAACGCGCTGATCGAGCGGCGCGGCGCCAGGACCGCCTTCGTGACGACGGAAGGTTTTCGCGACGTGCTCGAGATGCGCACCGAGAACCGTTTCGAGCAATATGATCTCAATATTTCCCTGCCGCCGGCTCTCATCGCGCGCGCCGACCGCTTCGTCGTCCGTGAGCGTATCGATGCAGCGGGCAAGGTTCTGCTTGATCTGGACAATGCTTCGGTTGCCGCCGTCGTCGAGAAGGTCGCGGCAGGCGGCTATGAAAGTGTCGCGATCGGCTTCATTCATGCCTATGCCAATGGCGCACACGAGATCGCCGTCCGCGATGCGATCCTGAAGCGCCTTCCTGGCCTCTCCGTTTCGATCTCGTCGGAGGTTTCTCCGCAGATGCGCGAATTCGAGCGCTTCAACACGGTCTGTGCCAATGCCTACGTCAAGCCGACGATCAAATCCTATCTCGACCGTCTCGTCGTGTCGCTGAAGGATATCGGCGTCGGCTGCCCGGTCTTCATGATCCACTCCGGCGGTGGGATCGTCTCGGTCGAGAGCGCCTCCGAATTTCCGGTGCGCCTCGTCGAATCCGGTCCAGCGGGCGGCGCGATCTTCGCGGCCGACATCGCTCGTCAATACGGTCTCGATACGGTTCTTTCCTTCGACATGGGCGGCACGACTGCCAAGATCTGCCTGATCGAAAATCAGGTACCGAAGACGGCCAAGACTTTCGAGGTCGCGCGCACCTATCGGTTCCGCAAGGGATCCGGCATGCCGATTTCCATCCCCGTCGTCGAGATGGTCGAAATCGGCGCAGGCGGCGGTTCGATCGCTTCGGTCGACGCAATGCGCCAGATCCGCGTCGGCCCGCATTCGGCAGCCTCCGAGCCGGGCCCAGCCTGTTATCAGCGCGGCGGCAAGAACCCCACCGTGACCGATGCGGACCTGATCCTCGGCAAGCTCGATCCCGCCAATTTCGCGGGCGGCGCGATCCCGCTTTCCGTCGAGGCGAGCCGCCAGGCGATGAGCGACGATATCGGCGCGGTCATCGGCCTCGACCCGGAGGCTTCCGCTTACGGCACGTGCGAAATGGTCGACGAGAACATGGCCAATGCCGGCCGCGTTCACACCGTCGAGAACGGCAAGAACATTTCCGATTTCACCATGATCACCTTCGGTGGCGCAGGACCGCTGCATGCCGCACGCCTCTGCGAAAAGATGGGAATCTCGACCTTCCTCGTTCCGCCGGGTGCCGGCGTTGGTTCCGCGATCGGTTTCCTCAAGGCGCCCTTCGGCTATGAGTCCGTCCGCAGCGCCGTCTTCAACCTGTCGAAGTTCGAATATTTAGAGGCCAGCCGCCTCCTGCAAGCCATGAAGGCCGAAGCACTCGGCTTTGTCGAAGGCGGGCTCGACACCGGCGCCCCGGTGATCGAACGAACGCTATTCATACGCTATGCCGGGCAGGGCTGGGATATCCCGGTCCCGCTTGCCGACGACAATTTCGACCCTGCGAGCGCCGAGACGATCGCGGCCTCTTTCGAAAAGGAATATGAGCGCTTCTTCGGCCGCGCCATCGAGGGTCTCGATATCGAGATCGTCAGCTGGTCGGTCAAGGCGAGTTCGCCGCTGCCGCCGGTCGAACGCATTCCCTCCGTCGCCGAAGGCAATATCGTGCAGCCGGGCAAGACCCGACGCCTGTTCGAGGCCTCCCAAGGCGCCTATCTCGAAGCCGGCATTCACGAGCGCACCGGCCTGAAGTCCGGCGACGTGATCAAGGGCCCCGCCGTCGTAGTCGAGCGTGAGACCTCAACCGTTCTCACTTCCTCCTTCAAGGCCATCGTTCAGCACGACGGCTGCCTTCTCGCAACCCGGATCTGAGGATAGCCACATGAACCAATCCATGATCGATATCCATATGCAGGTCATGTGGAACCGGCTGATCTCAGTCGTCGAGGAGCAGGCGCAGACCCTGATCCGCACGGCCTTCTCCACCTCGGTGCGCGAGGCGGGCGATCTGTCGGCCGGTGTCTTCGACCTGGAAGGCCGTATGCTGGCGCAGGCGGTGACCGGCACGCCCGGCCACGTCAACGCCATGGCGGAATCCGTCGCGCATTTCATTCGCGACATCGGGCCGGACAATATATTTGAAGGCGACGTCTACATCACCAATGATCCCTGGAAGGGAACGGGCCACTTGCACGACATCACCGTCGTCACGCCCTCCTTCCATCACGGCAAGCTGGTCGGTTATTTCGCCTCGACCGCGCATGTCGTCGATGTCGGCGGCCGCGGTTTCGGGCCGGATGCCCGCGAAGTTTATGAAGAGGGTCTCTTCATTCCGATCATGAAGTTCTTCGAGCGCGGCGAGCTGAACCGGACGCTGATCCATATCGTCCGAAACAATGTTCGCGAAAACGATAAGGTCGTCGGTGACTTCTATGCGCTCGCCGCCTGCAACGAAACGGGCCAGCGCCGGCTCGTCGACATGCTGACGGAATTCAATCTCCCTGATCTGTCGACGATCGGCGGCTTCATCCTCAAGCACAGCCGCGAGGCAACGCTGGAGCGGCTGAAGAAGCTGCCGCATGGCTCCTGGAACTACAGCCTCGATCTCGACGGCTATGATGAGCCGGTGCATCTCGCCGCCAAGCTGAGCATCGGCCCCGAGGGGATCGTGGTCGATTTCGACGGCACCTCAGGCATGAGCAAGTTCGGCATCAATGTGCCGCTCGTCTATGCCAAGGCCTATGCCTGCTACGGCATCAAATGCGTCGTGGCGCCGGAAATTCCAAATAACGCTGCCTCGCTTGCACCTTTCGAGGTGGTGGCGCCGGAAGGTTGCATCCTCAATGCCAAGCGGCCGGCGCCGGTCGCTGTCCGCCACGTTCTCGGCCATTTTGTCCCGGATCTCGTGCTGGGCGCGCTGCATCAGGCGCTTCCAGGCCAGGTGCCTGCGGAAGGTGCCAGCGCACTCTGGAACCTGCATATGAGCGTGCGCCCCGTCTCCGATCAGATCGGCGGCAAGGGCGCAGAACTCCTGATGTTCAATTCCGGCGGCACCGGCGCACGCGCCGTTCTCGATGGCTTGAACGCCACCGCCTTTCCGAGCGGCGTGCACACCATGCCGATCGAGGCGACGGAGAATGTCGGCCCCGTGATCATCTGGCGCAAGGAATTGCGCGAGGGGTCGGGAGGTGCCGGCGCCCAGCGCGGCGGTCTCGGCCAGATGATCGAGATCGAAGCGGCCGAAGGCTTCAGCTTCCGTTTCTCCGCCATGTTCGACAGGCTTGGCCACCCCGCCCGCGGCCGCGAAGGCGGACTGAACGGCACGGCCGGCGCAGTTGCTCTCGACGACGGTACGGTTCTCAAGGGCAAGGGGCTGCAATTCGTGCCCGAAGGCCGGCGCCTGGTTTTGTCGCTTCCGGGCGGCGGCGGTTACGGCGATCCGGCACATCGCCCGGCTGAGGCGATCGAGCACGACCTGAAGCATGGATACATCACCGAAGAACAGGCTGAAGCCTACGGCAGGAGCCGGACTAAGGGAGGCAAGGCATGAATATGATTGCATTCGAAAGCACACGCGTCGCGACGATCAAATCCTCGCCGTCCATGGCGGTGTCGGTCGCCGCCAAGGCGATGCGGGCCAAAGGAGAGCATGTCGTCGACCTGTCGCTCGGCGAGCCTGATTTCGACACACCTGATCATATCGTTCAGGCGGCGATCGAGGCCATGCGCAAGGGGCTTACCCGCTATACCGCGCCGGACGGACTGCAGGAGCTGCGCCAAGCGATCGTCGCCAAGTTCAAACGCGAGAGCGGCCTCGACTACGTCATGGACGAGATCTCCATCGGCAACGGCGCCAAGCAGATCCTCTTCAATGCATTCCTGGCCACCCTGGAGCCCGGCGACGAGGTGGTCGTGCCGGCGCCTTACTGGGTCTCCTACACCGACATCGTCGTCCTGCATGGCGGCATTCCCAAGATCGTGCCTTGCGGTGTCGAGGATGCCTTCAAGATCACAGCCGAGCGGCTGGACGCAGCCATCACGCCGAAGACGCGTTGGTTCCTGTTCAATTCTCCGTCCAATCCGACGGGGGCGATCTATACGGCGGACGAACTGAGGGCGCTTGGTGCGGTGCTGGCGCGGCATCCCCACGTGGCGATCATGTCGGATGAGATCTACGAACATATCGTCTGCGGCGACGTGCCCTTCACGTCGTTCGTCGTCGCGTGTCCGGAGCTGAAGGACCGCACGCTCATCATCAACGGCGTATCCAAGGCCTATGCCATGACAGGATGGCGGCTCGGCTATGCGGCCGGTCCGCGCGAACTGACCAGGGCGCTGAACAAGCTTCAGTCCCAGAGCACGACTTGCCCGTCCTCGATCACCCAGTTTGCCGCCGCCGCCGCGCTCAACGGTCCCCAGGACTTCGTCACGACGGCGGTTGCCGAATACAAGGCGCGCGGTCAACTGGTCGCAAGGGGCTTCAGCGCGATACCCGGTCTTGATGTGCGGGCTCCGGAAGGAGCCTTCTACCTCTTTCCGAAATGCGCCCACTATATCGGCAAGACGGCGCCCGACGGCGCCAGGATTTCCAACGATACGGAACTGGCCTCCTATCTCCTGAGGGAGGGCAAGGTCGCAACCGTCCCCGGTGCCGCTTTCGGTGTCGAACCCTATATTCGCCTTTCCTTCGCGACATCGCGTGACAATCTTGCCATCGCCATCGAGCGCACCGCCGATGCACTGGCCAAACTTCGCTAAATGGAAAATTCGATGACCGATTATCAGCGCACGCTTCTGACCGGCGCGGCCGGCGCTCTGGGAACCCAGCTGCGCAAGTCAGGAACAAGGCTTGGCAAGATCGTCAGACTGTCTGCACGCAAGCCCTGCGAGAACCTCGAACCGCACGAGGAGAATTTCCCGGCCGACCTTTCCGACTTCGACGCCGTTTCGAAAGCCGTGGAGGGTTGCGACGCCATCATTCATATGGGCGGTCAAGGGCTGGAGGCCCCCTGGAACACCATCCTCAACGCCAACATCGTCGGCAGCTACAACATCTATGAGGCGGCCCGGCAGCATGGCGTCAAGCGCATCGTCTATGCCAGCTCCGTTCACGCCATCGGCTTTTACGAGCGCACCGAGACGATCGACGGCGATGTTCCGACCCGTCCTGATAGTCTCTATGGAGTGTCGAAGACCTTCGTCGAAAACCTCGGCCGTTACTATTTCGACAAGTTCGGGATCGAGACCGTGAGCCTGCGTATCGGCTCGTCTTTCCCCGAGCCGACGGACCGGCGCCATCTCATCACCTGGCTTTCCTATCGCGATTGCCGCCAGCTCGTCGAAAAGAGCCTGTCGGCCGAACGCGTCGGCTTCATGGTCGCCTATGGCATGTCCAACAACAGCCGGGCGTTCTGGGACAACCGCACGGCGGCATCGCTCGGATACAGGCCGGAAGACAGCGCCGACGATTACGCGGACAAGGTTTTCGAGAATACGAAACAGGGCGATCCCAACGATCCGGCGGTGCGCTTCCAGGGCGGCAGCTTTGCCGCCGCCGGCCACTATGAAGACGAGAAGAAGTGAGACGCCCTTATGCAAGCTTCCAAGTCGTCCT
Source organism: Rhizobium indigoferae (assembly GCF_034554815.1). Lineage (NCBI taxonomy): Bacteria > Pseudomonadati > Pseudomonadota > Alphaproteobacteria > Hyphomicrobiales > Rhizobiaceae > Rhizobium > Rhizobium indigoferae. Next base: position 664,254 of record NZ_CP140637.1, on the reverse strand, counting down.
ATGACGTGGTGATCGTCGGCGGTGCAGTGGTCGGCAGTTCGACGGCATATTTTCTGGCGACCAACCCCGACTTCAACGGATCGGTCCTGGTGATCGAGAAGGACTGGACCTATCAGCGATCGGCGACGGCACTGTCTTCCAGCTCCATCCGCCATCAGTTCTCGAATGCGATCAATGTAAAAGTCTCGCAGTTCGGGACGGAGTTCATCCGCCACTTCAAGGAAAACGTCATTGTCGACGACGACACGCCCGAGATTGGTTTTCACGAGGCCGGTTATCTGTTCCTCGCCGAGGACGATCGCGGCGATCAGGTTCTCCGGCGCAACCACGAGACCCAGGTCTCGTGCGGCGCGGAGGTGACGCTGCTCGATCCGGATGGTCTCGGCCGCCGGTTTCCCTGGCTGAACCTCGAAGGATTGACGCTCGGCAGCACCGGCGAGCGGGGCGAGGGCTGGTTCGACAGTGTCGGTCTGCTGCAGGGCTTTCGCAAGAAGGCGCGCTCGCTCGGCGTCGAATACATCGAAGACGAAGTCGTCGCCATCAACCGAGAGGGAGACCGCATCGTTTCCGTGTCGACGAAGAGCGGCCAGACGATTGCCTGTGGCACGATGGTCAACACCTCAGGCACCAACGGCAAGAAAGTCGCTGGGATGGCTGGGCTCGACGTCCCCGTGGAGCCACGCCGACGCTCGCTGTTCGTCGTCGATTGCCGAACGCCCCTGGAAGGAAAGGTGGGGCTGACGATCGACCCCACCGGCGTTTTCTTCCGGCCCGAGGGCAAGTTCTATCTGATGGGCACCTATCCCAAACATGACCCTGAGGTAGATCCGAACGATTTCGACGTCATGCATGACGAATTCGACGAGGAAATCTGGCCGATCCTGGCGAACCGGGTGCCGGCCTTTGAGGCGATCAAGGTCGTCAATTCCTGGGCCGGCCACTACGACTATTGCACCCTCGATCACAATGTCGTCCTCGGACCGCATACTGAGGTCAGCAATTTCCTCTTCGCAAACGGCTTCTCGGGGCACGGTCTCCAGCAGTCGCCGGCAATGGGACGGGGTCTCTCGGAACTGATTGCCTATGGCGGCTTCAAGACGCTTGATCTTTCGCCATTCGGCTACGAGCGGGTGGCAGCTGACCGCCCCTTCCTTGAAGACGCCGTCATTTAAAGCATAGGAGAGGGGCTCCCGATGAAAAACGAAACATCCAAGCGCAGCGGCGGCCAGGCGCTCGTCGATGCCTTGCGCATCCATGGTGTCGAGCGCGTGTTCGGCGTGCCGGGCGAAAGCTATCTTGCTGCCCTCGACGCCTTTCACGACGTGGAAGACGCCATCGAATTCATCGTCTGCCGGCAGGAAGGCGGCGCCGCCTACATGGCGGAAGCCTACGGCAAGATGACCGGCAAACCCGGCATCTGCTTCGTCACCCGCGGGCCGGGCGCGACGAACGCGTCCGTGGGCGTGCATACCGCCTTCCAGGATTCGACACCGATGATCCTGTTCATCGGGCAGGTGGCGCGCGATCAGATGGAGCGCGAAGCGTTCCAAGAGATCGATTATCGCCGCATGTTCGGCCAAATGGCAAAGTGGGTAGTCGAAATTGAGGATGCCGCCCGCATTCCCGAGCTCATCAGCCAGGCATTCCACCGAGCTGTCAACGGCAGGCCGGGACCGGTGGTCGTCGCTCTTCCTGAAGACATGCTGACCGATATGGTCGATGTCGCCGACACCCCGCCCTACAAGCGAGTTGAGGGCTTTGCCGGCCCGCCGCAATTCGAGGAATTGCTCGGCCTTCTCTCCGAGGCGAAACGCCCGATGGTTGTCGTTGGCGGCGGCGGCTGGACGCAGCAGGCCGTTGCCGACCTGAAGGCGTTTTCGGAAGCCTTCTGCCTGCCTGTCGCAGCTTCCTTCCGCTGCCAGGATCTGTTCGACAATACGCACGAAAACTATGCCGGCGACCTCGGTCTTGCCGCAGGGCCGAAGCTGATCCGCCATGTGAAGGATTGCGACCTTCTGATCTCCATCGGCGCCCGTCTCGGGGAGATGACCACTGGCGCCTATACGCTGATCGACATTCCGGTCCCGAAGCAGTTGCTCGTTCACATTCATCCGAGCGCGGAGGAGCTGGGGCGCGTTTATCACGCGCGATTGCCGATCAATGCCAGCGTCGCGGGTTTCCTCTCGCAGGCGGCAAAGCTGAAGCCGCGGGCTGCGCCGGTGTGGAAGGACTGGACCAGGACGGCCCATGCCGACTATCTCGAAAATCTCGCGCATCCTGAGGTGCCCGGTCCGGTGCAGATGGGCGATATCATGGAATGGCTGCGCGGCCATCTCAAGCCGGACGCCATTCTGACCACCGGCGCCGGCAATTATTCCGCCTGGGCGCATCGCTTCTATCAGTATCGCACCTTCCGCACCCAGCTCGGACCGACAAATGGTTCCATGGGCTACGGCGTGCCGGCGGCGATCGCCGCCAAGATCACCGATCCCGCGCGCACGGTCGTTGCCTTTGCCGGCGACGGATGTTTTCTGATGAACGGTCAGGAACTCGCAACCGCCATGCAGTATGACGCTCGCGTCATCTTTCTGGTCATCAACAACGGCATGTATGGCACGATCCGCATGCACCAGGAGCGTGAGTATCCGGGCCGCGTCTCCGGCACCCGCCTGACGAACCCTGACTTTGCCTCGCTGGCGCGATCCTATGGCCTCCACGGTGAGACGGTGGAAAAGACCGAGGACTTCGCCGGCGCCTTCGAACGCTGCGAGACTTCAGGCAAGCCGGGTCTCATCGAAATCCGGATCGACCCGGAAGCGCTGACGCCGAAAATGAGCCTGACGCAAATTCGCGACCAGGCGATCGCCCAGGGAAAGTGATCGCAAGAAGAGGCGCGGCCTGGGACACCCGGGCGGCGCCTCAGCAGACAGGCGGAAAGTGAGGTCGCTCACGGGTGATGGACCTCAACGGCGGCCGGCGTTCTTATGATGTCGCTATCCCAAAACCGCTCCGTGCTTTGGGCTCACGCATCAATCCTCCGTTTCGCTACTCGCCGGCTCATTGAGCATCGTGCGATAACGATGGAGGCTTTCCTCCAGATGGACGATCAGCGCGGCCTTCGCAGCCTTGGCATCACCCTGGGTGATGGCGGCCAGGATTGCGGCATGTTCCTTGTTGATCTTCTTCAGGTAGGTGCTGTAGCCGCGCGCCGATTGGCGATGCTTGAGCACGAGGTCGAAATTGATGCTCTCTATCACCGCTTCCAGAAAACTCGGGAAGTGGGGATTGCGGGTGGCGCGGGCAATCGCTAGGTGAAACTCGAAATCAGCGCGTGCCTCGACCTCGGCATCGTCCGTCACCAGGTTTTCGAGGTTGTCGTAGGCGCGGGCAATTTCAGCCAGCGCCTCCGGCGTGCGCCTTGACGCGGCAAGGGCGACGGATTGGATCTCAACGCCGAGCCGCAATTCCAGGATCTGCATTGCGGAGCGAATATCCTCGATGCGGCTGATCTCGAAATTGAGGGTCTTTGCGTCCTTGTCGCTCACATAGACGCCGGCACCCTGTCGCGCGGTCACACGTCCGCCAACCTTGAGAGAGGTGAGCGCCTCGCGAATGACGGTTCGGGACACGCCGAACTCTTCGCACAGCTGGGCACTTGACGGAATTTTCTCGCCGGGAGCATAAAGACCGGAGTCGATCCGTTCCATCAGCTTCGCAACGACGATTTCCGCGAGATTGCCTCGTTGCGTGATGATTGACACTGGTTTGCTCCGATTTTCACGATCAAATTTAGCACATATCACATATCATGCCACGTCTGATTGCGGAATGTCGGCTCTTTCAGACATTATCTTATCGATGACCTGAAAGGGGTGCGGGAGGCGCTTGTTGTCGATTTCCTTCACCTGCGAGCGGCATGAATATCCGGTGGCCATGAGACTGTCGTTGTCGCCGGCGGCATCGACCTCCGGCTTCCAGCTCATCGCATAGAGGCGCTCGGAGATCGGTCGATTGCGGGCCTCGTGGCCAAAGGTGCCGGCCATTCCGCAACAGCCCGTTTCTGCTGTCTGAAGGTCGATGCCGAGGTTCGCGAACACTTTTTTCCATTGTGCGATGGAGGCCGGCGCATTGGTGCGTTCGGTGCAATGGGCCATCAACCGGAAGCTCCTGCCTTTGGCGGCGGAGGGTGAAGCGGCAAGCCGGCCGAGGTTGGCGGCCAGCCATTCCTGCGGAAGGAGAATGTTCGCCTTCAACATCCCTTTGTATTCGCTGCGGAACGCAAGCGTCATCGACGGATCGAGCCCGACAAGCGCCATGCCCGCGTCATCCACCTGCTGAAGATAGTGCGCGGTCCGCCCGGCCGCAGCCTCGAAACGTCCGAGATAGCCATGAACGTGCAGGGCTTTGCCATTGACGTGGGACGCGGCGAGGAAGGGCGAAAGCCCCATTTTCCGCGCAAGCCCGATTGCGGCAAGGGCGACCTCAGGATCGAAATAGGCCGTAAACGCATCGGCGACGAAGATGACGCTCTGCTCCCTCTCACGCGGCGACAAGGCCTCGATCCGCCGAGGGGTCGCAAGCGGCACGCCAAGGCGGGCGGCTTCCTTCGCCAGAGAGATCCGCGGCAGGCGAGGCAGGGACGTCAGGCCGGCAACGCGCATCATCATCCTGCCGGCTCGCGTGCCGACGACCAGGTTGTAGGCAGGTCGTATCCGGTGGACCAGGGGCAGGGTGGTCTCGATGGCTGCTACCAGCGGATCCTTCAGCGGGCGGAGGTAGCGTCCGTAGTAAAGCTCCAGGAATTTGGAGCGGAAGGCCGGGACGCTGACTTTCACGGGACATTGCCCCGCGCAGGCTTTGCACGCCAGGCAGGTGTCCATCGAAGCGCGGACCTCGTGGGAAAAGTCGTCCCGATTTTGAGGGTTCAGCGAGTTGAAGACACGCAGCGCGAAGCTCGCGAGCGGAACGCTCTGCCGCAAGCGTTTTGCCTCCTGGCGAGCATCGATACCTTTCTCGGCAAGCAGCCTCAGCCATTCCCGCATCAGAGCGGCGCGGCCCTTGGGCGAAAAACGCCGGTCGCGTGTCGCCTTGTAGGAGGGGCACATGGGACTCGTTTCGTCGAAATCGAAACATGCGCCGTTGCCGTTGCAATAGGCAGCGTTGTCGAAGGCTGCGCGGATCTCGTTGCCAATGATGCGGTCGACGTCTCCCCGCAGCGGAACCTCGTCGATCTTCAGCAGCGCTTGGCCGCCGGAAGGCGTTGCGATCTTGCCGGGGTTGAGACGGTTTTCCGGATCGAAAGCCCGTTTGATCTCCTGCAGGCTGGGATAGAGGTCGCCGAAGAATTCAGGCACATATTCGGAACGTACCCCCTTGCCGTGCTCCCCCCAGAGCACGCCGCCATATCTACGCGTCAGCGCCACGACGGCGTCGCTGACCTCCCGGACTAGCCGGACATGGTCATCGCGGGTGAGATCGAGGGCAGGCCGCACGTGCAGGACGCCGGCATCGACATGGCCGAACATGCCGTAGGAAAGGCCCGCGCCATCAAGCAATGCGCGGAACTCGCGGATATAGGCCGCGAGGTTTTCCGGCGGCACGGCGGTGTCCTCGACGAAGGCGACAGGCCTGACCGGTCCGTCCACATTGCCGAGCAGGCCGACCGCCCGTTTGCGCATCGACCAGATCGCCTCGACATCGGCATGATCCCGCGCGATCGTATAACCCAGGTGACGGGCATTCGCGCCCGTGGCAAGCGCGGCGGTCACCTCGGCCAGTTTGCGTTCGAGTTCAGCCTCATCGTCGGCGAGCACTTCGGCGATATTGATGCCGTTCGTGGTTCCGCCTGCATTGTCGGGAAAAAAGCGGGCAATGCCCGTCCAAACGATGTCGCCCCTGGCGAGCCCGAGAACTTTCTCATCGACCGTTTCCACCGAGGCGACCTTGAGTGCCACAAGCGTGCGGGCATCCTCCAATGCGGTGTTGAAGTCCCCGTAGCGAATGTTGATCAACGCCGCATGGGCGGGGATTGGCAGCAGGTTGAGTTCGGCTTCGGCGATCATCGCCAGCGTTCCCTCCGAGCCGCAGAGGATGGCATTGAGGTCGAAGCGTCCGTCGTCCCGCCGGATGTGAGCGAGGTCGTAACCGGTCATATAGCGGTTGAGTTTCGGAAAAATCTCGGCGATCCGGTCGTGTTTTTCGCGCGCGATGCGGTCGACCGTCCTGTGGATTTCGCCGACACGGTCCTGTCGCCCGGCGATCTCCGCGAGTACCTCAGGATCGAGCGGGCGCGACCACCAGTCGGTCCCATTCGCAAGCACGATGCGCAATCCCAGCACATGGTTGCTGGTTTTGCCGTAGAGGCATGAACCCTGGCCGCAGGCATCGGTGGAGACCATGCCGCCGATGGTGGCGCGATTGGAGGTGGAGAGTTCAGGCGCAAAAAACAGGCCGTAGGGTTTCAGCGCCCGGTTCAACTGATCCTTGACCACACCCGCCTGGACCCGCGCAATTCTCCTGATCGGGTCGATCTCAAGAATGGAATTCATATGTCGCGAGCAGTCGACGACGATGCCCGACGTGAGGGATTGACCGTTCGTGCCGGTTCCGCCGCCGCGCGGGGCGACAGTGATCCCGCGAAAGGCCGGTTCCGACAGCACTGCCGCCGTAATCTGCAGGTCTTCGATGCCCTTGGGGAAGAGGATACCGGTCGGCTCGATCTGATAGATGGAATTGTCGGTCGAAAAAACGGTCCGGCTCGCCGCACCGGTTTCGATGTCGCCATCGAACCCTGCCTCGATGAGCCGCTGGAAGAATCCCACAGCGGGAAGGGGGATTGAACCGTTCGGCCGGAGGCGTGGAATCATTTCGAGACCTTCAGAATGCACTTGAGCTTTGTCGAAGTTGGCATATAAGTGATAACATACAATACTAGCGGCGTAACTGAAAATACTGAGGTGGAACTTTGAAGAACCAGACCGCAATCATCGTCGGCGGCGCTTCCGGGCTCGGATTGACGACGGCCAAGCTGATGATCTCGCATGGGGCGACCAGGATTGGGCTCATCGATCGCAATGAGCAGCTGCTCGACGTCTCGGCCGCGGCGCTTCGCGCTCTCGGCGCCGAGGTGGCAACGGCGGTTGCCGACATTTCCCGGGCGGAAACGGCTCATCGCGGGTTCAACGAGATCGCCGGCAAGCTCGGTCGGATCCACGTGCTCGTCAACAGCGCCGCCATCTATCCGAGACGCCCTATTCTCGAGATCACCGACGAGGAATGGGACCTCGAAAATGCGATCAACGTGAAGGGTACCTATCATATGATGGTGGCCGCCGTTCTTCATATGCGCCAGTACGTGAACGCGCCTGCGGTTACCGGGCGGATCGTCAACGTGACCTCGGTCGATGCTTTCAAAGCTCATCCCCAGAATGCGCATTACGCCGCAACCAAGGCGGCTGTCGTCAGTCTGACGAAATCCTTTGCCCAGGAATGCGCCAAGGACCAGATCCTTGTCAATTCCGTCGCCCCTGCCGGTTTTGCGACGGATCGCGCCAAGGAGCTGGGATTCCTTCCGGAACTGGCCAAGGCCAGTGCGCTTGGCCGCGCGGCCGAGCCGGTCGAAATGGCGGAGTGGATCGTCATGATGGCATCGAGCCGCAACACCTATGCCACCGGCGAAAATGTCGTCGTCAGCGGAGGCTATATCTATGTCTGAGCCGCTGCCCTATCAGGTTGCCCTTGTCACCGGTGCGACGAGCGGCATCGGTCGCGCCACCGTCGGCAAACTACGCGAGATGGGGCTGATGGTTTATGCCGTTGGCCGAAACGCAGAGGCGCTCGATGAACTGGCGCGGGAAAGCGGGGCGAAGCCGGTCCGTGCCGATGTGCGCGATACCGCCGAAATCGTCAAGCAGCTTCACGGAACAGACGTCGACATCCTGGTCAACAATGCCGGCATTCTCTCGACACGGGCGACATTCAGCGAGATCGAACCGTCCGAGATCGATGCCATGATCGACATCAATCTCAAGGCGCCGATGCATCTGACCCGCGCATTCCTGCCTGCTATGGTCGAGCGAAAGCGCGGCCACCTGATCTATATCGGTTCGAGCGGCGGCCAGGCACCCTATCCGAACATGGCGGCCTACGGCCCGTCGAAGGCCGGGCTCAGCCTGTTTTGCGACAATCTGCGCTGCGACCTGCTCGGGACCTCGGTTCGCGTGACCGAGGTGGTGCCGGGCCGTGTTCAGACGGAGCTTTATCGAACCGCAATAGCGGGCAACCAGGCGCGGACCCTGCTTTATGACGGCTACCGTCCGATCCAGCCTTCCCACATCGCCTCGATCATCTCCAACGCCATCGGGCTTCCCGTCTTCGTCGACGTCGCCAGGATAGAGGTCTTCCCGACGGACCAGGCGACCGGCGGCGGCACCATGGTCAAATTCCCTGAGCAGTAGGCGGGCGCTCGCTCGCTTCGAAGATGCCGCGGGCCGCCTCGACCATCGACTGCAGGTGATCGGGGTCGCGCACGCCCTGTCGGTAGAGCTCGATGACGATGCTCGCCATTCGTTCGGCTTCGTCGCTGTCCCTTGCCACCCCGTAATCGGCGCTGAGCCTGTCGAAGACGCGCTGGCAGGTTTCAAGATCGCGGGAGTCCAGCGGCACCTGCGATCGGTTTTTGATCGTTTGAACCATCTCTATTCCCTCGGATGAGGCCCGCCCGGCGAGGCCGGCGGGCCGGCAAACGCCTTAGAAGTCCATGCCGGGGCCGGCGGGCATTGGCGGCGGCGCGTCCTTCTTGGGCTTCTCGGCGATCATGGCTTCCGTCGTGACGAGGAGGCCGGCGATGGAGGCCGCATCCTGCAGCGCGGTGCGAACCACCTTGGCCGGATCGATGACGCCCTGTGCATAAAGGTCGCCATATTCGCCCGTCTGAGCGTTCCAGCCGTAGGAGAACTCGCTTTTCTCGCGCAGCTTGCCGACAATGACCGAGCCTTCCGCCCCGGCGTTTTCGGCGATCTGGCGAGCCGGCGCCTCGACCGCGCGGCGAACGATGTCGACACCGACGCGCTGGTCACCATTGGCGGTCTTGACGGCGTCGAGCGCCTTGACGGCGCGCAGCAGCGCCACACCGCCGCCCGGCAGAATGCCTTCCTCGACCGCCGCGCGGGTTGCATGAAGCGCGTCGTCGACGCGATCCTTCTTCTCCTTCACTTCGACTTCCGTCGAGCCGCCGACGCGGATGACGGCAACGCCGCCCGCGAGCTTGGCAAGACGTTCCTGCAGCTTCTCTCGGTCATAGTCGGATGTGGTCTCTTCGATCTGGGCCTTGATCTGGGCCACACGACCTTCGATGTCGGACTTGGCGCCCGAACCGTCGACGATTGTGGTGTTCTCCTTCTCGATCGACACCTTCTTGGCTCGGCCGAGCATGTCGAGCGTGACGGATTCAAGCTTAATGCCGAGATCTTCGGAGATGACGGTGCCGGCGGTCAGGATGGCGATGTCTTCGAGCATGGCCTTGCGGCGGTCGCCGAAGCCGGGCGCCTTGACGGCAGCGATCTTGAGGCCACCGCGCAGCTTGTTGACAACGAGGGTTGCCAGGGCTTCGCCTTCGACATCTTCAGCGATGATGAGCAGCGGCTTGCTGGACTGGACGACGGCTTCGAGAACCGGCAGCATCGACTGCAGGTTCGAGAGCTTCTTCTCGTGGATGAGGATATAAGGGTCTTCGAACTCCACCCGCATCTTGTCGGCATTAGTCACGAAGTAGGGGCTGAGATAGCCGCGATCGAACTGCATGCCTTCGACAACTTCGAGTTCGGTTTCGGCGGTCTTGGCTTCTTCGACGGTGATGACGCCATCATTGCCGACCTTTTCCATGGCTTCCGCCAAAAAGCGGCCGATTTCGGCATCGCCATTGGCGGAGATCGTGCCGACCTGGGCGATTTCGGAATTGTTTGAGATCTTGCGGGCATTGGCCTTCAGTTCCGCGACGATGGCGGCGACCGCAAGATCGATGCCGCGTTTCAGGTCCATCGGGTTCATCCCTGAGGTAACTGCCTTGGCGCCCTCCTTGACGATCGCCTGGGCCAGCACCGTTGCGGTGGTGGTGCCGTCGCCGGCAATGTCGCTGGTCTTCGAAGCAACTTCGCGGACCATCTGGGCGCCCATATTCTCGAACTTGTCTTCGAGTTCGATTTCCTTGGCGACCGAAACCCCGTCCTTGGTGATGCGCGGGGCGCCGAACGACTTGTCGATCACGACGTTGCGGCCCTTCGGGCCGAGGGTCGCCTTCACGGCGTTGGCCAGGATGTCGACGCCACGCAACATCTTCTCGCGGGCTTCGGTGCTGAATTTGATTTCTTTAGCAGCCATGTCCTCACTCCTTCATAGGCAGCCAGAGCAATTCCAGGAAAAGTGCGTAGCGGTTTTTCCGTTCGGAATTGCGTCAGAAATAAAAGCTTGGAGCGGTTCTGCGTTTCCATGAAAAGCTGATGCGCTCCTGCCCTGCATTGACTGATGTCCGCAGGGATCTCATGCGGCCTGCTTCTTTTCGCCCTGGGCTTCGATGATGCCCATCACGTCGCTTTCCTTCATGATCAGCAGGTCTTCGCCGTTGATCTTGATCTCGGTACCGGACCATTTGCCGAATAGGATGCGATCGCCGGCCTTGACGTCGAGCGCCTGTATCTGGCCGGCGTCGTTGCGTGCGCCGGGGCCGACGGCGATGACCTCGCCTTCCTGCGGTTTCTCCTTGGCGGTATCGGGAATGATGATGCCGCCCTTGGTCTTTTCTTCTGAATCGACCCGGCGGACGAGAATGCGGTCATGAAGCGGTCGGAACGACATGTCTTCCTCCATCGACAAACAATGATGACGTTGTTCCCTAGCCGGACCGGATGACCAATCCGGGCGGGTGCGCAGCGCGCGAGCCGCGAGCCGTGCGAGAATGATTTGGTTCGACGGCTTTGCAATTCAAGAGGGATGAAAGAAAAATTAGCACTCCCTGCCCGTGAGTGCCAACGCCTGGCAGGGAACAGAAAATCGGCTCCCGCGTTCGAATGATGAAGGCGATGGCGCCGTACCGGAGGCGAGTTCGAGCTATACTGAACTTGAATCCGGATTTCGGCGTTCCCAACTCTTTGATGATCGAGGCTTAATGAGCTCGAGCAGCGTCCCACGTCTTTTGGAGTGAGTGACATGGAAGAGAAGACCAACATAATCAAAGACCTCAGTATCGAAGAACGCGAGGAAATCCTCGTCGATATCGCTAGAACGCTGGAGGACACGGCGCGTGAGGCCTATGTCGAAGGCAATACGCATTTCGCGACGCTTTCCAACAACATGGCTGAAGCGATCCGCGTCAATGCCGATGAACTCGCCCGTGACGATCCAGAAAATGCCGAGCTCGTATTTCAGCAGGCGACGGCGATGATCTCGCAATTCGAGGCCGTGCACCCCTATCGAATGGTGAGTATGGCCGTTCATTGATTGCCGCCCGGACGGTGCGGCTCGATCGCCCGCTCAAATCAATCGCAACCCACGCGGAACTCTCACTGCTTGCAAAGGTTATTGGATCACAACATCGAGAGGTGATCCATGATGACTTCCAGATCCAACGTGCCGCCCGAGAGCGGGACAGATGACGCTCGTTCCGCCGATACGGAGCGAGCCGAGACCGATCGCAAGCGAGCATTGGAAAATGCCCGGCGCAACGTGAGTTCGACATCAGATCGCGATAGCGGCACTGAAACCCCAAGCCTGAAGCTTGCGAAAGAATATCTCAGCCTTGGCGGCCACCGTCGGTCCATGATCGACGACAACATCACCGATGTTCGCCAATGGGATGAGGATCCACCCGAGGCCGAGCGGTTCTGGAAGGAACGGGTGGAGACGCTTTCGAAGGGCAAGCGCAAACAGGTGGAGGATTTTCTTCCAACCGTCAACACGCCGTGAAAGCGACTGGGCCCGTTCCTCGGATGGCTCATCAAATGCCCTTGGAGGCGATCATGGCTATAGACAAGCACGAGCAGATCCGTCGCCGTGCCTACGAGATCTGGGAGGCCGAGGGCCGCCCGGATGGCGCCGACGAGCGCCATTGGCTTCAAGCCTGCGACGAACTTGCCGGCGAGGATGAGCATGAGACGCTGCAGAACCTGCTCGATGAAGACGATAGGGATGATGCAGCCCTGCTTCAAGGCGCCGGTGAGAGCGGCGATCTCGATCGGCGGCCGGCGAGGCCTGTCCAGGCCGCCGTGGCTCCCGTCCCTGGCATCGAGATGACGACGGGCGAAAAGCCTTCCCGACGGAAGATCAGGAAGACCGAGGGACCGTGATCGCCATGCAGCATCTTGACCATGCCATCCAGATCGCTCTTACGGCCCATGAAGGTAAGGCGGACAAAACCGGCCGGCCGTTCTTCGAGCACTGCCAGCGGGTAGCCCTTCTGGTTTCCGGTGACGAGACGCGAACGGTCGCCTACCTTCATGACGTCGTCGAGAAGGGAAGTGGCTGGACGCTCGACAGGCTGAGGGAAGAAGGCTTTCCGCCGGCGATCATCTCGGCGGTGAATGCTCTGACAAGGCGGCCGGACGAGCCGGATGACGACTTCGTCAGACGTGCGGCATCAAACCCGCTGGCCTTGCCCGTCAAACGGGCCGATCTCGAAGATAATCTCCGGCAGGCCGAACAAGCTGGCAAGAAAACGGAAAAATACCAGCGCGGCCTGGATCTTCTGCGCGACATCAGGAACGGACAATAGGAGTTCGGACAAATTTGCGCAGTTCGCCTGCAACTGCCACCAAAATCGGCGCAAGAGCGCACTGCTCGGCTTCCATGTCATGTGCCGAGCGCGACCGCAACCTGGCCTCCGCTTGCACCGGCGGAGGTCGTTGGCTCTATTTCATGCTTTGTTGGTAAACCACACGGTCGGCGCGCCGAGCACGCCTCCCGTGCGCATCGCCGTCTTCAACTCGTCCAGCTTGCTGAACGTTTGCGCCGCTTCAAGCGTGGCAAACTCGTGGGTGACGGTAATATCGTTCGGATTGTCGATGGCTCGATAAACGGCTTGCGCCGTCACCCCATTGGCCTTCTGCACCGGCGAAAACGCATCATATATCTTGCGCCAGGCGGCGTAATCGGAGACCTCGTGCCTTACGAATAACGTCGTCATATCATCCTCCCGCGTTGCATTTCCAGGTTTGGTTGAGAGGCGTTTTACGATTGCACGAGGAACACCATGGTCTCGGGCAAGACACCATCATTCGCCATCGCATCGGCCGCTGCCTTGGTCTGCATGAAGGCCATCAACTTTTCCATATCAGCAACGTCCATGACCAAACCAACGCGATTAGACGTTTGAGGGTCTGTAAACGTGCGAATGTTCGTGACGCCAATCGGTTCCAATACCTGCTTGCGGATGGGTGAAGCGAGCCAGTGCTTCGTATCTTTGACATTGTGATGGACCATTATGGTAGGCATTGCATCCTCCTCTGGCCTTGAAAAATGAAAGGCCAGTACATCACTACGCTTTGCTAAACTTTAGTTCAACAATATTGCGATGAGGGGGTGTTTTGCTATTTCTACCGAAGATATAAATATAATTATTTGGAGTAATCCGAAAATATTACGGTTGGCCACCGGTTTTGGCGCGTGTTATTTTTCCGGCAATGGCTTTCGCAATAGTTCAGGCGTCCGCGACCGCCGCGCGAGAGACGACGGAGGTTCAGGATGAACGAACGCCGACCATTTGATCTCAGGGCCTATGTGCACGACATCGGAACAAGGTCATGCTTTATCTGCGGATTGGTCAGGAATGACCCCGACTTCTTTCATCATCGCGTTTTTGAAGACGACGAGACGATCATCTTCCTGAGCAAGTATCCCACTCTGCCCGGCTATTGCCTTGTCTGTCCGAGGGAGCACCTCGAGGATCTGGCGCGAGACATGTCGACCGATGAATATCTTCGACTACAGGAGAATGTGCATATTTTGTCTCGCGCGCTCAAAAGCGTGTTCGACGCCGAACGAATTTATGTGCTTTCGCTCGGCAGCCAGCAAGCCAATAGCCACCTGCATTTTCATGTCGTTCCCTTACCCTCTGGTGTGCCTCTTGAAGAGCAGCAATACCACGCGCTGATGGCGGAGTACGGGGTTCTGCAGATACCTGACGATCAAATGGCACAGTTGGCGCAGCGCATTGCCGAAGCATATCGTTCCGAGTTGACCGCCCGATAATCAACCGTCCGGCTCGCGGTTGAAACCCGGAAGCCAGTGCCTCCAAGCTACGTCCCGAGAGCGAATGCCGGCACCCCCGCGCCTTTCTCTCGAAAGAGCCGCTCCACCTCGTCGAGGCGGGGGTTGGCGGGCGGGTTATCGAGCGCATTTGCCCAATTCTCGCGACTGGGAAGCGCCATTGCCGCAGTTGCGAGCACGATGGTTCCGGGGCCGATTTCGCCGCGCAGCTGCGGCAGCAGGGTCTTGGCGTGGATGAGGTTGGTGTTTGGGATCGGGCTCATCGCATGGCCGGCCCTCGGATTGGGCGATAGATCCACGATAGCGCTGACGTCGGTCTGCCCGTACCAGACAGCCCGGCCATCGCTTACATCGGAGCGGTCGGCATTGAAATCCGCGCGTTCGATCGCAAAGCCGCCTTCGATGGTGCTGAGGGCGCGCGGCGTAGCGATGCGGTGTAGGCGGATGTGCCACGGGTTTTCGGGAAGCAGCCAGGTTTCGATGGTGACGTCGTTCCAGGGGCGCCAGCGCGAATAGAGCAGGTCGCCTGTTATCAACGCCTCTTCGAGGGTTTCCCGCATGCGGAAATGGACGCCGTCGTCTGAGAGACCGAGCATGCCGTCGAAGCTTGCGGCGGAGAAATTCCGGTCGTCGGCTTCGATGTTGAAAGCGTAGCGCGTGGAATAGACGAATTTCGAATATTTCTCGTTTGCGCCGAGCATCTTGTCGTGCTGCTGCCCTGAGGAGAGCACAACCACGTTTCCCGGCGTGTGCATGGCGACCATTCCCGCCGGCGTCAAAGCGACCGGCTCCGGAAATTCCGGCTGCTGCGCCTCCTCGGCGGTCCAGAACGGATGATCCCCCGCAAGAGCGAGCGGCAGGAAGAATTTCAGCGCCCAATAGGGTGACGCGGGAGAATTGTAGCTCTCGCTCATGAAGAGGTTCGGATAGCCGTAGCCGACGGAGAGAACGCCGTCGCGCTCGGCAATCGGCATCGCCGACCACCAGCGGATATGGCGCATGTAATAGCCCTTGATCTCAGCCCAGGGCAGCGCTTCGACGCCGGCAAAGGCAAGCGCACCCCAAAAGCCGCCCGCCGCGAAGCGGTAGGTCTGGCTGCGGCCGAAGGCAAGTGCCGCGCCATCGGGGCCGAACCAGTGGCGGATATCCCCGGCAAAGGTCTGGGCGCGACGCCGGAAGCGGTCCTTGCGCGCCTCGTCGCCTCGCGCCAGCACCGCATAGATCAGGCCGTAGAAATGCATGGCGAAGGGAATGTAATGATCGACCCGCCGGACCGGTCCGTCGCGATACCAGCCTTCCCCGAGGTCGAAAGCTTCCAGTTCTTCGAGATAGGCGAGGGTTTTCCGGTGATCGAACGCCACGCTTACGCGTTCCAGCCCGAGATCGATGAGCACACGAAAGAATTTCCAGTTGTTGTCGATGAATTCCAGCTCGCGCGCTCTGAGAAGATAGGCAGCGACCGTCTTCTTATCGCTGTCGTCAAGCGGTTCCCAGATATGCTCGGGGACAAGCGCCAGGGCGAAGCCGACGGCGGCGAGCTCGACCAGCCGCTGATTGCGGTCGGTAAGATCGCCCCAATATTCGGGATGAGCAGGATTGGTGCCGTTTGCGAGCCCGCGCCGATAGAGCTCCCAATGCGGGAACGCACCGCCGCCGGCAGCGAGCGGAACAATTCCCCAGAGCGGCCGCGCAAATCCTTCCAGATCCGCCGCTGCCCGGTCGAAGATCGCGCCGGCTGCACCGAGGCGCACACGAGCGCCGCCTTCGGAAAAATACGGCAGCAGCGGTTCGAACAGATCGATGACGGCCTTGGAGAGGTCGTCGCGTGTCTTCAGGGGATTGCCGAAAAGCGGATTGGCCCGGGCGGGATCATATATCATTGTCAGCTCAAAATTCATGGAAAACCCAATCGGCCGCGGGCGGATGGTAACCCGCGGCCGTCGATATCTCGTGGGCCTACTTGATGGCCTTCACGCCTTCGGTCATTTCCTTCAACCCGTCGTCGACGGAGGTGTTGTCGGTCATGATCGCGTCATGCACACGGTTGAGCACCACCTCGATCTTGGCGGCGTTCGGGTTGACCGCCATCTCAAGGTAGGTTTTCAACGGCTTCAGCGCCTCCTTGCTGGCCGCATCCTCAGGAAAGCCGGGCGTTGCCGCGATCTTGGCGCTGACGTCATCCGTCTTGAGCGCGGGGAAGGTGCCCGTCGACGCGATGACATCAGCGCCCTCAGGACCGGTGACGAACTTGATGAAATCGAGAGCTGCATCCTTGTGGTCGGAATTGGCGTTGACCGCCAGCCCGGAGATCTGCGCGGCCGTTGTCCCGGCCGCGACGCCATCGGGATGCGGGAACTTGACGATGCCCCAGTTCTTGCTCTTCGATTCACCCGATTTCACCTTGGTGATCTGGGTGCCGACGAACCAGGTTCCCATCGGCAGCATGCCGATCGTGCCGTTGAAGAAGAGCGCCGAATAATGCGTGTTTGACGTCTTCAGGAAGGCGTAGGAGGGAATCGCCCCATCCTTCTGCAGGGTGAGCGCCCTATCGTACCAGGGCTTGAGGAAGTCGTAGTCGCCGTCGACCAGCGTGTGTTTTCCGTCGAGGACGCCGGGCAGCTGAACGGTCGACCGCCAGGTATGCAGGAGCGCGCCGTAGGTCTTGTTGGTGCCCATGCCGCCGGTAAGCTTCTCGGCAGTCGCGTCGAATTGCGCCCAGGTCATGTCATTGGTAGGGTAGGGGACGCCTGCTTTGTCGAATATGTCTTTATTGTAATAGACGATCCAGAAGTCGGAGCGGAACGGCAGCGAATAGACCTTGCCGTCGATGGTCAGTTCCTCGATCAGGCCGCCATAGGGAGCCGGGTCGATCTTCTGATCCTTCACGAAGCTGCTGAGATCGGCGATGTTGCCGGCGCGCACCAGGTTGGTGTAGCCCGGCACATCCTTGATGGTGACGATGTCGATATCCTTGGAGCCGCCGGTCAGCTGCGTCGAGATCATCTGCTGATAGTCCTGCGAGCCGAGGTCCATCGGCTCGAACTTCACGTTGGGGTGTTTGGCCTGATAGGCCTCGATCAGCGGCTTGTAATAGGCGGTCTTGTCCCAGTCCCACAAAGCCCATTTGAGCGTCACAGCGTCCTCAGCAAGCGCTGCGCCGGCAGTCGTTGCGGCCAAGGTGAAACCTGCCAAGGCAAGTCTCATCGTCCTCCCGAATTTATCCAAATACATTCCCGTTCTCCTTCCCTGGATCATCTCTGGATCAGTTGTTTTATGAAGCGTCTCGTGCATGCGGTTCGCGGTGCGGCTGCGTTGCGTTTGGCAGGTCTAGAACCGTCACCGCCGCCCGATGGACGCCGAATGCGACGGCGAACATTCCGAGTGAAAAATTGAAGGTTGCCGGCATGAACACCGAAACCGGATAGAAGAGGATATGCGCCAGCCACAGGCAGGCGGCGAAGGCGAGCGCGGCAAGCGCCGGGAGCGGACGGATGACGGAGGCGAGCGCGGCGAGGCGCAGCAGCCTCAGAGCCGGCAGATCGCGCATCACCATGAGAACGATGAGATGGCAGGCGAGGACCGCGATGAAAGCGGTGGCGACGAGGGCGATCGTCAGCGGTGCGCTGAGCAACAGATTGTCGCGTGCGCCGGCGGCATAGGTGACAATCGCATGGATGCCGATTGCGAGCGCGCCGCACAACGCCAGGCCCCAGGCGGTGGCGCGCCAGAAGTAGCGCAGAAAGGCTTCCGTGAAGTCCCGCAGCAGATAGGTGTTGCGATCTTCCACCAAGGCTACCGAGACCCGGGCCATGGCGGCGAGGGCTGCCGGCAGGGTCACGACGAAGAGGCCGGCCAGGATGAAGAGGATGTTCAGCTTGACCATCTCCCACCATTCGCGGACGAGGATCTCGGCGAACAGAGCAAGGCCGGTCCTCTTCGGCGCATCCTTCGCAATGCCCGGTCCCTCCCTCGTCCACATGTCCCGCAACCACTGCATAGCCGTCTCCCGCACGCGCCTCAGTATAGAATCGAGCGTTCCGTTTCCTTGTCGAACAGCTGCGCATTGGTCATATCGGCGACCAGCGTCGCCTCCTCGCCGATATCAGGCCGGTAGCGCGGCGACACGCGGGCGATGAGATTGCGCCCGCCTGCCACCATGTTCAGGTGCACTTCCGAGCCCATGGGCTCGGCAAGTTCCACGACCGCCTTGAGGGGCGCCAGGTTCTCCGGTGCGATGTCGGCCGGCGGCAGCTCGTGGAAATTCTCCGGACGGATGCCAAGCACCAGTTCGCGGCCCTCGTAGGGGGCGATCCTGCTCTTGTCGAAATGGGCAGGCAGCGGCAGTTCCCGGCCGTCGAAGACGGCGACGTAGCCATCGCCCCGGCGCAAAATGGTCGAGGGCAGCATGTTCATCTGCGGCGCGCCGATGAAGCCGGCGACGAACATGTTGACGGGACGGTCGTAAAGGTTCTGGGGCGTATCCACCTGCTGGATATGCCCGTCCTTCATGACGACGATCCGGTCCGCCATGGTCATGGCTTCCACCTGGTCGTGAGTGACGTAGATGAAGGTGGCGTTGAGGCGCTTGTGCAGCTTGGTGATTTCGGAGCGCATCGTGCCGCGCAGCTTGGCATCGAGATTGGAAAGCGGCTCGTCGAGTAGGAAGACCGCCGGATTGCGCACCATGGCGCGGCCAAGCGCGACGCGCTGGCGCTGCCCGCCCGAAAGCGCCTTCGGCTTGCGGTTCAGGAGATGAGAGATGTCGAGGATCCTCGCGGCGTCCTGCACCTGGGCATCGATGAAGTCGCGCGATACCTTCCTGAGCTGCAGGCCGAACGCCATGTTCTTGTAGACGGTCATGTGCGGGTAGAGCGCATAGTTCTGGAAGACCATGGCGATATCCCGATCCTTGGAAGGGACGTCGTTCATGACGTCGCCACCGATCTTGAGCTCTCCTCCCGATATCTCCTCGAGGCCGGCGATCATCCGCAGCGTCGTCGATTTACCGCAGCCGGAGGGGCCGACCAGGATGATGAATTCCTTGTCAGCGATTTCGAGGTTGATGTCGTGGACGACGGTGAGCGCGCCGTAGGATTTGTTCAGGTCTTTAAGCGAAATGCTGGCCATCGGGTCCTCCTGAATTCACCAATAGGAAGACCAGTTGCGCGAAAGGCGCGTCAAAGCTTCCATGTAATAATAATCTCCCCAGGAGACGCATTCATCGACACCCTCGCCGCGGCAGGTGTTGAAGGGCGATTTCTTCGAATAGGTGGCGTGCAGCACCAGGCCGTTGGAGACGGCTGGGTCCTTGACCGCGTAGTGATCGGCAAGGCTCTTCATCATGCGGCGCGCCAGGGTGCGATAGCGTGCGGCCGGTTCCGGCTCGACGAGATCGGCCATTTCCAGAAGGCCGCAGGCCGCGATCGAGGCCGACGAGCTGTCGCGCGGCTCGCCGTCGCCGTCCGAAAAGACGAGATCCCAATAGGGCACCATGTCGGCCGGCAGCCGGTTGAGATAGAACGCGAGCAGCCGGTCGAAGGTTTGGCGGTATTCCTCGATCCGCTCATAGCGATAGGAGAGCGCCATGCCCGAGATGGCCCAGGCCTGTCCGCGCGCCCAGGCGCTGTCGTCCCTGTAACCTTGCTTGGTGGCGCCGCGCACCGGCGCTCCCGTGACCGGGTCCATGTAGAAGGTGTGATAGGTGGAATCGTCTGGCCGAACCGAATTGGCGAGCGTGGTGCGGGCGTGAATGAGAGCGATCTCGCGGTATTTCGGATCGCCGGTCTCGCGGCTCGCCCAGTAGAGAAGCGGCAGGTTCAAGAGGCAATCGATGATGTAGCGGTATTCTTCCGCCACCCCCTTGCGGCCCCAGGCCTGGATGAACTGGCCGACGGGCTGGAAACGCTCGATCAACTGGTCGGCGGCCAGGATGGCGGCCCTGCGGCCATCCTCATCTCCGACAAGCTTCCAGGCGGCGATGCAGGAGGGCGAATAGAGAAAGCCCATGTCGTGATGATCGGTCTCGATGCGGTTCACGATCCGATGCAGGAACGACTGGACCTGGACCTGCGCAGCATCGCGGAAAACGGCCTCGCCGCTGTGCTCGAAAGCGAGCCACAGCTCGCCGGGCCAGAATCCCGCGGTCCATTGTTCGTTCGCCACGGCGGGATAGAAATTTCCGACGCTTGAATGGTTCTGCGAGGCATAGGTGAAGGCGGGAAGGTTGCGCCTGATCTGCCCGACGGCAAGGTCGAGCGCGGCTTTGACCTCCTGGTCGGTGATCGGCTGCGGGGCGACGGACGAAACGGCGTTCATGGATTTAACCCTTCAGTCCCGTTGAGGCGATGCCCTCGACGAAGAAGCGCTGGAGAGAGAGGAAGACGACGAGAACCGGAATGAGGGCGACGACGGAGGCTGCCATGATGAGCCCGTATTCGGCCGAATATTGCGAGATGAACATGCGCAGGCCGATCTGGACGGTCTTCAGCTCGGTCTTGGTCAGGTAGATCATCGGCCCGAGAAAATCGTTCCAGGTGGTGACGAAGGTGAAGATCGTCAGCGTCGAGAGCGCGGGCTTCGACAGCGGCAGCATGATGCGCGCCCAGATCTCGTACTCGTTCATGCCGTCGATGCGGGCCGCCTCGCAGAGCTCGGTCGGGATCGACATGTAGAACTGCCGCATCAGGAAGACGCCGAAGGCGGTGAAAGCCTGCAGGCAGATCAGTGCCAGATGGGTGTTGTTGAGGCCGAATTCGCGCATCAGCAGGAATTGCGGCACCATATAGACCTGCCAGGGCATGGCGATGGTGGCGATATAGCCGAGAAACAGGGTGTTCTTGTAGGGGAAATTCAGCTTGGCGAAGGCGTAGGCCGCAAAGCTGGAGGTCAAAAGCTGCAGCAGCGTGACGATGATCGTCAGCTTCGAGGTGTTGTAGATGAACAGCGCAAGCGGGATCTTCGTCCAGATATCGACGTAGTTATGCCATTGCGGCTCGGACGGTATCCACTCGATCGGGAAGGCGAAGACGTCGCGGCTGAGTTTCAGGGATGCCGAGAGCATCCAGGCGAAGGGCATCAGCATGATGAGCGTGACGGCGATGACGATGGCGTAGATCGCGACCGATTTGAGGCTCACCTTGCGTCCTGCGATCCTCATTCACCATCCTCCCTCTGGCGCCGGAACTGGAAGACGGTGACGGCGAGCACGAGGAAGAACAGAACGAGCGCAACCATGCTGGAATAGCCGAGATCCCAGGAAATGAAGGCCTCGTTGTAGATGTGGTAGACGAGGACGAGCGTCGAGGTGCCGGGTCCGCCCTGGGTGATCATGTAGATCTGGTCGAACACCTTGAAGGACTGGATCGTCAGCATGACGGTGACGAAGAAGGTCGTCGGCCCGAGCTGCGGCACCGTGACATGGATGAACTTCTGCCAGGAATTGGCGCCATCGAGATCGGCGGCCTCATAGAGCTCCGAATTGATGCCCTGCAGGCCGGCCAGATAGATGACCATGTAGTAGCCCATGTTCTTCCAGATGCCGAAGAGGATCACCGTCACCATCGCCCAGTGGCGATCGGCCGCCCATCCCGGCATGTTCTTGGGATCGAGGCCGAGCGTGTAGAGGATCATGTTCACCGGTCCCATCTCGGGATTGAAGATCATGTTCCAGACGACCGCGACAGCCACCAGCGAGGCGACATAGGGGAAGAACATCGCCGTGCGGAAGAAAACGCGCCCCGCGATCTTCTGGTTGAGAAGTACGGCAAGGCCGAGCGCGCAGATGAGTGTCGCCGGCACGGAAGCGACCGTATAGATGACCGTGTTCCAGAACGCCGCGATAAAGGCCTTGTCATCGAAGAGTCGCCAGAAATTGTCGAGGCCGGCGAAGGTGATCGCATTCGAACCGTCCCAATGCATGAAGGCAAGCACGAAGGCGAACAGGATCGGGCCGAGCGTGAAGACGGCAAAGCCGATGAAGTTCGGCGCGATGAAGGAATAGGCGACGAGCGCGTTGCGGATCCTGCGCTGGCGCTTGGACAGGACCGCGACCTTCCGACCGGAGGTTGCCAGGGCGCCATCCGTCGCGATGACCGAATTCGATAGGGACACCGATGCCTCCTCTTCCTCCCGCAACGACATAGCACATATCCGGTATTGGTCAAACAAGTTCTGAACAGGTCATACGAATTTTATGGAAAGCGCAAAATACATATGATAGGTGAGCATGCAGACCAAACGCCCATCGATGCTTTTCCGGTACGGGGAGAGACATGCTCAGCGAGATTTCAGGGGAGCTGCCGGATGTGCTGGGCGATTTCACGCCCGGGGCGGTCTGCTCCGATCGCGCCAGATGGAGCGCTGTGCCGCAAGCGGTACGGGATCTGATCATTCGCGAGGCCGAAGAGACGCTTGCGCGCGCCTGGCCGCTGATTGCGGCTTCGGATTACCGGGAGTTCACCGCAACGGGCAACCGCGCGCGCTTCGAGGAGCTTTATTTCACGCGGCGGCGGATGCTCAACAATCTGGTGCTCGGCGAACTCATCGAAGGCAAGGCGCGGTTCCTGCCGAAGGTCGTCGACGGCATCTTCCTGATTGCGGAGGAGAGCGGCTGGCAGCTTCCGGCGCATAACGCCTATGAACGAAGCGGCGCGCGCCTGCCGCTTCCCGACAATTCGCAGCCTGTCGTCGATCTCTTCGCCGCCGAAACGGCGGCGCTGCTTGCCACCATCGTTGCATTGCTTCGCGACGAGCTCGACGGCATCAGCCCCGAGATTACGGCACGCGTGGAACGCGAGATCGAAACCCGCATCCTTTCGCCCTATCTCGGCCGGCATTTCTGGTGGATGGGCCGCGGTCAGGAGCGGATGAACAACTGGACGGCGTGGATAAGCCAGAACGTCCTGTTGACGGTCTTCTCCCTGAAAACCGATCAGCCCACGCGTCACGCCGTCGTCAGAAAGGCGCTCGGCAGCTTCTACGCCTTCCTGAAGGACTATGCCGAGGACGGGGCCTGCGAAGAGGGTGTGCTCTACTACCGCCATGCCGCACTCTGCCTGCATGGCGCGTTGACCATCCTGGATGCGGTGGCGCCCGGCCTGTTCGCCGGGGTCTGGCAGCAGCCGAAGATCCGCAACATGGCCGAATATATTGCCCATATGCATGTGGCCGGCCGCTACTATTTCAACTTCGCGGATTCCTCCGCGGTGGTTGAACCCTGCAGCGCGCGGGAATACCTGTTCGGACAGGCGGTCGGCTCTGAGATGCTGGCTGAGTTCGCTGCATCCGACAGGGCCGCTTCCGACAATCCGCACCTGCCCGGGGAATGGAACCTCTGGTATCGCGTGCAGGAACTGCTGGTCGGCCCTGCAATCCCCGCCGCCGCCGAGCCACCTCCTGCATCCGGGCGCGATATCTTCTATCCCGGCATCGGCCTGTTCATCGCCCGCGACCGGCAGTTTTCGCTTGCCGTCAAGGGCGGCAACAATGGCGAGGGCCACAATCATAACGATGTCGGAAGTGTCACGCTTTACAAGAACGGACATCCGTTCCTGATCGATGTCGGCGTCGAGACCTATACCGCAAAGACCTTTTCGGCGCGGCGCTACGAGATATGGACGATGCAGTCGGCTTTCCACAACCTGCCGACATTCGCAGGCGTCATGCAGTCGGCCGGCGAAGCCTTTGGCGCGCGCGATGTCGAGGTCGAGTTTGACGAGGAGCACGCGCGCATATCGCTCGATATATCAGGCGCCTATTCCCCCGAGGCGCAGCTGCACAGCTACCGACGCGTCGTTTCCCTGCTGCGCGGCCGCCACGTCGAGATCGTCGATACCTATGACGGGGGCAAGCCGGCGGTCCTGTCTCTGATGACATGCGTGGTGCCGACTGTCGGCCCCGACAGGATCGATCTGGCCGACCTCGGCAGCATTTTCGTCGATGGCACCGGCGAGATCGAAATTGATGAAATCGTCGTGGACGACGCCCGGCTGAGATCGGCCTGGCCCGAGAAAATCTATCGGCTGCGCCTGCCGTTTGCCGGCAGGCTCCTGAGATTGCGGATCGTCTAGAACAGGATGATTTTAGGCCGGGTCGGCCTGAAATCTGAATCCTGTTCTAAATTAAAGAGTTAGAACATGATGTCGTCCGAAAATCGCTCACACTTTTCGGCATCATGCTCTGGGGAGGACGAGCATGGAATTGACGCTGAAGATCGTGGATGCCGATGGGGCGGTGCTGGCCAGTTCCGCAGGCCGGGACGAGACGTTCCTGGTGTATCGCCAGAGCTATCGCGAAGGCGATCGCGTGGTCGTGGAGGTCTCCGAGCCCGGACATGTCTTCCTCTCCCTTGATGGCGCGACCCAACCCGGCCTGGTCTATATGAAGGAATGTGCCTATTCGCTCGCTGTGCCCTTCGGCGACAAACGCAAGCCCTATTCCCCGAATGCCTTCAGGGGCGATATCCACCGGCTATCAGCGCGAAGCACGCGGCCGGACGAGATCATTCACCGGCGCAATCTCGCCCTGAACCCCTGGGACGATCACGCCAATCGGACGCTGTTTCCGCATGCGCGCGCCAATGTCGAAACCCGGGGCGAAGCGGTCTTTGCCGCGCGTAACGCGATCGACGGCGAAAAGGCCAACGATGATCACGGCTTCTGGCCCTATACGAGCTGGGGCATCAATCGCGATCCTCACGCGGCGCTAACGGTGGAATTCGGCAGGCTGGTCAGGATCGACGAGATCGTTTTCTATCTCCGGGCCGACTTTCCGCATGATTCCTGGTGGGAAAAAGCCAGCGTCACCTTCTCGAACGGCAAGACCTCCTGTTTTCCGTTGGTGAAATCAGGCGTCGCTCAAGCCTTTCCGATAGAGCCCTGCATCGTCGAATGGGTGGAACTGCACGGTCTGATCAAGGCCGAGGACGCCTCGCCCTATCCGGCGCTGACCCAGATCGAAATCTGGGGAATCGAGGCGCCGGGCGCCGGAGACCAGGACGTCCCGGTTGCGGTCGAAAGAGATTCCGGGAGCGCTCATGGGCGCCTGAAAACTTCCGTTCCTGTCAGCGTTCGTCTTGACGACGCGGAGACCGATCGCAGGTGATACCATCTCCTTCTGCTTCGGTCGGGAACAGAGGCCAAGCATCCGCGGTGGAAACTGTGTCACGCTTGTCAGACCGTTTGCACGTGCTAGGAAGGTCAGATGAGACTGCTTGTGGTGGAGGACAACAAGGATCTGGCGGCCTGGCTGGGTAAAGCCCTGCGACAGGCGCAATACGCTATCGACATTGCCCATGACGGCGAGGACGCGGAGCATATGCTCAAGGTGGCGGAGTATTCGGCGATGATCCTCGATCTGGCGCTGCCCAAGCTTGACGGATTGACGCTGTTGAAGCGATTGCGGCAGTCCGGAAACAAGCTGCCGGTCATCATCTTGACCGCGAATGCGAGCCTGGACGGCCGTGTTGCAGGGCTTGACAGCGGCGCCGACGACTATCTCGCCAAACCCTTCGAAATCGCCGAGCTCGAAGCGAGAATCCGTGCGGTGGTCCGCCGCGGCCAGGACCGGGCATCATCCGAGATTACCGTCGGCAACCTGCGCTTCTCCGGCGGGACGCGGCAGTTTTTCGTCGCAGGCGAGCCGTTGCAGCTGACGCCGCGCGAATATGCCGTGCTTGAACAGCTCGTCATGAAGCTTGGCAACACCGTCTCGAAAGCCGCCCTTTCCGAAAGCGTGTTCGGTTTCGACGACGAGGCGGATCCGAGCGCCATCGAAATCTACGTCCACAGGCTGCGAAAGAAGCTCGAGGGCAGTACGGTTCAAATTGCCACGTTGCGCGGACTTGGTTATCTCCTCAGACATGTCCAGTAGCCTCGTCACCAAGGTGGGCGCGACGATCGCGCGGCTCAGCCAGAGCCTGAGGGTGCAGTTGCTCTGCTGGGTGCTGCTGACCCTGTTCGGCGCGATCGGCTTCAATCTCTACGACAGCTTCTGGACGGCGGACGCCACAGCAAAGCTGGTGACGGATCGAACACTTCTGGCATCGGCGCGCGTCATTGCCGAAGCCGTCCGCGTCGACGAGGGCGGCAATGTTCAGGTGGACGTGCCGCCTTCCGCGCTGGAGATGTTTGACACGGGCTTCGGCGACCGGGTGTCTTATCAGGTGATTACCGCATGGGGCAGTCTGGTCAGCGGCTTTCCCGACCTGCCGTTGCCGGCCGTCCAGCGCACCGGTGAGGATCGCACGTTCCACGGTGCCGATGTGCGCGTCATGATGCTCGACCATCCTGTCGTCGGCCTTCCCGATGACGGCGCGATCTCCGTGACCGTCGCCGTTACGCATAACAGCCAGTATGCGATGCGAAGGCAATTGTGGCTCTCAGACTTTTCGAAGCAGTTCGTGCTCGTCTTCGTCGCAAGCCTGGTGACCATCCTCGGCCTTCAGCGTGGCCTGGCCCCTGCGCTGAGGCTGCGGGACGCCCTGCGCCAACGCGGGCGCAACCGTCTCGATCCGCTGTCGCCGGAGATGGTGCAGAGCGAGCTGCAGCCGCTCGTTTACGCCCTGAACGACTACATGGAGCGCGTCCAGAACCAGATGGCCGCGCAGCGACGGTTCGTATCGAATGCGGCGCATCAACTGCGAACCCCCCTGGCGCTGATTTCGACGCAGGCGAGCGTGGCGGCCCGCGAAGCCGATGCGGCCCGCCGCGACGAGGCGCTTTTCGCCCTTCGCAGCAGCACGAAGCAGATTTCGCGTCTCGCCAGCCAGCTCCTCACCTTGTCGCGGGCCGAGCCCGGAAGCCGGCGCCCGCGCAGCGATGCGACCGACCTTACGAAGGCTGCCCGCGAGATCCTGGAAGCGCATGCCGAAGAGGCGCTCAAACGCAACATCGACGTCGGCCTGGAAGCCGTCCGCCCGGTCATTGTCGACGGCGACGCGACGATGTTGCGCGAGATGTTGGTCAACCTCATAGACAATGCGATCCGCTATACCCGTCCGAATGGGCAGGTGACCGTCGCGGTCGGGGAGGCGGACGGCAACGCCGTCGTGACCGTCGAGGACAACGGGCCGGGTATTCCGAGCGGGGAGCGCGAACAGGTTTTCGAACGCTTCTACCGGATCATCGGGACCGAAGCCGAGGGGAGTGGTCTGGGGCTTGCGATCGTTCGGGAGGTCGTCGAAGGCGCTGGAGGTTCAGTCTCGCTCGATGACGCGGAAGGCGGTGGGCTCGTCGTGACGGTGCGGCTGCCGCTCGCTTAGACCTAAGTGCATCAAAGAAGGCCGGGCATCGCGCCCGGCCTTCTGGTCGATCTGCCTTGGGAGGAGGTCGATTTGATCACTGGGTATCGAGCTGCTGCTGCGGACGCCATTTCGCAAGGCGGTTCTCGATCAATGTCATGATGTATTCGGCAAAAAGCGTGACGACCATGACGAGGAGGATTGCCGCGAACATGCCGGCGGCGTCGAACGTACCCTTGGCGATCGAGATGAGCTGGCCGATACCGAAGCGGGCGCCGACGAATTCGCCGACGATTGCGCCGATGATCGCGAAACCGAAGGACACGTGCAAACTGGCGAAGATCCAGCTCATGGCCGATGGGATGACCACGGTGCGGGTGACCTGCCAGTCCGAGGCGCCGAGGATACGCGCGTTGGCGATCATATTGCGATCGGCCTCGCGCACGCCCTGGAAGGCGTTTGCAAACACCACGAAGAAGACCATGATGAAGGCGAGAGCAACCTTGGAGGGCAGGCCGAGACCCATGATCATGATGAAGATGGGGGCGAGAACGACGCGCGGTATCGAGTTGATCGCCTTGATGTAGACGGAGAAAATGTCCGACAGGAAGCGGTTGCGGCCAAGACCAATGCCGACGAAGACGCCGGTGATCGAACCCGCGAAGAAGCCGATCAGGGCCTCCTCCATCGTCACCCAAAGATTATACCAGAGCGAACCCTCCGTGGTGCCCTCGGTTGCCCATTCGTAGAGGCGCTGAACGACGCCGCTTGGGCTCGAATAGAAGAACGGATCGATCCATTGCATGTTGGAAGACAGCTCCCACATGCCGATCACGAAGACCAGGATGGCGATCTGCCAGAAGCGCACCAGCGTCTTGCGCCGGCGCATCGCCTTCAGCGCCGATGCCTCGATTTCCGTGTCCGACGTGCCCGGCCGAAACATGGTGGCCGAACCGGCCTCAAGTGTGGTGTGTGCCATGATATCCTCCCTCAGGCCGCTTCGCTTGCGCGGCGGTAGCTGGTCTCGACCTCTTCGCGCAGGTCCTCCCAGATCGTCTTGCAGTAGTCGATGAAGCTCTGCTCGTAGCGGATTTCCGATACGACGCGCGGGCGGGGGAGATCGATCGTGTAGACCGACTTTACCGTCGCAGGGCCGGCGGTCAGGACGTAGACCTTGTCGGCAAGGGCGACAGCCTCTTCGAGGTCGTGGGTCACGAACACCACCGAGGCCTTGCGCTCCGCCCACAGTTTCAAGAGCTCTTCATGCATGACCGTGCGGGTCTGCACGTCGAGAGCCGAAAACGGCTCGTCCATCAGCAGGATTTCCGGCTCGTTGATGAATGTCTGGGCCAGGGAGACGCGCTTGCGCATACCGCCAGAAAGCTGGTGGGGATAGTGATGGAGAAATTTCGAAAGGCCGACGCGGGCCAGCCAGTCGCGTGCGCTCTTTTCCGCTTCAGTGCGCGACTTGCCCCGAAACAGCGGGCCGGCCATGACGTTGTCGATCACGTTCTTCCAGGGAAAGAGTGCGTCGGTCTGGAACGCGAAGCCGACACGCGGGTCAATGCCGGTGATCGGCCCGCCCATCAGCCGGACTTCACCGGCGCTCGGGCGTGCGAGACCCGTCACAAGATTGAGCGTCGTCGATTTACCGCAGCCGGTAGGGCCGACGACGGCGACGAACTCTCCGCGGGCGACCGTCATGTTGAAATCGCGCAAGGCCGTAAGGGACTTGCCGGTCGGCGAGACGAAGCGGCGGCTGACGTTGATCAGCTCGATCGCCGGGATCTGGTTCTTGTCATATTGCATGATGATACCTGAGGCGTGCTTTGGGCGCGTGCACGCAATGCCCATGGATCGATCGGGAGGTCGCTTCCGGTTGGGGCCGGAAGCGACGCGACGCCTTACTTGACGTTCTTGACGAACTCCGTCGTATAGGTCTTGGAAAGGTCGATCTGCTTGCCCTTGACGTTCTTGGAGAACTCCGAGAGCACGGCAAGCACGGTCTTCGGACCGTCTTCCGGCATGACGCCATCCGATGTGAACATGCCCTTGCCGTCGTCGAGAGCCTTGATGTAACCGTCCTTGTCGCCGACGTAGAAGTCTTTCGGCATCTTGTCCGCGATCTCGGCAGCTGAATGCGTGTTGATGTAGCGCAGCGTCTTGACGAAGGCGTTGGCGAGCTTCTGCGCTTCTTCCTTGTGTGCATCGACCCAGGAGGCTTCCATGTAGAGCGAGGCGGCCGGATAGGTGCCACCAAGCGCCTTACGGGTCGACTCGACCGTGCGCATGTCGACGAGCACGCTCGCCTCGCCGGTCTTGATCATGCGCGAGATCGTCGGCTCTGTCGTCATGCCGGCCTGGATCTGGTCCTGTTGCATGGCGGCGATGAAGGTGCCGCCGGCGCCGACTGGAACCGTGACGACATCACCGGGTTTCAGGCCGGCCTTCGAGGCCATGAAGAGGGTCAGGAAGTTCGTGGACGAGCCGAGACCAGTGACGCCGAGGCTCTTGCCCTTGAAGTCGGCCGGCGACTTGATGTCAGGGTGCTTGCTCGAAACCATCTCTACCTCGCCCGGCGCCTGGCTGAACTGGACGATGGATTCGACGAATTTGCCTTTGGCCTGCAGGTCCACACAATGGTCGTAGAAGCCGACCACGCCCTGGACGGCGCCGGCCAGAAGCTGGTTTTCGGCATCGACGCCGGCAGCTTCATTCAGCAGTTCGACGTCGAGACCCTCGTCCTTGAAGTATCCCAGCGATTCGGCAAGCTTGGCGGGCAGATAGATCTGCTTCTCATAACCGCCGACCATGATGGTGATCTTATCGGCCGCATGTGCGGCGCTGGTAGCCAAAGATGCTGCGGCGAGAAGCGTCGAAAAAGCGACGGTGTGAAAAAGGCTGCGTGAAGAACGCATGGAAATCTCCTCCTGTGGTTTGCTAGCATCGTCGTCTCGCCACTTTGACTGTGTCTCCTCCACGATGCTGCCCCTTCCTATGACGTCGAAGCTTTCAACTAGCTTTCAGTCACGGATGGGTAAGCAGCCCGTGGAATTCCATCCATGCATCCCCCGTCGTGGCAAGCGCTTCAACGTGAAAATTGGGAGAGAATATGTCCGCGACCGTCATCGCGATCTGGTGACCGGTGGTGAGCAGCCTATGAACCTGCGGGCAGCCTTGCCCGCGCCGCGCTCGGCGGGCCGTCATTCAAACGGTTCCAGGCGCGGCGGAGCTGCCGCGCCGAGCCGAAGCCGGCGCGCATCGCGACGACCTCCATGTCCAGCCGCGAACCAGAGAGCATCTCGCGGGCAAGAGCCACGCGCATGCGGTTGACGAAATCCGTAACGCTCATGCCCGTCTGCTCGTTGAACAGCCGTGAAAGGTTGCGCGGGCTGGCGCCGCTGAGGCGGGCGAGGGAGGCCACCGACCAGTCCTGAGTGGGGTTGGCGACCACCGCATCCTGTGCACGGTGAATGACCGGGTGAATATGGTTGCGACCTTCAAGCCAGGGCGAAAGCTGCGGATCCGAGCCGCCGCGCCTGAGATAGACGACAAGATATCGCGCCACCGCAAGCGCGCAGGCATGCCCCGCCGCTTCGGCGACGATATGCAACATCAGGTCTATGCCGGCGGTGATGCCGGCACTCGTGAGGCGGTCTCCGTCCTCGACATAGAGCCGGTTGTCCCGGACGCGCGCGGTGGGCGCGAGCCTGATCAGATCTTCCATACAGCCGTGATGGGTGGTGCATTCGCGACCGTCGAGCATTCCGGCCTCGGCAGCGAGCAATGCGCCCGAGCAGATCGAAGCCAGTCGAATTCCCGGACGGATGGCGCGCTTCAGCCATGCGATAATGGCTGCCTGGTCAGCGCGTTCCTGTTTGTCCCACGGACGACTGTTTGCCATCGGGGCGTCGGCGCTGCCGGCAATGACGACAAGCGCGCTATCGGGCAAGCGTTCCGGCAATGCGACGACACCCGTAACGGCAAGACCGATCGAACTGCCGACCGTCGCTGATGGGCCGATATAGGTGACGGTAAAGCGGACTGTGCGCTGTTCGAGGTTCGCCTTGCGCAGCACTTCGATCGGGCCGGCGACGTCGAGCAGCAGCACGCGCGGCGGCACGACGACGAAGACCGGGATATCGAAGGGCTGCGCGGCGTCCGTCATGCGGCGAGTGACTTTTCGCGCCCCGCCAATGCCTGTTCGACGGTCGCGATCCGAGCGAAACGGCCTGAGAGGACCAGTTCGGTCCGGTCCCGGATTTCCCTTGCGCTCCAAGTGCGTCCCGTTGCGTCGGTCATCGGGAAGGTCAGGGTCGCTTCGCCGACATAGTCGACCTGATAGCCGAGATCGGAGGCGTGGCGGGTGGTGGTCTCGCAGCACTGTTCCGTGCGAATGCCGGAGACGAGGATACGACGGACGCCGTTCTCGGTCAGCCACACGTCGAGACCGGAACCGACCAGGGCGCTGTGGCGCCCCTTCCTGAACGTCGCCTTGGGAGTGATCCTGAGCGGGGCGAGTGTGCTGACGAATCCGGATGCTTCCGAAAACGGCCCGTTTTCATCGACATGGAAGATCTGGATGATGGGTATTCCATCGGCTTCCGCGCCGTCGATCAGAGCCTGCTGACGATCGATGTAGGCGGAAGCGAGGTTTTCATCCCAGTAATCGCGTTGTCTGAAAGACTCTTGGGCGTCGATAACGAGAAGGACAGTATCATGGCCGGACATTTTTTGCTCCATGGCGGTTGATCATGAAGCCATATTCGGCAATTTGATGGTACGAGAAAATGCGCGCACCGGACAAATAGCGGACAATTCGCGCCAATCGCTGCGGACGCTTCCAGACAGTTCCGGGATCAACTATCAGCTCGTAAAGCTTCGCAGATCCTTCAGCAGGTTGCGGTACCTTGCCTGGCTGCCGACCAGGTGCTCACGCATGGCGTTGCGGGCAGCCTGATCGTCCCTGTCGGAGATGGCGATGACGATCGCTTCGTGCTCCCTGTGTATCAGCTTTCGGTAGGCGGTCTGCTCGGCTGTCCTTGTTTCAGGGACCAGCCGCGACTGCGGGATGATCGCCGAGCCCTGGGACTCCAGGAACTGCCGGAAGAGCGGATTGTTCGTGGCTTCGGCGATGGCGGCATGGAGTTCCAGATCCGCCTCGCGAATGGAGTGATCGCTCTCGATGCACAGGAGGATTTTCCGGTGGCATTCGAAAATCGCCTCCTCCTGCGCGGGCGAGCGGCGCAAGGCCGCAAGACCGGCGGCTTCGATTTCGACAGGCGTTCTGATCTCGAGCACTTCCAGATCGGAAACAACGCGGGCCTTGTCGGCTTTCCCAGCGGAGAGAACCGGATCGGCGCCGAGGACGAAGATACCCGCTCCCTGACGCACCTCGACAAGCCCGTCGGAGCGAAGCGCGGCCACGGCCTCGCGCACGACGGTGCGGCTGACGCTGTGCGTTTCGGTCAGTTCATGCTCACTCGGAAGCTTGTCGCCGGCCGAATACTGGCCGCTCAATATGGCTTGCCGGAGGCTTTCGCCGACCTGTGAGACCAGCGACCCGGAGCCTTTGCTGCGATCCTTCATCTGCATAGCCACGCACGCCCCCGCATCGGCTTTGATCCGCATGCCGTTCAAACGCGGCATTGCGAAATTCACAATTCATCACACATGTATGACAAATTTTTCCGACTTTCAATGCATAACGGCCGGCCAGTGAAAATCCGGCACTGCGCTTACATCTCTCGACGCGGCTTTCGCATATGCGTGAGGACCGGTGGAAGCACTCACAGCCGCCTGGTCGATTCCCCGCGCACGAATCTCGGCGTCAGGATGAAATCCTGCGGCGGTGCGGCGGCGCCCTCCGGGCTTGCTATTCTAGCCAGCAGACGCTGCGCCGCCAATTCCCCGAGCTTCTGCGCATCCTGCACCACCATGGTGATGCGGGGCGTGATGACATTGCTCCAGGGCACGTCGTCGACCATCGCTAGCGACACGTCGTCAGGGCAGCGGAAACCCATCTCCTGCATCACCTGAAGTGCTGCGAGGCCTGTCATATTGTTGGCGCCGATGATGGCGGTCGGCCGGTCGCGGCGGGTCAAGAGCCGCATCGCCTGTGCATGGCCGCCGGTCCTGGTGTAGCCGCCTTCGACCACCAGCGAAGGATCGATGTCCACACCGGCGCCGGCCATCGTGTTCATGAAGCCCTTCAGGCGCTCGTCGGCAGTGTGCAGGCCGCTCGGCCCGGAGATGAAGCCGATGCGCCTGTGGCCGAGCTGCAGCAGATGTTCCGTCAGGATGGTGGTGGTCAGCGGATTGTCGGAGCCGACAAAATCGCGCTCGGCGCCCTCCACTTTCTGGTCGAACATCACGATCGGAGTTTTGAAGTCGCGCAGGAATGTGGCGTACTCCTCGCCCCGCCCATTTGCCGCCAGCGCAATGCCGGCGATCTTCTGCGCCTCCAGCCGCTCCAGCAGCGCCCGTTCGAGATCGGCCCTGCCGGAGGAGTCGGCGATGAGGACGAAATAGCCGTGGTCGAGCGCCTGGTGCTCGATCTCTCGCCGGATGTCGCCGAAGAACATGTTTCCGAGATTGGCCGAAACGAAACCGATCAGCGAACTGCGTCCGCGCGCCAGCGTCTGGGCCACCGGGTCGATGCGGTAACCGGTCGATTTTATCGCCTGCTGGATGCGGTCAAGCGTCTCGGCGCCGACCCGCTTCGGGCTATTGAGCGCCAGCGAGACGGTCGAGATTGAAACCCCCGCAAGGCGCGCGACATCTCGTATGGTGGTCATAACGATCGAACCGGTTCTAATGTCTTGTTATGTCCGATTTTATTGGTCGGCGCAACATGCATGCTTCAAATCGCCTGTTTTGCAGGGTTTGCTTTTCTGATCTTGTGATCGCGAATTTCGGCTTGACAGATATAGGATCAGGCGAGATGATCATTTACCGAACCGGTTCGATATGACGTTCAGCCGGAAAACAGGGAGGAGAAACCTGTCATGAGTTCGGAACGCCAGCCGGAAAATCCGGCATCGGGAGGGGCGGGCAAACACGCCTGGTTCAGCCAGGATCGCCTGGGCATGTTCATCCATTGGGGCCTCTATGCCTTGGGAGCCCGGCACGAGTGGTTGAAGAACCGCGAAGAGCTGACCGACGACCACTACCAGCGCTATTTCGACAATTTCGATCCCGATCTCTACGATCCCAAGGAGTGGGCGCGGCGGGCACGTCTTGCCGGCATGAAATATGTCGTGGTGACGACCAAGCACCACGAGGGTTTCTGCCTCTGGGACAGCAAGGTGACGGACTACAAGGCGACGAACACGCCCTGTGGCAAAGATCTGCTGACGCCGCTGGTCGACGCCTTCCGCGCCGAAGGGCTGAAGATCGGCTTCTACTATTCGCTGCTTGACTGGCACCATCCCGATTTCCCGATCGACGTTCACCATCCGCTACGCAACCATCCCGACGCCAAGGCGCTGAACGCTGGCAGAAACATAGCCAACTACGCTGCCTATATGCGCGAACAGGTGCGCGAGCTTCTGACCGGCTTCGGCCGCATCGACATCATCTGGTTCGATTTCAGCTATCCCGGGCGCGAATATCGCGGCCTGCCCGGCAAGGGGCGCGCCGACTGGGAGAGCGAGCGCCTGGTTGATCTGGTGCGCGAGCTGCAGCCTGAGATCATTGTCAACAACCGCCTCGACCTGCCGCCCGGCAACCTGCCTGACGTCACGACGCCGGAGCAATATACGCCGCGCGTGGCCCCCGCCATCGCCAGCCAGGGGGTACTCTGGGAAGCCTGCCACACCTTCAGCGGCTCCTGGGGTTATCACCGCGACGAAGATACCTGGAAGAGCCCGGAACAGATCATCCAGTTGCTGATCGATTCCGTCGCGCTCGGCGGCAACCTGCTGATGAATGTCGGCCCGACCGGCCGGGGCACGCTCGATGCGCGCGCCATCAGCGCGCTCGAGGTCTATCAGAACTGGATGGCCGTCAACGGACGTTCCATCTATGGGGCAGGGCCCTCCTGCTATCCGGTGCCGGCTGGCTGCCGTTATACCCAGCGCGGTAACCGCCTTTATCTGCATGTTTACAACTGGCCTTACCGCCACATCCACATCGAAGGTCTCGCCGACAGGATCGCCTATGCGCAGTTCCTGCACGACGCCAGCGAGGTGCACTGGCTGAGCCATACCAAGGATGTGGATTCCAATATCGGCGTGACGGTGCCGGAAGGCATGATCACGCTCGAACTGCCGGTCCGGCGCCCGGACGTTACCGTGCCGGTGATCGAGATCGTCCTGAAGGCGTGAGCTCGATCGCACTCGCGTGTCCTTTGCGTTCATGGAGGGAGGAGAAACCCATGAAGGTTCTGCAGAAAACGCTTTTGCTTGCCGCTATCGGCAGCAGTCTTTTTGCCACTGCCGCATCGGCGGAACAGGTCACCCTGACCTGGCAGATGTGGACCGGCTCCGAAACCGACACCAAGAGCTGGCAACACCTGGCAGAGATGGTGACCGCCAAGTATCCCGACATCAAGGTAACGCTGACGACGACGGGCTGGGTCGATTATTGGACGAGGCTGCCGGTGCTGGCGGCATCGGGCCAACTCGCCGACATCGTTTCCATGCAGTCGCTGCGCATGCCGAACTTCTATTCGCTGCTCGAGCCCCTGAATGACCGGATCGAGGCTGACAAATTCGACGTCGGCGCCTTTACCCCCTCGATCATTGGCGGCATGTCCGTCGAAAAGCAGCTTTACGGCCTGCCCTACGATGTCGGTCCGTGGGTCATCTATTATAACCAGGACGCGCTCGAAGCCGCCGGCGTTCCGCTGCCGAAGCCGGGCTGGACGCTTGCCGAGTTCACCGATGCCGCCAAGAAGCTGACGAAGGACGGCAAGTATGGCTTCGGTATCACCCCGACCAACTATTCGGTCCTGGCCGCGGCCTGGGGCGATAAATACGTCAACGATGCCGGCGAGCTTGACTTGACCAGTGCGAGTGCAGTTGCCGCCGCCGAGAGAGTGGTCGGTTTCGCCGCCAAGGATAAGATCGCGCCGTTGGTTCCCTCGGGTGGCGCAGATCCCGGTGATGTCATCCAGGGGCGGTTCAATTCGGGCAATGTCGCCATGTATATCGACGGCCCCTGGTCGATCATCGGCATGAAGGATCAGGCCAAGTTCAAGATCGGCCTCACCACCCTGCCGCGCGATGAGGGCGAACTTTCCGCCGTCACCGCAGGCTCCGGTTTCGGCATCGCCACGACGAGCAAGAACAAGGATGCTGCCTGGAAGGCGATCCAGGTGCTGACCAGCCCTGAAGCCTTATCCTATCTCGCCGAGCAGGGCCGTGCCCTGCCGGCGCGCACGGCGTCGCAATCCGCCTGGTACAAGGTGGCGGCCAAGGACATCACCAATGGCGGCGAGGCCATCGACTATTCCCTGGCGCACTCCGTGCCCTACGTGATCACCAACAACTGGGCGGCGGTGGAAAACCTGTTCAACCAGTATTTCCCGCCGGCTTTCGCCGGCAGCGCCGATGCCAAGCAGACGATGGAGTCTATCCAGAGCCTTGCACAGCAATAGAGCCAGCGCGTCCGACAGGACGCGCGGTCGCTTTGAAATCTGCGCATGATCCTATCGGAAAATCGATTCCGATTTTCGGGTCATGCGCCAGCTCGCGCTGCGGCAGGTCCTGCCGCGCATGGAGGAAGACATGTCGCAAAGCGCTGTTGCCGCAGTTCCCTTGCAGCCCGGTCAGCCACGGCGCTTCCTGAAGCCGGAGACGCAGACAGCCATGCTGTTCCTGCTGCCGAGCTTCCTCGGCTTCATGGTCTTCATGGCGCTGCCGATCCTGGCGTCGCTGGCGCTCAGCTTTACCAATTGGCAGCTGATCTCGACGCCATCCTTCGTCGGCTTTCAGAATTATATCAGGCTCTTCACTGTCGATCCGGCCTTCTACACCGTATTGAGCAACACGCTGTTCTTCGCCGTCGAGTATCTGGCGCTGAATATAATCGTCTCGCTGACGCTGGCGGTCTGGATATCGAGCCTGAAGCGCGGCAAGGCGATCTTCCGGGTGATCTTCTTCCTGCCGACCTTCACGCCCACCATCGCCGCATCGGTGGTATGGCTGCTGATCTTCACGCCGGACGGGCTGGCCGACAGCATCATCCGCGCGCTCGGCCTCGGTCTGCCGAATTTCCTGTTGAGCTCGAGCTGGGCCATGCAGGCGGTCGTGCTCGTCACCCTGTGGGCGAATGTCGGCTACAACGTTGTGATGTTCAACGCCGCGCTCGACCTCGTGCCGAAGCATTACCTCGAGGCGGCGACGATCGACGGTGCCAATGCCTGGCAGCGCTTCTGGCGCATCCGCCTGCCGCTCATATCGCCGACCATCTTCTTTGGCACCGTGATGACGGCGATCACCTCGCTGCAGGTCTTCGACGAGATATTCGCGATGACGCGCGGCGGCCCGGGCTCGGCGACGGCCACGCTCGGTTTCGCCATCTACCAGAAGGGCTTCACCAACTTCCAGATGGGCTATGCCTCCGCATTGGCCTGGGTGATGTTCGTCATGATCATGGCGCTCACCATCCTGCAATTCCACATGCAGCGCAAATGGGTGCATTATGACGATTGATCCGACCTCACGGCATCCGCATTCCGTGTCCCAGCATCGTCACCGCATATTGCGGCGCGTCGGCGCCTTCGTCAGCTACACGGCACTTTCGCTGATCGCGCTGCTTTTCCTCTTCCCCTTCTTCTGGATGGTGTCGAACGCGGTGCGCTCCAATGCCGAGGTGATGGCCGTGCCGGTCCGCATCTTCCCCGAGGAGTATCGTTGGGGAACATTCGTCGAAGCCCTGGTTTCCCTGCCGTTCGGAACCTTCCTGTTGAATTCCTTCGTGGTCGCCTGCGGCGTCACGGCGATCGTGATTGCGGTATCCTGCCTGTCTGCCTACGCTTTTGCCCGGCTAAAGTTTCCCGGCCGGGAGGGGTTGCTGCTCACCTATCTCAGTACGCTGATGATCCCGCAGGTGATGCTGGTCATCCCGCTGTTTCTCATCGTCAGCAAGTTCGGCTGGATCAACACCTATCACGGCATGATCCTGCCGGTCGCCTTCAGCTCCTTCGGCACCTTTCTGCTGCGACAGTTCATCCTCGGCATTCCCAAGGATCTCGACGAGGCGGCGATGATGGACGGGGCTTCGCGCCTGCGCATCCTGGTCACGGTCATCGTTCCACTTGCCATGCCGGCCATCGGCCTCTTGTCGCTGTTCACCTTCATCGCGCAGTGGAAGAGCTTCCTCTGGCCGCTGATCGCCACCAGCGGCGTTGAAAAAGCCACGCTGCCGCTCGGGCTCACCCTGTTCCAGACACAGCAAGGCACCGCGTGGAACTACATCATGGCGGGTGCGACGATCTCCATGCTGCCGGGCGTCGTCCTGGCCATCGTGCTGCAGAGGGTGATCTACAAGGGTATCACCGTCAGCTCCGGCTTTGGTGGACGCTAATAGTTAAAAAACAAAGATTTAAGCGCATCGCATCAAGTTTGTTGTGATGCCCTTCAAGTCCGCTCGGTTGCCGCCCAAGAAGGCGCTCGTGCCGTCGCAAACATATCATCGCGCTTAACTTTTGCTTCCGGCCGAAAAGTAAAATTTAACCAAAATTTGAAATAACGCATTTCATATCCGAATTGTGCAGGGGAATTCATGAAAACGGCCACGCTTGCATCCATCGCCTTGGCGATATCGATCTCTGCTGCCCATGCCCAGACGATCGGGGTTTCGATGTCCGATCTCGACAAATTCAGAACGGTGCTTCTCAACGGCGTCGTCTCGCATGGGCAGACGATAT
Organism: Rhizobium indigoferae; assembly: GCF_034554815.1. Classification (NCBI taxonomy): domain Bacteria; kingdom Pseudomonadati; phylum Pseudomonadota; class Alphaproteobacteria; order Hyphomicrobiales; family Rhizobiaceae; genus Rhizobium; species Rhizobium indigoferae. The sequence continues at coordinate 624,886 of NZ_CP140637.1, read as the reverse complement.
CCGGCCTCAAGCTCGTCACCGAGAATGCCAAGGGCGACAACGAAGTCCAGAAGCAGCAGGTGCAGAAGCTCATTGCCGACAAGGTCGACGCGATCATCCTTGCGGTCTCCGATGGCGACCTCGGGCCGCAAATGACCAAGATGGCGGCAGATGCCGGCATTCCGCTGATCTATATCAACAACGTTCCTTCCAACCTGTTGGACCTGCCGGACAATCAGGTGGTGGTCGCCTCCAACGAGAAGGAGTCCGGAACGCTGGAGACCAAGCAGGTCTGCGCGCTCCTCAAAGGCAAAGGCCGCGTCGTCGTGCTGATGGGCGAACCCTTCCACGCGGCCGCCCGCGCCCGCACCCAGGACATCTCCGACGTCATCGCCACGCCGGATTGCAAGGGCCTTCAGATCGTCGAGCGGCAGGCCGCCTATTGGTCGCGCGATTATGCCGACCAGCAGATGCAGGAATGGCTGTCGGCCGGCGTCAAGTTCGATGCGGTCATCGCCAATAATGACGAGATGGCGCTCGGCGCGATCCGGGCCATGAAGAAAGCCGGCATGCCGATGAAGGATGTCGTCGTCGCCGGCGTCGATGCGACCGACGACGCGCTCGCCGCGATGGTGGCCGGCGATCTCGACGTCACCATTCTCCAGAGCGCCGTCGGGCAGGGCGCTGCCGCTGTCGATGCCGCCGTCAAGCTGATCCGCAAAGAGAAGGTGCCGCGCGAAAACAACGTTCCCTTCGAACTCGTCACACCTGAGAACATTGCCACCTATCTGCCGAAGAGCCAGTGAGCATAAGAGGACTATGATGTTGCATATCTGGAATAAATTCGGCATTCGCGCGCAGATCACCTCCGGCTTCGTGCCGCTGATCCTGTTGATGAGCCTGCTCACGGTTAGCGCGATCTCGGGCATGAACGGGCTCGCCTCGATCTTCGCGTCCTATCGCGCCACGGCTGGTCAAAGTCTCGCCATCTCGGACTACAGCGACCAGCTGAACGAGATTCAGATGTCGGCGGAAGCCTTCCGCTCCACGCCGACGCAGGATGTCGTCGACCGCTTCCGCGCCGGTGTGAAAGCGTTCGACGCCGACGACCCGCGTTTTGCCGGCAACAAGGACCTGCAGTCCGGCCTTGCGGCGATCCGCCAAGACATTGCCGCCTACGGCAAGGCTTTCGAACAGATCGTCTCCCTTCAGGCCAGGCGTGACGCCTTGATTTCCAAGGTCACCGAATTCGGCCCCTGGACCAGCATCGCGCTCAACGACGTCGTGCGCAGCGCCTGGCGCCAGAACGATGTGGCCCTGTTGCAGATGACGGCGGCGACGCTGGAGGCTTTGAACCGCAGCCTCTATTTCTCCGAGCGCTTCGTGCATTCCAACGATTTTGCGGCCTATGACACCGCGCAGGCGGCACTCGCCGAAGCGGTCACGCTCAACGAAGCCGCCGCCAAGGCCGCGAAGAACGAACTGCAGAAGAAGCGCCTGATGGGCGCCGGCCAGCTCATGCAGAACTACACCGCCCGTCTCGGCGACATGAAGGACGTCTTGCAGGCCTCCGGCAATATTCGCCAGACGCAGCTCAGCGTGCTCGCTCCGAAAATATCAGGCGGCTTCAAGGACCTGCAGGCCACCGTCACGGGCGCGCAGAAGACGCTGGACGGTTCGGTGGACGCAACGGTTGCCTCTGCGACCAGCACGACGCTGGTCATCAGCGGGCTGCTGATCGTGATCGGTCTCGTCCTTTCCTATTTCGTCGGCCGCCTGATTTCCTCTGCGGTCCGTAACATGGCGCAGTCCATGGAGCAGCTTGCCCGCGGCGAGGAAGGGATCGTGATAACGGGCGTTGAGCACCGCCACGAACTGGGGGCCATGGCGCGTTCGCTGAAGGTTTTCCAGGAAACGGGGCGCGCCAAGCTGATCGCGGAAGCCAATGCCGAACGCGCCCGCCTGGCCGCCGAGGAAGAGCGGCTCCGCCAGGAGGCCGAGCGGCTCAGCGATGCGCAGGTGATGGAGCATGCCTTCCGCCAGATTTCCGTCGGGCTGGACGCGCTTTCCAAGGGTGACCTCACTGTCCGCGTCGGCGAAGTCGACCATCGCTATGTCAGGATCCGGGATCATTTCAACAATTCGGTCGCGAGCCTCGAAGAGGCGGTCGACTCGGTCATTCGCGCGGTCGCCACCATCCGGTCCGGCCTTGCGGAAATCTCCACGGCGTCCAACGATCTCGCCCGCCGCACCGAGCAGCAGGCAGCCTCGCTGGAGGAGACCGTCGCGGCGCTGGGTGACGTGACCCGCGGCGTCAACGGAACGGCGGAGGGTGCGAGCCGCGCCCAGGGAGTCGTGGCAACCGCCCGCACCAATGCCGAAAAGGGCGGCGAGATCGTTGCACGCGCCATCGACGCGATGACGGAAATTCAAAATTCGTCGTCGAAGATCGGCAACATCATCAGCGTCATCGACGAGATCGCCTTCCAGACCAACCTGCTGGCGCTGAACGCCGGGGTGGAAGCGGCGCGCGCCGGCGAGGCAGGCAAGGGCTTTGCCGTCGTCGCACAGGAAGTCCGCGAGCTCGCCCAGCGCTCCGCCAACGCGGCAAGGGAGATCAAGCAGCTGATCTCCACCTCCTCGGCGCAGGTCAAGACCGGCGTCCAGCTGGTGGGTGAATCCGGCCTCTCGCTCGAACAGATTGTCGAGCAGGTCACCGCCATGAATGCGACCGTGGCCGAGATCGCCGTTGCCGCCCGCGAGCAGGCGACGAGCCTGCGCGAGGTCTCGGCAGCCGGCGACCAGATGGACAAGGTGACGCAGCAGAACGCCGCAATGGTCGAAGAGACCACGGCGGCCGCCCAGAGCCTGACACATGAAACCGAAAGCCTCGCCGAGCTGCTGCGGCGGTTCAGGACGGGCAGCGGCCGGGCGTCGGAGCATCGCCACTACGCAATGGCATCCTGACGTTCTGCCGATACAGGCAAGAAAACGCCGTCGCCTCGAAAGGGCGGCGGTGAGCGAATGTCTGGCGTCGCTTCAGTGGCTTCCGGATGCCGGACCGGCGGAGTGGCCGGCAATGCTCTTGCGAACATAACGAACCGCCGTCCAGACGGCAAAGAGCACGAGCGGGATGGCGCCGAGAACGGCGAGCTTCGCCATGTGCGGATCGACACCCAGTTCGGAAATACTTTCGAGGCAGATCTTCGCCAGGCCGACGGTGTAATAGGTGATGGCGATGACGGAGAAGCCTTCGACCGCCTGCTGGATATGAACCTGGATGCGCGCCCGTTCTTCCATCGACGTCAGCAGCGACGCGTTCTGATCTTCGAGCTGAACCTGCACGGTGGTTCTAAGGAGGTCTCCAGCCAGGCTGACGCGTTCGGCCAGTTCGTCGAGGCGGCGTTCAGCGGCTTCGACCGAGCGAACGGCTGGTTGAAACCGCCGATCGATAAAGGTGCCGAGCCTCTGGCGCTGCTCGACGCGTTCCTCACGAAGCTCCGACACTCTGCTCGCCACGATCTCGGCATAGGCTTTCGTCGCGCCGAAGCGGTGGCGGGCGAGGGCCGAGAAGTTGAGAACGTCCGAAGAGAGCCTGGTCACCTCGGAAAGCAGCGCCTTGTCGACCTTGATCGCACTCTGCATATGCCCGATCAGCAGGTCGAGGCGCCGGTCGAAGATGGAGAGCTTCGACACCGTCTCGCGCGCCATCGGCAATGCCAGCAGCGCCATCATCCGATATGTCTCGATCTCCAGGAAACGCCTGACCATGCGGCCGGTGCGATAGGCATTGAGGTTGCGGTTGAAGAACAGAAATTCGACGAAACCGCTGTCGGTCAGCCGGAAGTTCGAATGCACTTCCGCATCGCCGCCGCCGACCTGAGAGGCGACATAGTCGAGCCTCGGTTTTTCCGGACGCTGCCCGTCCTTCTCGTCCCGCACCAGCACCCGAACGGCCGCGATGATCTTCCCGTCGATCTGGCGGCAGCAGGCCTGAAAGGCTTCAGGCGGATTGCTGCCGGGTTCGGCCGACGCGGGAACGACGAAGGTCAGGGTGAGGAACTCGGTATGCGCCTCCCACTTCAGCCGGCCGTCGCCGATGCGGCCGATGCCGTGGTTGCCCTCGCGGGTCGTGGAGACATCCTCCAGTCCCGGCAGGGAATTCGGTATCTGAGGAGGGGCATTTTCTCCGACGATAGCGACGTGCCACACATCCGTGTCGCCATCGAAGTAAAGCGACGGCCGCGCGTGGAGCTCGTTGTGAAGTTCCCTTCGCAGCGGATGCTCGGAGCCCATCGGCATGGAAATGCACCTCTATAAGGTAGACAGTCGCTGGGTCGCCGGACGTAACCGGGTTGCCGGCATGTGTGAGTTGACCATGGCGCCCGCGAGCCGGCGAAGGCTGACAACGCCTATAGCCTCTCCCGAACCGGATGTCACGACGCCTTCGCCAGCGGAGGCGCCATGCACGAAACGAAAAAGCCACGGCCCTGTTGCGAGGCCGTGGCTGCTGCATGCGCGCATTGTGCGGGACAACGCGTGACCGGTTACTTGGCGGCGAGCGCCTCGTTGACCTTGTCGACGTCGGCACTCATAGCCCTGAAGGTCTCGTCGAGGGAGAGTTCGCCGACGATCAGCTGGCTCATCCTCTGAACGATGAGCTGATAGATGGCGGAGGATCCCTTGAGACGTTCCAGGTCCCGGGCTGCCTGCGGCACGCTATTGCGGCTTCCGAGGAAGACGGCCATCGCCTCCTTGGCATTCTTGCTCTCGAGCTTGTATTGCGGGTCCTTGATGTCGGCGCCCGTCAGGATGACGTAGTTTTCAGCGATTTCACGCTGGACCTTTTCAGAGCCAAGGAATTCGATGAACGCGGCAACGGCCTCCGGAGACTTGGTGCGCTTGAAGCCGACGATCGCGGTGCCACCCGGCATCGCATAGCAGCCGGCATCGCCGCACGGCGCGCTGATCGCCGTCCAGTCGAAGGCGTCGCCGATCTTCTTCTGGAACGGATTGACCATCCAGTTGCCGGCGAGATAGGTCACGACGTTGCCGTTGACGAACTCGTCACCCATGTTCTTGTACTGGGTTCCGCCGGCAGCACCCCACATTTCCTTCGGGAAGGAGCCGTCCTTCGTCCAGCCGTAGAGATCCGTGACATAGCGCTTGGCGGCATCGTCGGGGAAGAAGAACTTGCCGTCCTTGACGTAGTTCGAGCCGTAGGAGAATGCCGCGCCGGAGAAGCGATGGCCCGAGCGATCCATCGTGAAGGGGATCTGGGCACCGGTCGCCTTGGCAACACGCGCCGAAGCTTCGACGATGTCCTTCAGCGTGGCGGTGGGCTTCGGAAGCGGTTCGCCGGCCTGTTCGAACAGCGTCTTGTTGACGAAAGGCAGGTTGAAGGTCTGCGACGCGATATAGCCGTTGATCGACTGCGGATCGTTGACGCCGGGGAAGCGAAGTGTGTTCAGGCTGTCGCCGTGCAGCTTGGCGAAGCCATCCGGGTCCTTCATGTAGGGACGCATGTCGAGGTAATAGGGGGCAAGCTGCCAGTCAGTGATCTTGGCGATGTCAGGGCCTTCGCCGACGGCAAGCTGTACCGGCAGCTGCTTGGCGACCGCATCATAGCCCGAAGAGACGAAATTGACCTTGATGTCTGGATGCGCCGTCTCGAATTCCTTGCTGAGCGCTTCCATCCGCTCGACGTAAGCCTGGTCGTCGTCGGTGAACAGAAAGGTGATTGTCTTGGTTTCCGCCATGGCCGCGCCGGACCATGCGAAAGAAGCGGTAGCCAGCGCCACTGCGAGGGCACCTGAAAGATAGGTTTTCATTTTCATCCTCCCATGAAAACATTTTCATCAATCGCGGCCTCGGCCATCGATAAATCAATTTCATATACTTGACATTCGTTCCGTCAAGCTATTTTCTGCGGCAATAGCGATGTTTTTGAGCAATTTGCAAAAATAGCGCGCACAAAAACCTAATGAAAATATTTTCATAGGATTGCGGAGGAGGCGGTCTGTGAAAACGGAATGTATCAAGCAGCCGGACGCTATGGCGCCAGCATACAGCGTGGCTGCGGGGCAAACGATCACGGCATGGGCCGTTTCCGGCCTCATCGCCAGCTATTTTGCCGGCGAGCCCGCGCCGGCCGAAGACCGCGTGAACTATCGTTTCATCAACGGTTTCGTCGATGTCGGCGACCTGCCCTGCCGCAAGGCCTTCTGGTCCACCATGGTGGGGCGGCCGCTCTCGCGCGACACCTCCTGGCCGACCGAAAGCCTCAATCTTCCCGGCTCGAACCGCCGCGTCGAGTTCACCGGCTTCTGGCATGTGCCGACGCATCTCAGGCGATGGCTGAAGGGCACGTTCAGGACGGAGACTGCGCGAACGCTCAATCTCAGACTGAAGACCTGCGGCGGCGTTCGCATATGGGTCAACGGGCAGGAGGCGGTGCGCTTCGAACCCTTCAAGCGCAATGTCGAGAGCGCGACCGACATAAGCCTGTCCCTTGAAACTGGCGACAACCAGATTCTCGTTCACACCGAAGACCTGGCCGAGCGCGACACGACGTGGTTTTTCGAGCTCGAGATGCTGGACGAGGAGCCGCTCTGCGTATTGTTGCCCGTATCGCTGGATCAGAATGAGGTCCGCGAGCTGGAGGCCCTTGCCCGTGGCGTCCGCCCGGCCCGCGACGTCTTCGTCAGTCAGCCGCTGGAGATCATATTCGGCACCGCGCCCGAACGCGACTTGCCTGTCGAGATCAAGGTCATCGGCCATGGTCACGAACGGCCCGTTCTCGCGCACTCCCGATTGACGCTGCGCGCCCATCAGAGCAGCCTCACGGCCGACGATGTCTGGAACATTGCGGACGGTTATCACGGCGTCCACATGACGATCGGCTCCGGCACGGGCTCGGTCACCCGCGTCATCGATGCTGCCTTCATGAGCAGCATTTCACCGTTGCCATCAGAGGCATCGCTCGCCGCCCGCAAGCGGCAGGCGCTGGAATACAGCGCCCGCTTCGGCGCAAACCGCGTCGGGCGCCTCATTGCGATGATGGAAACCGGTCACCACGACCTGGAAAGCTTCGACCGCATCATCGACGCGACGCTCGCCTCCATCGATGCGCGGGAGGATTGCTCGGATTTCATCATGGTGCCGCTCTTGTGGCTGCTCGGCGCCTATGCCGACCGGATGCCCGATGCCGTGGTCGCTCGCATTCGGCATTCCGTTCGCTCCTATCGTTACTGGGTCGACGAGCCGGGCAACGACGCGATGTGGTTCTGGAGTGAGAACCATGTGCTCTGCTTTCACACGAGCCAGCTGCTGGCGGGACTTCTTCTGCCCGACGAGGTGTTTTCAGCCTCGGGCCGGACGGGGCGGCAGCAGGCGGAAATCGCCGGCGAGCGGCTCGGGCGCTGGTTCGACAGCGTCGAAGCCCATGGATTGGCGGAGTGGAACTCGGCGGCCTATTACCCGATCGACTTCATTGGCCTGCTGGCACTGGAGCGCTGGGCCGAGATGGCGATGTCAGCGCGCGCCCGCGCCCAGATCGATCTCATCTTCCGCATGATCGCCCTGCATACGCTCGCAGGTGTTCCGGCCGGATCGCAGGGGCGCGCTTACGACAAGGAGCTGCGTGCCGGCCCGCTGACCGAGCTTGCGCCCTTCGCCCAGGTCGCCTTTGGAACCGGCTGGCTGAACAACGGCGTTGCGGCATTGACCATGTTCTGCGCCGGCGGCTACGAGCCGCCCGCCGATCTGGCCGAGCTTGCAGCGCTTGCGCCGGGAAGATGCGTCGAGGCGCGCTATAGCCAGGGCCTCGAGAGCGGAAAACTCGTGCTGTTCAAGAACGAAGCGGCGCAGCTTTCGACCGTCGTCGATCACAAGACCGGCCTGAAGGGGCACCAGCAGCATGTCCTCGACATCCGGCTGGCCGGCCACCCGATGGCAAGGTTGTGGGTCAATCATCCCGGCGAGGACGATCCCTGGGGCAATCAAAGGCCATCCTATTGGGCCGGCAACGGCATCCTGCCGCGCGTTGCCCAGCATCGCGACGTCGCTCTGCTGGTCGAGGACACAAGCGACGCACGCCATGCATGGACGCACGCCTATATCGGCCGCGACGGCCTGGACGATCTCATCATCGAAGACAAGTGGCTCATCGCGCGATCGGGCAGGGGATTTTCCGCCCTCTGGGCGTCGAACGGGCTGGAGCTGATCACCGACGGCCCGACCGCCGGCCGCGAGGCACGCTCCCACGGACCGCTTTGCGGCTGGGCTGGTATCGTCGGATGCGGCGATGGCGACGCTTTCAAGGCATTCACCGAACGCCTGTGCCGGACGACGGTTTCCTTCGATCCCGGGCTTCGGCGCCTCTCCCTGACGCCGCCGGGTGGCCCGGCGATCTGCCTGTCCTATGCCGACGGTCTTTCGATCGGCGGCGAGGCGAGGCCCTTCACCCACGATCAGCCGCACCCGATCCTCACACACGACAGTGCTGCCTCCGGCGCCGGCACTGACGGACCCTTCTACTCTTGAAACATAGGTCTCCAGCATGAACACAACATCTGTCGATAACGCCGCGCTCCTGACGACGATCGATCGCGTGGCAACGGCTTTCAGCCGGCTCAGGGGCATCAAGGAAGGTCTCGTGACGGGAAATTCCGCCTCCGGAATCCAGTTCGACGAATGGGACTGGGAAGTCGGCGTCGGTCTCTACGGCTTCCTGCGGCGCGCCATTTCCACCAATGATCAGAAAGCGCTGCAGGAACTGGTCGCCTGGTATGCCGGACAGATCGAACGCGGGCTGCCGCCGCGCCAGATCAACAGCACGGCGCCGATGCTGCCGCTAGCGATCCTCGTCCAGCATGTCGACCGTCCGGATTTTCGCGCTCTCGTCGAGGACTGGGCGGAATGGCTCGTCAAGGAACTGCCCAAGACCGAGGACGGCGGCTTTCAACACGTCGTCAAGGAGCGCCTCAACGACGGCGAATTGTGGGACGATACGCTGTTCATGGCCTGCCTGTTTCTCGCCCGGGCCGGCGTGCTCTGCGAACGCAGTGAATGGATCGACGAGGCCGTCTATCAGTTCGTGATCCACACCCGTTACCTTTCCGATCCGGTCAGCGGGCTCTGGTATCATGGCTGGACCTTCAACGGGCGGCACAATTTCGCCAATGCGTTCTGGGCGCGCGGCAACGCCTGGATCACGGTCGCCATCCCCGAGCTCTTCGATCTCGTTCCGACGCTCGGCGAGAAGGACCGGCGTTTTCTGTCGAACGTCCTCGTCAGCCAAGTGCGCTCCTTGAAAGCATACCAGCGGCCGGATGGCATGTTCACCACGCTTCTGGACGATCCGTCTTCGCCGTTGGAAACCTCGGCCACGGCGGGCATTGCCTATGGCATATTGCGGGCCATCGATGCCGGCATTCTCGACAAAGACGACAGGGCCTATGCGGAGCGCGCGCTTGCGGCGGTGTTGGCGCAGATCGACGAAGAAGGCGTCGTCCACGGCGTGTCGGACGGCACGCCGATGGGCCATGACCTCGATTTCTACAGGCGCATCCCCAACGTGCCGACGCCTTATGGCCAGGCGCTGACCATGCTGCTCCTGACGGAAGTCTTTCTCGAGAACGGCGAGCGCCAATGAGCTCGGTGTCTCTTGTCGCGATCGAGCCGGCGAAGGGCGACGATACGGTCCGCCTGCAGGCGGCCATCGACGGCTTGTCGGCTTCGGGCGGCGGACGCGTGGAGCTCACGGCCGGTATCCATGTCTGCCGCGGGCTCCAGCTCAAATCCGGCGTCGACCTTCATCTGGCCGCCGGCGCGATCCTGCGTCCCGTTCCGGATTATGCCGCCTACACGCATACGAGTGTTTCGGTGATTGCCGAAAAGTCGGATCGCGGCATGATCGTCGCCAAGGATGCGCGGCGGATCAGCCTGACCGGGGCGGGTCGCATCGAAGCCGGTTGCGATAGCTTCATTGTGGGGGACGACGAGACCGTCGGAACCTTCATCCCGGCCGAATTTCGGCCCCGCGTTGTAGTGTTCGAAGGCTGCGACGAGGTCGAGATCAGCTCCATCCATATCAGCCGCTCGCCGATGTGGACGTTGCACTTCGTCAACTGCACCGATGTCGCCGTCAGGAACGTGACCATCGACAATGACCGCCGCCTTCCCAATACCGACGGCATCGTTCTGGATGCCTGCCGCGGCGCCGTCATCGAGGACTGCCGGATATCGACGGCCGACGACGGCATATGCCTGAAGACGAGCATCGGTCCTGATCGTATCGCCATCGGGCGATGTGAAAACATTCTCGTCCGTCGCTGCTCCGTCCAGAGCCTCAGCTGCGCGCTGAAGATCGGCACCGAAACGCATGGCGACGTCACCAACGTCGTGTTCGAGGATTGCAGCGTCTCATCCTCCAACAGGGCGCTCGGCGTCTTTTCGCGCGACGGCGGCCGGATATCCAACGTCAGGTTTTCGAGAATTGCGGTAGATTGCCGCGAGACCCCCGATGGTTTCTGGGGCTCGGGGGAGGCGCTGACCGTCAATGTTGTCGACCGTGTCACGGAACGCACGGCGGGCGCCATCGAAAATCTCGTCGTCGAGGACATAACCGGGCGGATGGAGGGGGCGATCACAGTCATTTCGACCTCGTCGGCCGGCATCGGCAACGCATCGCTGGCACGCATCGCCTTGGACCAGCAGCCAGGGCAGCTCGGCACCGCGCGGTCCTACGACCTGCGTCCGACAAACGCGGACCTTTCCCCGAAAGCCGATGGCGGCGGCCGCGCCAATGCCTGGACCCGCGGGTCGGACGGCCGGGTGATCGGTCTTGAGCACTATCCGGGAGGAATGCCGGCCGTCTACGTGGCGGGGGTCACCGGGGTCTTGATGAACGAGGTGCGGATCACAAGGCCGACACCGCTGCCGCAAGGCTGGAACAAAAACGACGCCGTCTTCGAAACGGCGGCACCTGATGGGAGTGGGGCATGGCAGAACTGAAACTTTCCAACGTCAACAAGTCGTACGGTTCGGTCAAAGTCCTGCATGATGTCGAACTCGATATCAAGGACGGCGAGTTCGTCGTCTTCGTCGGTCCGTCGGGATGCGGCAAGTCGACCTTGCTGCGCGTCATCGCCGGCCTCGAAGAGGTGACGTCGGGCGCAATCGCGATCGGGGCGCGCGACGTCAGCGCGCTCTCACCGGCCGAGCGCAAGATTGCAATGGTCTTCCAGTCCTACGCGCTCTATCCGCATATGAGCGTTCGCAAGAATCTCGCTTTCGGCCTGGAGAACCTGAAGTTCAAACGCGCCGAGATCGAGGCGCGGATTGCCGAAGCTGCCAGGATGCTGGCGATCGAACCCTATCTGGACCGACGCCCGAAGCAGCTTTCGGGCGGCCAGCGCCAGCGCGTGGCGATCGGCCGGGCCATCGTGCGCGAACCGGATATTTTCCTCTTCGACGAGCCGCTGTCCAATCTCGACGCGGCGCTGCGCGTCCAGACCCGGGCCGAGATCACCAAGCTCCACCGCGACATCAAGACGACGATGATCTATGTCACGCATGACCAGGTCGAGGCGATGACGATGGCCGACAAGATCGTCGTGCTGCGCGCCGGGCGGGTCGAGCAGGTCGGAGCACCGCTTGATCTGTTCGATAGCCCGCGCAATCTCTTCGTCGCAGGTTTCCTTGGCTCGCCGCGCATGAACATCATCAAGGGCAAGGTATCAGGCATCGACGAAAGCGGCGTCGCCATCGATGTCGGCAATGGCGGCAAGATCGTCAGCGACGTCGATCCTGCCGGTATTGCGGTCGGCCAGGCCGTTCTCGCCGGCATCCGGCCCGCGCATTTTTCACGCTCCAGCGAGCAAGGCCTGCCGTTCATCGTCCAGTATCACGAGGGCCTCGGCACCGAGACCTATGTCTACGGCAACCTTGCAGGACAGGACGAGCAGATCATCATTCATGAGGCCGGGCATTTCGCGCCGGCGCCTGGGGATCATATCCTGGTCGACGCCGCCCCGGGGCGGGTTCATCTGTTCGATCCCGAAAGCGGCCTGGCTTTTGCCCGGCGGCCCGGACAGGGGAGGCGCTGAACATGGCGGCGCTCAAGGCAGGTGCATTGCTGTCCCAGGCAGGCGAAGCGGCGATGAGGGTGGTCGAAGCCCCGATGAATGCGATCGAGCGCATCTTCGGCCGCAAGCGCATGCCATGGCTGTTCCTGGCGCCGAACCTCGTTCTGTTCGCCATCTTCACGTTCCTTCCGATCGCGATCGCGATTGGTTACGCCTTCACCGGCGGCACCAATCTTTTCGTGTCGGAGCGCCCCTTCGTCGGCTTGGACAATTTCCGCACGCTGCTTTCCTGCGGCAATTATCTGCAGCCGGGAACCTGCCAGGAATCGCTGTTCTGGACGGCCGTGTGGAACACGCTCTGGTTCGTGGCGTGCAATGTTGTCGCCACATTGCTGGTGGCGCTGATCACGGCGCTGATCCTCAATCGGGCGATCGTCGCGCGTGGTTTTTTCAGGGCGATGTTCTTCTATCCCGTCTTGCTGTCTCCCGTCGTCATCGGCCTCATCTGGAAATGGTTCCTCGATCGCAACGGGCTGCTGAACGCCTTCTTCCAGATGATCGGCGTTCCCCCTGAAATCTTCCTGCTCGACGTCGGCTGGTCGCGCTTCTTTGTCGTCGTGGTATCGGTCTGGTTTCACATGGGCTTTTATACCCTCATCCTCCTCGCCGGCCTCCAGGCCATTCCGAAGGAGCTCTACGAGGCTGCTTCCATCGATGCCGCCTCGCCACGCCGCACGCTTTTTAGGATCACGCTTCCCCTGCTGGCGCCGAACCTGCTGGTCGTGTTCATTCTGTTGATGATCAAATCCGTCCAGATCTTCGACGAAGCCTGGGTTTTGACCAATGGCGGGGGGCCTGGCACGGCCAACAGCTTCATCGTCCAATATATCTACCAGATGGCGTTCGGCAGCGATCTTCGCCTCTTTGGCCTTGCATCCGCGGCATCGGTTCTCATGGGGCTGGTGCTTCTGGTTCTCACCCTCATACAGCTGCGCATCGGCAAGCGAATGGAGTCCTGAGATGAACCCGATCAGCTTTTTCACGCGCACACGCCGGGCCGGACGCATCGATATAACCGACATATTGTCATGGGTCTGGCTGATCGGCGGAACCTTCGTGGTGTTGCTTCCGGTCCTCTGGGCAGGCCTCTCCTCGCTGAAGCCGGCCGCCGAGATCACCCGGTTTCCGCCGACGCTGCTTCCCCGGGCCGCCGTCGAACAGACCGTGCCCGGCTTCGACAAACCGCTCAGCCTCTGGCAGGTTACCGTCGACGGCCAGCAGCGTGAAATGGCCATGGTCCGCCGCATCGGCCTCAAAGCCCAGATGGTCGACCCTGCAAATCCGGGACCACCCGTCAGCGTCGACGTCAAGGGGATGACGCCGGTGCAGAAGCTGACGGTCGCCACGCAAAATTACACCGATCCGCTGACGCGCTTCAACTTCCTGACCTTCCTCAAGAATTCGGTGTTCGTCACCTTCGTCGCAACGCTCCTGACGCTGATCGTCAACGCCATGGCGGCCTTCGCCCTGTCGAAATACAAATTTGCCGGTGATACGACGGTCTTCGTCATCATCATTTCGACTTTGATGATCCCGCTCGCCGTCGTCATGGTGCCGGCCTATCTCGTCATCGTCGGGGTCGGGCTTGCCGATAATCTCTGGGGCGTCATCCTGCCGACAGTCGCCTCTCCGACCGCCGTCTTCCTGCTGCGGCAATATATGCTGACCATACCCGACGAGCTGATAGAGGCGGCGCGCGTCGATGCGGCGAGCGAATTCTGCATCTTCTGGCGCATCATCCTGCCGCTGACGGCACCGGCTCTCGCGGTGCTGGCGATCTTTTCGGTGCTCTGGCGGTGGAACGATTTCCTCTGGCCGCTCATCGTCCTCAACAGCCGCGAGAATTTCACCCTGCAGGTCGGTCTGAACGCCTTCCAGGGCGAGTTCTCGGTGCAGTGGCATTATATCTTGGCGATGACGTTCCTCAGCCTGCTGCCTGTCACCGTCGTCTTCCTGTTCCTGCAGAAATACATCACCACGGGCATCGCCGGAACAGGCATGAAATGAACGGCGAGGCGGGGAGAAAGATCTCCTCGCGGCCGCCGAAGAACCATACAGTCTTCCTCCCGGCTGAGGCGCGTCGCATTGAACTTGTTTCATGCGGCGCGCTTCGGTCTTTGTCTTGGACATGCTCTCAAGCGGTCGTCGATTGTTGAGTGACATGCACCCTTGCCTGGGCACTAAAGTTCACACCTATTCGTCTGAACCGCTCCAATTTGTTTAGGCAAATAACAGGGATTCAGCACAATTCCCGGCACCCAAACATCTAGCGCGGCGGCGCGATGCTGCCGCGCAGGACGAGATGACATCCGAGTTCCAGGCGATGGGCGGGCCGTTGCGGATCGTTGGCAATCAGCCTCTGTTCGATGAGCGCCAGGGCGGCGGCACCGAGCCTGTCGGTGGGAACGCTGATTGTCGAAAGCGGCGGACGGCTGAATTCGCCGGGGACGATGTCGTCGAAGCCCAGGACGGAGATCGCTCCGGGCACGCGTATGTCGCGATCGGCCAATGCCTTCAGGCAGCCGAGCGCCAGATTGTCGGCGGCGCAGAAGACGGCGGTCGCCCCTTTCATCGTGGGATCGCGGTCGAGCAGCGTGTTGATGGCAGCCTCGCCGTGCCTGGGCTCATATCCCTCGGCCTCGACGATCATGTCGTCAGGCACGGGAAGCTGGGCGGCGAAATAGGCGTCGGTAAAGCCGTCATATCGGCGCTGGATCGTTGTGCGGCCCTTCCAAGTCAGGTGCAGGATGCGGCGATGCCCGAGTGCGAGCAGGTGCTCGATGCCGAGCCTTGCCCCGAAGCGGTTTTCGGGGGTGACCGTATCGACCAGCATGGCCGGGTCTTCGCCGTTGACGATGACGACGGGCATATCAGGGGAGGCGAGGCTTCGGATGAGTTCCGGCTGATCATCGTTCAGAACCACGATGCCGTCGGCGCGCTCGGAGAGGGCGATCTGCCTGACCTGGGCGCCGTCGATGCGACGGCCGGTGCTGACAAAGGGCACGATCCTGATGCCGCGGCGCTCGCACTCCCTGCGAAGGCCGTTGAGGATCGTCCAGCTCACCAGGTTGAGGTCGCTCTCCGGCGCGGCATCGTCGGGAATGGCGAGAAGCAGGACGCGTAAGGTCGCAATCGTTGCCTTCTTCCTCCGGCGGTCGAGGTAACCCAGGCGTTTTGCCGAATCCAGAACCCTCTCGCGCACCTCGATTGTCAGCGGTGCGGTTCCGTTGAGTGCGTGCGAGGCCGTGCTCAGCGATACGTCAGCATCGCGCGCGACATCCTTGAGATTGACTTTGCGTTCCACTTTTTCCGTCACGAATTGAGGTCATACCTTCGAAGGCATGGCTAACTCGATGTTTTTACATAAAAACTTGAGAAAAGCTACGTGCCTTGCGCGGTATTTTTCGTCATTCGGCGATCAGTTCTTGGCAAGCAGGCCGTTGAGCAACAGGTCGAAATAGGCCCGCAGGAAGGCCTCCTTATTGGGAGTGGGCACGCGGCGGTCGTCGAATATCAGCCGCAGAACTGTTGTCGTCAGGATGGGCGCGACCACGATTTCGGAGAATTCCACCGGAATTTCGCGAAACTCCCCTGACGCCACACCCTCCAGAATGAGAGCGTCGACCTTGGCGATGATCGGCTCAATGAACTGATCGTGGTGGCGGTCGATCAGGTCGGGGAACCGGTGTCCTTCGGCAATGACGAGGCGCGTCAGCTCGCGAGTCGTGCGATCCTCGGCGATTTGGTCGTACAGCAGGCCGAGAATGGAAAGCAGCCGGTCGGTGGCGCTGCCGCTGAGGCTTGCGGTGATCCCCAGCAACTCCTGAAACGGCACGGAGAAGTGGTTGATCATGGCTTCGAAAAGCTTCTCCTTTGTCTCGAAGTAGACGTACACCGTACCCTTGGTGACGCCGACCCTGTCGGCGATGTCTTCGACGCGCGTGCCGGTGAAACCGCTTCTCACGAACTCCTCGAAGGCGGCATCCAGGATCTGGATGGGCCGCAGCGCTTTCTGTTCCGCGCGCGTGATCTTCTTCTGATTCTGAGCTGCCATTTGCCTCGCCTCCCGTGTTGCGCACGCCCTCGTTCCTGCGGCACAAAGTTTCATTGACTAATGCGTCAGTCAATTATATAGGAGCTGCCGTTGAGAGCAAGAGGTCAACTATGAGAACCATTCTGGTCGCCACAGCGATCGTATGCGCCATCGGTCTCGGATCATGCAGCGATGAGCGCGGACCGACTGAGCCAACCCCACGGCAGGTCGGCGTTGTCGTCGCCAAGCCTGAGCCGTTGGTCCAAGGTGGCGCAATCACCGGAGATGTCCGCGCCCGTGTCCAGACCGATCTGTCCTTCCGCGTCAGCGGCAAGATCATCGAGCGGCTGGTGGAGGTCGGGCAGTCCGTGAAGGCGGGGCAACTCCTCGCGCGCATCGATCCGGAAGAGCAGAAGGCTGACCTGGATGTGGCGGCAGCCAATCTTCAGTCGGCTGAGGCGCAACAGACCCAGGCGCAGCTCGCATACGACCGCCAGCAGAGCCTGTTTCGAACGCAGGTGACGACGCGTGCGGCACTCGACCAGGCGCAGGAGGCACTTCTGACCGCGCAGGCATCGACGAAGTCGGCGCAGGCGCTTTTCGAAACCGCCCAGGATACCCTGTCTTATACGGAGCTGAAGGCGGATGCCGACGGGGTGATCACCGCGCGCAACGCCGAGGTCGGGCAGGTGGCGCAGGCCGCCCAGGTCGTCTTCACCCTTGCCCATGACGGCGACCGGGATGCCGTCTTTGAGGTGGTCGAAAGCGCGTTCCTGCGCCCGATCGACGGCGACGGGACCGTGACCCTTCTGTCGAACCCAACGCAGAAGATCGCGGCGAAGGTTCGCGAGATTTCGCCGACGATCGATTCCTCCACCGGAACCATCAAGGTCAAGGTCGCGATATCGAGCGACGCTCCGATCCCTCTCGGCGCTCCCGTCGTCGGAAGGTTCAATTACGTCTCGCAGGACGTCATCCAGCTTCCCTGGTCGGCCATGACGTCCAAGGGCGGCAAGCCTGCCGTCTGGATCGTCGATCCCGCATCCTCTGCGGTTTCGGCAAGGGCAGTGGATGTCGCCGGCTACGAGACCGGCAGCTTCATCGTGAAGTCGGGCGTGTCGGAAGGAGATGTCGTGGTGACCGACGGGACCAAGTTCCTCAGGGCGGCTGAAATCGTGTCTTATGTCAAGGAAGCTTCCAAGTGAGTATTCGTTTCAACATAGTCGCACTGATGGTGGGCACGGCCCTGATCTCCTCTTGCGCACCGCAGGAGGAAAGCAAGGACGAAGCGCCCCGTCCCGTGCTGTCGATGACAGTCAAGCAGACGGCCGCTACGAGCCTGGGCCTGACCGGTACGATCGAGCCGACGATCGAGACCGAACTCGGCTTCCGGATTCTCGGACGGATGATTGCCCGCAACGTCAATGTCGGAGATCTCGTCAAGAAGGATGATGTCGTTGCCGCGATCGATCCGCTGGCGCTGGAGCTTGCCGTGCGCAACGCGCAGTCGGACGTGGAAAATAGCGACGCCCAGCTCAGAAACGCGGTGACGACGGAGCAGCGCCGGCGCGCGCTGCTGGAGTCGCGCTCCGGCACCGAAGCCTCGCTCGAGGAGGCCGAGCAGGCAAGGCGAACCGCCGCAGCCGCCGTCGCCAAGGCGCAGGCCAATCTCGACAAGGCCAGGGAGCAGCTCGGCTATGCGCAGCTTCGGGCGGAATTCGATGGCGTTGTGACGGCGACCTCGGCCGAGGTCGGCCAGGTGGTGTCGGCCGGCCAAACGGTCGTGACCATCGCCCGGCCGGACAAGCGTGACGCTGTGGTCGACGTGCCCCAGGCCGCCGCCCAGAAACTGAAAATCGGCGCGCCCTTCGAAGTGACGCTGCAGCTCGCCCCGACGATCCGCACGTCGGGAGTCGTGCGAGAGATTGCCCCGGAGGCGGAGACCGCCACCCGCACGAGCAGAACCAAGATCGCGCTCGCTGATCCGCCTGAAGCCTTCAGACTCGGCTCGGTCGTCACTGCTTCTGCAACCATCGCTGCAGATCCTGAGATCGTTCTGCCTTCCTCGGCAATCCTTGCCGGCAGCGACGGCCGGAGCGTCTGGATCGTCGATGCGCCCGCCAGGAAGGTATCGCTCCGCCGCGTGAAGATCGACGGCGACGTCGAAGACGGCGGCACCGTTCGCGTCACCGAAGGGCTCGCCCCCGGAGAAAGGGTAGTCGTGGCAGGCGTGCATAAACTTGAAGATGGCCAGGCCATCAGGATCGACCAGGAGATCAGCCAGTGAAGTCCTTCAATCTTTCCGACTGGGCGCTCGAACACCGTTCGCTCGTCTGGTACTTCATGATCGTCTTCATTCTCGCAGGCGCCTTCTCCTACGTGAAACTCGGCCGCGAGGAAGATCCGAACTTCACGATCAAGACGATGGTGATCACCGCGCAGTGGCCCGGCGCCTCCGCTGATGAGGTGACGCGGCAGGTGACCGACAGGATCGAGAAAAAGCTCCAGGAACTGGAATCGCTCGACTACACGAAGAGCGAGACTGTTGCCGGCCAGACGACCGTCTTCGTCGAGCTGCTACCGACGACCAAGGCAAAGGATGTCGCGCCGACCTGGCTGCGCATCCGCAACATGATCGCTGATATCAAGGGCGATTTCCCCACCGGGGTCGTCGGTCCTTTCTTCAACGATCGCTTCGGCGACGTCTTCGGAAACATCTACGCCTTCACCAGCGACGGGCTTACCCAGCGCCAGCTTCGCGATCTGGTGGAAGATGCCCGTTCCAAGGTTCTGACCGTGCCCAACGTTGGCAAGGTCGATGTGGTCGGCGCTCAGGACGAGGCGATCTATCTCGAATTCTCCACACGCCAGATCGCAGCGCTCGGGATCGACCAGCAGTCGGTCATCCAGACCCTGCAGGCTCAGAATGCCGTCACGCAATCCGGCTTCGTTGACGCCGGGCCGGAGCGCATCGCGTTGCGGGTCAGCGGACAATTCACCTCCGAGGACAGCCTGAGATCGATCAATCTCAGGATAAACGACCGCTTCTTTCCGCTGAGTGACGTCGCCACGATCAAACGTGGCTACGTGGATCCGCCCTCGTCGCTGTTTCGCTTCGACGGCCAACCGGCGATCGGGCTTGCCATCGGCATGAAGCAGGGCGCCAATCTTCTGGAGTTCGGCGAGGGGCTCGACGCGCAGATGAAGCGTGTCGTCGCTGACCTTCCGATCGGCGTGGACGTTCACCGCGTTTCCGATCAGCCGGCCGTTGTCGACGAAGCGGTGTCCGGATTTACCCGCGCGCTATTCGAAGCGATCGTCATCGTCCTGATCATCAGCTTCATCAGCCTTGGTCTTCGCGCCGGCATGGTGGTGGCGATCTCCATTCCGCTCGTCCTGGCGATCACCTTCGTGGTGATGGAATATTCCGGCATTTCGCTTCAGCGCATTTCGCTCGGCGCGCTCATCATCGCGCTCGGGCTGCTTGTCGACGACGCCATGATCGCCGTCGAGATGATGGTGGCCCGCCTGGAGGCGGGCGACGATCTCAGGAAAGCCGCCACCCACGTCTATACGTCGACCGCCTTCCCGATGCTGACGGGAACGCTCGTCACCGTTGCGGGCTTCATTCCGGTTGGTCTCAACAACAGTGCTGCCGGTGAATTCACCTTCACGCTTTTCGTGGTCATCGCGGTTTCGCTGATCGTTTCCTGGGTGGTGGCGGTGCTGTTCACGCCGCTTCTCGGCGTCACGATCCTGCCGAAGACGATGAAATCGCATCACGAGAAGAAGGGCCGCTTCGCTTCCGTCTTCTCTTGGCTTCTGGGGCTGGCGATGCGCTGGCGCTGGGTCACCATCATCCTCACGGTCGGCGTCTTCGGGCTTTCCATTGGCGGCATGGGGCTGGTGCAGCAGCAGTTCTTCCCGAACTCGGACAGGACCGAGCTCGTCATCGACTGGAACCTTCCCCACAACAGCTCGATTGCCGAAACCAACAGGCAGATGGCCAGGTTCGAAAAGGAGATGCTGGCCGACAACAAGGATATCGATCATTGGACGACCTATGTCGGCCAGGGTGCGCCACGCTTCATTTTGTCCTTTGACGTGCAGACGCCCGACGTGTCGTTCGGACAGACGATCATCGTCACGAAAGGGCTGGACGTGCGCGACAAGGTGCGGGCGAAACTGCAGGACTATCTGACGAAAACCTTCCCCGGCACCGACGCCTTCGTCAAGCTTCTCGACATCGGTCCGCCGGTGGGTAAGCCGGTCCAGTACCGGGTCACCGGCCCCGATATTCAAAAGGTCCGCGATCTCTCGCAGCAGTTTGCCGGCGTCATGGGATCACACCCGCTTCTGGCAAACCTGGTTTTGGACTGGAACGAGCCGTCCCGCGTGGTGAAGGTCGATGTCCTGCAGGACAAGGCGCGCCAGCTCGGCGTATCCTCCGAAGACATCGCCACCGCCCTCAACGGCATCGTCGAAGGCTCGACAGCCACCCAGGTTCGAGACGACATCTACCTGGTCAACGTCATCGGCCGCGCCAGGGCATCCGAGCGCGATTCCATCCAGACGCTTGAGAATCTGCAGCTCTCCACCTCCAACGGCAAGGTCGTGCCTCTCTCCGCCGTGGCGAATTTCCGCTACGAGCTCGAGCAGCCGACGATCTGGCGTCGCGACAGGCAACCCACCATAACGGTCAAGGCAGCCGTCGTCGGTCCGACGCAACCGGCCACGATCGTCGACCAGCTCAAGCCCAAGGTGGAAGAGTTCCAGAAAAACCTTCCGGTGGGATACAAGGTGGAAGTGGGCGGCGCGGTCGAATCCAGCGCCGAGGCTCAGGGGCCGATCGCAGCCGTTGCTCCGCTGATGCTGTTTGCGATGGCGACGATCCTGATGATCCAGCTGCAAAGCTTCAGCCGCCTCTTCCTGGTGTTCGCCGTCGCGCCGACGGCGCTGATCGGCGTGGTCGCGGCGCTCTTGCTGAGCAATGCTCCTATGGGCTTCGTCGCGATTCTCGGCGTGCTGGCGCTCATCGGCATCCTGATCCGCAACTCCGTCATTCTGGTCGTCCAGATCGAGCATCTGCGCAGCGAGGGAATGGCGCCCTGGCAGGCCGTCATCGAGGCCACCGAACACCGCATGCGGCCGATCATGCTGACGGCCGCGGCAGCCACGCTGGCGCTGATCCCGATCTCGCGCGAGATCTTCTGGGGCCCGATGGCCTACGCCATGATGGGCGGCATCGTCGTCGGAACGGCGCTCACCCTGCTGTTCCTGCCTGCGCTCTACGTCGCGTGGTTCAGGATCCGGCGGGATGAAGGCGTCGTCCAGGCCGATGCCGTGGCAGAGGCGTGAGCACGGGCTTCGACATCAATCGCATGCGGCCGTCGCGACGGCCGCTGCAGGTCCTGGCTTCCAAGGAGAGAACTCGATGACGGGCCAGCGGTTGAATGAGTTTCCGTTGGGGGCCAAGACGATGCTGGTCGCGATCGGCCTGGCGATGCTTGCCGGTTGCGCTACACGACCGTCGCCTGATGTGTTGAACCCGGTCCATCTGCCAGTTCATCTCAATGCATCGCTTCAATCCGATGAAGCCGCCTCGAGCCGCGTAAACGTGCTCGCTGCGACAAACAGGAACCCCGATACCGCGCGCGGCGGGTTCGGGAGCGCCTGGGCTGACAATCTCACCTACGAGCAATATGCGTTTTCGGTCCCTCCCAACCGGAAGGACACCGCGATCACATATCCGACCTCGATGCCGGATCCCGATCGCCAATTTGTCGTCATCCAGCGCAAGCAGCTTCCAAGGGACGCATTCGTAGAGGAGGCGCTCGCCTCCACGCAGTCCGATGGCACCGTCGGCATCTTCGTCCATGGCTACAACTATAGTTATCAAGAGGCGTTGTTTCGCAGCGCGCAGATCGCCGCGGACGCCAATATTCCGGGCTCTCCGATTCTGTTTTCCTGGCCATCGGCCGCCGCCGTCGCCGGCTATGTCGCCGACCGCGATGCGGCGCTGTCCTCGCGCAGCGACCTGGACTCGCTTGTCACCTCGCTCTCGGCTTCAGGAAATGTGAAACGCATCATCCTGTTCGGACATAGCATGGGGGGATTCCTGGTCATGGAGACCGTGCGCCAGCTCAAACTGCAGCATCGTGACGAGGTCATCGATAAACTGGCGGTGATCCTGGCCGCCCCTGACATTGACATCGATGTTTTCCGGTCCCAGCTGAAGGATATCGGGCGGATGCGGATCCCGATATCTCTTCTCGTTTCGAAGGACGACCGGGCGCTGGTGGCCTCGAGCTTCATAGCGGGAGAGCGGGCGCGCGTCGGACGTCTCGATATCGACGATCCCGTCATCAGGGAGGCTGCCTTGAAGGAAAGGCTTCGGGTCATCGATATCACGTCGATCCAGGCGTCCGACGGGTTAGGGCACGACCGCTACGCATCGCTTGCCAAGTTCGGCGCCCAGCTTGCCTCCTTCGAAAGCGGGAGACGGTCGAGCGCCGGCGACGTTGGCGCCTATGTCTTCGATGCCGCCGGCGCCGCAGTCGCAAGTCCGTTTCGCCTGGCCGGACGTGTCGTCGGCTCGCAATGATGAGAACTGGCGTCTCGGGCGAACGCCCTGGCTAATCCTCAGGCATCGTCAAGAGATGTGTACAATGTGACTATTAAATTGTCATCTGCACAAATGAAGAGCAGACTTCCGCCTGTGGTCGATTTGGCCTCAAGGATAGGGGAGGGCATTCATGAGCGTACGAAATCCGTCTCCCTCGTTATACAACGAGGATCTTGCACCCGCCGAGGAGCGTAAATGGGGTGCATTCAGCATCTTTAACGTCTGGACGTCAGACGTCCACAGCCTGTGGGGTTACTATCTGGCGGCGAGCCTGTTCCTGCTGTGCGGCAGCTTCGTCAATTTCGTCATCGCCATCGGCATCGGATCTCTGGTCATCTTCGTTCTGATGAGCCTGGTCGGCAACGCCGGCGTGCGCACCGGTGTACCCTTTCCGGTTCTGGCGCGCGCCTCCTTCGGCACGTTCGGGGCGAATGTTCCGGCACTGGTCCGGGCGGTGGTCGCCTGCTTCTGGTATGGGGCGCAGACCGCCGCCGCATCCGGCGCCATCGTTGCCCTGCTGATCCGCAACGACAACCTGCTTGCCTTTCACCAGAACAGCCACTTCCTCGGCCACTCGACCCTCGAGGTCATCTGCTACGTCATCGTCTGGGCGCTGCAGCTACTGATCATTCAGCGCGGGATGGAAACGGTTCGCAAGTTCCAGGATTGGGCCGGTCCGGCCGTCTGGATCATGATGCTGGTGCTCGCAGTCTATCTGGTCGCCAAATCAGGCACCTTCTCCTTCGGGTCCGAAATCCCGCGCGACGTGCTGATCGAAAAGACCAAGGATGCGGGCGTGCCGGGTGAGCCTGGTTCGATTGCAGCGCTTGCCGCCGTGGCCGCCACCTGGATCACCTATTTTGCAGCGCTCTACCTGAACTTCTGCGATTTCTCACGCTATGCAACGAGCGAAAAGGCGCTCAAAAAGGGTAATCTCTGGGGGCTTCCGATCAACCTTCTGGCGTTTTGCCTCGTCGCAGGTGTTACGACCACCGCCGCCTTTACGGTCTACGGAGAGGTGCTGCTGCATCCGGAACAAATATCGGCGAAATTCGACAGCTGGTTCCTGGCGCTGCTGGCCGCGCTGACATTCGCGATCGCAACACTCGGCATCAACGTCGTGGCGAACTTCGTGTCGCCGGCCTTCGACTTCGCCAATGTCTTCCCGCGCCAGATCAACTTCAAACGCGGCGGATATATCGCCGCCCTGATCGCTCTCGTGCTTTACCCGTTTGCTCCCTGGGAGACGGGTGCGGCGCATTTCGTCAATTTCATCGGATCGACGATGGGGCCGATCTTCGGCATCATGATGGTGGATTACTATCTCATCCGGAGAAGCCAGCTGAACGTCGAAGCGCTCTATCATGAGAATGGCGAGTTCCGGTTCCAGAACGGATGGCATGGCAATGCCTTCATCGCATTTGCGGTGGGCGTGCTCTTCTCATCGATCCTGCCGACCTTCACCACCATCCTGCCGGACTGGTGGGGAACCTACGGCTGGTTCTTCGGCGTCGCCATCGGCGGGGCGATCTATTTCGTGTTGAGAATGGGCGCGAGGCGCAATCCGGCCTTCGCGGCATGATCGAATGAAAGCGCCCGGCAATTGCCGGGCGCCTTTTCATATCTGGTTTTCTGCTGTCGCCTGTTTCAGCGGCGTGCGGCAACCGCATGCACGGCTGAACGAGCGGCGGGCTGCGCCATCGTTCTCGCCGTCGAGCGAAGGGCCGAGGAATGGCTAGTGGCCACATCGTCGAGCTTGAACTGGGCGATGAGCTCGCGAAGCTTCTGGGCTTCCTGCGCGAGCGAATCGGATGCCGCCGTCGACTGTTGCACCATGGTTGCGTTCTGTTGCGTGGTCTGGTCCATCCGGTTGACCGCGACGTTGACTTCGCTGAGGCCGATGGA
This sequence comes from Rhizobium indigoferae, assembly GCF_034554815.1. Classification (NCBI taxonomy): domain Bacteria; kingdom Pseudomonadati; phylum Pseudomonadota; class Alphaproteobacteria; order Hyphomicrobiales; family Rhizobiaceae; genus Rhizobium; species Rhizobium indigoferae. The sequence goes on along the minus strand of NZ_CP140637.1, from coordinate 600,195 downwards.
CTGCTCCTTCGCTGAGGTGGCGATCGAATCCATATGGTGATTGATCTGGGTAATGAAGCCGCCGATGGTCTTCAAGGCCTGGCCGGTATCGCGCACCAGCTTGACCCCGCCTTCCACCTCCTTCGAGGAGTTCTGGATCAGGCCCTTGATTTCCTTGGCCGCACTTGCCGAGCGCTGGGCGAGTTCGCGCACTTCCTGGGCGACGACGGCGAAGCCCTTGCCGGCTTCGCCGGCTCTCGCGGCTTCCACGCCGGCATTCAATGCGAGAAGGTTGGTCTGGAATGCAATTTCGTCGATGACGCTGATGATGTTGGAGATCTGCTGCGACGACGTCTCGATGCGTCCCATCGCCTCTTCGGCGTGGGAAACGACTTCCGCCGAGACCCCGGCGCTGCGATTTGCCTCCGTGGCCACCGTGCGCGTCTCCTCGGTTCGCTTGCTGGAGTTCGACACGTTCGCCGTGATCTCTTCCAGCGCGGCCGCCGTCTCTTCGAGCGAGGCGGCCTGCTGCTCCGTGCGCTTTGCAAGATCGCTCGCCCCGGAAGAAATTTCACGCGTGCCTTCGTCGATCGTGCCGATGCTGTCGGATATTGCTCTCAGCGTCGCGCCAAGCTGGTTGACGGACTGGTTGAAGTCATGGCGTAGCGCCTCGAAGTCGGGGGCGAAGGTCTCGCTGAGCTGGAAGGCGAGGTCGCCTGCGGCCAGCCGCTTCAAACCGGCGGCGAGACCCGAGGTAGCGATGCGCAGCCGTTCCGAGGCGTCAGCCTCCGCCTGCTGCTGGGCGGCAAGGCGATCGGCCTCCGCCCTGTTGCGGTTTTCGTCGGCTTCCATTGCCATCCGCTTGTTGGTGATCGCGGCCTGGCGGAAGATCTCCACCGCTCCCGCCATCGATCCGATTTCGTCGGCGCGGTCGGCGAACGGAATCTCTGAACCGGTGTCTCCCTCGGCCAGCCGCCGCATCGAGGCGGTGATGCCGGTAATCGGATTGGCGATGCCCGTCAGAACGAAGACGACGGCGCCGAGAACGAGCAATCCCGCAAAGCCGATCGCGGCAAACAGCTCGAATTCTATCGAGGCGAAGGTCTCCTTGCTGAGTTCGGCGGCCTTGTTGCTGCCGCTGACGTTTAGTTCGACCAGGGCCGCAGTTGCTTCTTTGAGCTTATCCGAATGCGAGCGCATCTCTCCACCCAGATATTGTCCGGCTTCCTCGGTCTTGTTGGCCCGGGAGAGGACGAGCAGTTGCGAGCTGCTGGCGATGTAGCCACCAACGCTCTCCTTGATCGTCTTGATCAGTTCGCGCTCGTGGTCGGATGAAGCCAGCGGGAGATAGGCGTCCACCGCTTTGCCAACTGTATCCTCGGCGACTTTAATGGCCTCTTCGCGCGTCTTCTTTTCTGCATCCGACTGCGCGATGATGTGATCACGATAGGCGAGGCGCAAATTCGCCATGGCGAGATTGATCGCCTGCGACGCCTGCACGCTCGGTAGCCAGTTGGTCGCAATTTCTTCGGTGGAGCCGTTCGTATTTCGAAGACCGTCGACCGCGAGATACGCGACAAGCCCGAAAAGAAGAGCTATGCCGCTGAAAATCAACAGCAAACTCGATTTTATGTTTGGACGACGCATTGAAAGCCCCCATCGAACATCCGGTTTCATATCGGATTGGCCAAGGACTTTTTTATCCAAAAAAATTTAACGATTTGTTCCATATGTAAAAACGCCGTTTACCAGTTTTCCGGAAAACTGCTGCCGCCTTCGCGCTCCGGCTCCCGCTAAAGCAGCAAAATGCCTATCGATGCTGCGGCACGGATGACAGGAGCCAAAGATGATGAAGCGCATATTTTCCGCCCTTCTTGCATTGATTCTTCCGGTGCAGGCAGCCGTTTCGCAACCCGCTGACGAGGCGGGGGCACGCAAAGCCCGGTCTATCGCCCAGCTTCAGTCGGAAGGCGTGCCAACCATCGATCATCTGCCGACCATCGAGCCCGAGAGCGAGAGCACTCGCCGAAATACAAAGGCTGTCGTTCAGCGCACGATTGCGCTAGCGATCGTTGCCGTGAAAGGCGAGACCGGCGACCACGAAATGGGTCAGGCTCTCATCCGGCAGTTCGACGCCGCAAGTTTTTTCACCCCGAAAGAACGGGTCTTCATGGACGATCCCGATCCCTCGGATCAGGACCGGACCAACTTCGCCTGGCGCTACGAGGGCGTGCACGTCATGTTATGGGCGCTCGGGATCACTTCCGATCTTGAACGCCCCGACCATATTTGCGACGTGCCATTCATTGCCAACACACTTCGCGAACTGGGAACCGACGGCCTGATGCGTCGTGCCAAGCTGCGTCCGCAGAAAGAACTGCTCGACGCTGCCGATCTCATTTACCGCTACGATTGGGCCGCAGTGAACGCGCGGCTGAAGGGAGAGGAGCCACCTGCCGGATTGGACAAGGGCGTGGTTTACGAACGGCATTATGCCCTCAACTGGCTGACCGGATACATGGATCAGGATTGGGACGATATTTCCACGGACACATGACGCCGCCCGGCGCCCGGCCACGACGAAGGCGCCTGGTCAGACCACGCACCGACGCGGATGATGCATGTTTTACGAAATAGCATTATGATCGGCTGAGCGCCTGACTGGCGGAGGGGCTGGCCGCGGATTTGTGATCCGCGCGGAATGGAGGACGGCAGGATTTGGAACGGCTAAAGGATCTGGACAGTATTTCCGCGCAATCAGGTGGCGGTTCCACATCGCCTCCGTATGAACGGCCCGGCGTCGTGGCTGCTGCCGTTTACCAGCATGGGCAACGCATTCGCGACATCAGGATAGAAGAGGCCGGCGAATGGCGAAGCAGGGAGAATGCCATCGTCTGGATCGGCCTGCACGAGCCGGATGAAGTGCTGCTGCACCAGGTCCAGGCCGAGTTCAATCTCCATCCGCTGGCGATCGAGGATGCAGCGCAGCCCCACCAGCGCCCGAAGCTGGAGATTTATGGGGACGCGATGTTCATCGTCGCCCGGACCGCCCACATGAAGGATGACGAAATCATCTTCGGCGAAACGCATTTGTTCGTCGGTCGCGGTTATGTCGTCTCCGTTCGCCACGGGGACTCGTCCTCGTATCTCGCGGTGCGGCAGCGATGCGAGGCCACGCCGACAGCGCTTGCCCACGGCGAGAATTATATTCTCTATTCCATCCTTGATTTCATCGTCGACAATTATATGCCGGTGATCGAGGTCGTGCAGGAGGAGGTCGAGAAGCTCGAGGATCTGGTGCTGCGCGAACAGCTGGCAAAGTCTGACATCGAGCGCCTTTACCTGTTGCGGCGCAAGCTGCTGCGGCTCCGCAATGCCGTGGTGCCGCTGGTAGACGTCTGTCGGCGATACGAGCACATCGATCTTCCCGGCATGGATCCGACGCTCCAGTCGCTGTTTCGCGATGTGACGGATCACGTGCGCCGGGTTCAGGAAGATATCGATGCGCTACGCGAGGTTCTCGCCTTTGCCTTCGAGGCCAGCGTGATGATTGGCCAGACGGAGCAGACGGCGATCGCCCGCCAACTCGCCGCATGGGCGGCGATCCTGGCCGTTCCCACCGCGATCGCCGGTATCTACGGGATGAATTTCAGCGATATGCCCGAACTGAAATTCCAATATGGCTATTTCGTCGTGCTTGGTGTTATCGCCTTCTTGTGCCTGTTTCTCTTCAGTTTCTTCCGTCGGAGGAAGTGGCTCTAGATATGAAGCCTGGCGAAGGCGTCAGCACAGAGCTTCGAGCAGTCGATCCCGATGGCTTCTGATATAGTCGATATCGCTTAGATAGAGCCGGGCATCTCCTGTGGCGACGTCCTCCGCGAATGTCGCCTCTCCAGCCGAGGCGTTCGCCAGCATGAAATCGACCAGCGCCTGAAGCCGCCTGCAGATCATCTCTGGGAGCTGGAGCCGTTCGTCCACCGTCGCCCCATATGCCTCACAGAAGAGTTCCGCTCGCCGCAGCTGTTCGTCGAGGTTGAATGCCACATGTGGGTTGGCGGGATCGGATAGGGGCGCCCAGCGGTAAACCGAGTAGGCCAAATCCCAAAGGCGCGACGCGGGATGGGCGGCGTCGAAATCGATGATGCCGACAGCCGCCTGACCTGCCGTGGCGACATTGTAGGGCGCATAATCTCCGTGGCATACGATCTCGCGCGGCTCCTGTGGCGGCAACATCCATGTCTGGACCTCGCGATCCGATTCCAGAAATCCTTGAGATGCCGAATGAAAGTCGCGCAGAAGCTTGGCTGTGGAAAGCAGCATGGGCTCCGATCCGACAAATTGGTCGCTCAAATCTTCGCAGACGCGCCCGGCGACATAACTGATGACCTCCTGGTTACCCGTTTTTTCAATGGGATCCGGCGCTCCCGAAAAGCCTCTGCTCCTCAGATGGCGCAAAAACCGGTGCACCGTCGGCGTCCACGCGCCGGAAGGCCTGATCACGGTATCGCCATCACGCCAGATCTGCCCGGTTCGACCGCCCTCCAACAGTTTCATTTTCCGGTCTCTTCGCTATGGGCCTGAACCGTCGCGCCAAGGTTTGTCTCATGGCAGTTCCGGTAGAACGCCACCACGTCGGAAGGCATTCCGTCGGGAATGGCAACGAAGTCTTCAAGCCGCAGGCCGATTGAACAGCCGAGTTGTGGATCCGCCAGCTGGCTCTCGCTCAAACTGCCGACACGATCGGCCAGGGCTTGGAAATAGGCGAGGTTCGCATCCACCGCCGAAGGGGAGTACGTCCGGCCATGCGCTGGGATGATCAGCCTTGCATCCAGGTCACGTATCCGCTCGAGCGAGGAACGGATCAAGTGAAGGTCGCCTGTATTTTTGCTCCAGACTTCGGGAAGGGGATACTCCACCGCGTCGACGGCCAGGCAGATGCGAAGTTCCGGAATCCATACGGCGATATGGTCGGGCGTGTGACCCGGCGTATGAATGAGTTCCAGCGTCAGATCGCCGCCATTGAGGGTCATCGAGCCGGAGAACGTAATGTCGGGACCGATGAGGTCGACGTTCCGAAACCTCGAATCCTGGCTTGCCTTGTCCCTCAGGACCTCGCGTGCGGAAGGGTCGCGTAAACGGTCGAGCGCTGCGGCATGCGCGATAATCGGAGCGCGCCCCGCAACGGCGGCATTCCCCCAGAAATGATCCCAATCCATGTGCGAATTGATGACGATCAGTGGACGAGCTTTCATCTGTTCCCCGAGCAGGTCCAGCGCCGTCATGCAGAGTTCGGGCGTTCCGAGCGTATCGATCAGCGCATTGAACCTTTCGGTCCGGACAAACACGCTATCAACCTCATCCCCCGCCCTGACGATCACGATTCGATCATCGAGGTCAGGATATGAACACAATTCCACAGATGGATTCACGTCTGGTCGCCTCTGTTGCAATTGCAGTGATTTCATTCGGATATATCAAATCTCGTTCGGGCGCCTGATCTTTCAGAACGATGCAGGGCGGCGGGGCTTCTCGTCTAATTTGGCTTCCGCTCTACCGGAACATCTACGTCCCAACGTCTCATCACGCTGTTCGGCACTGCGACCGTGCATATTACCATCACGCTCACTTTCGAGCGGCCAAGGCTCTTCGGCGTCCACTGTGTTTCGAGCGGTACCGCGCATCGGGGAACCAGAATCTTCAGGTTGGGCTCCAGCACGTCCCACTGCTGATGCCCCTTGGCGTTCTCCTGTGAGATGAAGCGCCTGGCCTCCTCGCGGATTTCGAACAGGCCATGCGTGTGCTCGGTGGAGCGATCGGTTTCGATGCTCCAGGAGGCTAGGCACAGCGCGCAGGCCGACAGGGCGGCGGTGAGGAGTGTCGATCGAAGCAGTGCGCCGTCAGCGGCCAAATTGGTCATTCTCGCGGGGAGGGGAAGACTACCGAAATGCGTTACGCCTTCAAGGGTTCTCGTCAGAAACAAGCGCCTTTGATGCTCGAACGAAACGCGTCCGATCGATCCCGCTTCAATGCGGCCCACGATGTCCAGCGCATCGCGAATTGGCAGTTTCGGTGGAACAACGGCCGCCAACAGAAGTTTGCCTGTAAAGCAACTCGAGCGGCGGCCGATGTTATTCTCTCCAAAACAGGGTGTGTTGAGCACCCCACCCCGTATTTATTATGTCAATCCACTCCTTCTTCAGGGTATCGATGCGTGGCGCGAGGTTTTCGACCATGCAGCGGATACGGGTTTCGACCGTGTGCTGACGGCGCCTCTTTTCGACCGGGGCGGGGAGCGCAGCGTCTTTGCCTCCCGGGACCTAGGCCGCCTCGATCCTCAACTGTCGCTCGGAAGCGCGGTCGAGGAGGGGGTGGGACGCTTGGCGGAGGCCGCCCGCAAGAGCGGCGTCGCCTTGATGATGGACCTGATGCTCGACGGTAAGGCCCGGGATCCCAAGGCGGGCTTTCACTCTGTCGATCCGAGGCGCTCGCCATTGGACCCGGCGGAACCGATGACTGCGATGGGGGCGGAGTCTCAATCCCGGCTGTTGGAAGAATGGACCGAACGGCTGCGAGGACTGACTGGTCTCGGCCTCTCCGGCTACCGGGCGCTCGGGATCGATCGCATTGCGCCGGCGGTTTTCAAATCGTTGATTTCGGCGGTGCGCGAGAAGGCGGACGCGCAATTCCTCGCCTGGACGCCCGGCACTGATTTTGGCGCCAGGGCCGCGGTCAAGGATACAGGCTTCGACGGATGTTTTTCATCGATGGCTTGGTGGGATTTTGATGAGAGATGGTTCATCGAAGAACACCGCGTCCAGAAGGAGCTTGGCTGGCAGGTCGCTTTTCCGGAGCCGCTCTTCGCCAGGCGGATCGCCCACGGAACCGAAAGCCGCGAAATCCTCGAACGGCGCGCCATAAGGGCTCTGCGCCTGGCTGCCTCACTCGGCGGCGGCCTGATGGTTCCGATGGGCTTCGAATATGGCGCAGTTACGCCGCTCGATCCGACCCATGGGAATGGAGCCGGCTTGCGGGGGATGCGCCATGACCTTGCCTTCGATATCTCCTCCGAAATTCGCCTTGCGAACACCGAGATCGGCAAGAAACCCCATGCGCCGACCTCATCGCTCCGGCTCATCCGCAACGCCAACGGACCGGTCTCAGCGCTGCTGCAGGCTGAGGCGGAAGACCTTCGTAGCACTGAGAATGTGCGGTTCATCCTGCTCAACAGGGACCTTCGGAAAAGTGCGCCCGCTCCGGTGACCGCACTGCGCGAAGCTGCCTCCGGTTTTCTTCCCGCCGCGGCCGACGGCACGGCACTGCGGCTGCGGGCAGGGGAGACCCTGGTGGTCGAAGGCAAGGCGCCGGCGCCGATCACATCCCGGCCGATCCTCGACGTCGGACAGGCGATAGCATCACCGCGGCTCGCCATCGAAAACATCATGCCGCGGGTCGATGAAGGGCGCTTTCCCGTCAAGCGAGTGGTCGGCGACATCGTCACCGTCGAGGCGGATATATTCGCCGACGGCCACGACCCGATCGCCGCGGTCCTGCTCTGGCGGCCGCTCGATGCGGCGGACTGGAATGAGACGGAGATGAAATTGGTCGAAAACGACCGCTGGCGCGCCGAATTCCTGCTGGAGCGCATTGGACGTTATGAATTTGCCGTCGAGGCATGGAAGAACCCGTTCGCGATTTTCCGCTACGAACTGACGAAGAAGAACGATGCCAGGCTGGATCTGAAGCTCGAACTCCAGGAGGGGTTAAACCTCGTCCGCTCGGCGGAGATGCATGCCGACCCAACGCTCAATGCCGAATTGAAGGCCCTCGGCGACAATCTCGAAAGGGCGTCCGATGCCGAGCGCACGGCGATCCTGCTCGATGCCGGAACATTCGAATTGATGAACAAGGCGGATTGGCGGCCGTTTCGGCTTCGCTCGACGGCAAGCGCCGTCGATGCCGAACGCAAGGAGGCTGCCTTTGCCAGCTGGTACCAGATCTTCCCGCGTTCGCAGAGCGGCGATCCGGACCGGCACGGCACTTTCGACGACGTCATCCCGCGACTGCCCGCCATCCGCGACATGGGCTTCGACGTACTCTATTTTCCGCCGATTCATCCGATCGGTTCGACCAACCGGAAAGGCCGCAACAACAGCCTGAAAGCCGGGCCGGGCGACCCCGGAAGCCCCTATGCCATCGGCTCCGAGGATGGCGGCCATGACGCCATCCATCCCGATCTCGGCGAGTTCGAGGATTTCCGCCGGCTGGTCGAGGCGGCAGGGCGGCATGGCCTGGAGATCGCTCTCGACCTTGCGATCCAGGCGTCGCCGGATCACCCCTGGTTGAAGGAGCATCCCGGCTGGTTCGACTGGCGTCCCGACGGCACGATCAAATATGCCGAAAACCCGCCGAAGAAATACGAGGACATCGTCAACGTCGATTTCTACACGAAAGACGCGCTGCCCTCATTATGGGTAGAGCTCAGGGATGTCGTCCAGCTTTGGGTGGACCAGGGCGTCAAGCTGTTTCGCGTCGACAATCCGCACACGAAGCCCTTTCCGTTCTGGGAATGGCTGATCGGCGATATCAGGGCCCGTCATCCCGATGTCGTCTTCCTCTCGGAAGCCTTCACCAAGCCGAAGGTGATGTACCGGCTGGCAAAGATCGGCTTCTCCCAGTCCTACACCTACTTCACCTGGCGCAATGCCAAATGGGAACTCGAGCAATATATGCGGGAGCTGACCGAGACCGCGCCGAAAGAATTCTTCCGCCCGCATTTCTTCGTCAACACCCATGATATTAATCCGGATTTCCTGCAGAATGCACCGCGCCCGGCCTTCCTGATCCGCGCTGCACTTGCCGCCACTCTTTCGGGATTGTGGGGCGTCTATAACGGTTTCGAACTTTGCGAGGGGCGACCGGACGCCAAGCGCAAGGAATATGCCGACAGCGAAAAGTACGAAATCCGCGCCTGGGACTACGACCGGCCGGGCAATATCATTGCCGAAATCAGGACGCTCAACCGCATCCGGACCGAAAACACCGCGCTGCATTCGCATCTCGGCCTGACGCTGCTGAATGCGCGAAATGACAATATCCTGTTCTTCGAGAAGGCAAGCCGTGCCCGCGACAACGTCCTGCTGGTCGCCATCAGTCTTGACCCCCACAATTTCCAGCAAAGCGACGTCGAGCTGCCGCTTTGGCACTGGTCGCTCGGAGACGGCGGCACGCTGGATGCCGAAGATCTGATCGGCGGCCATCGTTTCAAGTGGACCGGCAAATGGCAGAGCATCGGGTTCAATCCTGAGGTCCTGCCCTATGCGATCTGGCGCATTCGCTCAATGGAGGCATGAATGGACACGATGAATGCAGATAGCGCGCCGCAGCCGCTCTGGTACAAGGATGCGATCATCTACCAGCTGCACATCAAGTCGTTCTACGATGCCAATGGCGACGGGGTCGGCGACTTCGCCGGCCTGCACCAGAAGCTCGATCATATCGCAGCGCTCGGCGTCAATGCCATCTGGCTCCTGCCTTTCTTTCCGTCTCCGCGCCGCGACGATGGCTATGACATCGCCGACTACGGGAATGTCAGCCCCGATTACGGGACGATGGAGGATTTCCGAGCCTTCGTCGACGCCGCCCACCAGCGCAATATTCGCGTCATCATCGAGCTCGTCATCAACCACACCTCCGATCAGCATCCCTGGTTCCAGCGCGCTCGCCAGGCGCCGGCGGGATCGCCGGAGCGCGACTTCTACGTCTGGTCTGATACCGATCAGAAATTTCCGGAAACGCGCATCATTTTCATCGATACGGAAAAATCCAACTGGACATGGGACGCGGTGGCCGGCGCCTATTACTGGCACCGCTTCTATTCCCATCAACCCGACCTGAATTTCGACAGCCCTCTTGTCATGGAGGAGTTGCTGAGGGTGATGCGCTTCTGGCTGGAAACCGGCATCGACGGTTTTCGTCTCGATGCGATTCCCTACCTCGTCGAGCGCGAGGGGACGATCAACGAAAACCTGCCGGAAACCCATGCGATCCTCAAACGCATACGCGCCGCGCTCGATGCCACTCATCCCGGCGTGATGCTGCTTGCCGAGGCCAATCAATGGCCGGAGGACACGCGCGAATATTTCGGAGAGGGCGACGAATGCCACATGGCCTTCCACTTCCCGCTAATGCCGCGCATGTATATGGCGATCGCCAAGGAGGATCGGTTTCCGATCACCGACATCCTGCGCCAGACGCCGGAGATTCCAGACAACTGCCAATGGGCGATCTTCCTTCGCAACCACGACGAGCTCACGCTCGAAATGGTGACCGACGCCGAGCGGGATTATCTCTGGGAGACCTATGCATCCGACAAACGTGCCCGCATCAATCTCGGCATCAGACGGCGCCTGGCGCCATTGATGGAGCGCGACCGCCGGCGGATCGAGCTGATGAACGCGCTTCTTCTCTCGATGCCGGGAACGCCGGTGATCTATTACGGTGACGAGATCGGCATGGGCGACAATATCTATCTCGGCGACCGGGATGGAGTGAGGACGCCGATGCAATGGTCTCCGGACCGCAATGGCGGTTTCTCCAGGGCAGATCCGGCGCGTCTCGTCCTGCCGCCCGTCGCCGACCCGCTCTACGGTTTCGAGGCCGTCAACGTCGAGGCGCAGAGTACGGACGCGCATTCGCTGCTCAACTGGACGCGCAGAATGTTGGCGTTGCGCGGCAGGCATCCCGCCTTCGGGCGTGGCACGCTGCGGTTCCTTTCACCGGAAAATCGCAAGATCCTTGCCTATCTCAGGGAGTATGAAGGCGAGGTTCTGCTCTGTGTTGCAAGTCTCTCGCGGCTGCCCCAGGCCGTCGAACTCGACCTGTCGAGCTTCGAGGGGCGCGTGCCCATTGAACTGACCGGGATGTCGCCGTTTCCGCCGATCGGCCAGTTGACCTATCTGCTGACCTTGCCGCCCTACGGTTTCTTCTGGTTCCAGCTGATGGCTGATGCCGACCCGCCGGCGTGGCGCACCGCACCGCCGGAACAGCTTCCCGATCTGTTGACGATGGTCATCCGGCGTAGCCTGCTCGACCTCGTGGATGAACCGGGTCATGCGCGCATTCTGAGCGGCGAAATCCTGCCCGCCTATCTCTCTAAGCGGCGATGGTTCGGGGCAAAGGACCAGGCGGTTCAGGCCGCTCGACTGATCTCCGCGACACCAATCCCATTCGCCGATGGCGTCGTCCTCGGCGAATTGGAGGTCGAGCTGCCGAACCACAGCGAATCCTACCAACTGCCGCTCACGGTCGCCTGGGACGATGCGCATCCTTCCGCGCTTGCCCAGCAGCTTGCGCTTGGGAGGATTCGCCAAGGTAGACGCGTCGGTTTCCTCACAGACGGATTTGCCGTGGAGGCAATGGCGCGCGGCATTCTGCACGGACTTCGCGACCGCTCGCGCACCACCGGCCGGACCGGCACGCTCGAATTCATTGGGACAGAACGGCTCGACAGTCTCGATATTTCAGACGAGCTGCCGGTGCATTGGCTATCGGCTGAACAGTCCAACAGCTCGCTGCTCGTCGGCGACGTAGCGATGATCAAACTGATCAGACACATCTTCCCGGGCATCCATCCGGAAGTCGAGATGACGCGCTATCTCACCCGCGCCGGCTATGACCACACGGCGCCCCTGCTCGGAGAGGTCGCGCATACCGATTCCAGCGGACGCCGTTCCACCTTGATCATCGTCCAGGGCGCGATCCGCAATCAGGGCGACGCCTGGAACTGGATGCTGAACAATCTGCGCCGCGGGGCCGACGAACTCGTGCTGAACGATCCGGCGGTCCAACCAGACGATGACGTCTTCCGGTCGCTGATCAGTTTCGTCGCGATGGTGGGTCTCAGGCTCGGCGAATTGCATGTCGTGCTCGCTGCGAAGACCGGGGACGAGGCCTTCAGCCCGGTGGTATCAGGCGACAGCGAGGTCGAGGCGATGAGGAAGGCCGTTGCCGGGGAGCTCGCCTATGCGATGTCGAAGCTCGAGGAACGCGACGAGAATGCCGACCCCGCAATCGACCTGCTCGCAAGGCCGCTTCTCGAGCGTCGTTCCGAACTCGCAGAGCTCGCCGGGACACTGGCGCAGAGCGCCCGCCATACGCTAATGACACGCACGCATGGCGACTTCCATCTTGGCCAGATCCTCGTCAGCGAGGGTGATGCCGTCATCATCGACTTCGAGGGCGAGCCCGCGAAAAACCTGGCCGAGCGCCGCGCCAAGACGAACCCGCTGCGCGATGTCGCCGGGCTTTTGAGATCGCTGAGCTACCTCGTGGCCACCGCCCAGCTCGACAACGACGCGGTCATCGAACACGACAACGAGGTCCGCCGCGAGGCGATCGCCCGCTTCGGGCGCCATGCCGAGGAGGCCTTTCTCGATGCCTATTCGCAGGCGGTTTCCGTATCGAAGGAGCTTGACATGCCACCCCACCAAAGACGCCGGGTTCTCGATGCCTTTCTACTCGAAAAGGCCGCCTACGAGATCGCCTATGAAGCCCGCAACAGGCCGAAATGGCTTCCGATCCCGCTATCCGGCCTTACCGAAATCGTAGCGCGTCTGACGGGAGTCAAGGCATGAATGTTGAGCGCTCGGAACTTCTGGCGGGCATCGGACAGGATGCGCTATGGGCCCTGATCGAGGGGCGCCATGGCGATCCCTTTTCGATCCTCGGTCCCCACCAAAGCGGCGGCATGACGATCGTGCGGGTGTATCTGCCCGGTGCGGAAGCGGTCGATCTCATCGATGCGACGAGCGGCCGGGTGGTGGCGCCGTTCAGCATCGCCCACTCGTCCGGCCTGTTTGCGGCGGTGGCGGCCTCGAGGACGGGATACCGGCTGCGGATCACATGGCCGGATGCAGTTCAAATCACCGAGGACCCCTACAGTTTCGGTCTGCTGCTCGGAGAGCTCGACCTCCATCTGATATCGGAGGGCACCCACTACAGTCTGAGCCGGACGCTCGGCGCAGTTGATATGGCGGTCGACGGGATATCGGGCGTTCGTTTCGCCGTCTGGGCCCCGAATGCGCGCCGCGTCTCGGTTGTCGGCGACTTCAACGCCTGGGACGGGCGGCGCAATCCGATGCGGCTGAGACCGTCGGCGGGCGTCTGGGAGCTGTTCGTTCCGCGCCTCGCCCCCGGTGAAAGATATAAGTTCGAGATCATTGATGCTGAGGGGACCTGCTTGCCGCAGAAGGCCGATCCGGTCGCGAGGGCGAGCGAGGCGGCTCCGTCCACCGCCTCCATCGTCGCATCGTCGACGCCGTTTCGATGGACCGATGACGGCTGGATGAAGGGCCGGTCCCGCCAAGACAGGCTGGAGGGCGCGTTCTCGGTCTATGAGGTGCACGCCGGCTCCTGGCTTCGCGATCTAAAGGACGGCAACAGGTCGCTCGACTGGGTTGAACTCAGCCAGCGGCTGGTTCCCTATGTCAGCGACATGGGCTTTACCCATATCGAGCTGCTGCCGATCATGGAGCATCCGTTCGGCGGGTCCTGGGGTTATCAGCCGCTCGGGCTATTCGCGCCCACCGGCCGATACGGGACGCCTGAAGATTTCGCCTATTTCATCGACCGGTGCCATGGCGCCGGGCTCGGTGTCATCCTCGATTGGGTGCCGGCTCATTTTCCCACAGACGTCTGGGGGCTTGCCCGCTTCGACGGCAGCGCGCTCTACGAGCACGAAGATCCGCGCGAAGGCTTTCACCGCGACTGGAACACGCTGATCTACAATCTCGGCCGCAACGAGGTGAAAGGGTTCCTGATCGCCAGCGCGCTGGAATGGCTAGAGCGCTACCATATCGACGGTTTGCGGGTCGACGCCGTTGCCTCGATGCTTTACCGCGACTACAGCCGCAACGAGGGCGAATGGATCCCCAACCAATATGGCGGCCGCGAGAATCTGGAAGCGGTCGAATTCTTCAAGCACCTGAACAGCATCATTCACGAGCGCTGCCCGCACGCGATGACGATCGCCGAGGAATCGACGGCCTGGCCCGGCGTGACGAAGCCGCCGGAGCAGGGAGGGCTGGGGTTCGACATCAAATGGAACATGGGCTGGATGCATGACAGCCTGAGCTACATCGAGAAGGATCCGATTTACCGGAGCTACGCCCATGGCACGATGACCTTCGGCATGATCTATGCCTATTCCGAACACTTCATTCTGCCGATTTCACATGACGAGGTCGTCTACGGAAAGGGCTCGCTGCTGACGAAGATGCCGGGCGACGAATGGCAAAAATTCGCCAATCTGCGCAGCTATCTCGCCTTCATGTGGGGTCATCCTGGCAAGAAGCTCTTGTTCATGGGGAGCGAAGTCGCACAGCCGGGCGAGTGGAACCATGACGGGTCGGTGACCTGGGATGTGCTGGACCGGCCCCAGCATGTAGGGATTCAGCGGCTGGTGAAGGATCTGAACGGCCTCTACGGCGACGAGCCGGCATTGCAATTCGGCGACTTTCATCCCGAGGGCTTCGAATGGGCGGCAGCCGACGACGCCGTCAATTCCGTGCTCGGGATGCTCCGTTATGCACCCGATCGTGCTTCGTCGATCCTGGTCATGTCAAATTTCACGCCGGTGCCGCGTTACGGCTACAGGGTCGGCGTGCCCAGCGACGGTGTGTGGATCGAGCGGATGACGACGGATGCGCGGGAATATGGCGGCTCGGGCCTGGTCAACGGCGCGGTGTCGACCGAACCGGTTCCCGCCCACGGCAGGCCCGTCTCTCTGTCGCTGACGCTGCCGCCGCTGTCCACGATCTTTCTGCAGGGGCCGTCGCCTTGACGGTGGTCACGTCGATGACGGTTCCACCGTCATCTGAGACGACCGTAGATAGTCAACTCGGTGACAGTTTCACCGTCACCTGAGATAATGGATATGCGGGCGCGAGTGATAGGGAGAGGCTTCGACACGGGCCTCGACGGAAAAGACATTCCTGAGAAGATCCTCTCTCAACACGTCCTGGGGCGCGCCGGAGGCGACGATCCTGCCATGCTGCATGATGATCAGCTGGTCGCAGAACATGGCAGCATGATTGAGATCGTGCAGGGCGACGATGCTGGTGATCGGCAGGCCGGAGATGAGCCGCATCAGGCCGATCTGATGCTGGATATCGAGATGGTTCGTGGGCTCGTCGAGAATCAGCTCCTGGGGCGACTGGGCGAGCGCCCTTGCGATATGGGTGCGCTGCTTCTCGCCGCCCGACAGGCTTTGCCAGCGATCGTCGCGTTTCTCCGCCATGCCGGCGCGCGCCAGCGCGGCTTCGACCGCCTCTTCGTCGGTCTTCGTCCAGCCTGAAAACATCGACCGGTGCGGGAACCGGCCGAGCTTGACGACGTCGACGACCCGCAGATTGGCATTTGTGGTGGCGTGTTGCTCGACGAAGGCGATCCGCCGGGCGATCGAGCGGCGGCTGATCGTGGCGATGTCGCTCCGGTCGAGCGTGATGCGGCCGGAATGCGGCCGCATCAGGCCGGCGAGAAGCCGCAGGAGCGAGGTCTTGCCCGAGCCGTTCGGCCCGAGCAGACCGAGCATCTTGCCGGGCGGCGCCTCCAGGGAAACGCCGTCAAGAATGGTCTTCCTGCCAATCTTCCAGATGAGGTTTTCGGCCTTGATGCTCATGATGCGCGCTGGAACCGATAGAGGATGATCGAGAAGAAGGGGACGCCCACCAGGGCCGTGACGACGCCGATCGGCAGGATCTGGTTCGGAATGAGGGCGCGCGCGGCGATGTCGGCGAGCACCATGAAGATCGCCCCTGTTATTGCGCAAGCCGGCAGGAGGCGGACATGCAGCGGCCCGACGACAAAGCGAGCGACATGCGGCACGACAAGGCCGACGAAGCCGATCGACCCCACCATGCTGACGATCGTCGCCGTCATCATTGCTGTCAGCGCAAAGAGCGCCATCCGCGCGCGGCCGACATTGACGCCGAGCGAGGATGCCGCCTCGTCACCGAAAGCGAAGGCGTCGAGCACGCGGGCGTAAAACAGGCAGCCGATGAGGCCGATGCCGACGACGATCGAGACCAGCGCGAATTCCGGCCAGCGCACGCCGCCGAAGCTGCCGAGCAGCCAGAACATGACGTCGCGGGCCTGCTGGGCGTTGGCCGACGTCGTGACGATGTAAGACGTCGTGGCGTTGAAAAGCTGCGAAGCGGCGACACCGGCGAGGATGGTGCGATCGGCTCCGCCGCGCGTGCCGTTCGACAGGAGGGCGACGAAGAAGAAGGCCGCGAAGGCTCCGGCAAAGGCGCCGGCGGAAAGCGAGAACGCGCCAGCGCCGACGCCTAAGATGACGATCGCGACGGCGCCGGAAGAGGCGCCGGCCGAGATGCCGAGAACATAGGGTTCGGCAAGCGGGTTGCGCAGCAGCGACTGCATGATCGCGCCCGATAGCGCAAGGCCCGCGCCGCAGAAGGCGGCAACGAGCGCCCGGCTGAGACGATAATCCCAGATGACAGTCTCGTGGATGCGGTTCAGTTCGACCGCGGTCCATCCCAACCGGTTTGTGACGGCCGAAAACGTGGTTGCAAGCGGGATCGGCAGGTCGCCGATCCCGACGCTGACGCCAATGGCAACAGCGATGAGGCAGAAAGAGGCCAGGACCACTGCGAGGACGGCTCCCAGCTGCCGGAAGATACGGCCCGCTTCCGTCACTTCAACAGACCGAGAGCCTTCAGCTGGCCGGCCACCTGCTCAGCGCCGTAGACCGTGCGGACGGTCGGGTTCATGGCCTGGCCGTCCATGATCACGATCGCCTTGTTCTTGACGGCAGGGATCTGGCTGACGGCCGGATCGGTGTTCAGGAAATTGATCTTGGCCTCCGGCTTATCGAGCTCCCAACGATTGCGGTCGAGACTGGCGACGACAATGACGTCGGGATTGGAGGCGATGATGCCTTCCCAGCCGAGCGTCGGCCATTCCGCTTCCGCTGATATCGCGTTGTGTCCGCCGAGCAGATCGGCGATGAAGCCGGACGCGCTGTTCTTGCCGCCGAGATAGGCGTCGGCCGAGGGGCTGGGGCTGGAGAACCAGAAGACGTAGGAAAGGTTCTTGCCGTCCTTTGAAACGCTGGAACGAAGCTTGGCTTCGCGCGCCTTGAAGTCGGCGATCAACGCCTGGCCGCGATCGGCGACATCGAAAATCTCAGAGAGTTCGTCGATCTCCTTGTAGAGAAGATCCATGTTCCACGGCTCGGCGCGGCTGCCGTACTGGTCCTTGACGTCCTTGGTGCTGAGGCAGGTGCTGGGAGAAAGATAGGTCGCGACGCCGACCTTGTCGAAATCCTCGCGCTTGGCGACCTTGCTGTTCGGTCCGACCAGGCTCGGCAGAGCTGCCGCCACGAAGTCGGGATTTTCGGCGAGGATCGATTCGAAGGTCGGCATCTCGACGGTCAAAAGCTTGACCCTGGCGTTGGCTTCTGCGAGCTGCGGCAGAACCTTGCTCGGCCAGAAAGCCGTGCCGGCCATCTTGTCCTGAAGGCCGAGCAACAGCAGGATTTCAGCGCTGTTCTGGCCGAGGCCGATCGCCCGTTCGGGCGTCTTCTTAAAAGTCACCTGCGCGCCGCAGTTTTCCAGGGTCAGCGGGTAGGTCGTCGAAGCGGCCAAAGACGGATCTGCGGCAAGGCCGATCATGGTTGAGAGGCCGCAGGCGGCCAGAAGCGATTTGAGGCTGGTCACGAAGAAATTCCCGGTGCGTGAGTATGCGGTCGCCGTATAGCCTCAGAAACAGCCATAAAACAAGACAAAATAAATCAACTTATCGCAAAATTGACAACGCATTGCTGCGGGAACAACGTGCCGCCGCCCGTCAGCCGCGTTCGCCGCCTAAACGGGGCCGACCGGTGACAGCGACTTGCCGTAGACCTCGAGGATCGCGGCAATCTCCTGGAGGATGCCGGAGAGCGGAAGCGTGGCCCTTCTGTCGAACGTCATGTCGCTGCGTTCGAAAAGGGCGAGGCAGATCTCGCTCGAATCATGGCGCGACTGGTAGGCGAGGCCATCCGGCCGTTCGGCATGGTCCCAGAGCGCGTCGGTCCAAAGTCCGCATGGTCCGTAGGGGCCGGTGGAGATGGCATTATCAGTGCCGAGGGCCTGCAGGCCGGTTCCGTGCATGCGCACGATCCTCAGTGGTCTGATACAGCTGAGCTCGCTGATGGCGCGGGTGGTGATTTCGGTCATGGACACCATCAACCGCTGGGGATTGCGCAGGATCGTTTCCGCAAGCGCTCCCCTGCGGCTCATGGCGGCAATCCCGGGGCCGGGTCCAAAGAAGATGGGGTCGAGATGCGTCCGATGAACCCTATGGAGAACCTGCCCGACCGGAATGAGGTCGATCGGCAACGACGAATGGGCGAGCCAAGCGGGCGGGGGCAGTGCAGCTCCCGACGGCCCTCTGCCTGCATTTGCCGGCATCAGGCAAGGCCGTCGGAGGTTTCGATCCGGATCAGACGCCGGACTGCTTCACGATCGCCGTCGCGCAGCGCCTGCAGAGCTGTCCGACCACCGAGAACCGTATCGGAAGCAAGCAGAAAATCCAATGCGATCCAGGGACCGGCGGCGGCAAAACCACGCACGACATCGGAAATCCCTGCGATCACCTCACCTTGATCCAACTGGCAGAGCGGATAGCGCCAGTCGCTGCCTTCGCGCATGGCAAGCAGCGTGCCGGCTCGCCGCCTTTTGTCGACGGCCTGTCTGCTGATGCCGAGGATCCGTCCGGCGTCCTCGGCTGACATCGTCCCGCCGGCCCGTTCGACGAGATTTTGCCGATGCTCGACGTTGCGAGCCAACGCCGGAACCAGCGGATCGAGATCGTTTATCGCCGCGCCCACCATATCCGAGCGGCTGAGAAGCTGCGCCAACGATCCGGCGTCGGTCGGGGCTGAAAGCGCATCGGCCAGATCCTTTGCCGGCACGTTTGCAGAAATGCGCTCGAGCGCCGAAGTCGCGCGTCGCAGAAACGCGGCTCTGATGGAATTCGGCTCTTCCTGTGCGGTGACGGGAGTGGATGCGTGGCGGGCCATGGAGCGGCTCCTTGGTTGACCAGGTATTTATATGGCTCATGCCGATATGAAGTCAACCACATGTGTAGAGGCCACGCGCATCAATAAGCTTCCAGAAAGCCCCGATTGCCCGGGAGAGAACATACGGGTTCTCGTCAGCGAAGCCTTCGACATTCAGGTCATCTTTCCTACAAGCTTGGCATAGTCCGAAAACGTCAACCGTTCGCCTCTCCTGCCTGCCTCTTCGGCAAGCTGCAGCACACGGATGGGGAACAGGATCGCGGCGCGATTGGCATCCGACAGTTCATGGTCGTCGTCATCCTCGATTGCCTGCTTGGCTTTCGCGAGCGCGGCATTGAGTTCTCCGCTGGTCAGCAGTTCCTTCTCGACGATCGCATCACATATCGACGCCATGGCCATGATGAGGCCCTTGAGCTGGAGGTTGGCCGTATTCATGAGAACTCCAAGGGAACGAGGGACCTATGATGGTGACGCCGTAGCGCCTCGCCGATTGCGTCGGTAAATTGCTACGTCAGTCCGATTGAATCGGCCGGATCGTGTCGACAGCGATGGCGCCTTCGAGGATCCCTCGCTCAACATCGCGCTTGTTCCGCTCGATCTCAATGACGGTGTAAAGCTTGTCGTCCCGAAAGGCGCTGGCATTGACCGTTGTGACATCCTCGGCGGGAGCCGCATCCACTTCCATGAAATCGAGCTCACGAGCCGCAGCGACGATCCTGGCGTCGCCGGCCGTTCTGGCGGCGACGACGATGGTACCATGTCCGGGGGAGTTGTCCCATCTCGGATCGTCGGGCGCCGCGATCGGCTCCAGCCGATAGATGTTGAGCATCTCGCCGCCAGCGTCGGGCGACGCTTGCGCATCCTGGATTTGCGCCTGGCTCTCGACCGACTTCCCGAAGGTGGTCTGGCTGGTCGCGTTGTTGATCTCTTCCTTGCCTGTCCTTGAGACGTTCGACATATCGCTCTCCATTGTCAGGACGGAAACGACGGCCGGCAGCCAAGTGTTCCCCCACGCACGAAAAACCGCAAATTCCACCCAGACGATGTCCGGCGCGCACTTTGGATATCTGCAACTATCAGGCTCATTTTGGGCGCTGAATCATGTTAGGATCAACGCGGGACGGCCATACCATTTTCCCAGTCGAGCACTAAATTACCAGTCGTCGAAGAGGGGGATTCTCGTGAACAACCAAACCAGCGAATTCGCGCGCGACAATGCCGCGGCAGATAACCTCAATGGTCAGGTCCACAAAGCAATGGCGTTGGACGAGGCCAGTGCCCTTCTGGAGGTGCTGGTTGCGGTAAGACGGGGCGACTTTTCGGTGCGGATGCGGTCGGATCTGACCGGTGTCACCGGCAAGGTCGCCGACGCTCTCAATGACATCATCGCCGCCAATCAGCGCATGGCCCAGCAGCTCGAGCATGTCGGGCAGGTGGTCGGCCGGGACGGGCGAACGAGCACGCGCGTGCGCTTCGGCCTGTCGGACGGTTCCTGGTCCGAAATGGAAGGATCGATCAACGGTCTGATTGACGACCTTCTGTGGCCGACGACAGCTGTCACGCGCACGATCACTGCGGTCGCCAAGGGAGATCTTCTGCAGACCGTGCCGCTCGATGTCGACGGGCGGGCGCTCAAAGGTGAGTTCCTACGCTCGGCCGATATCGTCAATACGATGATCAAGCAGCTGAGCGTCTTCACATCGGAAGTGACGCGCGTCGCGCGCGAGGTCGGCACCGACGGAAAGCTCGGCGGCCAAGCGCAGGTGCCGGAGGTGACGGGCGTCTGGAAGGACCTCACCGAAAGTGTGAACTCGATGGCGTCGAACCTGACGGCGCAGGTGCGCAACATCGCGGAAGTGACGATCGCCGTCGCGAATGGCGATCTTTCCAAGAAGATCACCGTCGACGTGCGCGGCGAGATCCTGCAGCTGAAGGAGGCGATCAACACCATGGTCGACCAGCTCAGGTCCTTCGCATCCGAAGTGACGCGCGTCGCGCGCGAGGTCGGCACCGAAGGCAAGCTCGGCGGCCAGGCGCTGGTGCCAGGCGTCGCCGGAACCTGGAAAGACCTGACCGATTCCGTCAACGCCATGTGTGGCAACCTGACGGCGCAGGTCCGCAACATCGCCCAGGTGACCACGGCCGTTGCGCGCGGCGACCTGTCGCGCAAGATCACTGTCGACGTTTCGGGCGAAATCCTGGAGCTCAAGGAAACCATCAACACGATGGTCGACCAGCTGAACGGCTTCGCCGGCGAGGTGACGCGTGTGGCGCGTGAAGTCGGCACCGAAGGTCGGCTCGGCGGCCAGGCGCAAGTGCCCGGTGTGGCGGGCACCTGGAAGGACTTGACCGACAACGTCAATTCCATGGCCTCGAACCTCACGGCGCAGGTGCGCAATATCGCCGAAGTCTCGACCGCGATCGCCAATGGCGACCTGTCGAAGAAGATCACGGTCACGGTGTCGGGGGAAATCCTCGAGCTGAAGGAGACGATCAACACGATGGTCGATCAGCTCAATGCCTTTGCTTCCGAAGTGACCCGTGTGGCCCGCGAAGTGGGCACGGAGGGCCGGCTTGGCGGCCAGGCCAATGTGCGCGGCGTCGCCGGCACCTGGAAGGATCTTACCGAGAACGTCAACTCGATGGGCGGCAACCTGACGGCGCAGGTGCGCAATATCGCGGAGGTCTCGACCGCCATCGCCAATGGCGACCTGTCGAAGAAGATCACCGTCGACGTGAAGGGGGAGATCCTCGAGCTGAAGGAAACCATCAATACGATGGTCGATCAGCTGAATGCCTTTGCCTCGGAAGTCACCCGCGTCGCCCGCGAAGTGGGCACGGAGGGCCGGCTCGGCGGCCAGGCCAATGTGCGCGGCGTCGCCGGCACCTGGAAGGACCTGACCGACAGCGTCAATTCGATGGCGTCCAACCTCACCGGGCAGGTGCGCAACATCGCCGAAGTCGCGACCGCCGTCGCCCAGGGAGACCTGTCCAAGAAGATCACCGTCACCGTGTCTGGCGAAATCCTCGAACTGAAGGAGACCATCAACACGATGGTCGACCAGCTCAACGGCTTTGCCGGCGAGGTGACGCGCGTGGCGCGCGAGGTCGGCACCGAAGGCCGGCTCGGCGGCCAGGCGAACGTGCTTGGCGTCGCGGGCACCTGGAAGGATCTGACGGACAGCGTCAATTCCATGGCGGGCAACCTAACGGCGCAGGTGCGCAACATCGCCGAAGTCTCGACCGCGATTGCCAATGGCGACTTGTCGAAGAAGATCACGGTGTCAGTCTCGGGTGAAATCCTCGAGCTCAAGGAAACGCTGAACACCATGGTCGATCAGCTGAACCGCTTTGCTTCCGAAGTCACGCGCGTTGCCCGTGAAGTCGGCACCGAGGGCAAGCTCGGTGGCCAGGCGCAGGTGCCGGGTGTCGCGGGTACCTGGAAAGACCTCACCGAAAACGTCAACTCCATGGCCTCCAACCTTACCGGCCAGGTTCGAAACATCGCCGAAGTCACGACGGCCGTGGCGCGCGGCGACCTGTCGCGCAAGATCACCGTCGACGTGAAGGGGGAAATCCTCGAACTGAAGAACACCATCAATACAATGGTGGACCAGCTCAACGCCTTCGCCGGCGAAGTGACGCGCGTCGCCCGTGAAGTCGGCACCGAAGGCAAGCTTGGCGGCCAGGCGCAGGTCTCAGGCGTCGCAGGCACCTGGAAGGACCTAACCGACAGCGTCAACTCCATGGCGGGCAACCTGACGGCGCAGGTGCGCAATATCGCCGAGGTCGCGACCGCAATCGCCAATGGCGACCTGTCGCGCAAGATCACCGTCGACGTGCGCGGCGAAATCCTGCTCCTGAAGGATACTTTGAATACCATGGTCGATCAGCTTCGCTCCTTTGCCGGCGAAGTGACGCGTGTCGCCCGCGAAGTCGGCACCGATGGCAGGCTCGGCGGCCAGGCTGTTGTTCCTGGCGTCGCCGGCACCTGGAAGGATCTGACCGATAACGTCAACCTGCTCGCCGCCAATCTGACGACCCAGGTTCGAAACATCGCCGAAGTCACGACGGCCGTGGCGCGCGGCGACCTGTCGCGCAAGATCACCGTCGACGTGAAGGGGGAAATCCTCGAACTGAAGAACACCATCAATACGATGGTAGACCAGCTCAACGCCTTCGCCGGCGAAGTGACGCGTGTAGCCCGCGAAGTCGGCACCGAAGGCAAGCTCGGCGGCCAGGCGCAGGTGCCGGGCGTCGCCGGCACCTGGAAAGATTTGACCGACACTGTCAACGTCATGGCCGCCAACCTGACCGAGCAGGTCCGCGGCATCGTCAAGGTGGTGACGGCGGTGGCGAACGGCGACCTCGAGCAAAATCTCACCGTCGCATCCAAGGGCGAGGTGGCAGCCCTTGCCGAGACCATCAACAACATGACCAACACGCTCGCGACCTTTGCCGATCAGGTGACCACGGTTGCGCGCGAGGTGGGCGTGGAAGGCCGTCTCGGCGGTCAGGCGAATGTTCCGGGCACCGCGGGAACCTGGAAGGACTTGACCGGCAACGTCAACCTGCTGGCAGCCAACTTGACGACGCAGGTGCGCGCCATCGCCGAGGTGGCGACCGCCGTCACCAAGGGTGACCTGACGCGCTCGATCAAGGTCGACGCGCGCGGCGAAGTGGCTGAGCTCAAGGATAACATCAACACGATGATCGATAACCTCAGGCTCACCACCGAGCGCAACACCGAGCAGGACTGGCTGAAGACCAACCTGGCGCGCTTCACCAACATGCTGCAGGGGCAGCGCGACCTGACGCTGGTCGGCAAGATGCTGCTGTCGGAGCTGGCGCCTCTGGTCGGTGCCCATCAAGGGGTTATCTACCAGGTGGATGCCGACGAGCGCCAGCCGATCTTGTCGCTGCTCTCCGTCTACGCGAAAGGGGGCGAGGCGGCGCACCCGGCACGTCTCGAGTTCGGCCAGGGACTTGTCGGCCAGTGCGCCAGCGACGCTCGCCGCATCCTGGTCACCGACCTTCCCGACAATGTCGTTCCGATAAGCTCCGGCGTGTTCACGACCTTGCCGAGAAGCGCCATCGTGCTGCCGGTGCATTTCGAGGGGCAGGTGAAGGCCGTGATCGAGTTGGCCTCGGCCGGCGAATTCACCGAGTTGCAGCTGTCCTTCCTCGACCAGTTGACGACATCGATCGGCATCGTCCTCAACTCGATCGAAGCGACCATGCAGACCGAAGGCCTGCTCAAGCAGTCCCAGCAGCTTGCCGCCGAGCTTCAGACGCAGCAGCGCGAGCTGCAACAGACCAACGAGCAGCTCGGACAGAAGGCGCAGCAGCTGGAGGAACGCAACGTCGAAGTCGAGGCGAAGAACCAGGAGATCGAGCAGGCCCGGCGCGCGCTGGAGGAAAAGGCAACCGAGCTCGCGCTGACATCGAAGTACAAATCCGAATTCCTCGCCAACATGTCGCATGAGCTGCGCACGCCGCTGAATTCGATCCTCATCCTCGGCCAGCAGCTGGGAGAAAATCCGGATGGCAACCTGTCGGGCAAACAGGTCGAGTTCGCAAAGACGATCCACGGCGCGGGAACCGATCTGTTGAACCTCATCAGCGACATCCTCGACCTGTCGAAGATCGAGTCCGGAACGGTCTCGGTCGATGCCGAGGAGATTTTTGTCAGCAACCTGCTCGAGATGATGGCGCGGCCATTCCGGCACGAGGCCGAAAACCGGAACCTGTCGTTCTCGGTCGACGTCGGCGCCGATGTCGCGAAGAGCCTCATCACGGATTCGAAGCGACTGCAGCAGATCCTCAAGAACCTGCTGTCGAATGCCTTCAAGTTCACCGCGCAGGGCGGCGTGACGCTTCGCGTCGCTTCGGCAACGAGCGGCTGGTCGTCCGATCACCCCTCGTTGAAGCATGCGCCTTCTGTCATCGCCTTCGAAGTCGTCGACACCGGCATCGGCATACCGCCTGAAAAACAACGCATCATTTTCGAGGCCTTCCAACAGGCGGATGCCTCGACAAGCCGCAAATACGGCGGCACCGGCCTCGGCCTGGCGATCAGCCGCGAACTGGCAAACCTCTTGGGCGGCGAGATCCAGCTGCGCAGCACCCCGGGTGTCGGCAGCACCTTCGTTCTCTACCTGCCGCTCACCTACGTGGGCGCCGGCGCGGTTGCGCCGAAGTCGGTTCCGCCGGCAAATGTGGTGGAATTTGCCGAAGCGGCAGCAAACCGCCGCGCCGACAAGCCGACCGAACATGTCGAAGATGATCGCCACCAGATAGCGGCCGGCGACTCGGTGCTGCTCGTCGTCGAGGACGACGCGCATTACGCCCGCGTCCTAGTGGATCTCGCCCGCGACAACGGATTCAAGGTTCTGGTGGCGATGCGCGGCAGCGATGCTCTCGCACTTGCGCAAGACTACAGGCCGGCGGCGATCTCGCTCGACATCTTCCTGCCCGACATGCTCGGCTGGACGGTGCTGAGCCAGCTCAAGCAGAATCCGCAGACGCGGCATATTCCGGTCCAGATTATCAGCCTCGACGAGGATCGCCAGCATGGGCTGACCCGCGGCGCCTTCGCCTTCATGAGCAAGCCGACGACGCCGGAAGGCCTCGGCAAGGCATTGTCGCGATTGAAGGCCTATGCGCAGCCCCGCCGCAAGCATCTGCTGCTCGTCGAAGACAACGAGGCCGAGCGTTTGAGCGTCACCGCCCTTCTCGGACACGACGACATCGATATCACCAGCGTCGGCTCCGGATCGGAGGCTCTCGCCGCTCTTCGGCAGAATGCCGCCGACTGCGTGGTGCTCGACCTTTCACTTCCCGACATGTCCGGCTTCGAAGTGCTGGAGCAAATACGCGACGACGCCGAGATCGGCGAGGTGCCGGTGGTCGTGTTCACCGGCCGGGAGCTTTCCGCTGAGGAAGACGCGACACTGCACAGCATGGCCCGCAGCGTTGTGGTCAAGGGGGTCGAATCGCCCGAGCGTCTGCTGGATGAGACGGCCCTGTTCCTGCACCGGGTTGTCGCCGACCTGCCGGCGGCAAAGCAGGCGACGCTGCAGGACCTGCACAGCTCGGACGAGGATCTGGTCGGCGAGACCGTGCTGCTTGTCGACGACGATGCCCGTAACATCTTCGCCCTGAGCAGCGTCCTCGAACGCCGGGGAATGAAGGTCCTGACCGCGACGACCGGTAGCGAAGCCATCGACGTCATCAACAACGAACCCTCTGTGGCGATCGTGCTGATGGACATCATGATGCCCGGAATGGACGGCTACGAGACAATGCAGGTCATCCGTTCGGAGCCCCGGTTCCGGCGGCTGCCAATCCTGGCGCTGACGGCCAAGGCGATGAAGGGCGACCGCGAGAAATGCCTGGAAGCGGGCGCGTCCGACTACCTGGCGAAGCCGGTCAATACCGAACAGCTGTTGTCGGCTCTTCGCATGTGGCTGCATCGCTGAGGAACTCGCCATGAACCCCGTCAACATCCTCCTCGTCGACGACCAACCGGCAAAGCTCCTGAGTTACGAGGTCATACTCGAAGAGCTCCAAGAAAACCTCATCAAGGCGCAATCCGCACGCGAAGCCTTTGAGCACCTGTTGCGCACCGAAATCGCGGTGATCCTCGTCGATGTATGTATGCCCGAACAGGATGGGTTCGAGCTCGTCAGCATGATCCGGCAGCATCCGCGCTATCAAAACACGCCGATCATCTTCGTTTCCGCCGTCATGCTGGCGGAACCTGACCGGCTGCGCGGCTATGCGGTGGGCGCGGTCGACTATGTCTCCGTCCCGATCGTCCCCGAAGTGCTGAGAGCTAAGGTTCGGGTCTTTGCCGATCTCTACAGGAAGACGAGGGAACTCGAACGCCTGAACGCCGAGCTGGAGGCCCGGGTTCACCAGCGCACCGCCGAACTCGAGGCCTCGGCAGCGCAGTTGCGTGAGCTCAACGAGGAGCTCGAGCATCGGATCGATCAACGGACACGGGAGCGCGAAGAGGCGCTCGCACAGCTTTTCGAGGCGCAGAAGCTCGACACGATCGGTCACCTGACGGGTGGCGTGGCCCACGACTTCAATAACCTCCTGATGGCAGTTCTCGGCAGCCTGAATCTTCTGAAGAAACGGCTTCCGGCCGATGAACGCAGCGAACGCCTGGTGACGAACGCGATTCAGGCGGCCGAGCGCGGCACCGCGCTGACCCAGCGCCTGCTTGCCTTCGCACGCCGCCAGGAGCTCAAACCGCAGGCGGTCGACTTCCTCCGGCTGTTCGAAAACGTCGAGGATCTTCTCGCCAAGGCGGTGGGGCCGCGCATCGAAATCCACAAGAGCATCCCGGCGGATCTCGCCCCTCTTCTGGTCGACAGCAACCAGTTGGAACTGGCGCTGCTCAACCTGTTCGTCAATGCCCGGGATGCGCTCGAAAGCGGCGGAGCCGTGACGGTGGCCGCGGCGGCAGCCACAGAAGCCCGGCCGGCCGGCCTCGTTGGCGGAAATTACATCAGGATATCGGTGTCGGACGATGGCGAGGGGATGGACGAGGCAACGGTCTCGCGTGCCGCCGAACCGTTTTTCACCACCAAGGGGGTCGGCAAGGGCACCGGTCTCGGCCTGTCGATGGTGCATGGCCTGGCAGCGCAATCCGGCGGCTCGATCCAGATATCGAGCGTCAGGGGCAAGGGCACGACCGTTTCCCTGTGGCTCCCCGTCGCCGAGACATTCGTCAAGGTGCAGCCGGTCGTCGAGCCTCCGGCGACGGAGCCTTTGAAACCGGCGTCGCGGCCGCTCGCCATTCTCGTCGTCGACGACGACGCCCTTGTCAGGACGGGAACCGTGGCGATGCTGGAGGATCTCGGGCATCTGCCGCAAGAGGCGTCTTCCGCTTCCCAGGCTTTGGAATTCTTTGCTGACGGACAGGGTTGTGATCTCGTCATCACCGATCATGCCATGCCGGGGATGACGGGCGCAGAGCTTGCGCGTCACCTTCGCTCCTCCTTTCCAGGCCTGCCCATCATCCTTGCCTCGGGCTATGCCGAGTTTTCCGAAGACCATGGCCTCGGCCGGATGCTGCGGATGAAGAAGCCATTCACACAGGAACAGCTTCAGGCGGCGATGGACCAAGCGCTCGGGTAAAATCGCGGCGGCCTGACGGTCGAAGTGGGGATGTGCTGGGGTGTATTGCGTTCTGGGCCGGCTCTAGCTCTCGTCGCTTTCAAACCGCTGCCCGGCATAGAGGATGCGGAGGATAACAACCTCGGTGGGCTCAACCACGAACGCCACGCTTACCCGGCGCTCGAAACCGACAATGCGTAACCCGGGTCGGACATGATCACGGATGCTGCCGCGTTCGGGGTACGTTTCGAACCCACTTACAAAGGTCTTGATGCGGGTCACG
Source organism: Rhizobium indigoferae (assembly GCF_034554815.1). NCBI lineage: Bacteria > Pseudomonadati > Pseudomonadota > Alphaproteobacteria > Hyphomicrobiales > Rhizobiaceae > Rhizobium > Rhizobium indigoferae. The sequence goes on along the minus strand of NZ_CP140637.1, from coordinate 571,723 downwards.
TAATCGCGGGGGACGGCAGAGATGCAGGACGAAGCTATAGACAGCCGCCAAATCCAATTCCGCCTCATCAGTGAGGCGGATACTATAGCGCTTCATTAATCTTCTTCCCGATCGATTTCGTCCATGCGCGCTTCGAGGCGCTTCCAGACCTCTTCGAGGGGCTTGGCCTTGGTGGGATCGGCCTTGTAGGCATCATAGGTGGCCGCAACTTCTGTTCGCAGCCAATGCTCGACGGCATTCTCGCGTTCCTGCAAAGCCCGCAGTCCCTCGCGTATGACTTCGCTCTCCGAGGCGTAGTCACCGTTGGACACCCGCTGTTTAACGCGCTTCGCCATTTCCACGGGCAACGTGATGCTCATCTGTTGCGTCGAACGCATCGATTACACTCCTACTTCTTTCAGGTTAATAGCACGCGATAGGATAAAATCCTACTCCCGATAGGATGGAATCATACTCTTCGGGTGTCTGCCGGAGGGGCACCTCGCGACGGTGGCCGCTTTGCGCTCTTCGTGCCTGCGAAACTTTTTGCCCTGACAAAAGTTACCCAAATCCCATCCCAATTTCATCGAAGGCTTTCTCTTGACCCAAATGACATTCGGACCGTCATTCACCGAAGAGGGCATTCTATTCCGCCTCTGGGCTCCCCTGCATGAAAGCGTGTCGTTGAAGATCGGAGGCGCTGATCCGTGGCCGATGCAGGCGGCTGAGGACGGCTGGCACCGCTGCACGGTCGCGCAAGCCCATGCCGGTACGCTTTATCGCTTTGTCCTGCCGGACGGTTCCGAGGTTCCTGATCCCGCCTCGCGGTTCCAGCCACAGGATGTGCACGGGCCGAGCGAAGTGGTCGACCTTTCCACCTATCGCTGGACGACGAGCGACTGGACGGGTCGGCCCTGGGAAGAGATGGTCATCTACGAGATGCATATCGGCTGCTTCACGCCGGAGGGTACTTTCAAGGCCGCGATCGAGCGGCTCGACCATCTGCAAGCGCTGGGCGTTACGGCGCTGCAGATCATGCCGCTTAGTGAATTTCCCGGCCGTTACAGCTGGGGCTATGACGGTGTCCTCCCCTATGCTCCGGACAGCAGCTACGGCCGGCCGCAAGATTTCATGGCGCTAGTTGACGCAGCACACCGGCGCGGCATCTCGGTTTTCCTGGACGTGGTCTACAACCACTTCGGGCCTGACGGCAATTTTATCCCCGCCTATGCGCCGCTCTTTACCGAGCACCACAAGACGCCCTGGGGCAACGGCATCAACTACGACGGCGACGGATCAGAGATGATCCGCGAATTCATCATCCAGAACGCCATCTATTGGATCACCGAGTTCAGGCTCGACGGTTTCCGCTTCGATGCCGTCCACGCCATCAAGGACAACAGCGCAGAACATCTGCTTCACGCGCTCGCCCGCCGCATCAAGATCGCCGCCGGCGATCGACTTGTCCATCTGATCGTCGAAAACGAGGAAAACGACAGCGATCTGTTGAAGCGTGACGAAAACGGAGAAGTGAGGTTGTTCACCGCCCAATGGAACGATGACGTGCACCATGTGCTGCATATCACTGCTACGGGCGAAACCTTCGGCTACTATGCCGATTACGTCGGTGACGCCGGTAAGCTCGGCCGGGCGCTGGCGGAAGGTTTCGTGTTTCAGGGGGAACATATGCCCTACCGCGGCGGAAGCCGCGGCCGGCCGAGCGGTCATCTGCCGCCCACCGCTTTTATCTCCTTCATCCAGAACCATGACCAGATCGGCAACAGGGCGCTGGGAGACCGGGTTCTGGCTTCGAGCCCGGCTGATGTCGTCAAGGCTGTGGCTGCGATCTACCTGCTGGCGCCCGAGATCCCGATGCTGTTCATGGGCGAGGAATGGGGCGCTACAGAACCTTTTCCCTTCTTCTGCGATTTTGATGAGGACCTGAACGAAAAGGTCAGGAAAGGCCGCCGCGAGGAGCTCTCCCGTCTGCCGGGCTTCGACGCCGACGACCTTCTCGACCCGACGGCGCCATCGACCTTCGCGGCTGCCAAGTTGGACTGGTCGAAACTCGCCTCCTCCGATGTCTTCGATTTTTACAGGACGCTTCTCGACCTCCGACACCGGAGGATCGTGCCATTGCTCAAAGGCGCTGGCGCCGGAAACGCGGTCTACCGCTCGGCGGGAAGCGCGCTTGCGGTGGATTGGACCCTGGCGCAAAACCGGCGTCTGCATCTGCGCGCAAACCTCGGTACCGAGGCGGCGACGCTCGCCTCGCAGCAGGACGACGGCGAGACGATCTTCCGTCTCGGCGGTAGCGATGGCGGCAATCTCGCGCCCTGGACGGTGATCTGGAGCATCGGCGAGGCGTGACGGCGTGCTGACAGGAAGGCGATCAGACGATGAAATCTGCTGAGCTCGACAAGCTCGCCCGCCGGCACGGCATCAGCCCGACCAGGCCCAGTCCCGACAATCGGGAGGTGGCGATATCAGGCGAGACCAAGCGCAAGATCCTCTCGGCATTGAAGATCGACTTGCCGGGAGCGGCCGATCACGAGACCGGCGCGATGCGGCGGGAGCCTAAGCCGGCGGCTAAGAAGATCGCCAGGTCATTTCTGCCGGAGTTCTTTTCCAGCACGCGGGTCTGGGGTGTGAGCCTGCAGCTTTACGAACTCCGTTCAGGACGCAACTGGGGCATAGGAGACTTCGAGGATCTGGCCGATATGGCGGATCTCCTGGGATCGCTGGGCGGTGATTTCATCGGCCTCACCCCGCTTCACGCACCGTTTCTCGCCGATCCCGAGCGTTGCAGCCCCTATGAGCCATCGAACCGCCAGCATCTCAATCCGCTCTATATCGCGGTTGACCGGCTGCCGGGTTTTGCCTGTAGTCCGGAACTCGAACGGCAATTGGCACGCCTTCGCCAAACCGATCTCGTCGATTACGCCGGCGTCGCACAGATCAAGCTCAGGGTCCTGCGCGATCTCTGGCCGGCCTGGCGACAGTGCGATACCTACGATCCGGCCGATTTCGACGCTTTTATCGCGCAAGGCGGTAACAGCCTGCGGCTGCACGCGCTTTTCGAATGCCTCTCTCTTTCAATGGTCGAGCGCGGGGCAGGCGCCGGCTGGCAACGGTGGCCGGCCGATTTCCAGCGCTTCGACAGCGCCGCCGTCGCCGAATTCGAGCGCGGACACGCGGAGGATGTCCGCTTCCACATGTGGCTGCAGTGGCTCGCCCACCGCCAGCTGATGCAGGCGGCGGACCGGGCCGGGAAGGCCGGCCTACGGATCGGGCTCTATCTCGATCTTGCCGTCGGGGAGGCGGTCGATGGCTCGGCGACATGGAGTGAGCCGGATATCTATGTCTCCAAGGCCACGATCGGCAGCCCTCCTGATCCCTTCGCCATAGATGGGCAGGACTGGCACCTTGCCGGATACCTGCCTTCCGCGATCGCCGCAGGAGATATGTCGCCTTTCCGGCGTATGCTAAGTGCTGCCATGCGATATGCGGGCGCCATCCGCCTCGACCACGCCGCAGCGCTTCGCCGCATCTTCCTGGTGCCATTGGGCAGCAGGCCGGACGGCGGCGCCTATGTCCGCTATCCCCAGGATCGGCTGCTGCAGATCCTCGCCGACGTGTCCGCCGAGCATCGGTGCCTCGTCATCGGAGAAGACCTGGGACTGATCCCCAGGGGATTGCAGGACGATCTGGCCGCGGCCAACATTCTCTCCTACCGCATCCTTTCTTATGAACAGGACGAGAAGGGCTTCAAGCCGGCGGACGTCTATCCCGTCCTGGCTTTGGCCTGCATTTCGACGCACGACCACCAGACCCTTGCCGGCTGGTGGCGCGGCGCCGACATTCAGGCCCGGTGCGAGCACGGCATCGTGCCGCCCGATCTCACCGAAAAACATCTCGAAGACCGCAAGCGCGAGCGGTGGAACCTGAAAGCGGCGCTGAAAGCTGCCGGCCTCGACCTGCCGGCCAGGCTTTCCCAAGCGCGGGCAAGCGAGGAGACGCTGAGGGAACTGACCGTCAGCGCCTATCGCTTCATCGCCACAACGCCCTCGCTTCTCGCCGCTGTCCGTCTCGCCGATCTCACCGACGAAAAAAGGCCAACCAATGTGCCAGGCACCAGCGACAGCTATCCGAACTGGAAGCCGAAGCTATCGGTTTTGCTCGCGGATCTGATGTCGAGCCCGCTGCTGAAGAGCGTGACGGCGGCAATGCGGGAGGAAAGGCCGCGGGAGTGACCGATGCCGGGCGGCCGTCAGCTTCGTCATTGTCGTTCGATCGGGCTCGTCGCGCTTGTGGAAATCGATCGAGGAGGGAACGAATAGGAAGCCGGCGAATTTTGAAGGAATAGGGACAGGCATTACCGAGATGAGGACCTGTCCGCTTTCGCCGCTTCAGTTGCGGCGACCAATATTGATGGAAAACAAGACCATGACGAGCGCATTCATTCTTATCGCATTGGCTCTCATCATCATCTACGCCGGTCCGACATTGCTGTTCATCTGCGTCGGATATGCCGATTATATGCTGGAGCGGCGAAGGCATATGGTGGCGTTGAAGCACGCCGTGAAGCGTCGCAGCGACGAGTTTTAGTTGGACGTTGCTCGGCTTTCCCAGGGGATCCAGAGGCAGGTCGGCAAAACCCGCCTCCGGCAGCCGGCGCTTCGTGAAGCGTCTCTGCTATTCGTTAGTCGTTCGCCGTGACCTTGACGCCGAGCACCGAAGGAATGGTATTCGGTGCACCCATGGCCGCGCCGATGATCATCGGAACGGGAACCGGCTTTTCCGGTGCGGCGCTGATTGTCAGGCTTTTCGGTCCGTCGAGATAGGTGTTGACGGCAGCCGAAACCTGGTTTTGCAGCTCGGGCATGTTGAGCTGCGCCATCATCATCGGCACGAGACCTTTCAGCGATTGCGCCAGCTGGTCGCCCGTGACGCCCTGCTGCGAGCCCGCATAATCGAGTGCCTTCTTGGTGATCGAGGCATCGTCGAAGCGGATCGAGGCGCTGTTGATCGTCAGCTGCTGCATCAGCCCCAACATCGCAAGGCCTACGGCCTGGTTGGCCTCTTCCTTGTTCGGATTGGCCTCGGCGGTCTTCACCGCCTCCTGCAGCGACTTGATGAAGCCCAGCGTGTAACCGGAGAAGTCGACGGCGAAATTCAGCCGGCCGATATTCTTGAAGTCGAAAGCATATTCGTCGACAGCGACCTTGCCGCTTTCGATTTCCCAGATGCCCTTCATCGTCACCGTGCCGTCGAGCGTCGTCAGGCCCAGTTTCTCGATGGCTTCCTTCGCATTCGCATCCTCGACCTGCGACAGGTCGGCCTTGAGACCGGCGACATTGGCGTCATAGGAAAAGCCGCCATCCTGGCGTTCGAGGTTCGACTCGATGCTCTCGATCGCGAGCACGTCCTTGCCCTTGATGTTGAGAGCGATCGGTCCGGTGCTGACGGTTTCATAGAGGAGGATGTCGTTCAGCGTATCGCCCGTTGCATTGGCGGGGATCGTGAGGCCGGTGATCTGGATCTCCTTTGCGGAAAAGCGTCCTTCTTCCTGGCTGATGTCGATATCCGGGAAGGAGACGGTCTTGGCGTGATAGCCACCGCCTTCGACTTCCTCAACACCCTCGAAGGTGAGATCGCCGATCCTCAAAGTATCGCCGGGCAGGCTCGAAGATCCTACCTGGACACCGGTCGCCGTTACCGTGTCGCCATCGGCTTCCGCCTTCTCGAAGGTGATGACCGTACCGCCGGCACTGGTTGCGGCATTGAGCTTCTTCATCATGTCGGTGCCATCAAGGGCAAGCGCCGGGCCGGCCAACGTCAGGAACGCGGTGCTTGCCATCATCAGGTGGAGATTACGCATATGCTTCATGGAGATGTCCTTATGTAGAAAATAGATGCGAGGATTTCGAAATTCCCAGATGCGCCAACTTCCGCTCTCAGGTCGGAAAGGCGGGGGACACGAAGAGGGCGCTGGATATCACGGCTTTCATCTGGCCAGCTAATTTGGGGGTGGTGCGGTTAGGATCAGCCGGAACGCTGAGGCTGAAACAATATAGTCATCCTTCCGCCGGCGACGGGCGGCAGTATTTTCTCTAGCAGGGGTAGCGTTTCGACTCATCCGCTACACAGAAAGTGTATTTCCTCGATTCTTGCAACCCTTCGAATCGGATGCCAAACCGGGAAGTGTTCGACTGGATTCAGTGCGCATTTCGAACGCCCGCGGAAACGGCCAGTCCGGCTGAATGCCACCATCCAGTGTCCCTATGCCTGCGACACTCGCCCGCGCAACAAATAGGCGAGCGAAAAGATGACCAGGAAGGGGTAGACGAGCACGATCAGCGGCAGACCGGCAGCCAGCGCATCGTCTTGAACATAGATGTTGAGGACTCCAGCTCCGAGCACCAAAGGATAGAGTGGAGCAAACCTGTCGAACCACATCCTGAAAGGCCCCGCCAGGAGCAGAACGAACGCCGGCAGAATAAAAATGCCGAGATTTCTCGCAACATTCAGGAGCTCAGGACCAAACGGTTCGGTGAAGGAATAAAGTCGGCCGACTTGGCGGGCCGCCCACAGAGCAGCGATTGTAGCCCCTACATATCCTGCCGGTCTTGCCAACATGGCCGAACTTCCTTTTGTTCACACTCCCGCGTCGATGCGGCCCGTTCCTGTGACCATATCCGCGCGCCTGCAGCGCCGCGCGTCTTTTCAGTATGCACTGACGTTCATGGGTGCATATTGTCCAGCGGCGCCAACGCATTCAAGAATTATCGTGCGGCAAACGCCGGCCTCCTGCCGCATGACAGGTTGCGCGCGCCAGGCCCGTAGGCGATCCGGAATTCGATGTCCTTGTAAAAATAGGTCCTGGCTTTTCGTCTCAGGCGGCTCCTGTCGAAAGCGTCTGCCGTTACGACAACATGTGCGGCAAGCCGTTTGAATTGCATGGCGGAGAAGTCGCTCCTTCACGATCAGCTCGACATGGTAATAGGGATCGTGATCGGCGGGCTCCGGATGCTTTTAGACGGTGGCCCAACGAACGGTCCGTGGTGAGACGGAGAGAATGACGGTGAAGACATCTGGTGGTTCCACCGCTCCGGCACACGCGAAGACCGGTGCGCCCAAAATGGTTGCGACGCCAGAAGGATAGCTCCAGGACTTATTCGCATGTTCTGGAACAATGTCTGTCGTCCCCTGTTACATTGACGATGAAAACGAGTGCCGCGCGAAAGACGAAGCAGCTGGAGGGCTCGATGAAGCGGAGCATAGGATTTGGGCTGGTTTTTGCCGTTGTGCTGACCGGCTGCACGACCAGCGCAGGCAGTTATTCGTCGGCGGGACTGGCCCCCATTCCCGGCAGCATCACGTATAATGGCCAGCCTCGCACGAAGTTGACGAAATCGCCCGTGGGTTCTTCCTTCCCGCATGATTTCACAGATCAATGGGGACGCCAGGTTGAGGAGATCTACATCATCCGGCCCGACAGGAGCTTGCTGATCGCCGAGCGCCACTACCGGCCGGTCTTCTCCCTCGACGACGACTAGACGGGATGATTTTAGGCCCGCTCGGCTTAAAGTTTGAATCCTGTTTTAAATTAGATAGTTAGAGCATGATGTCGTCCGAAAATCGCTGACATTTTTCGGCGTCATGTTCTAGGAAGGAGAAATGATCATGCCACGCCGCAAGAGCACTGAGACGACGACCCTCGATAGCAGAGGAGCCAAGATCGGCGAGCCGGTTCCGAAGGCCGTCATCGATACGAACACAGCCTCCGTCGGCGTTCCCCGGCAGCCTGATCATGACCTGGGCGAAGAACTGAGCGTGCTGCGAAAGCAGATCGGCGCGCTTCAGCAACAAGTCCTCGATGCTGCCCGGTCGGCAAAAGGAAGTGCCGGGAAAGCAATGCGTCAGACGGAAGCGGCGGTGAAGCTCTACCCGGCCTCGACGCTCCTCCTCGTCGCGGTGATCGCCGGCGCGCTCGCATTCGCCGGACGTCGCGCCGCACTACCGCGCCATCGGCCCCAACCCGCACTGCGTGAGTTGAGGGATCTCTACGACTCGATCCGAGGCCGCGTCTGACAAGATTTCAGGATTGTCAGCGTCACGATTATGGCCGACGCTTCGTTATCGAAGCGAGGGACATTCATGTTGGATATCATCATACGCAGCGCTCTTGATGTCGTTGGGCGCACTGAGCGCCTCGTCGAAGCAATGAGGCGACTGCTGCAGAGTGACGACCTCGACGAAGTCGAGGTCTATGAGCTCGATTATGAGATCGAGCGCCTCGGGGACGTGGTTTTCAATGTGGACGAAGCCGTTCGATCGCTGGCGCGCACGGTTGAATGCTGGTCGCAAACCGCTCTCGCACACGAGATCCGTAGGACATTGCATTGACGGCTGATTCTGCGTGTCACGCTGATGTCACGCGACCGTCGCAGCAATATGTGCTTGATTGGCGCAGTTAGGCTCAGACCAGGGCAGGGTCGAGCCAAAATTGCTTTTTCGTTGGGGCATCGCAATGAGCTTGAACACTTCGGGGGAGGAATCTCAACCCCATGAATTCATCTTTCCGGTTCACACCCGGACGATCGCAGAGATCAGATACGATAGTCTGAGCCGCGTCATGACGGTGGTCTATCACGACGGCCACTCTTGCACGACTTCCGGCATACAAGGCCCGGCGATGCTGAGAATCCTCGCCCAGCGTCCGTTGGAGCGCTCTCCGTTTCTGTTGAAGACGGTCATCTGAGGCGGAAAGACGTCGCCAGTCGTTGCCGGTATGGCGGGGCAGGGCATCGGTTTGTTAAATCAGCATGGTCGTGCATCCATTTCCGCTGGGCCGCGTTCATCCACAATAGCCGGACCTATGGAGGGAACGCCGATGACCTTTCCACCGCCGAAGACCGAATCTCCCGCGCAGCGCTTCGAAGAGGCGACCGTAGCCGCGCGCGACGCTTTGGAAAGGCTGATTGCAGCCGCCAATGAAGCCGGATGGGGCACCGAGGAGATAACCGCGGCACTCCTTAAGGCCGCGCAGTTTCTGAGCGATGCCAACAAGAGAGAGCCCGATCCGGCCGACGACCCCTCAATCAGCGATGCGCCTGCCAGGGAGCAGATTGGTCACGGCGAGCTCTATGACTAGTGTAGACGGTGTTCCCAGGCCACGTCTTCGAACGGTTAGTTCACAGACTAGAAACTTGTGAAGTTTCGTAAATGTGGACAATAACTGATCTTATACCGTGGGCGTTTGCGCTGCCTCCCGCTCTTTGGGAATTACGGAATGTGTGGAGACGGCATGGCTGGATTTTGGGAGCCTGTGCAGGCTTAATCGTCTTCGGCGGCATATTCGTCTGGATTTATGTTGTCCAGCAGTCAGTTCCCAATATGAACTATGGAGCGCTAGGTGTTGTGCAAGCGCTCGGTTTGCTGCTTGGACCACTAGCTGCCGCAATCGTTATCACCAAAAGGACGAGCTTGGCTGCTGGGGTTTTTGCTGGGGTAGCCGTTGGATTCTGCGTTTACGTCGCCACTGCCACCATTGGAATTGCCATCTACGGCGAGTGAAGCCCAGGTGGTTCTACTGGGCTGCGGGTTCGAGCTTTGCGGTATAGGCCCACGGTAACACTAGCCGTGTTCCAGACTAGCTAGGTCGTATTAACCCGTTCGCAATATGAGCCATGCGGGCGGTAGGGAGACGAATTGGAAGTCTATCGTCAGCGCATGAGCAGCGCGACCAAACCAACCCGGGAGTTTACCCCGAGCTTGGAATAGATGTTTCTGAGGTGGGTTCTGACCGTTTCGTAGCTGATGTGGTCGGCTATGGCCACCTCCTTTGGAGAATGGCCGGAGGCAATGCTTGAGGCGATCCGAATCTCCGTCGCAGTCAGTTTGTAGGCTTCCATTAAGAAGTCTCGCCGCTCATTGAGTGGCGTGGCCACCATCGGCTCGACAATGACGGCCACGGTCGGCCCCTCCAAGAACTCGGTGAATGCATCGGACTGGAGCCGAAGGAGTGTGATGCGATAACTAGCCTTGTCCTTCCCCTTTGCGATCGCCGTATGCGGCGTTGTTTGCACACCCTTTCTGGAAGTCAGGAAATCGAGAACGGCAGTCGACTTCTCGCATTGAAGTTCGAGCTTGCCGCTTGGGGCGACATGCATAGGAAAGCCAGCCGCCATTAAGGCTTCTGCGCTCTTATTCCATTGGCGTGCTCGCCCATGCTCCGAAACGTAGATCAGTCCGACGCCGATGCTATCAAACAGCGTTTGCGTTGTCTGTCTTTCCGGGGCGAGCAGATCGCGCTTCCGGATGAAATCGAAAGCCCTTTTCAAATGGGGAGCGAGTATCGTGTAGCGCCCGGCTGCTTCTTTGTTGAAATCGGGGTCTGCTGACGACGTGCAGGTCGATAGGACGAAGGTGCGGGTTTCCTCCCGAATGATGGAGACACCAATGCTCGTCTCGCATTGGGCCTGTCCCTTCAGCCAATCATTGTAGAATTCCGATTTGAGCAAGTCCTCGCGTGGAAAGATTTCGTCTCCGCAGACACCCTGACCGACGGGCACAAAGCTCAATCTCGGAATCCAGGGGTTCACTGCGGCAAAGTGGCTGCTGAATTGGTCGACCTCGGTCCTCGAGAACCCCGATACGTAAGGAACATGGGCCACAGGCGAGGCCAGATCGTGGTAATGGAGGGCGGCCTTTCCATTTGGCGAAGTTTGCGCCACGCGATCCAGAAAATCCTGCCAATCGCACTCACCGAATAGACTTCCATAGATCAAATCTATCAGCTCAGATGAAGCGTCTTTTGACTGGAGCATGATCTTTCTGAAAATCCCACAGCGAGTATTTCCGGTATTAAATAACGTTGCTCAGGCAAAGACAACAGCAACCCCATGTAATATCAAATCGGCGGCCATGGGCATTCGTGACCAATCGCAATGCGGTACTACTCGCTGCTTCGCAAGCGATGCAGGTATGGCCAACTCCATAGTTCTCACCGGTCGATAGTTGCGACGGAGCCGCGCACGACGAGGCTCGTGCTGACGCGCAGGCGTTCGACGGCAAGCGGGGCGCGTTCGATGCGGGCGATGAGCCGCTCGCCGGCGAGCTTGCCCATCTCATAGACGCGTTGGTCGACGATGGTGATCGGCGGAACGGTAACGCTGGTCCAGTCGGCGTCGAGAAACGAAATCATCGAGACGTCCTTGGGGATCGACAGGCCAAGCGACTGCAGCGACTTGAAGATGCGCAAGCCGACGAGGCTGTCTGAAGCCAGCAGTGCCGTTGGCGGCGATCCCTCCGAGAGCAGGCGTTTGATCACGCTGTCCGTCTGTTGCTGGTTCGTGGCGCCGAGCCTGATATAATGAAGAGGGTTCGGCAAACCCGCCTCGGTCAGGACGCTGACAAAACCCTCCACGCGTTCGCGGACGGCGGAATTCGAGATCCGCCCGATATCGGTGAGCCCACCATCCTCGGCATCCATGGCAGAGACGTAGGCGAGGCGGCGATGTCCTTGCCCGATCAGATAGCGGGTCGCGGTGATGGCCGCATCCCGGTCGTCGCCGGTCACGGCGTCGACATCGAGTTCCGGGATAGCCCGGTCGAACAGGACCAGCGGCACGCCGGCGCGGCGGACGTGCTGCAGATGTTCGATGCTGTCGCAGCGGGCTGGCGTGACGATCAGGCCATCGACACGTTTGCCGATCAGGAGGTCGACGGCCGATTTTTCCGCATCGAGCTCTTCGCCCGAATTCGCGATGATGACGTTGAATCCAGCAAGACGGGCCGCGTCGCTGATGCCGCGTACCGCCAGACTGAAGAAAGCGTTCTCGATATCGCCGACCACGACCCCGATGATGCCGGACCTTCCGGTGCTCATGCTCCGGGCGAGCTCGTTCGGGCGGTATTCGAGGGCGGCCGCCGCCGCCATGACCTGATCTGTGATCTTGGCGCTGACCACGCCGTAGCCGCCGAGCACACGGGCGGCCGTCGCCTTCGAGACCTTTGCGGCCTTCGCGACGTCGGCGACCGTGACTGCACGTTTCGAATGAGCGGAATCTTCCATGAGCCGAGGACTACAAGAGTTGTTGACGACCGGTCAATTGACGGATATCAAATATGTTGTGAGACCGGTCTCTTTCTACAGGAGACCGGTATCTTGTCCAGAAATCTCTATCGCAATGCGCGGTGGGGCAGGGCGACCCGACGATGCCGACAAGAGCATTCCTTTCAGAGCGGAGAACGAACATGAAGCCTTTTGAATCATTCGTGGCCACCCTCGCCCCATTGCGGGCCGGCCTTTTGACATGCCTTCTTGCGATGGGCGCAGGTTCTGCGGCCGCCGCCGACAATCCCTATAACCTCATCGAGCCCGGGGTGATCAGCGTCGGCACGATGGGCGATTCCAAGCCCTATACGTTTGCGACGGCGGACGGCCAGTTCACCGGTTTCGATATCGAGCTGTTTCTCAACGTCGTCTCCCGCCTCGGCTTTCAAAAAGACAAGGTGACGTTCACGGGCCAGGAATTTTCAGCACTCCTGCCGTCGGTCGCAAACGAACGGTTCGACGTTGCCGTTGCGGCGATCGGGACAACCGAAGCCCGCAAGAAGACTGTCGATTTTTCCGACGGCTATCTTGCCGGTTATCTCTCCGTCCTGACCCCGGATGCCGGTATCAAGGATGCCGATGGCCTCAAGGGCAAGCGTCTCGGCGTCGTGCAGGGGACCTTGCAGGAAGTCTATGCAGCCAAGAATTTCGGGGGGACTGATCTGGTGAAATTCCCCGACAACAATTCTGCCGTGGCCGCGCTCAACAACGGGACGGTCGATGCGCATTTTCTCGACTACGAGGCCGCCAAGCAATATGGCGAGCGCTATCCCGCTCTGAAGGTTGCCGTGAATATCCCGTCCTTCGATGCGCCTGCTGGCTTCGTGGTCCGAAAGGGAAATGATGCCTTTCGCACGGCGTTGGACGGCGCGCTTCACGATGCGATGCAGGACGGCACCTGGAAGACTCTTTATGAAAAATGGTTCCCCGGCTCACCGATGCCGGAACAGTATCTTCCCAAGAAGTGACGCCGCAAGCCGCCCGCTCATGGCGGGCGGCTTACCAGGGCTCTGCCGGACGGCGGCGTCGGCGCCGGGTAAGAATTCATGGGGATCTGAATGAACTGGCTTGAAAATCTGCGCCGCAGCTTCCTGGACTGGGATGCCATGGCGGAAGTTCTGCCGAGCATGATCAGCGTCGGCCTGAAGAATACGCTGATCCTGGCCGCCGCCTCGACCGTACTCGGTGTCGTCATCGGCATGACTCTCGCCGTGATGGGCATCTCGCAGTCACGCTGGCTGCGGCTGCCAGCACGCATCTACACCGATGTTTTCCGCGGGCTGCCGGCGATCGTCACGATCCTGATCATCGGCCAGGGTTTTGCCCGGATCGGGCGTGAGATCTTCGGTCCATCGCCATTTCCGCTCGGCATCCTGGCGCTCAGCCTGATTGCCGGAGCCTATATCGGCGAAATCTTCCGATCGGGCATTCAAAGCGTCGAGCGCGGCCAGATGGAAGCCTGCCGGGCGCTCAGCATGAGCCACGGGCAGGGCATGCGCCTGATCGTCATCCCGCAAGGCATCAGGCGCGTTCTGCCGGCGCTGGTCAATCAATTCATCGGAAACGTCAAGGATTCCAGCCTTGTCTACTTCCTGGGATTGCTCGCCTCCGAGCGGGAGATATTCCGTGTCGGGCAGGATCAGGCTGTCGTCACGGGCAATCTTTCGCCCTTGTTGCTGGCGGGCGTCTTCTACCTCGTCATCACGGTGCCGCTGACCCACTTCGTCAATTATATCGATGCGAGACTGCGGCTCGGAAAACAAGGTCGCGGCTCGGGTGCTGCGAGCGGATTGATCGAGGTGAGCGAGTTGCAGGCCGCCGCCGGCCCAGGTCCCACAGTCAAGGCGGCGGAGGAGAGTACGCCGCGCTTCAAAGGCGGCGCCCTGAACATCCGGGACCTCACCATGGCCTATGGCGATCTCGACGTGCTGAAGGGGGTCGATCTCGACGTCGCCGCCGGTACCGTCACCTGCATCATCGGCCCTTCCGGCTCGGGCAAATCGACGCTGCTGCGCTGCATGAACAGGCTTGTCGAACCGAAGGGTGGTGACATCCTGCTCGATGGCGAGAGCATCCTGGCGATGAAGCCGGAGAGGCTGCGCCGGCGGGTGGGGATGGTGTTCCAGCACTTCAACCTGTTTCCCGACCACACGGCACTCGAGAACGTCATGCTTTCGCTGACCAAGATTAAGAAGATGCCGAGGCAGGAGGCGCGGCGCATCGCCGAGGCACGTCTGGCCGATGTCGGTCTTGCAGGGCGTAAGGATCATCGGCCCGCAGGTCTGTCGGGTGGGCAACAACAGCGCGTTGCCATCGCACGCGCGCTGGCCATGGATCCGGAGGTCATGCTGTTTGACGAAGTGACGAGTGCGCTCGATCCCGAACTGGTGAAGGGCGTGCTCGACCTGATGGCCGCCCTCGGCCGCCAGGGCATGACGATGGCCGTGGTGACGCATGAGATGGGATTTGCGCGCAGGGTGGCCGACCAGGTCGTCTTCATGGATGAGGGCCGCATCGTCGAGGCCGGCTGCCCGAAGCAGATCTTCGACAATCCCCGAAGCGAGCGGCTGAAGCGCTTCCTTGCGGAAGTTCTCTGAAGCGCCCGAGGCAACGCATGGTGCCCCGGTCGTCCTCACACCGGCTGCGCCGGATTTCACCCGCTGTAGCAAGAGCAGAAAACAAGGTTATCGACATGAATGCTTCCACCAAGCCCTTGAAGGTCGCCGTCATCGGTGGCGGGATCTTTGGCGTCTCGACATCAGTCCATCTGGCGCGGCTCGGGGTCCGCACCGTGCTCATTAACGACGGTCCGCTTGCCAACGGCGCCTCCGGCCGTTCGCTTGCCTGGCTCAACTCGGCGCGTAAACGCGCCGATGCCTATCACCGGCTGCGTCTGGCCGGCATAGATCGGTATCGCACGCTGGCCGCCCGATATCCTAATGCGCCGTGGCTGCGCTTCGACGGCGGCCTGACCTGGGATGCGGACGATGGTAGCAACGAGATCGCCGAGATCTTCGACTATGAGCGCGATCTCGGCTATCACGCGCAATGGCTCGCCCCGGCAAGGATTGCCGCGACGACGCCGGGTGTCGACGCAAGCGCCGTGACGCCGCAAGGCGCGATCTTCAATCCCGGGGAGGGCTGGGTCGATCTTCCGTCCTTGATCGGCACGCTTACGGAAGAATTCCGCACGCTGGGCGGCGAGATCGTCACGGACGCCGGTCGCGCGACGGTCGATATCGAAGGCGGGCGTGCCCGTGGCGTGATCACGGCCGACGGCATGCGCCGCGATGCGGATGCCGTGCTGCTTGCTGCGGGCGGTGACGTTCCCGCGATCGTGGCTGAGGTCGGCCAGCATATCGGCGATGCAACGCCTGTCGCCCTTCTCGTCCGGACCAAGGCAATCCGCCATCCGCTGAAGGCTGTGCTCAACACACCTCGCATTGCCATCCGTCCGACGCCCGGCGGCGGCTTCGCGCTCGATTCCGCCTGGTCCGAGGAAGAAGTGAGCGTGAAACCCGATGGCAGCTACGAAGTAAGGCAATCGACGCTGGAGGGGCTGCTGCGCGAGGCCTCAAGGGTTCTCGAAGGCAATCCGCAACTGGAGATCGAAGATTATGGGGTCGGCCCGAAGCCCATTCCGGGCGATGGTGAGCCGGTCTTCGGCGAGTTGCCGTCAATCCCTGGTTATTTCGTTGCCTTCAGCCATAGCGGTGCCACCCTCGGCCTGATTGCCGGCGAACTGCTGGCGGATGAGATCATTACTGGACGCCGCCATCCACTGCTGGCGGACTTTCGGCCGGAGCGTTTCAGCGCGTCGCGACGGTGAAGGTCGCGATGCGGAAACTTGAGCCGCTCGCCAAGCGGATGACCGTTCTATGCCGCGGCGGTTCGACGAAGCGCCCCCGTTTGCTCCAATTGGAACTGATCGATCAACTGGAGGAGTATCCTCGTCTCGTCGGCAAGTTCCTTCGTCGCCGCGCTGGTTTCCTCGACCATGGCAGCATTCTGCTGCGTCATCTGGTCCATCCTGTTGACGGAAGAATTCACTTCATGGAGGGCGTTGTACTGCTCTCTGCTCGAGCGAGCGATCACGTCCATCTGCTCGGAGGCGGTGACCACTTTCGCCGAAATACTTTCGAGGACTTCGCTCGTCTCGCGGACGACACGCGCTCCGTTGGTAATCTCCGTCTGCGAACGTCCGATGAGCTGTTTGATCCTTTGGCCGGCCTCCGCGGAGCGTTGAGCCAGATCGCGCACTTCCTGGGCCACGACCGCAAAGCCTTTTCCGGCCTCGCCGGCGCGGGCCGCTTCGATGCCGGCGTTCAGGGCAAGTAGGTTCGTTTGGAACGCGATTTCATCGATGACGCCGATGATTTGGACGATCTCGTCGGATGCCGCTTCGATCTTGCCCATCGCGTCGATGGCGCTTGCAACGACCTGGGATGACGAATCGGCCACCTGTTTGGTGTCCGTGATGATCTGGTGGGCATCATCGGCGCAGGCCGCCGACGAACGAACCGTAGTAGTGATCTCTTCGATAGCTGCGGCTATCTCTTCGAGTGCGACGGCCTGTTGTTCGGTGCGCCGCGCAAGATCGTTTGCGGCAAGATCCATCTGACCGGCGTTCCCTTCGATCATCCGGGTGTTGGTGCGGATCTGGTCGATCGTTTCTTGCAGCCGGAGGAGCGACGAGTTGAAATCGTTCCGAAGCTGCTCCAATCGGCCGAAGAAGGGGGTTGCGATCGTCTGAGAAATGTCGCCCCGTGCCAGACGTCCGAGACCTTCCGCCAGCGCCGTAACCGCGAAGTCTATCTGCTCTTCGACCGTGCGTTTTTCTTCATCATTGCGATGCCGCTCCTCCTCGGCCCTCGATCGCTCGACCTCGCTACGCTCCTCGATCTCGACTTTGGCGATGGCATTATTCTTGAATACGCCCAGGGCGCGGGCCATATCGCCGATTTCATCGGCTCGGCTGTCACCGACGATGGATGTTTCGAGTTTGCCGTCCGCCAGCCGCCTCATAGCCGAGGTGATCTGATTGATCGGCCCCTTGAGCGTAACGGTCAGCCCGACGCCTGCGAGGATTGCGATCACCACGCCGAGGATCGTCGTTCCCAGGGACATCGAATTAGCATCCGCGCGTTCCTCAGCAGCATTCTGCCGCTGCATTTCGGCGAATGCCGTCAACTGAGACCACATCCGGTCCACGTCGGCCGCGGCCAAATGGAATTCGTCCTGGCGCTGCGCGCTGATGCGAACGAGGTCGGTGGCAGCCTTCTGCATTTTGTCCAGCGCCGGCAGAAGCTTGGCTTTGAGATTATCGAACTGCGCGACACCGCCGGCATTGGAAATCAGCGTGTCCAGGCCCTTTCTGACAGCCGCGATTTCCTGCGAAAGCCGCTGGAGATTGGCGTCCGTCGGCGCCAAGGTCAGTTTCGCCATAACGATCTGAATCACGTAAGCCGAGGTGGTGAGTTTCTGGCCGTCTCTCTGGCTGGTTTTGGCGCGCTCGACCGTTTTGGCGGTCTCGGCCGCCTTATCCGTTACCGCCTTCACGCGCCGTGAGGCGACCTCCTGCAATTCGGGCAGCCTGCCGACGATATGGCTCGTCGCATTCCTGAGACCGGCTGTACGCTCCTCGGTCTGGCTGGAGGCTTCGACAAGCGGCTTCAACGAAGCAATGGCATCGTCAATCCCCTTTTTGGCTTCCGGTGCCTCGCCGCCAAGCGCCATTCCCACGATGCGCTGCTGCCGGGCGAGTTCCTCCATATCGGGGCCGCCGATAGGGGCGGCGGCTTGAGCCTTGTCGTTTAGCGATTGGGCGAAGGAGGCGAAGTCCGAAATGCGCTGTGCATCGCCCAGTGTATTGCGGGCTTCATCTTCCTCCATGTCGGCGGCGCGCTGGAGGACCTTGGAGCCTTCAACGATATCCGTCTGGGACGACACGACGATGCTCTGCGCCTTCTGGAGATCGGTAAAGAGCGCCGACCGAGTTTCCTGAAGTTGCCACAGTGTATCCATGCGGGCCGAAATTCCGTCGATGGAAGACAGCGCTTGCTCCAGCTCCTGCTGACCGCTGCGATCCGCGGTGAGCCTATCGATGCCGGATTTCAGAAGAACGCGCTGATCGGCAAGTTTGCGGGTGACAACATCGCGGTTTTCTTGCGTGGCATTGGCGAGGAATTCGCCCATCGCGGCCGACAAATCGCGAAATCCGCTCAGCGACTGCAGAACGGAATTGGAAATATCCATCCGCCCCTGAAGCAAGCTCGACGCATAAAAACCGGTCGCGCCCACGGCCATGATGCTGAAGACGAAGGGAACGATGAACACCATCACCTGCGTCTGGATGCGAACACGTGACAACAGCCTTCCCAACATGAGTCCCTCCTCGGCTCACAGCGTCTCGTTGCGGCGCCTTGGCGCAGGGCTGTTGCAGATCGCCTCCCTTCGAGTGAAATCCTCCTTCCGCCTGAGGCGGCAGCCACCGGTTTGCTCGCAACCAACGGCTGCTCGCCCCTTCCTCTTGACCTTCCGAAATTCCTATATCCGTCGGAAGGAAATGGCTTGAAGCAGAACAATCAATCTCGGGTGAAGATACCAGTCCCCTCGAACCGGCTCTGCACATAATCCCTGCCGGACGCATGACGCATCAGTGGAATAAATATTTCATACTGCACGACTCGTGAAATATTCGTTTCAATATTCGCCGAAACCAGCATTTTGTCCAGCCCGAGGGCGGGCAGCCGATGCATCCTTCTGAGCCGTCGGGCGTTCTATCGCCAGGAACAACTGGAGACGCATCATGTTCAAGGACGAACGCGGGGACATCGGCACAGACAAGGGTGTGCGCGACGGTGTGGAAACCGCACCGGCCTCCTTCGAAGAGGCGAACATCAACCCTGATCTCATCAGACGCGAGGGTTTCGCTAGCGAGGCCGAGTATCGGGCGTATATTGCCACGCTCGGTGGTCATGCCCGGGTTGAAGGCACCGTCGAGGAACCTCTCCTGGTCTCCGATGGTCATGCCCTCGAAGGCCGGCTGCGAGAACTGAGAGAAGAGATCGAAAACCTTCGCGCTCGTCTTCACGTGATCCAACATCAGGCCGCGACCGTCGTTACGGAGAACGTCCGATGGGCCGATGCAAGTGCTCATGCGCAGCTCGGCAATCAGCCCTGGCTCAAGCTGGCAGCCGCAATGGCGGCGACCTTCGTCGTCACGAGGGGCATCAGGCGACTGCCTCTGGGTGCCGTGGCGACGACGGCGTTGCCGTTGGTGGCGGCGGCGATGAACCGAAAGTTCGCCCGGTGAAAATCGTCAGCAGCAATGACTGATCAGGCGAAGCCGATTTCGGCAAATAGAGGGAGGTGGTCAGAGGCAACCCTTGTCAGGCGGTTTTGCAGGACCGCCGCTTGCTTGACGATGAGATCGTCGCTGACGAAGATGTGGTCGAGGCGCATCAGCGGGTAACGGGAGGGAAAGGTCGCTCTTGCCGCGGCGCCGCCTGCGAGCTGGGCGTCCTTCAATGACCGGGTGGCAAGTCGGTAAGTCGCTGATGACGGAATGGCGTTGAAATCGCCGCAGAGAATGGTGGGAAGAGGCTGGTCCGCCGTGCCGCGCAGCCAGCCCGAGTTCAGCAGCGTCGTCATCTGCCGGACGCGCTCGCGGCCGCGAAGTCCGAGATGGGTGTTGACGACCAGCAGTTTTCTGTCGCCGACCAGTATTTCGACGGATAAGGCGCCGCGCTGTTCGCCGATGGACGGCAGCGGGCCGGCCTTGACCGCGCCTGTCGGCAGCGAGGTGATGATCGCATCGCCATACTGCTCCTCGGCAATCGACAGGGCCGGATGGAAATGCGCCTGCATCTTCAGAAGCGAGGCGATCGCGTGGGCCTGGTCGACGCCGCCGGTCCTGCGCCTGAGGACATCGACCTCCTGAAGCGCGACGATATCGGCCTCAGCTTCAGCGATGACGGAAGCGATGCGGCCGGGATCGAGCTTCCGGTCACTGCCGATGCAACTGTGGACGTTATAGGTCAGGAGTCTGATTGATTTATCCGGCATAGGCCCGCTGAAAGCTCGTTCCCCCGGGGGAACATAGAACTTGTTCTCCGGGGGAACACAGAACTCGTTTGATCGTTCCAGATGATCGAGCCGTGGCGCTCGCATCTCGGAAATGGACAATCGATGAGCTTGAAAAGCATAATATGGAATGGACTGCTCGTTGCCGCCCTTTGTCTCGCGGTCTTTCTCCTCTATCGGATCTTCGAGCAGTATAGTCTGGGAGAGATCGTCCAATCGGTCCGCAGCATACCTCTTTCGACCTTTTGCACAGCACTGCTCTTCGCGGCGGCATCCTATCTGTGCCTCGGCTGTTTCGATCTCCTGGCGATCCGTTCGCTCGGCAAATCCTTGCCCTATTCCAGGATTGCGCTGGCGTCCTTCATCAGCCTCTCGCTCGGCCACAATATCGGCTTTGCCGGGCTGAGCAGCGGCGCCTTCCGTTATCGTTTTTATTCGCGCTGGGGGCTGACGGCGGAGGACGTGGCGAAGATCATCCTGTTTTGCGGTGTCACGGTGGGGCTCGGGCTGATTACGCTGGGTGGTCTTGCGATGATCGTCAATCCCGGCGATACCGGACGCCTGCTGCGCATCGATCCGGCAAGCGTCCGCATCTTCGGTGCGCTGGCGCTGGTTGTGCCGGTCCTCTATTCGGGCCTGGCGTTCTTCATCCGCGGCACGTTGCGGCTGTGGCGCTGGTCGTTTCAGCTGCCGCGATTTTCGATCGCGGTCGCGCAGGTCGGGGTCGGGACGGTCAACTTCATGCTCGTGTCGGCCTGTCTGCACCAGATGCTCTCTGCCTTCGGCGACGTCGCCTTCTGCAGGTCGGTGACGGCTTACGTCCTCGCCAATTCGGCAATCCTTGCAACGCATGTTCCGGGCGGTCTGGGCGTGCTCGAGGCAACCGTCTCCTATGCCGTGCCGAAGGAGGCCTCGATCGGCGCGCTGATTGCCTTCCGCTGTGCCTATTTCTTCATTCCGCTGGTGCTCGGCACAACGCTTCTCGTCATCAGCGAGGTGATCTTCCGCTGGAGATCACGCGGGGCGGATGAGGAGGCGGACGAGCGCGCCGAGGCCCAGTCGGTCTAGAGGGGCGAAGGGTCGAACCGGGTCGAAGAGCGCGGTGCCTGAAATCGGCGAAGTGCTGCCCGGCAGCTCGACGGTGAATTCCCGCAAGCCCCGAGGTCCGTCATTGAGCGCGTCGACCGCCTCGATCAACGAGCCGCTTTGCATAAAGGCTGCGGCAAAGCTTTCCGGGGTGGTTCCGAGATATTCCGAAAGCAGGCGATTGCGCAGATCCGCGATCGCGCGGCGATGCTCGTTGTTGCCGGCCTCGAACAGCATGTCGCATTCGCAATCCAGTCCTTCCGAGCGATTGTTGAGGTTGGAGGAGCCGATGCGGACCAGCTCGTCATCTGCGATCATCAGTTTGGAATGGACGAGCACCTCGACCTCGCCATTCTCTCCAGGCGGGACTGGCTCGGGTACGATTGGCCCGGGCACGACGGCATAATAGACGCGCAGGCGGTCCGCACGATCGGCGCGTTTCAGGCGGCGAATGACCCGGTCGCGATTGCCGCCCATGACAAGCTTTTCGATCAGCCCGTGAGAGCTGCGCGTGCAGATGATGACGACTTCAGGCCCGTCTTCCTCCTGCAGTCGCGCGGCAATGGCGTCGGCGACGCGGAAGGAGGCGAGATATTGCGCCTCGATGTAAAGCTGCCGCCGAACCCGGGCGATGACGTCCAATGTCATGGCGATGCCGTCGCTGATGCCGGGGTGAAGTGCGGTCGACGGCTCCGTCAGCGCGAAGCTGACCGCGATCTCCCTCATCGAAACGGCGAGATCCTCCGGCCAGGCGAAAGGGACGTCTTCGGCCAACGACAGGTGGTTTTCGCCGGTAGCGTTTTCCCAGCGCTGCCTGACGATATCGCCGATCAGCCTTGCGGCGTCGCCGGTGACCATTGCCTGAACGTCATGCAGCGGATCGTAGGAAACGCCCTTGGGGTCACGTCGCAATTTATCCTTGGCGCGGTGGAGCCAGGTGTCCCACCGGCGCGACGTCAGGTCTATGCCGCCGATGAAGGCGACGGCATCGTCGACACAGACGAGTTTCTGATGGTGACAACCGCGCAATGTTGGCTGAGGCTCGAAGCGTAAATCGATCCGCGCATTTCTGGGAAAGTTTTTCTTCCGCAGCACCCGCAGGGACTTGTCAGAATAGACGGGGCCGAGCGCCCAGATGAGGATGCGTATTTCGAGCTCCGGATTTACCCCTGCCAGGGCATGCAACAGGTCGGCCAGCGTTTCGTCGGACTTCTCGGGTTCCAACCGGATGTTCGGATTGAAATCCCACCCGACGATCCAGATGGTGCGCCGCGCCTGCCGCAACGTGCGCGCCAGCTCGGCGAAATAGCTGTTGCCGTTGATCAGGAAGGCCGCCTTGGCAGCACTCCCTTTCAGGCGCAAGGCGCTGCCCTCCTGTTCTTGGCGGTCGCCCGGCCGTTGTGATTTTGTCTGGGGCAAGCTCGGGTTATTGAAGATGGTTTCGAATGTCGTCATGATTGCCTCGGCCTCTAACTGGAGCACAAACGCCCGGAATTTGCCTGGGTTCCCCGATGGCGTCAGACGACGGCCGCCTGCGATGCAGAATGCAAGGAAACGAGATGTCACAACGAGCAGGCAGCGCCGATCTTCCCCTTCACGGGGGACGCGTGCCGCATTGGCTGGGCGACCGGATGACGCGGTTGGGAACACTGATCACTGAGGCGATCGTCCATCACTATGGCCGCGACGAATTCCTGCGCAGGCTCGCGCATCCCTTCTGGTTCCAGTCCTTCGGCGCGGTCATGGGCATGGACTGGCATTCTTCCGGCATCACGACCAGCGTTCTCGGCGCGCTGAAGCGCGGGCTGAAGCCGCGCGCCGGCGAGCTCGGCCTGCATGTCTGCGGTGGTCGTGGCGCGCATTCTCGCAAGACGCCGCAGGAGCTCGTCTCGATCGGCGAGCGTGTCGGCCTCGACGGGGAGGGGCTCGCGACCACGAGCCGTCTCATCGCCAAGGTCGACAGCGCCGCCCTTCAGGACGGGTTCGACCTCTATCTGCACGGGTTCATCGTCGCCGATGACGGCCATTGGGTGGTTGTTCAGCAAGGCATGAACGGCGACAAGCGTCAGGCCCGGCGGTATCACTGGCTGTCCGAAGGGCTGGAGAGCTTCGTCGACTCGCCGCATGCGGCAATTGAGGGACGGAGCCAGGGCGAGATCGTCAATCTTGCCGACAGGCGCGCCGAACGCTCGCGGCGCGGTCAGCTCGATCTGCTGGCGACCCTCGGTCCCGACAGAATCATCCGTGAAGCCGCCGCACTGCTGCGTGTCGAAGCGCCGGCGCCCGAACCCGCCGAGCAGCCGATGCTGCCGCACCTGATCATGCCTGCCCATCACGATGTCCGCGAGAGTGACGTCAACATGCGGCGCCTGCACGGAAATCTGGCCGCCGCGGCAGACCGCGGGCCAGCGGATTTCCAAGAGTTGCTGCTCGTCCCCGGCGTCGGTGCCCGCACGGTGAACGCTCTGGCAATGGTGGCGGAAGTCGTGCACGGTGCGCCCTGCCGATTTTCCGATCCGGCGCGCTTCTCGATCGCCCATGGCGGCAAGGATCGCCATCCTTTTCCGGTCCCGCTCAAAGTTTATGACGAGACGATCGCCGTGATGAAATCGGCGGTGCAGAAGGGCAGGCTGGGACGCGAGGAGGAGTTGCAGGCGCTCAAGCGCCTGGACGACCAATCCAGGCAGCTGGAACGCTATGTGACGGGTCCCGACCTCAAGGAAATCATCGCCGGCGAATTTCGCCAATCCGCCGATTTCGGCGGCCGGAGCGTCTTTGGCTGGGAGGAGCCGCCAGCGGAGTAGGGCAGCCTTTATGCCATTACCTTAACTTGCTGAGCCAGGCAGGACGACTTCGCCGTTTTCCTCACCATCCCAGTACCGGATGGAGGACGCTGAAACCTTGATGAGAACGATCCCGGGAGTGTCCACTCCGTCAGGAAACCACCGCTCGAGATCGGGGATCCAATGTTTTTCGAGTGCCGCCTTATCCCGTACCAGCGAAGCGACGCCCTCGACAGCAATGAAAATCCCCGGCTTGCCGAGGAGGCTGGGAGGCGCCGTGAACGTCAGCGAGACGGTGTCGACGCCTTCGATCTCCGTGATTTTTCTGCTGTCTTCATAGGAAAAGAACCAGGAATCCCCATCATATTCGACGTCGCCGTTGTTGCTCATCGGTCGGGCCGAGATGCGGCCCGACCCGGCGTTCGTCGACAGCATGCAGAAATCGATCTTCTTCAGTTGCGAGGAGAGGTCTTCGAGGGTCATGGATGCCATTGAAATCTCCCATGTTTGAATGCTCGGGAGTAGCGTGCAAGCGTCCAGATTGTTCCGTGGAAAGTCCACGGAAGCTACAGATACGCAGCGCAATAGCTTCAATGGCCGTCGGGCGGGACGGCCTCAGTCGGAACCGTCTCTTTCAGATTCTTCCGGTGGAAGATGAACAGCCCTGCAACGACGATGATCGCGGCACCGATGATGATCTGCATATCGGGAACATCGTTGAAGAAGAGGTAGCCGAGGACGATTGCCCAGAGCAGCAGCGTATATTGAAGCGGCGCGAGCAGCGATGCCGGTGCGAGCTTCAGCGAGCGCGTGATGAGCAGATGCGCGCAGGAGGCGACGATCCCGAGCAGCAGCATGCCGGACCAATCGACGAGCGTTGCCGGCTGCCAGTGGCCAATGCTCAAGACGATACCGATCGCGAGGGCCGCAATCGTCTGCCATGTCACCAGAGTGGTATCGCTGGTCGAGCGCAGATAGCGGCTCATCACCAGAGACAGCGCAAAGGCAAAGCTGCCTACAAGACCGAAGAGCGATGGAAGCGACAGCATCGCCGTGGATGGACGCAGCGCGATGACGACGCCTGCAAAGCCGATCAGAACAGCCAGCCAACGGCGCCAACCGATCTTTTCTCCGAGAAAGAAATGCGAGAGCGCCGCGATATAGATCGGTCCCGCCATATAGAAGGTCATCACATCTGCGAGCGGCAGATAGGCGACGGCAGCATAAAACAGCGCGACATCGCAAGTCGCCATCAAAACACGTATGAACTGGAGGCCTTTCTGCTCGACGCGGAACAAGGCCATCGGCCCTTGCCGGAGGATCATTGGTCCGAGCACGATGAAAGCGCCGACCGAGCGGATCACCAGCACCTGGCCGACGGCAAAGCTCGCGACCAGCCATTTGCCCATTGCATCGTTCAGTGCAAAGAGCAGATCGCCGAGCAGCATCAGCACGACGCCTGTTATGATCAGGTTTCCGGCGTCGGCGACACCCGTCTGGGTCTTCATCTGTGGCATCCTCGCAAAAACGGCCGCGCATGCGCGGCCGACTGCGGCTTCTGCCTTAACACTGCCGATGTCAATGGTCAGTTTGAAGCGATTGCACTCGAATTGGGCAGCGAGATGTCTCTTTAGGCACTTGTGCCCACTTGTCGGCAGGTTCTGGATGCAGGCCTGCCGACAATCTGGCCGTCAATCAGCCGTTTTTCGATACAGCAACGTCATGAGTGCGAGCATGCATCCCAAGGCTGCTACCGATGCGAAGATGTAGAAGTTCCACTGCGGAGCCAGGCCTGCACCCAGAACCGCACCGCCGATGGCCGGTCCTATCATGCCTCCGATACGGCCGATGCCGAGCGAGAAGCCAAGGCCGGTTCCACGGATTTCGACCGGATAGAGGTTTCCAACGAGAACGTTGGCGAGGATCTGCGTGCCGATCGTTCCCGTACCTGCAAGTGCTACGAGACCATAGACCTGGAGGCCCTGATCCACCTGCGTCAGCAACCAGATCGAGCAGGCTCCGAGAAGAAACATACCTGCAACGACTATCTTGACGTTTCCGCGGTCGGCAATCCTTGCGCCAATCAGGAGGCCGACTGCGGCTCCGAGATTGAGCGTTACGGAGAAGAGCAGGGCGGAACCGAGGTCATAGCCCATCTTGTTCATGATGGTCGGAAGCCAGTTGACCATGCCGAATGTGAGCAGAAGCGAACAGAAGTGGATGCCCCATGCGTTCAATGTCGGCAGCAGGCGACCTTCGGAAAACAGCGACCGGATGCCGACCTGGCGTGACGCAACAGGCCTGGCTACGGGATCGGGCAGCCCGTACTGGTTTGCAATCTGATTGGCTTCGGTCTGGCGGTTCTTCGTTGCCAGCCACTCAGGGGATTCGGGGATGAGGCGGATGAAGAAGGGCAGAAGCAGGATCGGTGCGCCGCCGATGATCATCAGTGGACGCCATCCGTATTTCTGCACCAGCAGCATTCCGAGGATACCCGAGATGATGCCGCCAGCCAGATAACCGAGAAGAGCAATCGAGTAGGCTATTGCCTTCCGCTTCGGCGGAGAAAACTCGATGATCAAAGCAGTTACCGTGGGAAAAAGAGCCCCAAGGCCCAGACCGGCGAGAAAGCGTGTTCCCTCGAAAATGAGAAAGCTCGGCGCAAGACCGCTGCCGATCATCATAACGGAGAAGCTCAGCAGGCTGCCTATGATGACCTTGCGGCGACCTATCCTGTCAGCAAGTGTTCCGGCGACGAGAGCGCCCAGCAGCATGCCGAACAGGGTGATGGAGGCAGCGCGTCCGACCAGGCCGGGCGTCAGGCCCCAGCTCGCTTCGGCGAGCAATGCCGGCGCGACTGCGCCGTAAACGATCAGGTCATAGCCGTCGAACAGGATCAGCAGACCGCAAAGGGCGATGATGATATTCGGGCTGCGAACGTGTTCCTTGATAATAGCGAGATCTTGTATGGCCAATTTTCCCTCCCCATACATTTGAGTACAGGAAGTACGCTCCTGCCAGCGGCAGGTCCGCGTCGATCCATGTACAAATCCTCCTGGATCGTTGCCGGCGTGGTTCCTCCCAGCGCCAGACTCGCCCGTGAGAGGGCGATGTCAAGACAACGATGACACGCTATTAAATACTTGCGAATAAAATATTTGCAACTGCAAACTTTTCAGCTCGCAACTTTTCCCTTTCCGGATATTGCCGGTAGGTTGCTGTGCATGCGGCGCAGCGCCTTCTTCAGGGCTGCGACCTCTTCGTCCGACATGTCCTGCACCGCGGTGCGTTCAAGTTCCACGGCAAGCGGCATAAGCCTTTCCGTCATCGCCTCGCCCTGCGGGGTCAGCCTTACGATGACGATACGGCCGTTATCTTCCGGACGTGTTCGCGACACCAGCTTGCGCTTGGCCAATGTACCGACGAGGCGCGAAAGCGTCGAAATCTCGACAGAGACGACGTCCGCGAGATCCCCCAGGGTGCTCTCCCGGCGTTCCTTGAGCATGGCCAGGACCCGGTACATCGCCACGCTGAGATTGTCTTCGGCGATTCTCTGCGCGAATACCTCGGCTATCCGCACGCCGGCGCGATTGAGAAGATAGGGAACGGAATCGGTAAGTTTGTACATGTCTCTGTCTGCTGGCGGGATTCGGCTTGCTGAGGGCTCCCTCCGACATGCACCTAAATTACCGGGATGACAACACGATTGGCCTTCTGCTGCCGAGAACGGCTGGGTAGATCAAGCATTTTCCCGTCTAATTTCTAAATTTGCATTGACAATAGTTGCAAATGCAATAATTTGGACACCAAGGAGACACGGGAGGAAATCATGTCTGCCACTGCTGCCCTCGACATAGCGCCGGCCCCCGCACCGATCAGCGATGCGTTTCGATCGACCATGCGCCGTTTCCCGGCAACGGTGACGGTCATTTCCGCCTGTCGCAACGGTGCCGATCATGGAATGACGGCTACTGCCGTCACATCACTTTCGATGGATCCGCCATCTCTCATTATCTGCCTGAACAATCGCACCTACCTGCACGACATGCTGCTCGAGGTGCCGGAATTCGCAGTCAGCGTTCTGACCGACAGGCAGGCAGCCGTATCGGAAGGGTTCAGCGGCAAGATTGCGCCTGAGCGTCGCTTCGATGCTGCCGATTGGGTTCGCCATGAGCGCGGCATGATGGTGCTGGGCTCCGCTCATGCCTCGGTTGTCTGCCGCCGTATGGGCGCGGTTCCCTATGGAACGCACACGATTTTCATCGGGCAGGTGGTGGATACACGCCATTCCGACGACACGACCGCGCTGATGTACGAGAACTCGAAATATTGCGCGCCACAGCACGCGCTTCCTGCATCCCAGAACTGAAGGTAGTTCCATGAACAATACAGCTGCCCTGTTTCCCGCCTCGGCGCGGGTTGAGAACGCATGTCTTGCAGATCGTATCGCCCCGGTGTTGGACGAGATCAGTGCCGGCGCGCGCGACACGGAAAAATCCGGCCGCGTGCCGGCACGCAATATCGATCTGCTGCGCTCCGCCGGCTATTTCGATATCGTCAAGCCTGCCCGTTTCGGTGGCGACGAAGGTTCGTTTGCCGAGCTTGTCGATGCAAATATCCAACTGTCGTCGGCCTGTGCCTCCACCGGCTGGGTTGCTGGCCTCCTTTCGGCGCATCAATGGCTCCTCGCCATGTTCGATGAAAGGGTTCAGCAGGAAGTGTGGGGCAGCAATCCGGATGCGCTGCTCTGCGGTTCCTATGCGCCGGTCCGCATGGCGGAACGCGTCGACGGTGGCTTCCGGTTAACCGGCGATTGGGCCTTTGCAAGCGGATGCGAAAATGCCCAGTGGGCGCTCTGTGCGGCGATCATTCCGCCAAACGGCGAGGGGGAGCGTCCTGTGCCGGCGTTCCTTCTGGTTCCCGCCAGCGATTATGCCATTTCTGAGACCTGGGATGTTGTCGGCCTCGCGGGCACCGGCTCAAAAAGCCTGATCCTCAAGGATGTCTTCGTTCCGGAATACCGCATGCTGAGCTTTCCGGATGCGACCTCCGGCAGAACGCCGGGCGGACGTGGCTACAAGGGTATCGGCCTTTTCAACATTCCGCTGCTCATGGGGGTTCCGTTCTGCCTCGGCAGCGCAGCCGTCGGTGCGGCGAAGGGCGCATTGGAGAGCTATATCGGCCACATGGGGGCCCGTGTGACACGTGGTGCAGTGGCCGGTGGCAACAACAAGATCGCGGAATTTCCGACGATCCAGCTTCGTGTGGCGGAAGCCTCCGCATCCGTGGATGCCGCCCGCGAAATCATTCTGCGCGATATTGCCCGGGCGCAGCAACTGGCCCAGGCCCGCGAGGATGGCGCCGGCGAGATCACCGAAGACGATCGGATTCTCGCCCGTCGTAGCCAGTCCTTTGCGGTCAGCCTGGCCCTTCGGGCCGTGGAAGCACTCAATGCATCGACAGGCGGCCTCGGCCTCCAGATGTCCAATCCCGTCCAGCGGGCATGGCGTGATGCAAATGCCGTCGGGCGCCATATTTCCATGAACTGGGATGCCGTGGGCACCATGGTCGGCCAGCAGCTGCTCGGTCTACCGCCCAAGGGACAATTCTGATCCGCCATCCCCATTATTTCGGTTTAAGACAGGAAAGAGAGCATATCGTGCAAGGCAAGATCGCGCTTGAAGAACATTTCGCCATTCCCGAGACGCTACAGGATTCGGCTGGATTCGTGCCGGACGACTACTGGACGGAACTGTCCGCCCGTCTTCTGGATATCCAGGACAAGCGTTTGCGGCTGATGGATGCCCACGGCATCGAGAAAATGATCCTGTCGCTGAACGCTCCGGCCGTGCAGGCGATCCCGGATAAGGCAAACGCTCTGGAGATTTCCCGGCGCGCCAACGACTTTCTGGCGGAGCAATGCGTCAAGAACCCGAACCGTTTCCTGGGATTTGCAGCTTTGCCCCTGCAGGATCCAGATGCGGCCGCGCAGGAATTGCAGCGCTGCGTGACAACGATGGGTTTCGTCGGCGCACTGGTCAATGGCTTCTCGCAGGAAGGCGACGGAACCACGCCGCTCTACTACGACCTGCCGCAATATCGTCCGTTCTGGGCCGAAGTCGAAAAACTCAACGTTCCCTTCTATCTGCATCCGCGCAACCCGCTGCCGCAGGATAGCCGGATCTATGCCGGCCATTCCTGGCTGATGGGTCCGACATGGGCGTTCGCGCAGGAGACCGCTGTTCATGCGCTACGCTTGATGGGATCCGGCCTGTTTGACGAACATCCGGCTTTGCGGATCATCGTTGGTCACATGGGCGAGGGACTGCCATATATGATGTGGCGCATCGACAACCGGAATGCGTGGGTCAAGGTGGAAAAGAATTATCCGGCCAAACGCCCGATTGCCGATTATTTCAACGAGAATTTCTACATCACGACGTCGGGGAACTTCCGCACGCAATCGCTTATCGATGCTATGCTGGAAAT
Organism: Rhizobium indigoferae; assembly: GCF_034554815.1. Lineage (NCBI taxonomy): Bacteria > Pseudomonadati > Pseudomonadota > Alphaproteobacteria > Hyphomicrobiales > Rhizobiaceae > Rhizobium > Rhizobium indigoferae. Next base: position 541,180 of record NZ_CP140637.1, on the reverse strand, counting down.
CGGCGCGGACCGAATTCTGTTCTCGACGGACTGGCCATTCGAGAACGTCGACCATGCTGCAAACTGGTTCGACAGCACGACCATCTCCGAGGCCGACCGTCTGAAGATCGGTCGCAGCAATGCGATTTCACTCTTCAAACTCGATCGATAGCATGGTTGCACCTTTCAGATACGCGGCCAGCACGGCCCAGGTCTTCTTCGGGAGCGGCTCGTTGAGCCGTCTCGCCGAGGCGATTGCAGGGCAGGGCGGCAAGCGCGCCCTGATCCTTTCGACCCCGCACCAGAAAGCGGAGGCGGAACGCATCGCGGCTACCCTCGGTCCGCTTGCGGCGGGACTGTTCCACGATGCGACGATGCATACGCCGGTCGATGTGACCGAGCGCGCGATCGCGGCATACAACGCAGCCGGCGCCGATTGCGTGGTCGCAATCGGCGGTGGATCTACGATTGGTCTCGGCAAGGCGATCGCCTATCGCAACGACGCGCCACAAATCGTGGTGGCGACGACCTATGCGGGATCGGAGGTTACACCGATCCTCGGCCAGACAGAAAACGGGCAGAAGACGACGGTCCGCGGGCCCGGCATCCTGCCCGAAGTGGTGATCTACGACCCCGAATTGACATTGGGATTGCCGGTCAACATCAGCGTCAGCAGCGGGCTCAATGCAATGGCGCATGCGGTCGAAGGTCTCTATGCGCAGGATCGCAATCCCATTTCGTCGATGATGGCGGTCGAGGGCCTGCGCGCGCTGAAGCAAGCTTTACCTCAAATCGTCAATACCTCTGGGGACATCGAGCCGCGAAGCGAAGCGCTTTACGGTTCCTGGCTGTGCGGCACGGTGCTCGGAGCAGTTGGCATGGCCCTGCATCACAAGCTTTGCCATACGCTGGGCGGTAGCTTCGATCTGCCGCATGCGGAAACCCACGCGGTCATTCTTCCCCATACTGCCTCCTACAACGCGGCGGCCGCAGCGGATGCGTTAAAACCGGCCGCCGATCTTTTTGGCGGCTCGCTGGGCGGCGGTCTCTATGATTTCGCCGCTTCGATCGGCGCCCCCTTGGCGCTGCGCGATCTGGGTATGGAGGAAGCCGATCTGGACCGTGCGGCGGAACTCGCCGCCCAGAACCCCTACTGGAACCCGCGCCCGATCGAACGGGAAGCGATCCGGGTTTTGTTGCAGAGCGCCTGGGAGGGCGCGCGGCCGCGTTAACGCTTTGGAGGATGGCCACGTGCCTGAATATTTCAGCGAAGAGAGATCCGCGGAAGCCGTCAACTCGCGGATGGGGCGGGACATTAATCCGCGTCTGGCCGAAATCATGGCGTCGCTTGTCAGGCACCTGCATGCCTTTGCCAAGGATATCAGCCTGACCCAGGAGGAATGGCAACTGGCCATCGGCTTCCTGACCCGAACCGGCCATCTCTGTCATGACGAGCGACAGGAGTTCATCCTGCTCAGCGATACGCTGGGTTTGTCGATGCTGGTGGATGCAATCAACAACCGGCGTCCGCCGGGCGCCACGGAAAATACCGTGTTCGGGCCGTTCCATGTCGAAGGCGCGCCCATACGGCAGATGGGTGAAAACATCTCTCTCGACGGCAAGGGCGAGAGCTGTCTCTTCATCGGGCGAGTGCTGGATCTTAACGGCAATCCGATCGAGGGAGCCCAGATCGATGTATGGTCGGATAATTCCGATGGCTTCTACGATGTCCAGCAGCCGGACATCCAGCCGAAGTGGAACAACCGGGGCATCTTCGTCACCGGCGCAGATGGCACCTATAGTTTCGTCGGCATAAAGCCGGTTTCCTATCCGATTCCGGATGACGGCCCGGTCGGCCAGATGCTGACCTCCCTCGGCCGCCATCCCTACCGTCCTGCCCATACCCATTACCTGATCACGGCTTCAGGTTATCAGAAGCTCGTAACCCACACCTTTGTCGGCGACGATCCCTATCTGGGATCCGATACGGTGTTTGGGGTGAAAAACAGCCTGGTTGCGCCTTTCGAGCGTGTCGATCGTGCGACGGTCTGGCGTTCCGATTTCGATTTCGTGCTGACGCCAGTGGAGAGTGGAGAATGATCGTTGCCCGCTATGCCGTATCCGACCCCGGCAAGGCTGCCGAACGTTCCCGATTGATCGACGAACACAAGGCCTATCTGCGGGGCGCGGCGATCCGCATCCTGCTTTCCGGACCCTCTACACCGTCGGCGGAGGGCAAGGGTTCTACCGCCTTGGTGATCGCGGAAGTCGAAACGCTCGCGGAGTTCGAGGCGTTCAGCGCAGGAGATCCCTTCGTCCGCTCCGGTGTTTACGGCAGCGTCGATATATACGAATGGCGGCCTACTTTTGGGGTTCTTCTAGAGAGTCTCTGACCAGCGTTTCGACCTGCCGAAGGCGATGAAATGCAGAACTTGCGGGGCCGAGACAATCGTCCATCAAAGGCTCCGGCGGTCTTAGTCTTTACCCTTCAGATTCTTGCCAAAACGGCTGCGCGCGTGCGAGGAAGGTCCGCTTCGGCCTTCGAGCGACCGTCTTCAGGCAAATCAAATGCAGCGACATCAATGCCGCTTCTCGGTGTCTTCGAGCGCCGGAAGGCGGCATCAATCGCCATTCAGAACGTTGATACCTGAAATATATTTCACAGTATGAATTATATTGACAGCGCTCTGCCGTTGCGATTATCTGCCCATACCGGATTTCGAGGAGGAACTCCGGTCTTCAATGGATCATCGGCAGCCGCTGAGGCGCCGCCGGATATTTGGGAGGGGCTTCGGCCTCGAGGAGGAAACTTGCGCAATTTTCTAAGCACGACCGCATTGGCGGTCCTTGCATCGACGCTTCTCGCCGGCGTGGCCAGCGCGGACACGGAAAATCCGTTCCGCTGCAAGCCGGGTGAAAAATACGTCATGAATGTCATGGTGTCGGGCGTCGAATATTGGTTCCCGGTCTATGAAATGTTCAAGCAGGCCGGTCAGCAGCTCGGCTGCGAGACCGCCTATACCGGCACGCCGGAATATGACGTCAACAAGCAGATCGCCACCTTCGACCAGGCGCTGGCCCAGAACCCGGCCGGTATCCTCGTTCATCCGATGAACTCCGATCCGTTCATCGAGCCGATCAACCGGGCGATCGACCAGGGCACGGCGGTCGTCACCTTCGCAGCCGATGCACCGCTTTCCAAGCGCATCTCGTTCGTCACGTCGGACAATACCCGCGAAGGCACCTATGCGGCCGACGCGATTGCCGAAAAGATGGGTGGCAAGGGTGAATATGCCGTTCTCGAAAATCCGGGCCAGGACAACCACGACAAGCGTATCGCCGCCTTCATCGCCCGTATGGAGGAAAAATATCCTGATATGAAGCTGGTCGGCCGCGCTGCGTCCAACCAGGACCCGAACAAGGCCTATCAGGGCCTGATGAGCTTGGTGCAGGCCCATCCGAATATTGGGGCCGTCTTCATGCCGGAAGCGAATTCGGCCATCGGCGCTTCGCAGGCCAACAAGGAAAGCGGCGGCAAGATCCTCGTGATGTGCGCCGACGTCAATGCCAACATCCTCGACATGATCAAGGCGGGCGAAGTGTTCGGTTCGATCAATCCGAACCAGGGCATGCAGGGTTACATGGGCTTCATGCTTTTGTGGCTTGCCAAGCATCCGGAACTCATCGACCCAATGAACGACGCCAAGCGCGCCGGCTTCAACCCGATGAGCATTCCGTTCGTCGACAACGGCCTGTCGATCGTCACGGCTGATAATGCCGACGATTTCTACTGGGACAAGTATCTGAAGCGGCGGGGCACCAAAGGCATCGAGGAGTAAGCCTTTGTGCCGGCTGTCCGGGGGCAGGAAACTCCGGACAGCCACCGCGAGCGTGAGGAGGAGACGATGATGGCGTCGGTGCCGGTTCTGGAAATCCGCAATGTCAGCAAGCACTTCGGGGCGGTGAAGGCGTTGACGGATGTGAGCTTCAGCCTGGAGAAGGGCGAGGTTCATGCGCTTTGCGGCGAAAACGGCGCGGGCAAGTCGACGCTGATGAACATCATTGCCGGCGTGCTGCAGCCGACCGAGGGCGACGTTCTCGTCGATGGCGCGCCGGTAAAGGTGACGTCGCCGGCCGTGGCGCAATCGCTCGGGCTTGGCCTCGTGCATCAGGAAATCGCGCTCTGCCCCGATGCGACGGTGGCCGAGAACATGTTCATGGCAGCGACCAACCGCCGCCGCTCGCCTTTCATGAATTATGGCCGGCTGGAGCGGGATGCGCAGGTCGTGATGAATCGTCTGGCACCAATCGACGTGCGCCGCAAAGTCGGCGATTTGTCGATTTCCAGCCAGCAGCTTGTCGAGATCGCCAAGGCACTGACGCTCGATTGTCGCGTGCTGATCTTCGACGAACCGACGGCGGCTTTGACGGAATCGGAGACCCAGATCCTGTTCGAAATCATCCGCGACCTCAAGGCGCAGGGTATTTCGATCATCTATATCAGCCACCGCATGGCCGAAATCTTCAGCCTGTGCGACCGGGTCACCGTCTTTCGCGATGGCCGTTATGTCTCGACGGAGAAGGTGGCGGATTTGACGCCGGATGATGTGGTGCGCCGCATGGTCGGGCGCGAGATCACCCAGCTCTATCCGGAAAAGCAGGCGCCGGCGGAGCGGACCGATGAGATCATCTTGAGCGTCCGCGATCTCGGCGACGGCAGCCGCTTCACCGATGTGAGCTTCGACCTGCGCAAGGGTGAAATACTCGGCGTCGGCGGGCTGATCGGCTCGGGGCGCACCGAGATAGCCGAAGGCATTTGCGGATTGCGGCCGGTAACCGACGGTAAGGTGCAATTGCATGGACAGCGGCTGCGGGCGCGGTCCTATGCGCAGGCAGCGCAGGCGGGCGTCGTCTACCTGTCGGAAGACCGGAAAGGCTCCGGCATTTTTCTCGATCTTTCCATTGCCCAGAACATTGCCGTTCTCGATTTGAAATCGCTGACCGGACCACTGGGACTGTTGAATTCCAAGGCCGAGGCGGATCGTGCCCACAACCTGGCCCGGCGGCTCGGCGTGCGGATGGGTGGCATCGACATGCCGGTCTCGTCGCTGTCCGGCGGAAACCAGCAGAAGGTGGCGATTGCCAAGCAGCTGGCGGTCGATCCCAAGGTCATCCTGATGGACGAGCCGACCCGCGGCATCGATGTCGGCGCCAAGTCGGAAATCCACCGGCTGCTGCGTGATCTCGCGGGCTCCGGCATCGGCATCGTCGTCATCTCGTCGGAACTGCCGGAACTTCTCGGTCTATGCGACCGGGTGCTGGTCATCCACGAAGGCACCGTTGCAGGCGAGGTCGAGGGCGAGACTATGACGGAAGAAGCGATCATGCGGCTCGCCTCGGGTATCGGCGGTCACAACAATTCAAAGGCATCAGAGCATGCCGCGTAGGGAAAAAGCAGGGGCAGGAGACAGGGTCATGGCGGACGCTACATTGGCAACGGCACATCAGGCACGCACGCCCGGCTGGAAACGGCTGGGAACGATGCGCGAGGCGGGATTGATCGCGATCATCCTGGCGCTCTGCATCGTCATGAGCTTTGCCTCGCCGCATTTTCTGACGCTCGGCAACTTCCGGGCGATGCTGATGTCGTTCTCGGTGGAAGGGATCGTCGTCGTCGGCATGACCATCCTGTTGATCGTCGGCGGCATCGACCTGTCGGTCGGCTCGGTCGTCTGCTTCTCGATGGTGCTGTCGGGCTCGCTGTTCCTGATGGGGCTCGATCCGTGGAGCGCTTCCCTGATCGGGATCATCGCCAGCGGCATGATCGGCTGTGTCATGGGCTTCTTCGTCACGGTCGTCGGTCTCAACCACTTCATCACCTCGCTTGCGGCGATGGTCATTGTGCGTGGCATCTGCCTGATCATCACCAAGGGCACGCCGCTGTCGCTGTTCACCTTGCCACCTTCGTTCAAGGCGGTCGGGCAGGGCACATTCTACGGCGTTCCCTATGTGATCCTGATTTTTGTCGCGGTCGTCGTGCTGTTCGATTTCTTGCTGCGCCGGGCAACCGCCTTCCGCAAGGTGTTCTACACCGGCAGCAACGAGAAGGCGGCGCTCTATTCCGGGATCAAGACCAACCAGGTGAAGTTCTGGGTGACGGTGCTCTGCGCCACGCTGTCCGGCGTTGCCGGGGTGATCTACATGTCCCGCTTCGGTGCCGCGACCCCGACCTTTGGGGTCGGCATGGAGCTCAACATCATCGCAGCCGCGGTGATCGGCGGTGCATCGCTGAATGGCGGCTCCGGCACGATCTTGGGGGCAATTCTCGGCATTGCCCTGCTGTCGGTCGTAACAAGCTCGTTGATCTTGCTCGACGTGTCCGTCTATTGGCAAGACATGATCAAAGGCTGCATTCTGCTTGCCGCCGTCTCGATCGACCATTTCCTGCACAAGCGGAAGGCTGCCTGATATGCCGATAGCCAAACTCAAACCCGCAAATGCGCCGCGCGAGGAAATTGTCATCGCCCGGCAGATGCACCAGGCTCTGGTTCTGCATTTCCTCGAGGGGCTGACACAGGCGCAGATTGCCGATCAGCTCGGCATCTCGCACGCCACCGTCAACCGCTTGATCAAGCGCGGCCGCCAGCTCGGCCTGGTCGAGATCAAGATCAAGTCGCCGGTCGAGCCGCTGGTCGATATGGAAGAACGGCTACGAGCGCTTGGCGGCATCGGCCGCGCCGTGGTGGTGCCGACCGTGTCGGACAATCCGCAGACGGCGCTCCAGGCCGTCGGTGAAGCGGCAGCGCGGTTGCTGCTGGAAGAGATCATCGACGGCGATACGATCTGCATCACCGGCGGCAAAGGGGTGAGCGCCGTCGTTGCCGGTCTGCAGCCGCCGCGTCGGTTCAATGTCGAGGTCATTCCAGCAACCGGCTGCGTGCAGGGTAAACACTATACCGACGTCAATCATGTCTCGACCTTGATGGCCGACCGGCTTGGGGGACGTTCCTACCAGATCCATGCGCCTCTCTTTGCCGATGATGCCGAGCAGCGGGCGATGCTGATCAACATGCGTTCCGTCGCCGACGTTTTCAAACGGGCGCGCGAGGCGAAGGTGGCGGTGGTCGGCATTGGCTCGATCCTGTCGGACGATTCGAGCTATTACGACCTGCATCCGTCCTCAAGCACCGACCGCGCCGCGATCGAGCGGTCCGGCGCCTCCTGCGAATTGCTGGCGCATCTGCTCGATGATCATGGCCAGGTCTGCGACTACAGCCTCAACCGTTCGCTGGTGTCGCTGACGCTGCCGGAATTCGCCTCGATCCCCACCAAAATTGGTGTGGCGAGCGGGCCGAACAAGGCAGGCCCGATCCTCAGCGTTCTCAGGGGCAATCATCTCGATACGCTGGTGACCGATGAGGCGACGGGTGCGCGGGTGCTGGCACTGGCGAATGGCGAAGGAAAATGGGCATGAGCGGGCAGCAATTGACACGTGAGATCGGCAAATCCGGCGTTTCCGCCTCGGCGGTGGGACTGGGCACCTGGGCGATCGGCGGCTGGATGTGGGGCGGGACCGATGAGGCCGAATCCATCGCCGCGATCCAGGCATCGCTCGATGCCGGCGTCACGCTGATCGACACGGCTCCAGCCTATGGGCTTGGACGTTCCGAGGAGATCGTCGGCAAGGCACTGAACGGGCGCCGCGACAAGGCTGTCATCGCCACCAAATGCGGCCTTGTCTGGCATACGCAGAAGGGTCGACATTTCTTCGATCAAGACGGCAAACCGGTCCACCGTTATCTCGGCCGCGACGCGATCCTGCACGAGGTCGAGGAAAGCCTGAGGCGGCTCGGAACCGACTATATCGACCTCTACATCACCCATTGGCAGGACCCGACGACGCCGATCGAGGAAACGATGCGGGCGCTGGAAGACCTGCGCATATCGGGCAAGATCCGGGCGATCGGCGCAAGCAATGTCAGCCCCGACGACCTCAATGCCTATATTGCCGCTGGTGGTCTCGATGCGATCCAGGAGCGGTTCAGCATGATCGACCGGGAGATCGAGGCGGAGCTTCTGCCGCTGACCAAGGCCAACAGCATTGCGACGCTGAGCTACTCGTCGCTGGCGTTGGGGTTGCTGTCCGGCACCATCGGTCCCGACCGTGTGTTTTCCGGCGATGACCAGCGCAAGGACAATCCGCGCTTTTCAGTCGACAACCGCCAGAAGGCGACGGCGCTGGCCAACGCCATCCGGCCGGTCGCAGAAAAACACGGCGCGAGCATCGCCCAGATCGTGATTGCGTGGACGCTGGCGCAGCCGGGCATCACTTTTGCACTTTGCGGGGCGCGCAATCCGGCACAAGCGCTCGACAATGCGCGGGCCGGGACCATCCGGCTGGATGCGGCCGATCTTGCGGCCATCGATTCGGCCATAGCGGCGAAACTGACTGACATGGACAGGTAGCGGATCGCCATCATGAAACGGCAAGAGATATTGGACGGGCTCCGCCAGAGCCCGAAGGTGGACGTGTGTGTCATCGGTGGCGGCATCAACGGCATCAGCGTCTTTCGAGAACTGGCGCTGCAGGGACTGAGTGTGCTGCTCGTCGAGAAGCACGACTATTGCTCCGGGGCCAGTTCGGCGCTGTCGCGCATGGTGCATGGCGGGCTTCGCTATCTTGAAAATGGCGAATTCAAGCTGGTGCAGGAATCGCTGGTCGAGCGGGACCGGCTGTTGCGCAACGCGCCGCATTATGTCGCGCCGCTGCCGACGACGGTGCCGGTGTTCGATATCTTTTCCGGCCTCGGCAATGGCATCGTCCGCTTCCTGGGCCTCAGCCGTCGCCCGAGCCGCCGTGGCGCCGTCGCCATCAAGGCGGGCCTGAGCATCTATGATTTCCTGACGCGCAAGCGGGCATTGATGCCGCGCCACCAGTTTCGCGGCCGGCGCACGACGCTTGCCAAATGGCCGGCGCTCAATCCCGACATCAAGAGTTCCGCCACCTATTTCGACGCCTGGGTCAGCCATCCGGAGCGGCTAGGTATCGAGCTTCTGCAGGATGCTCTTTTAGCAAAGTTCGCGGCGATGGCGCTGAACTATGCCGAATTGCAGCGGACAGAGGATGGCCAATATCGTGTCGAAGACCAGATCGGCGGCGCGTCCGTTATCGTCGAGCCGACGCTGATCATCAACGCCACCGGCGGCTGGATCGACATCGCCAATCAGACCCTGTTTTCGCCGGAAGCGCGGCCGTTACCGCTGATGGGCGGCACCAAGGGCTCGCATCTCATCATCGACAATGCGGACCTGCGCGACGCGCTCGCGGATCACATGATCTACTACGAGAACGAGGACGGGCGGATCTGCATCCTGTTTCCTTATCTCGGCAAGGTTCTCGTCGGTTCCACCGATATCCGCGTCGATGATCCGGAAACGGTGCGCTGCGAGGCGGACGAGCGGGATTATATCCTGCAATCGCTTGCCTTCGTGCTGCCAGGCATTCCCATCCGGCCCGAACAAATCGTTTTCCAGTTTTCCGGCGTGCGGCCGCTGCCGGCCAGCACCGACAGTTTTACCGGCCGCATCCCGCGCGATCACTTCTGCACGCTCGTAGAGCCGAAGGATGGTGGTCCGCCGGTACTGTGCATGATCGGCGGCAAGTGGACGACATTCCGGTCCTTCGGGGAACTGGCGGCCGACATGGCTTTGGCAAGGCTCGGCAGGCGCCGCCGCGTTGCGACAACCGATCGGCCGATCGGCGGTGGTCGAGCATTTCCCGCCAACGCGTTCGCCTGGCTAACGCAGATGGCGGCCGGCAAAGGCCTTTCCGGAGGGCGCATGGCTGAACTGTTTGCCCGATACGGCACGGATGCTGAGGCAATTGCCGGCTTCATCGCGGCAGGTCCCGATGCGGCGCTGCCGCACGCCGGCTACTCGATGCGCGAATTGCAGTTCCTGATCCGCGAGGAAGCGGTGGAACATCTCGACGATCTGCTTTTGCGGCGCACGACGCTTGCCGTTTTGGGCGAGCTTACGCTCGACATGATGGATGCCGCACTCGACCTGCTGGCGCAGGAAAAGCGCTGGACGCTCGCGCATCGCGCCGGTGAGCGCGACCGTTTTCTCACCCTTCTCAACCAACGCCACGGCGTCGACGAAGACATGCTTTCAGCAAGGAACGAACCAAGGAGCACAGAATGCGACACAACAGCAAAGTCCGGATGAACCGGCTGTTCGGCGGCGGCCGTTGCCTCGACGTGGCGATCGATCACGGCGTCTGCAACGAACCATCCTTCCTCAACGGGCTGGAGGACATTGAGGCCGTCGTCAAGGCGCTGGTTTCTGCAGGGCCGGACGCGATCCAGATGAATTACGGCCAGGCCGACCTGCTGCAGCATGTGCCCGGCAAGGACAAGCCGGCGCTGGTCCTGCGCATCGACATGGGCAATCCCTATAACCGGATCCGCCACCGCGACATGTGGGCGGTGCTGCAGAACGAGGCCGAGCCATTGATCGGCGCGATCGAGATGGATGCCGCCTGCGTCGTCGTCAACCTGTTCATGCTGCCGGACGAGCCGGACCTGTTCCGCCTGTGCGTTGAGAATATTTCTCGCGTGCGGGCCGATTGCGACAAGTATGGCATGCCGCTGATGATCGAGCCGCTGGTGATGCAGCCGGTGACGGAAAAGGGCGGCTACATGGTCGACGGCGATGCCGACAAGATCGTTACGTTGACGCGGCTCGCCCGCGAGATGGGTGCGGATATTGTTAAGGCGGACCCAACCACCAATGCCGAGGATTTCCACAGAGTGGTGGAAGCAGCGCGTTGCCCGGTTCTGGTGCGCGGCGGCGGCAAGGAGGATCTTCGTGCCGTCTTCGACAAATCCGCGGCCTTGATGCGGCAGGGTGCAATGGGCATGGTCTATGGGCGCAACATCTATCAGCACGCCAATCCGAGTGCCGTGGTGCGCGGGCTGATGGCGATCGTGCACGAGGACGCGAGCGGCGAACAGGCCTTTGCGCTCTATCAGCAGGGCTGAGCAGCGATTTCGAATCTCGGGAGGGTTCTGCATGGGAGAGTATCTTTTGGGGCTAGACGCCGGAAACACCGTTATCAAGGCGGTGATTTTCGACCGGCACGGCAACGAGATCGCGGCTGCGTCCGAAGAAGGACACAGCCGCATGCCGAGCCCGGGGCATGTCGAGCGAGGGTTGGACGAACTCTGGACAAATGCACGGCAGGTCATCCGCGCCTGCATCGAAAAGGCAGAGATCCAGCCGGAGGAAATCGCCGCGATCGGTTGCGCCGGGCATGGCAACGGTCTTTATGCGCTTGATCGCGACGGCGCTCCGCTCATCGGCATCCAGTCGCTCGACACGCGGGCGGCCGGGTTGGTCGATGAATGGCGAGAAGCCGGTGTTGGTGACCGGACCTATCGGATTGCCCGCCAGCGTCCGTGGCCATCCCAGACGCCGACATTGCTTGCCTGGCTGAAGCGTCACCGGCCGGATCTGTTCAACCGCATCGGTACGGTGTTCTTCTCCAAGGATTTCGTCGTCAACCGCCTGACCGGCCAGCGTGTCAGCGAAGTGTCCGACATGTCGGGGGCCGGTCTGCTGGATCTTGCCGCGCGCCGCTACGACAAGGCGCTGATGGAGGCCTATGGACTAGACGATTGCATGGACCTCCTGCCGCCGCTCATCGAAAGCGCCGACATTGCCGGGACGGTAACGGAAGAGGTGGCGGGGCAAACCGGGCTCGCCGCTGGTACACCGGTGGTCGGCGGACTGTTCGACGTCGTCGCCTCGGCGCTCGGTTCGGGCGTTGCACGCACCGGCAGCGCCTCGATCATTGCCGGCACCTGGAGCATCAACCAAGTCATCATCGACAGCCCCGACCTCGGCGGGCCAGTCTTCATGTCCTCGACCTTCGATCGCAGCCGCTACATGGCGATGGAGAACAGCGCCACCTCGGCTGCCAATCTCGAATGGCTGGTGCGGGAGTTCTTCGAAGGCGAGCATGCGGAAGGCGTTTCGCCCTTCGATGCCTGCTGTGCGCTGGCCGGGGCGATCGAGCCCGCGGCAGACGACCCGCTATACCATCCATATCTCTATGGCGCCCAGCAGGACGGCCACGCGCGTGCCGGCTTCTACGGTCTTGCCGGTTGGCACACCAAGGGGCATCTCGTTCGCGCGCTTCTCGAAGGTGTCGCCTTCGGTCATCGCCAGCACATCGAGACGATCCGAAAGGCGGGCGCGGTCTTCAACGAAGCCGTGCTGTCCGGCGGCGGCTCGCGCAGCCTGATCTGGCCGCAGATCTTCGCCGATGTGCTCGGCGTTCCGGTCAGCGTTGCCCGCTCGCGTGAAACCGGTGCGCTGGGAGCGGCGATTGCGGCCGGAACCGGCGTCGGCATTTTCGCGGACTTCGGCGCGGGTGCTGCGGCCATGGTTCGGGCAGAGCGGTATTATCGTCCGGATGTCTCGCTCGAGGCACATTATGCGCGGCGTTACGCTCTCTATCAGGATATCGCCGAAGCGATGGCACCGCTCTGGCGGCGTCTGACAGCGGTCCCGCTGGCGGCAGCGGGGGCGGCGGCATGAACATGCGTGTGAATGATGCGGCCATTGATGCGGGAAGCTACGATTTCATCATCGTCGGCGCAGGATCGGCGGGATGCGTTCTGGCCAACCGGCTGTCGGCCGATCCGAAAACCCGCGTCCTGTTGCTCGAAGCCGGCAGCAGCGACCGGTATCATTGGGTGCATGTGCCGATCGGCTATCTCTACTGCATGGGCAATCCACGCACCGATTGGATGATGAAGACGGCGGCGGAGGCCGGACTGAACGGCCGGTCATTGCCCTATCCGCGCGGAAAATTGCTGGGCGGCTGCTCTTCGATCAACGGTATGATCTACATGCGCGGCCAGGCAGCCGATTACGACGGTTGGCGGCAGGCGGGCAATTCCGGCTGGGGCTGGGACGACGTGCTGCCCTATTTCCTGAAATCCGAGGACAATTATCGCGGCAAGTCGCCGATGCACGGGGCAGGCGGCGAATGGCGGGTGGAAAAGCAGCGGCTTTCCTGGCCGATCCTCGATGCCTTTCGTGATGCCGCTGAAGAACTCGGTATCCCGAAGACCGACGATTTCAACGATGGCGACAATGAGGGCTCCGGCTATTTCGAGGTCAACCAACGCGGCGGCCTGCGCTGGAATACGACCAAGGCCTTTTTACGCCCGGCAATGAAGCGGCCCAATCTATGTGTGCTGACCAGCGCCGAAACCGAGCGGCTGGAATTCGACGGCAGAATGGTGACCGGCGTGCGATTCCGGCTGAACGGGCAGAATCATCTGGCTCGCGCCGGTCGCGAGGTCATTCTGTCTGCCGGTGCGATCAATTCACCGAAAATCCTGGAGCTTTCCGGGGTCGGTCGCCCGGATGTGCTGTCGGCTGCCGGACTCGACGTCGTCCATGAACTTCCGGGTGTCGGCGAAAACCTGCAGGACCATCTGCAAATCCGTACGGTCTTCCGCATCGAGGGCGCAAAGACGCTGAACCAGCTCTATCACAACCTGTTCACCCGGGCGGGCATGGGGCTTGAATATATGCTGCGCCGGTCAGGGCCACTGTCGATGGCGCCGAGCCAGCTCGGTATCTTTGCCAAGAGCGACCCCGCTGTTGCGACCGCCGATCTCGAATATCACGTACAGCCCTTGAGCACCGACCGGCTCGGCGAGCCGCTGCACAAATATCCCGCCGTCACCGTCTCCGTCTGCAATCTGCGGCCGGAAAGCCGCGGGACCGTGCATGTTGGCGGCCCGGACCCTTCCGTGGCGCCGGAAATCCGACCGAATTATCTTTCGACTGTCGGCGACCGGTTGCTTGCGACGAAATCGGTTCGGCACGCCCGCCGGCTCATGGAGGCCGGCGCCATTCGCAAGTACCGGCCGCGGGAAATGCTGCCGGGCCTGGAATACCAGAGTGACGAGGAGCTGATCCGTCGCGTCGGCGATATCGCCACAACAATCTTCCATCCGGTCGGCACCTGCAAGATGGGCAACGACGTGATGGCGGTTGTCGATCCGCAATTGCGGGTGCATGGGCTGGCGAAACTGCGGGTGGTCGATGCATCGATCATGCCGACGATCGTGTCGGGAAACACCAACTCGCCGGTGATAATGATTGCCGAGAAGGCCGCGGAGAGCGTCCTATCAGGGGCGTAATTAGCCCCTCGCATTCTCTGTGAATGCGTGGAATTGCGGCTCGTGACGATGAGCCCAACCCGCTCAATGCAGGTTGGGCCATCGATTTTCGATCAGAGAGTCGAGACGTTCTCAGCCTTCGATTTTCCGGTCTTGCGATCCTGGCCAACTTCGAAGCTGACCTTGTCGCCTTCGCGGAGCGACCCGCCGCTTTGCAGCGCAGACACGTGAACAAAAACGTCCTGCCCGCCACCCTCAGGGGTGATGAAGCCGAAGCCCTTGTCGTCATTGAAGAATTTAACGGTACCTGTCGGCATGAGATAAATATTTCCTTATCGTTCGACGATTTGCGAAGGCGAAACTATAGCTTCGACGCTTCTCTATCAACCCTTTAGCACACTCGTGGCTTTTTGAACGCAAAAAGACGTCAGCTCCGACGAAGCTCAATGCGGCTCGTAACAACCGATCGACCGGTAGCAGGGTCGGTATCGATGGTTGTGAGGCGCATGCCCGATGCTCCGGTTTTTTCGATCGTCATCTGCGCACGCCGATCGCCGTTGACTTCTTTCGCCCATCTGATCGCGAGACTTATGGCATTACCAGCGCGCTTTCCGCCAAGACCCGCGGTGCCGGTGCCCGCGCCCACGTAGGAGCCAGTGTAGGTGTCACCAGTGGCCTTGAGGTTCGCGCTGATGACGCGGGAAAAAACGACAAGGCTGGTACAACGCCCATTGAGTGCAAGGGAGCTTGCATTCGCATCCGATTTGAAACGGCAAGTGACTTTAATGGTGGGTGCATTTGTCCGCACTTTCACCGTCCCGTTACCGCTCCAACTTCCCGCCAGTGTTTTCAAGAAGGCGGATTCGTCGGCGTGGGCGGCGCCTGCCGTTGCCATTGCGGCCGTCGCAACGGCCATGGAGCATGCAAGGACTTTGATCATGTGAATCACTTTCGATCGCGCTACATCTGGACCGCCACGCTCGGTTGTTGAGGAGGAAGGCGGTCATATAACCGCCGCACGTGGTTTTCGTTCCATACGGGAAGCATCGATTGGGCTCGCAGCCACCACCATCTCGCGAACAGGAACCTTCGCCGGGGCCTTCGCGGGCTCGTCCGCACGGCAGCCTGAAATCAAAAACACCCATCAGTCGCCTCGGCCTCAACCGAGACAACCTCTTGAGGATCCACATCTAGAGCGCCCAGTCCTCCCCATTTTTGACTTCGGCAGCTTTATCCTCGCGGCAAATCGTTTCCAGCGCCAATGAGGCACGGCTGGAGTGCCTTTGCTTATGCCGCAGGATTGCAAATTGCCGGGACGGCAGAGGAAAGCGCACCTTCACCAGCAGACCTTGCGTCAAGAGCGGCGCCGCCACGGCACCTGAGACGACCGTCGCGCACAGGCCCTCTCTTGCTGCCGATATGACCGCCTCGTTCGACGGCAGTTCAAGCGCGACAGCCAGATTTCCGGGGGCTATGCCGAGATTGGAAATCGCCGCCTCGAAAGCCGACCGGGTTCCGGACCCTTTTTCCCGCATGACCCATTTCGTGCCCGAAACCAGCTCCGTCGGTGCAATTGCCTTGCCACGCGCCCAGGGATGACGCGGACCGACAACGACAAGGAGTTCGTCCTCGGCAAGCGGCTGAATATTCAGCGCCGGCTCGTCAACGCTGCCTTCGACGAAACCGACTTCGGCCAATCCATCAAGAACCGCTTTTGCCGCCGTGGTCGTGTTGCCAATCATCAGCTTCAGGTCGATGCCTGGGTAGCGGATCTTGAAACGCATCAGCATCGCCGGCAGCCAGTAGCTTGCGATCGTCTGGCTTGCAAAAACGACCAGTTCACCCTTTTGCAAGCCGCCGAGATCGGACAAGACGAGTGCTGCCGCCTTGGCGCGCGCCAGCGTCGCTCTTGCCTCCCCCAGAAACACCCGTCCTTCATATGTCAGCTCTATGCGGCGTCCGACGCGGTGGAAAAGCTCGACGCCATAGGAGGTCTCGAGATTGCGGATCGCCGAACTGACGGCCGATGGCGTCAGCCCGATCGCGGAGGCAGCATTGGTCAGATGCTCGCGTTCCGCAACCGCGACGAAAATGGAAAGCTGTTCAAATGTCATGATCAATCGTTCGATTTTGCCGAATGAATCATGCTAAACTATTCAATGGAAGTCGACAATTGGGTGTGGGACAGTGCAGTCCTTCCGCAAGGTCTTCCCGATGCTCGTTTCCGCCTCCCGTTCCCCGTCGTTTCCTGCCGTCCTGCCGGGACTCGTTCTTTGTGCGGCGGTCACGCTCGCTGCGCATCTTGTTGAGCGGCTGCAGTTGATGATTTTCGGCTCGCATTGGATCGAGAGCCTCGTGCTTGCCATTCTGATCGGCATTGCCGTGCGCTCTTCGGTCTGTCTGCCGCAGACTTTCATCCCCGGCATCCAGTTCGCCGCCAAGACGCTTCTCGAAATTTCCGTCGTGTTGCTTGGCGCCTCGCTCAGCACGGCTGCCATCCGCGAGGCCGGACTGCCGCTTGTCGGCGGAATTGCCGTTCTGGTTGCTCTGTCTTTGGCCGGCAGCTTTCTGATCGGACGGCTCTTCGGACTGTCGGCCAGCCTGGCGACCTTGGTTGCTTGCGGCAACTCGATCTGCGGCAATTCTGCGATTGCCGCAGCAGCGCCGGTAATCGGCGCCAAACCGGATGATATCGCGGCCTCGATAGCCTTTACCGCGCTGCTCGGCATCGGGGCAGTGCTCACGCTGCCGCTTCTTCATCTGCTCTTGGGTCTGAGCGCCGTACAATATGGCGTTTTCGCAGGCCTGACAGCCTATGCCGTCCCGCAGGTATTGGCGGCCACGGCCTCTGCCGGAGCCGTCAGCACCCAGGTGGGCACGCTCGTCAAACTGATCCGCGTGATGATGCTCGGACCGGTCATCCTTCTGCTCGGTGCAGTTCATGGCCGCCGCGCTGGCGGCTCTTCAGTCAATCTCCGCCATGTTCTCCCCTGGTTCATCCTCGGTTTTGCAGCCATGGCGACACTTCGTTCTCTCGACGCGATCCCGGCGCCGCTGCTGCCCGGGATGTCGGCTGTCTCCGCCACCTTCACCGTCACCGCCATGGCTGCTTTGGGTCTCTCCGTCGATGTCAGATCCGTCGCCCATACCGGCGGTCGTGTCCTCGCGGCGGCGGCGCTGTCGCTATTGGCACTGGCGGCTCTGGGGCTTTGCCTGATCGGACTGCTGAATATCGTCTGATCGAAGGTGGTGTGCCTAAAATACTGGCAAAGATTCCAGTTGCCTTACAAACGATCGGCGGCTAGCCTGTATATACAGGCCGGGGAAGCAAAGATCGTCATGCGGGTCATCTCTTCACAGCAAGCTGCGGATCTTCTCGAAGACGGGATGACTGTCGCTGCTTCGGGTTTTGGAGGATGCTGCCATCCCGAAGCCATCACGGCTGCCGTCGAAGAGCGATTCCTCGTCTCTGGAAAACCCCGCAACCTGACACTTCTGTTTGCAGCCAGCACGGGTGATCGTCAGACACGCGGCATGGGGCATTTTGGCTATGAAGGCCTCGTCGCCTGCGTGATTGCCGGGGGATGGCGCGGAACGCCGCGCCTTGGCAGGCTGGCGATCGAGGAAAAGATCGAAGCGCATTGCTGGCCGCAGGGCGTCATCGCGCAGCTCTATCGGGCGATTGCCGCCGGTCAGCCTGGCGTGGTCACCCATATCGGGCTCGGCTCTTTCATGGATCCGCTTCATGGCGGCGGCCGCATGAATGCGACGACACCGCGCGCGCTTGTCGAGCGTGTGTCGTTGCGCGGCAAGGAATGGCTGCTTTATCCGTCGATGCCGCTCGATTGCGTGCTGTTGCGCGGAACGACGGCCGACGAAGACGGCAACATCACCCTTGAGGACGAGGCGTTCCCACTCGACGTGCTCGCCATGGCGCAGGCGGGCCGAAACTCCGGTGGCATTGTCATCGTCCAGGTCAAGCGGATTGCCGAACGCGGCTCCCTGCCGCCGGGCGATGTTCGCATCCCGGCGGTGCTGGTCGATTATGTCGTCGTCTGCGATGATCCGGCCCAGCACGGCGTCAGTTTCGCCGAGACGGACAATATCGCCTATACCGGGCGCGTCCGGATGGCGATGAGCCGCCTGCAGCCGGCGCCACTGTCGGTCGATAAAATTATTCAGCGACGTGCCTTCCGGGAGCTGGCGCCGCTCAATCGCCCAACCATCAACCTCGGCATCGGCATTGCCGCCGGGATCGGCCGCATCGCCAGCGAAGAGGGATTCGACGATTATACGATGACGATCGAATCCGGCGTCATCGGCGGCGTGCCGGCCGAGGAGCTGTCCTTTGGCGCCGCCGTCAATCCGACCGCCATCATCCCACAGGCATCGCAGTTTGATTTTTACGACGGCGGCGGCCTCGATATCGCCTTCCTCGGCATGGCCGAGGTGGATCGGCACGGTGCGGTCAATGTCAGCCGCTTCAACAATTCCATCGTCGGGGTCGGCGGCTTCACCAATATTTCGCAGACGGCCAAGCACGTTGTCTATCTCGGCGCGTTTTCGGCCGGTGGCGCTGAAATTGCCGTTGCCGACGGCACGCTCGACATCATCCAGGACGGCCGCTTCTGCAAGATCGTCGATGATGTCGACCAGATCAGTTCGAGCCCCGCCTTTGCGCCGGAAGGGCAATCACAGCTCGTCGTCACCGAACGGGCTGTCTTTCGGGTAATCGACGGATGCCTGACGCTGACGGAGTTTGCCCCCGGCATCGATCTTGCCGCCCATGTTCTCGATCGCCTGCCGAAGAGCGTCGCGGTGTCAGATCGGCTGAAGCAGATGGATGCGCGTCTGTTTTCGCCCCACGCCATGAAGGACTTTGCCCCATGAAAATCGATGGAGCCGCCATCATCGTCACAGGCTCGGCAACGGGCGTCGGGGCCGCATGCGTCAAGCAATTCGCCGAGGGCGGTGCCAGGGTGGTCGTCAACTACAGCCGCAGCAAGAAAGAGGCCGATGAGACTGGCGATATCTGCCGCAGCCTGGGCGC
This sequence comes from Rhizobium indigoferae, assembly GCF_034554815.1. Lineage (NCBI taxonomy): Bacteria > Pseudomonadati > Pseudomonadota > Alphaproteobacteria > Hyphomicrobiales > Rhizobiaceae > Rhizobium > Rhizobium indigoferae. The sequence goes on along the minus strand of NZ_CP140637.1, from coordinate 521,947 downwards.
GGAGGTGGAAATCGTCCAGGCCGACGTTGCCGATGACGCGGCTTGCCGCCGAATGGTCGCGATTGCCGTCGATCGATGGGGGCGGCTCGACGCCTTGGTGAACAATGCCGCAATGACGGTCAAATCCGATCCTTTCGATCTGGAGACATTGTCGGCCGAAGATTTTCAGAACGTTTTCGGTGTCAATGTCATCGGCGCCTATCAGATGTGCCGGGCGGCGGTGCCTGCGATGCGTGACAGCGGCGGCGGTGCGATCGTCAATGTCTCATCCAATGTTGCCTTTACTGGCGGCGGCAGCTCGCTTGCCTATACGGCTTCCAAGGGCGCGCTGAATGCGCTGACCTTGGCCCTGGCGCGCACCTGCGGTCCCGATATCCGCGTGAACGCCGTTTGTCCCGGCATCATCGATACGCGCTGGATGCGCGACACGCTCGGGCCGGACGCCTATGGAACCATTGCCAAGCGATTTTCGGAAACCGCGCCGCTCGGCCGTGTCGCGACACCGGAAGACGTTGCCGGCGCCATTGTCTGGCTTGTTCAGGGTGCCGACTTCGTCACCGGTGAATTGCTGTCCGTTGACGGCGGCATCCGCCTGTCCGGAGGCGTTCGCAAACCCTCGACATCCGGGGGCGCCGCATCGTGACGCTGTCGGCCCAATCCATCCTCGACTTCCCGGTGCCGCAAGCAACACATGTGGTCACCGCAAGGGATGCCATCCTTTACGCCCTGTCGGTTGGCTATGGCACCAATGCGCTCGCCGAAAAGGCGCTGAGCTATGTCTATGAACGCGATCTCGTGACCGCGCCGACCCTTGCCAATATCGTAGCGCATCCAGGCCCATGGATGCAGCAGACAGGCGTCGACTGGGCGCGTCTCGTGCATTCCGAACATCGCCTGACGATCCACCGGCCGGTTCCTCTCGATGTGCCGCTGATCTCTCGCTCACGCGTCCTCTCGGTAGTCGATCGCGGTGTTGAAAAAGGAATGTTCGTCAGCTTCGAGCGCCTGATCGCAACTGTGGACGGTGACGAGCCGATCGCGACAATCGTCCAGACGAACGCGTGCCGCGGCGACGGTGGATGCGGTTCGGCGGGATCTGCGCCTGAACCTTTGCCCAAAGTCCCGGACGGAGAGCCGGACTTCGAATTCAATGTCGACATCCCTGGTAACGCCGCTCTCATCTATCGCCTGAACGGCGATCTCAATCCGCTGCATGTCGATCCGCAGGCAGCCGGCAAAAGCGGCTTTGACCGGCCGATCCTGCATGGGCTGTGCAGCTTCGGCCATGCGGGCTACGCCATCGTCGCTGCCATCGATCCAGGCATGGCGACTGGCTTGAGCGCAATCGCGGCGCGTTTCAGCGCACCGATCTTTCCCGGAGAAACGATCACCCTGCAGATATGGCGCAACGGCGCCGAGATTCACTTCAGGGGGCTCGTTGCTTCGCGGAGCGCTATCATCCTCGACAATGGCGTGGCGAGGTTGTCATGACGAAAGCAGTCAAACCGGCCGCCGGCGAAGCGCGCCATTATATCAGGATCAAGGAGCAGATCCTGGCCGACATCGCCGAGGGCAAGCTGCAGCCGGGAGACCGGGTATCCTCCGAAAGCGAACTGGTGGCGGCATTCGGCGTCAGCCGCATGACGGCGAACCGGGCCCTGCGGGAGCTGATGTTCGAGGGCGTTCTCAAGCGATCCGCCGGGATCGGAACGTTCGTGTCGCCAAAACACCTCGACGTCGATCTGCTTCAAATCCGCAACATAGCCGACGAAATACTGGAACGGGGTCACACGCATAAGGCGGTGGTCGTCAAGGCCGGGCTGATGAAGGCGGATGCTAACGTTGCCGACGCGCTCCAACTGATCCTCGGCGCTGAGGTGATGCATTCGCTGATCGTGCACATGGAAAGCGACCAGCCCATTCAGGTCGAGGAGCGCTATGTCAATCCGCTGGTGGCGCCCGATTATCTGTCTGCCGACTTCCACAGCATGACGCCGCACGAATATCTGACGCAGGTCGCACCGATAACGGCGTTCGAACATATCGTCCAGGCTGTCAAACCGGATAGGGCCATACGCAAATATCTTGGCCTGAAGAATGATCACCCTTGCCTGCGCGTCTTTCGACGGACCTGGTCGGGCGAGGCCGTCGTGACCTGCGCGCTTTTATACTATCCCGGCGCGCAATATCGGCTGGAAGCACGGTCCAGCAAGGGTCCCTCTAAGCCCGTCGCCATTCTCGGAGAGAAACAGTGAGCGCCACCCATTCTCCATCGATCATCTTCAGCGCGGCGCCGCCGACGATCGAGGACATCGCAGCGGTTGCCCGTCGTTACGCCAGGATCGAGATATCCGCCGAGGTCGAAGCCCGGATTGTGGCGGCGCGCGCCGTCGTCGATCGCTATACGGCAAGCGATCTGCCGGTCTATGGCCTGACGACGGGACTGGGAGCGGGAGTCGATACACGACTTGCGACGGAGGATCTCGTGGCGTTCCAGATGCGTGTGCCACAAGCCCGCGCCGTCGGCGTCGGACAACCGCTCGCACAGGAATCCGTGCGGGCGATGATGGCCGTCAGGGCTGCCGGCATGGCGGCGGGTGGTTCCGGCGTTTCGCTGAAAGTCTTCCAGGGTCTGATTGCCGCCATCAATGCAGGTGTCCATCCTGTCGTCCCGTCATTGGGCTCGATCGGTGCGGCGGACTTGGCGCCGCTTGCCCATATGAGCCGCGGCCTTCTGGGCTTTGGTGAGATCGAGCTTGGCGGCGACGTGCTGCCGGCCGCCATCGCTCTTGAAAGGGCCGGCCTGAAGCCCCTCGAATTGGCGCCGAAGGACGGGCATGCGCTTGTTGTGGCCAACAGCCTCTCCATCGGCCTCGCCTGTCTAGCGCTTGAGGAGATCGAGCGGCTCTTCGATTGGTCCCTGAAGGCGATTGCCGTTAGTTTCGAAGCGTTCCGAGCCAATGTCAGCGTCTTCGACGATCGCGCTCTGGCTGCAAGACCGGCCTTTGGGCAGCGCCGCGTCGCCGCTCAGCTGATGGAGCTGCTTTCGGGCAGCTCCTTGCTTGCCGCCGATGCAGCAAGACGTCTCCAGGATCCATTGAGCTACCGCTGCACACCGCAGGTCTGGGGCGCGTTGAGGCATGCGATCGATGAGGCAAGGCAGGCGACTGACATAGAGCTCGTCAGCTCCAGTGACAATCCCGTCGTGATCGCATCCGAGGGCGTCATTCTTTCACACGGCAATTTTGACATGACCGCTTTTGTGCTCGCCTGGGAAAGGCTGGGGCAGGCGATGGCGCATTGCGCGGCCGGCACCGCCTACCGGATCATGAAGATCATGTCGCCTGCCATGTCCGACCTGCCGCGCTTCCTGACCGCGATGGGCCAGAGCCGTACCGGTTTTGCGACCGTGCAAAAGACCGTCTCGGCCATGGAAGCCGAAATCCGCCATCTGGCCATGCCGGTATCTCTTTCACCCATTCCTGTGGCCGATGGCGTCGAAGACCAGGCATCGATGGCCCCGAGCGTTTTGGCAAAGACGCAGGCGATCGTCGAGCGCCTGCGTTATCTCACTGCCATCGAACTGATCGCCTCGGTACAGGCCGTCGAGCTGCGCGGCGTCTCAGGCGAATTGGGCAAGGGATCGGCGGAAGCCTATGCTTTCGTCCGCACCCACGTCCCGGCGCTCGAAGAGGATCGCGCACAAGGGCCGGATTTTGCGACGATTGCCGCATTGATCGGGCTCGGCCCGCAATAAGCCCGGTTCGCCACTGCCCCGGCAAGAAGGGCAGGGCACTGACCGGTCATGCCGGCGGTCATTCTGGGAATGCCGTCAGTACGTTCATTGAAAAGTCAACAAGAGGGAATGGTTATGAAAAATTGGACAAAAGGCATCCTTGCAGCCGGCATCATGGCAGCCGCCATGTTCCAGCCTGCATCCGCAGAGACCATCAAGGTCGGCAGCAAGAATTTCACCGAGCAGTTTATCCTCGCCGAAATGTACGCCGCCGTTTTGGAAAATGCCGGCATCACCGTCGAGCGCAAGATCAATCTCGGCGGCACGCTGATTGCTCACCAGGCATTGGTGGCCGGCGAGATCGATCTCTATCCGGAATATACTGGCACAGCGCTCGCTTCTGTCGTCAAGGGTGAGATGTCGACCGATGCCGACAAGGTCTACACTGAGGTCAAGGATTTCTACGCCAAGCAGTTCAACCTCACATGGCTGAAGCCGAGCGGCATCAACAATGGCTACGTCATCGTTGTCCGGCAGGAAACGGCGCAGGCCAGCAATCTGAAGAGCCTGTCGGATCTCGCCAAGGTTTCCAAGACCCTGGTCTTCGGCGGCGGTGCTGAATTTCCCGACCGCGCCGATGGCCTGCCCGGCCTGAAGCGCGTCTACGATGCCGAGTTCAAGGAGTTCAAGCAGTTTGCCAAGCTTGGTCTTCGTTATGATGCACTGGACCAAAAGGACATCGACGTCGCCAACGGTGCAGCGACCGACTGGCAGATCGGCTCGAAGAACCTCGTGCCGCTGGCAGACGACAAGGGTCTGTTTCCGCCCTACTACGTGGCCCCCGTTGTCCGCCAGGACGTGCTGAAGGCCAATCCGAAAGTTGCCGAACTGCTGGAAGCGGTCGGCACCCATCTCGACAACGAGAAAATGCGGGTCCTCAATGCCAAGGTCGAGACCGACCACGAGGAAGCCAAGGACGTGGCGGTCGATTTCCTCAAGGAAAACGGCCTGCTGCCGAAATGATTGTCATGCCCCGCGGCCGGATATCGATCCGGCCGCGATCTGGCGTGGCGATCCTTTCACGGTGTCTGTTCGAAAATCCGTCCGCTCAGCAGCCGGACAGGAATGTGGAGAAGCGGGAAATGCAGGAAATCTGGATCGATTATCTCAATGCCCTTGATGCCAAGGCGCTGGCGTTGACGAATGACGAGATTCTCGATGCAGTGTCGAAGGCGCTGGATGCGCAGGGCAGGGGCGAAACCGTCATCGAGCCGCGCGTCCATCTTGTGCCAGAGAGCTCCGACAAAGGCCATTTCAACGTGCTTCGCGGCTATGTCAAAGCGCTGAACTATGCCGGCGTCAAAGTTGTCGGTGACTTCGTCGACAACTATAAGGTCGATCTGCCCTCGGAGCTTGCGGTCCTCAACCTGTTCGACCCGAACACCGGCGTGCCGAAGGCCATCATCGACGCAACTGCTATCACCGACATGCGCACCGGGGCCGTCACCGCTCTTGGCGCAAAATATCTCGCCCGCAAGGACAGCAAGATTCTCGGTCATATCGGTGCGCGCGGAACCTCTTACTGGAATGTCCGGCTTCTCGACCATCTCTTCGACTTCGAGGAAATCCGCGTGCATTCGCGCCGGCCGGAAAGTCGCGATGCCTTCGCAAAGCGTCTTGAGGCGGATCTCGGCAAGAAGATCGTTGTCACCGACAATTGGCAGGATTGCCTCAAGGGCGCCGACATCATGGTCGAGGCCAGCCGCCTGCCGGAACCAGCGCCGCTGTTCAAGACCGAATGGGTGAAGAAGGGGGCCTTCGTCGTGCCCTATGGCACGATGAGCGCGCTTGAATTCGATCTCACCGATATCATGGACAAGGTCGTCGTCGACGATTGGGGACAATGCGGCCCCGGCAAACCTTTCGGGGCGCTTCGCCGTCACGTCGACGAGGGCAAGGTGACGGCCGAGAACTTGCATGCCGAAATCGGCCAGATCGTCTGCGGCATGAAGCCCGGTCGCGAAAGTGACGAGGAGACGATCCTGTTTTGGCATCGGGGCCTCAGCACGACCGACGTGGCGCTCGGGGCCGCCATGGTCGACAAGGCAAGAGAGATGAACATCGGCCAGCGGCTGCGGTTCGCATAGTCGCCATGGTGATGTCCAAGCCGATCGCCTGTTCGAGAATGTATAATCTCAGCCCGCGCATTCGCGGCCTGTGGGACGCGCTGTTTGCGCTGGTCAGCTCGCAGTCCGGCATAGAACTCGAGATCATCGCTCATGCAGCACCAGCCCCCCTGTCGGAATTATGGGCGAGGCCGGACATGGGCGCGGTCTTCATGTGCGGCTATCCGTTTTCGCGCATGCGCGTGGCTGTGCGACCGACGATGCTTGCCGCACCCGTCTCGAGCGAGGTATGGTCTTTGGACCAGCCGCTCTATGCCAGCCACATTCTCATCGCCTCCACCGGGCCAGTCAACGCGGTGGCCGATCTCGCTGCGGCACGCTGGGGCTGGACCGTGCGCGATTCTCAATCGGGCTACCACGCGGCGCGCTCCTTCCTTGCCGGACAGTTTGCCGGGAAAATGAAGCAGAGCATGACGGTCGGACCGCTGCTCAACCCTTCAGGCATCGTCGCTGCCCTCAAGGATGGCAGGATCGATGCGGGCGCGATCGACGCTTACGCCTTCCAATTGTTGTCGATGCACGAACCCGACGCGATCGATGGTCTTCGTATTCTGTCGACGACCGAGCCGCTTCCCGCGCCGCTGTTGGTTGCCGCGCAGACATTGCCTGTGGACATCACCACAGCGTTAAAGCAAAGCCTCGTGGCATTGCATGAAACGCCTGAGGGAGCGGCGGTTTTGGAACGGCTCGGCCTCAGGCGATTTTCGGCGGTCACTCCGTCGGCCTACGATATTCTGCCGCAGAGAGCCGACGATGCCGATCGCAGATTGGGGATCCCATGGTAGACAGGCGAACGAGCGCCCCGATGCGGAGGTCTCGGCGATGAAATGGGTCCCTAAACATCTCGACCGGCTATTCGAAGCGCTGTTGGAGCACCTGTATCTCGTTTTTTCATCGGTCGGCATTGCCCTGGTGATCTCGCTGATCGTCGGGATATGGGCGGCAAGGCGACCGCGGAGTTTTGCGGCCATCGTCATCTTCACCGGTATCCTGTTCGCCGTGCCCAGCCTGGCGCTGTTTGCGCTTCTCATTCCCATCATGGGTATCGGGGCGGCACCCGCTATAACAGGTCTTGCCGCCTATTCGCTGATGATCCTGATCCGCAATATCGGCATGGGGTTCCAGTCTATTCCGCGTGACATACTCGAAGCAGCCGATGGCATGGGTTACGGCACGGCGCGGCGGATCTGGGAAGTCGAGCTGCCGCTGGCGATGCCCTATATTGTCGGCGGCATCCGCATTGCCATGGTAACAGTGATCGGCATCGCGACCGTTGCCGCCTATATCAATGCTGGCGGGCTCGGCGTCATCATTTTCGAAGGTATCGACCAGCGGTTTCCTGAAAAGATCATCGCAGGCGGGCTGTTGACGTCATTTCTGGCGCTCTTTGCCGACTACTGTTTTGCATCGTTCGAAAAGCTGCTGCGCCGGCGCAGTGGAGGTAAAGCGGCATGATCGTGATCGATGCATTCAGCTGGATCTTCAACAACTCCGGCACCTTCTTCAACGCTTTCAATCGCCATCTTCTGATGTGCATCCTGTCGCTCGGCATCGCTTTTGTCATTGCCGTGCCGCTCGGATTTGCCGTCGCACGGGCACCTCGCGCTGCCTTTGCAGTGGTCAATATCGCCGGCGCCATGCGCTCCATACCGAGCCTTGCGATCTTGTCGGCGACGATGCCTTTCCTCGGCATCGGATTGTTGCCGTCGGTGGTGGCCCTGATCGTCCTTGCCGTGCCGCCACTGTTGTTGAACACGATCATCGGCATCCGCGAGATCGACGCCTCGGTGATCGACGCGGCCGACGGAATGGGGATGAGCGCCAGACAGATGCTGTGGGAGATAGAACTTCCCCTGGCCGTTCCGTCGATTCTGTCAGGCGTCAGGACGAGTGCCATCCAGGTCATCGGCGGGGCGGCGCTGGCCTCCTTCATCGGCGGCGGCGGGCTTGGCGATTTCATCAATGCCGGCATTGCGATCATGAACATGCCGCGCCTTCTCGTCGGAGCGGTTCCGATAGCCCTGCTCGCGATCTTTGCGGAATTGGCGTTCGGCGCCCTGGAGCGCGTCTTCACTCAACGGCGCTAAGCGGCCGAAAGCGGATATCAGGATGATTCATCTCGACCATGTTACGAAGAACTACGACGGAAGCGGCTCGCATGCGGTCGACAATCTCGATCTTCTGATCGAGACTGGTACGACGGTTGCCCTGATCGGTCCTTCGGGCTGCGGCAAGACCACGACCATGCGCATGATCAATCAGTTGGAGACGCCCACGGCGGGACGGGTGCTGGTCGATGGCAGGGATATCGCCTTGGTCGATCAGAAAGAGCTGCGCCGCAGCATCGGTTATGTCATCCAGCAAGTCGGTCTGTTTCCACATATGTCGATCGCGCGCAATGTCGCGACCGTGCCGCGGCTTCTCGGTTGGGAAAAGGCGCGCAGCGATCGCCGGGTCGACGAGCTGCTGGATCTCGTGGGACTTGATCCGGCCATCATGCGGCAGCGCCTGCCACACGAATTGTCGGGCGGGCAGCGTCAGCGCGTCGGTTTCGCGCGCGCGCTCGCCGCCGACCCTGCCATCATGCTGATGGACGAACCGTTCGGCGCGATTGATCCGATCACCCGCGTCCGGCTTCAGGACGAATTCCGCGATATTCTCAGGAAGGTGAAGAAGACCGTCGTCATCGTCACGCATGACCTCGATGAGGCAATCAAGATGGGCGATCGCATCGCGATCATGCGGGATGGCCGCCTCCTTCAATATGATAGCCCGCAGGAGATCCTTGTGCGTCCCGTCAATGAATTCGTCGAGAGTTTCCTCGGCCCTGACCGAGCCATAAAAAGGCTGAGCTTGATTGCCGTATCGACGATCATGACCACGCCGGAACCGTCCAACGGCGATGCCGAGATCGCCGCTGACGCCACGGTTCACGACGCCTTGGCGCTCATCCTCTCCGGTGAGATGCCGGGCCTGCATGTCCGAGCTGCCGATGGCACGCTTGCGGGATATCTGTCGCGGGACACTTTGTTGCGCGCCAATCGGCTGTAGGGCAATTCCGGTAAAAGTGCGCCGCGGTTTTGCTCGACGCGGAACAAGACCACCGGCCCTTGCCGAAGAGATCACCATGCCAATGCTACCCACGCGTGCTGAAAGGGATTGCCGATCGCCTGTCTCAGGCTGTAGATGAGTTTCGCACAATGGGATTGTGCAAGCGGCCGGAATGACGTCAACTCCGCTCGTTCGTTATCGGTCACTGTCTGAAGCTTTCCCAGCGCACTGCGCTGCCACATGAGGGGACCTACGCCATTGTCTTCGCTTGTTCTTCCTAGTCGCCCGCTCTCGTTGGCGCGCAACGTCATCTCCACCCCGAATGCTTACTTCTGGTCAACGCCCATCATCCTGGCACTGGCTGTCTTTCTATTCGTCTCGGAAGCACCAGGCGTAATCCGCGATTTCCAGATCAGCCAGAACCCTTTGACGCTGGAAAATGGCGACGTGCAAAACGGGCGATGCACGACACGCAAGGCAGTCTTTACCGATTGCGAGGCACGCCTTGTCTACAGCTACGGCGGACGAGACTACGACACCGAAGTCGAGGTCATGTTCGTCGATTTCCATACTGGCGACTACGAAACCGGTCTTGTGATATCAGCCGATCATCCGGAACTTGCGACGATGAGCTTGGGTCTGGACATGCTCTGGAACCGGATCATCACGCTCACCGTGTTCGCGCTACTGTTTGGCGGCATGGGCCTGGGGATGATTTTTCTCGCTATCCGCATCTGGTGGGTCAAGGGCCAATTGCTTCGGCCTGCCATGCTGACCCCCGTTCCGGTCGAGGTCACCGCATTCGACCGCAGACGCGGCGTCCTCTCCATCACCTACAATGACAAGATTGCCAACGACAAAACGGGGCGATCGGCTTACACGCGCATGAAGAATGGAGAAGAGCCTCTGATCGTCGGGGAAGCCAATGGCAAAGCGATCGGACTGGCTGTCAGGCATGGCAATACTGCCCTGCCAGTGCTTCTGGACGATCGTCTGCAGCGCGTGAAGCTTACGGATGATGAGCGCAACGCGGCTCTTGCACCTTTCGCGCACCAGCAAGAAAGCGATCGGAGTGTGCCGGTTTTGATCGAAGACCCCAAGCAGTCGGGGGTATCGATCTGGAGGCGGTTGCAGGTTTTCTTCGGTATGTTGCTTCTGATCGTCGTCGGTGTGGTCGGCTTCTGGCTTTGGTACGTCACGACCTCCACGACACCATTCCAATCGCCTGGCATGGACATCAACAATCTCATGCCAGCGCCGTTAAACGAGTGGGGATGCGAGCAGCTCAAGAAGCGGTTTGGTCAGGATCGCGCGCCGCTTGGTTGCGTCGCCGACGATTACACGAGCTGGAAATAGCAAGACGGTCCGCGCTGTTTGACCGAGCCTTCACGATCGGCGGTAGACCAGGGCGGGCCGTTTTGCGGTGAAAATGCTTTTGGCGTTTCTGCGTCCAAATCAGTCCTGAACACATGTGAGGCCGTTAAAGCGACCGCTCGCACAACGGCCGGTCGCTCTGGCGTCGTCTCCACGAAGCGCTTCGCGGCGCTAAATTCCTTCAGTCCTGGTCTGCGACGACGTAGGCAGGCAGCCGAAGCCGTACCGGTCGCCGAAAACGCAAGCGTCTCGGACCAATTTCGCAGTCAAAGATTAGATAACACCTTTGCTGAAAATGAAGCACCCATAGGGCCCTGGGTCGGAGGTTCTGACGATCGCGAAGGATTTTTTCGCTGCTTCGTAAAATGCGAAACGCTCCAATGCCTCCATCCGAACAGGCCGATCTTCAGCGCGATCGATGACTTTTTGTATCGTCGCGAAAATCGGCATTTGCCCGCTGGCGTCGCCAACAACTTGCATCCTTTTCACCGGCGCATCGATGAACGTGTCCAGTGGGAAGAGCGTCAGAATAGCTTCAGCGACACGCTCCAAGCCGCAGCCGGAAACGTCGATGAGATGGCCATAGGTTGTATGCCGGGCTATGGTCTGGGCAGGGTGGTTGACGTCGCACAAGACCAGTTGGTCCCCGTGCCCCATCAGCATCAAAGCATGCATCAGCTCGGCGTTTAAGACTGGATCGATTCCCCTCAGCATGTTGTGCCTCCCTGTCCAAAGGTCTAATCTTTACAGATTATGCAAATTCCGTAATGTTTGGAAATGGGTTCAGCCTCAAATGCTTCGTTTATATTTTTGGACAAAAGCACTGCACATATCCGATGATGCTTATGGTTAGTCAAGTCGTCGCGAGAACGAAAACGAGAAATATCTGAGAATTCTGCAATGGATTACTTTACAATGGTAATTCAATGTGTGAAGTTATCGGTGCGGATGACGTCCTCCCAAGATAGGGGCGGCGGGTGCAGCTGAGCGATCTACCTGCCGCCGCTTTGCAGGAAGGTCGATCAAACGTCGCGAGGAGTGCGCGACGCCGTTGGAGGAGGATCATATTTGGCATCGATGAATATCGTCAATGTCGGTAAGGCCTATGGAAGCCTGACGGTGATCCATGGCGTTTCCGTCGAAATTCCCGACGGCGAGTTCGTCGTTCTGGTGGGGCCGTCGGGTTGCGGAAAATCGACGCTGCTGCGCATGGTCGCCGGCCTCGAACCGATAACCTTCGGTGACATCCGGATCGACGGCAAGGTGGTCAACGACCTGCCGCCGAAGGACCGCGATATCGCCATGGTATTTCAGAGCTATGCGCTCTATCCGCACAAGACGGTGGCGCAGAATATGGGCTTCGCGCTGAAGATGCGCGGTGAGACCAAGGCCGATATCGAGGGGCGGGTGCGCAAGGCGGCCGAGATCCTTGATCTGGTGCCGTATCTTGCCCGCTATCCCCGCCAGCTTTCTGGAGGCCAGCGTCAGCGCGTGGCGATGGGAAGGGCGATCGTGCGCGATCCCAAGGTATTCCTGTTTGACGAACCGCTCTCTAACCTTGATGCCAAGCTGCGCGTGCAGATGCGCGCCGAGATCAAGGAGTTGCAGCGCCGGCTGGCAACGACGATGATCTACGTGACGCATGATCAGGTGGAGGCCATGACCATGGCCGACCGGATCGTGGTGCTGCGCGACGGACGTGTCGAGCAAATCGGTTCGCCGCTGACGCTTTACGATACGCCTGCCAACACCTTCGTCGCCGGTTTCATCGGTTCGCCGTCGATGAACCTGATCAAGGGCCACATCCGCGCTGCCGCCGAGCCGTTCTTCGAGACGGATGAGGGTATTCGGCTGCCGCTCCACCGCGCGCCTGCGGGCTCGGACGGGCGGCCAGCCTTTTACGGCATTCGGCCCGAGCACTTCACGCTTGGCGGCTCGGTCAGCGCGCATGTGACGGTCGTTGAATCGACCGGATCGGAAACGCAGGTCTTTGCAAAGCTTGGGCAACAGAAGATCATCGGCGTCTTTCGCGACCGCGTCGAGGAGCCCTCGGACCACGTGATCGCGATGACGCCGAACGCAGCCCTCGTCCATCTGTTTGACGGAGAGAGCGGACTGAGGCTTATCTGAGAGTTCTTGCTGCCGCTTCGAGGAGGGAGCGCCGGCAGCCACAACCGTGGCGGTTTATCAACGGGAGGAGACCCATATGAAAGTCAGTGATTTCGAGAGAATGATGGCGATCGGCCTGAGCCGGCGCGCCATCCTGAAGACCAGTGCAAGCCTCGGTGCGGTCGCAGCAGGAAGCGCCATGCTCGGTCCATTCGGAACGGCCTTTGCGCAGGATGGATCCTTGCGCAGCCAGATCTTGCAGGTGCCGGGTGTCGGCAAAGGCTCGCCGACGGATGCCGACTGGCAGAAGGTTGGCGAGATGTGCCTGGAAGCGACGAAGAAGAGCGTCAAGCAGGGCGAGTTCGCCGGCGTCGAGCTGTCCTTCATGGGCCTGAATAACCAGAACCTGCATAACGTTCTGTTCCGCGGCTTCCTCAAGCCTTGGGAAGATTATACCGGCGCCAAGATCACCTGGATCGACCTCGCGCAAGCTGACTACAATCCACGCCTGCAGCAGGCGATCGCAACGGGTACGGTCGATTTCGACCTGCTCGAGATGGGTGCGCCGTTCGAGGGGGATGTCTGCGGCAAGGGGCTGGCGTCGGAGATGCCGGACTGGGTCAAGACCCAGATCGATATGGACGACTATGTCGACTACCTCAAGGCGCCGGTTGGCACCTGGGACGGCAAGACCTACCGCGTCTCGGTCGATGGCGATTGCCACAACTTCAACTACCGTACCGACTACTTCGCCGATGCCGACCTGGCGAAGGCCTGGAAGGACGAAGGCCACGAGGGCGAGTGGGGCGTTCCGAAGACCTGGCAGAAGGTTCAGGAGGTCACCAAATTCCTCAAGGGCAAGACCATCGGCGGCATGGAAGCGGTCGGCTATCTCGACGCACCCAAGGCTTGGGGCGGTTTCGGCTTCTACTTCCTCGGCAGCCGCGCCACGGCCTATGCCAAGCATCCAGATGACAAGGCCTGGTTGTTCGACACCGACACGATGAAGCCGCGCATCAACAACCCGGCATGGGTCCGGGCGATTCAGGACGTCATCGACGCCCTGCCATCGGAAGCGGGCGATCAGCTCAATGCCGATCCGGGCACGACAGCTTTCCAGCAATTTCTGGCCGGCACCGGTTCCATGGTCTCCTGGTGGGGAGACGTGGGTGCAAGCGCGCGCACCAGCGACAGCTCGGTCGTTGGCGACACCATCGGCTTCGACATCCTTCCGGGATCGGACGATGTCTATAATTCGAAGACCGGCCAGTGGGAAAAGCTTGCCAGCGGCCCGAACCACGCGCCAAACATGGCCTATCTGGGCTGGGGCGTCTATGTGATGGCCCGGGTCGACAGCGACGAGAAAAAGAAGAAAGCGGCCTGGAGTGCTGCAGCCCATCTCGGCGGCAAGGATCTGGCACTCTGGACGGCGGCCTATCCGTCCGGCTTCCAGTGCTATCGCAAGAGCCAGTTCGACATCAAGGAATGGGTGTCGGCAGGTTATGACGAAGCCTTTATCTCAGGCTATCTCGCTTCGCAGTCGAATTCCTACAACCATCCGAACGCCGCTATCGAGCCGCGTATTCCGGGCATCTTCCAATATTACAGCGTCGCGGAAGACGAACTGGCCAAGGTTTTCGCCGGACAGGTAACCGCACAGGCCGGCGCCGATGCGATCGCTGCCGCCTGGGAGAAGATCACCGATCAGCTCGGCCGCGACAAGCAGCTTGCGCTCTACAAGGCCTCGCTCGGGGCCTGATATACGACGGACATCTTCGGATGTCTCGTCCATGATCTCAGGCGGCACAAAGTCGTGCCGCCTGAACCGTTGCCCGGTTCCGCACGCCTTTCTGCCTCAAGGGTCTTGCCTATGTCGCATACGATTACCCCAGCCGTCAGCCCTGTGGAGGGCGCGACGGTCCAGCGCGCCGCCGCCAGGCGCGGTCGGCTGCTGCTCTTCGCTGCGACCATCTTGTTGTTCGCCGTCCTCATTCTCCAGATCCTCGATGCGAGCGGGGTCACGGCGCTCGGCCTCGTCAGCTGGCGACCGCTGCTGTTTGCCTATATCGTCTGGGCGGTGGCACTGTGTGCGAGCCAGGTGATGATCCGCGGTGAGGCGGGGCAGCGCGCGGTTTTCGTGCTTCCTGCCGTGCTCTTCACCGTCGCCATGGTGGTTTTCCCGACCGTCTTCGGGCTTTATATCGCTTTCACGGATTGGAACCTGAGCGCGGCGGCCGGCCGACGCTTCAACGGGCTCGACAATCTACGCACTTTGTTCGCGGACCGGTATTTCTGGAACGCGCTGCTGAACATGGTCTATTATGTTCTTTCGGTCCTCGTTCAATATGTCATTGCCTTCGGGCTGGCGCTGCTGCTCAACGCCGAGATCAAGGCGCGCAAATTCTTCCGTGTTGCCTTTCTCCTGCCGCTGATGCTGAGCCCGGTAGCTGTCAGCTGGATGATTGGAAAATCACTCATGGAATACCGGTTCGGCCCGGCGGCGACCCTTGCGCGCCATCTTGGCTGGGACAATCCGGCATTCTTCTCGACGCCGTGGCTCGCGCGAACCTCGATCATGGCCATGGATGCCTGGGTGTCGATCCCGTTCATGATGATCCTGCTGCTCGCCGGCCTTCAGGCGCTTCCTTCCGAAATCAAGGAGGCGGCGAAAGTGGATGGAGCGTCAGGCTGGCAGAGTTTCAAGGAGATCACCTTTCCGCTGATGCTTCCGGTCAGCATGACGGTGATCATCCTGCGCATCATCTTCCAGCTGAAGCTCGCCGATATCGTCATCAACGTCACCGCTGGCGGACCGGGCGGGGCGACGGATACCGTGTCGAGCTTCATCTTCCGCGAATATCGTGACCGTTCCAATGTCGGCTACGGCACCATGCTTGCGGAATTCTATCTCGTCATCATCATCATCTTCGTCGCGCTCATCCTGAAAGGGGCGAGCCGATGGATGCAACGTGAAAATTGAGGCGAAGCCCATGGCGATCATCGCTGAAACATCCGATAGGCCGGGGAGCCTCTGGTCGCGGCGCCCGCAATTCCTGACCAACAGCCTGCTGATCTATGCGGCTCTGGTCTTCTGGGCCTTCATCTCGCTCTTTCCGATCTACTGGACGATCACGACCTCGTTCAAGACAGCGGTCAACGTGACGCAGGGGCATCTGATCCCGTTCGTGGACTTTACGCCGGACTGGAAGGGCTGGCGCTCGCTCGGCCTCTCGCCGGATACGATCTTGGCGCCATCGACTGTGCGCGACGAGTTCATCCGTCGCTTTCTCAACAGCATCGTGGCGTCAGCGGGGGCGTCGTTCCTGGCGGTGCTCATCGGATCGCTGGCGGCCTATGGGCTCAGCCGGTTCTCCTATAAATTCCTTTGGATGGCGAACAAGGACATTTCCTTCTTCTTCCTGTCGCAGTTGATCCTGCCGCCGGTCGTGCTCGCTATGCCGTTCCTGGTTCTCTACAAACACCTGATGCTGCTCGATACGCTGATCGGCCTCATTCTTATCTACACGCTGATGGTGCTGCCGATCGTGATATGGATTATGCGCGACCAGTTCGACACCATCCCGGTCGAGCTGGAACAGGCGGCACTGGTTGACGGCTGCTCGATCTGGGGCGCTTTCCTACGGATCGTCCTGCCGATCGCACTGCCCGGCATGGTGGCAGCTTTCATCCTTTCGGTCATTCTTTGCTGGAACGAATATTTCTTTGCGGCACTGCTGACGAGTTCGAATGCAAAAACGCTGCCGGTGATGGTGGCAAGCCAGACGGGGTCGCAGGGGATTAACTGGTGGTCAATGGCCGCCATCGCCACGGCGGCGATCATGCCGCTGGTGCTCGTCGGCATTTTCCTGGAGCGCTACATTGTGAAGGGCCTGACGGCAGGCGCCGTTAAATAGAGGCACGAGGAGGACATTTCTAATGCTCAAAAATCTTGACCCGGCGCTCAATGCAGACGTGCTGCACGCCTTGCGCTCCATGGGGCATGGGGACACGCTTGTTGTGTCCGATACCAATTTCCCGAGCGACAGTGTGGCCCGCCAGACGGTGATCGGTAGGCCGCTCAGCATGGCCAATCTCTCGGCACCGCAGGCGATCCGTGCGATCCTCTCTGTGCTGCCACTCGACACACCGCTCCAGAATTCCGCCGGCCGCATGGAAGTCATGGGTGCGCCGGGGGAGATGCCGGCGGTGCAAAGCGAGGTGCAGGCGGAGATCGACCGGGCGGAAGGCAAACCTTCGCCCATGTACGGCATCGAGCGCTTCGCCTTCTACGATCTCGCCAAGAAGGCCTATTGTGTAATCTCGACCGGCGAGACGCGGTTCTATGGCTGCTTCCTGTTCACCAAGGGCGTCATCCCACCTGCAGGCGTGTGAGGTGTCAGCCATGAGAACCGGAATTTCCATTCTCGGCATTTTTGTCGCCGACACCGCCTATCTCGCGCCGCGCATGCCGGCCCTGGGCGAAACCATCGCCGGCAGCGGCTTTTCTGTTGGCCCTGGCGGCAAGGGATCCAATCAGGCGGTGGCTGCCGCGCGTGCCGGAGCTGACGTGTCCTTCATTTCGAAGATTGGTCGCGACACATTCGGCGATCTGGCGCTCAAGACCTATGAGCAGGCCGGCGTGACGGCGAAGCTGATCGTCATGGACGACAAGCCGACAGGGGCCGCTTTCATCTATGTCAACGACCGCACCGGCGACAACGCTATCATCGTCTATGCCGGGGCAGCCGGCACGATCGGCATCGAGGATGTCGAGGGAGCGCGCGAGACGATCGAGCAATCCGCAGTGTTCATCACCCAACTGGAACAGCCTGCACCCGCGGCCCATCGGGCGCTTGATATTGCAAGGAAGGCCGGTGTCACCACGATTTTCAACCCCGCACCCGCGGGCGCCTTTCCAGCGGAGATCTACCGGCTCTGCGACTATATCATCCCGAACGAGACAGAAGCCGCGGCCCTGGTCGGCTTTCCGATCGAAACGCTGGACGATGCGAAACGCGCAGCTGACGTGTTTTTGGCGCAGGGAGTGGGTGCGGCGGTCATCACGCTCGGCGCCCGCGGCGTGTTGTTTCACAATGCCGGGCAGTCGGCTCATGTGCCAGCCGTCTCCTGCGGCCCGGTCATCGATACGACCGGCGCCGGCGATGCCTTCGTCGGCGGCTTTGCAGCAGCACTTGCGCGAGGCGCGCCGCCGCTCGATGCTGTCCGCTTCGGCTGCGCCACTGCCGGCATCGCCGTGACGAGACGCGGGACGGCCCCTGCCATGCCCTCGCTTGCCGAGATCGAGGCCGCAATGGCCGGCTGACGCCGACATCCTGCCGTACAGGCGACCCATTTGGGGCCCTTTCGAATTCCATCCAGCCAAGGCTGTCAATACCGGCGGCGGGTTTCCGCACGCCGGTGCTTTGGCGAGGGAGGCAAGGGCGGAAGCAGATATCTCCGATGCGGCCCACAACGAATTGACGCATTGCACAACACTTATAACTTTACAAATCTAAATTATCCTGTGAAGTAGTGTGCATAGCGACTGAAGTGAGCCAAAGCCGTGACCCAATTGAAATTCGCCACCCGCCTTAATTCTTTTGCCTCGAAGCCAACGGCCGAATGGCCGGAGCTTTCCGGCAAGCCGACCGTCCTGCAAATGGCGACGCGCGCTGCCAAGGTCGATGGTCTAACCGATCTCGATCTCAATTATCCTGACCATGTGGCCGACGATCCGGCCGTCCTGGCGCGTCAGATCGGTGATCTCGGCCTAGCCATCAACGGCTTCGCCATGCGCTATTATACCAATCCGGCCTTCAAAATCGGCGCTTTCACCAACCCCGATCCGGCAGTTCGCCGCGAAGCGATCGATCTCACGAAGAAGGGCATCGACTCGGCCCGCGCCGCCGGCAGCAAGCTGATGACGATCTGGCTTGGACAGGATGGTTTCGATTATGCCTTCCAGGCGGACTACCATACGCTTTGGCAACACGAAATAGACGGAATTCGTGAAGTTTGCATGCATGATCCCGACTGCGAGATCAGCATCGAATACAAGCCGAACGAGCCACGCTCCTACAGCCTGATGCCCGACTGCGCGACCACGCTCCTGGCGATCAAGGATGTCGATATGCCCAATCTCGGCGTCACGCTGGACTTTGCCCATGTGCTCTATGCCGACGAGCAGCCGGCATTTGCCGCAGCTCTCATTGCCCGCTACAGCCGCGTTCTGGGTGTTCATCTCAATGACGGCTATGCCAAACGCGACGACGGTCTGATGGTCGGCGCGGTGCATACCCAGCAGACGATCGAGCTGCTACGCCAGATCCGCAAGGACGGTTATGACGGCGCGATCTATTTCGACACGTTCCCCGATATGACCGGTCTCGATCCGGTCCACGAATGCGAGGTGAACATCCAGACCGTCAAGCGGATGCTGACGGTGGTGGATCGCCTCGAGCAGGACAATCGTCTCTCCGGGGCGATTGACCGACAGGATGCAGTCTCTGCGCAGGCGGTTGTCCAGGAACTCATGCTCGGCTGAACTGCCTGACCGTCAACATACCCTGAATTTCTACGACCCTTGAACCCAAGGCATGCCGGAGGCGTGCCGATCGACCCTATCCGGGAGGAACCGATGACGACCTTTTTGAAGACGACCCTTGCTGCCGGCATTGCCGCCAGCCTCCTGTTCGGCGCGGCCGTCGCGCAGGAACTCGCGCCCCTCAATTCCGATACCGAAAAGGACCGTATGGACTGGTCGCAGCTCGAGACAAAGCTTGGCGCGCTGCCCAAGCTGCCCGAAGGCACGAAGGCCGGTGCCGTTTCCAAGACACTGACGAACGAATACTGGCGCTCGCTGGGCGAAGGCTACGCGGCCCTCGGCAAGAAGGTCAACGTTCCCGTCATTTATCAGGCTGCCCAGAGCGAGGGTGACCAGCTCGGCCAGCTGACCATCGCCGAGGGCATGATCACGCAGGGCTATAACGTCTTGCTCGTCTCTCCGCAGACGGACGCCAACCTGCAGCCGGTCATCGAGCAGGCCAAGGCGGCCAATATTCCGGTCGTCAACGTCAACGATGCCGTCATTCCGCAGGCCGAGCATTATGTCGGCAACGTCCAGCGCGACAACGGCGTGCGCGTGGCCAAATGGTTCATCGAGCATCGTCCCGAGGGCGGTAAGGTCGCCATCATTGAAGGTCAAGCCGGCGTCTATGCGGCGGTGCAACGCACCGACGGTTTCAAATCGACAATCAGCGAAGGCGGCAAGTTCGAAGTCGTCGCCAGCGTTCCGGGAAATTGGGATCGTCAGACGTCCTACGATGCTGCGACCAACATCCTTAACCAACATCCCGACCTGGTCGGCTTCTATGCCAACAATGACGGCATGGCGCTCGGCATCGTCGAGGCCGTGAAAGCCGCAGGCCTCCAGGGCAAGGTCGCTGTTTTCGGCACCGACGGCATCTCTGACGCCTACGCTTCGATCAAGGCCGGCGAACTGACCGGCACGGTCGACAGCTTCCCGGTCCTGACCGGCGAAGTGGCGCTCGAGGCCGCGCTGCGCCTGGTTGCCGGCCAGAGGCTGCCACGCGTGTTGGCGACCCCGCAGGCCCTCATCACCGCCGACAATCTCAGCCGCTACCAGGGTGCGGGCGTCGATGTCCGGGCGGTGCTGATGGAAGATGCCAAGGCAGCCAAGTAACGAAGGTCAAAGATGCCGGCCGTCAAGGCCGGCATCCCGATGTGTTGAAGGAGGTGGAGTGATGGTGCCGCGACTGAGATTCGAGACGATCTCCAAGAGCTTCCCCGGGGTGAACGCCCTGGCCGACGTGTCGTTCGATGTTGCTGCCGGCGAGATCCACGGACTTCTAGGCGAAAACGGCGCCGGCAAATCCACACTTCTGCGAATCCTCTCCGGCGTGTTCCGCCCGACCTCCGGAACGGTCTTTGTCGATGGTCAGGCCCTGATCCTCAAAAGGCCGATAGATGCCCGCAGTGTGGGCGTCGCCATGATTCACCAGGAATTGCAGCAGGTGCCGCATTTGAGCGTCGCCCAGAACATGTTTCTCGGTCATCCGCTGACCCGCCTGGGTGGTCTTTTCGTCTCCCGCCGTGAGCAGGAGAGCCGCGCGGCGCAAGCCCTCTCGCTGATCGACAGGACTATTGATCCTTCAGCGCCGATCTCCTCCCTCAAGGTCGCGCAACGCCAGATCGTCGAGATCGGTCGCGCGCTGCTCGACAAGGCGAAGGTCATCGCCATGGACGAGCCGACGTCGAGCCTGACGCCGAGCGAGTTCGACCGTCTGGCAGAGGTGATCGCCAGCCTTTCGGCGAGTGGGGTCTCGATCATCTATGTCTCCCACAAGATGGACGAGGTCTTCCGCATCTGCCAGCGCGCCAGCGTCATGCGCGATGGCAAGCTCGTCGGCATGGTCGATCTCAAGAGTGCCTCGGAAAAGGACGTGATCGCGATGATGGTCGGTCGCGAGCTGATGCAGGAGGAACACAATTCCTTCGTCACCGATACGGTCAAGCTCGAGGCCAAGAACCTGTCATCCGCAACCAAGATCCGCGATGTGTCGTTCACGCTGCACAAGGGTGAAGTGCTTGGCATTGCCGGGCTCGTGGGCTCCGGTCGCACGGAGCTGCTGCGGCTTCTGGCCGGCGCTGACCGCCTGAGCGACGGGTCGATCGCCATCGACGGCAACGCCGTGCGCTTCGCCTCCCCGCGCGATGCGATCGCCGCCGGCATCGGTCTCGTGCCGGAAGAACGCAAGCGGGAAGGGATCATTCCCCTACGTCCAGTCAGTACCAACATGGCGCTCGCTTCGCTTTCCAGCTTTTCGTCGGGCGGCATGATCAACACGGGCAAGCTCCGTGCGGCCGCACAAGATTTGTTGAAGCGCGTCAATCTGCGGCCGTTTCAACTGGATCGCCCCATTCGCCTTTTCAGCGGCGGCAATCAGCAGAAGGCGATCATTGCCCGTTGGCTAGCGGCCAAGTCGCAGATCTTGCTGTTCGACGAGCCCACCCGAGGTATCGATGTCGGCGCCAAGTCCGAGATCTATCATCTGATCGAGGATCTTGCCCGCGAAGGCCATTCGATCATCGTCGTCTCCTCTGAACTGCCGGAGGTTATCCGGCTCTCGGACCGCGTGCTGGTCATGCGGGAAGGTTCGATCGCTGCGGACATTCCACGCGACCAGCTGAGCGAAAGCGCGATCGTCGCGCATGCCATTCCCGGGGCCAACCCCGGCGCCACCGTCGCCCGCACTGCGAGCTCCGCGTGAACCAGACAGGACACCCAATGACCAGTTCTTCGACTGCATCCGTTAAGCCCGCACCGGTCTTTCGCCGCTTCTCGTTTTCGCTCCGCGATGCCGGAACCCTGATCGGGCTCATTATCATCATGGCCGTGTTTGCCGCGCTCGTTCCTGGCTTCGTCTCCGAACGAAACCTCATCAATATCCTCCAGCAGTCGAGCATCAATGCGTGCCTTGCGCTCGGCATGACGCTGGTGATCATCTCGGGCGGCATCGATTTATCCGTTGGTCCGACGGCCGCAATCTCCGCCGTCATCACCGCGACCCTTCTTCTGACCGGCACGCCGATACCGCTGGCGATCTTCACCGGTCTCGGCGTCGGCGTCGTCTGCGGCTTCATCAACGGCGCGCTTGTCGCCTATGTCGGCCTGCAGCCGTTCATCGTCACGCTCGGGACGCTCAGCACTTACCGGGCCATCGCGCTCATTTATACCGGCGGCAATCCTGTTCTCGGCATTCCCACGGGCTTCCGCTCACTCTTCAACGGCAATCTCTTCGGCATTCCGACGCCAGTCATTATCGTCGCTGCCGTTGCGATTGCCGCCTGGATCCTGCTCAAGAAGACACCGATCGGCGAATATCTGATGGCGGTCGGTGGCAATGAAGAGGCAGCCTATGTGGCCGGCGTTCCGATTGCGCGCACCAAGATCACGGCCTATGTCATTTCCGGGGGGCTGGCAGCACTCGCTTCGCTGATCTTGATCGGGCGTCTCGGGGCCGAGCCTATCCTCGGCAACCTATGGGAACTGGACGCGATTGCGGCTGCGGCCATCGGCGGCGCTTCGCTGATGGGTGGCAAGGGAAGCATTCTCGGCACGATCCTCGGCGCCATCATCCTTGGTGCGATGCGTAACGGTTTGACGCTGATGAACGTTCAAGCCTTCTATCAACTGCTCGCCACCGGCCTTATAATCCTCGTCGCCATGATGATCGATCGCGCGACAAGGGGACGGGGATGAACGCTGAAAGCTTCGACATGAAGGCCGTCGGGCCACGCATCCGCATGATGATGCCGCTCTTGACGCCGCTCGAAGCAAAGGTCGTCGATACCGTTTTCGCCATGCGCGATTTCAGTGACGAGACGTCGCTCAAGCAGATCGCGGAGAACGCCGGCGTTTCCGAAGCCATGGTGGTCAAGATCACCAAGAAGCTCGGCTTCTCCGGTTTCCGTGACTTCCGCTCCGCCGTCAGCCAGTATAACCGCCAGCCAACGGCAGAGATGCATCAGGAACTGTCCGTCGAGGATACGTCGCTTGAAATCGTCCAGAAAGTGTTTCGCACCTCGATCCACGCCCTTGAGGAAACGCTTGCCATTCTCGATATGGAAGCATTCGACAGGGCAGCGGATCTGATCCACCAGGCGAGAAACCGCGACTTTTACGGTGTCGGCGGCTCGGCGCAGATCGCACGGGATGTGGCGCACAAGTTTCTTCGCATCGGCGTGCGCGCCAGCGTCTTCGACGATTCCCACATGATGCTGATGTCGGCCTCGTTGCTGGTGGATGGCGATATCGCCATTGGCTTTTCCCATTCGGGCAACACGATCGCTGTGATCGAGGCAATCCAGCTCGCGCGCAGGAACGGCGCGCGCACCATTGCAATCACCAACTACGATTCCTCGGCTCTCGCCCAGTCCGCAGACGTGGTTCTGTGTTCCACCGCACAAGGTTCACCGCTGATGGGGGAAAATGCCGCAGCGCGCATCGCCCAACTCAACATCCTTGATGCCATCTTCGTGGCCGTCGCCCAGCGTGACTATCAGGCAGCCGAACGCAATCTTGAACGCACCATGTCCGCCGTCACGTCCAAACGAAAAGATCGCCTCCCATGACATTTTCGCCTGTTGTCACCGTCTTCGGCAGCCTTCACTACGATATCGCCGTCTTCGGACCGGCCCGGCCCCGAAAGGGCGAGACAGTGACGGGGACATCCTGGCATCCGAAAAGCGGCGGCAAGGGCGGCAATCAGGCGGTTTCGGCTGCCCGTACCGGGGGCGCCACCTTCATGATCGGGGCGGTTGCTGGTGATGACTTCGGGGATTTTCTGATCGCAAATCTCGCTCGCAAAAATGTCGATCATACATTCGTCCGACGTGATGCATCGCAGTCAACCGGCATGAGTGTCGCGATTTTCGATGCCGAAGGCGACTATGGTGCGGTTATCGTGTCGGGAAGCAACCTGACGCTTGGCGACCACGATGTCTCGGCAGCTCGAGATCTGCTCAGCAGAACAACAATTCTCGTCCTGCAAAACGAGATTCCCGATGCCGCCAACGTTGCGGCGGCAAAGGCCGTGAAGCAGGCAGGCGGGCGCGTGCTGATCAATGCAGCCCCGGCACGCATTCTGTCGAACGATCTGCAACACCTGATCGACATCATCGTCGTCAATGCCATCGAAGCCGAAATGCTGGCAGGCGTTCCCGTTGTTGAAACACTTGACGGCGCTCTGGAGGCCGCCAGGAAGCTTGTGAAGATCTTCCCCGAAGTGGTGGTGACCGCCGGGGGATCGGGTGTCGCCTACGCAAATCGCAGCGGAGAAGAGATCGCCGTTGCAGCAGTCAAGGTTGAGGTTGAGAGCACACACGGGGCCGGAGACGAGTTCATCGGCGTCCTTGCTGCGGAAATCGCATCCGGGAAGACGATGAACGCCGCGCTTCAGAAGGCAAATATCGAGGCTGCACGACTGGTTAGTACACCCGAAAAGAATCGCCTGAGATGAAGTCCGGCAGGCACCTTCGTTGATGGCGCAACAATCATCGTTACAGCCTGTCGGGCCCCGCATAGCGCACGGTACGAAATCGCGTCACTCTGGTCTCCGAGCGTAAAACGTGTGCCACCCATCGCCGTCACGGTTCACCCTGTATGCGTCCCATTCAAGAGCCAGGCCCGCCCCCTGGATGCACAGCGCGAAATCGTCCCGGCACCAGTAGGACATATGGTAGGCGCCGCTCGTCTCTCCGTCCCCATCCCGCATCGACACCAGGAAGACGCCTCCCGGGCGTAGCGCAGCGACGATCTTTTCGAGGACTGGGCCGGTCTGGTCACGCGGCACATGTATGAGGACACAGAGAGCGACCACGGCGTCATAGGGGCCGCCGAGGTCGTCGGTGATGACATTGAGGAGCTCGCCCTCCTTGCCGCGCGCCGCCTGCAGTTCCAAAAACCGCCGCGTGGCATCGGTTCGCCTTACCGAAACGCCCTGTGTCTCCAGGAAATCCGCATCCCATCCGGCCCCAGACCCGATCTCAAGGATCTGGCCGCCCTTGCCGGCGGCGGTAGCGACCTGGCGCAGTGGCGCCTCGAGGCTTGGCGAGGGAAACGGATCAACGATGCGACTATATTCATCGGCGCAACCTTCATAAGAATCGATCGTGCGCTGGGTGTTGGCCAAGGTGGCGGAAGAGATGTGCATTTGACCTCCGAATGGTTTGCATCCTGGACGCCGCTCGGGGCGTCTCAAACCATCATCGGCCTAAGGTGGCGCTGGTCTCCTCGGGTCGATAGGTGACGATCAGCATGATCCGAATTTTCTTCAGCCGCGTCGCGAGGAAGCGAAGCAGATCGCATGTCGCCTGGTCGGCCCAGTGAATATCCTCGATGACCACGACGAGCGGCATCTCTCGTGCCAGCTCCTCGAACAACTTTCGCAGCACCTCGAACAGCCGCGCTCTTGCGATGCCAGCATCGAACCTTTGAGAGGTCTCGCCGAATTCGGGAAGAAGCCAGGCCAGCTCGCGCGCACCCTCGGCGCCGACAAGCGACTTGGCCGCAGGCCCGCCGCGAAGCTGAACAAGCTCATGCAGCACTGCCGTTACAGGTGCATAGGGCAACGCAGATTCCCGCTGCTCAATGCACCCGCCTTTCAGAATCAGGGCACGGCCGGACAATCGGTTGGCAAACTCTTCAACCAGCCGGGTTTTGCCCCCGCCTGCTTCTGCCCCGAGAAGAAAGGAACGTTGCCGCCCGCCAGAAACATCTCGGAAAGCGGATTCCATCGAATCGAGTTCTACTGCACGGCCTGAAAACCGAGACCTTCTGAGGGATGTCCACACAAGATGCTCCGATACCTGAATTTCGAGATTAGCAGAGATGAAGACATAGTCATCCCGACGTAACAGAGTGGCGATGTGGAGATCCCAAGCACCGGTGATGTTCAGTCCCCGGAACCCTGACCTGGATCTGACTGGATCACCTTATGCAGCCAAAATGGTTTTTGGGGCCCGCCATACTCAAAATGCCCGATGCGGCACCACCCACCTTAGCCACAGGTTGGGGAATATGCGGACGTCGAGTGACCTTCGCGTGGAAGCCTGCAGATACGAAGACTTTCGCTGCTTCATCCAACCCAATAAAGGATGCCCCCAAGTGACTGAACGTATGATCAAGTTTGATAACGTCGAGATTGCCACTCAGGCTTTCGGCAATCCGGCGCATGAGCCGATCCTGCTCATCATGGGCGCCATGGCTTCAATGTTGTGGTGGCCGGACGACTTCTGCCAAAAACTTGCTGATCACGGGTTTTATGTCATCCGCCACGACAATCGAGACACCGGCCGCTCGACGATCTACCCGCCGGGCGAACCGCCCTATGCAATGGACGACATGGCTGAGGACGCCATCAGGGTACTCGATGGCTACGGCATCGACGGCGCCAATCTGATTGGAATGTCGTTGGGTGGCACGATCGCCCAGATCGCCGCACTCTCAAATCCGAAGCGCGTCAAGACGCTAACGCTGATCTCCACCACGCCGGTGGGCGTTGATACCAGTGCTCTGCCCCATACCACCGACGCCTACATGGAGCACGCATCGACGGGTGAGAACGTCGATTGGACAGACAATGCCCAGGTGATCGAATTCCTCGTCAAGGATACCCAGATGATCGCCGGTTCGGCGCATCCTTACGACGAAGGGCGGGCGCGCGCCTTTGTTGAACGTGACGTCAAACGGGCCAAGAACTTCGTCAGCGCCACCAATCATTTCATGCTCAAGGGCGGCCAGACCTTGAGGGGAAAACTGGGTGAGCTGATCGCGCCCCTCCTTGTCATACACGGAACGGCCGATCCGATTTACCCTGTTGAGCACGGCGAATTGTTGGCACGAACCGTCAAGGGAGCGAAGCTCGTTCGGCTCGAAGGTGGCGGCCACGAAATGCATCCCGAAGATTGGCAAGAAATCATTTCTGCTATCGACGCACATTGCGGTCGGTAGCTTGATGGCGTCAAAAAGCAGGCAGGGCCCCGTGCCGAGCCACGGCTACGCCCTTCCGTACATCCTGCTCGCGCGCAGCAGGCGTTGCGAATAGGGGTGTTCAACCGCACCTTTTCGCAAGGCGCCGACATCGACCTGTTCGACGATCTCGCCCGCTTCCATGATGGCGACTCGGCTGCACATGTGCGAGACGACGGCGAGATCATGGCTGACGAGCAGATAGGTCAGACCGCGATTGGTGCGCAGATCCTGGAGGAGATTGAGGATTTCGGCCTGAACGGACACGTCGAGCGCCGATGTCGGTTCGTCGAGAAGCAGTACATCCGGATCCAGCATCAGCGCACGGGCGATCGCCACGCGCTGCCGCTGGCCTCCAGACAGCTGGTGCGGAAATCTGTAGCTCAGCGCCGGGTCGAGGCCAACCGATCTCAGGACCGCGTTCATGTCGACCGAATTCGTATCCTGCCCCTGGTTGCGCAGCGGTTCTTTCAGCTGCGAGCGGATGGTCTTGCGGGGATGGAGGGATCCGTAGGGATCCTGGAACACCATCTGCACCCGGCGGAAGAAAGGCCGGCTGCGCTGCTGATTTAACGTCTCGCCGTGGAGCTCGATCCGGCCGTCATAGTTGGCGTTGAGGCCGGAAAGCGCCCTCAGGACAGTGGACTTCCCGCAGCCGGACTCGCCGACCAGGCCGAAAGCAGTTCCCTTTTCGATGGCGAAGCTTACGTCTCGGACGACAGGCCGCTGCCCAGGCCCGAAACGGACCGTAAGATTGTCGATTTTAATCACCGCGACGGCTCCAATACGAATTCTTCAAGCCAGGCCGGATCTCGTTTCAGGATCGGCAGCCGGGCAGGCGGATCTTCGATCGTCGGCAAGGATGCCAGCAACCCTTGCGTATAGGGGTGTCGGGCCTTGTCGAGATCGCGCGCCTCGAGCACTTCCACGACCCGCCCTGCATACATGATGAGAACGCGATCGCAGAAATTCCTGATGAGATTGAGATCGTGACTGATGAAGATCAGCCCGAGATTGCGGCGCAAGACGAGCTCGTCGAGCAGGGCGAGAATTTCGAGCCTCACCGTCACATCGAGCGCTGACGTCGGTTCGTCGGCGATCAGCACTTCGGGTTCGGCAATCAGCATCATGGCGATCATCGCCCGCTGGCCCATCCCGCCCGAGATTTCGTGCGGATAAAGGCGGGCCACACGCTCCGGATCGCGGATCTGAACGGCCTCGAGCATATCGAGCGCCTGCTGCCAGGTCTTTGCCCTGCTCGTCCTCGGATGATGGAAGCGGTAGGTCTCGGCAATCTGTTCGCCAATCCGCATGACGGGATTGAGCGAATATTTCGGGTCCTGCAGGATCAGGCCGATCCGCCGGCCCCTGATCGTCATCATCGTTTTTTCGGTCGCCTTGAGCAGATCGACGTCGCGAAAGCGCATCCGCTCGGCATTGACGATCGCGGTCGGTGGCAGCAGCTTCATGATCGCGCGGCCGACAGTCGACTTCCCCGAGCCGGATTCACCGACGATCCCGAGCTTTTCCTGTCCAAGCGAAAAGCTGACGCCGCGCACGGCCCGCACCTGTCCGCCGCCGAAGGCGATTTCGAGGTTCTGGATATCGATCAAGTCCGTCATTCTGAACCTCGGGGATCGAGAACATCGCGAAGCGCATCGCCGACGAGGTTGAAGGCGAGGCTGACGAGCGCGATGGCAATGCCGGGTGCTGCGATGACCCAGGGGCTGTCGAGCATGAATTCACGTCCGCTGGCGGCCATCGAACCCCATTCCGGCCACGGCGGCTGAGCGCCGAGGCCGAGAAAACCGAGGCCGGCGGCAGTGATGATGATGCCGGCCATGTTGAGGGTGACGCGGACGATCACTGAGGGAATGCACATCGGCAGGATGTGGCGCGTGATGATTGCGATCGATGTTGCGCCCTGCAGGCGCACGGCGGCGATGTAGTCCGCCTTGCGCAGGCTGAGCGTCTCGGCCCGCGCCAGGCGCGCGATCGGCGGCCAGGCCGTCAGTGAAATCGCGATGATCGCATTGGTGATGCCCGGACCGAGCGCTGCGGCAAAACCCAGCGCCAGCACGAGGCCGGGGAAGGAGAGAAAAATATCGGTGACGCGCATCAGAATTTCATCGACGATGCCGCCGAAATAACCTGAGACAGTACCGATCAGCAGGCCGAGCGGGGCGACGATGACCGTGACGAGCATGATGATGTAGAGCGTGGTGCGGGCGCCATAGATCACGCGGGAAAAGACGTCGCGGCCGAAATTGTCGGTGCCGAGCCAATGGCTCGCCGATGGCGGGGCAAGCCGTCCAGCCATGTCCTGAACGATCGGATCGTAGCTCG
Organism: Rhizobium indigoferae; assembly: GCF_034554815.1. Classification (NCBI taxonomy): domain Bacteria; kingdom Pseudomonadati; phylum Pseudomonadota; class Alphaproteobacteria; order Hyphomicrobiales; family Rhizobiaceae; genus Rhizobium; species Rhizobium indigoferae. The sequence continues at coordinate 492,594 of NZ_CP140637.1, read as the reverse complement.
TCAACAGAGGGGCGGCCAGCGCCACGACGATCAGCAGTAGGATGATGGCTAATCCGGCCAGTCCAAGCGGGTGCAGGCTGAATTTCCGCCAGCCCTGATGAATTTGCTGCGCCGATGACTGGAACCAGCCTCGAGGCTCCGGTGCCAGCAGCCAGTTGCGAAGGCCGCCGGTGTTAACGCTGTCTGCGTGCTCAGAGGAGATCGTCATGGCGTCACCGTGTCCTCGGATCAAGAATGCGATAAAGGAAGTCCGACAGTATGTTGATTGTCAGGAAGACGGCGCCGATCGTCAGCACGGACCCCATGACCACGTTCATGTCGTTCATCTGCAGCCCCCGGGTCAGGTACTGGCCGAGCCCCGGCCACCCGAAGACGGTTTCGATCAGCACCGCCCCCTCGAGCAGCCCGCCGAAGGTCAGCGCCATGATCGTCAGGAGCTGTACGCGGATGTTCTTGAATGCATGGCGCCAGACCACCTTGCGGGTGCCAAGCCCCTTGGCCCGGGCGGTGGTGATGTATTCCTGGCTCAGTTGCTCCAGCATGAAGCTCCGCGACATGCGGCTGATATAGGCGACGGAATAATAGCCGAGGATCGCCGCCGGCAGGATGATGTGGCCAAGGGCGTTGTGAAACACGTCCCATTGCTGCTCTATCGCCGCGTCGATCAGAAGAAAGCCGGTCACCGGCGTGACGAGACCCTCGTAGAAGACATCGATCCGGCCCGATGCGCCGACGAGCTTGAGCTTTGCATAGAAGATGAAGAGCGCCATCAACCCAGTCCAGAAGATCGGGATGGAATGGCCGGCAAGGGCGATGATGCGGGCAACGTGATCGATGATCGTTCCGCGCCTGACGGCAGCCGTGATCCCCAGGGGAACACCGATGATCGCCCCGATGATCATGGCGATGACCGCCAATTCGATGGTGGCGGGAAAAATCGTCAGGAGATCGGTGAGGATCGGCTGGCCGGTCGTCGCCGATGTGCCGAGATCGCCTGTCGCAATCTTCCCGACATAGGCGAGGAACTGCATCCAGACAGGTTGCCCGAGCCCCAGCTCATTATAGACGCGATCATAAACCTCCTTGCTCACCTCCGCCCCGGTGATGGCAAGCACCGGGTCGGCAGGCAGCAGGCGCCCCATCGAAAAGGTCAGGAAGAGCAGGCCGAGCAGCGTCGTCACGACCGCGACGGCGCGCCCTGCCAGGCGCCGCAACAGGCTCATTAGAGGGTGCGGGGCGGCATCGGCGAACCCGCCCTCCGTAGAACGACGGCTGCTTTCTCGCTTCGATGTCAGATCGGCGCTCGCCACGGCGTTCTACTCCTTGGTCACGTCATGCCAGCGCGTCGACCATGTCGTGTGCCCATGATAGCCCTTGACGTTGGCGCGCATGACATAAGGGTCGGTTCGCTGGAAGAAGATGACGAGCGGGGAGGCCATGCCGCTGTAAATGCCGTCCATCTTCTTGAAGATATCCGTGCGCTTGCCGGTATCGCGCTCCTTCATCGATTGGTCGACGAGTGTGTTGAGCTCGTCCACCTTCATGCTTGTGCGCCAAAGATAATAGCTGCCGAGACGCGCCTCGTCGCTATTGTCGGGATTGTAGGCATATTGCGTGGCGACCGCGAAAGGATCAGGCAGTCGGGCGCCGGAATTGCCAAGCAGCACTTCGTATTTTCGCTCGCGGAAGGCCGGCGTGAATTCGCCTGGCACGAGATCGAGATCGAGGCCGGCGGCGCGGGCGCTCGCCTGCAGCGCTTCGGCGAAGGGCAGTGTCGGCGCACCTGACGGATTGAGCACCTTCTTCAGCCCATTGGGGTAGCCGGCTTCCGCCAGCAGTTGCTTGGCCTTGGCAGGATCGTAATCGTAACGTGAGGCCGCTTCCTCAGGGGCACCGATCATGCCGCGCGGGATCATCGACTGCCAGGGAAAGCCGGTATAGCGCATGATGTTGCCGGAGATCGCCTTCCAGTCAAAGGCATGCTGGAAGGCCTCGCGAACCTTCGGCTTCTGCAGATCCGGGTCTTTCTGGTTGAGCGCGATATAATAGAAACCGAGGCCCGGAACGCTTTCGATCACCATGTCCTTTTTGGTGGACAGGGCGTCGAGGTCGCCGCTTGCGAGGTATTGGCCGACATCGACGTCTCCGGCTTCGAGCTGCAGTCTGAGGTTGCCGGATTCTGGGATGTGCCGGGCGACGACGCGAGCCATGGCCGGCGCCCCGCCCCAATAGTCCTTCCGTGCGTTGAAGATCGCAACGTCGTTCGGCCGCCATTGCGTCAGCGCGAACGGGCCGCTGCCGGCCGAATTGGCAGAAAGCCATGCACCGCCGAAGTCGCCATTTGCCTCATGCGACAGTGCCGTCTTCTTGTCGATGATGCCGATCGATGAGCCGGCAAGCGAATAGAGCACCAGATCGGTGTTCACAGCCTGCGGCAGCTCGATTTCGAGGGTATGCTCGTCCTTTGCCCGAACAAGCTTTTCGACGTTGTCGGGTGTAAAGCCCCAGAGGGCGACGTCGGTGGAGCCGACCTGGCCCATCTTGATGACGCGCTGAATCGACCAGGCGGCATCGTCGGCGGTTACCTTGTTGCCGCTCTGGAAGACCGCATCATCGCGCAATGTCAGCGTGATAATCTTGCCATCCGCCGAGACGCTCCATTGCGTCGCGAGCATCGGCTTCAACGTTTTGAGGTCGTCCGGCGACAGCTGCACGAGGTTGTCGTAAATGTTCGAAATCAGTTCGGAAACCGTACGGGCATTGTTCTGCGCCGGATCGAGCGTCCTTATGCCCGTGAGATTGGTGCCGATCACCAGCATATTGGGCGGCGACGCCGCGAAGCTGGGCTGCGCCGTCATCATGGCGCCGGTAATTGCGATCGTCGTCAGTACCTGTCTCAACATCTCAAGACCTCCCAATCCTGTTGTTTGTGGAAAATAGTGTCGAACTCAGCCGGCCGCCTTTGCGGAATCCTGCTGGTGTGGATGGATCTGGTTGTTGCCGGCGGCATCCCAGCGCTGAAGCAGCCGATGGAGTTCCTCGCGGTCGTGCCGATCGAGCAGCGGCAATCCCGGCACGCGCACGGGGCCGACATCGAGGCCGGAATAGGTGACGGCCTCCTTGACGACAGTCACGTTCGCACCATTGCGGAATTTGGTCCGCATCCGCTCGAACGGTTCAAGCTGGTTGACGATAGCCCTTGCCGCGCCGAAGTCTCCTCTTTCGAGTGCATCGTGAACGGCAAGCGACAAGTGCGGCGCGACATTGACGAGACCGGATGTGAAGCCGCGCGCGCCCGCAGCGGTAAATGTCGGCGCCCAGCTCTCCGCCAGGCCGCAGACGAACAGCGCGCCGGCCGGATCGGCTGCAGCGATCGCTCTGGACAGCAGCATCAGATCGGTGGTGGCAAATTTGATGCCGGCAATATTGCCGTGGTTTGCGAGACGGGTGATATCTTCGACACTGAAACCCTCGGCCCTGACATAGGCGATGAGCGGCAGGGTGGAAGCATCCGCAAGATTGCAGAAATAGTCGATCTGGGACGAAGGTGCTGCGAAAGGATCGACGGGCTGATGCGACATGACGGCGGATGCGCCGATCGTGGCCGCATCTTTCGCCATGCCGATCGCCTCGCGCAGCGATCGGCCGATTGCCGCCGTCACCGGCGCTTTGCCGTTGACGCCTGAAACCGCCGCCTCATGGACGATCCTGATTTCCTGCGGCGTGAGCGCATAGAATTCGCCGGTATTGCCGGCAGCGACAATGTTGTGAATGCCGGCTACCGCCACTCGCTCATAGACTTTCGCCGTGATCCGAGGTTCGACTTCACCTTTGCCGTCATAGGCGGTGACGGGAACACCCGATACGCCTGTAAGCGCCTTGCGCATGGTTGCGATGCTCATCTTTCTTCCCCGTTATCTTTCCATCTATTCGCTGTCATTTCGAAGGGAGGCTCGCTGTCATCCCGGAGGGTGACCTGCCCCGAAGCGGAAGGGCGGGAGGCCCTCTGCATCCACGTCAAAAGCGATGACCGTCCCCGCCTCGAAACGTCCGGTGCGGTCCGTCGACAGGCTCGTGACAAAGAGGGTGCGCAGATCCGGCCCTCCGAAACACGGCATTGTCGGTGCCGCGACCGGCAGAATGTAGATCTCGACGATTTTGCCTTCGGGCGATATTCGGTTGAGGCGACCGGCGGATACGCCGGCGCTCCAGTAGAACCCATCACGATCGGTTGTCGCGCCGTCGGGCCGACCCTCGTCTTCCGTAAAGCTGCGAAGCCGGCGCCCATCGCCGAGGTCGCCCGTATCAGCATCGAAGTCGAATGCCTGCAGGAAGCATTGCCGGCTGTCGGAGTGATACATCCGCCGGCCGTCCGGCGACCAGGCAAGGCCGTTGGAGCTCGTCAGTCCGGTTGCAACGGTCCGCGTGCGGCCATCGGCGCTTACGCGGTAAAGTGCGGCCTCATCGGTCTGCGGCTTGGCTTCGCTGATCGAGCCGATCCAGAAGTGCCCGTCGGGCCCGACCTTTCCGTCATTGAGGCGGCAGTTGATGTGGCGCCCGACTGGATCGGACACGAGCTCAAAATCTCCGGAGACGGGATCGAAGAGATGGACGCCCGTCTGGAGCGCCACGACGATTTTGTGATCGCGGCAAAGCCCGAGGGCGCCGATTGCGGCGGGCATGTCGAAGCGGTCGATCTTTCCTGAACCCGAGAGCCGGACGAGTGCTGGCGCCTGAATATCGACGAACCACAAAGTGCCGGTCTCCTCGTCCCATACCGGCGATTCACCAACCGTCAGCGGCTGCTGGATCACGGAACGGACGTCCGGGCGGATGACTAGCGGGGCCGTCATTCAACCGTCTCCAGGCTCTTGGCCAGACCCTCGGCGTCGCGCATGCGGATGGTGCCGTCGTGATTGATTTCACAGAACCCGCCACCCTGGAACGCAAGCGCGACCGGCCCTTCGGATCCCTCCTCGATGCGGGCGTGATCGCGCGGCCGATCCTGTGGCTGGTAGCCCAATCGTGCCGCCAGACCGTTGTCCCACCAGATCTCCTCGGCATCAGAAACGCCATAAACCACCGTTGCTGCGATCGACGGGTGCGACAGGCCGATCCTGACCAATTGCGCCAGGTCTCGGGCGCTGATCCAGATCGCAACGGATCGCTCGCTGTTGGGATAGGTGCCCGCATTGCCGATGCGGATGGAAAGAGAGCGAATGCCTGATGTGTCGTAATACAGCCCCGCCACAAGTTCGCCCCAGCATTTGGAAAGTCCATAAGGGCTGTCGGGGCGCATCGGGTCGAGCGGCGACACGAGCTGGCCGCGCGGATAAAAGCCCGTGGCATGGTTGCTCGATGCATAGACGACCCGCTGGACCTTGTTGGTCCGCGCCGCTTCGTAAAGATTGTATGTTCCAAGCACGTTCGCGTGCAGAATGGCGTTCATGTCGATGCCGCTTGCAATGCCGGCGAGATGAACCACACCGTCGACATCCTTCAGTGCAGCCGTCGCCTCGTCGAGCTTTGCAAGATCGGCCTTGACGAAGTTCTCGTTTTCGCCGAGCCCGGCAGGCTCCTGGAGATCGATCAGGCGCAGCTCTTCGACATGCGATCGAAGGAGCGGGCGCAGCAGAGTTCCTACACGTCCGGCAGCACCCGTCATGGCGACCCGTTTCATCATTTCTCCTCCCATTGTGCTCAAACGCCCTGGAACATGCGGGCGCGAGCATTCAGTATGTGTTTTTTCATCGCATCATGCGCTTCGGTTTCCCGGTGCGCGAAGATCGCCTCGACAATCACCGCATGCTCATCCTGGACGCTGCGGATCTGTTCCGGCGTCCGCTTCAAGCTCAAGCTTCGCGTGACGGAATGCCCGATGGCGAAATGCGGCTTGAACCACTCGCGCAGGGTGATGTGGAACTGGTTACCGGTCGCCATGGCAATTGCGTCATGCAGAGCCTGGTCTTCCTCGGCACCAAGCTCTCCGTTGCGCAGGCATTGTTCGATCGAAAGAAGCGCTGCCGTTATCCGCTCCTTGTCGGCCGGCTGCCAGTTCCGTGCGGCAAGCTCCGCCGCCTCGGCTTCGAGACCGGCGCGGAATTCGAAGAACCGCTGGACATCGGCCAAGGACCCGACCGGCACCATTTTCAGCATCGACGAATCCGGCCTCTGCCTGACATAGGAACCGGAACCCTTGCGCGAAACGACCAAGCCGTCGGCTCTCAAGCGTTCAAGCGCTTCGCGCACGACGGGTCTCGATGCGCCGAAATCTGCGGCAAGCTTCGTCTCCGGCGGCAGTCGTTCGTTCACCGGAAAGTTGCCGTCGGCGATCATCCCCACGATCTTCTCGTAGATGATGTCGCTGAAGCGCGTTGCGCCCCTGTTCGAAACGGCATCGACCGTAAATGTCATTCTGGTCCTTTTCTCTCGTCTCTCGACGCCAGGTCGCACCCTGGCTGTCGCCGACCATGATGTTCAGGGCGGCGCACAGCATCTGACAGATCGAACGTTTTTGATCCTGCTGGCCGTATTTCAGCGGCACAACATCGTATTTCGATGCTGCATCGCTACAAAATTTGTAATTATCTGTCAACTCTTGTAATCATTTGCGAACGTGTCTATGGTTCAGGTCGTAGCGCCGAGGAGGGCGCAGCGGCGGGTCGGGAGCCCGCCGCATCGGCCGGGGCAAAGGCTGCGCCGGCACAAAAGGGAGGAATTCGATGGCCAATGAAATACTGTCGCGTGGTGTCACCCGCCGCGCCGTGCTTGGCGGCATGGCTGGTGTCGCGGCGCTGTCTATCGCCGGTCGCGTCTCTGCCGCAGGTGGCGAAGCGCCAGCACTTGCGCAGCTCGCCAAGGATGGAAAGCTGCCGCCGCTCGCCGAGCGCCTGCCGAAAAAGCCGATGGTCGTGACGCCGTTCGAGAAAGTCGGCACCTACGGCGGTTCGCTGCGCCGAGGCCTTCGCGGTTCATCCGACCATAACGGCATCCTGCGCATGGTCGGCAACCAGAGCCTCGTGCGCTGGAACCTCGATTTTACCGCCGTGCAGCCGAACCTTGCCGAACGCTGGGAAGTCAGCGATGACGCAACGCAATTCACGTTCCATCTCATCGAAGGCGTGCGCTGGTCGGACGGTCATCCCTTTACGGCCGATGACGTCGTCTTCGCGATCGAAGATTGCGTCAAGAACACCGAGCTTTACAGCTCGACACCGGCGCAGCTTGCGGTCGCCGGCAAGCCGGTCACCGTCGAGAAGATCGACGATTATACGGTGAAGTTCACCTTTGCGGCCGCCAACGCGCTTTATCTGGAAAACCTTGCCACGCCACTTGGTCAGCATCCGACGCTGTTCCCGAAGCATTACTGCAGCCAGTTCCTGCCGAAATATAATCCGAATATCGAGGCCGATGCGAAGAAGGCCGGCGTCACCAGCTGGACAGAGCTGTTCCGCAGCCGTTGCGGCGACATAGAGATCCCGTCGCGATGGGGCAATGTCGACAAGCCGACACTCGATCCATGGGTGATCAAGGAGCCCTACGCCGGTGGCGCGACGCGCGTCGTCATGACCCGCAACCCTTATTTCTGGCAGGTCGATACCGAGGGCAACCAGCTTCCCTACATCGATGAAATCAACTTCGGCATCTCGCAGGACGTCGAATCGCTGATGCTGAATGTCATCTCGGGAAAGATCGACATCCAGGAACGTCATATCAGCGTTCTGGCCAACAAGCCCACACTGTCCAAGAACATGGAGAAAGGCGATTATCGGCTGCTGACGCTCGTGCCTTCGGCCTCGCAACAGTGCCAGATCTACTTCAACATCACCCACAAAGATCCTGCCATGCGCAAGATGTTTGCGGACAAGGCGTTCCGGCAAGCGCTTTCGATCGGCATCAATCGCCCGGAGCTCATCGACATCGTCTATTTCGGACAGAGCGAGCCCTACCAGGCTGGGCCGCGTCCGACCCATCCCTGGTATAACGAGAAATACGCGCGCCAGTTCACCGAATATGACGCCGACAAGGCAGGCGCGATGCTCGATGAGGCCGGATACAAGAAAGGCGGCGACGGTTTCCGGCTCCGGCCCGACGGCCAGAAGGTATTCTTCTCGATCGACGTCATTCCGACGCTCTATCCCGACCTCGTCGATGCCCTGGAACTGGTCAAGACGCATTGGGCCCAGATCGGTATCGACATGAAGGTCAACACGATCGAGCGGGCGCTCTATTACACCCGCGGCGACGACAATGCCCATGATGCGGCGGTATGGCCAGGCCCCGGCGGTCTCGATCCGATGCTCGATCCGCGCGATTTCTTCGCTTTCCATCCGCAGGGCTCGCGTTATGCCATTCCATGGACGCTTTGGTACACCTCCAATGGTGCACGTGGCGAAGAACCGCCGGAAAGCCAGAAGAAGCGCATGAAGCTCTTCGACGAAGCACGTTCGACGGCTGATCTCGACAAGCGCGGCGCGATCATGAAGCAGATCTTCGACATCGCGGCTGAGGAGTTCGAGACCGTCGGCCTTTGCCTTGCTGTCGGCGGTTTCGGCATCATCCGCAACAATCTGCGCAATGTTCCCGAGAAGGAGCCGGATAGCTGGTCCTGGCCCAATCCCGGCCCTGCAATGCCGCAGCAATTCACCTTCACGAGCTGATTTTCGTCTTAAGCGCCGTGCCCGACGGTACGGCGCTTTCTTTCAGTTCGCCCTCCGAGATGCCTTGCCGGTCCTGACGGCCGACAAGGCCAGGTGGGCGGCGTTCAATGCAAGAGGCGCCTCATGCTGGTCTTTATCGCCAAACGCTTCCTATGGATGATTCCATCGCTGTTTGCCGTCAGCTTCCTCGCTTTCGTGCTGATCCAGCTGCCGCCGGGCGATTACGTCACGACCTATATTGCGACGCTGGCAGCCTCCAACGAGATCGTCGATCAGAACACAGCGGCGCAGTTGCGCGAGCGCTTTGGCCTCGGCGACCCTATGCTCATCCAATATTTCAAATGGATATGGGGCATTCTTACACGCGGCGATTTCGGCATTTCCTTCGAATGGCAGCAGCCGGTCTCTGACCTGATCTGGGAGCGTATGGCGCTGACGCTCGTTCTGGCTCTGTCGACATTGATCGCCACCTGGGCGATCGCACTGCCGATCGGCGTCTATTCCGCGGTGCGCAAATATTCGATCGGCGACTATTTCTTCACTGCCTTCACCTTTTTCGGCCTGGCCGTTCCGTCCTTCCTGCTGGCGCTGGTACTGATGTATGTCGCGGCGGTCGAATTCGGACAGGATGTCGGCGGGCTCTTTTCGCCGGAATATGAGAACGCGTCCTGGAGCTTCGCCAAGATGGTCGACCTCTTCTCGCATCTCTGGCTTCCCGTCATTATCCTTGCCGTCTCCTCGACGGCGAGCCTCATCCGCGTCATGCGCGCGAACATGCTCGATGAGCTGCCGAAGCCTTACGTCACAACGGCACGGGCAAAAGGTCTCTCTGAGTTCCGGCTGCTGATGAAATATCCTCTGATGATCGCGCTCAATCCGTTCATCTCGACGATTGCCTGGCTGCTGCCCAACCTCATTTCCGGCTCGGTCGTCGTCGCCATCGTCCTCAATCTGCCAACGGCAGCACCTTTGCTGCTGCAGGCGCTGATGGCCCAGGACATGTATCTCGCCGGCGCCTTCGTTCTGCTGATCTGCGCGCTGACGCTGATAGGCTCTTTGATCAGCGACATCCTGCTTGCGCTGGTCGATCCCCGCATCCGGTTGGAATAGGAGCCTTATTATGGCCGACATCACCGTCACGAACATTCCGCCGGATCGCGCCGCCGTCGCGTCGCAGTGGCAGCTCATCTGGTGGGCTTTTCGCCGGCATCGGCTGGCCATGGTGGCGCTCGTCGTCACCGTGCTGATGTATATCGTCGCCCTGCTTCCCGGCTTCTTCGCCATCAACGATCCGAACCTGCAAAATGCGCGGGCGACTTTTCACCCGCCGCAGAGATTGCATCTGATCGATACGCAGAACGGGTTCTCCTTCGGCCCGCATTATTATCCGATGAAGCTGACCCGCGATCCTGAGACGCTGGCCGCCATCTTCAAGGAAGACACGACAAAACGTGTCGACGTCCAGTTCTTCGGGCGCGGCTACGAATATTCCGTGTTCGGCTTGTTCAGGACCAACATCCATCTGATCGCTTCACCCGACAAGACGACGCCATTGCTTCTCTTCGGCGCCGACAGGCTTGGGCGCGATGTCTTCAGCCGAACGGTCCAAGGCTCGCAGATCTCGTTGTCGATCGGCCTCGTCGGTGTCTTCTTCTCGCTCATGCTCGGCATCGTGCTCGGCGGTATCTCGGGATATTACGGCGGCCGCATCGATTTCTTCCTGCAGCGGGTGATCGATTTTGTGCTGTCGCTGCCGACGATCCCGATCTGGTTGGCAATGGCCGCGGCGCTGCCACAGGACTGGCCTGCGACGCTGCAATATATGATGATCACGATCATCCTGTCGCTGACCGGTTGGGCACAGCTCGCCCGCGTCGTTCGCGGCCGCTTCCTGTCTTTGCGCACCGAGGAATTCGTCGCCGCCGCCAGGCTCGACGGTGTTCGCGAAAGGCGCATCATCTTTCGCCACATGCTGCCGAGCTTTGCCAGCCATATCATCGCGTCGATCACGCTTGCGGTGCCGGCGATGATCCTTGCCGAAACCTCTCTCTCCTTCCTCGGGCTCGGTCTGCAGCCGCCGACCATCTCCTGGGGCGTGCTTCTGCGCGAGGCCCAGAACATTCGCTCGATCGCCACCGCGCCATGGCTCTTCATGCCGGGCTGTGCCGTCGTGGTCGCCGTGATGGCGCTCAACCTTCTCGGCGACGGCCTGCGCGATGCGGCCGATCCCTACAACAAATGAGGCCGGCATGACCGATATCGTTCCCATTGCCGGCAGGCCGCTGCTCCAGGTGAAAAATCTGACGGTCGAGTTTCCTCTGCGCACCGGCGTCTTTCGCGCCGTTAGCGATCTGTCTTTCTCGATCGAGCCGGGCAAGACGCTCTGTGTCGTCGGCGAAAGCGGATCCGGCAAGTCGGTGACGGCGCGATCGATCCTGCAGATCGTCGATGCGCCCGGCCGCATATCCGGCGGATCGATCATACTGAACGATCAGGACGGCGGCTCGATCGATCTGACCAGCCTCAACCCGCGCGGGCGTCAGATCCGAGCGATCCGCGGCCGCGACATCGCCATGATCTTCCAGGAGCCGATGTCGTCGCTGTCACCGATCCACACGGTCGGCAACCAGATCGTCGAGGCGCTTCGCCTTCACACCAGGATGAGCAAGGCAGAGGCGCGCGCTGAAGCCATATCGCTGCTCAAGCAGGTCGAAATTCCCTCGCCTGATAAAGCGCTGGATCGATATGCCTTTCAATATTCCGGCGGGATGCGTCAGCGCGCGATGATTGCCATGGCGCTCGCCTGCAAACCGCAGCTGCTGATCGCCGACGAGCCGACCACGGCCCTCGACGTGACGACCCAGGCCGAAATTCTAGACCTGATCGCCCGGCTGCAGAAGGCCAAGGGCATGGCCGTTCTGTTCATTACGCATGACATGGGCGTCGTGGCGCAGATCGCCGACGATGTGCTCGTCATGCATAACGGCGTCGCCAAGGAATATGCGCCGGTCGAGCAGATTTTTCATGCGCCGCAAGACGACTATACCCGCATGCTGATCGGCTCGGTGCTGAAGCTGGAAGCAAAGGCCGAAATCCGACAGGCGCGCCCGCCGCTCGATACGACTGCGCCTCCGATCCTCGAACTCCGCAACGTATCGATGGATTTCGGCGAGGTGAAAGCGCTGGACGATGTTTCCATTTCGCTTCTGCCGGGCGAAACGCTGGGCATCGTCGGCGAGAGCGGCTCCGGCAAGACGACGATGGGCCGATCTATTATGCGGCTGATCGATCCGACTGCAGGTGAAATCCTCTATCGCCGCGCCGACGGCGACATCATCGATCTGGCAACGGCAAAAGGTCACACGCTTGCCGCCGCACGGCGGGAATTGCGAATGGTGTTTCAGGATCCTTTCGGCTCCCTCAACCCGCGCATGACCGTCTCCCAGATCATCGGCGAGCCGCTGCTCGTCAATGGCGTCGCAAAGGGGCGGGCGCTGGAGGAGCGCGTTTGCCATCTGATGGAACAGGTTGGCCTCGATCCGAGGGCGCGCGAACGCTACCCGCACGCATTCTCCGGCGGCCAGCGCCAGCGCATCGGCATTGCCCGAGCCATCACCCTCAATCCGCGTGTCATCGTTGCCGATGAGGCAACCTCGGCGCTCGACGTCTCCGTGCGCTCGCAGGTGCTCGATCTGTTGATGCGCCTGCAGGACGAACTCGGTCTCGCCTATATCTTCATCAGCCATGACATCGGCGTTATCCGCTACATGTGCGACCGTGTCGGCGTCATGTACAAAGGCCAGCTCGTCGAAATTGGCGATGCGGAGAAGGTCTGCCGCACGCCCGAGCACGCCTATACGCAGGCGCTCATATCAGCGATCCCGCGCCCCGATCCGCGCGATCGCGATCATTCGCGGCGTTTCCGCTACGTCGCGCCGGACATTCTGAAAAATGGAACTTTTCAGCGATGAAAATTACCGGGATCCGCACTTTTCTCATGCATGTCGGTCAGCCCGACCCCGCGAACTGGGCTTCCGACCAACGTTCTGGCGGTGGCGCCTCCAAGCAGTTTGGCGGCACCAGAAACTGGCTCTTTCTGAAGATCGATACCGACGAGGGCATCACCGGCATCGGTGAATGCTCAGGCTGGCCGCGCGTCGTCGAGACGGCGATCCATGATCTCGCCCCACTCCTCGTGGGCGAAGATCCGGCTCATATCGAACGGCTGTGGCAGAAGATGCATATCGCCATGATGGGCCATGGCATGCTCGGGACGGTCGGCGGCGGTGCGATGACCGGCATCGACATGGCGCTTTGGGACATCAAGGGCAAGGCGCTCGGCGTGCCTGTCTGGATGCTGCTCGGCGGCAAGGTGCGTGACCGGATTCCGATCTATTCGCATGCGAATACGCCCGAGCGAGCGCTTGCCCTCAAAGAGCGCGGCATAAGGGCGATCAAATGCGGCGGTGTCGCCGATCCGGTCCGCAAGGTCGCCGCGTTGCGTGACGCCGTCGGCGACGACATGGACATCGCCATCGATCTGCATGGGCCGCCGTGGCTGACGCCTGCGGATGCCTGCCGGCTGGTTCGGGCGCTCGAACCCTATGAATTGATGTGGGTGGAAGATCCGATCGCGCCGGAGAATTTCGACGGCTACCGGCGCATCCGCGACGCAGCGCATGTGCCGCTTGCGGCCGGCGAACGTTCGGCGACTATCTTCGGCGAGCGCGAGCTCATCGAAAAGGAGCTGGTGGACGTGATCCAGCCGGACACGGGCCGGGCCGGCGGCATCACCCAGATGAAGAAGATCGCTGCCATGGCCGAGGCGCATCATATCCAGATGGCGCCGCATTCGGGCTCGCTCGGGCCGGTGGCGGAATATGCGGCTCTGCATCTGCTTGCGGCGATCCCGAACGCCCTCATCCTCGAGCGCCTCGACGATGACTGGGACGGCCGCCGCCAGACGATCGTGCCGCATCCGCAACAGGTCGGCGGCTTGATCGCCGTTCCTGATGGGCCAGGACTTGGCTGCGATATCGACGAGGCTTTCGTGGCGCGCTTCCCCAGCGAAGGCAATGTCTCGGTGCCGCAAAGTGCCGGCGCCTACAATCCCGGAACCGACAACGAGCATCTCTACGTGCAGACGCGCCTGTCACGCCGCACCTATTTCAATCGCTAGAAGGACAGAAAGATGAAGATCGACCGCATGCGGGTTTTCATGACCCGCGACAAGGACCGTCCCCGCGTGATCGTCGCGCTCGACACCGATGACGGGCTAACAGGCTGGGGCGAATGCTACAATCACGGGCCCGACAAGGCGCTTCCGCCGCTCCTGGATTATCTTTACGAATTTCTGTCCGGCCAGGATCCGACACGCGTCGACTATCTCGTCAATCTGTTGATCCAGCAAAGCCGGTTCCCGCCGGGCGCGCTCGGCCTTGCCGCGATCTCCGCGCTCGATCACTGCCTGTGGGACCTCGCCGCCAAGGCGGCAAACGTTCCGGTCTACAAGCTGCTGGGCGGCGAGGTGCGCGACCGCATCAAGGTCTATGCCGGCGTCTATACCGCACCGGATGCACCGGCGGCCCGCGACGAGTTCGATCGTCTGAAGGAAGGGTGGGGTTTCACCGCCTTCAAGCTCAGCCCCTGGCGTATCGACATGCACTCCAATCGCTGGGGCAATGTCGTCAAAGCCTCGGCGGATTATTTCCGCTCGCTGCGCGAAACGGTCAATGACGAATATGAGATCGCCTTCGACGCCCATGCGAAGATTTTCGAGCCGATCGCCGCAAGGCAACTCGGCAATGCCTTGGCGCCCTACGACCCTCTGTTTTTCGAGGAGCCGCTGCGTCCTGAAAATATCGAGGCTTGGGGCGATCTGAAACAGGGGCTCAACTGCGTGCTGGCGACCGGCGAGTCGCTCTATAACAGAAACGAGTTCCTGCGCCTGTTGCAGGTCAAGGGCGCCGACCTCATCCAGCCCGACATCTGCGTCGTCGGCGGCATCAGCGAAATGCGCCGTATTGCCACCCTCGCCGAAGCCTTCTTCGTCGGCGTGGCGCCGCACAACCCGATGGGTCCGCTGGCGACGGCGGTCAACGTTCATTTTTCGGCGACGGCACAGAATTTCCGTATCCTCGAATACCGGCTGCCAAAGGGACAGGCCTACGTCTATGGCGGCCTCGATATCGAGAAGCGGGAGGGGGAAACCCGTTACGTCGTTGATCCCTATCTGCCGAAGGACGGCTATCTGGAGCTGCGTCCCGACCGGCCGGGCTGGGGCGTCGAAATGGACGAGAAGGCGATGGAAGAGGAAGGCTACATCCATTGGCAGCGGCGCGTGCCGAAGCGGCCCGACGGCTCCTACGCCTTCGCCTGAGGGCATTGCCCCTTTAAAAACAGGAGCTGGCCGCCCGGATGGACGCGGCCAGCTCCCGCAGGGCTCTAGGCATCTTTCGGCAGCACTGAGCGAACCCTTGCGATGAAGACATGGAAGTCCTGCATGAAAGTGCGAAGGAAATCGGCGGTGGTGTCTTTCGTGACCTCGCCGTCATC
Organism: Rhizobium indigoferae; assembly: GCF_034554815.1. NCBI lineage: Bacteria > Pseudomonadati > Pseudomonadota > Alphaproteobacteria > Hyphomicrobiales > Rhizobiaceae > Rhizobium > Rhizobium indigoferae. Next base: position 477,379 of record NZ_CP140637.1, on the reverse strand, counting down.
GGTGATCAAACCCGGCGTGAACTGGATGTAGGCTTCCGGGGCATTCATCTGGGGAGAGTTGCAGAAACTGAGCACGCTGCGCAAATTCTGCTGGGCGACTGCTGTGCCTATCGCGCCCGGCGATGTGCCGATCACCGCTGACGGCTACGTGTGAACGAGTTGGTGCCGTAGGGGCGGCTCGCCCAGTCGATTGCGTTTTTCAGCCCACCGGGTATGGATCGATTGTATTCAGGCGTGACGAACAGCACGGCGTCGACGGCTGCGATTGCCGCCTTGAATGTCTTGCCAGCCGGAGGGTAGTCGGCGTCATAGTCGTAGCTGTAGAGCGGCAGGTCCTTGAAGGATATCTCCGACATTTCAAGTTCCGGCGGGGCGAACCGCACCAACGCCTTGGCGAGCTTGCGGTTGATCGAGCCCTTGGCCAGGCTGCCGATGAGATAACCTACTTTATGCGTGGTCATGGCGTTCTCCAATATCTCGCATGATGATGGCAAGTCACTATTCGCCGAGGAACGTGACCGTCTCGCCGAGCGGGGCGCGGCCTGTACGGGCATAACTGACCGTGGGGTCCTCGTACCCGATCGACATGCCGCAGAAGAGGATGAGCCCGTCCGGGGGTGACAGGACCTCCGCGACCGTCTCGCGAACCTGCGACCACGCCATCTGCGGGCAACTGTGAAGACCTTCGGCGCGGAGCAGCAGCATGACCGTCTGCAGATACATGCCGACGTCGGCCCATTGGGGCAGGCCCAGGTCACTATCGATATAGCAGAACAGGGCGGCGGGCGCGCCGAAACAGTTCCAGTTGGCGATTGCTGCCCGCTGGCGCGCCTCCCAATCTTCTCGCGCAATACCGAGCGCGCTGTAGCGCTCCTTGCCGAAGGCGGACCGGCGCTCCCCATAGGGGGGCTTCAGTGCGGGCGGGTACATCTCGTACTGCCGCTTGTCCCAGGCGTCGCCATGGGCCACGCGCTCGACGGCGGACGTCTTGAGCTCAGCCAGCGGCGCGCCGGTCATCACGTAGGTGTTCCACGGCTGGATGTTCGATCCTGACGGCGACCAAGCTGCGGCGGACAGCACACGCTCAAGCACCTCCCTCTCCACAGGCTTGTCTTTGAACCCGCGCACCGATCGTCGACTTTTGACTGCCTCATATACGTCCATGACCGCCTCCGTCCGCCCGGACGGCCGGGCCAGCGTTGTGGCCCAACATCGCGCCTGGCAGCGCTCGCATCCCATCGCTGACCGCCGTTACGTCAACCTCGCCGATATCAAGCGCATAGCGCAACGGGACCAGCTCGCCGGGTTTCAGTCTGCCGGGGTATGAGGTGTTGTCCATACTCATGGTCGTCTCGTCCTGACTGTTCCGTTCCTGATGTGGTTCATTATCTCCATTCGCAATGGAGGCGTAATCACACCGTGGTCTAGGAGGGGTACATCAAACGTACATCAGGGATCGATGTGTTCGAGGGGCATGTCGGCGAAGCATCGCGGGATTTGGCGCTTACACTCAAGCCGCAGTCATCTCCTCGAAACCGCGTTCTTCGCCATTGCGCTGCTCTTCGCTGCCGCGGCGCCAATCATCAGCTGTAGGATCGACGTTTCGTGATTTTTATTGGGTGCCCAGGGCTCGGACACATTCTACTTCGGTGCGACGGTACGATCCGAAGATGTCAGCGAGCGTATCGAGCATTGCCCTGGCCGCGCCGGATTGAAGTGAATAGTAGATCGTCTGAGCAGCTCTTCGCGTCTGCACGAGTTCCTGTTCTCGAAGAATTGCCAAATGCTGGGACGTCGAAGATTGGCTCAATCCCACCTCGTCGGCCAGGAGGCTCACGGACATTTCTCCCTCGGCCAGCAGATGCAGAATGTGAAGCCGTTTGGCATTCCCCATAGCCGACAAGAAGTTTGCTTCGTTTTCGAAGGCGTTGGTTTCAGGGGAAGGCGCGGTTGACGATTGATTGTTCACGGCGAGATCTCCTTTAGGGAACCAAAGCTGGGCACCAGGTCATATCCCCGAGCTTTAATTTAGGATTACCGCATGAGAGCGAGACCGAAACCCATTGCCGGCGCGGCATCGCTTTTTTTGGCGCAAATCGGATACGACTCGCCTCAAATGGACAGCGGCCGCAGATGATGGTCGAGGCCGGCATCTTCCACCATTGGAAGACACGCGGCTAAAAGCATAAATCAAAGACTTGAAGCGCGCGTCGATGATCCGGATTGACGCGACGCGTTTTAGCGTGCGCCAGCCTGGCGCATCTGCATGGGCAGTGTTTCCCACGCTCGGATCAATTCGCCGATGGAGGCGGCCTCCATCTTGTGCATGACATTGCTGCGATGCAGCTTGACCGTCACCTCGCTGATGCCGAGATCGAAGGCGATCTGCTTGTTGAGGCGTCCGCGCGCCACTTCATGCAGAACCTCGCGCTCGCGCTGCGTCAGCGTCTCCAAGCGCTTGATATTGCGCTCGGCGACCGCGGCTTCCGCTCTTCGTTCGGCATCCATCGCAATGGCCGCTGTGATGGCGTCGAGCAGCGTCTGGTCCCGCACCGGTTTGGTGAGAAAATCCACGGCGCCGGCCTTCATCGCCTGGACGGTCATCGGAATATCGCCATGCCCAGTCAGGAAGATGATCGGTTTGGATATGCCGTTTTCAGCCAGATGGCGCTGCAGGTGGAGGCCGCTTGCTCCCGGCATGCGCACATCGAGGATCAGGCAGCCGGGGCAATCCAGGATATCGGCGTCAAGCAATTCGCGGGTCGAAGCAAAACTGGTCGACTGGAAACCCGCCGACAGGATCAGCTCCGACAGCGCCTCGCGAACAGAGGCGTCGTCATCGACGATAATGACGAGCGGCTGGTTCTCTTCACAACTGCACTGTAACGATAACGGCGCCGATCTCCGCAGCAACGGCTGGTCAACTCTCATGTCACCCTCCATCTGTCGATTTATGCAAAGCGTTGGCAATAGCCGCCAGCAGGGCCTGGGCATCGAAGGGCTTGCGGAAAAATCCGCCCACGCCTTGAGCGCGGCCCTGATCTGCTATCTCGTGGCGGCCCGTGATCAGGAACACCGGCAGCTCCGGCCGTGATTTCCTCACCAGGTCACGAAGTTCGAATCCGTCGATGCCAGGCATTCCGATATCGGTGATGAGCAGGTCGAGGTCCGATAGCCCGTTGACGAGCAGCGAGCCCGCCGACGAGAAGCTGCGAGCTACATAACCCGCGGATTCCAGAAGGTCGCCCATCGATTCAAGCAGCCTTGGATCGTCATCGACAATTGCCACGACGTGTCTTGTCTTGTTCATGTTCAATTCCCTCCCACTCGGCGCGAGTGGGTTATCGGTATTTCCAATCTCTCCGCGATCCGCACGAGATCGGCCAGCGATGCCGCCGCCATTTTCTGCATCACATTTCTTCTGTGGATCTGCAGCGTCACTTCGCTGATCCCCAATTCGGCTGCTGCTTGCTTGTTGAGAAGGCCGCTGACCACGAGAGGCAGCACCTCGCGCTCTCGCGGTGTCAGGTCGAGATAGTGTTGCCTCAGCATGTCGAGTTCGGCGCGTTGCGATCTCTTCTCCCGATCCTCAGCGATCGCCGCGTGAATTGCCGCCATCAGGTCCGCGTCGCTGAAGGGTTTGGTCAGGAAATCCACCGCGCCATGCTTGATCGCACGCACGGAGGAGGGGATGTCGCCGTGTCCTGTGATGAACACGATCGGCGGATGGTCCCTGTCGGCGATCTGTTTCTGCAGATCGAGGCCGTTGATGTCAGGCAGCTCGATATCGAGGATGAGGCAGGCGGGGACATCCGGCTTGTCCGCTCTGACGTAATCGCAGGCGGATTCGAAGGCGATGGCGCGCATGCCATGCGATTCCAGCAGCTCGCCGAGCGCTTCCCGAATGCGTCCATCGTCATCAACGATGAAGACAATATGGTCATCGGCTGTCATGGCGCCGCCTTCGTTTCTATGGGCAAGGTGAAGATCAACGTCGCTCCGCGCGGATTGTTCTTCTCGGCCCACAATCGTCCGCCATGCAGCTCGACAATCGAGCGGCAGATTGCCAGTCCCATGCCCATGCCATTTTCTTTCGTCGTGAAGAACGGCTCGAACATCCTCTCGGGAAACTCGATGCCCGGGCCGTGGTCGCTGATTTCGGTCCGGACGGCATTCCCCATATGCTGCACACGGATCTCGATCACCCTGTCGTCTGCAACGGCGTCCATCGCCTCGATGCCGTTGCGGATGAGATTGATCAGCACCTGCTGGATCTGGACGCGGTCGATTGCGACCAGCGGAAGGTTGCCGTCGATGCCCATGTCGATCCGAACGCGGCGGCGCGCTGCTTCGTCGGCCATGAGGTTGCGCGCTTCGTCGACGACGCCGGAGAGCGTCGTGTGGACCCTGCGGTCTGCGGATTGCTTGAACAATGCGCGGATACGGCTGACGACATCTGCCGCTGAGTTAGCGTCCCGGATGATGCGCTCCACCGTCCTCTGCGCCCGCTCCATATTCGGCGGTTCGGCCATGAGCCAGCGCTGACAGGCATGTGAGTTGGCCACGACGGCCGCGAGCGGCTGGTTCACCTCGTGCGCGATCGAGGCCGAAAGCTCGGCGAGGCTCGCCACCTGGCTCGCCCGTGCAAGGCCTTCTCGCGCCTGACGCAAATCTTCCTCCGCTCGAACCTCACCGTCGATGTCAAGGCAGATGACATTCCACTGGACGATGATGCCGTCGGCATCGCGCATCGGCGCCGCACGCGTCTCAACCCAGCGATATTCACCATCGTGGCGCCGCAGACGATGCCTGCGCGCATAGGGCTCGCCGGTGGACAATGAATGGGCATAGTTCTCTTTGACCCCCGCCACGTCGTCGGGATGAACACCGGCATCGAGTGTGCCGTCCAGCCGGGTTTTCCCCGTTCCGTCCAGCTCTTCGAGATTATATCCGAGGAAGTCGCGGAGCTGAGGGTTGCGGTATACCGGTTCTCCATCAGGCGCCGCGCAATCGATCATTGCCGGCAGCGTTTCGACGATCTGCCAGAGCGAGCGTTCTCTCTCTCGCAGCGCCTCCTCGACGCGCAGCTGGTCGTCGATGTCATGTGTCAGACCGTACCACTGGACGATCCGGCCGCTCTCGTCCCGCAGAGGCTCCGCGCTGCCTTTCATCCAGCGGTAGACGCCGTCGGCGCGCCGCAGGCGATATTGCTTGGAGAAGCGCTCGCCGGTGACGAAGGAATGGTCGAGCGCCTCGGCGAGGCTCTCCGCATCGTCAGGGTGGACGGCGGCTTCCATGATGGCGGAAAGACGGTTCATGCCGGGCTTGTCGGCATCGGCAACGTCCAGTCCCAGAAAATTGATCAGCCGTTTGTTGAAGAAAGTCGGCTCCCCCTGCGAATCCAACCGCCAGAGAAGGCTCGGAACGATGTCGACGAGCTGTGACAGCTCGCGTTCCCGCTCTCGTAGGGCCTGTTGCGCGCGCACCTCGTCGTCAATGTCGAGTGCAGCAGCGTACCATTGTAGAATAATTCCGTTTTCATCCCGCAATGGTTCTGCGCGACCCTCCATCCAGCGATATTCGCCGTCCGCACGGCGCCGACGATACCTTATGGTGTAGGGTTCGCCGGTGGCGAGGGCATGGCTGAGCACCTCTCTCATGCGGGGTGCATCCTCGGGATGGACTGTCGCCCCGATGATGGCCGCTGAGCGGCTGACGTCCGGCTTGTCCCAAGCCGCGACGTCGTCCACCCCGATGGATTCCAGGGTGCGCTTGCTGAAGAAGGTCGGCTCGCCGCTGGGCGCCATGCGGGCAATATGAACGGGGACCATATCGACGAGCAATGACAGCTCCCGCTCACGTTCGCGTAACGCCTCCAGCGCACGCACCTCATCGTCGATGTCGAGAGAAACGCCATACCATTCCGCGACCGTTCCGTTTTCGTCGCGCCGCGGCTCCACCCGGCACTCTGCCCAGCGGTAGACATCATCCTTTTCGCGCCAGCGAAATCGCATCGCGCAGCCGCCGCCGGTTTCGAAGCAGTTCCTGAGCGTACGCTGAACGTCGGGAGCGTCTTCGGGATGAACCAGCTGCTGCAGCAGATCGTCGATGCGCGGCTCGCCGAGAGCGTCGAAATTGGCGATAACGGAGCGGAAATGGTCCTGATATCGCTTGTTGAAATAGAACGACCCGCCGGTAGGCTCCACGCTCCAGATGCGGACAGGCACGGCGTCTATGATCTGCTGAAGCTGTTGTTGGCTCCGACGCACAGCCTCTTCGGCATGAACCTGATCGTCGATGTCGTGACAAAGACCGTACCACTGAACGATGCGCCCCGACTGATCCCGCATTGGTTCGGCACGGCTCGACATCCAGCGATAGAGGCCGTCGGCGCGGCGCAGTCGATACCGCATGGCGAAGCTCTCGCCGGTAACGAGGCTATGGCGAAGGGCATCTCCGAACCCCGCCGCGTCCTCGGGATGAACGGTGGCCTCCAGGACGGCCTCCAGCCGGCTCATGCCGGGCTTGTCGAAATCCGCCACATCGAGGCCGAGAAAATCGACCATCCGTTTGTTGAAGAAGGTCGGCTCACCGTCGGGGGTCAGACGCCAGACGTGGCTCGGAACCATGTCTACGAGCTGCGAGAGTTCCCGCTCGCGGTCGCGCAGTGTCTCCAGGCTTTGGCGTAATGTGAGCACTGCCAATTGGTGCTGCCGGGATATGGCGGCCACGATGAGCGCCGAAAATGCCGAGATCGCCAGAAAAAGCTGCAGCATGACCTGCTTGTGCTTCTGGGATTCGGGATCGCCGGCAAACTGGCTGGTGCCTGTTATCGTGAACAGCGCCGTGATCAGGGCGAGGAGAGCCAAGGATACGGCAGCGCCTTTGAACTCGAAGCGAACCGCGGCCCAAAGAAGAGGCGGCATGATGATGTATGCGAAGGGGAGGTAGCCGCTCAGAGAAAGAGCGGCAACGCCGAGAAAGATCAGTCCCAGGACGCAAGCTTCCACCCATTGCGTGGCTGAGAGCCGGGTCTTGCCACGCCAGCTGTGAAACACGACCAGTGCCAGCGGCGCTACGATCAGGACGCCGGTGGCGTCTCCGATCCACCATAGAGGCCAAGCCGTTACGAAGGATTGCGATTGTATGCCAAACCACGCCAGGGTCGCACTTCCCACGGTCGCGCTGACGATGGGCGCAATCCCAGCCCCCAGTACGACGAATGCGAGAACTTCCTGCAAGGTTTCCAACCGAACCGGCCGCGTCAAGATCCGGTTGACGAGCCATGCCCCGGCAACCGCTTCAAGGGCGTTGCCGATGTAGATCAGGAAAGCCGCAGGCAGGGGGCTGTGGAACCACAGGAAATTGCTGAACAATTCAGCCAGGCAGCCTCCCAGCACCCACCAAGGCCAGCTGTAGCCGGATGCGACGACAAGTGTCGCGATGAAAAGCCCCGCCGCTGGCCAGATGGAAATACCTGTTCCAGGGACAATCGCGAGCGACTGTGCGAATCCGCAGGCCAGCACATAGGCCGCAATAAAAAGCCCCAGGTGCAGGAGTTGGGGGCGGTGCGACCAGACGCTGATCATCAGCTGTTCCTGCAGGACAGACAAAGTCAGGGGATCGTCAGCGTTTCGTACTGTCGTTGTTCTCAATTTCGGGTCTGGCGGGCTCATATTCGAACCGTAACCCCGCCACATTGCAACCGCAACTCATGGAAACCCATGCATTGCGCGGGATGTAGCCGCCGCGCCGGGTCGGAATTTTCCGCGCGACCGAAGACCGGCATGTCGTTCCGTCTTGCCGATTGGTCTTCCTAACCTTCGGGATGGCTCCGCTATATCCCAAGGATAAACCGCTAGACCTCTTACATAGTGGAAGGGGTCTGGCTTTCCGGTCATTGTGTCGCCGTTCGCGCCGCGCAACTCGGCGCTATAATGCATGTCGCCCGAAAGGGTGCCGCGGTTTTGGGAAGACGGCATGCGATGGAGGATGCTGATATGAAAATCACGGTGGTTGGAGCAAGCGGCCTTATCGGAACGCGGCTCAGCGAAAACTTGCGCCGCTCAGGTCACGAGGTAATGGCCGCATCATTGTCGCTGGGTGTCGATACGGTTTCGGGCAAGGGTCTCGAAGCGGCCGTGGCGGGAACAGACGTCATTGTCGATGTGACCAATGCCGCATCATTCGGCGACCGTGCTGCACTGGATTTTTTCAAGGCTTCGACGAAGAATTTGCTCGCGGCCGCGACCGAGGCTGGCGTCAGGCACTATCTTGCACTCTCTGTTGTCGGCACGCCTCGTCTCGTGGAAAGCGATTATTTTCGCGCGAAAATGGTGCAGGAAAATCTCATCAGGGCTTCAGGCCGACCCTATACTATTCTCCGCTCCACACAGTTTTACGAGTTCATCAGCGGATTGATCGATACCGGTGCTGATGGCGATGTGTTTCGATTGCCCCCGGCGTTCATGAGGCCGGTCGCAGCGAGCGACGTCGCCGCATTGCTGGCGGAATTGGCAGTCGGAGCGCCGTTGGACGATATCGCCGAAATCAGCGGCCCGGAACAATTCGGTATCGACGAAATCGCCCGGATCTATCTCACCGCGAATGAGGATGAGCGGCAGGTGGTGACGGATCCATCCGCATCGTATTTCGGTGTTGAATTGACTGAAGACGCGCTGCTTCCTGAGGCAGGTGCGCGGGTGGCGACCGAAAAGCTATCCGACTGGCTCTACCAATCGATGGGGGAGTAGGCTGTGCGGCTTCTCTCCCGCCCGGCAGGGGATTAACGGATCTGCCACTGAACTTTCGCCTGGCTGCAATTAGAGCCCTGGCGCCTTTGAATACGACAAGTGGCCAGGCCCGGCGGAATCGCAAGAGTTTTGTCGAGTTCGAGCCGGATGTGGCAATAGGCCGGCATAGTTGTCGGGCCTGGTCTAAGCAATGAGCGCGACCTCAAAGGCTCATCGCAATCTTCAAATCGAGGTGAACGGGATTCCAAGACTTGCTTTCTAAAAGATTGTGCATTAAATAATCGTACGCGATACAAAAGGAGTTAAGCTATGTTGAAGATGTTTGTCGCCGCCGCCGCAATCACTGCGGGAAGCTTTTTGAATGCCTACGCGGCTGAGAAGCCGACGGTCGTCCTTGTGCATGGCGCATTCGCCGACGCCTCCAGCTGGAATGGCGTAATTACACGTTTGGAAAAGGATGGATATCCGGTGGTGGCGGTTGCTAATCCGCTTCGAAGCGTGACGTCGGATGGCGATTACGTGCGCAAAGTGGTGGCGGGACTGAAGACGGACGTTGTTCTCGTCGGTCACTCCTACGGTGGCTCAGTCATCAATGAGGCAGCAGCAGACAGCGCCAACGTCAAATCGCTCGTCTTCGTCGCGGCCTTCGCGCCTGATGTCGGAGAAACCGCCGTTGCGCTTTCAGGTAAGTTTCCGGGAAGCACGCTCGCACAGACCCTTGGCGAGCCGGTCCCGTTGGATGGTGGAGTAAAGGATCTGTACATCAAGCAGAGCGCGTTTCACGATCAATTCGCTGCAGATGTATCCAAGGCGGAGGGCAAGCTGATGGCCGCAACACAGCGCCCCATCACTGATAAGGCTCTTGGCGAGGCCTCGACTGCGGCGAGCTGGAGGAAGATCCCGTCTTGGTTCGTCTATGGTGACGCGGATAAGAACATACCGCCGGCAGCGCTCGCATGGATGGCGGAGCGGGCGGGCTCGAAAGAGACGGTTGTGGTTAAAGGCGCGTCTCACGTCGTGATGGTCTCTCATCCCGATAAAGTCGCGAAGGTCATTGAAGACGCTGCATCCAGGAAATAGACCGCACTGTGATTCTGCGACCGGATCAACATTGATCCGGTCGTGGTGCGACGATGGTAAGGCATTCCACAGCGCGGGATACGAGGCCGCTGCCTAGGCGCTTAACCTAGCCTATGCTTCGCGCTTTATCCGTGCGGCGGCACCGTCATCGAGTGCGGCGTTCGTCCCGTTGTTGTTAGCGTCTTTCACCTCCGCGGCTGCTATGCATGCAAGCCGTCAGCCAGAAAACAGGTCATCCGTTAATCGGTTGCAAACGAAGACTTGGCAATGTGACCTCCGGTAGCAGGGCCGGTAAATTGACGAACCACATTGCGTTTCTGGACGAACTTCGAGGGGTAGCTGCGCTATCCGTTGTCCTCTTGCATGCGAGCCAGATCTTCGGTTTCAGCCTTGGCTCTTACGCCTATCTCGCCGTGGATTTCTTTTTTTGCCTTAGCGGTTTTGTTCTCGCAAACGGGTATGACCAAAAACTAAGGTCCGGTGGTTTGCGGAGCAGTGCATTTTTCCTGAAGCGCCTGGCGCGCCTCTATCCCATGATCGTGGTCGGTGTTGCCGTAGGCGTTCTTGCGGCGGTATTTGCTTCAGAACCGCATATTTCTCTCCACGACATCCCAATTCTTACCGTGGGTGCATTACTTCTCCTGCCCTTGGGACTACTGGCGGGGCAAGAAGCGTTCTCGATTAACAGCCCACTCTGGTCACTCTGCTTTGAAATGGTCGCCAGCGTCGTTTACGGATCGGCCGCTCGCCGTAAAATTCGTTTATGGGGCGATGTCGCGTTTCTCGCATTCTTCGCGGTCGCGCTTTTCCAAATTGTCGGCATCGAGGGGACAATTGGTCCAGTTGGATTTTCGAACTGGCGAACATTCCTTGAAGGTTTTGTCAGAGTCGGTTTTTCATTTTTTGCCGGTGTTCTGATTTTTCGCTGGAACATCAATCATCGCGTCGGGAGGGTCCCGCCTCAGATTCCGCTTTTTATCCTGATCGTGGTTCTATTCCTTCCCTTTTCCGTCCCCAGGGGGTTATACGATTTTTTCTGTATCACTATTATAATTCCAGTCGTTGTCGCTCTGGCAGCTGCAGTTCCGCCCAACGAGGAGCGGCCACTCGCGGCATACTTCGGATTGTTGTCTTATCCGCTCTACGCTATTCACCAGCCTATTATTCGACTTGGCGCTCAGTTCCAAAGCGCTAGCGATGGTGTCATACCATTGGCAATCACGGTGAGCGGCACGCTCTTAGCTGCTATTGCTGCAGCACATTTTCTATTCACCCACTTCGATAAACCTGTCCGTGCTTACATGGGCAGGAAGTTTTTCGCTAAATTAGTTTAAGCGCGCTTTCCCAAAGATCGTCAGCGGTGAACAACCCAGAGCGTGTCCGACGGATTAGGGCGAGTTCATGCGGCCAATAGTCTGTGTGGCGGACGACCGGCGCGATTTGGCGGTTCCTTTTCCGAGGGAAGGCAAGGCCCACGGCCCCAGCCTGTCGCGGCTCTCATGGGCGGGTGATCCTGTAGATCAGTAAATCAGCCGAATCCACAAGCTTGGTTGCGGTCTTGTCGAGATAGTCGACAACCCCATCATGATGCTCGACGAACAGCAGGTCCTGCTTGTCGGTGGCGTTCTTGGCCACGCCGAACAGGTCCGCGCCCTGCGCGCGCAGTTCCTCGAGCTGCGCGATCGCAGTGGCGTCATCCGCGACGAATTTCGACCATTCCGCATCGCCTCCGCCAGGCGGGAATACCCAGCCGCGCGCCCTGCTGTAGTAGACTGCGACGGGATCGCCGACCTCGGGGGCGATGGCGACGACGAGATCGCCCGGTTGCGCCAACCGCGCCAGTTCCTCGCCAAGCAGCTTGCCATTCATGGCGATCGGCTTCTTCATTGTCCTGACGAGCGGCAAGGTCGACCAGGCAAGCGTGAGAGCCACGATGCAGATCGAGCGAAGCACCACCGCCGGCGTTAGAATGGTTCTCGATGCAAGCGTTGCCAGAAGAAGCGCGCCGCGACCGCAGAACATCGCGACCGGCACATGGAAGATGTGGAGATTCCACACATTGCTGGTGATTTCGCCCGCCGCTGCCAGATAGATGATTAGGGCGGCAGCCAGCCACACATAGGGAATGGCCGAAAGGGTGCGTTGCTTCGGGTCTTCGGCGAGGCTGGCCGGCATCCACAAGCCGACCGCGAGCAGCACCATGAACGGATAGCCGTAGAACCACAAGACCGAGGTGTTCCACACGGATTTGAAGTAGAACCTGTCCCTGACATATGTCCAGAAGCCGTAATCCCAGATATAGCCGCCGCTGCCGGCGACATGAAACGGCGGATAGCTGCGGCCGAGATAAATCGCCCAGCTGAAATAAGCGCCGATGATGGCCAGGCTCAAAAGCCCCGACAGGAAGACCCAGGTCGCCTGCTTTCGCTTCTTCTCCAGAATCCAGCAGACCATCAGATAGAAGATGACGGCACCGGCAGCGATGCCTGGTGGCTTTGACAGCACACCGAGCGAGAAGCTGACCGTGGCGAGCGGCAAGAGCCAGCCGCTGCCGCCGGCCCAGTATTTGGCGAACAGCCAGACGCCAAGGGTCACTAAGGCCAGCATCGCGGGATCGGGAAGAAACGAGCTGTCGATCATGATTGCCGCCGGCATCAGCGCGTAGGCAAGTGCCGCCGCGTGGGCACGCATCTCGTCCCAGCAGAGGGCCGTTAGCCTGTGCAACGAAAACACCGTCACGAGACCGAAGGAGGCCGCAACCATGCGGCCGAACCAGTCGTGCCAACCGAAGAGTTGGTAGAGCAGGGCTGTGAGATAGCTGACGATCTGGAACTCGCGGCCCTGATAGCTTGGCCCGGGCCCGGTCCAACTGAGTTCCGGAAAGAAGATGTTCCAGCTGCGCTGCTGGAAATTGTCGGCCATCATTGCAGTGCTTATCTCGCGCCAGCTGAACCCGTCGACCAGCGGCAAGGTGATCTTGTGGAACCTGAAGACGATTGCAATAAACAGGATCCCCAGCAAGATCGCCGTATTGAGGTAGTTGCCAGCAGCCATGTCCCGGTCGGTCGTCTCCTGCGGGTATTGCTGACCTTCGGCCTGCTTCAATTCCAGGTCGTCTGTCATCTGAAACCCTGTCTTCCGTGACGGCCGAGGCGGTGCGATACGCGCCGGCATAGGATCGTGAGGAAGATTAGGCTGAGCGGGATCTCGCCGCCGACGCGGTCGGCTGCGGAGCTGCTCGTAGGCTTCACCGAGCAGCGGCTCGGACGGCTTGCGGGGCGGCTTTGTCATGATGGCAGTTCATCAGCAAAGCCTTAAAAAGCAATTCACCCAGATTGATTATTGAATTATGAGAACATAATAAGAACATCGGCGGGGCGGCTGCCAATCTGAAAACTCAGATATGGAGTGCGGAAGTGCGCGAGCCGCCGATCAGCGAAGCCGTGGGAGGACGATGAGCGTAAGCAGGTGATCGGCCTATTCAAGGGCGATATGCACGCCGCTATCGGCGCGCTGCTTGAGGACAGCCGATTGGTGATCTAGCGGGGGACGATAATGAGCGAGCATGTTTACATGGCGGCCGAACAGCGTTCAACTCCAGCAGCCTAGATCAATGCTTCGGGGATGCCCCAAGCTTGACAAAAAGACATCCGTTGCCGATCTCGATTTGCGTCAGAAGGTCCGCCCTTACCTCTTCGCCAACGACTGCTTTTATGTGCCGCCACTTTTGGCTTTTCGGATGTGCGGGCACCGGTACGCCTTCTCGTAAGAACAGCGTTACTTCAGGAACTTCATCTGATTTGTAGATGCAAATTCTCAACGGCTCACGTCCCTGTTAGCAGCAAATATTGTGCACTGCAAAACAAGAAATGGCAAACATTCATTTGCCGGGTAAGTCACGTTAGGCCGGTGCAAACCCGTGATGCTGAGGCGCACCCTACTGCCCGATGCTGAGGACGGCGTCCGTCGGACGGTCGAGGAGCGCGACGCCGGAGGTTTGGATTTTTTCATATAAGTCGCCGGGCTTCACCGCATCGAGGCGTTCAAGAAACTTTTATGAAGCTCAGGGTTGAACTAATCGTCGTCTGCTCCGGCCCGACCACCGCGATCGAGTCCGAGGACGCAGCGATTGCAGGCGTCAGCCTTGCCAGGATGCGAAAGATCCTCTGGATCTCTTATTTCAATTCGATGCCCTAGCGTTTCAGGTCGTAGGCCTGGTGCGATGCGCGAAGCTCTGACAAGGTTTTGCCGACGCAACTGCCTCCGCCTTCAGCGCCTATTGCCTTTGCCTTGCCGTCGATCGTGATGGTGCCGGCGATCCGGTCGGATGCAGAATAGGTTGCAGTTCCATCTTTAGACACACGCGACAGATAAAAGGCGTGAAAGGTTTCGTGGTATTTGCACTGGATAACCACGGGGAACTGATCAAACGGATTGTCTTGCGCCACAACTGCCGTCATGGGAAAGGCCAACGATATCAAGCCCGCATAGAGCATTTTGCCCGATGTGCCTGATTTCCGGCGAGATGTATGCGTCATCGTCAAAGTCCTTCTTTCTGAGATCGAACCTGCGAATGCTTTGCCGTTAGATCGTGAGGCTGATCAGCGCATCGCGATCGAGAAGGCGAACGATGCGTTGCAGTTTGCCGTTCAGGCAAAGGATACGTTTTTCGCGGAGCTTCGTGAAACAGCGGGCAACGGTTTCGACTGTCAGTCCAAGATAGTCGGCGATATCGCTGCGGGAAATCATCATGTCAAATTCGCAATCGCCCGGATGACGGTCGGCCATTTCGCAGACAAAGGCCGCGACGCGCTTCAGTGCGCTCTGCTCGGTGATGACGAGTTGTTTGTGTTGCGCCTTGGCAAGATTAGTCAAGGCAATGTGCAGAAGATCGATGGGAGCGACGGCGTCATGATTGGCGCGAAAGGGCGTGACGCAGGTTTCGCAGACGGCTTCGGCAAAATCGGTGCGTATATCGCCCGTTTCAAGCCCGAACCATTCGCCCTTTCCGTAAAACGACAGAATGTATCTCTGTCCGGCGGCCGTCAGTCTGTAGATCCGCACAGCGCCCGCTTCTACGTGGTAGATCGTAAGCGCGTGTTCGCCTTCGCTGTAGATCGTCTCATCGGCCTTGAGCCTAATCGACTGATCCTTGGTTGTAGCGGCTGCGCCCCCATACCGGTGGCCTCGAGCAGTCGTGTAATTTATTGCGTGATTTTGAAGCATCGGCGTCGCCCCTATCCGCATCGGAGCATAAGCAATTGCCGCGCGACCCGATATTCGAGATACCCCTTACGTATTGCTACGGAAGCCCCGGATTACTCTGCGGTGTATAAGACTTTCGCCCTTTGGGGAGAGCGACACGAAAATGTCGTGGGAGGTCTTATGGCATCGGAAGAGGGAGGGGAAAGCGACTTATCTCAAGATCCGGCAAGTGTGCGCGAGCAGCTAGAACGTATACTCGCCAGCCCGCAATTCCATGCTCCCGAGCGCGGGCGTCGCTTTCTACAGTATATTGTTGAAGAGACGCTTGAAGGGCACAGCGAACGGCTCAAGGCCTATATGATCGCGCAGGTCGTTTTCGGACGCGACGCGTCCTTCGATGCCCAGAATGATCCGGTCGTGCGCATAGAGGCCGGCCGTATCCGCCGCGCACTCGAGCGATATTACCTCGTGTGTGGAAGCAACGACCCGATAAGGATCACAATTCCCAAAGGAGGCTACGCAACGCAGTTTTCGAGCGGCGAAAACACGTCGATTGCTAGCCAAGTGGCCGCTTCGCAAGATCACGAAAATCTACAAAGCCAGACTGGGCAGCAGGGGCCGACGACCTATCGCCATCTTCTGCTGCCGATTGGTGTCCCTGCGCTATTCGGGGCAATGGCGATCTTAGCCCTCATTCGTCCACTCGAATCCTACCTATCACCACCGCAAGCGACCCGGACCCCTGTTGCCTCAACGCCGACGAACAGGATCAGGATTACTGTCGACCCCCTCGTCGCCCTCGACGGCACGGTGCAGACAGCTAATTTTGCAAAGGGACTGGGCGATCAGCTGATTGCAAAACTCATGGAGGTGCAAAACCTGGTCGTGCTTACTCCAGGCCGCTCCGGCGCGGTAACGAGCGGACCGCATTTCAACCTGCAAGGAAGTGCGCTTGTCGAAAGCACGATCGTGCATCTGCATATCCGCCTGATCGACGGCGCCGACGGGGTAGTCGTCTGGGCAAATCAATATGATCGCGATCTGAGTGGCCAGACCATTCTCGATGTCGAGGACGACATCGCCGTGCAAATCGCGATGGAGATTTCAAAATTTGGCAAGCTTGGCGACGCAGGGCCCTGACCCGTAACTATCTTGGCGTGTTGACAGGAGGAATGACCATTCCCGCGGCGCGCAGGCCGTTGAGGAACAGCTCCTGGTCTTCCGGTCTTTGCAAACGCAGAGAGACCTCCGCACGGACATTGCCCATCATTTCGGGCGCGTGGGTGTTGAGCCATTCCCGTTCCAGTCTGGCTTCATTCGTCTTTCCGGCGGTCCCGAGAATGGACAGCAGCAAGAGATGGTGCATGGGGTTGCCATCGAGATCGGACCGTCGCGACCACTGCTCCGCCGCTTCGATATCGCCTCTCATGAAGGCGCATAATGCCATGCCGACCTCATAAAAGCCTTTAGGTCCGGCGTTCCTGCTGAGAGCGATCGACAGCAATTCGCAACCTGATTGCCATTTTCCTGACATCGCAAGGCGGGAGCCGTATTCGCCTGCTACTTCGACATCGTCTGGATTTGCGGCATAGGCAGAGGTCCCGGCCGTCAGCGCCTTCCCGATATCCCCTCTGAAGAAGCTCACCAGCATCTGGGCCCGAAGCACGCGCGGATTGCCGGGCGCCAGCGATATTGCCCGTTCCGCCGCAGCAATCGCCAGTTCGAGGGGCTGGGCTGAAGCTGGCGTGCCGAGTTTGTAGCGAAAACGTATCTCGTCAAGATAGACCATGGACAGGAGGGCCCAAGAGGATGCGTTATCGGGAAAGCGCTGGATTGTCTGTTGCAGGCATTCGCGTGTTTTCCGATGGCTTTGTTCAGTCATGGTCTGCCGGTAGCTGTAATAGATCAAGGTGCAGGCATAGGCGTCCGAGCCGCCATTCTCCGCAGGCCTGGCGATCGTTTCCTTATCGGCTTGGAAGATAGCGCCATAGGGCTGTGCAATCGCGCTGGCGATTTTCCCGGCGACATCGGCTTGAATCACAAGCTTGTTTTGAACATCGAGATTAGCATCATAATTGTCGGCCCATATGACGGCACCATCGGATTGACGCACCAACCTCGCAGCGGCGCGCATCCTGCTGCCATCGAGCTGGACATTGCCCTGGAGCGCATAGGCGGCGCCGTCAGCAGCTTCGCCGCGTATCGAGCCAGTAACCACGACGATGTCATCAAACTGAGCGAGTTGGCCGATGACGTCGTCCCTCAGGCCACGCGCGATGTCCGAACCGGCGCCAATGAGGCCGCTCTCGGCAAAAAAATCGACAACCACTTTTGGTTGCGCGGATCCCGGCGGCGGTGCCCGGGTTGAGACATTCCGCGAAACCGAAAGTGCGCCAGCAAGAGCGAGGAGCAGAAGCGCAAGAACGGTGACGAGAGTGGCTCCAAGGCCAAGAGCGACTGGCCTCGCTCTGCGACCTATGTCCGGACGCGGATCGTCTTGATCATCCAGTCCCCCGGCCGGCGATTTTTCCAGCGCTTTCTCAGATACGGGCTCAGATACGGGGTCGAGCGCATCCTGAGCATATTCGAAACGGGGAACATATCCGCCTTTCGGCAGGGTAATGATGACCTCGTCCGCTTGGCCCGCGACAAGGTAGTAGCGCTCGAGGGCTTTTCTTATTCGGCCGGCCTCGATCCGGACGACCGGATCGTTTTGCGGATCGAATGATGCTTCCCGGCCGAAAACCATATTTGCTATCGTAAAGGCCTTCAAAAACCCCGATCGACCCGCAAGTGTCTCGTTGACGACAAATTCCAGGAAATTTCGCCCCCGTTTCGGGGTGTGAAATTCCTCGCTCATGAGGATGCGCTCGACTTGCAGGCAGATTTCGTCTGCTGTCGGCTCAAAACTGCGGAAAGTGTTGACCTTTGCGCTTCCCATGACCCGCCCCCACGACAAGATCGCGCTATTATTTAAGCATCTTCTAACGCATCATATCCTACATGTCTTTGCTTGCAAGGATTGCTTTCCGATCAGCGAAGGTGGGGCATTATGTGGCCGGCGGGCACGCCCCTCTCGATTTCAGATCGCTGTCTGGTCGCGTCAATAGTAATGGCCATCCACATGAGCTCCGTCAGGTTGCGCGCGCCCATTTTTGCCATCACATTGGCACGGTGGACTTCCACCGTCCGCGAACTGATGCCTAGATGATAGGCGATCATCTTGTTCTGCAGGCCGTCAAGCACGCCGATGAGGACTTGGTGTTCGCGGTCCGTGAGTTGACGAAGTCGTGCCGCCACACTTTCGGGATCGGCAATCGCCCTGCCGGGACGTCTTTGTCCCATCGCTCCGTTGATGGCTGCCATCAACGCTTCTTCTTTGAGAGGTTTTTCCAGGAAGTCTGATGCTCCGGCCTTCATCGCCAGAACGGCTGTGGCAACGTCGCCCTGGCCGGTGATAACGATCGTCGGAACGTCCGTGTTGAAATCGTGCAAGCGGTGGAGCAGTTCGATGCCGTCGATATGCGGCATGCGGAGGTCGGTAACAAGGCAGTTCCTCCCGGAAAGGGGCAGAAGTTCGAGAAACGCCTTTGCGCAGCTATGCGCGCGAACGGCAAAACCTGCCGATACCAATAGGAATGTCACCGACCGTCTGAGCGACTCCTCGTCGTCAACGAGATGGATCGTGAGGTCGTTTGCCATCGGTTTAGATCTCCGCCAGCGGAAGCGAGAAACAGAGCATCGAACCGCAATCCATCCCCTTGCGCGCTGTTATGCGGCCTCCATGGGCTTCGACAATGCGCTTGGACAAGGCCAGCCCCATGCCGAGGCCGCGCGGTTTACTGGTCACGAAGGGACGGAACAATGCCTCCTCGATCTCGGCTGCAATACCGCAGCCGTTGTCAGACACTTCGACAACGAGATGAGAAGATGTGTCGGATTTGGTTCGGATCGCAATATGGGGCTGATCGACATCGTCAGTTGCCTCCAGGGCATTGCGAACAAGGTTTGTCAACACCTGCACGATCTGGACACGGTCGACAATGACCGTGTCCCACGCCGCTTCGAGGCGGAGATCCGCATGGAGCCCCTTGCGCTGTGATCCGACGAACGCGAGTGTGGTCGCCTCATGGATCAACTCGTGCATCGCTTCCCGTTTTCTTGCGCCAGCGCCGGGCTTTACCAAGTCTCTTATGTTCTGGACGATCGTTCCTGCCCACAGAGCATCTTGCGTAATGTCCGATAGGGCTTCGCGAAGCTTCTCGCCGCATCGACGGTGATCATTCATGACAAGGCGTCTGCATCCCTGCGAATAAGCAGCGATTGACGAGAGCGGTTGTGAAAGCTCATGGGCAAGGGTCGATGCCATTTCGCCTAGTGCAGTTATTCTTGCGAGGCGTGCAATCTCGCATTGAAGCTCCTGAACCTGCAGCAATGTCTCGCGCTCGGCGCGGAAGTCCTCAAAAATCGCTGCAGTGAAGCCCTCCTTTGCATCCTGCCCCCTGATGATTGTAAGGGCAGTCGGGAATTGAGCGCCGCCTTTGGTGATGGCAAGACCGGCGCGCACTGCGCCTTGGTCTGCCCAGCGTCCTCTTAGTTCAACATCTGGTGTCGAGTGCCAGACGAAGTCGATCTTGTGGCCGACCAATTCGCTTTCGTCATAGCCAAACAGGGCGACTGCCGTTTTGTTGCAGGCCGAAATATGATGGCTGTCGGTGATAAAAAACACCGCATCCGGCATGTGTTCGTAGAGCTTCCGGATCCAGTCCATCCTGGGCGCTTCATCTTCCTCGCGGAGCACGCGTGAAGGTTGGCTGCGCCCTAGTATGAACGAGTCCCCTTCGACCATAGTTGAAACGTCAGGACCGTACTCTGCAACATGCGGCGTTTCCATCTTGATGGACATGATGGTCTCCTGCGCTCATCCGAGAAGTTATGCAGTCGCTGGACCGTTTTGCTCGTCGATAATGATGCAAGATTACCACCTTTGAACGGATGAGCGGTGTAGCATCGCGTAGGCTCTATTGTCGTCTTGCGCCCCCCAGCGAGAAGCTCGCGATATTTCGGGCTTCCTCATCTCCATTGATCCGGCGCAATGCCCGGGCGTGATTGTTCCGCTACTATGGCAGGCAAATGGGCGGCCGCCCGTTCCAACAAGTGGCTGGTTCAAACTGAAAGCCAAAGAAACTGGCGTCTGAAGTCATCGAATGGGTGACACAGACCCGTAATGGCAATCTGACTTTCTATATAGGATGAGCGATTGTCGCACTGACAGGATGTTTTTCCCCACGTGAAATCGCCATTGATCGCCTCATCGCCGAGTTGGGACAGGCAAGCGTAGTCGCGACAAGTGCGAAGCGCTTGAGGAGTAAGCACGTCGGCCGAGTGCTGGCAAGCCGAGAGGATGTTCTATCCAATTGATGCTGGTGCATCGTCGTGGAGGATTCGGTGATGTGGCGGTTGATTGTCGAAGCTCCATTCGAAGAGGATATAGAACTCGCCGTCATCGGCGATCAAGGCGTTGATGCCCTGATTTTTCCATGTCGGCGCCTGCCTGATGGTTGGGCGAATGCCATGACCGGTGAACGACTGGAAGTCCACCCCACCCATTGGCGCATATGGCAGATCCATCGAGGCGAAGTTTCACGCCTCCATTGAATGTGCCCAATCGCAGGATGCTGCAGCGCACCTTGTCTGCGATCAATGACATGACCGGCCAAAATCGTTTGATTGTGTTCAAAGAGCCGGCGGCGCGGCCGCTATACGAAGACCGGGGAGGACCGCATGCGTGGTTTTGGTGTTCATTCCGAGGTTGGAAAGCTGAGAACCGTCATGGTGTGCAGACCGTCTCTGGCACATCAGCGGCTGACGCCTGCAAACTGCCATGATCTGCTTTTTGACGACGTCCTATGGGTCCATGAGGCACAGAAGGATCATTATGATTTTGTCCTGAAAATGCAGGAGAGAGGTGTCGAGGTTCTAGAACTCCACGATATGCTCGGTCAGGCGCTCGCTAACAAGCAGGCGCGAGACTTCATATTGGATCGGCGCATCACCCCGAATGTGCTCGGCTCGCAGATCGCCGAGGCGATGCGGCCATGGCTTGACGAAATGCCGGCCACGCAGCTTGCCGCATTTATGATCGGCGGGATCGCGATTTCCGACCTGCCGGATGTCAAGGCAAAGTCGCTGATGCTCAGCGCCTTGCAGGAAACGGAGTTTGTCATCCCGCCGATTCCCAATACCTTGTTCCAGCGTGACCCGTCCTGCTGGATTTACGGCGGTGTGACCTGCAACCCGATGTTCTGGCCAGCAAGACGCGCCGAGACGCTGATCCAGCGCGCGATCTACAAGTTTCACCCGATCTTTCTCGGGAGCGATTTCCGGATCTGGTGGGGTGATTCAGACGGCCAGTTTGCCAATGCCTCCATGGAGGGTGGCGACGTCATGCCGATTGGGAACGGCACTGTCCTAATCGGCATGGGCGAGCGCACCACCTATCAGGCAGTCGGTCAGGTGGCGCAGGCCCTGTTCAGGGGCAATGCCGTAAAGCGGGTGATCGCCTGTCTGATGCCGAAGAGCCGCGCGGCAATGCATCTCGATACCGTTTTCAGTTTCTGCGATCGCGATGTCGTTACGCTGTTTGCCGAGGTTGTCGATCAGATCCGCTGCTACAGCATGTATCCCAAGGATGACGAGGGCACATTCGAGATCCATCCCGAAAATCGCCCCATGCTCGATGTCGTCAGCGAAGCGCTAGATTTGCCGAAACTGCGCATTGTCGAGACCGGCGGCAATTCCTATCAGGCCGAACGAGAACAATGGGACGACGGCAACAATGTCGTTGCGCTCGAGCCCGGCGTGGTCGTCGCTTACGACCGCAACACGTACACGAATACGCTTCTGCGCAAAGCAGGCGTTGAGGTCATCACCATTCGCGGCTCCGAACTCGGCCGCGGCCGCGGCGGCGGGCACTGCATGACATGCCCGATATGGCGCGACCCCGCATACTAACACATCGCATCCACGAAACAGCCTCGACGGAGCAAGACAATGAGCTTCAATCTGCGCAATCGTTCACTTCTGACCGTGCAGGACTACACCCCGCGGGAATTCCGATACCTTCTCGATCTCGCCCGCGACCTCAAGCGCGCCAAATATGCACGCACTGAGCAAGAGCACCTGAAAGGCAAGGAAATTTGCCTGATCTTCGAGAAAACCTCCACGCGCACCAGATGCGCCTTCGAAGTTGCCTGTTCGGATCAGGGCGCCAACGTGACCTATCTTGATCCGTCCGGTTCGCAGATCGGGCACAAGGAATCCTTCAAGGACACTGCCCGCGTTCTCGGCCGCATGTTTGATGCCATCGAATATCGCGGAGCTGCGCAGCAGGGCGTGGAGACACTCGCCCGTTTTGCAGGCGTGCCGGTCTATAACGGTCTGACGGATGAATACCATCCAACGCAGATGCTGGCCGACGTGATGACCATGCGCGAGCACAGCGACAAGCCGATTGCGGACATCAAGTATGCCTATGTGGGCGACACGCGCTCGAACA
Source organism: Rhizobium indigoferae (assembly GCF_034554815.1). Lineage (NCBI taxonomy): Bacteria > Pseudomonadati > Pseudomonadota > Alphaproteobacteria > Hyphomicrobiales > Rhizobiaceae > Rhizobium > Rhizobium indigoferae. The sequence goes on along the minus strand of NZ_CP140637.1, from coordinate 454,783 downwards.
TGGGGCACTCGCTGCTGATCGTCGGGTGCCTGGTGGGAATGGATGTGCGCATCTGCGGCCCGAAATCGCTCTGGCCGTCCCGGGAGTACATGAAAATCGCCGAGGACCTGAAGGAGAAATCCGGTGCGCGCCTGCTCGTTACCGACGACCCCAAGGAGGCCGTGCAAGGTGTCGATTTCATTCACACGGATGTCTGGGTCTCGATGGGCGAGCCAAAGGACGTCTGGCGCGAACGCATCAAATTGTTGACGCCTTACCAGGTCAACGACGCTTTGATGAAGGCAACGGGCAACTTTCAGACGAAGTTCATGCATTGCCTGCCGGCATACCACGATACCGAGACGACATTGGGCAAGCAGATTGCCGAGGATTACGGCATGAGCAACGGCCTCGAAGTGACCAATGACGTCTTCGAGTCCGAAGCCAATATCGCCTTCGAGCAGGCCGAAAACCGCCTGCACACCATCAAGGCGCTGCTTGTCGCCACTCTGGGAGACTAAAATGCGTGTGGTTATTGCGCTTGGCGGCAATGCTCTTCTCCGGCGTGGAGAGGCCATGACCGCGGATGTTCAGCGGCGGAATGCGCGCATCGCTGCGGAAGCGATCGCGCCGTTGGCGGCCGAACATGAGTTGATCATAACCCACGGCAACGGGCCTCAGGTCGGGCTGCTCGCGCTTCAGGGCGCGGCCTACAAGCCCGACGAGGCCTATCCGCTCGATGTGCTGGGGGCGGAAACCGAGGGCATGATCGGCTACATGCTGGAGCAGGAACTCGGCAATTTGCTGCCGTTCGAGCAGCCACTGGCAACGCTTCTGACGATGGTCGAGGTCGATGCCGACGATCCGGGCTTCAGCAACCCGACCAAGTTCGTCGGCCCGATCTATGAGAAGGCGGATGCCGAGCGCATCCGCACGGAGAAGGGCTGGGTGTTCAAGCAGGATGGTGAAAAGTGGCGGCGTGTCGTCGCATCACCGCTGCCGAAGCGCATCTTTGAGGTCCGTCCGGTGCGGTGGCTGCTGGAGCAGCGGACGATCGTCATTTGTGCCGGCGGCGGTGGTATCCCGACGATGTACGAAAAAGGCAGCGACCGGAAGCTCATCGGCGTCGAAGCCGTGATCGACAAGGATTTGTGCTCAGAACTTCTGGCGCGCGAACTTGATGCCGACCTCCTCATCCTGGCAACAGACGCCCAGGCCGTCTGCACGGACTGGGGCAAGCCGTCTCAGAAGTCCATCCATAAAGCCCGGCCTGACGATCTCAGGCAATTTTCCTTCCCGGCCGGTTCGATGGGCCCGAAGGTCGATGCCGCCTGCCATTTTGCTCAGGCCAGCGGAAAGAGCACGGCAATTGGCGCCCTGGTGGATATAGCTGCCATGGTGCGCGGCGAGCGCGGAACGATCATCAGCAGTGGTTTCACCGGCCTGAGCTGGTACGCTTGAGGGCGGCGCACGTTTCAATGTGAAATTGTCAGGATACGGCCGGGTGTGTTGCAGCACCCGCTGCCGTTTCTTCACTGTCCACCTGCATGGCGGACGTGTTTCTTCTTTGCCAGACGTAAACCGGTATCCCAAGCATGAGCAGGACGAGACCATAGAGGACCGGCTCGGCGCCGGACCCATAGAGCGTGAATATCGCGAAAATGAAGGCGATGAGCTCGATTGCGGTGACGCGCGGCATTCGCCGCTCCTTGGTCACACCGGCAGCTACAAGGCTTCCGGCCAGCGAGCAGAAGGCATAGGGGACGACGGCAGTCATGGTGCTCAGCCCGACCATGAGCCGATAGACCGCAGCAAAACCCTCCGACCCGAAAGCTTGAACGAGCACCAGCATGGTCGCAAATGATGCCGAGACAATCATGCCAACCGCCGGGACGCCCCGGCTCGAGAGCCGTGCGAACAGGGGAGGGAAGAGCCCGTCCCGGGCAGCAGCCATCGGAACCTGGCCCATCAGCAGCGTCCAGCCGTTCAGGGCGCCGATCGATGACAGCAAGACTGCGACCGATATTGCGAGTTCTCCGCCGCGCCCCCACATGATCCCCGCAGCTTCGGAAAACGGCGCGACGGAATGCACGAGCTGTTCGTGGGGCACGACACCAAGGACGACGATGGTGCCCAGCACATAAAGAGCCGCAGCGATGGAAATTCCGAGAACGGTCGAACGGGGAATGGTTCGTCTAGCGTCCCGAACATCGCCAGCGGGAACTGTTGCTGATTCCAGCCCGAGATAAGCAAACATGGTCAGCGGCGCCAAGGCCGCGACCGACTTTAGCAGCGGCTGCCCGCTGGGGTTGAACTCCGCGAAATGGGAGGTGTCGATGAAGAGAAGACCGATGATAGCGACAGCGCCAAAGGGCATGAGCTTTGCATAGGTGGTAACCTGCGCAAACAGGGCCGCCGCATGAACGCCGCGAAGATTGACCAGCACGATCGTCCATATCACCCCAAGCGTCAGCAATGTCGCTGCGAGGCGGTTGGCAAAAGCGGGAACGAGATCGATCATCACGCCGGCGAAGGCGATGGCGATAACGGGAAGCGATGTCCAAATGGAAATCCAGTAGCCCCAGGCAATGAGGAAGCCGGCAAAATCGCCGTAGGCCAGCCGTGTGTAGGCGTAGGGGCCACCGACAGCCGGCACGAGACTGGCAAGCCGCGCGAATGTGAGGCCGAGACAGATCGCGCCGGCTCCCATGACGATCCAGACGACGATAGCGAGATTGCCATAGGGCGCTACTGCGGCCGGCGAGAGATAGAAACCCGAACCCACCATGTTTCCGACCACGATGGCAGTACAGGCGGCCAGTCCGAGGCTCTTGCCATTCGGAGTTGTCATGAAGTCTCCTCCCGCGAAGGCCGGTGCTCATGGCTCCATTGGACCGCCATTGCCCAGCGCGATCTTCCCTCCAAAGACTTGGCGCCGCAATCCGGTTCAATGCGTAGTCGACGAGCGTTGCGCACGTTCCGGATCAGGATCACCCCGGTCGACGATCTGGCGCAGCCCGTCTCCCTTACATACCTCGCTGAAACTGGATTGTCAGTCGGCCACCTTGCCTCATTGTAAGAGGAAGGTGTCCGTAATCACATAACTATTCAGGGTGTTTGTTCGAACACTATTGATCACACTCAATGCGAGGCTCTTGGGCATAAGATATCTTGCGACTGAGGATCATTTTGTTCTTGGGAGTTAGAACGATGAAAATGGCCATGATCATTGGGATTGTCGCATTGACTGCTGCCGGCATCGTTCCGGTTCAAGCCCAGCAGGATCGACGCGAATACCGAAGAATGAACTGGAGTGAGAATTTGCCTGAGGCGGTGCGCACCTATCATAGCAAAAGGTTCACGATTGTAAGCTACAGAATCGCAGATTTTTCAGAGACTGGCGCACACCCTCGAGCAGGGAGTGCGGAGCATGTCGCAGCCATCAGAGCCGCAATTCGGTCGAACAAATGGCTTGTGGCGCAGCTCAAGGCCAAAAAGCTCACGCCAAATGATATTGAGTGGGTGACGCGAGCACGCAATGGCAACATGACTTTCTATGTGGAATAACCGAAATCTGCGCCCGGCCATGCCTCTAAATGTCGAGCCGGGGCAGATCGCCCCGGTTCTCATGATGTTCAGGCAATGATCGCGAGATTGCCGCAGGGCGCGATCGCGGCCTGCCATTCGACGAGGTTGTCAGGAAGCCCCCGGGGCTTCCTCCCCAGTGTCTGTAGCTCCTTCGGACAGTCCTTCCAGGGCGCGAACCTCCATCCAAAGAATAGAAAATCCGGTTCACTCCGTAGTCGGCGATTGTCTCGAATGCCTTCACGATTGGCGCGGACACGCTAGAGTGAGCGCGAGGCGTGTGGGCTGTGCGGGAGGTGGCGATGTGGAACGAACAAGGGTTTCTACGCATTTCGATTGCGGCCACCATCGTGATTGCCGCGCTCGGCATCATCTTCGGCATCCTTTCAGGCTCGTTCTCCATCGCCTTTGATGGGGTCTATTCGCTGGCTGACGCTGCAATGACCGGGCTTGCGCTGTCGGTTTCGAGCCTGATCGTGAAATCGGCGCAGCGCGATGCGCTGTCGCGCAGAGTTCACAACCGCTTCACCATGGGTTTCTGGCACCTTGAGCCGATCGTCCTCATGCTCAACGGCTGCGTGCTGATGACGGTCGCGGTCTACGCGCTGATCAATGCGATTATCAGCATCCTCAATGGCGGACACGAACTCCGTTTCGGCATTGCCATCGCATATTCCGCCACGACGATGCTCATCTGTGTCGTCATGGCCATCATCGGCATCAGGCTGAACCGCAAACTGAAATCCGATTTCATCTCCCTCGATATCAAGGCCTGGATCATGTCGGGCGGTATCTCGTTCGCCCTGCTCATAGCATTTCTGATTGGCTTCGCCGTGCAGCCGACGCCCGTCGCTTGGGTTGCCAACTACATGGATCCCATCGTGCTGGCCCTGGTCTGCCTTGTAATGATCCCGCTGCCGATCGGCACGGTCTGGAAGGCACTGACCGAAGTCCTGTTGATTGCACCTGTCGAGCTCAAGGATCATGTCGATCATGTCGCCTCAGAAACGGTTCGCCGTCTCGGCTTCCTTTCCTACCGCGCCTATGTCGCCCGCGTCGGTCGAGCGACGCAGATAGAGCTCTACTTCATCGTGCCCGAGGGACTTCCTGCGAAGACGGTCGAGGAATGGGATGCGCTTCGCGACGAAATCGGTGCCGCAATCGGGGATGAAAGCGCAAACCGCTGGCTCACCATCGCCTTTACCGCCGATGCGGAATGGGCCGAATAGTTCGTTGTTTTGCTCTGTCCAATGGCATTTTGCTCCCCACGTTGATTGCAATCAACGACGCCTATGCGCCTGGTGTGTACGATCTTTTCACCCAAGATGACGGTGGCTGCGCGGCGGCTGCTGCATTGAACATCGGGTCTGGAGGGGCGCATGGAGTTCCAAAAGGCATTTCCCATTGCCGTCATCGACGAGGATTTTGAGGGCAAGAGTGCTGCAGGGCGCGGGATGCGCGATCTGGCAGCGGCGATCGAAAACGAGGGGTTCCGTGTTGTTTCCGGCGTCTCCTACGAGGATGCGCGTCGCCTGGTACATATTTTCAATACGGAATCTTGCTGGCTGATTTCCGTCGACGGCACTGAGGACAAAGCCTCGCGTTGGAAGGTGCTGGAAGAGGTTCTATGCGACAAGCGCCAGAAGAACGACCGGATGCCGATCTTCCTTTTCGGGGACGACACGACGGCGGAGGATGTTCCGGCCACCGTGTTGCGCCACGCTAACGCTTTCATGCGGCTATTCGAGGATTCGGCAGAGTTCATGGCGCGGGCCATCGTGCAGGCTGCCCGCAACTACCTCGATCGGCTGCCGCCACCGATGTTCAAGGCTCTGATGAAGTATACGCTCGAGGGAGCATATTCCTGGCACACGCCCGGTCATGGCGGAGGAATCGCCTTCCGCAAAAGCCCGGTTGGTCAGCTCTTCTACACGTTCTTCGGTGAAAACACGCTCCGCTCCGATATCTCCGTATCGGTCGGCAGCGTCGGTTCGTTGCTGGATCACGTCGGGCCGATCGCCGAGGGCGAGCGCAACGCGGCGCGCATTTTCGGTACCGACGAAACGCTGTTCGTCGTCGGCGGCACGTCGACCGCGAACAAGATCGTCTGGCACGGCATGGTCGGACGCGGCGATCTCGTGCTTTGCGACCGCAATTGCCACAAGTCCATCCTGCATTCGCTGATCATGACGGGCGCAACGCCGATCTACCTGACGCCGTCCCGCAACGGGCTCGGCATTATCGGCCCGATTTCGAAGGACCAGTTTACGCCGGAGGCTATCGCCCAGAAAATCGCTGCGAGCCGGTACGCCGGCGAAACCAGCGGCAAGGTCCGATTGATGGTCATCACCAATTCGACCTATGACGGGCTCTGCTACAACGTCGATGCCATCAAAGCATCGCTTGGCGATGCGGTCGAGGTGCTGCACTTCGACGAGGCCTGGTACGCCTACGCGAATTTCCATGAGTTCTACGACGGCTTTCACGGAATCTCATCCACCCAGCCTGCGCGCTCGCAGAACGCCATTACCTTTGCGACGCAGTCAACGCACAAGCTGCTGGCGGCTCTTTCGCAGGCATCGATGATCCACATCCAGCATGCAGAGAACAAGCGCCTGGATGTCACGCGCTTCAACGAAGCCTTCATGATGCACACCTCGACCTCGCCGCAGTACGGCATCATTGCCTCCTGCGATGTCGCGGCGGCCATGATGGAGCAGCCGGCCGGGCGCTCCCTGGTACAAGAGACGATCGACGAAGCAATCAGCTTCCGCCGTGCGATGAACGCGGTCAGGAAGCAGATGAACGGAAGCTGGTGGTTCGATGTGTGGGAACCGACCGTCGCAGAGCAGACGCCGAGCGATACTCATGCCGAATGGGTTCTGAAGCCTGGTGATGCCTGGCATGGTTTTGAAGGCCTTGCCGAAAATCATGTGATGGTCGATCCCATCAAGGTCACGATCCTTTCACCGGGATTATCGGCGAACGGCACCATGCAGGAACACGGGATCCCGGCCGGCGTCATCACGAAGTTCCTTTCCTCCCGCCGCATCGAAATCGAGAAGACCGGCCTCTATTCCTTCCTTGTCCTTTTCTCGATGGGGATTACGCGTGGCAAGTGGAGCACGCTTGTCACCGAACTGATCAATTTCAAGGATCTCTACGACGCCAACGCTCCGCTGACGCGGGCATTGCCGGCTCTCGCCGCAGCACATCCCGAGGCCTATGGCGGCATGGGATTGCGAGATCTATGCGAAAGCATCCACGCGATCTACCGCAAGGATGACGTGCCGAAGGCGCAGCGCGAGATGTACACCGTGCTGCCCGACATGGCGCTGCGGCCCGCAGACGCCTACGATCACCTCGTCAAAGGGCGGATCGAGAGCGTCGAGATCGACAACCTCATGAACCGCGTCCTTGCCGTGATGATCGTTCCCTATCCGCCGGGCATTCCATTGATCATGCCAGGTGAACGGATCACGGTATCGACGAAGTCGATCCAGGACTACCTGCTCTATGCCCGTGAATTCGACCGGAAGTTTCCCGGTTTCGAAACCGATATCCACGGCCTACGATTCACAGCCGGCGACAATGGGCGTCGGTACCTCGTCGATTGTGTTGCAGAGGGACGGCCACAATGATCCCGCGTGATGTGAAGTCTCCGACCGTTGCCATCCCGTTTCACAAGATGCTGAAGGTGGTGGCGGTCGTCGATCGCGACGACCCGCAGGTGCAGGAGTTGTTGACGCAGATCGCTTCGGAAAATTTCGAGGTGGAACTGAGGTATGATTATTCCGCCGACGTGTCCGAGGATGCCTCCGTCGGAGCCTATATCGGTTCGGTCGAAGGCGGGCGCCTGGCGGGTGCGCGTTCCTTCCTTCGCTCCGTCCGGGACATTGGATTTCGCACTCCCGTCTGGGCGATGGCCGATACCTTGACCATCGCGGACCTGGACGTTGTGGAAATGGCTGGCGAGGTGGACGGTTTCATCTATCTCGGGCAGCAGACACCGGCCTTCTACGCCAAGCAGATCATCTCCAGCCTGGTCAATTACGGCAAGTCGCTGCTGCCACCGTTCTTCGGAGGCATGATGGCCTATGACGGCGAGGCCAATATCGCCTTCGATTGCCCCGGTCACCAGGGCGGGCAGTTCTATCGGAAGTCGCCCGCGGGGCAGCTCTTCTTCAAGTATTTCGGGGAGGGCATTTTCCGCAATGATCTTTGCAATGCAGATGTGGATCTTGGAGATCTGCTGATCCATGAAGGGCCCGCGGCCGAGGCCCAGAAGCAGGCGGCGCGCATCTTCGGCGCGGATCGCACCTATTTCATCCTGAACGGAACCAGCACCTCCAACAAGGTTGTTGCTAACGCGGTGCTGCGGAGCGGCGATCTCGTGCTCTTCGACCGCAACAATCACAAGTCCCTTCACCAGGGTGCGCTTGTGCAGGCTGGTGCTATTCCCATCTACCTGCCAACGGCCCGCAACTCCTTCGGCATGATAGGCGCGGTCGATTGGGAGGCTTGGGATGAAGGCTGGTTGCGGCAGAAGATTGCGGCGCATCCGCTCGTTGCCGACAAAGGCCGCGCCAATGCCGAGAGACCCTTCCGTCTCGCCTGCATCCAGCTCGCCACCTATGACGGCACCATCTACAATGTGCGCCAGGTGATGGAGAAGATCGGTCATCTCTGCGACTACGTTCTCTGGGACGAAGCCTGGATCGGCTACAATGCCTTTCATCCGCTCTTTGAGGGGCACAGTCCCATGCGCCTCGAGGACCTGCGGCCTGACATGCCGGGATTGTTCTCGACGCAGTCGGTACATAAGCAGGGCGCCGGCTTTTCACAGGCCTCGCAGATCCACAAACGCGACGAACATATCCGCGGCCAACGCAGGTTCGTTGAGCACAAGCGCTTCAATGAATCGCTGCTGATGCATGTGTCAACCTCTCCCTTCTATCCGCTCTTCGCCTCGCTTGACGTCAACGCCAAGGTGCATGAGGGCAAGGCGGGCGAAATGCTCTGGGATCGTTGTATCGAACTCGGGATTGAGGTTCGCAAGAAGCTGCGCGGCTTCGTGAAACATTATGAAACCAGGGGTGGAAGTCCCGAAGAGCAGTGGTTCTTCGATCCCTTCGTGCCGGACAAGATCTCGGTGTCCGGTTCAAAGCATACGAGCGACCTCGCTGAGACACGCTGGGAAGATATCCCCACCGATGTGCTCAAGCGCGAGCAGCAGTGCTGGCGGTTCGACCCGGAGGCAAAATGGCATGGCTACGCCGGCTATGCGTCCGGCTACACTATGGTTGATCCCAACAAGCTCACGCTGCTGACGCCGGGCATCGACCGGGAGACCGGCGAATATCGCGAGTTCGGAATTCCGGCGACCGTGGTCGCCAACTATCTGCGCGAGCAGCGGGTCGTGCCGGAGAAGTGCGATCTCAACAGCCTGCTTTTCCTGCTCACGCCGGCAGAAGATGAGAGCAAGCTGAATACGCTGGTTGCCAAGCTGGTGAAGTTCAAGAACCTCTGGGATCGCGACGCGCCACTGCAGGAGGTTCTGCCGACGGTGTTTGCAGCCAATCGCGAGCGTTATGCGGGCTACACGGTGCGGCAGGTCTGCAGGGAGATGCATTCGTTCTATCGCGATGCCGGCGTTAGGGGCCTGCAGCGCCTGTGCTTTCGTTCAGAGAGTTTTCCGGAACCGGCAATTGCGCCGAAACAGGCCTATGAAGCGCTGGTGGCCAACAATGTCGACTATGTGCCCCTCGTTGAAGCCGCTGGCCGGATCTCGGCGACGCTGGCACTGATCTATCCGCCAGGCATCGGAGTGATCGTGCCGGGAGAGCGGTGGGACGAAAGGGCGCGGCCGATGCGCGATTATTTCCTGGCTTTCGAAGAGTCCTTCAATCGCTTCCCGGGCTTCAACTACGAAGTCCAGGGCGTATTCCAGGAACGGATCGATGGGCGGATCAAGTTCTATACGTACGTCGTGCGCGAGCAGGGGGACGGGAGGATCTCATCATGACCGACAACACAATGCATCTTGCCAGTGAGGCCACGGCCAAGAAAAAGATGAACCTGGTGCAACTCACCTTCATTGTCGCGGTCAATATGATGGGTTCAGGCATCATCATGCTGCCTGCCAACATGGCGCAGGTGGGTGCGATCTCGCTGCTCTCCTGGCTTGTGACCGCCATCGGCTCGATGGCGATAGCCTACGGGTTCGCTCAGGCCGGGATCTTCAACCAGCGGCCGGGGGGCATGTCGGCCTATGCGGAGGACGCCTATGGGAAGGACGGCTTTTTCCTGGTGTTCTTTCTGTATTTTCTGTCGCTTGCCATCGGCAATGTCGCGATCGGCATCTCTGCGGTGGGCTACCTTGCGGGCTTCTTTCCTGTCTTGACCTCGACGCCGATCATGACATGTCTGGCGCTGATCGTTCTTCTCTGGCTGACGACTGCGGCAAATTTCGGCGGGCCTCGCATCACCGGGCGCATCGGCTCAATAACGGTTTGGGGTGTGATCATTCCAGTGGGTTTGCTCTCGATCATCGGGTGGCTGTGGTTCAGTTCAAGCACCTTCGCTGCCGCCTGGAATCCGAAGGGATTGACGCTCGGCCAAGGAATGGGATCGAGTATTTCCCTGACGCTCTGGGCCTTCCTCGGGATGGAGTCGGCGGCGCAGAATTCGGATGCCGTTGAGAACCCGAAGCGCGACGTGCCGCTTGCCTGCATGTTCGGCACACTTGGCGCCGCCGTCATCTACATCCTGTCGACGACGGTCATTCAGGGCATCGTGCCGAACGCAGAACTTGCGGCCTCGACCGGGCCGTTCGCGCTGGCCTATGCCAACATGTTCAACCCGACGATCGGCTCGATCATCATGGCGCTCGCAGTCCTTGCCTGTCTCGGCTCGCTCCTGGGCTGGCAGTTCACGATCGCGCAGACCGCGCGCACAGCCGCTGAGGGGCGAATGTTCCCCGCCGTATTCTCACGTGTGAACGAGATGGGCGCACCGGTAAAGGGGATGATCATTCTCGGCGTCGTGCAGACATGTCTTGCCCTGATGACCATTTCTCCGACGCTCAGCGAGCAGTTTTCCGCTCTGGTCAATCTCGCGGTGGTAACCAATGTGCTGCCCTATATCATCGCACTCTCGGCCCTGTTCGTCATCATGAAGGCGGCGGGCGTGCCGCAGGCGAAGTACAGGCTGAACGCCGCCGTCTGCATCCTCGGTATGCTCTACAGCGTGTTCGCTATCTACGCTTCCGGCAAGGATGCGGTGATGGGTGGAATGCTGGTAACAGGTATCAGCTTCATAATTTATGGCCTGATCGCACCGCGCTTCGCCGTGAACCGTGCGCCGGCCGAGTAGCAAAGGAGGAAAACCATGCCAATCAGCAAAGGTCGGTGGATCGCAACAGGCGCCTCCATATTCGCCATCGTAGTCTCAGCAGTGGGTTTTTCGCCCGCTCATGCACAGACACTGGACCGCGTCCGCGCAAGCAGTTCGTTGAAATTCGGCTATGAGGCCGATGCGAGGCCCTTCTCATTCAAGACGGACAACGGCGCGCCCGACGGTTATGCGGTTGCTCTTTGCAACAAGGTTGCCGACAGCGTGAAAGCCGAACTGAAGCTGTCGCAGCTCGCTGTGGAATGGGTGCCTCTCACCGGCGAGGCGCGGGCGCGTGCGATACAGGATGGCGTGGTGGATCTCGTTTGCGGGGCGGAGCCCGTCACACTCAGCCGCAGACAGGAGGTTTCGTTCTCGATCCCCATTTTTCCGAGCGGCACCGGGGCTGTCGTCAGTACGAGCGCACCCCTGGCTTTGCGCGAGGTGCTGGAATATGGCGAACCGTCGAGCCGGCCTGTCTGGCGAGGCTCGCCGGCGCGCACGATACTTGAGAACAAGACATTCTCATCGATCACAGGGACGACGAGCGAGCACTGGCTGTCGGACAAAATCAAGACCTTTCAGCTCGCCGCGACGACGGCATCAGTTGACAGCTTCCAGCAAGGGATCGAGCGGGTCCTTGACGGTCGTTCAGCTGTCCTTTTCGGAGACATGCCGCTCCTGATGGACGTTGCGGCGCGCAGCGACAATTCTGGCAATCTTGTCGTCCTGAAGCGGCATTTCACCTACGAGCCACTCGGTCTTGAACTGGCGCGCGCAGACGAGGACTTCCGGCTCATCGTCGACCGCGCGCTTAGCCAGGCCTATGCGGCGCAGAATTTCCGCACATTCTTTACGACGTGGTTCGGCCCCCCGGATGAAGCGACTGTCACTTTCTTCCAGCAGACGGCCTTGCCTGAATAGCATCACGCGAACAGGAGCGTCCGTTGAGCCTCCTTTTGAAAGAGATACGCGACAGCCCTATGCTGTGGTTGCTGATCGCCGTGCCGGTGGTGTTCGTTGCTGCGATATTCATCCCCGAGGCCCACACGACACTCTTTGTTCTGTCGGTGCTTGCTATCGTGCCGCTGGCCGGGTTGCTCAGTCACGCTACGGAATCAGTTGCCGCCAAAACGGGTGACGCCGCAGGCGGGCTGCTCAATGCCACCCTGGGAAATCTCACCGAGTTGGTGATCGCGCTGGCTGCCCTGCGCGCTGGCGAATACACGCTGGTGAAATCGTCCATCGCCGGCGCGATCGTCACCAACACGCTGTTCATGCTGGGCGCTTCGTTTTTGCTTGGCGGGCTTAAGTACCACTTCCAGGAGTTCAACCGAGCCAGCGCGCGTCTTCAAGCCGGCCTGCTCTTTCTCGCCACAGTCGGGTTGCTGATGCCTTCGGCTGTTGCTGAAATGGACTCCACCTCCGCAGCCGCCGTCACCCAACAGCTCAGTCTTGGCCTAGCCCTCCTGCTCATCGTCGGATACGGACTTGGGCTGCTGTTCAGCCTCAGGACGCATCGCGAGATTTTCGCCGCCGCAGAACACGCACAGACAGACGAAATGCCGTGGCCGATCGGCCTGGCCCTGGTCACGCTCGCCGGAGTCACCGTCCTCGTGGCGCTGGTAAGCGAGATCTTCGTCGAATCCGTGCAAAAGGCAGCGGAAGCTTTCGGAATGACACCTGCCTTTGTCGGTTTCATTGTCGTCGCACTGGTTGGTGGCGCTGCCGAAATGGCCTCGGCGTTTTCCGGTGCCCGCAAGAACCGGCTTGACCTCAGCGTGGGCATTGCGCTGGGAAGCGCTTCGCAGATCGCTTTGTTCGTAGCGCCCGTCCTGGTCTTGCTCAGTTACGTGATCGGTCCGTCACCGATGGACCTGCAGTTTCCGCCAGGCGTCGTGGTGATGGTGCTGCTTGCGACCATTACGGCGATGTTCGTAACCAATAGCGGACGGTCTGCATGGTTCGTCGGCGTGTTGGTGCTGATGGTTTATTTGATCTTCGCCATAACGCTTTATGTCTTGCCGCCACGAATGCCGTGAAGTGGATTGCCGCTCACGAGAGACAGCGGCAATCGTCCGGAGGCAAATAGACTGTGGTTGGATGCGACTGATGCGGTCTGGTGGATCTCGGGCTTGGGTTCCCCACGCTTCATCGCTCTCTCCTGACGCTGACCGCAGAAAGGTCGAAGTCGTGCCGTCAAAAGTAGGCAATGAGCCGAGCAATAGGCAAATAAGACGTCTGTTCTTCATCGCGCTTGCTAAGCAGCTGCGGGTAATCTGGCCGATTCTATCCGGCATTGTGTCGATTATGATCATCTCCGGCCTTGCAATATGGCGCATAGAGGATTGGCGAATCGACGAAGCTCTCTACTTCACCTTCGTTACAGGGCTTACTATCGGCTATGGCGATTTTACGCCCAAGCACGTGTCGGCGCGGGTGTTGGCAGTGGTGATCGGCTTTGCGGGAATTATACTGACCGGCGTCGTAGCTGCGGTCACTGTGAAGGCCTTGAACGCGACTGATCGCGGCAGCGCGGAGTAGTACATGTCAACGAGACGTCTTCCCCCGTCCGGCGGCGTGCCATCGATATGCTAGGTCACATAAAGCTAGGTTTTCGCGCTGGCATGTCCACGTTCGCCGCAAACGGCTTCCTAACAGCCATTGCATCCCAGCCGAACTCTCATTCCGAAAACACATCAATGCAGATCTCCTATGGTACGATCTGATACTCGAGCGAATTCGTATGATTTGCGGGGGTGCTTAACGCGGAGCTAATCAATGGGCAGAGAGCGTGGACGGAGGAAATTGATGCTTAGACTCCCTGATTTCCGTCGTGTTTTGGCCGACCAGGCCAGTGAGACACTGGACGAGATCTTTGAGGCTTATGATCTTGCCGCCGATGCGCTGGACCGGTTTCGAAGACAGAGCCCCAGGGAGGAAATGCTGATCAAGGAGTACGAGCAACTCTGCCGCGAGATAGAGCAAGAAGTCATCATGTATTGCACCGATCGGTGAGGAGGGGATGCACACTTTAAAACCGGAACGTAGTCCGTCGGCGGATGGAGAGTTTTCGACTTGTGACAAGTCCTGACACGAGTTCGGCGTGTTCTCATGCCTCCCGGCCTGCCGGTCACGCTTTGTTTCAAGCATTTTTCGATTCGCCTGGTGCCTCTGACGGCCAGGCCCAGGCTCTCAGCAATTCATAAAAGACACTGAGGACGATCGGTCCCAAAAACAGCCCCAGCAGACCGTATGACAGGGTGCCCCCTATCACGCCAATCAGTATGACCGGCATCGGCGTCGAGAGACCTCTCGCCATCAGGATCGGCTTCAGGACGTTGTCGACAACCATGATCGGGACAGCGACGATTGTGAAGATGAGCGCGGTCGAAGTCGGCCAGGAGAACCACGCCCAAATGATGGCAGGCACGAGTACCAGCGCAGGCCCGAGCTGCATTACGCAAAGGACAAACACCAGTAACGTCAGGGCCCCGCGGGCCGGAATGCCAAAGAGGGCAAAGCACAATCCGCATAAGAGTGCCTGCAGGAAGGCGACGCCTATCACGCCCCTCGAGACGTTTCGCACGGTCATTCCGGCCAAGCGCGCAAAGCCGACGCCCTTGTCGCCAGCGATCCTGCTTGCCAGTACCTGTATTGCCACAGCCAGTCGCGGCGACATGGTGAGTAGGATACCCGAGAGAATAATCGAGGCGACGAAGCTCAAGACACCGCCACTGAGCGAGGCCAATTTTGCGACGATGACACCCATGACTTCGAGAATTGGCGCTTGAAGCTTGACGATGGTCGATGCCAGATTGGTAGCGAGCTGGTTCCATGCGACATAAATTTGCTCACCGACAATGGGCCATTCGCGAATGGTTGCCGGCGCAGCGGGCAGCGCCAAGTTCTCAGCCCGCAATTTGGCGAGAAGCGGCTGTATCGCATCGGCAAAGTTGACCGCAACGAGCGCAAGGGGCACGATGATCAGGACGAGACAGGCCACGACAATGATAGTCGCGGCAATGACGGGCCTGTTTCCGATCAGTCTCGAAAGCGCCTCGAACATCGGAAAGAGCGCCACCGCAAGGATGGCCGACCAGGCGACGATCAGCGCGAAGGGCGCGATGAGAAGCAGGGTCCAATAGGCAAAGAGCCCGATAATACCCAATCTGACGAGGTCGCTTACCTTTGCCTCTATCGAAATCTGCCCCGTGTCGGCTCTCTGCGCCGTCGTATCTCCGGTTGTTTGTTCCATCGTCGCATCCCGTCCCGCGCCGTTCCGGCCGAGGTGATCTATGACGTCGTGTCGGGCACGACGTGCCGAATACTGCTATCTTCGACAAAATCCGACGGGCGTTTCTGGCGTTTGCCGAGATCAGGTGCCGCAAACTTCACACGCTCATAGGGAATGGATTGCAGGATGTGCGAGATGCAGTTGACCCGCGCATGCTTCTTGTCATCCGATGGCACGATCCACCACGGCGCATGGTTGCTGTCGGTCATTCGCAGCATTTCGTCATAGGCGCGTGTGTAGTCCCACCAGCGTTGATAGGATTCGACATCCATGGGGCTGAGCTTCCATTGTCTCAACGGGTCGTCGATTCTGCGCTTGAAACGGCGATCCTGTTCATCTTCACTGACCGTCAGGAAGTATTTCAACAAAATGATGCCGCTTTCGACGATTGCCGCTTCGAAGCGAGGCGCCAGTTCAAGAAATCGCTGTGCCTTCTTCTCGCTGCAGAAGCCCATGACGCGATCGACGCCTGCACGGTTGTACCAGCTGCGATCGAAGATCACGATTTCCCCAGCCGCCGGCAGATAGCCGATATAGCGCTGCATATAGATCTGGGACTTCTCGCGATCGGTCGGAGCGGGCAGGGCGATCACGCGAAAGACGCGTGGGCTTACCTTTTCCATGATTCGCTTGATCATGCCACCTTTCCCGGCGGCATCTCGCCCCTCGAAGACGATGACCACTCGTGCGCCGGATTTTTTTATCCAAGCCTGCAGATGGGCCAGTTCCACCTGCAGGCGGCTGATTTCCTTGTCATAATCCCATGACTTCTTCTTCTTCTTTTTGTCTTTGCCATTGCGGCCTGCCTCTGCATCGACCTGCTGGGGTTCATATTTCTCGTCCATGGTTCTCCTCCTTCGCGTCTAAAGCTCAGTGCTTGCCGAACCGGCATCGCTCGCTTGGCTATTCTTGCTCGTGAGCGCCGTCAGGGCTTCTTCCCTGCCATTGAAAAGGTTGTGAGCGCCGATCGCCTTGATCACTCCAGCGCGCTCGAGAATGTCGCGGCTTTCTTCGCTGAGGTCGGCGATTGCGAAGATGATATCTCGCTTCGCAAGGATCTCGGCCACAGCGGCGAGCGCGGTCGCGCCAGTGCTATCAATATGTGTGATAGCACTGGCATCCAGCACAAAGCACCTCGTTCCGGCCGCGAGCCCCTTCGCAATCGTCGTCAGCCGCATACGCAGGTAATCGGCATTGTAGAATAGGATGTTGCCCTGGATCGCGAAGACTGCCGCACCCTCGACGGGGCGCGCTTCCGGAAAGCGGGCCAGGTCGAAGAAACCATGCCGTCCCTCGATGCGGCCAAGAAGGCCGTCGCGCGGGAACATCGTCTTGCGCACCAGATAGACAAGGGTTGCGGCAACGGCGACGATTACGCCATTGAGAACGCCGAAGCTGATTGCGCCCCACATTGCGATCAGCGCAAAGACGAATTCCATGCGACTGATGCGCCAGATCTTTTTGAGCTCGTGAACATCGATAAGGCTGATGGCTGCCGTTGCAAGAATTGCCGCGAGCGCAGGGATTGGAAGTATCCGCAAGGCACTATGAAGGAAAACAAGTGCCGCAACCAGCGTGGCAGCCGAAACCAAACCTGAAGCTTGAGAGACGCCGCCGGTCGACAGGTTTATGGCGGTTCTCGAATCCGATACGCTGATCGGAAACGAACCGAAGAGGCCAGGCGCGATATTGGCGGCGCCAAGGCCGATCAGCTCCTGATTTGCATCGACCTCTTCGCCGGTCCGAGATCCGAAGCTGCGCGCGGCTACGATGCCGGCGCCGAAGCTCACGAGAAAGATCGCAGCGGAGCCGAGCACGATCTTGTCGAGTGGCATCTGATGGAGTGCTGGAAAGGAGAGCATCGGCAGCCCGCTCGGAATGTCGCCGACGACGGCGATGCCTCGTCCATGAAAATCAAAGATTGCGGAAAGAACGACCGACAGGACGACGACCAGAACGGGGCCGGGGACCTTGACCGGGAAGGCCCGGACCGCCCATAGCAATGCGAACATGAGCAGGCCGAAAAGGAGCGACGGCCAATGGATCGAAGCGCTCTTGCGGAGAATCTCGAGGAGCGGCGGGATCAATCCCTCCGACTCGATCTTCACTCCGGTAAAACGACCGATCTGGCCGACCAGGATCGAGAGGGACACGCCTGCGAAGAAACCGACAAGGATGGGGCGGGAGAGAAAGCTTGCCAGGACGCCGAGCTTCAGCAGCTTTGCAGCGATGCAAAAGAAACCGACCCCGAGGGCAAGGGTCGAGGCGATGGCGACCCGATCGATACCGGCGGCGGCGGGCTCTGCCGCAATGATCGCCGCCATCGCAGCCGCAAGTACCGTCATTGTGGCGGCGTCGGGGCCGATGACCAACAGCCGGGAAGGACCGAAGATCGCGTAGGCAATCGGACCAACGATGCTGGCGTAGATGCCGGTTTCAGGCGGCAGACCGGCGATCGCCGGATAGGCGATGGCGCTCGGCAAGCCCACGGCCGCGATCGAAAGTCCCGCCGGAATGTCACTGCGGAGCCAGTCTCGATTGAAACCGGCCAGGCCACGCAGGATCGGAAGATTGGCTATCACCGCGGCCTCCTGACATGTTTCTCTGCACCTTGCCGGCATCGCGTTTGCATCGCTGATGCCGAAAGGATCGGTCTCATTTCAGTGTTCCAGGAACACGAAGTTCATCCAGCTGCTCATGCGCAGAAGCACTTTTCTCAGAACTGCCACGTGGTGCCAGTGGTGGGTATAGACCACGACCTCCGCGACGACGACGCCCGGCAGTTGGTAACCTTCAGTGCTTTCGAGCAACTCGATGCGTGCCAGCGTTTGTCCGGGAGCAATGCGTTCGGGCGATTGCGGATCGATCAATGCGCCGCCTGGCCGCAACTGGCCTTGGGCCATCACACGTCGATGACCTCCTGGACCCGTGCTTTCGCGCCTTGGCCATCAGATGAGGGACGTCGTGGATCGCAATCACCGCGTAAAACAAGGTGATCACGACAAAGACCAGCACACCTAAAGCGAAATAGTCGAGAAACACAACGCCTCCCTTTCAGGTTTCTGATCATGATCTGAATTCACACCGTTCCGTCACTGTCGACCATGAAATTCTAGACCCGCTTTGGCGCAAAGACCCGTAGCATCACGTAAGCTACACCGGGGCCCTGGAAGTCGGTCCGTGCGACAAGAACGTCTCTGCGGAAACTAAAGAGGTGGGGTCCGCGAGATGATGCCATCCGAGTTTCCGTGTGCGGAATTTCCCGAGTTTTCGGAAGCCGGCTAACGTAGGATCGCGTATTTTACGTCTCTCGACGATCCGCCTGTTATATAGTCCCTTGCATCTGCTTAGCGTAGTTCGACGGCGGAGGCGGGGATGGTGTCGGGAGAAAGTGGTTCGACATACTTGTCCGCCCTCGAGACGGCAGAAACTTCTTTCCCCGAACAGAAGCGGCTGGTGCAGCGGCTTTTCTATGTCAACGAGCCCTTTCACAGCATGTGTGAGGATCTCGCTGCTGCGGCGCAGGCTCTGGCACATATCGAGCGGCTCCCGGAGGCGGTTCGAGAGGCGCGGCGGCAGGAATATACAGATCTCGTCGACGCCCTGTTGAAAGAAATGGGGGAGGCGATCGCCCAATCGAAAATTGTGGTGCTCAGGCGGTCGCCGCCGACCGGCCCGAAATCTCCGTAAGCGCTTCTGTCATTCAATGATCCTAGGGAGGTACGTGCGTTATGAAAGCAATATCTCGCAAACTGCTTGGTGGATTGTCGGCTCTCGCAATCATTGCGTTCCAGCCGGCCCTCCCGGCGCGAGCCCAGACCCCTGCGCCGGCAACGGCACCCGCACAGACGAGTGCCGACCAACCCGAAACCGCGCTTCTGTCGGATGATGAGCTAGAAGTACTGGTGGCACGGATCGCGCTCTATCCGGACGAGTTGGTCGCGGCAATTTCAGCTGCCTCGCTCTTTCCTCTGCAGATCATCGAGGCGCAGCGGTTCCTGGAGGCGAAGAAGAAAAATTCCGATCTCAAGCCCAAGAGTGATTGGGACGGCAGTGTCGTCTCGCTTCTCAACTATCCAGACATCGTCAAGATGATGAGCGAGGATCTCGACTGGACCCAATCGCTCGCCGATGCGCTCGCCAACCAGCAGAAGGATGTCCTGATTGCCATCCAGCAGCTTCGCGACGAAGCGGTGGCAAAGAACATCATCAAGACGGATGACAAGGTGACGGTTGTTACCGAAAACGACAACATCATCATCCGGCCAACCGATCCGGAAAAGATCTATATCCCGCAATATCCGCCGGAAATGCTCTATGAGCCGGACTATGCGTCAGCGCCGGTCTCCTATTACCCCGATTATTACGACAACTATTATTATCCCGGGGCGACGTTCTTTGCCGGCGCGGTGACCGGCCTTGCCTGGGCAGCCGTCGTCAACTGGGATGACTGGGGTGTATGGGGTGGCCGCTGGGATGGCGATATCGATATCGACTGCAACAATTGCCTGAACGACCGTAACTTCAACGGAAAGCTGAAATGGAACGACGTCGATTGGAGCAATGTCGATCGCAGCAAGCTGAGTATCGGCAAGGACCAGATTTCGAAGCTGGACCGATCGGCGATCAAGTCCGGGCTGCAGGCCGACAATCGCAACCAGTTGCGCAACAGGGCTAACGATATCCAGGCGAGCCAGAGACCTGCGAATCGCGCCAATTCGGCGCGAGCGGAAGATATTCGCAAAAGCACGGCGCAGGGACTGAAGGAGCGGCCGCAGGGAAATAGGCCTACGGCCGCCAATCGCCCGGCTGCATCCCGGCCCGAGGCGCGTCCTCAGAAGGCAGCCAATCGTCCGTCAAAGCCTGCGCAGAAATCCGTCAAGAAGCCCAGCAAGCCGCAGATGGCCGCCAGACCCGACAATCGCGGACGGCAACCAAGCGCGCTTGGCAACGTCCAGTCCGGTCGTCGCGAGGCTGTCTCCTCAAAGCGGGGAGCGCAGAGCATGGGCGCCCATCGCCAGTCAGCGCGTCCCCCCCAGCAGCGGTCGCGCCCAATGCCGAGTCGCGGCGGTGGCGGTCGTGGCGGCGGTGGCGGACGCGGCGGTGGCGGCGGACGGCGGTAAAACCTCTTTCTAGCTCAAGGAGTTACATCATGAGACGTCAATCGATCGCAATTCCGTTTATGCTTGCGACGGTGCTTTGCGCAATGCCGGCGGCACCGGCGCTCTCCCAAGTGCAGACAGATCTCGCCGAATACAAGGCGGCAACGCCGTCGCCGAAATTCGACAATCCATCGCTTGCTCTAGACAAACTGAAATCTGCCCTGAGTTCCGACAGTATCGACGATCTTGCCGCTTTGCTCGGCTTGAAGCCAGACAAGCTGCGCTCGAGCAATGAGGCGATGATCGCCTACGGATTGATCCGCGAAGGCGCCGAGCGTCAAGTGGTCCTGCGGGATTCTGCAGGCATGAAGATCGTTGCGATCGGCGATCGGCTCTGGCCGCTGCCGTTTCCGCTGACCGAAGGCAAGGACGGCAAATGGTCCTTTGACACCCAGCGCGGTTTCGAAGAGATCATCAACCGCCGCATCGGAGAAAATGAACTCGCCACCCTTGATACGATGCACGAATATGTCGCGGCGCAGTATCAATACGCATCCGAGGATCGTGACGGCGATGGCATTTATGAGTTCGCGAAGAAATTGATCAGCAGTCCGGGCAAACTTGATGGCCTGTACTGGGATCCG
This sequence comes from Rhizobium indigoferae, assembly GCF_034554815.1. Classification (NCBI taxonomy): domain Bacteria; kingdom Pseudomonadati; phylum Pseudomonadota; class Alphaproteobacteria; order Hyphomicrobiales; family Rhizobiaceae; genus Rhizobium; species Rhizobium indigoferae. Next base: position 433,784 of record NZ_CP140637.1, on the reverse strand, counting down.
AACGTCTATCCCGAGGAAAGCCCGGCAAGCGCGCTGGTCGAGACGGCGGCCTTCGGCGCCGCCAAACGCGGGGAAGGTTACTTTGGCTATCGCTATCGCATCCTGACTGCACAGGGAGACCAAGTCCTTGAGGGCAAGAAAAGCTATATCGTCAACGGCTACATGACGGGCGGCTTTGCCCTTATCGCTTGGCCGGTCAAATATCGGGTGACCGGCGTGCAGACATTTGTTGTCAACGGGAGGAGTGCCATCTACCAGCGCGATCTCGGCCCGCAAACCGAAGCGCGGGCCGCGGCGATAAAAGATTTCAATCCGGATGCCGATTGGACCATCGTAGGCGAGTAGGATCCCGCCCAGTGGCCCCCTGCGCTATGGCCGACACACGCGAGGCAGCGGCCATGGCGCGGTTGGAGTACCGGTTGTTGCCCGTTACCTCGCGTCCAAGCCATTGCGGCAGCGTGAAGCGGTCATCCTCGCTCGCCATTTCGATCTCGGCGAGCGTCAATCCTTCGTACGGTTCTGCAAAGACGTCCACCTGCCAATGTCTATCGTCATGAAGAACGCGGTAGCGGGTTTTCTCGAGAATGTGACCGGCGGCGAGCAGAAGATCACGTGCCTCGCCGACGGGAATTTCGTACTCATATTCCTCTTTAGCGAGGCGTGACATGGGGAACTTAATTGTGAGGTATCCACAATGTCCGTCAATCAGGCGAACGCGCACGCAGCTCTGATTACGTTGGGACAGATAAGCCTGCTGTAGGACCTGCCCATTGTCGGCGCAATGACGCCAACTGTCGTCGCGGACCAGAAACTTGCGCTCGATTTCAGTCGCTTTCAATTGTGGTTCCTTCGCTTGGATCGCTCCGTCGGTCACTCGACAGGCGGTTCCCAGGTCAGGAAGAAGCCTACGTCGCCCGGCATGCCGTCGGGGAAGTTGATGATCATCGCCTTGAGCCCGTAGCCCTGTGGCTTGGCAACCTCCTCGAACAGTTCCAGAAGCTCCTTTGCCCTTCCCTGCAGCGTCTTCTGCCATCCGGGAAGATTATTATTGATAGCTCGACCGCTATCGGTGCAGAAAGTCGAGGGGAAGCTGTAGATCAGGGCCTCGTACTTGCCGTCCGCAGCTGCCTTCATCACGAGCCGCTTGATAACGGCGCGTTCCGCTTCACCGATTTGCTTGCGAAAAAAATCCTCCACGAATTCGGCATGTTTCTTTGCCTCCCGCGATTTGATCTTTTCGTTGCGCTCCATTTCGAGAAGCTGAAGCTCCAGAGCACGCTTGCGCAGATCCTCTGCGCTTGTCATCGAATGGGATGTTGGCGTCTCAGGTGATGTCATCGTCGCTTCCTCCATAATGCGCGGAAATGATAAGGCGCGCGGGGAGGCTAGGGCAGTAAAATACACGTCCGCTTCGGTAGTATACTGTATCTTACGCTGGCATGCGGCGCTCGCTGCCCCCTCCCTGAACGTCGGTGGCCGTCAAAGTTAGTTTGTCCCTGTCAGCTTGTTCGGTCGAATGGCGTTGCCGTTCTGACAAGTCGGGACTATGGTCTGCAGCATTATACTGCAGGTTGTTTGCAATCGGAAACTGGCGGGGAACCGATGACAAGTGCAGGTGTTGGTGCAACTAGCAGCGGCTTGGCTTCACACGAAGAAGTGCAGCAGCAACTCGAGCGCGTTCTTTCCAGTCCGGAATTTCGCCTTCCCGAGCGGGCGAGACGATTCCTGGAATTTGTCGTGACTGAAACGCTTGCCGGTCGTCGCGACTATTTAAAGGCCTTTACCATCGCGCAAGCCGTTTTTGGCAGAGATGCGAATTTCGACGCCCAGCAGGATCCGTGCGTACGCATCGAAGCAGGGCGGCTGCGCAGAGAGCTGGAGCACTATTATCTGACTGCCGGCAGCGCCGACCGGGTCATCATCACAATTCCGAGGGGCGGCTACGCTCCGGTCTTCGACGTGAGGCCGGGCGTTGAAACGGTAGCGATGCCGCAATCCGAATGGCCGATATCTTCGGAGGAGGGCTTACAACGGATTGATGCCCCCAGGGATGGAATCAAGCAAATTACGGCAAATCCCCAATTGTCACGATCCCGAAATTGGCTCCTTGCCGGAGGTGTGGTGATAAGTCTTCTCTCGGCCGCCGCGCTGCTTCAGCATGACAGGCCGCTTGACGCGGGAACTGAGTTAGCATCCGGAGTCGGCAGTCGCCCGATCATTGTCGTCGAGCGCTTCGAAAGCAGTTCCGACGGGAGACTTGCGTTGGACATTTCGCAGGGCATCACCGACGACATTATTGAAAAGCTGGTTCCCTTTAACGACATTGTCGTCGTTACCGACTTGCCGCGGTCCAGAGAGGGGCAGATTTCGCCAGAGCCGCTTTATGCCCTTCAGGGAGGCGTGCGATTGGAAAGCAGCATGCTGCGTTCAACCGCGCGGCTTGTACGGCGGACGGATGGGGCCGTTATCTGGGCGAGCAATTACGATGCCGACATGAAAGTGCAGGGCATCTTGAAAACGCAGGCAAGTCTTGCCGAGCAAATTGCAACGGCAGTCGCGCGTCCATTTGGCGCCATGTTCCAGACCGATACCGCCAATATCGCTAATGGCGCGGACGCCTTTTCATGTGTCTTGTCCTATTACAGCTACCGCAGCGACATGACTGCCCGTGCACACGAAAAGGCAAAAACCTGTCTGCAACTGGCAGTTGAGGAAGAATCGGCCGATTCCAACGCCACGGCCTTGTTGTCCCTGACCTATCTTGATGAGTTTCGCTTTCCGTATCAGTTGAATACAAGGCCGACCGTCGCCACGCTTGGCGTCGCAAAGAAATTTGCAGAGCGCGCCGTGCAACTCGACCCAAAGAATGCGCGCGCACTTCAGGCCCTCATGCTTGCCAATTTTTTCGGTGGTGATTTGGCCGGGGCCATGCGCGCCGGCGAGGCGGCCTATGCCAGCAATCCGAACGACACTGAAGTGGCCGGTGAATACGGCTTGCGCTTGTCGATGTCGGGCCAATGGGGCAGAGGATGCGAGCTGATTTCGGCGGTCGTGAGCAAAAATGCTGGCCCCCGCGGGTATTACGAGGTGGGAATGGCGCTTTGCGCCTTCATGCGAGGGGACACACAGGCTGCGGAACTATGGTCCCGCATGTCGGACCTCAATTACAATCCGATGCATCGTCTCGTGCTGGTCGCTATCCTCGGCTCCATGGGAAAGAAGGCCGAGGCGAAGGAGCAACTCGACTGGATCGAGCTCCACTCACCGGCGTTGATCCCGAATATTAAACAGGAGGTCGCCAGTCGGCTGGTGCGGATCGAAGACCAGGAGCGGTTTTTTGTAGGACTGCAGGCAGCCGGCTTGCCGCTGCAATACGACGAGAAGCCTGGGAACTGAGTGTAACGACTGCAACGTCGGTTTTATTGGTGAAAGCAGGGTCGTCGCGTGCAGCATGAAGGTCGAGGTGACGGGTCGCCATGACAATGAGCTGATCCAAATCAGATCGCTATTCTCTTCACGACAAAAGGTTAATCGGCCCATCTATCCTGGGCATCGGAGCCGAACAGGATGATCGTCAAGATCCTGGCGCGCTTATTGAACTCGACCGCGTTCTCGTTGCTTGCAAAGCGGCATCGGGATGGTTTCATGAGAAATCGACAGGCGAAAGTTTCGCACCGCCTACTCTCAGCTTTGCGATCAGACCTCAAGAAACCTTCATGAAAGGTCGGGGTTGAAATGGCCGCACCCGGCTCCAAATCCGTCGGCGGTAGTCGAAACGCAAGGGCAGGGGCGCATGGGCAACGGGCATATCGATCGGATCGGCCGGGTCAAATCAGCCTTGGGTTTCGTTCTCGTGCTTTTCGGCGTCTTCTCCTGCCACCAGGCATTTGCGGCGCCCGCCGATATCGACGGCCTGATTATGACTCTGCCCGACCCTGCCTCCGGTTGGAGGAAGGCGGGCAAGGGCAATCTCTTCATGCTGCAGAAGGATTTTCCGGAGACGGAGGACGACAAGCGCGGCAGCGCTCTGATCCAGATCACCAAGCCGCTCACGGCAGCACGCAGTTCCCTGCAGGCCGGCATGAAGACCTTCGTCGCGACGCTGCCCGACATGGCGAAGGAAGATATCCTGATCAAGCATTACGGGGTCACGGTGAACGGCCACGATATTCGCGTTGAAGAACGCTGCTGCGTCCATCAGAAGAACGTGAGCATCAGCCAGATCGTCGTCGGCATCGCCGGCGACAAGCAGCAGGTCTATCTGCAGCTCGTGCTGCTGAATGTGAACGGTGACAGAAGCAGTGGCGCCGAGGCCGATTTCGCGACCCTCGTGCGTTCGGTGAAGCTTGATTCTTCAGACAAAGATTTCGACCTCGTGGCGACGAGCGCTGACGGCGGGCTGGACGGCGTCTTCACCCATCTCGATACCGGTGTCCGGCCGAATGTCTTTGGCGGCATGGATTTTTATTCGGACAGCACGATCACCATGTTCGACCCGCAGGGGCTGTTCAGCACGGAACTGCCGAAGGGCGGCCGAAGCATCACCGAACATTGCAAGGAGACCCCGACCGATTGCGGCCTCTACAAGCTTACCGGCGGTGGTTTTTTCTCCTCCGCCGGATCGATCGAAATGCGTAGTGTCACCTCTGCCTACGGGACGATCGAGATCGAGACGAAGACATTCTCGAAAAAAGGTGAGGACCTGGTGATTGCCGACGCAGACTATCGCGTCGTGCCGCCCTTTAAGGAGGGCACGACGCTCGACGGCGAATGGGTATCCACCTTCGCCTCGAGCGGCATGACCGCGACCTCATCGGGATCGGTGGCCTCCAGCCATACGCTGACGCTTCATCGAAACGGTACTTTCGAACGCACAGGCTGGTCCGGCGCCTCGATGACGAACGAAATCGGCGGATCGCAATCGGGCGTTACCACGTCAGGCAAACAGCCGAAAGCGAGCGGACGCTACAAGCTTTCCGGCTATCGCCTCGATCTGACCGACGCGAGCGGCAAGACGGAAACCATGAGCATATTCGAGCCAGACAAAGGCTCCGATGGGCTTCTGGTGATCAACGGCAGCAATTACCTGAAGGACGATGGGAAATAACCAGACAGCGCCCAAGCTATTGATAAATTGGATTTATATGGCGACGCATTGACCTCCCCGTCGGATGGAAAGCCACCGTGGGTATCGGTCACTTCGAGCCGTCGGCAATGCGCGAATCACTTGAAATCTGTGTCATGTCGCCATCCGTCTCGATCGGCTGAAACGGGAGGTTTGGTTAAGCATTTGTAAATTGGTAACGAATCGAGGCATATAGTAACTGCGCAGCTGAAGCGCTTTCGTTCAAAATTGCGCAGTTACTTGGGGAAAAGATCATGCAGCCGAGTCTTGCTCTTCAAGACGATCAAGAGCACCTCCCATCGCTTCTGGCAACAGATGCGAAGGAGTTATCCTATCAACTTCAGCAGCATCAGGCAAAAATCTTCCCCCCGCTCTCGCAGAAAACCATCAGAACATTTTCGCCGGCGGAAGCTGCGGCTTTCATCGGCATCGGCGAAGGTTATCTCCGCCAGGTGGCGGCCGACGGCCATGGGCCCGATCCGCTCGCAAACGGACGGCGGCTCTATAGCGCAACGGATATGGATCGCATTCGCCGGGTCCTCGACGAGCGAAACGGAACGCCGAAATATGTGCCGGCGCGCAGGCCGGGTGAGAAGCTCCAGATCATCTCCGTCATGAATTTCAAGGGTGGCTCGGGCAAGACCACCACTGCGGCCCATCTTGCGCAGTTCATGGCGCTGCGAGGCTACCGCGTGCTCGCCGTCGACCTCGATCCGCAGGCCTCCTTGTCCGCCTTGTTCGGTCATCAGCCGGAGTTCGACGTCGGAGAGGGCGAAACGATCTACGGTGCGATCCGATATGATGATCCGCGCCCCATCGCCGACATCGTGCGCGCCACCTACACGCCCAATCTCCATCTCATTCCGGGCAATCTCGAGCTGATGGAATTCGAGCACGAGACGCCGAAGGCGATGGCGTCGGGGACGGCGGAGACGATGTTCTTTGCCCGCATCGGCGAGGTCCTGACGGAGATCGAAAGCCTTTATGACGTCGTCGTCATCGACTGCCCGCCACAGCTGGGTTTCCTCACGATGTCGGCGCTCTGCGCGGCAACCTCGGTCTTGATCACGGTCCACCCGCAGATGCTGGATGTCATGTCGATGTCGCAGTTTCTGACGATGACGAGTGAGCTGATGTCGGTCGTCGAAAAGGCCGGCGGGCGTACCAGCTATGACTGGATGCGCTATCTCGTGACCCGGTTCGAGCCGAACGACGGACCGCAAAGCCAGATGACCGGCTTCATGCGGGCGATCTTCGGCAATCGAATGCTGCACAATGCCATGGTGAAATCGACGGCGGTCGCCGATGCTGGCGTCACCAAGCAGACTCTCTACGAGGTCGAGCGGTCGCAGTTCACACGCGGAACCTACGATCGGGCACTGGAATCCCTCAACCTCGTGAATGGCGAGATCGAAGCGCATATTCGCTCGACCTGGGGAAGGAAATAGATAGATGGCGCGCAAGAACCTCATCGAAATTTCCGCTCCGAACCCGGAAAGGATGGACGCGGTCGCACCACGCGACAATCGTCCGATCGCCGGATTCGTGCCGCAGGAGCGCAGCGCTGCGCCTGTCGGCGGCATTACGAAAACGCTCGGCAACATTACCGAGAAAATGGAGCGGGCGAGTGAACTGGAAAGGCAGCTTGCCACCGGCCAGACCATCATCGAGCTCGATCCCGGCCTGATCGACGCTTCCTTCGTCAGCGACCGATTGGCGATCGATGCGGCCGAACTCGCACAGCTCGTCGAGCAAATCCGTGAGCACGGGCAGCAGGTTCCGATCCTAGTCCGCCCACATCCCGAAACCAGGGGACGCTACCAAGTCGCCTATGGCCATCGTCGCCTGGCTGCTGCCCGAGAAATCGGCATCAGGGTGCGCGCGGTCGTTCGCGATCTTACCGACGGTCAGCTGGTCGTCAGCCAGGGACAGGAAAACAGCGCTCGAACCAATCTCTCCTACATCGAGCGCGCGCTCTTTGCATCGCGGCTCGAGGAACGCAGCTTTGGCCGCGATGTCATTATGGCCGCTCTCGGCGTGGACAAGGCGGCGCTGTCGAGAATGCTGATCGTCATACGACAGGTCCCCCTCAGGCTCGTCAACGCCATAGGTGCAGCACCTGATATCGGCCGCCGGCGATGGTTGGAATTGGGCGAGCGGCTTGAGAAAGCTGACGTCGAGAAGATCATCGCGGAGTTGTCCGCGGACGACGCGCGCAAAATTTCGAGTGACGAGCGGTTTCAGCGGGCACTCGTTCTGGCAACGAAGAAGACGGCTGCGCCGAAGCCGGCGGTGGCCAAAACCCAGGTTACTGGCGTGCCTGTCATGATCAAGAAGACAGTATCCGGTGCGACCTTCGTCTTCGACGGCAAGACGGCACCCGGTTTCGATCAATTCGTCCAGGAACGGCTGAAAGGCCTGTTCCAGGAGTTCAACAAGGACAGAGGAGCGTAGAGCGCAAAAGAAAAAGGCCCCCAACGACGCCGTCGTGGAAGCCCTTCTCAGATCTTAAGCACATCGAGAATCGCATTTCCACGAATCACAGTCAAGCGTCTTAGGCACCAAATTGGTGGATGGTTTTCTTTTGCCTGAACGAAGGTGAAGGCAAATGGAGAGTGGATATGTGACGACGCCCTTTGGGCGGCGGCCGATGTCGCTTGGCATGCTGGCAAGTCAGCAATTGGCCGAGACCATCGAGCCGGGAATGAAGCGCAGCAAGTGGAAGCTGTTCAGGGCGATCTGTGAGGCGCGGCCGGCGCTCGGCGTGACCGATCGAGCGCTGACGGTGCTCGATGCGCTTTTGACCTTCTACCCAGACGACGAGATTTCCGAGGAGAAGGGCCTGATTGTCTTCCCGTCGAATGCGCAGCTGTCGCTGCGTGCTCGCGGCATGACGGCAGCCACCCTCAGGCGGCATCTTGCCGTCCTGGTCGACGCCGGCCTGATCCTGCGCAAGGACAGTCCGAACGGAAAGCGCTATGCGCGCCGCGACAGGGCAGGGGCCATCGGCGAGGCCTTCGGCTTCAGCGTTGCGCCGCTTCTGGCGCGTGCTGTCGAGATCGAAAGCCTGGCCGCCCAGGCGGTTGCCGACCGGGAACTGTTACGGGTGACCAGGGAACGCCTGACGGTGTGCCGGCGCGATGTCTCCAAGCTGATCGCGACGGCTATCGAAGAAGGGGTTTCCGGTGATTGGGAAGGCATTTCGGTGATGTTTCGAACGCTTCTTGGCCGGATTCCGCGCGTGGCGACCGCAGAAGAACTGGCACCGTTGCTTGACGAGATGGGGCTGCTGCGTACCGAGATCGTCAACATGCTGGAAAGATGGATAAAAATGAAAAAACTAGACGCCAATGAGTCTCAAATTGAGCATCACAAACAGAATTCAAATCCCAACTCCAATTATGAAATTGAACCGAGCTTCGAAACGAAGCAGGGCGAAAGGGCAGCAGCCGATGATGAACCGAACGCCGGGCCGCCGGACGAGCGAAGATTGAAACAGCCGAAGCGGTCCGGCGGGATGAGCAACAGGGCGGGAGGCGCGGTCGATCCAGGGGCCGGGCCAAGCCTGAAATCCTTCCCGCTCGGCCTCGTCCTCCAGGCCTGCCCCAGTATTCTCGACTACGGGCCCGGCGGAACCATCGGTAACTGGCGAGACCTGATGTCGGCCGCCGTCGTTGTGCGCTCGATGCTCGGCGTCAGTCCCTCGGCCTATGAGGAAGCCTGCTCCGGTATGGGGCCGGAAAACGCCGCAACCGTGATCGCCTGCATCCTGGAAAGGGGAGGGCACATTAACTCGCCCGGCGGTTACCTCAGGGATCTGACCCGAAGGACCGAAAGGGGCGAGTTTGCGATCGGACCGATGCTGATGGCGCTCGTTCGGGCGAACGGACCGGCAGCAAGGCATGCCAGTTGATCGTAAGGAAGCTACGGCCGCGACAATCGCGTAACGAGGGGCATGTAATCACCTCTTTACAGCTAACATGTTAGTCTGCTACGTCTGACGCGGTAATTGGGAGGAAGCATAGTTGACACAGAAATTCGGGCTCTCGGTCGCGCTTGCGACACCGTTCGACAGCAATGGCGATCTCGCGATCGAGGCCATGATCGAGCAGGCGCGGCGCAGCCTCGCGGCCGGATGCTCGAGCGTTACGCTGTTCGGGACGACGGGTGAAGGCTCTTCCATCGGAACGCAGGAACGTGAACGTGTCCTCGCTTCGATGCTTGATAGCGGGATAGCAGCAAAGCAAATCATCGTCGGCGTGCTGGTCGACGCGGCCGAGGATGCCGCGATGCTGGCAAGTCACGCGCTTTCCAAAGGCGCCCGAAATATCCTTCTTGCTCCCCCTTCCTACTTCAAGAACGTGAGTGATGACGGCGTCTTCCAGTGGTTTTCGGCTGTATTCGCCATCCTCGGCGACAAGGCGCGAGACATTATCGTCTACAACATTCCCTCGCTCACCATGGTTCCGCTGACCGTATCGTTGATCGGTCGGCTGCGGACCGCCTTTCCCAACATCGTTATCGGCGTCAAGGATTCCTCCGGCGACTGGCCTTTCACGGAAGCACTATTGAAGGCGCATGGCGATCTCGTCATCCTGGTGGGGGACGAACGTCACCTGGCGAAGGGCGTGCGGCTTGGCGGCCAGGGTGCGATCTCCGGCATGGCGAATTTCGTGCCACGCGAGGTCAAGCTGATGGCGGAGGAAGGCATAGATGATTCCCGCATCGAGGGTTTCGTGGAGGAACTGCTGAAATTTCCGGTGACTGCGGCCGTGAAAACCATGGTCACTCACGTGACGTCGGATGAAATCTGGCTTGCGGTTCGTCCGCCACTCGTCTCAATATCCGCAGAAGGGCAGGCGCAACTCTTTCGTGCCTTCGATACACTTTTCCGCTCGAAAGCGGCATAGGGCGGACATGTTTCTGGGAGAGGCGATGGAGGGAACCGACGAGCAGCCGACACTGCGGGAAAAGGCGTATGAAAGCTTCACACGCCACCTTCTTGCGCGTGATGTGCGCCCCGGCCAGTTCGTTTCGCAGCGACGCCTCGTCGAGCTGACGGGGCTGACGCTTGGCGCCATCCGCGAACTTATCCCGAGGCTCGAAGCCGAAGGGCTGATCAAGACAGTGCCCCAGCGGGGTTTGCAGATCGCTCATATCGACCTTAACCTCATTCGCGAGGCGTTTCAGCTGCGCGTCTTCCTGGAGAAGGAAGCAGTTGCGCTTTTCACCCGCTCTGCGTCTGACGAGACGATCGCCAAGCTTTTGAAACAGCATCGGGATATTGCCGATGCCATTCGAAACGGCGATGGATCGCACGAATTGGAAGTGCACGCGCAAGCTGTCGATTGGGGCATGCACGACGCCTTTATCGATGCTTTAGGAAATACCATCATCTCGAACGCCTACCGGGTGAACTCGATCAAGATGCGCCTGATCAGTCAGGATCGTTTTCGCATCGATGGTCACGTCGGACCTGTCATGGGCGAGCACCTCAAGGTGCTCGAGGCAATCGAACGACGATCGGCGGAGGACGCCGTCAACAGCCTTGTCGCACACATCAATCATGCAAGAGATCGTGCGCTCAGGATATAATCGGAAATAAACAGCCGGGGGTGAGGAGATCGCCGGCAAAAGGAGGAGGAATCACATGTCATCGTTTTTGAATCCGACGAGACGCGGCTTTCTGGCGGGAACTGCCGCTTTTGGGGCCAGCAGCATGCTCGGCGTGCGGCTGGCATCGGCTGCGGTCGATTGGAAGCGCTTTGCCGGCACGACGCTCGAAGTCAACCTGGTCAAGAGCCCTCGCAGCGAAATACTTCTGAAGTACCTGCCTGAATTCGAGGAGCTCACCGGCATCAAGGTCAATGCCGAGGCGACGCCCGAACAACAGCAGCGCCAGAAGACGACCATCGAGCTGAGCTCCGGCAAGCCGAGCTTCGACGTCGTGCACATGAGCTATCATGTCCAGAAGCGGCAGTTCGAAAAGGGCGGCTGGCTTGCCGATATCAGCGGTTTTCTCAAGGACCCCTCTCTGACCGACCCGTCTCTGGTTGAAAGCGACTTCGCCGAAGCCGGCCTGACTTTTGCCAAAGATCCGGACGGCGTTCTGCGTTCGCTTCCATTCTCGGTCGATTACTGGATCATCTATTGGAACAAGGCGCTGTTCGAGAAGAAGGGGCTTGCCTACCCGATGACGTTCGAAGAACTCGCCAGTGCTGCGGAGGCGCTCACCGATCCTTCCACCAACACCTACGGTTTCGTCGCCCGCGGCCTGAAGAACGCCAATACGCCGGTCTGGACGTCGCTGCTGCTCGGTTATGGTTCGAGCCCGCTCGGCCCTGATGGCAAGCTGCGCACAACATCGCAAGAAGCGATCGATGCGGCCAAGCTTTACCAAAGGCTGATGACCAAGACCGCCCCTCCCGGCGTCTCCGGCTTCAACTGGGCCGAGGCGCAGTCGGCCTTCCTGCAGGGCAAGATCGGGATGTGGCTGGACGGCGTCGGTTTTGCGCCGCCGATCGAGAATCCGGAAAAGTCACGCGTCGTCGGCCAGGTCGGTTACGGCATCATGCCGAAAGGTCCGAAGGCACAGGCCGCGGGCACCTTCGGCGACGGGCTTGGCGTCGTCGCGGCAAGCCAGAAAAAAGAAGCCGGGTACCTCTTCTGCCAATGGGCGATTTCGCATGAAATGGGCGCACGTCTGCTGCAGGCCGGCGCCGGCGTTCCTTTCCGCCAGTCTGTCCTCGAGGATGCGAGAGTCCGTGAAGGCGTCAAGATGCCGGGCGCATGGCTTGATGCCGTCGTCGGTTCCGGCAAGATCTCGCGGCTCGCGCTGCCGGTCATCATTCCGGTTACCGAGTTCCGCGACGTTTATGGTGTCGGTCTTACCAACATGATCGGCGGCGCCGATCCCGAAACCGAACTGAAGGCAGCGACGGCACAGTTCGAACCCGTCCTGGCGAAAAGCGAGGGATAATGGTCTCGACAAGCATCGAAACGGCCCCAGTGGCAAAGACGTCGAAAGGAAGGAGCAAACCGGATCGGTTTGCTCCCAACTACTGGCCCTTCGTCATCCCGGCGCTCATTGTCATAGCCGCGGTCATCGTCTTCCCGTGGGTGTTTACCGTGTGGATGAGCGTCAACAGCTGGACGCTCGGTCAATCCCAGGTCTTTGCGGGGCTGGACAATTACGCGCGCCTCGCCACCGACATGCGCTTTTGGGAGTCGCTGTGGCATACGGTGCTCTATACGACGCTCTCGGTGGTGGTTCCCCTTTTTCTGGGGACGCTCGCGGCGTTGATCTTCGATGCTCAATTTCCACTGCGCGGTCTTATACGCGGCATATTCGTGATGCCGATGATGGCGACACCGGTCGCCATCGCACTCGTCTGGACGATGATGTTCCATCCGCAGCTCGGCGTCCTCAACTATCTCCTCTCCTTCATCGGCATCGGCCCGCAGGAGTGGATCTATAATCAGAGCAGCGTCATCCCGTCGCTGGTGCTGGTCGAGACCTGGCAGTGGACACCGCTTATCATGCTGATCGTGCTCGGCGGTCTGGCGGCGGTTCCGCGCGAGCCCTATGAAAGTGCTGAAATCGACGGAGCCAATGTCTGGCAGAAATTCCGCTATCTGACGCTGCCGATGATCGCGCCGTTCCTGATGATTGCCGTGATTATCCGCAGCATCGATGCGGTGAAGAGTTTCGACATCATCTATGCCATGACCCAAGGCGGCCCCGGCACGGCGTCGGAGACGATCAACATCTATCTCTACAACACCGCTTTCGCCTACTACGACATCGGCTATGGCTCGGCCATGGCGGTTGTCTTCTTCATCCTCATCGTCCTGCTCTCCTTCGTCCTTATGATGCTCCGGCAGCGCGTGAACTGGTCCGACGGGGAGGCACGCTGATGAAGCGCAAGACACTCGATCGCATCGGACTGCTGTTTGTTGCTTTGGTGATGATCTCGCCGGTCGTCCTGTTCTTCCTCTGGATGATCTCGCTGTCGCTGAAATATGAGATCGACAACGGCGCCTATCCGCCGATCTTCATCCCGGAGCGCTTGGCCTGGTCGAACTATCTGAAGGTCTTCGAAGAGAACAACTTCTTCCTCTATCTCTGGAATTCGGTGCTGGTGACGGGTGCGGCCACGCTTCTGGCGCTGTTGATCGGTGTGCCCGCCGGATATGGCATCGCGCGGCTGAAGGCGGAGAAGTCCGCCATGGTCATCATGATCGCGCGCATGACGCCCGGCCTTTCTTTCCTGATCCCGCTCTTCCTGCTGTTCCAGTGGCTGAACCTGCTCGGTACGCTCATGCCACAGATCATTATCCATCTCGTGGTCACCGTACCGATCGTCGTGTGGATCATGATCGGTTATTTCGAGACGACGCCGATGGAGCTGGAAGAGGCTGCAAGCATCGACGGGGCAACACCCTGGCAGGTATTCCGGCTGGTCGCCTTGCCGATCGCAAGGCCGGGCATCGTGGTCGCCTTCATCCTGTCAGTCATCTTCTCGTGGAACAACTTCGTCTTCGGCATCGTGCTCGCCAGTCGCGAGACACGCACGCTTCCGGTCGCGGTCTACAACATGCTCTCGTTCGAGCAGGTCAGTTGGGGTCCGCTGGCGGCGGCGGCCTTGATTGTCACCTTGCCCGTGCTGATATTGACGGTGTTTGCGCAACGGCAGATCGTGGCGGGCCTGACGGCCGGAGCCGTCAAGTGAGTGGGTGAGACAACGGTTTTGACGACTTCTGCCTTCGACCCGCCTCCCGGTCAGGCGCGCCGCGTTTTGTGTGTCGGCGCGGCGGTTATGGACACGTTGTTTCGCGTGCGCTCGTTACCGACCGGTCAGGGCAAAATTCTACCTTACGATATGCTGCAGATTGCCGAGGGCATGGCATCGAGCGCCGCCTTTGCGGTCGCCCGGCTGGGCGGCCATGCCAGCCTCTGGGGTGCGGTCGGCGGTGACGCCATCGGCGAACGCATCATTGCCGACCTCAGCGACAGCGGCATAGACACGAGCGGCATGGTGCGTGTGGCAGGCGCCCGCTCGGCCGTCTCGACGATCCTTGTCGATGATCAGGGCGAGCGCTTGATCGTGCCTTTCTACGATGCCGGCCTGCACGAGACGGTTAAGCCGGTCACAAAACAGGATGTTTCTGTTTTCGATGCGGTGCTGGTCGACGTCCGGTGGCCGAAGCTTGCACTGCGGACGCTGTTGGCAGCGAGAGAAGCGGGCAAGCCGGCCATTCTCGATGGCGACGTTGCAGGCGATGGCGTGATCGAGATGCTGGCACCAGCCGCCAGCCATATCGTGTTCTCGCAGCCAGCCGCCGAACGGCTTGCCGGAACAGCGGAGCTGTTGAAGGTCGTCGGCGTTCTGAAGCGAAAGTTCGAGCATGCCTTCATCAGCGTCACGGCTGGCGAAAATGGCTGCTTCTGGTTCGACGACCGAACCGGCGAAATTGTCCATCTTGCCGCTCCGAAGGTGAGGACGGTCGACACGCTCGCGGCCGGCGATATCTTCCATGGCGCTTTTGCGCTGGCTATGGCGGAAGGCTTGCCGCTCGAAGAGACGATGCGGTTGTCATCCATGGCGGCAGCACTCAAATGCCAAGTATTCGGTGGACGTATCGGTGCGCCCACCAGAGCCGAGGTCCACGATGCCCTGCGGGATTGGGGCGCTGGGCGGTAGTCTTGGCGGGCAGGCAGAGCGGAGAAGTGATCTGCCTGCAGTATGCGTTTTCAAAGCCAGTTTAGCATCAGCGCTCCATCAGCTTTTGACCGAGCCGGCGGTCATGCCTGCCAGGAAGTAGCGCTGAGCAACCAGGTAAAGGACCAGAAGGGGAAGCGAACCGAGCACGCTCATCGCCATCATCTCGTTCCATTCGAAGGCGTGCTGGCCCATCAGAAGCTGGATGCCGATCGGAACGGTTCTAAGATCCATCGATTTCGTCAGCGTCAGCGCGAAGAGGAATTCGTTCCAGGCCAGCAGAAATGTGTAGACCGCCGTGGCGACGATCCCCGGGATCGAGACCGGAACGATGACGCGCCAGAGCGCCGTCCAACTCGAGCCGCCGTCGACAAGGACGGCCTCGTCCAGCTCTTTCGGCAAGGTGTTGAGATAGCCTGTCATCAGCAGGATGGCATAAGGCAGTGTGAAGACCATGTAGGTCAGGATCAGCGCCAGATAGGTATCGAAGATCCTGAAGGCGACCACCATTCCGAAATAGGGGATGAGAAGGGTGATCGGCGGAACGGTCTGGGTGCTGATGATGAAGATGTTCAAGGTGTTCTTGAACCGGAACTGATAGCGGCTGAAGCCGTAGGCGGTCACGATAGCGACGACGAGGGTCAGGCACGTAACGACGCCGGCAACGAAGTAGCTGTTGATGAAGAACCGCACTTTCACTGGATCGTTGAAGATCGTCAGATAGGCGGCCACCGTAAAATCGTGCGGAAAAAGTCGCGGCGGAAGGGCGAAGATTTCGGTATTCGATTTCAGCGAACTGAAAAACATCCACACGATCGGAAAGGCCGAAAAGACCAGGCCGATCGTCAGGCCGAGATAGGTCAGGATGGTCGGGAATACCGAGCTCTTGAAGGAACGCTTTGCCATTGCGATCACCTGCGCTGCTGGTGTTTGATGTAGAAGTAGGTGACGCTCATCGAGATGATGAGGATGATCATCGCGCTCGCCGAAGCCAACGAGAATTCGTACTGGGAGAAGGCGAGCTTGTAGGTGAAGGTGGAGAGCACTTCCGTCGAATAGATCGGCCCGCCGCCCGTCGTCATCCAAACGAGTGGAAAAACCTGCATCGTCCAGATGAAGTCGAGAAGCGCGATGCTGATGATGATCGGCATCAACTGCGGAATGGTGATGTACCAGAATTTTTCGAGTTCGTTGGCGCCGTCGATACCGGCTGCCTCGTAAAGCTCCTTCGAAATGCCCTGGAGGCCGGCGAGCAGGCTGACCATGTAGAGCGGATAACCCGCCCAGATATTTGCGAAGGTCAAAGCGTGGATGGCGGTGCGCGTGGACGAAAACCACTCGACCTTGAAGTTGATGATATGGAGCGCCATAAGCACGCTGTTGACGACGCCGTTCGGGTCGAGCAGCAGGCGCCAGATGATGGCGATGATGACGGCCGTGAACAGCCAGGGCAGGATGAAGAGCACACGCAGGATGCTGCGAATGAGCGGATCGACGCGGTTGGTGTTCAACAGCAGCGCGAAGGCCAGGCCGATGATGAAGTGGAAGACGACGCTCATGATCGTGAAATAAAGCGTCTGCACCACCGACTGCCAGAAGACCGGATTCTCGAAGATGGTCATATAATTCTGGACGCCTGCGAATGCCGAGTCCTTCTTCATGATGGCGCCGTCCATCAATGAATATTTGAAGACCATCACCATCGGGAATAGCATCAGCAGAACAAGCAGGAGGGTCGCCGGCGAAACGTAGAAATACGGCACCAGCTTCCTCAAGGTGCTGTAGCGAAGCCACCCTTTTCTTCGCGCTTTAGCGTGCGCAGCGACCAGAGCTGTAGCCGAATGATTCATGATGTGACTTTCCGTTCTGCCGAGATTTGACGACTGCACCGGCAGCGCCAGGGTGCGCTGCCGGTGATCCGTGAAAGCGACGTGCTTAGAACTTTGCGAGCCACGCCTTCTGGGTATTGGCAGCCGCGTCCTTGGCTGACTGCCCCCCGTCGAACATCTTCTGAACTTCGACGTTCATGTCGCGCATCAGCTCTTCGGCGACCGGAAGGCCGACGAATTCGTTGGCAGGATAACCGCTCTGGAAGATTTTGAAAGCTTCCGCGAAGATCGGGTCCGAGGCCACGAAATCCGGCTTGGCATGGACGTTGCCGGGGAAGGCGTTGGCAATCGAGACCAGACGGCCATTGACGTCAGGGCTCATCAGATACTCGACGAGCTTCCAGGCCTCTTCCTTGTGCTGGCTGCCTTCGCTGATGCCGATGCCCCAGGACGCATAGGGCATGCCGCGCTTGCCGGTGTAGCCGTCAGTGGCCGGCAAGGCTGATATGCCGAAATTGAGCTTCGGATTGCGCTCGCGGATGAGGGTCACATGGGCGAGGGAATCCACCATCATGCCGACGCGGCCGTTGACGAATTCCTCGACCTTGTCCTGTTCCTTCTTGGCGAAAATGCCGGGAGAAATAACGCCTTCCTTGTTGAGGGAAGCGATATAGTCGAGCGTGCCGACGACAGCGTCATTTTCGAGGTCAGGCTTGCCGTCCTTTAGCATCGAGGCGCCGGAGGCCCAGACCCAGGACATCACGTCGTTCTGGATTCCGCTCGGGGACTGCAGCGAGAGCGGCAGAACCCAGCCATACTGGTTCTTCGCGGCGTCGGTCATCTTCTTCGCGGCGTCTGCAAATTCCGTGCGGGTCGTCGGCAGCTTGTCGACGCCGGATGCCTTGGCGATATCGAGGTTCACGAAGACGGGATAGACGAAGGATGCGAGCGGGAACATCACGCTCTTGCCATCGACCTTGACGATATCGGTGATCTGGCTCTTGTCGTACTTGGCCTTCTCCATCAATTCGTCCATCGAGGCGATTGCGCCCTGCTTGGCGAGCCCGTTTACCCAGGCACCATCCAGCCCCACCACGTCGCTCAGCGTTCCCGAGGCGGCGCCGACGACGATCTGGTCACGCGTCGTGGCATAGGGACCGCTGACCAGCGTCACCTTGATGCCGGGATTTTTGGCTTCGAAATCGTTCATAATGACGCGCAAGGCGCCGGACGGCATTTCGGGTTCCCACCATTGAATGAATTCGATGGTGGTGTCGGCAAACGCGGATGTGGCGCAGAGCGCCCATACCGCTACGGCAGCCCGCATGGTCACGCCGAATTTTCTGATATTCATCTGTGCCTCCCAAAGATTGTCAGTTAATCGATCCTCCTCAAGATCGTAGGCAAAGTAGGTTCCCTGAAGCCCCCATCTGTCAATGAAGAACTGTGATCGGGAAAGGATGGGAGGCCGGCATTCACGAAGTCGGTTGAGTTAAATCATTGATAGAAAATAATAAAATTGATTGACATCGTCAGCATTTTTCTGCAGCATTTGTGTTGCTTGTGACGCATTTTTTCTTTACTTTCGTAAACAAATGAAAGTTTACCCAACAAAGTGAAAAGAGTGGCGCCCGGCAGTCTTCACTGTAAATTTTCGAATTTAGGCGCTGAAACAAGCGCCTTTGCAACCACGCGGCGCAGACTGCGCAAGTCGCAGATGAAGGGAATATTTCGATTTTCGAAAGGGAAGGGATGGCCCGCACCAAAAATGACGGATCACACCGGCTAAGGTGTTGATTTTCGACGATTCCGGAAAACGAAGATCACCCTGTACAAATTGCCGAATGCGTGATTTGGCGCGTCAGTGGATCTGCCGTTGAGTGCGAAATCATTCCTGACCAGTTGTCGTCCCGCCAATAAGGAATTGAATGGCCAAGAAAAGCTATAAATCGATGGATGACTTCGCGAGCGCCGCCGGCGTATCGCGTCCGACATTGTCGAAATATTTCGATGATCCCTCGCAGATCAAGGAGGTCACCCGCAAGCGTATTGAGGCGGCTCTCAAGAAGTCGAATTTCGAGCCGAACCTTTTTGCGCGGCATCTCAATCGCAAGCGGACCAGGAATATCGGGATTCTGGTCCCGACCATGTCGGATCCCTTTTATGTGCAGGTGGTGTCGCTGATCGAGCTGGAGTTGCGCGAAAAGGGTTTCTGGCCCGTCCAGATCTCTTCGCACACACGGCCAGAGCTGGAGGCGGAGGCCGTGCGGACCCTGCTTTCGCTAAAGGTTGCAGGTGCGATCGTGGCGCCGCTCGGGGCCGGTTCTCGCCGTTCTGCGCTGGAAAGACTAAGCGACGCAATCCCCGTCGTCTGCTTCGACAACCCTGCCAGCGCTGACCTTCCTTATGTCGGCAACGACAACGCGCAAAGCATGGCAGCCATTGTGCAATATCTCTGCCGATCCGGTGAGCCACCGATATTCCTGGAAATTCCGCATTTGACAGAAAATGCCGGCGAGCGGCAGGCGAGCTACCGCGCGACCATGGCGAGGGAAGGGCATTCCCCGCTCGTCATTGATTGCGACGCACCACCTTCCTGGGAATTCGAGCGTCTCGGATACGAGCAGATGCAGAGAATTCTTGCGAATGGCGGTCTTCCCGGCAAAACGCTGCTATGCGCCAACGACCGCTTCGCTTTCGGCGCGATGGCAGCCGCATTCGCTTCGGGACTGAAAATCGGCCGGAACGACGCTTGTGACGTACGCATCGCCGGGCACGACGATCACCCGCTAAGCCGATATACCTGTCCGTCGCTGACGACCATGGCCCAGAACGCGCCCGAGATCGCGGCGAAATCCGTGGAGCTTTTGCTGGCGCACATCGAGAGTGAGGATGATGGGACGACCCCTGTGACCAACAGGGTGATCCTCGAGGCGACGCTTGTTATGCGCGACTCGGCTTGAGACCGGGCGGGTTCCCGCTTCAACGGGCAAGCGCAGGGTCCATGGCGCGCCATGCCATTGCAATGGCTTCGAGGGCCTCTTGCCCCTCCGGAATGGCCCGTCTCTTCGATACGAAGCCATGGATCTGTCCGGGCCAGGTCCGGCTTGTGGCCTGCGCTTCCAAGCTCAGCCGCTCGGCATAGGCGGCCCCTTCGTCAAATAGTACGTCGTATCCGGCAAGGATCACGAAGGCCGGCGCCACCCCCGCCAGCGACGCTGCTCTGAGCGGCGAGGCGCGCCAATCCGGCCCGCTCGCGGCTTCCGGCAGATAGTGGTCTCGGAACCATTTCATCGCCGCGGCCGTCAGACCGAAACCCTCCGCATAACGCAAGTAGCTGTCGCTTGCCTGCAACTGGTCGGTCACTGGATAGATTAACACCTGTCCGATGACAGCCGGCACCTGTCCGTCCCGCGCCAGGAGGGCGACGACGGCGGCCAGATTGCCGCCGGCGCTATCGCCGGCGACGATAATCCGCAAGGGATCGATGCCGAGGGCATCAGCTTGATCCGTCATCCAGACGAGTGTTGCGGCGCAATCATCGATCGCGGCCGGAAATGGGTGTTCCGGGGCCAGGCGATAGTCGGGTGAAACCACGACGGCGCCTGCCATATTGGCAAGCGTCCGGCAGATATCCTCATGGGTTTCGGGCGCGCCGATCACAAAGCCGCCGCCATGGAGATAAAGCAAGGCCGGTGCCCCCTGGCGTGGCGCGGCCCGGCCGCGCCATATCTTCAACCTGATGGCGCCCACATGGCTTTCCAACATCTCGGCCACGTCCTCGAGTGGCCACTGGATGTCTGCAAAACTGTCCCGATACTGCAGCCGCGCCTGCGCCGGGGTGCAACTTTCCACCGGCGTTTCCGGATCGCCCGGCCACGCAAGGGCGCGTTTGGCGGATTCGTCCAGTTGCGTCATGCCAGCAAGCTCCTTGCTTCGTCTTCCCGCAATTCTTTTGGCTGTGCGACGATACCCGAAATAGTCTGCGCGATACCGGTTTCACCTGCACGCAGGATCGCTTCCATGACTTCGAGCACATGCAGGGCGAGATCGCCCGAAGCGCGTGGCGCACGGCCTCCGATGATTGCGCGCGCGAGATCGGCAAGGCCAAGCATGCGGTAGTTGGCACGATCCGGCGCTGCGATCGGCCAGTTGACGGCACCGAAGAGTTCGCCTGATGTATCCGTTTCCTGCCAGGGAGCGCCACGGCTGGAGAGACCGACGGAGCCGCCGAAATTGTCGGGGTCGGGCAGGCGCAGCGAGCCTTCGGTACCGTGGAGCTCGATGGGGTGGTTGGAGTGGCGGAAGACGTCCCAGGAGCTGCCGAAGGTGACCGTGGCGCCGCAATCGAATTCAAGCAGCGAAAGCACGCTTGTCGGCGTGCCCACCCTGAATGTGGTGCCCCGTTTCGGCCCCTCGGCGGTGATGAGCCGCTCTTCCTGCCCGCTTGTGGCGACGGCCTGCACACGGCGGATCGGCCCCATCAGATTGACCATCATCGTGAGATAGTAGGGTCCCATATCCATGACCGGGCCGGCGCCGGCCTGGTAGTAGAAGCTGGGATCCGGATGCCAGTGCTCCATGCCGCGCCCCATCATGAAGGCTGTTCCGGTCACCAGCTTGCCGATAGCGCCGCCTTCCATCTGCCGCCGGGCATGGCGTCCGGCCGCTCCCAGGAACGTGTCTGGCGCCGAGCCGAGCATGAGGCCCTTGCCGGCGGCGGCATCCACCAGCCGGCGTCCTTCCGCGGCCGTGACGCCGAGCGGCTTCTCCGTGAAGACATGCTTGCCTGCCGACAGCGCCCGCATCGAAACGTCAAAATGCGCAGCCGGGATTGTCAGATTGAGGATCAGGTCGATGTTCTTGTCGTCAATAAGGCTATCGACGTCAGCCGCCCGCAAATCGAATTCCCCCGCGCGGCGCTTGGCGGCGTCCGCGTTGAGGTCTGCACAGGCGATGATTTCGACGTCGCGGAACAGCGGCGCGTTGCGCATATAGGCGAGCGAAATATTGCCGCATCCCACAACGCCTATCCTGAGTTTCATACCATTGGTCTGTGTCATCGAAGAAACCTGATTTTGCCGTTGCGGTGCGAAGCGTTGAGGTGCGTTACATTTTAATCGCAAGGAATAAAATATATTGACGCACGGTAACATTTGACCGTAGGTAATGGCAAGACGCTGGCGTCGCAATCCCCGCTGAAGAGCCCGCCGTCCCGGTCTTCGACCGCCTCTCCAGGCGGAGGGGTTGGCAAGGCCGGCGAAGCCACGAGGATTGCTCGCGCAGGGAAGCCGCCGGCTTCGGTACCGGCTGTCATCAACGAATAGGTCAGGACCGAGATATGAAAAATGCTGAGCTGCAGATCGGCTGCCAAACATTCACCTGGGAGATGCTGGGTACCGGCTGGAGCGGCGGTCCGGACGATCTGGTGCGCGCCATTGCCGATGGCGGATATGCCGGTATCGAAATCACCGACACGATGATCGGTCACTACGCGTCCAAGCCTGCCGACTTTGCCCGCACACTGACGGATGCCGGCTTGGCGCTGGTTTCCTTTGCCTTCGGCTCCGCCAGCGGCTTCACCATGGCGGAAAAGATTGCCTCCGATCTCGACACGGCGCGGCGATGGGTCGATTTCGCGGCGAACTTTCCCGGTGCGATGGTATCGATGGGATCGGCGACGGTCGTCTCGGATGGTCCACTCGATGAGAAATTCGCCATTGCGGCCGAGTGCTATAATCGTGCGAGCGAGATCGGACAGTCGGCTGGCGTCGCCGTTGCGGTCCATCCTTCCTCGCACCACAACACGCTCCTCTTCACCCGCAACGACTATAATCGCCTCTTTGCTCTCTTGGATCCAGGCGTGGGTTGGGTGCCGGATACCGGCCATATCCTGCGTGGCGGCCAGCAGATCGGCGATACGCTGGCGGCCCACCGGGACCGGATCCGCTACGTGCATCTGAAGGATGTTGACGCCGGCGGGACCTGGGCGATGCTGGGGGAAGGCGTCTGCGACGTGCCTGCCGTGATTTCGGCCGTTCGGGATGCGCCGAACTTTATCGGCTGGATCGTGGTCGAGGAAGAATCGGACCATGCCGGAACCGATCCTGCCGCGGCCGTTCGCGCGAACCGCGAGACCCTTCGACGTCTGGGATTTTAGCCCTTCTCGTATTCCATGGCGTCGGCCAAAGCCATCCGTCGACGCCAAAGCCTCTCCTGTCTCTCTTGTAAATTGGAGAGGTGGACTGCAGGTCACGCGTAGCGAACCTCCACGCCCAGCTTGTCCAGCCGGTGGCGAATGCTGTGCGGCATGTTGCTGTCCGTGATGATCAGGTCGACGCGCGATAGCGAGAAGGCTTTGGAGGAGGCGCCGATGTCAAATTTGCTCGAATCCGCCACGAGGACGACACGCCGGGCCATGCGAACCAGGTTGCGCTTGGTTCGCGCAATATCCTCGGAGACATCGACGACGTCGAGGGCCTGATCGATCGCGTGGGCGCTGACAAAGGCCTGGTGGGCGACGAGGCCGCCGACCGCCTTGTCGGAGTCCGACACAATCGTGCTCACGGTGCTGGGAAATACGCGGCCGCCGATCATGTGCACGTCGAGCCCTGGACGGTACATCAGATGCTGCGCGATGTTCATCGCCGTCGTCGCAACCACGACGTTGTTGACCGGGGGCATCTGCATGGCCACTTGCATCAGCGTCGAACCGCTGTCGAAGACGATTGACTGATTGTCGATGATCTGCCGCGCAGCCATCTGGGCGATGCGTCGCTTCGCATCGAAATTGCGCTGCATGCGTTCCTCAAAGGCCGCCGCTGGCGAGTCGGACGGCAGGGCGATTGCCCCGCCATGTGTTTTGATCAGTTGCTTCTTCGCGTCCATGATTTCGAGGTCGGAGCGGATCGTCACTTCCGAGACCTCGAAGAATTCCGCGAGCTGGCGGGTGCGTGCCTGACCGACCCGTTGAAGTTCCAGCATGATCTGCTGCCGCCTCTGCTCTGCAAGCATTTGTGATCCCGACCTGTCGCCTTTTGCGACCATATGACTTTTGAAAAACGAAAGTTCGCCGCCTTATCCTCCGGCTCTTGCTGCAAAAATAGCCGCATGATGACGAAAATGCACGTCAAAAATTCATCATCCATGTAAAAACGAAAGAAATCGAAATATTGAATATTTGTTTGTTTTCGAGTTAGGGTTTCTTCAGCATCGGCGCCAGCAATCGCAAAGCCGGCAATCACGAAGGAAGTATCGCCATGGGTCTCGGAACCAAAGTCCGCCTCGCACGCCTGTTCTCGAACCCATCGGGTCATCTGTTCGGAGGCGCCGTCGATCATTTTGTCGGTTATGGCAATGTGCGTGAGGGCGGGCTTGCCGACCTGCCGGGTGCGCTCAGACGCGTCATGGCGGGGGGACCCGACTACATCAGCATCCAGCCCGGCGCGGCGCGCCACCTCTGGTCGGAATATGCCGGGAAGGCAGCGCTCGTCATTCAGGGTGGTTGCTTCACCGCTGACGACCGCATTCGCCAGCTCATTGCGACCCCGGAAGACGCGGTGCGCTATGGTGCGGACGCTCTGGCTGTCGCCATTCCCGTGCGCGGCGCCACCGAAGGAGAATATATCCGCTGGCTCACCGATACGGTCAACGCCGCCGCCCGCTTCGAGATGCCGGTCGTTGCCCATGTCTATCCCCGTGATTTCTCCGACGGCGGCAAGATCGTGTTCACCCCGGATGAGATTGCCTATGCGGTGCGCATCGGATTCGAGGCCGGAGTCGACGTGATCAAGGTCGGCTATACCGGCGATTTCGAATCCTTCCGCGAGACCGTTGCGACCTGCCCGATTCCGGTCGTGATCGCCGGCGGCCCCAAGACCGAAACGCTGCTCGGAGCGCTCGTCCAGACCTCGGAGGCATTGCGCGCTGGAGCCAAAGGCGCGGTCGTCGGTCGCAACCTTTGGGGCCACGGCGATACGACCATGGCCGCGCGCGCCTTCAAGTTCGTCATTCATAACGGGATGGCGCCGGAGGATGCGCTGGCGGCGGCCGGTGCTTGAGACGTGTCGCGCCCTTTCCAGGTTCTGGGCTTCGGCGCCCTGGCAATCGATGACATCATCTATGTCGATCGGGGGCTGACGGCCGGCAAGGGAAAAGTGATTAAGCGTGCCACGGACCATGGCGGCAACGTGGCGACGGCCCTGGTTGCCGTCGCCCGGCTTGGTGGGCGGGCCGGCTTCATAGGCTGGCTCGGCGATGAGCCAATGGCCGATGTGGCGGGTAGCGAACTCGAGCGTAACGGCGTCGACATATCGCTGGCTCCCCGCCACGCTGATGCCGCGCCGATCCGCTCCGTGATCACGGTCGGTCCCGACGGCGACCGGTTCATCGCTTATGACGACGATGTGCTGCACGGCACGTCGGATGCGCTGCCCGACGATGTTCTGATGCAGGCCCCGGTCCTGCTGATCGATGGCTATGCCACGCACGCGGAAAGTGTCGTGGCGCGCGCACGCGCCCTGGGTCTGGCCGTGATTGCCGACATCGAATGGACGGTCGGTGCCGCGACCGACCGGATCCTGGCTTTTGCCGATCATCTGGTGCTGCCGCTCGCCTTTGCGCAGGAATACACCGGCGAAGGTGATCCCACGATGATCCTGGAGAAGCTCTGGTCCGGGGATCGGTCCGCGGTTGTCCTTACTGATGGCGAACGAGGAACCTATCTCCGCCAGAAGGGCGATACCGTCAGGTGGCATGTGCCGGCCTATCAGGTTCAGGCGGTCGATACGACCGGCGCCGGTGATTGCTTTCACGGTGCCTACGCCCTTGCCCTCGCTAGGGGTAAGCGCCCGCTTGATTGCGCTGCCTATGCCACGGCGGCGGCCGCCATTTCCGTGACCGCACGGGGAGGGCGCCGAGGCCTGCCGGATCACCGGACGTGTCTGGCATGGATGGCGGCGGAGAATGCACCTGCGCCGCTCCCGATGTCGGGATGCCAAAAGTGAGCGCAGGTGTGACCGGTGTCGACACTGGTCGACCGACCGAGCGGTGCGTCGCTGATCTGCAATTGAAGCGCCTTGCGAGATCTATTGACAGTCATGGCGTTGGCCATAAAAGTTACGCGCGATAAAAAATATAATTCCGCAAATGAATATTCGTTTCATATGGAATGATGATATTTTTCAACTAGATACGATTTGTTTCCGATAGATTGTGATGAATTCCCCTCGATTCTTTTGTTGACTTTGACGCTCAGGCCTGAGCTTTCTTGTCAAAAGGATCGGAGACGGCGGGGAGCGCCGTTCAAGATGTGATCCGGACTGGTACGGGAGGACGAGACGTGGCTGTGGTTGTACTCGACAAAATCTGCAAGACCTATGGAAACAGCTACCATGCGATCAAGGATCTGAGCCTGACAATCCATGATGGGGAGTTTCTGATTCTGGTCGGGCCGTCCGGATGCGGAAAATCGACCGCTCTGCGCATGATTGCCGGGCTCGAGGAAATCAGCAGCGGAACATTGAGCATCGGCGGTCAGGACGTCGTGGATCTCGCGCCCAAGGACCGGGACATTGCCATGGTCTTTCAAAGCTATGCGCTTTATCCGCACATGACCGTGTTCGACAACATCGCCTTTTCGATGAAGCTGGCCGGAAAGAACAAGGCCGAACGCACCAAACGCGTGCATGAGATCGCCAAGATCCTGCAGCTGGAATCCTTGCTGGGCAACAAGCCCGCACAGCTTTCCGGCGGCCAGCGCCAGCGTGTTGCGATGGGCCGCGCCATGGTCCGTGAGCCCGCGGCATTCCTCATGGACGAACCGCTCTCGAACCTTGATGCGAAGCTGCGTGTTCAGATGCGGGCGGAGATCGCCAGCCTGCAGAGACAGCTTGGCGTGACGACGATCTACGTGACGCACGACCAGACCGAAGCGCTGACCATGGGCGATCGGGTCGCGGTGCTGAAGGGCGGCGTGCTTCAGCAAGTGGATACGCCCAAGGCTCTGTATCACCGCCCGGTCAATGCGTTTGTCGCCGGCTTCATCGGTTCGCCGTCGATGAACCTTTTCGAAGGGCGTCTGGAGGGCGGGCGGATCCATCTGCCGGGCTTCTCCATTCCGTTGTCCGACGGCGCCTTCGAACGCGCTCCCGGTCTTTCCGCCTTCGAGGGAAAGGCCCTGATCTTTGGGGTCAGGCCCGAGGACCTCTACGACAGCCGGTTGCCGTCGGGTGCCTCCCATCCGACGATCCCGGTTGTCGTGAAGTCGATCGAGGAGCTAGGCTCCGAGTTGATCGTGCATTTGAAGATCGACGCGGTCCGGATCGACTCAGGCGACCCCGATGCTGTCGAGGACTTGAGCGGGGCCGCCAACGCCGTTGCGCGGTTCGAGGCTGTCAGTGCGGTCGAGACAGGCCAATCGATCAATGTGGCGATCGACCCGGCGAAACTGCACTTTTTCCATCCTCAAACGCATATGGCGCTCTGAATTGACGAGGGAGCAGCGGGCGGCGCTGGTGGCGGCCCGGCCAGAAGACGTCGTTGACGTTTGAAAGCATTCCATCCGACGCCGAAACCGGCGTTCACTTCAATATCCGACCCGAAGGGCTTTTCGATGCCAGCAAAACAGGAACGACGTCTCCGCATCGGCGTATTGGGAGCGGGCCAGATTGCCCAGGCCGCGCACTTCGAGAGCTGCACGAAGGCAGCCAATGCCGACCTCTATGCGATTTGCGACGTTGCCGAGGATCTCCGTGAGCGTATGGCAATCACCCACGGGGTGGAAAAAACCTATGACGATTACGATAAGATGCTGGCCGATCCCGACCTCGATGCCGTGGTGATCGCGACCGCCGATGCCTTTCACGTCCCGGCTTCCATTCGCGCCCTTCAGGCAGGTAAACATGTCCTGTGCGAGAAACCCGTCGGTGTCACCGTCGAGGAATGCCTTGAACTGAAAGCTGTAGTCGACAGGGCGGGAAAGGTGTTTCAGGTCGGGCATATGAAGCGTTTCGACGCGGGGCTCCAGGCTGCCAAGTCCTTCATCCGCGATGAAATGGGCGAAATGGTTGCTCTGAAAGCATGGTATTGCGACAGCACGCACCGCTATCCAATGACCGATGCGGTCCAACCCCTGATCGTCACCAGCGCCAATGCGCGGAAGCCCACCGCCAATCCGAAAGCCGACCTGCGGCGCTACTACATGCTTGCCCACGGTTGCCATCTGATCGACACCGCACGTTATTTCGCCGGCGACATCGTTTCCGTCAACGCTCGCCTGTCGGAGCGCGCCGGTATCTGGTGCTGGTTCGTGGACGTGGAATTTGCCTCCGGCACGCTCGGCCATCTCGATCTCACCGTTCAGGTGCGCATGGACTGGCACGAAGGCTTTCAGATCTATGGCAAGAATGGCAGCATTTTGGGCAAGACCTATAACCCGTGGTACTACAAGACCAGCGAGGTGGACATTTTCCGAGAGGCGGACGGCGCGACCCATCGAGTTCTCGGTGCCGACGGCCATTTCTATCGCCGTCAGGTCGAAGGCTTCGCCCGCACCATTCTGGATGGCGCCGTGATGGAAGGCGCCGACATCGATGATGGTCTGGCATCCGTCCGGGCCATGGTCGCCGTCGCGCGTTCGGCCGAAAGCGGCAAGGCGGTTGCGCTGTCCGACGTCACGGGTGGCGTGTGATGAAGCTCGGCATCTTCGCAAAGACCTTCGAGGGAACTGAACCCGCAACCGTTCTCAACTCGGTCGCCGCGGCCGGATTCACCTGCGCCCAATATAATATGGCCTGCTCGGGCCTTGCGCCGATGCCGGAGATCATCACGGAAGCCCAGGCCCGCTCGGTCGCCGAAGCCGCGCGCGAGAGCGGCGTCGAAATCGTTGCCGTTTCCGGCACCTTCAACATGATCCACCCGGATACTGCCGTTCGCGCGGCCGGCCTTCGTAACCTCGCGACGCTGGCCGAGCGCAGCACCGGCATGTCGACCGCCCTGATCACGCTCTGCACCGGCACACGCGATCCCATCGACCAGTGGAAGGCCCACGCCGACAACAATACGCCGGAGGCCTGGCGGGACCTCCTCGAAGCGATGGGAACGGCCATCGAGATCGCCGAACGCTACGATGTCGATCTCGGCATCGAGCCCGAGCTTGCCAATGTCGTCAACTCGGCTGAGAAAGCCCATCGGCTGATCACGGCACTAAAGAGCCCCCGCATCAAGATCGTGCTCGATCCGGCCAATCTCTTCGAGCTCGCGACGCTGGATGAGCAGCGGAGCATCGTGTCTTCCGCCATCGACCTTCTGGCCGATCGGATCGTCATGGCGCATGCGAAAGACCGCAATCGCGACGGTAGTTTCGCGACCGCCGGCAAGGGCGTCCTCGACTACGCGCATTATCTCGGCCGTCTCAAGGCGATCGGCTTCGAGGGCAGTCTCGTCACGCATGGTCTTTCGGCTTCGGAGGCGGCCGGTGTGGCGGCCTTCCTGAAGAATAGCCTCGACGGTCATTCTGCGGGGGCAGGAAGATGAGACGGGCTCGACCGTTCGAAACCAGCGACGGGACCATTCTCAATGTGGATATGGCGGGCGAGGGCGCGTCCGCCATATTCCAGCATGGCTTATGCGGAGACGCGGCGCAGACCGACGAAGTCTTTCCGCTCGAAGCGGGTTTTCGCCGGGTAACGATCGAAGCGCGTGGCCACGGCCACTCCCAAGCCGGCAATCTGGAGCGGTTGTCGATCGCGACCTTCTGCGATGATATCGCCGCCTATATCGAGAAAAACCTTACGCCGCCGATCGTGATCGGCGGCATCTCGATGGGTGCTGCGATCGCCTTACGTCTCGCGGTCAAGCGGCCCGATCTTGTCAAGGCTCTGATCATCGCAAGGCCGGCCTGGCTGACGGCACCCGAGCCGGAGAATATGGCGCCCAATGCCGAAGTCGGGCGGCTTTTGAAAACTCTGCCGCCGGATGAGGCAAAGACCACGTTCCTGGCAGGGCCGGTGGGCGTGCGGCTCGCCGCCGAGGCTCCGGACAATCTGGCGTCACTCGCCGGCTTTTTCTCCCGCACGCCTTTGGATGTGACCGCCGAACTGCTCACCAGGATCTCAAATGACGGTCCTGATGTGACCGACGAGGAGGTCGGCAATATCGCCGTACCGACGCTCATCATCGGCCATGATCGGGACAGCATTCATCCTCTTGGCCACGCATGTGCTCTTGCCGAGCGCATTGCCGGCGCGCGTTTCGTGCAGATCACATCGAAGACTGTGAGCCGTCCGCAATACCTTGCCGACTTCCGGCTTGCCATGGGCCATTTTCTGAAGGAGCTCTGAAACAATGACGACCCCCTCCAAGACCTGGATCGCGGATCTTCCGAAGGATCGCTTGATTGCTGAATTCTCCGTCTGGTCTGCCGATCTTGTGCGTCTCGCCGATGATCTGATGCGTGTCGATACGCACGTCGACATCCTCCATATCGATGTCGCCGATGGTCATTTCGCGCCGGCAATGTTGTTTTTTCCCGATCTCGTCGCCGGGGTGCGCAAAATTTCCGCACGCCCGATCCATGTTCACCTGATGGTCGCCGACAGCATCATCCTGTCGCAGATCGAGCAGTTCGCCGATGCGGGCAGCGACCTGATTAGCCTGCATGTTGAAAACGAAAGCGTCGCAGACCAGGCGCTCGATCTCCTCGATCGCCGCGGCGTCGCCGCCGGCATGGTCCTCAAAGTCGATACTCCCGTCGAGCGGGTCGAAAGATACGTTTCCCGGCTGAGTTTCGTGACGCTGCTCGGCACGGCGATCGGTGTGAAGGGCCAGGGCCTCGACGAAAAGGCCGGCGCTCGGCTTCAGCAGGCCAAGCAGATCATCGCCGGCTGCGGCGCGGCGCATCGGATCGTGCTTGCGGCCGACGGCGGTATTCGCGAGCACACCGTGCCTCTCCTGCGCCAGTCGGGTGCGGAGACGGTCGTTCTCGGTTCCCTGGCTTTCAATGCGCCGTCGCTCGACGAGCGGATGGCATGGGTCCGCGCACTCTAACTGATGGTCTTCACATGCAGCAGGTTGCCATTGGAATCGACCTCGGTGGGACGCAGGTACGCGCTGCCCTTGTCGACGAGCAAGGCCGGATTCTGGCGCGCGCAGCCGAACCGACGGATGCGCTGGCGGGTCCCGACCGCGTGCTCGCCCAGATTTGCGGCCTGGCCGATGGACTGCTTGCAGCATCAAACCCTGCTTCGGTGGTGGGCGTCGGCGTATCCGCTCCGGGCCCACTCGATACGGTTGCCGGTGTCGCGACTGATATCCCGACTCTCTCCGGCTTCGTCGATTTTCCGCTGAAGGCGGAGTTGCAGAAGCGGTTTCCGTTTCCGGTCGACCTTGAGAATGATGCTATTGCCGCTGCCATTGGTGAGTGGCAGTTCGGAGTTGGCAAGGGACTTGATAACCTGGTCTATGTCACCGTGAGCACCGGCATTGGCGGTGGCGTGGTCGCGGACGGTCGCGTGGTGCGCGGTCGCAAGGGCATGGCCGCCCATGTCGGGCACATGTCGGTCGTGCCGAACGGAGAGCCTTGCCCTTGCGGCAATAGGGGCTGTTTCGAGGCCTACGGCTCCGGACCGGCTTTTGCACGACGCGCCCGCATAAGGGCCATGGAATCTAGCGGGACGACGATAGGCAGCGATGGCGGTGCCATCGACAGCCGCAGCATCTTCGCGGCCGCGAGAAATGGCGATCGTCTGGCAAATCAACTGGTTGACGAGGAAGCAGAAATTCTCGGCCGCGGCTTCACCAGCCTGATCCATATCTTCAGTCCCGATATCATTGTGATGGGAGGCGGGCTTTCCCACGAGTTCGATCGGCTGCAACCGGGCATTCAAGCCTACATCACGCAATGGGCCATGCCGGCATTCAAGGATGTCAAGGTGATGCTGGCAGCATTGGATCAGAACTCTGGCCTCGTCGGCGCGGCGGCCCTGGCGTTTCTGACGAGAAAGGGCGCTCGGACGTGATCCAGACCGGCGAAGCGATCGGCTTCGTCAGATGTGCCGATTCAGCTCGTCTTCGCTAATCCCAAAGTGGTCGAGGATGATACCGACGTTTCGGCGATGAGACTTGAAATAGACGTCGAAGAGATCGCCGATCAAGGGAACCGTTCCGCCGGCGGCGTCGATCCCGAGATTGACGGCCATACGGGCGAGCTTATGGGTGGGAACACCGAGGCGTCTTGCCTCATCGATGATGAAAAGACCGATCAGAGATCCGGCAATGTCGCCGACGGCCGGGATAAGGCCGAGAATTGAGTCCGCACCGATCCGCACGCCGATGACAGGCAATCTGACCGCAGTATCCATCATGCGCGCTATGCCGACAGCGCGCCGAATTTTTCCAATTTCCACGGACGTCAGGTGTTTCATGCTGGCGGAAGCTGGCATCAGCGACCTTTTGGCGTGAACGACCGTTCCGCCTCCTCGAGTGAGGGCGCGGGAAGGATGTCATCGCATTGCTGCGAAATAGTCCGACGCAGCGAAAGCCCTGTGCCATCATGATTTTCCATGGCCGTGAAACGCTGCAAACCCGATAAGGTTCGCCGCGAAAGCAAGGATCATCTCGCGTCGGGAACCACGACCAGTTTGCCGACAAAATTCTTCGCCATGAAATCGGTCTGCGCGCGATGGAATTCCGACAGTGGATAGACGCCGCCGATGAGAGGCCGGATCTTCCGACTTTCGATATAGCCGACGATCCGACGGAAGTCGGCGCGGCTTCCCTGGCTCGAGCCGTGCAGTTCCAGCTGCTTCAGATACATGGTCCGCAAATCGAGCTGGACGACCGGGCCGGCGATGGCGCCAGCCGTCGTGTAGCGGCCTTCGGGACGCAGGATCTTCAGGAGGTCGTTGAACAGCGGTCCGCCGACGAGATCGGCGACGACATCGATCGGTTGGCCACGGCTGGCGGAATGGACGGCTTCGACCAGGTCGCCCCTGCCGCGGGTCACCACCGCTTCGGCGCCGATATCGAGCATCGCCGCTTCCTTGCCGGGACCTGCGACCGCGATCGGGATGGCGCCGCGGGCCCGCGCGAGCTGGATAATCGCCGAGCCGACGCCACCCGAGGCGCCGGTCACGAGAACGCGTTCGCCGGCCGACAGCCTTGCCCGTTCCAGCATGCGCTCGCCGGTCAGATAGGCGCAGCAGAAGGTGGCGAGTTCGACGTCGGTCAGATCGGTTGCGACGACATGGGCGTTCTCGGCTGGCAACGCCATGTATTCGGCATAACCGCCGTCGCG
Source organism: Rhizobium indigoferae (assembly GCF_034554815.1). Classification (NCBI taxonomy): domain Bacteria; kingdom Pseudomonadati; phylum Pseudomonadota; class Alphaproteobacteria; order Hyphomicrobiales; family Rhizobiaceae; genus Rhizobium; species Rhizobium indigoferae. The sequence goes on along the minus strand of NZ_CP140637.1, from coordinate 400,814 downwards.
GCCATGGCCCATGTAATCAATGTCGGCGAGGCTGTCGTCGTCCCGGTTGTAGATCGAGAAGTCGACCATGACGCGTTCACCGATGCGTGCCGGATTAACGGCGGCGCCGACGGCGACGATATGACCGACTGTATCGGTGCCCTGAATGCGCGGGAATGTCAGCGTGTTGCCTTGCCTGCGCCATGTGGAGACGGCCGACGGATCGTCCTCGGTGCCGTAGGCGCCCTGGCGTACCCAGACGTCGGTATTGTTCATGCCGCAGGCCGTGACACGGATCAGAACCTCGCCATCGGCGGGCGTCGGGACGGGCACGTCCCTGTCATAGATGAGCTTTTCCAGACCGCCATGGCCGGTGAGCAATACGGCCGCCATCTTTTCCGGGATCGTCATGCTGATCTTCTCCCTCAGATGTTCTTGAAGACGGTTTCGATCGCACCCGCCGCGGCCCTGACCACGATGTCGGACTCCTCGCGTGTCAGGCAAAGCGGCGGAGCGAAGCCGAGGATGTCGCCCTGCGGCATGGCGCGGCCGATGACGCCGCGTTCGAGGAGTGCGGATGCGACTTGCGGACCGATCTTGCGGCCGGCATCGAAGAACATGCGGTCGTCCCTGTCCTCGACGAATTCGATGGCCGCCATCAGCCCGTCACCGCGGACTTCGCCGACATTGCGGTGGCCGCCGACCGCTTTTTCCAGTTCCGAACGGAAATAGGCGCCGGTGGTGCCGGCATTCTCGATAATGCCCAGTTCGTCGATCAGTTCGAGATTGGCAATGCCTGCGGCGGCACAGATCGGATGGGCGGAATAGGTCCAGCCGTGACCGATCGCCCCCAACTGATCGGAACCCTGTACCAGGACTTGCCACATCTTGTTCGAAACGATCGTGCCGGAAAGGGGAGCGTAAGCCGAGGTCAGCCCCTTGGCGATGGTGATCAGGTCCGGCTTCATGCCGTAGTGATCCGAGCCGAACATCGTGCCGAGACGGCCGAAGCCGGTGACGACTTCATCGGCGACGAGCAGGATGTCATATTTTTCGAGCACGGCCTGGATCTTCTGCCAGTAGGTTTTCGGCGGCGGCACGATGCCGCCGGTGCCGAGGATGGGTTCGCCGATGAAGGCGGCGATCGTTTCCGGGCCTTCGGCGATGATCATCTCCTCGAGCTTGTCGGCGCAATATTGCGAGAACTGCTCCTCGCTCATCGACCGGTCGGAGCGGCGGAAAAAATAGGGTGCTTCGGTGTGCAACACCGGTGCCCGCGGCAGATCGAAGGCATTATGGAAGAGCACCAGGCCGGTGAGGCTGCCGGTCATGACGCCGGAGCCGTGATAACCACGCCAGCGCGAGATGATCTTCTTCTTTTCCGGACGGCCGAGAATGTTGTTGTAGTACCAGATGAGCTTGATGTTGGTCTCGTTGGCATCCGAGCCCGAGAGACCGAAATAGACGCGGCCCATGCCGGTGGGCGCGCGGTCGATGATCATCTTCGAAAGCGTAATCGAGGCTTCCGTGCCGTGGCCGACATAGGCATGGTAATAGGCGAGGTTCTTTGCCTGTTCGGCGATCGCGTCGGCGATCTTCCGGCGGCCGTAGCCGACATTGACGCAATAGAGGCCGGCAAAGGCGTCGAGGCTTTTGCGTCCTGTCGTGTCGGTGATGTAGACGCCTTCGCCGCCGGCAACAACACGGGTCGGCGTCTCGCCGCGGGCATGCCCGCCCATATGGGTCGATGGGTGGAAGAAGTGATCGCGGTCCCAGGCGGTGAGTTCGTTGCTTTTCTCGAGCATGTCGTAGCCTCTTTCTTGAAATGGGGCGGCTCAGGCGGCCGTATCGATGCAGAGATATTTGAGCTCGGTGAAGGCCTCGAGCCCGTGGCGTGACCCTTCGCGGCCAAGGCCGGACTGCTTCCAGCCGCCGAAGGGAATGGGCCCGCCGGTGATCTTGACGCGGTTGACCGCCACCATGCCGTATTCCAGTGCGCGGCCGAGCCGCATCTGGCGGGCGCCGTTTTCTGTGACGATATAGGCGACGAGGCCGTATTCGGTATCGTTGGCGTGGGCGACGACCTCTTCTTCCGTGTCGAAGGTGGTAACCGCCGCCACCGGCCCGAAAGTCTCCTCGCGCATGATCAGCGCATTCGCCGGCACATCGGTCAGCAGCGTCGGCTCGTAGAAAAACCGGCCGGCCTTGTGACGCTTGCCGCCGGTGACGAGCCGCGCGCCGCGCCCCAGCGCGTCGGAGACCTGCTCCTCGACCTTGGCGACGGCGCGTTCATGCATCAGCGGTCCGATCTCGGCGCCATCCTCAAGCCCCGCACCAACCTTTAGTTCGGCAATGCGGTGGGCGAAGGCCTTGACGAAGCCATCGGCGATCCGCCGCTGGACGAAGATCCGGTTGGCAGCAAGGCAATCCTGGCCGGATGTGGCAAACTTGGCGTTGACGGCGATCTCGACTGCCTTTGATATATCGGCGTCATCGAAGATGATCAGCGGGGCGTGGCCGCCGAGTTCCATCACCAATTGCTTCAGGGTCGGTGCGCACTGGCCGGCGATCAGCCGTCCGATTCCGGTGGAGCCGGTAAAGCTCATGGCACGCACGCGGACGTCGGTGCACATCCGTCCGACGATCGTTGCGGCATTGCCGGTGACCACGTTGAAGACGCCGGCCGGAATGCCCGCCCGTTCCCCGAGCTCGGCAAGCGCAAGCGCAGACAACGGGGTCTCGGACGAGGGGTGGGCAACGACCGTACAGCCGGCGGCCAGCGCTGCAGCAGCCTTTCGGGTGAGCATGGCGGAGGGGAAGTTCCAGGGCGTCACGATGCCGACGACGCCGAGCGCCTCGCGCCGGACGATCATTTCCGCGCCGGGAAGATGGCTGGTGACGCTCTCGGCGTTCAGCCGCTTGCCTTCCTCGGCATACCATTCGACGAAGGAGGCAGCATAATCGATCTCGCCGCGCGATTCCGCAAGCGGCTTGCCCTGTTCGAGCGTCATGATCAGCGCCAGATCCTCCTTGGCCGCCAGCATTAGCTCAAACCATTTGCGCAGGATCGCTGCACGGCTCTGCGGCAGCATCGCGCGCCAGGCGGCGAAAGCCTCTGACGCCGCATCGATCGCCACCGCCGTTTCGTCGGCGCCAAGGCTTGCAACCCAGGCCAGTGTTGCCGACGAGGCGGGATCCGTGACCTCGAAACTTTCCCCTGATTTGCTGGGGATCCACCGGCCGCCGACATAGGCCAGATCGCGCAGGAGATGACGGCCGCCAAGCCGCGACAGCGCGTCATGATAGGCGGGGCGGGCAAAAACGGCGGTCATATCAAGTCTCCTCGTGGCGGTTGACGCAAGTCTTCCACGGGAGCGGGCGAGAGATTGTCTGTTGGCGGATGCAAAAAGCGAGAGATGGTCTAAAGGACGGCGGCCTCGCAGAGAGATTGTCTACGACGCGGTCTGGTCTTCGCCGGCGGCAGTGAAGGAAGAGACCGGAAGGACTGTTTCCTCTTTCACCGTCTTGGTGACGATGTAGGTGAAGTAGCGGTCGATGCCGAGTTCGCGGTCGAGAAGCCCGTCGACCAGCCGCTGATAGGCGTCGATATCGGGCGCGATGATCTTCAGGATGTAGTCGACGCCGCCGCCGACCGACCAGCAGGCGACGATTTCTGGGATTGCGGTCACGGTGCGCTCGAAGCGCTCGAAATCCGCCTGGCGATGATTGGCGAGCGTCACTTCCATCATCACGCTGGCGACCGGCGCGATGCGCCGTGGCGCGACGCGCGCGTGGTAACCGGTGATGATCCCGGCCTTTTCGAGTTTGCGCAGCCGCATCCAGCACGGTGTCGGCGACAGTCCGGCCTTTTCGGCCAGCGCCAGCTTGGTGATGCGGCCGTCGCGCTGGACGGCGTCGAGAATGCGCAGGTCGATGGCGTCGAGCTTCATGGTGCTTTCTTTAGAAAGAAATCATTTCAAACGCAGGGAAAAGACAATGGGAGCGCATTTTTGCATTGTCAATTGAACTGATTTTCAGCAGTGTTGAAATCATGACAAAGTGGCGCCCCGATCCCTTGCAACTCCGCCGTCCGGCCTATCTCTCGCTTGCCGAGCAAATCGCAAACGCGATCACGGACGGCAAGCTCACCGATGGCACACAATTGCCGCCGCACCGCAAGATGGCGGATGATCTGCATCTCTCGGTGCAGACGGTCAGCCGCGCCTATGACGAGTTAATCCGCCGGGGGCTGATATCAGGCGAGATTGGACGCGGCAGCTTCGTCCAGACCAGGCCGCGCGAGCCGGAGCCGCCTTATCTGCCGGAACGGCTGGGCGAGGTGATCGATCTGTCGATCCTGAAGCCGGTCTGCGAGCAGATCCATTTGGAAAGGCTGCGGCAGGCCTTCGGCTGGCTTTCGGAAAACCTGCCCTCCAGTTCCGCCCTTTCCTTCAGGCCGAACATGGTGTTTCCGCGCCACCGCGCCGTCGCCACGGAATGGTTGGCGCGCTGCGGGCTGGAGGTATCGCCGCTGAACATCAGCGTGACGAACGGCGCGACTTCGGGCATGACGGTGGCGCTGATGAGCGTTGCCCCGCCCGGCTCGACGGTTGCGACCGAAGCGATCAGCCATCATACGCTGGTGCCGCTCTCAACCTATCTCGGTCTGCATCTGGAAGGGCTGGCGATCGACGAAGAGGGCATGATCCCCGAGGCGCTGGACGAAGCCTGCCGGAAGGGACCGATCCGGGCAATCTTCCTGCAACCCTCGGTGATCAACCCGATGGCGGCGCTGATGAGCGCGGAGCGCAGGCAGGCGCTCGCCACCGTCGCCGCCAAGCATGATATCGCGATCATCGAAAACGACATTCTCGGGCCACTGGTCGAGAACCGTGCGCCGCCGATGGCTGCGTTTGCGCCGGAGCGCACGCTCTACGTCACGAGCTTCACCAAGATCACCGTTCCGGGCCTGCGGATCGGCTATCTCACCGCGCCCGACCGTTATGTGGCTGCCGTCGCCAACCGGCATCTCGTCTCCAACTGGATGGCGACGCCTGCCATGGCCGAAATCGCCACCCGCTGGGTCAGCGACGGCACGGCGATGGAACTCGTCAACTGGCAGCGCCGCGCCCTTTTGAGCCGACACGCGATCGCGACGGAGATGCTGGCCGGCCTACCGTACCGGGCGCATCCGCAAAGCCTGCACGTCTGGCTGCCGCTCTCCGGCAACCATACGGAGGACGGTTTTGTATCGCAGGCAAGGCTGCGTGGTGTGGCGATCGCGCCTGGCAAATCCTTCCACACCGCCGATCAGGGCTGGACGCCGGCCGTGCGCATCTCGCTTGGTTCGACGACGGAAAGCGAGTTGCGGACCGGACTCGGCATCGTCGCCTCGTTGGCGCTAGGAAATCCGGAAGAGCTCCTGCTTGCGATCTGATGCCGCTGCCTTGTATTTGAGCGTGCGCAGAATAATTGTCATGATATTATTTTACGAATTGACATGATTTTGATGGGCCGTCATCGTTAGGGCATTGCTTGTCTCAACAGGGAGAGACATGAATGCTTCCGCCCATCATCCGCATCGACAACATCGTCAAGAAATACGGCCCGCTGACCGTGCTCGACGGCCTGTCGATGAATGTCATGCCGGGCGAGAAGCTGGCGCTGATCGGGCCGTCCGGCTCCGGCAAGACGACGATCCTGCGCATTCTGATGACGCTGGAGACGATCAGCGGCGGCCATATCGAGGTTGACGGCGAACAGCTCTACCATATGCCAAATGGCGGCGGGCTAGTGCCGGCCGATGAGCGGCATCTGCATCGCATGCGCGAAAAGATCGGCATGGTCTTTCAGCATTTCAATCTGTTCCCGCACAAATGCGTGCTCGACAACGTGACGCTGGCGCCGATGCTGACCAAGGGCATCAAGCGGGCCGCGGCAGAAAAGCGGGCGATGGAGCTTCTCGACATGGTCGGCTTGGCCGACAAGGCAAAGAGCGTTCCGGCGCAGCTTTCCGGCGGGCAGAAGCAGCGCGTCGCCATTGCCCGGGCGCTGGCGCTGTCGCCGAAGATCATGCTGTTCGACGAGGTGACGTCGGCGCTCGACCCGGAGCTGGTCGAGGAGGTGCTGAACGTCATGCGGCGGCTGGCATCCGAAACCGACATGACCATGCTTCTCGTCACCCATGAAATGGGCTTTGCCCATGATTTCGCCGACCGTGTCCTGTTCTTCGATCGCGGCAAGATCGTCGAGGAAGGTAAACCGGGCGACATCTTTCGCAATCCGACGCAGGAGAGGACGCAGACCTTCCTGCGCAAGATCATTGCGGCGGGGCACCGCGTCTGAGCTCAGACATTGCCCGCAAGAACAAGACTCAAGGAAAGTCAGAGGAGTTGGGAACGATGAAAGCAGGATATCTTTTGAGCGCCGCCAGCCTGTCGGTGCTTCTGATCACGGCGACCGCTCCGGCCTCCGCCGCCGATGACAAGCTCGAGCAGCTGAAGGAGCAGGGCTTTGCGCGTATCGCCATCGCCAACGAGCCGCCGTTCACCGCCGTCGGCGCCGATGGCAAGGTGTCCGGTGCTGCCCCCGACGTGGCGCGCGCAATCTTCGAAAAGCTGGGCGTCAAGGAAGTGGTCGCCTCGATCTCGGAATATGGTGCGATGATTCCCGGCCTGCAGGCCGGCCGCCACGACGCGATCACCGCAGGCCTCTTCATGAAGCCCGAGCGTTGCGCTGCCGTCGCCTATTCCGAGCCGATCCTCTGCGATGCCGAAGCTTTCGCTCTCAAGAAGGGCAATCCGCTGAAACTGACGAGCTACAAGGACGTCGCCGACAATCCGGACGCCAAGATCGGCGCGCCGGGCGGCGGGACCGAAGAGAAGCTTGCGCTCGAAGCCGGCGTGCCGCGTGATCGCGTCATCGTCGTTCCGGATGGCCAGAGCGGCATCAAGATGCTGCAGGATGGCCGCATCGACGTCTATTCGCTGCCGGTTCTGTCAATCCATGACCTGATGGCCAAGGCGAATGATCCGACCCTTGAAACCGTCGCGCCCGTCGTCAATGCGCCGGTCTATTGCGATGGCGCTGCCTTCCGCAAGCAGGACGTTGCGCTCCGCGACGCCTTCGATGTCGAGCTGAAGAAGCTGAAGGAATCGGGCGAATTCGCCAAGATCATCGAGCCCTACGGCTTCTCGGCGAAGGCCGCGATGTCGACAAGCCGTGAAAAGCTCTGCGCCGCGGCGAAGTAACAAGGGGTCGGCAGCCCGGCCATGCCATGGGCATGGCCGGATTGTCCCCGAACGATCTCCTAAAGCGCGTCGCGATCTTTCAGGTTCGCTCCTCGCGCTTTAGGTCCTTGTTTTTACGCATGTCGTTATCGCAAAACCGCTGCACAGTTTTGCGCGACATGCTCTAGGAAGTGAGTTGCCGATGTCGGTATGGTCCGGCTATCTGACACTGATCCTTGAGGGCGCCCTGGTGACGCTCGAACTGACGGTGATGGGGTCTGCGCTGGCGCTGATGATGGCCTTCCTGGCGGGCCTCGGCCGCCTGTCGCGCTTCTTTGTCGTGCGGGCTCTGGCGACGGCCTATATCGAATTCTTCCGCGGCACCTCGATCTTCGTCCAGCTTTTCTGGGTCTATTTCGTGCTGCCCTTTGCGGGCTTGACCCTGACGCCGCTGCAGGCGGGCGTGCTGGCGCTCGGGCTGAATGTCGGCGCCTATGCGGCGGAAGTGGTGCGCGGGGCCGTCAAGGCCGTCGGGCGCGAACAGTCGGAAGCCTGCATCGCGCTCAACCTTTCGCGATACCAGCGCATGCGCCAGGTCATCTTGCCGCAGGCGCTGCCGCTGATGCTGCCGACCTTCTGCAACAATGCGATCGAACTGCTGAAGGGCACGGCCGTCGTGTCGCTGATCTCGCTGACGGACATGACGTTCCAGGCACAGGTGGTGCGCGCACAGACCGGCAATACGCTGGTGCCCTTCGCGACGATCCTCATCCTCTATTTCCTCATGGCCTCGGCGATCTCCGCGACGATGCGCTGGCTGGAGCGGCGGATGGCGCGCAGCCTCGACGGCATAAGGACCTGATCAGATGGAATGGGATTGGGATTTCGTCTGGCAGATCATGCCGACCCTTCTCGAAGGGTTCAAGATCACTCTTCTCGCGACCATTCTCGGCGCAGCCGTCGCCATGATTGTCGGCCTGGCTCTTGCCATTGCGCGGCGGTCACCGGTCGCCGGCATTTCCAGGACGGTCGGCTTCGTCTCTGAATTCATCCGCGGCACGCCGCTGCTGGTGCAGCTCTACTTCATCTTCTACGTGCTGCCGGATATCGGCATCCGGCTGGCGCCGCTGGTCGCAGGCGTCATCGGTATGGGCATTCACTATGCGACCTATACCGCCGAGGTCTATCGCGCCGGCATCGAGAACGTGCCGCGTGGACAATGGGAGGCGGCCAAGGCCACCAATCTGTCGACGCGCCAGGCCTGGATCCACGTGATCCTGCCGCAGGCGATCCCGCCGATGATCCCGGCGCTCGCCAATTATTTCATCGCCATGTTCAAGGAAACGCCGCTGCTTTCGGCGATCACCGTGCTCGAACTCATGAACCAGGCAAAGAGCATCGCCAACAGCAACTACCGCTACATCGAGCCGATGACGCTGGTCGGCGTCTTCTTCCTCGTCATAAGCCTGATCTCGGTCGTGGGATTACGCTGGCTGGAGGAACGCTACGCCAGGATGGATGACTGACCATGACCGTGGAGATTGAGATCATTCCCACCGGCCGACCGCCGCGGCTGGAGGATCGGCCGCTGGAAAAGCGCATCGGCCTGGTCATCCTCGCGACCGACCACACGACGGAAGTCGACTTCCAGCGCATGGTCGCCAGCGATCGACTCGGCGTCTATGTCAGCCGCATCCACTATGCCAATCCGGTGACGCCGGAAAATCTCCTGAAGATGCAGCCGGCGCTGACGGAAGGTGCGGCACTGATCCTGCCGGACGAGGCGCTCGATGCCATCGTCTATTCCTGCACCTCTGCCTCGGTGGTGATCGGCGACCGGAACATCGAGGCGGCGATCCATGCGGCCAAGCCTGGGGTTCCCGTCGTGACGCCGATGGCGGCCGCCGTGAAAGCTCTGAAGGCGCTTGGTGCCAGACGGATCTCGGTACTGACACCCTATACGATCGAGACCAGCCGGCCGATGGCGGATTATTTCGCGGAGCTCGGCTTTGCGATCGACCGCTTCACCTGTCTCGGCCTGACCGATGATCGCGAGATGGCGCGGATCGCACCGGACGAGATCCGTGCCTTCGCGCGCGAGGCGCTGGCGCCGCAGTCCGATGCGCTGTTTATCTCCTGTACGGCGGTGCGCGCCGCCCAGGTCGCTGCCCGCTTTGAAGCGGAGACCGGCAAGCCGGTGATCACCAGCAATCTGGCGACCGCCTGGGCCTGCCTGAGGCTTTGCGGCGATGATCGGGCGCGGCCCGAACTCGGTCAATTGATGACCAAGCCCTATCGGGAAGGCTGAGATCATGGTGAGCACCTTGCCCGTTTCGCTGGAAGACATCCGCGCAGCGGCGCGCCGGATTGCCGGTCGCGTGCTTGCCACGCCGATGGTGCAGTCCGCTTCACTTGGCGAATTGGCCGGCGTGCCGGTCCATCTCAAGCTCGAACATCATCAGACGACCGGCAGCTTCAAGCTGCGCGGGGCAACCAATGCGGTGCTCTCCTTGTCACGGGCCGACCGCGCGCGTGGCATCGTCGCAGCCTCGACCGGAAATCACGGCCGGGCGCTTGCCTATGCGGCAAAGGTGGAGGGTGCTGTCGCGACCATCTGCATGTCCCGGTTGGTGCCGGAAAACAAGGTTTCGGAAATCCGCCGCCTCGGTGCCGATACCCGCGTCGTCGGCGTATCGCAGGACGAGGCGCAACAGGAGGTCGACCGGCTGGTGCGCAAGCAGGGGCTGGTGATGGTGCCGCCCTTCGATCATCCTGATGTCGTGGCCGGGCAGGGAACACTGGGGCTCGAAATCATCGACGCCTTGCCGGAGGCGGCAATCGTGCTGGTGCCGCTCTCGGGAGGCGGCCTTGCGGCGGGAGTTGCGGCCGCAGTCAAAGGCATCAGTCCGAAGACCAAGGTGATCGGCCTGACGATGGAGAAGGGTGCTGCAATGAAGGCAAGCCTCGATGCGGGGCAGCCGGTGCAGGTCGAGGAAGTGGCGAGCCTTGCCGACTCGCTCGGCGGCGGCATTGGTCTCGACAATCGCGTCACCTTTGCCATGTGCCGCGACCTTCTCGACGACGTCATCCTGCTGACCGAGGCGGAAATCGCCGCCGGCATGCGTCATGCCTATGCCTGCGAACGCCAGATCGTCGAGGGCGCGGGCGCGGTCGGTATCGCCGCGCTGCTTGCCGGAAAAATCAGAGGCGGCGGTCCCATCGTCGCGATCCTGTCAGGGGCGAATGTCGACATGGAGCAGCACCTTCGGGTGATCAACGGGACGCAGCCGCTCTACGGCGAGGAGGGACCATGAGCCGGATGATCATTCTGACGGAAGCGGAACTGCGGAAAGTCATCGGGCTCGACCGAAATACGGTCGGCTGTGTCGAGGAGGCTTTCGCAGCGCTTGCGACCAAGGCTGTCGCCATGCCGCCGATCCTGCGGCTCGACATTCCGGAATATCGGGGCGAAGTCGATGTGAAGACGGCCTATGTGCCTGGCATCGAGGGCTTCGCGATCAAGATCAGCCCCGGCTTCTTCGACAACCCCAAGATCGGCCTGCCGAGCACCAACGGCATGATGGTGCTGCTGTCGAGCCGAACCGGACTGGTGCAGGCGCTGCTCTTGGACAACGGCTATCTCACCGACATGCGCACCGCAGCAGCCGGCGCCGTCGCGGCAAAACATCTGTCGCGAGAAAATGCATCAGTGGCCGCGATCTTCGGCGCCGGCATGCAAGCGCAGCTGCAGCTCGAAGCGCTGACGCTGGTCCGGCCGATCCGCGAAGCGAGGATATGGGCGCGCGATGCCGACAAGGCGCAAAGCGTGGCCGCTGACCTGGCCGGAAAGCTCGGGTTTCCCGTCACCGCGATATTGGACGCCAGAGGCGCAATGACCGGCGCCGACCTCATCGTCACCACCACGCCTTCCGAAACCCCGATCATCGAGGCCGGATGGTTGGAGCCGGGACAGCATCTGACGGCCATGGGCTCGGATGCGGAGCACAAGAACGAGATCGATCCGGCCGCCATCGCGAGTGCCGACGTCTATATCGCCGATAGCTTGAAGCAGACGCGGCGTCTCGGCGAGTTGCATCACGCAATCGACGCCGGCCTGGTCGCGGCCGATGCGGTCTTTGCCGAGCTCGGCCAGATCGTCGCCGGCCGGGCGCCTGGGCGGACGCGCAACGACCAGATCACCATCGCGGACCTGACCGGAACCGGCATCCAGGACACCGCCATCGCCACCCTCGCCTTTGCCCGCGCCGGTGCGGCAAATGCCGGGACCACGTTCGAAAGCTGACCGGCGCGGCGCCGGAAAAGAAGGGAAGAAACATGACCCAGCCCAATCTCAAATTCTCGCTCGGCGAATATGCCGCGCGGTTGGAAAAGACGCGGCGTGCTATGGAGGCGAAGGGCGTCGACCTGCTGATCGTCAGCGACCCGTCGAACATGGCCTGGCTGACCGGCTATGACGGCTGGTCCTTCTACGTGCACCAGGCGGTGATCGTGCCGCCGCAGGGCGAACCGGTCTGGTTCGGCCGCGGCCAGGATGCCAATGGCGCCAAGTTCACCGCTTATCTGAAACACGACAACATCGTCGGTTATCCCGATCACTATGTGCAATCGACCGAGCGCCACCCCATGGACTACCTCTCGGGCATCCTGACCGAGCGCGGCTTCGGCAAGCTGACGATCGGCGTCGAGATGGACAATTACTGGTTTTCGGCAGCCGCCTTTGCGGCGCTGCAGAAGCACCTGCCGAATGCGCGCTTCGTCGACGCGACCGCGCTCGTCAATTGGCAGCGAGCGATCAAGAGCGACACCGAGATCGGCTATATGCGCAATGCCGCCCGCATTGTCGAAGCGATGCATGCCCGTATCTTCGACAAGATCGAGGTCGGTATGCGCAAATGCGATCTGGTTGCGGAAATCTATGATGCCGGCACCCGTGGCGTCGACGGCATCGGCGGCGATTATCCGGCGATCGTGCCGTTGCTGCCGTCCGGCGTCGAAGCGTCCGCACCACATCTGACCTGGGACGACCGGCCGATGAAGAAGGGCGAGGGCACCTTCTTCGAGATCGCCGGCTGCTACAACCGTTATCACCTGCCGCTGTCGCGTACCGTCTTCCTCGGCAAGCCGACGCAGGCCTTTCTCGATGCCGAAAAGGCGACACTGGAGGGCATGGAAGCCGGTCTTGCGGTCGCCAGGCCGGGCAATACCTGCGAGGATATCGCCAATGCCTTCTTCGCAGTGCTGAAGAAATACGGGATCGTCAAGGACAACCGCACGGGCTATCCGATCGGTCTTTCCTATCCGCCGGACTGGGGCGAGCGCACCATGAGCCTGCGTCCCGGCGACAGGACGGAGCTGAAGCCTGGCATGACCTTCCATTTCATGACCGGGCTGTGGCTCGACGACATGGGCTTCGAGACGACCGAGAGCATCCTTATCACCGAGAGCGGTGTCGAGTGCTTCGCGAACGTGCCGCGCAGACTGATGGTCAAGGATTGAGGCGGCGATGAAAGAGATTGGCTTGCGGCCGTCGCCGATCAGCGCGACGGTCAATTTCGCCGCCGAGGGCGTCCAGCACGGCTTCCTGCGCCTGCCTTACAGTCGCGACGATTCCGCCTGGGGATCGGTGATGGTGCCGATAGCCGTCATCCGGAACGGCAAGGGTCCAACGGCTCTTCTGACCGGCGGCAATCACGGCGACGAGTATGAAGGACCGATCGCGCTCTTCGATCTTGCCCGCTCGCTGAAGGCCGAAGAGGTGAACGGCACGGTTATCATCGTGCCGGCCATGAATTATCCGGCATTCCAAGCGGGAACCAGAACCTCGCCGATCGACAGGGGCAACATGAACCGCAGCTTCCCGGGCCGGCCGGACGGCACGGTGACCGAGAAGATCGCCGACTATTTCCAACGTGTGCTTCTGCCGATGGCGGACGTCGTTCTCGACTTCCATTCCGGCGGCAAGACGCTCGATTTTCTGCCATTCTGCGCGGCCCACATCCTGCCGAACAAACAACAGGAGAAAAAAGCCTTCGAATTTGTGACGGCCTTTGCCGCTCCCTATTCGATGAAAATGCTGGAGATCGATGCGGTCGGTATGTACGACACCGCGGCCGAGGAGATGGGCAAGGTCTTCATCACGACGGAACTCGGCGGCGGTGGCACCGCCACGGCCAAAAGTGCTGCGATTGCCAAGCACGGCACCATGAACGTGCTACGCCACGCAGGGATTGTCGCAGGCGCCGTCAATCCTGGTCCGACGACCTGGCTCGACATGCCGGACGGCAGCTGCTTCTCCTTCGCAGAGGAGGGCGGGCTGATCGAACCTGTCATCGATCTTGGTGAGGCCGTCACTGACGATGCCGTCATCGCACGCATCTATCCGACCGGGCGGACCGGGGTCGCGCCCCGCGAGATCCGCGCCGGCATGAACGGCATTCTTTGTGCCCGGCATTTCCCTGGGCTGGTCAAATCAGGCGACTGCGTTGCCGTCGTGGCGATCGTTACGGGCTGAGGCGATCGGACAGGCAGAGGCGCGATCAGCTTCGACTGCTGATCACACCTCAGGCAGCTTTTTGCGGTCTTGACGTGCTGGCTCTCGCATCGACCTGAAAGCGGTTGACGACCCCCTCCAGCGCCTGCGTTTGGCTACCGAGGGCGCGGCAGGCCGAGGCGGTTTCGACGGCCATGGCTGCGTTGCGTTGGGTTACCTGATCCAGGGCGTTGACGGAGGTGTTGATCTCGCCAATCGCTACCGCCTGTTCGGAGGATACCGAAACGATGCGGGCGATCAGGCCGGCAACCTGCTCGACCTGGCCCTCGATTTCCAGGAGCGCCTTGCCGGTGCGGTTGACGAGTTCCACACCGGTGGAGACCTGGGCCGAGGAGGTAGAGATCAGAGCTCTGATCTCCTTGGCGGCGTTGGCCGAGCGCATGGCAAGTTCACGCACTTCCTGGGCGACGACGGCAAAACCCTTGCCTGCTTCGCCGGCGCGCGCTGCTTCAACCCCGGCATTGAGCGCCAGAAGATTGGTCTGGAAGGCGATTTCATCGATGACATTGACGATGGCGCCAATCTGGGAGGACGAGCCTTCGATCCTTTCCATGGCGGCGATTGCTTCGCGAACGACGGCTGCCGAATGTTCGGCGCTGGTGCGGGTCTGCGCCATCATGCCGGTTGCCTTGCCGGCATGGTCGGAGGCGTCTTTCGCTTTGATATTCATTTCATCGAGCGCGGCTGTGGCCTCTTCGAGCATCGCGGCCTGCTGTTCCGTGCGCGACGCAAGACTGTCGGCTGCATCGGTGATGCCGGCCGAGGAGCTGCCCACTTGCTTGGAGGTCTGGGCGATCTCCGCCATCGAAGCGCAAAGCGCGTCCATACTGTCGTTGAACTTCGCGCGCAAAGTCTCGTAGGCAGTGGCAAAGGGTGTATCGATCCGGCAATCGAGGTTGCCGGTCGATAGCTGTTCCAGTCCGTATGTCAGTTGATCTATCACCGTTTCGCGGATCTGCTCCTCGGCGGCCCTCTCGGCCAGCTGGCTGCGTTCACGCTCGAATTCCGCATCGCGAAGTGCGGTCTCGCGCTTCTGTGCGTCCTGCCGCTCGAGCGCGTTGCGGCGGAATACCGCGACGGCCTTGGACATGGCGCCGATCTCGTCGGAACGGTTGGCATAGGGAACGTCGGTCGAAAAATCGCCTTCGGCGAGGTTGCCCATATAGGCCTTCATACCGTCGAGCGGCACGATCGCCCGGCGGCGCAGGAGATAGAGGCCGACCAGCAGCAGGCCGAACGAGCCGAAACCCGCAGCACCCGCATAGATCGTCCAGGTCACGATCTCCGAGGCTGCATTGCGTTCCTCACCCTTCAGGAAGGCGTCGGAATTGGCAACGAGTTTCTCGACCGCGTCCTGGTGCGAATGAAAGGCGACGCGCAACTGCTCGATTGCACCGTGAGCCTTGTCTTCATCCCTGGCATTCAAGGCCGGGATGATCTCACGGTTCATCACTCCCCAGAATGCATCGCCCTTGGCGATGACATCGTTTTCAAGCTCGTCCTTCAAGGCTTGCGGCAGCCGGGTGGTTTTCCAATAGGCGCGGCGGTCGTCGTAAGCGGCCTTGAGATTTGCGATCTTGGCAAGATTGGTGTCGGTGAGTTCGGGAAATTTGCTCGCCTCGAAGGAGAGCATGTAGGATTCGACCACAAACAGCGGCGGCGGCAGAATATCGGCAATCAAATCCTTGCCGTAGACGACCTGCTCGTAAACCGGCCCGTTGACCTTGAGCCGTTCGAGCGCCGATTGCTGCAATCCGATAGACATGAAAAGACCGACTGAAACGGCGACGCCGAACGCCACCAAACTGCGAGCAATGGTGAATGCCAAGACTGTCTCCAAATAACTTTGGCTTCTCTACTTCGAGAGACCTGATCTACGTATGGCATTATTTCGCGAGAACACTGAAATATGGTTAATTATTCTGACATTGGAGCTTAGCAAGCTCTTGCAGGTCCAGGGCAGCCGTCCATTATTGGGTTGATGATTTACGAGAAGCAATGGTATCAAGCCATCACTTGCCATCTTGATGGCTAACGCTGCCTTTATATCCTATCGCAAAGGAGATCGGCATGGCCGAACCTCAGCTTTCTGTACGGAGCGCAAAAGCGCGTGATCTTGCTCACCGGCTTTCCCGCCGTGAAAACCGCTCGATAGCCGACATTGTCGAAAGGGCCCTCGAATCGTATGAAATACGCGAAGCCGGAAGAGAGCCGGCTGTGTCCTTCTATGCCAGGCTTTCGCAGCAAAGCGGGACGGATATCGACCTCGAAGCCGTTATCAACGAAGGCAGGCAGGTTCATAAGGGCATCGAGCTTTGATTTTTCTCGATACCAACATTGTTTCGGAAACTTTGATAAAATCACCCAATGAAGCTGTGATCTCATGGCTCGTCCGCCATGATGCTGAATTGGCGCTGCCGACAGTAACGATTGCCGAGATCGCTTTCGGTATCCAGAAGATCTGGCCTGATCAGCGAGCCGAACGCCTCGAGCAGGGACTGTCCGACTGGCGTCGTCGCTTTGCAGCCCGGATTTTTGGCCTGACCGAAGAGGCCGCTCTTGCTTATGGTGACATTATGGGTTTGGCCGCTCGTCAGGGGCGCGGGATGTCAGTGCCGGATGGCATGATCGCCGCTATCGCGCGGGTCAATGGTGGGCGACTTGCGACGCGAAATCTGGGCAATTTTGCGACCTCAGGTCTTCAATTGATCTCGCCATGGGAGTTTTGACGTCTCGGAAATGCGTGGGCGCTGGTACTTGGGTATCGACACCTTTCAGGCCAATCGCATGAGCATTTCATTCAGGTTGCCGATCTGGCGGAGCAGTTCGACCAACTTATCCGTGTCGTCTTGACTGAGCCGGCCCGTTCCGCCGCTGCTTTTCCAAAGATGTTGAAATTCTTGGCTCGTCTGTAGCGCGATGCCCATGATTTCGATGATTTGCGTACGGTTTTCCCAGGTTGCAACGACCGTCGGTTGGTCCATTCCCATCGACATGTCCGGTTCGCGTTCCAGCAAAAGCAATTCCTGATTCCTCTTGGCGATGGTGGGTTGGTTCGGCAGTCAGCAGCGATTGAAAATCAAACGATTGTCTGTCGGGTGTGGGGCGGACCCGATAGACAATCGGCAAGTCCTTCTTGGGAATCCAAATCAGGAATCGCAGGAACAATAAATGGGAAATTTTCCCATATGTCAATGTGCTCGACTGGGCCTTTCAGCGGGGACCTGGAAAATCTGGAGGCGGCGGGCCGCGAGGCGCCGTATCCCCCGGTGGCGGACCTCGCCTGTTCGGGTCGGGATAATCTCCACCAGGCCCGCCTCTGCCGAAGGAGGGGCGATCATGCGGCGGCCCGTCCGGAGGGCCATCCGGCGGGCGAGGACCAAAGCCGTCTGGACCCTGCCTGTCCGCAAAGCCCGTCATTCTGCTTGAATCGCGTACGGTGACGTCGACAAACCCATGGCCGTCAGGGGACATTCGCATCGAGCCGTAAGGCGTTGAGCCCCCGGGTCCCGAGCCAGCCCCGCCTTTGTCCGCGGACCTGAAGGTCTCGACGTTGACGATGCCGCGTTTCAGACCCGGCACCACAGGCTCGGCCTGAATGCGTGTAATCATCAATCGGTCGGCGACTGTCTTAAGACGTACGAGCGTTTGCTTGCCGACCAGATATCCATGCGTGTTGCCAAGCGAAAGGCCGCCGATCCGGACGCGATGACCGCTCTTCGATGGCACGCCTCGGACATGGGCGCCATCGGAAACGGAACGAGGCTCGATACGCCGAGCAATGATGGTGCCATCCGGTTTACGGATGCCGAACACGGCAACGCGATTGCCTTTTCGCAAGCCCTTCGTCACCAAACCTGTCGTGTCGACGGTTTGCGACAATATGGTGATACCGGTCTTGTCAATCCGGTCGATGCGGCCCTGGACCTCGCTGACGATCGCGATGCGGGCAGCACGCTTTCCCGTCAGCAGCACCCGGGCCACATGACCGACCTTCATCGCGCTTGCAGGAGCGCGCCGTCCATCGATCTCGATCGGGGTCGTCGCGCTGAAAGGTATGTGGACGTTGTTGACGATGATGCTTCCAAAGCCCTGGATGGTCCCGACGATGCCGGTTCCGCCGATCCCGTGATCTTCGTTCTCCCCACCTCCCTGAATGGAAAGACCGGACCCGCCGATTCCATGATCGCTGGTCCCCGTCGGTTGCGCGGCTACGGTCTCCGGTCGCACGATCTGAAGTGCGATGCCGCCCAGCAGAAATTGCCTCCTGGAGATCATTGACGGGCTCATTCGTCTGTCTCCGTCCTGGAAGCGGCGTCTGGCTGAAGATCGGCCTCAGCCGCCTCGGGCATGACATAGACCCCCGCAATCCAGCGGCTATTGCCGCCGGGATCATCCGTGATGGCCCGATGGGCGATCTTGTTGAGCTTCAGGAGCAGCGCCATCCCTTCCTCACGCGCAATCTCGTCGAGTTGGGCCGCCAGCTCAGGAGATATCCCGTCGTAGTGAACCGCGCGTTCGAAGTAGGGGGGAGGGTCGTTCATCAGATTCATGACCGCTGCCTGCACATGGTCACGAAGATTGCGTGTAAAATAGTGCCGACGGGCTTCGTCACCGGCATTCGGAACAATTGATGAGAGGTTGAGCTGGACCTGGCCGTCCTGATCGAGAACGACAACGCCTTTATCCAGCCAGTCGTCCAGGATGGAGCGGGGATGAACGTCCTTGGTGATGTCGCTCACCAGGCTCTCGAATGACGGACCGCCGTCGCTGGAGGTCCGGGGCAGGGCGCTTGGCCTATCCTCCGCATCGCAATAAAGCGGATCGGCAAGCCATCTTGCAAGGATGCGGCTTGTCTGTGAAACGCCGACGGTCAGAAACGATGCCGTGAGTGCCTGTCCACGCAACCGGTTGACGTCCTTGCGGTGGATGCCGGTCAGAAGCGAGATGCGGCTATCCGTCTGCTGCTTGTTCGGTAGCGCGAACTCCTTCTCCGCAACCTCGATATAGAGGCGGCGAAGAACGGTCGAAAAGGAGATGAAGTTGAAGCCGGAGGCGAGTGCGAGCTTGACCAGCGGGCGAAGCACGCGGATCAGCATGGCCTGCAAAGTCTCTTCGGAGAATGGAAGCTTCGCGCGCGGCTTTGACATTAACAACACACTCGGTCTCTGAAAGACCATTGCCAGCAGACTTCGGCAGTCGCCCTCAGCCTCCCTATGGTAAAGTCCAGACTGCCGCAACGGACAAGCCACATGCAAGCCCAGCCTATGCCATGCTCCCGAGCGGCGCGGCCGTATAGCGCCGCCTTTGAGAAGAGATTTTAGCGTGTTCCGTTAATGAGTTACCGGATGCGGCTCGGGCGACAGCACTGCGCCATGGCGCCAGTCGATCAGCCGGTCGATGCGCGCAATCTTGTGGAAAACCTCGAAAACGTCGAATGACGTGCCTTTCTCGATATGGGCTGCCAGCAACTCGCAAAGCTCGAATATTTCAGGGGGCGTACCCGTCATCTCGACGCCGTCATCCGTGAAGACACCCGATCGCGGCCATGCCCGCGTCTGTTGTTCGTCGAGTTTGCTGCCGACGAAAGGGATCGTATCGATGATGCCAGAGGCGAGCGCGAAGGCCGCCTCCGCCACGATTTCGGAACACGTCGTGTTGGGTTCCCTCGTTAGGGCCGGTATTTGCATCCGCTTGAATTCCCGCATGTTCAACCCGTCAGAGATAGTTGACCAGACTCAGACCCTGGAGTTTCGAGACGAGCGTGTAAGCTGTCTCCAGTTGCGTCTGCAGCTGGTTGACGAGCGTCGAAGCCTCGTAGGCATCCACGCCCTGGAGATCGACAAGGTTTCCCTGAAGCAGAGTGGATTGAGCGTCGAGGGCGTCATTTGCCTTTTCGAGCCGCTCCTGTGAAAGACCGAGCTCACTTTGCTGCGTCACGATGCCGGCGGTCGCCTGCGCCGCATAGGCGATCGCTTTGGATGCGACGGTGCTCTGCGCGTCGGAGCTGAGATCCTGGCCGAAGAGGGCGGAGACGACGACGGAGGCCAGTGCGAGATAGCGCATACCTTCGGAATTGGCGTTGGTCGACGAGGTGATGGTTTCCGATCCGCTGATCCGGCTCGTCATGTCGGTGCTGGAAGCGGTGGACCAGCCTTCGGAAGCGTCCGTCCACGCGCTCTCGGAGAACATCGGCTCGACCGTGTCGGTGATGAAGCTGCCGATTTCCTCGCCTGTCAACTCGTTGACGTCTTTTCCGAGACCGGTTGCATAATCGTTCAGAGCCGAAACGATCGTATCCGAGACCGCCGAGGATTGGTCGGTCAGAGGCTGGCTGTCGAGGTTCGTTCCGCCGAACAGGAACTCGCCATTGACCGACGTGTTTGCCGTCGAGACCAGCTGCGAAATCGTGGCGCTCGCCGTCTGCAGGGCAACGGCGATGCTCGTCGTATCCTGGCTCGCCTGGAGCGCGGTCAGGTTCGAGACCAGGCTGTCGCCGGCATCCTTGAGGCTCGAAAGGGCGGTTTGCGATGCGTTCATGCGCAATTCGACGACGGCATTGCTCGTCTTGAACGAGGCGGCCTGCGCGATGGCGCTGGTGAGATTGATCGACTTTGCAGCGCCGGCGCCGAGGGATACGCCGATATCGGCGTAGGTTCCTGTGGTCGCTTCCGTCGAGGCCTGCTGCAGCTTGTTTTGGGACTGGCTGATGGTGAGCCGCAAAACATTCTGCATCGCCGATGATGAGACAAAAGATGCTTTCATGACTAGCTCGCTATGTCGAGGAGCGACTGGAACATCTCGTCGATGACGTTCAGGATCTTCGTCGCTGCTTTGTAGGATTGTTCGATGTCGAGAAGTAGCGTCAGTTCCTCGTCGAGGTTGACGCCGGTTTCGTTGGAATAGGCCTCGTCGGAGCGTGACAAGGCCGCAGCCGTGGTTTCGGAAGCTGCCGTTGCATCGCTTCGATATTGTTCGAGCCAGCCGATGGAGGCGCTGGCGTAGTCCGTCAGGCTTTGCGACGTCGAGAGACCTGCGTCGGAAGAGAACGAACGCTGTTCCGTCAGCGCCTGATACAGGGCGTCGAGATTGTCCGAGAAGCCACTGTCTCCCGAAGTGTTGAGATCGGTGATGCTGCTGATCGTTCCGTTACGCAGCTTCGTCGCATCGCCGCCCTCGCTTGTGACGACGGCTAGATTGACGGAGATAGTGGAGGCGATCCCTGTCGTATCGTCGGAAGCAGCAGGTGTTCCCCCGGTTGTGCCCGACGCCGTCGTCCACACGAAAAGTCCCGGTGCGCTCGTGCTGCCGTCGGTTTCCGAGAAGATCTGGACCAGTGATTTGGCGATCTCGTCGAGCTGGTCCTGGAATGTCGGGGCGATTTCGTCGCGAAGCTGCAGCAGCGCCTGCAGGCTGCCCGATGCACTCGTCGTCGATCCTTCGCCGGCGTCGAGTGCAACGCCGTCGATATAGATGGAATTGCCTTCCGTTCCGGCAACGTAGGTTGCCGTCGACGCGAACGTGACGGTGCGGGGAATGGTCTCGAACAGCACGGTGCCATCAGAGGTATAGAGCGCCATGTCGTTATTGGTGCGCACGGTGGAGGTGACGCCAACGATCGAGGAGATCTGCTTCAGGAGCTTTTCACGCTCGTCGAGCGCCGAGGATGTATCGGTGCCGGTCGATGTCGCCAGCTTGACCGCATTATTGGCCGCCTCGAACTGCGACAGCAGCGTGTTCAGGGTGGAGACCTGTGTGGCGATCTCCGCATCCGCCTCGGCTCTGATCGACTGGACGCCGTCGCTTGCGGTATTCAACGAATTGGCAAGATCCTGCGCGGCGGTCACGGCCGATTGCGCTGATGTCGTGCTGCTCGGGGATGTGGCGAATGTCTGGAGCGCCTGCTGGAATGCCGTGAGATAGGTACTCGGCGAGGTCTCGTAGTCATTGCCGCCCACCAGCGACTTCAGGCTTTCGAGGCCGGTCACCAGCGTCTGCTGGGCGCTGTCCTTGGCATTCGTTTGCAGATACTGGGCAAGCAGCGCCGTTTCCTGCGCCCGGCTGATGCTGACAACTTGGGCGCCGGAAAGAGACGTCGTAACCGACGCCTCCCGTCTCACATAGTCGGAATTTCCGACATTGGCGATATTCGTCGAGATGACGCTGCTTTGCTGGCCGGTCGTGTTGAAAATACTTTGCACGCTGTTCAAGGCGGAGGTGAGCGACATGCCGGCGTCCTCCCTATCGTTTCAGATTGACGAGGACATCCATGATATCGGAGCCGGTCTGGAACACCTTCGAATTGGCGGTATAGCTGCGCTGCGCCTCGATCATCTCCGTCAGTTCACCGGCGAGATCGACATTCGAGCTTTCGAGAGCACCGGACTGGATGGAACCAAGCCCGTTCGTCTGCGGGAAGCCGGTGACCGTTACCCCGGACAATCCGTTGGCACTGTAGACGTTGCCGCTGAGCAGCGTCAGATTGTCGGGGCTGGCGACTGTCGCCAGAGGGATCTGATAGAGAGCCTTCGTCGCGCCGTTTGCATAGGAGACCGACACCACGCCGTCCGCACCGATAGACACCGAGCTCACGGCACTTGCGGCCTGGCCGTCTGCGGAGCCCGTCGCCGAGAAGTCGGAGGCGAGCTGGGTGAAATCGGAATAGTCCATGGTGATCGTCTTTACCGTCACCGGATCGACGATATCAGTGTCGGTCGCGGAGGTGAGCTGCCCGTCGGCGTCGAAGGAGAGCGTCGCGACGCTGACGGCATCGGAAGAGTAGGGAAAGGACGTCGTGCTGCCGGTGGATGCATCGGCATTGCGGTAAACCGCGACCTCCCAGGTGCTGCCGGTGACTGCGCCGCCCGCGTCCGTCGTGACGCCGGTCTTGGTGAAGTAATAGTCGTACTGGACGGTGCCGCCGAGGCTGTCATAGGCAACCAGCGACATCTTCTGCGTGTCGTCGGTGACGCTCGCCGTGTTGGCGCTCGGCAGCGTCGTGGTATCGGTGACGACGGTTGCCTCGGAATTCAGGTTGCCGCTGAAATAGGCGCTGCTCGAAGCGACAGCGCTCAAGCCCGATTGGGATACGTTGACCGGCACCAGGCCGTCGAAGCCATTGACCACCACCGCCGGTACGCCGGAATCATAGGAGTATCCCATGAGCGTGAAACCGGCGCCGTTGACGAGATTGCCGTCGCTGTCGACCGAGAAGTCGCCGGCCCGGGTGAGCACCGGCGTGCCGTCGGCGCTTTCCACGATGAAGAAGCCGTCTCCTGATATCGCCAGGTCGTAATCGGAGGTCGTATAGGAGATGTCGCCCTGTTGAGAAATCGCCTGGCGCACGGATGTCTGGACGCCGCCGGAATTATAATTGCCCGAGGAAGAGGGCAAAACCAGCGACGAGAAGGACGTGGAAACGGCTTTGTAGCCGGTGGTGTTCGCATTGGCGATATTGTCGGAAACCGTGCTCAGCCGGTTTGCCTGGGCGCTCATGCCGGAGACGGCGGTTTTCATGCTTCCAAAAATGCTCATGGCTCGATCCTTTAAGGTTTGGGAACATGCCATGTGACGAGGGGCTTCCAGAGCCCGGATGGCGGGCGCACGACATCGCGGGCGCCGGGCAAAGGCCGACACCGGTCGATGATCTGATTGTCTGGACTAACCCCGTGATGGCGATAGGCGCTTCGGCTCATCCGCGCGCTAGTTATCCGTGCGCCTGTGACGGCGCACCATTCGAGTGGTTCCACATGTCAGTAGCGACCCGACTGAAGGCTCTGCCGGCTCGACTGCCGGGTTGCGTTCAAACCGTCTCAGTGCAGATCCTCCAGCGACCGCAATGGCGACGGCTTAACGACCGTCAGCTCGCGGACTGTGCAGACAATGAACCGGTGCGTGACGTGTCGAGCAGACTAAAGAGCTGGCTTGCCTGGCTTTCGGTGACGTCGTCCGGCTTACCCGCCATGAATTCATCCAATGTCACGAGCCCGTCTCCGTCCGTATCGAGATCGGAGAGCAGAGATGCAACCTGGTCGTCGTCAGCGGACGGCGGCGGTCCTTCGGGACGTTCCGACTGCTGAGCTGACATGGCCTCGGTCAGCGCATCGACCGATAGCGAACCGAAACCTTCGCTGTCGAAGCTGTCGAACAGCGTGCCGGCCTGCTCCTCGCTCACATCGGACGGCCGACTTGCAACGAACTCGGCTTTGCTCACAAGCCCGTCGCCGTCGGTATCGAGATCGGAGAGCAGGGATGCAAGGTCGTCATCGTCGGAGGGTGGCGGGGGCGGCGGCCCCTCGGCACGTTCCGACTGCTGGCCGGACATGGCCTCGGTCAGCGCATCGACCGATAGCGAGCCGGAACCTTCGCCATCGAAGCTGTCGAACAGCGTGCCGGCTTGATCCTCCGACACATCGGACGGCCGGGCTGCGACGAACTCGGCCTTGCTCACGTAGCCGTCGCCATCGCTGTCCAGCTGCGCAACGTCCATGTCTGCGCCACCGTCCTGCTGCTCGCCGGAGCCGGACTGACCGGCGAGGCCGTTCATCGTCAGCGACATCAACTGCGACATGAGTTTCTCGGCGCTGTTGGTCGCGTCTTCGTCGAGCTGCTGGGTTGTGGTTGATTTTTTTGCCGAAATCGTATTACAGGATAGGGCGTCCTGGGATGCTGACGTCGAATTCTTGCTATAGGAATAGGAAGAAATTGATGTTGCGGCGGAAATGGTCGTCATAAGCGCTCCATCGCTAGAGGGTGGGGATGCAACGCATTACAGAACTGATGAGTTCTCTAAATCGAAATTGCTAATGCCACAACCGAAAAAATCGTCCCTCAGAAATCGTAGTTTCCTTTCTGCGGCCGTCGGCTTGTGCTTTAACGGGGCGGTCTAGACCATCATGGATGTTGCCGACGAGCCTGTAGATGAGCCGCGCAGACGGGGCCGGCCGAAAGTCTCGAGCGACGATGACAAGCGAGTGCATATCGTCGAGATTGCCCGCCGCGTTTTTGTAAAATACGGGTATGCCGGAAGCACGACCGCGGTCGTCGCCACCGAGGCGGGAGTTTCAAAACAGACGCTTTACAAGCTCTTTCAGAGCAAGGAAGAGCTGTTTGCCGCTGTGGTCGGTGCTCATCGACGCATGATGCTCGATCTGCCTCGGCCTCCGGAAGATCTCTCGATCGCCGAGAGCCTCGAACGCATCTTCATGATCGATATGGAAGAGGACAAGGATGCGGATCGTGCCGGTTTCCTGCAGCTCGTCTTTCGCGAAGCCGGGCAGTTTCCCGAACTCGTGGACATTCTGCAGCGCGAAGGCATGCTTGCCAGCCGGCAGCAACTTGCCAACTGGCTGAGCGACCGTAGGGCGGAAGGCCGTTTGTCGCTCGACGATCCGGCCAGCGGAGCCCGCATGCTGATGGATATGATCTTTGGTGGCATGGGACCGCCGGAAGGACGCGCTCAGGCCTGGCCCGACCGGGCGGCGCTGCTTGCCCATCTCCGGCGCTGCATTGCCATCTTTGCCGCGGGCGTCGGCGCCGCCTGACCCGATAAAGCCGCGATCCCTCGACTTTTGACGTCCTGTTGCATTTTGGACGAATTATAGTACCATATAGTTCTATTAAATTGATTCGGCCGCATGAGTGCGGTCCGTATGCGCCATGAGCGGCGGCAAGATCTCAGCAAATATGAAAAGTTTCAACCGTGGCTGCCGGCAGGCTTTCGCGCGCGCGTGCTTATGAAAGGGACAGAAGTTGGTTTCCACCTATGTGAGCTATCTCTCGGTCGCGCGAAATCTGGGCGCCAGTCTCTCGAGTGTAGCTTCTCAGGCAACGGTTGCCCGCGACAGCAGCTATTACAAGGAAAACATTGGCAAGGTCACGACAGTCGATGAATTCATGGGCGATTATAAGCTCTACTCCTATGCCATGAAGGCCTACGGCCTTGAAGACATGACATATGCCAAGGCGTTCATGAAGAAGGTGCTGGAAAGCGATCTCAGCGATTCATCCAGCTTTGCCAACAGTCTGAGTGATGGCCGCTATGCCGAGTTTGCGGCCGCTTTCAAATTTTCCGGCGAGACGGAGACAGCCCAGTCGGATGCGCAGCGGGACAGCCTGCTCGACGCCTATGAGGAATCTTTCGACACCGAGGCTGACGATATCGCAGACCAGACGGATTATTTCGAAGAGAATATCTCGTCGATCACCTCGGTCGACGATCTCCTGTCGAGCTCGAAGCTGAAGAACTATGTGCTGACGGCTTTCGGCCTCAACACCGAATACACCTCAACCAGCTTCCTGAAGAGTGTTCTGACGAGCGATCTCGACGATGCCGATAGTTTCGTCAACCAGCTCGACGACGATGTCTATGTCAACCTGGCGAAGGCCTTCAACTTCAACGAGGATGGCTCGACCGACGGCGACGTGATGTCGGAAGATCAGCTCTCGTTGGTCACAAGCGCTTATGCGGTGGCCTCGGCGACGATCGCTTCCTCGGAAACCGGGGAGGCCTATGACACCTATTTCGCTGCACAACTTGGAAACATCACCTCCGTCGATGAGTTGATGAGCGACGACAAGCTGGTTTCCTATCTGAGAACTGCCTACGGGCTTACCGATAGCGAGACCGATAACTTCATTTCCGCGGCGCTGAAAAGCGCCGACGTCGCCGACGCGATCGGCTTATCCGAACTGCACGATGCCTTTAATTTCGATGAGGACGGCGCGCTTGCCGATGGCGACACGGCCCAGACATCGGAACAGACGGCCGCGACCACGGCGGCCTTCGATGAAAATTATCAGCTGCTGATCGCCAATACCGACACCGAAGACGCCGTCGACAACTATACGACGCGCATCGCCAGCGTCACTTCGATCGATGATTTCCTGGTCTCGAACGATGACGACGACGATGACGACAACGACGATCTCCCGGAACTGTGGGAAATGGCGTTGCGAGCCTATGACATAGACCCGGACAGCGTTTCGAGAAGCGAGGTCCGGAAAATTCTCGAAAGCGATCCCTCGGACTCGAAAAGCTATGTCAACAGCCTCGACGACGATCGATTCGTAGCCTTTCGCAAGGCCTTCAACTTCGACAGCAATGGCGACGTTACCGTTCCGCTGCAGGCCATGTCGGAATCCGTCGTCGACGACTATGCTGCCTATTACAAGCAGAACAAGATCCGATACCTCGAAGGCGACGAGCTGACGGAAGCAACCGACGCGGCGGACGAGGAGATTACCTATTTTCGCGAGCAGATGGCGACGATCACCACGGCCAGCGAATTTCTGGCCGACGATCGCCTGGTTTCCTTCGCGCTCGAGGCGAAGGGGCTCGATCCCGATGATGTCACGTCGGACGAGTTGGAGAAGATGTTTTCTTCAGACCTCGACGACGAAGATAGCTATGTCAACAAGCTGGACGACAATCGTTTCGCCGAACTCGTCGGTGCGTTCAATTTCGATCAGGACGGCAATATTTCCGCCGAGCCCACCGGCACGGTGCAGCAGCGCGGCGATGTGCTGGAGACGATCGACGCCTATGTCAGGCTGACGCTCGAGGATGATCAGGGCGACAGCAACACCGGCGTGCGCCTCGCCCTCTACTTCGAGCGCAAGGCGCCCGAGATCTCGAACGCCTATGACATTCTGGGCGATAGCGCGCTCTTCGAATTTTTTACGACGACATTCAACCTGTCCAGTTATGTCTCGAACATGGACGTCGACAAGCAAGCCGAGATGATCAGCAATTTTATCGACATCAAGGATCTGTCGGATCCGGAAAAAGTCGACGATCTGATCAAACGCTTCACTGCCATGTATGACATGGCCAATGGCACGGGCACCACGTCGACAGCCCTTTCGATCCTGACCGGATCATCGACGATAAGCGCTGACACGCTACTTGCGATGGCGCAGTTGAAAAGCGGGTGAGTGGCAGGCAGGCCGCTGGTCCCGGAGAACCTGACGGAAATTCTATATCGCCCAACGCAGGATAGGGATTGGCCCTTTGCGCCGACGCGCGTCGTCACGACGCACCTTACCGATGCAGCGCTCATTCAAAACGAAACATACCTGCAACGTTTATTCATAATTAAATATCCATTAATGATCATAAGCGAATATTCGGGGCATGGCTGGATACACAGCAGTGAAATCTAGGGGGATTGCGTGTGAATATTCTTGATCGTGGTGCAAATGCTGTCGCGGTTCTTGCCGCTTTGTCGAATTCGCAAGCCATGATTGAGTTTGACTTGTCTGGCAAGATCCTCACTGCGAACGAAAACTTCTGCAGGGCGCTTGGCTACGAGTTGAGGGAGATCGTCGGAAAGCATCACAGCATGTTTGTCGAACCTGCCTATGCATCCTCGGCAGAATACAAGGCTTTCTGGACGAAGCTGTCAGCCGGGAAATTCGATCAACAACAATACAAACGCGTCGGAAAAGGCGGGCGCGAGGTCTGGATCGAGGCATCCTACAATCCCGTATTCCGACGTGGGAAGCCGGTGAAGGTCATCAAGATTGCAACCGATATCACCGCGCAGAAGCTGAAATCTGCCGAGGATGCGGGCAAGATCGACGCGTTGTCCCGGGCTCAGGCGATCATCGAATTCACGCCGACCGGCGAAATCCTGACCGCGAACGACAATTTCCTGACCGCCCTCGGTTATTCGCCTGCCGAAATCCAGGGCAAACATCATTCGATGTTCTGTGAAGCCGATTACTCGAGGTCGGAGGCTTACAAGGAGTTCTGGCGGAAACTTGCGAGCGGCCAGCTGGTTGCCGACGAATTCATGCGTGTGGGTAAGGGCGGACGGAAGGTTTACATCCAGGCTTCCTACAATCCGATCTTTGACCTGAACGGCAAAGTGTTCAAAGTCGTGAAGTTCGCAACCGATGTCACGGCGCGCGTCGAGAATGTCGAACAACTTGCCCGTTGCCTGACGAACCTTGCGGATGGCGACCTGGCGCAGACGATCCAGAAGCCTTTTATTCCTTCACTGGAAAGGCTGCGTGCCGACTTCAACAGCGCCTCGGAGAAGTTGAAGGGCGCAATGGCAACGGTTGCCGAAAATGCCAAGGCGATATCAGCCGGTTCCAACGAAATCCGCACGGCGGCCGACGACCTGGCAAAGCGTACCGAGCAGCAGGCGGCATCCGTCGAAGAGACGGCGGCTGCCCTTGAGGAAATCACGACGACGGTCAAGGATTCGAGCCGCCGCGCCGAGGAGGCCGGTCAACTCGTGGCGCGCACCAAAGATCATGCGGAGCATTCCGGTGAGGTGGTTCGTGACGCGATCGGTGCGATGGACCAGATCGAAACCTCGTCGCGCGAAATTTCCAATATCATTGGTGTCATTGATGAGATTGCTTTCCAGACCAACCTTTTGGCGC
This sequence comes from Rhizobium indigoferae, assembly GCF_034554815.1. Lineage (NCBI taxonomy): Bacteria > Pseudomonadati > Pseudomonadota > Alphaproteobacteria > Hyphomicrobiales > Rhizobiaceae > Rhizobium > Rhizobium indigoferae. Next base: position 371,639 of record NZ_CP140637.1, on the reverse strand, counting down.
TCAATGCCGGCGTAGAGGCGGCACGAGCAGGGGAGGCCGGTAAGGGTTTTGCGGTCGTTGCCCAGGAGGTTCGCGAACTGGCTCAGCGGTCGGCGAAAGCTGCGAAGGAGATAAAGAGCCTGATTACCGCGTCCGGCTCTCATGTCGCAAACGGCGTCGCCCTCGTCACGAATGCCGGATCCGCGCTCCAGGAAATCGCCAGTCAGGTTCACGAAATCAATACCAACGTCACGGCGATCGTGGAGGCAGCACGCGAGCAATCGACTGCACTCGGCGAGATCAACCAGGCCATCAACACCGTCGACCAGGGAACGCAGCAGAATGCCGCAATGGTCGAGGAGCAGACCGCGGCAAGCCACGGGCTCGCACGAGAGGCCGCCGCGCTTTTCAAGCTTCTTGAACAGTTCCGTTTCGACGATGCACCGAGATCGAGGTCGTCGTTCGCGCAGGCCGATCGTCACCCCGTCGCACCGACGGCTTTGAAAGTCGTTCGTACTTCGCCCCTCGCATCCATCCAGCGCGGGTCAGCCTCCGTCGCGCTGAAGTCCGATTGGGAAGAGTTCTGATTACTCTGACTGAGCCATTCTCAGCAGTATTGGCGACAATCAATCGAGCGACCACGAGCCGGGATAGTTCGGCTTGCGACGCTCGATCCACGCGTCGAGCCCTTCGCGCAAATCGTCGGTTGGCGCCATGCGGGCGAATTGTTCGCCTTCGATCAGCAGCCCCTCCGCAATGCTCTGGTTGATGCCGCGCGTCACCGCCGTCAGAATGCTCGCCGCCGCCAGCGCTGAATGACGCAGAATGCGCCGCGCGAGGTCGTGGGCGGCCGGCATGAGAGCGTCATGCGGGACAAGCTGGTTGACAAGGCCGAGTTCGAGGGCGCGCTGCGGGGAGAATGCGTCGCCCGTCAACAGCAATTCGAGGGCGCGCTTGCGCCCGGCCAGCCTTGGCAAACGCTGCGTTCCGCCAAAGATCGGCGGCATTGCGAGATTGATCTCGGGCTTGGCGAACAGGGCGCGTTCGCTGGCGATGGCGAGGGGCACAGCCTCGGTGATTTCGCAGCCTCCGCCAAAGGCAAGGCCGTTGACGGCGGCGATGACGGGTTTGCGGAAGGCTTCCAGCCGCGCAGTTAATCGCTGCCCGCGCGCGACGAAATCGCGCATGGCGACATCGGCGCCCTGCGCCACGCTTTCCGAGAATTCGTAGATATCGCCACCCGCCGAGAATGCCCGCTCGCCTGCGCCGGTGAGGATGATCACCCGAATTGAACTGTCGGTTTCGATGGCGTCGAGGATCGCGAGCAAGCGGTCTATCAAGGCATAATTCAGCGCATTGAGCTTTTCCGGGCGATTGAGAGTGAGCGTGGCGATTCCGTCGTGGCTGTCGATCAAAACAGTGTCGGCCATTCGGTTTTCCTTTCGGCTATGCTGCGTCAGGAGAAGTATGCCGCCAGTCGATGCTTGTGTATATTCACTAGTCGGTATACATAGCGACATGATCTCACAGCCAATCCCGACGCGCGAACGCATCATCTCGGCGGCCGCCAAGCTGTTTTACAACGAGGGCATCAGGAGCGTCAGCGTCGATGCGGTGGCTGAAGAGGCCGGTGTCACGAAACGCACCCTTTACTACCATTTCGCCAGCAAGGACGATCTCATCGGGGCCTATCTGGAGGCGCGCGACCAGCCTAACCTCTCTCTGTTCAAGCGCTGGTACGCGGAAACGACGGGCGAACCGGCGGATAAGGTGCAAGGCATCTTTCGCAATCTCGCCCGCGCGGCCCGCCATCCGAAATGGAAGGGCTGCGGCTTCCTGCGCACCTCTGCGGAACTCGCCAATATGCCGGGCCATCCTGCCATGAAAGTAGGGATTGAACACAAGAAGAGGGTCGAGGCCTGGTTGCAGGTTACGTTCGAGGCGGCCGGAATCAAGACGGAAGCGCCGCAGCTCGCTCGGCAGATCGTCCTGCTGCTCGATGGCTCGTTCGCCGTCGTTCTGTTGCATCGCGACCCGACCTATATGGAAGCCGCAGGCGAGGCGGCTGGTTCGCTGATCCGCGCTGCGACCGCAAACGCCTAAGGCGGGCGGTTCCTGAGGCGCTCGCTCTGAAGGCCACATCTTCCGCCCTCGGCTTGGCTGTCAGGTCGCCGTACGAGAAGGCATGATGTTGAGCCTCTGAAACAAGAGAACAATGCTGCACTGCCGAAAAAATCACCACGCGCACCACTGCGCGTTTTTTCGGCATGACCCATTGACAATTCATCCTTGATGGCACTTCATAACATTGTTCCAGTAAAACAGACATGCGTCCATTATACTGGAACAATAGGAACCATCCATAAGGGGAACGCCATGACCATTTCCTTTCGCACCGGCGTGATGTCGCTGGCCGTCGCCGCTCTGTTGTCCACGCCTGCGCTGGCCGACGGCAGCAAGCTCGATGAAGTGCTGGCCCGCGGCCATCTCGTCCTCGGCACGGGCAGCACCAATGCGCCTTGGCACTTCAAGAGTGCCGACGACAAGCTTCAGGGATTCGACGTCGACATGGGCCACATCATCGCCAAGGCGCTCTTCGGCGATCCTGAGAAGATCGAGTATGTGAACCAGTCCTCCGACGCCCGCATCCCGAACATCACCACCGACAAAGTCGACATCACCTGCCAGTTCATGACCGTTACCGGCGAGCGCGCCCAGCAGGTTGCCTTCACCATTCCTTATTATCGCGAGGGTGTCGGCCTGATGCTCAAGGCGGATGGCAAATATGCCGACTACGCAGCCCTCAAGGCGGCCGGTTCCTCCGTTACCATCTCGGTTCTCCAGAACGTCTACGCCGAGGCGATGGTGCATGCCGCATTGCCCGAAGCGACCGTCGACCAATACGATTCCGTCGACCTGATCTATCAGGCGCTGGAATCGGGACGCGCCGATGCAGTCGCCACCGACCAGTCGTCGCTCGCCTGGTACATGACGCAGAATCCGGGCCGCTATAAAGATGCCGGCTACGGCTGGAACCCGCAGACCTATGCCTGCGCCGTCAAGCGCGGCGATCAGGATTGGCTGAACTTCGTCAACACCGCCCTGCATGAGGCCATGACCGGCGTTGAATTCGACTTTTACGCCAAGTCTTTCAAGACCTGGTTCGGCAAAGATCTGACGCCGCCGCAGATCGGCTTTCCCGTCGAGTTCAAGTAACATCCATGCGGAGCGGGACTTTTCTCCCGCTCCGCTAGCAGGATGATTTCAGGCCGGGTCGGCCTAAAATCTGAATCCTGTTCTCAATTGAGGAGTGAGAGCATGATGTTGTCCGAAAAGAGCTCACACTTTTCGGCATCATGCTCTGGTCTGAAAGGGCGGCCCGTATGGGTTATACGTTGAATTTCGCCGCCGTCTGGCGCAATTTCGATTTTCTTTTGAGCGGGCTTGCACTCAGCCTCGGTCTTGCAGTGATCTCGATCATGATCGGGGCCGCGATCGGCCTCGTCATGGCCTTCGCACTGACATCCAAAAGCCGTTTTGCGATCGTGCCGGCGCGGGTCTATGTCACTGTCATTCGCAACCTGCCGATTCTCGTCTTGGTGCTTTTTGCCTTTTTCGCGCTGCCGCAGATGGGTTTGCGCCTCGACAAGATAAAAAGCTTCGTCCTGGTTCTATCCCTTTATTCCGGGGCCTATCTCGCCGAGGTGTTCCGTGCCGGGCTGTTGTCAATTCCGAGAGGATTGACGGAAGCGGGTCTTGCCATCGGCCTGACGGGGATGCAGATCCGCAGTTCCATCATCGCTCCACTGATGCTGCGCAACGTGCTGCCATCTCTGTCCTCGACGATCATCTCGCTCTTCAAGGACACCTCGCTCGCCGCCGCCATCGCCGTGCCGGAACTGACCTTTGCTGCCCGCAAGATCAATGTCGAGAGTTTCCGCGTCATAGAGACCTGGATGGTCACCTCAGCCCTTTATGTCGCGACCTGTTTCCTCATCGCCGCCGTGATGCGCTTCGTCGAGCGCCGTCTGGCCCTGCCGAGATAAACCCGGATGTCCCACACTTTTCTCGAACAACTCTGGATCGCCCGCTACGTCATCATGAACGGCATCGGCGTGACCGTGTCGATCTCCCTGTTGGCCATCCTCGCGGGTTCCATACTCGGCGTTTTCGTCGGTCTGGCGCTCGTCTATGGCGGCGTTGTTTTGCGTCTGGCCGTGCGCGCCTATACGGATATCATCCGCGGCACGCCGGTGCTCGTGCTGGTGCTGGCAAGCTACTATGTCTCTGCCGCCGTCGGCCTCGATCTCGGGCCGTTCTCGGCCGGCGTGCTTGCCCTTGCCATCTTCTGCTCCTCCCATGTCGGCGAAATCGTGCGCGGAGCGCTTCAGGCGATCCCTAAGGGGCAGACCGAAGCCGCCAAGGCGATCGGCCTGACCTTTACCCAGACCTTCACCTCGGTGCTGTGGCCGCAGGCCATGCGCCAGTGTTTGCCGGCCTGGGTGAATACGGCGGCCGAGATGGTGAAAGCCTCAACGCTGCTCTCCGTTATCGGCGTCGCCGAGCTTCTCCTGCGCACGCAGGAGATCATCTCCCGCAATTTCATGAGCCTCCAGTTCTATTTCCTGGCCGGTGGTCTCTATTTCATCATCAACTACGGCATCGAGCACTTCGGCAAATATGTCGAGCGCAAGACCGCCCTGCCGTCCTGAGGAGACACCCCGATGGCCAAGACCATTCTCGACATCCAGGGCCTGCGCAAGACTTACGGCATCCACGAAGTCCTCAAGGGCGTCGATTGCGCCGTGCAGGAAGGCGAAGTCATTTCCATCATCGGCTCGTCCGGCTCCGGAAAGACCACCTTGCTGCGTTGCATCAACATGCTCGAAGAATTCCAGGGCGGCACGATCAGCCTCGACGGCGAAGAGATCGGCTATCGCGCCGAAGGCGCAACGCGGCGCCGCAAGAGCGAGAAGGAGATTGCACGCCAACGCGCGCTGACCGGCATGGCGTTTCAGCAGTTCAATCTTTTCCCGCATATGAGCGCCGCTGAAAACGTCATGCTCGGCCTCGTCAAGGTGAAGAAAATGACGAAGCCGGATGCGCGCGCAATCGCGGAAAAATGGCTCGATCGTGTCGGCCTTTCCGCCCGCGCGAACCACTATCCCGGACAGCTTTCCGGCGGCCAGCAGCAGCGCGTCGCAATTGCTCGCGCCATCGCCATGTCGCCGAGGCTGATGCTGTTCGATGAAGTGACCTCCGCGCTCGACCCGGAACTGGTGGGCGAAGTGCTCCAGGTGATCAAGGGGCTTGCCGCCGACGGTATGACCATGCTGCTCGTCACGCACGAGATGCGCTTTGCCTACGACGTTTCGTCACGGGTCATCTTCATGAACCAGGGCGTTATCTGCGAGGAGGGCGATCCGAAGGACATGTTCGTGCATCCAAAGACCGAACGGCTGGCCGAATTCCTCAAAACCTCGAGTTTCAACTAATGCATGTCGCCCAAAAGTGCGCAGCGATTTTGGGATAACGATTTGCATCAACAAATCTTAAAGAAAGATCCCGTGACGGTCCGCTCTGCGGATCGTCACGGGCGCTCGGTCCAAGGGTCGACAAGCTCGATCCCAAAGCCCTCGAAATCCTTTATATTACGGGTGGCGAGGGTGAGATCGTGAGCAATCGCGGTGGCGGCAATCAGGCCGTCTATTGACGAAATGCCGCGTCGGCTTCGCTTTGCGAGCCCCATCAGGTCGCCCCAGGCTATCGCAACCGGCTGGTCCACAGGGATGACACGCTGCTCGAAGCGCTGCGGCAGGTCCTGGACAAGCCATTCTGCCAGCGCGTCGCGCTTCCGGCCGCTTTCCATCAATGCAACGCCACGCCGGATCTCCGCGATCGATACGACGCTGATGAATGAGCGATCCTCGTCGAGACCGTCCAGCCATTGTAGGACATGTGCATCGGGACGCGGCCTTGTCACCTCGGAAAGCACATTAGTGTCCAGCAGAAGTCTCACAGCTGGAGATCACGCGGTTCGTCGCGCTGCCGTTCGAGGTCCAGATCGGCGCCACGCAGCGGCGATTGCATCAGAAAATCTGCAAGGGTGCCCTTGCGCGCGGTCTTCCGCTGCCATTCCTCGGCCGAAACGACGACGACGCTTGGTTTGCCATTGCGCATGATCGTTTGCGGCGTTGCTTGCGCGCGTTCGATAACCTCAGACAGCTTGGCCTTCGCACTGGCGACGGTCCAACTTTTATCCTCTGGTCGTGATGGCTGCATTCGCTATATCCTGACTATAGTGACTATCATGACTATATAAGCCGAACCGGTCTAGCCGCAAGCAACTTTTCGATAGGGGAGGGCTTTGTCGGCTTGGGCGGCCAACGCTGATCGGGGTTCGCAAGAAATTGTGGGGTCTCGCTCAATTTGCGCTCAGTTTGCATTCCCAGCGTGCAAATTCCAGGGGGAGGGATCCGAGACATCTTGGAAATCCTGAACGCAGAATTTTGGCACGAGCTTTGCTTTCCTGTCTTGTATGCAAGATAGCCAGACATCTGAGACCACACAGAAGACCATCGAGGAGACGATCGTCTCTGGGATTCTTTCAGCCAAAATTCGGCCTGGGACGCGTCTCAGCGAAAACCAGCTGGCAACGCTCTTCAGCGTGTCTCGAACCCGCGTTCGTGAAGCCATGATGCGCCTGGAAACACGCGGCATTGTGCATGTAAGTCCAAGACGAGGCTGGTTTGTCGTCGAGCCGTCCGCTGAAGAGGCGATCGCGGTCTATGAGGCACGGCGTGTCATCGAGGCCGGGTTGCTGCGCAGCATGCGCGTATTGACGGACGAGGGATGCAAAGCTCTCGACGCGCATTTGAACGAGGAAAAGACCGCAATGGCTGCGGGCGACCGCCAGCGCCTGACCTATTTGATGGGTGATTTCCACATCCGCATCGCAGAATTGAGCGGGAACGCCATCATCGTCGATATCCTCCGCGATCTCACCGCGCGGACGATCCTTATTTCGATGCTCTATCAGTCTGAATTTCACGCAGCACAGTCCCATGACGGACACTGCCGCATCTTCGAGGCCATGCAAGCGGGCGATTTCGTCAGAGCTGCGGAGCTCTCCGTCGAGCATCTGGACGAAGTGGAAATGGGCCTCGACCTGACCACGCGCCCGGATCCGCTCTCGGAACTGCGCAGTTCCCTGTCACTCCCTCCCAAGGCCGTGTCCTCCGGCCCAACTGTCACACCCAAAAAACCGCAACTTCAAAGGAGCAATTAAAACATGCTGACAAGACGAGTATTTTTCGCAATCGCGACCCTGGCTGCAACCTTTGGCTTCGGCTCCGCGTCTCACGCCGATGCTCTCGCCGACATCACGGCGCGCGGTACGCTGCGTGTCGCCGTCCCGCAGGATTTTCCGCCCTTCGGCAGTGTCGGCACCGATATGGCGCCGATGGGCTATGATATCGATGTCGCCAATCTCATTGCCGCAAAGCTGGGCGTCAAGACCGAACTCGTGCCGGTCACCAGCGCCAACCGCGTCCCCTATCTGCAGACGAATAAGGTCGATCTGGTCATATCAAGCCTCGGCAAGAATGCCGAGCGCGAAAAGGTGATCGATTTCTCTGTAGCTTACGCACCCTTCTTCAATGGCGTGTTCGCGCCTGCCGATGTTTCGATCGCCAAGGTGGAAGATCTCGCGGGCAAGAGCATCGGCGTCACGCGCGGCGCTGTCGAAGATCTCGAACTGACGAAGATCGCGCCAGCCGACGCGACGATCAAGCGCTACGAGGACAACAACGGCACCATCTCGGCCTTCCTGTCTGGCCAGGTCGACACCATTGCGACCGGCAACGTCGTGGCTGCTGCGATCCTCGCCAAAAATCCCCCCAAGCGCCCCGAGATGAAGTTCCTCATCAAGAACTCACCCTGCTACATCGGTCTTAACAAGGAACAGGCAGCTCTTCTGGAGAAGGTGAACGGCATTATCGCTGCGGCCAAAACCGATGGCGCGCTGAACGCCATATCGCAGAAGTGGCTCGGCGCCGATCTCCCGTCGGATCTGTAAGGAACCCGGTCTCACGGATGCCATCCCGCGCCGCGCGCGGGATGGCATGACGCTCCGTCACCGCAAGAGGGGACAATTCCTTGAGTTACCATTTCGAATTCGGCTGGCTGCTTGAATATTATCCTGACATCATCAAGGGCATACTGATCACCCTGGAGCTCATCGCGATCGGCGGAGTGCTCGGCATTTCGCTCGGCATTTTCTGTGCCTGGGTGCGCGCACTCGGCCCGGCCTGGCTGAAGCCTGTCGTTGCGACCTATGTCGAACTGATCCGCAACACACCGTTCCTCATCCAACTCTTTTTCATCTTTTTCGGTCTGCCGTCGCTCGGCCTCAAGCTTTCCGAACTGACGGCTGCCAACCTCGCGATGGTCGTCAACCTCGGCGCCTATAGCTGCGAGATTATCCGCGCCGGCATTCAGGCAACCCCGAAAGGCCAGTTCGAGGCAGGCGAGAGCCTTGCCATGACGCGCTTCGAAACCTTCCGGCATGTCGTTCTCGTGCCGTCCCTGCAGCGCATCTGGCCGGCGTTGTCGTCGCAAGTCGTCATCGTCATGCTCGGCTCATCGGTTGTGTCGCAGATCGCCGCCGAGGATCTGACCTTTGCCGCGAACTTCATACAATCGCGAACCTTCCGCGCCTTCGAGGCCTACATCGTCTCGACAGCCATCTATCTTGTGCTGGCGATCCTGCTCCGGCAGGTGCTGGCGGTGGTCGGCGGGTTCATTTTCCCGAGGAGGGCGGCGCGATGATCGAGTTCACACTCTGGGACATCCTGCGCAACCTGCTGCTCGCCACCCGCTGGACGATCCTGCTTTCGCTCGTCTCGTTCATTGGCGGCGGTGCGGTCGGACTGGGGCTGCTCTTCCTGCGCATCAGCAAGCGCAAGGCATTCAGGGCGCTTGCGAAATATTATATCGAGCTCTTCCAGGGCACGCCGCTGCTGATGCAACTCTTCATCGCTTTTTTCGGTCTCGGCCTTTTCGGGATAGATGTGCCGGCCTGGCTTGCTGCGGGATTGGCGCTCACTCTGTGGAGTGCCGCCTTCCTCGCCGAAATCTGGCGAGGCTGCGTCGAAGCGGTGGCGAGGGGTCAATGGGAAGCCTCCGCCAGCCTCGGCATGGGCCGGTTGCAGCAGATGCGCTACGTCATCCTCCCGCAGGCGCTGAGGGTCGCCATACCGCCAACGGTCGGTTTCTCCGTTCAAATCGTCAAGGGAACGGCGCTGACCTCGATCATCGGTTTTGTCGAATTGTCGAAGGCCGGCACGGTGGTCACCAATGCCACCTTCCAGCCCTTCACCGTCTACGGGCTCGTCGCCCTCATCTACTTCGCCCTTTGCTGGCCTTTGTCAAAAAGCAGCCAGATCCTGGAAAGGAAGCTCAATGTCGCTCATCGAAATCACTGAAGTCCGCAAGAGCTTTGGCACCACCGAGGTGCTGAAAGGCATCAATCTCGATGTGGAGGCTGGCGAAGTCATCGCCATTATCGGCAAGAGCGGTTCGGGCAAATCGACCCTGCTTCGCTGCATCAACGGCCTGGAGACGATCACCGACGGCTCGATCTCCGTGGCCGGCGCGCAGCTCCTCGATGACGAAGTGCATCTGAAGGCACTGCGCCTCAAGGTCGGCATGATCTTTCAGCAGTTCAACCTCTTCCCGCACCTGACCGTCGGCGGCAACGTCATGCTGTCGCAGACCGTGGTCAAGAAGACCCCGAAAGCCGAAGCCGAGGCGACCGCCCGCAAGATGCTGGAGCGGGTAGGGCTGGGCCACAGGTTCGACGCCTATCCCGACGAGCTCTCGGGCGGCCAGCAGCAGCGCGTCGCCATCGCCCGCGCGCTCGCCATGCAGCCGACCGCACTTCTCTGCGACGAGATTACCTCCGCACTCGATCCGGAACTTGTCGCCGAAGTTCTGGCCGTGGTGCGCGAGCTTGCCGCCGAGGGAATGACGCTTCTGATGGTGACGCACGAGATGAAGTTCGCCCGCGACGTCTGCAGTCGCGTCGTCTTCATGCATCAGGGCCGTGTCCACGAAATAGGCCTGCCGGAGGACGTTTTCGCCAATCCGCAGACGCCAGAGCTGAAGCAGTTTCTCGGCGTCAGCTAGAGTATCCGTGCGCTTTCCATGTGAACGATAAATCGTTGTTATCAATCCCATCCGCAATCTCCCACGCCATCAAAACGCGGGGAGTGTGACATTCCAACTTTGCAGAAACAGGACACTTCAACTTTGCGGCTACACACATTGTCAAAGCTGATTAGAGATGCGCCTGCGCCAGCCAGTTAGAGATGCGACACTTAGGTCGTCCTGGCTCTGACGGTCAGCCGCCGATCCGACCGGCTGGGCCGGGTTGAGAGGGAGGAGCGGGGGCGGGTGAGGGAGACCCCTTCGGCTTTAGCTTTGAGATTATGAGTGCCCCATTTATTCTGCTGCCTCCATTCGTGCCAGCGCCTTCTGCCTTTTTGCGATGACCTTTGGATCATTCATGAAGTCCGTCCGCCGGCCAGGCTTGCGGCCACGCTTCTGATAACCATTGCCCTGGCTGCCATCGGGAATACCGAACATATGATCCGTCTGGCCAGTGCGGCGAGGGCCGCTCTTGCTACGCTGCTGTTCCCGCCCGGCCTGCAGCTCGGCGACGATCGACAGCACGTCGTCCAAACGCTTGTTCTCAACGACCTCGGCTCGATGGACCGATCGCAACTTGTCGAAGGTTCTGTAGGGGAGGGTGAAGCTCTCGTGCATGATCTCGAGGCGGCCATCCGGGTAGTCGCAGACAACGACCTTCTTTCCCGCCAGCAGCCTAGAAAGGTCCGTCGGATCAAGAATGAACAGCACCTTGTCGTAGCGTAGCGTCAGGGATTGCGACAGCGTGCGCACTTCCTTCCGGCACATGGCACCATCGAGGTTCTCATGGTCGGCCAGCGACCGGTGCATGTCCTTCGGATTGCGCGGTTGCTTGCCGAAACGAGAATTGAAATCCGCAATGAACTCAGGCGCATAGGCATTGGCAGCTTCGATCGTATCGATGCCGCGAAGCCGCATCTCCTTGACCAGCCGATCCTGCAGTGTCTGGTTGGCACGCTCCACCCGGCCCTTGGCCTGCGGGGTGTTGGCGCAGATGATATCGATGTTCAGCTCATAGAGCGCCCGACCGAACTGCGTCAGGCCGCTCGTGCGGTCTTTCTCCGACGCATGGGTGGAGCGAAAAACGCCGTGCTTGTCGCTGTAGAAGGCCAGCGGCTTGCCCCATTGCTGCAGATAGGCCTTCGTCGCATGCAGATAGTCGAACGTGTTCTCCGATCCGGCAAAGCGCAAATGCAAAAGCTTGCCGGTGGCGTCATCGATATAGACGAGCAGGGCGCATTTGGGGCCGCGACTCTCGAACCACCAGTGATGCGAACCATCGATCTGCACGAGTTCGCCAAAGCAGTCGCGTCGGCCGCGCGGTTGGAAAACCCGCTTCTTTCGCTCACGCCGCGAGATCCAGATGCCGGCCTCTGTCATCCATTGCCGTAGCGTCTCCTTGGCGACCGAGATGCGATGCAGTTCGATCAGCTTCTCGCGCGCCAGCGTCGGACCGAAATCCAGATAACGTTCGCGGATCAGGTCGAGCGCCGCATTGCGAAACTCCTCGCTATGGCGCCGATTGCTCGGCTGTGATCGCTTCTTGGAAACAAGTCCGGCTGGACCATCTCGGTCATAGGCCTGCAGCAGCCGATGGACCTGACTTCGGCTAAGCCCAAGCAGTTCGCCGGCCTGGACGACGCTCAGGCGTTGGTCACGGATCTTCTGGATGACTTCGAGGCGATGCAACTCTTTCTGCGACATGGTGATCATAAAGGACATGACGACTCCGACCGCTCATGGTCTCGACCAGGCTGAAGGTCGTCATCCTTGCTCCCAACGTTGACATTGACCAGCGCGTCGAGAGGCGAGACTGTCGCATCTCTAACTGGCCCAACTGTCGCATTACTAAATAGCCCTTACATGCATGCATCGCATAACGTAGTTTATGGAACTAATTCGAGAGAGGTAGAACATGGCTGTTTGCAAGCGTGCCCCAAAGGTGTAGCGGGACGAAAACTTCGGCGATCATAGATGTGGCTCCGTGAGTGCGGCCCTGATTTTTCCCTTGCTTTCTCCTTGAAGCATCTGCTTCGGGCTTTGTATTTCTATCAGGCGGGGGCCAAGCAGATGTGAGCGCTGCCGTCTTTGGTCCTTGCGTGACAGGCCCCTCAGACAGCAAGTAGAGCCAAATGCCGACGCAGGAGCTGTTGGAAACGCTCGGCGGAGTCATCTGAGCGCTGCCAGCGGTACCCGCCACGCCGAGACTTTGGGCAAGTCCTCGAAGATTTGCTTTGATACCACCGGATCGATCATGTCGGTCGCGGGTGTTGAACCGCCACAGTCGGTTTTAAAGTGCCGCGCCTAGCGCGCAATCGTGGTCGCAGCCAATATTGCTGCGGGCAACGCGCCACTCATCTCAGTTGATTGGCAAAAGCGCATCGATATGACCGGACGGCAAACTTGGCTGACCGATCCCGAAGAACTCGCGCGCGGTCAAGCAAGCGCCATCCCCTGGGACGCAGGCGCGGCAGACGTCAGGCCGAAGATCGTACACCTGACAGGAAGTCTCCGAACCGACGCGACCGACCAGTGCGGAGCAACGCGCACCGTCGCAACGCATTCCCTGCTCGTTCGCGGCTACGAACTGCGCCGGCAGCAAATCGAGAGCAGCTTCTGTTTCGGTGGAAAATCTGGGCCAAGTCGACGAATAGGAACAGCAGGCTCCGCAGCTTCGGCAATCAAAATCGATCAGTGATGTCATGACCCGCTCCTAACACACAGCCCGCCAATGATAAAGCTGCCGGCTAACCGCTTCTCTTGGAGCGAGCGCATCCATCTTCGTCAGGCTCCTCGTCCTGACGTTGGGCCTCAAGCCGATCTTGCCGCTGGTGTCGCGCGCTGCCGATCGCTCGACGATTGAGGCTTACCGGAGCGGCGGTTCGTGCGTCAGGACCATGTCAATCGGCTTTCGGGCCGATACCGGCACGCGGAATTCATCGCGCATGTGGCCGAAACCGATGAGCGTGATGATGATTTCGTTGTCGGGGATGCCGACGCAGGTCCGCATCTTGATATCCTGCTCGCGCGCCGCACTCCAGTTCAGCATGCAGGCGCCCAGTCCCTCCGCGTGGAGGCCAAGCGCCAGCGTCATGGCGAACATGCCGCCGTCCACCCATCCCTGGTTTCGTTCGCCGATCGTATTCCAGTGCGACAGGTCAACCGTCACGACGAATACGCCGCCGAGTTGCTCGCCGAAGCCGCGATTGCCGTCGTGATGGACGAGAACGCGGGCGATCGACGGCTTCTCGGTGAAGGCGTAGACACGGCATGTCTGTCGGTTGCAGCTCGAAGGCGATTGCTGGGCTGCGCGAATGGCCCTTTCGATCTTCTCGAACGCGACTGTCCTGTTGCTGTCATATTGGCGCACGCTGTGGCGCGCCTCCATGAAGGAGACAAAATCCATCCGCGCATGCCTGACGATCTCGGCAGCAATCACCGTCTCGCTGCCGCCGAGCCGGATATTGTGCCCGGCGCCGGCAACGACGAGCAAATCGTCCAGCAGTGCCTGTGCCTCGCTGATATCGCCCTGCTCCGCGTTGAAGTCGACATAGGCCGAGAGCACGGAAAGGCTGATATCGGCCGAAGCGTCGCGGCCATGCTGCTCGATATAGCGACGCGTCTCCACCGCCAGCAGCCGCACCTTGTCCACGCCGAAGCCGTTGCGTGGATTGGAAAGCGACATTCCGTATTCCAACATATGCGCCAGGAGATGGATATGTGCCCGCCGGTTTTCGCGCGACTCTGCGCCATCGATGAAGGAGGCGCGGCGGAAACGGCGATAGTCATAGGCGAAATTCGCAAACAGGCGCCACGCCGTTCTGGCGCGGTGGAAGGATGATGCGGAAGGCGCGGCTTTGGCCGAAGGCATGGCACGATTCCCCGGTGATGAGCAGGCGGTCTTGAACTGCTGTCGTCGATGCAGGGTTATTCGTCTGCTCGGCCTCGTCAAACTCCCTGATGGCGGCAGATTTTCGCGTTGGAATGCAATGCTTCTGGAATCGGTCATCGAGAAGTATTTGTTTTAAAAACGCTTTTTCTAGTGCACCCTATCCATTCGAATAGGTTCTCCACCATCCATACCGGCCGATGACCCATCCGAATCACATCCGCACCTACTCATTTCAGAACTTCCAAGCCGGGGCGGACTGCGGCACCGTAAGTCCATGAATTGCCCAGAGCGAATTGCGCATCAAGGAGGCCGGCCGTGCAGGATAGCGTCGTAGAAATTCGCGTGGTGTCACCGATCGTCACCAAAGGATTTCGCAAAGTCGCCGATCTCCGGGCGTTGGAATATCCCGGCATCAAGGTTAGCCACTCGCAGATTACGGCGGGACCGGGATCGATCGAAAGCGAATTCGAAGCTGCCCTTTCGGTGCCGGGAACGATTGCCGAAGTGATCAAGGCGCAGAATGACGGCGTCCATGCCGTCATTATCGACTGCATGGGCGATCCGGGCCTCAGGCCGTCGCGGGAAGCCGTGACGATCCCGGTGCTCGGCCCCTGCGAGACCGGCATGCACCTTGCGGCGATGCTCGGCCACCGGTTTTCCGTCCTCACAGTGATGCGTCGGCTGCGCGCGTCCTTCGAAAACACCGCGGCCGTCGCCGGCCTTTCGACCAAGTTGGCTTCGGTGCGCAGCGTCGATATTCCCGTTCTGGAACTCGAGGAAGACCTCGACCGGACGAAGGCGATGCTGATCAAGGAAGGTATCCGGGCGGTTGAGGAAGATGGCGCCGAGGCGCTCGTCTTCGGCTGCACCGGCCTGATGGGCTGCGCCTTCGCTTTGCGCGAGGGACTTCTGACGCACGGGATCGACGTGCCTGTCATCGATCCCATTCCTGCCGCTGTTTCCGTTGCTGCCGCGCTGGTGCGTTCGAACCTTGCCCACAGCAAGCTGACCTTCCCACAGCCGCCCGAAAAACAGTTGCTCGGCTACGACTACATTCATCTGCCCATGCCGCTTGCGGCCGAATGAGAGAACGCTGGACGTTCCATTGAGGGGACAGAGATGGCGATTGCGCAAACGGACACCATGACACGAACGGAAAAGCGGAAAGGATCGACCACCGCCCTTCAGGATTTCCGCCTGTGGTGGCTGGTCATCCCGGCATTCCTCGTCTTCCTTGTCTTCTTCGTGATCCCGACCGCATCACTGTTCGGGCTCGCCTTCAACAAGTCCGCCGCCGGCGTCATCGCCCTCAACAGCCAGATCACCTTCGACAATTTCGTCCGCATCTTCACACGGGCGAGCTATTATGAATCGATCCTGCGCTCGATCTGGATCTCCGCCATCGTCGGCGCCACTTGCCTGTTCTTCGGCTATCCCCTCGCCTACGTCATCGCAAAGACGGTGAAGCCGAGCTGCGCCACGCTGTTAATGATCCTCGTCCTGTCCTCCATGCAGCTCGACATGGTCATCCGCATGTATGGGCTGATGGTGTTGCTCGGCGATAACGGCCTCATCAACGGATTTCTCCTCAGGGTCGGAGCGATAACAGCGCCGCTGCCGCTGATGTACAATGTCTTCGGCGTCATCGTCGGGCTAGTGCAGATCACCCTGCCCTTCATGGTGCTGTCGCTGATCGGCATCATCAAGGCGATCCATCCCTCGCTGGAAGAGGCGGCCCGCAGTCTCGGCGCCTCGCGCTGGCACGCCTTCGTCACCATCGTGCTGCCGCTCTCGATGCCCGGAATCCTGGCCGGCACGCTTCTGGTCTTTGCGCTTTCGATCAGCTCCTATGTCGTTCCCGCTCTGATGGGCGGCTGGAAGGTGATGGTGCTGCCCATCCATATCTATCAGCAGATCGCCGAGGTCGGGCGCTGGCAGTTCGGTGCCGCCATCGCCGTGGTGCTCTTCGTGACAAGCATAGCAGCCGTTGCGGTCTACCACCAGGCGGCGGTCAGAACCTCGGGGGGGCGCACCTGATGCGTGAAGAATCCGCCATCCCCCTTGCCTTCAAGGCCATCTCGCTGCTGTCGCTGGCGATCCTCCTGGTGCCGGTCTTCATCGTGGTGCTTGCCGGCCTGAACTCGGGCGATTACCTGACTTTTCCGCCGGAGGGCCTGTCGCTGCGCTGGATAGAGGCGTTCCTGACTTCGCCCGTCTTCCTCTCGGCCTACGGCGTCAGCTTCATGATCGCACTGGTCTCGACGCTGATCTCGACGGTGATCGGCACGATGGCGGCGATCTATCTGACTCGCTCGCAGAGCCGTACCTCCAGCATCTTGCGCGGCTTCTTCATGCTGCCGATCGTGCTGCCCGGCGTGGTGCTAGGACTTGCCCTCTATGTCTTCTACGTGACCACGGGCATTGGCCTTGCCCGCACCATGCCGGGGCTGATTATCGGCCACGTGATCGTCACCTGCCCCTTCGTCGTCGCGACGGTGACGGCGGCACTGGTCGGTTTCGACCGCTCGCTGGAAGAGGCCGCCCGCAGCCTTGGCGCCTCGCCTTTCACCGCTTTCCGGTTGGTGACGCTGAAGATCATCGGGCCGGCAATTTCGGCGGGCACGATCTTCGCTTTCATCGTCTCGTTCGGCCAGTTCGAAGTCACGCTGTTTCTGTCGACGCCGAACCTGCAGACGCTGCCGATCGCGATGTATGTCTCGATGCGCTACCAGTTCGAGCCGACGGCCGCCGCCGCGGGCATCTTCGCCATCGCACTCGTCATTCTCTCCACCGTGCTGACCTCCAGACTCGTCAACCTGAAACGCACCTTCGGGGGATGAATACCGCCACGCCTTCACATCAACGATAGAGCAAAAAAGGGGAACTTCATGACTGAGAAAACGACAGGGCATACCCGCCGCACGATCCTGAAGATGGGCGTCGCTGCCACAACACTGCCCCTGTTCAACATCAATCACGCCTGGTCGCAGGATGTTGTCTTCGACGGCAAGGTCTTCGATGCCGGCGGCGCCGTGCTGCGCGTCGGCGAATGGGGCGGCCCCTGGGGTGAACTGGTCAACAAATACCTGCTGACCGACTTCCAGAAGGAGTTCAACTGCAAGATCGAATACGACTCGACCTGGCCCTGGTTCCCAAAATTCGTCGCCGGCGGCGCCGAGAAGCCGCCGCTCGACATTACCAACTGGAACTTGCCGGAGATGTTCAAGACGGCAAAGGCCGGCGATTTCTTCCTAAAACTCGACGAACTGCTGCCGAACGTGCCGAACGCCAAGAACCTGTGGCCCTTCGCCACCGCCAATGGCGTCGGCGTCACCTGGGCCTTCAACCAGTATGGTTATGCCTACCGCACCGATCTGGTTTCGCCGCCGCCCTCGTCGTTCAAGGATCTCTGGAAGCCGGAATTCGCGGGCAAGCGCGGCACCTACATCACGTCAAACACCTTGCAGATGGACTTCTTCCTCGTCGCCTGCGGTATCTTCGGCAAGGATCAGTACGATCTTGATGCCGGCTACGAGGCGATGAAGGCGCTGATGCCGGCCAAGATCTCCGATTTCACCGGCAACATGCAAACGCTGATGGACCGCGGCGAAGTGGTGGTCGCCGTGCTCGACGATGCCGAGCCGATGCAGGCCCGCGACAAGGGCGCGCCTTTCGCCTTCTGGTACTGGACCGAACAGCAGCCGATCCTGACGCAGACCTATACGATCAGCCGTTATGCCGAGCCGGTGCAAAAGAAGCTCGCTTTTGCGCTTCTTGACCGCGCCCTCGATCCGACCTTCATCGGCAATATGGGCAAGGAATTCTACCTGCGCCCGACGGTCAGCAACGCCGTCCTGCCCGACAATCTCGCCAAGGCCGGCGTCGTCAACAGCGCCGACGCCATCAAGGGCTTCTGGGTGCCGGACTGGAATTCCTACCTCGAAAACGAAGACGACATCGTCGAAACGGTCAACGGCATTTTCGCCAGTTGATGCCGCCGCGACGGGCGGTTCCGCGCCGCCCGTCGCACATCTTCATAACAGGAGAGCCTTCGCCGCATGTCCGATATCCATCTGAAAAAGCTCGCTAAATCCTACGGCGATAGCGTCGCGGTCGCCGGCATCGACCTGCACATCGCCGAAGGAGAGTTCTTTTCCCTTCTCGGCCCATCGGGATGCGGAAAATCGACGACGCTCCGGATGATTGCCGGCTTCGTGCCGCCGAGCGGCGGCGAGATTCTCATCGGCCGCGACGACGTGACGAGATTGCCGCCGGAGAAACGCGACATCGGCATCGTGTTCCAGAACTACGCGATCTTCCCCCACATGAACGTTGCCGACAATATCGCCTTCGGCCTGAAGCTCCGGAAGCTGCCGAAGGAGGAGATCCGCAAGCGCGTCACCGCCGCGCTGCGCCAGGTCGGGCTTTCCGGATATGAGGAGCGTTTCCAGCGCCAGCTTTCGGGTGGCGAGCAGCAGCGTGTCGCCCTTGCCCGCGTGCTGGTGACGGAGCCCCGCATCCTCCTTCTCGACGAGCCGCTGTCGGCACTCGACAAGAGCCTCAGGGAGGAAATGAAATACTGGATCAAGGATCTACAGAAGAAGCTCGGCATCACCACCGTCTATGTGACCCACGACCAGGACGAGGCCTTGACGATGTCCGACCGCATCGGCGTCATGCAGAAGGCGCACATCGTCCAGGTCGGGACGCCCGAGGAAATCTACGAACGGCCGAAGACGCTGTTTGTCACCACCTTCATTGGTCATTCGAACGTGATCGACGTCACCGTCGGCGCCAATGACGGGCAAGGCATGACCGTGCTGCTGGAGGGAACCGTGTTGCCGACGCGGGGTCCCGAAGGCCTGGCCGCCGGGCAGGCGGCAAAGCTAGTAGTTCGCCCCGAGAACGTCATCATCGGTCCCGACAACTCATCCTGCGTCAGCCTTCCCGCGACGGTCGTCAGCGAAACCTATCAAGGCGCGCTGGTGCGCTACCGGCTGGCAGTCGGCTCGCAGGAGATCGTCGCCGAGCGCCAGAACCAGTCCCGCACCGAACGATTTTCCCCCGGCGCCGCAGTCACGGTCGGCTGGGACCCCGACCGATCCGAGGCACTCGTCGCCTGAAGCAACACGGAAACAGCGATCATTGCCAGCGCCGGAGCCATCCGCTCCGGTGCCAACGGCCAGGCATATTCTCACGGAGGTCATGATGCGTATTGGAATAGATGTGGGCGGCACGAATACCGATGCTGCTATGATGGACGGCCCGCTGGTACTCGGCGCGTGCAAGAGCCCGACGACCAGCGATGTCGGCTCCGGCATTGTCGCCGTGTTGAAGCAGGTGCTGTCGATGACCGGCGTCTCGGTCTCGGAAATCCAGGCGGTGATGATCGGCACGACGCATTTCACCAATGCTGTCGTCGAGCGCAAGCGGCTGCTCGAAGTCGCCGCTATCCGGCTCGGCCTGCCGGCGACCAAGGCGCTGCCGCCGATGACCGATTGGCCGAAGGATTTGGCCGACACACTCGGCCGCCACACTTTCATGGTGCGTGGCGGCAACGAATTCGACGGCCGCAAGATCGCGCCGCTCGATGAGCCCGAGATCCTGCGCATCGCCGGTGAGATCCGCAGCCGCGGGCTCAAGGCAGCCTCGATCACCTCGGTGTTTTCGCCGGTGACACCTGATATGGAACTGCGGGCCGCCGAGATTCTCGGCAACGAGATCCCCGGCCTGTCGATATCGCTCAGCCACGAAGTCGGCCGGGTCGGTTTCCTCGAACGCGAAAACGCGTCGGTGATGAATGCGTCGCTCGCCGACCTGTCGCGCAAAGTCGTCAACTCCTTCCGTAACGCCCTGAAGGAACTGGCGATCAATGCGCCCTTCTATATCAGCCAGAACGACGGGACACTGATGGTGCCTGATTACGTCGAGCGTTATCCGGTGCTGACATTCGCCTCCGGCCCGACCAATTCCATGCGGGGCGCCGCGATGCTTGCCGGCGAGAAGGAGGCGATGGTCGTCGATATCGGCGGGACCACGTCGGATGTCGGCATGCTGATGCAGGGCTTCCCGCGCGAATCCGCTGTCGCCGTCGATATCGGCGGGGTCAGAACCAATTTCCGCATGCCCGACGTGCTCGCGATCGGTCTCGGCGGCGGCTCGATCGTGCGCGACGACGGTGCCCGCATTGGCCCGGATTCGGTCGGCTACGAAATCACCTCCCGCGCCCTGATCTTCGGCGGCGATACCCTGACCACGACGGACATCATCGTCGCGGCCGGCCTCGAGGATATCGGCGACCGTTCTCGCGTCGCTCATATCCCGGCAAGGACGATTAAGACGGCGCTCGATACCATCCACCGCATGGCCGACGAGGCGGTCGACCGGATGAAGACGAGCGCCGAGCCCCTGCCCGTCATCCTGGTCGGTGGTGGTTCGATCCTGATCTCGCGCGACCTGCCCTCCGCATCCCGCGTCATCCGTCCTGAGAACGCCTCCGTTGCCAACGCCATCGGCGCTGCGATCGCGCAGGTCGGCGGCGAGGTCGACCGCATCTTCTCGCTCGAAGGTACCTCTCGCGACATCGTGCTCGGTGGCGCCAAGAAGGAAGCCGAGGAGCGCGCCGTGAAGGCGGGTGCAGAGGCCGGAACGGTCAAGATCATGGATATCGAGGAGGTGCCGCTCGCCTATCTGCCGGGCAGCGCGACGCGCATCCGCGTCAAAGCTATCGGCGATCTCGTGATCGGATGAGGACCCTATGAAACTCAACTGTCAACAACTCTGCGACCTTGCCGTCGGCGCGGCATTCCTCGGGACCGGAGGTGGCGGCGATCCCTATGTCGGCCGGCTGATGGTGCAGCAATGCCTTGACGAAGGGCTGGAGGTGAACATCATCGATCCCAGCGAATTGGCGGACGACATGCTGGTCATTCCGACCGCCATGATGGGTGCGCCGACCGTGCTGGTCGAGAAGATCCCGAGCGGCGAGGAGGCGATGTTTTCGCTACAGCGGCTCGAACGCCATCTCGGCCGCAAGGCGCAGGCGACCATGCCGATCGAGATCGGCGGCATCAACTCGACAATCCCGCTTGTCGTCGGCGCCCGCCTCGGCCTGCCCGTGGTCGACGGTGACGGCATGGGCCGCGCCTTTCCCTTTCTCGAAATGGAAACCTTCGGCGTCTACGGCGTCTCCGGCAGCCCGATGGCCGTCAGCGACGAATATGGTGATTGTGCCATCATCGAGGCGGTCGATAACCGCCAGATGGAATGGCTTTCGCGCGCCGTCGCCATCCGGATGGGCGGCTGCGCCTATATCGCCGAATATGCAATGTCGGGCGCCGACGTCAAACGCACCGCCATTCCGAACACGCTGAGCCTCGCCATCCGCATCGGCGAAGTCCTGCGCAACGCCAAAAGCTCGCACGAGAATCCGATCGAGGCGCTGCTCGGATTTCTGCCTTCGACGCTCTACCGCTACGGGCGCATCATCTTCGGCGGCAAAATTACCGATGTCATGCGCGAGACCAAGGCCGGATTTTCGATCGGCCGCGTTACGATCGGCGGGCTGCCGCCCTTCGGTTCGACGATGGAGATCGAGATCCAGAACGAGAACCTGATCGCCCGCGTTGACGGCAAGGTGAAGGCGATCGTGCCCGATCTCATCTGCATCATGAACACCGAAACGGCCGAACCCATCACCAGCGAAAACCTTCGCTACGGACAGCGCGTCACCGTGCTTGCCGTCTCCGTTCCCGAAATCATGCGGACACCGGAGGCGCTCGATGTCTTTGGCCCTGCCTGCTTCGGACTGAAGGAACCCTTCACTTCCATCGAAGAGATCGGCTGAACACATGGCAATCATCACCAACGAGGATATCGACGATCTGGCGGTCGGCGCAGCCCTTCTCGGCACCGGCGGCGGCGGCGATCCCTATATCGGCAAACTCATGGCAAAGGCGGCGATCGAACGCCACGGCCCGGTCGATCTCCTGGCGCTCGATGACGTGCCTGACGGCATCGAGGTCGCCGCCTGCGGCGCGATGGGAGCGCCGACGATCCTGATCGAGAAGATGCCGAGTGGCGAAGAGATTGGACTTGCACTCAGGGCTTACGAGAAACGTGTCGGCAAGGCGATGGGGGCGATCATCCCCTTTGAGGCCGGCGGCATCAACTCGATGGTGCCGATCATGCTGGCGGCGGAATGCCGGCTCCCGGTCATCGACGCGGACGGCATGGGCCGCGCCTTTCCGCAGCTCGAAATGGAGACCTTCAACGTCTATGGCGTGCCTGCCGCACCGCTGACCGTCGCCGACGAGCAGGGAAACGTCGTCATCATCGAGACGGAAAGTGCGGCCAAGGCCGAATGGCTCGCTCGCGGCGTTACGATCCGAATGGGCGGCCAGTCCTATCTCGTCAATTACGGCATGGATGGCCGCACGACCCGTCGCGTATCCGTTCCCGGAACGATGTCGCTTGCCATCGGCATCGGACGTACCATCCGGCTGGCGCTTGCCGCGCATCGCGATCCGCTCGCCGACCTGATCGAATTCTTCTCCGGAACGCATTACGAGACCGCGCGCCTTCTGGCCTCGGGAAAGGTGGTCGACGTCTCGCGGCGCGAGCAGAACGGCTGGTCCGTCGGCGTCGTGACGATCGAACCTTTCGACACAAGCCGCAGGCCGGTGCGCATCCAGATCCAGAACGAGAATCTGGTGGCCGAGGAAGATGGCAGGGTGCTGGCGATCGTGCCGGATCTTATCTGCATCCTCGAAGCCGATACTGCCGAACCGATAACCACCGAACGCCTGCGTTATGGCCAGCGGGTCAACGTGCTTGGCGTCAAGGTGCCGCCGATCATGCGCACACCGGAGGCATTGGACGTCTTCGGTCCCGCTGCCTTCGGCCTGGCGCAGAATTACGCACCGCTCGAGGCTGGTTAGATCTGCGCTGGCACGGGATATGCTTCTTAAAGCTCGCAAGTCAGGATGATCGAATGAGCGAGGCGTTTTTGGATGCATCACAGTCGTTCCGAAGGCAAAACTGCAACCCGCCCCGGCGGGCGTGAACCGAAGACGCTAGGTTCCCGGTTTCGCCCACCGCGCATGTTGTTCACGGCCATCGACCGTCCCTTTCCCCTTTCTAAGATCCGCGACGGTCTGGCGCGCCAGATCGTCGTCGTCCATGCACCGTCTGGCTTCGGCAAGACGGCGCTGCTCAAGGCAGGATATGAGGCGGTTACTTCCGGCTCCGATTATTTTCAGTCGCTATTCGATGGCGGCGTCGGTCATTGCGGCTGGATCACGCTCGGTCCCTCGCATGGCCGACCTGCCGAACTGCTAGCTGATCTTTGCCTGGCGCTCGGCATCCACACCCCACGGCCTCCCGCCTCTCTGAGGGACCTGTTCGACATCGTCGCCGACCGGGAAAGCGGCGCGATCCTGTTCATCGACGAGCTCGATATTGCTTCCTCACCCGACGTGCAGGCTTTCCTCGACGGATTTTTCTTAGGTGCCCCCGACAATCTGAGGATTGTCTGCGCATCGCAGCAGAAACTGCCGCTGCCGCTCGCCCGCCTCAGGGTGCGCGGTCTTGTCACGGAGATCAACGCCGTCGACCTCGCCTTCAGCCGCAACGAGATCCGCAGCCTGTTTCCCCGCACCATCAATACTGGCGATGTCGCAAACTTCGTACGCGCCACCCGTGGATGGCCGGCCTTGACGCAGATCGCGCTCGGCGTGATGGAGAGCGGCGGTATAGACGAGCGCAACAGGCTGCTGGCCGGCGAACATCCCGATCTCTTCCGCCATATCGACGAAGCGATCCTGCGTCCGCTGTCGCCGGCGCTTCGCCGAACGCTATGCGTCACGTCGATCCTGGAGGAATTCCCGCTGGAGCTGGCAAGCCATCTCTCCGGCACCGATCTGCAGGCAGATGACCTTCGGCTGCTCGAGGATATGAGCCCGCTGATCGAAAAGAGTCAGATGGGTGCGGCCTGGTACAGGCTTCATCCGATCGTGCGGAAGTGCCTGACGACCGAGCTTGCCGGTGATCCCCAGACCGACGAGGCAACGCTTCACTCCATCGCGGCGATCTGGTTTGCCGAGCGCGGGTTCCTGGAAAGGGCGGTTTCGCATGCGGCGCGCGCCGGCAACTTTTCGCTCGCCGCACAGACGATCCGGCAGGCCGGCGGCGTCAATCTCTTCATCCGCGCCGGCCACACAGTGCTCGAACATCTGATCGACGACCTGCCTGCCGGCGTCATTCACGAATCTCCGAGCCTGTCATTGTGCTACGTGCTGGTCCTCGCGAAAAAGGGGCACATCAAGGCGGCGCGCGAGCGGATGGAAGCGATCAAGCAAGGCCGGGCCTTGCATGGCGATGAGTTCCTGACGATCGAGGCATCGACACTCGATCACATCGACGGGCTGGTCGATATCTATGAGGATCTTCATCTCGACGATGCGCAGATCTTGCATCTCGAACGAATGGCGTCAGGTTTCTCGCCGCAATCGACCTGGGAGCTCGGCTGGATCTACAACCATCTGTGCATCGCCTATACCAGGCGCGGCAATCTCGACCTTGCCCGGCTGAGTGCCTTGAAGGCATTGGCCTATTATCGCGAGGAAAAGACGGCCTATGCCCAGATCTTCATGCTCATCCATCTGGGGCTGGTCAATACCCTGGCCGGCAACTTCTCGGCGGCGCTGACTTTCTGCCGGGAGGCGCAGGACCTGATCCAAAGCGCGCAGTGGACCGACATCAATCTCGAAGCGATCTGCCGTGTCGCGACGGCGGATGTTCTCTACCTCCAGGGCGAGATGGCTCTGGTCGAGAAGAGCCTTGGCGAGGCGGTCAATGCCGTCGTCCAGGGCGAAGGTTGGGTCGATATCTATTCCCGGATGTTTTCGCTGCTGGCCCGCAGTCGGCTGCGGTTGAGCGGTCTCGATCTGGCAATGGCAGCGATCGACAAGGCGGAAGAGGTCGCCGTCGAACGCGCGCTGCCGCGCCTGAAGATTGCGGCCGACATCATGCGAGTCGATATCTTCTCGAAGACCGGCCTGATTGAATCGGCGGTGCTTCTCGTCGAGCGGCTGGTTTCATCGTTGCGCGATCCTGAACTCGGGCACTTCTGGACCTGGCGCGAGGAAAACGATTTCCTCGTCGCGCAAGCGCGCCTTCTCAAAGCTCAGGGACGTCCAGGCGAAGGGCTCGCCAATCTGGAGATCGTGATGGCGCGAAGCCGCGCGAACGGCAGCGGTTATCACCTGCTGGCGGCGGAAATTCTGGCAACAGTTGCCGCCTGGAACGACGGCCGGCATGCCCAGGCACTCGAATATTTCCAGTTTGCGATCGCGCGTGCTCGCTCGCACGAGGTAACCCAGCTTTTCGAGGACGAGGGGCTAGAATTCTCCACGGTCGTGCGGGCGATCGTGCGGCGTTTCGGCCTGAAGGTCTTCAGTGCCGATGCCGTCGACTTCATCGGTCGTATAATTGGCCAGGGTGAAAGAAGCGTCTTCGGCAAACCGGCCGATAACGGCCGCCGGATCAAGGGTCCTCTTGGCGGCAAAAGTCTTCTCAGCCAACGCGAGCAACAGGTCCTGCTCTGCCTACATGAAGGCAAGAGCAACAAGGAAATCGCACGCGCGCTCGGGCTTTCCGAGCCTACGGTGAAATTCCACCTCAAGAACGTGTTTTCCAAACTGGGGGTCAGTCGCCGGGCAATGGCCCTGGCAGTTTCGGCTAAATTGAACCTTAAATAGCACGACGAAATGCCGGCACTGTCAGCATAAACGATCTATAATTCACATAAGACAATCCGAACCGGGCAATCGTGAAATTCTGCCAGCTGGTAATGGTCGGCCAGGGGTATCGGTGCGTTGAGGGTCATAAGATGCACCCTGCTTTATAATGAGCGTGTTAGAACAGCCGCAGCCTGGTCGGCGGCCCGCAACCCGCTTTCCCATGCGCCATGCGCGGTCGAAAAGTCGGACTGGTGCGTCGCCTCGCCGGCGAAAAACAGCCGGTCGCCGACCGGGCGCGCCAGGACTGCGCGTGCGCCCGCATGGCCGGGCAGTGCATGACTGTAGGAGCCGCCTATCCAATCGGTACGACACCAGGAAGAGGCCGTGAGGGGCCGCAGATGGCGGCGAATGTTACTGCCGAGCAGCGATGACAGCTGGTCGAGTGCGAAGGCAAATGCGTCCACCAAACCCGCGCGTTCGATGACGACAGCGCCGTTTCCGCCAAAGAAGCCTTCGATGATTGGCCGGCCGAGCGGCCGGATATAATAGCTGCCGGTCTCGGCATTTTGCGGGTCGCCGAGCAGATGGGTTTCCGGCGCCAGACCATGATTGCCATGGAGTTCCAAAAACAGCTTGTCTGCGAGGCCAAGCGGTAGCTGACTTGCGGCATGGAGGTGATCGTCGGCCTCCGGGTCGAAGATAATGGCTCCGCGGGCCAGAACGGTGGTCGATGACGTGATGATCGCGGCACCTGATGTGGCCGGACCGCGGTCGGTCTCCAGCAGGACGCCACTCGCGGTCAATGTCACGCGTCGAACAGGGGCCGAAAGGCGCAAGGCTACGTTCGGAACGGCCGCGCTGATCAGACTCCCATAGCCTTCACGCACCCGCCAATTGGCATCGGTCGCCGCGTTGTCATAGGCAAGAAAGTCAGCGCCTGACAGCCGATCGAGCGGTGCGCCGTTCATATATCCGCTGAGGGACTGGCAGTAGGCGTTCCATTTGCCGCCGGGCTCCAGTGCGTCCGACGCCCTGTCGCTGGCGGGTGGATTTGCCCGCATCCGCTCTTCAAGCGCGTTCCATGCGGCCGCCGCAGCCGCGCGCTCATCCTGCGTGAAGCCGAGATCGCGCCACTGGCTTTGCCACGCCGTCGGTCCGCGCTCGATATTGAACCCGGCCTCACGGCCGATGGCGACGAGAGGATTGCGCTCGGCAGAGTGCAGCCAGCCGCAACCCATATCCAGTGGCATTCCCGCCAGTTCGATTGTCCAGGCTCGTCCGCCCACGCGGTTGCTGGCCTCCAGCATGATGACCGAGCGCCCGGCATCGGCCAGCCTCTTTGCTGCTGCAATGCCGGCTGCGCCAGCCCCGACAATCGCAACCTCGTAGTCCATCGTCGCCCTCCGCCGCTGCGTCATCAGCTTGACACGACACAAGCTTTACATCGGGGTTGCACCCGCTTCAATGTGCCCGAAAGCCTGCTAGTATGCTGACATGACGTTCTTCGAAACACTTGTTGCATTGCTGGCGGTTGCCATCCTGCTGCTGCAGGTCACGCGTCGCATGCGCCTGCCCTACCCCGGCATTCTGGCTGCCGCCGGCGTCGCCGTGGCGATGTTGCCAGGCGCGCCGACGATTCCGATCGATCCTCCGACGGCGCTTGCCCTGTTCATTGCGCCCGTCCTTGTCGATTCGGCCTATGACTTCCCGGTGGGGGCGGCGCGGCGCATGCTGCTGCCGCTGTTCTTCTATGCGGTCGTCGCCGTTCTCGTCACGACAGGCGTGGTCGTGTCGATCAGCATGCTGACCGTCGGGCTTCCGATTGCGGTTGCGGTCACACTTGGCGCAATTGTTTCGCCGCCCGATGCCGCAGCCGCCACGGCAGTCCTTTCCAATTTGCCCGTCGCCCGGCGTGTAGATGCCCTGCTCAAGGGAGAAAGCCTGTTCAACGACGCGACCGCACTTCTGCTTTTCGGCGCCGCGCTGACTGTCCAGGCGCGTGGTGGGCTGGATGCCGGAACGGCACTTCAGGTGGGGATCGCCGCACCTGGAGGGATCCTGTTCGGCATCGTCTTCGGCTTTTTTGTCTCGCGGCTTCGGCCGATAACCGAGAACACGGTCGGCGGGACCCTGCTTCAATTCGTCTACGCTTTTTCAACATGGCTGATCGCCGAACATCTGCATCTGTCGGCTGTCCTTGCCACAGTGGCGAGCGCGATGACGCTCGCCACGCTCTCTTCGGTCAGGGATTCACCGCGGATGCGGGTACATTCCTTCGCCGTCTGGACGACCGTCGTCTTCCTGCTGAACGTGGTGGCTTTCCTGCTGATGGGCCTGCAGGCGCGCCGCATCCTTGAGGCGATGTCGGCTGAAGAGCTTCAGCGCGCGATGGGATTTGCCGTCATCGTGGTTGTAGGCGTCATCCTGGCGCGCATGGCGATGGCTTTCCTGCTTCACGCCGTCGTTGGGTCTCGTCACCGAAGCGGCCATGAATTGGCGCCTTTCACATCCGGGGAGACCTTCCTGGTGGGTTGGGCCGGTATGCGTGGCCTCGTTACGCTGGCGACGGCCTTTGCGCTCCCCGCCGACTTTCCCGAGCGAGACCTGGTCGTGCTCACAGCCTTCGCGGTGGTGCTCGCAACCCTGGTTATTCAAGGGGCGACCTTGGCTCCGATGATCCATCTCCTGAAACTCGGTCGGCAGGCAGAAGTCCGTGATGAACTCAAGGTGGCCCGAAGATCGCTCGCCGAAGCGGCCTTTCAGCGGCTTGAGAAGGAAGTCGGCACTGAGGCCGAAGCGATCCGGACGATCTGCAGGGACCATTGGACCGCGTCAACCGAGGCAAACAAGGCTTCGGCGCTCGATCGGCGCCGCGACCTGACGATCGCCGCCGTTCTCGCCCAGCGCCAGCGCCTGGAGGAATTGCGCGACACAGATCAGATCGGCGCGACGCAATATCTCGAGCTGCAGGAGGACCTGGACTGGAAGCAGCTCTCCGTCGGCTCGGATGAGGATCGCCGCATCACAGAAAGCTAGAGCCGATAAGGCATCACACAGATTGCTGCTCCGTCAGCCCAGCCTCTCAAACGAGGCGGGACGCATCACTCGATATCCTTCAGCGCATCGAGTGGGCCGGTCAGCGCCGTGCGTGGTGGGACGAGTGTCGGCCGCACCAGATGCGTGATTGGCGGGCCGCGGTCCGCATCGAGGATCGCAAACCCCTGGGTGATCATCGCCTCGCTGTCCTGCCGGATCATGAAGACGGGGAACGGCAGGAAGGAGCCAAAGGGATCGTAGTCGTAGCAGCCGACGATGATGTCGGCGAAGGTTTCATGCGGGTGCAGTGCGAGGAAGCGCATCAGCCCTTCGAGATTGATCGAGGAATTGACGAAAAATGTGCGCGGCAGCTTTCCGTGGCCTTCGTAGAAGGCTTCAAAGGCACGCGCCGTCATGGCTGGGGAATAACCGGTCGGCTGGATGCAGACATCCGGATCCGCGCCCAGAAGTGCGCGCTTTACGTCGCGGAAACCGCGAATTCGCTCGTGGCTGGCATGGTCGTTGCGACCGCCGAACAGGTACAGATCGTCAGGTGAAAGCGGGCCATCCTCCTGCGCGCGCTGGATGATCGCCTGCGTCAGCATGCGCGCACCTTCATAATTGTCGCTGATGATCGACGGCGCCAGCGTACCGGGCAGATCGATGTTGACGTGCTTCAGCCCTGCCTTTTCGCAGACCTTGTGTACACCATCCGGATCGGTTGCGCCGGCGATGAAAAGTTCGTCGATCGAATAGGAGATCAGTGTCTCGACGACCTGGCACTCCTCGTCCGGATCGCGACAGGCGCTGACGACGAGGGGGCACTGGCCGCGGCTTCTGACCTGTGCCTCGAATGATTGCGCCATGGAGGAGAAATAGCGGTTGTCGTGCACCGGCAGCAGAAGACCGACGAGGCCGGAGCGGGACGAACGCAGGCCGCGGGCCTGCAGATTTGCCGTATATCCGTGCTCGTTCGCCAGGTTCTGAATGAGTTGGGCCGTCGCCTCCTTGATACGCCTCTTCCGCCAGCTTCCGTTCAGCACGGCGCTTACGGTAGAAGCCGACGCACCCGATAGGATCGAGAGATCGTAGATTGTCGCCTTCTTCTTGCTGATGTCTGCCATATCTCGCCTTTTCCGCTGTCGTTCCCTTAGAAACAAACCCCTCTTGACGAAAGCCCTACCTTGATCGATAGTCATTGCACCATCGATTGTGCAAAAAAGAAAGATCGATTGCGCAAAAATGGTTCGCCGGAGGAGGCGGGATGGGAGGCAAGGGTGTTCCCTCGCCAAGAAGCAACCAGGAACAACCTGCCGCAAAGCGGCCGGTGGTCGTCGTTCGCCATGAGCGACCTTGAGGAGGAGTGAAGATGAGGAGACTTATCGTAGCGGCATTTGCCGCATCGCTGTCGCTTGCCGGGGCGGTGGTCGCGTTTGCGCAGGACGCACCGAAGGTCGGCGTTGTCGTCAAGATCGGCGGCATTCCATGGTTCAATGCGATGGAAGCCGGCATCAAGGAACAGGGCAAGAAATTAGGCGTCGATGCCTTCATGATCGGCCCGACCAGCGCCGACCCGGCGCTGCAGGTGCGCGCCATCGAAGACCTGATCGCCCAGGGTGTCAAGGTCATCGGTGTGGTGCCGAACGATGCCAAGGTGCTCGAGCCCGTGCTCACCAAGGCGCAAGCCGCCGGCATCAAGGTCATTACGCATGAATCGCCCTCGCAGAAGGGCGCCGACTGGAATTTCGAACTCGCGTCGTCGACCGGTTTTGGTGAGGCGCATGGCAAGCTGCTCGCCGAAAAGATGGGTGGCAAGGGCGAATATGCCGTCTTCGTCGGCTCGCTGACCGTTCCGCTGCACAATGCCTGGGCGGACGCCGCAATCGCCTATATCAAGGCGAATTATCCGGACATGAAACTCGTCGGCGACCGTTATGGCGTCGCAGAAGATGTCGACAAAAGCCGCTCGACGGCGCTTGATCTCATCGCTGCCCATCCGGATCTGAAAGGCTTCCTCGCCTTCGGCAGCCAGGGCCCGATCGGTGCCGGGCGCGCTGTCGAAGAACGCCGCAAGACGGGCAAAATCTTCGTGCTCGGCCCGTTCTCGCCCGGCCAGGGCCAGAAGCTGATCAAGTCCGACGCGATATCGGGCGGCTTCATGTGGAATCCGAAGCAGGCCGGCGAAGTCTTCGTCACGCTCGCCGATCGCCTGATCAAGGGCGAGAGCATCAAGGAAGGTGATGACATTCCGGGTCTCGGCGTGATCAAGCCTGTTGGTAACGACATCATCGTCGATCAGCTGCTGCCGATCAACAAGGATACGGTCGACGACCTGGCCGCAATGGGCCTCTGAAGAGGCCCCCTCCCCGGGTGTCGGGCCGGTCGATACGGACCGGCCCGGCGTTCGGGAAAAGAGCGATACCCGGCCATGGCTGGACCATTGACCTTTCATGGCATTCGACTGGACAGGCAACCGGCATGAGCATGGCAACGGATGATGGTGTGGAGGCCCAGCCGCTTCTTTCACTTCGCGGCATCAACATGACATTCGGCGGTGTGAAGGCGCTGAAAAACGTCTCCTTCGAAGTCCTGCCCGGCGAGGTGCATTGCTTGGCCGGCGAGAATGGTTCCGGCAAGAGCACCCTTATCAAGGTGATATCAGGCGTCTATCGGCCTGCAGACGGCGCCGAGTTCGTCTTCGACGGTGAGACGATATCCCACATGACGCCTGGCATGGCCCAGTCCCGCGGCATCCAGATCATCTGGCAGGACCTCGCGCTCTTTCCGGAAATGAGCGTGGCCGAAAACATCGCCTTCCAGACCCTTTCCGGTTCGCGCCCGCGCTTCGTCAATTATGCCGCGATCCGCGGAACAGCCGAGGAGGCACTCGCCCGGCTCGGCATCACCCTCGACGTCGACAGGCCTCTCAAGGACTTCGCCATCGCGCAGCGTCAGATCGTCGCCATCGCCCGCGCGCTGGTTGGAGAGGCCCGCATCGTCTTCATGGACGAGCCGACCGCCTCGCTCACCCAGTCTGAGACCGATCATCTGCTGGCGATCGTGCGCACGCTGTCGGCTTCGGGCGTTGCCGTGGTCTTCGTCAGCCATCGCCTTGCGGAAGTGCTGGAAATTTCCTCGCGCATCACGGTGCTGCGCGATGGTGCGCTGGTCGGTGTCTATCCGGTGGAAGGCATGACCCAGTCTAAGATCACCGAGCTGATGACCGGGCGCACCTTCGACCAGAATGTTCGCGCCCGCGACCTATCGCATAACCCGGTCCTGCTTTCTGTCAGCAAGCTTTCCCGGCCTGGCGAGTTCGAGGACATCTCCTTCGATCTGCGCCGCGGCGAGACCCTCGGGATCACCGGCCTGCTCGGCTCCGGGCGCACCGAACTCGCGCTCACGCTGTTCGGCATGCGCCGGCCCGCCGCCGGAACGATCGTGTTGGAGGGAAAGCCGGTGCGCTTTGCCTCCAACCGCGAGGCGATCACATCAGGCGTCGCCTATCTCTCCGAAGACCGCCTTTCGCTCGGTCTCAACCAGCCGCAATCCATCGCCGACAATCTGGTCATGGCCTCCCTCAACCGTATCCTGGGCCGCGGGCTCATCTCGCCGGAAAAGAAGCGCTCGCTGGTCGCGCGCTGGATCGCCGATCTCGGCGTCAGGATCGGCAAGCAGGACGATGCGATCTCGACGCTTTCGGGCGGCAACCAGCAGCGCGTCGCGATCGCCAAATGGCTCGCCACCGATCCCAAGGTGCTGATCCTCGATGCGCCCACGGTCGGCGTCGATGTCGGCGCCCGCGCCGGCATCTTCGAAATCGTTGCACGCCTCGCCGAGGCGGGGCTGGCGATCATCCTGATTTCGGACGAGGTGCCGGAGGTCTATTTTAACGCCGATCGGATCATCCATATGGAAAAGGGCCGCATCGCCGGCTGGCATGATCCGCGCGCGACTACGCTGAAAGACCTGGAGGCGGCGGTCTATGCGTAAGCTGTTCTTGTCCCATACAACTGAATTCGTGCTGTTTGCCGTCATCCTCGCGATGAGCATTGTCCTGGCTTTCATGACCGACCGTTTCTTCACGCTCGGCAATGTCTTCGACCTGCTCAATATCAGCGCGGTCAATATTATCTTTGCCGTTGGCCTGCTCGTGGTGCTGATATCAGGCGGGATCGACATCTCCTTCGCGGTCGCAGCCTCGATCGTGCAATATGTCACTGCACTTGCGCTCGAGAGGATCGGCGGGGGTGGATGGGTATCCGGCTTCCTGATTGCGGCCGGCATCGGCATCGTGCTCGGCGTGATCAACGCCTTCCTGATCCACCGCTTCCGCATCATCTCGATCGTCGCGACGATCGCGACCTTCAACGTCTATTTCGGCTTGCTGATGTTTTTCACCAAGGGGGTGTCGATCTACAATCTGCCCGACTGGCTGACGAGCCGCGTCATCATCTACGAGCGCGAAATGGCCGATGGGAGCTGGGCTGAGATCACCTTGCCGGTTGTGGTCATGGCCGTCTGCACGCTCGCCACATGGTTCTTCATTACCCGCACGACGACCGGCCGACAGCTCTATGCCTTCGGCGACAATCCGGAAGGCGCGCGTCGCTTCGGCATCAATATCGGCGCCGTGCAGTTCATCGCCTTCGGCTGGCTTGGGTTGATGGCAGGCATCGCCGGGCTCATGCAGGCGCATTATGCGCAGGAGGTCGTGCCGAACGCCCTTTATGGCCGCGAACTCGATGTGCTCGCAGCCGTGGTGCTCGGTGGGGCGCGGCTGGGCGGCGGCAAGGGCTCGGTGCTCGGTTGCGTGCTGGGCGTACTGCTCGTCTCGATCACCCAGAACGGCCTCAACCTGATGGGCGTCTCGCCCTTCGCCTTCAAGATGATCGTCGGCGCGATCATCCTCGTTGCGATCACCTTGTCGAGCGCCCGCATCGGCAATCTGGTGCCGGTGTTTGCGACCCGGAAATCGACCGGTGACAGGCCTGCAGACAGGGGAGAGAACTGATGAACGCGCTCGCCGCCCGCTTCAACGCCATCTTCGGGGCCGACATGGCCGGTCCCCTCGCCGCGCTGGCGGCCGTGCTTGTCGTCTTCAGTTTCGCCTCGCCGCATTTCCTGACGGGCGCGACCTTCGGATCGGTCGCCTTTCAGCTTCCCGAGCTGGGCGTTCTGACGCTTGCCATGCTGATGCCGATCCTCACCGGCGGCCTCAACCTTGCGATCACCTTCACCGCCAACATCGCCGGCCTGACGCTCGCCTGGACGCTGCAGGCCAATGGCGGGATCGATGCCGGCCCGGGCGCCTTCCTGATCGGCTCGGCTCAGGCGGTTGCCGTCGGCGCCGCCAGCGGCCTGGTCATGGGCCTGGTCATCGCCTTTACCCGCGCCCATCCGATCCTCGTTTCGCTGTCGATGATGATCTTCCTACGCGGCCTCGGCGAGTTCCTGACGCGCGGCGGCGATATCTCGGGCTTCCCTACCTTCATCGCTCCGATCGGCCACGGCAGCATCCTCGGCATCCCGGTACCTTTGTTGATCCTGATCGCCTGCGTGATCGCCAGCCACATTCTGCTCTCGCGCTCCAAGCTCGGCTTTTCCACCTACATGATCGGCTCCAATATCGAGTCTGCCCGCTATTCCGGCATCAACACCCGCAAGGTTCTGGTGCTGGTCTACATGCTCTCCGGCGTGATGGCTGCGGTTGCCGGCATCATCATGCTTGCGCGCTTCAATTCGGTGCGCGTCGGCCACGGCGAGTCCTATCTGCTGATCACCGTGCTTGCCTGCTTTCTCGGCGGCATCAATCCTTTCGGCGGCTTCGGCCGCGTCCTGCCCGTCTTCGTGGCGCTCATCGTGCTGCAGCTTCTCTCTTCGGGGCTCAACCTGCTCGGCGCCAACCAGCACCTCACCACTGCCGTCTGGGGCATCCTGCTCATCGTCGTGATGGTGCTGCGGTGGTTCTCGGCCAAGTTCATCAGAATCGTGAAATAGGAGATACGATCATGGAAGGTTTCGGCGTTCACACCAGCATGTGGACCATGAACTGGGATCGCGCAGGCGCCGAGAAGGCGATTGCCGGAGCCGTGCACTATAAGATGGATTTCATCGAGATCGCGCTGCTGAACGCGCCTGCCGTCGATGCCAAACATACCCGCGCCCTGCTTGAAAAGAACAAGCTGCGCGCCGTCTGCTCGCTCGGCCTGCCGGAACATGCCTGGGCCTCGGTCCGCCCGGATGCCGCAATCGAGCACCTGAAGGTTGCGATCGAAAAGACCGCAGAAATGGACGCCGAGGCCCTGTCCGGCGTCATCTTCGGCGGCATTGGCGAGCGCACCGGCGTGCCACCGACGCAGGGCGAATACGACAACATCGCCAAGGTGCTCGACGCCGCGGCAAAGCATGCTAGGAAGCACGGCATCCAACTCGGCGTCGAGGCGGTGAACCGCTATGAGAACCACCTGATCAACTCGGCGCAGCAGGCCGTCGACATGGTGGAGCGCGTCGGCGCGGATAACATCTTCGTTCACCTCGACACCTACCACATGAATATTGAGGAAAAGGGTGCGGCAAACGGCATCCTGATCGCCCGCGATCACCTGAAGTACATCCATCTTTCGGAAAGCGACCGCGGCACACCGGGCTACGGCAACATCCCGTGGGATGCGATCTATGCCGCGCTCGCCGCAATCGGCTTCAAGGGCGGACTCGCGATGGAAAGCTTCATCAACATGCCGCCTGAGGTCGCCTATGGCCTGGCCGTCTGGCGCCCCGTTGCACGCGATATGGAAGAGGTCATGGACAAGGGCCTGCCGTTCCTGCGCAATAAGGCGGAACAATACGGTCTCATCTGACCCGGTTTGCCGGATATTCCGAATTCCACTGGTGGCCGACTGCCATCAACGACAAGCCATAACCGCAGCGGCCGCACGGGTGTCTGGCTGAAGAGTTCTTGCCATCGCCGGCAAGGGGCGTGACGCCCGTCTCTTCAGCACAGGCACCGAATTTCATTCGGCTCGTGCATGCGAAATGACTCTTGAGAAATATCATACTGTTTGTGATATTGTTATTGATGCTTGTTACTTTCCTCCCCCTATGCCATTTTGCCTGTTAAAATAAGGCGCTTGAACGGCCCGCGCCCGGGCTCTAGTTTCAAAGAGATGGCGGCGTTTCGATCGACCATCGATATGAGGCAACTGCTCGACCATGCTGCGGAGGAAGGCTACGGCGTTCCCGCTTTCAACATCAACAACATGGAGCAGGCGCTCGCCATCATGGAGGCCGCGGATGCGTGCCAGGCGCCGGTTATCATGCAGGCGTCGCGCGGAGCCCGCGCCTATGCCAATGACATCATGCTGAAGCACATGATGGATGCCGTCGTTGAAATCTATCCGCATATTCCAGTCTGCGTGCATCTCGATCACGGCAACGATCCCTCCAACTGCATGACGGCGATCCAGGCGGGCTTCACCTCGGTAATGATGGATGGTTCACTGAAGGCGGACGCCAAGACGCCCGCCGACTGGGCCTATAATGTCGGCGTCACCAAGATGGTGACTGACATGGCGCATTTCGGCGGCATCTCAGTGGAAGGCGAACTCGGTGTTCTCGGTTCTCTCGAGACCGGCATGGGCGAGGCCGAGGACGGCCACGGCGCCGAGGGCAAGCTTTCGCATGACCAGCTGCTGACCGACCCGGACGAAGCGGTGAAGTTCGTGCGCGAAACCAAGGTCGATGCGCTCGCCATCGCGATGGGCACATCGCATGGCGCCTACAAGTTCACCCGCAAGCCGGACGGTTCGGTACTGGCGATGAACGTCATCGAAGAAATTCACCGCAAGCTTCCGAACACACATCTCGTCATGCATGGCTCGTCCTCGGTCCCGATCGAACTGCAGGAGATCATCAACAAGTATGGCGGCCAGATGAAACCGACATGGGGAGTGCCGGTCGAGGAAATCCAGCGCGGCATCAAGAACGGCGTGCGCAAGGTCAACATCGACACCGACGGCAGAATGGCGATGACCGGCCAGATCCGCCGCGTGCTGCAGGAAGATCCAAGCGAGTTCGATCCGCGCAAATATCTGAAGCCGGCAATGACGGCGCTGACCAAGCTCTGCAAGGAACGCTTCGAACAGTTCGGCACCGCCGGCATGGCCGGCCGCATCACGCCCCTTCCCGTTTCGGAAATGGCGAAGCGTTACAAGTCCGGTTCCCTCGATCCGGCTTTCTCTTGAAACTGGGTTAGCCCGAGGCCGGGCGCGGTGTCTTTTCCGGCTCGGCGGCAACCTTGCCTGTCAGTGCTTGGCCGTGGAAGCGGCCCAGCTGGCTGACAACGTCCTGGATTTCGCTTGCCGTTCGTTCGGCATTCCAATCGAGCGCTGCCCCGGCAACGCCGGCGATTTCCCGCAGGCCTTCCAGCGTCAACCGGCCCTCGATCGCAAGCGTCGTACGACGCATCACGATGTCCGACAGGTGGACGACGATTTCGTTCCGGGCGATCCAGTCGATCTCGCGGAGACTGTAACGCGGCGCACCCGCCAGGCGCTGCTCGTCGGTATAGCCTGAAGGAGAAGAAAGCAGGGCTGCGCCCGTCGTGCCGTAGCGGGCGAGCAGTTCGTCGGCACGCTCGGCGGCAACGCCGCTGCGTGATGCGGTATCCCTGATCCAGGCGCTACGTTGCTGGGCATCAGCCGGAAAGGCCTTGCCGCCGCCGATCGCCAGATAGCGTGTCGACTGGCTGCGGCTGCGCTGCAGCCGGGAGAGAACGGTGTCGGCGACCTCTTCCGCAAAGCCACGGAACGTCGTCCACTTGCCTCCGACCAGCGAAATGATCGGAAACGGTCTGCCGCTCTCTGGCTCCTTCACCGGCGCGGAGTGATCACGGCTGATTAGCCCCGGTGCTGCCGCATCTGACGCCGGCAGCGGGCGGATACCGCTATAGCTGTAAACGATCTGGTCGCGATCGAAGCGGAGCGTCGGCAGCAGCGAACGGACGCTTTCGAGGAAATACTCGGTTTCCGGCTCCTCGCAGCGGACATTGTCCGGATCGTTGGCCGGAATGTCGGTCGAACCGATAAGTGCCAGCCCGAGATAGTCGTAGACCAGGCAGATTCGACCGTCGTCGGCCTCGAAATAGATCATGTGGCCGTTGAGGCTTCGCACCAACTCGGGATGGTCAAGCAGGATATGGGAACCCTTGGTGCCGCCGATCAGGTGCGATGGGGCGCCGAGTAAATTGTTGACGTGATCGATCCAGGGACCTGCCGCATTGACGACCAGTTTGGGAGCAACGGTGACATCGCGACCATCGGGCTGCCGGAAGGTCAAATGCCCCTCTGAAACGGCAGCCAGTGTCGCGAAATTTGCCGCGAGGCTCCGCGCATTCGCATCGAGACCATCGCTCACGAGCTCATAGACGAGTCGCTCCGGCCTGCTGATCTTGGCATCGTAATAGATGCCGCCGGCGACGATGGCGGGGGTGACATGCGGCATTTCCTTGCGCGCCTGTTTCTTCAAGATCAGCCGGTGGCGCGGCATGACCTGGTCGCGTGAACCGAAAAAGTCATAGAGCCGAAGCCCGATCTTGATGAGAACCGCACCACGGCTGCGTGGCGCCGTCTTCGACCCGAAGAGCGTTCTGATCGCTGCCCAGATACCGCGGGTCCAGGAAAAGACCGGAATGAAGGTCGGCAGTGGCTCGACGCAATGCGGCGCGTTCTTGAGCAGGAGGTTGCGCTCAAGCGTCGATTGCGCAACCAGTCCGAACTCACCCGTTTCCAGATATTTCAGGCCGCCGTGAATGAGCCGCGATGGTGCGGCGCTCGTGCCGGAACCAAAGTCGGCCTTGTCGACGATCAGGCAATTGACACCCTGTAGCGAGAGGTCGCGGAACAGGCCGGCGCCGTTGATGCCCGCCCCGATGATCAAAACGTCGATATCGTTCTCGCCGGGATTCGAGAAGCGCTGCTGCAAATCGGGGGTCATGCTCGTCGTCCTAAATTGCCCGCCGCAGCAGGCATTTGTCTTTTCAGTTTGCCGATTGTTCCGGCGCAAGCGCGGCAATCCTAGGCCAAAGGGGGATCATCGCGTCGGCAATGTCGCGGAACACCTGGTAACGCTTTTCATAATCCGCGCTGCGCGCCGCATCGGGCAGGCAAGTCTTTGCGATGGCGGCCGTGTCGCGCGGATCGCTCTGCGGATCGGCGAAGACACCAGCACCCGACCCGGCACAAAGCGCAGCACCCCAGGCGGCCGCCTCATCCGTCTCGGTTACCGTGACCGGCATGCCAAGCACATCGGCAAACATCTGCACGACGGCAGGGTTGCGCGAGATGCCCCCGGCGAGCCGCGCCTGATCGAAGGCAAAGCCGTCGCGAAGCGCGTCGACATGAATGCGATGATTGAAAGCGATGCCCTCAAGCACGGCGCGCAGCATGTCGCCGCGATCGTGCCATCCGCCGAGCCCGAAGAAACCGGCGCTGGCCGCCGCGCCATAGGGCGAGCCGAACAGATAGGGATGGAAGAGCGCCGTCGAGGGGCGCTCGAAAGCGGCATCGATCTCAGGCGCCAGCAGGGCGTGGATGGAGTTGCCTTGCGCCTCGCCATTCTTCCGTTCGGCAGCGCAGAGCGTGTTGAGAAACCAGTCGTAATTCGCTGTCGATGCCGGGGAGATCGACATGCTGTTCCAGATGCCGGGCGCAATCCCGTTGCGGCAGAACCAGCGCCGGTCGACACGCGGTTCCGACGAAAGCGTCTCGTTGATCGAATAGGTCCCGGCAATGACCGCGACAACGCCCTTGGCATAGCCCCCTGCCCCGAGCGCCGAGGCCGTGACGTCGTGCAGACCGGCAACGACAGGCGTTCCCTCGGCAAGGCCGGTCACCTGCGCGGCTTCACGGGTCACGCGTCCGACGATCTGGTCGGAGCGCGAGGCTGGTGGCAGGGCGTGGACGAGATCCTGCAAGCCAAACAGCCGCAGGGCGTCCTCACTGTAGTTCTGCGTCTTGACATTGGTGAAGGAGGTGCTGGCTTCGGTGCGGTCCGTACCGATGATCCCGGTCAGGCAGAACCGCAGCCAGTCCTTGCAGCTGATAAAATGGCCGATGCGCTTATAGCGCTCAGGCTCGATTTCGCGGATCCAGGCAAGCAATGCCGATGGCGCGGAGACGTGCGGGATCTGCCCCGTCAGTTCGATTGCCAGATCGGCGACGTCGCTTTTCGTCCACCGGTCGACGATCGCCCCTGCCCGGCTGTCCAGCGAGAGAATGGCCCGGCCGAGCGGCTTCCGGGCGTGATCGAGCAGGTATATGCCGTCTCCATGCGCGGTAGCGGCAATGCCCTCTATGTCGCTTGCCGGCCGCCCGCTGAGTGCAATCGCTTCGCGGATGGCATCGGCCGTCGCCTTCCACAATTCATCCATGTCGCGCTCGATATGGTGGGCCTTCGGAATGAACTGCGTCACCCGGCGCCGTGCGGCTGCAAGCGGCGTGCCGTCGATATCGAAGATGACCGCCTTGGTGACTGTCAAACCACTATCGATCCCGAGCAGTGTCGGCATTCACGTTTACCTCACGAGGGACAACCGGCCCGTGCCGTCAGGAGCGCCCTCCGGCGCCCTTGGCAATGACCACGTTGATATCTCTGGACCGCATGCGGTCGATGTGCACGGGCTGGGTCTTGTCGTCGACGATAACGACGTCGAACTCATCCAGTGCTGCGAAACTGTGGAGTGCACGCCGTTCGAACTTGGTATGATCGGCAAGCAGGATGCGTTTTACGGAACAGTCGAACATGGCGCGCTTGGTATCGACTGTTTCAGGGGACTGGTGCAGCACCGTGCCATCGCTGATCGCCGACATCGAGATGAACGCGACATCTGCCCTGAGTGCCTTGATCTCATTGATGGTGATGCGACCCATGAAGGCATTGCACCAATTGTAATATTGGCCGCCGAGGGCGAGCAGCGTCACGTCGTGCAGGCCCGTCAGCGCATTCATCAACGTCAGGGAATTGGTAATTGCGGTGACCGGCACCTTCGAAGGCAGATGCGCCGCCATCTGAAGTACCGTGGTCGAGTCATCGAAAAAGATCGCCTGTCCCGGTTCGACGAATTGCATTGCCGCCTCGGCGATCAGCTTCTTTTCCACCGACTGGCGGTTCGAGCGATAGACGTCGCTGGACTCGATGAGATTGGTCGCCGCCGCAGTGACAATGCCGCGCGTCTTCCTGAAGAGGCCGCGGCTTACGAGTTCATCGACATCGCGGTGAGCCGTCATCAGGCTGATCCCAAAGCGGTCGGTCAGGTCTTCAATCCGCATCGAGCCTTCACCCATCACGGCCTCTGCAATCATGCGGCGGCGCGCGATCTGGCGCGTCTGCCGGCTGTCGCTGGTGAGCTGGTCCAACAGATCGTCGTCCCGGCTGGTCTTCTGTGTCACGGGTCACCCCTGTCGCTGAATTATGGATCCCAGCTTCGTACAGTGATTGCCGCGCCAAGGCAAAAAGGCGAAACGCAACCGGCGGTTGGACCGCGGCCATCGCTTCCAGCATGAAAATGAGGGCGCTCTTGCGAGCGCCCTTTACCGTTTACTGCGCCAGGACGAACGGGCCGGTGTACTTGTCGATGTTGTCCTTGGTGATCAACAGGCAATCGAAGAGCTGCTTCTCGCTCTTGGCACCCGTGTTACCCGTCTTGATCAGGTTGTCTGCCTGCTTGACGGCTTCTTCGGAGAAGACGGCAACCGGTTGGAGGACGGTGTATTGGAGTTCGCCCGCCTTGATGGCAGCAACGGCATCCGGCGAACCGTCGAAGCCGCCGACCTTCACATTGGCGAGCTTGCCGGCTTCCTTGAGTGCGGCAATCGCACCGAGAGCCATTTCGTCATTGCCCGAGATGACGCCGACGATATCCGGGTTGGCCTGCAGCATGGACTGCATCTTGTTGTGGCCCTGGGTGCGGTCCCAGTTGGCAACTTCCTTGGCGACCTTCTTCAGATCCGGATACTGCGAAAGGACAGTCTCGTAGCC
The DNA here is from genome assembly GCF_034554815.1 of Rhizobium indigoferae. Classification (NCBI taxonomy): domain Bacteria; kingdom Pseudomonadati; phylum Pseudomonadota; class Alphaproteobacteria; order Hyphomicrobiales; family Rhizobiaceae; genus Rhizobium; species Rhizobium indigoferae. The sequence continues at coordinate 329,747 of NZ_CP140637.1, read as the reverse complement.
ATTCGAACGCGTTGCCGCGTTGTTGTCGGACGGCGCGCCGAAGAGTTCGGCATAGTTGCCCTTATCGCCGATCGCTTCGACCCATTGCTGCGCGCCGAGGGCGGCACCCTGTGCGTTGTTGGAAACAAGCTGCGCCTTGGCTAGGCCTTCCTGGTTGATCTCGGCGTTGACGAGGATGACCGGGATGCCGGCAGCAACGGCCTTCTTGACCGCACCGACGGAACCGTCGGCGTTTGCCGGGTCGAGGATGATCGCCACCGACTTGTTGGTGATCGCAGTATCGATCAGGTTGCTTTCGGTATTGGTGTCACCCTTGTGGGCGTTGACCGAGGCCGTGTAGCCCAGCTTTTCGGCGGTTGCCTTGGCGACATTGCCTTCCGTCAGCCAATAGGGATTCGACGGATCGTTGACGATGATCGTCATCATGCCCGCTGCCCAAGCGGAGCTTGCAAGAAGCGGTGCTACTGCCGCGGCGGCCAGAAGTATGCGCATGCCTTTCTTAAACATAGTCTCTCTCCCATTTGTGAGTTCAGTTATTGCCGGGGATCCGGCAGTGCTTTCCCCAATCGGCTTCGTGGACTCCAGCCTGCCGTCGTGGATAAGTTTCGGTCTCAGCCGTCAGGACGATTTGACCCGGCGGCCGTATTGGATGCTGTTCATGAGGACGGCGAGAACGATCACCGCGCCGGTGAATACCGTCTGCCAGTAGGCCGAGACGCCGATGATCACGAGGCCGTCCGAAAGGAAGCCGATAACGAAGGCGCCGAGCATGGTGCCGCGAACCGTACCGCGGCCGCCGGTCAGCGCCGCGCCGCCGATGACCACGGCTGCGATCGCCGTCAGTTCGTAGGTTGTGCCTGCCGTCGGACCGGCGGAGGTCAGCTGCGAGGAGAGGACCAGGCCGGCGATCGCTGCACAGACGCCCGAAAGCACATAGACGATGATCTTCACGCGCTTGACCGGGACGCCGGAGAGGTCGGCGGCACGCTCGTTACCACCTGAGGCGTAGAGCCAGCGGCCGAAGGCAGTGCGGCTCAGCACGATGCCGCAAACGATGGCGAGAACCGCAAGCACGATGACCCCGATCGGAATGCCTGCGAGCCGGTTGAAGCCCAGCCAGTCGAAGCCGGTATTGCCGAGTTCCGGACGGCCGCCGAGATTGTTGTAGGTCAGGCCGTTGGTCATCAGGAGCGCGATACCGCGGGCCACGTAGAGCACGCCCAGCGAGGCGACGAAGGCCGGCACCTTGAGATAAGCGATCAGCACGCCGTTGACCGCACCGACCAGCGCACCGAGCGCACATGTGATGACGACGACGGCCCAGACCGGCGGATAGAGGATGACGCCGAGATAGGTGAGCGTGACCCCCTGCATCAGGAAACCGGCGATGCAGCCTGCAAGCCCGAGTGTCGAGCCGACCGACAGATCGATGCCGCCATTCAGGATGACGAGCAGCATGCCGATCGCCAGAATGCCGAAGATCGCGACATGCGACGCCATGATCAGGAAGTTGTTCAGCGTGAAGTAATAGGGCGACAGGAACGAAAAGACCGCGATGATGACGATCAGCGCGAAGAAGGCCCGGCCTTCCAGGATGAGACGCACGATATTGGTATTGCGCTTCTGCCCGCTGGAAACTGATTTCTTTTCGGTGACGTTCGTGACTGACATAATCAGTGCTCCATAATCCAGGCTAGTGCGCGACCACGGCTTCGCCGGAGGCGGCCATGATCTTTTCCTTGGTGACATCCGAGCCGAACTCGGCCGATATCCTGCCGCGATGCATGACGATGATGCGGTGCGCGATACTCAGGCATTCATTGACTTCGGACGTCGAATAGATGACCGCCAATCCCTGCTTGGCGCGCTCCGCGAGCAACTTGAAAACTTCCGCCTTGGCGCCGATGTCGATGCCGCGGCTTGGCTCATCGAGCAGGATGACCTTTGGCTGGGTTGCCAGCATCTTGCCGATGACGACCTTCTGCTGGTTGCCGCCGGAGAGCGAGCCGATCGAAGCTGCACCGCCATCGGTTTTCACATGCACCCGCCGGATCGCGTCATTGACGAGATCGCGCTCCCGATGGCCGGAGGTGAAAAGCCCTTTGGTGAAGGCGCGGATACTCGCAAGCGACAGATTGGAGCCGACCGTCATCGTCTGGACGAGGCCGTCGCGCTGGCGATCTTCCGGCACAAGCACGAGACCGCTGGCAATGCGCCCGGCGATGCTGAGCCCACTGACGTCCTGTCCTTCGAGCAGAACCTGTCCGCCACTTGCGCGCAGACGTCCGGCAATGCATTCGAGCAGTTCCGTGCGCCCGGCGCCCATCAGCCCGTAGATGCAGACGATCTCACCGGCACGCACCTTGAGAGACAGACGATCGACCGCATTATAGGCAGCGCCGGAGGGGCCGGGGACACTGAGGTTTTCGATGGAAAGCGAGACGTTTCCGAACGGGTGACCTTGCGGCGGGCTGCCAAGGTCGAAATTCTCGCCGACCATGTTGCGGACGATCCATTCGAGATCGATATCCTTGCGCTCGGCATAGGCGGTCATGTTTCCGTCGCGCAGAACGACGGCGTGATTGGTGATCTGTAGCGCCTCTTCCAGATGATGCGAGATGTAGACGATCGACACGCCGCGGCTCGTCAGGTCGTGGATGACTTTGAAGAGCACTTCCACTTCCGTCGCGCTCAGCGCCGAGGTCGGCTCGTCCATGATCAGGATGCGCGAATTGATGGAGAGTGCCCGCGCAATTTCGACGATCTGCTGCTGGCCGAGGCGAAGATCCTCGACGCGCGTCTGCGGATCGATGTCTTCCTCGAGCTCTTCCATGAGCGCCCGGGTCTGACGCTCCTCTTCAGCGAAGTCGACGACACCACCCTTGATGATCTCCCGGCCCATGAAAATATTGTCACGGACACTGAGATTGGGGGCGAGGCTGAGCTCCTGATGGATGATGGAGATCCCGCACTCGCGCGCATGGGTCGACGAGCTAAAGCTGATCGGCGAGCCGTCGAGAATGATCTCGCCGGAGCTTGGCTGCGCGACACCCGAAAGGATCTTCATCAAGGTCGACTTGCCCGCGCCGTTCTCTCCGAACAGCGTTGTGACCTGGCCGCGATGAATGTCGAAGTTCACTCCCTTGAGGGCGTGAACGCTGCCGTAGGATTTTGCGATGTTGCGCGCTGCGAGGACGACCTCGCCTTTCGCCCCGTTGCTACGTTGCGGCTGGCTCATTTGAGCTCGACCTTCACCGGCGTGACGAGCCAGTTCTTCGGGTTGATGAGCTTGAAGACGCCGACGACGGTCGCCTGCTTTCCGTCCAGGGCGTCAGGATCCAGGCCCGCAAAAACCGCCTTCTTCATCTCGTTATTGATGGCCGATCCGGCATCCTGATACTGGATCTGGTTGGTAAACTGGCCGAATTCGATGGTGCCGGTTGCGTCGCGGAGGTCCGTGCCGTTGACCGCAGGGCCGGTCTGGACACGGACCACCGTCTCGGGAGGCAACCCATCGATCTTCATTTCGTTGGTGTTCGACTTGCGGGCGCCGAAAACGCCGGTCAGCGTGACGGGAATGACCGGTCCGGTGCTCGTCGCAGTGCCGTATTTCTCGGCCGCCGCCTTCTTGTCGGCGGCAATGGCGGCCGCGAGATCGGCGGCCGCAGCGGCCCGCTCCTCGACATTTGCCTTGATTTTCGGGAACTGCTCAGCGCCGAAGGTTTCCGGAGAGAACGCCTGCTGGCGGACATCGTTTTCGGAACCGATCTTGACGACCGTCGTATCGAACGCGATCGCTGCAACGACGATGACCGCCAACGCCGCGCTGACAAGGAGCCCGCGATTGCCGCTGCTCGGCTTTGATGCTGCATGATCGGGCGAGGTACTCATGTCGGACGGCCTTTGGCTTGGAATAGCGAGATGGAGGGGCTAGCGCGATGATGATGATCGCAGGCGCGCTGAAGCACTGCGTCGCACCGGAACAGAAACCGGCGGGCCACCCGCAAGAGCGCAACTCTGGACGAAAATTCGCATTGGAAGCCTCCTCAACAAGACCGGCAGATGTCTCCTCCAACCGCCTGGGCCTGCAAATTCTCCATCAGGAAGCGCACTTCCGTGATAGAAGTATGTTACTTATGCCGTAAATGATGTTATATATTTTATAAACTGTCAACGGCACTTTCACGCCAACTCGACTGAAATGCACGAGCTCACATCTTGTTCATCGCGCTGCGGTGCAGCAAAAAATGACACGCCTTCACACTTGTCATTCTACCGAATTATGGCGACATCTCTCTGTTTTGCATGCATAATTGTACAGATCAGGCATTGCGCGCATTACCGTTTTCGATGCTGCATGCCAACAGCCCGGCGGCGCGGAAGCAAGCTCCTTGCTCTTCTATTTTAGTTGAAAAAAATTACATCGCTAGAAAAATCTTACTGGCATTATGGTATCTTTATGTTATCTTTTCGAGTGAAGCTAGGGAGGTTTCGGCTGCGCGCCAGATCTGGGATCTGCCAAAGGCGGCGCGCTTGCCGTTGCCCGTGGAAGGGCCGACGTTGGCAGCCGGATGCATCATCCCAGATGAGTTTAGGGTCGGGAGGACTTCAGATGAATTTGATGCGCGTATTTCCTGCGGCGGTGCTTGCGATGGTGGCGAGATAGGCCTGCGATGACATCGACCCAGACGATCATCATTGGCATAGATGCCGGCACCTCGGTCATCAAGGCTGTCGCCTTCGATCTGTCCGGGCGCCAGATTGCGACAGCCTCCGTTCGCAACAGATACACCACCGGAGACAATGGCTCGGCAACGCAGTCGCTGGATCAGACCTGGCTCGATTGCGCCAGCGCGTTGCGGGGCCTAGGCGAAAAAGTCGCTGATCTTGCATCGTGCACCGCAGCCATCGCCGTCACCGGACAGGGCGACGGCACCTGGCTCGTCGGCCACGGCAATATGCCGGTCGCCGATGCCTGGCTGTGGCTCGACGCGCGCGCCGCGCCGACGGTCACGTCGCTTGCCGGCGGAACGCAGAACCGTGCCCGCTTCGAAGCGACAGGCACCGGTCTCAACACTTGCCAACAGGGCGCGCAACTTGCCCATATGGACCGCTTCACGCCGGATCTTCTCGATCGGGCGGAGGCGGCGCTGCACTGCAAGGACTGGCTCTATCTCAACCTCACGGGCGTGCGGGCGACCGATCCATCGGAGGCGAGTTTCACCTTCGGCAATTTCAGAACGCGCCAGTATGATGCCGTGGTGATCGATGCGCTCGGCCTTGACCACAGGCGCGGGCTCCTGCCCGAAATCATCGACGGCAGCGAGATCAGCCACCCGCTGACATCGGAAGCGGCAAAGGCCTGCGGGCTTCTTGCTGGAACGCCGGTCTGCCTCGGCTATGTCGACATGGTGATGACGGCGCTCGGTGCAGGCGTGCGCAGCGACGCTCGCAACGCCGCCTGCTCGACGATCGGCTCGACCGGTGTGCACTTGCGCGCCAAGTCCGTTGCCGACGTTCAGCTCAATCGTGAGGGTACCGGCTATGTGATCGCCCTTCCCATCCCCGGCATCGTCACTCAGGTCCAGACGAATATGGGCGCCACGATCAACATCGACTGGATCCTTGAGGTCGCCGCCTATCTCATGGCCGAGGCAGGTAAGCCTGCTTCGCATGCAGACCTTATTGCGCGCATCGACGGCTGGTTTGCAGAAAGCCGACCGGGGGCGGTGCTTTACCATCCCTATATTTCCGAAGCGGGCGAACGTGGGCCTTTCGTCAACGCCAATGCGCGCGCGGGCTTCACCGGGCTTTCGATGCGTCACGGCTTCCCCGATCTGCTGCGCAGCGTGGTCGAAGGGTTGGGGCTTGCCACCCGCGACTGCTACGCCGCGATGGGCACGATGCCCGAAGAGCTGCGGCTCACGGGCGGGGCCACACGCTCCCTCGCCCTTCGCCGTTCACTCTCGGCCGCCGTTAACGCACCGATCCGCCAGTCGCGCCGCGAGGAGACGGGGGCGGCCGGCGTGGCGATGATGGCCGCGGTGGCTGTCGGCGTCTATTCCAGCATGGACGATTGCATAGCCGACTGGGTGACGCCGCTGCTCGGCGATCCGGAGACACCGGATGCCAACGAGGCCCACCGGTTCGACCGGCTCTTTTCCGCCTATACCGATGTGCGCCAGGCAATGGCGCCCGCCTGGGACAAGCTTGCCGAAGCCGCAACGACGTCGCCGGTGGGCGCGTAATTCTGATGCAGCAGGCATCGAAGGAGCATGACATGACCGAACCCGAACTCCTGGATCTCTTCGTCATCGGCGGCGGCATCAACGGCGCGGGGATAGCACGCGATGCTGCGGGCCGCGGCCTGAAGGTCGTGCTGTGCGAAAAGGACGACCTGGCACAGGGAACTTCGTCGCGTTCGGGCAAGCTGGTGCATGGCGGTCTGCGTTACCTCGAATATTACGAATTCCGTCTGGTGCGTGAGGCGTTGATCGAGCGTGAAGTGCTGCTCAATGCCGCGCCGCATATCATCTGGCCGATGCGCTTCGTCCTGCCGCACAGCCCAGAGGATCGCCCCGCATGGCTCGTGCGGCTCGGCCTCTTCCTCTATGATCATCTCGGCGGCCGCAAGAAGCTGCCCGGGACCCGCACGCTCAACCTGCTCCGCGACCCGGAAGGCACGCCGATCCTCGATCAATACACGCGCGGCTTTGAATATTCCGATTGCTGGGTCGACGACGCCCGCCTCGTGACCTTGAATGCGTTGAGCGCAGCAGAAAACGGCGCTCTGGTGCTGACCCGCTCGCCGGCCGTGTCGGCCCGTCGCGAGAATGGCGGTTGGACCGTGGTCACGAAAAGCAACTCCACGGGAGAGACGCGAACCTTCCGTGCCAAATGTCTGGTGAACTGCGCCGGCCCCTGGGTGATGGACATCATCAATCGCGTCGCCGGCTCGAACTCCGGCCGCAACGTCCGCCTCGTCAAGGGCAGCCACATCATCGTGCCGAAGTTCTGGGCAGGTGCCAATGCCTATCTGGTGCAGAACCACGACAAACGCGTCATTTTCATCAATCCCTACGAGGGCGACAAGGCGCTGATCGGGACGACCGATATCGCTTACGAAGGCCGGGCCGAGGATGTTTCCGCCGACGAGACGGAGATCGAGTATCTGCTCAAGGCGGTCAATCGCTACTTCAAGGAAAAGCTGCGTCGCCACGATGTGCTGCACAGCTTCTCCGGCGTGCGCCCGCTGTTTGACGACGGCAAGGGCAACCCGTCGGCCGTTACCCGCGACTATGTCTTCGATCTCGACGAGACCGGCGGCGCTCCGCTGCTCAACGTCTTCGGCGGCAAGATCACCACATTCCGCGAACTCGCCGAGCGCGGCATGCAGCGGCTGAAGCACATCTTCCCGAACATGGGAGGCGACTGGACGGAGAAAGCGCCGCTGCCGGGCGGCGAAATTCCGAATGCCGACTACGAGAGCTTTGCCAACAGCCTGCGCGATATCTATCCCTGGATGCCGCGCAAGCTCGTGCATCACTACGGCCGTCTCTATGGCGCCCGCGCCAGGAATGTGGTTGCCGGCGCGACAGGCATGGAAGGGCTCGGGCGGCATTTCGGTGGACAGCTCTATGAGGCCGAGGCCCGCTATCTCGTCGCCACGGAATGGGCCGAAACGGCCGAGGACATCCTCTATCGCCGCACCAAACACTATCTCCATCTGAACGAAGCGGAGCGCGTGGCCTTTGGCGAGTGGTTTGCGTCAACCCGCCTTGCTGCCGCCTGAAGGATGCCGCCATGCCGCTGACCCTTTCGCTCAATACCAATCCGCTGGTGAACCGCTTCGCCGACCCAGATGATCTCATCGACACGGTTGCGCATGATTTGCGGATCCGCGACCTCCAACTGACCCACGAGTTCATCAATCCGAGCTGGCAGGCGCCGGTGATCCGCCGCCTGACGCGCACGATGAGCGCTGCGCTGAAGCGCACCGGCGTACGGGTCACCTCGGGCATGACGGGCCCCTATGGGCGCCTCAACCATTTCGGACATCCGGATGCCGATGTGCGCCGCTACTACATCGAATGGTTCAAGACCTTTGCCGACATCACCGCCGATCTCGGCGGCCACTCGGTCGGCACGCAATTTGCGATCTTCACCTATAAGGACTTCGACGATTCGGCCAGACGCGAGGAACTGATCAAGATCGCGATCGATTGTTGGGCCGATGTCGCCGAGCATGCGCGCGTCGCAGGCCTCGCCTATATGTTCTGGGAGCCGATGAGCATCGGCCGCGAGTTCGGCGAGACGATCGGCGCCTGCCTGTCACTGCAGGAGCGGTTGACATCCGCCGGAATGGCCATCCCGATGTGGATGATGGCAGATATCGATCATGGCGACATCACCTCCGCCAATCCCGACGACTATGACCCTTATGCCTGGGCGCGGGCCGTCCCGCCGGTATCGCCGATCATCCACATCAAACAGAGCTTGATGGACAAGGGCGGGCACCGACCCTTCACCGCCGAATTCAACGCCAAGGGCCGCATACAGCCGGCACCTCTGCTGCAGGCGCTGGCCGAAGGTGGGGCGAAGGACAATGAAATCTGCCTGGAACTCTCCTTCAAGGAACGCGAACCGAACGATCGCCAGGTCATCCCGCAGATCGCCGAAAGTGTCGCCTTCTGGGCGCCGCACATCGACACCGGCGTCGCTGACTTGAACATCTGAGGCGGAGATCTTTAAAAGGCAGCACTGCGATACGGCGGAATCGCCGCATGACCTTCGAAAAGGAGCCGTGATGACGGACGCCGATGATACGCTTGCCGTGCGTGCTGCCTGGCTTCATTATGCCGGTGGCCTGACGCAGTCCGACGTCGCTCGCCGCCTCGGCGTGCCGTCGGTAAAGGCCCATCGCCTGATCGCCAGAGCGGTTGCCGATGGCGTCGTCAAAGTTACCATCGACGGGGATATTGTCGAATGCGTCGAGCTGGAAATGCGGCTTTCGGAACGCTTCGGGCTTCAATATTGCGAGGTCGCACCCGATCTCGGCGAGGAAGGCTTGCCGCTCCGCGCACTTGGCCATGCCGGCGCCGGCTATCTCAAGCGCGAGATCGAGCGCGGCGACAATACGGTGATCGGCCTTGGGCATGGCCGCACGCTTTCCGCCGCCGTCCAATATATGCCGAGGGTGAGCGCGAAGAACCTGCGTTTCGTCTCGTTGCTTGGCGGCCTGACACGAAACTACGGCGCCAATCCCTATGACGTGATGCATCGCATCGCCGAAAAGACCGGCGCCCATGCCTATGTCATGCCGGTTCCCTTTTTCGCCAATACCGGCGAGGACCGTGAAGTGCTGAAGGCGCAGCGTGCCGTCAAGGAGGTCTTCGACCTTGCCAATAACGCCGACCTGAAGCTCGTCGGCCTGGGAACTGTCGATGCCGAGGCGCAGCTTGTTTTGTCCGGCATGGTTGAACCCGGTGAAATTGACGACATTGCCGCGGCAGGCGGCGTCGGCGAAATCCTCGGACATTTTTTCGACGCCGACGGCCACATCCTCGACACCGCGCTGACGGCGCGCACGCTCTCTGCGTCTTTCCCCAAGACCAAGAAAGAGCGGCTTGTGGCGCTGGCGGGCGGACAGTCGAAAGTGCCGGCCATCCGGGCAATTCTGAATAGCCGCCGTCTTTTCGGGTTGATCACAGATGAGCGAACGGCGCAGGCATTGTTGAAGTAGCGATCGAAGGCAACAACATCTGATCGCAAAATCACATGATTAATGTTGATTATCACGTATGTTCTGTTATCTTAACATCAAACGAGGGTGGAGAGCAGGATGAGGCGGGAAGAGCGGCAGCAGTTGATCGTCAACCTGCTCGTCGAGAACAAGACCGTCGATCTCGACGACCTTGCCGATCGCTTCACTGTGTCAAAAATGACGATCCATCGCGATCTCGACGATCTCGAGCAGGCGGGCGTCCTGCGCAAGGTTCGCGGCGGCGCGACCATTGATGCCGGAACGCAGTTCGAAAGCGACTTCCGCATTCGCGAGCGCCAGGGCAACGAGGCCAAGCTGGCAATGGCTGAGACCGCGCTGGAGCTGGTCGAGCCGGGGATGACGGTGATGGTAAACGACGGCTCGATGGCGGCCGTTCTCGGCGAAATGCTGCTTCAGAAGCGGCCGCTGACGTTGATCACCAACAATGCTGCGATCATGGAGCGGCTGAAAGGCGAAACCGGCATCACCCTGATCGCACTTGGCGGCATCTATTCGGCGAAATTCAACGCCTATCTCGGCGTCGTCACCGAGGAGGCACTGTCGCGGCTGAGGGCCGACATTGCCTTCATTTCAACGCCTGCCGTCAGTGGCAGGCTCGCCTATCACATGGACGACAACGTCGTGCGCGCCAAGCGGGCGATGATCGCGTCATCGACCAGGACCTGTCTTCTGGTCAATCATCAGCGCATCGGCCACACCGCCCTGCATGTCATGGCAGATCTGGCCGATTTCGACGCGATTATCACCGACAGCGCACCGGATGCTGCTGTCCTGGAGGAATTCGGCAAGGCGGGCATTACGCTCACCATTGCATCAACGCAGGATCCGACATGACCGAAAAGCCGCGCTTCTGGATTGGCACCAGCTGGAAGATGAACAAGACGCTTGCTGAAGCCGAGCATTTCGCCCGCGGTCTAGAAGCCGCCGATGCCGCGCGCGACCCGCGTATCCAGCGCTTCGTCATTCCGTCTTTCACGGCGGTGCGCGAGGTCAAGGCGATGCTTGCCAAGACTTCGGTGAAGGTCGGCGCTCAGAACATGCATTGGGCCGACCAGGGCGCCTGGACCGGCGAAGTCTCGCCGGTGATGCTGAAGGACTGCAATCTCGATCTCGTCGAGCTCGGCCATTCCGAGCGGCGCGAGCATTTTGGAGAGACCGACGAGACTGTGGGTCTGAAGACCGAAGCGGCCGTTCGCCACGGTCTCATCCCGCTGATCTGCATTGGCGAGACGCTTTCCGACCGCGAAAGCGGAAAGGCCGCCGATATCCTCGCGGCCCAGGTGCGCGGCGCGCTTTCGAAACTTTCGGGCGCCCAAAAGGGTGCCGAAATCCTGCTGGCCTACGAGCCGGTCTGGGCGATCGGCGAGAAGGGCATCCCGGCGAGCGCAGATTATGCGGATGCCCGCCAGTCTGAAATCATCGCCGTTGCCGAAGCTGTGCTCGGCCGGAAGATCCCCTGCCTTTATGGCGGGTCGGTCAACCCGCAGAACTGCGAAGAACTGATCTCGAGCCCGCATATCGACGGGCTCTTCATCGGCCGTTCGGCCTGGAATGTCGAAGGCTACCTCGACATTCTGGCCAGATGCGCCGCCAAACTCTGAGGAGAAAGACAATGAAGCTTGCCATTGCAGGAGACAGCGCCGGCGAAGGCCTCGCCAAGGTTCTGGCCGACCATCTGAAGGACCGTTTCGACGTGTACGAAGTCTCGCGCACGAGCGCCGGTGCCGATCCTTTCTACGCCAACCTCTCGGACCGTGTCGCCTCAGGCGTCATCGACGGCACCTACGACAAGGCGATCCTCGTTTGCGGCACCGGCATCGGCGTCTGCATCTCGGCCAACAAGGTTCCGGGTATCCGCGCCGCCCTGACGCACGACACCTATTCTGCCGAGCGTGCAGCACTTTCCAACAATGCGCAGATCATCACCATGGGAGCCCGCGTCATCGGAACCGAGCTGGCAAAGTCGATCGCCGATGCGTTTCTTGCCCAGACCTTCGACGAGAACGGCCGCTCTGCCGGTAACGTCAAGGCCATGGATGATCTCGACGCGAAGTACAGCGCCCGTTGAAGAATGCTGAGGGTGATTGCCGGGCCGGAGCGCGTTCGATGTCACTGAGGCCTTACCGGGACGACCAACGCGACGATTGCTCGGCCAATCCAGATCCGGCAGCGATTTCGGGACTTGGAATACGGGAGGCATCGACGCGTTAAGTCCTTGAATCGAGATTCGTTTCGACTCGGAACAATCAGCCGCGTGATTTGGTTGAGTCGCGTTGTTGCCATCGACGCGAAGAAGAAGCAGATGAAAAAGCCGAGCAGGGCACCCGGGGAGGTGTTAGACCTGATCATGAAGCACCCGCGCCGCCCAATACTGCCCTTGCTTGGCGAGTCACAGTCGAAGCTGCACTCTCGTCCGATCCGCAAGCGCGATCCTGACCAACCCAGTCTGCCGTTCGATCCAATGCCGCTGCGCGTCGAGCCTTGCCTCGCGCTGCTGAAGCCGACCGTGCCTGTGGGGCCGGACTGGCTCTACGAGGTGAAGTGGGACGGCTACCGCTTGGCAATCCACATCGAGCCGAAGGGCGTCCGGGTGATCACCCGCGGCGGGCATGACTGGACCCACCGTTTCCCCATTATTGTCGCGGCAGCAAAAGAGCTTGGGGTAACCACTGCCATCCTCGATGGCGAAGCGGTTGTGCTCGATGATCGGGGCCGGTCGGATTTTGGCGCCCTGCAGCGATCGCTCGGCGGGCGGGGCGGCAAGCGGGTGTCAACCGAGTCGATCCTCGTCGCCTTCGACCTTCTCTATCTCGACGGGCACGATCTCACTAGCACCGAGCTTGACGTACGCCGGCACCTGCTTGAAGACCTGATACCGGAAGGCGGCGATCAGGCGATCCGCATTTCCGAAGAGCTAGAACTGCCAGCCGAAGACCTTCTCGAGCACGCCTGCCATCGTCATCTGGAAGGCATCGTTGCCAAGCATCGCGACCGCCCCTACCGCAGTGGCCGCACGGGCGACTGGCTGAAAATAAAATGCGTCCAAAGCGAGAGCTTCATGATCGTCGGCTATGAGCAGTCGGCATCCGCCCGTGGTGGCATCGGCAGTCTGCTGCTGGCCGGCAGACAAGGCTTCGACTGGGTTTACCTGGGGTCGGTCGGGACAGGTTTCAGTGCCAGGGATGCTGAAGAGCTGAAGAAGACGCTCGACCGATTGAAGACGAGCCGGCCGGTCATTCCCCTGAAGGGCAAACGCCTCGTCTTCGTGCAGCCAACGCTGATCGCTGAAATCGAGTTTCGCGGCTGGACGGATGATGGCAATCTCCGCCATGCCTCCTACAAGGGGCTGCGCGAGGTTCAGGACAATGCCGCTGTTTTCGACATGAAAGGCATCTTGGGCCGTTGAGGACAAACGATTATCAGCTTTCCCCTTTGAGCGGGAATTCGACCCTAACCGCTGCCTATCATCGCCGACGGATCCGGTCGTCTCTGCGAAGTCGCCGACCGGTCTCTGCCGCCGGCACGCTGGCGATCGAGCCGGTCGGCTAAATCGCCGTTTCGTAAAACAAGATAAATAGTCGACGAAGCAGCCGACATCACGTATGCCGCTCATATGTCGCTCCGACAGGCAATAGAAAGTGACAACGATGACAAATCCGCCCCGCCGACCTGTCAATCCAATGGATGCCGCCGAAGCGCTGTTCAAACCCGCGAAGAAGAAGCTGGAACAAGCTGTCGAGCGGCCGGCGTTGCCGAATACCAAGGAGCTGGTTTCGCTGAAGATCGACAGCGATGTGCTGGCCTTTTTCCAGGAAAATGGCCCTGGCTGGCAGGATCGGATCAATGATGTATTGCGGGCCGCGATGAAGAACAGGGTCTGACCCTGTTGCACCCGAGCCGCGCCGCCGGCCGATGCATGGCCGGCTTCATCTATCCTAATGTATTGCTTTAAGGCAATTCGCCGCCAATCCTAGGCAACTGTTCGAGCCGCGGATAGGCACTCCGCATGCCAGGCATTAGAGCGCTCGCAAGGTGATCGTGTTGATCGACAGGCTGGATTTCCTCGTCTTCTCGGCGCCCATCCATCGCTACGGGTGGTCGCTGTGATGCCGAATGGACTGCACCGGCTTCTCCGCAGCGGCGTTGTCCATGTTCTCTTCGCCTTTTTGGCAATGGGCAGCTGGGCGGTTTTGGCCAATCTTGGACACGCCATGCCATTGCCGCTCTATGCTGGCCTTGTGCAGGGTGCGATATCCGCCTGCCTGACGCTTTTCCTGAAATCTGTGATCGACTGGCTTTCAAAGCGCTTCGTCGGATCGGTACGATTTTGGGCGCCGCCTCTCATTGCTTGTCTCGGCTCAGCCAGCATTCTGGTGGCGATCCATGCGGCGACCGGTACACCGGAAATACTCAAGACCATCGCATTTCCGCTGCTCGTATCGACGAGTTACGCGGCAATTTACAATTATTCGATCTCGGCAAGACGAGGTTTCGATACATGATGGGAACGCCACTGATCCCATTTAAGCTGCGGACACGCCTATCGTTCCTACCGGGCGTGCCCGCGCTAGGCTCTCACTCTTTCACCGCCCCGGTCATCGATGAGACGTAGTAGTCCACGAAGAACGAGTAGAGGATGACCACCGGGAGCGAGCCGAACAGCGCACCTGCCATCAGTGCTCCCCATTCGAAGACATCGCCGCGCACCAATTCGGTCAGCACCCCGACCGGAATGGTTTTGTTTTCCGACGACTGGATGAAAGTCAGCGCATAGATGAATTCGTTCCAGGACAGCGTGAAGGCGAAGATGCCGGCTGAGATCAGCCCTGGCACCGCGAGCGGCAGGATAATCTTGGTGAGAATCTGCCATCTATTGGCGCCATCCACCAGCGCGCTTTCCTCCAGCTCGAATGGGATCGACCGAAAATAGCCCATCAGCAGCCAGGTGCAGAAGGGAATGAGGAAGGTCGGGTAGGTGAAGATCAGCGCCAGCCGCGAGTCGTAGATCCCGAGCTTGAATACGATGAAGGCAAGCGGGATGAAGAGGATCGACGGCGGCACGAGATAGGCAAGGAAGATCACCAGGCCGACTGAACGCGAGCCGGTGAAGCGGACACGCTCGATGGCATAGGCGCCGAAGACCGAGGCTACCAGCGAGAGAAAGGTGGAGCAGACCGCCACCAGCATCGTGTTCCACAGCCAGCCCGGATAGGACGTCTCGAAGAACAGATATTTGATATGATCGAGCGTTGGCCCGACCACCCAGAAGGGGCTGTAATTGCTATAGTCGGTCAGCTGCTCGTTCGGCTTCACTGCGGTGATCGCCATCCAGTAGAACGGGAAGAGCAGCACGAAGACGAAGACGGCCATCGGCAGGTAGAGCATCACGATCCGCCGCGGCAGCCGGTTCAGATAGCTCATGCCTTCGGCATTGTCGGTCACGACCTGATCGGCGGCGTTTGAATTTATCGACATCATCACTCTCCCTAACCCCAATTTGGCCCTAGCCGTGGCCCTAATCCTGGCCGCCCTGCTGCCATTTGCGCCGTTGCAGGCCGAAGAAGCTGAACATGATTGCGCCGAGCAGGAAGGGCACCATGGCGACGGCGATGGCCGCACCCTCGCCGAGTTGGCCGCCCGGAATGCCGCGCTGGAACGAGAGCGTCGCCATCAGATGCGTCGCGTTGACGGGTCCCCCCTTGGTCAGCACGTAGATCAGCTGGAAATCCGTAAAGGTGAAGAGTACCGAGAAGGTCATCACCACGGCGATGATCGGCGTCAGCATCGGCAATGTTACATAGCGAAAACGCTGCCAGCTCGTGGCGCCGTCGAGCGAAGCAGCCTCCTGCAGCGACGCCGGAATCGTCTGCAGGCCGGCAAGCAGCGAGATCGCCACGAACGGAATGCCGCGCCAGACATTGGCGACGATGACGGATGTGCGCGCATTGATGGGATCGCCGAGGAAGTTGATTGGTCCGCTGATCATCCCCAGCTGCATCAGCGACCAGGAGATGATCGAAAATTGGGAATCATAGATCCACCAGAAGGCCAGTGCCGAAAGCACCGTCGGCACCACCCAGGGAAGCAGCACGATTGCCCGGAAGAAGGATTTGAACGGCAGGTGCTGGTTGAGCAGCATCGCCAGCCAAAGGCCGAGCGCGAATTTCAGCACCGAGGCGACGGAGGTATAGAGAATGGTGTTGAAGACCGACAGCCAGAAGACGCTGTCGTCCATCAGGAACTGGTAGTTCTCCAGCCCGATGAAGACGCCGTCGCGGCCGATTCTCGTATCGGTGAAGCCGAGCCAGACGCCGAGCCCCAGCGGATAGGTGAGAAAGCAGACGAGGAACACGGCCGCCGGCAGCATGAACAGGAAGCCGAGCACATTGTTGTTCTGTAGGAGCGAAGAGATCGGCCCACGCCTGTCCTCCGAATTCACCATCGACATTGCCTATCTCCCAGATTGCGTTTGAACTCGCAGAGGACTTGCGGCATGCCGACGGCCGGCACACCGCTTGCTTTGAAGCGTGGCTCAGACGCGATAGTAGCGGTTTGCCCGGCGTTCAGCTTCCTTCATCGCATCTTCGGGCGACATCTGGCCGGTGACGGCCGCCGCATACATGTCGACCAGAACGTAATCGGCCATGGTCGCTGCCGAGGCATAACCTAGTGGTCCCGCATAGCCGTTCGGACGCAACTTTTCCGAGGCACGCGCATAAGGCGCGTGGATCGGGTCGGATGTCCAGATCGGGTTCTTGGCGAAAGCCTTGAGCGGCTGGCAGCAATAGGCGCTGGAGCCCTGGATCCAGGCATTCATCTGGTCGGCTTCCATCATGAACTTGATGTAGGCCTTCGCGGCTTCCGGATATTTGGTGTGCTTGAAGAGAAGCAGCGAGCTCGTCTGGCAAAGCTCGACGCTCTTGCCGACAGGACCGATCGGGAAGTTCGTCGTGCGGATGTCCTTGGCGATCTCGGCGAGCTTCGGGTCGTTCTTGGCGGTGTAATAGACCGAGACGCCGTTGGCGATCAGCGAGACCTGGCCAGCGAGGAAGGCGCGGTTGTTGTTGACGTCCTGCCAGCTTTCCGTGCCCGGAATGAAGGTCGCGTAGAGCTCCTTGGCATAGTTGATTGATGCCAGCGTTTCCGGGCTGTTGATCGTCACCTTGCCGCCTTCGTCGACCATCATGCCGTTGTGGCTCCAAAGCAGCCAATGGGCGTAGTTGTTGCCGTCGCCGACGGCCTTACCGTGCGGGAAGCCGGCCGGCGTGCCCTTGGCTTTCATCGCCTTGCAAAGCTCGAGGAAGCCTGCGGTGTCTTTCGGGAACTCGCTGAAACCGGCCGCCTTGACGTGCGTGTCGCGATAGACCACAGCATTGCCGATTGCGGTCAGCGGCATGGCGATGAAGGTGTCGCCGCGTGCGGCATAGCCCTTCACACCGTCATACCAGCCGCCATACTTGTTGCCGAGATAGTTGGCGAGCTCGGTCAGGTCGACCAGCTTGTCGGGATATTGGTGGGCGTCATCGAACCAGCACATGATGAGGTCCGGGCCGGAGCCGACATTGGCCGCAACGGCCGCCTTCGGGCGGATATCTTCCCAGCTTTCCTTGTCGATACGTACCTCGACGCCGGTCGCTTCGGTGAATTTCTTGGTGTTGGCAAGCCAGGCCTCCTCGTCGCCCTTGACGAAGGGTGTCCAGCGCAGCAGGCGAAGGCTGGCGCCGCTTTCCGGTGTATAGGTCGGTTCGGCCTGCGCTAGGGATGGCCGAATGCCCAGGCCGGCGGCGCCGGCGACGGCAGCCGAGGCGGCAAGAAAGTCACGTCTCTTAATCCTCATGATATTCCTCCTCTTCAAACAGCGGGGGCGAACTCTCCGCCATTCACCTCCCGCTTGGTGAACGACGGTCCTTGCATCCCTGGACCAGGGTGCAGCCGACCGGCGGGTGACGGGGGTTCCTCCGCCCCCGCGCAGCCGCCGGACGGCGTCAGTCGGTCAATCTCCGGCCGCTCTCGGCATCGAAGAGGTGAACATGTGCGGCGTCGATCGCAACGCGCAGGGTCTCGCCTTGTCGCGCGCTGACGCGTTCGCGGAAGACACAGCTGAGATCGCTGCCGCCGAGCCTGAGGATGAGATGCGTCTCATAGCCGGTCGGCTCGATCACCACGATTTCACCGGGCAGGCCATTGGCATCGAGCAGGATGTATTCCGGGCGAAGCCCGTAGACGAGGTCGCGGCCCATGGCGTCGGCCGGCGGATTGGAAACCGGGAGCGCCGTGCCGTCAGGCGCCTTGAAACTTGTAGGGTTTTCGGGGTCGAGCCTGCCCTTGATCATGTTCATCGCCGGTGAGCCGATGAAACCGCCAACGAAGAGATTGGCGGGTTTGTCGTAGAGCTCGAGCGGCGTGCCGATCTGCTCGACGACGCCGTCATGCATGACGACGATCTTGTCGGCCATGGTCATGGCCTCAATCTGGTCGTGGGTGACGTAGACCGTCGTCGTTTTCAGCCGCTGGTGCAGTTCCTTGATCTCGGCGCGCATGGCGACGCGCAGCTTCGCATCGAGGTTGGATAGCGGTTCGTCGAACAGGAAGACTTCCGGATCACGCACGATCGCCCGCCCCATGGCGACACGCTGGCGCTGGCCGCCGGAAAGCTGGCGCGGATAACGGTCGAGCAATTTGTCGAGACCCAGGATGCCGGCCGCATATTTCACCCGCTTTTCGGCTTCCGCCTTCGGCGCCTTGTTCAGCATCAGCGAGAAGCCCATGTTCTGCTGCACCGTCATATGCGGATAGAGCGCATAGTTCTGGAACACCATGGCGATGTCGCGGTCCTTGGGCGGCAGCGTGTTGACGACACGCCCGCCGATCTTGATCTCACCGCCGGAAATGTTTTCAAGTCCCGCCAGCATCCGCAGAAGAGTGGATTTGCCACAACCCGACGGGCCGACCAGGATCACGAACTCCCCGTCGGCAATGTCGATGTCCACGCCTTTGATGACCGGAAATGCCCCGAATGATTTCCGCACATCCGCGAATTGAACGCCTGCCATACTCACTCCTCCCAGAAATCGAGCGCTACATGCTATGTATTCGTATTTTCGTATATCTTGGCCGCGGCCGTCATCTCCTCTAGGCCCTCGGCCGCTTCAATCCCGCATCTGTGGGCCTGCCCGGTCGGGATTTTCCTCCCATGCGACGGCGTTAGCCCAGTTTGATCTCATCCGGACGCACCCGGAGCGTCTTCGTCGAGGTAGACCTCAATCAACTCGTCGACGGTGGTTTCCGCGACGAAACCCAGTTGCGTCGCGCGTTCCGGCGCAAAGGACTTCGGCCATCCGTCGACGATCTTTTCAATGACCTCGTCGCGGCGACGATCAATCAAGTCCGCCGCCTGGGGACCAGCAGCGCGGCTCAAGGCGGCAATCTGGTCGGCAACGGTGGCGGCAACGCCCGGCATGGTGAGCGTGCGCCGAACACCCAGCGCCGATGTGTCGAGGGTCGCAGCATGGATCAGGAATTTGACGGCGGAACGCGGGCTCGCCAGCCAGTGTTTGACGGTCTCTTCGACCGGAAGTACAGCCCGCTGGCCCGCGAGCGGTTCACGAAGGATTCCAGAAAAGAAGCCCGATGCGGCAGCATTCGGTGCGCCAGGCCGGATGACGATGGTCGGCAACCGAATTCCGACGCCGTCAATGAAGCCGCGCCGCGAATAGTCGGCAAGCAGAAGCTCGGATATCGCCTTCTGGACTCCGTAGCTGGTGAGAGGTGCGAGCACGTAATCGTCGGGAATGGGATCGGGAAACGGCGAGCCATAGACCGCGATCGATGAGGAGAATACGAACCGGGGAACATAGGCTTGGCGGGTTCCTTCCCGACGGATCGCTTCCAACAGCGCTCGCGTACCATCGAGATTGACCCGATAGCCGAGGTCGAAATTGCGCTCGGCTTCGCCGGAAACAATCGCGGCGAGATGGAAAATCACATCGGCCCGGCGAGCCGCGAGGGCTTCCGCCGCACCGCTTTCGGAAATGTCGGCAGCCAGTGCTTCCACCGACCCGGAGACGCCGGCGGGTACCGGCGGCGCCGTGACATCGGCGAGCGTCATGCGTGTGATCGCATGGCCGCCGAGTGAGCCGCTGCGCCCCAGTGTGGCAGCAAGCTTCCGGCCGATCATTCCTCCCGCCCCGATAATGAGAATATGCATCGTGTTTCGCCTCCCTGCGAGCTACGAAAAGAGCAGCTTGGTCGTCGTATAAATACGGGTTTCGTGGACCGCGAAGGCAGCGGCAGCGGCATCCGGATCCCGCGTCTCCAAGCCGGCGAGGATCATCCGGTGATCGGCGATGCTGGTGGCGATACTGCCAGGCTGCGATACAACGCGCCTTCGGTGGCTCAGAAGATAGGAATAAAGATCGGCGGCCATATCAGCCAGCACCGCGTTGCCGCTGGAGCGGTAGATAGCGGTGTGAAATTCCCGGTCACATATCAAAAAACGAACAGGATCGTCACAGGCGGCTTCCTGTGCTGCGATCGACTTGTGGAGATAATCAAGGGTTGAAGGCTCCATCTTGAGCGTGGCAGCCCTGACGACCTGTGCTTCGATAAGAAGCCGCGCCTCATGAACATTGTCGAGACTGTAGGCCGCGATGTCGCGATACCGCGCAGCCTGGACAGCCAGTTCGCCGACGTCTTCTGATGCCACCACCGTGCGCGTTCCGTGCACAACCGAGAGAATGCCGTGGGTGGAAAGGATAAGGATCGCGCCACGGACGGTCTCGCGGCTGACCGAGAGTGCGGAGGCGAGTTCACGTTCGCTGGGCAGCGGATCGCCCACTTTAAGGATGCCGGTGGCAATGAAGGTCGCAATCTTCTGGACGACGAAGTCTTTCATCGACTTCTTCGGCGCTCCACCAAGCGCTGCAACGTCGTCTTCGAGCATTGCTCGAACATCCATTGCCTTTGCCCTCCCCCGCGCTCAGGTCTACTGGTCCGGTTAGTGGACCAGTAGACCTGAGCTGACCAGGGTTGTCAACGCTTCATGGGCATGCGGCGACGTCGGGAATAGGCAAGCCGAGAATTTCGGCATGTTTACAAAGCTTCTGCCAAGGTGCATCGCCGACCGGCACGCCCTCTTCCAAGGCCGCGCGGCGCCTTCGCGCTGCGCTGTCACCTGGCATGCGAACGGGGCCATTGTTCCAGGGCGCGGGAGGATTGCTGCGGCATGCAGAGGCGAGAAAATCAGACTGCGCCGTGAAGGCATCCAGCCCGGCGAAAAAGGCGGGGTCAATGACCTGAAGGAAGGCGCTTTGCGAAAAGACACCGGCCGGCGCGTTCGCCCGTCCCTTGCCGGAAAGCCCCTGCCCCAGCAATTCGACGATCAGCCCGAGCCCAAAGCCCTTGTGGCCCTTCAGCTGACCGCCGAGAGGCATCATCGTCCCACCACGTTCGGTCACCTCGCGCGGATCATCGGTCGGCTCGCCTGCGGCGGTGAAAGCCCAGGCCTCCGGAAATTTCTTGCCGGCCTTGGCCAGGTTTTGCGTCATGGTCGTGGTGGTGATCGAGGCCGAGACGTCGATCAGGATCGGATCCGCAGATGTCGGGAAACCGGCAGCCATCGGGTTGGGCGTCAGGAGCGGCTTCGTGCCGCCATAGGGCGCAACGCGGCTTGCAGCGGGATGCGACACCGACAGCTGCACTATGAGGCCCCGTTCGGTCACCTGCCGCATGAAGGCGGAAAGAGCGCAGGTATGGTGACAGTTGCGGATCGCGGCGGTGACGACGCCATAATCGCCGACGCGTTCGCAGGCCTGGTCGATCGCCTTGGTCAGCAGCCATGCGCCGGGCAAGGATTTGCCGTCCCAAACAAAGGCCGCGCCGCGGTCATTGACCACCTCATAGCTGCCAGACTTCGCCAGCGAGCCGTCTTCCAACGCCTCGACATACCAGTTCAGAAGGCTGACACCATGCGTTTCGTGGCCGATCATGTCGCCCTCCACCAGGACGGCGGCAGTTGTTTCGGCCTTGTCGGGCTCCATGCCCGCACGGGTCAATATCTGCTCGGCGAATTGGGTCAGGGCAATGCGGTCAATCAGGGGCATAGCTATCCCTCCGTCAGGTCATGGAAAGCACGGGGCGCTATTTGCGAGCGACCCGTGCCTAAGTTCGGCTTGCCGGCTTACTTGAAGCGGATTTGCGAGAGCTGCAGTTCGGAATTCGTCGCGATCGTCGGCTTGAAGTCGAGACGCGGCGAGACGCGGGTGAACCCCACCATGTGAAACATCGGGATGTCCGCGATGATCTCGGTGTTCACTTTGGCGAACAGCTCCTTCCAGAGCTTTGTGCGTTCGTCGCCGGTGGCAGACGTCGCCTTGGCGATCAGCGCGTCGACAGCGGGATCCCGGACCATGGAGTGGGAGCCGTCGGTCGCGTATTTCACGAATGCGGTGAAAACGGGATCGCCGGTCGCATTATCGTGTTGCGACTGGGTCAGCGTCGGACCGGAATCGGCGACAAAGGGTGCAACGAAATAGCCGTTCCACACGGAAACGTCATACATGTCGAGCTTCACGTTCAAGCCGACTTCCTGAAGCATTGCCATCATCGCTTCCATCGCTTCGGTGGCGTTTGGATATTGCCCGTTGCGACCGATGATGCGGATCTCGCGATCGACCGGAACGCCGTCAGCTTTCGCCGCTTCGACCAGTGCTTTCGCTTTTTCGGGATCATAGGGCCAGGCGGGGATATCGGGATTGTAGCCGATCGTTGTGGGTACGACGAGCTGCGTCGCTATCTTCGCCTGTTCGGGAAACAGCGTTCCGAGCATCGCCTGCCGATCGATGGCGAGGTTCATCGCTTCGCGGATGCGCCGATCGTTGAGGGGTGCTGCACGCGTATCGATGCGCAGCGATGTCGTTTCGGAATTCGGATAGGCGAAATCGGTTTCCTTGTTGGTGGCATCCTGTACGGATACGGCCGGAACGATATCGGCTTCGCCGGCATCGACCATGGCCGCAGCAACGGCGCTGTCGGAGCGGAACAGATAGGTCGCCTGTTCAACCTGCGGCTTCTCGCCCCAATATTCCGGATTGCGCTTCAGCACGATCGACTGGCCGATATCCCATTTGTCGAAGGTATAGGGTCCGGTGCCAATCGGCTTGCGGGTGAATTCGTCGGCTGGTGTCGCCTCGGCCGATTCCACAGCCATCACCGTCATCAGAAGCGGAAGAATTGGCTGCGCCGGCTTTGTCGTAATACGGATCGTGTTGGCATCCGGCGTCTCGAAGTTGAACTCCGTGCCGCCGAAATATTTGCCGCCGGTCTCACAGCTGAGCTTCTTGTTCTTGTTGCGCTCGATGGTGAACTGGACATCTTTGGCGGTGAACGGCTTGCCATCGTGCCATTTGACATTCGGGCGCAGCTTGAACTCCCAGGTGTCGTCGTCGATCTTCGACCATTCCGTCGCCAGGCGGGGTTTGAGGCCGCCATTGACGTAGTCGAATTCCACCAGCATCTCGTTGACGTTTTCAGAAATGACCCGGCCGACGTCCTGGCGCGCTGCCATGCAGGGCTCGACGACATCGACGGTTTCGGCAAGCACAACAGTGACGTTGCTCTTGGCATCCTCAGCGTGAGCCGAGCCGTCGCTCAGCGCGAGCACCGTTGTTGAAAAGCAGGCAGCTAACAAATGCAATTTCATATCGTTCTCCTCCCATGCGCCTTTGGCGCTCCTCACAGTGAACTGCGTCCCGTTTCCGGTGCCCCGGCATCTATCTCCTCAGTAGTTTCGCAAAAGCACAAGTGCACTAATATACTAGTTAATGACGGCCTTCAACCCTGACGCTCCGAAGCGCGGAGCCTTCAACCGTGGCTGGGATGCGAAATTTTACCTTGCCGAAGCAATCAGTTCGCGCATCATCTCGACTTCCTCATCGGTAAGATCCGTCAGCGGCGCCCGCACCGGTCCCGCCTCGAAGCCGCGCAAACGCACGCCTGCCTTGACCGCGGAAACCGCATAACCGGCCTTGCGATCGCGGATACGGGCAAAGGGATAATAGAAATCGCGCAGCATCTGCTCACAGGCCGCGTCGTCACCGGCAAGGAATGCCTTGTGAAATTTCAGTGCCGTTTCAGGCACGAAATTGAAGACCGCCGAGGAATAGGTCGGCATGCCGGCTCCGCGATAGGCCTGGGCAAACAGTTCATGTGTCGGCATGCCGCCAATATAGGAAAGCCGGTCCCCGAGCGCGATCGTGACACGGCGCACCGTATCGATGTCGCCGGTACCGTCCTTGAAGCCGATCAGATTTGGGCATTCGTCGGCAAGCTGAGCAAGCTGCTCGGCTGAAACCCGCGCCTGGCCACGATTATAGACGATAACGCCCATATTGGTGGCCTTGCAAACGGCTCGTACACGCGCGGCAATGCCATCTGCCGGCGCCTCGGTCAGGTAATGCGGCAGCAGAAGAATGCCGTCGCCACCTGCTGCCTCGATCTCGCGAGCCATGTCGCAGGCAATGCGCGTGCCGTAGCCGCATCCGGCAATAACAGGCGCATCGCCGGACACGGCGCGGGCGGCCTTTACCACCTCAACCACTTCGCCTGGCGTCAGCGAGAACAGCTCACCGGTGCCGCCGGCAACGATCAGGCCGGCAACGGGGTAGGATGACAACCATTCCAGATGCGCTGAAAACGGCCTGGGGGCAAACCGGTCCTCGGCATCGAAAGGGGTGACGGGAAAGGACAGCAGGCCGTTGCGAATGATCTCGCGAAGTTCTGTCGGGGCGATCAATTTTATACTCCTCGGTTTCAGTTGCGCAGGTCTTGCGGCAATAGGTCGGCGGGGAAATTCTGATAGGCGACGGGGCGCAAAAACCTGCGGATCGACATGGTCCCGACGCTGGTCGCGCCGAAATTGGTCGAGGCCGGATAGGGTCCGCCATGCACCATGGAATCGACAACCTCGACGCCGGTTGGGAAGCCATTGACCAGCAATCTGCCCGCCTTTCTTTCAAGGATCGGCAGCAGGTCGCGGGCAAGGTCAAGATCGGCGTCGTCCATGTGGATCGTCGCGGTCAGCTGTCCCTGAAAGCTTTCGGCAAGGGCGACCATCTCTTCAGGCGAGCCGACGCGCACGACAAGGCCGAGAGGGCCGAACACCTCATCGCTGAGCGAGTGATCGGCAAGCCAGGCCGAGCCGTTGGTCTCGAACAGGTTCGGCGCTGCGTCGCGGCCAGCATTCTCTGCGGTGAGAACCGGCGCGACCGCATTGCTTGCCCGCATCCGGTCGACACCTTCGTGATAGGCGGTGGCGATGCCTTTGGTCAGCATCGTCTGCGGTGCCACCTTTTCAAGAGCCGACTTGGCAGCACTGGTGAACTTGTCCGCCTCCGGCCCGTCGACGACGACGGCGATACCAGGGTTGGTGCAGAACTGGCCGGCACCAAGCGTCAGTGAACCGGCCCAGCCGGAACCGATTGCCTCCGCCCGGGCAGCGGTAGCGGCCGGTAGCAGGAACATCGGATTAACGCTGCCGAGTTCCCCGAAAAAGGGGATCGGCTCAGGGCGTTGGGCGCAAAGGTCGAAGAGCGCGCGACCGCCGGCAAGCGAGCCGGTAAAGCCAACGGCTTTGATGGCCGGATGAGTCACCAGAGCCGTTCCGACATCACGGCGGCCCCCCTGGATCAGGCTGAAGACGCCGGCCGCCATTCCAGTGCGCTCGATAGCAGCGGCAATCGCTTCGGCAATGATCTCACCTGTGCCGGGATGGGCTGAATGTCCCTTCACCACGACCGGGCAGCCCGCCGCAAGCGCGGCCGCCGTATCACCGCCGGCCGTCGAGAATGCAAGCGGAAAATTCGAGGCGCCGAATACGGCGACCGGCCCGATCGGCCGTTGTACCAGACGGATCTCGGGCCGCGGCGCCGGTTGCCGATCGGGTTGGGCCGCATCGACGCGGGCGTCAAGATGCGCGCCCTTGCGGATATGGTCGGCAAACAGTCTGAGTTGGCCGGTGGTGCGAGCGCGTTCGCCGTTGAGCCGGCCCTCTGGAAGCCCGGTTTCCTGCGTTCCGATGAGGGTGACGGCCTCGCCGCGCTTGTCGATCTCCTCGGCGATTGCCTCGAGGAAGATGGCGCGTTCCTCGCGTGTCGTTGCCGAAAATGCTGCAAAAGCAGCTTCGGCAGCGCGGCAGGCGCGGTCGACCAGTTCCGTTGTGCCAACAGCAAAGTCATGTGCCTGCCCATGCGCCGGCTCGGAGCGAAATGTCGTCGTTCCGGCGATCCACTCGCCGGCGATGAAATGCCTGCCTGAAGGGGTCCAGCTCATTGTTATTCTCCTCGGCGGAGCCTCGCTCCGTCCTGATGCTTGAAGTGTTGTTCAAGATGCGCCGCCTTAGAACAGGATGATTTTCGGCGAAGTCGGCCTAAAATCTGAATCCTGTTATTAAATAGTTAGAGCATGATGTCGTCCGAAAACCGCTCACACCTTTCGGCATCATGCTCTAGCGGCCATTCAATTTCCGCCATTCGGCAAAGAGCGTCAGATTGCTTTCGTCGGTGGCAGGGTAGAGGCCTATGATCGTGTGGCCTTGCTTGACGCGTTCCGTCACGAAATCCTCGTAAGCGGTCATCTCGACCGCTTCATCGGCGATCTCGTCGGCGATCTCGGCAGGGATGACGATCACGCTGTCGTCGTCGCCAACCATGATGTCGCCCGGGAAGACCGCAACATCCCCACAGCCTATCGGCACATTGATGTCGATTGCCTCGTGGAGCGTGAGGTTCGTCGGGCTGGAGGGACGATTGTGATAGGCGGGAATATCAAGGCCGCCGATCGTCATGGCGTCCCGGAAGCCGCCATCGGTGACGACGCCGCCGCCGCCGCGCATCATCAGGCGGGTAATCAGTATGTCGCCGGCAGAGGCTGCGCGCGGATCCTTGCGGCTGTCCATCACCAGAACAGAGCCTTCCGGGCAAGTCTCGATGGCAAGCCGTTGCGGATGTTTCGGGTTCCGAAAGACGTTCATCGCGTTGCGGTCTTCGCGCGCCGGCATGTAACGCAGCGTGAAGGCCGGTCCGACCATATTGCGGCCCTTCGGCTGCACCGGCCGAACATCCTGGACCGTCTGGTTTCTCAGGCCGCGCTTGAACAGTGCCGAACAGAGCGTCGCGACGGAGACGCCCATCAGCTTTTCACGGGTTGCGGGGTTCATATTTCCTTCTCCTCGTTCTCGTTCAGACGCCGAAGCTGCGGGTTTCCACGGTCCAGTCACGGGTTTTGCCCGTCAGGCTGCAACCAAGCCCCGGACGGGCCGGCACGATCATCCGACCGTCCCTGATATCGAGTTGTTCGTTGAACAGTGGCGCAAGCCAATCGAAATGCTCTACCCACGGCTCATGCGCATAGGCGGCGGCCAGGTGCAGATGGATTTCCATGGCGAAATGCGGCGCCAGGCGCATACGTTTCGCCTCGGCGTGTGTGCAGATGCGCAAAAAGGGCGTGATGCCACCCACCCGCGGCGCATCGGGCTGAATGAAGTCGACGGCATCGGCCCGGATCAGCGCCATGTGCTCGTCGGCGCTTGCCAGCATTTCGCCGGTGGCGATCGGCGTGGCGAGTTCGCGTGCCAGTGCCGCATGGCCCTCGGCATCATAGGCGTCCAGCGGCTCTTCGATCCATTCAAGATTGAGCGGCTCGACCATCCGGCCGAAGCGCAAGGCCGTCGTGCGGTCCCATTGCTGATTTGCATCGACCATCAGCGGAACACGGCCATCGATATGGCTGGTCACGGCATCAAGCCGGCGAAGGTCGATCATCGGGTCCGGCTGTCCGACCTTGATCTTGATGCCGCCGATACCGGCGGCGATCGAATGGTCGATGGCATCGCGGATTTCCTCGACGCTTGATGACAGGAAGCCACCGGAGGTGTTGTAGCAGGCAACACTGTCGCGATGGGCGCCAAGCAGTTTTGCAAGCGGCAGGCCGGCGCGTTTGGCCTTCAGGTCCCAGAGGCAGATGTCGATGGCGGCGATTGCCTGGGTTGCAATGCCGGAGCGGCCGACCGAGGCCCCGGCCCAGCAGAGCTTGTCCCAGATGCGCGCGGTATCGTTGGGGTCTTCGCCAATCAGGTTGTCGGCAAGCTCGCAGGCATGTGCATAAAGGGCAGGTCCGCCTGCCCGCTTCGAGTAACTGAAACCAAGCCCACTATGGCCATCCTCGGAGACGATCTCGCAAAACAGAAAAGCCACCTGGGTCAGCGGCTTCTGCCGGCCCGTCAACACCTTGGCATCGCTGATCGGCCGCGCCAACGGCAGGTAAACGAGCGACAGGGTGACCGATCGGATAGCGTCCAGCTTGGACGGACCGGCAGCGAAGCCAGCCTTGGGCGGCTGTGCGGGGATCGTGCGTCGATTGGGATCAAACATCGTGGTGCCTCAGTTGATAGCCGGTTCCGGCGTCTTGCCACCGAATTCCGTCGTCAGGAAATCAAAGTCGCAGCCTTTGTCTGCCTGCTCGATATGGCTGGAGAACATAAAGCCGTAACCGCGCTCGTAATGCCGCGTCGGCGCCACCCAGGCGACCCGCCGCGCTGTCATTTCTTCTTCGGAAACCAGCATATTCAGACTGCGTGCCGGAATATCGAGCTCGACCATGTCCCCCGTTTTCAGCAGTGCCAGAGGCCCGCCAACATAAGATTCCGGTGCGACATGCAGCACGCAGGCGCCAAAACTGGTTCCGGACATGCGGGCGTCCGAGATGCGTACCATGTCGCGCAGGCCGAGCTTCAACAGCGCCTTCGGCATCGGGATCATGCCCCATTCCGGCATGCCCGGTCCACCCTGCGGGCCGGCATTGCGTAAAACGAGAACCGTGTCCGGCGTCAGCGGATATTCGGGATCATCGATGATCTTCTTCATCTCCGCATAACTGTCGGCGACCAGCGCCGGGCCGCAATGGCGATGGAATTTCGGGTCGCAGGCCGCTGGTTTGATAACTGCGCCGTCGGGACAGAGGTTCCCCTTGAGCACGGCCAGCGAACCTTCGTGATAGACCGGGTTCGACAATGGCCGGATAACGTCGTCATTGTAGATCTTCACCTGGTCGAGACCATCCACCAAGGGTTTTCCCGTCACGGTAATCGCGGTTGGATCCAGCCTGTCGCCGAGCTGCTTCATCAGGGCGCGCAGGCCACCCGCATAAAAGAAATCCTCCATCAGGTAGGTCGAACCGGAAGGCCGGATGTTGGCGAGAACCGGCGTCGTGCGACCGATGCGATCGAGATCGTCGAGCTCCAACGGGACGCCGGCGCGCCGCGCCATGGCGATCAGGTGAATGATGGCATTGGTGGAGCAGCCGGTCGCCATAGCAACCGTGACGGCATTGTCGACGGCCGCCGGAGTGATGATCTGTTCCGGCGTCAGATCCTCCCACACCATATCGACGATACGGCGGCCACAGGCCGCCGACATGCGCTGGTGGTTGGCGTCGGCTGCCGGGATCGAGGATGCGCCCGGCAGCGTCAACCCCATAGCCTCTGCGATGGCCGTCATCGTCGACGCCGTGCCCATGGTCATGCAATGGCCGTAGCTGCGGGCGATTCCGCCTTCGATGCCCTGCCACTCCTCCTGGGTGATCGTGCCGGCGCGCCGCTCGTCCCAGTATTTGAAGCCGTCGGTACCGGAGCCTAGCGTCTTGCCGGCATAGTTGCCGCGAAGCATCGGGCCGGCGGGGAGATAAATGAAGGGAATGCCCATGCTAGTTGCGCCCATGACAAGGCCGGGTGTCGTCTTGTCGCAGCCGCCCATCAGAACGGCGCCATCGACAGGATGGCTGCGCAGCAGCTCCTCGGTCTCCATCGCCAGCATGTTGCGGTAGAGCATCGTCGTCGGCTTGACGAAGTTTTCGGAAAGGGAAAGAGCAGGCAGTTCCATGGGGAACCCACCCGACTGAAGAATTCCGCGCTTCACCCATTCGGCGCGTTCACGGAAATGCATGTGGCACGGCTGGGCATCGGACCAGGTGTTGATCACGGCAATGATCGGCTTTCCCTGCCAGTCCTCCGGTGCGTAACCCATCTGCATGGTCCGGGACCGGTGGCCGAACGAGCGCTGATCATCCGGCAGCATCCATCGGGCCGACCGCAATTGCTCGTAGGTTTTCCTTGCGGTCACGGCTCTCTCCCACCTTTTCGCTTGTTTATCTCAGCGTTTGCACCAACTGATATTTTAGTTTGACATATATATCAATGGAAAGTTTGCGTTCTTGTGCATTAGGTCGTGCAAAGCTATGAATGGACTGAAAAGGATGCCTCACCATGAATTCCCAGTTCGCCTCCACATTCGGCCTGACTGCACCCGGTTTTCCGGTCGTGGCCGGCAGCACGGTCCAGCGGGTCTATGATGATCTGCGAAAGCGCATCATCACCATTCAGCTACCGCCAGACACCACGTTGTCGCGCACCGAGCTTACGGAGACTTATGAAGTCAGCCAGACTCCCATCAGGGACGCATTGCAGCTTCTCAAACAGGAGGGTCTGGTTCGCATTTACCCGCAATCCCGCACTGTGGTGACCAGGATCGACGTCCTGCAAATTTACGAGGCACATTTCCTTCGCGTGGCGCTGGAAACGGAGGTTTGCCGCCGCCTCGCAACCGATCCGGATCCAGATCCGAGCGTCATCACGCGCGCCCGGTCGATCATCAAGATGCAGTCGGCAGTCGCTGACGACGCCGATCAGATCGCGATCTTCCAGGAGCTCGACGAACTCTTTCACCAGACGTTGTTCGCAGGCGCCAAGCGCAGCAGCCTCCACCAATTGATACGTGAGCGGTCCGGTCATCTCGAGCGCATTCGTCGTCTGCATCTGCCCGAAAAGGGCAAGATCGCGAGCATTCTCGATGGGCACCACGCCATCATCGATGCGATCGCGGCTCGCGACGAACAGGGCGCGGTCGATGCGATCCGCGAGCATCTCAGCCGCACCGTCGCAAAAGTGGAAGACATGCGGAAGGAGTTCCCGGACTATTTCGTGTGATCTGCCGCGCCGCGGGTTTTGCCGGCGTCAATTGACCGGCGTCAGCAGCGGCCTGCCTGCGAAGAAGGCGGCAAGGTTGTCGACCGTCAATTGCGCCATCCCGTTGCGCGTTTCCTCGGTACCGCTGGCATGGTGGGGATAGAGCACAACGTTGTCGAGCGCTGCAAAGCGCGGATCGGGATTAGGTTCGTTGAGGTAGACATCGATGCCGGCCGACGCGATCCGCCTTTCCTGCAAGGCCTTGATCAAGGCCGGCTCATCGACCACGGTGCCCCGGGCAATGTTGATGAAGCTGCCAGTCGGCCCGAGCGCATTCAGCACGTCCGCTGATATCAGTCCTTCGGTCGAGGGGCCGCCAGGGGTTGCGACGATCAGGATATCGGCCCAGTCGGCCAGTTTCACCGGTGCGTCGAAATAGGCAAAATCGTTGCCGGCTTTCTTCGTCCTCCCATAATAGCCGACCGTCAGCCCGACAGCTTCGCATCGCTTGGCAATCGCCATTCCTATGCGACCGAGACCGACGATCCCGGCCTTCTTGCCAGA
The DNA here is from genome assembly GCF_034554815.1 of Rhizobium indigoferae. Lineage (NCBI taxonomy): Bacteria > Pseudomonadati > Pseudomonadota > Alphaproteobacteria > Hyphomicrobiales > Rhizobiaceae > Rhizobium > Rhizobium indigoferae. The sequence goes on along the minus strand of NZ_CP140637.1, from coordinate 298,386 downwards.
GGTCGATGTCGTCAGCGGCATCATGCCCTTTTGCCCCCAGTCGCCGGAGCGCACATAGCGATCGCCTTCCGGCAGGCGCCGGCGTGCCGCCAGCATCAGAAGCAATGCCATGTCGGCAACGTCGTCGCACAGCACCTCGGATGTGTTGGTGAGCTTGATGCCGCGCCGCGTCATCGCCTCGACATCCATCTGGTCGTAGCCAGCCGAGGAACAGGCGGCGAGCTTTAATGCCGGCAATTTCGAAAGCAGGGCTTCGTCGATCGTCACATGGCCGTTGCAGACCAGCGCGGAAGAGATCGGGCCGGCTTTCCGCAGGAGAGCATCCCGCTCTTCGCCTTTGACAAGATCCAGCCGGTGCAGTGTGTAGGTCTCTTCCAGCATCGCCATCTGATGGGGCCGGAGCGGATAGGCGACGATGACATCGGGCTTCATGCGGAAACGAGTCCTTCCTGTATGTGGCGGGCGGCGCGTCGGCTGGCCTGAACCTCCGGATCGGGATCGAGGCTCGCGGCAAGAAGCGCCTGCGTGTAGGGGTGGGAGGGCGCGTTGAAGATCTGTTCCACCGGACCCTCCTCGACAATCTCGCCGGCCTTCATGACGATGACACGATCGGCGAAATCACGAACCACCGGCAGGTCGTGTGCGATGAAGAGGTAGGACAGGCCGAATTCGCGACGCAGGCCCTCAAGCAAGGCAATCACCTGCGCCTGGATCGACACGTCGAGCGCCGAAACCGCCTCGTCGCAGATGATCAGCTTCGGCTCCATCGCCAGCGCCCGGGCAATCGCGATGCGCTGGCGCTGGCCGCCGGAAAACTGGTGTGGATACCTGTCGGCCATATCCGGTTTCAGGCCAACCTTGACCAGCAACTCGGCCACCCTCTCCTTCCATCTCGCTTTCGGCAGGATATCCGGGTGAATGACCCAGGCCTCCGAAATCAACCGGAACACGCTCATCCGCGGGTTCAGTGACTGGGTCGGGTCCTGAAAAACCATCTGCAAATCGCGACGCAGCCCGAATATTTCCCGCGGGGTCATCGCAAGCAGATCGTTGCCGCGGTAGAGGACCTGGCCCTCCTGCGGATCGTCGAGGCGAACGATTGCCCGGGCAAGGGTTGACTTACCGGAACCGCTCTCACCGACAACGGCAACCGTCTCGCCGGGCATGATGACGAAGTCCACGCCCTTCAGCGCCTGGAATGCGCCAAAACTCTTCTTCAAGCCAATGGCGCGCAGCAGCGGTTCGCCCTGCCGGTCACGCTCTTGCGCCATCGCACCCTTCCCGGGTGCGGCGGCTATCAGCTTCTTCGTATAAGCGTTCTGAGGATTGCGATAGACTTCGGCCGCATTGCCGGTTTCGACGACGCAGCCGGAATTCATCACCACGACCCGGTCGGCGATCTCGGCAACGACGCCCAAATCGTGGGTGATCAGCAACAGGCCCATGCCGGTTTCCTGCTGCAATTCCTGCAGAAGTTCGAGCACCTGCGCCTGCACCGTAACATCAAGCGCGGTGGTGGGTTCATCCGCGATCAGGATATCGGGCTTGCACGCGATTGCCATGGCGATCATCAGGCGCTGCCGCTGTCCGCCGGAGAACTGGAACGGATATTTTCGCATCGCCGCCTGCGGATCGGTTATGCCGACGCGCCCGATCAATTCGAGCGCCCTTGCACCGGCGCGCTCCGCCGACTGACCATGCGTCGTCATCATTTCGGTGATTTGCCAGCCGACCGGATAGACCGGATTGAGATGGGCGAGCGGGTCCTGAAAGATCATGGCGATCTTGGCGCCGTTGATCGAGCGCCGCTCCTCGGGCGTCATTTCCAGCATGTCGCGCCCGTTGAGGAGGATAGTGCCGCTGGTGATCTTGCCGGGTGGCATGTCGATCAGGTTCATGATCGCCGAGGCCGACACGGACTTGCCCGAACCGCTTTCCCCGAGGATCGCCAGCGTCTCACCGCGATCGAGATGCCAGCTGACATCCTGCACCGCCTTGACGGTCCCGCTGACGGTGTGGAACTCGACCGAGAGGTCACGCACTTCCAAAAGATGTTCAGCCATTTTTCCTGCCCCTCATTTCAAGGCGCCAGCGTTGCGTCGGATCGAGTGCGATGCGCAGCCAATTCGACAGAAGGTTCAGCGACAGCGTCGTCAGGATGATTGCAAGACCCGGCCAGAAGGAAAGCCACCAGGCATTGGTGAGATAGGGTCGGCCTTGGGCAACCATCAGACCCCAGGTGATCTCCGGCGCCTGAATGCCGATCCCCAGGAATGACAGGGAGGATTCCGCGAGCATGACGAAGGCGAAATCCAGCGTCGCGATAGTCACCAGCGTGGGGAAGATCACTGGCAGGATGTGATGGAAGACAATGCGCCAATACGATGCTCCCATGACCTTCGCCGCCTGCACGAACATCCGCTCGCGCACTTCCAGCACCTCGGCACGCGTGGTGCGCAGATAGATGGGAATGCGGGTGATCGCCAGGACGAGGACGATATTGGTGACCGAGGGCTCGAGCATGTAGAGCACGATCACCGCCAGAAGCAGTGACGGAAAGGACATGATGACGTCGCCGAGGCGCATGATCCATTGAGCCGCGGAAGAGCGGCTGTAACCTGCGACCAGACCGAGCGCCGTACCGACGACAGATGAGGCAAGCACGGCTGCGGCGGCAACCAGGATGGTGTTTTGCGCCGCCACGATGACACGGGCAAGAAGCGGCCTGCCCAGCGCATCGGCGCCGAGGACATAAAGCAATCCGCGGGTGATATCGAACGGCGGCGCATTTCGGCCCCGCAGGTTCTGCTTGGTGGCGATGGCCTCCAGCAGCAACGGGCCAAACAGCGCACAGAGCAGAACGATCAAAAGGAACAGGGCCGCGAAGAAAGCGAGCTTGTCCGCCCACAGCATCGTCAGCCAACGCCCGATTGGGCCGCTTGTTTTTTTCTCGGCGAGGATTTGTGTGTCGGTCATTGTCATCGCTCAATACCGGATACGCGGATCGAGCAGCGCATAGGCGATATCGATCAACAGGTTCATGACGAAGATCGCCAGCGCCGAGACCATGATGACGGCCAGCACGACGGCGAAATCGCGAAGCAGGATGGAATCGATCATCAGCTTGCCGATGCCGGGAAAGCCAAACACCGTCTCGACGACAACCGCACCGTTCAAGATGGCGGCCGCCTGGTCGCCGATGACTGTGATCACCGGCAGCATGGCGTTGCGCAGTCCGTGAATGAAGATGATTGAGTTCGAGCGGACCCCCTTGGCGCGGGCCGTCTTCACATAGGCGGAAGACAGAACACTGATCATCGAGCCGCGGACCACCTGCAGGATCAGGCCGAAGGGCCGGATGAACAGGACGCTGACCGGCAGGATCCAGTGCCAGATAGTTCCCGTTCCTGATGTCGGCAGGACATGCAGTTTGACGGCGAAAATGACGATCGCGACGATGGCCAGCCAGAAATCCGGCGCCGCAGCGCCGATCAACGAGAAGAAGGTGGCAAGACGGTCGAAGATGCCGCCGACGCGAAACGCCGCAAGCGACCCAATGACGATCGCGGCGATCGTGACCAGCACCATGGTGATGACAGCCAGCCAGAAGGTCCAGACGAAGGCCTCCAGCACGACATCCATGGCAGGACGGGCCTGTCGCAGCGACTGACCGAAATTACCTTGTGCAAGATCCGAGACATAACGACCGAACTGCATGATCAACGGATCGTTGAAACCGTTCATCTCACGGAATTGCTGGCGCATTTCCGTGGTCGCGTCGATCGGCAGATAGAGGTCGGTGGGATCGCCCGTCAGCCGGGAGAGGAAGAACACGATGACGATAAGCACCACGAGCGATACGCCACTGGCGATCGCGCGTTTGCCGATGAAACTCTTCATACCACTCCTCCCGAGTGAACCCATAGGGGCCGTGATGTCTCGTCTTCGTCTGTGCCGAAGCCACCTGTCATACCCTCCGGCAACAGGCACGACTTCAAAATCAGTCGCTACAACTGAAATATTAGTGCATCTAGAATTTTTGTGAACCCCAAAAATGAACAGGGCTAATCAACCGGCGGCTTGCGTCGCCATGTAATACCGCGGGTTCCGATAATGGCCGCGCCGATGATCACCGCCGCGCCGATCCACGTCTGTGCGGCCGGAACTTCCGAGAAAAATGAGAAGGCCATCAGGGCGACGACGGGCAGTCGGAGAAAGTCGAGCGGTGCCAGAACGCTTGCTGGCGCCATGCCGAAGGCACGCGTGATCAGCGTCATGTTCAGTGCTCCGAGGGCTCCTTGCATAGCAAGCAGCCCGAGTTGGCTCCAGGTCGGCATTGACCAGACCGGCAGCATGAGGATTACGCCAAGCGGCACCGTCGCTATCAGATTCCATGCAACCAGCCGGTCCGCACTATCCCTCAATGCCATCCGCCGCAGCATCAATTGGCTGGCCGCCGTCAAGACCGCTCCTGCCAGTGCAAAAAGCAGCCATTGGTCGAAACCGGACGCTCCAGGGCGAATGATGATCATGACGCCGACAAAACCTGCGACAATGCCGGCCACGCTGGAGATGCCGACATGTTCCTTGAGCACCAGCCACGCACCGAGAACGAGAAACATGGGCATGGTGAAATTGATCGCCGTGGCATCGGCGAGTGGTGCGTGCGCAAAGGCGACAAACAATGCGACCAGTGAGGCAAGCTTCAAACCCGCACGCACGACATGCAGAACACGATAGGGTGAGGCTTTCAGGTCGACCCGTGACACGATCCAGGGCGTGACGACAAGAAGTCCGAAAAACGACCGGAAAAAGCCGATCATCAATGGATGCACGTCGCCGGCCAGCAAGCGTACGATGACTGCGTCGAGACTATTTAAGAAAGCGGCGGCCACCATCATGCATACGGCAAGGCCCGTGCGACCAGGCTGCATCACGCTTCCCCTGATCGAAGAAAGGCGAACCCCGCCATATCGACCATTCGATACGGCTGCGCGTTGAACCGGCAATCCATGAGAAATAAAGCCTTCCTGGCGTGTCTGCTAATCTCCGGGCTCCCAACGGTGCCGCGGCGGAGACCGCTCGTTCTCCTAGGGTCCGGCAGCATCCGTTATCCCCAGCGCGGATTAACGGCTTTATCTCAATCCATCAACCGCCGTCCACACTGACAGAGCGCATTGCTGACAGGGCCGCCCTCGCCCTCGGCTAGTGGACCACTCGGTTCGGTTTCGCGCGGTTCGAGAATTGGTGGACGAGCATGATGCCCTGCTCAAGCAGCAACTCGGCCGCCTGCAGATCGCGCGGCGTGAGATCGCCGGATAGTCCGCGAATCGTATTCGCGACGCAGATGGAGTTGGCGACAAAGCGGGCGTCGCCCTCACCTTCTGCCTCCTCGGCCGTTGCTTCCAAGGCGTCGGCGACGGTGTCGAGCAGGCTCGAGCGTTCGACAAGCGTCATGTCGTTCAGGGTTTTGGAAATGCCGTTCATGATTGTCTCCTCGCGCGTGCCCAAGGCGGATCGCAGCTCCAATTTCTCGATTTCAGTCACATGGCGTGACTGTCAGATAGGATTGCTGTCTTCAGAAGCAACTCATGGCTGCCGCGCACCTCACGCATGAGTGCAGTGAGATGACGGCTCGATCAATAACTTCGGGCCGCTCGTTCCAGATGCGTCAGGAGGTCGGGAAGCATTGGTCGCTGCCCTTTCAAGAGCTTTATGGTTGCGTCGGGCAGGGAAAACCATCCCGCACGATCAACCTCTGGAAAGCTCTTTACCCGCCCTGACCGTGGCGGCCATTCCATTTGAAATTCGGAACTCTGTATCGCATTCACGTCCAGTACCGGATCGGCTTCTATCGACCAAGCGATAACTATCTTTCCGCCAGGTTGTCGGTATTCGCCCAACGGTGTGAACTTGCCATTGACCGCTATATCAAGCTCTTCGGCAGTCTCCCTTATTGCCGCCGCGAGCTCGTCTTCTCCAGCCTCGACCAGCCCTTTCGGGATCGACCACGCAGCCTCGTCTTTCCTAGCCCAGAAAGGGCCGCCCGGATGGACGAGAAGGACTTCGATGTCCCCGGAAACACGCCGGTGTATCAAAAGTCCGGCGCTACGGATGACCATCGCCTTGTGCCCCTCTTGTGTCGATCACGAGGCCAGGCATTCCTCACAGATGCCGCAGCCGTCATCATCCATCCACCGACGCCGGCGCTTGCAGCAAAGGCAAGCAGCACCGTCTGGTTGTTCTTTTATGTCTTCCGGAGGAATGATCTCGATCGTCGTGTCGAATAGAGTGTCAGCCACAAGTTCCGCCATCTCATTGCTCCATTAGTCTGTTCTAAATAAGATAGGAGCGGCGATCGATACCGGCAAGCTCTCGACGACGTCAGGCGGTTCAATGAAAGGGTCAGCTTCGACGACGGTCGGAGCGGCAAATGCCATGCCGAACCACATTCGGCGATCTCAACATCGAACACTGGGCCTTCTTGCGACACAAGTGGTATAGTCAAATTTCGGTCGTCCACCTGGACGATACGACAAAGGAATTATTCCATGGGAGACCAGAAACGCCCGCTGCAACCAGGAGAAACCGCCCCCGCCTTCGCACTTGCCACGGCCAACTTCGACGGAACCGTCTCTTTCGCCGACTTGAGCGGTCGCCCGTTCGTCATCGGGTTCTTTCGCGGGCTGCACTGCCCGTTCTGCCGGCGCCAGTTAGAACAGCTTGCCAGCGTACAGCCGACCTTGCGCGCCGCCGGTGTGGAGACCGTGGCCGTTATCAACACGCCGGTGGAACGTGCCCGCCTGTATTTCCGCCACCGGCCGACGCCAATAACGCTTCTGTGTGACCCCGACTGCCGCACGCATCGAGCCTACGGTGTGCCGCATGGCGAGTTCCTGCCCGAAGGGAGTTGCGAGCAGCCCGAATGGCCCTATGGTGCAACGATGGCGCAGTTCCTGGCGGCCCGCATCAACCCCACGGGCGAGCTGCCGGAACCGCTGCACCCGATGGAAGCCAACACGATACTCAACGCCAAGGACGGCTTTGAGCTTGACGAAGCCGATAATGCGATCTTCGCGAACCATGCTACCCAGCTCGTCGGGCACTTCCTGGTCAATGCGAACGGCACCATCGGCTGGGTACAAATCGAGGCGCTCGACGGACCGAACAGCCTCTCCATCTTCCCGACCGCGGCGGAGATCATCGCCGCCGCTGGCAACCCTGGACACTGACCCGCACCGAATCGTCCGCCATCGTTGCTGCACGTTGTCGAATGAGGGCGACTCTTCGACCTGTCATCAGCTTGAACTCCATGTCACGTTCTGCCGGAAAATCATCAGGTTAGACGGACCTCAACCGCCTTTCGGTTCTCGCGTCGAACAGATGCAGTTTGCTGAGATCTGGGGCAATGACGATCTGGTCGCCGGCGCGCAGATCAAGGCGCTCTCTTACCGTCGCAACGAGGTGATCGGCGCCAAACTTCGTGGTTATCTGGATCTCAGCACCAGTAGGTTCAACGAGGACGACCTCAGCGGTAGCAGGACCTTGTCCGATTGTGAGATGCTCAGGGCGAATGCCGTAGATAATCTGCGCGCCGCGTTCCAATGACGCTGCTTCGGGCAGTGGTAACCTACCTCCGCCGTCCGCGATCAACTCCAGCGGCCCCGAAGTGCTGACCTGCCCTCGAATAAGGTTCATCGCCGGCGAACCGATAAAGCCGGCCACGAAAAGGTTTGCCGGTCGGTCGTAGAGATCCAACGGCGAGCCTATCTGCTCGACGAAGCCGTCCCGCATCACAACAATCCGATCGGCCATCGTCATCGCCTCGATCTGATCGTGGGTGACATAAATGGTCGTTGTCTTCAGCCGCTGATGCAGTTGCTTGATTTCTGAACGCATCTGCACACGCAGCTTCGCGTCCAGGTTCGACAATGGTTCGTCAAACAGGAAGACCTGCGGATTTCTAACGATGGCACGGCCCATCGCCACGCGTTGGCGTTGGCCACCCGACAGATTTCTCGGATATCTGTCGAGCAGATGCTCGAGCCCCAGAATTTCAGCGGCCTCTCGAACACGCTGCCTGGTCTGTTCCTTGGGTGCTTTCGCCAGCTTCAGCGAAAAACCCATATTCGCCTCGACTGTCAGATGGGGGTAGAGCGCATAGGACTGGAAAACCATCGCGATATCGCGTTCTTTTGGCGCGACATTGTTCACGACCTTGCTGCCGATCGAAATCCGACCAGCTGAAATCTCTTCGAGGCCGGCGATCATCCGCAACAATGTCGACTTCCCGCACCCGGACGGGCCGACCAGGATAACGAACTCGCCGTCTTGGATATCAATATCCACCCCATGCAGAACTTCGAAGTGACCGTAGCTCTTGCGGGCATTCGCCACACTTACTGACGCCATAACTTTCTCCGGCTGAATATTGATATCTTCGGGACGCAGCCGCTCGTCTGACACGGCTGTCGATTGCTCATTGGCTTGCCGTGGCGGCTGAATAAGGCGCCAATACCGCGTCGACCGCAGCAAGGCAGAGCTCGCGGGCCTTCGGAGCGACCCGCTTTGACACCACGTCAGAATATAGTCGGCCGAGATATTGGCTGATCAGAGTTTCGGGAATTTCATCAGGAAGCCGGCTGAACAATTCACCGACCGCGGCGGATGCTCGAGGATCCGGCCAGTAATAGCGAATTCGATCACTATAGCTGAAATGCCGTTGCAGTCGCTGCTCATCGGGACTGCCGCCATAGTGGCCCGCCCAGCTTGCCGGTTGCTCAACCATGATTTTTTCCATGGTCGTCATCAGTCCGGTTCGTGGCGTCTTCCCTGCAAGCACATCAGCGATCGCATCGAGACCGTAGAGCGCTTCGCGCAGCGCGAAAGTCAGCCCTGGTCCGACCTTGAGGATTGCAAAGCCGCCGTCAACGAGAGCAGACAAGGCTTCGGCCGGTTGGTAGTCGGTGGAATGTGCTTCGAAAACCAAGCCCGGCATGTCGTCGAGCGAACGAATGAGGCTCTTGGCCCGTTCAGGCTTGTAGAGCGCCACGTCCGTGTTGCCGAATTCCACACCCGGCTGAACCACTATCCCAATGACCCGCTCCATCGCAGACGCCAAACCTGCTTCGGCAAACGACGCCCGGTGAACCGCCAGGGTTTTCATCGCCGCATCGGCCCGCGTGATTTCGATTTCTTCGAGTGCGTGCGTTGCACCACCCGGAGGCGGCACCTCGGTTCCGATGATATAGACCGGCGCACGGCGGCCTGAACGAAGAGCGGCCTCTTCGGCGGCCTTTGCCAATCGAGCGGCCCGCGCCGCAGTCAATTCGTCATCGAGCGCCATTGGTTCACCGGCACAGCCCATCGACGTGTCCAGGTGAATCTTTTCAAACCCTGCCTCGACATAGGTCGTCACCATAGCCGCGGCGCGCAGCATTGCCTCCTCGGCCGCTAACGTCCTCCACGGGTTGGGGCCGAGGTGATCGCCTCCCAGGATGATGCGTTCGGCTGGAAAATCAGTCGCTGCGGCGATGTTCTCGATGAACCGGCGATAGTCCGCCGGCGTCATCGCGGTATAGCCGCCCTCCTGATTAACCTGATTGCAGGTGGCTTCGATGAGGACCGCCCGGTGCTCAATGCGGGCACGTCGAAGGGCTGCCTCGATGACCAGCGGATGAGCCGAGCAGACCGAAGTGACGCCACGGGGAAAAGGCAGGTTCCTGGCACCGAAAAGCTTTCGCAGCGCGATCTGCCGGTTCTCTTCGATCATCGTCATGCGAGCGTCACGACTTTCGTCAGGTGACGGGGAGAGACCGTATCGATTTGCCGAGCCTGAGCGGCCCGTTCGCCGAGGACCTGCAGCGCCGGAAGGACAACGAGACCCGCAAGCGAAAGATCGACATCAACGGCGAGTTCCAGATCGCCTGGACCACCCACACCGATGACGACCGCGCCTTTTTCTCTCAGTTCTCCCACCAGTTTCGTCTCTGCTTCCCTCTGGTCGGAGCTGTACAGCATGACCGCAACCGTCTTCCCATCAACGAGGCTGATCGGCCCATGCCGGTATTCAAGCGGGTGGAAGGCTTGGGTCATGATCTGGCTCATTTCCATGAGCTTGAGCGCCCCTTCCAGGGCGACGCCGAAGAGAGGTCCCCCACCGAGAAAGACGAAGTGCGACCGATCGGCGATAATTCCAGGCAGCGCGGCATCGAGAGCGCTCGCGAGCTGGCGGGCGGAATTCACGACAGAGGCAGGAACCTTCTGCCCGATCATCTGCAAACCGAGAAGGACCATGAGGCTCGCCGATACCGTCATGACGATACCTTCGTCCGGATGGGTTTCGGCCGCGACCATCCGATCGCAATTTTTCGCGAGAGAGCTTTCCGGTTCGACCGTTATCGCCGTGACGAAGGCGCCGGCGGCCCGGCTTGCCTTTGCTGCGGCGACGGTCTCTGTCGTCTCGCCGCTCCGGGACAGCGCGACGACGTGCGTGTTGCGCCACTCCGGCCAGAACGCCGAGGGACGGTTTTGCCATTCGGCGCCGGGGACCGCGATTGCCTTTCGCCCCGCCATATTGGCATAAGCTGCCAGCGAAAGTGCAAGATTGAAAGACGTGCCGCAGCCGACGAAGACGAGCAGCTCCGCGCGGTCGTCGGCTGAATTCAATTCAATGGCCTTCTCCCAGTAAGGAAATTGCTCGAAAATAACCTTTTCGGTCGTGCTCATGAAGTCTCCGATTATTTGACAGAACCAGCCAACAGGCCGCTGACGAGGTAACGGTTGAGGAAAATGACGACGAGGGCGGGAATGACGATCGCGATCGAACCACTCGCGGTGATGAGGCCGTAGTCGATGAAGTTCTTCGTTACGAATTCTGGAATCAGAACCGTTAGGGGCTTCGTTGCCTGCGGCGAGAAAATGAGCGGTACGAGATACTGCCCCCAGGCACCAAGGAAGGTGAGGATCGCCGCTGCCGTCAGACCCGGTCCGGCCAGCGGCAGGACGATGTTGAAGAAGATGTAGAGCCGGCCCGCTCCGTCGAGTTGCGCGGCCTCTTCCAGTGCGATCGGAAGAGCTTCGAACACGCTCCGCAGAAGCCATAACGACAGGGGCAGGAAGGCGGAGACATAGATCAGCGAGACGCCCACATAGGTATCGACGAGATGCAGCTTGATCATGATCTGATAGAGCGGGATCAAGACCGCGTAGGCAGGAATGGCCAGAGTCGCGACGACGGCGACAAAAAGCACTTTCCGGCCAGGAAACTGAAGCCTGGTGAACGCGTACGCTCCAAGAGAGGATATAGCGACGCAAAGCAGCGTGGCGGCGATTGATGTCACCATGCTATTGAGCAACGCGGCACGGAACTGTTTGAATACCTCCACACCCCCGATCCGCGCAATATTGATGCCGAGCAGCCGGGAGTAGTGATCGAGCGTAAAGTGCTGCGGGAAGAAGTTGATCGGTCGGGTCGAAAAGTCGTCGCTGGGCGTAACCGAACTCGCGATGGTCCAGTAGATCGGCCCTAGAGACCAGATCAACAGGACGACGACACCGGTCCAAATCATCATTCGATAGGCAATAGTAGATCTCATCAGTCGAACCGTGTGTTGCGATAGACACGAAGGACGTAGAGGAGCGAAATCAGCAGAGACACGAGAGTGATCACGACCGATAGCGCCATGCCATACGAGAAGCGGAGATTCTGGAAGGTTTCGAGGTAGATCTGGACGAGCACCGGTCGGGTCTCGAGGCTGGCACCGGCCAGAACCCAGGCCTCGTCGAAGAGATTGAAAGCGTTCACGGTTGCGTTCGTCATGGCGACAGCGATCGCGCTGCGAACCAGCGGAAGGGTTACCAATGCGAACATCTGAACGCGCGTCGCCCCATCGATCCGCGCAGCCTCATAGAGATGAGCAGGGATACTCTGCATCGCCGCAAGGACGATGACGATCGTCAAAGGCATCATGCGCCAGACGTGGACGATTGTTACGGCGACGATGGCGCTGGTGCGATCGTTGAACCAGACGTGATTTTCGAAGGGGAGCCCGAGCGCAGAAAGAATGCCGTTCAACAGACCCGCACCCGGTTGATAAATCCAAAGCCAAATGACCGAATTTACAACGCCGGGCAGCGCCCAGGGCAAGATCACTGCTGCGAGAACCCACTGCCGCCCGACCTTGATCTGATTGATGAGAGCGGCGGCAAGAACGCCGAACACGGTTTCGGCGACGACGGCCAGAACAACGTATGTGAGCGTGTTGCTCCAGGTGGTCGCGAGCTGGCCATCCGATAGCATTCGGCTGTAGTTTTCCAGGCCGATGAATGGAGTGCCGGCCTGCATGGGGTTGACCCTGTGCAGGCTGTCCCAGACGGTTCTTCCCATCGGGTAGAAGACCAAAGCTGCCATCGTGATAACGATGGGCGACACCAACAGCAAGCCGAGCGTGGCGTCGGCGTTGAAGCCGACCCCACGCTTGCTCGTGGCCCCCTCGGACGCCAAAGCTGTCATTGCGCCATCGCCTGCTTGGCGGCGGAAGCGATAGCCTCCATCGCCTGGTCGACGCTCATCTGTCCCTTGGCAGCGCTATTGATCGCTGTGTTTACGCCGCTGGAAAATTGCGGATACCAAGGCGGCGTGCCCTGCGGAAACAGCGGCTCAACGGTCTTGGACTGTGCCACGAGAGCATCGCCGCTGTTCAGCTTTCCGGACTCGTTGAGTTCGGAAAGCGCCGACGTGCGGGTCGGCAAGAAGCCGTTCACGGCATTCTTCTTCTGGAAGTCCTTGCTGGTGAACCATTTGACGAAGGCGATCGCCGCCTCCTTGTTGGGAGAGACGTTTGGAATAGCCAGCGCTTCTGGAAGCCCGAAACTGCGCGTTTCACCGCTTGCCGTCGGCACGAGGATCGCTTCCACCTGGCCGGCGACTTTCGACTGCTTGGGGTCGTTCATCTGGCCAAGACGACCAGGCTCACCGGAGATCATGATGCTGGTGATGCCCTGCCCGAACATGCTCTCATTGATCTGGCTGTCTTTCAGGCCGGTAGACGCCGGATCGACCAGCCCTTCTTTGAGGAGCATCAGCTCGAAAGCAAGCGCCTTGTAACCAGCCGAATCCGGCGAGGTGAAGAGCGGATTGAAGTCCTTGTCGAAGAGTTCGCCACCGAAGGCTTTGGTCAGCAAGTACCAGCTCGTTGACGCGCCTTCGGTTGCTGAAACCGGCAGGCCGATCGGATACTCGACAATGCCCTTTTCCTTGATTTTCTTGGCTGCAGCGACCAGGGCGTCCAATGTTTTCGGCATCTCGGTGATGCCTGCATCCACGAAATGCTTCTTGTTGACGAGCATCACCCGGAAGTCGTTGGTGTAGGGGATACCCAATAACTTGCCGTCGACGGTGAAGATCTTCGCAACACCGATATCTTTCACGGTGTCGGCGTCGATCACATCATCAAGCGGCATGTACCAACCTGCGGCGCTGAACTGACCGGTCCAGGACCAATCGAATTCGGTCACATCAGCCGGCGCTGTCCCGGCAACCAAGGCCGTCACCAGCTTCGGGCGGATGTCGTCCCAGGACAAGGTCTGCAGGTCGACGTGAATGCCGGTTTCGGCTTCGAAGTCAGAGGCGATATTCGGTCCCTGCGGCGATGGCATGAGCACCGTGATCGATTGACCGGCAAGCGGCTTGGCGTCCTGGCCAAGAGCGGGTACGGCGATTGCCAGGGCTGCTGATGCAAGTAGAGGCAAGATCAATTTATGCATGTTCCCATCCTTCATTATTCTTGAGCTCAATTCACTGGGATGCGCAGTCACCGCCTTCGGCCGTGGCCACGATTTGCCCGAACCAGCCATCGTCTAATGGCCAGTCGAGAAGCTGGGCGGCAGCCAGGAGCGCGCCGCCGATCGGAGGAAGTTTCGGCAAAGCCGGAGGCCTGCCAATAAGGCGTTTAAGCGCCTCCAGAAGTAGCCGGCTCGAAAAGGTACCGCCGGCATAGGTCCAGCCGGAATCCGGATCACAATGGCCGGCAATTGCCGCATGATGCTTCGCCAATTCATCGGCCGCCTGCTCGATCAACGCGATCGCCCCTTTGTCGCCGCCAAGTGCGACCTGATCGACGAGGGCCGAAATTGCTGCAATGTCTGCCCGCGGGTTCGCCAAGGAGCTGGCCCAATCGCCGAGGCCATTCATGGGATTGCTCGGGTCGATGTGAAGGTGGTCAAACAAGGCCTTTGCGAGAGCCGTTGTGGGAGCACGCCCGTCCAAGCTTTGGCTGACGAGGTTGAGCGCCCTCCGCCCGATCCAATGGCTGCTGCCCTCATCACCGACAAGATCTCCCCAGCCGCCAGTGCGCGCCGACTGGCCTTTGGAATTACGCGCCCATGCCATTGAACCCGTGCCGGAAAGAATGAGGATACCCGGCTCACCCGCAAAAGCACCGAGATGGGCCGCGTCAACGTCGTTGAGGACGCGCCGGTGGACGTTTGGGAACAGGCGCTCGATCGCATCCCGTTGTAGAACCGACAGGCGCTCAACCTCCCCGTAGGCGGGCAGCGCCGCGGCGACGGCCGCCAGATTTCCTTCATCGCGAAAGGGAAGGAGATGCTGCTCCAGCTCCTGGAGCCAATTCGGATTGTCCATGGGATTGACCCCGTGGCCGCGGGAACGCCGCAATATCCGGCCACGCTTGTCCGCGAGGGCAACGAGCACCTTGCTTCCGCCACCGTCGATGCCGAGGATCAGCGCGTCGCTCACTCTTTCGCCCTCACGTCGGCGATCGTTGCGTCGACGCCGAAGTTGACAAGCTCGTCGCGCCAATGCCGCGAAAGCCCGGAATCGGTAATGACTTTCGCGGTGTCCAGCGGCGCGACCTTGTAGGTCGCCGTGGTTCCAAATTTCGAGGAATCGGCCAGGACGAAACGATTGGCCGACCGAGCCAGCATGCGCCTGTTGAGGCTCGCTTCCGCACTGTCCACGCTGTAGATCGCGCCGTCGGAACTAATGGCGCTGGCGCCAAGAAAGAGCTGGTCGAACCATAATGTTTCCAGCATTGCCTCCGCCTGAGGTCCGACAAGCGACGCATTCTCGCTACGCAGCTGACCACCGAGAAGTACCACCTCCAAATTCGGAATGTTCAGGAATTCCTGCGCTACCGTCAGGCCGTTGGTGAATATCCTGAGCGGCATGGGGTTGATGCGAACGAGGCGCGCAAGCTGCAGGACGGTCGTTCCGGCGTCGAGAAAGATTGCCGTACGCGGATGAAGCAGGTCGTAGGCCGCGGTGGCAATCGCCCGCTTGGCCGATAAATGGCGCTTTTCCCGCTCCTGAAATGCAACCTCAACCGATGATCCTTCGGCAATGCGCGCTCCGCCATGCACGCGATCAATGGCCCCCTCCTGCTCAAGGATCTGCAGGTCTCTACGAACCGTGGCAAGCGATGCGCCGATCGCATCGGCAAGAGCCTGGATGGTCGAAAAGCCGTTCGCGTAGAGGTGGCTGCGAATGGCATCCAGCCGATCGACCTTTACTCCAACTGCTTGGCTCAACGAAATTCTCCCTCACGATCCATCCCAATTTCGATCACATTTTCATTTCAAATGATCAGTGTCAATCAATTTACTGACGTTTTTTGATTTATTGGATGACGCTGGAACGAAAAGGGCGCGCCGTGAATTCACGGCGCGCCTAAAACGAATGAACTATCATGCGCATGTGGCTGGATTATCCGCGGATCTCACTGATATCTCGGCAACAAATCGCCGTGCGCATCGATCAGGTCGTCGACAAGGTTCCAGATTTGGTCTGGAGACAATTCCGCAGACGTATGCGGATCGAGCAGAGCGGCTTGGTAGATGCGCTCGCGGTTTTTTGTAAGGGCCGCCTCGACCGTCAACTGCTGAACAGAAACGCTCAAGTTCATGACGGCGGAAAGCTGAGAGGGGATCCGACCGACCCGGACCGGCTGAATTCCGTTTCTGTCGACATGGCAAGGCACTTCCACGATACACTCATCGGGCAGATTCTCGATCAGGCCGTTGTTTGGAACATTGCCGTATATCAGCGCCGGGTTGCCGGTTACCGCGGCATGAATGATGCCGGCCGCGTATTCATTGCTGCGGCACACCTCGATCGGCTTGTCGCCTTCCAGTTCCTTGCGCAGGGCATGCCACTCTTTGATCTGCACTTCGCAGCGGCGGATGTATTCGTCCAACGGAATATTGAGCTGATCGATCAGATCCCCTCGTCCCTCCTTGATGTACCAGGAGGTATACTCGGAGAAATGCTCGCTGGATTCGGTGACGAAGTGGCCGAGCCGTTTGAGCACATCGAACCGCACCCGATCGTCCGGCGGAACGCGGCCATCGGCGGCGAGAGCGTTCAGTCTCGGATAGAGATCTTCAAGCCGTCCGTCGCTGTGAACTTTCTCATATTTCAGGAAGAAGGCGACGTGATTGATGCCAGCCGAAACGTAGTTCACGTCGGCAATGTCCTCGCCGAGGCATTGCGCGAGATGCCCGGCAGTGTGCTGCACACTATGGCACAAGCCGACGGTGCGGATTTCCGGGGCCAGATCCTTGATCGCCCAGCAGTTGATGGCCATCGGGTTGACGTACTGCATCAGAAGAGCCCGCGGGCAAACCTCCTGCATGTCTCGGCAGATCGCCTCAAGGACTGGTATCGTCCGCAAACCGCGGAAAATACCCCCGATGCCAAGGGTGTCGGCGATCGTCTGACGCAAGCCATATTTTTTCGGAATGTCGAAGTCGGTGACGGTAGCCGGCTTGTAGCCACCGACCTGCATCATGAGGATCACGAAATCGGACCCGCGCAGTGCTTCCCGCCGGTCGAGCGTGGCGTCGATCCTGACGCTTGAAAGCTTAAGCGACTCGCAGATCCGGCGAGTGACGATTTCTGACGTCTTCAGTCGCTCTGGATCGATATCGAAGAGGCTGATGGCGTAGTCGCTCCCTCTCTGCGTGGACAGGACATCTCCCAGAATGTTCTGGGCAAAAACGGTGCTGCCAGCGCCAACCAGACAAATCTTCGGCATTGCAATCTCCCCATCGGTTGTGATTGCTTATTGCTCCTTCTAGATCAGAATTTCTTCCTGACATCGGCCTATTAATTCCGGGATTCGAGTCTCAGACACATGAAACATACCCAAAGCCGCGGCGAATGGATTGGATCCCGAGGGCAGTTCCTGATCGAGCGTCACATCGCTGATGCGATGGCCGCACCGCATTGGCACGATCACGTTGAATTAAACCTGCTCATGGCAGGCCAGATGACCTACCTTTTCAATGGAAGGCTGGAACAGGTTGAGGCCGGCCGCCTGGTTTTATTCTGGGCCGCAATTCCCCATCAGACGATCGCTGTTGCCGAAAACGCGCCGCTCGTATGTCTCTATCTTCCCCTTATCGATTTCCTTGGTCTGCCGGTGGACAGAAAGGCGAGGCAGTCGATCATGCAGGGGAGGTTTCTGGCGCAAGCAAATCAGGAGACGATGGATGCGTTGACACTCCCACGATGGGAAATAGAATGGCAGGGCGGCAGTGCGGCAAGACGGAAATTGATCGTCGAGGAAGTACGACTGCGAATACGACGTCTGATCCTGGACAATGCTGAAATCGACAATTCGCCAACCCATGTCTCTCCGACATCGTTGGCTGACCACGCGGTGCGCCACGTCGAGCTGCTGATCGACCTCATCAATTCCCGATACGCAGATCCGATAAGCGTGCCCGATCTCGCCAAGCTTGCGGGAATGCATCCAAGCACCGCTAACAGCGCTTTCCGAAAGATTCTGGGAATATCAGTCAACGAATACCTGACCCGACATCGGATTGCCCGGGCGATGCAGCTTCTGGCAGACACGGAGAACCCCGTCCTCCAGATCGGTTTTGACTGCGGGTTCGGTTCCAGCAGTCGCTTCTACGAGATTTTCAAGGAGCGAACGGGCACGACCCCCCGTCACTTCAGAGAAGCGGTGAACTCCAGGAACACTCCAGCACCCTGATGGGATTCAAACCGACGAGGTGGAGATCGCTCCTGTGCCCTTGGCCTCTGCTGCCGAAGTGACCGCCGATCCGGAGCGGAGTTGCAATTGACGTTTGGCCGGTGCGACGCGCCGTCCGGCAACTGACGGCTCTAGTGGAGCGTGCCGCTGATCACCATTTTTGATACAAATGCGGAAAGAAGCTGGCTGTCGAAATGGCCCGGCGAATTCATCATCATGTTGATTGCCTCCGCTTGCGAGAAGGCGCGCTTATACGGCCTGATTGTGGTCAACGCTTCGTAAACGTCACAAATCGCCGCAAGCCGGGCTACGTAAGGGATCTTCTTTCCGGCGAGCCGACCAGGATAGCCAGAGCCATCGAACTTTTCGTGGTGGTAGCGACAAATGTCGAGCACCTGCTTGGGAACATGCGCGACATGAGAAACCAGCTCATATCCTCGCTGAGGATGCCCGCGCACAAGATCCATTTCCTCGGCCGTCAGTTTACCGGGTTTCGTCAAAATTTCGTCCGGCAGCGCCATTTTTCCCAGATCGTGAACCAGTCCACCCAGTCCCAGGACCCGTACCTCCTCTTCTCCATGACCGAGGCTGCGCCCCAGGGTGATCATCAGTGCGCTAACCGCCAGCGAGTGGAGGAACGTCAGCTCATCTTTTTCCTTCAGCTTCGCGACTGCGATCAGCGCACCGGCATTGTCGAAGGCTGCCGACATGATCCGCTCCACAGCTGAGCTTGCCGCATCGCTGGCAAAAGAGGCTTTGATCCTGGCGTGGGCAAGCATTTGGCGGATCTGCGGTCTCGTATCCTCTACGCATTCCTTCGCCTGCTTGATATCCTTCGCCGAAAACACGGCACGAAGCTGGGCGTCAAACGCAGCCCGGTCGATGTCCTGTGTCGCACCCGGGTCGACATCCGCGCCTTTTCGGACGTCGATCACGACCGTCATCAGGCGGCTTGCCATCAAACTCTCGACCTGACCGGCCGCCGAGATCAGGAACGGCTTGAACCGGCGTGTCCTGTCTTCCCCCTCAATCTCGACGTCCTCGACATACATTCCGACCCGCAATTGGCTGACATGTATCCGTTTTCGCATCTCTGATCCGTTCAAAATGATCTTGGTACTCATGTGTTGTCTCAGGTATCGGGCCTTGCCCGAGCGCGAAACCTCGCCCAGGGAGGCTATCGGGCTCCGGCACGGGTCTTGTCTTTGTTGGGCCATTGTCCATGCTGCTCTAAAATGGCTGCGGCAGCCGTTCGATCGACTGCTTTCGAAAAGAGGTAGCCCTGTCCGAGCTTGCAGCCGAGCTGGCTCAACTGAGCAGCTTGGGATTCTGTCTCAATCCCCTCTGCGACAACCCGGATTCCCAGCTTGTCAGCTATTCCGATCAGGCCTTCAACGATGAAAGTTCCTGCGTCGCCGGGCACCATGCGATCGATGAAGGACTTGTCGATCTTGATGATGTCGACCGGCACCGTCAGCAGATGGGTCAAAGACGCGTAGCCCGTGCCAAAGTCGTCGAGGGCAACCCGTAAGCCCTTGGACCGAAGAGCCTTTATCTCCTCCGCCACAACATAGTCCCGTTGTCCGAGGTAAACCGATTCCGTTACTTCGAGGATGATGTGCTTAAGAGGAACCTCCGCTTCCCCGAAAATGCGGCACAGCCTGTCTTGCAGATTACCGCCACGAAAATCTGCGGCAGACAGGTTGATGCCGACATGTTGAAGAGGAAGGCCTCGGGCGAGCCAGCTCCGGATGTCCCTTGCAACCCTCAGTAACATCCGTTGTGTCAGCTCAGCAGCAATATGGGCGTCTTTCGTGGCCTCATGGAAATGCGCTGCGGCTATGATTTCGCCGGAAGGCGTGGTCATTCGACACAAGGCTTCGAAACCGACAATTTCGCGAGTATCCAGGCGCAATATCGGCTGGTAATGCGCGTCGATCCGATCCTCTTCCAGGGCGACGCCCACATCGCGAACCGCCCTGAAGCGTCGGGTCAGGGCGGTGCCCAGGCCGGGATAGTGTTGCACGTACCGGCCGCGATTGTGTTCTTTCGCATGATAGAGCGCCACATCGGCGTTCTGGCGGATCTGGTTAGGGTTTGGTTCCATCTCAGCCAGCGCACCGCCAATCGTCGCGGCGGGAAAGACGACATGACCGTCGCAGGTTGACGGAGAGGACAGTGCTTTCAAAATGTCGGTTGCCCCGACATTCAGATCAAGGTCCTTGTCGTCCGACACAATGACAGCAAACTCATCTCCACCGAGCCTAAACGTGTTTTTGGGGCCTGCTGTCGCGGCGATCCGGTCTGCAACCACTTGAATCAATGCGTCGCCGGCTGCGTGCCCGAACGTGTCGTTCACGAGTTTCAAGTTGTCGATGTCCACCAGCAAGATGCCCCAGGCGCGCCGGGATCGAGGCAGCTCTTCGGCTAGAAGCTGGTTGAAACGAGCGCGATTCGACAGCCCTGTTAAAGCGTCGCTGTATGTCAGCCGCTGACGTTCCATTACACGTTCTTCGCGATCGATGGCGATTATGCAGAGATGGACACAGGCGTCGACGAGGTCCCGTTCGATGGCCTTCGGACCGCGGTGGTCTCGATAGTAGAAGGCGAAACTACCAATCACCTGCTCGCCACGCTTGATCGGGCTGGACCAGCAAGCCTTCAATCCCAGTGGAAGGACCAGGGACTTGAAGTCCTGCCAACGAGGATCAGTCTCGATATCGGTGACAATGACCGCTTCACCGAAATAGGCAGCAGCGCCACAGGAGCCCGCAAGAGGACTGGCCTCAAGATTGTCGACAGCCGCTGAATAGTGAGGCGGTAGGGAAGGTCCAGCGAGTGTGTGAAGACGGCTCCCGTCGAACGTCAGCACCGAAGCGATGATCCCAGGAATGGCGGCCTCAACCTCGAGGCAAAGTTGCTCCATCGTTGCTGCCAGCGGTTCCCCTTTGGCAATCATTTCCAGAATGGCATTCTGCAACTCAAGGATCATGACGTCACTTCCCGGAAGGAGACCCTCCCTAGCAAACCGACTTTCAGATCAGGTTACGCGGTTGATTAGATTTTGATCGAATAGACGCCGATGATCAGTTAAGAACCTCGTCGTGCCGAGCCTCGCGTGCGAAAGGTTTTATCCATCATTCGGATCTCCTTCTCGAACGGAGTGGGATTGACCGAATGTCGCGGTCATTCTCTAAAGGTGACTGTGAACATACAATCCTCAGTCGTACTTTTGAGGACGCCGAGTAGTGAGCACTGCATAATTTTCGAGAGTCAGAAATCAGCTTATCGGATATGGTTCGGAATGCGTTGCAATGTCCCCGTCTGGCCGTCGCCGCACTATGGAAATTGGCCCAAAAAGATGATCGGTGGCGATAAATACGTTGGCTCCGTAGGCAAAGCATCGCTCGCGATCATCGCGCTGATGTTCCTGTCATTCACCACCCTCCTGTCGATCTGGCTCATATCCAGTTACGAGACAGCTGTTCGCCGGGGCGATGAGCGTGTCAGCGCCGCTTCCAAAATCGTTGCAGCGAACGCGAATTGGTTGAATTCCCTTGCTCGGGAGACCCTGCACCGAATTGATGATGCTCTGGGGCCGAGTACATCTTTGCCCGGCCCCGATCGGGTGCGCGATCTCGACGCTGCCGTCTATGACCTTCCTCCTCAGGCGACCGCCTATGTCATCGGGGCAGATGGAAAAACGCTCTTTTCGAACGATCGCGATATCAAGCCGATCAACGTTACGGACCGCGACTACTTCGTTCGGTTGAGAAACGGCGCTGACGAATATACATCCCCCCTGATCATCAGCCGCCTTTCCCAGCGGCAGATATTCGTCTTCAGCCGCAGGCTCGAACGCAATGGCGTGTTCGCTGGCGCCGCCGTGATTGCCTTCGACGCGAGCATCCTAAGGCCAATATGGGACGCGGTCGCGATAGGCGAGAACTCGATTGTCGGCCTCATCAGGCGCGACGGGCAACTTATCGCCCGATACCCGGAACCCGCCGGACCAGTCGATATGCGAAACCACAAGCTGTTTACCGACTATATGAGGAAGGCGACATCAGGCACATATCGCTCCGTGTCGCCAGTCGACAATGAAGATCGCCTGGTCGCATACCGAATCCTCGAACGCACCCCTTTTGTGGCCATTGCTTCGGCAGATATCAACGTAATCATGCAGCCCTTTTGGGAGGATGCCAAAATCGCGGCTTTATTGGTCGCTTTCGCCCTCGTCGGGGCTTTGGCAGCTGCATTGTGGATTCAGAACCTCATCAAGGTGGACACATTGCACACCAGGCAGCTTGCGGATGCGTTGCGATCGAATGAAACGCTCATGCGCGAGATACACCATCGAGTGAAGAACAACCTGCAGACGGTGATGGCCCTGCTGCGCTTGCAGGGTTTTGAACCGGAAGCCGTTCAAAAATTAAACGAGCGCATCTCTGCGATGTCCGCAGTTCACGAGCAGATGTACGGCTTCGACCAGTTTAGCGGAATATCTGCTCGGGAATTCATTCCGTCATTCGTTAGGACGCTCGTAGACGTCCATGGTCGCGCCGTTTCCGTTGACTTTGAAATCGACGACATCGTGATTGCGGCCGACAAGGCAACGCCGTTTGCCCTCCTGCTCAACGAGTTGATTGCCAACAGCATGAAATACGCCTTCGACGGCCGGGCATCCGGAAATATTCGCGTCATGCTGCACGCGACTGAAGGAGAGGAATCCCAACTGACCGTCGCCGACGACGGGATTGGATTCGATGGCCGATCGGACAGCGCCGGGATGGGGACGCGGCTGATTAAAGCCTTCGTAAATCAACTGCATGGCGAGGCGAGATACAATCGCCTGGAAGGAACGCAGTTTACGGCAACCCTCAAGCTTACCGATTGAGCGAGAGCTAATTCGAAGCCACCTCCCTGCCCAAAGCAAGACTTCGGTTATCCCCGCCGCATCGGGAGCGGGACGCGGAGCTACTTTGCGAACTTCCCGAGCGTATCCAGATACACAAGATAGTGGTCCCGCCTAGGCTGCGCTGAAAAGACCCGCCCCTTCGCATATCTCTGTGACGTCTCTGCTCGTCTTGAAAGATCATGCGTGCGACATCTGCACGAATCCAAAACGTTTTGGCTTGACTCCCAAAACGTTTTGGAGAATCTTTTTCTCACTTCGGGAGGAAGATCTTGGCCAATCTCAAACAGCTTGCGCAATCGCTGGGACTGTCGATCACCACGGTGTCGCGTGCGCTCGACGGTTACGCCGATGTGTCGGCCGCCACGCGAGAACGGGTGCGCGAGGCTGCCGACAAGGTTGGCTACCGGCCGAATGCTTCGGCCCGTCGCCTCCGCAGGCAGCGCGCCGAGCTGGTTGCCGTCACGCTGCCAAGCGATCCTGGCCATATCGGCCCTCCGCATTTCCTCGATATGTTGTCCGGCTGTGCCGAACATCTTGCCGCTGCCGGCCTCAATCTGGTGATTGCACCGGTGCCGCGCGGCGAGAGCGAACTCGACATCTGCCGCCGCTTCGTCGATGGCCGCCGCGTCGACGCCATGCTTCTCGTCCGCACCAAACGGAAGGACGAGCGCGTCGAATTTCTGCAGTCGCGTGGCATTCCCTTCGTCACCAACGGCCGCACCGAAAGCCTGCTGCCCCATCCCTATATCGACGGCGACGGCTTTGCTGGCTTCCGAGCCGCGACGCTGCGCTTCCATGCCGCCGGCCACCGCCGTATCGGCCATATCGCCGGCCCGCAGGAATATTATTTCGCGCATGACCGCTGCCGTGGCTGGCGGGCGGCGATGGAGGAATGCGGCCTTCCGACCGACCTCTGCGCCGAAGGTGCGCCGTTGGAACAGGGCGGCTACCTCGCGGCGCTGGAACTTCTGCGCCAACCATCGCGTCCGACCGCACTCGTCTGTGCCACCGACGAAATGGCAATCGGGGCGCTGAGGGCGCTGCGCGAGGTCGATGGCGGCAACCAGATCAGCATTGTCGGCCATGACGATCTGCCGATGGGCGCCTTCACCAGCCCCCCGCTCTCGACCATGCGCATGACCGGCGAAAACCTCGGCGCGAGCTTCGCCTCGCTGCTGTTGCGCGCCATTGCCGGAGAGCCCGCCGAAGAACTCCAGGAACTTCACGCGATCGAATTCGTCGATCGCGACAGCCATCGCCGTCCCGCCAAGGCGGCATAGACAGAAGTGCATCTCAAACAAAGAACAATGAAGGAGGAGAAGATGAAACATATCATGTCATTTGGAATTCTGGCTTCCACCGTGCTGGCCTTCGCCTCGCCGGTGCTTGCCCAGACGGTTTTCGTGTCCACCCAGCTTCGCCCGATCGAAGAGGCGACCGTCGTCCGCGAGGAGCTGTTGAAGGATGTCGGCTCGGTTGATTACGTGGTCGAGGAGCCGCCGCAATTTGCTGTCCGCATGGAGGCCGAACGTCAGGCCGGCAAGCGCACCGTCAGCCTCGTCGGTGCGCTACATGGCGAGCTCTCGCCGCTTGCCGACAAGGACACGCTCGAGCCACTCGACGATCTCGCCAAGAAGCTGGCAGCGAGCGGCATGCCGCAGTCGCTGCTCGACCTCGGCAAGCTCGGCAAGCCGACCCAGCAGTATATCCCCTGGATGCAGGCGACCTATGTGATGGCTGCCAAAAAGGAAGCGCTGCAATACCTGCCTGATGGCGCCGACGTGAACGCGCTGAACTACGATCAGTTGATCGAGTGGGGCAAGAATATGCAGGAGGCGACGGGCCAGCCGCAGATCGGTTTCCCGGCCGGCCCGAAAGGGCTGATGGCGCGTTATTTCCAGGGCTATTTCTATCCGTCCTTCACGGGGGGTGTCGTGCGCACCTTCCAGAGTGCCGATGCGGCTGCTGGCTGGGAGAAACTGAAGGCGTTGTGGGCCTATGTGACACCGAATTCGACCAGCTACGACTTCATGCAGGAGCCGCTCGCTGCCGGCGAAGTCATGGTCGCCTGGGATCATATCGCCCGGCTGAAGAATGCCATTTCTGCCGCACCGGATGATTATGTGGTCTTCCCCGCTCCCGCCGGTCCCAAGGGCCGCGGCTACATGCCAGTCGTTGCTGGTCTCGCCATTCCGAAGGGCGCGCCTGACAAGGCCGGCGCAGAAAAGATCATCGAGCATCTGTCTATGCCGGACACGCAGCTCCTGACCGCCTCCAAGGTCGGCTTCTTCCCGACCCTGAACGTCAAGCTGCCGCCGGATCTCGACGCGGGCGTTGCCCTTCTCGCCGGTGCGGTCACCGCCACCCAGGCTTCCAAGGACGCCGTCATCTCGCTGCTCCCGGTCGGCCTCGGCGACAAGGGCGGCGAGTTTAACAAGGTCTACATGGACAGTTTCCAGCGCATCGTGCTGCAGAACGAGCCCGTTGCAGACGTGCTGAAGACCCAGGGTGCCACGATGGCCAAGCTGATGACCGACACGAAAGCTGCCTGCTGGGCGCCCGATGCCAAGAGCGACGGCCCCTGCCCGGTCGAATAAATCCGCCCGAGACGCGTCCGGGCGAAATGCCCGGGCGCTCCTTCACCACTCTGCTCGTCAAGGCGGGAGCCGATGACCAATAGCCGACCCTGGATCCCCTATCTGCTGATCCTGCCATCCGTCGCCTTTCTGGCGCTGCTCTTCGTCGTGCCGCTGGTGCAGACAATCTGGCTGGCGGTTTCGGATAATGGTGTGCTGTCGCTTGATAATGCCGAGCGGATGGTCACCGACATCAATTTCACCCGCTCGGTGAAGAACACCTTCCTGCTGACGATCGCTGTCGTGCCGGTGCAGATCGCCATTGCGCTTGCTATGGGCACCATGGTCGCCAAGGTCGGCCGCGGGCGCGAGACGATCCTGTGGATCTGGACGATCCCGCTCGGCATTTCCGATCTCGCCGCCGGTCTCGTCTGGCTGTCGATCCTGCAAAATACCGGCTATCTGAATTCGCTGCTCTTCGGCCTCGGCATCATCGGCAGGCAAGCGAGCTGGCTTTCCTACCAGACGCCGGTCGCGCTCTTCATTGCAATTGCGGTTGCCGAAATCTGGCGCGGCACGGCCATCGTGATGGTCATCATCGTCGCCGGTCTCAACCAGGTGCCGAAGGAATTCAAAGAAGCCGCCGAGATCTTCGGTGCTGGCCCGTGGACGCGCTTCTGGCGCATCACCCTGCCGCTGATCCGCCCGGCTCTACAATCGGCGCTGATCCTGCGCACCGTGCTCGCCTTCGAAGTCTTCGCGGTGGTCTATGCGCTCGGCGGACGCAATTTCCCGGTCCTCGTCGGCGAGGCCTACAACTGGCAGAACCAGAACCAGAACTACAGCGTCGCTGCCGCCTATGCGGTGCTGATCATGATCATCTCGCTTGCCGCCACGCTCATCTATCTGAAGGCCTTGAAAGTCGATCCGGAGCGCCTGCCATGACCACGGACACCATCAGCACGGCCGCAGACACACCCAAAGCGGCCGGCTTCGTCTCTTCACGCCGTTGGCTTCTCTGGAGCGGCATCGCAGCGCTTTGCGCCTGGGTGCTGGTGCCGATCTATCTGGTGGCACTCGGCGCACTTGGCGGTCGCCAAGGCGTCTATATCTGGCCGAAGACCGGTCTTCCCACTGGCATATCGCTGGAGCCCTTCATTCTCTTCCTAAAGACCGAAGGCGTCGTCCAGTCCTTCCTCAATTCGCTGGGGGCAGCCGGCATTACGGTGGCGCTTTCGATCCTGCTCGGCGCGCCGGCCGGTTATGCGCTCGCCCGCTATGATTTCCGCGGCAAGGACAGCTACCGCCTCCTGGTACTGCTGACCCGCGCCTTCCCGCTGGCAATCCTGGCATTGCCGCTGACGGTCTCCTTCATCCGGCTCGGCCTCTATGACACGATCGTCGGCGTCGGTCTCATCCATACCGTCCTGGCGCTGCCTTTCGCGGCACTCGTTACGCAGGGCATTTTCCTCGGCGTGCCCAAGGAGTTGGAGGAAGCCGCCTGGGTGTTCGGCTGCACCCGCATCCAGGCCTTCTTCAAGGTGGTGGCACCCTTGGCGCTGCCCGGCATCGTCGCAACCGCGGTCTTTGCCTTCGTCATCTCGTGGAACGAGGTCTTTGCCGCCTCGGTGCTGACGGTGCGCAACCGCACGCTGACCGCCTACCTGCTGACCGTGCTGTCGGAAAGCCCGATGCATTACCGTTTTGCCGGGGGCCTGATGCTCATCCTTCCCTCGGTTGTCTTCATCTTCGCGGTCAGACGTTACCTCTTCGCGATCTGGGGCATTTCCTCCAAATAACGGGACCAGAGATATGGCCAATATTGTCATCGACCGCATCCGCAAGAGCTTCGGAGCCTTCCAGGCGCTGAAAGAGGTCTCGCTGACGATCAACGACGGCGAATTCGTCTCGCTGCTCGGTCCGTCCGGCTGCGGCAAGACCACGCTGCTGCGCATCATCGCCGGCCTCGAGACCGCAACGTCGGGAGATGTCCGCATCGGCGACAAGTCGGTGATCGGCTTGCCTCCCAAGGATCGCGGCCTTGCGATGGTCTTCCAGAACTACGCCGTCTTTCCGCACATGACGGTCTATGAGAACGTCGCTTTCGGGCTGCGGATGCAGAAGGCCGACGACGCCAGGGTGAAGGCGCAGGTCGAGAAGGCCGCCGGCCTCCTGCATATCGAGCAATATCTCGACCGCTACCCGAACAAGCTTTCTGGCGGCCAGCGCCAGCGCGTCGCGGTCGCTCGTGCCCTTGCCGTCGAACCGAAGGTTCTCCTGATGGATGAGCCGCTTTCGAACCTCGACGCGTTGCTCCGCCTCGAAATGCGCACCGAACTCAAGACCGTGCTGCAATCGGCGGGGACCACGACGATCTACGTCACCCACGACCAGACCGAAGCCATGGGCCTTTCCGACCGCATCGCCGTCATGCATGGCGGCGTGGTCGAGCAGGTCGGCCATCCTGTCGAGATCTACAATCACCCGGCAACACGTTTCGTCGGCGGCTTCATCGGCAACCCGCCGATGAATTTCATCAAGGTGCCGGTGACGAACAGCCACGTGGCGGCAGGCGCCGAGCAGCTTGCCGCGCCGCAGGGGGCCGGCAATGAAGTGATCCTTGGCCTGCGCGGCGAAGCCGTCGAACTCGCACCGCTGCCGCAGGGTCTCGAAATGAGGGTACGCGTTGCTGAACCGATGGGCTCGCACCTGCTTCTAACCGGCTCGATCCACGACCAGCCGGTGCGCGTCATCCTGCCGGCCTCGGAAACCGTCAAGAGCGGCGACACGATCGGTCTGAAGCTCGACCAGAAGCGCATCACCTGGCTTTCACCCGAAAGCGGCAAGTCCTTTCCGGCCGTCTTGGCCTAAGAATACCGGAGCATCCGACATGAATATGCATATCGACCAGGCGAAGCGCATCCTCGCCGCCAACGATCGCGGCGGTTATACTGTGCCGACAGACCGGCTCTATCCCTTCCAGTGGAACTGGGATTCAGCCTTCGTCGCTATGGGCTTCGCGCTCTACGACATCGATCGCGCCTATCGCGAGCTGGAACGGCTGGTCGAGGGCCAGTGGGCGGACGGGATGATCCCGCATATCGTCTTCCACGCGCCAAGCGAAACCTATTTCCCGGGACCGAACGTCTGGCGCACGACGCACATGATCCCGACCTCCGGCATAACCCAGCCGCCGGTCTTCGCGATCGCGCTGCGCAAGCTGCATGAAGCCGCCGCGGGCAACGATGCCGAGACGCGCACCCTGCCCCTCTACGAGGCGGCGCTGAGATGGCACCGCTGGTGGTATTCCGCCCGCGATCCCGATGGCACCGGGCTCGTTGCGCTCCTGCATCCCTGGGAAAGCGGCAGCGATAATTCTCCCGCCTGGGACATCGCGCTCGCTCGTGTACCCTCCACCACCGATACCCCCGTCGTGCGCAAGGATACCGGCCATGTCGATGCCGACATGCGCCCGCGCGACGAGGATTACCGCCGCTTCATTCATCTGGTCGATACCTATGCCGCCTGTGGCTGGGATCCAGCGAAACAATGGGAAAAGGCGTCCTTCAAGGTCGCCGAGATCCAGACGACCGCCATCCTGCTCAAGGCCGGCGAAGACCTCGAGCACCTTGCCCGCCTGTTCGACCGGACCGAGGACGCGATCGAGATCGCTGCCTTCAATAACCGCACTCGCAAGGCGATAATGGCCCAATGGCGGCCGGATCTTTCGCGGTTCGTGTCGCGAGACCTGATCTCCGGCAAAGATGTTGAAGCCGCAACGCAAGCCGGTTTCATCCCCCTCCTCTCGCTGGACCTCGACAAGCAGGTTGCCGGCGCCCTGGTTTCGGAAATGAAAGCCTGGTCCAAGGATCTCAAGGTCGCCTTTCCGACGACGAAGCCGGGCATCGCCAGCTGGGAGCCGAAGCGTTACTGGCGCGGCCCCGCCTGGGCGATCATCAACTGGCTTCTGATCGACGGACTGAATCGCAATGGCCACGCGGATGTCGCCGAAGAGCTGCGGCGATCCACCATCGCGGCGATTGAAACGGAAGGTTTTGCCGAATATTTCGACCCGGTCACCGGCCAAGGATGCGGCGGCCTCGGCTTTTCCTGGACGGCCGCCGCCTATCTGTGGCTTGAGCGAGGCGTCGGCGTCGCCTGAGCATCGATCCTCATCAATCCGGCTGCCATGGCTGCATGGTGAGCACATTGCCGCCCAGCTTGGCGAAGGCGCGCTGGCGGCAGGAGAAGACGAGGATCTGCTGGTCGCGGGACTGGCGGTGCAGCGCATCGAACATCCGCTCGATCCGGTCGTCGTCGGAATAAACAAGCGCATCGTCGAGGATGACAGGCGCCGGCCGGCCGTCGCGGGCAAGCAGCCTTGCGAATGCGAGGCGGGTCAGCACCGACAGCTGCTCCCGCATGCCGCCGCTCAGCCGGTCGACATCCTCGTCCAGGCCGTTGCGGCGCACGATCTGCGGCAGCAAGGTGTCGCCGTCGAACGTGATCGAGATGTCGTCGAACAGCAGGCCGAGCAGCGGGGCGAGTTCGTTCATAACAGGCTTGAGATAGAGGTCGCGCGCGGCCGCCCGCGTCGCCGTCAGCGCCTTGCGCAGGCGATCGAGCACGCCCACCTCCGTCTCGAAACGCTTCACCTGCTCGCGCGCCGCTGCCAGCAAATCCCGGCTTTCCAACCAGTTTTCTTCCACCGCACCGTCCGAGCGGGTACGGATCTGACCGCCGAGATCGGCAAGCTCTTCGCGAAGCCTGGCAATTTCGCGGCCTGCGGCGTCGGCGACCGAGCGCGCCCTGGCAAGGGCGGCCTCTGCGCCTGCGAGGTCCCGCCCTGTCCTGCGCAAAGGCTCGGCCCGCAGTTCGACAGCATCGACCTGCTCTTTGGCCCTGGAAAGCTTGAGAGCAAGGTCCTGTTGCAATTCAGTTCGGCCGGCTTCGGGGCCGATGACCGCCTCGATGGCCTCGAGTTCCTGGCCAAGCCTGGTGTGCTCCGTCTGCGCGCGCAATATGGCCTCGCCGGCTTCCGTGCGCATCACTGACGCCTCCCGCGCCCGGTTCCGCGATAGTTCGATGCGCCGCGTCGCATCCGCGAGACGGGCGCGCACCTCTTCCGGGTCGGCCTCGAGTTCGACCGGATCCTGGCTGAGTTCGGCAAAGCGTGCGGCGTCGAGGTGAAGCTTGTCAATGCCATTCGGGGCGAGATCCGCGAGCCGCTGGCGCGCCCGCACGAGTTCCTCCTGCTTGTTCCGCGCGGCAATATCGCGCTGTCGCGCCGCTCGCAGACTGTCGACACCGAGCTTGGCAAGCAATGTTTGGCGCGTGGCTTCCGCAGTCTCCAGCGCCCCGTCCTGATCTGCCTGCCGGCTGGAGTGGATGGTCAGGGTGCCGACGCCTGTTATGTCGAGCTTCGCGATCCCGGCAAAGCTTCTGTCCTCACCCCCAATCAAGGGCTGGCGGTCCATGCTCACCGATCCGGAGGCATCCTTCAGGTAATCGACCCTGAGCGTGGGAAGACCGACCTCGGCGGCTGCACGCAAGCCGACGATCTTGAGATCCAGCGCTTCAAGCCGCTCGACCGCATCGGCTGGAATGGCGAGCAATGCATGCGCCGCCTCCCCGTCCTCGATCTGCTGGCGCGCCGCTTCCGCCTGTTCGAGACGCAGACGGACCTCGGCCAGTCGCTCTGCGGCGTGGCGTGAACGGAGCGCTGCCTCCAGCCGCGCAAGCAGTTGACGGTCTATCCGCTCCTCCTCTTCGGCCGCCTGCACCTCCGCCGTTGCCGCCTCGCTTTCGGCCAGCGATGCCGTGCGTCGCTTGGCTGCACTCGAGAGTTCTTTCTCCGCCAAGGCGAAACGCCGCGCGAGTTCGCCGCTGCGGTTCAATGCCGTGTGGAAGCGGTCGAATACCTGTTGCGCCTCATCGCGGCGGCTGGCGGCCAAGGTGGCCTCGGCATCGAGCGCTTTGAGTTCCCTGTCATGCAGTTTAGCGGCTTCGAGCACCACCTCGGCATTGGCAATCGCCGTCTTTCGGCCGGCTTCCTCATCAGGGTTTTCCAGTTCGCTCAGTCTCGCCTGCACTGAGCGGCGGCGGTCGAGTGCGCCGTGCAGCATCTCGACCTCCTTGGCCAGCCGGGCCTCCTCCTCCTGCAGCCGGTCACGCTCCTCGAGAGCGGCGGCAAAGCGGCCTCCTGCCTTCGGCCGGAGCGTCGCGGTGACCAGGCGATTGAGTTCGTCCTCGCAGGCTTCGAGCACCGCCGACATGCGCCGTCCGCCCGTCAGCGCCTCCACCTCGCCCTGTACCGAAGACAGCAGGCTTTCGCGCACCCGCTTGTCGTTCTCCTCCTCGCTCTTGCTGCGATTTTCGATGCCGGTGACGCCTTGACGCACCCAGAGCAGGCCTGCCGGGCCGGAGGTTCCGCCGGAAATGAGATCGCCGATGAACGCCTCGGCCTCGTCGGCCTGGGCGACGATCCGGCCGCTGCCGAGATCGGTGACGCTGGCACGCCGTCCGCTATGGAACTGCTTGGTCAGGCGGTAGCGGCCGGCTTCGATCGTGATATCGGCCTCGACGATCGGATTGCCGCCGCTATAGGGGCGCAGCATCTGCACGCTCTTTGGATTGCCGCTGTGCGGTTGGAAGAACAGGGCATGCAGCGCCTCGAAACAGGTTGATTTGCCGTGTTCATTGGCGGCGCTCAGCACATTGACGCCGTCGGTGATTCCTTCGACTGATATGCCGCGGCCGGCGAAACGTTTGACATTGTGGAGGCGAAGGGCGGTGAGTTTCATCGATCGATCGCCTCGCAATAGGAAAACAGGCGGATCAACGCTTGGCGCGCCACGTTCCTGTCGTCGCCGGAACGGGCCTCGTCGAGGCTTTCGGCAAGCAGCAAGTCCGCAGCATCGCGCAGCGCACCGGCTCGATCGATGGTCTCGAGATCATCGCTCTCGCAGTCGGTCCCCAGAAGGTCGGTATCGATCTCCAGATGCGCAAATTCCGGCGCGACCTGCTCCAGCAGGCTGATCATTGCTGTGCGCCCGTTCAACCGGGCACGGCCGGACAGCGCGATGCGCAACAGGGTTTGTCGGCGCGCGAACGGTTCCGGCAACGCGGCCTTCAGCACTTCAACACCGTCTTCCGATGCCAGCAGAGGAAGGTGCAATGTCTGCCAGGAAAAACTGGCGGTCGTCACCGCCGCCGTCGTCGGCATCGCCCCCTGCCCGGCAATGGAAACGACCATCGCCTGCCCCGGCCTGTCATGCTTGAAACGGTCCGGCTCGGGCGCACCGCTATAATACGTCCTGGCGTCCACCGCCACCGATCCGTGCCAATCGCCGAGAGCCATATAGTCGAGGCCGGCCAGCGCCGCGCGGTTCGGCGCAATCACGTTGGTCGCCGTGGCATCCTCCGAAAATTCCTGGATAGGGCCATGGGCGAGGCCGATGCGGATAGCGCCGTCCGGTGTGGCGGCACCCGTCATCCATTCGGTCAGGTCGCGGCCAGGCCTCCTGGTCGTGCAAGGCGCCGGCAGCAGGATGACATCAGGTCCAAGCGGAAGGGGCACCGCTTCCGTCGCCAGGATGACATTGTCGGGCACAACGCCGCGCGCCGCACTCCAGAGCTGGTCCGCCAGCAGTGAATCGTGGTTGCCCGGAAGCAGGACCCAGCGCAGCGGCGTATTCCGGGCCATCTCGCCAAGCGCTTGCCGAAGCACGGCAGGCGTCGGCGTCTCGGTATCGAAGGTGTCGCCCGCGAGCAGGATGACACCAGCGCCATGCTCTCGTGCCGCCGCGGCGAGCCTAGCGATCACGCCATGCCGCGCCTCGCGCAGGCGCCCTCTCAAATCCTCCGGAAGATTGCCAAATCGTTTGCCAATATGAAGGTCCGAACTGTGCAGGAAGGAAAACATTAATCAGCTATGTTTGCGATGCGCTGCGAGCTTTCGAGCATGGCCAAGGACCTCTCGTCCGTAGTTTCGTGATTCCGTTGTTCCATGACAGACCATGCCTCCCGATAACAGGCGAGGCAAGTCGATCCTGGCTGAGCGAGCTGTTATCCAATGCTTGTCTAACTCTCAGCGGTACTCGACATCGCATCGCCCAGCAGCCTCGATGCAAATGCCGCTGGTCCAGCACGCTGGCGAAAGGGTCGTCCATTGTCTTTGTCGGCTGCCAACGGCGACGGAGTACCGACTGATCTTAAGTAACCTGGTTGAACACGACCATCTTGTCGTCGGCCATCTCTTCCATCGTTGAGGGAATGCCGCCGACCCCGTATCCGGACTGTCTGCGTCCGGCGAAAGGCATCCAGTCGGTGCGAAACGCCGTATGGTCGTTGACGAGAACGGCCGATGCATCCAGATGTTTTGCCGCCTTGAGAGCAACCGCTATGTCGGCGGAAAAGACGCTTGCCTGGAAGGCATAGGGCAGCGAGTTGGCAATGCGGATCGCCTCGTCGAGGTCGCGGTAGCCGAAGACGCAAGTCAGCGGTCCAAAGACCTCGAGCACCGACACCTTCGCTTCGACAGGCGGGTTCAGCAGAACCGAAGGCAGAAGCGTCGTATCGGACATCCGCCCGCCGCCGATCTGCTTGGTCCCGGCATCCGTCGCCTCCTTGATCCAGCTCGTGACGCGGTCCGCCTCGCGCGGCAGGATGAGCGGCCCTACCTCGGTTTGTGCAAGCTTGGGATCGCCGACATGCAGGGCCGCAACCTTGGCGGCGAGAGCCTCGGTGAAGGAAGCCAGAATATCTTCGTGTACGAAAAGACGCTGCGCCGACACGCAGACCTGCCCAGCGTGGTAATAGCCGCCCTTGACGATGGTGCCGACAATCGCATCGACATTGGCGCTGCGGTCGACGATCACGGGTGCCGCTCCGCCATGTTCCAGCGCGCATCGGGTGCCCGGCGGCAACTTGCTCTTGAGGTACCAGCCGACCTTTGCAGAGCCGATGAAACTCAGAAACGCCACGCGACGATCGGTTGCGAAGGCTTCGGCAAGCGCATTGTCCTCGGTGATGAGGGTCTGGCACCAGCGTTCGTCGAGACCGGCCTCCCAGAACAGCTTGACGATCTCGATGCAGGAAATCGGCGTCGTTGCCGCCGGCTTCACGATCACAGGGCAACCGACCGCAATCGCCGGCGCGATCTGATGGATGATGAGATTGAGCGGATGGTTGAACGCCGATATCGCCGCCACGACCCCGATCGGCTCCTTGGTGGTGAAAGCCCATCGGTTCGCGCTGGCCGCAGTCAGCCCCATGGGGATTTCCTTGCCGCCGAAATTGCGCAGTTCGTCTGCCGCGTTCACCAGGCCGTCGATCCCGCGCGTTACCTCGATGATTGCGTCGGTCAGCGGTTTGCCGCCTTCGCTGGCGATCATCATCGCAAAGCGGTCGCGGTTCTCCTGCAGAAGCGCCGACGCCTTCCTGAGGATTGCCATCCGCTGATGCGCGGGCAGCCAGCCGTCGCGATCGGCAAAGGTCTTTGCGGCGACCTGAAGCTTGCGCTCGAGCGCGGATGCGTCGTCTGCCGGCAGCTCTGCAATCGGCACGCGGTCGAACGCCTGATAGACCTTCATGGTAGACTGCATCTCAGGCCTCCAGTATCGCGGGGAGCCGCTCGCGAAGCTCCTTCACCAGCACGCGTTCATTTTCCGAGTAGTCGACCGGCACATTCACCAGATGGACGCCACCTCCAGAGAATGCCTCTTCGAGGACCTTTTTGAACTGGCCGATATCGTCGACCCTGGTTCCCCTGGCGCCGTAGGATTCGGCATATTTCACGAAGTCGGGATTGCCAAAGGTCATCCCGAAATCCGGGAACTCATCCACCGCCTGCTTCCAGCGGATCATGCCGTAAGCATTGTCCTCGATGACAAGAACGACGAGGTTGAGTTTCAGCCGGACGGCCGTCTCGAGCTCCTGGGAGTTCATCATGAAGCCGCCGTCGCCGCAGATCGCCATGACACGCCGCTCCGGGTAGAGCATCGAGGCAACCATCGCCGACGGCAGCCCGGCTCCCATCGTTGCAAGAGCATTATCGAGCAGCAGCGTGTTCGCCATCCGCGTCCGGTAGTTTCGGGCGAACCAGATCTTGTACATGCCGTTGTCGAGCGCCAGTATGCCGTCATGCGGCATCACCTCTCTTATATCGTGGACCAGCCGCTGTGGCGTGAAGCGATCCTCCGTCGCCCGCGCGGCGATGCGCTCGAGAATGCGCTCGCGGAGATGAAGAAGCGCCTGCGCGTTTGGCAGCTTGCCCTCGAGGCGATCGGCCAGCGCCTTCAGAGAGGGGCCGATGTCGCCGATGACCTCGGATTGCGGGAAATAGACCTGCTCGACGGTCGCCGGCTGATATCCGATATGGACGACCTTCGGACCGCCCTTGCCCATGATGAACGGCGGCTTCTCGATGGTGTCATGGCCGATCGTGACGATGAGGTCGGCCTGTTCGATGGCTTCGTGGACATAGTCGCGCTCCGACAGCGCCGCGGTGCCCATGTAAAGTTCGGTTCCACCCGGAACCGTTCCCTTCCCCATTTGGGTCGTGAAGAACGGGATGCGCGTGCGGATCACGAATTGCGCGATGTCGGAGGTCGAGCGCGGACGCGAGGCGGCGGCCCCGAACATCAGAAGCGGACGCTTGGCCGCGGTGATGAGCGCGGCTGCGCGGTTAAGCGCCGCCTCACTTGCCGTCGGCAGTTCGAGCTGGTGCGGCGCAATCAGCGCCACCTCCTGGCATTCTTCGGCCGCGATATCTTCCGGAAGCTCCAGATGCACCGGCCCCGGCCTTTCCTCCTGGGCGATGCGGAACGCCTCCCTGACCGTCGTCGGGATCATCTGCGGCGATACGATCTGCCTTGCGAGCTTGGTCAGCGGCTTCATCGACGCGACGACGTCGACCACCTGGAAACGCGCCTGGCGGGATGAGAGGATCCCTTTCTGACCGGTGATCATCACCATCGGCATCGCACCGAGCAAGGCGTATGCCGCACCCGTCGAGAGGTTGAGAGCACCCGGCCCAAGCGTCGTCAGGCAGACGCCGGGCTTGCCAGTCAGGCGGCCATAGGTCGCGGCCATGAACGCCGCCGCCTGCTCGTGTCGGGTGAGCACGAGCTCAATCGACGACTTGCGGATGGATTCGACGACGTCGAGATTCTCTTCGCCGGGAATGCCGAAGATGCGTTCGACACCTTCGTTCTCAAGCGCTGCCACTAGAAGATCGGAGCCTTTGGTCATGGATGTGTGCCCGTGCTGTTTGATTCGAGGCTTCAAAAGGAAGGACCCTTCGAAGATATGTTCTTTTCCGGGCCTGTCCATGCGTTCGGCGGCATCGGCGGTTGTCCTCAATCCCGGTGAGAGTTTGTAGATAGGATTTGGCGCGGGAATAAAAAAGCTCTCCGCAGTTCTGCTGGCAAACAGCTTTGACTGATGATGTGAGGTGTCGCGGTTCGGGCCGGCAGCACAATGGCTTGGCGGCTAAACGGCTACAGGAGCCCCTTGGCCTTGAAGTCGGCGGCGAAGGTGGCAAGCGGCATAACGAGGGTGAGCGGTTTCCCTTGCAGCGGTTCGGCGCCGTAGCTGGCATACCAATGGGCGGCGCGCTCGCTCTTGGCATCGATGATTAGCAGGATCCCGCCGCCCTCGCTGGCGAGCCGCAGGCAACGGAGCGCTGCAGCAGCGATGAGCTGACCGCCTAAACCTTTTCCCGCCACCTTTACGTCGGTTGCCAAGCGCGCGAGCTTGAAGCCTGCGACTTCATGGCGTGCGAGGCCTCTCGTCATCTTCGGAGGCACGGCCTCATGCGTAACGGCAGAGGGCGCGACTGTGTAGAATCCGAGGATGCGATCAGGGTGGGCCTTGTCGATAGCGCAGAAGGTTTTCGCCGCATTCTGCTCATGGCTCTGCCGGGCGAAGCGCCGAATGAACTCGTTCATTGCCGCATCACCGCAATCGAATGAGGCCCGATCATGCGACTTAGCGATCGGCTCTTCATGCCAGACGGGGAGGGTCACAAGGCATCCGGTAGAGCAGAGATCGCGGCGCGTAGTCTCGCGTTTGGTTTGGGCGGGCGTTCAAGCAGGTCGAGGATGCGGATGAAATCGCGGCTCGAAACGGTCTCAACTTCAGCAGCCTGGATGACGGCTTCGGCTTCAGGTACTATCTTATCGAGAATGAAATCGGCCATATCCTTGTTCGAAAGGGCAGCTGCGCGCGCGATCATTGCCTTCTGCTTTGGCGGGATGCGCAGCTGGTAGCGTTCGGATTTATTGTCCGCGGTTCTCGGCATAACTATCTCCTTGATCTCAATATAACGTACACATAGTATGTGTACAAGAAGATTTAGGGATGATCGCAGCATTCATGGCCGAAATCACCACGGCGGTCTGTTTGGCTGCTCGGCGTGACGCTTTCATCGCTCAAAACGATGAAGCCGTCGATGTTTAGCCACAGTTCCAAATTGATCTTGGACTTTGACGGGGGCTTGCGACGTCATTGAGCGCAATTGGCTGATATGGATGCCCCCAAGCGCTCCCTGAAGATGAAGCTGGCAGGAGCACTGCGGGCATTTGTAGCCAGCGCTCAGTCGAAAAATACATCTTGGTCCTCACCTGCGAACCTGAAGTCGCCTTAAGGCCAAGAACAAAATTAAAGATATTTGCGCTGCCGGCTTCACGTGTGAAGCTGAGATAGGAGCCGAATCGTTCGTATTCGACATTTTGAAGGTTTTGGATCGAGGCAAGAGTATCCTCGAAATCACGCCAGCACGCCTGCTTCACAATGATCTCGAAAATGCGTAGGACGGCCGGGGCGAGGCGTCCCTGGGCGTCGGTCGTTGGCCCAATGATCTTGGCGCGGATCTCAAGAATGTCGCCCATTTCATCTCCGCGAACCTTCAGGAAGGTCGAGCTGAGCGGACGCACCTCGTCCCGTTCGTAGATGCGCTGAAAATAGCATTCATAGCTGCGATTGCGCATCGATGCGGCTTTCCATTCGCTCATCTCGATGCCGGCCTCTCGAAGAGCACCGCAAATATTCGGCCCCGAGACGCGCCATATCCGCAGAAACTGACTTGCCAATTCCAGCTTCGGGACCTCGATCAGCTGCAGCGATATCGACATCGGCGGGAGGGTAGAAGGAGCCGCCGGATCAGGGCGGGCGGCTATGCGAGATGATCGGACAGCCTTATTGAGAGCTCGATGTTCATAGGGCCTGACCGGCTCTTCGAGGTGGTGGATTTCGCGATAAAAGACAACGATGCCTGCAAGAAGCAAAACGGGTATCAAAAGGCCCCAAAGCAGAGACCGGCGGTTGCTCAGCAACGGGAAATTCCGGTGCCAAAGCGGGCTGTCGCGAGGAGGATCGACTGCTGATAGCACTTTGTCCACGGCGCGACCTCACGAGAAAAACAGGAGCGGCTGCGAGCTCGAACTCAATCAACCTCGATCCTATTTGCGACCAACCGCCGGTCGGCGCGTGGACCAATCAGCCCTGCTGGCGACTCCTTCTCAGGCGAGCAACGGATATGAAAAACGGTACAGTCTGTCCGACTCACCTTCAACACTGCAAGTGTGAAGTCGCGTGTGTCGAGCGTCAAGCAGCAACCCCAGTGGACGGCGTTCGCCCTCTAGGTGTCGAATGACTATTTTCCGTCCGTTTTTCCCGTTTGTTTCGTGGCTGCCTTTAGCATGCCTTCCTGCAAATCCACCTCGTCGGCAAGAATGGCGGCCGCCTCATCCAGCAGGACGTCTTTGGCGTTCTTGCGGGCATTCTCGATGGCAATATCAGCGCTCAGGCTGCGCTCGCCGGCCTCAAGGCCATCATCTCCAAGATCCTCGCCATCCCCTGCTTCCGCTCGATCCTTGAAGCGTTTCTCGCGAGCCGTCGCTTCTTTGCGACGCTCGGCTTCATTGAGGGAGATGACCCCTTTTTCGCGCTGGGCCTTGAGGTCGGCAATGTCTTTCAACAGGCGTTGGAAGTCCGGATCGCTGCCAACCCGCGCATCATGGCGGCTTTGCAATGTCGGCAGCAGCGTCGTGACAGTGTCAGCGGGCGTGTAGTTCGCGGGCTTGATCTCAGCCCACGGCAGCGCATTGTCATAACTGGTCTCCCCGAAAACAGTCGGATCGGACAGTCCCGGCAAGCCGATATCAGGCGTCACGCCGCGCAGCTGCGTCGTACCGCCGTTGACCCGGAAAAACTGGGCAATTGTCACTTTCAGTTCCCCGAACTCGGGTTTGCTGTTGCGGACGATCTGGTCAAGATCGATGACGGTTTGAACGGTGCCCTTGCCGAAACTGGGTTCACCGACGATTACGCCTCGACCGTAGTCCTGGATTGCCGCGGCAAAAATCTCCGAAGCCGACGCCGAGCCGCGATTGATCAGGACACCCATCGGACCTGTCCAGACAGGCGCTGCAAACTCAGCACTTTTAACCTCGATCTTGCCGTCGCTGCGACGTTGCTGAACGACCGGTCCATTGCCGATGAAGAGACCGGTCAAATCAATTGCCTCGTCCAATGAACCGCCGCCATTGTTGCGCAGGTCAATGAGAACGCTGTCGACCTTTTCCTGC
Source organism: Rhizobium indigoferae (assembly GCF_034554815.1). NCBI lineage: Bacteria > Pseudomonadati > Pseudomonadota > Alphaproteobacteria > Hyphomicrobiales > Rhizobiaceae > Rhizobium > Rhizobium indigoferae. The sequence goes on along the minus strand of NZ_CP140637.1, from coordinate 258,281 downwards.
TTCAGTTCGTCGAGAAGCTTGGCGACATCGCGGCTTGCGCTTTTGTAATCCTTGTCGCCTTTGCCCTTGGCTTCAAAATCCTCATAGAATACCGGCAGCGTGATGATCCCGATTTTACGCGTGGCGTCGCCCGCCTTCACGGACAGCACAGTCTTCCTGGCGGCCTGCTTGTCGAGACTGATTTTATCGCGCACCAGGCTGATGACGCGGTGCGTGCCATCTGCTCCGGCATCTGCCGGCAGGATGTCCAGCCGCACGACGGAGCCTTTTTTTCCGCGTATCATCTGCACGACTTCATCAAGGCGCGTGCCCACCACTTCCTTGATCGCCCCATCCTTGCCTTGACCAACACCGGTAATGCGGTCTCCGACCGCGAGCTTGCCGGACAGTTGCGCCGGCCCGCCAGGCACGAGCTCACGGATCGTCGTGTAGTCGTCGCGTTCCTGCAGCACAGCTCCGATACCAAACAGCGAAAGCTTCATCGAGACATTGAAGTCGGCTGAAGCGGCCGCGCCGAAATAGTCCGTGTGCGGATCGATCGACGTCGAATAGGCGTCCATGAACGACTGGAACACGTCGTCGCTTTTGAACTTGTAGGCGCGCTCGAGTGTGTTTTCGTAACGTTTGTCGAGCGTTTCGCGAATAGCCGTGTCGGTTTTGCCGCCGAGCTTCAGCCGCAACCAGTCGCTTTTGACGCGTTTGCGCCAAAGCTCATTGCTTTCGGCTTCCGACTGCGACCACGGCGCTTTATCGCGCAGCACCGAATAATTTTCCTGCGTACTGAAATCGAAGCCCTGCTTCAGCAGGCTGCGCGCGTAGTTCATGCGGTCGACAACGCGCTGTTCATAGGCGTTGAAAATCGCAAACGGGATCTTCAAGTCCTTCCGTTCTATCGCATCGTCGATCTCGTTGCGATCTGACATAAACCTGTCGATATCCGCTTGCAGGAAGAGCATGCGGTCCGGATCAAGTGACTTGATGAACCCATCCATGATCCTGGCCGACAAGGCGTCGTCGAGTGGAACGGGCTTGTAGCTATACCGCGAAAGAAATTGTGCGCTCAACTCAGCGGCTTGCGCCTGTCGCTTTAGCGGCGCCAAAACAGGCGGTGATGCGACTTCAGCATATGCGGACTGTGCAATTGCAAGAAATGCACCAAGGAAAACGTAGGCTATGCGCATGCAGCGTTGATCCAATTCTTTATGCCTGATGTCGATGTGCGATCTATGTGACGCAATCATGGTTTTTTGGCAACCAAGTGGCAAACGATGGTTTGCAAAGCCGCGGAAACATATCCGGCGCGTGGTCGGCGTCTCCGCAGCCGGCGCTCAATCCGCCTGCACGTCTTGCCAGGAGTCGAATGTCGCAGCCTGACCACGACGGTGTCCGCTGCGGTCGACGAGATCCCAGACGATGGCTTTCTCGATATAGAAACGCCGTCCTGACTTGGCGATGCGAAGTCCGCGGTAGTCGGCGATAAAGCCGTTGGCCGCTACGGCATTCAACAACCTGTCACGTTCCGCGCGATCGGGTGCCTCCGCCGAAAGACGCGATGGCAAAGTGATGAACTCGTCCCACGAATATTCAAAGCAGGCCTGAGCAGCGCGGTTTGCGTAGATGAAGCGCGGATCGGCGTCAGTGTTGTGGGCAAGGACAACCGCCGGCGACTGCTCGTAAAGCCATTCGGCACCCTGGCCCTTGGGCGTCAGGCTGCGTCCTACGCTTCGTTCGAAGCTTTCCGCCATCAGTGCGTAAAATTCGAGATCGTAAGACGAGTCGAGGCCGGCGTCGGTATAGTTGGCAGTCATGCTGCCCATCCTGAATTGCGGCGAGAGATCTTGAAGTGATCTTCTCGCTTGAAAAGGGGCTACAAAATCCTTTTGCGCTACAGAAAGTGCAAGCTCAAATGCGACCCGGTCAAGCCCGGCGATCGGGACTTCAGGCGTCGTCCTGCAGGTAGCGCTCCGCGAGCCTAGCCCACATGGCCGCACCTACCGTCAGGCTGGCATCGGCGAAGTCATATTTGGGGCTATGCAGGATGGCGGAATTCATGCCGTTGCCGAGGCGCAGGAAGCTGCCCGGCTTGTGCTCGAGAAAGTGCGAAAAATCTTCGCTGCCGGGAATGAGCGGGCACGTCGCGACCTTGTCTTCGCCGATCAGTTCTGCCGCAACGATGCGGGCAAAATCCGTCTCGGCAGGGGAGTTGACGACGACAGGATTGCCGCGATCGTAGTCGATCTCGATCGAAGCATTGTGACCCTCGGCCACCGCGCGGGCTAGCTTCGTGATGCGTTCCTGCAGGAGATCGCGAATGCCAGGCTCGAAGGAGCGCACGCTCAATGCGAGCTTGGCATATTCCGGAATGACGTTGACGGCGTCGCCGGCATGGATCGTGCCGACGGTGATGACCGCTGTCTGGGTCGGATCGAGGTTGCGCGAGATGATCGTCTGCAGCGAGACGACGAGGTTGCACGCCACGACCACGGGATCGATGGTCAGGTGCGGCCGCGACGCATGGCCGCCTTTGCCCTTGATGGTAATCTCGACGGTATCCGACGCCGCCATCATCGGGCCGGATCGCAGCAGGATGGTGCCTTCGGGAGCGCCGGGGTGGTTGTGGAGGCCAAAGATTGCGTCGAACGAAAATCGCTCGAACAGGCCGTCGGCGATCATCGCCTGGGCGCCGCTATTCTTGCCCGCCTCTTCCGCCGGCTGGAAGATCAGCGTCACCGTGCCGTTGAAGCGGCGGGTTCGGGCGAGATATTCGGCGGCGCCGAGCAGCACGGTGGTGTGGCCGTCATGGCCGCAGGCATGCATCTTGCCGGGGGTGCCGCTGGCATAGGCAAGCCCGGTTTCCTCGACGATCGGCAGCGCATCCATATCGGCGCGGATGGCGATGCCCTTGCCACCCTTGCCGGCGCTGAGCCGCGCAACAACCCCATGGCCACCGACATTGCGGGTCACGTCGTAGCCCCAGCCTTCCAGCTTTTCCGCGACGTAACGTGCCGTTTCCGCTTCTTCAAAGGAGAGTTCCGGATGGGCATGCAGATACTGGCGGGTCGCCTTCAGCTCCCCCTCCATGGCTTCGAAGTCGGAAAGGCGGGCATAGGCATTGTCGAGCGTGGGCATGAAAACATCCAGTATTGGTCGAAAAGGACGATTGTTCCGACCCGAGGGCCGAAGCAGCGAGGTGACACCAGTCAGAGAAAACGGGCGAGGAAAGCCTGGGTTCGGGGATGTTGCGGATTGCCGATGACATCCTCGGGCTTGCCCATTTCAACGACATTGCCGCCATCCATGAACACCACCCGATCGGCCGCCTCACGGGCGAAACCGATCTCGTGGGTCACCACGATCATCGTCAGGCCCTGTTTGGCGAGATCGCGCATGGTGGAGAGAACTTCGCCGACCAGTTCCGGGTCGAGCGCAGAGGTGGGCTCATCGAACAGCATCAGCTTGGGCTTGATCGCAAGGGCGCGGGCGATGGCAACGCGCTGCTGCTGACCGCCGGAGAGTTGCCGGGGATAGCTACCCGCCTTTTCCGACAGGCCGACCCGCTCCAAAAGCCGCATGGCGTTCTCGGTTGCGGCCTTGCGGCTTTCTCCGTGCACACCGATCGGAGCTTCGATGATGTTCTGCAGCACCGTCATATGCGGATAGAGATTGAACTGCTGGAACACCATGCCGATCTTGCGCCGCTGGCTGGCGATCCCGTTGCTGGACAGCTTTTCCAGCCGGTTTTTACGAAGGCGATAGCCGATCTGTTCGCCATCAACTTCGATGAACCCCTTATTGATCGCTTCGAGATGGTTGATGCAGCGCAGGAAGGTCGATTTTCCCGAGCCGGACGGGCCAAGCACCACGACGACTTCACCCGGCATGACGTCGAGGTCGATCCCCTTTAGCACTTCGAGCCGGTCGAAAGATTTGTGGACGTTGCGGGCTCTGACGAGAGGTTTTGCAATTTCGGCACCGGTCAATGGCTTGCCTCCTCGGCAAGGGTCTCGGATTTGGCGGCAGCGGCGTTGTTGCGACGTTCGCTGCGCCCGTAATAGGCTTCGATATAGCTCTGGCCGAGATTGAGGATCGAGGTGATGAAGAGGTACCAGAGGACGGCAACCAGCAGCATCGGCACGATCTCGAAGGTGCGATTGTAGATCGACTGGACGGAATAGAGCAGATCGGCCATGGCGATGACGCTGACGAGCGACGTTGCCTTGATCATGCTGATCAGCTGGTTGCCCGTCGGCGGCACGATCGAGCGCATCGCCTGCGGAATGATGATCCGCCAGAGCGCCCTCGCCTTGGTCATGCCGAAGGCTTCCGCCGTCTCGAACTGGCCGCGATCGACCGAGAGCAGCCCGCCGCGAATGATTTCGGCCATGTAGGCCGCTTCGTTCAAGGCAAGGCCGACGATCGCCGCCGTCATCGGCGTGATCACCGAATTGGTCTCCCAGCTTGCGAGCGCCGGACCAAACGGAATGGCGAGCGAAAGTTCGGGAAAAAGGGTCGAGAGATTGTACCAGAAGATCAGCTGCACCAAGAGCGGCGTGCCGCGAAAGAACCAGATGAACAGCGATGCCAGTGAACGGGCGAGCCGGTCATTAGACAGTCGGGCGATCGCCAGTCCGAGGCCGAGAACGATACCGATGGCCATAGCGACCACCGTCAGGCCCAGGCTGACGTAAAGGCCACTGATGACAGTCGGATCGAAGAAATAGGCCGCGACGACAGGCCAGCCAAAATTCTCGTTATGAGCGACGATCCACAAGAAGTTCGCGGCAATCAGGAGCACGACCACCCATAGGATGAGCCTGCCCGTTTGAAAGGGCTTGTGGGCGTGGGCAACATCGCGGAAGTCCGCACCGCCCAAAGGCGGTGCGCCAATCGAATGGTGATCGCTCATTTCGGCAGGTTTCCGCCAAGATTGAGGCCGGGCTGCTTGATCATGTTGTTCTCAAGACCCCACTTCTTCATGATGGCGGCATAGGTCCCGTTATCCATCAACGCCTTGATCGAGTCGAGCAGAACGGGGCCGAGCGGGGAACCTTTCGGCACGACGGCGCCCTGGTAGAGATCGTCAAAGCCATTCTTCTGGCCAACGCCGCTCAGTTCCAGCTGGCCGTTTGCCTGAGACACGAAATATGTCAACGGTGCCTGCGAGGAGAAGAAGGCATCGGCGCGTTTGGAGCGGACTGCCAGGATCGAGCTCGGCTGGTCGGTGTAGGACTGCACTTCGGGCGCGGGCTTGCCACCCGCCTTGCACTTTTCGACCTGGGCCTGGATCACCTTTTCGGCGGAGCCGCCGGCCATGACTGCAATGCGATTGCCGCAGGCGCTATCGAGCGAATCAATGGCCTTCGGATTGCCCTTCTGAACGGAGAAGACCACGTATTCCTGAACCCAGTCGATGAAATCATTGGCCTCTTCACGGGTTTTGAAGTCACCGATCGGGCCGAAGGCGAACTGGTATCGGCCGGAATTGATGCCGGCGAGCAATGCGGTCAGTCCGCTGACGGTTTCGTGCTCGATCGTAACGCCGAGCATCTGGCCGATTGCATCGGTCAGATCGGCGCTGGCGCCCGTCAATTTCGTGCCGGTGACGATCTCATAGGGAGGAAAGGAACCATTGTTGACGGAGATCATCTTGCCGTCCGTGCGGATCTTCTCCGGCAGGCGGGCGTGAAGCGCGTCGTTGACGGTCTGTTTTGGTACGGCCGCCTCCTCAGCGAACACCGACGTCGTCATCATCAGGCCCAGCAGGGCGGCGGAAGCGATCAGTTTCGAATGCATGTCATTCCCCTTTTTGGTTTTGCGAAAATGGTAGTTCAACATGACGCGAAGAGTTTCACCGGGCCTTGGCGTGCCACGGAAACAGCTCGGCGGGTGTCAAAAGGCGCGGCATGATCTTCTGTTCGTAAAGTTCCTCGGCAAAGTCGGCGATCATTGCCTCGTTCTCGGCAAGCCCGCTGGCCCTCCAGGTCGGCGGCAGATCGGCCGCGCAGCGGCGCAGTTCGTCGATCATCCACGGTGTTGTGTCGGCGTATTTCTCACGCTTTTCCAGCCACAGACGCTGGGACTCGTCGATCAACTCGCTGAGTTCATCCATGATCCAGGGATGCTCCCGGACGATATCAGCCTTGAAGCCGATCAGATGCATGCCGGGGATATAGCCGACCTCATTGAGGTAAGTGACTTCAGCGGCGCGGAAATCATCCAGCACCTGTCGCAGGGGCGATTCCTGATCGAAGAAACCCTTCGGCATGAAAGGCGTGAATACGGCGTCGAGCCCACCATCCAGCAAAAGATCGACCATCGGACGCTCGCCGGGGACAGCCTCGATGCGGCCAGGCCGACCAAAGCCATCGAGCCGGTCGACGACCGGGTGAGCTTCCGTCAGGCGCCCGGCATACCACATGGCATCCTCGACGCCGACGCCCTCCCGGCGCAACGCAGCACGGGTCCAGGTATTTCCGGAATCGCGCCAGCCGGTTACGCCGATCTTCTTGCCGCCGAGATCGGACAGCGTGCGGATCGGATTGTCCTTAGCGGTGATAATGCAGCGATGGCGGAAGCCGCGCATGATGAAATTCGGCATGCCGACGATCCGGTCATCACCATCATGACGCATCTGCGAATAGCGGCTGAAGGACATTTCCGCGGCGTCATGCGCCGCGTCATCGGCGAGGCTGGAGACCAGCGTGCCCACACGATCCACTTTGATATCGAGACGGGAAGAACTGACGTCACCGAGCACCAGCGGCGTCATGTAATCCCAGTCTCTAAGGGCGATGCGAAGCGTCACAGGCATGCAAAAAACTCACTGAAATGGCTCGACGAGAGGCAAATTAAATGTTCAAACTAACGAGCACAAATGTTATTACGTTATTGAACATTTAAAGTGAGAAAAAAATGGGCGACGCGGTCGAAGCCTCCTGGTTTGCCGAAAAAATAGCCGATCGCAGCATCAGGGGGATCGCTCTCGAAACAAGCGCGCTGATCCGTGCCGGTGTCCTGCCCATCGGCACGCGCCTGCCGGCGATCCGCGATATCGCCTACGAATTGCATGTCAGTCCGGCGACGATCTCCGAAGCTTGGAGCGAATTGCGGCGGCAGAAGATCATCAGCGGCCGGGGGCGCAACGGCACCTGGGTCAGCGGCGACCGCTTTGTCGCCAAGCCGGAACGCCTCGCCAGCTCGGGAAACTATAGGGAAGGTGTGCTCGACCTTACCTTAGCCGGGCCGGATGCAGCACTTCTTCCCCGCCTGGCCGAAGCAATGGCCTATGGCGCGTCCGTCGACGATCTCAACAGCTATGAGCGGAGCCGGATCGTACCTGAGTTGAAGGACGCCGTTTCAGAGCGATGGCCCTATGAGGCGGAAGCCTTTCTGGCCACCAATGGCGGTTACAACGCCGTCTATACGATATTGCATGCGCTGGTCTCCTCGGGCTCGGCGGTCGCGATCGAACATCCGACCGCCATGCGACTGCTCGATATTCTGGAAGATCTCGGCGTGAAAATCATTCCTGTCGCCTGCGACGGCGAAGGCCCCCTGCCGGATTCGCTGCGCGAAGCTTTGCGGCAACGTCCCGCGGCCTTCCTGTTCCAGCCGCGGTTGCATTCCGTGACCGGCGTTACGGTCAGTTCATCCCGCCTCGATCAGCTCGGAGATGTGCTGGAAGACAGCGATACGCTTGTCATCGAGGACGATGGCGTCGGCGATGTGTCGGCGGCACCTCCGCAGTCGCTCGGTGGCCGATTTGCGGAGCGGACGATCCATATCCTGTCACTCTCGAAAAGCCTCGGCCCGGATCTGCGTCTCGCGGTCCTGTCGAGTTCCGCGCCTATCGTCGACCAGATCCAGTCTTACCGCTCCTTCAGTGCCGGCTGGACCAGCCGTATCCTGCAAAGTGCCGCCGCCTGGTTATTGCGCGATCCGGCAACCTGGCAGCTTATCGGCGAGGCGCGCGAGATCTATCAGCAGAGGCGCGACGCTCTTGCCGAAGCGCTCAGCGAACGGGGAATACCGATACCGCCAGGCCAGGGCCTGTGCCTCTGGGTGCCCGTCGTCTCCGAACCATTCGCGATGGTGACGCTCGCCGCACGCAATATCGCCGTCAACCCGGGCAACAAATTCTCCGTCTTGCCAAGCAGTCATATTCGAGTGGCGACGAGCACACTCAGCGATCGCTGCGAGGAAGCTGCCGATGCAATCGCGCTGGCTCACGCGCCGTGAAAGGCAGTGGCCGCAGCCCACGTCTCTGATCCCCAGTCATTCCACGCAAGTCTGGAAACTACTTTCCCTCAAGCCATTCCTGCAGCTCTGCCTCCGCTCGCTCCAGAGCGCTGTAATTCAGGAGTTTGCGCAGGAAAGCGACGGTGACGGCGCGGGCGCGCAGATTGAAGCGGCCGTCCTCGTGGTCGTCACCGGCGCTCTGGTAGACGTCGAGCTTATCGTAAAGCTGCTGCAGACGGTTCTGCACGCTGCGCAGCGACAGGCCCCGACGTTTGGCGATGGCCCGGTCGGTGAGGCCGAGCGCGATATCGACGAGGATCTCGTATTCAGAATCGGTGAAGCCGTTCGTCTGGCCGAGGCTCTTCTGCTGCAGGCCCCGCACCTCGCGGTCGATGACGCACTGGCTCTCGATGAAGATCGAGCGCAGCGCAAGCTTCAGCCGCTCGTCGGAGGCGGATTTCAGCACATAGCCATAAGCGGCGCCATCCGGCACGATGCGGGAGACGCCACGCACATAGGCCTCATCCGAGTAATTCGACCAGAACAGGATGCGGGTTTCCGGCCGCTCCTTCCAGATGGTGCGCGCCGCCTCGATACCGTTGCGGTTCGCCATCTGCAGGTCCATGACGATATGTGCCGACTTGTGGTCGCGGGCGAGCTTCTCGCCGACGGTTCCGTTCTCCGCCTCGATCACCGTGTCGCATTCCGGCAGGGCTGCGTTGACCGCCTCGTGCAGATAGGACCGGTGCAGCGGGTCGTCCTCGACGATCAGAACCTTCATGGTGCCCTTCTCCTCAGTTTGGCCCGATTGCCGGGTCGTGCGGTACGAGTGGCAGCACGACGCGCACCGCAGTCCCGCGATTGTTGTGGCCGGGCCCGGTCGTGAACCGCGCCGAAATCAGCCGCGCACGGGTCTTCATATTGTCGATGCCACCGCCGATCCGTCCCCGCGCTTTGGTGAGGCCGGTTCCGTCGTCGGAGATTTCGATCGACAGCCGGTCGTCATCGGCCTCGAGCCGCACGGTGACGGCCAGCGGGGCGGCATGGCGCACCGCATTGTTGATCGCCTCCTGCGCGATCCGGAACAGCGCGACGCTGACGGTCGGTTCCAGTCGCTCCAGTGCGCCGTGCGTCTCGTCGACAAGGCCCCATTCGATCCCCGATCCGGTGTCGCGGGTCGATCGGTCCAGATGATGCTCGATCGCCTGGGCGAGGCCGAAGAGCTGGAGCACCGAGGGTTTTGCTTGTTCGATGATCTGCCGCAGATCCTGCATGCAATGCTGCAGTGAACGGGAGATCGGCTCCAGCGCCTCGGGCGCCACCTCGCCGTTGCGCGACAGCCGATCGATCCGGCGGGCGAGCCGCGTCAGGTCGGCGAGCGTCTGGTCGTGCAAGTCCATGCCGATGCGCTGGCGTTCCTGCTCCAGGGCTTCGGTAAGCTTCAGCGCACCTTGCCGCAAGCCCTCCTCGCGGGCGCGGGCTTCTGCCTCGACAATGGCCGAGCGTTGCGCCTGCTCAGCCGCTTGCAGCGCGAAGAAATAGGGCGTCAGCAGGTCGGCGATAATACGGGCGCGTTCGATATCCTCCATCGTATAGACGCCCGCCCTGTGCGACGAACAGGAGAGCGCCGCGATGATCGTGCCCTGCACCTTCATGGGCACATGCAAGCGGCTCCTCAGCGACTGTTCGACGATCGGCCGCTTGAACGCGCCCTCGAAGTGGAAACGCGGGTCGGTCATGGCGTCGTCCGCCAGCAGAAAATCCACCTCGCCCCAGAGCAGCGAGCGGATGGGGCTGTTGACAACAGGCGCACCGGCAAGGCCGCCCCAGGCTGTCTCGATGCCCGTCTCATAGGCCGTGTGGTAGTTGCCGCCCTCAAGCAGCACGCAAACATCGAGATGGTCGTGCGGGATGATATGGGCGACCTCGGCCGCAACGGAACGGATAGCCGAGCGGAAGTCGAGCTGGCCCGCGAGCAGCCGGGAAATGCCGAGATAGTGGTCGAACATGGCTGCCGGTACGAGATGCAGCATCGTCAGTTCCTCCCCGAGGCCGCAGCAGGCTCCTCAACCCGCAGCGTCTCCTTCCCAGTAAGCGCCCGCGGACGCGTCGCCGTCTTGCGTAAACCCGCAGCTTGTTGCGCAAATCCCGCAAACGACTTGCCGCCTTGCCCCTGTACAGGCCGATCGATCTCCCGCATCCTGCCCTTACTGAGAGGAGGAAGCTCAGTGCAAGAACAATTTTCACTCGGACCCAATTGGGCCGGCAGGAGTGAAGCGATCCGCCGACCAGCGCGATCATCAGGGAGGAAGACATGACAATCCGTAAGATGCTTCTGGCATCGGCCGCTATTGCTTGCGCCGCGATGCCCGTTTCCGCCTTTGCCGATACGTCGGCCAAGAAGATCGCTCTTTCAAACAACTATGCCGGCAACTCGTGGCGCCAGGCCATGCTGACGAGCTGGGGCAAGGTGACGGGTGAAGCCGTGAAGGCTGGTACCGTTGCCGCAGCCGACCCTTTCACCACTGCTGAGAACCAGGCGACTGAACAGGCCGCTCAGATCCAGAACATGATCCTGCAGGGCTATGACGCCATCGTGCTCAACGCCGCCTCGCCGACGGCGCTGAATGGTGCGGTCAAGGAAGCCTGCGACGCCGGCATCACCGTCGTTTCCTTCGACGGCATCGTGACCGAACCCTGCGCCTGGCGCATCGCCGTCAACTTCAAGGAAATGGGCCGCAGCGAAGTCGAGTACCTGTCGAAGAAGATCCCGGACGGTGGCAACCTGCTCGAGATCCGCGGCCTTGCCGGTGTCTTCGTCGACGACGAGATCTCGGCCGGCATCCACGAGGGCGTCAAGCAGTTCCCGCAGTTCAAGATTGTCGGCTCCGTTCACGGCGACTGGGCGCAGGACGTGGCGCAGAAGGCTGTTGCCGGCATTCTGCCGAGCCTGCCCGATATCGCCGGCGTGGTGACGCAGGGTGGCGACGGTTATGGCGCCGCACAGGCGATTGCCGCGACCGATCGAAAGATGCCGATCATCATCATGGGCAACCGCGAAGACGAGCTGAAATGGTGGAAGGAGCAGAAGGACGCGAAGGGCTACGAGACCATGTCCGTGTCGATCGCGCCCGGCGTCTCGACGCTTGCCTTCTGGGTGGCGCAGCAGATCCTCGACGGCAAGGAAGTCAAAAAGGATCTCGTCGTGCCCTTCCTGCGCATCGACCAGGATAATCTCGAAACCAACCTCGCCAATACCCAGGCCGGCGGCGTCGCCAACGTGGAATACACGCAGGCAGACGCAATCAAGGTCATCGAGTCGGCAAAGTAAATCTCCCGGCGACTGCCGCGCGGCCGCAGATGGCCGCGCGGCATTTTTTGCAAGCAGGCATGGCGGGCAGCATGGATGAGGTTTTGAAGGCGGTGATCGCCGTCGAGGGCGCCAAGGTGAGCTTCGGCGCGGTCAGGGCACTCGACGGCGTGACCCTCCGCGTCATGCCGGGCGAATGCGTCGGGCTGGTGGGACACAATGGCGCCGGCAAGTCCACCATCGTCAGCGTGATCAACGGCGGCCTCACGCCGCACGAAGGAAGCGTGGCGAGCGACGGCGAGCGGCTGGAGCGCTACGGTATCAACGCGGCGCGTGCCCGCGGCGTGCGCTGCGTCTTCCAGGAACTATCGCTCTGCCCAAACCTTTCGATCGTCGAGAACACGCGTATCATGCATCGCCATCTCGGCGGCTTCGGCTGGCGCAGGCGCGCCGCAGAGATCATCGAGAAAAGCCTCGATGCCGTCTTTCCCGGCCACGGCATCGACAGCAGCCGGACCGTCGGCGATCTTTCGATCGCCGAGCGGCAGATGGTCGAGATATCAATGGCCTTTTCCGACGCCGGCATTGCACCCCGTCTGGTGATCCTCGACGAACCCACTTCATCGCTCGATGCAAGCCTTGCCCGGCAGATGCTCGACTATGTTCGCCGCTTCATCGCCACGGGCGGGTCCGTCATCTTCATCTCGCATATCCTGCACGAGATCCTCGAAACCTCCGATCGCATCGTCGTCATGAAGGATGGCCGTGTCGTCGCCGAGCGCCCGGCGCAGGACTTTGACCATCACGGCCTCGTGGAAGCCATGGGCACCGTTGCGAAGGAGGAGACCAAGCAGCGCGCGGCGCGCGAACAATCCACCGCCCCGCTCATTCTCTCCCATCAGGCGAAAGGCCTGCCCTTTGCGGCGCGCAAGGGTGAGATCATCGGACTGGCGGGTTTGGCCGGCCACGGCCAGACTGAGCTGCTGCTCGCCCTGCATGCCGCCCAATCCGGCAACTGGCTGCCGGAGCGCGATCCGCTCGTCACCTTTGTCGCCGGCGACCGACGCCTCAACGGCGTCTTCGAGCTGTGGAGCATCCTGCGCAATTTCTCCATCGCCTCGCTCGGTGACCTCTCCCGGCGCGGCCTCATCCTCGCGGGCGAAGAGGAGACGAAGGGCGCTGACTGGAAGCGGCGGATCGAGATCCGCACGCCCGACATGGACAATCGTATCCTCTCGCTTTCCGGCGGCAACCAGCAGAAGGTGCTCTTTGCCCGGGCGCTGGCGACACGCGCGCCTGTCGTCTTGATGGACGATCCGATGCGCGGCGTCGATGTCGGCACCAAGCAGGAGGTCTACGCGATCATCCGCGAGGAAGCGGCGCATGGCCGCACCTTCATCTGGTACTCGACCGAAATGGACGAGGTCCGCCTCTGCGACCGCGTCTATGTCTTCCGCGAAGGCCGCATCACGGCCGAACTCGCCGGCGACGCCGTCAACGAGAAGAATATCATCGCCGCCTCCTTCGAAGGGGTCGCCGCATGACGGTCCGGCTGTCGTCCGACGCCATGCGTCTTGCCATTCCCGCCTTGTCGCTGACGCTGCTGCTTGCCGCTGTCTTCTGGCTGCAGCCGCGCGCCATGAGCTATGTCGGGCTCAACTTGCTATTCAACCTGGCTGTGCCGATCGCGCTGGCGACGATCGCCCAGATGATTGTGATGGCGGTCAACGATCTCGATCTCTCGATGGGCACATTCGTTAGCTTCGTCGCCTGCGTCACCGCAACCTTTCTGCGGGATGCCCCGGTGACCGGCGTGCTGATCCTTGCCGGGGCGATCGCAACCTATGCGGCGCTTGGCGTCGTCATCTATCTGCGCGACCTGCCCTCCATCGTCGTGACCCTTGGCATGAGCTTCGTCTGGGGTGGCCTTGCCGTATTGCTGCTGCCGGCGCCGGGCGGGCAGGCGCCCGATTGGGTCCGCTGGCTGATGACCGTTAAGCCGCCGCTGGCGCCGATTGCGATCGTCGCCAGCATCGTCATCGCCGTGGTTGCCCATCTCCTCATCATGCGCTCCTCGCTCGGCGTGCTGATGCGCGGCATTGGCGGCAACCAGCGCTCGGTCGAGCGCGCCGGCTGGTCGATTGTCGCGGCGCGCGCTGCCGCCTATGGGCTTGCCGGCCTCTTTGCTGTGCTCGCCGGCATTGCCCTTGTCGGCCTGACCACCTCGGCCGATGCCAATATCGCATTGCGCTACACGCTGCTGTCGATCGCCGGCGTGATCCTTGGCGGCGGCGAGTTCATCGGCGGCCGCGTCTCCCCGATCGGCGCCGTCATCGGCGCGCTGACGCTGACGCTCGCCGGCTCGTTCCTGTCCTTCCTGCGGATCTCGCCGGACTGGCAGATCGGGGCCCAGGGCGCGATCCTGATCATCGTGCTCGCACTTCGTCTGGTGCTGAACCGCCTGGAGAAGCGGGAGAAGCGCCGATGACCCCTCTCCTTCGCCTCTTTCGCAAACCCTGGATCTGGTCGTGGCTTGCCGCCTTTGTCGTCTGGTTTTTGACGATCATGGTGACGCTCGGGGCCAGCGCCCTCGGCCTGTCGCAGGCAGCCCTCACCTTCGCGGCCTTCTCGGTCATCGTCGGCATCGGCCAGATGTTCGTCATCACGCTCGGCCCCGGCAACATCGACCTCTCGGTTCCCGCCACCATGACGCTTGTCGGCACGGTGGCGCTGAAGCTGATGAATGTCGAAAACGGCATGATCCTGCCCGGCCTTCTCGTCGCCATCGTCATCGGCCTTGTCGTCGGTCTCGGCAACTATGCACTTATCAAGGCGCTGCGCATTCCGCCGATCATCGCCACACTGTCCATGAGCTTCATCGTGCAGTCCGCCGCGATCTGGACGAACCGCGGACTGCGCATCAAGCCACCGAGCGTGCTGGCGGAATTCACCACGTCGCACACGCTCGGCGTGCCGAATGTGGCGATCGTCGCACTCCTCATCTCGCTGCTGGCCTGGTTCTTGCTCGAAAAGACGATCTACGGGCGCTGGATCTCGGCGATTGGCCAGAGCATGCCGGCAGCCCGCATGGCCGGAATTCCGGTCGACGGCACGCGTTTCGTCACGTACCTCTTCTGCGCCGTTCTTGCCTCGGTCGCGGGCTATCTGCTCGCCTGCTTTTCCGGCGGCGCGGCGCTCAACATGGGCTCGGAATATCTCTTGATGTCGATTGCCGTCGTCGTCATCGGCGGCACGGCGGTCGCCGGCGGCGATTCCAACGTGCCGGGCATCTGGGGCGCATCGCTCTTCATGTTCCTGGTCGTCTCCATGCTCAACACTTACGGGCTCGGGGCGGGCATCCGCCTGATCATGACCGGCCTCATCATCATCAGCGTCATCATGCTCGCCGGCGGCCGCCGGGCCGGCATGCGATAATTGGGAAGACCGCCATGGCCGAGGCCAACATCTATGAAATCCACGACCCGCGCTTCCGGCAGTTAATCGTCACGAGTGCCGGCCTCGATGAACTCTATTCCGGCTGCCGCTGGGCGGAGGGTCCCGTCTGGTTCAACGACGCGAACCAACTGCTCTGGAGCGACATTCCCAACCAGCGCATGCTGCGATGGACGCCTGAGAGCGGCGTCTCAGTCTATCGCCAACCCTCCAACTTCACCAACGGCCATACACGCGATCGGCAGGGACGGCTGATTTCCTGTGAACATGGGACGCGCCGCGTCACACGCACCGAGGTCGACGGCTCGATCACCGTGCTCGCCGATCGTTTCGAGGGCGCCAGGCTCAATTCGCCGAACGACGTGGTGGTGAAATCGGACGGCACGATCTGGTTCACCGACCCCACCTACGGCATCATGTCGGACTATGAAGGCTATCGCGCCGAGCCGGAGCAGTCGACCCGCAACGTCTACCGGCTCGATCCGGCAACCGGCGCGCTTTCCGCCGTCGTCACCGATTTTACCCAGCCGAACGGCCTCGCCTTCTCGCCCGACGAGACCATTCTCTATGTCGCGGATTCCGCGGCAAGCCATGACGAAAGCTTGCCACGCCACATCCGCGCCTTCGATGTGATCGACGGCGAAAGGCTCACCAACGGCCGCGTCTTCTGCTTGATCGACAACGGCATCCCTGACGGCATCCGTACCGACGTAAACGGAAACCTCTGGTCGAGTGCCGCCGATGGCGTGCATTGCTTCGACGTGACCGGCAAACTGATCGGCAAGATCCGCGTACCGCAGACCGTCGCCAACCTGACCTTCGGCGGACCCCAACGCAACCGGCTGTTTATTGCAGCGACGCGGTCGGTTTATTCGATCTATGTCGCCGTGAGTGGGGCGCAGGTGCCGTGAGGTTGGGGGCGGGCAATCACTATTCTCATAATTTTGCGGACGCTTGGCAAAGAAACCACCGGCCGAAACGATCAAGCGGAAAGAGCATAATTCAGTAGAATTGAATGCTCGAAAAATCGAAATCGTTGGAAGTACTTGCCTGATTTCCGCATCGAACATCTTTAAACCTATAGGCGCAATTCCTACGTGCTTCGTCGTCATGTCTATCAAGGCAACTCCGATGTGAGACACTCACGACCACGCCGTTCCTCGGTGGGGACTCGGGACGCGCGGTCATTTTTCCAGACAATGAGCAGCCCAAACGTTCGACACGCACTTCCTGCGTCGTTCGTATAGGCGCGCAAACTCCCCGTCTCAGCAACCAAAACCAACCGGGCCGCCGTCGGGTGGACGAACCCGTGCGCCCAGTGGAGAGAAAATATGGATTCCGTACAATATCTTGGTCCGATGGAATGGCTGGCGATCGAAATCGTCGCCCTCATCATCGTGCTGACAGTTCTGTTCTGGTGGAGCGGCGTGATCCGCTACATCCCCAACGACAGGCTTGGCATCCTCGAGAAACTGTGGAGCTTCCGTGGCTCCGTAAACAATGGCTTCATTGCACTGAACGGTGAGGCCGGTTTCCAGCCGGACGTCGTGCGCGGCGGCCTGCATTTCTTCATGCCGTTCCAATATTCGATGCATCGCGCCAATCTGGTGACCATTCCGCAGGGCCAGATCGGCTATGTCTTCGCCCGCGATGGCAAGTCGCTACCGCCAACCAAGACCTTGGCGTCGAATACCGAGGCTGACGATTTCCAGGACGTGCGCGCTTTTCTTGAAAAGGGCGGCCAAAAAGGTCCACAACGCAAGATTCTGCGCGAAGGCACCTACGCCATCAACCTCGCACAATTCATCGTGCTCACTGCGCAGTCGAACTATGCGGTAAACTTGAACGCCTCCGAACAGAAGCTGTTTTCGGAGATGTCGGAGATGATCGCGGAGCGGGATGGTTTCGAGCCGGTCGTCATTCGCGATGCCGATGACATGATCGGCATCGTCACCATCCATGATGGCTCGGCGCTGCCGGATGGCGAGATCATTGCGCCGACGGTTGCCAATGATCCCAGGGACCCGAACTTTCATAATAATTTCCAGGATCCCGAGAAATTCCTCAATGGCGGCGGTTATCGCGGCCGGCAGTTGCAGGTGCTTGCTGATGGTAGCTACTTCCTCAACCGCATTTTCGCGACTGTCGAACTGGTCGAAAAGACGGTCATCAGTGTCGGCACCGTGGGCGTCGTCGTTTCCTATACCGGCCGCCGTAGCGCGGATGTATCCGGCCAGTCCTATAGGCATGGCGAACTGGTCGAACAGGGTTCGCGCGGTGTCTGGTCGACACCGCTTCTGCCGGGCAAGTACGCGTTCAACACCTATGCGGGCAATATCGTCATCGTGCCGACGACCAACTTCGTGCTCAAGTGGACGAAGGAGCAGTTCGGCGAACATCGCCTTGATGAGAACCTTTCGGAAGTGTCGCTGATCACCAAGGACGCATTCGAGCCGGTCCTGCCGCTCTCGGTCGTCGTGCATATCGACTATATGAAGGCGCCGCTGGTGGTGCAGCGCTTCGGCGATATCAAGCGGCTGGTCGAGCAGACGCTCGATCCGATGGTCTCGGCCTATTTCAAGAACATCGCCCAGACCAAGACCCTGATCGAACTCCTGCAGGAGCGCAGCGAAATCCAGCGCAAGTCCGGCGACGAAATGCGTGAGAAGTTCGCCTCCTACAGTCTCGAACTGCAGGAAGTGCTGATCGGCACGCCGCGCGCCGGCAATGGTCAGAACAGTATCGAGCAGATCCTGATCCAGTTGCGCGAACGCCAGATCGCCGTCGAAAAGGTTGAGACCTACAGGTTGCAGGAAGCCGCCGCGATCCAAGAGCGGACGCTGCGCGAGAAGGAGGCGCTGGCCGAGCAGCAGGCCAAGATCACGACTTCGGCGCTCGCTATCGAGATCAGTGAAAACGAGGGTAAGGCGCAGCTGGCCCGCACCCGCCAGCAGGCAGAGACCATTCAGGTCACCGCCAAGGCCGAAGCAGAAAAGGTCCGTCTCGCCGGTCTCGGCGAGGCCGATCGGATCAAGGCGATCGCGCTTGCCGATGCCGAGCGTATCAAGGCGACCGGTTTCGCCGATGCCCAGACGGTGCGGGCCGTCGGTCTGGCGGAAGCGGAAGCCACGGAGAAGAAGGTCGCGGCCTTCGGCGGTCCGGACTACCAGCTCAATTCGCAGGTCTTGATGCGGTTTGCCGAAGCGATCGAGAACGGTAGGCTGCCGCTAGTGCCGCAGATCCAAGTCGGCGGTGCCGGCGGCGAGAAGGGCAGTGCAAACGGATTGGTGGAAATGATGTTGTCGATGCTGGTAGCCGACCGGCTCGGACGACAGGGCTCGCCGGCGGCGATACCGGCGCCAGTCGAGCAGCATTGATTGTGGATGGGCCGGTTATGCCGGCCCGTTTCGCATCTTGCCTGTAAACTCCGTTCCCGCTCGATTGCGGCGCTATTGACGAAACCGGACCTCAACTTTACGGCAAACTATTATGGAGCTTGAGTGAAGGAGCAGCGCGAGGCGATCGAGTGCGCGGCGTACTCCTGGGCGGGTGCATTCTGCGCGCCGCTCCAGATCGATCTGCTTCAGCCAGGTTCCGGTACCAGAACGCCCGCCAGAATTTCCTGCAGGATAAGGTCCGACACATCGCGCTTGCCGGAAGCCTCCTGCGCCCTTCCTTTCTACCGCACGCACCTGCTACTGCGCCGGTTCCAGCATCGCGCAACCTTCCCCGTCGGTGCACTCTCCCGAGAGGGTGCGCTGACCGAGGGCAATGATAAGGACGGTCGCCGTCCCGGCCGCCGAAGACACCCAGAATCCGCTCTGGGGTCCGTAGCTGTCGACGACCCAGCCCGAGACGAAGGCGCCAAGCGCCATGCCGATGCCGATACCGGTCATCACCCAGGTGACACCTTCCGTCAGCACCGTTTCAGGCACGCGACGCTCAATCAGTCCGAAGGCCGTTATAAAGGTCGGTGAGATCGCGATGCCGCTGACGAAGACGGCGATTGCAAGCAGGTTTACCGAGCTGCCAGCGACCAGAAGCGGCAACGAGGTTAGTGCGAGCGTGGCGACGGCGATCAGCAACTGACGGTGCAAGGGGATGCGCAGATTAAGCGCTCCGAGGGCCAATCCCAATAGGAACGAACCGAGAGCATAGACACCGATGACCAGGCTTGCCGCATTCGGCTGACCAAGCTCCTTGGTGATGGCGACAACACTCACCTCAGCGGTTGCGAAGATCGCGCCGACGAAGATCAGCGCGAGCGTGATGATCTGCACCGGACGCTGCCGGATCGCGGAGCCAACCGAAGCCGCGCCGGTGACATGACGCACCTTTGGCTCGGTGCCGCGCTGCACGATGAAGGCGGCCGTCCCTAGCGCTAGAAAAGCTGTGCTCACCATCATGCCGGCTTCCGGGAATAGGGCGACCGCAAGCCCGACGGACAGCGAGGCGCCGGCGATATAGACCAGTTCGTCCGCGGCACTTTCGAACGCGAAGGCCGTGTTGAGCTCGGGCTTGTTGCGAAAGAGTTCCGTCCAGCGCGCCCGCATCAGCGCCGGGATGCTTGGCATGGCCGCCGCGAGGAAGGCCGAGGCGAACAGCGTCCACACCGGCCAATTCTGGTTGGCAGCGGCGATCAGCGCGATGAACGCCAGTACTGACACGATGGTGCTGGGAACGACGACTGCCGTCTGGCCCAGCCGATCGACCGCTCGCGAAATCTGCGGCGAGATCACCGCATTGGTGAGCGCATAGGTCGCCGATACGGCGCCTGCCAGCCAATATTCGCCATGTGCCTGGGAGAGCATGGCGACGATGCCGATCGGCGCCATGGCGATGGGAAGGCGTGCGAAAAAGCCGGCTGCGGAGAAGCCCTTGGCCCCAGGTGCCGCGAATATTTGTTTATACGGATTTGACATGGGACGATCCCTCCAGCTATCGGATAGAACACTTATATACGAAGCGTATGTATCTAGATAATGCATACGTCCCGTATGTCAATGAAAAAGATACGCGGCGTATGTCAAAGGAGTAGCCATGCGCAAACCGCGCCAGGAGATGATCGCAGAGACCCGCGGCAAACTTATCGCAGCCGGGCGGCGCGCCTTTGGCACGATCGGCTACGCGGAAGCTTCGATGGACGATTTCACCGGCGAAGCGGGACTGACGCGCGGGGCCCTCTATCACCATTTCGGTGACAAGAGGGGCCTGCTCCAGGCCGTCATCATGGAAATCGACGCGGAAATGACTGAACGGCTGAATGAGGTCTCGGCCGCCGCTCCCACGCGCTGGCAGGGCTTTGTCGATGAGTGCTCCGCTTATATCGAAATGGCGCTTGAGCCCGAAATCCAGCGCATCATGTTTCGCGATGGCCCTGCCGTACTCGGCGATATCTCGCAATGGCAGAACACCCCCGGCTGTATCGCCGCCCTCTCTCGCAGCCTCGACCGTCTCAAGGCCGATGGCGAGATCATCGACATCGACACCGAAACCGCCGCTCGCCTCATCAATGGCGCCAGCAGCCATATGGCGCTGTGGATCGCCAATGCGGAGAATCCGGAGGCGGTTTCGAAGCGGGCGGTCGCGGGGTTCAAGGCTATGTTGGGGAGCCTACGCAGACAGGAATGAGGTGTTTGATTCCCCGCTCAGTCGCCGCGGGCAGTTCATTGCGCACCGTGTTGACGTCGAGCTGGGCCGCGCCGCCAACATCGACATCGACATCGACATCGAGCACGAGCAGGCCTGACGTGGCGATGGCACCGCGTTGCCTATGCTGCACTTACAATCTGCAGCACGGCGGCGTGATCTCTACGCGTGCAGATACGCGCTGCGGCATGGGCGGTTTCGGCCACTGGATTGTGATCCTACTTCGCTGTAGAGCGAGGAAGGTATTTTGATGCCAAGCCCATCCCTTTTAGGTGCGATTCTATGACAAAAAAAGTTTACCTCGCCGGTCCGGAGGTCTTCCTTCCCAACGCCCGTGAAATGCTCGACCGCAAGGCGGCACTTGCCCGTGAGGCGGGACTTATTCCGCTCTCGCCTGGCGATCTGGAAATCCCGCACACGAACTCGAAGCGCGAGCGGGCGGCTGCGATAAACGCGGTGGACGAGAAGATGATGATTGAGGCTGACGCGATCATCGCCAATCTGACGCCCTTTCGTGGCATTGCCGCCGATACAGGGACGGCCTTCGAACTCGGCTTTATGTGCGCAAGCGGTAAGCCTGTGTTCGCCTACACGAATGTGGCCCGCGATCACAGCGGGCGGGTGAGCGATCTTTATGGCGGGGCCGTCGCCTATGATGCTGAAGGTCGACTGCGGGACCCGAATGGATTGCGGTCGAGGATTTCGGCCTAGCCGACAATCTGATGCTGCACGCCGGGATTGAGCGGCGCGGTGGCGTCCTGATCATCGGAGATGCGGCGCGGGATGCACTCTATACGGATCTCGCCGCGTTCAAAGCGTGTCTTGCCGTCGCCGTTGAGAAACTGCGCTAAGGCGCCGAATGATAAGACGTCCTTCTAGTTGGCAAGAGCTGGCCGCCGCTTCACGCCGGCAGAAGGGATCGCTCTCCCTTGAAAACGTTTTTCCCCGTTTCCGTGATTGGGACATCCACGGTCTCCAAGTGTGCCGAGGCTCGGCACACTTTTCGCTGGGAGCAGCCCGTCGTCAAACGAGCCCGGGCACGACGAACACCAACCAGGCAACGATCGGACCGATGATAGCGATCAAGGCGCTGTAGATCAGGAGCTGTCGCAACACCTGCTCACGGCTGTCGTCCGGCGCATTGGCGACGACAAGGGCGCCGTTGGTGGAGAATGGGCTGGTGTCGACGATCGTCGTCGAGATGGCGATCGCCGCGACCACACCGATGGCGCTGATGTGGCCTTGCAGGAGGAATGGAACGGCAAGCGGGATGATCGCGCCGAGCAGCGCGGTCGAGGAAGCAAAGGCCGAGACGATTGCGCCCGTAAAGCAAAGCAGGAGCGCTACCAGCAGCGGCATGCCTAGACTGGATATGCCATTCGCCACGTAGTCGACCGTGCCGGCCTTCTCCATGACGCCGACATAGGTGATGATGCCGGCAATCAGCAGCACGGTCGACCAACTGACCTTGTCGATTGCTGCCTTCTGGGTCTTCGGTGACAGCAGCGCGAGGACGACGGCGACGGTCATTGCGACGAGGCCAACGTTGAATTTGAAAACCAGGGCGCCGATGCCGAGCGCCGTCAGGCCGATCAAGGTGGTAATTCTCTCATTGTTCAGGCGCAACGTCGTCGCGGTATCAGCCGCCGTACCGTAGGCATGCTCCCTGAAGGGTTTTGCCGGCGTGCCGCCGTGACCTCTGATCGACGCCAATACGCCCTCGGGATGGAGTTCGGGCAAGGGGCCAAGTGATGCGGGAACTTGCTTCATCACCCTCGCGCCGCCGAAAACGAAGAAGACCAGCACCGCGATCGCCAGATTGAAGAAGAAGCTGGAGAGAAACAGCGAGGTCGGAGCGAAAGGCAGGCCGGCCTTCGCAACGATCTGGTTGGTGATTCCGCCATAGATGCTGATCGGCGAAAAGCCGCCTGCCTGTGCGCCATGGATCACCATCAAACCCATCATCACCGGGTGAATGCGGTACTGCACGGCAAAGCTCAACGCGACGGGTGCGAGAATGGCGACCGCAGCAGGCCCAAGTGCGCCGAAGCCAGTAATGATGGCGGCGACCAGGAACATCACCCAGGGAATCAAGCCGATCCGCCCGCGCACCAGGCGAACCGCACATTCGACGAGCCAGTCGATCGTGCCGTTGATCTGCGCTATGGCGAAGAGGTAGGTGACGGCGACGAGCGTCAGGAACAGATCACTCGGAAAGCCGGCAAATATATCGTTGGTTTTCATCCCGATGATCATCGAGCCGAGCACGAAGGCGCCGGCAAAGGCGAGCGCACCCATGTTGATTGGCTGGATCGTCGCAATGATGAACATGGCGACCAGCAGGCCTATGGACAGTAATTCAATACCCATGATTCCCCTCCCTCCGACGCCTCCGCGTCGCAGTTGCTGTTTTTAAGATTGATACGGGATGTCGACGCACCCTCCTCCCAGAGGGCGCGGTCTCTTTACGTCCTTGTGTAAAGATCGGCGTATTGCTGCCGCAGGATGTTTTTCTGAACCTTGCCCATCGTGTTGCGCGGCAAGTCTTCGGCAAAGATGATGCGCTTGGGTTGTTTGTAGCGCGCGAGCCGGTCCTGGAGGGCGCTGACGATAGCTTTTTCATCGAGGACGGCGCCGGTTTTGCGCACGACGACGGCGGTCACGCCTTCTCCGAAATCGGGATGCGGCACGCCGATCACAGCGCTCTCAACCACACCCTCGATCTGGTCGATCTCGCCCTCCACCTCTTTCGGATAGATGTTGTATCCACCGGAAATCACCAGATCCTTGCCGCGGCCGACGATGTGGACATAACCTTCCCGGTCGATCTTGCCGAGATCGCCGCTGATGAAGAAACCGTCGGCGGTGAATTCGGCCGCGGTCTTTTCGGGCATGCGCCAATAGCCCTTGAAGACGTTCGGCCCCTTGATCTCGATCATGCCGGTTTCTTCAGGCGGCAGCGCGAGCCCGGTGGTGGGATCGGTGACGCGCACCGTCACATCAGGCAGCGGGAAGCCGACCGTTCCGGCAATCCGTTTCCCCTCATAAGGGTTGGACGTGTTCATATTGGTTTCCGTCATGCCGTAGCGCTCGAGAATCGCGTGACCGGTACGTGCCTGGAACTCGGTATGTGTTTCTGCAAGCAGCGGCGCCGAACCGGAAATGAAGAGGCGGATGTTGGCGACCGCTTGCTTGTCGAGGCGCGGGCTTTGCAGGAGGCGCACGTAGAAGGTCGGCACGCCCATCAGCATCGTTGCCTGCGGCATCAGCGACAGGATCTCCTCCGGGTCGAACTTCGACAGCAGGAACATCGAGGCGCCGGCAAGCAGTGTGACGTTCGTGGCGACGAACAGCCCATGCGTGTGGAAGATCGGCAAGGCATGGATCAGTCGATCGCCGGCGGTGACGCGCCAAAAATCTCGCAAGGTCAGGGCGTTCGAGAGCAGGTTCCCATGCGTAAGCATCGCCCCCTTGGAGCGTCCCGTCGTTCCCGACGTGTAGAGGATCGCAGCCAGATCATCGGCGGAGCGCGAGGCATCGACAAAGTCGGCCGGCTCATCGCGGGCGAGATCCAGCAACGAGCCGCTGCCAGCAGCGTCGAGCGTTTCGACGATCGCACCGCGGGGCTTGGCGATTGTCTCCACGCCCCCTCGAGCCGACGATGCAACAACCACCAAACGCGGCTCCGCATCGCTGATAAAATAATCGAGCTCAGCCAACGTATAGGCGGTATTGAGCGGCAGGTAGACGGCGCCGCTTCGAAGACAGGCGAGATAGAGGATCAGTGCCTCCGCACTTTTCTCGACCTGCACCGCAACGCGGTCGCCGGGGCGAATGCCGAGCGCGTCCATCGCGCTGGCAAGGCGGCCGGAAAGAGCGAAGGCGTCGTCATAGGTCCATGCGCGTGTGTTATCGATCCGGATGAATGGTGCGTTACCGGGCGCGGCGGCCCGCATGGCGTCGAAAAGATGGTTGCTCACTTTCGCCCTCCTCCAAGCGTTGAATTCACTATCTGTGCGAATGGCCGGGAGCCTTGCTGCCCATTGCCGCCGCTGCGGCTTTCGTCGTTCTGGTTGAGCAGGCTTTTGACAGCAGGCGAGGCAATCACTTCGCCGCGCTGCGCCAAAGCCTCGTGGTTGGCCACGATGTCGTCGAGCTTGTAGAGATAGTTGACCATCAGGCCGTGTGCCTGCTGCATCGCCTTTGATGAGCGGTCGCCAAGAAAATTCAGTCTTTCAAGTCGAGCGCCGTTGCCGAGATGGAAGCGGGCGACAGGATCCACTGGGCGGCCGTCCGGCGTCCGTTCGACCAGGAAATAGCGGGCCGCAAGAGGCAGCAACACGCGCTCCACTGCGATCGCTGTCTTCTCGTTGTCAGGCCAGTTCGGATCGTCCAGCGACATTAGCGTTTCGCGGGCCGCTTCGGATAAGAACCGGTCGGCGGCCGAGGCGCGCGCCTTGGCAAGCCAGCGGGCAAAGCCTGGAACGGGCGATAGCGTGACGAAGTTCTTCAGGCCGGGCAGGTCTCGGCGCAGATCTTCGACGACCTGTTTGATCAGGAAGTTGCCGAACGAGATCCCACGCAAGCCTTCCTGGCAGTTGGAGATCGAATAGAAGACGGCCGTCGTCGCCTCGTCGGCGTTGATCTGCTCCCTGCCCTCGTCGAGCACATCCCCGATCGCGCGGGGCACCGATCGTGTGAGCGCCACCTCGACGAACACCAGCGGCTCGTCGGCTAGTCGGGGGTGGAAGAAGGCAAAGCATCGGCGGTCGGCCGGCGCCAATCGACGACGCAATTCCTCCCAGCCGGCGATCTCGTGCACCGCCTCGTATTTGATGATCTTTTCCAGGATGTAAGCCGGCGTCGTCCAGTCGATGGGCCGCAGCGTCAGGAAGCCACGATTGAACCAGGAGCCGAACAGATGCGTGAAGTCGGCGTCAAGCGCGTGATAACCTGCGGATTGGTCTTTGGAAGCAAGAAGCTGCTGACGCATCCGGACGAGCTTGGCGGTGCCGTTCGGTGCGTGGTTCAATCGGCGCAGAAGCTCCTGTCGCCGCGGCTCGGCTGCCTGGTGGAGAGCAATGATCGCGGCAGAGCTTTTGTCAGCGCGGTATTTATCAATCGCTTGGTCGAGCTTGGTTGTGTCGGGCCCGAACTTTTCATGCAGCATAAGGAGGAATTTCTGCGCGCCCTCGCTCTCGAGCGCGCCCCAGCGATCGAGTATCTCGGCGGCAAGCGCCATGCCCGAGGCCTCGCCCCGGCTCGACAGCAACATTTCACAGAGTGTCTGGAGATCGACCTTGGCTGCGACCTGCGGGGCGCGCGCGCCGGAAAACAAAAGCTGGCGTCCGCGATCCGTGATGCTCTGTAGCATGTCGGTGAAGAAGGAAGCCTCAGACATGCCATTTCTCCTCTCTTCTGCCGACCGGCCAAAGGTGCGGACCTTTTTGACGGCAGCTTCCCATCCTCGGGTTTCACCGGTAGTATGTAGAATGCCATTCTTCGTACACGAGGTCAACAATCGTGTATACAAGAATATCATTTGTGTATGAGGGAAGTGAAACGAATGTCCGAGAATGTCGGCCGATGGCTTCGGGATGAGATTGAAAATTCAATTCTTTCCAACGAGTTCTCTCCCGGTGAGCGGCTCGACGAAACGGTGCTTGCGACGCGTTTCGGGGTCTCCCGCACGCCGGTGCGCGAGGCGCTGATGCAGCTCGATGCCATTGGTCTCATCGAAATTCGACCGCGCAGAGGTGCTGTTGTCATCGATCCGGGCCCGCACCGCGTCTATGAGATGTTCGAAGTTATGGCGGAACTGGAGGGCCTGGCCGGGTCGCTCGCCGCACGGCGGCTGGACAAGACCTCTCGAGAAGCGATCACGGCCACCCACGGCCGCTGTGAGCAATCAGCCGCTGCCGGTGACAGTGATGCCTATTATTACGACAATGAGGAGTTCCATAAGGCCATCTACGCCGCCGGCCGAAGCGATTTCCTTGAGCAGCAATGTCTGCAATTGCATCGACGCCTGCGGCCGTATCGCCGCCTCCAACTGCGCGTGCGCAACCGCCTGTCGACGTCCTTCTTGGAGCATTGCGCCATCGTCGATGCGATCTTTGCCGGAGATGGAGATGAGGCCCGCCGGCTGCTGCGGGGGCATGTTGGCATTCAGGGCGAGAGGTTCAGCGATCTGGTCGCGAGCATGGCGGCCAGATAAGGCTCAAGCGCATAACCCAGAAAATCGGAACCGAATTTCGGAGAGGATTATGCGCAAATTCAAAGAGATAGAGCGCCCTTGACGCGTCTGAAAGACGCGCGGCGCTCTAGGCGTGGTGCTTCCAGATCGAATGCAACGGTCATCAGATAGGGCGAACCATCTCGCTGCCATCCCGCGAGTTTGTTCTTCATTGCGCCACTGCCGGCCACGATATCGTCTGGCGTATCGACGTCGAGGCTGCGAGCCACATATTCAATGAAGTTGCCTTGCATGCGGAAGCGTCGGCGCAGCGTCTCGTCGGTGCGGTCACAGACCATGTCTACGCCACGGAGTAACGCTCGCGAATGCGTACGAAAAAAAGCAGCGCCATGCGCAAAAAATGATGCTTTTCCGACCCATCTTTATTCCCTACTCCCTATCGAAGCAGGTGACGAAAAGGGAAGACCGCATGGCTACGCCGTTTTACTGGAACGAGCTCAATACATATGACTTTGCCGGCCTCTCCCCCGAGACCACGATTGCTATTCTGCCTATCGCCTCGACGGAACAGCACGGCCCGCATCTGCCGATCGCAACGGATGTCGCCATCGCGACCGGCATGCTGGCGGAGCTGAAGAGGCAGCGGCCGGAGGATCTGAATATCCTGGTCCTTCCGACACAGGAGATCGGCAAGGCCAACGAACACATCTACGGCCCCGGCACGCTGTCGCTCAGTGCCGAGCTGCTCATCCCCGTCTGGACGGCGATCGGCGCAAAGGTTGCCGAAACCGGCCTGCGGAAGATGGTGATCGTCAATTCCCACGGCGGCAATGTCGACATCATGAGCATTGTCGCGCGCGAACTGCGTGTGCGCCATCAAATGGCGGTGGTTTCCACGCAATGGGGCCGTTTCGGTCATCCCGAAGGAATGGTCAGCGATCACGAGAGCAGATACGGCATCCACGGCGGCGATGTCGAGACGTCGTTGATGCTGCACTTCCGACCCGAGCTGGTGCGGATGGACAAGGCCCAAAACTTCGCTTCGAAGGCCGAGGGGATGCGGGAGCAATCCAAATTTCTTCAGCCTCTGCCGCCGCATTCGCTGGCCTGGATCGCGCATGACCTCAATCCCTTCGGCGTGGTCGGCGATGCCTCGATCGCCACCGCAGAAAAGGGCGAGGCGATCTGCCGCCATCAGGTCAAGGGGTTTGTCGAGCTGCTCCAGGATCTCAAGGCCTATCCGCTTTCGAATCTCTATGTGAAATAGGCTCAGCCACGGGTTTAGCTTCAGGTGGGATATGACCCTTGGCCTGCAATTCCTGCACCAGGCCGAGCAGTTCGGCGAGCAGATATTCGACGAAAAGGCTGGTGGCCGCGTCGAGGGGCGCGCGGGCGCGGGCAAACAGCTTCATCTGCTGGTAACGCGCATGCGGCTCGGCGATCGGCCGGAAGACCAGTTCACCGCGCCGGCATTCGGTGATGACGTCGAGCGGATTGAGCAGCGTCAGCCCCGTGCCGCATTTGACGAGCTGTTTCAGCATCTCCGATGCATTGGTTTCCAGCACCGGCTCGACCGAGATGGGCAGGCGCGCAAAAGCAAGGTTGATCACCTCGCGCAGGCTGGTGCCCGGCTGCGCCAGAACCAGTTTTTCCTGGGTGACATCGGCGAGGTTGATCGGTCCGGGACCGATCAGGTGATGCCCCGGCGGCAGCACGACACCGATCGGGATATCGAAATTTCCGAGCGTGCGGATGCCGGGCATAGCGGGGATGTTGAAGCCGAGACCGATATCCACCTCGCCGGAAACGACTGGGCTGGCCGTCGTGCCGCCGGTATCGTTACGCAGCTGGACGAAGACGCGCGGATGCTCTGAAAGAAAGCGCGCGATAATTTCGGGCAGGGGCCCGGCGGCAAGTCCAACGGTCGTCACCATGCGCACCTTTCCTGCCTGCTGCATCTTGAGGCTGCGAATGCGCCCCTCCAGGCGCTCGTAATTTTTCAGCACGTCGCGAATATGCTCGATGCAGAGTTCGCCGGCAGCCGTCAGCCGCAAGCCACGCGGCAGCCGCTCGAAAAGCGGCGCCCCGATCTCCTCCTCCAGCGCCAAAATCTGCCTGTTGACTGCCGAAGACGCCACGTTGAGGCGCGCGGCCGCCTTGCGGATCGAACCGCAACGGGCGATCTCGTTGATGTAAAGAAGGCGTCTGGAGTGCAACATGATCTCTCCAATGCATAAGTTTTGCGCAGGGCGCACAAATTATCTTCAGCTTTCCCAGAGATGCCGAAAAGGCATCAATGTGCACGAATTTTGATGCTTTTCAAAGCGCATGGCAATGGCTCAAATTCCCTCAAAAGGGAGCCGAGCAAGGCCTCCCTTGGCCACAAAAGGGGAACTGCCGACCATGTTGAAAGCACTAACGAAGATGCAATTCCTGGGCTGCCTCGGCCTCGCCTCGATGCTTGCCGCCGCCTCGCCGGCGCTTGCCCTCGACAAGGTGAGCTATGGAACGAACTGGCTTGCCCAGGCGGAACACGGCGGCTTCTACCAAGCCGTCGCCGACGGCACCTATGAAAAATACGGCCTCGACGTCACCATCGTCCAGGGCGGCCCGAATGCTGCAGGCAGCGCGCTCTTGATCTCCGGCAAGCTCGATTTCTACATGGGTGGTCCTCAGGGCGAAATAGCCGCCGTCGAGCAGGGCATTCCGCTGGTCGATGTCGCCGCGATCTTCCAAAAGGATCCGCAGGTGCTGATCGCCCATCCGGACAACGGCGTCGACAAGTTTGAGGACCTCGCCAAGCTGAAAACACTGTTCCTCAGCAAGGACGGCTACCTCACCTATTTCGAATGGATGAAGGCCAACTTCAAAGGCTTCAAGGACGAACAGTACAAGCCCTATAATTTCAGTCCCGCCCCCTTCCTCGCAGACAAGGACTCTGCCCAGCAGGGGTACCTGACCTCCGAACCTTACGAGATCCAGAAGCAGGCAGGCTTTGAGCCGAAGGTCTTCCTGCTCGCCGACAACGGCTACTCGCCCTATTCGACGATGATCACGACAACACAGGCGATGATTGACAGCAAGCCGGACGTCGTGCAGCGCTTCGTCGATGCCTCGATCGAGGGCTGGTACAACTACCTCTACGGCGACAACAGCAAGGCGAACGCGCTGATCAAGAAGGATAATCCTGAAATGACAGATGGCCAGCTCGCCTACTCCATCGCCAAGATGAAGGAATACGGCATCATCGAATCCGGCGACAGCCTCGACAAGGGCATCGGCTGCATCACCGATGCGCACTACAAGACGTTCTTCAACGAGATGGTGGCGATCAAGGTCTTCAAGCCGGAGACGGATTACACCAAAGCGTTTACGACGAAGTTCGTCTGCAAGAGCACCGGCGTGGCACTAAAGAAGTAGGCTTACCGACGGCTCTCCTGGTCCGCCATTGAGGACGTGGCGGGCCGTATCCTCCCGCATGAACGAGACAGCAATGCTCCCAGCAGACGCCCAGGCGGTATCGCCGAAAGAGACGCGCAAGCGGCCGCTTGTTATCATGCGGTCGGTCTCGAAGGTCTTTTCCAGCGGCACTGCCGCCCTTTCGAACATGTCGCTCACGGTCGAAAGCGGCGAGTTCGTCAGCCTGCTCGGCCCTTCCGGCTGCGGCAAGTCGACGGCGCTGCGCATCATAGCCGGTCTCGGCGATGTCACCTCGGGAACGATCGACTGGCCGAGTTCGCGCATCAATTCCAGAGGTCTGCCGGAGGGCGATATCGGCTTTGTCTTCCAGGAACCGACGTTGATGCCCTGGAAGAACGTGTTCGACAATGTCCATCTACCGCTGAGGTTGAGGCGCGTTTCGAAGGCAGCCGCGCATGATCAGATCATGGAAGTGCTGACCACCGTCGGCCTTCAGGATTTTGCCAAGGCCTATCCGCGCGAACTTTCCGGCGGCATGAAGATGCGCGTCTCGATCGCACGGGCGCTGGTGACGAAGCCGAAGCTGCTGCTGATGGACGAGCCTTTCGCCGCGCTCGATGAGATCACCCGCCAGAAACTCAACGACGACGTATTGCGGCTGTGGAAGGCAACCGGCATTACGGTGATTTTCGTGACGCATTCGGTCTTCGAGTCCGCCTATCTCTCGAACCGCATCGTCGTGATGAAGGCAAGGCCCGGGCGCGTGCATGCCGACGTCCCGCTGATCACCAGCCTCGAGCGCGACGCGCACTACCGCACCTCGGAAGAATACCGCAAGGCCTGCGAAACGGTATCGCATTCGCTGATCGGGGCGATCAATTCGGCAGGGGATCATTGATGAGTGACGAAACAGACACATCGCCGCTGCTCGTGAAGGGTACCGCAAGCGCAAGGCGCCGCGATCTTGCGCTGCGCATCGCAATCCCCTTCCTCGTCATCGCCCTGTTGATCCTCGTATGGTACGCCTATGTGAAACTGTCGGGCGTGCCGCCCTATATCCTGCCAGGACCGGCCGCTGTGGCAAACGCCTTCGTGACGGATTGGGGTACGCTTGCTCCTGCCCTATGGGTCACCACCAAGATCACCTTCATGTCGCTGATGCTGGCGCTTGTCGGCGGCGTCGGATTTGCGATCTTTCTCGTGCAGTCGCGCTGGGTCGAGCTTGCCTTCTATCCTCTTGCCGTCATCCTGCAGGTAACGCCGATCGTCGCCATCTCGCCGCTGATCCTGATCTACGCGCCATCGACGCAGGTCGCGCTGCTGATATGCGCCTTCCTCGTCGCATTCTTCCCGATCCTGTCGAACATGGTCCAGGGCCTGAAGAGTGTCGACCATAACCTCATCAACCTCTTCGAACTCTATGGCGCCTCGCGCTGGCAGACGTTGATCCATCTGAAGATCCCGGCCGCCCAGCCCTATTTCATGACCGGTCTTCGCATCGGCGGCGGCCTCGCGCTGATCGCCGCCGTCGTCGCTGAATTTGCTGCAGGCTCGGCCGGTGCCGGCTCCGGCCTCGCCTTCCGCCTGCTCGAAGCGCAGTACCGGATGAACATCCCGCGCCTCTTTGCAGCGCTGTTGATGCTCTCCATGCTTGGGGTAGCGATCTTCGGCCTCACCACCCTTATTGCCTGGCTGAGCCTTCACCGCTGGCATGAAAGCAGCATCAAACGGGAAAACTGATGACTTATTCCTTCATATCCCCGCCAAATGCGGCCCGCTTCGTGCTGAGCAATGCGACAGTGCCCGCCGTCACCCTCGAGCATGTCGACGTGCCAATCACCGAGGGACTGGCCACGGTCGATATCGTCATCAGCGACGGCATGATTACAGCCATCCGGCCGGCCGGCGCCGCACCCGCCGATTATGCCAGGATCGATCTCAAGGACGGCATGGTCTGGCCGTGTTTTGCCGATATCCATACTCATCTCGACAAAGGCCATATCTGGCCACGCCAAGCCAACCCCGACGGCAGCTTCATGGGCGCGCTCGATGCCGTCAGGGCCGACCGGGAAGCCAACTGGTCGGCCGCAGACGTCAAACGGCGCATGGAATTCTCGCTCCGCTCCGCCTATGCCCATGGCACCAGCCTGATCCGCACGCACCTGGATTCGCTTGCGCCCCAGCATCGCATCTCCTTCGAGGTTTTTGCCGAAACCCGGGATGCCTGGAGAGACAGGATTGCACTGCAGGCGGTCGCCCTCTTCCCGCTGGATGCCATGGCAGACAGCACCTTCTTTGCCGATCTCGTCACAACGGTCAGACAGAGCGGCGGCCTGCTTGGCGGCGTCACCCGGATGGGGCCGGAGCTCGTCTGGCAGCTCGACACGCTCTTCAGGACTGCCGTGGAGCATGGTCTGGATGTCGATCTGCATGTGGACGAGACGGATGATCGCGGCGCCGAGACACTGAAAGCAATTGCCGAGGCCGTGCTGCGCAACGGGTTCGAGGGCAAGGTGACCGCCGGCCATTGCTGCTCGCTCGCCCGCCAGGACGAAGACACCGCCGCGCGCACCGTCGCGTTGGTCGCCAAGGCAGGTATCGCGGTCATCGCACTGCCGATGTGCAACATGTATCTACAGGATCGCTATCCCGGCCGCACCCCGCGCTGGCGCGGCGTCACCCTGTTCAAGGAAC
This sequence comes from Rhizobium indigoferae, assembly GCF_034554815.1. NCBI lineage: Bacteria > Pseudomonadati > Pseudomonadota > Alphaproteobacteria > Hyphomicrobiales > Rhizobiaceae > Rhizobium > Rhizobium indigoferae. Next base: position 225,321 of record NZ_CP140637.1, on the reverse strand, counting down.
TGGCCGCTGCCGGCGTCGCGACCGCGGTCGCATCCGACAATACTCGTGACCCCTTCTATGCTTATGGTGATCTCGATCCAGTGGAGGTCTTCCGTGAGGCCGTGCGGATCCTGCATCTCGACCATCCGCTCGATACCGCCGCCCGCGTCGTCACCAACTCGCCCGCCGCCATCGTCGGACGGTCGGACAAGGGCCGTATCGCCGCCGGCGATCCGGCCGATCTCGTGCTCTTCAGCGCGCGGCGCTGGAGTGAATTCCTGTCCCGTCCGCAGTCTGACCGCGTCGTGCTTCGCCGCGGCAAGGTGATCGACCGCAGCCTGCCGGATTACCGTGAACTCGATAACGTCGTTGGAGCCTGACATGGCCGATTATCAGAAGATCAAAAAGGAACTCGAAGGCATCGCCGTCGAGGATAATCCGGCGCTGGTTCGCCAGAAGAGCCGGGATTTCTATTGGTACTCGCCGATCCTGAAGGCGCAGCTCGACAATGTGACGGCCGATCTCGTCGTCACGCCGAAGACCGAGGAAGAGGTCGTCCGGACGCTGAAGGTCGCCTATGCCCATGGCGTGCCGGTCACGCCGCGTGGCGCCGGCACCGGCAATTACGGCCAGGCCATGCCGCTTTCCGGCGGCATCGTGCTGAACCTTGCCGCCATGGACAAGATCAAGGAGATCCATCCCGGCCGCGTCATCTGCGAACCGGGCATCGTGCTTGCCCAGCTCGACAAGCAGACCAAGGCCCATTCCGGCCAGGAGCTGCGTTTCCACCCCTCCACCGCCCAGACGGCGACGGTCGGCGGTTTCATCGCCGGCGGTTCCGGCGGTGTCGGCTCGATCACATGGGGCGGCTTGCGTGACCTCGGCAATATATTGCGCCTGCGCGTCGTCACCATGGAGGCCGAACCGCGCGTCCTCGATCTCACCGGCTGGGATCTCCAGAAAGTGAGCCATGCCTACGGCACGAACGGCATCATCACCGAGATCGAGATGCCGCTGGCACCTGCATATGACTGGGTCGATGTGCTCGTCGGCTATGACGACTTCATGGAAGCGGTGCGCTTCTCCGATGCACTGGCGAAATGCAACGGCATCCTCGTCAAGGAGATCGCGCCGATCGCCGCTCCCATTCCTCACGATTATTTCACCCGCCACAAGCCCTACATCCGTCAGGGTCAGTCGATCGTCGTGCTGATGATCGCGCCGCACTCCCTGGATGCCTTTCTTGCCTTCACGGCGGCGCAGAAGGGCGAGATCATGTTCCGCTCCGATAAGGTGGAAAGCATGCGCGGCATTCCGCATGCCTACGAGCTTGCCTGGAACCATACGACATTGCGTGCGCTGAAGGTCGACCCGAGCTTCACCTATCTGCAGGTGCAATACCCGGGACCGGATCATGTCGCCAAGGTCCGCAAGATGGTTGAAATTTTCGGTGACGAAGTGCCGGGTCACCTCGAATTCATCAAATTCGACGGCCAGATCCAGTGCTCCGGCCTGCCGCTGGTGCGCTATACCACTGAAGAGCGGCTGGAGGAGATCATCAAGATCCACCAGGACAATGGATGCCCGATCTTCAACCCGCACCGCTATACGCTCGAAGAAGGCGGCATGAAGCGCACCGACGCGGTTCAGCTCGCCTTCAAACAGGAAACCGATCCAAAGGGCCTGCTCAACCCCGGCAAGATGGTTGCGTGGGAAAATCCTGATTTCGACTTCAACGCCGGCAAGAATTATCTCTTCCCAGGCCTGGCGGGCCTGATGGAGGCTTCATGAGGGTTCTCGTCCTCCACTCTCACCCGGTCGAGGAAAGTTACGGCAAGGCGCTTTACCGGCAGACCGTCGAGAGCCTTGGGAAGGCCGGGCATACAGTGGACGCCTGCGACCTCTATGAAGAGCAGTTCGATCCGGTGCTCTCGCGCCACGACCGGCTCGTCTATCACGATTATCCGGAAAATCTGAAGCTGGTGGGATCTCATGTCGAAAGGTTGAAGGCGGCTGAGGGGCTGGTGATCTGCACCCCGATCTGGAATTTCGGCTTTCCGGCAATCCTGAAGGGATATTTCGATCGCGTGTGGCTGCCGGGTGTTTCCTTCGAGCTGGTCAACGGCAAGGTGGAATCGCGGCTGCGCCACATCCGCAAGCTCGCAGCCGTCCTGACCTATGGCGCAACGCCCTTCCGGGCCTTTGCCGCCGGCAACCCGCCGAAGAAAATCGTCAAGCGCGTGCTGAGGGCGCAGATCAATCCGGTGAGGCCGGTGACGTTCCTCGCCCATTACGACATGAACAATTGCACGCCGGAGACGCGGGCAAGATTCCTCACCCGCGTCGGGGACGCGATGGAGCGATTCTAAAGCAATTCCAGCAAAAGTGTGCCGCAGTTTTGCCAGGCAAAGTGAAATCAAAGAGGTAGAGCGAAGAAAAACGGAAATGCTCTACAAGATTTTCGCGGCCGTTACCTCGACCTCGACGAGGAACTCAGGCCGCGTAAAGCCGCCGATGACGAGCAAGGTGGAAACCGGCTTCGGATCGAGCGTATAGCGATCCCGTACAGCCATATAGGCCGGGAAATCCTCGCGGCGGGTAACGAACCCCGAAATGCGGATCACATCGGCAAAACTCATCTCCGCCTCTTCGAGGATCGCCTTGATCGCCTCGAAGCAGAGTTCCGCCTGAGCCGTGATGTCGCTCGGAACAGTATCGTCGAGACCGATACCAAGCTGGCCCGACGTGACCAGAAGCGATGCGCCGGGCGGCACCAGCAGGCCGTGATTATAATTTCCGAAAGGCCGGCGCACCGAGGCCGGATTGAAGATTTTCTTCATCGATCGCTCTGAAATTTTCCCATAGGTCCGCAGATACCGCGACCCTACAGGATGCGGCAGGATATGAGAATATCGCGTTGCCCATGCTGTCTTGCGACAAATGCCCGACCTGAGAGATAGGTGACGTTTCGTACCGGAGACATGGGTAACACTTTTCGTTTTTTGGCGGGAGGTGTTGATGCCGTGGAAAGAGACTTCGGTGATGGAGGAACGTCTACGATTTGTCGCCCGGCTGCTAGAGGGCGAAGGCATGAGCGATGTGTGCCGTGCATTCGGCATCTCGCGCAAGACCGGCTACAAAATCTTCAATCGCTATAAGGACGACGGCCTGGAGGCGCTGACGGATCGGTCTCGACGGCCGGTGCGGTATGCCAACCAGCTGCCTGAGCCGGTCGAGGCGATGATCGTCTCGTGCAAGAAGAGCAAGCCGCATTGGGGTGCCAGGAAGATCAGGGAGCTTTTGGTGAAGCGCCTGGCCGGCGATGTGCGCGTGCCGTCGAAGAGTACGGTGCATGCCGTTCTCGATCGACATGGTCTGGTCGCCCATGCCCGCAAGCGGCAGCGACATCGAGCCGAAGGGACAGCCTTGTCACCGGCATTACTGCCGAACGATCTGTGGTGCGCCGACTTCAAGGGCGAGTTCAAACTTGGCAATGGTCAACTGTTACCCATTGACGGTCACCGACCAGGCGTCACGTTATCTTCTCGCCTGCGAAGCCTTTGAGTCGACGCGAGAACGGGCTGTCTTCGACGCGTTCCGCCGGCTGTTTATCGAATGTGGCCTGCCGACGGCGATCCGCAGCGACAACGGCTTGCCTTTCGCCAGTCCAAACGGGCTCTACAATCTGTCGAAGCTGTCGGTGTGGTGGCTGAGGCTCGGGATCACGCTGGAGCGCATCAGGCCGGGCCGTCCCCAACAAAACGGCCGGCATGAGCGCATGCACCTGACGCTGAAAAAAGAGGCGACCAGACCACCCGGCAAAAACATCCTTCAGCAGCAGGCCCGCTTCGATGCTTTCGTCAGCGAATTCAATCAGGAGCGGCCGCACGAGGCGCTCAACATGAAGGTGCCGGCAGATCTCTACGTCGCTTCGTCACGCCTCTATCAGGGCCTGCCGGAGATCGACTACCCCTTCCATGATCGGGATGCGCTGGTGACCAATTGCGGCCGCATCTGCATCTATCGCAAGAAGATCAACATCTCGACCGTGCTGGCCGGCCAGAAACTGGGGCTCAAGGAAGTCGACGACGGCATTTGGCTCGTCAGCTTCATGCATTATGATCTGGGATATATCGACCTGGAGCAGAGAACTTTGCAAACCATCGACAACCCGTTCGGCACGAGGTTGTCACCCATGTGTTAGGTACGTTTTGTTACCTATGTCTCCGGTATGGACAAAAAAGGCAGGTGACCGTCTTGATGATATTCGAACCGTCGACCCCGTTCGTGAAAGTCCAAGGGCTGGCCAAGGTGCCAGGGCTGTGATCTTGCCCCTCCCCTCCAGTGAAATCACTGAGCCGGTGAGATCAACACGACAGTTGGGAAGTATGACCGGTACCGACCAACGTCTCGCGTTAACAGCGGAACCTGTTGAACCGCAGCATGCGCGCCGATGAAGAAATCCGGCAAGACACCCGTCCGAGAGCCACCGCCCCGGCGATACCGCGTGAAGGCCTTTCCGGCAAGAAACAGCGCCGCCCGCGGAAACGCCGCGACGACCAGTCCCGCCTCGTCGATGAACGCGTCCAGTTCCTCGATGCGATCATAGCGGACTGCAAGTTCGGCATAAACGACATCGTTAATCAGCAGCGGGCCGGCGAGATTGGCCGCTTCGAGTTGCTCAATCGACCAGTCAGCCCAAGTTCCGTCATTGGTCACGAGATCGAGCAGAACATTCGTGTCGATCAGCGTCACACGTCACCACGGGTGAGTGCCATGATCGCGTCGGTATTGAGCCCCTCTCCGGCGTGTCCCCGAAGCTTTTGAAAGCGGCTAGTGGGCTGCTTCCTGTCGGCTCTTGTCAGTACCACACTACCATCTGCAGTCCGATGAAAATCGACCTCGCTTCCGGGAACAATCCCGAGCAATTCTCGAACCGCTTTGGGGATGGTGACCTGACCTTTTGCTGTGACTGTCGTCGTCATACCGAAACCTCGTAATACCGCTTTGGCATTAGGTATTACTTTCCGGCTTCGATTTCAACATTTCCTGGTGGACCTTCATGTCATCGCATACACAGCGACTGCCATGCTGTCCCGACTAGGCCAGAAGGCATCAGCATTGTCCATGTTGACGAAAATCGATGAATCCAAAGTAATCGTGCGCCCTGCCTCGCCGGGAGAGATGAAGAATCTCGGCGGATTCGGTGCATTGCTGATGGCGCTCCACCACGAGCTTGACGGGAAAAGATTCATCCAGGCCACGGCAGACACCCTGGCCAAATATCCGCACTTCCTCGACAGCGAGCTCGCGCGGCCCGATGCCATTCTGCTGGTCGCGGAAGAAAGCGGTTCGCTATCGGGATATGTGTATGCCGCGCGCGGAGGCTTTGATTACATGGCTCTGAGAGGACCGGCCGGCGGCATATATGACCCGTTTGTCGCAGCCGATAGGCGCCGGGCAGGGCATTGGTCGTCTTCTGCTGGACGCGGCGATGGAGACGTTGCAAGCGCGCGGTTCTGAGCGCTTTGTGCTGTCGACGGCGTTTCAGAACGAGGCGGCCCGATCCCTGTTCACTTCCATGGGTTTTCGTCCGGCCATGGTCGAAATGATCCGGGAAGCAGATGCCCACGGCCTCACCCCCTGAACGATGGTGCGTCGCGGCGAGATGATGCTGTCGCTCTGATACATTACGACGAATGATGGAGGACGATCGCCCAAGCGTATCTGATCTGACGTCAGCCGCGCGTCATCTTTGCGTCACGCGCCGCGAAGCGACCAAGTGGATTGGCCTGTTGCCTTCGAAGGCCCGTCCGCTGCGCTGCCCGTCCGCTGCGCTTTTGTCGCCGTCCAATTGAAACTGGTTGACCAGATCCCGCAGACGGCCTGCCTCGGAGGACAATGAGGCAACGGCAGCCGTCGACTGCTCGACCATCGCCGCATTTTGCTGGGTCGCCTGGTCCATCTGATTGACGGCCGTGTTGATTTCGGCAAGTCCCGTCGACTGCTCACGCGCCGATGTGGCAATCGCATCCATGAGTTGGTTGATGTGCACGACATACTCACCGATCGACTTCAGCGACGTTCCGGTTTCGAGAACCAGTTTCACGCCATTTTCCACGTCAGTTGACGATTTTTGAATAAAGCCCTTGATCTCCTTGGCCGCTTGAGCGGCGCGCTGGGCAAGCTCACGGACTTCCTGGGCGACGACTGCAAAACCTTTGCCCGCCTCACCCGCACGGGCAGCCTCAACGCCGGCATTCAACGCCAAGAGGTTCGTCTGGAAGGCGATCTCATCAATTGCACTAATGATGTTGGAAATCTGCTGTGAACTGTCTTCGATGCGCCGCATGGCCTGTTCCGCCTGCGAGACGACAGTTGCCGACCGCTGAGCGCTGATATCGGCTTCTTTGGCCACATTGCGTGCCTCGTCGGTGCGTTTGGTCGCCATCGTCACATTCGACGTGATCTCGTCCAAGGCTGCAGCCGTCTCCTCGAGAGAGGCCGCCTGTTGTTCGGTACGCTTGGAAAGATCCTGCGCGGCAGATGCAATTTCACCGGTACCATTATCGATGCTGTGCACCGTCTGGAGCACTGCGCCGATCGTCGCACCCAATTGCCGGAGCGAGGCGTTGAAGTCTTCGCGCAAGGCTTCGTATTCGGCCGCAAATTGCTCCGAAAGCTGGAAGGATATGTCGCCTGCTGCAAGCCGCCGGAGGCCTCCGCCCAATGTCGTGGTCGCGAAGCGCAATTGTTCCGCCTCGCGTTCGGCGCGCTGCTGGGCGGCGGCGCGCGCTGCCTCGCTCTCGCTGCGGGAATCGGCGGCTTCCTTCTCGAGCCTGACGACGTTGAGGGCATTCTGACGAAAAATTTCAACCGCACCGGCCATTTCGCCGACTTCGTCGGCGCGACCGGCATAGGGAATACCACTGTCAAGATCGCCATCCGACAAGCGCCGCATGGCTGAGGCGATGCTTCGGATTGGGTTGGCGATGCCCGATATCGCAAAGAAGATGCCGGCTATGGCAAGAAGCACGGCCAGCCCTGCGATCGCGGCCGTCAGCATGAAAGCGGATTGTGCGGAATCACCGCTCGCGGTCACAAAGCCTTCGGCCTGGTTGAGAATGAAAGCGACCAGATCCGCCACCGCCTTGTTCACCAGTTCGGCTTGCGGCTCCATATTCTCCTTGAAGAGGCGGATTGCTTCAGGCGTCTTCCCGTCATTTTCAAACGCGATCATTTGCTCTGCCAGCGTGCGATATTTGGCGAGTTCCGGCTTGATCTGATTGATCAGTTCGCGCCCACGCTCGGTGCGCACGCCCTTTTCGTATTCGGTGACAACTTTCTCGAGTGCGGCGCCGGCGGCATCGATTTTTTGCTGGCCGACATTCCGCTCCTCTGCTGTATCCTCCAGGAGGTACTGGGCATAGACCAATTTCAGGTCGAGGAAGTTATCCTTGATCTCGCGAGCCGTCACAAGCCTCTGCATCCAGAAGGTCCCAATCTGCTCAGTATTGGCACGAAGTGTCGAAATCGTGCTCAGCGAGACATAGGATAGGCCAACCATGAATAGACTGATGATCGACAGCTTTAAGATCAGGGCTTGCTTGATGCTCGGGCGCTTCATGCGGGTCTCCTCCAAGGTAGCTGGGACGATCGGCGTGCCGGCTGATGCAAGATTTCGCGCCAGATTCAATAATTTAGTATTAACTAAACAAGGATCCCGCCTTATTTCCTTGGAACTTCTGAGCAGATCCATACTTCCGCGATCAATTCAGCGCCCTGCGACTTAAAGTTCCTGGAAATCCAAGGAAATAGCAGCCATTGCGAGCGAAAAATCTCAGCACGTGAGGTCTCGATACCAAGAAAAGGATCGGTCGACATTGATTCGGATCGGCACGATCTCGTCATCTTCGCCATCGAGAACGAGCGTTGGAATGCCAATCGCCTTCAGGACGGGAAACGCCGATCCGCTCACGCAGCTCTCCTGCCGTACGCGACGTCGGCAAGCACCTGCATGCTTGCCAATCGATCCACGGAACACATACTGGGTCCATGCAGCAATCAGAAAACCAACCTGCCGACATTGAAATAGCGCTCTGGCAGTATTCCAAGAACGAAAGCGACTGGAACCGCTGGATGCAGTCGCTTTCATCGGATGAACGGGATCGCGCCGCGACCTATCGGTTTGAACGAGATCGGGCCTCGTTCATTGCCGGCCGGTATCTCTTGCGGCAACTGTTGAGCCTGCAGACCGGGATATCGCCGAGCAAGGTCCCATTGTCTCCAGACAGGCACGGCAAGCTGAGGCTTGAGGGTCGTGATAGGCCGCAATTCAGCCTCGCCAATGCCGACGGGCTTGTGGCGGTCGCGGTCGCTTCAGGATGTGATTACGTGGGAATAGACTGCGAGCGCGTCGACGCCGAGATCGAAGAGGCGGCAGTGGATAGCTATTGCAGTGCAGACGAACGGCGCTGGCTGATGGAATTGCCTGCGCGCGAACGTGCACGGGGCGCCATTGCACTCTGGACGCTGAAGGAGAGCCATCTAAAGGCACTCGGCGTCGGGCTGCGCGTGGATCCTCGCAACGTCGCCTTTTCCTGGAAGGATGGCATCCCTGTCATAACAGGCGGCGATCGCGATCGACGATGGCATCACCGTCTGGTCGAAAGCGGCAGCCAGCACGTCGTCGCGCTGGCTGCTTGCTCTCAATCGGGGCTCCCCGGCATTTCGATACGCCTATTTCAGGACGATAACATGCCGTCCGAATAGCCGGCTCGGAGCTGATGAGGCATTGCGGCAGCGGTCTCCGTCGCCCAGGCCAGTTGCCCATTGTCGGGTTCAGCATCGAAATGCTGCCGGCCGATAAGCGTGTTGACGATGGTTGCGCTGCGCCAGGCCATGAGGCTGAGCTGAGAGTCGGCGATACCGTGCGAATAGCGCCCCGCATTCTGCGCAAACACCCGGTTGGTCCGCGGACCCGTCCACTGCATCGTGTAGTCGTCATTGAGAAGCGGATAGCCGTTTCTGTCGAGCGTTATCCTGTCGCCCAGCGAGCCGAGAGCATCCGGCAATCGGAACCGGTAGCCGGTTGCCAGCACCACCGCATCTGCATGCAGCACCTCGATCCCGCCGTCGAATTGGTTCCTGACGATGAGCCGGTAGGCATTGCCGTTCCGCTCCATCTGAATCACATCGCGATTGGGCGCCAGAGAGGCATTGAGCGTGCTCGGCTCGAGGTAGCGCAACGCATAGAGGCGGCGATAGATCGAGTGAATCGTCGAAATCGACAAGCCGTCGCTGGTCAGGATCGAGTTCTTCAAAGCGGCCTGCTTCTGCTCGCCGCCGAGCTTCAGATAGGCCTGGACGTATTCCGGTGAGAAGACCTGGTTCGAAAACGGCGTATCGTTGATCGGCTCGAAATTATGACGCCGGCTGATCCATGTCAGCTCCGTCATGGAACCGGGATCGCCAAGCAAGGCTTCGACGACCTCGCCGCCGCTTTGACCGCCGCCGACCACGACGATGCGGGCGGTGCCGAGATCGCCGAGACGCGATTTGGCCTCGCTGTTATGAAAGCAATCGGCCCCTAGAAACGGTTTTGCCCAGTCGGGCACGAAGGGTGAAGATCCCGTGCCGATCACCAGGTTTCGCGCTTCTTCCTGTCCGTTGTCGAACCGCAGGAAGAAGCGGTCGTCGCGGTGCTCGACGTCGCGGATTTCCGTGCCAAAGCGCAGGCCGTCCACGCCGTTGGCGACCCAGGCGAGATAACGTGCAAACTCCTGCCGGGGAACGGCCTCATAATTGGCGTTCAGGAAAGCGTAGAGCCTCTTATGGGCAACCAGATAGGAGACGAATGACCAGCGGCTGGTCGGCAGGACCGGGGTGACGAGGTCTTTGAGAAAGGACGATTGCAGCTCGACGCCGGGCATCATCATGCCGGGATGCCAGTCGAAGGAGTCTCGTCGCTCGAAGAAACGGCTTCTGATCTCGGGCACCGACTCGAACAGGCAGGCGAGGCTCAGATTGGAGGGGCCGATGCCGATGCCAGCAATATCCAGCGGCTCGGCATCCCTGCGGGCAAAAGCGACGGTCATGCGATATCCTTCTCTGTTTCCTTGAGACGCAGGGCAAGCCTTGAGTGGAAGGCGGGAGACCCGATCATGTGCAGATGGTTGGTGCCGGTGATGATTTCGGCCGCATGCGCCCGCGGCGACAGGCGGCGCCAGTCGATCAGGTTGAGGCCGCGGTTGAGGCTGTCGTCGGCAGCCCAGGGATAGATCGGTACATCGTGAGGAACGAGCCGGTGCTTGCGGAAGATCAGGGCATTGTCGATCAGCACCCAAAACGTATGCTCACGACTGCTGATATCGGGCCCGTCGTTTGGAAGCGGGTCCTTTTCGTCGCCGACAAAACGCAGGAACTGGTCGTAGGTATCCGCGTCCATCGTCGACAGCAGCCGGTCCCATTCGGGACGCATCGCCGTTCTTCCAAGCCATGCCTGCACGTCTCGATGAAGCTCATCGCGCTCGCCGGGCCGGAACCTCGGCTTTGCGCCGATCGCAAATTCCGATCCGAGATCGCAAACATCGACCATCGCCATCATCCTGACGTCGACCTGATCACCGAGGGCGCGGGCAGCCTCGTAGGCCAGAAGCCCGCCCCAGGACCAGCCGAGGAAATAGCAGGGCGCGCCCTGACTGTGTGTCCCGATATAATCGACATAGCTCTCGATGATCTCTTCGACCGGAGCGCCGACTGCCTTTTTCTCGGAGAGCGAGTGGCATATGAAGCCGGTCGCCGGCTGATCGGCTCCGAGATAGTCGACGAGCTTGACATATTCGCGGGTGCTGACGAGAAGCCCCGGGAAGCAGTAGAGCCGCGGCTTGGCGCCGGAAGCGCGCAGCACGATCACCTCGGAGAGATCCCGTTGATCCCCCTGCTCCATCACGCCGGCAAACGAGCGAATGGTCGGGTTGTTGAAGATATCGGCGACGATGAGCGGGGTTTTCGGCCGGCGCTGCCGGAGCAAGGAAAGAATACGGATCGCTCCGAGCGAATTGCCGCCGATCGCGAAGAAATTGTCCTCGACGCTGATTGCTTCCAACTTGAGTACCTGCCGCCAGACATCCAGCACCTCTTCTTCGAGCACGGTTGCCGGCTCGACGATTGCGCGCTTGACCGGTTGTGGCGCCGGCAGCGCAAATCGATCGAGCTTGCTGTTCGGATTGGTCGGCATTTTTTCCAGTTCGACCACCGCAGCCGGCACCATATAGGACGGCAAGCTGCGTTCGAGGGCGGTGCGGGTCGTCTCGACGTCAAGCGTCTCGTCTTTCTTCGGAACGACGTAGGCAACGAGCGCCTTTTCACCGCCGGCATCGTCATCGCGCAGGACGACCAGAGCCTCGCCGACGCCGGGTTGCTGCAGGAGCGCCGCTTCGATCTCGCCGAGCTCGATCCGGTAGCCACGCAGCTTCACCTGATGGTCGACACGACCGACGAATTCGACGGTTCCGTCATCACGCCAACGCGTCAGATCGCCGGAACGATAAAGCCGGCCGCCCTCGGTGAAGAACGGATCGGGGATGAAGCGGTCCGCCGTCGTATCCGGCTTGCCGAGATAGCCGCGTGCGATGCCCTCACCACCGATATAGAGTTCGCCTGTCACGCCGATCGGGCACGGATTGAGGTCAGGGTCGAGCACATAGACGCGCCTTAACCCGACAGCGCGACCGAGGGGAGCATAGACCCCCTGGAACTTCGTGCCCGCCCTCACCTTCCAGACCATCGGCGTCATGATGGTTTCGGTCGGCCCGTAGCCGTTGATCAGCCATTCCGATTTCAGCGCCCGCGACAGCAGATCGAAGGTCGGTTGCGCCAGCCCCTCGCCACCGAAGGAATAAAGGCGCATTGGGGGCGCGCCGTCTGAAATATCAGCCCATTCCGCCAGCTGCTGCAGATAGGTTGTGGGAATGCTGGCATTGTTAGCGCCGTGCTTGCGCATGGCCGTCAATGTCTCTTCCGGCGTCCACAGTGGCTGATCGGGAAGGATGATACTGCCGCCCTCCATCAGCGGGTTCATCCATCGCTCGTGCCCGCCGTCCGAACTGAAAGGCAGGAACGGCAGCTCACGGGACGCCGAGCTCATGCCATAGACACGCGAGGTGTTCTGCAGATGGTGCGTCAGCGGGCCGTGCTCGACGGCCACGCCCTTCGGCAATCCGGTCGATCCGGAGGTATACATGACATAGGCCAGCTGATCCTTGTGAGTGGGAATATCGAGCGGCGTATCCGGCTCGCCGTCGAGGTCGATCTTGTCGAGGTCGAGGATAGTGGCGTCGAGCTCTTCCGGCAGCCGATGGCGAAGCCAGCTGTGGGTCAGAACGATTTTGACACCGCCATCGCGCAGAATGTGATGGTTGCGTGCCGGCGGATGGTCGGGCTCGACCGGGATATAGGCGCCGCCCGCCTTCAGCGTCGCGAGGATCCCGACGATTGCCTCTGGCGAGCGCTTGATGAAGATGGCGACCGTCACCTCGGCGCGAACACCCAGCTGACGCAACCGATGTGCGAGACGGTTGGTGCCGGCCTCTAGCCAGCCATGGCTCCATTCCTCGTCACCGTAGACAATCGCCGTCTTCTCCGGCGTCTGGCGCGAATGGGCTGATATCAGCTCGTGGACCGGCCTGTCATCGTTGACCACGTCATCTTCGTAGGGCGCCGACAACTGGTCGAGCTCGTCGCTGCCCACAAGTTCGATGTCCTTGATCCGCACGTTCGGCCGCGCAACGATCTGCTCGAGCACAAGGATGAAATGCCGGGAGACACGGGCAATCACGGCGCTGTCATAGAGATCCTGTGCATAATCGATCAGCCCGGATGCAGCACCATCCAGACCTGCTTCGATCACCAGGGAAAGCTCGCTGTCGGCGCGCGCGCCCAGGGGCTCCAGATTTGTTGCGTGCCCGGGGATCGGATACGGCTCGCGGAATTCGAACAGGGCTTTGACCACGGCTTCCTGGGCCGCCGCTTCGTCGACGACCAGTTCCTGGGTGATGCGCTCCAGCGGAACCAGCCGGCGAAGCCCCTCCTGCGTTACCGAAGTGATCGCAGAGATGACATCGTCGAGCGAATTTCTGGATGTTAGCGATAGGGTGAGGGGAAGGATCTGTTCGGCACGGCCGCGGTTCGCAAGGTGGTCCTTCTGCGGCCGCGCGATCAGGAGCCCGGTCAGCAAAGCGTAGTTGCCGCTGTAGCGTGCCAGCAGCGCGCAAAAGGCGGCATGCAACACGCGCTCGACCTGATATCCCTTTTGCTGCACATGTCGATCGAGCTTTTCCCAGAGACCGGGCTCGATCGAAAATCGATGCTGAGCGCGTGCCACACCTGCCAGCCCGCCACTGTTGAAGCGGGTGGGAAAGGTCGTGGCCGCGTAGTCGAGGCCGATCGTTTGCCGCCAGTAGGAGAGGGATTGCTGCGCCTGCTCTGTCTGCAGCCAATCGGCCTCTCGCGTTCCGGCCAAGATATCTGGTAGCTGCGTATCGCGGGTGGGTCCGCCATCGAGACTTCGCGTCAGGGAGCCGGTAAGAATCGACTTCTCGCGATCGTCTGAGATGTTGGATGAATCACGATCGTCAGAAGCGACTGTCCATCCGCAAGCAAGACAATCTGAACACGTGCCGGCGGACCGGCAAGAAGATCGAAGCGTCTGTCGCGGAAGGCTTTCTGTGCGGTCAATGCATGCTGCTCGGCAAGCGCAGCACCTTCACCGACAATCTCGATCGGTACAGCATTTAGTGTGCCGCAGTACTGTTCGACGCGCCCGCCCGCCAGCCGGCGGAACCGGGTGGCAAGGGAGGGATGTTGCGCCACCAGCGTCCGGCAGGCGCCGGCAATCGTCTTGACGTCGAACGCCGGGCTCAATCGCAGCGAAATGACCTGGTCGGGAAAGACCGTGTAGTTGCCGATCTGCTCCAGCGACCAGATACGCTTCTGGGCGATCGTCAGTGGAAAGCTCTCGAAGACCGCGTCCGTTGCGATATCGGTCGGGTGGGCATCTGCGAAGTTTGTGATCTGCTTGTTCATCCGTGTCATCCAGCCGGTTTCAGAGACGCGCGTCGCCGGCGATTGCCGAGCGCAAAGAGAGAGGGCGCGGGTCCGCCCAGACGTCACGGATATGCGCCAGGCATTGCTGGCGCGAACCGGCAAAGCCCGCCGGCTCCCAGCCCAAGGGAATCCGCTTGTCCTGCGGCCAGACCGAGTAGCGACGCTCGGTGTCGATGACGGCGATCCAAAGATCGTCGTGAGGCTCAAGATTATCCATTCGCAGCTCCTGCGGTGATGATGGTCATGCGCAAGTGACGGATCCGGCAGGCTGCAGTTTAGAAAATTGATGAGAATTTTTTTCTTCGCTTATCCCTAAATCCGGCCGGAGATGGATCGTCATTCTACCAAATCGACGCAGGAGCTTTCTTCATGCTCGCAGCGCTAAAAGCCCGACCGGCAAGGAGAACATCATGGATTTCGACGCCGCCAAACAAAGGCGCGCTTTGCAGTCGCGCAGCTACATCAGCCTTGCACCCAATCTCATTCACCTCAAGACCGCCTACGGCCACCACGAAGCCGCATTCGAGGTCGAGGCCGGCATAGCGTCGGTGACCTTCTATCATGGGGATCCGGTGCAATCGCCGGAGCTTCTGATGGCGGCCGCCGAAGCGGTGACGGCACAAGATCGCTCGATTACATCAGTCGTCTTCGAAGGGCATCAGACAAGCCTTCCCAGACACATTGCCGGCACAGGCGGAAGGCTCGATTCGGCGATCCTATGGCAATGGCCATCGCTCTGGCTGCCGCAGCTGTCCTATCCGCTGCCGCCCGTGCAGGAGATGACCGCGGGCCGGTATCATCCGCGCCGACCTGCAAAGCCGAAGGGCACGGTCTACCAGCGTTTCATCCCCTGGCTGGAACGGGAAATAGCCTTCACCGTGGCCGATGCCGAGACCGATCTTGCAGCATTTCATCGCTGGATGAACGACGAACAGGTCAACACGATCTGGGAGGATGCAGGCTCGATCGGCAAACATCGGGAGATTCTGGAGGAGAGGATCACCGATCCGCATGTCCTGCCGCTGATCGGCAGTTTCGCGGATATCCCTTTCGGCTATTTCGAAGTCTACTGGGCAAAGGAGAACCGTCTCGGTCCCTTTTACGACGCCGACGACTATGATCGTGGATGGCATGTGGCGATCGGCGAGCCCGATTATCGCGGCAAGAAATGGATCAGCGCATGGCTTCCTTCGCTGATGCATTTCATCTTCCTCGACGATCCGCGCACGAAGCGCATCGTCGGCGAGCCGCGCGCCAGTCACGAACAGCAGATCCGCAACCTCGACCGCTCGGGTTTTGCCAAGGTCAAGCATTTCGATTTTCCGCACAAGCGGGCGCTCCTCGTGATGCTCGGCCGCGAGCGCTTCTTCGGTGATCGTCTCTGGGTGCCCGCGTCATGAACGACATGAGCGACGCAAGCGGCAGCTTTCGGAGACGGCAGCGCCTCGCACCGGAGGACCTTGCCAGTCCCCAGCTTTTCAGACTGCTGCTTCGGCTTGGACTGCCGGCAATGTTCGGCCTGTCGATCAACGCCGCCCATCACACGATCAACATGATCTTCATCGGAATGATCGGTGAGGACCAGATCGCGGCGATCATGATCGTCCTGCCGGTCCTCATGCTCGTCGCCGCCTTCGGCGAAGGGATCGGCGTCGGTGTCGCAACCGAGGTCGGGCGGACGCTCGGAGCCGGCAACCGATCCCGGGCTGGCGCCATTGCCTCCGTTAGCCTTGCTGCCGGCGTCGCCTTCGGCGCGGCAAGCGCCATCGCAATCCTCGCATTTCCAGATTTGCTGCTGTTCGGCGCCACGCCTGCCCTTCAGCCGCTCGCGCAGCAATATCTGATGATCATTGCGGTCTCGGTGCCGCTGACGATGGCGCAGATCATTCTCGATTTCCTGGCGATCGCAGAGGGCAATGCCCGCTTCAGCATGTGGACGCTGGTCGCCTGCTTTGCGCTGAACATGATCCTCGATCCGATCATGATCTTTGGCTTCGGCCTCGGCCTGCAGGGCGTTGCGATCGCAACCATCCTGTCCCAACTCGTCGCACTTTGCATTTATGCTGCTTACCACGCCAGACGACTTGGGACGGTCCGGCTGGCGTTTGGCTGGCGGTGGAGAGATATCGGTTATCTCAGGCCTGTCCTTGCTGTGGGCGCGCCGACGACGCTGACCAGTCTCGCAACCGCAGGCGCGATTGCGGCAATGGTGTCGCTCGCCGGCACCTATCACGGAGAAGCCGGCATTGCCGGTGTCGGGATTGCCTTGCGGCTGCTTGCTATGGGAACACTCCCCGTCATCGGTATTTCACTCGGGGCCCAGTCCATCCTGAGCTTTGCCTGGGGTCGAGGCGATACAGTCCGAGTGCTGTCGGCAGCCCGCATCCTGACAGCGGTCACTACTGCGGTGAGTGGCACTTACGGGCTGGCCGCGCTCGCCTTCTCCGAACAGCTTGCCTCGTTTTTCACCGACGATGCGACGGTGATCGGGATCGCGGGGCAGGTGATCATAGCAACCCATCTTCCCCTTCTGCTGTTCGGCCTGCGGCAAACGGTGCTGATCCTCTTCCAGGCTCAGGGCAGACCGAAAGCGGCGGTTGCCATCGGCCTGGCGCAGAATGGCTATCTTCTCTTTCCGCTGCTGGCTCTCCTGCCGCCGTACTTCGGCTTTTCAGGCTTGCTGGCAGCAACGTTCCTGGCTTCTACCCTGACCGGCCTGCTGTCGGCCGTCTGCCTGATGAGGACGTTCAGCGCGCTCCGGCAGCGCGCTGCCGATCATCTGACCTCCATCCGTCCATATCCCAGCTTTTGTCCATGAGAGGATGACCATGAACCAGTCGATCAACCCGCACGACCTTGGCGCCCATGCGGCCGCTGACGATCTCTTTACGCCTGTCGATCCGGCGGCATTCAACGCCGTGTCTCCGCCGATCTTCCAGACGTCGCTCTTCGCCTACGACAGTTACGAGGCGATGGAGGATGTCTTCGCCGGCCGCACTCGCAACTACATCTATTCGCGCGGCGACAATCCGACCGTCCGAGAATTCGAACTCCTGGTCGCCCGCCTCGAGGGCGCAGAGGATGGACGCGCTTTCTCGAGCGGAACGGCCGCCATTACTTCGACAATTCTCAGTCTCGTTGAGGCGGGAGACCGGGTCGTTGCGGTTCGCCATCTCTACAACGATGTCTACCGCCTTCTGGTGAAGCTGCTCGGCAGGCTCGGTGTCGCGGTGGACTTCGTCGATCCTGCCGACCACGACGAGGTCCGCAAGGCCCTGTCGGGCGCCAAGCTGCTCTACCTCGAAAACCCCACATCCTTCGTCTTCGAGCTTCAGGACATTGCGGCGCTGTCGGCCATGGCAAAGGAGGCCGGTGTTACCACAATCATCGACAATTCCTGGGCAACGCCGCTCTTTCAAAAACCGATCCAGCATGGCGTCGATATCGTCATTCACGCCGCCTCGAAATATCTCGGCGGTCACAGCGATACGGTCGCCGGCGTCGTCGTCGGCTCGAAGGAGGCCATCGCCAGGATCAATTCAATATCCTACCCCTATGTCGGCGCCAAACTGTCACCGTTCGAGGCCTGGCTGCTGCTGCGCGGCATGCGCACGCTTCGTGTCCGTCTCAAGGAGCACGAGCGCAGCGGGCTATTGTTGGCCGGGCGGCTGAAGGAACATTCTGCGATCGCACGCGTTCGTCACCCGGCATTCCAGGAGCATCCCGGACGGGCAACGCTCACGGGTTATGCCGGGCTGTTCGCCTTCGACCTCAATCCCGATATCGATGTCGCCCGTTTTGTGAATAGCCTTCGCGATATCCGCCTCGGTGTCAGCTGGGGGGGACCAGAAACGCTGGTGGTCCCCGCCAAGGTCGCGTTGCAGATCCCCGACCGGATGACCTCCTTCATCCGGTTCGGTGTGAGCGAGCAGACGGTTCGTTTCGCCGTTGGCCTGGAAGAGCCGGAACTGTTGTGGAGTGATTTGCAGCAGGCGCTGCACGCCGCGAAGCGGTAGGGTCCTGTCGGTGCGCATGGTCGGGGCGGGAAGCAGGCTCAGTAATTGCCAGATGGCAATGCTCCTCTGCCGCCTTGATCATGAAGTTGACGAGGGTCCTTGAGACGCCGAGTTCGGCTGCAATATCCTTCTGCGGCACGCCGTTGAGGCGATGGCGAATGAAGGCATCGTTGGTTCGCTTCGGCAGCGCCTCTAGCGAAGCAAGCACATTGCGCAAAGTCTCGGCGGCGACAAGCTGGTCGAGCACGGTGGGGATGGGAGCCGTGATCTCCTGAACCTGGTCGATCGACCTATAGTTGTTCATCTGCTGACGTCGCCGGCGGCTCTCGTCGAGTGCGAGATTATAGACCATCCGGAAGGCGTAACCGATCGGGCAACGAATGCCGTCGGTTTTGACTCCATAGGCTTTAATGACTCCATCCTGAAATATATCCTCGGAATATGACTTTGATTTGACAACGCTTTCAATCGTTTTGAGGAGTTTTTCCTTGTTTTCGATCATGGCGTTGACCACGGCATTTCCGTTCACATCACGATGCAATGTGTGCATTGTCCTGTACCCTTTTTACAAATGGAAAATCAGGCTCTGTCGGTGCTGGTCGATGCGGTCTTGGCGTTCCTTTTTCGAGGAAAGTACACGATTTGATTGCAGTGTCTATTTTAAGGTGATAACAAGAGTCAAGTTTAAATCGACCTGATGAAAGCGAGAAAAAATGGGAAGGACAGTGGAGATCCTGACGGGCAAGGCGGAGCTCTGCCGATCGATCATGGGGGCTTTGCCCGACTGGTTTTCAGAACCTGAGGTCATCGAAGCGAGCGCTCAGGCGATCGAAGACCTACCGGTGTTCGGCTATGTCGAAGCCGACGTCGTGACTGCGTTGATGGCCTTGAAGCCGCACCCGCCCGGCGCCGTCGAGATCGCGCTGATTGCGACACGACCCGAACATCACGGTCGCGGCGCCGGACGCCATCTCATCGATGCGGCCGAACGTTTCGGCCATGAATCGGGTGCCCGACTGCTGACCGTCAAGACTCTCGCCCCGCGCGACCGCGACGAACCGCAGTTCGAGGCGACGCGGCGCTTCTATGACCGGAACGGCTTTGTGCGGGCGGAGGTCTTTGCAAAGCTCTGGCACGAGGATCATCCATGCCTGTTCATGGTCAAGCCGCTCGCCGACGTTGAGGCAGGTGAAGCCGTGTTTTGAGGCGACAGGACTTTCTGCCTGGCGCGTTGGCAATGAGCAGCGCGGTACATCGGAGCGGCCCTTCTCGTCATCGCCGACTGCCATCCATCGTCTCTTCAGGACCTTGGCGAGCCGATAGGAGCTAATGGCGCCCTTCCGGCAGCGGACACGCTTCGCCGCAGCCACCCACGCCCGGCAGATTGTAGCGCAGGCAGCAGACCTTTCGGCGAGCGAACTCCAGTCCGCATTGCTGGCGCGCTATGCGGATCATGCCCAACATCGGATTACGCCCGCCGCATGGCCATACAGCTTCTTCAAGCAGCGCCAGGCCGCCTTCGACGAGGCCGGGCTCGTGACGATGGGCGAGCTCCTTGAGAATCCAGGAGAGATACGCCGCGACATTGTTCCAGAGAAGCTTCGGAGCGACGCCGGCATTGGCGGCGATCGCCGCGATCACCGGTTCGGCGTGGCGGCGCATCAGCCGGTGAAGCTCGTCGGCGGGATCGGTGGTAACGTCTGGTCTTTCGGACATCACGAATGCTTCCGGCTCGCCCGTATGCTCGTTGCAGACGAGCGAAAGCCGGTCGATCTCCAACGGCAGCCCGATCCGGTGCACGAACATGTGGAGGCTGGGGGCGATCGTCAGCATGCTGAAATAGTAGAGCGTCCACATGGAGACGATCGCACGACGGTCGCTGCCTGGAAACTTTTGCGCATATCGGCCAATGATCTCGTCGAAGATTGCCCGGTCGCAAAGATCCCTGCAGGGAATGACGATGCCCGTCTGCGGTGGAGAACTGAGCAGCTTGCCGCGGCAATAGGAGAACGGGCCGTCGCCCACCAGGCCGTCGAGGTCGACGGCCTGGTGGGCGACGGGATGATCAGCGACCAACGTCGCGGGCTGGAGCGCTCGGGTCGTCTCCGGCGCCATCTATTACCACCGATACTTCAGGGTCGCCGTCATGTTGCGGCCTTGGCCGAGATAGCAGAAGCCCTCGTTGCACACGGTGTCGCGCTGGTCGGCAATGTTGCGGATATTGAAGGCAGCCGTCAGGCCCTCGTAGTTCTTGTCGATCGCGCCGAAATCATAAGCGGCAGATGCATCGACATAGAAGCTCGACGGGTTCTTCGAGGTATTGGCGGTATCCGTCCAATTCTCGCTGACATAACGGACGCCCGCGCCGACCGACAGGCCGTTGAACGGATTGGTTTCCTGGAAAGTATAGTTGGCCCAGAGGCTTGCGACATGCGCGGGCGTGAAGGCCGGCGTGTTGCCCTCATTGTCGCCTGCGGTCACCTCGGAATGGTTGTAGGTGTAGGCCGCAATGATATCGAGGCCGTCGGCGATTGCCGCGCGCGCTTCAAGCTCGATGCCCTTTCCCGTCACTTCGCCAAGCGAGTCGTAGGCAAGGGTCAGCGGATTGACCAGCACCGGCTTGTTCTTTTCGACGATGTGATAGGCGACCGCCGACAGCAGGATGTCGGTGCCCGGCGGCTGGTACTTCACGCCGAGTTCGTACTGTTCGCCCTCGGTCGGCTCCAGGATCTTGCCGGATGCCGACCGGTTGGTGACCGGGTCGAACGAGGTCGCATAGGAGACGAAGGGTGCAATGCCGTTGTCGAAGAGGTAAAGCGCACCGGCTTGCCAGGAGAAGGCGTTCTTGTTGACGTCTTCCGAGTCGTTCAAGCCGAAGGAGGGATAGGTCGTGTCACGCGTCTGGTTCACCCAGGTCTGGCGACCGCCGAGGTTGAAACGCCAGTTTCCAGCCTCGATCTGGTCAAGGGCGTAAACGCCGACTTGGCGCATATCGGCATCGGCAACGATGAAGTTATAGTCCGGCGTGGCGCCCGAAACACCATAGGTCGGATTGGCGATATCGAAATCGAAGGCCGAGTTCACCGCCCCGATGCCGTAGCCCCAGTTCGACTGGAGATTGGTGTAATCGAGGCCGAACAGCATCGTATGGGCAAGCGGGCCCGTATCGAACTTCGCCTCGAGCTGGTTGTCGACCTGGAAGACGTTCATCTCGTCGCGGATCGAACTCGCGTTACGATGAGCGACAGTCCCGGTCCAGCTGGAAACGCCGAGGTAACGCGCCCTGAGATCGAGATGCGAATAGCGCAGGTTCTGGCGGAACGTCAGGCCGTTGTCGAATTCGTGCTCGAACTGATAGCCGATCTGCTGCTGCTTGACCTTCTGGTAGTCATAGTCGGGATCGCTCTGCCTTATGTCGAGAATTTTGCCGTCGACGGTCGTGATCGCGCCGACATTGGCATCGGTCTCGTCGGACTGCGCCAGGCCGTACAGCGTGAAGGACGTGCCTTCGTCGGGCTTCCAGGTGAAGGATGGTGCCAGGAAATAGCGATCGTCGGCAATATCGAAATTGTTGTCGCCGTGGCGCGCAAGGCCGACGATGCGATAAAGGAAGTCGTCGTTCCCCTCGCTGATCGGTCCGCCGAAATCGAACATCGCCTGAGCCCGATCCTTGGTGCTGTAGGAGATGCCGACTTCGTGGATCGGCTCTTCGGTCGGAAGCTTCGATATCTTGTTGACGAGGCCGCCCGGCGATCCCGAGCCGTAGAGAACGGATACCGGTCCCTTGATCACCTCGACGCGTTGCAGCTGATAGGGATCGGTGCGGAACATGCCGTAATTGATATAGGGCTGCCGCAGGCTGTCCCGATAGTCGCCGACCGTCGTGATGTTGAAGCCGCGAATGAAGATCTGATCGAAGCGCGGGTCGAAGCCGTTCGGTCCGGTCGTCACGCCGGCCGAATAGCGCACGGCCTCGATGATGCTCTGGGCGCCACGCTGCTCGATTTCCTTTTCGGTGGTGACAGAGATCGAACGTGGCGTCTCGACGAGCGGCGTGTTGATCTTGGTCGCAGCCGAGCTGTTCTTAGCGGCAACGGACGTCCGGTCAGCCTTGCTATCAGAGGCTGCGCCGCCTTGAATGACGATCGGCTCCAGCGCTGTCGCACTGGCATCGGTGGCGCTTTGGGCCGCAGCCGGCGATGCCGCAATGCCGATCAGGACGATCGCTGTCGTGACAAATAGGCTATCTCTATAAATTCGCGATACATTATTAGAAACATTCAAAAAAACACGTGCCATTGCTTGGTCCCTACGCCACGGATGCGGGCGGAACCTATGGAGCGAAATTGGCCTTGTCAACATAAGATGATTATTTTAGTCATCTTTAAATCTAAAAATCCACGTCTTCAACACTCCCGAACAGGTTGCAGGTAGAATCGAGGCCTCGTAACGTTCTGTGCGGCTGCCAAACAGAGGCGGTTCTGCCGCGCGCGAGACCAAGTGCGCACCGAGACGACGGCCTACCTGCCGGTCTTGACGGGGATGGACCCGACGATCCCGTATTGCTGCTGATTTTGAACCACGCCCGCGGCCAGCAGTATCAACTGACTGAGTAGGAGGGGTATTTCGACCGCAGATGCCGCTGAAGTGTGGTATTTTGCTCAAGTCCGCCGGCCGACCTATCCGGCGAGCCACATCGCCCTCACTTGAGCAACTTCCACTCCCATTGGAGCCGCCGGCCAATTACGGGAAGAGATCTGTCGCTCGGTAAGCCCGGATCGTCCGGTCATAGATGCCGATGTCCTGGCAGCCCCGCGCGACCAGCTGGGCCCCCTCGATGGCTGCGAAGATCGCCATCGCGTGCTCCTGCAGGTCTTGGTCGCTTGCGGAAGGCTTGGCCCGCGAAAGCACCTTGGATAGCCACCCGACATTCATAGCGGCGAATTTATCGACCTCGGTCCGAACCTCCGTGGGAAGGTCGTCAAGTTCGGCACTCATGATTCCGCACAGGCACATGCGATTGTCGTTTGCCAGAGCTGAGCGAAAGATCTCAGTATATCTGTCCATGCACCAGGTCGCGTTTTCGGACGTCGCCAGCAGCTCCGTCAGATAGGCTGCTCCGTCCTCGGTGTAGCGGCGCGCCAATGCAGCGCCGAGGGCGCCCTTGGTCGGGAAGTGGTAGTGCACGCTGGCACTCTTGATCCCCACTTCTTTCGCGAGCTCACGAAAGCTAAGCGCATTATAGCCGTGCGCTTGCACCGTCGCTCTTGCGGCGCTCATGACCGCCTCGCGCATATCCGTTTTGGTTTTGGCCATCATCGATCCTTACCTATCACTCGATAGATAGTTGTTGACGCCGGAAAAGGGAAGGGATAAACGACGACTGTAATCTATCTATCGATAGACAGATAAAGGAGTCTCCCATGAAAATCTTCGATCGCCCCGGGTTTCCCAATCCGGCCCGCATCCGCATCGTGCTCGCCGAGAAGGATCTCGAACCGCAGGTCGAGTTTGTTTCCGTCGATCTTATCGGTGCCGAACACAAGCAACCCGCCTTCCTCCAAAAGAACCCCTCGGGCGTGCTGCCGGTGCTCCAGCTCGAGGACGGCACCTACATCGCGGAGGCCACTGCCATCACCGAATACCTCGACAATCTCGACGGCGATCCGCGGCTCACCGGCAAGACGCCAAAGGAAAAGGCCGTCATCCACATGATGCAGAAGCGGGCCGAGACCGAACTGCTCGATGCGGTCGGCAACTATTTCCACCACGCGACCCCCGGCCTCGGCGCCGAGCTACAAGTGTTCAAGAGCCCGGAATGGGCTGGCCGCCAGGACTGGGGCAACCGCCAGCGCGACAAGGCGCTCGCCGGCATGACATATTTCGACAGATTGTTGCAGGACCAGTCGTTCGTCGCCGGCGATGCATTCTCGATGGCCGACATCACGGTGTTTGCCGGGCTGATGTTTGCCGACGCCGCCGGCATTGCCATCCCTGAAGATCATTCCGCGCTGAAGTCCTGGCGCGCAAAAGTCTCCGAGCTGCCGAGCGTCAAGAATCGCAGCGGCCAGATGTTCGTCGCGGAGGATCTGCGCAGGCTCGGCTTCTGATCCCCGCACCCGGCCTGAACATCGCGCCGATACGTCCAACCACATTACCCACTCGCGCCGCCCAGGCGGCATAATCTCACGGAGTTTCCTCATGTCTACGATCTCAACACCCGACAGTGCTTCCCGGCGCAACCTGCTGAAAGGGGCTGCCATCGCCGGCGTCGGACTGGCGGCGGCCGGTGCCAGTGCGAACTTGGCGGCAGCAAAAACGCCCGCGTCAGTCCATGCCGGGAAGCTCACAGGCGAACGCCTGGTCACGAAAGACGGCACCGACCTCTACTTCAAGGACTGGGGCACCGGTCCGGCCGTGGTATTTAGCCATGGCTATCCGCTCTCGTCCGACGCCTGGGAGGACCAGATGTTCTTCCTGTTGCAGAACGGCTATCGCGTCATCGCCCATGACCGTCGGGGCTTTGGCCGGTCGAGCCAGCCGTCCGGCGGTTACGACTACGACACCTTCGCTGACGACCTGGCGCAACTGGTCGAAGCGCTCGATCTGCGCGAGGCAACGTTCGTCGGCCACTCGATGGGCGGTGGCGAGGTCGCGCGTTATGTCGCGCGTCACGGCCAGAGCCGCGTCGCCAAGGTCGCCTTCGTCTCCTCGGTGACACCCTTCCTGCTCAAGACCGCGACCAATCCAAACGGAGCGCCAAAGGAGCTGTTCGATACGTTCCGCGCCGCTGTGCAGGCAAACCGGTCGCAGTGGAATCTCGACGTCACCATGCCGTACTACAGCTTCAACCGTCCGGGCTCGCACGTCTCGGAAGGTCTCAGGGAGAGCTACTGGCGTCAGGGACAGGCAACCGGGTTTCTTGCCGCCTATCACGCGCTTGGCGCCTTCTCCGAAACCGATTTCCGCGACGACCTCAAGAAGATCACCGTTCCCGCGCTGGTGGTCCACGGCAGCGACGACCAGATCGTCCCGCTGGAAATCTCCGCGAAACTGACCGCCGGGCTCGTTCCACATGCCAAGCTCATTGTCTACGAAGGCGGCTCCCATGGGCTGCTGCATGTCGACAAGGACCGATTGAACGCCGATCTGCTGGCGTTCCTTCGCGGCTGATGGCGTGGAAAAAGCCGGGGGCTGGCTGTAGCCCAGCCTCCGGTGCCATTGCGTGCGATCGTATGCGAGTCTGGCAATCAGGACGCCGTGATCTCGTTGACCGACGCGTCGTAAAAGAGATCGTCACCAAACTCCTCCCCGACAATGCCGCCCAGTCCTGCCGACAGCGACAGCGCAGCGTCCAAAGGCAAAAACGTCATCGTCACGCGCCGAACGAGCCCGGCCTCGTCGCGCTCGATGACACCTACCGCTTCCAGATCGAGGCTGGTGCGAAGTGTTGCCTTGTATTGCAGGAAATGGCGCTGATCGATCGCCCCATAGAAGGTCGGCGTCTGCGAGGCATAGAGCGTGCCGACGGCCTCGACCAGGCGCTTGATATTGTCACGGCCGGAAACCGGACGGCGCAGGACCGTCCCTCTCAGTTCGGCGTCATCGGCAAGATCATCGAGGAATGGGTGCTTTTCTCCGTTGCTGCCCGTCATGACGTTTCTCCGGAAGGCGTGATTTCTGGGGTGGCCGCGTGAGCGCGATCCAAACTCAACATCGACCTTGCGGGATATAGTGTGTAATTGCACGTCAAGCAATGAGCCTTGGAATCGGGATGTGGCGCCGAGATTCGCGCTTGACACTGTGCAATTGCACATTTAGATGTGCCCCATGCCGACACCCACTGGTCCCCATCTGTGTTACGCCCTCGCCGCCCGCCAGAACGCGCGGCATCTGAGCCGTCTTTACGACAATCATCTGGCGCCTGCCGAACTGTCGGTCTCGCAGTTCTCCATCCTGTCGCTGCTAGAAGCCTACCAGAGCCTCAAGATCACCAGTCTGGCCCATATGCTGAGCATGGAGCGTACGACGCTCGTCCGCGCGCTGAAGCCGCTGCAGGCAGCCGGATGGGTTGTCGCCGGGAGAGCCGACAGCGGCCGCGCCTTCGATGTCACCCTCTCCCCCTCCGGCGTCGCAAAGGTGGCGGAGGCTGTCCCCCTTTGGGAAAACGCCCAGGCCGCGTTTGAGCGGGAGGTCGGACAGGACCGCGCCGTGCGCATGCGCGATGAAATCCTGGAGCTGAACCTCGGCGGGTAGCTCCCCTTTTTACTCAAAACTGTGTAATTACACACTTTATGATGCAGCCAAACACAAGGAGATAGAAATGACTGACAAGTTCCTCGTTACCGGCGCAACCGGTGAGACCGGCCGCTACACCGTCCAACGCCTGCTCGAAAAAGGCCACTCCGTCCGCGCTATGGTCCACAGGCAAGACGAGCGCGCCGACGCGCTTCGCAACGAAGGCGCCGAGGTCGTGGTTGGCGACCTCTTCGAGCATGACGACGTTATCCGCGCTGCCGCCGGCACCACTGCCGCCTATTTCTGCTATCCGGTCCGTCCCGGCATCATCCAGACGACGGCATATTTCGCCGATGCGGCCAGGCGCGCCGGGCTGAAGGCCGTAATCAACATGTCGCAGATCTCCGCGCGCGAGGACTCCAAGAGCCATGCGGCGCGCGATCACTGGATCGCCGAGCGGGTCTTCGACTGGTCGGGTGTTCCCACCATCCACCTGCGGCCGACCTTCTTCTCGCAATGGCTGCTCTACCCGTTTGCACGCAAGACGATCGTCGAGCAGAGCATCATTGATCTGCCCTACGGCGCTGGCCGTCATGCGCCGATCGCCGCCGAGGACCAAGCCCGCCTGATCGCCTCGCTGCTGGCCGATCCGGCCGCCCATATCGGCAAGACCTACACGCTTCATGGGTCGACCGAGCTTGACCAGCCGGGCATCGCCGCGGCCATCAGCGAGGTGCTCGGCCGCAAGATCAGCTACCAGCCGCTGACCATCCCCGCCTATCGCGATCGCCTGGAAAAGTTCGGCCTGCCGGAATTTCTGATCCAGCATTTCTGCGCGATCGCCCTCGATTACCAGAATGGCATCTTCTCGGGTGCCGACAAGATCATCGCCGAAGTGACAGGCGTGCCGCCGATGACCGTTCAGGACTTCGTCACCTCGCACCGGGCCGCCTTCAATACCCTGAACGCGGCGGCGTAAGCCGCTCCGGCGCGGCCCGACGAGCATCGGCATCACCGGGTCTGAAACGCCGGCTCCGTCCACAAGCTGATGGCGGCGCGATGAATGCGCCGCCCGGCCAACCTTCCAGGAGAAGCAAGTTGAACATCGACCTTTCAGGTAAAGTCGCCCTCGTCACCGGATCTACCGAAGGCATTTTCCAGAATTTGCTTCTTATTTGATCCATGGCCGGCGGAGATTAAGGTGGCCGTAAAACGTCCAAATTCCAAACTATTTTCTACGAAATCAGTAGAAAGAGAACGACCTGTCTTTCTTCGGCCCATTTACATGCCTATGTTTCAAACGTGGGCTTGTCGACCTTCTCGCTGACGCCACACGCTAGTCCGCCTTGGTCATAAATCAGATTTGGGAAGAGAGATGACACGATACGTTATCGTGGGGGCAGGCGCGGTTGGTGCGAGCCTCGCTGCGCAGTTCGAACTTTCCGGCATCACATATGCGCTCGTCGGACGTGGCGCACAGATCGGCCATATAAAGAGGTATGGTTTGAGCTACCAACGTCCCTCTGGCAAGCGACAGATCGGGCTTAACGCTTTCGACCTCAGCGACCCGCCCAAATTGACCCTCGATGATATCCTGATGTTGACGGTCAAAACTCAGGACGCGGCAAGCTCCCTGGCCTCCTGGTCATGGCGTCCTGTGTCGGATTCGGGAGGTGCAACGGCTGCCACTCTCCCCGTCGTCACCTTTCAAAATGGCTTGGCGACAGAAGCGATTGCGCTCAGAACTTTCGCCAGGGTTTACGGAGCTAGTATTCTGACGCCAGCACGGTTTACCGAAACCGGCTCCGTTGCAGTGGCGGGTGATCCGCAGGTCGGCGTGGTCACCATAGGGCGTTTCCCGTCGGGTTCTGATGAAACAGCCGAGCAGATTGCGGCGGACCTCACCCGCGCTAATTATCTGGCGGAAACCAGCAATGATATCCGCCGTTGGAAATCAGCCAAACTTCTTCACAACGTCAGAAACGTCTTAGAATTGTTCGTTGGGGCCGAGGATCTCCGCGTCTCCATCGCCGAGGCGCTGGTCAATGAAGCTCGCCAGGCTCTCGAGGCTGCCGGTTATAACCTCGCCTCACCCTCTGAACGGACCACAGATCTTTCAGGGTGGCGTATAGCTCAGGACAGTGGCATCCATCCCGGTCAACAATCGACCTGGCAGAGTTTTACCAGAGGCGCTTCGAGTGAGGTCGATTTTCTCAACGGCGAAATCGTCTTGCTGGGTCGTTTGCACAATATTCCGACACCCTACAATGAGGTTGTCCAGAATCTTGCTGGCAGATTGGAGCATCAAGGCGGCTTCACCAAAGCACTGGCGCTTGACGCGATTCAATCACTTGTCGACAGGCCCTATCGGGCGAGCAACACCGATCTCGCCGCAACGAACTGATTGTCGCCGTCTAATTGTTCAACGATGCAACCACCAACCTGAAGCGATCCAATGAGAGAACCCATATCAGATCAGATCCTCGCCGCAGCCGGCGGGCTATTTTACAGCGAAGGTATTCGGGCTGTTGGGATAGATCGCATTATCGAAGAAGCGAAAGTTGCAAAGGCAACGCTATATCGACACTTCCCGTCCAAGGATCATCTTGTTGCGGCCTATCTCCAGGATCGCCACGAACGTGTTGTTCGCTCCTTGCGGGAGGCCTTGAACGCGACGGCTGCTCCGAGAGACCAGGTGAGAGTTATTTTCGAGCGCCTGTTTGAAAAGGCCGACAGCCCGGAGTTCCGGGGCTGCGCATTTGCTCTTGCGGTGGCCGAGCATGGCGACTCAGAACGCGTCGTGTCCGTCGCCCGAACGCATAAGAAGGCCGTGAGCGACATTTTCCGTGCCATTATCTCCAAAGCCGAATTAGGGCCCGACCAGACGGCTGCTCATCTATCGCTTCTCTATGAAGGCGCGCTTGCGACGGTGGCAGTCGGACGTGATCCAACAGCGGTTCTCGTCGCCCGAGACTGCGCACTTTCTGTATTCGACGCCGCAATCCTACGCGACCGGACATCTTGAGAGCACTATAATATGACAAAGATCATCGACTATTTCTTCGGCATTGGCTCGCCATGGGCTTTCATTGGTCTGGACGCGTTCGCGGCACTGGCTTCCGAACAAAACGCTACGATCCGCCCCTATGTCATCCCCCTGATTGAGGATAACGGCGCCATCTATTCTCGTAACCGGCCGGAGGCCCGTCGAGCTTATTGGACGAAGGATCTCAAGCGTTGGGCGGCCGTCCGGGGCAAAACGCTGAACTTCGAAAATCGCGCGGCCTTGTCGGATCCAACGCCGGCGGGTTTCATGATCCTTGCCGCCATCGATGCGGGCAAAGACTGGCTCAAGCTGACGAAAGCGCTGCAGGAGGCCTTCTGGTTGCGCGGAGAAAATATCGGTGACGCACAGGTGCGTCGCGCAATCGCGGATGCCGCGGGCTTCGATGGCGCAGCGCTGGATGAGCGTGCCCAGAGCGACGCCGTGTTGTCGATATGGAAGGCCAATTACAAGACCGCCAAGGACGCCGGTGTGTTTGGGTTGCCGACATTCCGTTATGAGGACGAGCTTTACTGGGGGCAGGACAGCCTGCCCTTCCTCGAACGTCATCTCAAGGGCGCAAAACTGGTCGCCTGATCCTGTCGTAAAGTCGAGGTGCGCGCCCGCGCGAACGCAGCCGGGCCGCAAACCTCAGATCGCAATTCCGGGGTTTCTCATGTCTCTTTGCTTGCCGGGTTCCCTGGTCTTCACCGAATGGCTGGCGGCGCATCTCGATCATCCTGGCCACGTCATTCTTGACGGCTCTTTCACGACACCGATGTCGCGCGGAGCGGACAAGTGAGCGCGCTCTCCCCTGCTCTTATCGAGGCGCTATACGACCGTTTCGGTGACCGCTTCTCCACATCGCAGCCCTTGCGGGAGCAGCATGGCCGCGGTGAATCCCACCACATCGCCGCGATTCCGGATGCAATCGTCTTTGCGGAAAACACGGAGGACGTAGCGGAAACCGTGCGGCTCTGCGCGGCCGAAGGCGTGCCGGTCGTCGCATTCGGCGCCGGTACCTCCCTCGAGGGCCATCTGAGCGCGGTACGGGGTGGTGTTTCCATCGATCTCTCCCGCATGTCGCAGATCGTCCGCATCAGCGCCGAGGATTTGGATTGCACGGTTGAGGCCGGCGTGACCCGCGAGCAGTTGAACGCTCATCTGCGTGACATGGGCCTGTTCTTCCCGATCGATCCGGGCGCCAATGCCTCGATCGGCGGTATGGCATCGACCCGCGCATCAGGCACGAATGCCGTGCGCTACGGAACCATGCGCGAAAACGTCTTGTCTCTAACCGTCGTTCTGCCGAGCGGTCAGATCATCCGAACCGGTGGGCGGGCACGAAAGTCGTCGGCCGGATACGATCTGACGCGGCTCTTCGTGGGCTCCGAAGGGACCCTCGGCATCATCACCGAGGTGACGCTTCGGCTTTATGGCATTCCGGAAACGACCTCGGCCGCGCTTTGCTCGTTCGAGAATGTCGAACAGGCGGTTGCTGCGGCCATCGCAGTCGTGCAGCTCGGCATTCCGGTCGCGCGGATGGAGTTGATGGACCGTGGTCTGATCGAAGCCGTCAATGCTTATTCGAACCTGTCCTTGAAGATCGAGGACACACTGGCCTTCGAGTTCCACGGCTCTCCGGCCAGCGTGCAGGAACAGGTCGAGATGGTCGCCGGCATCGTCGGGGACAACGGCGGCAAGGACTTCGAATGGGCCAATACGCCGGAAGAACGCAACCGCCTGTGGAAGGCGCGTCACAATGCGTTTTATGCCGTCGTATCCCAGCGTGCGAATGCCAAGGGCTGGTCTTCCGACGTCTGCGTGCCGGTATCGCAGCTCAGTGCCTGCATTCTCGACACGCGCGAACTGCTGCGTAGCTGCAGCGTGCCGGCCGCCATTCTCGGCCATGTCGGCGACGGCAACTACCATGTTGTCTTCGCCGTCGATCCGACGAGCCAGGCAGAACTCGACGAGGTCGCCGCCATCAACAAGAAGATGGTGGAATACGCGATTTCGGTCGATGGCACATCGACGGGCGAACATGGGGTGGGCACAGGCAAGATCAAATATTTGCGTCAGGAACACGGAGATGCCGTGGATCTCATGGCGGTCATCAAAAATGCCATCGATCCGAAGGGCATCATGAATCCCGGCAAAATCCTTCCGAACGATGTTTCGCCAGCAGTCTGATAACGGCTTGATTGCCGAGGGCACTGTCAAATGAATAGCTTCAAGACCCACAGTTCCCATTGGGGGGCGTTTTCAGGCCGATACGAAAACGGAGGTCTTGAGGTCCGGCCTCATCCGGGCGATCCGCATCCGTCGCCATTGCTGGGCAACATTCCGGCGATCGCCCATAGCCCTATGCGCATCAGGCGGCCGGCGATCAGGCGCGGCTGGCTCGAAGGCGCGCCGGGTCACGCGCAGAATCGCGGGGCCGACGACTATGTCGAGGTCAGTTGGCCGCGCGCAGCCGACTTCGTCGCAAAAGAGCTGCAGCGCGTTTACGGAAACTTTGGCCCGGAAGCCGTGTTCGGAGGATCCTACGGATGGGCTAGTGCCGGACGGTTCCATCATGCACAAAGCCAGATCCACCGGTTTCTCAACGTGCTGGGTGGTTACGTCGGTTCCGTCAACACCTACAGCTCCGGTGCGGCAATGGTCATCCTCCCGCACGTGTTGGGACCATACGATCATTTCGACCGCAAGAGCGTCACCTGGGATGCCATCGAACGGAGCAGCGAGCTGGTCGTCGCCTTCGGCGGGATGGCGATCAAGAACACCGATGTGCATGGCGGCGGCATCAGCGCGCATATCGTGCCCCGGACGCTGAACGGCGCGCACGCGCGAGGTGCGCGTTTTGTCCTCGTCAGCCCCCTGAAAGACGATTTTCCTCCTGAGGTGAATGCCGAATGGCTGCCCATCTTACCTGGCACCGACATCGCGCCGATGCTCGGCCTCGCGCATGTGCTCGTCAGCGAGGGATTGCACGACCGCCAATTTCTCGACCGATATACGGTCGGCTATGAACGTTTTGAAGACTACCTGCTTGGCCGGATCGATGGTGTCGAAAAAAGCCCGGATTGGGCGTCCCACATCTGCGGCATCGGCGTCGATGCCATAAAGACCCTCGCGCTTTCCATGGCGCGCGCCAGGACGTTGAGCACCGTCAGCCATTCCCTGCAACGTGCCGACCATGGCGAGCAGCCGGTCTGGATGGGCATCGTGCTCGCCGCAATGCTCGGGCAGATTGGGCTGGATGGCGGCGGCTATTCCTATTCCCTTGGTGCGTTGGGCAACATCGGCAAACACCAGCTCGCCGTCCCGCTGCCGACGCTCAGCCAATTCAAGAATGCAGTGTCGGATTTCATTCCCGTCGCGCGCATCGCCGACATGCTGCTCAATCCGGGCCACGAGTACAACTACAACGGCCACGCGATGCGTTATCCCGATATCCGCCTCGTCTATTGGGCGGGAGGCAACCCGTTCCATCACCATCAGGATCTCAACAGGCTGCGGGCGGCATTCAAGAAACCGGAGACCATCATCGTGCATGAGACGGCCTGGACGTCGTCTGCGCGCCACGCCGATATCGTGCTGCCGGCGACGACCACGCTCGAGCGTGACGATATCGGGGCGGCGGACCGCGATCCGCTGATGGTCGCCATGAAGAAGCTGATCGAGCCGGTCGGCGAAGCACGGGACGATTATGAAATCTTCTCTGAGATCGCGCGCCGTCTCGGCAAATTCGAAGAGTTCACCGAAAACCGGACCAGCCGGGAATGGCTAACCTTCCTTTTCGAAACAACGCGCAAGGCGCTCGTAGCCGGTGGACACGAAGCTCCCGACTTCGAGACGTTCTGGGAACGCGGAGAGATGTGCCTGCCGCTCAAACCCGACGATGGCGGACCGGCGCGTGCCTTTCGCCATGATCCGTTTGCATCTCCACTTCAAACGCCATCCGGGAAGATCGAGATCTTTTCGCAGAGGATCGAAAGCTTCGGTTACGATGATTGCCGCGGCCATCCGCGATGGTATCCGCCAAGGGCGGAGGCGGAGGACGATAAAAGCCGCTTCCCGCTCCATCTGGTCTGCAACCAGCCGCATCAGCGGCTGCATAGCCAGCTGGACTATGGCGATTTCAGCCGCTCCACCAAGATAAAGGGGCGGGAACCGGTTCGTATAAACCCGGCTGACGCGGCCGAACGCGGCATTTCCGATGGCGACATTGTGAGGCTGTTCAACGCCCGCGGCAGTTGCCTTGCAGCCGCGGTGATCAGCGAGGACGTCCGAAAGAGCGTGATGCAGCTTGCAACGGGTGCGTGGTTCGAACCCGACAATGCGGCCTCCGACAAATCGATGTGCGTTCACGGCAACCCGAACATCCTCACCCGTGATGTCGGAACCTCGCAATTGGCCCAGGGCTCGACCGGACAGCTTACCAGGGTGGACGCAGAGCGGTTCGTCGGCGAACTGCCTCCGGTGCGGATATTCGAGGGGATGACGTTCTTTGACGAGGCTGAGAGGTCCAGCACGAGGGCCGGCAACCAGTAGATCGGCGTCACCAACCACGGCGAAGGATGCACTGAGCCCGGAAAAGCTGATCCTCACACACCCAGAAACCGAACAAAATAATCCATAAAATTAGTAGAAAAAGAACAACTGGTCTTTCTCCCTCCTGTTGCCCTGCTTAGGCTATGCGTCGTGA
Source organism: Rhizobium indigoferae (assembly GCF_034554815.1). Lineage (NCBI taxonomy): Bacteria > Pseudomonadati > Pseudomonadota > Alphaproteobacteria > Hyphomicrobiales > Rhizobiaceae > Rhizobium > Rhizobium indigoferae. The sequence continues at coordinate 191,228 of NZ_CP140637.1, read as the reverse complement.
TCTACTTGGCAAACAATACAGGACCGCATTATGATCGAACGCTCTCCCCCGTTCTCCCTTTCCCGGCGTCTGCTGATCGCCACCTCTGCGTTGGCAATCGCCGCCTTGGTGGTAACGGCTGAGTTCAATCCGGCTCTGAGTGCCGATAGCCCACACAACGGCGGTGACATCACCTTCCTGATCGACTCGCTGGGTGATACCTGGATCCCGAACAACAGCGCCATTTCCAGCTTCCAGGGCCACATCTGGGGCCATGTGACCGATAAGCTCCTTTACGTAGATGCTGACGGCAAGGTCAGCCCCTGGATCGCCGAACGCTGGGAGCAGAACGACAAGGCCACCGAGTTCACCCTGCACCTGAAGAGCGGCGTCACTTTCTCCGACGGCACCGCGCTCGATGCGTCGGCCGTCGTCGCCAACCTCGACATCTGGTACGCCGGCCGCAAGAGCGAAGGCATCAACCCGATTGGTCTCTTCCCGAAGACCTATGACCACGCCGAGGCGGTGGACGCGACCACAGTGAAGGTCTTCTTCAAGGCGCCGACGCTCGGCTTCATCCCGACCCTCGGCTATCACGGCTCGATCCTCATCTCCCCGAAGACCCTCGCTCAGCCCGCAGCCCAGCAGGCCGACCTCAGTAAGACCTCCGGCAGTGGCCCCTACGTGGTCGACTCCTGGAAGGAGGGCGACTTCGTCAAGCTGGTCAAGCGCAAGGACTACAACTGGGGTCCGGCGGCAGTCGGTCATACTGGTCCGGCCTATCTCGACACGATCACCTACAAGCTGGTGTCCGAGCCCTCGCTGCGCGTGGCCGCTGTCCAGTCCGGCCAGGCCGACGTCGCCTACAACGCCTCGCCGCAGGAGCTGGAGTCTTTGAAGGCAGAGGGCTTCACCACCGCGACACCGCGCTATCTCGGCTTCGTGAATGGTTGGGCAATCAACACCAAGCTTGCACCATATGACGACGTGAAAGTCCGCCAGGCCCTGCAGGCCGGCATCAACCGCCAGGAGATCATCGACACCGTCTACACACCCGACTGGAAGCTCGCGACGTCCTTCATCCAGACCAACGTGCCGGGAGCGACCGATCAAAGTGCGCTTTTGGCCTACAACCCCGACAAGGCCGAGAAGCTTCTCGACGAGGCGGGTTGGGTCAAGGGCGCAGACGGCATCCGCACCAAGAACGGCCAGCCGCTCGTGCTGACGCTGCATTCCAACCCCTACCTCGCAACCTCGAAATCGGTCGACGAACTCATCGCCCAGCAACTCGGCAAGATCGGCTGGAAAGTCGCTATCCGTGCCTACGATGTCGTCACCTTCGGCCAAAAGGTCAAATACGGCGGTCCGGCCGTGCCGGCCTATGAGGTGACGCGCAGCTTCATCGACGCCGGCACCGTCGCCAGTATCCTGACGAACGCCAACAACGGCGAGAACTGGTTCGCCCTCGACGAGAGCGACAAGACGCTCAACGAACTCCGCGACAAGATCGCCAGCGCCGGTTCCATCGAAGGCCGCAAACCGCTCCTCGACGAACTGCAGAAGTACATTCTCGATCAGGGCTACTTCATCCCGCGCACGCAAATCGTCCAGCGGATCTACGTCCAATCCCCGAAGCTCAAGGGCGAAGTCTATAACGGCGTCGCCTATGCCAGCTACTACACGGCCTCGAAAAGCGAATAACCCGCAATTCAACCGAGCAACGTAAGAAGGTGACGGCATGAGCAAAGCCTACCTAAACTACGCCGCAAAACGCCTCGTACAGGCGATCGTCGTGATCCTGCTGGCCTATGTCTTCACCTTCGTCGTCGTCAGCATCCTGCCCGGCGACCCGATCACCAATGTCCTGAACAACCCCCAGAATGGGTTCACACCGGATGAGATCAAGGAGATCATCGCCGCCCAGGGCCTGGATAAGCCGATCCCGGTCCAGTTGTGGACATCCTTTTCCGGCTTCGTGACCGGCGATCTCGGCCTGTCGATGCGGACCAACCGGCCCGTCGCGACGCTGATCGCCGAGGTGCTGCCATCGACGTTGATCCTTGCTTCTGCAGGCCTCGTCGTCGCGCTGCTGCTCGCGGCGGTGATCGCCTATGGCACGCAGTTTCTTCCAAAACACTTTGGCCAAGGCTTGCTGCGGGGCTTCCCGTCATTGTTCCTGTCGGTGCCCAACTTCGTGATCGGCCTGGTGCTGATCCACCTCTTCGGTTTCCAGCTCGGCGTCTTCCGCGTGATCGAGCCCGACAGCTTCTGGGCGACCCTTTTCGCAGCCATCGCGCTCGGCATCCCGATCTCCGCGCAAATCGCCGAAGTGCTCATCGCCAACCTCGATCATGAGTCCGGCCAGGAATACGCCGCCGTCGCGCGGGGCCGCGGGCTCGGGCAAATGCGCCTGTTCGCCAAGCACCTGCTCAAGCCGTCTTCGCTCCCGGTCATTACCGTCATTGCGCTTACCATCGGCGAACTGCTCGGCGGCTCGCTGATCACCGAGACGGTATTCGGACGCACCGGTCTTGGCAGCCTGGTGCAGCGGTCGGTGAGCACTCAGGACCTGCCCGTGCTTCAGGCGGTCGTCTCTCTGGCAGCGGTGGTCTTCGTGGTCGTCAACCTGATCGCCGACCTTGCCTACCCGCTGCTCGACCCGCGCGTAAAACTGCTTGGCACGCCCGAGCGTCGTCCAACCACAGCCGACGAAGGTTCCGCCGGCATTTCCAAGGTGGTGACCTCATGACCCTCGCCTCCACCCACTCTACCTCGCGCATCACCGCGATCGGGCGGCTGACGGCGCTGCGCGTGCCGCCGGTCGTCGCGCTCTCTTTCGCAATCGTCGCGCTGGCGATCGCCTGGTCTCTCGCCCCAAGCCTGTTCACGAGCTATGACCCGGTCAACGGCGTTCCCGCTCAAAAGCTGCTGGGCCCAAGTGCAGCGCACTGGTTCGGCACCGATCACCTCGGCCGCGACCTTTATACCCGTGTGGTCTATGGCACAGCCTCCTCGGTCGCCAGCGCGCTGATCGCCGTCGTCATCGGCGTTTTCGCCGGTGGCCTCATCGGCCTGCTGGCCGGCTTCTTCGGCGGGTGGGTGGATACTCTGTTTGCGCGCCTGGTCGACGTGCTGCTTGCGATTCCAAAATTCCTGCTGGCCGTCATCGTCGTCACGGCGATCGGCTTCGACACCACGAACGCCGCCATCGCAACCGGCGTCTCGGCGGTGGCCCTCTTCGCCCGGGTGATGCGCTCGGAGGTCATCAAGACCCGGCAAGCGACATTCGTCGAGTCTTCCTTTCTACTGGGTGGATCGCGCTGGCACATCCTTTGGCGCCACGTGCTGCCGAACGCCTCGCGCTCGGTGCTACCGCTTGCAGTGCTGCAGTTCGGCGACTCGATCCTGGTGATCGCCAGTCTCGCTTTCCTCGGCTACGGCGACCCTCCACCGGCCTCCGACTGGGGCCTGCTGATCTCGATCGGCAAGGACTACCTCAAATGGCCGTGGCTGGTTTACGCGCCCGCATTCGTCACGATCGCAACCGTCCTCTCCGTGAACAGGATCAGCCGATGGCTTCGCAAGACAGACTGACTGAGCTTTTCGCCCGTACTGACGTCACCGGGTCGGCGCTCCGGCGATCGTCCCCCCTGCTCCGGATCGATGGGCTGTCGGTTTCCTACGGACCGCAGCAAGTCGTCAGCGACGTTGGGTTTGAACTCGGCCGCGGCAAGAGCCTCGCCCTCATCGGAGAGTCGGGCTCGGGCAAGTCGACCATCGCCCGCGCGGTGTTGCGACTGCTCGCCACTGGTGGACGCGCTAACGGCCGCGTCGAGTTCGACGGCCAGGAGGTATTGGGCCTCTCGGAGCGTCGTTTCCGGCCCTTGCGGGGACGTGCGATCGGGTTTGTCCCGCAGGACCCCGGCAACTCGCTCAACCCGGTGCGGACGATCGGCGCCCAGGCGATGGAGGCGGCAGCACTCGTCGACGAGCCCAATAAGGCAATCCGCAAGGCGCTCATCCTGGAGACCTTCGCCCAGGTCGGCCTCGACAACCCCCAGCGGGTCTATGACTCTTACCCGCACCAGCTGTCCGGCGGCATGCTGCAGCGCGTGCTGATCGGCCTTGCTGTCCTCCCTCGGCCGTTGCTGCTGGTCGCAGACGAGCCGACGTCAGCGCTCGACGTCACGATCCAGAAACGCATCCTCGACTTGCTTTCCAAGTTGCAGCACGAACTGGATATCAGCCTGCTCCTCATCACCCACGATCTGGCGATCGCCGCCGAGCGGGCGGACTCTCTGGTGGTGCTCAAGGACGGCATCGTCCAGGAAGCCGGCAGCACCACGGCTGTCTTCTCCGCGCCCGCTTCGGCATACGCTAGGAAGTTGCATGCCGACGTCCCAGCCCTCAACCCCGATCGTTACCGTAAGCTACGAGACCCCGCCTTCCGTCTCCTCGGGACCAAGACCGACAAGGCACCGAAGATCGAGGTTAGCGGCGTCACGAAGACTTTCACGGTCGACGGCAAGGTTCTGACGGCCGTCAACGACGTGTCGTTTGCCGTCCAGGCTGGCACCACGCACGCGCTGGTCGGCGAATCCGGTTCTGGCAAGACGACGGCAATCCGGCTGCTGCTTGGGCTCGAACAACCCGACATCGGGAACATTGCGGTCGCCGGCGAGCAGCTCAACGGTCGTTCGCCCGAGTCGCTGCGCGCGGTATGGCGCCACCTGCAGCTCGTCTACCAGAACCCGTTCACGTCACTGGACCCGACCTGGAAAGTCGAGCAGCTGGTACGAGAACCGCTCGACCAGTTCAAGATCGGAACCCGCGAGGAGCGCTCCGCGCGGGTCCGCGAAGCGCTGGCCAATGTCGGGCTCGGCGAGCACCTGCTCTTGCGTAAGCCGGAAGCCTTGTCAGGTGGACAGCGCCAGCGCGTGGCCATCGCCAGGTCTCTGGTCCTCAAGCCTGATGTGATCGTGCTCGACGAGCCGACCTCCGCGCTCGACGTCAGCGTTCAGGCCGACATCGTCGAGGTGCTGCTTTCGCTGCAAGCCAGGCTTGGCCTGACCTATGTATTCGTCTCCCACGATCTGGCTCTGGTGCGCCAACTCGCGCACACCGTCTCGGTGATGCAGCGCGGGCGCATCGTCGAACATGGGAGCGTCACCGACATCTTCGGAAACCCCCAGCAGCCCTATACTCGGTCGCTGCTGGAATCGATCCCATCGGGCGCCGCTGGTATCGCCCGTGCACCACACCCGCAACCTCGGCGGATCTTCAACGAGGAAAAGATCGCATGACCATCGCTGCGACTGTAAATCCTCAGCCCGCGTCGTTCCGCCCAAAGCAGCGGCTCGGCTTCAACACCCGGGTATCGTTCAATGACGAGGCCGGACCGGCGCAAGGTCTGCGCGACGGGATCGAGTTGTTCAAGGAAGCAGAGCGGCTGGGTTATCAGTCGGGCTGGGCCTATCAGCGACACTTCGACCACTATCTCTCTTCACCGCTTCCGTTCTTTGCCGCGGCCGGTCAGCACACCAAGCGCATCAACCTGGGATCGGCGGTCATCCCAATGCGCTATCAGGACCCGATCCTGCTCGCCGAAGCGGCCGGTACGACGGACTTGCTCATCGATGGCCGGCTGGAACTTGCGATCTCGACCGGTGCCACCGCGGCGTTCGACGCTGTGTTCGGTACGGTCGACACCGACGCCCGGACGGAAGCGAAACGCCGCCAGGCACGCTTCCTCTCAGCGATCGCAGGCGAAGTCCTCCATACGGTCGTTTCGCCAGGCCAGGGTGCTCCGCAAGGCGCCGAACTGCGCGTAACACCGCATAGCCCGACCCTGCGCTCGCGCATACGACAAGGGTCGGCCAGCCTGAGCTCGGCAGTGCAGGCAGCCGAGCTCGGGATCGGGCTTATCTCCGGAACCGTGCAGCACGACCAGGCCGAGGGCGAGACTTTCGGGCAGTATCAGGCTCGCATTATCGAGGCGTTCCGCGCCACCTGGCGCACGACCTGGGGAACGGAGCCGCCATCGGTCGCAGTCGCCGCCTCCATCCTGGTTGGGACCACCGCCGAACTTCGAGAGAAATACGCTGCCTATGACCTCGAGCGTCGCACCATCGGAATTGCCGCGTCGCGTCCCAAAGGTGCCCTCGCGCCCGCCAGCCAACCAGCCGGCGCTCAGATTTCGCCTGTCTTCCAAGGCACGCCCGATCAAGTGATTGAGGCCGTATTCAACGACCCGGGCCTCGCAGCCGCAGACGAGGTCGTGCTCTTCCTGCCCCCCGCCTTCGGCCTCGCCGAGAACATAAGGTTGCTGGCCGACCTGGCCGAGACAGTCGCTCCAGGACTTGGCTGGTCGCCCGCCTCGTAACCATTTACAGGCCACACGGCTCGATGCCAGGACAGTTGAAGGCATCAGGTGTCAACGCCACGGCCGGGAGCGAGTCCTACTCCATCCGCCGCGATAGCGAATATTTTCTATAAAATCGATAGAAAGAGAATGACCTGTCTTCCTCGCGGCGCTGCCGCGCCTTAACGTCAATGCAATGGTCTGCAACCTGAAGGAGCTCACATGTCCGCGGAATTCATTAGCGTAAGCTTTCCCAACGCGTCGAACGACCTCAACCCCATTCCCGACGCGCCTGTGGATCCTCGTTTCCTGGAGCGGTACGCACGCGCCCTCGATGACTATGGTTTCAACTACACGCTGATCCCCTACTCCTCCGCCTCCTTCGATCCCTTCACGCTCGGCGCCACGGTCCTGGCCCACACAAAGCACATCAAGATCATCGTCGCCTTGCGCCCGAACACCGTCTATCCAACGGTCGCAGCCAAATCGCTTGCAACCCTCGATCAATTGAGCGGCGGGCGTGTTGTCGTTCACTTCATTGCAGGCGGCAGCGACGAAGAGCAGGCCCGCGAAGGCGACTTCCTCAACAAAGAGGAGCGCTACGAGCGCCAGGAAGAATATATCCGGATCCTTCGTCTCGCCTGGACGTCCAAAGAACCCTTCGACTTCGATGGGAAATACTACCAGTTCAAGCAATTCCGCAGCGCGGTGCGCCCAACCAGTGGCGTGATCCCGATTTCGGTCGGTGGTTCGTCGGATGCCGCGTATCGCATCGGGGGTTCGCTGGGCGACATTTTCGGGCTGTGGGGCGAGCCGCTTGCAGAAACAAAGCAGCAGATCGAACGGATCTACGCGGAAGCGGCAAGGGCAGGCCGGACGGATCGCCCTCGCATATGGGTTACCTTCCGGCCGATCGTCGCGGAAACTGACGAGTTGGCATGGGAAAAGGCGCATAGAGTTCTCGACCAGCTGAACGAAAACCGCCAGAAAGGCTTGGCCCGTGCGCCGCTCAATGCTGCACGCCCGGCCAATGTCGGTTCGCAGCGGCTTCTGGACATCGCAGCACGCGGCGATGTGCATGACCGCGCTCTATGGTATCCGACGGTGACCGCGACCAATGCTGGCGGCGCCACCACTGCGCTGGTCGGTTCGCCGCGCACCATTGCAGATTCGATCCTCGACTACATCGATCTCGGCTGCGATCTGATCTCGATCCGCGGCTATGACAATTACAATGATGCGGTCGACTACGGCCGCTACATCCTGCCGCTCGTGCGTGAAGGCATTCGCGAACGGGAAGAGGCGAACAAGAAGAAGAGTGCTGCGTGATGCGCGCAGTCTGGCCCGAGCGCCGGACTGCGCGTCCCCTTTTTCTCAACGCAGCCGGACTGCCTTAACAGCCAGAAAGCGTCGACCCGCATGTCCCATGATACAATCGTTCCAGATGAAACCGTGCGCGTTATCGCGGACGCCGCACCGGATGCGGATCGAACCGGTCAATTTCCCTGGACCGGTATCCGGGCCGTTCATCAGAGTGGTCTCCTAGAGAGCACCGTTGCGACACGCTATGGCGGTCAAGGCGCGACGCTCGCTGATGCGGCCCACATTCTTGCGGCGTTGGGGCGAGGTGATCCCTCGGTGGCGCTGATCAGCGCCATGACGATCTTCAATCATCTCGGCCAGGCCGCAAAGAACCATTGGCCTGATGATCTGTACCGGCGCCTGCTGGCGGAGGCCAATCAGAAACCGCTATTGCTCAACGCCGCACGCGTCGAGCCGGAACTGGGGTCTCCGGCCCGCGGCGGCCTGCCCGCGACTGTCGCCCGCCGCACGACAAGCGGCTGGTCGATCACCGGTAGCAAGCGCTTCGTCACCGGCGCATACGGTCTTACGCATTTCCTGGTCTGGGCGCATACCGACGAAACGCCCGCGCGCGTCGGAACGTTCGTCGTGCCAAATGGATTGCCCGGCATCGACGTAATCGAGAACTGGAACAGCCTGGGCATGCGCGCCACAGGTTCGCACGACGTCGAATATACCGACGTCGAGATCCCAGCGGAAAACGTGCTGGAACTCGTTGATCCGTCGGTGGCTCAGCAGGACAATCGCGCCCATGCTGCGATCACGCTGGCGCTGACCGCGATCTATCTCGGCGCGGCTGAGGCTGCCCAGGCTGCCTTCATCCGCTTCTCCCATGAGCGCGTGCCCGCCAATCTGGGCCATCCCATCGCCCGCACGGAGCGGTTCGTGACGCTCTCAGGTGAGATCGACCTGCTTGTCTCCGGCGCCCGGCAGATCATTTTCGGCGCGCTCGACGCCAACCATGGCGACGCGGAAAAGATGATAAGGGCTCGGCTGATCGCAGGCCGACAACTGCGCGAAGCCGTGCAGATCGCGGTACGTGGCATCGGCAATCCGGGACTTAGTGCCGACCTGGGACTTGAACGGCATTTCAGGGATATCCAATCCGTGCTCGTCCACGCGCCGCAGGAAGATACTTCTATTTCGATATTGGGCCGCGCTGCCTTTGATCGATGGAATAGAGAGGAAAGTGTCCGCTCGAGCTATCCGGCTGGGCTGACGGTCCTCAAAACAGCATAGCAACAGAGCGCCTCGTCCGGTGGCCTCCCTCCTCCCTCGCATGATCGAGGCGAATTCGCGAAAGGAATTTAGATGAGCAACGATCTGATCGTCGGCTTTTCGGGCAATCTCTCCCGCCCGTCCAGCACCAGGCGCTTCGTGGAGAGTGTCACGGTATCGCTGGCGAAGCAGGCCGGCCTGCAGCACGCCGTCTTCGACGTCGAAGACCTCGGTATCTCACTGGCGGCCGCAAGATCGGTCGCGGACCTCGATCCGGCAGCAAGGGCGGTGATCCAAACAATCATCGACGCAGAAGCGCTCGTCATCGGTTCGCCAACCTACAAAGGGAGCTACACGGGCCTGTTCAAGCACGTCTTCGATCTACTCGATCCGGCAGACTTGCGCGGCAAACCCGTCATCCTGACGGCAACCGGCGGGGGCGATCGACACTCCCTCGTTGTCGAGCATCAACTTCGCCCGCTGTTTGCTTTTTTCGAGGCTTTTGTGCTGCCGACGGCAATCTATGCCTCGAGCCGCGATTTCACTGATGGCATTCCGTCAACGGCCATTCTCGGTCGGGTGAACCAGGCGCTGGCTGAGGCCTCCGTCCTTGTGAAGGCCCGCTCGACGGCAGACGCAATTGCCGCGGAATAAGTAGTCGACTGGCAAAATGACAGCACAAAAGAAATATGTCGTCGGCATCACCGATCACATGTTCGGCGCGCCCGATCTCGAGGCCGAGGTGCTCGGTGACGATGTCGAGATCGATTTCTTCGCCACCACTGACGAAACGCTTTTCTCCCCCGAGCGCTTGGCTCGGCTTGATGCCCTGATGGTCTGGGGCGCACGGCTCGGGCCGAAAAGTATCGCCCAACTTTCACGCTGCAGGGGCGTCGTCCGCTACGGTGTCGGCTACGAGAAGATCGATCTTTCGGCTCTGGCTGATGCAGGCATCCCGTTCGCCAACAATCCCGATTACGGCACGGAGGAAGTCGCCGACCATGCGCTCGCGATGATGCTGTCGCTGCACCGGCGACTCTGGGAGCATGATGCCCGCGCCCGTGGCTATACGACAGGATGGCAGGTCCATAGCCTCAAGCCACTTGCCCGCTCGAACCGGACCACGGTGGGCGTGATAGGTGTCGGACGGATTGGGACGGCTGTGGTCAACCGGCTGAAGCCCTTCGGCTTCCGCATCCTGGGCTATGATCCGGGCCAGCCGCCCGGCCATGAGAAGGCGGTCGGCTATGAACGCGCCGACCGGTTAGATGACCTCTTCGCCCAGGCGGATATCGTCACCCTGCATTGCCCGGCAAACGACGAGACGCGCGGTATTCTTGGCGCGGATGGACTTTCCCGGCTGAAGCCCGGAGCCATATTGGTCAATACCGCGCGGGGAGAACTGCTCGACGATCTCGATGCGCTCGAAGCCTCACTGCGAAATGGCCATCTCGCGGCGGCGGCAATCGACACACTGGCGCAGGAACCGCCGCGCGATCATCCGCTGCTGACAGCATGGCGCGATAGGAGTGACTGGCTTGAGGGGCGGCTGGTGATAACGCCGCACAATGCCTTCTACTCCGATCATGCAGCCATCGAGATGCGCCACAACGCAGCGCAGACCATCAAGATCCTGCTCGAGGAGGGCCGACTGCGAAATCAGATCACGGCGTGAGCGGCGGTCATTCGGAAACGAGACGTCAAGTCGAGCGCTTGCTATCCCGCTCTGATCGGAAGGCAAATCACGTGTAGGTCTACCGACTGAAAGGTGATCGCCTTGACTGGAATCGAACCGCTGACTTCTCAGACTTTTGCGACAGAGAGCCTTGCATCTTCACCCCATCCTTCGGTCAAATCCGACGGCCATCCTGGAAACACCCCGACCATCCGCTTAGACGGATGGGCCCGCCTTCGAAAAACGGTCCCTGTGCCGCAGTCGCGGGAGATCATTCTGGCCGGCTGCTCAATGACCTCGTCAATCAATTGGCTTGAGAATAATCATCGAAGACGGCCCCATTTGCCAACCTTCTTTCGATTGCAAGTGCTCGGTAGCAGATGCTGAAGGCGGCTCTTCAGATGGAGAGCTCATACTCGCGGCTTGCGGACCAAAGACGAGCCGGCTTTGATGATGAAAGATGTGCAGATCATTGTAGAGAAATAGCAACCGCTGTTTTTTGACAGCCGCCGTTCGCTCGTCATGACTGTCGGCATATGCTGAATTGCGGCAACGGAGCCTTATGCCTGCCGACGGAGCTGAGTTTGTTATTGCGCTGCTCATCGGATGGTCGCTAAGTCATGCTGCCATCGCAGTGCGTCTTTGTGTCGGACGAGCTACTTCGGCCAGATAGAATTCGAGACTCCAAGGCAATTCAATGACCGAACAACTTTCTCTTCCTCGCGATCGAATTTCCGTGCTTCTGATGGAAGGGATCAGTCAGAGCGCGGTGGACTACTTCGCTTTATCCGGCTACGTCAACCTGACCCATTTGCCGAAGGCTCTGGATGACAAAGATCTCAAAAGTCATATAGCCGAGGCCCATATTGTCGGAATTCGTTCACGCACGCAGCTGACTGAGGAGATTTTCAGCTGCGCCAAGAAGCTGATGGCCGTCGGTTGTTTCTCTGTGGGGACAAATCAGGTCGACCTGGATGCGGCCCGTCGACGCGGGATCCCGGTATTCAACGCCCCTTATTCGAATACGCGCTCGGTCGCCGAGCTTGTGATCGGCGAGATCATAATGCTGACTAGGCGGATTTTCCCGCGTTCGGCTTCCGCTCATGACGGCGGATGGGACAAAACCGCCGAAGGTAGTCGTGAGGTGCGCGGGAAAACGCTGGGCATCGTGGGCTATGGCAATATCGGTTCGCAGCTAAGCGTTCTTGCCGAAAGCATGGGTATGAACGTTCGCTATTTTGATCCTTCGGACAAGCTTCGCCACGGCAATTCAGAATCGATGGCAACGCTTGGCGAGCTCCTCGAAATCTCAGATTTTGTGACGATGCATGTTCCAGAGACCAGCTCGACGCAAAACATGATAACTGAAGCTGAACTGCGCAGGATGAAAAAGGGAGCCATTTTCATCAATAATGCCCGCGGAACCGTGGTGGATCTTGAAGCGCTCGCGAAGGTTTTGAAAGAAGGACATCTCGCAGGCGCGGCTGTGGACGTATTCCCGAGGGAACCGGCATCAAACAAAGAGCGTTTTGAAACACCGCTGCAAGGTTTGGATAATGTCATTCTGACCCCGCATATTGGAGGGTCGACCGAAGAAGCCCAAGAACGCATTGGAAGAGAAGTCTCGAGGAAGCTTGTCGAATATTCGGACATCGGCTCGACGCTAGGCGCTGTCAACTTTCCCCAGGTTCAACTGCCGCCACGTCCAAACGGCACGCGTTTCATCCATGTTCATGAAAATCGCCCTGGCATTCTCAACAATCTGAATACGGTTTTTTCGTCTCGTGGACTTAATATTGTGGGCGAGTTCCTGCAGACGCACGGCGATACGGGTTACGTGGTTATTGAAGTCGAAGGCGTTGGCCAAACTGCAAATGATATACTTGATGCACTCCGCCAGATTCAAGGAACGATACGGGCTCGATTGGTTTACTGACGCCGGTGGGAATGCCTTTTCCAGGGTGCTCGCCAGGCTCAGGGCTCATTGTGACGTGCCCCGTTAAACATTGTGCAGCAGCCATAGCCATCGCGTTGAAGGGGTTCGAACCGTCGACCCGTAGATTAATGGTATGTTCACGCGGTTGGGGGCAAAGGATCAGTGCCTCGAGGATCGCGACGCGAGTATGGGTTTCGGCCGCTATTTAAGTAAGCGTGGCTTTATTCAAATAAGGAGAAAGCTAAGGTAAGCGCTCTTAAGTAATCTTCGCCACGTTCGACCGCCTTGAACGGATGTGAACCAACAACCCGCCTATTTCCAGAACCTCAGTTTCTCGAAGATGCAAATATCGCCTTTCGTCGGATTTCAGCGGGCATCCTCCTCAATCTCGCTTCGGGCGAGCTTTGATCATTGGATGGCCTACCTCATCGAGGATGATTGGGGCCTTGAAAGGAGTCGAACCGTGAATTCGGCCTGGCACGCGTGAGACTTTGACCCGATATGACACGTTAACGACATACTGTCGTCCCCTGGTACAAAATCATTAGGGCAAGCATATCGTCTTTTGGGGCGGAATTTGCGGCTCGTCTTGCCTCCGGTCGTCTGCTCCCTAGATCCGACACATGGATACCGAGCGAACCACAGCTCCTATCAAACCGGTAAGGGCGTCTTCGCGGAAACCTCTCCAGAGGTTGAGCCCGGCCATTGTGGAGCAAGTCGAGCGCCTGCTCGGTGGACGCACGCGTGATATCCGCTTCAATGGGGAACTGGCCCAGCTTTTTCGCGAACGCTCCTGGCCGCGGACTGCCAAGATCATCCGCGCGTGGATGGTTTGGGTTATCGTGCTCGACGTTCTGACGTTGGGCCTCAACGCGATCTTGCTTCCGACCGAAACCGTAATGTCGATGCTTTGGCCAGCGTCTATCCTTCCCCCCGCAGCTCTTGTCGCCGCGATAGCCTTCCTGCGGCCGCACGCTTTGTGGGTGCAGGGAGTTTTCCTCCTCTCGGCTGTTTTTCTCATCCTTCTTTCGGTAGCCTTGGTGGGCGTTAACACCGGTGGCGAGTTTTACGAGCGGCATTTGACCATCATGCTCTTTGTGGCCGTCACTGCCATTATCATATTTCCCGTTCCACTCGGTTGGGCGATGACGATCGGTGCAGCTGCCCTCGGTATTTATCTTGTGTTTCAGCTGCGAAATCCGGGCATTGAAGTGGGGAGTGCTCTGGCCGGTACGCTGTTTTTCGCAAGCGGTGTGGCGGCAACCGTCGTTGCCAGACGCACCGCCACCATCTTCGCTCAGAAAACCTTCTTGCTTGAGTTACGAGATCGAACTCGCCTCGCGGAGCTTACTGACGCCAATTCCCAGCTGGAGTTGCTGGCGGGGACCGATCCGCTGACCGGTGTCGCCAACCGGCGTTCGATGATGGAAACGCTCCATCATTTCTGGAACGAGGACCTTAAACGAACGAGCAGCGCGGCGATGCTGATGTGCGATGTCGATGACTTCAAGCGCCTCAACGATAATCGCGGGCATGCCGAGGGCGACCGTTGCCTGGTGAAAGTTGCCGGCATCATTCAGAGCAGTATGAGAGACGAGCGAGACCAAGTCGCCCGGTACGGAGGCGAAGAATTTCTCGTCTTTCTCCCAGGCGCCGATGAACAACAGGCCCGGCTGGTTGCTGAGAGAATTCGAAGCCGAGTAGAAGCTGCGTCTCTTCCAAATCCTACCTCCCGCGTCGGTCCCTGGGTCACTGTCAGCATCGGAATAGCGATATTGATGGAAAACAGTGAATTCGTGTCCGCAGAGCACATGCAGCGACAGGCCGATGCGGCACTCTACCTTGCCAAAAGGACCGGCCGCAACTGCGTGGTGGTCCATGCTGCAGAGGTCGGTCAAGCCTCCGGCTGAGGTCGTTCCAGGAAAACTGAGCTGTTTGCATCTTGTCGTTCTGGCCCCCAGGAACGACCGCCTCAACCAGATGCGAGCGGGGTTCGGTGTCAATCGTTAAGCCTGACCATTTGACAGATATCCTACAAGTGGATATCTAATATCCATCTTATTGGCGATGCGAGAGAGTGGCCGGCATGACATTGAAATCGATGAAGCCGCTGACGCGCGCGCCGCTGCTGCATGTCTCCGTGCAGGAAAGTCTGCGCGCCTATATCGACGACAATGGCCTTGCGCCCGGAACCCTGCTTCCGGCGGAAGGAGAGCTTGCCACCCAGCTCGGCGTCAGCCGCAATTCGCTGAGGGAAGGCATCAAAGCGTTGGAATCGCTCGGTGTGCTGGAGACGCGGCGCGGCGTCGGTATCTTCGTGAAGGCCTTTTCCTTCGAGCCGCTTCTCGACAACCTCGCTTACGGCCTCGGCGGCGCCCTGCGACAGATCGAGGAAGTCCTCGAAATCCGGCGCACGCTGGAAGTGGGATTGATCAGCAAGACGATCGACGTGATCGGGGAAGGGGACATCGCCGAACTGCGCGCCACCGTCAATCGAATGCGCGCCCATGCCGAACGGGGTGAAACCTTTGCGGAAGACGACCAGCTCTTCCACCGACTGCTGTTCCGCTGCCAGGACAATGAAACGCTCGTGCGGCTGATCGATGTCTTCTGGCTCGCCTTCTACAAGGCATCGGATTTCGTCAATCTTGAAAATACCGATCCGATGGCGACGTGGCGCGACCATGCCGCGATCGTCGATGCGATCGAGGCAAGGGATCTGGAGGAGGCGCGCAGACGCCTGGATCGTCACTACGAGGGCATTGCCCGGGTGATTGCCAACAACAAGACAAGTTCAAACGTGGGAGGAACACATGAAAAGACTGTCTAGATTATCCGTTATCGGGCTTAGCGCCCTGCTGTCGACGGCTGCCGTTCCGGCTCTTGTCGTTTCGGGAATTGCAACCCAGGCTCAGGCAGCCACGCTGTCGGGTGGCTTCGATGTCGGCCCCGGAGGCTTCCAGGGCAACTTCAATCCGCTTGCCGCCACCGCCGGCTTCACCTGGCTCAGCGTCTACTACGAACCGCTGATCACCTATGACGAGAAGTTGCAGAAGGTCGTCGGCGCGCTGGCAAGCTCCTACGAGGTCAGCCCGGACCAGATGAGCTACACGTTCAAGCTGGCGGACGCCAAATGGCACGACGGCAAACCGTTTACCGCCAATGACGCGAAGTTCACCATGACCCTTGCGATGGATGCGAAAACCGGCTCGGTACTCGCCGCCCGATTGAAGGGCATATCGTCCGTCGAGACGCCGGACGATCACACTGTTGTCATCAAGCTCAGCGCACCGAGCAGCAGTTTTCTCGATACGATGACCAAGGTGATGATGCTGCCCGAGCATGCGCTCGCCTCGATTCCGGCCGACCAACTGGCAAAGAACACATGGTGGTCCACCGCGCCGATCGGCACCGGCCCGTTCAAATTCACCAAATACGTCTCGGATCAGTATGTCGAACTTGCCGCAAACACCGATTATCGCGGTGGCAAGCCCGCACTGGAACGCGTTATCGATCGCTATTTCGCCAACCCGGCCGCGGCGATCGCGGCACTAAGATCCGGCGAAATCCAGTTCACCTATGTCGATTCCAACGATGTGCCGACCTTCAAGGACAACAAGGACTTCAAGGTCATCGAAGGCGACTCTTTCGTCGTCAACTATCTCGGCTTCAACCACGATTCTCCGCTCTGGAAGGATGTGCGCGTGCGCCAGGCGGTGATGTACGCGATCAATCGCGATGCCATCATCCAGAGCCTCTATGGTGGTGCGGCCAAGCCTGCCAATTGCGCCTATGTCGCCGAACAGCTGATACCGCAGGGCATCGACACCTATGCCTACGATCCCGAGAAGGCCAAGCAGTTGCTGACCGAAGCCGGCTGGGACCAGATCAACGGCGGCAAGCCGATCACGCTTCTGACCTATTACACCACGCCGCTTGCCACCAACGTACTTGCGGCAGTCCAGGCGATGCTTGCCCAGGTCGGCATCAACATCGTCCCGCGCGCCGTCGATGCGCCGACTTATAACAGCATCGTGCTCAATGCGACGCCGGATATTGCCCAGTTCCAGCTGGTTTACGCCGGGCTGCAGAACGGGCCGGATGCCGGAAGCATCAATGTCGGCCTCAACGAGAAGCAGATTCCTCCGGCCGGACCGAATGTCGCCAGGGTTCGCATGCCTGACCTCACCAAGGCGCTCGACAGCGCGCTGGCCGAGCCGGACAGCACCAAGCGGGATGCTGCCTACCAGGACGTCTGCAAGGTGATGAACACGAACCTGCCCTGGGCGACGCTCTGGGTGGCAAACCGCTACGGCATCGTCTCGACCAAGGTGAAGGATTTCGTCTGGACGCCGGCGCCGGGCGGCGGCCCCTACCAGGCCAACCCGCAGAAGTGGTCGATCGCCGAATAGGCGTTTTCCGAAAAGCCTTGAGGGTGGCCTCGGCCACCCTGTCAAGACGGCCTGACAAGACGGCCCGATAAGACGGATTGCCGATGCTCCAATACAGTCTGAGACGCCTGGTGATAGGAATAGGCATGCTCGTCGCCCTGAGCATGCTGATCTTCCTGCTGCTGCGCCTGACACCCGGCGATCCGATCGATGCCTATGTCGATCCGAACCTGCCGATGTCGCCGTCTGACCTTGCCGATCTGCGCAGAAGTCTCGGGCTCGATCAGCCCTTGCCCGTGCAGTATCTGGGCTGGCTGCAGCAGGCGCTGACAGGCAATCTCGGCTATTCGATCAAGCGTCTCGATCAACCGGTTCTCGGTCTGGTGCTGTCACGGATTGGCCCGACAGTGCTATTGATGGGCACCGCACTTGCCTTCGCCGTCGTCGCAGGCATCACCTTCGGGGTGATCGGCGCCGTCCGCCGCAATTCGCTTGCCGATCTCTCCTTGTCGGTGGTTGCGCTTGCCGGCATTTCCAGCCCGGCATTCCTCAGCGCGCTGATCGGCCTTTATATTTTCTCCGTCCGCCTGCACTGGATGCCGTCTGGCGGCATGCTGACGCCGGGCGAGGAATTCTCGGTGAGCGATCTCCTCCACCATCTGATCCTGCCGGCGGCACTTCTGTCTGTCGCGCAAGCCGCATTGATCATGCGCTACATGCGCGCTTCGCTGCTCGAAGTCCTGAACCAGGATTTCGTGCGCACGGCCCGGGCCAAGGGCGTTCGTGAATTTTGGGTCGTCAGCAAGCATGCCTTGCGCAATGCGCTTCTGCCGATCGTCACGCTGATTGGCTCCACCATCGGGCTTGCAATCGGCGGCGCCATCTTCATCGAGAGCGTCTTCAACTGGCCGGGCATGGGGCTCCTGCTCGTCGATGCCGTGCAGACCCGTGACTACCCCGTCATCATGGGGGCGACGCTCGTCATCGGCACTTGCGTTATCGTCGTCAATCTTCTGACCGACATCACCTATGCGGTCGTCGACCCGCGCATCAAGGTGGGTTGATATGTTGGCACGCTCTCCCGAACGCCGCAGCCCGGGGCCACTTGCCCGCGCCTTCAGTCGGTTTCTGCTCAATCGCGCAGCCGTTGCCGGCGTCTGCATTGCCACGCCAATGCTGCTGTTGATCCTCTCCTATCCGCTGTGGTGGGCTTTCCGGCCGAACGACATCGATCTCCTGGCGATGAATAGCGGCCCGACGGTAACGCATTGGTTCGGAGCCGACGGCGTCGGACGCGACGTCTTCGCCCGCGTGCTCGAAGGTGGCCGGATTTCGCTCCTGGTCGCCGTCGCATCGACCGCGCTTTCCGCAGTCATCGGGTTTCTCTTCGGGGCCATCTCGGCGCTTGCGGGACGTTGGACGGACGCCGTCTCGATGCGCTTCGTCGATCTGGTGATGACCCTGCCGCCCGTCATCTTCCTGCTTGTGCTCGCCTCGATCGCCGGTACCGGCATCTGGCCGACCGTGATCGTCATCTCGCTACTTTCCTGGCCGCTGCTTGCGCGCATGATCCGCTCGCGGCTGCTGGAATTGCGTGAACGCGACTTCGTCCTGGCCGCCCGCGGCATGGGCGCCGGCATCGGACATCTGCTCTTTCGCCACGGCCTGCCGAACTCGATCGATATCCTCGTGGTCTATGCGACGCTGCAGATCGCCAATGCCATCCTGCTCGAGGCCGGCCTGTCCTTCCTCGGTCTCGGCATCGCCCCGCCGGCGGCCAGCTGGGGCAACATGCTGAACGCGGCCCGCTCGACCGCCGTGCTCGAACAATATCCGTGGCAATGGCTCTTCCCCGGCGCCGCGCTCATCCTTGCCGTCCTGGCAATCAATTTCATTGGCGATGGCCTCAGAGATGCCTTCGACCCGCGTGCCGAACTGAACTGACAATCGAAAGAAGTGAAAATGACCAAATTCAAGGGTGTCGTCCCTCCCGTCGTAACCCCGCTCAATCCGGATTTCACCGTCGACTATCCTTCCTATACGCGTGTGCTCGAGCATCTGATCAATGCCGGTTGCCATGGCGTATTCGTCCTCGGCTCGACAAGCGAGGTGATCTTCCATGACGAGAAGACCCGGCGGGAAATCATCGAACATTCGGCCAAGGTGGTGAATGGCCGCGTGCCGTTGATCGTCGGCGTCATCGATCCGACCACGGATCGCGTCATCGCCCACGCAAAGGTTGCAAAGTCCGCCGGTGCCGACGCGGTCGTCGTGACGGCGCCATTTTACACCGTCACCAGCCAGTCCGAGATCCTCGATCACTTCCGTTATATCCGCGACGCGGTGGACATTCCGCTGATCGCCTACGACATTCCCGTTTGCGTTCACGTCAAGCTGCAGCGCCAGACGGTCGTCACGCTTGCTGGGGAAGGCGCGATTATCGGCCTCAAGGATTCCAGCGGCGACGACGGCAACTTCCGCTATGCGCTCCTCGACCTTGCCGAACACAAGGACGTCTTCCTGATGACCGGCTCCGAGATCGTCGTCGACACCGCCTTGTTGATGGGGGCCGACGGCGTTGTCCCCGGTATCGCCAATGTCGATCCGCACGGCTATGTCCGCCTTTGGGATGCTGCGCAGCGCGGCGACTGGGTCGCCGCGAGGAAGGAACAGGAGCGCCTCTGCCGCCTCTTCGAAATCGTTTGGGTCGCGCAGGGCCGCGTCAGCGGCGGCGCAGCGGGGATCGGCGCTTTCAAGACCGCCATGCGTAGCCTCGGCATCATCGATTCCGCCGTCATGCCGCGGCCGCGTGCCAGCCTGAACGAGACGGAAACGGCACGTATCGACGAGATCTTGCGTGCAACCGGCCTGCTGAACTGAGCAAGCTGATGGGACAGACGACCGAACCCGTACTCGACATCAGAGGATTGCGAACGATCTTCCGTACCCGCGGCGGCGAGATCACGGCGGTCAACGATATCGACCTGACCGTTGCCGCCGGCGAGACGCTTGCGCTCGTCGGCGAATCCGGCTCCGGCAAGTCGGTCACCAGCCTGTCGGTCATGCGGTTGCTCACCCGCAATATCGGCGTGATCGCCGCAGGCAGCATCCGCCTCGCGACCAGCGGCGGCGCGGTCAGAGATCTGGTTTCCCTCGACGAAGAGAGCATGCGCAGGATCAGGGGCGACGACATCGGCATGATATTCCAGGAGCCGATGTCGAGCCTCAATCCCGTTTTCACTATCGGCGACCAGATTGGCGAGCCGATTCGCATCCATCGCGGCGCCGACCGCAAGGCGGCGATGGACGCAGCCGTCGCATTGCTTGAAAGCGTCGGCATACCGGACGCTCGACGCCGTGCCGGCCAATATCCGCACGAACTGTCGGGCGGCATGCGGCAGCGTGCGACGATCGCCATGGCGCTCGCCTGCGATCCGGCTCTGCTGATCGCCGACGAGCCGACCACGGCGCTCGACGTGACAATTCAGGCGCAGATTCTCGACCTGCTTCTCAAACTGCAGCGCGAGCGCGGCATGGCCATGCTCTTCGTCACCCACAATCTCGGAGTCGTCGCCGAAATCGCCCACCGCGTTGCGGTGATGTATGCCGGCCGGATCGTCGAAGAAGGGCCGGTCGGCGAGGTTTTCCGCAATCCCAAGCATCCCTACACGATGGGCCTTCTCGCCTCCATGCCGCGCCTTGGCGATGCAGCGCGGATGAAACAGGCCGGCGAAAAGCTCGCCGCCATTCCCGGCATGGTCCCGAGCCTGATGAACATCCCGAGCGGCTGCGCCTTTTCCCCGCGCTGCAAATTCGCGATCGATGCCTGTCGCGTCGCGGTTCCCGCGCTCGAACAGGTCAATTCGCAGCACCGCAGCCGCTGCATCAGATGGAAGGAGATCTAGATGAGCGCACCGCTGCTCTCCGTCCGCGACCTTTCGAAACATTATACCTCCCGTGGTACGCGGCTGAACATTCTCCAGAGCATCTCCTTCGATATCGGCAAGGGTGAAGTGGTCGGGCTTGTCGGCGAATCCGGCAGCGGAAAGACCACGATCGGGCGTTCCATCCTTCGCCTCGTCGAGCCGTCGTCTGGCAGCGTCCGCTTCGACGGGACGGAACTCACAGCGCTTTCCGCCTCCGCGCTCAGACGGCAACGGCCGCGCATGCAGTATATTTTCCAGGACCCCTTCGCCAGCCTGTCGCCGCGCATGACGATCGGCGAGATCCTGACAGAAGGCCTGAAGATCCAGGGGATCGGCACCGCCCGTGACAGGCTCGAACGGGCGCGGTCGGCACTGGCCCAGGTCGATCTGCCCGCCGACGCGATCAATCGCTACGCGCATGAATTTTCCGGCGGCCAGCGCCAGCGCATCGGGATCGCCCGTGCGTTGACGTTGTCACCCGAATTCATCGTCGCCGACGAGCCGGTTTCGGCGCTCGACGTGTCGATCCAGGCGCAGGTGATCAACCTGCTGCGCGACCTGCAGCAGCGGCTTGGCCTGACCATGCTGTTCATCTCGCATGACCTCGCCGTCGTCGAATATATCTGCGACCGGGTGATCGTGCTCTATCTCGGCCGCATCATGGAAGTCGCGCCGAGTGCCGATCTCTATGCGAGACCACAGCATCCCTATACGCGCGCCCTGCTCTCGGCGATTCCGTCGCCCGATCCGGATGCCCGCCGCAACAGGCAGATCCTGAAAGGCGATATTCCAAGCCCGGCCAATCCGCCGAGCGGATGTGTCTTCCGCACGCGCTGTCCAAGCGCGCTCGATGCCTGCGCCGGTACGATCCCGCAATTGCGGGAAGTCGCTCCCGGCCACCTCAAGGCCTGCATCCGCGACGACCTCAACTGATCCGCCATCCACCGGAGACAATAGATGAACGCGACGACGCCACATCCCGCCATCGGCGGAAACTGGGCGAGCCTGCTTCTACCGATCGGAGCCGATGACAGCATCGAATTCGACAAGCTCGGTGAAGAGATCGATATCCTCATCGATGCCGGCGTCGATGGTATTTATTCGAACGGCACTGCCGGCGAATTCCACAATCAGACGGAGGAGGAGTTCGACAGTATCCAGGCAATGCTGGCCGAACGCTGCAAGGCTTCCTCTATGCCATTCGTCATCGGCGCCTGCCAGCCCGATCCGCTGATCATGCTCAATCGGGTCCGCCGCGCCGCCGCGCTCGATCCCCGCGCCATTCAAGTCATATTGCCGGACTGGTGGCCGCTCAACGATGACGAAGCGGTCGACTTCCTGAAACGAGCAGCCGACGCTGCCGACGGAATTCCGCTCATCCTTTATAATCCGCCGCATGCAAAACGGGTGCTGGCGCCAAAGGCGCTGGGCATGGTCTGCGCGGCGGTGCCTGAGGTGATCGGCATCAAGCTCGCCGACGGCGACGACTCTTGGTATGCGGAGGCACGTGAACGTCTTTCCGGTCTGTCGCTCTTCGTTCCCGGTCATCATCTCGCAACCGGCATCAAACAGGGCGTCGCGGCAGGGTCCTTTTCCAATGTGGCCTGCCTTAGCCCCCGCGGCGCTCAGACCTGGACGGTCTCCATGCGAAACGATATCGACGCCGCACTCGATCTGGAACGACGCATCTGCGCGTTCATGGACGCGCATATCGTCCCCTTCCGCCACGACCTTGGTTATTCGAACGCCGCTCTCGACAAACTCTTAAGTGCGATCGGCAATTGGGGACCCGTCGGCACCCGTTTGCGGTTCCCCTATCGTTCGATAGACACGGCAGAAGCGGTCAGGTTGCGACCTATCGCACGCTCCGAACTCCCCGATCTTTTCCCCTGAATTTGCTTAAAGAGCGGGCATGGCACGAAACAACCTGCGTTGGCTCGCCTTGATGGGCGTCGAACCGAAGAGACAAGGTCCGATATGGCGCAGGACGAAAAGTTCTACCATCCCAGCCGGGCCGATATCTTGCTGGAGGCCTCCTTCAGCAGAACGATGAAGCGGTCGACGTCGCTTTTTTGCGTGCGGAAGGCCGGGGCGCCGACATTCACCGCGGCGATCACGGATCCGTCGAATGCCAGAACCGGCACTGAGACGGAGACAAGTTGATCGCTCACTTCACCATAGCTCACACAAAATCCCTGGCGGCGGATTTTATCCAATTCAGCAATCAACTTGCCACGATCCGTGATCGTGCGCTTGGTCAGCCGCGGCAAAGTTTCGGGGATCATTTGCAACTGCACCTGGGGCTGGAGATAGGCGAGAAGCACCTTGTACGAGCCCGCCGTGAGCGGCCGTCTTCGACCGATCATCGCCTGCACCCGCAAGTCGCGCATCGGTTCGAACTTTGCAATGCACAGGGATTCCCCATTGTCGATGATCCTGAGCTGGGTCGTTTCGTTCGCCTTCTGACCGACTTCTTCAAGGATAGGATTGGCTATTCGCACCAGATCAACCTGTGTCGATGCAGCGGTCCCGAGAATGATCGCAGTCGTCCCCAGGCGGTAAGTGCCTGTCTCGCTCTTCCGCACCAGGCCGCGCCGTTCCAGTGTGCGTAACATGCGCAAAATTCTCGGCTTGGTTTCCCCGAGGTTCTGCGCCACCTCAGTCAGTCTGATATCCGGGTTTTTGGCGACATTCAGCAATACCTCGATGCAGACATCAACCGATTGCACGATATCGCTTTTTGATGGTTGTCTTTTGTCCATGGGACAAGAATTTTCTCCGCGACCAGAGCCGAAGGATTGGCATAATTTCAGGTTACGCCTATCGTAACGCACTTGTTTTCCGTTTGACAGTCCCGTTGAGGGCCCCTTACCAATTTGTGTCAAGAGTGGACGGGAACCTGCTCGTACCGACCAGCAGGGTCGGCCTAAAAACGCTAAACCGGGATGGAAGAAATGGCCGCAAAAACATTAACGCGGGCAGCGATCGGGCTGCTTGGAACGATTGCTATTCCTGCAATGGTCGTCGCACAGGAAACCCCGCTGACGATCGGGATGTCGACGACGCCGACGACGCTCGATCCCCATGAAGACAGTTCGGCTCCCAACAATGCGACCTCGCGCCATATCTGGGACAGCCTGATAAACCTCACGGGAACGTCGGCAAATGCGCCGGAACTCGCCACCGAATGGAAGGTCATCGACCCGACCCACTGGGAATTCAAACTGCGGAAGGGCGTGAAATTCCATGACGGCAGCGAGTTCAACGCCGATGACGTCATCGCTTCGCTTCTGCGTGCCCGCGACAAGCCCAGCCAGAGCTTTGCTTCTTACACCCGCAATATTGTCAATGTCACGGCCACGGATCCCTATACCATCGTCGTCGAGACGAAGGTTCCGGATCCGATCCTGTTGAATTCCGTCAGCCGAATTCGCATTATCAGCGCCGATTGCAAGGAGGCGCCTGTCCAGGATTTCGACAACGGCAAGTGTGCAATCGGAACCGGGGCCTATTCCTTCGTCTCCTATTCGCCAGGCAGCAGCCTGACCTTGAAGCGCAATGACAGCTATTTCGCTGGACCCTCGCACTGGTCGAACGTCACGCTGCGCTTCCTGCCCGATGACGGCGCCCGTCTGGCATCGCTTCTTTCCAACGAGATCGACATTGTCGAAACCCTTCCTGCCGATGGAATGGCACGCGTGGAAGCGAGCGATAATCTGCAGATCATCAATGGTCGGTCTTCCCGCTTTGTTTATCTTGGCCTTGATGTGAGCCGCGATGTTTCGCCTTTCGTGAAGTCTGCGGATGGCTCCGATCTCGGCAAGAACCCGCTCAAGGATGAACGGGTGCGTCGCGCAATGCTGATGTCGATCAACCGGCCGGCAATCGTCGACCGCGTCATGCAGAAGAACGGCACGGTGGCCGACCAATTCGTCGCCCAAGGCTATGCGGGCTTTTCCGAAAAAGTCGAGAAGGTGGGCTATGATCCCGCTGCCGCCAAGGCGCTTCTGGCCGAGGCCGGTTATCCCGACGGCTTCAGCCTGACCCTGCATGGCCCCTCTGGCCGTTACGTCAAGGATGCCGAAGTTCTGCAGGCGGTCGGCCAGATGTTCACGCGCATCGGCATCAAATCGAAAGTCGAGGTCCTGCCTTGGTCGATGTATTCGGAAGCCTATTCAAAGGGCACCTACAGCACCTATTTCGGCTCCTGGGGTGTGAACACCGGTGAAACCACCAATCCGACTGTTGCGCTGGTCGCAACGCGCGACGAGAAAAAGGGGACCGGCAGATATAACGGCGGCGGCGTGTCCGATCCGAAGATCGACGAGGTGCTGGCCAAGGCCAGTTCGACGCTCGATGAAGCTGCACGCGCGCCCCTTCTCGAGGAACTGTCGACCGAGACCTTCAACAACCTCTGGCTCCTCCCGATGCACTACGAAAACGTCGTGCTGGGCGCAAAGAAGACCGTGTCCTACACCCCGCGCGGCGATAAATATACGCTCGCCTACGACGTAAAGCCGGCGGACTAATGCATGCCGTCCAAAAGCGTGCCGCGGTTTTGGGACAAATAAGATTTGAAGTGCGTCGCGTCGATCCATTCGATGCGACGCGGTTTAAAACAGCAGCATGGGGCCGCACCAAGGCCGTCCCTTTCTTCATCTCCCAGGAGACATTCATGCAGGAACTTGGAACGGGCGAAGCCGTCGCCCGGGCGAAGGCCATCTATGACTATGGCCAGACGGCCATCTTCGCCTCTCAGGCCGATCCCCGCCTCCATATGGTGCTTTATGTGCCACCGACGGCGGCAGACGGCCGCAAGCTCGACCTCCTGGTCGCGGTCCACGGCACCGGGCGCACGTCGGCCATCGACTTCCGCGACGGTTTTGCCGAATTCGGGCTCTACAACGACTGTGCAATCCTTTGCCCGATCTTCCCGGTCGGCGTTCTCGGCGACGGTGCGCGTTCCGGCTACAAGTTTCTTGAGGAAGGCGACATCCGCTACGATCAGGTCGTCCTTGCCATGGTCGCGGAGATGGCCGACAAATACCGCCAGGACTGGTCCAAATTCGCCATGTTCGGCTTCTCCGGCGGCGGGCATTTCGTGCACCGTTTCGCAATCCTGCATCCGGAAAGGCTCTGGGCGGCATCGATCGGCGCACCTGGTTCCGTCACCCTTCTGGATCCGACGCGTGACTGGTGGGTCGGCATTCGGGATCTGGAGGCGCGCTTCGGCAAGGCCTTCCAGCCCGAATATCTCGCCATGGTGCCGGTGCATATGATCGTCGGCGACGCCGATCTGGAAACCTGGGAAATCACCCATAAGCCGGGTGGCAAATACTACATGGATGGCGCCAACGACGCCGGCAAAACGCGGCCGGAGCGCCTTGCCGCCCTGGCGGGCTCATTCCGCGAAGCGGGTGTCGATGTGACGTTCGATCGTGTTCCAGGCGTCTCTCACGACCGGATGAAAGTTCTCGGCCACGTCAAGGCCTTCCTGGCAAAGGTGCTGGAGGGGCGGCGCGCGAAATGAGAAATGCAACGATCGTAGCGCCTCAGCCGGAGGCAGTCGAAGCCGGTGCGGAAGTTCTGGAACGCGGCGGCAATGCCATCGACGCAGCACTCGCCTGTGCCTTCGTCCAAGGTGTGGTCGACCCGCAGATGGCCGGCATCGGCGGCTTCGGCTCCATGCATGTCTACATGCCGAAAAAGGGCGTGCACGAGATCCTCGAATTTTATGCGCGGGCGCCGTTGAAGGCTGCGCCGGACATGTGGCTCGACAAGATCAAGCACCAGAGCCGCGACGGTTTCGGCTATGTGCTTGAAGGCAATATTTCCGATATCGGCTATCTTGCCGTCTGCACCCCCGGCTCGCTCAAGGGCTATGAGACCGCGCTGCGCGACTACGGCACCTTCGATTGGGCCGATCTCATCAAGCCGGCTATCCGCCTTGCCCGTAACGGTTTCATGATCCGAAACCATATGCACTGGTATTGGGCCAAGGACCAGTCGAATGACGGTTTTGCCAACACGCTCGACAAGCTGCGCTTTTCTGCAACGGGCCGGAGAACCTATTTCCACGACGACGGTACGCTCAAGAACGTCGGCGACCTGCTCGTCAACAAGGACATGGCAGAGACCCTCGAACGCATCGCGCGAAGCGGTGGCTCGGACATCTTCTATCACGGCGAACTGGCCGAACAGATCGCCGGCGATTTCAAGGCAAATGGCGGCTTGATCGATCGGGAGGATCTGGCGCGTTACGAATTGTCGAAGGTAGAACCGGTTTGGGGCGACTACCGCGACAACCGCATCGCCACCTCGCCTCCGCCAGGCTCGGGCTTTCCGATGCTGGAACTCCTCCATATCATGGAGCAGTTCGACGTCGGCTCGCTGCAGCATGGCAGCGCAGAACATGTCCGCATCCTGTTCGAGGCCATGAAGCGGATGACGATCGACAAGGACGCGCATATGGGCGATCCCGCCTATGTCGACGTGCCCTATGAAAAGCTGCTGTCGAAAGAGCATGCAAAGGCGCATGCTGGCGCGATCAAGGCAGGTGAGATCGCCAGCGTATCGCGCCTTGATGGATCGCAGCGCGACACCACGCATATCTCGGTGATCGACAAGGACGGCAATGCCGTCGCGATGACCCACACCCTCGGCAGTCCCTCGGGCGCGATCACCGACGGCCTCGGCTTCATGTACAATGGCACGATGAGCCGCTTTAACCCGGTTCCCGGTAAGCCCGGCTCCATCGTGCCCGGCAAGCGGCGTCCAAGTTCGGCTGCGCCGACGATCGTCTTCAAGGACGGCGAGCCCAGCATCGTCATCGGAGCGCCAGGCGGCAGCTATATCGCGCCCGCGGTTGCGCAATGCCTGATGAACATGATCGATTTCGACATGTCCGTGCTCGAAGCCGTCTCGGCGCCGAGGATCGTAGGGGTGTCAAACACGATCGACATCTGCAATCGCATTCGACACTCTGTCGAAGACGAGCTTCGGGCGCAAGGCTATCAGGTGGCGCGGTCGCCGCAGACATATGCGTTCGCCGCAGTCCACGCGATCAAGATTGACGGCGGCATCTCGAAAGGCGCGGCCGATCCGCAGCGCGACGGGATGGCCATCTCCGTCGCCTAGATTCAAAGTGTTACAGCGTCCTTTGCGGTTCTCGAAAAGACGCGCGGCGCTGTAGGGAGAGGTTCAATGGTCACATCCATTATCAGGCGGTTGATACAGGCGCTCTTCGTCATTGTCGCGATGACGATCATTGTCTTCATCGGCGTCAATGTGATCGGCAACCCGGTCGACATCCTCATCAACCCGGACGCCAATCAGGCGGAGCGGGCACTCGTCATCGCGCATTACGGTCTGGATCAGCCGCTGTGGAAACAGTATCTGCTGTTTCTCCAAGGACTTCTGCACGGGGATTTCGGCAACAGCTTCGTTTATGGGCGGCCGGCGCTGGGTCTGATCCTCGAACGTCTCCCAGCGACGCTCGAACTGGCGATCACGGCTCTCGGCATCGCGCTGCTGTTTGGCTTGCCGCTTGGGCTGTATGCAGGGCTCTACCCCAATCGGATTTCCTCCAAGCTCATCATGAGCGGCTCGATTCTGGGCTTCTCGCTTCCGACTTTCTGGGTCGGTCTCATGCTGATCATGGTGTTTTCCGTCGAGCTCGGCTGGTTGCCGACGAATGGCCGCGGCCCGACGCAGGAGCTGCTCGGCGCACAATGGTCGTTTCTGAGCGCAGACGGCATCCGGCACCTCTTATTGCCGGCCTTCAACCTGGCTCTGTTCAAGACGTCGCTCATTCTTCGGCTGACCCGTGCCGGCGTGCAGGAGGTCCTTCCCCAGGACTATGTGAAGTTTGCCCGCGCCAAGGGATTGCGAGAGCGGCGGATCATTTCCGTGCACGTTCTCAAGAACCTGATGATCCCGGTGGTGACGATTATCGGTCTCGAGTTCGGGTCACTCATCGCCTTTTCGGTCGTCACCGAAAGCATCTTTGCGTGGCCGGGCATGGGCAAGCTCATCATCGACTCGATCAACCTTCTCGATCGCCCCGTCATCGTCGCCTACCTGATGATGATGGTGCTGCTCTTCGTCGTCCTCAACTTCATCATCGACATCTGTTATACCCTTCTGGATCCGCGGGTCCGGCTGGAAGGAAAGGCTTGACCCCATGGCCGAACCACACACGCAAGACACAAGCGCTCTAACGCCCGAACCCAGTCGTCTGTCGAAAGGGATCGCGGATTTCTTCAGCTCACCGGCAGCTGCGATCGCCTTCCTCACGCTGGTGATCATCTGCTGCCTGGCGCTGTTTGCGCCATGGATCTCTCCGCAAAATCCCTATGATTTGATGCAGCTCGACATCATGGATGGACGACTGCCGCCGGGGTCTGAATCCATGACCGGGCTCGTCTATCACCTCGGTACCGACAGCCAGGGCCGCGATATCCTGTCCGGCATCCTCTATGGGCTGCGCACCTCTTTGCTGGTGGGTGTTCTGTCGGCTTTCGCCGCTGCCATCATCGGAACCTCAGCCGGCTTGTTCGCCGCTTACATGGGAGGGCGCACGGAAACCGCGATGATGCGGCTCGTCGACCTGCAGCTGTCGTTTCCCACAATATTGATGGCGCTCATGATGCTCGCCGTGCTCGGCAAGGGTGTGCCCAATGTCGTGATCGCACTGATCATCGCCGAGTGGGCGACCTATGCCCGCACGGTCCGCGGCACCGCTCTGGTCGAGCGCGAGAAGGAATATATCGAGGCGGCCCGGATGCTGCGCCTGCCCGGATGGCGCATCCTCTTCAGGCACCTGCTGCCGAACTGTCTTGCGCCGGTCATCGTCATCGCCACGATGCAGATCGCGAGGGCAATCGGCCTCGAAGCAACCTTGTCCTTCCTCGGTCTTGGTGCATCTGTGACCGAACCCTCGCTCGGCATGCTGATCTCGACGGGCTACCAGTATCTTCTGACAGGCCTCT
The DNA here is from genome assembly GCF_034554815.1 of Rhizobium indigoferae. Taxonomy (NCBI): domain Bacteria; kingdom Pseudomonadati; phylum Pseudomonadota; class Alphaproteobacteria; order Hyphomicrobiales; family Rhizobiaceae; genus Rhizobium; species Rhizobium indigoferae. The sequence goes on along the minus strand of NZ_CP140637.1, from coordinate 161,390 downwards.
ACTGGATCAGCTTCTTTCCTGGCATTGCCCTTCTGGTCACGATCGCGGCGATCAATCTCGTCGGTGACCGGCTGCGCGATGTGCTCAACCCAAGGAACATGTCATGACCCCATTGCTGCAAGTGAGCAATCTTGTCACCGAATTCGGCGGCGGCAGGGGACGCCCCAGCCTTTGCGCCGTCAATGATGTGTCGTTCACGGTGGAGCGCGGCAAGGTCCTTGGTCTCGTGGGAGAATCCGGATCCGGAAAGTCGGTGACCGGCTTCTCGATCATGCGGCTCCTCGATAAACCCGGCCGAGTTGCCGGCGGCCGGATCATCTTCGACGGCGCCGACATCGCGAAATATTCGGACGAAGAGATGCGGCAGCTGCGCGGCAAGCGGATCGCCATGGTATTCCAGGATCCGACGATGACGCTCAACCCGGTCCTGACGGTCGGGACGCAGATGGTGGAAGCCGTTCAGGCACACGACCGCGTCTCGAAGGATGCCGCCCGGCAGCGGGCGCGGGATGCTTTGGCGCTGGTTGGAATACCAAGCCCTGAAGAAAGGCTTGCCGCCTATCCGCATCAGTTTTCCGGCGGAATGCGCCAGCGTGTGGCGATTGCCATCGCGCTTCTTCACAAGCCGGACCTTATCATCGCCGATGAACCGACAACGGCGCTTGATGTGACGATCCAGAGTCAGATCATTTCCGAATTCCAGAAACTCACCGAAGAGGGAAATACGGCGGTGATCTGGATCACGCACGATCTGGCGATCGTCTCAAGATTGGCCGACGAGATCGCCGTCATGTATGCCGGCCGCCTCGTCGAGACCGGACCGGTGGGCAAGGTTCTGACCGATCCTCACCATCCCTACACGGCCGGTCTGATCGCGTCCGTTCCTTCGCAAAACAGACGCGGAGAGCCCCTTCACCAGATCCGCGGCATGACGCCGGCCATCAACCGCCTCCCACAGGGATGTAGTTTTCGTACGCGCTGTGATCGGGCAACTGACGGCTGTCTGGTCATGCCGGCGCTCATGCCGGAAGGCGATCGCTCCTTCCGCTGCATTCATCCCGTAACGAAAGAGATGGCATGATGACCGCGACCGCCGCGCCCCTGATCGAAGTGAGGAACGTGTCGCAGCGCTTCGGAGCCAAGCCCGATTTGGCCGCCAAGATCGCGCTCAAGCTCAAACTGGCCAAACCCGCGCCTGTCGTTCACGCGCTTGATAACGTCAGCCTCAGCATTCGGGCCGGAGAGGTTGTCGGCCTTGTCGGCGAAAGCGGCTGCGGGAAGTCGACGCTCGGCCGCGCCATTGCAGGGATCACCTCGCCGAGCCAGGGCCACATTCTCTGGAAGGGGATGGATCGAAGCGCCATGTCGAAAGGCGAGCAGCATCAGTTTGGTCTCGCCAGCCAGATGATATTCCAGAACCCGATGGCGGCTCTCAATCCGCGCATGACCGTCGAGGAGCTTATCTGGGAGGCGCCTCGAACGCATGGGCTTGCCCGCTCGGCGGAGCGCGACGCCTATGTCGACAGATATTTGATGCTGGCCGGTTTCGACCCGGCCATGAAAAAGCGATACCCGCACCAGTTTTCCGGTGGCCAGCGGCAGCGCGTCAATATTGCGCGCGCGCTCGCCGTGCAGCCGAAATTCCTCGTCTGTGACGAAAGCGTCGCGGCGCTCGACGTTTCTATCCAGGCTCAGGTCATCAACCTGTTCATGGAACTTCGTGACAAGCTTGACCTGACCTACTTGTTCGTCAGTCATGATCTCGGCGTTGTGGAACATATTTCCGACCGCGTTGCGATCATGTATCTCGGCCGCATCGTCGAAGAGGCGCCCGTCGAGGAGGTTTTCAGGCGGCCCAATCATCCGTACACGAAAGCGCTCTTGGCCGAGGTGCCGCGCATCGAACCCGGCAAGCGACAGTTCAAACCCGTCGATGGCGAACTCCCCAGCCCGATAAACCCGCCGAAAGGCTGTCACTTTCATCCGAGATGCCCGTTCGCGATGGACCGCTGTCATCTGGAAGTGCCGGTGAAAAAGGAAATTGCACCGGGGCATTTGTCGGCTTGCCATCTCAATGATGAATGATCTCAAACGACAGGATCCTGATTGCTTCAGGCCTAAAATCATCCTCCTCTAATGTGCATGAGCGCCGCCCGGTCGGGAAACTTTTTTCAACCCGGCTCCCGCTGCAGCGGTGTCCGCCAGGGACGCATCGCCGAGCGAGATGACGCCGGTAAGGCGTTTGTCACGATTGACGACGGGAAGGCGGCGGACCTGGACCTGCCCCATATTGCGGGTCACGTCGTCGACATCTTCGTCTTCGAAACAATATTTGACATCGCGTGACATGACTTCGCGCACCTTTGCATCGCCCCCGAGTCCATCGGCAAGCCCACGCACGACGAGATCGCGATCCGTGATCGTTCCGACGAGCCGGTCGTTGTCGCCGACCGGCAGGAAGCCGATCTGCCTGTCGGCCATGCATCTCGCGATTTCGGCTATCGTCTGATTAGGGTTGGCGATTTCTACATCGCGAGACATGATCTCTGACACTTTCATGGTCTTTCCTCCTGCCTTTTACGGTTAGTGGACGTCGAATGTTCCGGTGAGAGTCGTTTCCGAAACGACGTGGTTGCGGCTCCTGCCACCCTCTCGATGGGGACTGAGTGTCGCTATCCGGATCCGGCCAGAGCGCCTGGACTTCTGCCGGCAGTCCGTGGCGCACTTTCCGCACCTCGCCCGGGCGTCGATGAAAGCTCGTCGTTCACCGCAGACTAGCTGCCGATCAGGTCCCTGCTCGGCCATCAGATCGTCGTGCCGCATATTTGTAGTTTGCAGCGTCTTATCGAAGACGGCGACACTCGGAGCGCTCATGGCTCCACCCCCATGATGATGGTTCGAATCTATGAAACCGGTCAGGGAGACGAAAGTTCCGGAAGCCATCGGTAAATGCTCCGGTCGCATCGTCAGGAATCCGACGTGCCCTCCTCCTCCACGAATATCCCCCAAGCGGCGATGAAGAGAGCGGCGATCAGCGGCCCGATCACGAAACCATTGATGCCTAGTAGGGAAATGCCGCCAATGGTTGAAATGAGGACAACATAGTCGGGAAGCTTGGTCTCTCTGCCGACCAGGGACGGCCGCAGCAGATTATCGACAAGACCGATGACGAGGGCGCCCACCGCAACCAGCACAATCGCCTTCACCCAAAAGCCGGCCAGAGCCAGGTAAATGGCCGTGGGGACCCAGATCAATGCGGCGCCGACCGCAGGCAGCAGCGACAGGAAACTCATCAGCACGCCCCACAGAAGGGCTGGCTCGACGCCAAGGGCCCAGAAGGCGATTCCGCCGATCGAACCCTGGATGATGGCGATGATAATATTGCCTCGCACGGTCGCGTGAACGACCGAAGTGAATTTGGAGGTGAAGCGAAGTGTATGGGCATCGCTGAGAGGCAGCGCTCTTCTGATGGCGCGGCAAGGGCGCGCCCATCCCGGAACATGAAGAACAGGATCATCACGCCGAAGGTGACGAAGAACCGCACGGTGTTCTGACCGAGGCTCAAGGCGCGTCCGGCAAAAAAACCGCCGCCCTGCATCAATGCCGAGGAAACGCGGTCCTGAAACGTATCGACGCCGTTCAGCTCGATGCTCCGGAGCCAGTCGCGGAGGAACAAGGGCATGCTTCCTGCAGATTATGAATAAAGCTCCGGACGTCGATCTCGCCGGTGTCCATACGTTGGTAGAGATGGTTGCCCTGCTGGACGAGTGAACTGAGGACGATCAGCCCGGGAATGATAACGACGCAGAGGCAGATCAACACAGACAGCGCTGCAGCAAGGTTTCCCCGCCCACCCAGCCGCGCCTCGATACGGGCGTGAAGCGGGAAGAAGATGATAGCGAGGACGACTGCCCAGAATATCGCCGAATAGAACGGTAGCACGACGGCGACGAACGCAATGGTCACGAGGACCAGAAGCACATAGAAACTGACACGCTGAAGGAGCATTCGATCTTTCCGCTTCGAGACCGCGATGATGGTAGCACAGATAAGGCGGCAGCGCTGAGCCGCCCGTCCATCCTACTCTAGCGGCTCAATGCCGTAGGCGCCGTCCCGACCGGAACTTCTTCTTTCGATTTAGTTATGCGCCTCATGTTAGTGAAGCCTGTCCAGCTGACGTTCGGAATAACAATTCACGTCGCAGATCAGGACGTTCACATCCTTGACGGTGGCAACTCACATGGCATTCCAGTCGTCCTCCTGCATGGCTGCGGCAGTCTTGCGCAGGAAATTTTGCTTCCCTTCGACAACAGCGATTTCCGGATCATTGCTCCCGACCGGCCCGGCTATGGACTGAGCGCGCCGGCTGCACCGGCTGAGCGTGGACCTGAGGGACAGTCCTTCTGGCTTGAACGCCTTCTCACGTCTCTTGACCTGTCGGAGGTGAGGATCGTTGCGCACTCGATCGGAAGCGCAGCGGCGTTACACCTTGCCGCAAGAAGACCAGAAGTGTCGGGCATTTGCCCCATCATGTGGTCCCAGGCGTTGCGCGAGAGATGCTTTGTGATCTTGTGGAGGCATTCGCACAAGAAAAGGGACTGCCGCGTGTGAAGAGCATCGGCTCGCAGGCGGTTGCGGAAAGAGTACATGCCGATTTCAAAGGTGATGAATGCCCGGCCCTTTAACTCGAAGCGCCGCGGCATTCCAGAGTAACAATGGGGCAATACCAGACACAGGAGGCCCGTGAACCGATCTCCGCCTTTAGGGAGGATATGATTTTTCTGTTGTGGCAAATGAAAAATCTGATTTACTGACACTTCGCTGCTTGGCTTTAAGGGGGATATTGCCGATGCCGTGGACACGCAGAAATATTGTGCTTGGTGGATTGGCGTTACTTGGCGCCGGTGCGGTCCAGAAACCGGCATTCGCCGCCGCATCTTCCAATTTTGCCGGCACCGCCGTCGACAATGGCGTGACGTTCCAAAAGACCAACTTCGCCAAGATCGACAAGAAGTGGCACCGCCAGGTTGTCAAATATTTCAGCAGCGAGCCGATCGGCACCGTCGTCGTCGATACAAGGCACCATTTTCTCTACGTGATCATGGAGAACAAGACGGCCATCCGCTATGGCGTCGGCGTCGGCCGCGAGGGCTTCAAATGGTTTGGCCGCGCCACGATCGACGCTAAATCGCTTTGGCCGCGCTGGACGCCGCCGCCGGAGATGCGCAAGCGCCATCCTGAACTGCCCGAATTCGTGGCCGGAGGTTCACCGAAAAATCCACTTGGTCCCCGCGCCATGTATCTGCATCGCGACGGCGTCGACACCGGTTATCGCTTCCACGGCACGCTTGAGCCGTGGAGCATCGGCAAGGATGCCTCCAGCGGCTGTATCCGCATGTTCAACGAAGACGCCATCGATCTTTACCAGCGTTGCCCCATCGGCACCGCGGTGCAGGTTCTGCCGCACATTGCCGACCAGGCTGAAAGTGCCGCGCAGGTCAGCCAAATAACTCCGGTCGAATGAGGAATATCCGCTGATGTCTGCTCCGACCGGATACATGAGGCAGCTTATGGCCGCGGCCATGCTCCTGGCGCTTACCGCCTGCACCACAACCAAGGTCGCGTCTCTGGAAGAACCCGCTGCGGCGCCGATGACCGGCCAGACCAACGATCCGGCGCCCGGTTTCGAAACCGTCGCGGCTGGCAGTGAAGAGGATTTCATCCTCAATGTCGGCCGAAGGATCTACTTCAAGCAGGACTCCGCCACGCTCGATTCCGTCGCCATGGCAACATTGGACAACCAGGCCATCTGGCTAAACAAGAACCCGACTTGGCTGCTCAAGCTGCAGGGATTTGCCGACGATTCCGGTTCCGCATCCCAAATGGAGACGCTGTCGCAGAAGCGCGCCGATGCGGCGATGGCCTATCTCGTCTCGAAGGGCGTGGACGCCAGGCGCATGTGGGCCAAGGGCTACGGCAACGACCGCGAAGTCCGCGACTGCACGGAGCGCTCCTGCAAGGTGCAGAACCGGCGCGTCGTCACCAATCTCCGCTCTCAGCCCGACGCGGCCTGATCCAGCTCGAACCAACGCTTGGCGCAGACGCGCCAAGCGCGATCGTCCGTATCGGCTGGGCGCAGTTCGAATGCGACATGGATCTCGCCAGCCTGCCTTTAATTCGAAGGTGGCAGTACATATTCGAGTGGTGACGGCAGATCGATGATGAACCTGATATCCGCGGCATTCGCAGCCACGACCAGTTGGTAGTCGCCTGCTTCTGCGCGGAAGGCGCCGGCCCCGACGTCGTAATAGGCGAGGTCGCGCGGCAGGATCCTCATTTCGGCCGTTCCTGTCTCACCGGGCAACAGCGAAAGCTTTGCGAAGGCGCGCAGTTCCTTGTCCGGCCGTTCTACCTTTGACCTCGGCGAACGCACATAAAGCTGGACCAGTTCCGATCCGGCCCGATCGCCGATATTGGTCAGATCGACGCTGACGGTCACGCCTTCGGGACCCATTTCGCTGGCTGAAAGCCGCGGTTCGCTCCAGTTGAAGCGTGTGTAGCCAAGGCCGAAACCGAAAGGGAAGAGCGGTTCGACAGCATGCGTATCGTGATGACGATAGCCGACGAAGACGCCTTCGGCATAGCGCACATGCCCATCCTTACCCGGATAGACGGCCGGATCACCTGTGATGGCGGAATTGTCGGCAAGCGCCCTCGGGAATGTCTGCGGCAGACGTCCGCCGGGCTCGACATCGCCGAACAGGACATCCGCGACGGCATTGCCCAGCTCCTGCCCGGGGTACCAGATCTGCAGCACGGCGCGAACCTTGCCGAGCCACGGCATTTCCACTGGACCGCCGGTCTGCAGCACGACCACGGTGTTGGCGTTGGCGGCCGCAACCCGCTCGATCAGCTCTTCCTGCCGCCCCGGAAGCCGCATGTCGGGCAGGTCCAAGCCCTCGGTATCCCATTCGCCGTCGCGGCCGACGAAGAGAAGCGCCACATCGGCATTCAGCGCCGTCTCGACGGCACCCACGATATCGGCCTCGCCCAAGGGCTTTTCGACGCCGAACCGAATGGCCGTGAGGTTGATCCCCTCTTCGTTCGCCACCGGCGGGTCATATTCGACGGTGACGGCATGGGCTTTGCCCGCATCGAGCGCTACCGTGCCGCGCTGTTCGTCATTTGCCGTGCCGAAATAGTTTTCGCCGCGTGCCCAGCCGTCATGGCCGTCAACCGTCAGCCTGCCATCGACGAAGAGCCGCGCCAGTCCGGCATTGGTCATGCCGAAGACATGATCGCCGCTCTCCTCCGGCACGAATTGCATCGTCATCCGTGCCGAGAAATCGGTGGGGTCGAGCTCGGCCGCCGGCAGTTCGAACCAAAAGAACTCACCCTTGTCGACGGTCTCGACATGAAGCGGAGTGCCCCGGCAGCCGCGTCCCTTGAAATATTCGACGGTGATCTTTCCCTTGGCCACCTCGATCAGACGGTTATGGCGGCAGCCGACGGCGTGGCTGACGCTATTGGCATTGGAAAGGGCGGCTCGAATCCCTTCGAGCGGACTGACCACGTAATGCGCCGCGATCTGCGCGCTGCCACCGCCCATGACGCGCGCGCTCGCGGCGTTGGGTCCGATGACGGCGATCCGGTCGAGCGACGTCTTGGCAAGCGGCAGTATGCCGTCGTTCTTCAAAAGGACTGCGCCCTCTGCGCCGACACGCCGGATCAGCGCCCGGTCTTCCGGCAGGTCGACCGCCTGCTCCGTAAGGTCGGGCTTCTTCTCGAACGCGCCGACCCGCTCGAGTAGAAGCAGGATCCGCTGCGCCGCCGCCCGCACGGTGGCGGCTTCGACCCTGCCCTCGCGCACGGCCGCAACCAGCTTCTCGCCGCGATCGCGCGCCGGGCCGGGCATCTCGAGATCAAGCCCGGCATTGATCGTCTCGACCGTCGAATGCGAACCGAACCAGTCGGACATGACGATACCGTCGAATCTCCATTCCTGGCGCAGCACCTTGGTCAGCAGCCACTCATGCTCGCTCGTATAGGTGCCGTTGAGGCGGTTATAGGAGGACATGACGGCCATCACGCCGGCGCGTTTGACAGCCTGTTCGAAGGGTGGAAAGTAGATTTCGCGCAGCGTCCGCTCGTCGATATCGGAAGACATGGTCTGCCGCTCTATCTCGGATTCATTGCCGGCGAAGTGCTTGATCGTCGCCGCGATCCCCTGGCTCTGCACGCCTTTGATATAGGCGACGGCGAGTTCCGCGGTCAGCATCGGATCCTCGGAATAACATTCGAAATTTCGCCCGTTGAGCCCGGAACGATGGATATTCACTGTGGGCGCGAGCAGTACGGCGGCACCCTTGCTCTTCGCCTGGTGGGCAAGCGCCACACCCATGCGCTCGACCAGATCGGGATTCCAAGTGGCGCCGAGCGCGATGGCAGTGGGAAAACAGGTCGCCTTGACGCCGCCGACCAGCGAACCGGCGCCGCGGGCGCCATTCGGTCCGTCCGTCACCTTGATCTTCGGCACATCAAGACGCTCGACGGGAACCGTCGTCCAGAAATCGGCGCCGGACAACAGGGAGACCTGCTCCTCGAGCGTCATCTTGTCGAGAATGGATTCGATCATGCAAACCTCCCCTTCAATGGAATTCGGTTGCCGTGAAGTATTGCCTGAGCAAGCGCGGTGCTAACCCATCGGCGGCAAACGCGCACTTCTCAGCCCGTAAGGTAGTTCTTAAACCTACCGATTACTCGGTATTTTTAAGATGTCAACTGGCGAAGCCTGATGTATGGATAAAGAGCGCCGGAGAAACCGACGGGAGAGGCGATGGCAGAGTTTTCCGAATCGAATACCGGACAGGACGAAAAGCGACGACGCAGATCCCGCAAGGGCGAAGCGCGCCGCGCGGAGATCCTGACTGCTGCGATGCGGCGCTTCGCCGAAGACGGCTACCAGAATGCCGCCATCGCGGATGTTGCCCGCGACGTCGGCCTGTCGCTGCCCGGCCTGCTGCACCATTTCCCGACCAAGGTCGATCTCCTGCTCGCCATTCTGGATAAGCGCGATCGCGAAAGCGAAAGCTTCATCGGGCCCCATCGTTCCGATCTCCGCGGCCTGCTCAAGGGCATGGTCGAGGTCTTCCGCCGCAACGCCGATATGGTCGAGGTCATCAGGGCCTTCGCCATCCTGAATGCCGAGAGCCTGATGAAGGATCACCCGGCCAAAGGATGGTTTCTCGATCGCGCCACCCAACTGCAGAATGACATCGCCGCGACCTTCGAAGAGGCCGTCGCCGATGGCTCGATCGACGGCAAGATTGACGGCAGGGCAATGGCGGCCGAACTGATCGCGGTGATGGACGGCCTTCAGATGCTCTGGCTGCGCGATCCCACCCGCTTCGACATGGTCGGCGGGTTGGAAGCCTACATCAGCCGGCTGTTGGCGAGCCTTGGTCCGCAAGGCTGAGCCTTGGCTTACGGCTCTACTCGCGGGCGGTCCAGGATGATGCCTTATCGGAAACCGGCCTCCCATCAAAGCGCGCTAACCAGACCATAATGCGGCTTACAGCTTCGTGATACCTCTGCCCGACAAGCAGACCGGTATGTGTCGTGCCCCAGAGACCTAGATACTCGCTGCCGATGTGACGCGCTGTCGCCCGGCCGCGATGTTCATCGGATTCGTCGTTGATGGCGCAGATGACGAGGCTGGGACAGGCGATCATCTCGCCTTTGATGGAAATCCCCTCGGACCCGAAATGAAAGGAAAATGCGCTGAATGCCTTCGCAGATTCCATGGACAGGTACTTCCGCTGGAATTCGATATCCTCGAATGTTTCATCCACACTGATCTGCTCGTCGCGTGCTGGAGCAGGCACGACGAGGCCGGGCATTCGGAACGCGAGATCGCGATAGGGGGCCTCCGCATGCACTTCCCTGCAAATGCTGGAATCGATCAAGACCAGCCCGGCTATCTGCACACTTTCCGCCAGTTTCTGGCTCAGGATTCCGCCCATGCTGAATCCGATCACGATGGGAGGAGTTCCACATTCTTCGACGATTTCGGAGATCACCAGCCGGATGTCTTCCAGGTAATCTTCAAACAGGATTTTTGTGAAATCCACCGACCTGCTTTTGTAGTGGCCTCGCAGGTTGACGCAATAAGACTTCCATCCAGCCGACATGAAATGAGGAATGTATTTGCTCCACATCCAACTCCCGGTAAAGGCGCCATGGACGAAGAGCAAAGGCGGCCGGACGGACTGCCTCGAAGCGCCGTATGCGTGAAATATTTCCAGAAATAGGTCATTCTCTCCGACGTATTTTTCCGCGTGCTCGGGTCGTTCTTTTGCATAGTCCCGCATGCGTTCACTCCTTTGATATTGCCAGACGCCGTCCGAATAGGCGGCAATCGAGATCACCCGACCGCTGCGGCTGCAGCCGAAGGATAAGGCCTCGAAAAGCGCCTAGCATCGTGAGACAGAGGATATTTCCTACGCAATATTGATCAATGGTGGCCTGTGGACGTACATAAAGGACAAAATATCTCTAATCGGGTGTTATTGTGGACAGTCTCGCAAGCGTTGTCGCCTTCGTCCACGCCGTCGAACAGCAGAGCTACGTCGCAGCCGCCAGGGTTGGCGGAGTTTCGCCGTCTGCGATCGGAAAGGCAGTGGCGCGTCTCGAAAGCCGACTGGGCGTGCGGCTCTTCAATCGGACAACGCGCAGTATCAGCCTGACTGAGGAAGGAGCGGTCCTCTACGAGCGCTACAAACGCATCATCGACGACATGGATGACGCAGAGGCCACAATCTCACGAAGCCGGGAACGTCCAAGGGGACGCCTTCGCGTCAGCGTTCCGCATATCGTCGGGCATCACCTTCTCATGCCGCTTCTGCCCATTTTTACCGAGCAATTTCCGGAGATCGAACTGGACATCGATTTCGAAGACAAGGTCACAGACCTGGTCGCAGAGGGCCTGGATGTCGTCGTTCGGAGTGGTGAGCTTGCCGATGCTCGATTGATCGCCCGCCATCTTGGCGACCAGCATTTCGTCGTTTGCGGACGTCCCGATTATTTCAAGCGCCATGGGCAACCGCAGACGCCTGATGACCTCTCCCAACATGCTTGCATTCACTTCAAATACCCATCCAGCGGCCGGCTCGCGCCGTGGGCATTCCGATCACCATACGATCGGCTCATTTTGCCAAGAGGCCTTACATTCAACAATACGGACGCAGGGCTGCGGGCAGCACGGGACGCTTTGGGGCTCGCGCATCTGCCTGTCTACGTCGCAGAACCCCATATGCGAACCGGAAGTTTGGTCCCCGTCCTGACCTCCTTCATGGTGCCGTACGGCTCGCTCTCGCTCGTATGGCCGTCCAATCGTCAGCTTTCACCAAAAGTCCGCGCTTTCGTGGATTTTGTAGTTGCGAACTTTGCCGCCCGACCCGACGCATTTCGACCGCTGGATGCGGCCGGCGGCTCATCCAATTCTGGGGGATAGCGGCCGCTTTCACGAGCGCCCGCCAGTTCTTCAAATCATGGTGCGACATGCTTGCCATAGGCCATTTGATTCCCGGCACGTATGGCGGTTAGCTGTCAGGTTTTCTTCAGCTTCCAGGTTCGGATTTCGAACGGCATGACGTCGGCAGGTCCCTTCCGCTCCATCGGCTCTTCGAGAATGTTCAGCGGTTGCGATGCTGCCCATCCGGAAGGTAGACCGAGGGAGAGGTTGCCGCGCCGGCCAGCTGGTTCGTAAAGGCGCAGGATGAGACCATCGCCTTCTTCCGCCGGCTTCAGGCCTGAGAACGCGACAGGGATGCCGTTGACCACAAGCGGCGCGAAGGTGCCGGTGGAGAGGCCGCTGGCCTCAGCAGCGACGAGCGGTTGATTGAGATCGATCGCCTCGTCGAGGACGCCGCCTTCATGCCAGGTGCCTTCATGCGGCATCAACGCATAGGTAAAGCTCTGCTCGCCTTCATCGGCCAGCGGATCCGGATAGATCGGACCGCGCACGAGGCTCATGCCGATCACATTGCCGCGGGCGCTATGACCGTATTTGGCATTGTTGAGCAGTGCGACCCCGAAGCCCGGCTCGCTGATATCGACGAAGCGGTGCGCGACGGCCTCGAACATCGCCTGTTCCCAGGACGTATTCGTGTGCGTTGCCCGCTCGACGATGCCGAAGGCGCATTCGAACGTTGCCTTCCGGGCCAATGCGGCGACCGGGTTCAGCGTGCGCAGAAGGGTGCGGCGGTCATGCCAGTCGATCGTCGTTTCGATGTCGAGGCGCCTGGCGTTGGCCGTCAGCACATAGGTCTGCGTGACGCTCGAATTCCGGTAGCGGTAGACGACGCGGATCGCCGCTCGGTGCGGCCCTTCTTCAACGAGCGTGATGCTTTCCGGGGCATCGAGGCGGACGGCCTTTTCGGCATAATCCGCATCGATGTCCCAGGCGTCCCAGTTGCGCGGCTTGTCGCCTGGATAGACCCAGAGCTGATTTGCCGAGCCGTCGACCGCTTCCCGGCCCGTGGCCTTATGGATGAGGCTCACGACCGCCCCGTCCTTGCCGATGGCGACCGAGAGGTGCTCGTTTTCGAGATGGCCGGGGCCGGCCTTCAGCCCACTTGCGGGCTTGAGCGTGCCCTTGTCGAAGACCGCGACGGACAGGGGGGCGACGACATCGGCGGCCGAGACGACCGTGCCGTCGGAGAGCGTTGCGCTGAGCGGTCTGGCCGCAAGAGACGGATTGACGACGACGAGGGCATCGCCAACCCCGCCCTTCGGCAGCTTGGCCGACAGCGCCTGCAATGCCCTCGCCTGCTCGATCTTGGCACGGTCGATGACGCCGCCCAGTTCCTGCTCCGCATCCTGATAGACTTCACGGATGCTCGAGCCCGGCAGAATGTCATGAAATTCGTTCTTCAGCACGACGCGCCAATCGGCTTCGAGGCTCTGGGGCTTGTCTGCTCCGAGCATGTGCCCAAGCGAAGCGATGGCTTCGGCGGTGATCAACGCACGTTCGGCCTGGCGGTGCTTGCGCTTGACGCCGCTTTGCGACGTCAGCGTGGCGCGGTGCAGTTCGAGATAGATTTCGCCATCCCACACCGGAAGGCTCTTTTCCCCCGCGGTGCGGTGCGCCTGCTCGTAATAGCTTTTGACGGTGCCCCAGCGTGCCTGCGGGATCGCCGGGAAATCGCGCAACTGCACTTCGCGCTCCACCATCTCGGGCGTGACGCCGCCGCCGCCGTCGCCATAACCGACGGCCAGAAGCGAGGTATCGTGCTGCGTCTTGCCGCGGAAATTCTTCCACGTCGGCACGTAGCAATCGGGTTGCACGAAGCCGTTATAACCCTGCATCGGATTGTCGAACGTATGGGTCAGCACCTGGCTGCCGTCGAGGCCCTTCCACCAGAAGAGATCGGAGGGAATATGATTGGTCTCGCTCCAGTTGACCTTGATGGTGAAGAAACTGTCGATACCGCCCTGTCTCAGGATCTGCGGCAGCGCGCCTGAAAAGCCGAAGCAATCCGGCAGCCAGCAGACCGTATGGCGCGTGCCGAAGGTCTTCTCGAAATAGCGCTGGCCATAGAGAACCTGACGGGCGAGACTTTCGCCGGTCGGCATGTTCGTGTCGGGCTCGACCCACATGCCGCCGACGGTTTCCCACTTTCCTTCCGCGACCTTGTTCTTGATGCGATCGAGAAGCTCCGGATCCTCCTCTTCCATCTGCGCGTAATAATGGGCGGTCGATTGATTGAAGCGGAAATCGTCGGAGCGCTCCATCAGCGAGAGCGCCGTATTGAAGGTGCGCCGCATTTTCCGACGCGTCTCGCGATAGGGCCAAAGCCAGGCAAGATCGATATGCGCATGGCCCGTCATCAGCAGTTCTCCGTTCGGCGGAAAGCGCTTCTGCAGCTCCTTCAGCCGCGCCGTCAGAGCCTCGAAGGCCGCGGCTGCCGAAGCGCTTTGCTCTTCCGTGAGGCCTGCCGGATTAGCTTCAAGCTCCGGCAGTTCCCAGATTTTCTGCTGCATGACGGCGCCGGATGTGCGGGAGATATAAGCCGCCGTATCCGATGGCCAATCGAGACTGCGCAGCCCATGCTCGGCGGCATCCATCAGATGCGGAACGACTTCATGTTCACTCAGCGCATCGATTGCCTCGGCAACCTGCTTCAACAGAAGGTGCAGGCGGTGAGCCGGGCCATCGAGCCAGATAAACCGGGCCTTGTTGAGCCGCGGAGCGCGATTGGGTTCGCCGAATGGAAAGCGGGCGACGGTTTCCGTTGCGATCGAAAAGCGGCGACCCTTCACCGGGAATTCCTGATGATAGGGATCGAGGCCGAATGTTTCGGTCTGACCGTCGGGGTAGCTCAGCGTGATCAGGCTCTCGCCGCCGAGATCGAGCTGCAGGCGAATGTCTGCGAGAGGCCACGCCTCCGGCGCTTCAGCGCTCACGGCAAAATGCACCGCCCCCTGGCGGTGCGGCCAATCCTGCTGATGCGCGATCGGCTGGCCCTCGAAAGTCCAGCCGTCGATCACAGCACTTTGTCGATCCCGCCAATGAGCCAACTCGGCAATGCGAACTTTGAGACGATCGAGGCGCTGGGCAATGGTCAGAGGCATGGCTTATCCTGTTGAAAATCGACGGCTGACAATTTTGTCGTCATGCTTTGGGGCCGGGGTCATGGTTTGGGGGAGATGAAGATGGCGCGATCAAGATCGCGATTTGCCCGGCCCTCTCCTCCAAGCAGGCCTGCAGCCTTAGATTAAGTAACTTTGATTTCCCGTCAAGTCCGTAAGAAATTCATTGCGGCAGACGAAGGCGTGTTACAAAAGCGTCGTATAGCTCTAAGGACGGCGACTATGCGGTATCTTCGATCAGGGCCGCGTCGGCTTCAAACCCAGGACACAGGCGCCCCGCGCGCCAAAACAGTCGGTCTGCGGTCCGGTGAAATTGCCGATCGAAATATTCGCGTCATTCTGGAAGCCATCCGCCGCCACGGCCCGCTGACCCGGATGGAGCTTGGCCGGCATTGCGGCCTTACCGGCCCCGGCATTACCAATATTCTCCGCCGACTGGCCGAGGAAAAGCTTGTCACCTCCAACCGCCGCAATGGCCTTGGCGGAGGCGCCACCGCTACCGAGTTTGCCTTGCGCCCGGAAGGTGCTTTCTCGATCGGCGTCAAGCTTCGCCAAAGGCGTGGCGAGGCCGTGCTCATCGATCTGAGTGGTCAGGTCCATGACCGGGTCTATATCGAGCTGGACCCCGCAGACAAAGTCGGCCTCGTGCATGCGGCGGTCAGGGATATGGTCGACCGTCATGCCGCATTGCCGATCATCGGCCTTGGCATCGCCGCCAACGACTGGACGCAGGATCAAAGCGATCAGATCGCCGCGATGTCGACGATCGCGCGTCCTTATGTCGAGAACGAGTGTACGGCGAGCCTTCTCGCCGAACGCACGATCGGCAGCTCCGGCAGGGAAGGCGGACTTGCGATGATCATTATCGACGACGACGTTCAGGCCGGCTTTCTCATTCGCGGTATTCCCTATTCCGGCGTGCATGGGCGGGCAGGCAGCATCGGCGAAATGCTGACCGGCCCGGATAATGTCCAGCTGAACACCGTCGTCGGTTTCGAATCCCTGCGATCGCGGATCGGCGACCAGGACTTCACCCGCCTGTTGCAGGGGGAAGAATTCCCCTCGTCGTCACTGTCGCAATGGATACGGGAGGCCGCTGGTCATCTGCTCGACCCGATCATCGCCATAGCTGGATTCCTCGCTCCGAGCGTCGTCATGATCGGGAGCGATTTGCCACAGGGTGTGATCGAAGCGCTGATCCATCAGCTTTCCATCGAGCGGCGCGACACCTCGACGAGGCCCTTGCTGACGCCCTGGATTTCGCCGATGAAACCCGCGAGCTTCAGTGGCGGCGGCGTTGCGCTCGGTGCAGCCCTCCTGCCCTTCCTCAACACTTTGCTGCTGCCGCCTGCTTCGGCCTGATGGCCGGCTCAGCCGAGTGCTTCATCGGCGTGGCTAAGATCGGAAGCCAGCGCCTTGTCCAGGACTTTCTGGATATTGGCCGCCCGCCGGAATGATGGTTCCTGCGTCTTTCCCGCCCGCACGGCCTGGACGAAACGCTGGTAGTTGGTCTCGACCGGATCGAAGGGAACGTCACGCCAGGTCGCCGTGTGCACGTCTTCTCCAAGGCAGGCGCGAAGTGTCGATTTACCGGTATCGTAGATCATCTCGATCGAGCCGGTTTCGCCATAGACCCTGAGGCGCAGCTGATCCATCTGTCCGGCCGCCGTGCGCGTCGCCTGGATCGTCCCGATCGCCCCATTGGTGAAATCGACATTCATCGTAAAGCTGTCATTCGCATCAAGATCATATTCTCCGATCTTGTGGCCCGGCGCCTTGTCGAAGGTCTTCAGCCGCGCGAAGACATGGGCAACGTCAAGCCCTGAACCGTAGGACGCAAAATCGACGATGTGAATTCCGATATCGCCGAGCGCGCCGTTGGATCCATGCTTCTTGCTCAGCCGCCACAGCCATTTGCTTTCGCTCTTCCAGTCGCCCCAATGACGACCGACCAGCCAGCTTTGCAGATGCGACGCCTCGACATGGCGCACTTGCCCGATTTCGCCGGCGAGCACCATCTGCCGGCCTTTCTGGAGAGCCGGCGAGTTGCGATAGGTGAAATTGACCATGCCGACCTTGCCCGATTGCTCGATGGCTTCGGTCATCTCCATGGCCTTGATCGCATCGGTGGCGAGCGGTTTTTCGCAGAAGACGTGCTTGCCGGCTGCGATCGCCTGCAGCGTCGTCGGGTGGTGAATGCGGTCCGGCGTGACGTTTGCCACTGCGTCGAATTCGCCCCAGGCGAGAGCTTCCTCAAGGGTCGTGAAATGGTTGGCGATGCCATGTTCGGTGCAAAAGGCCGCGAGCCTTTCCGGGACGATATCGACGCCGCCCACGACACTGACGCCTTCGATCGCCTTGAACTTGGCGGCATGCTGGTTGGCCATCCCGCCGGTACCGAGAATGAGTAAACGCATCTTATCCTCCCCTAGCGCATCCTATCGGACGCGGGTGTGTCAGAGCTGAGCTCCGGCGTGCAGCCGGGCAAAATCGCACTCCTGCCATCGCGGCCATCCGCGATCGGCTTCTCTCTGTTTCAGGAAAACTGCGGTCGATGCGCCGTGCGCCCGACAGGACGCTCCATCACGTTAATGGCGCGGATCCTTTTCCGAAAATCGATCTCGATTTTCGGAAATTATGCACTAGCTGCTGTTGATTGTCGCCAGCATCTCAACCTCCCAGGTTCTGCCTCCCAAGCTGTGGCTTGACATCAAATCAAAGTAACTTAATCTAATTAATGCAGCACGGAAATGAGGAGAGGTCAACCGACCGCCAGGCTGTATCCGTTCAAAATGGGGAGGAGACCCATCATGAAGAGCGCCACCATCAGCGTATTTGCGCTGAGCACCATGTTATTTTCAGCATCTACTTCATTTGCCCAGGAACTTGCCACGAAGGACAGGATTGGCCTTGCCGATGCGCCAAAATCCCTCGTCGTCCGTTTGACGAACGACAGTCCCAACAATTCGGATCCGGCGATCGCCGAGGGCTATCAGAAGCTCTTCGTCGATTTCATCAAGAAGCATCCGGACTGGAAATTGCAGATGCAATTCATGTCCTCTGACATCGGCACGGAACAGGCCAAGATGCTGGAGCAGGCCAAGGCCGGCAACGCGCCTGATTGCGCCGCTGTCGACTCCTTCGTCCTCTCGCAGTTCATGGTCAATCACGTGCTTGCGGACTTCACGCCGTATTTTTCGAAGGAGGAAGTGGATGACCTGTTCCCCTTCATCCGCAGCGGCATCACGGATAAGGACCAGACGGTCCGCGCCTGGTGGTGGGATACGGACCTTCGTGTGCTCTACCGCAACAAGTCGATCGTTGCGGATGCGCCGCAGACATGGGACGACCTGAAAAAGGCCGCGCTCGCCTCCACCAAGGAAGGCATGGAAGGCGTTCTCTTCAATGGCGGGCGCTGGGAAGGGACGACGTTCGACTGGCTCGCGAATTATTGGGCGCTCGGCGGCAAGCTCGTCGACGACTCGGGCAAGCCAGTATTCGGCGAAGGCGAGAACAAGGAGAAATTCCTGAAGGCGCTGAATTATTTCAAGGATCTCGTCGATTCCGGCGCCGCGCCCAAGCGCGTCAGCACGATCGCGAATTACGACGATATGAATGCAGCGGCCGCAGCGGCGACGACAGCTCTCTTCATCGGCGGCAACTGGCAATATGCGCAGCTGAAGGCCACGCTCGACGAAGACGAGTTCAACAACTGGACCTTCTCGCCGATTCCCGGTCCCAGTGCCGATCAGCGCTCGACCGGCACCGGCGGCTGGACGATCGCCTCCTTCAGCAAGGACAAGGACAAGGTCGAGATGTGTGCCAACCTCGCCCGCGAGGTCTATATGGGCCCGGCAAACGCGCTGCAGCAGCAGTTGCCGACCAGGAAATCGCTGTTCGACAAATATGAGGTCTTCTCCACCGAAGCCAACAAGACCTTCGCCAAGGCTCTGGTCGACGGACAGGCGCGCCCTGGTGTGCCGATCTATCCCGAAATCTCCAACCAGATCCAGATCATGATGGGCGACGTGCTCTCGGGGACCAAAAAGCCGGAAGACGCCTTGGATGCCGCCTTCAACGCGGCGCTGGAGGCGTACAAGCGTCTCTAGTGCTTCCGACCGTGACGGCGCCTGCCTGCCAGGCGCCGTCGACCTACAGCGCGCGCCTTTTAATACGCGCAAAGGACGCTGTAACACTTTGAACCTACGCATTCTGCTTTCCGAAAGTCGATTCCGATTTTCGGGCCGATGCGCAAGCCAAACCCGGACAGAGAAGCTTTAATGAGCCCCATCGCCATCGAGGCTGTCAGCCCGCCTCAAAGCAGATCGTTCATGCGCCGTTTTGCCGGCGCGCCCCTGCCCTGGATCATGCCCGTGATCATCGTCATCGGCATCTTCTACCTTTATCCCGTCATCGACGTTTTCAGACTTTCATTCACCAACGCCACGCTGATCGGCGACAATCAGGATTATACGCTGGGGTCGATCACCAATGCGTTGAGCTCGCCGCAGCTGCCCGACATTCTCTGGGCGACCCTGATCTTTGTCGGCGGCAGTGTCATCGGTCAGCAGATTTTAGGTCTTGCGGTGGCTGTCGTGGTCATTCGCGGTGAAAAGCGCGGCTTGTTCGGCACCACCATCCTCAGAACGACGGCGCTGGTTGCCTGGGTCGTCCCCGGAATTGCCGGCGGCATCATCTGGCAGATGCTCTTTTCCGAAGCGCCTTATGGCGCGCTGAACAGCATTCTGAGGCTGATGCACATGCCGACCGTCGCCTGGCTCTCGGACCCTGCTATTGCGCCGTGGTCCACCCTCATCTCCAACATATGGCGCGGCACCGCATTTTCGATGGTCGTCATGTATGCGGCGCTGAAGTCGATCGATCCCTCGCTCTATGAAGCGGCCGAGGTCGACGGCGCGACGGCATCGCAGCAGTTTTTCTTCGTCACCCTTCCGCAGCTGCGTGCGGCGATCCTGGTCAATATGATCCTCATCACGATCCAGACGGTGAATACCTTCGATGCGATCATCACGCTGACGGGCGGCGGTCCGGGGCGTGCGACCGAGGTCATCTCACTCTACGTCTTCAATATCGTCTTTAGAAACTACGACCTGTCCGGCGGCAGCGTGCTCTCCGTGCTCATGCTGATCATCAGCCTCGGGCTCGCCTTCGTCTATGCGTCGTTCCTGCCGAAGGAGGAAGAGCAATGAGCGGACGGACCGGAACGCGGCTCGGCGATGCCATGAGCTATCTCTTCATGCTGGTGATGTTCGTGTTCTTCGCCGGCCCCCTCACCTATCTCCTGTCGATGGCGATGCGTGACAAGCGCGAGATCTATCGCGGCGCGGCGCGATATATTCCAAACAATCCCACCATCGATAACTTCATCACGGTTTTGAACAACAGCTACTTTCCGATCTATCTCTGGAATGGTCTCAAGCTTGCCGCCCTCAGTGGGCTGGGCGTCCTGATCGTCGCACTGCCAGCGGCTTATGCCTTTTCCCGATTTCAATTCCGGGGCAAGGGCCTGTCGATGATGGGGCTGCTTCTCTTCCAGATGATCTCGCCGCTCGTCATCATGGTGCCGCTCTATCGCTACATGAACCGTCTCGGCCTGCTGGATACGCATTTTGCCGTCGTCATGGTCTACATCGCGCTGGGCGTTCCGCTGGCGACCTGGCTGTTGAAGAGCACGGTCGACGGCATCCCGCGCAGCCTCGACGAAGCGGCCATGATCGACGGCTGCAACAGGTTTTCCGTCTTCTGGCGCATCGTTCTGCCATTGTCGGCGCCGGGCATAGCCTCGGTCTTCATCATCACGGTGATCGCCGGCTGGTCGCAATTTCTGGTGCCTTTTCTGTTGCTCACGAAAAATGATCTGATGCCGATCGGCGTCGGCATCTTTAACTTCCGCGGCATGCAAACCGACTCGTCCATCCAACTGCTTGCCGCCGCCTGCCTGATCGCGGTCGTTCCGGCGATCGTCGCCTTCCTGTCGCTCCAGCGGCTGATCCTCGGTGCGATGACCAGCGGCGCAGTCAAGGGATGAGCGGTCAGTCTATGCGCAAGGAAGGATTTCGAGCATGAACCAGACACTCGGCGCCAGGCTGTCCCCGGATCTGACCGGCGCGAATGTCGAAGATGCTGGCGAGCACAACAGGGCGGTCGTTCTGCGCTGCATTCATCGCCAGGCGCCGATTTCGCGCGCCGAAATCGCCAGGCGGACGGGTTTTACCAAACCGGCAATCGCCCGGATCGTCGATCGCCTGCTGGACGAGGGGCTGATCATGGAAGCCCGCCGGCGGCATGGGTTGAGAGGCCAGCCGGCAATCGAACTCGAAATCAATCCGGATGCCTGTTTTGCCATCGGCATCAACATCGATCGCGACCATCTGACGATCCTGGCCGTCGATGCCGTCGGCAATGTCCGCGCCCGCGTGCATCACGAGAAACGTTTCATCCTGCCGGCGGAATTCCTGCAGCTAACGGCCGATGCGATTTCGCATTTCCAGCGCAGCCGGCTCATTGACGACGCGCGCCTCGCCGGCATCGGTCTAGCGATGCCGGATTGGCTTGGCGAGATTTCGCTCCTCGGCAAGCCCAAGACCTATCAGGAATGGACAGCATTCGATGTGCGCGCAGCATTGGAAAACCTGACGCAGCATCCCGTCTTCATCGAAAACGAAGCCAATGCCGCCGCCCTTGCCGAACTCGACTATGGACTGGGTGCCGAAAGCAGCAGCTTCTTCTACATCGCCATCAATCCATGCCCGGGTGGTGGCCTCGTGCTCGATGGCAACGGTCATCGTGGCGCCATGGGCCTCAGCGGCGAAATCGGCTGGCTTCCGATTGCCGACGGCGGGGACGGGAAGGCCCATAAGGTCCAGCTTCTCGGCGAGATATTCTCGCTGTTCTTCCTCTATGATTTCCTCGCGCAGCACGGCGTCGAGGTGAGTGTTCCGCACGATCTTCTGACGTTGGATGCGCATGGCAGGCGCCTCGTGTCGCAATGGCTGAAGGAAATGAGTGCGCATCTGGCAGTCGCAGTCAAGCATATCGGCATGATCGTCGACCCCGACGCCGTCCTCGTCGGCGGCAGATTGCCGATCCGCATCGTCGACGAATTGCTGCGCTACGTGCACGAGCATCTCGATGCCGAGGACACCAGCCTTCCCTCGCTTCATCGCGCCTCGCTCGGAGAGGATGCCTCGGCCATGGGAGCGGCGGCCATGCCGATGGCAGCAGCCCTGATGCTCGCATCGGCGGATGCTGCTCAACGCACACGTTCGCCGCTTAAGAATATGGACCGCCTGAACAGTTGAAACGGCCGGCAAGGCCCCACGGATTTTGGTGAAGACGGGAGGATTTTGGTGAAGATCGGCTTTTACACCTCGACATTCAACGATCGCCCCCTGGAGGAAGTGGTGGATTTCGCCGCATCGGCAGGTTTCGACGCAATCGAGATCGATGTCGGCGGCCATATCAAGACGCCCGATCGGGTGGAGGCAGCCGTCGCGCTCGCACGCAGCCGCAACCTCTTCGTGTCGTCGATCACCTATTTCGGCAATCAGCTCGATGCTGACCGCGCAAAGCGTGAGGCGCTTCGGGCGAAGACCGCCGAATTTGCCGGCGCGATCGGTGAAGCGGGTGTCCCAATCTTTGTGATCTTCCCAGGCCGGGACGACACTTCAAGCGACGAAGCCAACTATGATGATTTCGCCGATTTCGCCAACGGCCTGATCGCGCAGACGCAGTCCAATGGCCTGACCTTCGCAATCGAGAACTGGCCGGGTCCGAAGGACAATTTCATCGGAACGACGCCGAGAGGGTGGCGGGAGCTTTTTCAGAGAATCAGCGATCCCCGCTTCGGGCTGGAATTCGACCCCTCGCACCTCATTCGCATTGGCGTCGATCCCTACGAGGCGATGGAGGCAGTGAAGGATCGTATTGCCATCCTTCATGCCAAGGACACGGCAATCGATCCGGAGAGGCTGCAGGCTGTCGGCTATCACGGCAAAGGCTGGTGGCAATACAAGCTGCCGGGGCTCGGCCTGATCGATTGGCCGAGGTTCCTGCGCCAGGCTCGCGGGGCTGGCTTCGACGGCACGTTGTCGATCGAACATGAGGATGCCGCCTATGGCTGGCCGGGCAAGGACTTAGCCGCTCGCAAAGACGGCGAGCGCCTCGGCCTCGATTATTTGAGAAATGTCCTGAGCGGACTGTGATAGCGATTTCGGGAGGACGGTTATGGCCCATGTTTCGGTCAACAATGCGCGCAAGGATTATGGCGCGTTCAAAGCCATCAAAGGCGTATCGGTCGACATTGGCGACGGCGAGTTCGTCGTTCTGGTCGGCCCCTCTGGCTGTGGCAAATCCACGCTTTTGAGGATGATTGCCGGCCTGGAGGGCATTACCTCAGGGCAGATCCAGATCGGAAAGCATATCGTCAACGAGCTTGCGCCCAAGGATCGGGACATCGCCATGGTGTTCCAGAATTACGCACTCTACCCGCATATGACCGTTGCAAAGAACATGGGCTTTTCGCTGCGGCTGAAACGAATGCCGCGGACGGAGATCGATCAGCGGGTGGGCAACGCCGCGAAGATTCTCGGCCTCGAAAGTCTCCTGGAGAGATATCCGAAGCAGCTTTCTGGCGGCCAGAGACAGCGCGTGGCGATGGGCCGGGCAATCGTGCGCGACCCGGCCGTCTTTCTCTTCGACGAACCCCTGTCGAACCTCGATGCCAAGCTCAGGGTGCAGATGCGCTCGGAGATCAAGGAACTGCATCAACGGCTGCAGACGACGACCATCTATGTCACCCACGACCAGATCGAAGCCATGACCATGGCCGACAAGATCGTCGTCATGAAGGACGGTCTGATCGAGCAGTCGGGTTCTCCGTTGGAATTGTACGATCGTCCGAACAACCTTTTCGTCGCCGGATTCATCGGCTCTCCGGCGATGAATTTCATCAGTGGCCACATGACGGAAGATGGGTTTCGAACCGCCGATGGCCTGCTCCTGCCGAGCGAGCGCCGTCCGCCTGAAGCCGTGACCTACGGCATTCGTCCCGAGCATCTCCGGTTGGACCCGGGCGGCATCGAGGTCACGACGGTGGTCGTAGAGCCCACGGGTTCGGAAACGCTGCTCATCGCCCGGTTGGGAACGCAGACGCTCACTTGCGTCTTCAGGGACCGGATCAGGGCAGCCCCCGGCGAGGTGCTGAGGATTGCGCCAATCCACGATGCGGTTCATCTGTTTGCCGGAGACGAGCAGCGGATCACATGAGGTGAAGCCCCGTTGAACTGACCCGGCCGATTGCCCCCTCCCCTTCGGCCGGCGCCAGCCGGGGGCGCGTTTTCCGCGCCCCCGGCCCGGAAACTCTCAGTCCTTCACGGTCGGTTTTCCGCGCTCGGTTCAGGCTGCGTCGCGATACGTTCGGGTGTCGGGCCGTGTCCTGCCCAATTCGAACTGCGTGACCAGTTCGCGCAGGCGCTCGGCTTCGCTGGCGAGCGTGATGCTGGCGGCTGTGGTTTCCTCCACCATCGAGGCGTTCTGCTGGGTCACCTGGTCGAGCTGGCCCATTGCCGAATTGACCTCCGACAGGTTTGTCGCCTGTTCGCGCGCCGAGGCCGCCAGCGCTTCCATGCGCTGATTGATATCGGCAATGAAGCGGCCGATATCGCCAAGCGCTGCGCCGGTGTGGCTGACCAGTTCAACGCCGCTGGCGACGTTGGCGGATGCCCGCCCGATCAGGTCCTTGATCTCTTTGGCGGCTTGGGCCGAGCGTTGCGCAAGTTCGCGCACTTCCTGGGCGACAACGGCGAAACCTTTGCCGGCTTCGCCGGCGCGGGCGGCCTCCACACCGGCGTTGAGCGCCAGCAAATTGGTCTGGAAGGCAATCTGATCGATGACGCCGATGATGTTGTTGATCTGCTTGGAGGATTCCTGGATCTGATCCATGGCCTCGACCGTCTGGGCCACCACCTTGCCCGAAGCCATGGCGCTGCGGTTGGCGTCCTCGGCGACGCTGCGAGCCTCTTTGGCGATCTCGAAAGCTTCCGTGACCTTGGCGGTAACGGCGTTCAGCGCCGCGGCGGTCTGTTCGAGCGTCGCCGCCTGCCGTTCGGTGCGGCCGGAGAGTTCGTTGGAGCCGTTGCTGATTTCGCGAGTGCCTGAATTGATGATCGAAACGCTTTCGGAAACGGAAAGAAGCGTATCGCCGAGTTGCTTGACGGAGGCGTTGAAATCATGCCTCAGCGGCTCGAATTCCGGCGCAAACGCATCCGCAAGCTTGAAGGCGAGATCGCCCTGGGCGAGCCGCTTCAGGCCGGCGGCAAGGCCTGATGTGGCGACCGTCAGCCGTTCCGCCGCGCTCAGCTCCGCCTGCTCCTGGTCCGCCAGGCGGTTTGCTTCCGCCAGGCGACGGTTCTCCTCGGCCTCGCTTTCGAGTTGGCCGCGGGCGATGGCATTCTGACGGAAGACTTCCACCGAACCGGCCATCAGGCCGATTTCGTCGCGACGCCCCGCATAGGGGATCACCTTATCCGTCTCACCGGCTGCGAGTTCCTGCATGGATTGGGTGATGCGCTGGATCGGGCGCGACACATGCCGGGCGATGGCGATGAGAATGCCGAGGCCAACGATCGCGGCAATGGCCCCCAATGCCAATTCGATTTCGATCTTCGATTCCAGCGCGCTGCCGGCTGCAGCGACGCTCTCGGTTGCTATTTTGTCGACGATCGTATTGACGGCGGCAATGCCGGTCAGGATCGCCTGCTGCGAGCGCGCCAGCTTCTCGGCCGTCGGGACTTCGTCCGCCTGCTGCAGCCCGAGACTGATCCTGACGTCCTTTTCCCAGGCGTCATGGGCCTGGCGGAGCGACCGGACGCCCTCGGTCAGCGAACCGGCGAGATCGACGCTGCCAAGCTTATCGAGCGACTGCACCAGCGCGCCGTTGCTCTCTTCGAACCCGGCCTTGATCTCGGCCGCCGGGACGAAATTCGTCATCGACAGCACCCGGTCCACCACGGCAGTGGCTTCCTTGAACTGCTGTTCGATATGGGCCGAGGCTATCTTGGCGTTCACCGCCTGCTGCACCACCGCAGCGACCTGGGTCTGGCCGAGGATCGCCTGGTAGCCGATCAGGAATGCGCTGCCGAAGCCGACGACGATCGTGACCACCATCGGGATGAGTATCTGCATGCGTATGGAGAGTTTCATTGCCTGCACCTCAGTTCGGCAGCGTCGGCAGGGGGATGTCTTGCTTTTCGGCGGTCAGAGTTCCCAAGAACGCGATCAGATCTTTGCTCTCCTGGTCCGTCAGCAAGAAGGGCGACATCGCCCGATCGAGCGATGGACGGCTGACGCCGCCGCTTTCATAATGGACGATCACCTCGTCCATGCTCTTCAGGCTGCCGTCATGCATATAGGGGCCACGATAGAGCGTATTACGCAGGCCGGGCGTCTTGAAGGCATATTTGTTGTCAGGGCTGCTTGCATCGATCTTGTAGCGGCCGATATCGTCGCTCGGCAAGCCGATGTCATGGAACTTGTTGTCGGTGAAGTTCCAGCCCGTGTGGCAGGAAGAACAGCCGGCGGTGCCGGTGAACAGCTCGAAGCCCCGTTTGGCGCTGTCGGAGACCGCCTTCTCGTCGCCGTCCACCCAGCGGTCGAAAGGCGACCAGTTGGAAACCACCGTCCGCTCATAGGTGGCGATCGCCGTCAGCATCGTCTCCTTGGTGACGCCCTTGTCAGGGAATACCTCGTCGAACCACTTCTTGTAATCAGGTATAGCCCGCATTTCGGTCACGGCGGTGTCTAGCTTGCCGTTCATTTCGGCGGCAGCCGTGATCGGACCTGCCGCTTGCTCTTCCAGGTTCGGCGCGCGGCCATCCCAAAAGAAGGGCGAGACCCAGGCAACATTCAGGACCGTCGGTGCCTGGCGCGCGAGCGCGGTATTGGCCGCGCCAATCGGCGTCGTCACCGGTGTCTCGAAGCCGAAGGAAGGGTTATGACAGCTGGCGCAGGTCATGTTCTTGTTGCCGGAAAGCCGCGGATCGAAGAACAGCATCTTGCCGAGCGTCGCCAACTGAGGGGAGTAGGCCGTCACGCCCTCGAAAGGGACTGTCAGCGGCCGCTTATACGCGGAAAGATCGGCGGCCGCGCCAGGCTGGACGGCGGCCAATGCGAGTAAGGAAGCTGCAATCAGGAAACGCATCGTTCTAGCAAGTCCGAACTTGGTTCTGGATTATGCTAAAATTAGCGTCATTACGTTAAATCTATGTAAAGCAATCAATTCTTGAGTTGTACGCGAAAGTTTGAGGGCTAACACGTGACGCTGGCGGATATTGATTGCCGCGATACATCCGGCCTTGCTTGGCGCACTTAAGAACGAGCCGAGCAAATGTCGAGATAAGAGGCTTTGATCGACCAGTTGGAACCAGCGAAACGGTCTATGACGAACCGGGAAAGCTCTTCGAACCATCACGTCGCAGGAATGTGGAAACGCCTTCAAGGCAGTTGGTTTGAGCAAACCTCATCTACGCTCTAGCTGACGGCGTTCCTCTTACCGAGGAGGGCTGCGCGGATCTGTTCGCTTTTGCTCAACGAGGGAGGAGAAACCGGTGGTGTCGGCTCTGGCGCGTCGGCTTTGCCGGTGGTCTGCTTGACGCTCAGGAAGCGTTTTTGCGCGACCATCCGGTCTTCGGACGACAGTGGTTCGACGGGTTCGCCGTCAAGGCCGTGGCGCATGGAATCGGGCTGGGCGCTGGCAAAATAGTAGCGCCGGCAGTGGACATAGGCAGCGGTCGCCCGCCGCAGCGTCGTGACGCCGGCATCGGGCTTCAGCAGCGGTCGGAGTTCATTGAAAAGGCCGACGGCAAAAGGGAGGACCGGATCTCCCGCCTTGGCCGGAAGGACGCCGACTGGCCGGAGCAGCAACGTGCTGATCGCGTTTGCCTTCTCCACGTCGAGCTCGGTTGCCGCAATCGGTCCGCGGCTGATCTTCCAGGGCTTGTCCATGCGTCCTCCATGTAACGTCCATAGCGACCGACTGTGATAGTATCTTGACGGACAGGGTGAGCAACGGAAGTCGCACATCGTCGGTTCCACTGCAAGCCTGCGAACGCAGCGCGGGAGCCGTGTGGCGAAATGCCGTTTCCCAGAGCTAATGGAGCATGGTGTCGTCGGCTGCCATTTGCATCTAATCGTTTTTATCGAGAAATATGCATTGACCTGCCACATCGATTACACTTCATATCCGCGCCCAAGATGGAGTGACCGGCCGGGGGAGGATATATGCGGGTTTTCTCGAGCATTGACGAGCTGCGCCATACGCTCGATGCGCTGAGGCGGCAGGGTCGGACCGTCGGCCTCGTCCCGACGATGGGCTATCTCCACGCCGGTCATATGGAGCTCGTCTCGCGCGCTCGCGCCGAAAACGACATCGTCGTCGTCTCGATTTTCGTCAATCCGCTGCAGTTCGGCCCGGCGGAAGACCTCAGCAAATATCCGCGCGATCTGGAGCGCGATGCCACCATGCTGAGGCAAGCCGGCGTCAATTTCCTCTTTTCGCCCGGCGTTGAGGATATGTATCCTCGCCCGATGCTTGCTGTCGTCGACGTTCCCGATCTCGGCCGCGAACTCGAAGGGGCGGTCCGGCCCGGACATTTTGCCGGCGTCGCCACTGTCGTCTGCAAGCTTTTCAACATCGTCCAGCCGCAGACCGCCTATTTCGGAGAAAAGGATTACCAACAGGTCGTCATCATCAAGCGCATGGTGGACGATCTGGCCGTGCCGGTGCGCGTGATATCCGTGCCGACGGTCAGGGACAGCGACGGCCTCGCATTGTCGTCGCGCAACGTCTATCTCAGCGAGGCGGAGCGGCGTGCCGCGGTGATTGTCCCGCAGACCCTTGACGAGGCGGAGCGCCTGGTCGCCGGCGGCCTTGCCGATCCGGCGGAACTCGAGGCAAGGCTCACGGCGTTTCTTAGTCGCGAATCTCTGGCAAAGCCCGAGGTCGTCGCCGTCAGGGATGCCTCGACGCTGCAGCCGGTGACGTCGATCGCAGAGCCTGTCGTCGTGGCGCTTTTCGTTCGGGTCGGCTCGACACGGCTTCTCGACAACAGGGTTGTTGTCGACAACCGAGTTGCCGGGAGCAACCGGGTTATCGGCGGGCGGGGCTTGCCGGGAAAGGGAGTGACCAGATGAGCGCGGCCGGAATTCAGAAGCGCCTGACACCAGCGCGCATTTCAGCCATGAAGGGCGGCAAGCCGATCGTCTGCCTGACCGCCTATACGACGCCCATGGCGCGGCTGCTTGACGAACATTGCGACCTGCTGCTGGTCGGGGATTCGCTCGGCATGGTGCTCTACGGCATGGAGAGCACTATCGGCGTCACGCTCGACATGATGATCGCCCACGGCAGGGCGGTAATGCGCGGCGTCGACAAGGCCTGCGTCGTTGTCGACATGCCGTTCGGCACCTACCAGGAATCGAAGGAGATCGCCTTCCGCAACGCTGTCCGCATCCTGCAGGAAACCGGCTGCGATGCCATCAAGCTCGAGGGCGGCGAGGAGATGGCCGAGACCATCGCCTTTCTGACCAAGCGGGGGGTCCCGGTCATGGGGCATATCGGTCTGATGCCACAGCAGGTCCAAACCGCAGGCGGCTATCGTTCTGTCGGTCATTCCGAACACGAGACGTCGAAGATCCGGCGCGACGCTCATGCCATCGGCGGCTCCGGCGCCTTTGCCGTCGTCATCGAGGGCACGGTAGAGCCGCTCGCCCGCGAGGTGACCGGCGCCATGCACATCCCGACCATCGGTATCGGCGCCTCTTCCGCCTGCGACGGTCAGGTTCTGGTCTCCGACGACATTCTGGGGCTCTTCAACGATTTCATCCCGCGTTTCGTCAAGCGCTACGACGAACTCGGCAAGAGGATTTCGGCCGCCGCCGCCGCTTACGCCGGCGAGGTCCGGTCGCGACAGTTTCCGGCCACGGAGCATACGTTCAAGCGGCGATCCTGAGGCGAGGCAATACCAGGTCCATCACCGCGCGACATACTGTTCGCGCATGCTGTCGGCTGAGCGGCGAACGGCCTCGGAAACCTGCACGAGCTGTTTGGCCATGGGCGTCGAATGGCGCCAAATCATTCCGATCGTTCGCGACGGCTGCGGAGACTGGAAGCGCGAAATCGAAACATGCGCCGAGCGCGTTTCGAGGGGAACAGCCATCTCCGGAATCAGGGTGATGCCAATACCGGCGCTGACCATCTGAACCAGAGTGGATAAAGAGCTGCCTTCCATGACTTCCCGGGGCCGGGCCGGCCCTATCTTGCAGAACGACAAGGCCTGATCGCGAAAGCAATGGCCTTCCTCAAGCAGCAGCAACCGCATTTCGCGCAGCGCCTCGCGTTCGGGCACCGGCTTGCCCTCGTCTTCGGGCCGCCGGACCAGTACAAACTCTTCCTTGAAGAGCTCGTGCTCGGTCAGGGAGGGTTCGGACACGGGCAAAGCAACGATTGCAGTGTCCAGCTGGCCTTGCGCCAACTCCTGAACCAGCTTCGACGTCTGCGTCTCGCGCACCTCGATCTGGATACCGGCAAAGCTCCTGTTCAGATCGTTGATGATCGCCGGCAACAGATAGGGTGCAATTGTTGGGATGATGCCGATGCGCAGCCGCGTCAGGAAGGGATCGCGCGAGGTCCGCGCCAGCTCCGCCAACTCATCCACGCCACGCAGTATATCGCGGATCCTGAGAGCCACGGTCTGACCGAAGGCGGTCAGCTTCACCTCACGCGCATTACGCTCGAAAAGCTCACCGCCCAACTCTTGCTCAAGTTCTTTGATCTGCATTGACAATGCCGGCTGGGAGATCGCACAGGCGTCGGCAGCGCGCCGGAAGCGGCCATCTCTGGCCAGTGCTTCAAAATAACGTAGCTGTTTCAGGGTAAGGTTCTTCATAACCTCAGCTTATCGCAACGATCAGTAAATCCAACTTAAAATTATGACGCGCTTCCGATATGAAGACTGCCACAAGGGGAGAGTGGGGCGTAAGCTCGGCTCATCTTTTTTACGCGCAGACAGATCAAGCAACGAAGGAGACGATCATGGACAATCCCACTGACAGCGCAGGCAAATGTCCTGTTGCCCACGGCAATACGCCTCGCAGCCGATCGAATCGCGACTGGTGGCCGGACCAGCTGAATGTGCAGATTCTTCACCACAATTCCGGCCGCGCCGACCCCCTCGGGCAAGCCTTCGACTATGCCGAGGAGTTCAAAAAGCTCGATCTCGACGGCCTGAAGAAGGATCTTCACGCGCTGATGACGGATTCACAGGATTGGTGGCCGGCCGATTTCGGTCATTACGGCGGCCTGTTCATCCGCATGGCCTGGCACAGCGCCGGCACCTACCGCATCACCGATGGTCGCGGCGGCGCCGGCCAGGGCCAGCAGCGTTTCGCGCCGCTCAACAGCTGGCCTGACAATGCCAACCTCGACAAGGCCCGCCGCCTGCTCTGGCCGATCAAGCAGAAATACGGCAACCGCATCTCCTGGGCCGACCTGCTGATTCTCACCGGCAACGTCGCGCTCGAATCCATGGGCTTCAAGACCTTTGGTTTCGCCGGCGGCCGCGCCGACGTCTGGGAGCCTGAGGAACTGTTCTGGGGCCCTGAGGGAACCTGGCTGGGCGACGAGCGCTACAGCGGCGAACGCGAGCTGGCAGAACCGCTCGGCGCCGTGCAGATGGGCCTGATCTATGTCAATCCGGAAGGCCCGGGTGGCAATCCCGATCCGATCGCTTCGGCGCGTGACATCCGCGAAACCTTCTCCCGCATGGCGATGAATGACGAAGAGACCGTGGCGCTGATCGCCGGCGGCCATACCTTCGGCAAGACGCATGGCGCCGGCGACCCGTCCCTGATCGGCGCCGAACCGGAAGGCGGCGCGATCGAGGACCAGGGCCTCGGCTGGAAGAGCTCGTTCGGCACCGGCGTCGGCAAGGATGCCATCACCGCCGGCCTCGAAGTCACCTGGTCGCAGACGCCGACCAAGTGGAGCAACTACTTCTTTGAAAACCTCTTCGCCTTCGAATGGGAACTGACGACGAGCCCGGCCGGCGCGAAGCAGTGGCAGGCCAAAAACGCCGAAGCCTCCATTCCGGATGCCTACGACGCCTCGAAGAGGCACCTGCCGACCATGCTGACGAGCGATCTGGCGCTGCGTTTCGATCCGACCTACGAGAAGATTTCGCGCCGCTTTCTCGAAAATCCCGGTGAGTTCGCCGACGCTTTCGCCCGCGCCTGGTTCAAGCTGACCCACCGCGACATGGGACCGAAGGTGCGCTATCTCGGCCCGGAAGTTCCGGCCGAAGACCTGATCTGGCAGGATGTGATCCCGGCCGTCGACCATCCGCTCGTCGACGACAAGGACATTGCCGAACTGAAGGAAAAGGTTCTCGCCACCGGTCTCACCGTGCAGGAACTGGTCTCGACCGCCTGGGCGTCGGCCTCGACCTTCCGCGGCTCCGACAAGCGCGGCGGCGCCAATGGCGCGCGCATCCGCCTTGCCCCGCAGAAGGACTGGGACGCCAACCAGCCGGCGCAGCTCGCCAAGGTGCTCGGCGTTCTGGAAGGCATCCAGAAGGACTTCAACGCTGCCCAGACCGGGGCGAAGAAGATCTCGCTGGCCGACCTGATCGTTCTCGCCGGTGCTGCCGGCGTCGAGAAGGCTGCGGCAGAGGGCGGTAACGCCGTCAGCGTGCCCTTCACGCCAGGCCGTATGGATGCCTCCGAGGCACAGACCGACGCGCATTCCTTCGCAGCGCTCGAACCGCGTATCGACGGCTTCCGCAACTACGTGAACGGCAAGCGCCATCAGTTCATGAAGCCGGAAGAAGCGCTCGTCGACCGCGCCCAGCTCTTGACGCTGACCGGGCCTGAGATGACCGTCCTCGTCGGCGGCCTGCGCGTGCTGAAGGCCGGCGCCCCCGAACACGGCGTCTTCACTTCGCGTCCCGAGACGCTGACGAACGACTTCTTCGTCAACCTGCTCGACATGGGCACGCAGTGGGTTCCTGTCGCCGGCAAGGAAGGCGTCTATGAAGGCCGCGACCGCAAGACCGGCGCTGCCAAGTGGACCGGCACCCGCGTCGACCTGATCTTCGGCTCGCACTCGCAGCTTCGCGCCTTCGCCGAAGTCTACGGCCAGGCCGATGCCAAGGGGAAGTTCGTCAAGGACTTCGTCGCCGCCTGGAACAAGGTCATGAACGCCGACCGCTTCGACCTCGTCTGATCAGAAGCATTTTGCCTGGGCGCAGTTTCGGCTGCGCCCGGGCATTTTTCATCTGAGACCGAACCTACCGCCCGATCGTCCAGTCTTCGACACGCAGGCCGTCGACGCGGCGGAACTCCCCGACATTGTTGTGACGATAACCAGATCCCAGGTCCTGGCCTGAGCGGCGATCAGAACATCATAGGGACCGATCGGCGTTCCCTTTGCCGCCAATGCGGCACGGATCTCCCCAGCGGCCCGCGCATCCTCACGCTCGAAGCCGACGGCTTGGAAACCTGCCATGAACAGGCGCAGGGTTTCGAGATTGTAGGAGATTTTCGTGCTTTTATAGGCGCCATAATAGAGCTCGTGCATCACCACGGTCGACAGTCCGATCAATCCCTCGTCACTGTCGACCACGCGTTTCAGCAGCGTTTCGGACTTCCTGCCGATCAGGGCGATTACCGCATTGATGTCGATGAGATGGGAATCACTTGAACAGATTCTGAAGACCAGGCCTCTCTTGCCCCGCCGGCTGCTCTCGCCCTTCCGCCATGAAATCGTCGCTGAGGCCGCGCTCCCAGGCGCTATGCAACGATGCCCACCGCATGCCGCGATCGGGCCGCGGCCGAAGGATTACCGCATCGCCTTCACGTGTCACTTCCACCTGGTCTACGTCGAAGTGAAACTCCTTGGGCAGGCGAACCGCCTGCGAATTGCCGGATTGGAATACACGCGCACATTGCGGCACGAGAACCTCCGCAATTTATATATGCCGTAGTATATATGCAATTGGCGGCATCCATGCCAAAAACCGTCTCTGCACCTTCCACTAGCGAGGCAGAATGCCGAAAGGCGAAAGTGACAGCAGATCAGGATCCGTCGTCGCCGTTGCTGTCGCTACCTGGGCGTGGCTTATGCTGTAGCCGTAGGTGAGGACGCGGTCACCGTCGATCATGAAGAATTGCGCCTGATCCAGGCCGGGCCGCAGGGTACCCGTCACGGTGACGGTCTCGTACATTCTTGCCAGGTGCAAAGGCTCTTCCGGAACGACACGAACCAGTTGGTTGGGCGGAGGGGAAGGCATGTGACTGCAGGCTCCGGCCCAAGGCACCAGCATGAATTCGTAGACAAGATCGCCGTCCTGGTCGATCGGCAGAACGAAGCCCGTCAATTCGATCGGATGCTCCTCGCCATGCCAGGCGAGTGTTTCGCCTTGCGGGCCGCTCACCGCCTTGCCCGACAGTGGAATTGTCGCTTTGGGCTGATCGGCCGGCCGTAAAGCGTTCCAGAAAATAGGCTGAGCTGCAGCGAAGGCGTTGGAAATTGGCCATGCGGAACCAAATGCCAGTGCCGCGAACGTCAGGAGGAAAGGTTTGTCTTTCATCATTGCATCTCCACCGGGCCGGCCGCTTTGACCACCTTGCCGCTGCCGTGAGGATGCTACTCTCGATCCGGTTCGGCCGTCAAAGCTTCCGGCGCGCTAGGCAGAGGCCCGAGCATGACGAAAGAGACGTTGGCGTGCTTCGTCAGCAGTCAGGAGACCCCGCGTGGGATGAACACGGGGTCTCCCTGACGGACCAACAGAACGATGAAGCCTTACTTCTCCGGCATCATCGAAGAGTGGTGCGAGGTGATCAGCCAATTCCCGTCCTTGAACTCATAGGTATAGGTGTAGCGGGCCGGAACCTTCGAGCCGTCCTTCAGCCTGAAGGTGTAAGTGCCGACGTCGACGGCCCAGTTACATCCGATCTGGATGTCGCGGCTGTCGATGTGGCCTTTGGGCTCGTTCGCCAGGAAATGCTCGAAATAGTCGATCCGCTCCGTCTGCGTCAGACGTGGTTTGTCCGACAAGGTCGCGAGAAGCACGGAGTCCTCACTGTAGTTCTTGGCGACCTCCCGGGGGCTCAGCGTCGCGAGCGAGGTATTCCAGCGGTCGAAGAGCTTGGCGATTTCCGGCTCGCTTGTCGGTGCACAAGTTGCGATTTCGGTAGCAGCCGCGGCCGACTGGACCTGTACGAAACCGAGAACGAGGGCGGCAGCAATGATGGTGCGCATTTTGACTTTCCTATGTGGCGGTTCCGGCGGACATCGCATCGGTCAACCGCATGACCAGCAATTTAAGTATCCTCTGCCGCCGCCTCATCTGCCGGGTGGCTTCGATCCGATCTGCCGAACGGCATAGATGACATTCCCGCCGGAATGACTATCGTGCCGGCGTCATTCATCTTCGGAGCAGTCCTGTTGGGCATGGAGCACGATACAAGTCCAACGCACTCGCCAAACGTTGCAGAACTGCGGGCTCTTTACCGGGCGGCGGAAGCGCGGGCGGCTCGTCTGCGTTTCATCATCGAAGTGCAGAACCTGCTCGATGCCGCGGCATTCGAAACGGCTGCCCTGGACGTTCTGTCCCGGCTTGCAGACTTCGCGGGAGCATCGCTTGCCAGGCTCGTTTTTCCGTCGTTCCAGGGAAAAGCACCCGTGCAGCTGTCGGTGGGTAAGTCAACGAGCCCGGAAAGCGATAACATCTTATTTGCCTCGCAAGCCGGTTCCGATCTCTGCCTGACGATCATCGGATCGTCAAAAGCGCGCGCCATCAATGCCGACGACCGGCAG
This sequence comes from Rhizobium indigoferae, assembly GCF_034554815.1. Taxonomy (NCBI): domain Bacteria; kingdom Pseudomonadati; phylum Pseudomonadota; class Alphaproteobacteria; order Hyphomicrobiales; family Rhizobiaceae; genus Rhizobium; species Rhizobium indigoferae. The sequence continues at coordinate 125,845 of NZ_CP140637.1, read as the reverse complement.
ACATTGGAGGTGGCGGCGGGGCAGCTCGCCGACGCCTACAATCTTAACCGGCAGGCGGCGGAAAATCAGGCGCTTCTCGGCGATCTCCAGCGGCAGCGCAGTGAGCTCGCGGCACTTGTCGCGCAGCTGATCCAGGCGCAGGAGCAGGAGCGGCAGCGGGTGGCGCTCGATCTTCACGACGGCTCGGCGCAACTTGTAGCAGGCCTAAGCTATCGGCTGCAGGACCTTGCGGCCCGCATCGGCGACGCGCACGCCCTGAAACCCGAAATCGACCAGCTCGCCGCGCTCGCGCGCCATTCCGTTGCCGATCTCAGGGCGGCCATCGCCGATCTTCGCCCGCCCGAGCTCGATGATCTCGGCGTCGCCGCGGCCCTGCGTACGCGTCTCGATGCGATCGATGATCTCGAGGTGGTCGCCGATCTCGATGCCGCCGCCGATCGCTGGCCGGCATCGACGGGGATCATCTTCTATCGTGTCGCGCAGGAAGCGATCACCAATGTCATCAAGCACGCCGAGGCGAGCCGCCTGGTCGTCCGTCTCTTCGAGGATGGCGCGGGCGAAGCGCATCTCGAAGTGATCGATGATGGCAAAGGCATCGGCGAGCTGCGCCATCCCCAGATGCGGGGCGGGCGGCTCGGCATCGTCGGCATGCGTGAACGGCTGGCGCTGCTCGGCGGCCGGATCGAGATCAGCGTCGGGTCTCTGAGGGGCACACATGTGCGCGCCACCGCACCGATTTCGCAGGAGACGACATCAGAATGACGGCATCGATCCTTGTCGCCGACGATCATGACATCGCCCGTGCAGGCCTTATCGCCATGATCGGCGGTGAAGACGATTTTCATGTCGCCTGGGACGTGCGCGACGGCGTGGAAGCGGTGGAGGCCTGTGCGCTGCACAATCCGGATCTTGCTCTCCTCGACATCCGCATGCCTCGCCTGGACGGCCTCGCCGCGACGAGGGAGATCCGGCGCGTGTCGCCGGGAACACGCGTCATGATCATCACGATGCATGACAGTCTCGACTACCTGGAAGCGGCGATCGAGGCCGGCGCTACGGGCTATCTGCTCAAGGACGCCAGCCGGGAAGATATTCTCCGGACGATCCGGCGGGTCCTTCAGGGCGATGCCTTCTTCGACGGTCCGCTCGTCGCAAAACTATTGCGCCGCGCCGCCACCAAGCCGCAGACCAACAGCAGCGCTCTCGAGACGCTGACGATCCGGGAGCGCGAAGTCCTGTCGAAGGTGGCCGAAGGCCTGACCAACAAGGAGATCGCCAGGACCCTGAAGATCTCGCCCGGTACCGTGAAGATCCACGTCGAGCGCATCATCGGCAAGCTCGGCGCCGGAGACCGGACACAGGCCGCGGTCATGGCGGTCCGCGGCGGGCTCGTCGAAACATCGAAAGAGCAGCAACAATGGCACCCACAATGATCTCGACGGGTCGCCTGACGGCGTGGCGCTTTGCCGACCTTCCCCTTCGCGCGAAGGGCATCGTCATCATCACAGTGCCGCTGGCGCTACTGCTTGCAGCCCTCGCCTCGGTCTTCGTGGCCGACCGGCAGAGCCGGATTGCCGAGGATCAGGTGCGGGTCACGCTCGAGATCCAGTCGGGCATTCAAGAGATCCATGCCTCGATCGCCGAAGCGGCGACCGCGATGCGGGGTTATCTGTTGACCGGCAGAACCGATTTTCTTGATCCCTTCAACCGGGCTGAGGAAAGACTGCCCGTCGTCATCGACGAAGTCGGTCGCCGGTTGCGGGATGAAGAGCAAAAGAACCGCCTCGAACGTATCCGCACCCTGGTAGCCGCGAAAGTCGACCGTCTCCAACTCCTGAAACAGGCCGACATGCTTCGCGCCGGCGGACGCGAGGACCTTGCGGCCAAGCTCATCGAAGGCAAACAGGTCCTCGATGTACTGAGACAGGAGATCGACGCAATGAGCCGGCGGGAGGCGGATCTGCTTCACGCCAGGACCGAGGCCGCGGACCGGGTCCGCACTCTGTCGCGAAGCCTGATGATTGCCGCCGGCGTTGTTGGTTTTGCCGGCGCCCTCGTCGCCGTCTTCCTGTTTTCGGCAAGCATCGTGCGCCGCGTGCATGCGCTGAAAGCTGAGGCGCATCGGCTGTCGCAAGGCGACGTTGTCACGGTGGCGGACCCCTTCCGCGATGAACTCGGCAGCCTCGGACAGGCGCTCGAAGATGCAAGCGTCCTTTTGAAAAGGCGCGAGGCTGATCTGACCGAAAGCGAGGAGCGCTTTCGGCAACTGGTCGAAGGCGTCAGCGACTACGGTATTTTCGGGCTCGATATCTCAGGGCGGGTGGTAAGCTGGAATGCCGGCGCCGAGCGGATCACCGGTTATGGCGCCGAGGAGATCGTCGGGCAGCATTTTTCTCGCTTCTATCCCGCGGAAACCAGAGACACATTTCCGGCAGAAGAGCTTGCCAGTGCAGCTCTTCACGGACGCACCGAGGCGGAAGGCTGGCGCGTGCGCAAGGACGGGTCACAATTCTGGTCGCACGTCGTGGTGACCGCCCTGCATGATGAGACATGCCGCCTGCGTGGCTTTTCCAAGATCACGCGAGACATTACCGAGCGCAAGCAAATCGAAGAGGCCCTGCTTGCCGCCCGCGAGGATGCGGTTCGCGCTAGCAACGCCAAGAGCGAATTCCTGTCCCGGATGAGCCACGAGCTGCGCACGCCGTTGAATTCCGTCCTCGGCTTCGCACAGCTTTTGGAAATGGATGTCACCGATGCGGATTCCAGGGATAGCGTCGCCCAAATTCTAAGGGCCGGCAGACATCTGCTCAGCCTGATCGACGAAGTTCTTGATATGGCCAGGATCGAGGCCGGGCGCATGGATCTTGCCATCGAACCGCAACGCGTCGCCGATGTGATTGATGAAGCGGTGTCGCTTGCGAGGCCGCTCTGCGGCAAGCAGCAGATCCGCATAGAGGTCGTCGAGCCCGAGCGAGATCTGGCGGTCCTGGCCGACCGGCGGCGTCTCCTCCAGGTGTTCCTGAATCTTCTCTCCAATGCGGTGAAATACAATCGTCAGCTCGGAACCGTGACCGTCAGCCACCGCGAGATTGGCGACGACACTATTCGGATCGAGGTCAGCGATACCGGTCCCGGCATCCCGGCGGAACGCGTTTCCCGGCTCTTCACCCCATTCGATCGGCTGGGAGCCGAACGCATCGGTCAAGAAGGGACCGGTCTCGGGCTCGCGCTGTCGCGGCATCTGATCGACGCCATGGGCGGCGCGCTCGGCTTCAGCAACCATCCGGAAGGTGGCGCCACCTTCCACGTCGATTTGCCGCGCCGGCCTGCGGCGACGCAGGAAACCCGAAGACGAGGCCTCTCCGTCGAAAGTTCGCCATAGAAGACGGTCGCCTATGATTTGATTGCGCGCTTGATATCCTCCAACGCCTTTGACGAAATGTTTGGCCCATGACAGACCCCACCGACATCGTGCGACGATCGACGATCCTGATCGTCGACGACGAGCCCGCAAATGTTTCGCTGCTGGAGCGCATTCTCAAACGCGAAGGCTTCAAGGAACTCATCAGCACCACCGAGCCACGCGAGGCATTGCGGCTCTTTCGCGAACATCCGGTGGATCTCGTTCTTCTCGACCTGATGATGCCCGATCTCGATGGCTTCGCTTTGCTGGAGACCTTCGCAAGGCTTATTCCTGAAAACAGCTATCTGCCGATCCTGGTTCTGACCGCCGATGCAACATTGCCGACGCGGCGGCGGGCGCTTTCTCTCGGCGCGAAGGACTTTCTGACGAAGCCGTTCGATGCGATCGAGGCCATCCTGCGCATCTTCAACCTTCTCGAAACCCGTATCCTGACCCTGGAGCTTGCCAAACACGGGCTGGCAACGCCGAAATCGGAGCGCCCTCGGATTGATTGATGGCACCAGCTGTCTTGGCGTATGGGCGTTAGGCCATCGGCAAATGTTGACCGCGTAGCGCCGATAATGGGGCCAGCTGGGAAGCCGGCCCAACCCAACTCAGAACATGGTGTTCTTGTTTGCCGCCTCTTTCGGAACGGCCTGGATCACGTCCCAGTGCTCGACGATCTTGCCGTCCTTGACGCGGAAAATATCGACGATCGCCTGGCCGAGATCGCCTGCGCCGTTCGTCGCGTGCACATGCAGCCAGACCAGATCGCCATCGGCGGCGCTGCGGACGATCTCGGCCCGCGACTGGACATTGTCCTTGAAGAAGCCGGTGAAGAAGGAAATCAAAGGCTTCTTCCCATCGGGAACTTGAGGATTGTGCTGCCGGTAGTCGTCGGCGACGACCGAGGCAGCCGCGATATCGTGCTTGTTGAAGAACCGGTCGTAGAACTCCACAACCAGCTTCCGGTTGGCTTCCTCGATCTTCAAATCCCGCGAGGCCGATTCAGCAAAAGCGCCGGCCGGCGCGACGACGCCCGCCAAAATGACGAGTGCGAAAAGCGATTTCCCGAATTTCATGCATCAAGCTCCTTGGTATGGATTCGCGATCTAGTCTAGAAAGCAGACTATGAGAGTTGGTCTATGAAACCTCGACATGCCGAGCAAGAAGGCACGTTTTAGTGGCGAGGTCAGCCGACGATGACCGAGGACGGAGCATGCCCAAGGAAACGGACGAGCCGAAACAACAGCCCGGGGCGGGATGCCCGATCAGAGGCGTGCTCGATCGTATTGGCGATCAATGGAGCCTGCTCACCCTCGAGGCACTGGAAGACGGAGAGAAACGCTTCAACGAGCTGATGCGCGAGATCGGGGACATCTCGAAACAGATGCTCTCCAAGACGTTGAGGCATCTGGAGCAGGACGGCTTCATCAGGCGCACCGTCTATCCGCAGGTCCCGCCTCGCGTGGAATATGAACTGACGGAGCTGGGGCGATCCTTCCTCATCCCCATGAAAACCCTGATCGGATGGGCCGAGCAGAACCACCCGGCAATCATTAGCGCGCGGCAACGACACGAAAACTCCTAGTGACCGCATTCGTCAGGCCAGCAGAACCTTGCCGCCCGTTCGGAAGGGGAGAGCGGACCGCAGGGCTTGCCGGACATTTTCCAAAGGGAATACCTCTCGTATCTCGGTCTCGATGACCTTCGAAACGATCTGCGCCGCGACCTCCAAATAGGCCTGTTGGACATCGCCCATGGCTTGCGAATGAACCCATTCCCGGAGGTGAAAATAGGAAAAGGCGATATCGGGATGGGACGCCCAGAATGAATTCGGGATGCTCTGCCCCGAGAGCAGACCGTAATGCACGAAACGTCCGCCCGGCCGCAGTGCGCCGGCGAGGGTCGCGGCACGCGCTCCTCCGACGCAGTCGAGCACTGCATCGAGCCCATGCAGGCCGGCGAACCCGGCGACCAGATCACTTTCGCTTTCCTCCCTATCGATGATGACAGCCTCGACCCGGCCGCGCAGGCGCTCAAGTGATCCTTCGCTCCGGACGATGGCCACCGGCTCCACGCCTGCGGCGTTGGCGAGACCGATCAATGTTGCTCCGATCGAAGAGGCGGCGGCATTGATAGCGATGCGCATGCCCGGCCTCAGCCCGATCTTGGCATGCAGCATCAACCAGGCCGTCATCGGATTGACGTAGCTCGTCGCAGCCTCGAAGTCGGTGAGCTCGTCCGGCACACGAAGGCACCAGCCGGGGTCGGTATCCTTGAATTCCTGCCACCCGCCCGCGCTGCGCACCGGCAGCACGCGTGCCCCGGGGGAAAGCCCATGAACCTCTTCACCGCATTGTTCGACCACTCCGAACGCTTCGAAGCCGGGAATGAAGGGCAATGTCGTGCGTCCGCTATAGGCTCCTGATATGGTTATGATATCGGACGGGTTGATCGCCCGCGCCAGCAGACGCACCCTCACCTGGTCGCGCCGCAGCGGCGGCAGCGCAGCCTGCTCGAGTTCGACGACATCCTGAGCCGGGCCGAATTTTCGCACGACTGCCTGATATTGCATTGCATCCCCCACACACTGCGGTTAGATCACCCCGTCGAATTTTCGGTGATCGAATGAGCGTTGACGACAGGCCTTTAGCATCGTTCCGGGTCTCGATGCGAGACATCGACATCTATGGTCATGTCCACAACTCCCGTTATCTCGACTATTGCGAGGATGCGGTCGTCGAGTTCCTGCGGCAACGGCAGATTCTCAGCCATTTCCGTCACACCTCCTCCGGCGTCGCCTATCACGTGAAGAAGGCGGAGATCACCTTTCACAGCCCAATCGACCTTGACGATGTTGTCGACGCAAAGGTGGATGTGGAGAAAATCGGGCGCACGAGCCTGTCCTTTGCCATAGAACTCTTTCGCCAGCGCGATGGCGCCCATTGCGCATCGGCGCATTTCGTCTGGGTCTGCGTCGGCGTCTCCGACAGCCGCCCGACGCCGATTCCGGAAGCGACCAGAGTCGCTCTGTCTCCAGGCTGACAGCCGATCATTCAAACCCGCGGGTGTCCATGCCGATCCATGCGCAGCTTCTTCGACATGCAACGGAGACACCGGACAAGCCGGCGCTGGTGATCGACGGGCACTCGCTCAGCTATGGCGAGCTCTATGTGCGCGCCAAGGCAATCTATCGGTTTGTCCAAGATCTCCCTCGCTTGAACCGCCGCCCGCTCGATCTGCCCGGTGTGGAGAAGCTTGCCGCTCTCAGCCTTGGCAACCATATCGGCTTTGCCGAGTATTTTGCGGCGGCCACCGCTTTCCCAAATGCCTGCGCGGTCATCGACCCGGTGATGCCGGCCGAAAGGATCGAACGCATAATCGAGCGGCTGGCGCCTGATGTTCTGATCGTCGACGACAATGCCGGGCCGAGCGCCGAAATTGCCCGGAGATTCGGCATTCCCGTTGTGGCTGCCGGGGCGGAGGCCTTCGACCTTGCCTCGACGGAAGGTGAAGCCGAGCTGCCGCTCGATGCCGACAAGATCTTTCTGATCGGCTTCACGTCAGGGACCACCGCCGAGCCGAAGGCCTATTATCGCTCGCGCGAACAATGGCGCCGGAGCCTCGATCGCGGACGCCTTGTTTTCGAGCTCGAAGACGCGCCGTCGACAATGTGCCCGGGAGCCCTCGCGCATGGCCTGGCGCTTTATGCATTGGTCGAAGCTTTGGATGCCGGGGGGACCTTTCATTCGGTCCGGAAATGGGATCCGGGCATGGTCGCACGCACGCTCTCCTCCTGGCAAGTCGAACGGCTGGTTGCCGTGCCCACCCATATAGCCGGCATTGCAAGGGCCTGGGCAGGCGAACCCGCTCTGACCTCTCTGCGCGATGTCCTGACCGCCGGCGCAAAGCTTGACAAGAACGGGGTCGAGTCCATGCGCCGACTGTTTCCGAATGCCCGTATCCGGGAATATTACGGTGCCTCCGAGCTCGGTTTCATGACGGTCTCGACCCTTGTCGGCAGCGAGATCGATTTTCCGATCGACCGGGTGGGACGAACCTATCCCGGCGTGGAAATCTCCATTCGCGATCCCGATGAAAAGGGTGTCGGGACCGATGTGGCGGGAACTATATTCGTCGACAGCGACCTGATCGCGGATGGATATCTCTGGGGCGACGACGGTCAGGCCTTCCGGGTTACAGAAGCCGGAGCGACGGTCGGGGATCTCGGCGAACTCGATGCCAATGGCATGCTGCGGGTGATCGGCAGGGCGGGCGGCATGATGATATCAGGCGGCAACAACGTTTATCCGGCCGAAGTCGAGAGCGCGCTCAAGGCCTGCCCCGGCATAGAGGATGCCGTTGTCTTCGGGCTGCCGGACGCCTATTTCGGTCAGCGGATCGTCGCCGTCGTCTCGGGAGAGACGATGGACCCGAAAATCCTGGCCGATCATTGCGCGCAGATGCTCGGGAAGTACAAGATCCCCAAGCAATTCTACCATATAAGGTCCTGGCCGATGACGAGCAGCGGGAAGATCTCGAGGGGGCAAGTGGAGCGGGCCGTGGTTTCTGGAGACGATCTTGTCCTACGCCTTTCAGCCTGACGAGGATTGGCAGCCAGTCGTGGTTGCCGCCTACCGGTCCCCGATCGGCCGGGCTTTCGGGTCGCTTGCGACTGTCGCGGCGGAAGACCTGCTTGCGCCGATCATTCATCGGATCCTTTCCGAAACAGGAATTGCACCCGACACGATAGACGACGTTCTGGTGGGCAACGCAGCAGGCGGCGGCGGAAACATCGCGCGGCTGGCAGCGCTTACCGCAGGTCTGCCCATGGCGGTTCCGGGTGTTTCGATCGATCGGCAATGCGGCTCGGGCCTGGAAGCGATCATCACGGCAGCCCGGCTGATCCAGGCGAAAGCCGGTTCGTGCTTTCTGGCCGGCGGCGTGGAGAGCGTCAGCACCGCGCCATGGCGCGTTGAAAGACCAAAGGCGAATGGGATGCCGCCGCGATTTTACGGGCGCGCCCGGTTTTCGCCTGAAACGATTGGCGATCCAGAAATGGGAATTGCCGCCGAAAATGTCGCGCGTCAATTCGGTATATCGCGCCAGAGACAGGATGAATTCGCCCTGCGCAGCCACCGGCTCGCCGTGCAGGCGGCCGAGGCGGGCATCTTTCGACCCGAGATCGTTGAAATTCCCACCAGCCATGGTCAGATCGAACGGGACGAATGCCCACGCGCTTCCACATCCCTCCCGGCGCTCGCAAACCTCCGGCCGGTCTTCCTGGCCGATGGTTCGGTGACAGCAGGCAATGCCTGCCCGCTGAACGACGGCGCCTGCCTGGTGCTGGTCATGAGCCGTGCAATGGCGAGAAGCATGGGCATTGAAAAGGGCCTTGCCTTCATCGACAGCGCCGCTGCCGGTGTGGATCCCAATCTGCTCGGCATCGGGCCGGTCGCCTCGACCAGGAAGCTGCTGCAGCGTCAGCCCGGGCTCTCGCTCTTGGACATCAATGCCATCGAATTTAACGAGGCCTTCGCGGCCCAGGTTCTGGCATCGCTGGATCAGCTCGAGATCCCACCCGACGCGATCAACAGGAACGGCGGAGCAATTGCCTTGGGCCATCCGTTCGGCGCCTCCGGCGCAATCCTCGTTACCCGACTATACAGCCAGTTGATCCGCGACACCGGGGGAAGTTGGGCGCCCGGTGCGACCGCCCTGGCGATGATCGGTATCGGCGGAGGCATCGGACTGACTACCATGTTCGAGGCAACCCAGCTTTCTTGATCCGCCGAAGGCGCAGACAGTCAGGCGGCGGCGCGTTTGTGATCTGCCGGATGCTGAAGCCGAAAGCCGATCGCCAGCCTGTTCCAGGCGTTGATCATCGCAACACCGATCGAAAGGGCCACGAGCTCGTCATCCGCGAAGTTGGCGTGCGCCTCTTCATAAACATCATCCGGCGCATGGCTTTTCGCGATCTGAGTGAGAGCCTCGGCCCAGGCGAGTGCGGCCCGCTCCCGAGTGGTGAAAAGCTGCGACTCCCGCCACGCGTTCAGAAGCAGCAGCCGGTCATCCGTTTCGCCGAGCTTCAGCGCGTCCTGGCGGTGCATGTGCAGGCAGTGAGCGCATCCGTTCATCTGGGAAACGCGCACTTTGACGAGTTCGAGCAACTTCGGATCGAAGCTTTTGGCAATCCAGCCTTCAACGGCCACGAGGCCGTCGATGCCGTTGTTCTTATGGGCCATGAAGTTCAGACGCTTGATCATTCTTATCTCCATCGTGAGAGCATTGATGACGCAAGCCTCGGCTTGCAGGCCAGTGAATACGCCTTGCCTTGCGGGTCGACCATCTGCCCCAACGGTTTATCAGGCCGATGCCTGTTGACGTGATGTTCCGCCATTTCGGCCAGCTGGCCTACTGCGTTCGCATAGGGTGACAGCGACCGAGGAAGAATAGTTTGGGACCGCGATCCGGCGCATCCTACTGCCCATCGGTTACCGGCCGCACCGGCGACGGTCCCGATGAAGTCGCTTCGCTCATTGGGGACGCGGTGGGCATGCCGAGCAGTTGCCTGCTCACCTTCAAGTCACCAGAGGACATCCTCGTAAAGGACAAGGAGACTAAACATGAAAATCGTCGTTATCGGCGGCACTGGCCTCATCGGCTCCAAGACCGTGGAAAGATTGCGCGACAAGGGGCACGAGGTATTGGCGGCTTCGCCGAACTCGGGTGTGGACACGATCACCGGCAAGGGCCTAGCGGAAGCTCTCGCTGGAGCACAGGTGGTTCTCGATCTCGCAAACTCGCCCTCGTTCGAGGACAAGGCCGTCCTGGAATTCTTCCAGACGTCCGGCCGCAATCTGCTCAAGGCAGGGGCTGCCGCCGGCGTCAAGCATCACATCGCGCTGTCGATCGTCGGTATGGAACGGCTGCAGGGCAGCGGCTACATGCGCGCCAAGATGGCCCAGGAGGAGCTGATCAAGAGCTCCGGGATACCCTACACCATCGTGCACTCCACCCAGTTCCATGAATTCATGGCTGGCATCGCCCAGTCGGGTACCGTCGGCCAGAGCGTGCATCTGTCGCCGGCCTATGTGCAGCCGATCGCCTCGGACGACGTCGCCGACGTCATGGCCGAGGTGGCGCTCAGCACGCCTGTGAACGGCACGATCGAGATCGGCGGGCCGGAGAAAGTCCGCCTCACCGAAATCGTGACGAGTCTCTTCAAGGCGACGAATGATCCGCGGCAAGTGATGGCGGATCCGCATGCCCGCTACTTCGGCGTGGAGCTCGAGGACAATTCGCTCGTGACCGGCGCCAAGGCGCGGCTTGGCCAGATCCGCTTCGACGACTGGCTGAGCCGACAGCCGCCCCAGAAGAAGAGCGCCTGACACCGGGCGCCAGGCGACCCTTTCCCATCAACTGAGGAGACCAGACATGCTCAAAAAAATGATCTCGGCAGCAGCGCTTGCGATTGTCCTTGCCGCCGGCACTCAGGCTTATGCCGCAGGCGGCGACGCGAAGGTTCGCGTCGTTTTCGACCAGAAGCTTCCCAATGTTCCCGGCAAGAGCATGCGGGCCGTGCTCGTCGAATATGCACCGGGCGGCTCGTCGCCCGGCCATACGCACCCGGCCTCGGCCTTCATCTACGCCACCGTTCTCGAAGGGGCGATCACCAGCAAGGTCAATGACGGGCCGGAGAAGGTCTATAAAGCAGGCGAAAGCTTTCCCGAATTTCCGGGCGATCATCACGCCGTCAGCAAGAACGCCAGCAAGACAAAGCCGGCGCGACTGCTTGCGGTCTTCGTGCTGAACACCGACGAGACGGAACTGACGACCGACGACAAGTGACGTGACCCACGATGCCCGGCGCCCCGCCGGGCATCGATTTCTCCCGCCCCATCAGGCGCCCTGCAGCGCCAGTTCCAGATCCGCCACCAGATCATCCGGATGTTCGATGCCGATCGACAGCCGGATCGTCGATTCCAGAACGCCGATCCGCTCCCGGATATCGGCGGGCACGCCGGAATGCGTCATCGTTGCCGGGTGGCTTGCGAGCGATTCCGTGCCCCCGAGGCTGACCGCGAGCTTGAATATCTGCAGCGCGTTCAGGAATTTAAACGAGGCGGGCTGACCGCCGCGGATGTCGAAAGAGAAGGTGGAGCCCGCGCCGGTGCATTGCGCGATGAAGGTCCGGCCGGCCGGCGATTCCGGATCGTGGTAGGGCAGGTAGTGAACCTTCTCGACCTTCGGGTGATCACGCAGAAAGTCGGCAACGGCCCGCGCATTGCTGTTGGCCCGCTCCATGCGAAGCTGCAGCGTTTCCAGCGAACGGCCGAGCATCCAGCAGGAATGTGGATCGAGCTGCGTGCCGATCGCGCCGCGCAGGGCCTTGATCTGCTTGATCACCGCCTTGCGACCAAGAACGGCGCCGGCGATCAGATCCGAATGTCCACCGACATATTTGGTCAGCGAATAGAGCGAGATATCGGCGCCGTGCTCGATCGGCCGCTGGAAGACCGGTCCGAGTAGGGTGTTGTCGCAGACAATGATCGGCATATGGCCCTGTCTTGCACCAATCATGTCGGCCACGCGTCGGATCATCGCGACATCGACCAGACTGTTGGTCGGATTGGCAGGCGTCTCGATCAGGATGACGGAGACGCGGCCCTTGGCCATCGCCTCTTCCGCCGCCTTTTGCACCGATCCTTCGCTGACGCCGTCGGCAAATCCAATGGCGGCGACGCTGAAGTTCAGAAAAGTCTTGGCCAGCAATGTTTCGGTTCCCCCGTAGAGCGGCTGCGAATGCAGGATCGCATCCCCCGGCCGGACGAAGGCGAGCAGAGTAGTGGCGATCGCCGCCATGCCGGATGAAAACAGCACGCCGCTTTCCGTCCGTTCGAAGACGGCAAGCCTGTCCTCGACGATCTCGCTGTTGGGATGGTTGAAGCGTGAGTAGACGAGGCCGGCCCCCTTCCCCTCAGGCGGCTCGCGGCGGCCCGACACATAATCGAAGAAGTCCCGGCCATCCTCGGCGGTATTGAAAACGAAGGTGGAGGTGAGAAACACCGGTGGCTTGACCGCCCCTTCCGAAAGTTCGGGATCGTAGCCGTAATTCAGCATCTGCGTCTCGGGATGCAGCGCATGATTGCCGATATGAGTTTTGGAAGGATGCGGGGCGGTCATCATCGTCTCCTGTGTCGGGACTGCAGAAACGGCAGAATACATCAAAACCATATGAGAGGAGCAATCATCGCGGTCAGCTCACAGTCTTGCCCAGAGTGTCCGCGACATAGGCCCCGCGCGATCCCATCGGCAGCGGCGCTCCCGTCGTCGTGTCCTTCGCGGTCTGATGCTCCAGTTCGGCGTTCAGCTCCCCTCCGACGATGAGAATGACGACGGAAAGCCAGATCCAGATGAGGAAGCCGATCAGTGCGCCGAGCGTTCCGTATGTCGCGTTGTAATTGGCGAAATGATCCAGATAGTAGGAGAAGCCGAGGGACATGGCGGTCCAGGCGACCGTGGTCAGAGCCGCGCCCCACGTCATCCACCGGAGCTTGGCAGGCTCCCTGCTGGGGCCGAAGCGATAGACTGATGTAACGGCCGCCGCGACGACCAGCAGGAGCAGCGGCCATCGCATGAGAAGGGCCATGTGCTCCTTGAATTGATCGAGCCAGAGATAGGAGAGGACAATAGGCATGATCCCGACGAGCGCCACCATGACAACTGTCAAAAGCATCGCGCACAAGGTGAAGCAGAGGCCGATCAGGTTCAATCGGACAAGCCCCCGCTTCTCTTCCTCCTCATAGGCGACGTTCATCGCGTCGAAGATCGCCAGCGTACCGCTATGCGTGCTCCAGAGGGCAATGCCGAGGCCGACGAAGAAGGTGATGCCGAGCGTAGCGTCGCGCCGATCGACGAGTTCCTTGATCTGATTGGCAAGAAGATCGAACGCTCCTGATGGCATGAGGCCAGCCAATTCGCGAAGATGTTCGGATATGGTGGTCGGATCTGCAACCAGCCCGTAGAGAGAGACCAAAGCCGCCATGGCTGGAAACAGCGCCAGCAGCAGATAGAAGGTCACGCCCGCGGCAATCAGCGTGACCCGGTCGGCGAGGACCTCGTGGAAGACGCGCCAGAACACGTCGCGAAGGCCGCTGAACGGGATAGCCTCGGGCGTGCTGGCGCTGCGGCCATGATCGTCAGCTGCGCGGCGGGTATCCGCAGACGGGGCGACCGACCTCCGCTCAGTTGCCTGCATCAAGACAAATGCGCCAATCGCTGCGGCCATCACTGTCGCCGCAATGGGGAATCTCCTGAAGTGAAGCACATCTGGCATGAGGATGTTCTCCGATCTGGTGCGGAGATAACGCAGGGTGCCGCTAAAGGATGCAAGCCGTTGCTTTCCTGCGGACATTAAAGGTGAGCCGAGGTCAATCCGGTTCCCCCGGTCGGGTCAGGCAGTAGCGATTGGGAACGATTGAGGCCTCGTCAAGCCGCGCCGCCACTGCGCGCTCAGTATCGCTAAAGCCGCTAAAGCGCTAAAGGTAACTGGAGCAGATCTGGTGGCAGAAGGGATTCCTGTTTTTTGTGAATCATGATTCACTTCCTTTATGACGAAGCGCCGCCTCCCCATGGCCGAGCATGCCGACACGCTGTCGCTGAAGGCGCTGCGGGAGTTGGTGACTGGTCTGGTGGAGCGGGCTGATCGGGCAGAAATCCGGATCGAGAAGCTTGAGGCTGACAACCGAAAGCTTCGTGAAGACAACGACCTGCTCAGGGTAGAGAACACGCGGCTGAAGGTCGACAACCAGCTTCTGCGCGACGAGATTGCGCGGCTCAAAAACCTGCCGCCACGCCCACCCTTCAGGCCGTCGGGTATGGACCAGGCAACGAGTGACAAAACGGTTGCCGGCAGCCGAAAGCCTGCGCGGCGTCGCGGGCCGAAAGGCGACAAGAGCAGCGTCACGCGCGAAGAGGTGCTGCCTGCCAACGCACCACCCGGATCGCGCTTCAAGGGCTACAAGGATTGCGTGGTGCGGGATCTGGTTGTGCGGGCCGAAGTGGTGCGCTATCGCCGCGAATGCTGGGTGGCTCCGGATGGACGCACGATCGTCGCGCCGCTGCCTGCGGGGATAAAGGGCGGCTACGGCGCCAGTCTGCGTCGCTTCTGCCTGATGCTTCATAGCCATGGGCAGGTGACGACGCAGCGATTGACGACCTTGCTGAACGATGTCGGTATCGAAATTACAGCGTCATCGCTAGCGATGATCGCGACCAAACGCCAGGTCATCCGGTTTTTGACAGAGCGGCTGGATGGCTTTCATGCCGAGGATGCTGCCGTGCTGCATGCGGGCCTGATCTCGGCTCCCTTTGTCACGGTTGACGACACTGGCGCCCGTCATGCCAACCGCAATTTCCACACGACACAAATCGGCGGCGAACATTTCACTGCCTTCCGCACGGCGCCGTCGAAGTCGCGGCTGAACTTTCTGGCCCTGCTGCGCGGCAACTATCAGGACTATGTTCTCAACGATGCCGCCTTCACCTTTCTGGAAGACCGTCAGGTCGACCCCGCCCTTCTGGCGCGGTTGAAGACACGCCAACCGCGGCGGTTTGCCAATCAGGTTCCGTTTCTCGAGTATCTGGCCGCCAATGGTATCGACATCTTCGACAAAGAAATAATCCGCCCGTTTGCCGAGGCCGGCATCTGGGGCGCCATCCGCCATCATGGTCTGGTCGGCAATGCGGTGATTGTCTCCGACGATGCCGGACAGTTCCGCGTCGGCACCCATGCGCTGTGCTGGGTCCACGCCGAACGGTTGCTGCACAAACTGATGCCGGCGACACCCGGCCAAGTACGGCATGTCGAAACCCTGCGGGATCTCATCTGGCGCTTTTACAAGGCCCTGAAAGCCTATCAGCGAAGACCTGATCCGCGTGCAGCCCGGAGCCTTCAGGCCCGGTTCGATCGGATTTTCTCGCTGCGCACCGGTTATGGCGACCTCGACAAACTGCTGTTTCGACTGAGACGCCGCAAGGCAGAACTGCTGCGGGTTCTCGAGCGGCCTGAAACCCCGCTCCATACCAATGCGTCGGAAAGAGATCTGCGCGGATTTGTCATCAAGCGAAAGATTTCCGGCGGCACGGTCAGTCGCAACGGTCGCCAAGCGCGTGACAGCATGCTCGGCCTGATGAAGACCTGCCAAAAGCTCGGCCTGTCGTTCTGGCACTATCTCGGCGATCGGCTGGGGATCAGTGACGAAGATCATGCTGTTGCACCCCTCGCCTCCCTGGTTGCAGCTCGCGCCTGAACGCTCTCGGCCCTTCGAGCACCCTGCTCGGCGTCAGACATGCTGATTGTGTCGGCATGGCCACCAAATCAGCCCCGCTTACCGCTAAAGCAAGGAATACTAAGTGGTTTAAAAAATCACAAACCATTGATATTACTGAGATCGCCTCCTGCTACGGAAGCGAATCTGGACTTTAGTTTCGTTACTGCGTTGCTGGGTGTCTTTTTCGCAGGTCTACCGATAGAGCGGCTTGGCGGCCGCGAGGCGGCATATTGGCGCGCAGCTCGCATCGGGAGCGCGACTTGGACCTGAATTCCGCCTGCTGCCGTCCGATGCCGGAGACCGGCACCTGCAGTCGATGCGCTGTGCAGCAAGCCAACAAAACAATAGCGTCGGTGGCAACGGCCTGCAATAGCCGTTTGCGTTATCAACGGCAAATGCCGGGTTCGCCCTGCGAGCTTTTGCTCGGCGCCATGGCCAAGCGTCGTTGAGACCGAGACACTGCCCTGCCCCCGGACGCGATCTCGATGGCCATGGTGGTCGCTTGATAGCGTCTCGGCAATCGACAGTACGAGCATCACGATCGACCAAGTCGCAACGCGAAAGCAACTGCGCGGCAAGGCGGTGGTGACATGATGCGCGCTGCTCCGGACGTCGGCAAGCTCGCAGCTTGGCGTTATGTGCCATCGGCGGCCCCTCCCCCGGCCGTCACTGGAGCCGCTGCTTCAGCAGTTCATTGCTGGGCATCTCCAGCACCCCTTTCGAAGGCGCAGGATCATCTCCCGGAATATCGGCCGGGACTAACTAACGCAGGTCGTCCACCTTGCCTGAGAGCGAGGGGCTGCGCGTCATCAAATAACGTGCATCAATGACGGGCGCCGCCCCATCTGACATGGCGGCGAGGCCGTGGCGCCATGGGTGCATATCCCAGAACAGAACTGACCGGAGGCTACCGTTTCCACATATGCTCGGCTCGCTGCCGCAATCAGATCGGCGATAGCCGCCGCTGGGTCAGGTGCGCTTACGGACGGCCGATCTATATCTGTGGGCACCCCGTTCGCAATGGGCTGATGCACCCGAAGGATTCGGTCGTGAACCGCCGATCCTGCAGGATCGAAGGACGGCCCCTCCCCTTCCGCAAGATCCTTCGGCTCGGTCGCATGAAGAACCGAATGCGGATGACGGCAAGGCAGCCGCGTTGCCATCTGACTGCAGCACAGAAGCCGGCTCCATGGCGTTTGGGCAGCCGACTTCGTGCGCTATTTCAGGCGAATCCGTAAACCCCAATTGCAGGCCGAATGTCGTCTCACCGTGCCGTTGTCCGCGGACAACCGGATGATCAACGTGATAGCCGCCAGGTTGTTTTCACCCAAGCCGACCTCCGCAGCAATTGGCTACCGCGGCCGGGAAAATAACGCTGATATCGCCCCGCCGATGCCTGCCATGGACTTGCGGCATTACGGCGGCCCCGATGGCTCTGCCTGGTGTTGTAGAACAGCGGGTTCATGCGCGTTGCCGAATAGGCTTGGGCGTATTCGGCTCCAAGGGTTCCGAAGGGCTCCGTCGGGTCTGCCGACAGATCCGCGATGCCAAGAACCTGCTCCCCGTTTAGGGGGAGCGGAGCGCCGTCCATTCGAGGAGGGACTGCGGGCTGACGGCGCTGCGGCGTCGCTCACCGAAAGGGATCCGCGGCAAGGATGGCATGGCGCCGAGGCGGCGTCATCCCTCCTATTCTTGCGCCTCCTTGATGAGGCAATCGAGGCCGCCCGCCGCCCGGCTGAGATTGCTTGGCTGGCGGCTACGCTTCAGTCTTAACCCCGGGCAGATCTGGCAAGCGCGGCGCCGGACGGCCCCGTCCTTCGAGGTCTCTGGGGGGCTCTGGATGAGGCTGGGGAGAGGCGGCGCGTGATGGCGGCGAACCCAACCGCCTGTCAGTTTGCGGTGCATCGATCGGCTCGTCCGTCCAGTTATGCCGATTGGTCCTTCTTCCCGGGGTCTGTAGGCTAGAGGCCGATGCCTGTGATCATGCAGCGGATGGCTGAAAGCCGACGGCAGCATCCGCATGTGCTGTGGCGGATGGTTGGATGTTTTCGCCGCCATTGGTCATCGGCGCCAGATCGGCCAGAGTGGCGATTGCCTTGTTCGGTATCTGGGCCAATTCGGCCTCAGTCAGGTGGAGGCAAGCGAGGCCACGCCCTTAGGCGGGGAGGGATTGGGCAAGGCAGCTCCAGGGCGGATCGTCGTCGATCATTGAAGCAATCTCCATTCGTGCGCGCGGTTCTTGCTGCCCTATGCCCTCACCAATCATCTCCTGGTGGGGTAGATCGGCCCGCTGAAAGCTGTTGAACTTCCTTCACCATGATTGCCGCCCGGCAAGTTGTCCGCGGACAACCCCTCGCCTAGCCCTGATCGCGTGCGGGTGAAGGCCCGTCGTCTGCGACATCCTGCAACCGCCAGGCTTGAATTTGCCGCATTGCGGCATTACCTCGTGATGGACCGAAGCACTTCCCCTCCTAGCCGCTCCGGTCCGACGGGCAGCGCTTCTCCTCCCAGGCTGTCGGTCACTATCGAAGCCCGGCGCATCTCTCCCGCGCCGGGCTTTTGTCATTGTGGCAACCCGCGGCCGAACAGGCTACGCACCTCATTCACTCGTCTCGATCCGACCTCGCGAGACGTGTCGAGATCAGGGAGGCTTGAGCCGGCGATTGGTTGTCTGCGCCGTCGATTTGTGCCGCGACCGCCGCATCGCCTCCAGCAGGAGAGCCGCGCATACTTGTCTCGTGAGATCGCTGGCGAGCAAGCCATGCGCCGAGAGCGCCACTGACAGACGATGGCGCGGCCGCCGCCGCTTGCTGATCTCAGCCGCCGGTCTGTCGGCGCCTTCCAGGAGGAGGTGCCGAATGCCCTAGTCAGTCGCGCCGGCCTATCAGAGCCGATCAACTCAGCTGTTGCTGCGCCATATCTGACCTGCGCCGGCCGCTGCATTTCAACGCGCCGTCTGCGGCCAATCTCATCTTGATCTCAGTCGGTATGCCGTGGCTCCGATCCTTGGCGCGCGCTGAATCCGAGAGATGATGGATGTCGATTAACACGGCAGGCTCTCCGCACCGGGCAGGGAAGGGTGCCGGTGACGAGCCTGGGCTAAGCTTCGAGATAGCCAGATCCGAGGTCGGCGCTCAGTGTGTTGTCGTCCACGCCTTGCGCCGGATGTCTGAGGGTTGCGACGTCATCGTCGGTCAGAAGTGCGGCTAGCTGATCGCGCCGGTCGAAGGAGGGATGGTGTCGAGAACGTCAAGCTCTTCGGTGCCGCGGCGTGCTACGTCACTCCCGTTCCCCGCAGAGATGGGCGATCGGTGTTGCCGAGCCGGCGCGGATGGCTCAGACGTCGTCATAGCAGAGCGCCCATTGGTCGCCGATATACCAGCAGCGCCCTATCCGCGGCTCTGTCTTCCAGAGCAGGCTTTTGACGAACTCGATGCCGCCGCGCTTGAAGGCGGCGGTCAGCGCCTCGATCTCGTTATCGTCGATTGTCAATCCGCCGTTGGCGCAGACGAAATAGGCTGTGCTGATCCAGCGCGCCGCAAATCCACCCTCGCCGCGCTCGATACGAAGTGCAGCACCATGGGACGCATGACGGCCGCCTTTCGGCGGTCGGTCTTGGCGTGGTACGCCGAGTGGTAGCACCAGACGCCCTCCAGGTCGCAGCCCTTCGATCCAAGGTGCCGCCGGCCGCGCGACGGCGAAATTCACATAGATCCCATCCACCTCTTGCTGCGGCCATTGACTGCCGTCGGCGTTAACGACGCTGACATTGGCCCGATCAGCAAGCGCTGCTTGAGCGTGGGCAGCCAGATCGGGATCCATCTCGACGGCGTAGACATGACCGGAAGTGCCGACTAACTCTGCGAGAACGGCGCTGTAATAACCGGTGCCGGCGCCGATATGCGCGATGCGGTCGCCGATCTGTATGTCCAGCTCTGCCAGGAGTCGGGCATGCAGGGAGGGACTGCCATTGTTGACGCCCTTGTCGGACTGCAAGGCGAATAGCACGTCCTGATAGGCCAGAACCAAGTCGGAGGAGGGGAGGGGGCGATACCCGCCGCCCAGGTTGGCGATCTGCCATGGCGGCGCACCGAGGAATTTTTCACGCGGGACGGTGGCAAAGGCAGCTTCGATCCGTGGGTTCGTCGTTGCGGCGGTTGCCACCACCTGATGGGCGTAAGCGCGGCGGATCACCGCCAGTTCGTCGGCCGTGAACATCGCAGTCGGCATGGGCAAATCTCCGGGCATGGCTTTGACCTGTTCCTTTTTTACGTCTTTGTGGCTCCAAATCCATCTCTATCCCGATGCTTGACCCCTATGGATAGTGGATAGTCTTCTCGAAGAGGGAACTCATGACGGAAGCTAATTGCTGATTTGCTTCCATTACAGGAAAGTATGTTGTTTCTTCATGAGGTTAATATTCCCCAGGCTGCAAAATTTAACTTCGTCGCCGCACATCAAAGTGTGGCCTGCAAAGAGGCAGCACCGGCCTGTCGGTCCCCGACAGCGGGTGACGCTGAGCAAGGCTGAACCGGTCCGGCCCTTGGATGCCAGGCACTCCCACAGCGCCATCGACATGTTTCAGGCGTCGGGTATCGTGTGGTGCCTGGCGTCCACTCTGAAACGCTTCTTGATCCTGTCGACGGGTGTTCCGTCCTGAAGCGGAACCTGGACGAGCCGATCATAGGTCTCGAATCCCATCTTCGCGTAATAGCCAAGACCGCTGACGTTGTCGGCGCGAATGTTGGCATTGATGAATTCGAGCCCGAGCTCTTCCGCTGCCGCTCGGGTTGCGGGGAAGAGAGCGCTGCCGACGCCTGGGGTTCTTGGGTTCATGCGAGCAAAGGTCGCGATGTCGGCGAAGCCTTTCGGCGGATCGCCGTATAAGCTCAGCGACTGAAAACCGACGAGCGACTGCTCGTGCTCTGCAACATGGCAGGTAAGAGGAAACTCGCCATCGATGAACCAGTCCGCGAACTCGGCAGCCGAAAGCGGCGTCTCGAGTGCGGTTGTTCCGCCGGCCCGGATGATTTCGTTCAGGAGACAGCTCAGCTCCTCCGCGTCAGCAGAGACTGCCCTTCGAATGCGCATGTCCTGGCTACCTCGTCTTCGACCAACAGCCTATTGGCGAGATTAGAGAGTACAAGGCACTATTTGGTCTGCAAGGGCAAATTCCGGCTCCGCGTTCGACGAACCTGCTGACGCGCCTTATTCAGGCGCTCAAACGCTGCTGTGTCTCTCGGTCGAAGAAATGAACCTTGGCGGTTTCGAAAGAGAGCTTCACCCGCTGCTCCGGAACCAGGTCGACACGTTCGCGAACGACCCATGTCAGTTCCCTGCCTTCGAGCTCCACGGCGACATGGGTTTCCGATCCTGTCGGTTCGACTACCTTGACGACCGCATCCACGCCGTTCTCACCGCCGAAGCTGATGTCTTCGGGACGAATACCCAGCGTCAGCGGTCTGTTGGCGGAATTGGCCGGAGCCCGCGAGAGGGGCACGCGGGAACCGCCCGGCAGCGACATTAGAGGCGTCCCGGTACCGTCAATGGTCCCCTCGAGAAAGTTCATCGCGGGGGAACCGAGGAAACCTGCGACAAAGATGTTGCGTGGTCGATCGTAGAGTTCGAGCGGACTGCCGATCTGTTCGACGCGACCGCCGTGGAGCACGACGATCTTGTCAGCCATGGTCATGGCTTCGATCTGGTCATGGGTGACATAAACGATCGTGGTCTTCAGGCGCTGGTGCAGAGCCTTGATCTCCGCCCTCATCTTCACGCGCAGTTTCGCATCCAGATTGGAGAGTGGCTCGTCGAAGAGAAAGACTTTCGGATCTCGCACGATGGCGCGGCCCATCGCGACGCGCTGTCGCTGTCCGCCCGACAGCTGAGCCGGCTTTCGATCGAGAAGCGGCTGCAATCCGAGAATTGCGGCCGCCTCACCGACCTTCTGTTCGATTTCCGGTCGCTTGACTCCGGCGAGCTCGAGCGCAAATCCCATGTTCTGGGAGACCGTCATCTGCGGGTACAACGCATAGTTCTGGAAGACCATCGCGATATCGCGATCCTTCGGCTGCAGATTGTTTACGACCCGGCCGTCGATGCTGATCTGGCCGGCGGTGATATCCTCGAGCCCCGCAATCATGCGCAGCAATGTCGACTTGCCGCAGCCGGAGGGGCCGACGAGAATGGTAAATTCACCATCGGCGATCTCGACGTCGACACCATGAATGATGTCGACCGTGCCGAAGGATTTCTTGACGTTTCTGATGCTCAAGCCAGACATTTCGTACCCCTTGCCATCTTCTAGCGCTTCCTGCGCACGCGCAGAGCCTGGTATGGCTTGCGCGGGATCTTGACGCCGAAGGCAGCGTCCGGCTTGCCGCCGCGCACGACCGAGCCATGGCGCGTCGGATGCGGAACGGGCGCCTCCACCTTCTCGACCGGCGTGATCGTCATCTCCCACGTGTCGATGAGATCGACATCATAATCGTCGCCGTCGACGGGCAGGCCCGTGGACCAGATCACCGGCTGATGCTCGCCGAAATAGATCAGGCGAAAATCGCCGTCGCCGTCGCGGGCGCCCGACACGCGGGACCAGGGCCATTCGCCGATGATGCCGAGCGGCTCGAGGCCGTGCCTGACATCGGCTTCCAGGATGTCTCGGAGGAAGGCGATGCGCTTCCACGCTTCGCCGCGCAATTCCCCGCCCTTGGCCCACCAGATCAGATCCTCCGGATGGGAATAGGTTTCGCCATGACCGGCATAGCCGCCACGCGCCATGGTGATCCAGAAGCGATGCACGAGCTCCTGCGCGTTGAGATTGCCCCATGACTGCAGGATGTCGCCCTCATATTCCGGCTCGTCGTTGACGACAGGCTTGCCGTAGGCATCGCGCCATTCCTGCGTCCGCTTGACGTCAGGGTTCTGAATGCAGGTGTGCGTCACCCATGGCTTGCGATGGTCGAAATTCGCCGTCACGTCGCCATTATGGATGGAGCGCAGGTGCTGGTAAGGGTCGTTCTCTTCCAGGATGTGGAAGTAGCGATCCCACTGCTCCATCGGCTTCGTATCGATGAGGAAATCATATTCATTGGCAAGTGACCACCAGACGTTCCGGTAGGCGGCGAGACGAGCGGCCAGATATTCGACATAGCGAAAATCCTGTTCGGCCGACATGTCGGCATAGCCCCATCGGTCATAGGGGTGGAAGATGATGATATCGGCTTCGATCCCCAGCTGGCAGAGTCCTGCGACCTGCTTCTCGAAGTGCTGGAACGAGGCGGGGTTCGGGCGGTCGAAGTCTTCCTTCCCGTCCGCTCCGCGTTCGAAGCAGGCGTGCAGCGGCTCGTTGACGTTATAGGGATAATCCTTCGGAAACACGCCCATCCGCATCTTGTTGAAGCGGGCCTTCTTGAGGGTTTCGAGGGTCTGCT
The DNA here is from genome assembly GCF_034554815.1 of Rhizobium indigoferae. NCBI lineage: Bacteria > Pseudomonadati > Pseudomonadota > Alphaproteobacteria > Hyphomicrobiales > Rhizobiaceae > Rhizobium > Rhizobium indigoferae. The sequence continues at coordinate 102,671 of NZ_CP140637.1, read as the reverse complement.
TCTGCATGTCGAGCGGCTGGTGCGTCCAGGCGTAGCAGGTCGTTCCGAAGGACAGGAACGGGGTGCCGTCCGCATAGGCGAAGTGGAATTTGTTGCGCACGCGCACCGGGCCGTGATTGCCGGCCGAAGGCTCGGTCGCGGTCAATGCGCCGGTCTTGCCGTCGAGTGCAGCAGTCTTGGAACGGGTCAGAAACGACCACTCGCCTTCGATGTCCGGCATGAAGCGGATACGGTAGGTGCCGTTGCCGTCATAGAAGCCCGGCACGCGGACTTCGCGGCTCTTATGGGTGAACACGGCATCGAATGCCACGTCGAGATAGGGATTGCCGCCGGAGGGTCCATCAAAGGAGGCCTCGAACACACCCCATTTTTCGACTGCTGCATCAGACATAGAATATTCTCCTCGTGAAATGCTTTTCGTGGCCCTAGCCTTTGACGGCGCCGGAGGTCAGGCCAGTGACGAAGTAACGCTGGAAGATGAGATAGACGATCGTCGCCGGCAGGACGGTCATCACTATGGCCGCATTGAGCTGGCCGTAATTGCTCGAGAACTGCCCCTGAAACGACATCAGGCCGAGCGGTAAGGTCCACATGTGCTGATCCTGGAGCAGCACCAGCGCCATGGCGAACTCGTTCCAGGTGGAGACGAAGTCGAGGATGAGCAATGCGGCGAGCACGGGCAGGCACACCGGCAGAAAGATCCGTCTGAAGATGATGAAGTGGCTCGCACCGTCGATCAGCGCTGCTTCCGACAGCTCCTTGGGAATGCTCTTGAAAAAGCCGTGCAGGATGAAAACCTGATAGGGAACCCCGAAGGCGATGTAGGGAAGGATGACGCCCGGATAGGTGTCGATCAGGCCGAGTGAATTCACCAGGGTAAAGAGCGGCGCAAGCATCACCTGGAAGGGGATCATCGTGCCGAACACCACAAGCAGCAGCAGGGCCTTGGTGATCTTCAGCTTAATCTTGGCAAGGGCATAGGCGGCCATCGCCGAAAGGAGCAGTCCGAGCGGCACCTTGATGATCGTTATGATGACGCTGTTGAAGAAGGAGCTTGCGAAGTTGCCCCGGCTCCATGCAGCGCTGTAGTTTTCGAAAGCGACCTCGGTTGGCGGCACGAAAGCGCCCGTGCCCGTCACCGCCGCCGGCGTCTTCAAGGAGGTGAAGACGATGAAGACGAATGGCGCGACCCAGACGAGCGCCACGACAACAAGCGTAATCCAGAGGCCGATCAGAATGGGATCCCGCTTCATCGACGATGGTTCGACCTGCAAATGCACTGCGGTCTGGTCGCTCGGCACTGCTGTCACGATTCAACCTCCTCGTGCTTCTGGGTCCATTTGAGATAGGGAATGACGACGGCCATGGTGATCAGCAGCAGCACGACCGAAATTGCCGCACCTCGTCCGAAATCGAAGATCTGCATCGCCTGCGTGAACGCCCAGAGCGCCAGCATCTGGGTAGACTGCGCCGGACCGCCGCCCGTCAGGCCGTAAACGATGTCGAAAGCCTTCAGGGACGAGATGACGGAAAGAACGAGGACGATCGTAATCGTCGGGCGCAATGCCGGCAATGTCACATGCTTAAACACCGCCCAGCGGCCGGCGCCATCGATGCGGGCGGCCTCCACGAGTGTTTGAGAGACATTCTGCAGGCCGGCCAGGAACAGGACCATCGAGAAGCCGACCGTCTGCCAGAGATAGGCGACGAAGACCGAATAAAGGGCGATATCCCGGTTGCCCAGCCAGTCCTTGATCCAGCCCTGCATGCCCCACGAGGTGAGCAGCTGGCTGAAAAGACCGAAGAATGGGTCGTACATCCATTTCCACATGGTGGCGACAGCAATCGGCGCGATGATGACCGGCAGATAGAAGATGGCCCTGAGGCCATTGCGGCCGAATATCTTCTGATTGAGACTGAGCGCCAGCAGCAGTCCGACCATCGGCGGAAAGATCAGGCTCATCGCGGTCCAGATCACGGTGTTGCGCAACGCAACCCAGAAAACCGGATCTCTCGTGAAAATCGCCGAGTAGTTTGCAAGCCCTACGAATTGCCGCTGCGGATCCAGCCCGTTCCACTTCTGGAAGCTCAAGATGACGACATTGAGCATCGGATAGAGGGCGAACACGGCGTAAATTGCCAGGGCCGGCACGAGCAGGATGAGCGCTTGGACGCGCGGATCATGTGTCGACTGTCGAAGTGACATGCTTTCCTCCTAGAGCGCCGTGCGTCCTCCCGGAACGCACAAACGACGTTCTAACTCTTTGAACCTAGGCATCATGCTTTCCAAAAATGGATTCCGATTTTCGGGCCGATGCGCTGGCAGTGAAGCCGCTGCCGGCTCATGAAAAGGTGTGCCAGCCGCCGACACGAGGATCGGCTGACTGGCGCCTTGGAGGAATCAGGTTCTGCTTGCTATGAAGCTCTGCAGCTGCTTGGCCGCGTCGGCCGGCTCGGTGTTGCCGGAGGCAACGTCGTTGATGACGCGGAAATACTCCGTCGTGACGTCGAGCGGGAACGCCTGGTCGCCGTTCATGTACACTTTGCCGTATTTCTGGAAGATACCCAACCATTCCGCCTCGAGCGGCTTCTGGTTGGCATATTGTACATTCTTGTTGACGGAGGTCGAACTCAGCTGGCCGAGCAGATCCTGCTGCACCTTGGTCGAGAGGAAGTAGTCGAGGAATTTCGCCGCTATGTCAGGGCTCTTGCTCTTGGTGCTGATGTAATTGTACTCGGCAAAGCCATAGAGGCGGTCGGTATTGGTCGGGAAGGGGAAAATGCCGTAGTCGTCGAGATTGGCGCCGGAGCCGTCGAGCTGACTGACCAGCCAGTCGCCTTCGAGCATCATCGCCGCACGACCCGCGGTGAAGAGGCTGTAGGACTGTTTGTTGTCGATACCCATGAACGGCTGCAGCGTATAGTCCTTCGTCCACTTGGCGAACTCCGCGAAGGATTCCGTCGCGCAGGGTTCCTTGGTCCAATCCAGCGTCATCGCCTTCAGCGCATCGTGCTTTTCAGCACCGCACTTCGTTTCAAGGATAACGTCCATAAGACGCATGACGTGCCAGTTGACCGTGCCGCCGAAGGTGAAGGCTGGAATGCCTGCAGCCTTCAGCTTATCGGCCGCGGCAAGGAATTCCTCGTAGGTCTTCGGCTCTTCCTTGATGCCGGCCTGTTCGAAAAGCTTCTTGTTGTAATAGACGGCCTCACCCTTGAAGGTGAAGGGGACGCCGTGCTTGCCGCCGGGATAGAGGTCGGCGAAAGCCGCTGCCGAAGGCAACAATTCGTCGTTCCACTTATACTCGGCATAGTACTTGTCGAGGGGCAGAGACAGACCGGCCTTCACATATTCGCCACCGAGGCCGAGGCCGGCCCAGCTGAAGTAAATGTCTGGCCCCTTGTCGGAGCCTGCAGCGACGCGCAGGGCCGTCTTGTGCTCGTCGACGGCACGCTGGACGATTTCGACATGCGTTCCGGGGTTTGCGGCTTCGAAATCTGTCGCCACCTTCTTCAGGGCCGTATTGGCAGCATTGTTGTCGAAGTTGAGGGTCCAGAGCGTGATGTCTTCAGCAAGAACCGGCGTGGCCGATAGTGACGCCACGGCGATCGCAACGAGGCTCGCAGTCTTCAATTTCGCGGAAAGGGTCAGCATTACCGTCCTCCTCTTGTAAAGCCGGGCCCCTTGTTGCAGATAGTCATCGACATGTCAACTGGTATGACGAGCTAACCATCACGACGCTGGGCGAATTTGGCCATCGCGGCGATGATGATGACGGCGGACGCGGCGCCGGGATCGATGTGCCCGATCACGCGGTCCCCCAATCGCGAAGCCCGTCCCTTGGCCGCCGTCATGTTGCTGGTCGCTTCACAGCCTGCGCGCGCTGCCCGCTCGGCCGCCCCGAAGCATTGGGGGAGGGGCTTTCCCGACTGCCGGGCATCGAGTGCTGCGTCAGCCGCGGGCTTCCAGGCGTCAACCATCGTCTTTTCACCGGGTTCGGCCTTTCCGCGTTCCTGGATTCCCCTTGCCATTGCCGCAAAGACGCTGAGGAAGTCGTCATCGCTCAATGTCTGCTTGTCTTTGGCGGCCGCTCCGGCGCGCATGAAGGCCGTGGCATATAGCGGACCGGAGGAAGCGCCGACCGCATTCAGGAATGCCTTTGCCGCGACGTTGAATGCGGTTGTCGGGGCAATCCCGGCGTCAAGTTCGCCGACCGCTTTCGCCGCGGCCTGGCAGCCTGCATCCATGGCAAGGCCGTGATCCCCATCGCCAATGGCACCGTCCAGCTCGCAGAGATGGTCGCTCTCTGCCGCAATATCCTCGGCAATCCCGGCAAACAAGCGCCGCAGATCTTCGGTCGTAAATGTCATCGATCACCTCGCAAACATGGCGCAATCACAGGGGTGGTCGATCAATCGCTGAAGCTCGTCGTCAAGATGCATGACCGTGATCGACGCGCCGGCCATTTCGAGCGAGGTGCAGTAATTCCCGACGAGCGACGTATGGATGACGAGCCCGGCATCGTCGAGCCGGGACTTCACGCGCCGCATCATGATGTAGAGTTCCATCATCGGGGTCGAGCCCAGCGAATTGACGAGTACCGCGACACGATCGCCCCGGTCTGCTTTCATTTCGCGAAGAATGCTGTCCATGAGTTCGTCGGTCACCGCGTCGGCCGGCCTCAGCGGCTCGCGCGCCACGCCAGGCTCCCCATGGATGCCCATTCCGATCTCCATCTCCCCTTCGCCGATCAGGAAATTTGGCCGGAGGGTCTGGGGCAGCGAACAGGGGGAAAGCGCCACACCCATCGTATAGGTTCGCGCATTGGCATGGCGGGCGACACGCTCGACGTCGTCAAACGAGTAGAGAAGATCGCAGGCTGCGCCGGCGGCCTTGAAGATGAAGACGTTGCCTGCCACGCCCCGTCGTCTTTCCCTCTGATCAGGAGGGGCGGACGCCACGTCATCCGTGGTCAGGACGGTACGTACCTCGATCTCGTCAAGCGCCAGCATCTCGGCAGCCATGTCGAAGTTCATCACGTCGCCGGCATAATTGCCATACATGAACAGGACACCGGCGCCACCGTCGACCGCCATGGCGCAGGCGACAATCGGATCGGGTGGCGGCGACGCGAACACATTGCCGATTGCGGCCGCGTCCGCCAGCCCCTTGCCGACAAACCCCAGAAATGTCGGTTCGTGCCCGGATCCACCGCCGATGACCAGCCCGACCTTACCCTTGCGTGGCCCGTTTCTGGCAATGATCGCGCGGGGCATGTCCTCTACCGCGTAGAGATGGCGCGGATGTGCTGCCAGGATACCCTGCAGCATCTCATCGACGGCATCTGCGCCGGAATTGATAAGCTTCTTCGTCTTCACATCGATCCTCCCGAGAGCGAGTTCCGATCGCATAGATGCAGCAGGACTGCTGGAGGTCAATCCGCCAGCACGTCGCGCTGCAGCGGCAAGACGGCGACAGCCAATGGGGAAAGCAGCAGATCCCCGCTTGAGTCCTTCCCGGTCGGCCAGCATGCGCCGCAATCGACCTTTCGTTCTTCGCTCGTCAGATTGACGACGTAAAGCCTGGCGCCCGTACTATCCCTTGCAACGAAAGACAGGACCTCGGAAGGAGAGGAGGAGACGCATTCCCGCCAGGTTGCACCAGCCAATCGACACAGTGTCCGCACGGTATTGAACAATGGGCGCCGGGCGCCTTGTTCGGCCGGTTCTCCCGGGCCGGCGATCAAACCGAACGGACCGTTCAGGGCCGATAGCGTCAGGCATTCCAGATCGGCATCCAGCACCCGTATCGCGTAACCGAGCGCGAAGGCCTCCGCGAAACGTCCATTGTGACGTGGGTCGCGATCGGCCATGGGGATGCGTGAGCCAGACGGATTGTCCATCGTGCGGCTGCCATAGGGGTTCTGCCGCATCGGGATCGTCGATGGGCCGATCCGGTAGGGCTTGTCGCCGTAGATCGCACGCACCGACCGCGTGATGAAAGGCAGCGCTTCCAATGTCTGCATGACGCTGAGATCATCGGCCGCGTGCACGATCGGGTTGGTGCAGTGGCTGACGAAATCGAGCTGTCCATCCGGGACGCGCTTCCGGTTGAGCTCGGTGAAATAGCTCAGCATACCGCCGCCGATGCGAATACCGGGAAAGGCGGCGCGGGCGGCGGCATAGACCTCATCCAAAGGCGGGCAATCCGGCCAGGTGCTGCCGGGCGGCGTCGACTGCCGGTCAACCGAAGGCGAGATCATGATTGCATCGGGCTTGAATTCCGCCAGCTGCATCTGGCGGGCGATCTCGGCGGTCTCGCTTGACGGCGACGATTTGCAGGGAAGGGCGATCTCTAGCGTCGAGCGGCCGTGATGGGCCGCGGCGAGTACGGCGAACTGCGCGAGCGCGTCAACGCCGTGCCCGGCACCCGGGTCGAAATGGAAGAGGAGTTCCTGGGGAGCGATCTCCGGCAGGACGGACTTTGCCGAGAGGGTCGCATCGGCTTCTTCGGGTGTAATGATCACGCCGATATCCGGCATGGTGCCGGTGCGCGCACCGAGTTCAAGTTTTAAGGCGCCGCCTGACACCCGAGGAGGATGCCGTGTCGAACCGCTGATATCCCTGATAACAAGCGACGTCTTTTGCCGGACAGGCTGATTGGCGGCAATCTGGTAGGGCCAGGGCAGGGCGAGCGGTCTGACATATGTCTTATAGGATGCGTCCGACCAGTTCCTTTGATCTTCCATTTCAAAAGTGTCGCCCTCCATCCGGCATTCCGCCTGAACGTCAGGCATGACCGCGTGGGTGATGGCGCGCATGTCCTTGAATGGCTGCCAGGGCTCGATGAGATCAGGAAACCGTGTCGCCACGATCTCCCCGTCGACATGCTCGACCGTCGCCGCTGAACCTGCTACGCCGACGATCGGATGCAGGATGCAGAAGCCGCAGCGGTTGGTCTCGAAGCCGGTCGGGGTGATGGCCTCAGCCTCGAAGTCGAGCCGATCCGCGCTTGCGGTGATGCGAACGTCGATGACAAGCCTCGTATCGTCCGGTCCCTCGCAGCGGGCGAGGTAGGCGACCTCGAAACGATCGTCATTCTGCTCGATCCGGAGGTCGGTGATATCAGGGCTGTACGTCCCCCAGTCCCGGTCGCGGACAAGGTAGGAGATCGCTCGCAGCACCTCGGTCCCATCGTAGCGGATGGTGCGGAGGTTGCCGTTGGCGAGATCGGCTTCCAGTTTTCCGGCTCTCAGCCGACCCGGCGACGGATCGACGAGACGAGTGCCGTAGAGCTGGAACGCATCGACCGTCATCGCAGCATCGCTCCGACATCGATCGTCTGTCCCCTGGCCGCACTGTCATAGGCGGCCTCGACGAGCGCGAAGGTTTTCAGATTGTCGGCCCCTGACGTCGAGTGTTCCGCGCCGCGCTCCAACTGGTCGACCCAATGCTGCTGGATCGCGTAGACGCTCTCCTGGATGTTGTGCCAGGGCCGCGAGGCCCATGACAGCAGCCTCGGAGACACGTCCGTGGTCGTGGTGCCCTTGGCGTTGGTGACCTGAAGGCAGTAGCCCTGGGTCAGGCGGATCGTGCCCTCCGAACCGTCGAGCTCGATCAAGGTCTCGGGAAACGGTTCCCTGGAAAGCTTGGTGGCGTAGCTGACGTCGACGACCGACGTGGCGCCGTTTTCATGGTCGAGCAGAATGGTCGCGACATCCTCGCCCTTGATGGCGGGATTGACTCGCTTCGTGCGGGCCGTGAGCGATCGAACGTCGCCAAGGATATAGCGGGCGATATCGAGCGTATGGATGCCGAGGTCTTCGATGATGAACCGCTCGCCCTCGGCCAGATAGGGCTGGCCGGAGAAGACGTCGTAGGCTGAGCGGAAGGAGAAGCGGCCCCAGAAGGGCGTGCCGATGGCATCCGCCTCCAGCGCGTTGCGCACCGCCTGGATCGGCGTCTGCCAGCGAAAGTTCTCGTGCACCATAAGGGGTATGCCGGCATTGCGACACGCCTCGACCATCGCCTTCGCGTCCGACAAGGTCTTGGCGAACGGCTTCTGGCAGATGGCCGGCACCTTGTTCCGAGCTGCCATTTCGACGAGAAAGCGGTGGCTTTGGACAGTCGTGGCAATATCGACGAAATCAAAACCGCCATCGGCGAACAACGCCTCGGCATCGCCATAGCGGCGATCAATGCCGAACTGATCGCCAACGACCTTCAGCCGTTCCGGGTCGCGATCGCAGATCGCGACAATGCCGGCACCCCGAACGTCGTTCCAGGCATGCATCTGGTTGACCGCAAAGAAGCCGCAACCGATCAAAGCCCCTTTCAATTCCGTCATCTCAACCTGCCTTTGCCATCTGCATGAGGGTAACGCGCTGCTGCAGGCGGCGCTGCGCCTGGTCGACGACGACGGCAATGATGATGACGAGACCCTTGATGACCATCTGCCAGAAGGAGGAAACGCCCATCATCACCAATCCGTCGGAGAGGATGCCGATGACGAAGGCGCCGATGATCGTGCCGCCGATCGTGCCGCGGCCGCCCGACATCGAGGTGCCGCCGAGCACGGCTGCGGCGATCGCATTGAGTTCGAAGCTTTCGCCGGTCGCGGGATGAGCTGCCATCAGTTCGGAGGAGATGACGACGCCGACGATAGCGGCGCACAGTCCGGAGAACATATAGACGAAGATCTTGACGACATCGACCCGGATACCCGACATGCGCGCGGCCCGCTCATTGCCGCCGACGGCGAAGATGTGACGGCCGATCGGTGTCGAGCGGGCGACATAGGCGGCCAGCAGGGCAAGCACGATCAGAATCCAGATCGAAACCGGCAGACCGAGGATGCGCCCCGCGCCGAAGAAATCGAAGCCAGTCGTTGCGTATTCAGGCCGGCCGACAAGGTTCGGAAATGTCTGGCCGTCCGACGACAGCAAGGCGAGACCGCGGGCGATATAGAGCGTGCCGAGCGTGGCGATGAAGGGCGCGACGTTGAGCTTGGTGATCAGCAGACCGTTGATCAGACCGACGAGCAGGCCGATCGACAGGGTGATCAGCACGATCTCGAAGAGGTTGAAAAAGATGGTGTAGCCGATCGGCAATTCGATGCCGTAAAGGATCAGGCCGCCGGCGACCATGCCGCAAAGCCCGACGATCGATCCGACCGAGAGATCGATGCCGCCGGTGATGATGACGAAGGTCATGCCCATCGCCAGGAAGGCGTTCAGCGCCACATGCTTCGACATCAGGATCATGTTCGCCGTCGAGGTGAAATTCGGGGCGAAGATCGCAAAGAAGATGATGACCGCGAATAACGCGATGAACGTCCTGAGCTTCATCAGCGTAAGCAGCGCCGAGCCGTTGGCGCCCTTTGGCGCGAGAGTGGTTGATGTAGCCGCCATCATGACGCGAGTTTCCCTTGATGTCCGTGTCCCCTAGCCGAAGCCGCAATGATGGCTTCTTCGGTGGCCTCGTTCCGGTCGAAGACGGCGACCAACTGGCCGTTGCTCAAAACCGCGATGCGATCGGAAAGCGCCATGACCTCTTCGAGGTCTGAAGTCGAAAACAGAATGGCGAGCCCGTTTGCCGCCAGCCGCCGCATGGTGCGGAAGACATCGGCCTTGGCGCCGACATCGATGCCGCGGCTCGGCTCGTCCATCAGAAGCACCTTCGGATTGGTCATCAACGCCTTACCGATGACGACCTTCTGCTGATTGCCGCCGGACATCGATGTCACCTCGAAATCCGGGTTCGGCGCCTTGATCGAGAGATCGCGGATCGCATCGCGAATGGCGTTCTTCTCCGCGCCTCTGTCGATATGGAAGAGCCGGGTGAAGCGGCCAAGGCTCGCCAGCGTCAGGTTGGAGGCGATGGAAAGCACCTGGACCAGGCCTTCGCGCTGCCGATCTTCCGGAATGAGCGCAAGGCCGCGGCGGATGCGCCGCGTGGTGTCGCGGGCGCGAACATGCTTGCCGTCGATGAAGATCTTGCCGGTCGAGTGTGTGTGACGGCCGATCACGCATTCGAAGAATTCGCTGCGCCCGGCGCCCATGAGACCGTAGATGCCGAGGATTTCGCCCGCCTTGACCGACAGGGAGACATCGTTGACCGAAAGACCGCCTGTCGGCCGTGGCAGGCTGATATTTTCGGCGCGAAAGACCTCGGCGCCAACGGCATGGGCGACGGATTTTGCAAAATCCTTGGCATCCGAGCCGATCATCGAGCGAACGATCCAGCGCGTATCGATGTCACGGACCATCGCCTCGCCGGTGACCTGACCGTCACGCAGCACCGTGATGTAGTCGCCGATCCGCATCAGCTCTTCGAGCCGGTGCGAGATATAGACGATCGCGACACCCTGGGTCTTCAGTTCCGCGATCACCTTGAACAGTATTTCGACTTCGGCCGCTGAAAGCGCCGACGTCGGCTCGTCCATGATCAGGATACGGGCATTCAACGACATCGCCTTGGCGATTTCGACGAGTTGCTGCTGACCGATCGGCAAGTCCTCGACCATCGTATCGGCCTCGATGCCGGCATCGAGGCGCTTCAAAAACGCATTGGCCTTTTGAACCTGTGCCTTGTGATCGATACCGAGGATGCCGCGCGTGATCTCGCGCCTGGCGAAGATGTTCTCGGCCACCGACATGTTGGCGAAGAGATTGAGCTCCTGGAAGATCATGCCGATGCCGTGCGCCTGCGCGTCTGCAGGGCTGTCGAAGGATATGGGCTTGCCATCGAGGATGATGTGGCCGAGCGTCGGACGCTCGACACCGGCGATGATCTTCATCAGGGTCGACTTGCCTGCACCGTTTTCGCCGACGAGGACGTTTACCGCCCCGCGGCGCAGCTCGAGATTGGCGCGCTTGACGGCGACGATACCCGAATAGACCTTCGACACCTCGTCGAGGCGCAGGATGATGTCGTCGTTTTGTGCCTCTGCCGCCGTCATGAGCCGACCTTCAGTTCCGAAGGTGTTACGAGCGGAAGCTCGCCGCTTTTCGGCAACGGAAAGGCGCCGATTGCGGTCACCGTCTTGCCGACCAGACCTTCGCGCGGGACGGCGGAGAGAAAGGCCGTATTGGCCTTCTCGTTGAAGGCTTTGCCGAATTGCGCCCACTCGATCTGGTTCTTGAATTCGTTGAAATTGACGAAATCCAGCGTGTCGCGCAGCGCGGTGCCGCGGAGAGCCGGCCCGATCTGGACCTTGGCATCGGCCTTGCCGTCGCCATCCGCGTCGACATCCAGCGTTGCCGCGCGCGAGGCCGTATCGGCCGCGACAACCTTGCCGGTGATCTTCACCGCATAGGTCCATGGCGAGCTACTCTGCTTGCGGGGATTGCCGTATTTATCGCCGGCGGCGTCGGGGCTGGAGGCGGAAAGCTGCATGACGTCCTTGAGGTCGCCGGCGCGCTTTTCGAAATAGGGCACCGCCTCGGACTGCCAGATCGCCTCGACCTTTGCATTCGGATCGAAGGCGGTCTTGGCCGCTGCCGCCGCCTTTTCCTCAGCCGTCGGCGTCTTGATGATTTTGCAACCGGGCAGGGCTGCCGCCACGACGGCAGCGAGCAGAGCGCCCTTCATTCTCAACATGCTCTAAACCTCGACGTCTTGCGAAATGCATTGTCGAGGGCGCAGCACTGCGCCCTCGGCAACTCGCGGCTGATCAGTTCGTCAGGGCGAAGGTCTCGAGCTTGCCGGAATTGTCGGCGTTGATGAGAACGCAATCCATCAACTGCTTCTCTTCCTTCGGCGTCGTCTTGTTCTTGATGTAGGCGTCCGCCTGTTCCACCGCGAGCTGAGCCTGGGCATAGGCCGGCTGCAGGACGGTCGCCTTGATGCCGCCCGCCTTGATGGAGTCGCGCACATCGTTGGAACCGTCGAAGCCGACGACGATCACATCCTTGCGGCCGGCCGCCTGCAGCGCCGCGATCGCACCCATGGCCATGGTGTCGTTGCCGGAGATGACGCCCTTGATATCGGGATTGGCCTGGAGAATGGTCTCCATTTTCGAATAGGCTTCCGTCTGGCTCCAGTTGGCCGACTGCTTGGCGACGGACTTCAGGTCTGGGTAGTCGTCGATGACATCATGATAGCCTTGCGAGCGGATGCCGGCATTGGTGTCGGACTCCTTGCCCACCAGCTCGACGTAGTTGCCCTTCTCGCCCATCAGCTTGACGAATTCCTGCGCCCCGAGCTGGGCGCCCTGGTAGTTGTTCGAGACGATCTGAGCGACGGCAACGCCGGTCGCGTTGATTTCGCGGTCGATCAGGAAGGAGGGAATGCCTGCATCCTTTGCCTTCTTGACGGCCGCGACGGAGGCGTCGGCTCCGGCATTGTCGAGGATGATCGCCTTGGCGCCGCGCCCGATCGCCGTATCGATCATTTCGGATTGCTTGTTGGCGTCGTCGTCATGCGTCATGAGGAGCGTTTCGTAGCCGAGTTCCTTCGCTTTGGCTTCGGCGCCGACGGCCTCGGCCTTGAAGAAGGGATTGTCATGCGCCGGCGTGATGATGGCGATGAGATCGGCCGAAAAGGCCGGAAGAGCCGTTCCAAGCGCCAGTGCGCCGGCAAAAGCTGCAAGTGTCAGTCTGCGCGTCAGTTTCATATTTTCCTCCCTGTTGTGAATGAAGCTCCGTCTCCCCGGAGCGGCTAGACCCCGTCTCCCCGGGGCAGTTGAGGGGGAGGACTTGCCTCCCCAAGACGGTTCAGGTGATGCGCCGGATGCTTTCGGCGATCTCCTGCGGTTCGAATACCTTTTTCCAGTCGTCGCGCATCAGCGCCGGGATGCCGAACTCGATCGCCTTGTTGCAGGCATCCGAGAACACGCCGTCGACTTCCTTGAAGATCACCGCGCCGAGCACGTTCATATGGCCGAGCAGGAAGTCGCGGGCGGCCTGTTCCGGCACGCCGCGTGCCACGCATTCGTCCATGGCCTGCCGCATGACGACGAGCAGCGATGCGCAGACGGTTTCCGACAAGCCCGGTTCGAGCATGGCAAGTTGGTCGACCGTGACCCGGTGCGAGCGCATGACCGGTGCCCAGATCAGCTTGGCGATTTCCTCACCGAGCGCATAGGCGCTTTCCGGGCCCTGCATCAGCGCCGAGACGATATGCTGTTTGGCGAAGAGGCCGCCGAAATGGTCCTTTTTCGCCTGCATGTCCGTCTCGTCATTGAAAATCGGCGGATGGCAGGGATGGGTGACGAAATAGGTAAGATCATCGCGCTTCGGCAGGTGGCCGGCAAAGGGAGCCGCAGCGTCCAGCGCGATCACCATGGTGCCTGACGTGAGCTTGTCGACGATGCCTGCCGCGACCTTGCCGATCGCCGTGTCCGGCACGGCAAGGATCACCACCTCAGCGCCGTCGAGCCCGATATCGACGGGCACGCAATCGACACCGAGATCATTTTTCAAACGGGCCTTGCCTGCATCGCTCACCTCGACATGGCGGACCTCGAAACGCGAGCCTTTGAGATTTTTGGCAAGCCGGTATCCCATTTTCCCGCCTGCACCGAAGAGGGCAATCTTAGTCATGTTTCCTCACCTTTTCCCGTTCTCGATAGGATCATATACTGGTATGATGAGTCAATCACCATATCACTAGTTAATTTGTTGGAGTCACGTTTTTCTGCGATCGCACGTTTCGGCCGATGCCGAAGGAAAACCATCAGTGCTTCCTTCCCTCGCGGATCTGGACGAAATAGCCGTCCGTCCCGACCTGGCCGCCTTTGAGCGCGATCTGCAGGCCGTTGGTCGGCTGATAGTCGCCATGCGCGAGGCAAAGCGGAGAACCCGGCGTCTGGGGAAGCGGAAGAAGTGTCGTCAGCGCGTCGATCTTCAACTGCCTGAGTGCATGACTGGACGTGTCGCCGCCGGCGACGACCGCACGCGAAAGCCCTTCGCTCTCGATCAGGCGGCGCAAGATCGTACCGAGCGCGCTCCCGAGCCGGTGACGCGCACCCGGAAGCCTGTCGATGTCGGCGCCGCGGTCTGCGGAAGGTCCAAGCGCCGTGTAGAGAATGACGCTCTTGCCTTGCCTGAGCTTCTGGATGCCCGCCTCTACCGCTGCATCCACCGCGCCTTCACCATGCTCCGAGACCAGCGCAAGCGGATCGAGCGCGATACTCTCGAAGCCGTTCTCGACAGCCGTCCGGATCTGGCGCTCGGTCGTCGGCGACACGCTGCCCGATACGACGGCGAGGCGGTCGACGGGGCCGATATCGGGAAACACGGCGCTGCTTCCGCCGATGAAGCCGTTCCGCCGCCATGCGCTGAGCAGGGCATATTCAACCCCCGACGAACCGGCGACGAAGCTTCCGGAACGGCCGGTGACACGAAGCAACTGCCGACCCGCGGCATCCTGCGTCGTCTCGGAGTCGACGTCGATGAGCAGGATACCTTCGGAATTCGACGCCAGCTCGTCGATCCGGGCATCGGCGTCGGTGCCGGTGATCGTGACAAGATCCGCGACGGCCACAGGCAGTCGGGTCTGTTTCGACAGGTGAACGGCAAGGTCCGCCTCGTCCATCGGGGTCACTGGATGGCGGCTCATGACGGGATGGCGATCGATGCGAAAGACCCGGCCCTGGTAAGCGGCAAAGAGGTTGCCGAATGCCGTGTAGCGCTTCAATTGCGGCGCGCCGACGATGACCGGCACCACGGATGGCCCGAAGACCGAGCGGCCGATTTCGATCGCCTTGCCGATATTGCCGATCTCGGGGCTGGAATCGAAGGTCGAGCAGACCTTGTAGTGGCAGATGGCGGCGCCAAGCGAATTCAGCCACTCGAAAGCGCGCACAAGGTGCTCTCCCATCCATAGGGGCGTCTCGCTGCGGCTTGTTCCGGCAATGCCGATTGCCCGGCAATCTCTAAAGCGCGCGAGCAGTTCCGGCGTGGGAACGTCGAGGAAGAGCACGGTCGACACACCGTTCGAGGCCAGCGCTTCCATGACATCGGTGGAGCCGGTAAAGTCATCGCCGTAATAGCTGACGAGAAGTCCATCCATCGCGGTCACGCGCCCTTGCCGTCGCTGAATTTTGCAATCGAGGCGGCGAGCTCCGGATGATCCTTTGCGTAGATCTCCAACGGGATGTCTGCGACTGCCGCCTGCCAGGCCTGCTGCACGGCGCGAACGCCGGCCGCCGGGCCGCCGGGGTGGCTGACGATGCCGCCGCCGCAGAGATAGAGAAGATCGACGGTGCGTCCGGTCCGCTGATAGGTCTCCGGAGCCTGCCCTCCCCACTGGCCCGAACCGGCAACCGGAAGCGGGCAATCGGAGGCATTAAACAGCGGCGTGCTGACCGCCTTGAAGGACGAGACGAAACTGTCGTCCGGCTCCCAGTATTTGACCCTAATACCGTTGATCTGAAACTGATCGACCCCGAGCAGCCGCCAGAATTGCTGGTAGACCTTGAAGTCCATGCCGGCTCCGGGGTCGCGCGTCAGCACGTCCCAGCCGTTTCGATGCGCGTGCAGCACCAGATCGGAGCGCTTGCGCAGAAAGCTCATGCCGCCCAAGCCGATCGAGTTGATATTGACGACGGCGCAGTTGCCGCCGGCCTTGGCGACGATGTCATGGTTGCGCATCATCTCGTCGGGGTCGGCATGCGAGATGCCGAAAGCATACATCACCTTCTTGCCGGTCTTCTGCTCGTGATCGAGAATGCGCGGCATGATCGCCGCAACGCGGTCCTTGAGCGGCGAATAGGCCGGGCTCATCAGTTTTTCGTCATCCTTGATGAAGTCGACGCCGGATGAGATCAGCTCGCCGACGAGTTCCGCCGTCTCGTGTGGTCTGAGGCCAAGGGCCGGCTTGACGATCGTTCCAATGATGGGGCGACCTTCGACGCCGGTGAGGCGGCGGCTTCCAGGAATGCCGAACTGCGGTCCGGGATGCGCGCTTTTGAAGGCGTCGGGCAGCGTCATGTCGACGATGCGGATGCCGGTCATGCCCTTGATGGAATAAACGCCGCCGATCGCAATGGTCATCAGTGCGGAGAGATCGGTCCCGATCGCCTCCAACGGAAAGGCAATGTCGACATCAGCACGATTGAGCGCCGTGCCGGGGGTGACCTCGGGCCAGGTCGGATGACGCGCATCTTCGAGTGGGCGGATCGCCAGCACGCGGGCGGCAACACGGGACTTCAGCTCTTCGGTTTCACCGGGAACGGGCACGAAGGTGCCGGTCGACTGGTCGCTCGCGATCTTTTCCGCCATCGCCTCGACGCTGCCGGGCGTTTCGATACGGTAGGTCAGGGTAATCATCATGAAACGGACGGTTGCTCCTCTCGCCCGGCAGATTGCCATGGCGTCAACTCATGATCTGGTATAATGAGTATTCCAACTCGTGAAAAGTAGAATCTTCGGATTCGCAAATTTTCGCCGACAGCTTTGTTCTCGACCCGGAAAACTGTTAGGAGGAAACATTTTGAGCCAGCGAGATGTGATGACCCAGCCCCTCGAACAAATCGTCCGCCGGAAACTCTCTGACGAAGTGTTTGATCGACTTGAACGAATGATTACCTCGGGCGAGCTTCAGCCAGGCGACGAAATGCCGTCTGAGCGCGTCCTGATGGAACGCTTCGGCGTCGGCCGGCCGGCGATCAGGGAGGCCATGCAGTCCCTTGCCAACAAAGGTCTTGTCAGCATTTCGCACGGCGAGCGGGCGAAGGTCCTCAGGCTGACGGCAAAATCGATATTCCGCCAGGTCGATCTCACTGCCAAGATCATGCTGTCGCAATCCTCGGACTCGTTGGAATATCTCAAGAGCGCGCGCATCTTCTTCGAGCGGGGCATGGCGCGGGAGGCCGCCCAGCGGGCCTCTGCAAATGATATCGCCGACCTCAGGAACATCATCGAACGCCAGCGAATGTCGCTTGGACGGGCCGAAGAGTTCATCGACGCGGACATGGAATTCCACACCCGCATCGCGCAGATATCAGGCAATCCGATCTACGTCGCCGTCAGCGAAGCGATGCTTGCCTGGCTGAAGGAATATCATACCGAGATGCTGATCTGGACCGGCAAGGAAAAATTCACGCTCGCCGAACACGACGAGATCGTCGATCGCCTGGCCGCAAATGACGTGGATGGCTCGGAAACGGCACTCCTCAAGCATCTCGAGCGGTCGCGAGCGCTTTACGCGAAATAGCTCGCGTGTGACGATCACCTCGTTTCCCCGCTCCTTTTCAAGCGTTGAACTCGGCTCCGTCTGCGGCTACGGGGCGTAAGGCATATTAGCAATAGCTGAGGAACAATGATGTGCCGGCGAGGTTGTGGATAGGCAATCATGCAAGATCCCAAGGAGGACATCAGGATGCGTATGAAACTTGTAGCAGCTTCGCTTTTCGCTATCGGCATGGCCACAACCGCTTTTGCCCAATCGAATCCAGCGCCGGCTGGCGCCACGATCGACAAAAATCAGGCGGATCAAGGCGGCGGCGCCACCAGCGACACGAAGGCCAAGAAGCCGATGGCAACGGACTCCACCACGACCAATTCCACGACCAGCGGCACGATGAAGATGGACAAGACCAAGTGCCCCAATCCGGTCAACAACTCCGCCAAACTCCAGACACAAGGCGGCACGAGCAACGCAACACCGATGGATGAGGCCTGCGCCGCGCATAATAATTGATCGGCCACTTCACGAAAAAACCTCGCTCCGTAAACTGATCCCTGAGGTTGGATGTCCAATTTTCTGGGGTCAGTTCACGGGGCGGATTTGTTCGTGAGGAACTCTAGGAAGCACGGCCGCCGAGGCGCTGACCGTCACCGGCGTGATGGTTTTAAGCGCTCCCTTCCTAGCGTTTGCGGACGACAGCGCGGCGCTCCGTGGGTTTCCTGTCGGTTGCCTCTTCTTCGGCGAGTGTTGCCTGCGGCTAGGGGAAGGATCGTGCTGCTTTGCTCACGCGATCAACTGCCGTAGGGGGCGATCTCATCGCGCTCGCCCGCGCGGAAGAAATCAGGTCGACCTGAAAGGCGACCGACCATCGAACTCCTCCATGATTTGGTCGGCCTCGGCCCACCGAGCGTGCTTAGTGATGATCCGAACGAGCCCCTATTTCCCGAGATCGGCTGCGTTCCACGCAAACGGTGGCAATCGCGGGCAGGCCCTGCAAGGGACGGCGGCTACGGTCCGGTATCGTACGGCAACGATTAGGACGTCCAGAACTTTCCTTTTCATCCAAGAGGAGAGAAAAATGACGTCTTTATCTGCAGTACACTCTGCTTCTCACAGCAAAGCAGCTTCCGCAATCGAACTAAAGATCGTTGAGCTGACGCCGGCATTACGCGCCTTCGCCAGAAGGTTCCTGCGCAACGAGGACGATATCGATGATCTCGTGCAAGAAACACTGATGAAGGCCTTAAACTCGCTCCATCTCTACCACCCAGGCACCTCGCTCAAGTCCTGGCTTTTCACGATTCTTCGAAACACGTTCTGCACCAATTATCGCAAGCAAAGACGGGAGCCGGCTGGAATGGAGGTGGCGATGGAACAGGTGTCAATCGCGCCAGCCCAGGAGTGGGCGCTACGGGAGCGGGAGTTGCAACAAGCACTAACTCTTCTTCCCGACGACAGGCGCCGCGCCCTAACGCTAGTGGCTGCCGGAACGAGTTACGTGGACGCCGCCAGGATGTGTGGGTGCCGAATCGGCACATTGAAAAGCCGCGTGAGCCGCGCCCGCGAGTCCTTGCTGTTGATGCTGGGAAACCAACTCCTTGACTAACCACGCTTGCAGCCAGGAGATTCGATCGGCGAGCTAGCGTCACCGAGGTTTTGCACTTCCAGGTGGGGCACCTCCTTATTCCACCCGAGGTTTGATGGTTCCGCACCACGCGTCTCCCAGAGCCCTCACGTGATGCTATCGGCTCCGTTGTATGCGAGGGCTGGCTGGGCTCAGTCGCCCGGGGGCCGGCCAGCCAAACAAAATGGCCTGTCCCAATGCGTGTTTCAAGCGCAATTCCGACGCGTTCGGCGGATTTGCCACTCCTTGTACGGCTTTAACATTTGTCCAGGGAAACGTCTTTCTATGGCGCTTTCGGTCAGAACGATTTTTGCGAAGTCTTCGTCATGAGGCGAAGGCTTAACCCAGGTTTCACTGCGGATTTCCAGATCAGCCATCATTGTGAAGAGCTCTTCATCCGTCATCGCCTCGAGAGCGGAGGCAAACGCTCGCTCCGCGACAGCCACAAAATATATCACAGTGCACCTCCTGCCGAGCACGGCGTCTGTGCCCTCAATGCACAGCACGCTCACGGCGGTTTGCTTCTCGGTTACTTTCCAGGAAAATCCTTTTCGGTCGTCGCAGCCGCCGGAAGCCTGTTCCCGACCCTTCTTTATCGGACGCTCGCAGAGGGGCCGTGGGCGCACTGGCGACATCGAGGCCGAGTCCGACAGCACCGAGTGCAACGACGAAAGTACCTGCGATGGCAGCGGCCGACCGCTGTCCATCCTGCTTGATCATCCCCAAGCCAATAGCAATTCCCAGGAGAGCTGCTCCGCCCGCTACTACAAAAAGCCAGAGGTAATTCATCGGCTCCACTCCAGATGTTCGGCCACCCAACCCTGAATGACGACGAAGGTTCCCGGCGATCTCACAAACGGCTGCCACCCTCAGGGTGGACGACTTCTTAGATATTCGTGTCTTGCGTTTATGCGGCGGATTGACGCACAACTCCCGCGATGATATTCATGTGCTAATTGGTCAGGCCAGTTGACCAGCTGCGCGGCTTGAGGAGAAGCCGCCGGGGAGGCTCACGATGTTTTCGCCTGTTGAATCACGCCGCCTTTATAGGCAGGTTGCCGATCAGATTCGCCTGATGATCGCGAGCGGCGAGCTTGCCGTCGGCCAGCGGCTGCCGGCTGAGCGCGACCTTGCGGAGCAACTGTCGGTCTCACGCCCGACCGTCCGCGAGGCACTGATCGTCCTTGAGGTCGAGGGCCTGGTCAAAATCCGCATGGGATCCGGCATCTATGTGGTGCGCCAGCATGCTGCGACCGTCGCTGGCGCCGAGCGCGAGCCGGTGGAGGGGCCCTTCGAGCTGCTGCAGGCACGTGCCCTCATCGAATGCGCCATAGCCGAAGAAGCTGCCGGTCGCGCAAAGCCGGACGATATCGCTCTGCTCGATGAAACGCTGACGCGCATGGGTGGCGTGGTCAACGATGCGATCGCAGTGCTCGATGCCGATCGCGCCTTCCACACCGGCATTGCCACCATCATTGGGAATGCGACATTGATCCGCGTCACGGGCGAGATGTTCGACATGCGCATGACCCCGTATTTCGCAAGGCTCGCCAGCCACTTCGAGGGGCCCACGACATGGCGCAGCGCGCTGGACGAGCATCGCGCCATTCGCGACGCGATCGCCGCCGGCGATGCCGCCGCCGCCAAGGCGGCCATGCGCGCCCATCTCACCATGTCGCAGAAGAGGTTTTCCGAGAGCTTCGGGGAGGAGTTTTCGGGGGAAGAGGAGCGCGGACGCAAGAAGCGGCCGTCGAAAGGAACATCCAAGACTTAACCCAAGCTCGGAGGAGAGAGCAATGAAAAGCAGACTGGCAACGATACTTTGCACCGCAGCCGCGATCATGGCGAGCAGCGCGATCGCGCAGGCCCAGACGGTGCTGAAATGGGCGCATGTCTATGAAACGTCTGAGCCCTTTCACACGGATTCCGTCTGGGCCGCGGAAGAGATCAACAAGCGCACCGACGGGCGTTACAAGATCGAGGTCTATCCGGCATCGCAGCTCGGCAAGGAAGCCGACATCAACCAAGGCCTCAAGCTCGGGACCGTCGACATCATCATCTCGGGATCGAGCTTCGCGGCACGCGACTACAAGCCGATCGGCGTGACTTACTTCCCTTATATCTTCCGCGGTCCCGATCACCTGATCGCCTACACCAAGAGCGATGTCTTCAAGCGTCTTGCCAAAGGCTATGAAGACAAGACCGGCAACCACATCGCCGCCGTCAGCTATTACGGCACGCGCCATACGACATCAAACAAGGCGATTACCAAATGCGCCGATATGCAGGGCTTGAAGATCCGGGTGCCTGACGTTCCGGCCTATCTCGCCATGCCGCGCGCCTGCGGTGCCAACACGACGCCGATCGCCTTTGCCGAAGTCTATCTCGCTTTGCAGAACGGCACGGTCGAGGCCCAGGAAAACCCGCTGACGACAATCGAGGCGAAGAAATTCTACGAGGTCCAGAAGAACATCATCCTCACCGGCCACATCGTCGATCACCTTAACACCGTGATCTCGAAGACGCGGTGGGCAAGCCTTTCCGACGAGGACAAGAAGATCTTCGGCGAGGTCATGCAGGAGGCCGCCGAGCGCACCAGCAAGACGATCGCCGGCAAGGAAAACGGTCTTATTGCGACCTTCAAGGAAAAGGGCCTGAACGTCGCCGAGGTCGACAAGGCCGATTTCGAAAAGGCCGTGATGGAAAAGGTCAAGTTCGAGGATTTCGGCTACGAGAAGGCCGATTGGGAAGCAATCCGCGCGATCCAGTAAAACTCGCGGCGCGGCGCCTTACAGCGCCGCGCGTCTTTCAGACGCGCAAAGACGCTGTAACACTTTGGTTGCTGCAGGCGCCGCGCTCCTTCATTCCGAACTGGAACAGGGCCGATCATGTCGCAAGAAATTCATACGCAAATCACGGCCGAAGAAATCGGTCACGAGTTCGAAGGGCACGCTCCGACCGCAAACGTCTCGGATTACGCCATTGAAGACTGGATCACGCTGATCGTCTTCTGGCTGATGGCGGGTTGCGTCTTCCTGCAGTTCTTCACGCGTTATGTGCTGAACGACAGCTACGCATGGACCGAGGAAATCGCGATCAATTGTCTGATTGGCGTCGTCTTTCTCGGTTCCGTCATGTGCGTGCGCACGTCGCGGCATATCCAGGTGGATGTGTTCTATCACTATATGCCTGCAAGCCTGGCGCGCGTGCTCGCCACTTTTGTCGATATCGTCCGCATCGGCTTCTTCGCCTATGGTTGCCATCTGATGTGGCGCTACGTCGACATCGTGGCGGACGAGCAGATGGTCACGATCGATCTGCCGCGCAACATCGTCTTCTATGCCGTTCTCGTCGCCTTCGCGCTGATGCTGATCCGCGCAGTCGTCGTCTTCATCGCCAATATGCGCCGCGGCTACTCCGTTCTGGAGCGCCCCGAAGAATTCCAGACCGTCGAGGGTTGATCCGATGCTACTTCTTCTTGGCTCGTTTCTGGTGCTGATGCTGGTCGGGGTGCCCGTTGCCATCTCGATGGCCGTCGCATCCGTGCTTTATATCGTCCTCTATGACGTCGCGCCCGACATCATCGTCGCCCAGCGCATGATCGCCGGGGTCGAAAGCTTCCCGTTGCTCGCCGTGCCCTTCTTCATCCTCGCGGGCAACCTGATGAACTCGGCCGGCGTCACCGGCCGCATCTATTCCTTTGCCGTTGCTCTCGTCGGCTGGATGAAGGGCGGTCTCGCGCAAGTCAACATCATCGGTTCGGTCATCTTCTCCGGCATGTCCGGCACGGCGCTGGCCGATGCAGCGGGTATCGGCACGATCGAGATCAAGGCAATGAAGGATCACGGCTATCCGGTCGAGGCAGCGGTCGGCGTAACGGCGGCTTCGGCAACGCTCGGTCCGATCTTCCCGCCGTCGCTGCCTTTCGTGATCTATGGCATGATGGCGAACGTCTCGATCGGCGCTCTTTTCATGGCGGGCATCCTGCCCGGCGTCGTCATGACGCTCCTGATGATGATCACTGTCGCCGCCTTCGCCTACTGGAAGCGCTGGGGCTCCGACGCGCCGTTCGATGTTAGACAGCTGCTGTCGGCGGGGATGGAAATCGTCGTCGTCCTCGCGGTGCCGCTGGCCATCTATCTGCTGATGCAGGCGGGCGTATCGATGAATGCTGCGGCGGGCATTGCCCTTGCCCTGCTTCTTGCTCTCGACTGGTATTTCCGCTTCTCGGCCGTCATGGCGTTGATGACGCCCGTCATCCTGATCGGCGGCATGACGATGGGCTGGTTCACGCCGACGGAAGCCGCCGTCGCAGCCGTCCTCTGGTCTCTGTTCCTCGGTCTGGTGCGTTACCGTACGATGACACCCTCGACGCTTGCCAAGGCAAGTTTCGATACGATCGAGACGACGGCATCCGTTCTCTTCATCGTCACCGCGGCATCGGTCTTCGCCTGGCTGCTGACGGTAAGCCAGGCGGCACAGCTGCTTTCCGATGCGATCCTCTCGATTACCGACAATAAATGGGTTTTCCTGATCCTCGTGAACCTGCTGATGCTCTTCGTCGGCTGCTTCCTGGACACGATCGCGGCCATCACCATCCTCGTGCCGATCCTTCTGCCGATCGTCCTGAAATTCGGGATCGATCCCGTCCAGTTCGGTCTCATCATGACGCTGAACCTGATGATCGGCCTGCTGCACCCGCCGCTCGGCATGGTGCTTTTCGTGTTGTCGAGGGTCGCGAAACTCTCCGTCGAGCGCACGACCATGGCGATCCTGCCCTGGCTGGTGCCGCTCTTCCTGGCGCTAATCCTGATCACCTTTGTCCCCGCCGTATCGCTGTGGCTGCCGCAGCAGCTTGGACTGTTGAGATAAGGATGGACACGATGCGGACACGTCTGGCACGGCTTTACCAAAAGGGCGATCTTAGGATCGAGACCGATACGGTTGCGGCCCCTGGTCCCGGCGAGGTGCTTCTCAAAATGGCGGCCGCAGGGATTTGCGGCTCCGACCTGCATTATTATCAGGACGGCGGCTTCGGGCCGGTCCGGGTTCGCGAGCCGATCATACCAGGCCATGAAGCATCAGGAATGGTAAGCCAAACAGGCGAGGGCGTCGATCTGAAGGCCGGTACGCTGGTGGCGGTCAATCCCAGCCAACCCTGCGGGCATTGCGAATATTGCCAGAAAAACATGCCGATCCATTGCCTGGAAATGCGCTTCATGGGCAGTGCGATGCGCCTGCCGCATGAGCAGGGCATGTTCCGGGAATGGTTGGTGGTGCCGGCCAGGCAGTGCTTTGAGGTTGGAGCCGCGACGACGGCAGCGGAAGCGGCTTGCAGCGAGCCGCTATCCGTGTGCCTGCACGCGGCATCGCGCGCAGGAGATATCACAGGCAAACGTGTGCTGGTCACCGGCGCCGGCCCGATCGGCGCCTTAGCGGTTGCCGTCGCAGCTTATTATGGGGCTAGCGAGATCGTGGTGACCGATCTCGCGGATGCTGCGCTGGACCGGGCAAAAGCGATGGGCGCCAGCCGCACGATCAATGTTTCCAAGGATGCCCCGGCGCTTGCGGAATACGAGGCAGGAAAGGGCTATTTCGATCTCGTCTTCGAATGCTCGGCCGCAGCTCCGGCCATCCGCGGCGCGATTGCCGTCATCAGGCCGCGCGGAACGATCGTGCAGGTCGGCGTCACAGGAGACGTCCCGATCCCTCTTAACGCCATCGTCGGCAAGGAGCTTCAACTCCACGGAACGCAGCGCTTCCACGAGGAATTCGCGACCGCCGTCGAGCTGATCTCCAGCCGCAAGATCGATGTGCGACCGATCATCAGCCATAGCCTGCCGCTCGAACAAGCCGACGCAGCCTTCATCCTCGCCGGCGACCGCGCGGCCGCCTGCAAGGTGCAACTGACTTTTTAGTCCAGGGCGGTTGCCGCTCCGTCGACGGAGCGGAGTAAGAGATTGGCTCCTGTTGATAGGCAATTAGGCGCCGCTTGATGATCGTGATTCAGCGCCTGCCTCTCGTGCGCGTCGCCAGAACATTGCGGATCGAGAAGCTGGAATGGATCCTGAGGACGCCGGGCAAGGTCGAAAGGATCTCTTTGTGGATCCGCTCGAACTCGCCCGCATTGGCGACCTCCACGCGTAGCAGGTAGTCCGAACCGCCCGTCATCAGAAAACATTCCCGGATCTCTGGATGCCGGCGGACCGCCGCCTCGAGGCGATCGAGATAGTCCTCCGTCTGCCGCTCTAGGGTGATGTTGATGATCACGGCGATCATCTCATCCGCATTGCCGGTGTCTACCAGCACCGTATAGCCACGGATCACGCCTGATTTTTCCATGATCTTGATGCGCCTGAGACAGGCCGATGGAGAAAGACCAATCTCGGCGGCGAGCTTGGCATTGCTCATGCGGGCATCGAGGCGCAGCAGTCTCAGGATATTGCGATCGATCGCGTCGAGAGCGGGCATGAGAGATCGTTCCAAATTTTCGTTGATTATGCGGTTAATAAGCAAATCACACAATAATCGACTATTAAATGATAGGCAATTTCGCTCATTATTTCATAAAATCCTTGAAATCGAGAAGGGGTGGACATGGATAGCGATATTTTGGTTTCCCGCACACCAACTGCCACGACCGCGCAGGGAGCCACGGGCTATCTGACGATCGATCTTGCCGCCATCGGCCGTAACTATCGCAAGCTCGTATCGATGCTTGCGCCGGTCCGCGCGGGCGCCGTCGTCAAGGCCGACGCCTATGGCCTTGGCGCCGAGCGGGTTGCGAGAAGGCTTTACAGGGAAGATTGCAGGCATTTCTTCGTCGCCCAATTTGTCGAGGCCGTGAGGCTCCGGCCGGCCCTTGCGCAGGACGCTCAGATTTTCGTGCTGAACGGTTTGCAGCCGGGCAACGAAATCGCCTGTGCTGAGATGGGCATTGTCCCGGTCCTCAATTCGCTGGCGCAGTGGCAGCAATGGTCAGCGGCCGCGCGCATTCTGAAGCGCTGCCTGCCTGCTGTCCTGCAGTTCGACACAGGCATGTCGCGGCTCGGTTTTCCCAGGGAAGAGCGAGCAGAGCTGGCGGCGGCTCTTCGCGATGGCACCAATGTCGAAATCCTGTTCATCATGAGCCATCTGGCTTCGGCCGATGACATCGACAGCGAACAGAACGGCGAGCAGTTTGCCGAGATGTCCCGCATTGCCGACGAATTTCCGGGCTTCGATATTTCCTTCGCCAATTCCGGCGGCGTTTTCCTGGGCGAGGCCTATCTCGGCGTGCTCGCCCGCCCGGGCATCGCGCTCTATGGCGGCGCTCCGAACGCCGGCGGGAAGAACCCGATGGAGCCGGTGGTCAGCCTCAATGTCGCCGTCGTGCAGACGCGCACCGTGCCGGCGGGGGCGAAAGTCGGTTATGGCGGCGCGCATGTCACGCAGCGGGAAACACGTCTCGCCACCATTGCCGCCGGCTATGCCGATGGCCTGCCGCGATGCCTGAGCGATCGCGGCGCCGTCTATTTCAAGGGCATCCGCCTGCCGATCGTCGGTCGCGTGTCGATGGACAGTGCGACCGTCGACATCACAGCACTGCCCGAAGGGGCGCTGACCTTCGGCAGCCTTGTCGAAGTGCTCGGCCGCCATCAGACGCTCGAGGACATTGCCCGCGACGCCGGCACCATTTCTTACGAAATCCTAACCGGCCTGGGCGATCGTTACGACAGGCAATATCGCTAAGAGCCGGCGGCTCCATCATTGGGAACATCATGAAGGTCATCGTTCTAGGAGCCGGCATTGTCGGCGTCACATCCGCTTATCAGCTGGCCAAGGCCGGCCATGACGTCACGGTCGTCGACCGGCAGTCGGGTCCGGCGCTGGAGACGAGCTTTGCCAATGCTGGAGAAGTCTCCTTCGGCTATTGCTCGCCATGGGCAGCGCCCGGCATTCCCACGAAGGCCATGAAGTGGCTGTTCATGAAGCACGCGCCGCTCATCCTGCGCCCGAAACTCGACATGGCCATGCTCTCCTGGATGGCAAGGATGCTGTCGAACTGCACGTCCGAGCGCTATGCGATCAACAAAAGCCGCATGCTACGCCTTGCCGATTATAGCCGCATCGCGCTGGCCGATCTTCGCGCCGAGACCGGCATCGCCTATGACGAACGCATGCAGGGAACCCTGCAGCTGTTCCGCACGCAGCAGCAGCTCGATGCCTCGGCAAAGGATGTCAAGGCGCTGGCTGCCGACGGCATTCCCTACGAGGTGCTCGACCGGGACGGCTGTGTCCGCTTCGAACCAGCATTGAGGCACGTGCGCGACAAGATTGTCGGCGGTCTGCTGACGCCGAAGGACGAAACCGGCGACTGCTTCAAGTTCACCAATGCGCTGGCGGCCAAAGCCGCGGCGCTCGGTGTCCGTTTTGCTTACGGGACAACGATCAAGGCGCTGGATGTCGAGGCCGGCCGGGTGCGCGGGGTCATCACCGGTCGTGAGCGGATGAGCGCGGAGGCCGTGGTGGTCGCGCTCGGCAGCTATTCGCCACTGTTGCTCAAGCCGCTCGGCATCCGGCTGCCGGTCTATCCGGTCAAGGGCTATTCGCTCACCATCCCGATCACCGATGCGTCACGCGCGCCGGAATCGACCGTGATGGACGAGACCTACAAGATTGCGATTACCCGGCTCGGCGACCGCATTCGCGTCGGCGGCATGGCTGAAATATCAGGCTATACTAACGACCTCGGCCTGGCCCGCCGCAGCACGTTGGAACACTCGGTCACCGATCTTTTCCCCGGCGGCGATATTTCCAAGGCCTCCTTCTGGTCCGGCCTGCGGCCGATGACGCCGGATGGCACGCCGGTCATCGGCCCGACAAAGATCGCCGGCCTCTTCCTCAATACCGGTCACGGCACGCTCGGCTGGACCATGAGCACCGGTTCGGCGCGGCTCATCGGCGATCTCGTCGGCGGCCGCCAGCCGGAAATCGACGCGAGGGATCTCGCAATCAGCCGCTACGGCTGAAACGCCCGGGCAATAAAGGGATGAACATGATTGCACAAATCCATTATCACTTGTGTACATCGTCTATCGAGGTCACGGATGTCCGTTAATTCTCATATACATAACAATGGCGGCTTCCCCGGAAATCTGGCGGCGCAGAGCATGCTATTTCGGGAAACGGCGCACAGCGGAACAGACCCGGACGAACTCTCGGAAATATTGTCGACGCCAAACTCCCGGATCAAGGTTGCGGCGGAAGGCAATATGCCGATTGCATACCGCTGCAATTTCGTCTCCGTGGGAGAAGAGGTAACCGTAGCCGACTGCACCTACGAAGGCACAATCCTGATCAGGCGCGAGGCGCCCAGCGACAGGATGATCGTTTTCCTACCGATGGAAGGGAACGCGTCTTTCGAAGGCATGCGGGAGCAAATATATTCGGTTCCCGCTCGTGGTACGATCCTTGAGGCAGGTCGTGCCGCAGGTGCCCGCCTGTTTGGGCCTCGCCGTCATTTCGGCCTGTTCGTCGATCAGGCGAAGATCGTCAGCCACCTCACGCACATGTTCGAACGAACGATCAGCGGCGACATCGATTTTCATCCTCACATCGATCTGACGACCGGTCCGGGGCTTGTATTGCAGCAACTTGTCTCGAGCCTCCATCGCGGCCTCAGCGGCAGCGGACCGCTGCAACGGTCGCCGCTGGCCGCCGGCTCGCTCTGCGACGCGGCGATCTATCTGCTTCTGGAGTCCTGCCCCAATCGCTATTCGAATGAGCTTGCGCTCCCTGCTCCGACACCGGCCCCACGCCACGTGAAATGGGCGATCGACTTCATGCAGGAACACATCGCCGAGCCGATTTCGCTCAACGATATCGCGATGGCCGCCAAGGTCAGCGTTCGGACTTTGCAACAGGGTTTCCGGCAGTTCAGGGATACGACCCCGATGGCCTATCTGCAGGAACTTCGCATGGCCGCCGCCCATCGCGATTTGCTCGCGTCTGACGCGAAGCAGGGCATCGCCGACGTCGCGCTCAGATGGGGATTTACGCATCTGGGGCGGTTTGCTGCCGAATACAGGAAACGTTTCGGCCAGTTGCCGTCACAGACCTTGAAGCGCTGAGCGCTCACCTGGTCTCACAGATCAGCCTGCCTGGAGCCGTCGACGAACAATCCCTGCGTGGAAGTTTGCTCCATGCGAGAGGCCGGCGTCGTTGAAGTCATAGGTCGGGTTATGGAGCGGCGGCGAGTGCTCGCCATTGCCCAGGAATACGAAACAGCCCGGCACCCGCGAGAGGAACTGCGCGAAGTCTTCGGATCCGGTCATCGGCTTGCGTGCAATGACGACATTCGAAGCACCGTAGAGATCGCGTGCCACAGTCAGGGCCTCCTCCGTCAAGACAGGGTCGTTCATGAGAGGCACGAATTCCCTGGTGTAGACGACATCGGCCTTGACGTTGTAGGTCATGGCCGTGCCCTCAGCGATCAGACGCATCTGCTTCTCGATCGTCTCGCTGATCTCCGAACGGAAGCTGCGGGCATCGCCCAGAATGCGGGCGAGGCCAGGGAGCGCATTCCTCGTGCCGTCGGTGATCAGTTCCGTGACGGACACGACGCCGATATCGGCCGGATCCAGCCGCCTGGAGACGATGGTCTGCAGGTTGGTCACGAGCGCGCAGGCCGCGACGAGAACCTCGTTGCCCCAGTGCGGTCGTGCGGCATGGCCGCCGACGCCCGTTAGCGTAATCTCGAAATTGTCCTCGGCCGACATGATCTCGTCAGGACGCGCTTGGAAGCTGCCGACGCCGATCCCCGGCATGTTGTGGATGCCGTAGATTTCGTCGAACGGGAATCTTTCGAAGAGCCCGTCGGCAATCATCGCCAGCGCGCCTTTACCCCATTCTTCGGCCGGTTGGAAGATGAAGTGCACGGTGCCGTCGAAACCGCCTTCACCGGCCAGGATCTTTGCTGCGCCGAGCAGCATCGTGGTGTGGCCGTCGTGACCGCAGGCATGCATGATGCCCGGATTTTGAGACCGGTGCGGGATGTTCGTCTGTTCGTTGATCCGCAGGGCATCCATATCGGCGCGCAGGGCAACGGCGCGATTGCCGCTGCCACGTTTCAACGTTCCGACGACTCCTGTGCCACCGACGCCCTCGATGACCTCGTCGAGCCCGAATTCCCGCAGTTTGGCGGCGACGAAGGCCGACGTCCGCTGCTCCTCGAAGCCGAACTCGGGGTGAGCGTGAAGATCGTGTCTCCACGCCGTCATTTCCGCATGAAGCGCGTGCCTGTCGATGGTCATGCCGGCAATCCTTCCGTGGCAAGCCGGCGAACGACGTCAAGCAGGATATTCGTGCCTGCGACGAGATCTTCGTCGGCGGTATATTCCTTCGGATTATGGCTGATGCCGCCGATGCTCGGCACGAAGATCATCGCCGACGGGGCGATCCTGGCGATCATCTGCGCATCGTGGCCGGCCCCGGAGGTCATCCGCCGGCAGGCGATACCGCGGTCCCGCGCCGCCTTTTCGACCAGCCTCACGATCCTCTGATCGAACTTCACAGGCTCGAACCTGGCAAGCCTTTCCATCGATACGCCGACCTGCTCTTCGGCCGATACCCCGTCCAGGAATGTTGCGAGCGCGGCTTCCTCTTCCTTCAGCCGATCCTCGTCCGGGTCGCGGAGATCGACCGTGAACGGCGCCCTCGACGGGATCACATTGATGACATCGGGTTCGAACCGCATGCAGCCGACCGTCGCGACCATCGGCGTGTTCGATGCCTGCGCCCGGTCGCGCAGGAAGGTGACGACCCGTGCGGCGGCATGGCCCGCGTCTCGGCGCATCGGGATCGGCGTGGTTCCCGCATGATTGGCGTCCCCCGTGATAACAACCCTCTGCCAGGAAATGCTTTGCAGATGTTCCACGGCGCCGACGAGAATGCCCTCGCGTTCGAGGATCGGCCCTTGCTCGATATGCAGCTCGATATAGGCATGTGGTCTGAGGAACCCCGGTTGATGCTCGCCGGCATAGCCTATCCGCTCGAGTTCATCGCCGAGCATCGTTCCATCGGTGCCGATGGTGGCAAGCGCCGTATCGACATCCAGGCCGCCCGCACAGACCAGGGATCCCATCATATCGGGTGCGTAGCGCACGCCTTCCTCGTTAGTGAAGGCCGCAACGACGATCGGCCGGGATGGCGTCAAGCCTTCCGCCTTCAGCGTTTCGATCACTTCAAGCCCGGAAAGCGTGCCGTAGCAGCCGTCGTAAATGCCGGCGCCGATGACTGTGTCGATGTGCGAGCCAAGCATGAGGGGCGCGGCGTCAACGGTACCTTCAGGCTTCCAGATGCCGAAGATATTGCCGATGCGATCGACGGCGACCTCAAGTCCTGCGCCCTCGATCCAGCCGGCGAACCGGTCGCGGCCGAGCTTCTCCGTATCGGAAGCCGCCAGCCGGATCAGCCGGCCGTCGGCATCCCGGCCAATCTCGCCGAGCGTCCGGATCCGTCCGAGCAGACGCGCCGCATCGATCGATTGTCCGGTCATGTCAGCGCTCCTTCACGGTTCTTGGCAACGACTGCTGCGGGCGACAGTCCGACGATCTCTTGATATTTGCCGGGATCGGTCGCGCCTTCTGTATTCACGACGAAGATGCGGGAGCGGCCGTCGATCGACAGGGCGGCCCTGACCGCCGGGTCGGCGACGGCCTTCATGGCCCCTGCGAGGCCGACACCGCCGCTTTCGCCGGCGACGACCGCGGGATCACCGGAGACCGGGTGGGCAAGGCGCTTCATGACGTCGGTCGCATCTGCCTCGTCCACCGTCATGAAGGCGTCGGCGGCGCGGGAGAGAACCCGCCAAGCGACGAGAGAGGGTTCGTAACATTCGAGCATGGCCATGACGGTCGGTTCGCCATGGGCGATTGTGACCGGACGTCCGGCGCGCGCCGTCTCGAACAGGCATGCAGCGCGGGCGGGATCGACGACCGTGAAGAGGGGACGACTTTCGCCGAGTGCAATTGCTAGGTGGCCGGCCAACGCTGCGGCAATTCCCCCGACGCCGGACTGGATGAACACATGGGTCGGCGGCTCCGGCATCTGCCTGAGAGCTTCCCTGACGAGGGCGGTATAACCTTGCATAACCAAACCGGGGATCCGCTCATAGCCCGGCCAGGACGTATCCGAAACGATGATCCAGCCGTTCGCCTCGGCCACGCGGGCCGCCTCCCGGACGGAGTCGTCATAGGTTCCCTGGACACGGATCATCTCGGCGCCGAGGCGGGCGATGGCGGCGACGCGTTCGTCGCTGACGCCTGAGTGTACGAAGATTGCGGCGCGCGCACCGACCAGCTGCGCTCCTTGGGCGACCGAACGGCCATGGTTGCCGTCGGTTGCGCAGGCGACCGTCATCGCCTGCGCAACGGCGCGGATATCAGGCGAATGCAGCTCCGCCATGTCGACGACGCGGCCGAGCCGCTGCTCGGCCTGTTCGAGGACAAGGCGGATCACCGCATAGGCTCCCCCGAGCGCCTTGAAACTTCCAAGCCCGAGGCGATGGCCTTCGTCCTTGACGTGGATCGCGGCGACGCCGATTTCGCTCGCCAATCCGGACAAAGCCACGAGCGGCGTTACCCCATGGTCCCTCCGGGAAGCGAGGTGGCGTTCCACCTCCACGGCGGCGGAGGCGTCGAGCGTTTTCTCATCTCTCGGGTCGAGTGCCAGACGATAGTCCGCTGTGGTGTTCAAAAGAAACATCGCGCACCTTTATGTGTGGTTTCGCTGAACTCTATTGCAGCACTTACGAAAAAGGCGCTGATATTTGACCGTTCATTTGCAATTTTGTTTCATTGGAGCATCGATTTGCGCAACCCCATTCAACAGCCGCATCTCGACGATTTCGACCGGAAGATCCTCGCCATTCTCCAGCGGGACAATATGACCCCGCAGCGAACGATCGGCGATGCGGTGAGCCTTTCCGCGCCGGCCGTTCAGCGACGGATCAAGCGAATGAGGGAGGAGGGGGTCATCCGGGCGGATGTTTCGATCATCGAGCCGCAGGCGGTTGGACAATCCATCACGATCTTCGTCGAGGTGGAGGTCATCAGCGAAACCGCCGAGCAGATCGAGCAGGCAAAGAGTGAGTTTGCGGCCGCAGCCGAAATCCAGCAATGTTACTACGTCACCGGCGAAGCGGATTTCATTCTGGTCATCATCGTGCCGTCGATGGCCGACTACGAGGCTCTGACGCGCAGGCTGTTCTTCGGGAACAACAACGTCAAACGCTTCCGGACCTTCGTCGCAATGGATCGGGTCAAGGTCGGGCTTGGGGTGCCTGTGGGATAGGAGGATGCGGCGGCTGGTTTACCGCCGCATCGGGAGCGGGCCTATGCGGCGCGCTTCAGCGCATCACTGAGCGTCGAGACGATCGTGTCGATCTGGCTTTTCTCGATGATGAGCGGCGGCGAGAGGGCGATAATGTCGCCGGTCACCCGGATCAGCAGGCCCTTGTTGAAGCAGTCGACGAAGATTTCGTAGGCGCGGGTTCCCGGCGCGCCGTCACGAGGAGCCAGTTCGACTGCGCCGACCAATCCGAGATTGCGGATGTCGACGACATGAGGCAGTCCATTCAGCGAATGGAGGGCCTCCTGCCAGTACTCGGCCAAATCGGCTGCGCGGGTCAGCAGGCCTTCCTCCTCGTAGATCTCCAGAGTAGCGAGCCCGGCGGCGCAGGCGACCGGATGGCCGGAATAGGTGTAGCCATGGAAGAGTTCGATCGTGTTATCAGGTCCGACCATCAGGCCGTCATAGACCTTGCGGCTGGCAAAGACCGCGCCCATCGGGATCGTGCCGTTGGTGATGCCTTTTGCCGTGGTGATCAGGTCGGGCACGACGCCGAAGTAGTCGGTCGCGAAAGGGGTGCCGAGACGCCCGAAGCCGGTGATGACCTCGTCGAAGATCAGTAGAATCCCGTGCTTGTCGGCGGTTGCGCGCAGTTTCTCCAGATAGCCCTTCGGAGGCAGGACTACGCCTGCCGATCCCGACATCGGCTCGACGATGACGGCTGCGATGGTTTCGGCGCCGTGCAGCTGCACCAGGCGCTCGAGATCGTCCGCCAGTTCCACGCCGTGAGGGGGAAGGCCCCTTGAAAATGCATTGCGCCCGATGTCGAGCGTATGGCGCATATGGTCGGCCGGTATCTGCGGGAAGACCCGCCGGTTGTTGACGAGACCGCCGACGGAAATGCCGCCGAACCCGACGCCATGATATCCCTTCTCACGCCCGATGATCCGTGTGCGGGTGCCCTGGCCGATCGCCCGCTGATAGGCGATGGCGATCTTGAGCGCCGTATCGACCGATTCCGAGCCCGAGCCGGTGAAGAAGATCCTGTCGAGCTTGGCTTCAGGGCCGCCCGGCGCATTCGCAGCCAGCTTCGAGGCGAAGTCGAAGGCGATCGGATGCCCCATCTGAAAGGTTGGCGCATAATCCAGTGTTGCAAGCTGTCGTTCGACGGCCTGGGCGATCTTCTTGCGGCCGTGGCCGGCATTGCAGCACCAGAGGCCGGCCGTGCCATCAAGCACCTGATTTCCATCGATGTCGGTGTAGTACATTCCCTCGGCTGCTGCGAGAAGGCGCGGGGTGGCCTTGAATTGCCGGTTCGCGGTGAACGGCATCCAGAAATTTTCAAGTACGGGCGCGTTCGTTTTGCTGAGCTGGTCCATCCTGGCCTCCTTTGGGATGGCGCCGAGAATGGCAATTTCTCTCTTTCAAACAAGTCCTTTTCTTTGTCTGTGCAAGCGATTGAAATTCAACAAATGGAAAGATATGATTTTGGATATTCTGGACAACATAAACGAACCGCATCATGTCAGTCGATATCGGCAACCGTCTTCGCCATCTCCGCATCGCCCATAAGCTTTCCCAGCGTGAGCTCGCCAAGCGCACCGGAGTGCCCAATTCGACGATCTCGCTGATCGAATCGAACGCCTCCAATCCCTCGGTCGGGGCCTTGAAGCGAATTCTGGACGGCATCCCCATCGGCCTGGCGGAGTTCTTCGCCTTCGAGCCCGAGCGTCCGAGGAAGGCCTTCTATGCGGCCGAGGAGCTGGTGGAGATCGGCAAGGGCGCCATCTCCTACAGGCAGGTTGGGGAAAACCTCTTCGGACGCAGCCTGCAAATCCTCAAGGAATGCTACCAGCCGGGCGCCGACACCGGAAAGGTTCCCCTTGTTCACGAGGGGGAAGAAGGCGGGATCGTGCTATCAGGAAGGCTCGAGGTGACGGTCGATGACGAGCGGCGGATCCTCGGGCCGGGTGACGCCTACTATTTCGAAAGCAGGCGCCCTCATCGCTTCCGCTGCGTCGGACCGGTGCCCTGCGAGGTCATCAGCGCCTGCACACCGCCGACTTTCTAGGCCGTGAACTCATAAATCGGCTGAACTGATAGCCTGACAGAGTCCGCTATGCCCCAATGGCCGACGCGTTGCCGCGTAGCAGCGAAACGACGCTATGTGCCAAAGCGGAATTGCCGATCAAGCAGGTTTGCGGCTGCCGGCTTACCAGCCGAGATCACCAAAACTCAAGGCATCACCGATCATGGCATCCTGCCGTTCATATGACCATTATGCCGATCCGGTCTTGCCGCGTTTGTCTGCAGGGAACATACCTAACCCTCACAAAGCGGTATTTTCAACGGATGTTGGATTAGAGGAGCCCATGAAATGGATCTGCAGCTCACTGGCAAAAAGGCACTGGTAACCGGCTCGACTCGGGGGATTGGGCTTGCCATCGCTGAGCGTCTTGCGTTGGAGGGAGCCGACGTCGCGATTTGCGCCCGCAGCGGCGACGCTGTTGAGGACGCGGTCAAGGCACTAGAATCCAAGGGAGGCAAGGCCTGGGGCCGGTCCGTGGACGTCAAAGACCCAGCAGCACTTCGGAGCTGGGTTGAAAGCGCTGCGGCGGCGCTTGGCGGTGTCGACATTTTGGTGGCAAATGCCAGCGCCCTATCTTTCGGCCTTAGTATCGAGGCGTTCCAGTCGGCCTTCGACGTCGATCTGATCCACACTGTGACGGCAGTTGAGGCGGTTATGCCGCACCTTGAGCGATCACGGGCGGGGAGCATCGTCGCTATTGGCTCGATTGGGGGAGTCGAGGATTCAGAACTCAATGCTTACACAGAGGTGTCCTATGGCGCCATAAAGGCTGCGCTGCACTTTTACATCAAGTCGCTCGCCCGGACCGTCGCACCCAAGGGTATCCGAGCCAATGTCGTCAGCCCCGGTTCGACGTTCTTTGACGGTGGCGCCTGGGATCGGATCAAGAGCGAGCAACCCGAACATTTTCGCAATGCGGTTGCCATGATCCCGATGGGCCGCATGGCGAGGCCCGAGGAGATCGCCAACGTCGTCGCATTCACGGCGAGCCCAGCGGCGAGCTACGTCACCGGCGCCAATCTGGTGGTTGACGGCGCCTTCACGCGACGCATCTAAGAACGTGTCACACGTGGAATTGGAGGCCGGTAGGCCATGGACCGCCACGCTGCCGCTAGCGCCAATGTCGCTGTTGGGTCATTCGCGACCGGGCCGAAGCAGCAAGTCTGGCCATGTCCGTTATTGGGCCGGAACCGAACTCAGCGATTATGAATGGACCGCCATCAAGCCGATGCTGCCCAACAAGCCGCGCGGCGTTCGGCGGGTAAATGACCGCCGCGTGCTCAATGGCATATGGCTCGCCATCAATGAGCATGGGCGAACATCCCACCGAAACGAAATCGCAAAGACCCGATCTGCTTCAGCCCCTATCTCTATCCCGCACGCAACCTGATCGAACCGTCAAAGTCGCGGCCAACTATCTGGCGTTCGTCAAACTCGCATCAATCCGAATTTGGCTACGCGCTAATGAGTCCACGCCTAGTTCCTGCCCTCGATCCGGGCAAGTACGCCGTCGAGTGCGACCGTCAATGCGGCAAGGCCGCCCTTCTTCTCGAAGTCTGAGAAAACCTGCTCGTTCAGTCCGCCCTTGGTAGCGAATTCGCGGCTCAGCGCGCTGAACGGTTCGTTGCCGGGGCTGTTCGCTTTCTGCGCAAGGCTTGCAAAGAGCGGGGCAATATAGGCCTGTCCCTTCGCCTTTTCGAGGCCGCTTCTCTCCAGCCAGACGGCAATCTGCTCCATGATGCCGAAATAGGTCGACATCATTGCGCTCGCTGCTGCGAGTAGATCATATTCCTTCCTCGACTGGCATTGGACAGCCGTTCCGAGCGCATCGAAAAGCGCTGCGA
Organism: Rhizobium indigoferae; assembly: GCF_034554815.1. Classification (NCBI taxonomy): domain Bacteria; kingdom Pseudomonadati; phylum Pseudomonadota; class Alphaproteobacteria; order Hyphomicrobiales; family Rhizobiaceae; genus Rhizobium; species Rhizobium indigoferae. The sequence continues at coordinate 65,650 of NZ_CP140637.1, read as the reverse complement.
CGGCGGTATCGGGCGGATAGATGGCGGTGACGCCTTGCCGGCCTGCGACGAAGGGCAGAGGAATCGCCTGCACGAGATGCACATCGGCGGCGATCCATTCGGAGAGGGCCTGGCGCTCCGTCGCCGCAACGAGGCTGACGACCATTTGGCCATCCCTGAACGATAGCGCGCGCACGACCTCCTCGGCGACCTGCGGCCGTATCGCCAGGAACACCAGGTCGCTGCGCTCGACGACATCCTGATTGTCCTTGGCAATTCTCACGGCGGCGAATTCGTCTGCCAGCGTCGCGGCGATGTGAGCGCTTCGTGGAGACACGTGAATTTCGGAGGCATAGGCCGGTTCGGCCAGAAGGCCGCGAACCATGGCCTCGGTAATCGCGCCGGTTCCGACGAATCCGATATTGTCGATTTTCATTTGATTACTCCGCAGCCCGCAGCGGGCCTAACGCGACATCCGTCGTGTAGTTCTCGCGCATGAAATTGATGAAATTGTCCTGGAACTGGCGCGTATGGGCGTGAGCGAGTTCGTCGGCGAGATCCACGTTTTTGTCCCTGACGGCATTGAGCATGAGCGTGTGCTCGTCGGTCAGGAGATAGCCCTCATGCGTCCGCTCCAGATATTCGAAATGCAGGTGGAGCATGCGTTGCCCCTGCGACAGCAGCTTCTCGTAGAATGAGGCCAGGTACTGGTTTTTCCCGGCATGGGCGATTGCCATGTGGAATTCCTTGTTGGCTTCCGACATGGCGAGGTGATTGCCGGTTTTCACCGCCGCTTCGAACGACTTCAGCCGCTTGGCGATGATCTTCAGGTCCGCTTCGGTCCTGAGCGCGGCGGCAAGCCGCGTATTCATGCGCTGTGCGATGTCGAGCGCCTCCACATATTTGGGAAACGTCGCCACTTCGATGGGCGCTACGATCGTGCTCCGGTTCGAAAGCGTCACGACCAGCTCGTCGGCGCCGAGCCGGATCAGGGCTTCACGCACCGGCGAGCGCGACATGTCGAAGCGTTCGGCAAGCGTCATCTCATCGAGAAGCTGACCGGGCGGCAGAGTGAGCGCCAGGATCTCGTTGCGAAGCGTCTCGTAGACGTTCTTCCAGCCAGTCCCGCGGATTCGTTTCACTTCCGATTCATCAGACACTTAGGTCCCTTTCTCTCGACGCGGGTCGCATTGGGCCAGAAAAGCAGCGTGTCGGCAATGTAATTTTTCCGCTTGACTTTGTCGACACGCTGTTGACATATCTTTCTCAGTCGACACGCAGCCGACACGAAAATAACAGAAACGGCTAGAGCCGACGAGTGGAACCGCGCGCTTCGCGCATAGCAAAGAGGAATGCCGATGCTTTCGAAGTTGATAACGTCCGCCTTGCGGGCGCTGCCCGCGCTAGCTCTCATGGGAGGTCTTTCCGCCCCCGCCGCACAGGCTGAGACCGCTGAGGGATATTGGCAGGGTGTGCAGAAGGCGGGCGTGTTGCGCTGCGGCGCAGCCGTTGCCCCGCCCTATGTCATGCGCGATCCGGCGACCGGAGAATATTCCGGCTTCTTCGCCGATCTGTGCAAGGAATTTGCCGAAGTCCTGAAGGTGAAACCCGAATTCGTCGATACGACCTGGGACAATATCGTCGCCGGCCTGCAGGCCGGCAAATGGGACCTTTCGCTGGCGCTGAACCGGACGCCGACGCGCGCCATGGCCGTGCAGTTCTCGATCCCGGCGATGGAGTACCAGATCTCGCTCGCCTATAACAAAAACAACCCGAAAATTTCGGCCGGTGCCGCCTCGGTGGGGGATATCGACAAAGCAGGCGTGACGCTTGCCGTCATGTCCGGCACGGCGCAGGACAAGGCAATTTCCGCATCGGTGAAGAACGCCACGATCATGCGTCTTCCCGGCAACGACGAGACCCGCCTGGCGGTAACTTCGAAGCGTGCCGACATCCTGGTCGACGCCTCCGACACCAACCAGCTCTTCACCCAGTCGAACCCGGACTGGGCGGTGGCGATCAACCCGACGCCGGCGCTCGCCAAACAGGGCGTCGCTTTCGGCCTGCCGCACAATCTTTCGGCCGCTGACGTCGAGGTGGTCGATATCTTCCTCGAAGAAAAGGTCGCGACCGGTCACGTCGATGAGCTGATCAAGAAGGCGGTGGACGAAGTTCTCAAGGGCGCAAAGTAACCTCGCCGGGCCGGTGCGAGAATCGCGCCGGCTCTCTCCAGCTTCGATATCCGAGAGTGGCCATGACCATGTCCTTCAGCCTTCCCCTCGTGAAAATGCAGGCGCTCCACAAAAGCTATGGCAACGGAGCCATTCAGGTGCTGAAAGGCATCGACATCGAAATGAAGCCCGGCGAACGCGTCGTCGTCATCGGCCCCAGTGGTGGCGGCAAGAGCACGCTGCTCAGGGTGATGATGGGGCTGGAGCAGATCGACAGCGGGTCGGTCAGTTTCGACGGGAAGGCGTATATTTCTTCCGAAGCCGTGGGCCGGAAGACCCAGATCGACACCAATGTCCGCCGTTCGATCGGCATGGTCTTTCAGCACTACACGCTGTTTCCGCATCTCAACGTCATTCAGAACCTGGTTCTCGCTCCCTGCAAGGTGCGTGGGGAAGCCAAGGCGAAGGCCGTGGCCCGAGCCCAGGCGCTGCTCGAGCGGTTCGGGCTCGGCGCCAAGTCCAATGCCTATCCGGCCCAGCTTTCCGGCGGACAGAAGCAACGCGTCGCGATCGCACGCGCGCTGATGCTCGACCCGAAGTTGATGCTGTTCGACGAGGTCACTTCGGCTCTGGACCCGGAACTCGTCAGCGAGGTGGAGCAGGTCATCCTGCAGCTCGCCGCCCAGGACATGCCGATGATGATCGTGACGCATGACATGTGGTTCGCCAAGAACATCGCCTCTCGCGTCATCTTCTGCGCGAGCGGCGTGGTCGTCGAGGACGGCCCTCCCGAGCAGGTGCTCGGCGCCCCACGCGAGGAGCGGACGAAGGAATTCATCGACCGCGTCTTCCACATCAAGCAGTAGGCCACATCAAGCAGCAGGGAGAGCATCGTGAACTACACGTTCGACTTCAATGCCGTATCCATCGCTCCGCTTCTGCAGGGGCTGTGGGTTTCGCTGGAGCTGACGGCTGCGGCCAACGTCATCGGCATCGTGCTCGGCTTCGCGCTCGCCCTTCTGATCATGAGTCCCTACCGGGTCGTGCGGCTGCCGTTCATGCTGTTCGTCGAATTCTTTCGCTGCACGCCGGCCATCGTCCAGATCGTCTGGATATTCTACTGCGTGCCGATGCTGTTCGACGTCTTCCTCGACCCGGTGACGATGGGCATCCTGGCGCTTGGGCTTAATCTGATGGCGTTCAACGCGGAGGCTTACCGGGCGTCCATCCAGGCGGTTCCACGCGAACAGCTCGACGCCGGCATCGCGCTCGGCCTCAATCCGCTGCAGCGGGTACTCTACATCGTGTTCCCGACGGCGTTCCGCGCATCGATCCCCGTGCTTCTGACCAACGGTATCGTCATCTTCCAGCAGAGCGCGCTGGTCGCGATCGTGGCGATCCAGGACCTGATGTACCAGGGCAAGACGCTGGCCACCGAGACCTACCGCCCCATCGAAACCTTTACCGTCGTGGCTCTCATCTATTTTGCCGTGTCCTTCCCGATAACCCAGATCGTCGGCCTGCTCGAGCGCCGCCGCCAAATCCTTGTCAGCTAGGAGGCCAGAATGACACTCGACTTCTCGATCCTGCTGCGCTTCGAGCACGCACTCCTGCTCGGTCTGTGGATGACGATCAAACTGACGGTCATCTGCATCGTGCTCGGATGCTCTTTCGGCTTTCTAGTCGGTCTCCTCAGGACGTCGCGCAACCTCGCACTTCGCGCGATCTCCAGCATATATGTCGAATTCTTCCGCGGCACGCCGGTGCTTATCCAGCTCTTCTGGATATTCTTCTGCCTGCCGCTCATCCTTGGCGTCGAACTCTCGAACCTGGCGTCGGGGGTCATCGCGCTGACGCTCTATATGGGGGCGATCACCAGCGAGACCTTCCGGGCGAGCCTCAAATCCATCGGCCAGGAGCAGTTGGACGCCTGCGTCGCCCTCGGCCTGCCGCGCAGGAGCCAAGTGATGAACGTCGTGTTGCCGCAGGCCGTGCTGCGCGCAATCCCGACGCTGCTGTCGAACTGCGTCAGCCTCTTCAAGGAGAGCGCCCTGGTCTCTGCCGTCGGCATGGCGGATCTGATGTTCGTCGGCCAGAACATCTCGAACAACACGGCCCGTCCCGTCGAAGTGCTGACGGTCGTCGCCCTCATTTACTTCGTGATCGCCTTTCCTCTGACGCGGGCCGTCTCGCTCGTGGAAGGCCGGATCCTGAAGAAACTCGCAATCTGAAGATAGTCGTTCCCAGACAGGAGAATTCCCATGAAACTTTCCGGCGTCATGCCCGCGCTCATCACTCCCTTCGACGCGAACAACAAGATCGACTTCAAGGCGTTCGAAAAGCACCTGACGGCGCTGCGTGCGGCAGGCGTCACGGGCTGGGTTCCGATGGGTTCGACCGGCGAATATTTCTCCCTCTCGAACGAGGAGCGCGACGAGGTGCTCAAGTTCGTCAAGGACTTCGCCAATGACGATGAGATGCTGATCGCCGGCACCAACGCGCCGGCCACCCGCGAGGTGATCGAGAACACGGCGCGCGCCAGGGAGATCGGCTATGACACGGTTCTGCTCGCCACACCCTTCTACACGCGTCCGACGCAGGACGAACTGCTCGCACACTACCGCGCCGTGCTTGACGCTACGGGTGTCAATCTCATCCTTTACAACTATCCTCCGAAGGACGGCATCGAGATCTCTTTCGACCTGATGGATGCGCTCGCCGACGATCCGCGGGTGATCGGCATCAAGGAGAGCTCGGGCGTTCTGCAGCGCGCCGTAGACATCCATTCGCGCTACAAGGGTCGCATCGACCTCGTCTCGGGTTCCGACGATATCGCGCTGGACTTCATGTTTTGGGGGGCGGATTCCTGGATCTGCGGTCCGGCCAACTGCATGGCGAAAGCGTGCTGCGACCTCGACCGGACGTTCCGGTCCGGCGACCTCGAAAAGGCCCGCGAGATGATGACGGTTCTCTACAGAGCGCTGAACATCCTCGAGAGCGGAAAGTTCGTCCAGAAGATCAAATATGGCTGCGAGCTCCAGGGCACGCCGGTCGGCACCTGCCGCGCGCCGCTCGGCGAACTGACCGAGCAGGAGAAGGCCGAATTCAAGGCGGCGATGCAGCCGATCCTCAACTGGTAACAGACCTCGACTGGAAAAAGTTGCGGGGCGGCCAAGCTGCCCCGAACCCACTGAAATTGCGAGGTTCGCCGTGTCATCCATCGTGGTCGTCGGCGCCGGCATTATCGGCACCACAATCGCTTATGAACTGCAGCGCCGGGGAAAGACCGTCACTTTGCTCGACAAGGCGGCGCCGGGCCGAGGCGCATCCTATGGCAACATGGCGAGCATCGCCGTCACCGAATTCATGCCGGCATCGCGTCCGGGCGTCTGGGCACAGATGCCGAAATGGCTGCTCGATCCGGAGGGGCCGGTCCGCATCCGGCCCGGCTATCTGCCGAAACTAGTGCCCTGGTTCCTGCGATTCCTGGCTGCAAGCCGCCCCTCGAAGCTGAGGGAACTGGAGGCAGCCGGCGCCGTGTTATGCCGGCGCGTCTATGAAGACCTAAACGCGCTCCTGAAGGAGACCGGCCTCGGACACATGCTGACCGCCGAGGGATGCCTCAGCCTCTATGCCGATGACGCCGAGTTCAAGGCCGATCGGGAGCATATGGAAATCCTGGAGCGCTTCGGCTTCAGGCACGAAATCCTTGGCAGCAACGCCATCCGGGATCTCGAGCCTGTTTTGACGTCGAAGATCGGCAAGGCGGTCCTCTTTCCCGACAACCGGTCGATTACCGACCCGTACAGGCTTGTCTTTGCCCTTTCGGAAAGGTTCGGGCGGCTCGGCGGCAGGATCGTTCAGGGTAATGTCGTCGATTTCGAGCAGGGCGACGCGGGCGTCTCCGCGCTTCGATTGGCAGATGGGCGCACCATTGCGGCGGACAGGGTGGTGCTCGCGGCCGGCGCCTTCACCGCCCGGCTTTCCGCCCTGTTGCGGGAGCATATCCCGCTCGAAACCGAACGCGGCTACCACACGCAGATCATGGAGCCTGGCATCTCGATGCACCATTCGATCATCTGGCCTGCGCGCGCCTTCATGGTCACGCCGACGGCGGGCGGCATCCGCGTCGGCGGCACGGTCGAGATGGCCGGTCTCGACGCGCCACCCGATTATCGGCGCGCGAAGATCCTGGTGAAGCGGGCTCAGGAGGCATTGCCGGATCTGAAGGTCCGGCAGGCGACGGAGTGGATGGGGCATCGCCCGGCGCTGCCCGACACCGTCCCGGTGATGGGCCGATCCGCCAAGCGCCGCAACGTCTGGTACGCGACCGGCCACGGACATCTCGGCCTCACCTATGCGGCGACGACCGGCCGCCTGATGGCCGATCTCATCACGGGCGTCGAACCGCCCGTAGACATGAAACCCTATCGCGTCGACCGCTTCTGAGAGCGTCGGCGCAAGGCGAAGGAAGTGACTATGCGAAGCGAACTCTATATCGACGGACAATGGGTGAAACCGGTCAAGGGCGGAACCTGCGAGGTGATCAATCCGGCGACCGAAGAGGTGATCCACAGGATCGCCGCCGCAACGGCCGAAGACGTTGACCTCGCCGCGACGGCCGCCCGCCGCGCCTTCGACAGGGATGGCTGGCCGAAGCTGACGGGGGCCCAGCGCGCCGGATATCTCCGCGCCATCGCGGACGGCATCCGCGCCCGTCAGGCCGAGATTGCACGCCTCGAAGTTCTCGACAACGGCAAGCCGTTTCCGGAGGCCGATTGGGACGTCGCCGATGCGGCGGGCTGCTTCGACTTCTATGCGGGACTGGCCGAACAGCTCGACAACAATCCCGAGGAGGCGATCGCGCTTCCCGATGCGCGCTTCACCTCCAAGGCCGTGCGTGAGCCGATCGGGGTGGCCGGCGCGATCATTCCCTGGAACTATCCGCTTTTGATGGCAGCATGGAAGGTCGCCCCGGCGCTCGCCGCCGGCTGCACCGTGGTGCTGAAGCCCGCCGAATTGACATCGCTGACGGCGCTCGAGCTGGCGGCGGTTGCCGACGAAGCCGGGCTGCCTGCTGGTGTCCTCAATATCGTGACCGGGGCAGGTTCGATCGCCGGGCAGGCGATCATCGATCACAGGCAGGTCGACAAGCTCGCCTTTACCGGCTCCGGGCCGGTCGGCTCGAAGATCATGGCTGCGGCTGCCCGCGACATCAAGCGCGTCAGCCTGGAGCTCGGCGGCAAGTCGCCCTTCGTCGTCTTCGAGGATGCCGATATCGACAAGGCCGTCGAGTGGATCATGTTCGGCATCTTCTGGAACCAGGGCCAAGTCTGCTCTGCCACATCCCGCGTTCTTGTGCACGAAGCAATCTATGGCCGTCTGCTCGAACGGCTGATCGAAGAGACGAACAGGATCAAGATCGGCAATGGTCTCGACGAGGGAACCCTTCTCGGCCCGCTCGTCTCGAAACGCCAATATGACCAGGTCGTCGCGGCGATCGAAGGCGCCCGGAAGGCCGGCGCCACTGTCGCCTGCGGCGGCACGCGCCCGCAAGGATTCGACAGAGGGTTCTATCTCAGGCCGACGGTGCTGACAGACGTGCCCCTCGAAAGCGACGCGTGGAAGGAGGAGATATTCGGGCCGGTGGTCTGCATGCGCTCCTTCAAGACCGAAGAGGAAGCCGTGGAGCTCGCAAACGACTCCCGCTTCGGTCTGGCCGCGGCTGTCATGTCGAAGGACGATACCCGTGCCGAGCGCGTTGCCGCCGCCTTCCGCGCCGGCATCGTCTGGATCAATTGTTCGCAGCCGACATTCACCGAAGCGCCCTGGGGCGGCTACAAGGAATCCGGCATCGGCCGCGAACTCGGACGCTGGGGCCTCGACAACTATCTCGAGACTAAGCAGATCACCCGCTTCGCCAGCGAGGACCCCTGGGGCTGGTACATCAAGCCGGAGGCGGCCAAGTGAACTGGAACCGGACCCTGGAGCTCTTACAGGTTCACTGCCAGGGCGAGATCGGCAAGGTCATCGTCTCTGGGGCGCCTGAGATACCCGGCGCGACGATGCTCGAAAAAATGAACCACATCAACACGGTCGACGACAGTTTGCGCCGCTTCGTCACCTTCGAGCCGCGCGCCAACGTCGCCATGTCCGTGAACCTGCTGGTCGCGCCGATACGCAGCGATGCGGACGCCGGCTTCATCGTCCTGCAGGCCGATCGCGCCCACCCGATGTCCGGCAGCAACTGCATCTGCGTGGTCACCGCACTTCTCGAGAGCGGGCGGGTGCCGATGTCGGAACCGGAGACGGTCGTCCGCCTCGACACGCCCGCCGGACTCATCGTCGCACGCGCCGTCTGCCGCGACGGCCAGTGCCTGTCCGTCAGCCTCGACAACGTGCCGAGCTTCGCCGAAGCGCTGGACAGGGAGGTGGAGACGCCGAAATGGGGCCGCATCAAAATAGACGTCGCCTTCGGCGGCGTCTATTATGCGCTCGTGGATGTCGACCAACTCGGCCTCGATATTGCGCCTGCCAATGCCCGGCTGCTGGCGGAAGCCGGTATTGAGCTGAAGTCGCTTCTTGCTGGCCAAGTCTCGGTCGCCCATCCCGTCCTGATAGGCGTCGATGAGATTGCCTACGTCATGTTCCGTGGACAGGAGGCCGATGGGGCAGTGCGGACCTGCACGACGCTGCAGCCCGGCCGCGTCGACCGCTCGCCCTGTGGGACTGGTAGCTCGGCGAACCTTGCTGTGCTCTACGCCCGCGGAGAAGTCTCGGTCGGAGACCGCAGGACGTCGCGGTCGATCATCGGCGGCGAATTCCTGGCGGAGGCGATCGGCGAGACCGAGGTGGGCGGCCGCCGCGCCGTGCTGCCGCGAATAACCGGCCGGGCCTATGTCTACGGTCGCGAACAGCTCCGCTTGTCCGACGACGATCCCTTCACGGCGGGATTTGCGCTGTCCGACACCTGGGGACCCCAGGTCGGTTTGCTGGGTTAGGAGCCGCCATGTCTCACCTTCAACCGCTGGCCGGCCAGACGGTCCTCATCACCGGGGCGTCGGGCGGTATCGGCGCAGCCATCGCCGAGCGCCTGTCTGCCGAAGGAGCCCGACCCATCATCCATTACGGGCGCGACAGGCAGCGCGCAGAAGCTTTGCTTCGCAAGCTCGGCGGAAACGGCCTGATCGTCCAGACCGATCTCTCCCGTCCGGACGGCGCCTTCACGCTATGGCGCGAAGCACTCGCGGCGGCGGGACGCATCCATGCCGTCGTCAACAATGCCGGCATCCGTAACGAGATCTCGATCGACGCCGATCCGTCCGACTGGCAGGTCGCCTGGCAGAAGGAGTTTCAGGTGAACTTCTTCGCGGCGGCGGACCTCTGCAAGGAAGCTCTGGTGCATTTCAGACAGAATGGCGGAGGACGGATCGTCAACATCGCAAGCCGTGCCGGCCAGCGCGGCTATGCGGCCGACGCCATGCCATACGGCGCGACGAAGGCAGCGCTGATCAATCTCACCAAGTCGATCGCGCGCAGTTTCGGGCGCGACGGGGTCGTCGCCGTCTCCATCGCGCCGGGGTGGGTGCGGACGGATATGGCCGAGGACTTCGTGGTGAGGCACGGAAAGGATGCGGCGGTCGGCGATATCCCGATCGGCGAGATGGCCGAGACGGGGGAGATCGCCGAACTGGTGGCGTTCCTGCTTCGCCCGTCGCAGGCGTCGATCAACGGGGCGACGTTCGACATCAACGGCGGCAGCTACATCAGATAGAGCAATTCCAGCAAAGGTGCGCAGCGGTTTGGCGCCCGGAATTGTGTGAAGACAAAGGGAAGAGGTTCCGAGATGAAAAGATTTCTGGGCAAGGTCGCCGTCGTAACGGGCGGCGGAGGCGGCATAGGATCGGCCATCTGCAAGAGACTGGCCGACGAAGGCGCCTATGTGGTGGTGACCGATGCCAACATGCAGGCGGCAAGCGAAGTCGCCTCGCTAATCGAAGCAAAGGGCGGAAGCGCAACCGCCATCGGAGCCGATATCTCCCGGAAGCCGGAATGCGTCGACCTCATCGAGAAAGCCTTTGCGATCAAGGGCCGGCTGGACGTGCTGGTCAACAATGCCGGTATAAACCGGCGCGGAAACCTGCTGTCGCTTACGGATGAAGACTGGCAGACGAGCTTTGCGGTCAATCTGGATTCGATGTTCCATCTCTGCCGTGCGGCCCTCCCGCACATGATCGGCGCCGGTGGCGGCGCGATCGTCAATACGGCCTCGCAATGGGGGCTCTACCCCGCGCCGAACCACATCGCCTACAACACGACAAAGGCGGCGGTCGCCGCCTTCACCCAGAACCTCGCCCGCGACTATGCGCCCGACAAGGTCAGGGTCAATGCCGTCTGCCCTGGCGAGATCCATACGCCGATGCTCGAAGCCGGCGTTAAGCGCGCCGGCCGGACGATTGCCGATCTCGACAAGCTCGTCCCCTACGGTCGTATCGGTAAGCCGGAGGAGGTGGCGGCGCTCGTCGCCTTCCTTGCATCGGATGAAGCGGCGTTCATGTGCGGCTCGCTCGTTGAAATCACCGGCGCGCAAGCCGTGGCTTGAAATGACGGCCGGGCGCGCCGGCATGCCGGATTGTCCGAAGCGATTGATCCTGCTTTCGTTTCGGTTTTCATTTGTTTAGAAAGCCGAGGAGGCTGACAACATTCGACCGAACGAAAGGCATCGATCTTGAATCTCCTGCGTCGCGCACTCTTGGGGTCCTCGGCATGTCTTATGTTTCCTCGGCAGGGAACGAGACCTCAGCACCTTGTCCGAGGCGGCATCGCAGACGATCGCTGACTTTGCCGGCGGGTTCAGCATCGACGAGAACTACTCGCAGGCCGAGCCCGACGATCGCATGAGCCAGTCCTTCGCCGTGTGCTGGGACCGGGTCGAACCCGATGCGTGGGGTCCTGAAGACGAGGACGCTGCAGGCATGCTGGCGCCAAACATGGCCGACAGTCCCGCCCATAGCCCTGCCAGAAAGGATCGCCGTTGCAGCCTCTCGCTCATGCTCACTCCGTCTGCAGTTCCAGTGTCTTGGCAAGCTCCTTGTAAAGTTGGGCAGATCCCGCATTGTTCTCGCCAGCATATTTGGCGCTGACCGACCGCGCGGCCTCAGCTGCGATACGAAAGGCGTCTATCCGGTTCTGCGGGTCAGGCTCGGCTCCACCGCCGATGTCGCCATCGCTGAAACTGCCGGCTCTGTATCCGTCGCCCAAATCGACGACGCCGATCTGGGGGACTCCATCCTTCATCCGGCCGAAGAAGGCAGGCCCGGGCCGGTCGCCATCCCGGCGACGCAGCATCCCTTCTCCAGACGCCTTGCCGTCGACACAGGCTCCGATCCAGAAGGTGGGGCCGCTGGTCAGGGATGCCGGCGCGAAGAATTTGCATTGACTGCCCGGATCCTGGGACCAATGAAGATCGGCCGGTGCTGCCCCGCCAGTGCCATTCAAATACAAAATCATCACCAGCGCGATCGGCACGATAACAGGCGACTGCCGTATGCCGCCGAAAACTCGTTTTGCCATGATTTCTCGCTCCCTTGGTGAAGGGCCTTCCATATCGTCCACAATTACCATTGTCATGACTTATCGGTTGACAATCCGGCGGATCTCCAGCCGTTTGCGACAGTCCTGCAGCTCAATTGTAAGTGATCTTGTCGCCGACCCTCGGGCGATTGAAGTAATGGCGATCGAAACTGTAGCCATTCTGCCCGGTGAAGTTTGAAAAGAACGCCGAGACCGGCGTCGTCAATGTGTACTGCACCCTGGTCAGCACCACCTGCACGCCGTCATCCTGGATCTCCGAAGGGACCTCGATTGTGCTCGCCGCACCGGAGTTGAGTGCCGAGGTGTTGAGCGCTGCAGACCAGTTAACCGTGGCGCTGCCGCTCTTGGCGATATCGTCGACCGCGACGGTGATCGTCAGCCCTGTTGTGTCATAGGGCTGCAGGATGAAGCTGGCGCCGGAGAGAAGCTTGGCGACGTCGGACTTCGTCCAGGCGCCCTGCTGTGAAATCATGTCGCCTGTGGACGAGGCGATCTCGTCTATCTTTCGGCTGACTGTGAGCGCATGGCCAAGATCGACGGTGCCGAACAGGAGCATCACCAGGATCGGCAACACCAGCGCGAATTCCACGCCCGAAGCCGCCGACCGGTCGCGCATGAGATGACGGGCACGGGATCGGGCAAAGCGGAAGAGGGACAGGCTCCGTTTCATGATCATGTCAGAAAGGCTCGTTGCGGAACAGAACGGAAGATCCGAGCAGGTAGCGGCCGTCGGAAAGCTTGGCGCTCGACAGGCTGAAGAAATTGACGACGGCTGTCCATGGCAGGAACGTCTGAACCAGGATGTAGTCGCTGCCCTTGCCGATATTATAGGTCTCGGTCACAGTGAGATTGCCGCTGTCATCGATGGGGTCGGTGCTGGCGGCGGACGAGAGGTCGGAAAGCACGATCACCTTGACCAGGAGATCGCTTGAGCAGTTGAACGAGAGAAGCATATCGTTGCAAATTTTGGCCTTGAAATCGGCCAGCGTGACCTTTGAGGACGCAACCTCGCCGGTGCGGATCATCCGGGAGATCTTATGCACCGAAGCGTCCAGCGCCGAGTTGACGAAGAACATCAGCGACACTTCGATAATGCCGAATATCATGATGAAGAGCGGCAGAGCCAGGATCGCAAATTCGATCGCAGCGACCCCTTTGCGATCGCCAAGCAGGCGGTGCAACGATGCGAAGCGTTTCCCTCGCCTCATTGGGTCAGCCGAACGGATGCGAGATATTGGGTGAAAAGCGCCGAGAGGCCTGCCGTGATCTCGCTCGACGACGAGGCTGATATGAACAGGCTCTTGGACGATGCGCAGTCGGAAAGCGCATAGGGGATGTAGTCGCGCCTTGTGATGCTGGTCGACACGCCACTTTGCATGGTGCCACCATAGGTGCCTTTCCAGTTGGCGCTTGCCATGGTTGAACCGACGGTCGCGTTGTAGCCCCAATCTGAAGTGAGCGGCAGGTATTCGGTATAGAGAACTGCCATGGTGGCGGACTGGTTTTTGACGTAGGCGCACCAGTCCGGATTGAGAGGCGCGACCTTGTTCCAATATGCCCCGGACGTTGCCTGCCCGTTCTTCCACGTCACCTTGTCGGTCACCCATTCGCGCTGCGACTGGACGCCATCCGTCAGCAAGAGAACCAGCTTGAGCGGCGAGTTCGAGGAGGTTCCGTCCCCGCCGGTCCCGACCTTCTGCTTGAGCGTTGCAAGCGACACGTCAAAATAGGTGGCTGCCTTCGAGGTCGCGCTGGTGAGGCCGTAGCTTGAATTTGTAAGGCGGTTGCGTGCCGTGTCCGTGCTCAGCGTCGGGGCGAGAACTTCCGTGAGGGTATCGCCGAGGCTATATAATCCGACCTTGATGCGTTGATGATTGCTGTCTGAGGTGTCAATCAGGGTAAGCACGTCCTTGACGGCATCACCGGCGACATCGGCGCGCAGCTTTATGTTCTTGGCCGTGCTGTATTCGTAATTGTTGTTGTATGTCTTGTTGCCGATTTTGTGCGCATCGCCCGTGTGGCAGGCGAACTGGCAGCCGATGCCCGAATACATGGTCGACTGGCCGGCCGTTGTTGCCGCCAGAAGCATCGACGGCGATGTGTCGATGACGATATAGACATTGAGATAGGAGGTGGCCGGCCCCTTGACGGCGCTTGCCACGCTGACGTCAACGGTGTCGATGTTGGCGATCTTCATCAGCGTCGTCGGAACCGTGCCGCTCGCCGTCGCCGTGATCTTATGGTTTGATGTATCGATGTCGATGTCGCCAAGCGTATAGCTGTTTTCCACCTGCGCGTGGAACCAGTCGGAAACTTTTTCCTTGAGGGCGTCGGTGTCGTCGGTATCGATCTCTTTGACTGCGGCGATCAGGGCTGTGTCAAGGTCGCTCTGCATTCTCTGCCGGACATTGTAAGTGCGAATATAGTCAAAGCTCGCGCCGACTGCGACGATCATCGGCACCAGGGTGAGGGCAACGACGATCGCGACATTGCCGTCCCTGTCCCTTCCGAGACCGCGAAGGGTTTCGAAGACCCGAGCAAGTGAATGTGAAAGACCCGAGCGCAAAATACCACCGTCACATAAGTCATACTAATGACAAGAAGTATCCAAATTTCTTAAGTCTCTGTTAATTCCTGCGTTTTTTCGATAGAATGCGGACTGCCGACTCAATGTTTCGTGCGCAAATTGTATATGTTTGCGAATTATGGATAGCCGTGGAATGACATGTCATCTTATTCATGCTGCAGGGATCCGCATGCGTGAGTGAAGCCGGAAGCGGGGACACGCCTGGCGCCCATCCGCGACCTGTCCAGCGTTTTCGTTCAACAGCCTGAGCTATCCAAGCGCGGAGATCAGCGCTTTGGCGGCAGGTTCTGCTCTGAAAACGGCAAGTCGACGACTCGGCCTGCTTGTTCGACAGATGGCCTTCCGATTTCGGGGCGCAGATCGAAATCGAAACCTTTTGTCGCGAGCGGTTACCCTGTGTGCGAACAGATCATTCGTTGTCGCCACACCGAAAAGCTCGTTCTCAGATCCCGCAGGTCAGGTCTAGAAAGCTGGTCGGCTCCCTGCGGCGCCCTGGCTCGACCAGGGCGTTTGGTCGCTATTAGTCCTGCGGATGATCGAGGGCGCGCCTCTTCAAAAAAGGCAAGACAGGTTCTAGCCGGCAACCTCCAAAATCTCCGATTGGACCGGAACTTGAGTCACTTCTGCAAGTTAGCAACCTTCAAATGGGAGCCAAATGACATCGAAAATTCTCGTCGTAGAGGACGAACCTTTGCGATGACCGTGGTGCACGTCGTGGAGGACGCAGGCTTCGAAGCGGCTCACGATGCGGACGAAGCCCTGCGGTTGCTCGAAAGCGTGCGGACATCAAGGTCCTCTGGACCGACATCGAGATGCCCGGCTCCATGGACGGACTGCGGCTTGCAGCAGTGGTTCGAGACCGGTGGGCGCGTTTTTCCATCAGGGGCTTGTTTCCGTGGAAATTTTTGAAGGCGCACCACTGCTGCCGCCTGCGTTCCATGAGAGAATTGCGCCAAGCACGATCAAAAGCACGACCAATATGATGGCTCCGACGTAAATCGCTAAAGCTCGGCGGTCCGATTCCAGGTTCATCTGCCTCTCCCTGTCCCCGAACCATCGGACCCGTAGAATGTTCCCGATATCAATCTAGGCACGTTTTTTCCTTTCCATTCTCCAGATTCAAGGCCGGCAAGAACCGATACGGGTTCGTTTTTCTCCACAGACGTCCGCGGACAACGATGTAGCCTCCGTCCGGCGTTTCGAGAACGGCCGTCCAGGATTTCAAGAGTTGCCTCCTTGCGCGGGCGGGTCGACATTGCGAAGTTCCATGTCCTCGGGGCGCACGACCTAGGGGCTTTTCGCTCCCGCCAAACTTTTTCTGCCGTCCGACGTTGTTGTCGACGATAGAAGGGATACGCAGAATGTCGTCCAAGGCACCGGATCGAAACAACGCGAGACTCACAAAGGTCGCGAAGGCCGACAAGAAGGAAAAGCCGAGCCTTCGGAAGGCCGGCGCCGTCATTCGACCAAACCGCTGCGGCGTATGTGACGTCGCTCAGCCAAATCTAAGGTGATAGAAATGGCCTTCGATGGCTTCGAACTGCAAACGGTTCACATCGACGCGGGTGACATTCGGCTTCGCGTGGGGGGAAGCGGTCCCGCTCTTCTTCTCTTGCACGGGCACCCACGAACCCACATGACCTGGGGGAAAGTAGCCGATCTTCTCGCGCCATCGTTTACCGTCGCCTGCCCGGACGTCCCTGGCTTCGGCCAGTCCTACATACCGCCAGATGCACCTGACAGCCGCCACTCGTCCAAACAGGCGAAGGCAGCAGCTCTGGTGGAACTGATGCGACGGATGGGGCACGACGATTTCTTTCTGGTTGGACATGACCGTGGCAGCCTGACGGCCTTCCGAATTGCGATGAACCATCGGGACGCGGTGCGGAAACTTGTTGTCATAGATGGCCTACCGGTCCTCGAACATCTCGAGCGAGCCGACTGGAAGTTCGCTCGAGACTGGTACCATTGGTTCTTCTTCGCACAGCCGGATAAGCCGGAGCGCGTAATCTCAGCCGATCCCGGCGCATGGTACGACAAGCTTTCGCCAGATCTCATGGGCCAAGAGGCATACGCTGACGTTCACGAGGCCATCCATCGACCCGAAACCGTCCATGGAATGATCGAGGACTACCGCGCCGGCATTCGCATCGACCATATTCATGACAAGGCTGATCGCGACGCGGGTCGGAAGATCGGATGTCCAATGCTCTGCCTCTGGTCGCTCCGGGATGATCTCGAGCAGATCTACGGCGATCCGGTAGCGATCTGGAAGGACTGGGCGATCGACGTAAGCGGATTTGGCATCGATAGCGGGCACCATGTGGCGGAGGAAAACCCCGTGGCTCTGGCAAAAGCAATCTTCAATTTTCTAACGAAATAGTATCGATGTCCCTGCTGGCAGGGGTGAAGGCTCAGTCGCGGCGGAACGAGTTCAGCGGTCGGCAGATTCCGTACATCCGGCATCCGGTCTGCTGCCGCCCCTGCCGAGAACGAGGTTTGGCTTGCCGAAGTCGTCCCTTCGCGGGCGATTTCTCTGTACGTCACGTCGCCGGCATGTCTGACCCTCCACTAAACGGGCGACGCGCAGCCTACGTTGCCCGTTGAAGGATCTCCGCACGCTCCTAGATCTCATCGTCGAGAGGAGTTCGACATGGATGGACGGCAGATCGAGCCGGTGGTCGCGGTGGTTTCCGACGCTGTCCTGCGTTCGAGTTCTACGAGGTCCCACTCGACGAAAGAGCGTCCGACACGCTCTCCAGCGCGGCGATCAGTCTCTATGGTGACGGTTACCAGACAGTCGTTGATATCGCCACCATGCTAATTGGGACGTATGTCGGTCTCTGGGCTACTCGGATCAACGCCCCGACATCGGAGGCTGTCCATTAGACTAAGCAATGCAGCTGGGCACTACCACACCACTTTAAGCGCCTGCTTAACGCCATCTTCAAACTGATCCGGCGTGCAAGGTTTCGATAGCCACACGCCTCTTCCAAAGGATTCGTCCTCGCCGGTCGCACGTCGCCGAAGACTCGCCCTGGCATGTGCCTCGGATGCGCGAGGTGTCGCCTCGGATCGAGGGTATGCGTAGCGAACTCGGTTCACCCGCTTCATCATGCTTGGAGACCGGAGCAGATGCCGCGGACGTGGCGAGCCACCACCAAAAATGGAGAACCCGGAAGGCGTTTACACGCCCTCACCGGCGGAGGCACCGACGTCTGCGTTCTCGCCGCGGCGATGGGCGCGATTGATCTCGGCTATCGCGTGGTGGTGGTGTGCGACGCCTTTTGAACCGGCGCCGACGGCTACTCGCGAGACGGCGATGTCGGCGATCCAAAGCGCGGCGGAGGCGGAGCGGAGGAAACGGAGCGCCTGCGAGGCTTAAGGCGCGGCCTTAACGACGCCGGCCGACCGACCCGCTCCGCGCTGAGCGGCGACAGGCGTCCGGAACAAGAGCCCGACAACGGCATTTCCTTCCGTCCACCAAGGAGTGCACACACATGCAGATCATCGGCACCAATGTTACAAACAATCCAAACGGCAAGGTCACTGTCGAATTCACCGGCGAAGGAGGCGAGGGAATTTCCGTGACGGTAGCTTCATCGACCGGCGATCTCGACGGCGACGCCGCCGTTCGCAGAGCGAAGGAGATGATGGTTCAGGTTGCGACGTTTGGGATTCCGAACGAGGCGTTTGTGGAAGCGCAGCAAGCCGCCGATGAAAGCGTGGTCGAAACTGACGACGGGGCCGAAGAGACGTCGCCCGCGACCGGTTCGTTCTCTTCCCCGAAGGCCGTGTCTTAGTCCTGGGGCTCCCTAAAGGCGCTCTATAACCACCGCCCGAAGGACGATCTCCTCTTGACGGAAGCGAACCTCAAGGTCGGCGCGGTAAGACGACCACCATGCACGGTCGAGATCGTCCACCATAACTTCGACGACAATGATGCGGTCCTCCTCGACATCGCCGTCGTCCTCCCACAGACCTTCCGCAGGCGCGTTGACATGGAGGGTGATGCCGCCGAAGCGCTCGGTGAGTTCTTTGCGCACGCTGTCGAGATTCGTTCGGTTGCGTCTGCTTCGGATGATCGGGAGAAGAATTTCGACAAGGAAAGGCATGGGACGCTCCAGCAGTGGACCTATGCCCTCAACATCTTTGAAGCAAACCTGTTCCTGCGCCATCGGAACTTCGAGGCGCCATTGCCTGTTATCGGGGGCCAGCGCGACACACATGAAGGAGATCAGATTTGAACACGGCGAACCTCCAGCTCGAAGGCCTAATCATGGCCGTGGCGGCGATCTCGGACACCCTTGTTACCAAGGTGTCGTGACCCATCAGGAAATAGCCGCCGCACTCGGCCAGGCAGAGCGCGCGGTCGATCAGGACGACGACCACGAGCTTTCCGATTCGAACCGCGCCGCCACGCTCTTCCCGATCCGCGTGCTCCTCCTCGCCAATGAAGCCGCCCAGCGCGGCAAGACGTTCACTTTCTCAGACTACGCAGAACTGGTCGGGAAGCTCACGTAATGCTGCTTGGCCGGACGCCTTTGCCAGAGGCTTGCCCTCCGACGGCACAGCCCCATCTTTACCCGTGAACGAACGTCTGGAGGACACACATGCCACCTCGTAAGCCAGGTAAATCTGCTACGCTCGAAGCCACCACTGCGAAGATCGCCAGTCCAGTACCGAAGGGCGTTGTGGATACTGCGACGGGAGAAGTCGGCGTCCCTGTCCAGCCAGATTATGATCCTAGCGAACAATTCGGAGCCCTCCGCAAGCAGCTTGAAACGTTGCAGAAGCAGGTGTCGGATGCCGCCCAGACTATCAAGGGTGGCGCGCGTGCGGCTGCGAGGCAGACGGAGGCGACGGCGAAGTTGTATCCTGTTTCGACGATGATCGCGGTCGCAGCTGCCGTCGGGGCGATCGCCTTTGCTATAGGAGGCTCCCGCTCGAGGCCCCCCCGCTCGCGTTACGACCGCGCGCTCGACGAGATGCGCGATCTGTACGGCAGGGTACGAGACCGGATCTAGGTCCTTTCGGGATTGCGAATAAGGTGATTCTCCGCCACGCTTGACCTGCAAGCGAGGGGAAAACGCATGATCGAAATGATCATCAAGAGTAGTCTCGAAGTCGTGGATCGTACCGAACGCCTAATCGACGCGGCGAGGCGACTGCTGGGAGTAGGACTCGACGAGGTCGAGGCCTACAGGCTTCACGTTGAAATCGAAAAGTTGACGGACGTCGTCCTTGCGATGGACGAGGCTGCCCGGCTTCTGCGACGAACCTTCGAGCTTCGGCCAGAAATCGACCGCTACTCCGTTGTGAATTCGACGGTCCACTGACGGATAACTCGCATCAGGAACTGGCCGATATGACTTCGGTCATTCCCTTGCGCTGGGAATTGCGTCAGGATGGGCCATAGCCGATAGGGCTATGTGACATGCCGAAATTCGAGCGGTTAGCGAGCCGTGCGTCATAACAGGGGTCGCAAGATGGACGGTCAGTCGGGATGCGACAACGGATTGGTCAAATTGCTGCCAGAAGAAGAGCGCCGTTCTTTCACCGAGCGCCTTGAAAGGGTTTACCTACCTCAAGGTCATCAGATCGCGCGGGCGGGAAAGCCGCTGGAGTCAGTCTATTTTCTGTCGTCGGGCATTGGTTCTGTTTTGGCTGTCTCGGATAGCGGCCTGAAAGCGGAGGCCGGCATGTTTGGGCGAGAAGGATTTGCGCCCACTGCGTCATCGGTTGGGGCAAATACCAACCCTTACGATATCGTGATCCAGGTTGAAGGATTTGCACATCGCCTTCCCGTCGTACTGTTTCAGGAAATCGTTGCCGAAAACAGAGTCTTCGCAGACTTGTTGTCCCGCTACCTCTATGTCTTTGCAGCGCAGGTAGCCTATACCGCCCTTGCAAATGCGGCATTCAAAATTGATCAACGTTTGGCGAGATGGCTCTTGATGTGCCACGATCGTCTTGTAACGGACAATATGCCGATCACCCACCAGTTTATCTCCTTCATGCTGGCAGTCCGACGGCCAAGCGTGACCACCGCCTTGCATATGTTGGAGGGAGAAGGGTTAATTCGGTCGGACCGTGGCCGCGTTGTCCTCAGAGACCGACCCGGACTGGAGGAATATTCCGCGGGGTCTTATGGGCAGCCGGAACACGAGTACCGGGTGCTGCTGCAAGCGCGCCACGTGCAGCCCTAAAGAACGATGTATCCGCCTGCCACAAATAACGGCCCATCACAACGCATGCTTGGCAGCTTCAGCGTCAGACGCAAAGGGCTGGATTGCCATCCGATCAAACGGTACCAATTCTCGGCATTTCTTCCGCTGACGCCTTCTACACATGACACTGCAGCAAAACAGAGGGGATGATCCATCGCCTTCCATTCTTCAGCCAGCATCGATCGACCGCCACCATGGGTCGCAGCCTGAGCGTGATTGACTCGGCCACATCGAAAGGGTCCCCATCATCGCCGTGCTTGACCGGGACCCGCCGTCGCCGTGCCGCCGAGTGTGGTACTTCTGGCGTCGGTTTTGAAGGAGACCCGATATTTCCCTGGCCGATATCGCGGTAGTTTAACCGGACGGACGATTTTTGAGCCATGGGCTTCATCCTTAGGCGCGCCGCTTATGCGGCGCGCGCGATTTCACGCGGCAGCCGCATTGACCGCGGTTTCGGCGATCTCGGATAGTAACTCGTCGGTCGACTCTTCTTCATCGAGTGTTTGGCCGAGGAGCTCGGCAACCTCGTCGTGGCCGAGCGTCCTTGCCCAAGAGAGCATGGTGCCATAGCGGCTGATTTCGTAATGTTCAATCGCTTGGGCGCCAGCTAGAAGGCCGGGATCAAGAGCGGTGGTCCCCTTAAACTCTTCCATCACCTCCTTACCTTCCTCGATTAGTCCGAGGATGGCGCTACAGGTCTTCTGCTTTGCCGGCTGGCCAATCAGCTCGAAGATCTGCTCCAAACGATTGACCTGGCCTTCGGTTTGCTCCCAATGGGTCTGGAAAGCTTGTTTGAGGTCAGGAGAGCGGGCCGCCTCTGCCATTTTCGGCAAGGCGGTTAGGATCTGGTTCTCCGCAAAGTAGATGTCCTTGAGGGTTTCGTAGAGAAGATCGCTCAGATTTTTCGGTTCGATAGACATGATAATTCCTTTCTGGTGGTGATCAAAGCCGATTGGTGGAAGTGTGTTCGTCGACAAACAAAGCGGGCTTGGTGCCGGCTGCGCCGCCGAACCAGGCTGCGATTGCGCCGAGCACGAGCGCCAGGAAACCCAGAAGTGCACCCCGTGACACGAGTTTCGTCGCCGTCTGGGCTGCGGCCAACGCTTGCTGTTTCGCCTGTTCGACCGAAGCTTTGTAGCTGGCCTCATATTCATCCACCTTCGCCCGTGCCTGATCGACTGGGATGTTCTGGGCCTTGGCCAGGGCGTCGGCGGCACGTGTTTTGGCGTCGTCTATCTTCGACTGATCGCCGGTTGCAACCGCCGTCATGGCCGAGACCGCTGCCGTCTGCAGAGCGGCTGGATCGTTGCCTCCGCTAGCATTTCTGATCTGTTGCTCGATGGCGCCCATCGGGTCGGTGGCTGTGGCCAACGCCGGAGCGGCGGTGGTCGCAGCCGTGGCAACCGTCTGGCCGACGCCGCCGACGATACTCGACAGGCCGCTGAACGCGCCGCCGACGAGCGATCCCACCGACGTCGTCAGAAGAAAGAGAACGACAAGCGTGGTCACGGCCCAAGTTGTGACCCCATGATAGCCGCCTGTGGATTTGCTTGGTCTACCGGAAAGCCTCGCGGCAACATAGGCACCGATAAAGGATGCAATGATCCCGGCGACGACGAACCAGAGGCCGCCGACAATCGAGAACGTGCTGGCGGCTGGATTGTCCGAGGTTGCCGGATCGAGTACAGCCGCACCAATGCCAACGCCGAGCAGATTTAGAAGGAGCTGTGTGGCAAGGGCAAGTACGACACCGGCAAACACGGCTCCCCATGCAATCTTGTTTAATGACGTCGTTAGCGAAGTGTCGACAGTACGTGCGACGTCGCCTGGCATTCGGGTGGCGACAAGTTTTGACATGGATTGAACTCCTTTGAGTTCTCGAGTGCGTGGTGACGTCGTACTCACGGATCGAGGAATTGTTCCCGCAGAGCCGATTTATCCTTATGGCGTGCAGGGCGGCGTGATCAGAACCGCTGTCTCCGCCCTAGCGGTCGGCGCATGACGAAACGCTGTCCCATCTGGGCCGACGGTTAAATCTGCCGTCCCGTTTTCATCGGGCGGCTCGCGACGGGATGCATTTTTGTCCGGCTCGATCGGTTGCGAAAGCCATCCCAGCCCGCGCCGCTTCAATAGCGGCCGCAAGCGGTGCGTAGGCAGTTCGTCCAGATGCCGTGACCTCGGTTGAAAGGAGGCCGTTTGCGCACTGGCGGCCATTGTCCCAACCGGGATGATCCACGATCGGATAGAGGCATAGCCCCTCCAGCGGAACGCCAGACTGCATTGCCAGGGAAGCTTGGCCAACAACATATTCGAACCAAGTCGCCCGTCGCTCGTTCTCGATACCCGTCTCGGCGATGAGGATCGGCCGGCCGTATCGCGCGAAAGTCTCGCGCAAAATCTTATTGAGGGGCTTGTACAGCGCGTGCCCGATGTCGATCGGCGTGCCCCCATGAATCCACTGGTTGTTGAAGTAATAATTCACGCCGATTATGTCGAGATAGCGCTCGCTTCCCCCGATCTGTGGCCACAACCGGCCGCCGATAAGGTCCCACGCCTGGTATTGCGACTGGCGGTGACCTTCGGCGATACCTCGGTCTTGGGGCCTCGAGGGATGCGCGGTGACATTGATCACCGGCTCGCAGTGAACGAAGCGCGCCCGCTGGTCGACTGCGCTTATTTCGTCCATCGCGGCGATCGCGGCGCGCGCCAGCTGCACTTTCAATTCGAAACCGCGGCCATTGGCAAACGGATTGAGATAGCCCGCATCGCCGCCACCCCAGGAGAAAAACGAGATCTCGTTGACCGGGCAATAGAAGGGAACGCTGTCACACTCCTCGCGCACCAGATTTGCGCAAGCGCGCGCGAACGCGGCGAAGCGATCGACAAAACGCGGCGACCAGATGTCGAGATCGTCCGGCCAGCCATAATGCAGCAGATCCCAGATGACCTGCGTGCCGGTCAGCGCGGCCGCCCGTATCATCGGTCGCACGCTCGACCAGTCATAGCCGCCGGATTTCTCGATCAGGTGCCATCTAAAACCGTCGCGCACTGTGCGGATCCCCAGGCCTAGAAGTTGACGGTAGTCCTCTTCGGCGTAGCGATCGTGGCTGACGGCGGCAATCATGTCGAGACGGTGGCCATTGGTCTCACCTTCCCGCGGCCGAAGCCGATGGGTTGAGCATTCGAAACCGCCCTGCAGAAACGACCGGAACAGACCGGTCGGGCCTGCCGCCTTGCCCTTGCCACAGACATCCGCCAGCAGCCGCTCCCACTGCGGCAAAACCGCCTCGATTGAATAGGTGGTCTCCACCTTCCGCCGTAATGCGGCGCCAAGTGCCTGCCGACGGCGCGTGTCCTGCAACAGAGCCATCACCTGTTCGGCCACGGCGGCGGCACCCCGATAAGGGACGAACAGACCAGATACGCCTTCGTCAATCTGCTGCTTCGCGCCGTTGTCGGGCGTTGCGATCACCGGGAGGGCTGCTGCACCCGCCTCTGCAATGACATGCGGCATGCCTTCGCCGCTTGAAAGCCAGGCAAAGACATCGAATGACGCCATGAGGGCAGGGATATCCTTCCGGTCCCCCAGAAACTGAAGCACACCGCCCAGCCCCCGTTGCGCCGCCAAGGCGTTGAGTTGTATCGCGTAGTCCGGCACGAAGGCGTCGGGTCCGCCAACGATCACGAACCTCGCATGCTTGGCCGCTCTGCTCACCAGGGCGGCGGCTTCGATGAAGTCCTCGACGTTCTTCTTGGGGTCGAGCCGGCCGACCCAGCCAATCAGAACCTCGTCCTCGGCAATCCCCAGAGCCCTACGGGTCGGTCCCCGCAGTTCGGGATCGAACGCCGAGAGGTCGACCATCGAGGGAATCTCCAGCGCATCATGCTCGCGTCCCGGCATCCGCGATGCGGCGGCGTCGCGGATGGAACGGCATACGCCGACGTAGCGTGTCGTCAAATGTTTGGGGCCCGCCAGTGCTTCAGAAACGAGCCCGCCATGTTCGATCAGCGGCGGGCGAAGATGCAGACGCTCCAATGCAGGATAGATATCCGCGACGTTCTGACAGGAGACGACGACGTCGTAGATTGAGATCTTCCCGGCAAGATAGGCGACCGTGTCGCTAAACGACAAATCGTAAGGCGTGGTGTCGACGTCGATCCCGAGCGAGCGGAGCTGTACATGGGTCTGCTCGGGCATGCCGGGCTTTTTGAAGCAAGCCACGACGTCGATGCGGTAACGACGGCGATCAAGGTGTTTGGCTAGCAGCCGCACTTCAGTCTCTTCCCCGCCGACGACCAGCCAGGCGAAGACGAAGAGGATCCGGATGGGAGTCGGTTCGATGGTCATTCGCCAACCTTGAAGACGACCTGCAGGAACTCCGGTCGGTTCTCGACCAGATCGGCGAGGAAGGATGGCGCCTCCTCGATAGGGACAACGTGGGTGACCATGTTCTCACGGATCATCGCTCCGTCCGAGGCAAGGAGGTCGACCGTCGCGCGCGCAAGCCGGCGTCGATCCCAGAGAGGAGCGAGCCCACGGGGAACGCGGTTGATTTGAGCGCACCGTATGTTCAGGCCATTGTGGTGGAATTCTTCGCCAAGCCGCAAGGCATCCGCCCCGTGCTGGTAGAAGGCAAGGTCGATCACGGTACCCTGCGGCCGCAAAGCTTTGAGCGCCGTATGCAAGCTGCCGGGATGAGCTCGTGTCTGAAACGCGAGATCGGCGCCGCGCCCCATCGTTCCGTCGTGCCAGCGCGCCTTGGCATGCTTCCAAGCCTGATCTTCCGTCATCGCCGTCAGCCCCATCGCCTCCGCTTTTTTCCGGCGAAAGTCGGACGGGTCGGTGATCACCACGTCGGCGGCGCCGAGCATCCGGGCAAAGAGTGCCGTCATCAGCCCGACGGTGCCGGCCCCGAGAACGATCACAGGACGACCGGCGACACCCGCACCGAGTGCAGGGACATTCGCCCCGAACGTTTCCGCGTCGGCATGGAGGATCCCGTTGGCGGCGATCGGTCCCATCTGGGCGACAAAGATGCCGAGCAGGGGGTCGAGATCCGGGGGCATCTGGACCAGGAGATCGTGAAACGGGTCTGCCGTATGACCGGTCTTGTGACCATAGCTCGCCGCGAGCACCGCGTTCTCGGAGAAACCATATGCACGGGACTGCGAAATCCGCGCGACCTCCATGTAGCCGAGGAATGGAACGGGATAATGCAGGTCGGGCTCGTTTTCGATAAAGGCGCCGCGACCGCCATCGAAGCGGGAACGGAAATAGGGATTGGTGTTCTTCAGGAAGGTCAGTTCGGTGCCCGCAGACAGACCAGTGAAGAGCGTGTCAAGCCGCAACTGGCCGTCGGCCGGAGGGCCTTCCTCATACTCGAAGAAATAGGCCCGGCCCTGTGCCTCGACGCCAAGCGAGCGGATCTTGCGATGGCCGGGTGGAAGCCCCTCCGGTGCCGGCGGCCGCGGCTGCGCCTGCAGCGGCGCTGGTTGAGCCCGTCTTATCCCGGAGGGATCGAGGTGCACGACCGACCCACTACGGGCCGAGGACACCACGCCCAGGGCAAGGCGGTGAGTTGCCACGGCATCGCTATAGGGGCATCGGATGCGGTTTTCGCCCCCGCGCACGGCATCGATAAAATCGCGGTCCTCGCGCCAGACCGGATCACCGTCGGCGATGCGCACGGGGCGTCCTCGTCCGACATCGACCATGATCTCCCGGTCGGTCAGCTCGATCGCCAGCCTATCGGCAAAGATGTGCAGGCCGACCCGATGGCTCCAGCCGAGAAGGCAGGTGGAAGCTATATTGGCGACCACGCCCGTTTCAAAGGTGAGGCTCGCCGTCGTCACCGTCGGTACGTCCAGGCCTGGAAATTCCGGTCTGTCCTTGTAGCCGGTGCGCCCGTAGACTTCCGTGACGTCTCCGATGAGCCACCGGGCGAGATCGAGGAGATGGGTTGCCTGTTCGACCATCTGACCGCCCGATTTGCCCTCTTTCCACCACCATTCCGGCGGGGGTGTCGAGTCCAGCCAATAGCCTGATAGAAGCTGCGCGGGATTGTCCGCCAACAGGCTTTTGGCCTCGTCGACGATATCGAGATACCGCCAATGATAGCCGACCGCCGTTATGAGGTTGGCGTTGGCTACCCCCGCGGCGATGTCTTCGGCCTGCGCCAGTCCCAGCGACACCGGCTTTTCGACAAAAAACGGCATGTGGCGCTGGATGAGATCGCGTTCGGGCTCGCCATGGGCAAAAGGCGGAATGCAGATATAGACCGCATCAAGCTGTTGGGTAGCGAGCATTTCGCGATGATGACCGAATGATCTCGCCCCAAATCGCATCGCCGCCTCGTCGGCCCGGCCAAGATCGGGGTCGGCAAAAGCCACGAGTTCGACATCGTCGAAGCTCGCCAGAATGTCCAGGTGCCGGCGGGCGATACCGCCGACACCGATGAAGCCCAGCCGTGTTTTTTCCATGGAAGTGTCCTTTTGTATTTGATCCTTCGGCTGGGTGAGGAACCGCTCGTAGACGGCCCCGGTCTCGGCAGCCATTCGAAGGACGGAAAAGTCCCGTTTGAAACGTTCAAGGCCGGCCCGGCCGCTTTCCGCCAGACGATGAGGATCGGCGAGCGCTTGATGGATGACGGCAGCAATCGCTGCGGGATTACCCGGCTCGGTGAAAAAGGGATGATCGTCGCCGAGCGCCTCCACCGTCCCGCCAATGCGTGTTGCAATGACGGGCACGGCAAGCGACATGGCCTCCAAAACGGCCAGCGGAAGGCCCTCGAAATGCGATGTAAGAATGAAGAGATCAGCGATTGCCATGAGCTCGGCGACATCGGATCTGTGCCCCAGAAACTGGACGTGATCGCCCACGTCCAACTCCGCGGCCAGGGCAGTGACGCATTCTTCCTCGGGGCCTGTCCCAACGAACAGCAAAACAACAGAAGGATGGTCCTTCAAGACGGCCGGCAAGGCGCGCACCAGCGACGCCTGGTCTTTCTGCGCGGTGAAGCGGGCGACCGTCAAAAGGACGGTTTTTCCGACAAGGCCCAGCTCCTGCGCAAAAGCGGTGGCGGACCTCACAGGCAGAAGCGGGAAGATACCGTTTCGAACCACCGTCATAAGCGAGGGCGCAATCCGTGCCTCGCAGAAGCTTCGCCGTGAGGCCTCGGAGACGACGATGCGATGCGCCAATCTCTCGGTTTCGCGTCGATAACACTCGATCTGTTCAGGGTCGTTTAGAAGATATGGGAGATGCTCGGTGCGGATGATCGGGATGACGCAGGCATCGGCCGCCGCGGCCAGATCGTGCCCTTCCCATCCGATCCCCGCGTGGACGTGCAGGATATCGACGCTCGACCTCGACAGCCACTCGTGAAACTCGCCGACATCCTGGATCAGCTTGACCGCAAGCCCGCAGCGCGCCGCGCGCGCCAACAAGCCCATCCGATCCTCGGCCATCACCGCGATGGTGACATTCCAGCGGTCGCTCAAACCGCGGCCGAGCGCGAGCATGTGTTCGCCCATCCCGGAGGGATTGAAGCTATCAGTTGCCAGAAGGACGTGGGGCTTTTTAGTCATGCTGGGCGCCGGCAAGGGCTCTTCTGGTTCCATGGCGATCCCGCAGGCGCCGGTATGTCGCCAGCGCCTGGCCGACGACCTGATCCATATTGTAGTACTTGTAGGTGCCAAGCCGCCCGACGAAGGTGACGTCGACGCGCGTACGCGCCAGGGTCTCGTATTGTTTGTAAAGCGCCTGGTTTTCCGGGCGCGGGATCGGATAGTAGGGCTCTCCCTCCGCACTCGCATATTCATAGCTGATACTGGTCCTCGGATGGACCTGGCCGGTCAGGTGCTTGTATTCCGTGACGCGCGTATAGGGAACATCCTCCGAAGGGTAGTTTATGACGGCGACTGGCAACAGACGCCGCACATCATGCGTTTCGTGGGTGAATTTGAGACTGCGATAGGGCAGCCGCCCGAAGCAGTGGCCGAAATATTCGTCGATGGGACCCGTGAAGATCGTATGGTCAGCCAGGCCCTCACGCCTGAGATCGGCGAAATCCGTGCCGACCAACACCGTGATATTGTCGTGGTTCAGCATCCGTTCGAACATTCGGGTGTAGCCACCAAGCGGCATGGCCTGAAACCGATCCAGGAAGTAGCGGTCATCGGTATTGGTCCGGGTCGGGATACGGGCCGTCACCGATCGGTCGAGTTCGGAGGGATCGAGCCCCCACTGCTTGCGAGTGTAGCCTTCGAAGAAGGTCCGATAAAGCTCCGCGCCAACCTGCGATATCACCACGTCGCGCGATGTCTTCAGCGGATCGCAAGGCTCCGCTCGGTCCGCCAAAAAACGTGCCGCCTCTGCGTCGCTGGCCAGATCGAGGTTATAGAGCGCATTGAGTGTCGTGCGATTGATCGGGATTGGAAGGCGCAGATCGCCGACCTGGGCAAGCACTCGATGTTCGTAGGGCCGCCATGCCGTGAAGCGGGAAAGATAGGCAAAGACATCCTCGCTGTTGGTATGGAAGATATGCGGGCCATACTTGTGGACCAGGATCGCCGCCTCATCGTAGTGATCGTAGGTGTTGCCGCCGATATGGGGCCGCCTGTCGCAGACAAGGACCTTTTTGCCCCCATCGGCCGCGAGGCGCTCGGCAAGAACCGATCCGGCAAATCCCGCGCCGACGATCAGATAGTCGTAGGTATCCGAAGGCGCCCGGCGCGAGGTTCCGACGCGAAATCTTTCAGGAAGGGCGGCAGAAACGATTTTTTGCGCCGCCGCCTGTTCGACAAGCGCGGACATTCTGCGAAAGGTGCTGTCCCAGGACGATTGCGCCAGAACCCCGTCCACCGCTTCCAACCATGCAGCGTCGGAGCGGGACAACAAGAGCGCGGCGTCGCAGGCCTCGGCAAAGGCCTCGGCGCCGTTTGCCAAGAACACTCCCGGCACGTCGCCGTAACCGCGAACGACATCGACGATTTGCGTTCCAACCACCGGCCGGCCGGCGGCGAGATATTCGGGCGTCTTGGTAGGGCTGATGAAACGCGTAGCCTCGTTCAGTGCGAACGGCATCAGCGCGGCCTGCCAGCCCGAAAGATATGCCGGAAGATCGGCATAGGCCTTTTGTCCGAGATAATGGATATTCTCGCCCCGGGGCAGATCGTCCGGCGAAATCTTCACAATCGGCCCCAAGAAGACGAAGGAAAGATCAGGCCGAGCCGATGCGACGCTGCCGATCAGGTCGAGGTCGAGCCTTTCGTCAATCACCCCATAGTAGCCGAGGCGAGGCTGAGGAATACCCGCCTGGTCGGCTGGATCGGGCAAAGGGCATCGAGCAGCGTGGAAGTGCTGCATATCGACCCCCGACGGGAACGGATGGATGTTGTCGTGTTGGCCCCGTCTTGCCTCATAAAGGCTGAGACCGCCGGTGAAAACGACATCGGCACAGGCCATCAGCGCCTGCTCGCAGGCCTTGAGATTGGCCGGTGCGAATTTGAAGTTCGCGAGTTCGTCCATACAATCATAGATAACCGCGACGGCGTCGACATGCCGGGCAAAGCCAAACATCAGCGGCGTATAGAACCAAAGGATTGGACGTTTGCCGCCGTGGAGCAGGATCAGCTCGTCCAGCAGTCTGCGAAGGGCGGCATCTCGTTCGGCCTCGTTCCACCAATGTGGGATTCGCGGGCGGACCGCCCTGACACTCGTTCCTTCGAAGGGATGAACCTCCAGATAGGCGAGATGGTGGTCGGTCGGGATAAACTCCTCGAAATAGAAGACCGGCCGCTCGCGCGAAAACCGTTCCATCAGATGCTGCGGCCTCTGGAGCACAAAGTCCCATCTTAGATGCGAAAAACAAATAAGCGGCGCGTGATCCAACAAGCTATTGTCGGACAATTGCGGGATGGAATTCAGCAGGTTCATCGAGGACCTCGCAATGACGATGATCCCGAACCGCGAATGGCGACGAATGTTCCCGGAGGCCGTTATCTGGCTGACCCGCCAATGAAGGACTTGAGCTTTCGCAGGCTGTGCGGCCACGTCCAGTTGGCCAGAACGACCTGGCGCGGCTTGAACGTTGCGAGCCGGCCCAGCATGTCGCGAATGCCTTCGTGAAATTTCTCGGGCGAGGCCACTCGACCCGTCTCCGGGGTGATAAATTGCAACCCGCAGCGCAGCTGGCTGTTGGCGAGGACGGGTATTCCGGCCAACATGTATTCCGTCAGGATCGCCGGTGCGCCGTCATCGATGCCGCAAACCACGCCGATGCGCGCCTGGTTCATCAGCCTGTTCACTTCCTCAAACGGCACGCCGGGCGGGTCGATGAAGTCGACATTGATGCCGAGTTCGCCGACCTCGCGACGCAATGTGCCCATCATCTCGCCGTAGCCGCAGACGCAAAGGGCGCGCATCGAACGCGGAAGCTTGGCAAGGGCCTGAAACAGGATGTCGTGGCGCTTATAGGCTTGCGCGGCAGCAACGTAGATCACATCGTAGGTCTTCGGCATGTCGATCGGCCTGAAGGTAAGTTCTGACGCAAACTCGGGTCCAATCGGCATGATGATCGTCGGTATCGTCGGATGGCGCGAGCGCACCACCTCGGACTGCCATTGCGAGCCGGTGAGAACGAGGTCGAAATGCCGGCTCACGTCAAAGGGAACGCGCAAGGCGGGTGCGTCGATCGAGTTGTAAATCTTGAAACTGTCGCGGCATGCCAACAACACGTCTTCACTCACCCCGAGGCCCCAGACGCAGAGGATCGACGGCGGCCCGAAGGCCGCAATGTGCCCGAGCATGTCATTGGAAGAAAACGGCGCTTCGGATCCGTTTGCCTGAAATGCGCGGCGCATCAGGAACGGGCTGGCGCCAGGCTGTTCAATGGGCGGTGTCGCGCCATGCCAATGTGTCCAGACCTCGGCGCAGTCCACAAGGCCAGCTTTGAGAACGGCAAGCGGAAGCCGCTCGATGTAGCCGCCGATCACCTCGAGGTTCGGGCCCCGATGAGCGGGTCGAGGACCAGGTCCTCTGTTGCCTGCAAGCCACTGTTGGCAAAACCAAGCCGGGGTCTGGAGCTGCGTGTTTTCACGATTTCCGCCCTGGAAATCGCTGATGATGACTATTCGGCGTAGCGCTCTCGGCGCTGCTGGCAATAATGGCATCGACGTCCCGCAGCATAATATCTGCAGCCCGAACCGTGCGATTGCACATAATGTTCCCACCTTGTCGCACTGCCGCCCACTGCTCGAACCGGAGCGGTCTACGCGAGACATTGTTGTGGGCGACGGTTCCGGCTTTTCCTGCCGACAGCATATGCTCTCTTGTCGCTGCGGTTACGGCCGTCGTGCCTCACCTGTTCTAAGGCGCGCACACGACTGACTTTGGACGACCAAAAACGTCACTTAAATCCGTCGTTCATCCGGCTCCGAACGAGCTCAGTTTCTCCAGAAGCGCTTCTGAAATCTCGAACTGGCGCGCCGTTCCACGACCCATCGAGTTCTTCACGATCGTCTCGTCGAGCATCCCCCGTTTCACCAAGAGATCGACCGTCTCCTTGACGCCGGTGCGTGTCAGAGCGGTAATTTCCATGATACTGGAAAGGGTTAACTTCTGGTGTGCCTGGTTCATGCTGTAGAGGACAGTCATCATGCCGACCTGTTTCAGCCTTGCCTGAGGTGTCTCGTCTTCGAGGGGATGATCGAGGATTTCGTGCAGGATGAGACCTGAGAAAGCCAGATTACGCCATTGGGTTTCAAGTGCTCTTGTCATGCCATTTTACTGTGTTATATAAATCAGTATAGATTGTTCTACAGGCAAGCCACCTCTTCCGCAACCGGATGTCCTCTGGAGGGTCGTGCTCATGAAAAACCTTCTGTTCAACTCGGTCGTCGCGGCCTGCTGCCTGGCGCCACCCTACCTTACTTCACCTGGCAGGGCGCAAGCAAATGAGTGGGGCTGCGAGGTTATCCTGTGCCTTTCCAACCCCGGAGGCCCAACGCAGTTCGCGGCATGCCGGCCGTCGATCCAGAAACTGTGGCGTGAGCTTGCCGAGGGGCATTCCTTCCCGACATGCAGCGGCGCCACCTTCCACAGTTCGCGCCCGGGCTATGAGCCCTATTACTGCGAAACCGGATACCGGCTGAAGACCGATTATGGTCCGCGCGGGCAAGAAACCATCTGCGTGTCGGCGGCCCTCCAGCCAGTGAGCGACGCGTTATGCCCCAATGTCGGTGAGAGCCGGAGTTCCGGCAACGGCTCGGTTCTGTCGCCGCGATGGCAACGGTCGGATGGAGGACGCCGATGCATGGGCTATCCGACGGCCCGCCCGAAGGTGAGATCGCAGCCCCACTATGTCGACGTGACGATCGATGGGATGGCGACGCAACGGGTCTGGTACTGATCGATGGCCGTCACTTTCATGGATCTCGCCCAGGATTGCGCGCCCATGGTGGAGGTTAGGACGCTCGCCGCCGTCATCAGTCTCGAAAGTGGTTTCAAGCCTTTCGCCATTCGTATCAACAGCGGCCCGCCGCTTGAGCGTCAACCCGCATCTAAGGCTGAGGCAATTGAAATCGCGACCTCTCTCGTTGCCAATCGTCAGGACATTCAGATCGGTCTGGGCGGCATTGGCGAGGCGGAACTGCGCAGGCTCAAGCTGTCGATTTCGGATGCGTTCGATCCCTGTATGAACCTCAAGGCGACGGCCACCCTGCTCGACGGCTATTATCGCCTTGCCTTGCGTTTCGGCGCCGATGCGAAGCAGGCCGAAACAGTGATGCTTCAGTCCTATTACGGGCATGACGATCCGTCTGTTGGCAAGATGGTCAAATATGACGAGCAGGTCCGCCAGGAAATGGGGCGACTGCCTGCCAGCCTGGCGTCTCTCGCCATCGTCGAGCCGCGCGACGAAGCGCCTCGCGCTGAGCCGCCATCCAGCCGGGAAGCGTCCCCGGTTGAACAATTCCTTCCCCAATCCGGTGAAGCCGCATCGTGGGACGTCTTCAACGCCCGGCGGTCATCCCAGGTTCTCGTGTTTCAAAAAACTCAATCGGAGCAAAGCCAATGATCTCGAAAGCAAACCTTCGCCCTGTGGCGGCCCCTCTCCTGTTGGCCGCCGCCATCGTCGCCTGCCTGGCGGAGCCTGCCTTTGCCCAGGCAGCCGGCGTCGAAACCGTCCTGCAGAATATCGTCGACATGCTGACCGGCAACATCGCCCGGCTGCTCGCGGTCATCGCCGTCATCATCATCTGCATCGCCTGGATGTTCGGCTACATGGATCTGCGCCGCGCCGGCTTCTGGATCATCGGCATCGGCGGGATTTTCGGCGCGACGGAACTCGTCAATACGATCGTCGGAAGCTGATCATCATGCCGACCGCCGCGATTGAGGAGGATATCCTGTTCCTTGCCTGCACCCGCCCGGCGATGATCGCCGGCGTGACGATGGAGGCGATGGGCGTGAACGTCATGCTGACGACGATCCTCTACATCACCGCGGGATCGATTGCCTACGCGCTTGTCGGCGTGGTCTTCCATTTCATATTCCGGACGCTCGTCAAGCACGACCACAACATGTTCCGGATCCTGATCTCCTGGATCGAGACACGTGGCCGGTCGCGCAACGCGGCCTATTGGGGCGGCGCCACGCTCTCGCCCCTGACGCTCGCCAGGCGCTTTGACGAAAGGGATTTGAGCCTTGCCTAGCATCGCAACGCTCCGCTCGCGTGAACTCGGGCCGGAAACCTTCATTCCGCACGTCCGTCATGTCGATGAGACAACGATCGCACTCGAATCCAGGGCGCTGATGGTGATGCTCGCGCTCGATGGCATATCCTTCGAGACTACCGATGTCCTCGATCTCAACAGTCTGCACCGGGACCTCAATACGCTCTATCGCAACATCGCCGACGAGCGCCTGGCGCTCTGGACACATGTCATTCGCCGTCGCGACAACGACTATCCGGGCGGAGAGTTCGCCAATTCTTTCTCGCAGGGGCTGAATGCAAGATACCGCCAACGCATGATCGGAGAGGATCTGTTTCGAAACGACCTTTACCTCTCGCTTGTCTGGCATCCGGGCCGGGATCCGGCCGAAAAAGCAGCCAACTTCCTTTCGCGCCTGCGCAGGGCGCGCCGCAACTGCGTCGAAGTCGACGGGGATGCCCTGAAGCACCTGCAGGACAAAGTATCCGACGTGACCGCAGGGCTGAAACGCTTCGAGCCTCGGGTGCTGACCCTCTACGAGCAGGACGACATCATCTTCTCCGAACCGAGCGAGGTCCTGCATCAGATCGTCGGCGGCCGGCGAGAGCGCGTTCCGTTGACGGAGGGCCGGATATCCTCGGCGATCTATTCCGATCGGGTGATCTTCGGGCGCGAGACCATCGAGATCCGTCATGAGGCCGAAAGCCGCTATGCCGGCATATTCGGGTTCAAGGAATATCCGGCGACGACCCGCAGCGGCATGCTCGACGGCATCCTGACGGCGCCGTTCGAGCTCATCCTGACGCAGTCTTTCGCATTCGTCTCGAAAGCAGATGCGCGCACGATCATGGGGCGCAAACAGAACCAGATGGTGAGCGCCGGCGACAAGGCGGCGTCGCAGATCGAAGAGCTCGGCGATGCCATGGACGACCTTGAATCGAACCGCTTTGTGCTTGGAGAGCACCATCTGGCGCTGTCGGTCTTTGCGCCTTCGGTGAAGGAGCTTGCCGACCACATGGCGAAAGCACGCGCCTATCTCACCAACGGCGGGGCGGTCGTCGCCCGCGAGGATCTCGGGCTCGAGGCGGCCTGGTGGGGGCAGGTGCCGGGCAATTTCCGCTATCGCGCAAGATCGGGCGCCATCACGTCGCGCAATTTTGCAGCGCTCGCCCCCTATCATTCCTACCCCACCGGCAAGAAAGACGGCAACGAATGGGGACCGGCCGTCGCCATGCTGAAGACTGCCTCCGGCTCGCCCTTCTATTTCAATTTCCACCATAGCGACCTTGGCAACACCTTCGTCTGCGGCCCGTCGGGCACCGGCAAGACGGTGCTCTTGAACTTCATGCTCTCCCAGCTCGAAAAACATGATCCCCACATGGTCTTCTTCGACAAGGATCGAGGAGCTGACCTCTTCGTGCGGGCCGCGGGTGGCACTTACCTGCCGCTTCGAAACGGTGTTGCCACCGCCTGCGCGCCGTTGAAGGCACTTGAACTCACGCCAGAGAACAAGGTGTTCCTCGCCCGCTGGGTCGGCCAGCTGGTCGGATCGGCAAAGCGCGAACTGACGGTCTTGGAGCTGCGTGACATCGCCTCGGCCATCGATGGCCTGGCGGACCTGCCGGTCGAAAGACGCTCGATCGGCGCCTTGCGCACTTTCCTCAACAACACCGATCCCGAAGGCATCGCCTCACGGCTCAGGCGCTGGGAGAGAGGAGGGCCGCTCGGCTGGGTGTTCGACAACGAGACCGATGACATCGGGATCGGCGCCAGGTTCATCGGATACGACATGACCGACTTCCTCGACAACGAGGAAATCCGCACCCCGTTGATGGCCTATCTGTTCTTCCGCATCGAGCAGCTGATCGACGGGCGGCGCATCATCATCGTCATCGACGAGTTCTGGAAGGCCCTGCAGGACGAAGGTTTTCGCGATCTCGCCCAGAACAAGCTGAAGACGATCCGCAAGCAGAACGGCCTGATGTTGTTTGCGACCCAAAGCCCGCGCGATGCGATCGTCTCGCCGATCGCCCACACGATCATCGAGCAGTGCCCGACGCAAATCTTTCTGCCCAATCCGCGCGGCGACCATGCCGACTACGTCGACGGGTTCAAACTGACGGAGCGCGAGTTCGAGCTTCTCTCCCGCGAACTTTCGGTCGAGAGCCGGCGCTTCATCGTCAAGCAGGGTCACAACAGCGTCGTCGCTGAATTGAACCTCACGGGTTTCGACGACGAACTCGACATCCTGTCAGGCCGCACCGCGAACGTCGAACTCGCCGAGGCGATCCGGGCGGAGATCGGCGACGGGCTCGAAGACTGGCTACCGGTGTTTCAGCAAAGAAGGAGAACAGATTGATGGAAAGGGTCAGAATAGGGTTTGCGCTGGCGATGATGGTTGCTTTGTTGCCAGTTGGAACGGCATTCGCACAGGGCATTCCGGTCATCGATGAGACGGCGATCGCTAAGCAGATCGAGAGCATCACCCAGCTGAAATCCCAGCTCGACACGCTCAATCAGCAGCTCCAGCAGGCGCAGCAGCTTTACTCGTCACTGAACAAGCTTACCAACATGGCCGATGTCGCCGGTCTGCTGAACGACCCGTCGATCCGCAAGGCATTGCCGCAGGATTTCAATGCCATTGAAGGCTTGCTCAAAGGGTCTGGCAGCGGTGTCTTCGCCACCTCCGCCTCGAAATTCCTCGAAGAAAATTCGACCTATCGTACCAGCGCCAATGATTTCTATGCGCAGGAATTGGCTCGCGCCCAGAACCAGAATGCCGGCCAGATGAGCCTCGGCCAGCAGATCTACGATGCCGCCACCAAGCGCATCGACGGTATCGATCAGCTGCGCCAGCAGATCTCGGGTGCCGCGGATGCCAAGGATATCGCCGATCTTCAGGCACGCCTGCAGGCCGAAACCGCCTTTCTGCAAACCGATGTGCTGCGCATGCAGGCTCTGCAGATGGTCCAGCAGGCACAGGTTCAGGTCGACGACCAGCGCAAGGCCGAGGATTGGCGCAAGCGCCTGGATGCCATGGGCGAGGCGCTCAAATGAAACATCTGCTTCTTGGCATCGCCGCGCTCCCGCTTTCTGGCTGCTTCGGCCAAGGCAACAAGATCTATACCGTCGACGAACTCATGGCTGATCAGACCCTGCTGTCAAAGGTCATGAGCGAATGCCGCAACAATCCCGGGGCCCTGCGCCAGACGCCGAATTGCCAAAACGCGGAGGCGGCCGACTGGAAGCTGCGGCTTGAACGTATGAAGACATCGCTTGGAGGCTGAGCCATGTATCAGGTCTTCAGCTTCGTCGATGGCCAGTTCAAGTCACCGCTCGAGAATTTCATCTCGTCGGGCACGTCGAACATTGCCAGCTGGATCAGTGGCCCGCTGACCGCGGCGCTGACGCTCTACGTCGTGCTCTATGGCTACCTTGTCCTGCGTGGCTCGGTCCAGGAGCCCATACTCGAATTTGCCTTCCGGGCGATGAAGCTTGCGATCATCGTCATGCTGGTGCGAAACGCCAGCGAATATCAGACCTATGTCACCGACATTTTCTTCGAGACGCTGCCCCGCGAGATCTCCCAGGCATTGAACTCGGGGACGGCACCGAGTGCCTCCACCTTCGACAGCCTGCTCGACAAGGGCCAGAAATGTGCTCAGGATATCTGGGCGCGTGCCACCTGGCCCGCCGACATCGTCAACGGCATCGGCGGGATGATGGCCATCGGCGCGAGTTTTACTGTCGCGGCGATCGGCTATATCGTCTCGCTTTATGCCCGGCTGGCGCTCGCCGTCGTGCTGGCCATCGGGCCGATCTTCGTGGCGCTGGCGATGTTCCAGTCCACCCGTCGTTTTACCGAATCCTGGATCGGGCAGCTCGTCAATTTCGTCATTCTCCAGGTCCTGGTCGTCGCAATCGGTTCACTGCTGATCAGCTGTATCGACACGACCTTCACGGCGGTCGAAAGCTATACCGACGTCATGATGCGTCCGGTCGCCCTTTGCGCCATCTGCCTTGCCGCTCTCTACGTCTTCTATCAGCTGCCAGGCATTGCCTCCGCGCTCGCGGCGGGCGGGGCGTCTTTGACCTACGGTTATGGTGCTGCCCGAGACGCACACGAAGGCACGTTTGCCTGGGCGGCCTCGCATGGTGCCCGAGCGGTTGGACGAGGCGCCCGTTCCGTCAGCCGCCGCCTCAGATCCTGAGGAGCCGAATGACGACTTCTCCGCGAAAAACGTTTCAGAGGTTTACGTTCAGATGATCCGCATCTTTTTGTCGCTTTTCCTTACCGCCGGCCTCACGGGCTGTGCTTCGGCCTCCCACCCTTTGCCCAAATGTGACGGCTATTTGCGCCGGCCGCTCAACCGCGCCATGTGGCAATGGGAGGACGACAAGCCTGCCAAGCAGAGTGGCTCTGTCCCGGCGACGGCGGCCGGCCAGGCGACTTCCTATAGCGAAGAGCCGCTGACGGAGGAGCCTGCCGCCTTCGCGCATTTCGACGCCGTCGGTTCCTATCGGCCGTGCCGGGGGCGGTGACATGGTGAGCACGGACAGTCTGAAAGACTATTTCGACAAGGCGCGCCGTTTCGATCAGGATCGGCTGGTCCAGGTAGAACGCTCGGCGCGCATCGCCTGGTCAATCGCGATCGCCGCCAGCGTGCTTGCCGCCACTTCGATCTTCGCCGTTGCCGGCCTGACGCCCTTGAAAACGGTCGAGCCGTTCGTCGTTCGGGTCGACAATTCGACCGGCATCGTCGACGTCGTCTCGGCGCTGACCTCGACCGCCGGCAGCTATGACGAGGCGGTGACGAAGTACTTCGCTGCCAAATATGTGCGCGCCCGGGAAGCCTATGTCTGGAGCGAGGCCGAGGAGAATTTTCGCACCGTCGCGCTCCTCTCGACCCAGCCGGAACAGACGCGCTTTGCGGCGATCTACCGAGGCGGCAATCCGGACTCTCCGCAGAATATCTATGGGCGCAGCGCAACGTCACGCGTCAACATCGTCTCGATCTCGCTGCTCAACGCCAATGTCGTATCGGTGCGCTATACCAGGACGGTCACTCGCGGTGACGACGTCCGGACCACCCACTGGGTTGCAACGCTCACCTTCTCCTATGTCAACGCGCCGATGTCTTCGACCGACCGACTGACCAATCCGCTTGGTTTTGCCGTCAGCGACTATCGCGCCGATCCGGAGGCCATCAATTGAAGCAGAGTTCCCTGATCGTCCTGGCCCTGGCCGCCGGCCTCTCCACTCCGGCGCTGGCACTCGATATCCCGCGCGGTGCGTCGCAGGATAGCCGGGTCCGCTTCATCGACTACCAGCCTTACAACATCACCAAGATCGTCGGCACGTTGCGGTCCTCGGTGCAGATAGAGTTTGCCGCCGATGAGGAGATCGCCCACGTCGCGCTCGGCAACAGCGTCGCGTGGGAAGTGGCGCCGGCCGGCAACATCCTGTTCCTGAAACCCCGCGAAAACCAGCCGGTCACCAACATCTCGGTCGTGACGACCAGGCGGGACGGATCGACCCGCAGCTATCAGATGGAGCTTACGGTGCGCGATGGCACCGTCGAGGCCGGGCAGAACACTTACTTTTATGTGAAGTATCGCTATCCCGCCGACGAGGCCGAACGCCGCAGACTCGAAGCCGCTGCTCGTGCACAAGCGGCTCAGGCCGGCGAAGCGGACAGGGTCCTTGCTCTTCACGAAGCCTATGGGCCACGCAACTGGCGCTATTCGGCTCAAGGCTCCGCGGCACTGGAACCACAGGCCGTCTACGATAATGGCAAGGTCACCACCTTCGCCTTTGCCGGCAACCAGGAAATGCCGGCGATCTACATGGAAAATTCCGACGGCAGCGAGACCCTCGTGCCGAAGTCCGTCGACAGCAATCTGGTGCTTGTGCACGCGATCAGCCGCAAATTCATCCTGCGCAGGGGAGGCGACGTCCTCTGCATCTTCAACGAGGCCTATGATCGTATCGGCATCAATTCCGATACCAATACGACCTCACCCTCTGTCGAGCGCGTCGTGAAGACGCAAGCTGCGACAGGGCAATAGGAGGACGTCATGGCCGAGGAAGACAACAGCACCCACATTCCTGGTGAGCGCGCCGAAACGAGCACGGCTCGGGGCCTCGAGAACAATCCGGCGGTGAGACGTGGCGTGGTGGCGCTGGCGATCGTCGCTTTCGTCGGCTTTGCGCTCTGGTCGATGCGCGGGGAGGAGAAGCCCGCCGACGGGGTCCAGCCCGAGCGCGTCGTCATCCGTCAGACATCCGATTTCGAGCCGGCGAAGGAACCGGTCCAGCCGGTCGCCGCGCCGCCGGAAAACCTCCTGCCAACCCCCGGCATGCCCGAGCAGACGGGCGAGGACGAGAAGCTCCTCGACGCCGCCCGCCGCGCGCCGGTCATCGCCTATGGCGGGAAGCAATCTTCCCAGCCTCATTCTCAAGGCGAGCACGCCAGCGCCGACGCCAGTTCGAACTACGTTGCGCTCGGAAACAGCCCGGGCGGTCTCGGTGCCCAGGCCGAAAACGAGGACCAGCGCTTCAATCGGCTGTTGACACCGACACAGCTGCAGGGCTCGCGGGCCGGCACGCTCGGCAATCGGGACTTCATCGTTGCCATGGGCACCTCCATTCCATGCGTCCTGGAGACGGCATTGTCCTCGGACCAACCCGGGTTCACGAGCTGTGTCATCAACCGCGACGTCCTGTCGGACAACGGCCGGGTCGTGCTGATGGAGAAGGGTACGCAGGTCGTCGGCGAATATCGCGGCGGCCTTCGCCACGGTCAGAAACGCCTGTTTGTTCTGTGGAACCGGGCAAAGACGCCGAAGGGGGTGATCATCACCCTGGCGTCGCCGGCAACCGATGCCCTCGGGCGTGCCGGTGTCGACGGCTATGTCGATACCCATTGGTGGGAGCGTTTCGGCAGCGCCATCCTGTTGTCCATCGTCGGCGACGCCACCTCCTACGCCAACAGCCAGCTGCAGGATAGCGATGTCGAGGCAGACAACACGACGAGCGCCGGCAAGCAGGCCGCGACCATCGCCGTCGAGCAGTCGATCAATATTCCGCCGACACTGTTGAAGCATCAGGGAGAGTTGGTCTCGATCTTCGTGGCACGTGATCTCGATTTCTCGAGCGTCTATCGGCTTCGTGTTACGGAACCGCGCAATCGCATCTACGATCGGGCGGTTCTTGGCGACTTCGCTCCAGCCTCGACCCTGGTCACGAAGTAGCCCGCGATGACAGAGGGTGCCGATTCAGGTGTCGTGCGAGAGCTGCTGGTACCGCTGTCGCCCTTCCTGCGCGACAAGTCGCTCTACGAGATCATCATCAACTGGCCAACTCAGGTGGTGACCGAAGGTGCGGCCGGGTGGCAAACCCACGATCTGCCGGAGCTGTCGTTCGACAAGCTGATGCGTCTCGCGCGGGCTGTTGCGAGCTATTCCAACCAGTCGATCGACGAAACCCGGCCTATCCTCTCGGCAACGCTGCCGGGCGACGAGCGGATCCAGATCGTGATCCCGCCCGCCACGACAAAGGGAACCGTCAGCATCACGATCAGAAAGCCGTCGTCGGTGTCGCTGAGCCTGAACGATCTTGAGCAGGGCGGCTTGTTCGCCGAGGTCGCGAGGCAAGAGACGGACATCTCCTCGGCCGACCGTAGGCTTCTGGAGTTCCTTAGAACAGGGTCCTACCCGGCATTTCTGCGAGAGGCCGTCCACGCGCGCAAGAACATCATCATCTCCGGGGCGACGGGATCCGGCAAGACGACGCTTTCGAAGGCGTTAATCCGCCATATACCTTCCAGCGAACGCATCATCTCGATTGAAGACACGCCCGAGCTCGTGATCCCGCAACCGAACCATGTCCGCCTCTTCTACTCCAAGGGTGGCCAAGGGCTGGCAAAGGTCGGGGCAAAGGATTTGCTCGAATCCTGTCTGCGCATGCGGCCGGATCGCATTCTTCTGCAGGAACTGCGCGACGGCACAGCGTTCTACTACATTCGCAATGTGAACTCAGGCCATCCGGGCTCGATCACCACCGTGCATGCCGACTCGGCCAGGCTGGCATTCGAACAACTGACACTGCTGGTAAAGGAATCCGACGGCGGTCGGGATCTGGGGCGAGACGACATACGCGAGATGCTGAAGATCGCGATCGACGTCATCGTCCAGTGCAAACGCATCGATGGTCGGTTTCGGGTGACCGAAATCTACTATCGTGCCGCCGCCTGAAGAGGCGTTCGCCAGCTCGGTGTGGCTCCAGCGACGGTGAGCGACGACAAATTCAGCGCACAGGCGGTTCCTTCGATAGATCTCCTGGCGACAGACATGTGACTTCGACTTTCCGTCGCCGGTGTGTGGTCTGACTGCCGGCGCAAAGATGAGAGGTTGAAGTAGCGCTCTAAATGGGCGCGCGACGAAGCGGCATAGGCCCGAAAGAGCGATCTTCACCCCCCGGGCCCGGCCGAGCGGTTCGCGGAAGATGAAGGGCCTAACACCGGTCGGAGCAAAAAGCGCGTCGAGGATAGACCATGGACCATACGCGGCAGGGGCGTCTGAAGCATGCCGCGAATGCCAGCATCCTCGATGTCCCCGACATCGAGGTCCGACGGTCGCGTCGGTGATCGGGCTGGCTGCGGGCGGATCGAAACGGTGGAGGAGGGTTCTCGTCACAGGACTAGCGCTCGCCGTGAATCATCATGCTCGAACGCAGTTGATCTCGGCCGACCGCTCACCGACCGCTTTTGCGGTCTCGCGCCACGTCGCGGTGGACGTTGCGACTTCCTTGATGATCGCGCGAGCCTGGGCGAGCGTGAGGGCGAAGAAGGTGTCGGCATTTGCCACCTTCGCACTACAGATTGGACGGATATGTATCACGAAGCTTACAATTGTTCCTGGGTGGAGATGTTCATCGGCCAGCGTCAATGATTCCGACGCCTAAATTTACAGCAACAACGCCTCGACTAGAGTGCGTCGGGGTGGGATCGACGGCAACCCCTAATCAAAGGTGCGCGCGACGTCCATGCGATCCCAGTGGCTACCAGGGCGAGCGGCCGGCCGCGGTTTAACATCGGGGCGCTATCGGAACCACTTATCGCTGCGGCCGCGCATTCCAATGGTCGGTGTTGACTGAAATCAACTATCGCGCCGCTTCAGCAACCTGGATCTCGATGATGCCTGCGGCGATCGTCGAACCGCTGGCGCCGGACTTCCCGGCAAGCCGTACTGACGAGCCGAAGGGCCGGATGCATCGCAGGTCTGCATCAAAT
The DNA here is from genome assembly GCF_034554815.1 of Rhizobium indigoferae. Classification (NCBI taxonomy): domain Bacteria; kingdom Pseudomonadati; phylum Pseudomonadota; class Alphaproteobacteria; order Hyphomicrobiales; family Rhizobiaceae; genus Rhizobium; species Rhizobium indigoferae. The sequence continues at coordinate 22,083 of NZ_CP140637.1, read as the reverse complement.
GCAGTCAGCTTTAAGCGCTGGCGATGCTGCCTTCTGCTCAATGAGACTGAAGGCCGCGCTGAACGGCACAGGCCGACCGTAGAGGTAGCCTTGGCCATATGGGCAACCCAAGGCCAGGAGAGCCTCCTCCTGTTCGCGGGTTTCAATGCCTTCTGCGACCGTGTCCAGTCCCATATCTCGGCTGAGCCCGATCAGTGCCCGTGTGATCGCGGCATCGTTCGGCCTGCTGCGGATCTGCTGGATGAAGCCGCGATCGATCTTCAGCGTCGTCAGCGGATAACGCTGCAATGAACTGAGCGAAGCATATCCCGTTCCAAAGTCGTCGAAGGCGATGCCAACGCCAAGCTCTCGCAGGGCCGTCATCGCCTCCAGTGAACGATCGTCATCCGCAAGCGCGATCGTTTCGGTGACTTCGAGCTCCAATCCCTCCGGCGCGAGGGACTGCCTTTGAAGTGCACTGGCCACTTTCTGGATGAGATTGGGTGCGCGCAGTTGCCCCGGGAAGAGGTTGACGCCGATCTTGATTTTGTAGCCTGACGCCTGCAGTTCGCTGGCGCGCTTGGCGGCTTCGTCGAGCGTCCACCAGCCAATATCCAAAGCCAATGCGCTCTGATCGAGAGCAGGAAGAAAGGCTCCGGGCGTCAGCAGGCCCCGAGTGGGATGATGCCAGCGGATCAAGGCTTCAAGCCCGATGATCTTTCCGTCGGAGAGCCTTACCTGGGGCTGATAGAAGAGCTCCAGCTCACCTTTACGCATCCCGGCAAGCAGCTCATCGCGCAGTTCGCGCCGCGCCGACGTCTCACTCCGCATGGTGGCGTCATACATCCGGATCGAGTGTCCGCCTGCGGCTTTCGCTCGATACAGGGCGTAGTCGGCACTGGCAATCAGCTCTTCGGCTTCCACCCCGTGGGCGGGTGAAAGAGCAAAGCCGATGCTGGTGCCGAGTTCGAGAACATGTCCGCCGAGTTCAAACGGCTTTGTAAATGCCTGGAGGATAGCATCGGCTTGGGCATAAACGGCGCGCGGGTCGCTTACACCTTGCAACAGCACGGCAAATTCGTCGCCGCCGACGCGGGCGATATGAGCGTCAGGACGCAGCATGTATGGGAGCCTGACACCGATAGCCTGCAAAAGACAATCGCCGACCAAATGTCCGTGCGTGTCGTTGACTTCTTTGAAGCCATCCAGGTCCAAAAGCATGATGGCGGCAGCGTTTCCTGCAGCGAGCGTATCGGCAAGCAGCGTGGAAAAGCGATGACGATTAAGCAGTCCCGTCAGGGTATCCTGGCTCGCCAAGCGCAACAGGCGCCCTTCCTTCTCCCGTCGCTCTGAAATATCGGTGATGACGGCGCCCGCACAGACCCCGTGTTTGCCACGCCAGGTTGATAGGGTGATTTCGATTGGAAATTCCGTGCCGTCCTTCCTGACCGCCGACACCTCGACTGGCCTGCCGCCGAGGTTTGGTTTTTGCCCCGCAGACACCTTTTGCAGCCCTGCCATATGCGCCCCCCGCATTCGCTCGGGGATGATGATAGTGATAGGCTTTCCGGTCATCTCCCCCTTGGCGTAGCCGAACAGCGCGCACGCGGAGGGATTGACGAACTCGATATCCCCGTGGCTGTCGATCGAGATCAGGGACAATTTCGTCGCCTCGGCGAATTTCACCACCGTAAACGGCATGCGCCGCTCCGAGCTGCTTATTGAAGACGATCTGGTTGCCATGAGTGCCTCGTGCATCGTGCCGGGCCTGGTTTCCAAATCATCCCCGTTGGGAAATCTGCCTGCCAAGCAAAATCAACATGGAATACATGCGTGAACATTGACTTAAAGTTGCGTGCATATCGCTGCCGAAGGCCCAGAGGAGCGCAACAAGAGTGCCCCGCGCGTGATGAAGCAAACTGGACTCTTGAACGTCACCCAGCTACTTGCGCGGGCTTCGAACCGGACGCGAACAATGCTCGAGGAAAACACCCAGGAACTACGAACACCGTGTCTGGTCGCGAAGTCGCAGGCGGTGCTCTTGGCTAGCGTCGGACCGAAAGCGGCGGATTTGAAATTCCTTTTGTAAACAGGCGACGGTTCGGTTGCGCAACAAAGTGACCGCCGGCGAGATCATTTCGGTCAGCTTGGATTCGTTTATGACGAGCGGCCCGGACCCTATGCTGGTCTTTCTTGATGGGGGGCAGGAGTTCCATGATACGTCAAATGCGATCGCCGACAGGATCTTTTCCCTGACCGACAGCTCAATCTGACGGGCACCGCTGCCACGGCGCGCGCGCATGCAGCCGTAGCCATCCGGCACGGCCCCGGCAGGAGAGCTTGTGGAGCGGCACGTATAAGCAGGGACATCCGGCCTCAGCCGCCTGGAGCGTGACCTGGTCGTCGATCCTCAGAAGTAATAGCCGTCGAGTACGCCAAGTAGGGAGCCTCCTATGAGGGAAAATATCAGCGGCAAGATGATGAACAGGAACATCACGAGGAGCAAAAACCGCATCAGGCACCCCCCCGCTGCTGCCCTTGTCGGTGGCGCTTCCGGGACAGGAAAGGTTGTCCCTCGAGTGATACGTCCGGCGCGGGAGAGGGCTTCAAGCATCTCCAGCATTTTTGCCGTGCGGATGTCGCGCGCTGAGGCGCCGTCGGTCTCAGGGCGGGCAGGCCTCCGTCTCTCTTTCCGGCCCCATGGCCCGGGACTCGTATCCAGCGGTGGTGGTGGTTCCCGGCGGGGTTTGGGAGAAGGGACCGACGGACGTGGGCGAACGGGAGGGGGGACCGACGGTGCCGCCGGACGTATCGGATCGCCAAACCTTGCGCCGCATTGCGGACATGCGGGTGCATCTAACCAATGCCCCGGCTTATGGTTCGTACAGTAGAAGCGGACTTCTGCCTCATGGCAGGCCTCGCACTCGCCGGAAGTCGCTGTGGAGGTGCCGCAGTTTGGACAACGCAAGATGACGCCCGTCATGCTTGAGGCTCCTGGCTCGGGTGATTGTCGATGCTGTCGGCGGCCGGCTGAGGATAATAGGCACGGATCATTTCCACGGGAATGTGCAACCGATACACGCGCGGCAGGGCTCCTTCGACATATCGCGCCATGGTAGGAACCCGCTCGTAGAGCCCGAATGCCTCGCGGCTCAACCGACGCGAAAGGGCGACGGTCGTGAGCAGCGGATTAGCCCGATAGGCGGGGAAGCTCGCATACCTTTCTTCCACGTGATCGTGGCCGCGTACCATATGTGTGACGGGCCGTCCGAGACCAGCACTCAAAGAGCAAAAAGCAGCGAAGTCCTCGTAGCCGAACTGGCTCCCGTGCGAGAAGCGGTTTGGAAGCTTCCTGCGGGCTTTCGGATGGGCCCTTGTCCACACAAAATCAGACAGGCACATCGGGTTGTTCCATTCCCCCGATTCAGCCAGGCCGGGATGCAAGTCAACCAGCGGAAAGCCTCCGTGGGCGGCAAGCAATCCGTCGGGAAAGAAGAGTGCGCGCGGAGCGTTCGTAAACAGGCGGACGGCAAGCTTACCGGCCCGCTCGATCCATTCGTGGGTGAGGTTAGCGTTGAGGAAGTCGGCAAAGTCCGATGGCGTCACGCTCGAGGAAAATCGTACGCCATCGTAAGACAATGCTTCGTCGTGATTGCCGGCGATGACGCACACGCGGTCGGGCGCGTCTACGATCAGTTCAAATACGCGGAGAAGGATTTCGAGGCTAAAACCCTCGTCATCGAAGAGATCGCCAAGAAACAGGATCCGAGGTGGACCTTCTCCGGGCTGCAGGTCCGGCTGCCGCATTGCCGCAAGTGCAGCCTCGAGCGCCAGAAGATCCCCATGTAAGTCGCCGATGATCCACAGCGGGATTTCGGCATCGAAGTCAGAAATCTTGATGACTTTGTCGGTGGGATCGGCGCGGAATTTGTCGAACAACATGCCAGGCCCGTCGGCCCGGTCAAGCAGACCCTCCATTCTTTCCACCGTCGACCGAATTTCGGAGCGGATGGAAGACGGGCTGGCCCGATTGAGGACAGCTTTCCAATCAAGGTCATTCACCTCGACGATTTCTAATGGAGCAAAGGCCGTCACCTTCGAAAGATCCTGGTCAGACGGCAGGCTTTCCGTCCCGGCCGCAGCCTCTCCGTCCAACGGCGCAGCAACCGCCGGTGGAGGTTCGGGGCCTACAGCTGCAACATCTGCGGCAAGCGCGCCGAGGGGACTGGAAGGACCCGGCGCCTCTCGTTCATCTTTGGGCACATCTGTCATCACCGGAGGCGCCTCTGCTCTCGCCGGCTGCTCGCAGGGAGGATCGGACTCGGGCACTTCACGTCCGCCGGCCGAGTTCATTTGTTGAGCGCCCGCACCGTAAGGGGCATCTTGGCGATGCCTTTGGCCTGGCGTCCGACCGCAATTCGATCACCTTGCCTGAGCGGACGAGCAGCTGTCAGGGTCAGGCCGTTCACCAGTGTTTCGTTGGTCGCACCAGCCACGGGAGATACCACCCACTGCCGTGTTGGATTTCGTTCCAGGACGCATTGGTGATTATCCCAGAACTCGCTTTCCGGCCCGAACTGCCGCAACAGGGGTTTTCCAAGTTCCGTCATCACCCCGATCTGGAGCGAACGTCCGTTTGGACCAAGCAGCTCGATCCTCTCGGAAATGATCAGCTCTGCGGAAGCGGGATGAGCGATGCCTTCTGTTGTCGATGCAGCAGCCTTCTGTCCGGAGACGCCAGAGCCTGCGCCGCGTCCACTCAATATAGCCCGAACTTCTGCAGCCGTCGGTCTTGCAGCGGGATCTGGAGACAGGCATCGGTGGAGGACGGAACTGACCTCCGCATTGCTCGCAGGTGCCGGCATCAACCCTGCAAGTGCCGGAGGTTTGGCGGCATAGCCCTGCACAAGCTTTGCATAATCAGCCTGGTCCTCGCTCCAGTACGGATGATGGCCGGCGAGAAGTTCGTAAAGCATTAGACCGCAGGTGAAAATATCCGAAGCCAGCCCCGGAATTGCACCGCGCGTCATATGTTCAGGGGATCGATAATTGTCAGTGCCAACATATCCCTGATGACCGTGCCAGGGCGCGCGGCGGTCAGCCAACAGGGAGAAGTCCATATCGATCAGCTTAAGCTGGTAGCCGGAGCTGATCGACGGGTCGGTGATCAAATATGCGTTCGCCGGCTTGAGATCTGCGTGGACGACCTTGGATTCGTGCAATGCCGCAATACCCGTCATGAACACTTTTGCCCATGTGAGGTGACGTGCCCAAACCGTGGCGTCACGAGTTGCGGCCTGCTTGGTGCGACGATGCTGCTCCCGCTCCTCATCGAGCATTTGCTGCAGGTCTGCACCATTCTCGACGAACTCGAATGCCTGAAAGTAGCAAGGCCCGCCCCAGATCTCTTCGAATGCATCGACCTGGCGCACCGCAAATTGAGCAGCGCGGCCATTCCGGACGCGTGCTCCGAGCTCGTTCTGATAAGCAATGAAATCCCTATACCAGACAACCGTCGGAGCAGGGGACTTGTACTGCTTGAGAAAAACTTTCTCACCGCTCGAAGTCTGAGCTCCATAGGAAATAGCCATCATTCCCGGTCCGAAGACTTTGGTGACGCGATACTGCCGGATCCGGTCGCCTATTTTCAGTTTTTTGGCCATGACTATCGGGTCAGTCGCTAAAGCGCTACGGTCGCTGCCGACCGGGATACGCTGGCGGCCAACTGCTTCAGGGTGTTACGGAAGTTAACCGGGTCGGAGGTAAATTTCTGGAGCGCCTCCTGCGGGTTCAGCCCTTCGTATTCCACCACCTCCCATTCCGACTTGTCGATCTGGCTCAGTCTATCGTAGCCCTCGAAATTCGGGGCAAAGAGGCTGAGAATAATTCGGTTGGCCATGATAAGGTTAGCCACGTCCTGCAACGAGCCGCCCTTTGCCTCGGCAATGCTCATGGTCTCCTTGAATGAAGCATCGGTGAAGACGATGACAACACGCGCCGCATCGCTTCTGTAGCGCCATTTCGCCGCATCCTCCGTCTGCGAACCCTTCGGCACAGCCTCCATGGAGGCAACCTTATAAAGAGCATCGAGAAGCGACTCCGGCTCGTCTCCGCCGCCGTTTGCCTGTAGCGTACCAAGCTGCGCCTTGAGCGCGCTGGCATCGCGCACGAAGTCATTGTCGACGATCCATGGCAGACCTTCGGCTTCGGCGGCCTCAATGTCGCGGTAGCCGACAACCTTGCCGCGCCAATCTTTGACAGGAGCGGCGTTGTTCGGGTCGCCTTGGCTTAAGGAGTCGATAAAGGCTTCGATATTTCGCCGCAATGCGTCGATGCAGGGGGCCATGCTGCCGGTAACGTCGACGAGGAAGACAATATCGGCCACGCCTTTGGTTTTTGGACGCTCCTGCAGGATCTGGCTGTCGGCCGATAGCGCCGGCGCGCTTTCTATCGACGCTACCGCCGGCTGATCCGGTGTGGACGAGATCGGCCCGGTTGAGTCTGGTGTCGCGGCGGGAGCAGGGCTCCCCGGGGTAGGAGGCGTCTGCTGGTCCGGTTGCTCGGTATCACTCATCGGTCAGCTCCAATAGTTTGGTATCGTTACGCGGCAGATCTGCCAGCGCCTTAACGACAACACGGCGGCGACATGAAAGTTCCTACTGTCGTCGCATCGGAGAACCTTCGGTCTCGTTGGGATAAACCGATCTCGTGCTTCGCGATGCGCCCTGAATGGTCGCAGCGGATATTTTCGCCTCTGCTTCACTCGCTGTTGTGTGAGATAGCCTCGCGCCTCCAAACAGGATTTGATCAAACGTGATCGTCTACCATCGATAGACGCTACACATCGAACGCATCGATGCGAACCTAAACCGATGTATAGGTCCGGGTAGACGTCCATTGAATGTGCGCGCAACGCCGTTGGACATACCTTGCTCAAATCAAGATTGGTGATGGAGCAGGGTCATGGAAAACACAGGACAGATACAGGCCGGGGCGGCAAGCGTCACCCAAAATGATGCGATCGGACAAATAGCGCTGCTGGCCATGGCCGTCGCGGGCGGCATTGCAGTCGCGAACATCTATTACAATCAGCCGATGCTCGGCCTTATCGAGGCGGATTTTAGCCTTCAGCCGATCACCGGCATGGTGCCGACGGCGACGCAACTCGGGTATGCACTGGGCCTTTTTCTCTTATTGCCGCTCGGCGACCTCGTTAATCGGCGCCGCATGATCATCGGGCAGTTCCTGATGCTGGCAGCCGCTCTCGCGCTTGCGGCACTGGCACCGACCGCTTGGATGCTGGTGGCAGCCTCGGTCATCGTCGGCGCGTGTTCCACTGTCGCCCAGCAGATCGTGCCCTTTGCCGCATCGCTGGCAGCGCCGGAAAAGCGCGGCGCCACGATCGGCACGGTCATGGCAGGCGTACTGTCGGGGATATTGTTCAGCCGCACCCTGTCGGGATTCGTCGGCGAGCATGCAGGTTGGCGTGAGATGTTCTGGATCGGGGTACCGCTCGCGCTGCTCGCCGCAGGTCTTATGTTCGCGGTGCTTCCCCACCACCCACCGACATCGACTTTGCGCTATCATGAGGCCATCCGGTCGCTCGGCCAGCTCTGGAAACGCCATCCGGCATTAAGGGCCGCGACGATCATCCAGGCATTGCTGTTTGCTTCGTTCACGGCCTTCTGGACAATCCTGGCGCTCTATCTCGCGGGGCCGGAGTTCCAGCTTGGAGCGGACGTTGCAGGTCTGTTCGGAATCGTCGGCGCAGTCGGTATCTTTGCAGCGCCGCTCGCAGGCCGGGTTGCCGACAAGCGGGGACCTCACTTCGTGGTCTGGCTCGGCGCTGCACTGACGATCGTAGCCTGGCTGATCTTCGGCGTCCGGGGATCGATCGCTTCCTTGGTTGTCGGCGTTATCGTGCTCGACTTCGGCATACAGAGTGCGTTGATTTCCAATCAGCACATCATCTATGCGCTCGATGCGGATGCACGCAGCCGGCTTAACACGGTGTTCATGACCGGCATGTTTCTCGGTGGGGCGGCAGGCTCTGCCCTGGCGACGTTGGCATGGGGGGAGGGCGGCTGGCTCTTCGTTAGCCTGCTTGGCGCGGCACTTGGCATCGCAGCCTTCGCGGTGAAACTGTTTCATCACCGCCGGCCTTCGCCGACGGTCGTCGGACACTGAGGTCGGGACCGTGAAAAAGCTACATATCGCAATCGTTGGCGGGTCTCTCGCCGGTCTCTTCGCCGGCATCATGCTCCAGCAGGCCGGTCACGATGTTCGCATCTACGAGCGCTCGAGAAGCGGCCTGGCCGGGCGGGGGGCGGGTCTGGTCGGTCAGAGCGACCTGCTGCACATTCTCCGGCTGATCGGATGCGAGCATGTCGCGCGTGTTGGCGTGATCGCAAAGGAACGCATCTATCTCAATCATGACGGCAGCATCGCCCAGACCCTTAACATGCCCCAGACACAAATCTCCTGGGATGTCCTGTTTGAAACCGTCGCGTCGCGTATCGCGCCCGAAACCTATTTCTTGGGCCGGGACGTCGTCGATGTGCTGGACGGCGGGAGCGGTGCGGAACTGACTTTTGGGGATGGTACGCGGGAGACAGCCGATCTTGTGATCGGCGCCGATGGCCTCGGTTCCGTGGTGCGCGGGGCGGTCAATCTCAAGGACAATCAAAATTGCTATTCCGGCTATGTCGCGTGGCGTGGGTTGATTCCGGAAACGAGCGTGCCAGCGGCCGCCGCGCTGCTTCTCGACCGGTTTGCCTTCCATGTCCGGCCGGGCGTACACGCTCTCGGCTATCTTGTCCCCGGTTCGAAAGGCGAGATGAGCAGGGGCAGCCGTCGATACAACTGGGTCTGGTACCGCAAGGTGCCGCCAAGCGAACTTGCCGGCACGTTCACCGATCTCGATCAGCGGACGCATCCGTTTTCGCTACCGCGTGGTGGCTTGTCGAACGACCGTCTGGAAGCTTTTCGCGCCGATGCCAGGCAGATGCTTCCGCCGTAATTCGCGCTGGCGGTGGAAGCGGAGCCAAGCCCGTCGATACAAGGCATTTTCGACTACGAGGCACCCCGTATGATCGGCCGGTCAATCGTCCTGATCGGTGACGCCGCCTTCGTCGCGCGGCCGCACACTGCGATGGGCGTGTCGAAAGCAGCCGGCGATGTCATGGCGTTGAGCAACTGCCTGGCGTCCGCGATTGACCTTCCTACCGCCCTGCAGCGGTTCGAGGCCGACCGCATCGTCGTTGGCAGGGAAATCGTTGCTTACGGCCGGCAGCTTGGCGCATCGGCAATTTGAGCGCCGACCGATCGTCCATCACGTTAGAGAATGACATTTCGACCCGCTGGCATCGGCCAGCGGGTCGTTTGATTTAGAGTAATGTCGGACGCTTCAGTGCGGAGTCTTCATCAGGCTGAGCGCAGCGTGGATCTGGGAAACGACGGCGGCACCTTCCCCAACTGCGGCGGCGACCCGCTTGGTTGATCCGGCCCTGACATCGCCGATGGCGAAGACATTCGGCAGGCTGGTTTCCAGCGGCAGGGGACTGCGGGTATAACTGCACAGTGCGTCGAAGGATTGTCCGGTGACGATGAAGCCCCTGTCATCGGTATGGACGCGGTCGCTGATCCAGCCGGCATTCGGATCAGCGCCGATGAAGAGAAAAAGGTGATGAAGTGACAGTTGTCTTTCGCTGCCATCCAGCCGATTGCGCAGGGTAGCGGATTTCAGGCCGCCTGCCGGATCGCCTTCGATCGCATCCACTTCGCAGTGCATGTGCAGTTCGACATTGGGGAAAGCCTTGATGCGGTCGATCAGATATTGCGACATCGTCTCTTCGAGCGCGCGCCGGACAACGAGATGCAGTTTCTTGACCTGAGGTGCAAGGAAAGCGATGGCTTGGCCGGCCGAATTACCGCCGCCTACCAGGGCGATTTCTTCGCCGGCGCAGAGTTTTGCCTCGATCGGCGAGGCCCAATAGGAGATGCCATTGCCCTCGAAGCTCTCGATGTTGGCGATATCGGGACGTCGGTAGTGCGCACCGGACGCAATGACGATCGTGCGCGACGTCACGGCCTTTCCACCTGCGAGCTCCAGCGTCAGCACCCCGGCATCGCGCTCGGGCGCGATCAGGCTGTCGACCGCGACTGGCAAGACCATTTCGGCGCCGAATTTGAGTGCCTGGTTATAGGCGCGCCCGGCCAACGCCTGGCCGGATATGCCAGTCGGGAAGCCGAGATAGTTTTCGATGCGTGAGGAAGCGCCTGCCTGTCCTCCTACCGAACGCTCGTCGATGACGATGACGTCGAGCCCTTCGGAGGCGGCATAAACGGCGGTGGCCAGGCCAGCCGGCCCGGCGCCAACGACCGCAACGTCATAAAGCTTGCCGGGCGTGAGTTCAGGCGTCATGCCCAGGCACGCTGCGGCTTCCGCATCGGTCGGGTTTTTCAGCACGGTGCCATTGGGGCAAACCATAAGAGGCAGCTCTGAGGCGAGAATGCCCAAACGTTCGATCAACGCGCGGCCTTCACCCTCGGACAAAGAATCGAGCACGATATAGGGAAAGGCACTGCGGGCGAGGAACCCCTGCAATCGTGAAAGTGCGGCATTGCCGGGAGCGCCGATCAGAACCGAGCCCGCGCCGGCATCAATCAAGCCGACACGGCGAAGGATGAAAGCGCGCATGATGATCTCGCCGACATCGGCTGACCCGATCACAAGCGCCCGCAGATGGGCGGCGTCGAAAGGAATTGCGCTACAGCCTGCGGCCCCCGCACGCGCTCCGGCCAAAGTCGGGCGCCCGGAAAGCTGGTTGACCTCGCCGGACAGCTGGCCAACAGCATGCGTGGTGATCGGTGCCTCGTGCGATAGACCTTCATGGCGAAAGACATCCATCGAACCGTCAAGCACCAGCCAGGCGGGTGCAGCGTGATCGCCAACCTTGTAGACGAACTCACCGGCTTTAAAATGCTGCGGCTCGCCATTGGCAAATCGTTTGGCTGTCTCGATCTGGAGGGTGGAGAGCACCGGATACATCTGGTGCTGTCGGGCGCTGAGATCCGCCATAAATTCTCCCGGGGTATACTGTCATTTGGCTAACGCCGGTGACGCTTCCAGTTAGTAATATCGCGGGATCGGTCCGCGCTGCGGAGACTGGTCCGGGAGTTCGACCATGGTCTCGTCGACAAAACACCAACCCCAGCCCTCGGGTGGGTCATAGCCCTCGATGATCGGATGCTGAGTGGCATGAAAATGCGCGGTCGCGTGACGGCCAGGCGACTGGTCGCAGCAGCCGACATGGCCGCATTCGCGGCAGAGCCTCAAATGAAACCAGGCCTGCCCGGTTTCAAGGCATTCCTCGCAGCCGAGCGTTTTGGGCCGAACCGTTCGGATCGTCGATGCGTGAGAGCAGGCGTGCGACATGGATTTACTCCTCGTTGGCGTGGATCAGTGCTTCAGCGCCTGTTCGAGACACTGGACCAATTGGCTAAAATTCACGGGCTTGCCGAGAAAGGCAAAAGCGCCGCCGCTCATCGCCGCCGCCCTCGTTTTGTTGTCGCTATAAGATGTCATGAAGATCATCGGGGGCTTCGTGTCTTGTTCGTTCAGCACAGCCTGCAGCTCGATCCCCGTGAGACCAGGCATTTTGACATCCACGAGCATGCAGTCGATTGAGGCGCGATCCTGGGCAGCAAGATACTCTTCGGCGGAGGTGAACAGCCGGCTCTGGTAGCCGCAAGACAAAATGAGATCGTCAAGCGCTTCGCGGATCGACCGATCATCGTCGACGATGGCTATGACTGGTGTCTTGTACAATTTCTCTGGCCTTGCCGTGTTAGATCAACAGCCCGGTATATGCTCCTTCGAGACCCGTCGTTGTACCATACAAGGGTCTAGGTTTTTCAATTACAGACCAAGCAGCTCGGCTTTGCGGACCAGATCTGCTACAGAGCGCGCCTCCATCTTGCGCATGACATTGCCGCGGTGGAGTTTGACCGTGATTTCGCTGATGCCAAGGTTGAAGGCGATCTGCTTGTTCATCAGGCCTTGGACGACAGCCGCCATGACCTCGTGTTCGCGGCGGGTCAATGTCTTGGCCAGTTCCGTGACGGCGCCATTGGCAGCAGACTGTTGGCGCAGCTCCCGGTCTTTCTGGAAAGCTAGGGCGACAGCATCGAGGATATCCTGATCCCGGAACGGCTTTGCCAGAAAATCCACCGCGCCGGCTTTCATCGCCCGCACGGTCATCGGTATATCGCCATGGCCTGTCATGAAGATGATCGGAATCTGGTTGCCGAGTTTTTCCAGATGCAGCTGGAAGTCCAGGCCATTGGCGCCGGGCAGCCTTACGTCGAGCAGTATGCAGCCGGGGCGCTTGAGATCGGCATTGTCCAGGAGATCCTGAGCGCTCTCGAAGGCTTGCGCTTCCGTTCGGACCGAGAGAAAGAGATCAACCAGTGCCTCGCGGATCGAGGGGTCGTCGTCGACGACATAGGCGACAGGCGTGTCGCTGCTGGTTCTGGTGGGTTTTCTGGCATCATTCATGGACAGCCTCCATCGGCACGATCATTTCGAACAGCGCGCCGCCTTCTGTGTGATTACTGGCGGTCAGGGTGCCACCACGGGCTTCGAGTATGCTGCGGCAGATGGCAAGTCCCATGCCGAGGCCGGTTTCCTTGGTGGTGCAAAACGGCTTGAACAACTTTTCCAGAATGTCGGCGCTCAGGCCAGGCCCACTGTCACGGAAACTGACCCGGACGCCCCGGCCATCCGCCGGGTTGATTGATACCGAAATCCGTCGAACCTCTTCCGGCGTCGCGGCCATGGCCTGAATGGCATTGGTGATCAGGTTGATCAGCACCTGCTGCAATTCAATGCGGACCGCACTGACGTTGGCAATCCCAGGAGCCTCGCTCATTTCGAATTTTATGCGATTCCGGGAAAGTTCGCTCTCCATCAAAGCCTGCGTCTCGTTGACCAGATCGGCCAGTGACACGGGCTCAAGAACCGGCGTGCGCTCGCTCAACATCGACCGGGTGCTCTGGATGATGTCGCTGGCGCGCTGGCTATCGCGCACGATGCGCTCGGCCGAGCGCGCAACAGCCGCCAGATCCGGTGGATCGCGATCGAGCCAGCGCAACAGGGTCTGTGCATTGACGACGAGGGCGCCGAGCGGCTGGTTGAGTTCATGAGCGAGCGATGCCGACAGGGCGCCGACGGTGGCGGCGCGTGAGGCCAGCGCGAGTTCGGCCTGAGCTTCGAACAACGCCTTCTGGGCCAGTTCGCGCTCGGTGATATCGAACATGCCGACGATGACGCGGTTGAAATTGGCGACGTCCACTGGGAAGCCCACCGTCAGCAAAACCAGCTTGGTGGTGCCATCGCTGGTGATAATCGTGCCCTTGCCCTCGAAATAGCTTTGGTTATCGAAGATCGCCACCATGAGATCGAGAAAGGTCTCGTCATCCTGCGCGATGTAGCGTCGCATTGAGCCGGCATTCTTTGCACTGACATTCCCGAGAAGCTCCAGCGCCGCAGCATTGGCAGCGACTGTCGGTATGCGCGAGATGCAGTCGCCGATGAAGTTGGGATTGTCTCGCGCATAAGCACGTAAATCGCTGACGCCCTGCGCCTTAAGGACCATCAACAACGCGCGCACCTCGGAATAATCACGCTCCCATAGGGCGACGCGGCTCTGCTCGAAAATCGTCCGGTAACGTTCCTCGCTGCTTTGCAAGGCGACATTGAATTTTATCAGGTCTAAACGCGCACGGTGGTTCCGTATAATCAGCGCACAGGTGATCAATATGGCAGCGATGGCGACCGCCAGGCGCAATATTGCGGCCAAGTCGGCGTCTGTACCATGGGCCGCGGCATAGGAGAGTATTGACAGACCGACGCAGACTACCGTTAGCAGCAGCGTTCCTTTTTCTGTCAGCGTTTCCGCCGACAGAAGCAACGTGATTACATAGAGCGTGGCGAGCGCGCTGTGAATGTCGGTGAACGTATCGAGGTAGAAGACTGTTGCCGCAAGGGCGAATGCGAATGACAGAATGCCGGTTTCGTAGCGTGCCGATAACCGTCGTTTTGGGTTCACAAGTACAAACGAAGGCATGTCGGTTCCCACCTGGATATCGATTTTGGCATCAAGCCATTCTGATCGAGAAAACGCAATCCAAATCCGCTATTCCCGTGTGAACTCAATCTGATAGGTGGAAAAAAGGCCATCCCAGAGCGACTGGGATGGCCTCGATCGGATCGCGACATCCGCTGGTTCAGGGGGAGGGGACGCCTGAACCGTCAGGGCCTTTGCGCCCAGCATGTCTTCTTGGGAGGAGGTCGAAGACATTCGATATTTAACCTCCGCCGGAGCGCTTAGAAACTATACGTAGGTGTGGGTTCGACTAGCCAAGCATTGGATATTGCGGGCGCGGCCCCCGGTCTAAAAAGTCTCCAGCAGCCCGCTCAACCCAATGGAGACCATCATGGACCGCACGCTCGCTGAAAAACACCGCAAGTCGCCGCTTGCAACACCGACAACGCTTGGCACAAACGCGACTGCCGATATATCCGGCGCATTGACGGCACTCCTGGCCGATGTCTTCGCCCTTTACCTCAAGACCAAGAATTTCCATTGGCACATGAGCGGACCGCATTTCCGCGATTATCACCTGATGCTCGACGAGCAGGGCGAGCAGATTTTTGCGATGACGGACGATATCGCCGAGCGGGCTCGTAAGATCGGCGGCACGACGATCCGTTCGATCGGTCATATCTCCAAGGTGCAGCGCCTGCTCGACAACGATGCAGATTTCGTGACGCCGGCCGACATGCTGGCTGAACTTCGCGAGGACAACCTCACGCTGGTTTCGCTGATGAAGGAGACGCACAATCTTTGCGACGAGCATGGCGATATCGCTACCGCCAGCCTGATCGAAAACTGGGTGGATGAAGCCGAGCGCCGTGCCTGGTTCCTGTTCGAGAGCACCCGCGGCGCCGAGTGAGCGTGCCGACCCGTCAAACGGCTACACCGGCCGACAGCGATGTGGCCGGCTCTAAACTCGGAGAGATCTCATGACCACCGAATTTTCCCTTTCCCGTCGGCAGGTTCTGCTGACCGGCACCACTGTTTCTCTCGCCCTGGCCATTCCGGCTTTGGCTTCTGAAAAGAAAATTTCCCCGCATCAGCAAGGAATTGAACCGATGACCCATAGTTACGTGACCACAAAGGACGGCGTTGAAATCTTCTACAAGGACTGGGGTCCGAAGGACGCCCAACCGGTCGTGTTCCACCATGGCTGGCCATTGTCCTCCGACGACTGGGATGCCCAGATGCTGTTCTTTGTCAGCAAGGGCTACCGCGTCGTCGCACATGATCGCCGCGGCCATGGCCGCTCGTCGCAGGTGAGCGACGGTCACGACATGGACCACTACGCCGCCGATGCCTCGGCTGTCGCCGAGCATCTCGACCTGCGCAACGCCGTCCATATCGGCCATTCGACAGGCGGCGGTGAAGTCGCTCGTTACGTCGCCAAGTATGGTCAGCCTCAAGGACGTGTCGCCAAGGCGATTCTTGTCAGCGCCGTTCCGCCATTGATGGTCAGGACCACGGGCAATCCCGACGGAACACCGATCGAAGTATTCGATGGTTTCCGCGCCGCGCTCGCAGCTAACCGCGCGCAGTTCTTCCTCGACGTTGCCTCTGGCCCATTCTACGGCTTCAACCGCGAAGGCGCGAAGGTCTCGCAAGGAGTTGTCGACAACTGGTGGCGCCAGGGCATGATGGGTAGCGCCAAAGCCCACTATGACGGCATCAAAGCGTTCTCTGAGACCGACCAGACCGAAGACCTCAAGGCGATCACCGTGCCGATGCTGGTCACCCAGGGCGATGACGATCAGATCGTTCCGTACAAGGACGCCGTGGAACTTCAGGCCAAACTGCTGAAGAACAGCACCCTGAAAATCTATAAGGGCTTCCCGCACGGAATGCTGACCACTCATGCTGACGTGATCAATCCGGACCTGTTGGCGTTCATCAAGGCTTAAGATTGCAGCTTGCAGCAACATGCGAGTATGGTGGCCGCCAACCCGCCATACTCGCAGTAATTTTTACATGGGGTGATGGGAATCGGATCATCGCGTGTGAGGGTCACTGCCGCGGTTGTCACCTAAAGTAACAGCAACAGTGAGTTCCCGGCGCGAGCAGATCGTGCCTTTCAGCAAACGCGGCGAATACGCTCCGTGCGGTTTCCGCCTCTATGTCGCCGGTGAGAGCCGCTTTGCAGGTGTTCAGCGCGATTGTGTGTGCTCGGTCGCTGCCAGGTGCAGCCCATTCCAGCAGGAGCCGGTAGGCCTGCGTCACTGAGCGAACGGGTGTCGGAATACCACGGCCGTCAATACGGTGACGGGTGTTTCAACCATATCGGGTTTCATAGCGCACTCCTTTCAAAAGCCCGATGGTGGAAAGGGAAGATCGGGGCGCTGGTTTTCAGCACCCCGTATTGGGCAAGCGGTTCAGGCGGCCTTCTGCGCTCACTACTGGTGAAGGAATCCGACGGCGGGCGGGACCTGGAGCGAAACGACATACGCGAGATGCTGAAGATCGCGATCGATGTCATCGTCCAGTGCAAACGCATCGATGGTCGGTTTCGCGTGACCGAAATCTACTATCGGGCCGCCACGGGAACCAGGATCGTCGATGCTGCTCGCAGCGCTCGCCGAAACTGCTGACGCCGGGGTTCCCACCCCACCAGGACTGAAGCAAACTGGACTCTTGAGCGTCTCCCAGCTAGCTTGCGCGGGCTTCGAAACCGGAGGCAGACAGTGCTCAACGAAGACGCCCAGACGGAACTTACGAAAACCCTGTCTGGTCGCGATGTCGCGCAGGCCGGTGCTCTTTGCTACCGCCGGAGCGAAAACGGTGGAGTTGAAATCCTTTTTGTAGGCAGCCGGCGGAACGTTCGCTGGGGCATTCCGAAGGGGCAGGTCGACGATGGAGAAGCAAGCAGCGCTGCGGCGCTGAGAGAGGCCTTCGAGGAAGCCGGAGTGGTAGGCATCGTCGACAAGACCGTGTTCGGTTGGTTTTCGTATCGCAAGGACACGAGTCCCAACCGCTACCATGTGGCCGTCCATCTCCTCCAGGTGTCGAGGATCGCGGACAAGTTTCCGGAGAAGAGCATCCGTAAGACACAGTGGTTCTCGCTGAGGGACGCCGTGCGCGACGCCGCACAGCCGGGTCTGCGAACGCTCCTATCGCAGGTTGAGAACCTTGATCTATGAAGCTCAGTTTCGGCAGATCGCTATTAAAGGCCCTCAGAGCCCAAAAGAAGATCAGCAAGCGGATCGCAAAAGCTGTCGAAACGACCCGAAGCAGAACGAAACGTTCAACATCCCGTCCCGCGAAACCGACTTTGATCGAGACAACCGCGTTTGGAAGCAATCCGGGCCGCCTGGTGATGAAATCCTTCGTCCCGACGACGCGGCTGCCGAAGAACCCCGCTCTTGTCGTCTTGCTTCATGGCTGTCATCAGACTCCCGAAGGTCTGGATGCCGCGGCCGGCTTCTCCAAGCTCGCGAAAGAACGCGGTTTCGTTCTTCTTTATCCGCAGCAGAAGAGAGCAAACAATTCGCAAAATTGCTTCAACTGGTTTCGACCAAGCGCGGTGGCTCGAGACCGCGGCGAGGTGCGTTCAATCAAGCAGATGATCGAGCACATATGTGAGCGACATCGCATTGACCGTTCGAGGATCTTCGTCGCTGGGCTGTCGGCCGGCGGGGCGATGACGGGCGCCCTTGTCGCTAACTATCCCTCCTTGTTTGCCGGCGCCGCGATCATCGCCGGCATGCCATTCGGATCTGCCCGTGACGCGATGTCGGCCCTGCGCGCGATGAAGTCAGGTGCGATGCCGCCACTAGGCGGATGGGGACGACCCATCGCTGAGATTTCCCCGGAAGCCAAGGCATGGCCTGCGATAACCATCTGGCAGGGCATGGAAGACCGGGTAGTCAAGCCCGTCAATGCGCTCGCCTGTGTTGCTCAATGGCTCGAAGTCCAAGGCATCGCAGAAAACAGCGGCCGTTTGGAGGAGAAGCCATGGGGCAGGTTGCAGTCGTGGAAAGTCACAAACGAGTTGAAGGTGGCCCTCTATTCGGTGAGCAACATGGGCCACGGGCTTCCGATCAAGAAGCGCAAGAGCGTCACCGCGCTACGATCTGGAGACCCGTACGTGATTCCGGTAGAAATCTCAGCTCCAGCAGAGATGATGCGATTGTGGGGTTTGTCGAGGCTTCGAACATAATCAGCTGGCGGCATGTTCGGCCGCAGCTGGCAAATTCCCACCAGCGATGGGTCCTACGGAGGCGCCGTCCCGCGTGCAACGGAACGCCAGGCTTGCATTCGAGCAGCTGACACTGCTGGTGAAGGAGTCCGAAGGCGGCCGGGACCTGGAACGAAACATACGCGAGATGCTGAAGATCGCGATCGACGTCATCGTCCAATGCAAAGGCGTCGACGGTCGGTTTCGGGTGACTGAGATCTACTACCAGGCCGTCGCCGGAACCAGGATCGTCGATGCGATCACCACGCTGGCTAACGGCTTAAGTCCTCTGCACACCGCAACTCACGCCGAGGTGGTTCGCTGAGTTGCGGGTCTGACATGGACTCGTCATTTCGCCGTCGCGATCAATATGCTGCGGGGCGCAAATGTTCTGCCTTCGGCTTTCGGCCTCGACCAGCTGGTTATCACCAGGCGGCCGCTCATTTCAAATCGAGCGACTGCTTTAGTTCGTCGATCCTCTTGGACGCTTCCGCCTTGGTCAGATCCTCGGCATAAGCGTCTGCCTGGTGCGCTTGTTCGGACAAGGTCTTCAGGTAGGACCGCTGCGCGCCGGTCATCGGCTCGTCGCCGCTGACCCAATCGTCGGGATCCTTCTGTGTATTGGACGATGTCGTGGTTTTCGGATTATCACTCATAGCGGCCTCCTGAATGCGTTCTCTAAACGTTCCAAGCGGGGCCCCGGTTCCAGCCACATGTCGATCGCCGCATTGGACTCGATCGTTGCCCCTTCATTCGGGCGTAAAGGCCGCAGCCACTAAGCGGAGGAGCGAGTCCGCTCATTGTAAAAGCCCTTTGGTCTATGCCGAAAACGGTGGCCCATCGGTTTGTCCGAAGCAGCGCGCTGACCGGTACGCGAGCCAAGACCGGACGCTAGGAACGAGGATCTTCCCGCCGTTCGGATGTCGCGCCGAATTCTGAAATGGCAAACGAGATGATGCTGCGCAGGCGCGGCGTCATGCGGCGGTCGCGATGATAGACAAGTGACATCGGTCGTTCACGCAGCTGCCAGTCTGGGAAGAGTTGAACGAGCAGGCCCGCCTCGACATCCGTACTCAGGAGAATGGACGGCTGCATGATCACTCCCAGGCCAGCGCGTCCGGCCACGCGGACGGCTTGGCCGCTATTAACGGTGATCGACATTTGCGGAACGACTTCGACCCTATCGTCACCTTTCGCCAGCTTCCATGGCGATCGTGCCGCCGGGGCGAACCCGATGGCATCATGGTGGGCCAGATCCCTTGGATGGTCTGGATTGCCCCTTCGTGCAAGGTAATCCGGCGCCGCACAGATCATCATCCGGTAAGGGGCAAGACGGCGTGCGATCAGGCGGCTATCGGGCAGTTCGCCGATCCGGAAAGCAATATCGAACCCTTCGTCGACAACATCGACATTGCGATCCGTCAAGGTGATATCGAGCGTGACGTCCGGGGCAAGTTCGCGGTAGCGCTGCAATCTCGGCATCAAGACCTCTGCGCCAAACGTCGTCGGCGCCGTCATCTTCAGCTTGCCGCGAGGCTCTGTCTGCAATGCCTCGGCATCCTGATCCGCGATGGCCACGCGCTCCAGAATATCTCGGCACTGTTCGACATAGCTGGCGCCGAAATCGGTCAAGCTTTGACGGCGCGTGGTTCTGTTCAGAAGACGGGTTCCGAGCCGTTCCTCCAGCGCTGCCACATGCTGCCCAACCATTGCCGGCGACATCCCGAGCTTGCCGGAGGCGGCGCTCATCGAGCCCTCTTGCACCGTTGTCACGAACACCTGCATGGAACGAAATAGGCTCATTTGATAGCACCACTTTTAAATGATGATAGAATTACCGCAATTATCCATATTAGTCAGCGAAATTACAACTGCCGTGACGCTGTAACCAAGGAGCACGACATGGCGCAGAACAGATTCACGGGAAAAGCGATCCTCATTACGGGAGCGGGAACTGGCATGGGGCGGGCCGCCGCGCTTCGACTGGTCGAAGAGGGTGGCCAGGTCGCTCTCGTTGGACGCCGGCCCGAGCCCATCAGCCAATTGCGGTCGGAAATCGAGGCCGCCGGCGGCACAGCCATTGCGATTGTCTGCGATATCGCCGACAACGAGGCGGTTGCCAGGGCCGTCCAGACAACGATAGCCCGCTTCGGAAAGCTGGATGCCCTGTTTGCCAACGCCGGCGTGCTTGGCGAATTCAAGCCCTTGGCTGTCACGGAAGCAGACGAGTTCGACGCGCTGATCGCTACCAACCTGCGCGGCACCTTCTTCTCCATCAAGCAATGCCTGCCGTTTCTTGCCGATGGCGCGATCCTCATCAACGCCTCCTGGACGGCTGGTGGCGTGATGCCGGGCGCCGGAGCCTATGCCGGCACGAAGGGCGCCCTGCAGGCGATGATGCGCACGCTTGCGGTCGAGGAAGGGCCACGGAACATCCGCGTCAACGCGATAAATCCGGGCATCATCCTGACGCCGATGGCCGATGACGTCATAGACCCTGCCTTCGCCGCTCGCCTCGCCAGCCACACGCCCCTTCGTCGCAACGGCAGATCAGAAGACGTTGCGGGCACCGTGGCGTGGTTGCTTTCGGACGACGCCAGTTTCGTTACCGGGCAGGAGATTACCGTCGATGGTGGTTTCACAATAGGCGGGATACGGCTCTAGGCCGATCCAATCCTGTCCATCGGGGAACTGACCGCAACCCTCGCAAAGCCGGCTCGTGGGCTGAGCTTTGCGAGGACCTCTGCGTAGGTCCACCTCGGGCCGAAGGAAGCCATTGTTAAAGCTTGCTGATCAAACCGTCTTTCTTCCACATGCCACGATCCGGTGCCATCCTGGGGGCTAACGACTGCAGCGATTAAGTAGCATGAGCCGTGCCGTCCGGTCCTAGTGGCTGTCATGTTTGAGCTTTTCGAGATGCTCGGAGCAAACGGCTCTAATCAATTCAAGCAGCACGGTCGTCCGCTCGCCGAGCCAGATAAGCGCCTCCTCGCTGATCTCGTAATGTTTTGAATAGCGCGCCTTCACATATGCCTCGTTCAATGTGTTGAACCAGGCGCGTTCCCGGTGCTGATCACGCGGGAAGGCTTCGGCCAGCCGACGCTCCTGCTCCTCGGCGAGCGAGCGCAGGAACTTAATGTTGTGCGATGGTGGGCCGTAATTGGTCAGAGTGAGCAGAACGCAGGAATAGGCTTGCTCGAGGGATTGATGAGTTAAGAAGGCAGATTCGTTGAAATCGCTTTCTCGCAAATAAAACATCGCGCCTTTGTAGAATTTCGATGCTGCCTTAAACCGGTGTTCAAAATGCTCGTTCGCGACGCGGAGGCGATCCTCCATCGAAAGCGGTTCGGGCTCCGCCAGCGGTTCATCATCCAGTTCGTAGAGAACGATGCCCTCCTTGCGAATGTCGGAGAAGAAATACTGCCCCTCCTTGAGGTAGGTATTCACCTCGCGTCTGGAATGGACGATGAAGCTCACTGGCGTTTCGATCGCGGCTTCGTGGATCAGCCGGTCTGCTGCCTTGTGCCAGTATTCGGCGAACTCGCAGAGCTTGCGATTGTTGACGATGATCAGCAGATCGAAATCGGAGCGATACCCCTTCATGGTGAAGGGCTCATCGACCCATCCACCCTTGGCGTAGGAGCCGAAGAGGATGATCTTTAGAATGCGGCCACGCTTCTTGAAATCGGCTGTGCCCTCTTTCAACGCGTCCTCGAATTCCTCGTGCAGGATTTCGAGAACCCGGCCGAGTTCTCGCTGCTTGCGAAGTGGCAT
>NZ_CP140638.1:0-591577 GCF_034554815.1 Rhizobium indigoferae | reverse complement strand
TTGGTGGTCCTTTTCGGAGGAGGAAATTCGGTGAAAGCAGGTCAGCGGCTCGGCTGAGACCAGCGGCAGAGACGGCGCTGCAGCAAAACGAGCAAGGCATTGGCGGCAAGCCCGAGGAAGGCGAGCAGAAGGATCGCCGCAAACATCAGCGGGATCTGGAAATTGTACTGGGCGTTCATCACCTGGAAGCCGATGCCCTTGTTGGCGCCGATCATCTCGGCGGCAATCAGCAGGAGAAGCGCAGTTGTCGCCGAAAGACGCAGGCCGACGAAGATCGCAGGCACCGACGCTGGCAGGATGACGCGGTGGAAGATGGTCAGCGATCCTGCGCCATAGGTCCGCGCCATCTCGATGAGCTTCTTGTCCACCTCCTTGACGCCGCTGATCGTGGCGAGCAGGACCGGAAACAGCGTCGCCCAGAAGATCACGAAGATCTTGGATGTCTCGCCGAGGCCGAGCAGCAGGATGAAGACCGGATAGAGCGCGAGCGCCGAAGTCTGGCGGAAGAGCTGCAGGATCGGATCGAGCGCCTGTTCCACAGCACGAACCTGGCCCATGAACAGGCCGAGCGGAATGCCGATCACGACGGCAAAGGCAAAGGCGGTTCCGGATCGCTGCAGACTGATGGCGATATCATCCAGCAGTGCGCCGTTGGCAAGATTGGTCCAAAGAGCAGAAAGGATGATGTTCAAGGGCGGGAAGACGGCGGGATTGACCCAGCCTCCGGTGCTCGACACCTGCCAGAGCACGAGGAAGCCGATGAGAAGGCCATAACGCGGCAAAAGCGATGCGAGCACGCCGCGCACATGCGAGGCGAGAGGGGAAATATTGCTTTCGCTGCTCTTCAGGCGGCCGAAGCTTCTCGGAAGAGTCTGGTTGATCTCATAAGACATGGACCGCTCCTCACTCTGCTGCCTGGAGAGCGGCACGTCCTGCAGCCCATCGATTGGTCGGGAAAGGCAGGCCGAGGTTTTCGCGAAGCGTCTTGCCCTCATAAGCCGTCCGGAACAGGCCGCGGCGCTGCAGTTCCGGGATGACCAGATCGACGAAATCGTCGAGCGCTGTCGGCAGCCAGGGCGGCAGAATGTTGAAGCCGTCGGCAGCTTCGTTCTCGAACCATTTCTGCAGCGTATCGGCGATCTGTTCGGGCGTTCCGACGATGGTGTAGTGACCGCGGGCGGAGGCAATCCACTGATAGAGCTGGCGAATGGTGAAGTTGTTTTCGTCGGCGATCTGGCGGATGAGGGCCTGGCGGCTCTTCATGCCTTCCGTCGGCGGCGCGGGCGGCAAAGGCCCGTCGAGGTCATAACCGTGCAGGTCGAGCGTGCCGCCGGTCAGCCCATTGAGGAGGCCGATCCCGTCTTCTTCGACGATGAGCGAGGTCAGGCGGTCGTATTTCTCGCGCGCCTCCGCTTCGGTCCTGCCGACGAAAGCGGATACACCGGGCATGACGAGGATGTGATCGGGGTTTCGGCCGAGACCACGGGCGCGTGCCTTGATGTCCCGGTAAAACTCCTGGGCGGTTTCGATATGCTGATGGGCGGTGAAGATGACCTCGGCCGTTGCTGCGGCGAGCCCGCGTCCGTCTTCGGATTGGCCGGCCTGGACGATGACGGGATGCCCCTGCGGCGATCGCGAGACGTTGAGCGGACCGCGCACGTTGAAGTGCTCGCCGCGGTGGTCCGTATCGTGCAGCTTCGACGGGTCGAAGAACACGCCAGAGTCCTTGTCGCGTATGAAGGCGTCGTCTTCGAAGCTTTCCCAGAGTTTGCGGACAACGTCGACATGCTCGGCAGCGCGGCGATATCGGTCTGCATGCGGAAGCTGGGTATCGCGGTTGAAGTTCTGCGCCGTCAGGTCGCCCGTCGTGGTCACGACATTCCAGCCGGCGCGACCCTCCGAGATCAGATCCAGCGAGGCGAACTTGCGGGCGGTCGTGTAAGGCTCTTCGTAGGTGGTCGAGGACGTGGCGATAAAGCCGAGATGGGTGGTGAAAGGCGCAAGAGCGGAGAACAGCGTCACAGGTTCGAAGCCGGCGACGCGGGCGTTGCCGCCTTCGCGTGCTCCACCGAAACCGACAGCCAGTCCGTCGGCCAGGAAATAGGCATCGAAGAGCCCGCGTTCAGCCGTCAAAGCGAGACGTTTGTGAAACTCGAAACTGGTCGCGCCATCGGCCGGCTGGTCGGGATGCCGCCATGAAGCAACATGCTGTCCGCCACCGGGAAGAAATGCCCCAAGCCTGATTTTCCGTGTCATTGCGTGTCCTCTCCGTTTGCCGTCAACAGCTCGGCCTTCCCCAAGGCCAAGTATAAAATTGGCTGTTGGACTGCTAAAATACGTTCTCTATTAATTTTATAGAGAAACTTAATTTCATAGTTTCGGAGGAAGAGTGAATAGATTTCCCGGATTGGCGTGAAATCGGAAATCAACGATCGGTGTGGCTACTCCGGGGTATGCGAGCGCGGGCCGGCAAGCCGGATCTGCAGGCGTGGCGAAGAGCCCCGGCTGGGACGACAATGGGCTAGTTCTTAGCGTCCCGTGCCCGCCGCAGCACCGCCGGAGCGAGCATGATCCGATTTGACGAGCATGGAATTCAATGCCGGCTTAAGCACGAGCATCCGTGCCACCTGACATCGATGCCTTGATGTACTCAGGCATCAGCCTCGTTTCGGCCGGGTCGGGGCATGGTCGAGGCCGGCGGCCGCCTTCTTCAGACAGTCGAGGTAGCGGTCGCGGTTGGCAATGCCGTCGTCGCGCGGCGTGACGAGGCAGAGCGTGGCGGCTGCATGACCTTCCTCGCCCCGCACCGGTACGGCAAAACAGTGCGTGAAGCTGTCGACGATGCTGTTGAAGGTGAAGAGACCTTCACGCTCGGCCTGGCGCACCTCGGCGATGAAGGTTTGCGGCTCGAGCCATTCGCCGTTCGGCAGACGAAAATCCTGCGGCGGAATGAAGGTCAGGATCTCCTGATCCGACAGATGCGCGACGAGCAGGCGGCCCGAGGCCGTCCACGGGATCGGCACCGACTGCCCGACATCCGTCGAAATGCGGAAGGGGCGTGCGCCTTCGCGCATGCGAACGACCGTGTATCTGTTTCCATCCAGCATGCAGAACTGCGCCGTCTCCCGCGTCTCGTCGGCAAGCTGTTCCAGCGCCGCCTCGCATTCGCGGGTGAAGTCGAAATGGTTCTCATAGGCTGCGCCGAGGAAATACAGCTTGCGGCCGAGATAGACACGCCCCTCGCCGCCGGTGAATTCCAGAATGCCGTTCTGCAGTAGCAGGTTGACGAGCTCGTAGACCGACGAGCGCGGTGCGCCGATCTGTGCGGCGATTTCGTTCGGCTTCAAGGCCTGCCGCTTCTGGCGCAGGAAGTCGAGGATCTCGAAGGCGCGGTCGAGCCCTCGGGCGCGTTTGCCGGCTGCTTCGTCCTGAACTGCATCCATTGCTGTCGATCCTTTTTTGTCCGGCCAAGCTTTTCAAGCCGTCTGCCGCATCTGTCAATCGATCCCGTCATTCATCGCGAATGAAATTTTTGCACCCCTCTTGCGAGGTAAAAAAATCGGCATAAGATCGCCTCGTCCGGTATATAGATCACATGTACATTATATTGGACATAGATGGCAAGCCGTCAACGCTGCCGCACACAAAAAAGGGGATCGATATGAAGAATCTTGAAAACGGCATTTCCGCTTCGCTGCGCCGCCGCCTTCTTGCGGGTGCCGCCGCTGCTGCGGCACTCCTCATCTTTTCGGCCGGCACGGCCTCGGCCGCCGCCAATTGCATCAAGGGTGACAGGAAGGCGCCCTATACGATCGGCTGGGCGAACATCTATTCGGTGCCGACCTGGATGAAGCAGACCGAAGGCACCATCACGGCTGAAGTGGAGGAACTGAAGAAGGCGGGCCTTGTGAAGGACCTGATGATCACGGACGCGCAGGGCAACGCCCAGACGCAGATCCAGCATATCCAGTCGATGATCGACGCCAATGTCGATGCCATCGTCGTGATCGCCGGTTCCTCCAACGCGCTCGACCGTGTCATATCAGACGCCTGCGACAAGGGCATCGCCGTCGTGAATTTCGACAGCCTTGTCAACACCGACAAGGTGACGGCGAAGATCAATACCGATTCCAACGAATGGGGCGCGACCGCCGCCAAGTGGATGGTCGGCCAGCTCGGCGGCAAGGGCAAGATCATCATCATGAACGGCCCGGCCGGCATTTCGGTGAGCGACGACCGCCGCAAGGGCGCCCAGCCGGTCCTCGATGCCAATCCCGGTCTCCAGGTGATCACCGAGACGAATACGGAATATAACGTCGCCCCGGCACAGGAAGCGATGACCAGCCTGCTTTTCGCCAATCCGGAAATCGACGGCGTGCTGTCGCTCGGCGGCGCCCTGTCGGCCGGCTCGGTGCTGGCCTTCGAGCGCCAGGGCCGCGACCAGGTGCCGACGACAGGCGAAAACGCAAGGCAGTTCCTGGAACTCTGGAAGGAGAAGGGACTGAAGGGCTGGGCGACCATGCAGCCCAACTGGCTCGGCGCGCTTTCCGTTTACACCGCCGTGCAGGCGCTGGAAGGCAAGGACGTTCCGGCCTTCGTCAAGGTGCCGCTGCCTGTCATCGACGACAGCACGATCGGCAGCTACCTCGCACGGGCCGACAAGTTCCCGGCTGACGGCTATATCTACTCGGACTACGACAAGGCGCTCTTCGACAAGCTGCTTGCCACCAAGTAATCCCGGGTTGAGGAAAGCCGTCATGACGGAAGAAAAACCCCTGCTGGAAGCCCGGCAGGTGTTCAGGGGATTTTTCGGCAATCCCGTTTTGAAGGGCGTCGATATCGCCCTTCTGCCGGGCAGGGTTCACGCCCTGCTCGGCGAAAACGGCGCCGGCAAATCCACGCTGATCAACCTCCTGTCCGGTGCCCTCCAGCCGGACGGTGGTTCCATCCTCGTCGACGGCAAGCCCGTCGGGCGCTTCAGCCCGGCGGTTGCGCGCGCGGCCGGTATTGCTGTCGTTCAGCAGGAGCTGAGCCTCACCGCCAGTCTGTCGATTGCTGAAAACATCGGGCTCGGCGCATTTCCGCGCCGGTTCGGTTTCATCGACTACAGAGCGCTTCATCGCGGCGTGCTGGACGTCTGCGATATGGTGGGGCTCACCGAGCCGCTCGACATGCCGGTCGCCGATCTGGCGCTTGGCCGCCGCCAGATGGTGGAGATCGCCAAGGCGCTGTTCCGCAAACCACGCGTGCTGATCCTGGACGAGCCGACGTCGTCGCTTTCCGCACACGAAGCCGGCATCCTCGCCCGTCTGATCGAGACCCTCAAGGACCGTGGCACCGCACTTCTCTACATTTCTCACCGCCTCAACGAAGTGCAGGCGCTCTGCTCGCATGTCACGGTGCTGAAGGACGGCTTGGTCACCGCCGACCAGTCGCTGTCCGGCATCGACGGTGAAGGCCTGGTGCGCCTCATGGTCGGCCGCGAGACCGGCGACCTGTTCCCACCGCGCTCCGTCACAGCACCCGGCGCGATGCGCATCAACGTCGAAGGTTTTTCCGCCGGCATGGTGCGAGACATCGGCTTCTCCGCCCGTGCCGGCGAGATCGTCGGCATCGGCGGGCTCGTGGGGCAAGGGCAGGAAGACCTGCTACTTGGCCTCTACGGCGCGATTCCGGCAGCGGCTTCCAGAGCGGAGGTTACCGGCAAACCCGCCCTGCCCGCCCATGTCGGCGAGGCGAATGCCGCCGGCATCGTCTATGTCCCGGCCGACCGCAAGCATGAGGGGCTGGTGCTGCCCCACTCCATCGCATCCAATCTCATCTTGCCCTCGCTTGGACGGCTCGCCAGCAAGGGCCTGCGGGACCGGCCGGCGGAAAACGGCCTGGTCGCCGATCTCGCGCGGCGGCTGACGATCAAGGGCGACACGGCCCGCCCGGTGCAGGCGCTTTCCGGCGGCAACCAGCAGAAGGTGGCGCTCGCCAAATGGCTGCCGCTCGATCCCTCCGTTCTGCTCCTCAACGATCCGACGCGCGGCGTCGACATCGAGACCAAGCGGGAAATCTACCTCATGCTCCGTGCCTTCGCCGCCGAGGGGCGGCTCGTCATTCTGGCTAGCTCCGATACGCCGGAGCTCGTGCATCTCTGCGACCGTGTCGTGGTTCTGCGCGAGGGGCGCGTCGCAGCGGCGCTGTCGCAAGATGAAATCAGCGAAGGAGCGATTGTTGGCGCAGCCATGGGTATTGCGGCCGCGACGCAGGGAGAGGCGGCATGAGCACAAGTTCGTCATCCCGGCTCTACGGCTCGATCCAGCTCCGCCGCAACCGCGGCCTTGCCGGACTCTATCTGGTTGTCGCAGCCTTTCTCATCCTCTACGCGCTGCTATTTCCCGGCATCCTTTCGATCGGTGGCTTCTCCAAGTTCACGCAGAACTGGTTCCCGCTCGCGCTCGTCACCATGGCGCAGGCGCTGCTCATGCTGAACGGCGGCATTACGCTGGCGATCGGCCCGCTCGTCAGTCTTGGAGCGGTGATCGCCGCGACGACGATGGAAGGGGCGCTCGGCGTGCCGGGCGGCATTCTTGCGGCCTCGCTTGCCGGTCTTTCGATCGGCGCCGTCATCGGTGCCATCGTCACCTATCTGAGGCTTCCTGCAATCATCGTCACGCTGGCCGGCTCCTTCATCATCGGCGGGGTCGCACTCATCCTGCTGCCGCGGCCGGGTGGGTTCATTCCCGATTGGCTGTCGACGGTGCTGGCCGGCCACACGCCTGTCGCCTTCCTGCTGCTCATTGTGATCCTGGCGCTCTGGAAGGCCTTTCTGGCAACGCCGCTCGGCCTCGGCATCTACGCGGCCGGCGACAATCCGGTCGGCGCGTTCCGCTCCGGCGTCCCGGTCGAACGGGTGAAGGTCGCAGCCTTCGCACTGTCCGGTCTTCTGGCAGCCCTGACCGGTCTCTTCGTCGCCGCGCAGACCGGATCGGGTGATCCTGTTATCGGCACACCCTTCACGCTGAACTCGATCGCCGCCGCGGTGCTCGGCGGCGTGGGTTTCCTCGGCGGAAAGGGCACGATGCGCGGCGCGATCTGCGGCAGCCTGCTGCTCTCGGTGATGATCAACGTCATGTTCTTCCTGGGCTTCCCGCCGGTCGCGCAATATGTCGCGCAAGGATTGATCATCGTCGGCGCAGTTGCCGTGCCGGAACTTCTCGGGCAATGGAGGGCAAGGCGATGAACATCATCAGGTCCGCGTTCCGCAATCCGCCGCTGCTGACCTTCCTTCTGGTCGCGCTCGTCTGGATCGTCGCAAGCGGCTCACTGCGCGGTTTCGGCGCCTATGGCCACCTGCGCTATCTGCTCGAACTCGCCGCGGTGATCGGCATTGCCGGCGCCGGCCAGACGCTGGTCATCCTGATGGGCGGCATCGATCTGTCCGTCGGCGCGGTCATCACCGTCACGGCGATCCTGTTGCCGCTCATCTCGCCGGCGTGGGATCCAAGCGGCCTCGCCGGCATCGCGGCGGCCCTTACCATCGCCACGGCTATCGGCCTGATGAACGGCGCCGGTGCTGCCTATCTTCGCGTGCCGCCGATCATCATGACGCTTGCGATGGCGACCTTCCTGCAGGGCTTGCTCGTCATCGTCGCCGGCGGCAGTGCGGTCACCGTCAGCAATCCGGCGGTCATTCTGCTCGGGCAGGCGCGGCCGCTCGGCATTCCCTCAGGCATCATTGTGTGGCTCGTCGTCTCGATCGTCGTCCTACTGCTCGTCCACCGCATGCCGATCGGCGCGCGTTTCCTTGCGCTTGGGGCGAACCCGCTGGCGGCCCGGCTTTCCGGCGTCAGCGTCACCCGCAACACGCTGATCGTCCACACTCTGTCGGGCTTTTTCGCAGGGCTTGCCGGCATTCTCGTGCTCGGTATGAACCGGCAAGGTTATGTCGGCATCGGCGACCCCTACCTGTTGACCTCGATCGCCGCCGTCGTGCTCGGCGGCACCTCCATCCTCGGCGGGCGCGGCACCTATGCCGGGACCATTCCGGGGGCGATCCTGCTCGTCACGACGACGGCGCTGATCACTGTCGTCAATGCCTCGCCCGGCTGGCGATCGATCATGTTCGGCACCTTGATCCTTGCTCTTCTGCTCGTTTCCGGCCGTGAGGCGCGCCGATGACGGAACTCTATGACGGGCCGGTGATCGACCCGCATCATCACCTCTGGGACCTTAAGCTGGAACGTCATCCCTGGCTTCAGAAGGCGCGCGCATCCGGCGAGGAGATGGTTTTCGGAAGCCTCGCACCGATCCTGCGCGACTACGGCATCGACGATTATCGCGCCGATGCTGCCCGCCAGAACGTGATTGCAACCGTGCATGTGGAGGCCGGCTGGTCCGTTGCCTACCCGCTGGAAGAGAGCCGCTGGCTGGATGGCCTCGACCGCAGCTCTGGCGTGGCGCGCCGTTATATCGTGCGCGTGCCCCTCGACGGGCCGGACGCCATGCGCCTGCTCGAGGCGGAAGCGGCAAATCCCAACGTCGTCGGTATCCGCGATATTCTGAGCTGGCACCCTGAAGCGGCGAAGAGTTTTGCTTCGCGCGCGAACCGCATGGGCGACCCCGCCTGGCGGGCGGGGTTAGCGCACGCCACGGGGCTCGGGCTGGTCTTCGACCTGATGCTCTATCCCTGGCAGATGAATGAGGCGCTCGAACTGGTGCGCGCTTTTCCGCAAACGCTTTTCGTACTCAACCACGGCGGCAGCCCGGCTGACCGGACGGAGGACGGCATGGCGCTCTGGCGCCGTGGTCTGCGGGCGCTCGGCAGCGAGCCGAATCTGCGCCTGAAGATTTCCGACCTCGTCGCCTACGACAATAAGTGGACGCTCGAAAGCCTGCGGCCGGTGATCGAGCATTGCCTCGATTGTTTCGGTCCGGCGCGCGCCATGTTCGCAAGCGACTTTCCGGTCGCGGGCTTGCACGCTTCTTTCGACGAGGTTTACCAGGTTTTCAGAGCGGTCGCCTCAAAGCTCTCTTACGACGAACAGCGGGCCCTGTTCTTTGCCACCGCCAATGACACCTATCGGCTCGGCATCGCCGATCCCGCCGAGATCAGGAGGGGTTACCATGTCTGACCTTCATATGGCGACGGAAAACGTGCTGATCGACGAGCGGGTGCGCGGTTTTCCGCCGGGCAATCCGCCGCTCCCGCTGGATAAAATCGGCAAGCAGGGATGGAAGCCCTATGACGGCAGGATGGCCCTGCCGCTGATCTCGCTCGACCGGCAGGCCTTCTCCGGCAATGTCGAACTGATGATGGCCTATGTGAAGAGCCTCGGCGCCGAAATCGCGCCGCACGCCAAGACACCGATGTCGACGGCGTTGTCGGAGGCACTTCTGGCGGCAGGCGCCTGGGGCACGACGGTCGCCGACATCCGCCAGGCCGCCGTCCTGCTCAAGGCGGGACAGCGCAGGCTGATCCTCGCCAACGAGATCGGCGGGGCCGCCGCCGCCCGCCGGCTTGCGGCCCTGCTTGGCCACTATCCCGATGCGGAACTCCATATCTTCGTGGATTCCGCAGCGCTGGTCGAGGCTCTTCGCTCCGCATGGCAGGAGCGCGCAGATCTACCGCCCCTCGGCCTGCTGGTGGAATTCGGCGCGGGCCGCGCCGGTGCTCGCAGCGTCGACGCCGCCGAGGCAATTCTCGAGGCGATCCTTGCCGTGGAGACGCCGGCCCTTAGGTTGACCGGCATCGCCGCCTATGAGGGTGCGGCGGCGACCGCCGATGCGGAAGAGACGATGCGTCGCATCGATGCGCTGATGGCGGTGACATCGGATTTCCTGCCGAAGCTGCGCGCCCGTATAGGCGACGAGCGGCCGCTCCTGGTCACGGCTGGCGGCTCGGTGTTTTTCGACCTTGTGATTGCCAGGCTTTCGGCCGCCGTTGCGGCCGATCCCGGCTGCCGGCTGGTGCTGCGCAGCGGCGCGATCTTTTTCCACGACCACGGCATCTACGAGCGCGGCCTTGCCGGCCTCGATGCACGCGGCGGTTTCAGCATCGGCGGCGAGACGGCTTCGGCGGCCGCAGCTTTCCGTCCTGCGCTGCGGGTCTGGGCCGAGGTCCTCTCCCGGCCGGAACCGCGGCTGGCGATCTCAGGCATGGGCATGCGCGACGTGGCGATGGATCAGGGTCTGCCGCGGCCGCTGGCGCTCTATCGCAATGGGGCGTATCTCGCCGATCTCGTGAGCGCCGACGTGTTTCGACTCAACGATCAGCACGCCTTCGTCGCACTTGCCGACGGCAGCGACGTCGCGGTCGGCGACGTCATCGAGTACGGCATCTCTCATCCCTGCACCTGCCTTGACCGGCATGCCATCCTCTACGGCCTCGACCCCGACCATTCGGTGACGACAGCCTATCTGACCAGCTTCGGCTGAACTTTCCCTCCAAAAGCAAGAAAAGGAAAACCCGCAATGATCCAGCGTTATCAGAAAGGTTCGCGTATGAGCCAAGCCGTCAGCTACGGCGGTCTCGTCTATATTGCCGGCCAGGTCGCGGAAAATCGCAAGGCTGATATCAAGGATCAGACCCGCGACGTGCTCGGCAAGATCGACGCCCTTTTGAAAGAAGCTGGCATCGACCGCTCGCGTCTCATCGCCGTCAATGTCTTCCTGCCGGCGATCGTCGATTTCGAGGCGATGAACAGCGTCTATGATGACTGGATCGACATCGAAAACCCGCCAGCCCGCGCCTGCACCGAAGCTCGTCTCGCCGATCCCGATCTACGCGTCGAAATGACCGCGATCGCCGCGCTCTAGCGCATCGGCCCGAAAATCGGATTCGATTTTCGGAAAGCGCAATGCGTAGGTTGAAAGTGTTACAGCGTCCTTTGCGCGTCCCAAAAAGACGCGCGGCGCTGTAACGGCATCGCAACCACCCGCACTGGAGACATCATGCATAGCGGTCTCGTCAATCCGATCGACCTTTCGCGCGAGGGCCGGCAGGCCGGCCACCTCGCCATTCCCTATTCGATCGATCGGTCGCCCTATTATCAGATCCGCATTCCGGTCCTTCGCCTGAAAAATGGCGAGGGGCCGTCTTTGCTGCTGATGGCCGGCAACCATGGCGACGAATATGAGGGCGAACTCCAGCTCGGCCGGCTGATGCGGCTGCTTGATGTCGCTGAAATCCGCGGCGCCGTCACCATCCTGCCGATGGCGAACCTGCCGGCGGTGATGGCGGCCAAGCGCTGCTCGCCCTTCGACGGCGGCAACCTCAATCGAGCGTTTCCCGGCGATCCCATCGGCTCGCCGACAGCGCGGATGGCGCATTTCCTCGAACACGAACTTTTTCCGCGCCATGACGTCGTGCTCGACCTGCATTCGGGCGGCACGTCCATGGCGCACCTGCCCTGCACGCTGATTGAGCGGCAGGCCGATGCCGCCCGTTTCGAACGGTCCGTTTCGCTGATGCGCGCCATGGGTGCGGCGCATGCCTTCATCGCCGACAACGGGCCGACCGCGCCGACATCGATGGGGGCTGCGGCAAGGGCCGGGACCGTAGGGCTTTCCGGCGAGTTCGGCGGCGGCGGCACCGTGACGCCTGAGACAATGGCCTTCACGGCGGCGGCAATCGACCGGCTGCTGGTGACACTCGGCACCGTCGAGCGTCCGGTGCTGTCGCGCGCGCCGCTCACCGAGCCCGGGCCGTTGCAGCTGCTTTCGCTATCCCGCCATAGCCAGGGCATCTATGCGAACCACAGAGGCTGGTTCGAGCCGGCCGTGGCACTCGGCGCCACCGTTTCCGCCGGCGACCTTGCCGGATGGTACCATGACCTCGAACGTCTGGATCAGCCGGAGGAAGAGCTGCGCTTTGCCGAGAGCGGCATTGTCATTTCCCACAGGCTGCACTGCGACAGCCAGGCCGGCGACTGCCTGATCCAGGTCGCCGAACCCATCGCATCCTGAGGAGCGCTGATCTGCTTACGTGATTGCGCCGACCGACGTCTTGACCCAGTCGAGGCGCTTAGCCGGTATCAGGCCGTAATTGTAGAAGTTCACGCCGTCAGCGCCGGCATCGACGGCGGCCTTGGCGCGTGCGGCGAGCACCGCCGGCCCGCTGACCTCAGGATAGAAGACGCGCAGGCCCACCCCGAGGAACTTGCCCGGTCCGATTGCCGCCCTGCCGGTCCGGATGACATCGCCGACGGCATCCGGCTGCATGTCGTAGCAGCAGAGGATCGCCCCGTCGCAGAGCTTGCCGGCGGCTGCGAGATCGACGCCGCCGAGCCAGCCGTCCTTGAGGTCGATGAGCACGATGCGTGTCGCCGGATCGGCGGCCGCCTTGATCTCGCCGATCAGGCTGGTCACCGGTTCGCTGCGCCAAGTGAGATAGGCATGCAGATCGGGATGGTCGCGAAAGGCGGCGATGCCGGCCGCCGGGAAGTCAGGGAACTGCCGTTCCGGGACAGCTCGTTCGCAGAGTTCCGCGATGAAGCGCCCGACCGACAGGCGCGCGCCTTCGACCGGCACGCCGGCCTTTTCGGCGCGCGCCGTGCAATGGTCGCAGAAGCAGAGCGACAGCAGGAAATCGTCTTCGGCGTTCAGGCCGACGCCGTCTTTCTCGTGATGATATTCATGCGCGAATCCCATGAAGTTCGGGCTCTCGAGTTCCACCATATCGGGCTGGTAGTTGGTCGTGATGTCGCGAACAAGGGTGACGGCATAGGCCCGCGCCGCCGGGCTGGAGGGGCAAAGATTGTAGTAGTTGGGATTGCCGAAGGCGTTCCGCGTCACGTGATCGGGATGCAGCATGCCGAGACGGGTATTGTGGAGGCAGACCGTCCAGCAGGAGACCTTGAGACCCGTCGCCTCGCGTCCTTGGACGAGGGCTTCCAGCATGTCGCCGCGCTCGGTGACATTCCCAGCCATCAGCGGCCGGATCAGCTTATCCCGCCATAGGCTCTCATCCGGCCGGAAGTAGACCGTCCCGTCTTCGGGGAAATAGGCCTTCTGCCGCGGGCTCCGCGGCTGCAGGAACCGGCCAGCATGATAGGACGTCGCCAGGCTGACCGTCGTCAGGCCAGCACGGTCGCGAAGGTCGGCGGCGAGTGCGGCGAGCCCCTGGTCCTGGATATCCCAGGGGTAAGTCCACATGGAAAGATGCATGGCGTGCTCCCATCAGATCTGTCCATTGTATAGAACATGTGTCCATAATAGTGTCTAGACTGATCTTCGAGCGAAGGCGCCCGCCGTGTAGCGGGAGCACCAGGCTGAGAGCCAAATTCCTGTCCTTCAATCAAACGCGCGTTGATTGGCGGCATTCTCGTTGTAACGCGTGCGGGCCTGCTCGAGCCGCTCCGGGCCGCCGATCTGCGGAACGGCAACGTCCCACCAGTGGCCACCTGCGTCGGTCCCGGGAACCGCATCCGTGTCGATCACCAGAACGCTCGGAATGTTCCGTTCCCGCGCCGCCACGATGCGTGCCTCAAGCTCGGCGATGGACCCTATCTTTTCGGCATGGGCGCCCATCGAGGCGGCATGCGCGACAAAATCGATCTCGGGCTGCACGTCGACATTGCAGTCCTTGTACATGTTGTTGAACTCAGCGCCGCCGCACTCGATCTGAAGACGGTTGATGCAGCCGTAACCGCGGTTGTCGGTCAACACGACGGTGAACGGCACCCGCCGCATGACGGCGGTTGCGAGTTCCGAATTGGCCATCATGTAGGAGCCGTCGCCGACGAAGCAGATTACGTCCTTGTCAGGGCGCGCGAGCTTGATGCCCATGGCGCCCGCCACTTCGTAACCCATGCAGGAGAAACCATATTCCATGTGGTATCCGCCCTTGGCAGATTGCCACAGCACCTGCAGTGCGCCCGGCATGGTGCCGGCCGCGCACATGACCACGGACTTTTCCGTCGCCACCCGCTGCACGGCGCCGATGACTTGCGCATCGGTGGGCAGGTTTCCCGGCCCGTCCGCTTCCGGCGCCGCCGTCACGCGCTCGACCGTTTTGTGCCAATCGGTCCTGCTCCCGGCATCGACGCCAGACCCGCGATACGCCTCGAGCGCCGCGGACAGGCGCGCCAGCGTGACCCTGGCATCGCCGACGCAGGGCAATGCCGAATGCTTTGTTGCATCATATCCGGCAAGGTTGATCGAAGCGAGCCGGCGCGAGGGATTACGGAAAAGCGCCCAACTGCCTGTCGTGAAGTCCTGGAAGCGCGTGCCGATGCCGATCACGAGGTCAGCGTCGGCGCAAAGCGCATTGGCCGACGCCGATCCGGTTACACCAGGTGATCCGAAATTCAACGGGTGCTCCCAGCTATTGGCGCCCTTCCCGGCTTGTGTTTCGACAAATGGGATATGATGCTTCTCCGCGAATGCGGCGAGCTCGACCTCGGCCTCAGAATAGATGACGCCGCCGCCGGAAATGATCACTGGCCTGCGCGCAGCCCGGATGGCATCGGCAAGATCTGCGACCTCCCGCGGATCCGGTTCGGGACGACGGATGCGCCACACCTTCGGTTCGAAAAATGC
Source organism: Rhizobium indigoferae (assembly GCF_034554815.1). Taxonomy (NCBI): domain Bacteria; kingdom Pseudomonadati; phylum Pseudomonadota; class Alphaproteobacteria; order Hyphomicrobiales; family Rhizobiaceae; genus Rhizobium; species Rhizobium indigoferae. The sequence goes on along the minus strand of NZ_CP140638.1, from coordinate 577,048 downwards.
CTGGGGGTAGTCGTAGAGCTCTGCTTGTACATCCTGGCAGAATGCCAGCGTAACGGGGCCGCAATTACCGGGATCGGTCATGACTGCCAGGGCGCGCGGCAAGCAAGTCAGGAGATGCTCGGGACGGGCGATCCGGTCGAAATAGGCCGAGACCGGCCGGAAGCAGTCATTGGCGCTGACGGTTCCGTCATTCATATCCTCGATCTGCTGCAACACCGGCTCGGGGCGGCGATTGGCGAACACATCGCCGGGTATGAACAGGACGGGCAATCTGTTGACATGGGCAAGCGCGCAAGCCGTGACCATATTGGTGGCGCCGGGGCCGATCGAGGATGTCACGGCCTGGGCACGCCGCCGCTTCAGCGTCTTCGCATAGGCGATCGCCGCATGCGCCATGGTCTGTTCGTTCTGGCCGCGCCATGTGGGAAGGGCGCCGCCAATCCCATTCAGCGCCTCTCCGATGCCGGCGACGTTGCCGTGACCGAAGATCGCCCAGACGCCTTCGATGAAGCGTTCGCCATCCTCGGTCATCTGGACCGAGAGCCATTTCATCATGGCCTGCGCGGCGGTCAGTCGTATCGTTGTCATTCTGCTGCCTCCTGCACGCGCGCCCGCGCGCCGTCCCAGACCGTGCAAAGCCGGGAGTATCTTTTTGCCATCTCTTCGACGGCCTCTTCATCACTGATCGAGCCCTCGAACCAGCCGCGGGCGACGGAGCCGAAGATTGTCCGGCCGACGGCAAATCCCTTGACGAGCGGGAAGCTCGCGGCAACTTCGAAGCTCGCCTTCAGCACGTCCTCCGGCGCGTCCAGGCCGAGGACCACGATCCCTCTTGTATGACGATCGTTTTCCTCGATGGCGGCACAGACCTGCGTCCAAGCTTCGGGCTCGTCCATCGGTTCCAGCTTCCACCAGTCTGGATAAATGCCTTCGGCATAGAAGCGGTGGATCAGCTTCGCGGTGGTGTCCGTGGTGATGCTTGCCACCTTGGAAGGGATGACCTCGAGCAGGAATTCCAGCCTGTTGCGGCGCGATGCCACGTAAAGTCGCCGCACTTCCGCCAGCTGCCGGGCCCAGGTCGCATCGTCGTCATCGGGGTGGCAGAAGCAGAGCACCTTGACGACGTTCTCGCGCGCCCATTCCGAAAGCCCTCCGCAATCGGGACCAAGCGACGGCTCCAGGGTCAGAGGCCGAGACCCCGGCCACTCGCAGGGTCTGCCGATCCAAAGGCCGGTCCCGGAGGCGGCGTGGAGTGCGCGCCGGCCGATCCGGTCGTCGCAGAGGATTCCGTAGCCGGAACGCCCGTTCTGCACCTTGAGTGCCGCTTCGAGGCAGAGTTCCTTGAAGGCGCCGCCCTTCGACGGCGTGTAGCCCGTCATGCTTTCGAGCTGCATCCGGTGATCGAAGGCGAAGACTCGCATCTCAGACCAGTCGCCATGCCGGTTGGTCGACCAGTGTATCTGCTCCAGCTCGGGATCATTGCGCAGATCGGGGCGCGTCATGCCGCGCTCGAGGAAGAAATTCAGCTCCTGAAGTGACGGATATGCCGGCGTGCAGCCGTGACGAGAGACTGCAAAAGCGCCACAGGCATTGGCGTATCTGAGTGCGGCCGGCCAATCCTCGCCGTCAAGCCAGCCCTTCAGCAGCCCGGCGAAAAAGCCGTCTCCGGCGCCGAGAACGTTGAAGACTTCGACCGGGAAACCTTCGCCCGAAATGCCCTCGTCCAGATTATCCGGTATCGTATCTTCGAATGCGACCGCCCCTTTGGCGCCGCGTTTGCAGACGAGCGTCGCCGCAGTCACGGCGCGCACGGCGCGCAGGGCCGCCACGGTATCGGTCGTCCCGCCGGCGATGTGGAATTCTTCCTCTGTCCCGACGATCAAATCGAACATATGAAGCGTCGCCTGGAGCTTTTCGGTCACCTGCCCGCTTGCCACATAGCGGCTTTCCCCTTCGCCATGGCCGGCCACCCCCCAAAGGTTTGGACGATAGTCGATGTCGAGAGCTGTCTTGGCGCCATGCTTGCGCGCAAAGCCGAGCGCCTTGAGCACGGCCGCTTCCGTGCGCGGATGGGAGAGGTGTGTTCCCGTCACCAACACCGAACGGGCGCCGGAAACGAAAGCCTCGTCTATATCCATCTCGCAAAGCGCCATGTCGGCGCAATTTTCCCGGTAGAATATCAACGGGAAACGTTCTTCGTCCCGGATCCCGAGAATGACGAGTGCCGTCAGCCGCTCGGGATCCGTCACGACGCCCCTGCCATCGACGCCATGCCGGGCAAGCTCCTCGCGGATGAACCGGCCCATATGCTCATCGCCCACCCGGGAGATCAGTGCCGACTTGAGGCCCAGTCGCGCCGTGCCGCAAGCAATGTTGGTCGGACTGCCGCCGATATATTTTTCGAAGGATCCCATGTCCTCCAGCCGTCCTCCGACCTGTGCCCCATAGAGGTCGACGCCGGCTCGCCCGATCGTGATCACGTCCAATGTCTTGGTCATGTCGGTTTCCTCGCAATAGTATTGAATATGCTGATCGGATTGGGCATCGTCGGCCTCTTCACAAGAAACTACGAATGCAAGGAAGCGCGGGCGATCGACCGCCCGCGCCTGTCCATCAGCGGCTGATTGTTGCCTGCAGCGCATCGATGGAGGATTGGATGCCCGCCTCGGTCGACATGGTGAAGTCTTCCATCTCGAGGCTGACCCAATCGTTGTAGCCGACCATGCGCACCACGGAGAAGAACTCCTTCCACCATTGCAGGTCATGGCCGGCACCGACGGCGACATAGTTCCAGGTGCGGTTGGCGACGTCGGTTACGTCCTTGAGTTCGAGCAAGCCGTTGATGTCGGCGAGGCCCCGCTCGATGCGGGTATCCTTGCCATGGCAATGATGGATGGCATCGCCCAGAACACGGGCGGAGGCGATCGGGTCGGCGCCCATCCACATCAGATGCGACGGGTCGAGGTTCATGCCGACTTTCGGACCGACCTCGTTGCGCAGGCGGAAGAGGGTCTCGGGATTCCATACGAGCATGGCCGAGAAGTTTTCCAGCGCATATTTTTCGACGCCGACTTCGTCGGCGAGCTTGACCAGGCCGTGCCAGAGCGGGAAAGCCCGGTCTTCCCACTGATATCGGTCGCGCTCAGGCATCTCATTCGGCCAGCTCTTGGTGTAGACGAGCCAGTTCGGCACCGTGTCGCCGGGGGCGGCTTCTGGCAGGCCGGACATGGTGACGATCTTCTTCACGCCGATTTCGCCAGCGAGCCGGATGGTGTCTTCCATTTCCTTGCGGTGGCGCTTGCCCATGTCACCCGGATCGAGCGGGTTTGCCGAGCAGTTCAACGCGGCGATTTCCAGGCCGCGGGCTTCGATTTCCTTCAGCTTGGTCTTGAGCAGGCCTTTGTCGGCCAGCAGCTCGTCCGCACGGAAGTGCGGCCCGCGCGACCAGCCGCCGCCGGTCATCTCGATACCCTCGACACCAAGCTTGACGCATTTGTCGAGCATGTCAGTGAAGGAAAGGTCGCCCATCACGTCGGTGCAGATCGAAAGTTTCATGTCATTGTCTTTCTAAAAGAGAGTGTCGGGGACGCGCCTGGGAGGAGGATGGAGGAGATCCGACGCGCCCCCTGATCGATCACTTGAACTCGACCCAGGCCGAACCTGCGTCTGCCGAACGGACGCAATTTTCCAGCCAGCGCACACCTTCTGTGCCGGCTTCGATGCCGGGATAATGATGGCCCTTGAGGAAGGCGTCGTCGCGGCGTTTTGCGTCGATCGCCTGGGCGATCCAGAGGTAGATGTTCGCCCAGCTGTCGCCGAGGCCTTCGGTGTGCAGCGCGCCCATGCGATCGTAGGCGAGGCTTTCCTCTTCGAGGTAGGGCATGCCGTGATGCAAGGTGCGGTTCGGTTCACCCTGCACTTCGTAAATCAACTGATCGGGATGGGAATCGGACCATTCGACGGAGGCCTTGGAGCCGACGAAACGGTAGCGCTGCGAACCCATGTTGCCGGCATCCACCGAGGACACCCAAAGACGGCCGCGGGCGCCGTTGTCGTAATGCATGAGAACGGTCGCGTGGTCTTCGAGCGGCGCACGTGTCGGAATGAAGGCCTTGCGGTCGCAGAGCAGCTTTTCGATCTTCATATGCGGCAGCACCACTTCGGAGAGGTAGTAGAGATGCGTGCCGATATCGCCCAGAACGAAGGTCGGGCCAGCCGTCTTGGGATTTGTGCGCCATTTCACGGCTTCGCCGGCGCCCACATCGTCGCCCGCGTTGAAGCCGTGGGAATATTGCATATCGACGATTCTTATATCGCCGAGCATGCCCTTCTTGACCATCGCCGCCATCTGATGAACCAGCGGATGGCCGGTGAAACCGTAGGTGACGCCGACGATCAGGCCCTTTTCTTCCGCCAGCTTGGCAACCTCGTCGCATTCGGCGACGGTGAAGAACAGCGGCTTTTCGCAAATGACGTGAAGACCGGCTTCGAGGCACGCCTTGGTGATCTCGTAGTGGGTGAAGTTCGGCGTGGCGATCGAGACGACCTCGACTCCGTCCTCACGCCCGGCCTCCTTGGCGATCAGCTCCTTATAATCGCCATAGCACCTGTCCGCAGCGACGCCGATCTTCGTGCCGAAGTCGCGTCCGCGCTCGGCGTCGAGATCGAAGGCTCCGCAGATGAGCCGGTAGGTGCCGTCCCGCTGGGCGCCGGTTCTATGCTTGTAGCCCACCTGCCCGGTACGGCCGCCGCCGACCATGCCCCAGCGCAGGGGGCGCTCGATGGATCTTTCTCCGTTGATCATCTTCTGTCCTTCCAGGAATGATGTCTGTGATGTTTAAGCGTTCCGGGCATAACCCCAGTCGCGGCCGCTCGCGCCAATCGCCTGGCTGCATCGCGAACCGCTGGCATCGCGCGTTATTTCGCGGTCCAGTACTTGTCGACGAAGCGCTGCATTTCGGCGCGCATGAACTTGCCGGAGTGGTCGGCCTTGTCCTCCCAGGCGAAAACGCATGCGGTCATGATGCCGTCGAACCCGATCTCCGCCAGCGTGCTGAAGAAATCTTCCCAGGGAACCTCGCCCTGGCCGATGTTCAGGTGCTGATGCACCCTGGCCTGCGTGCCCGGAGGATTGAGGATGTAGCGGAGCCCCGAGGAGGCCTTGTGATTGAAGGTGTCGCCGACATGGACATGGGCCAGCACGTCCTTTGCTTCACGGAGCATCGCCTTGGTGTCATCGCCAAAATAGAAGGTATGCGGCGCGCAATAGAGGAACTTGACGTTCTTCGAGTTGACCGTCCTGATGATATCGAGCGCCGGCTGCAGGGTTTCGCACCAATCCTCGGGATGCGGTTCGACGTGCAGGTTTATGCCTTCCTTTTCAAAGATCGGCACCAATTCTTCCATCGAGCGCCACCAGGCGTCTTCGCAGGCCTCGATCATGGAACCGGTATGGCAGCAGTAGCACGAACCCTTGTCCGGATGGGGGCCGCGGCCGAATTCCGAGTTCATCGTGTCGACGCCGAGTTCGACACTGATCTCAATGGCGCGCTTCCAGTGCTTGACGGCAGCTTGCCGCTCATTTTCATCGTTCGAGGCCCACCGGTACATCGGCAGGATCGAGGCAATGCCGACATTGGCATCGAAAAGCGCTTTCTTGAATGCCTTGGCGCGGGCCGGAAACACGCGCGGCGCCTTGAACCACTCGAGAAAATCGGCCCGCGGGCTGAGCTCTATCCACTCGTATCCGAGTTCAGCCACTTTCGAGGGCAATTCTTCGAGTGAGAGGTGGCGATGCATAAAGGGGTCGATTGCAATCTTCATGGCTGTTACCCGTCCGATGATTGTGCTGGGCCATCCCGCCGGGGTAGGCGAGCTCTTTAGAGTTTCTGGAATTCATCCACGGCGGCGGTCGGTCAGACCGGTGGGGGGTGTCCGCTATGCGCCGTCGAGTACGCTTCGATTTCGGCTTCGAGTTCGGCCATGGCCTCGCCTCCCGCCATCAGGTCGGTAATCTCTTCGCGCGTCTTTTCACCCTTGCGGAAGTCGGCCGCCTTCGCACCCTTGATGAGCACCGCGAAGTGGTCTCCCACCGTCATCGCGTGAATGACGTTGTGAGTGATGAAAATGACGGCGAGGCCGCGACGGCGCGCTTCCAGGACGATACGCAGCACATGCGCCGCCTCCTTGACGCCGAGAGCGGCGGTCGGCTCGTCGAGGATCAGCACCCGGGCGCCGAAGTGGACGGCTCGGGCGATTGCCAGGGATTGCCGCTCCCCGCCCGACAGACCGCCGATCAGGCGATCGCCATCGTCGATGCGGGTGATGCCGAACTCGCGCACGGCCTTCACCGCGATTTCATTCGCGGCTTTGCGGTCGTAGATTTTGAACGGGCCGAAGCCCTTGGTCAGTTCCCGCCCCACGAAGAACGAACGGCCGATGCTCATCAGCGGAAAGGTGCCGCCGAACTGATGAACCGTTGCGATGCCGAGGTCTGCAGCTTCGCGCGGATTCTGGAAGACGATGGGCCGACCTTCGAACTTCACCGCGCCGCTCGTCGGCTTGTAGACACCGGCAAAGGTCTTGATCAGCGTGGACTTTCCCGCACCGTTGTCACCCAGCAGGCAAAGCACTTCACCGGGATGGACGCTCAATGTGATGTCGTAGAGCACATCGATCGGGCCGAAGGACTTGTTGACGTTTTCAAGTTCAAGAATTGGGCCAGCCATGTCTCAGCTCTCACTTCTTCTTCTTGGGTGAATAGGTCAGCGCCATCTGGCGGAACGTATTGTTCATGAGGACGGCCACGAGCAGCATCACGCCGATGATCAGGCTCGACCAATTGCGGTCGAAGGTCGTGAAATAGATGCCTTGGTTGACGACGGCGAAGGTGATCGTGCCGAAGAAGATCCCGATCACCGACCCGAACCCTCCGGTCAGCAGCACACCTCCGACGACGACCGAGATGATCGAGTTGAAGATGAAAGTCATTCCGCCCGAAACCTGCGCGGAATTGAACAGGATGGCCTGACACATGCCGACGAAGGACGCGCTCATCGCCGAGAGGACGAAGAGGACCATCGTCAGACGGGTTGTCGGAATGCCGGCGTTGCGGGCACTGACCTTGTCTCCGCCCATCGCGAAAATCCAGTTCCCGTAAGGCGAGAAGTGAATGAAGAAGATGAAGATCGCGGTGATGGCCACCCACCACAAAATGATCACCTGAAACGACCCGGCCAGGAATTGCCCGAAAAGGAACTTTGCCCAGGGGTCGGCAGTCAGCGCCACACTCGTCGTGCCGGTTACGAGAACCGAGGTGCCAAGCATCAGGCCCTGTACCGCAAAGAGGGTGCCGAGCGTTACGATCAGCGAAGGCACGGCCGTGTGCACGACGAGGTAGCCGTTGACCAGCCCGACGATGAGGCCGAAGGCAAGCGCACCGAGCATTCCGACCCATATGGGAAGATCGTAGTAGCCCGAGAGGACCGCAACCGTCATGGAGCCGGCGGGGATCATCGCGCCAATCGAAATGTCGAGATCGCCTGCGATCATCAAAAGTCCGATGGGAAGAGCGATAATGCCGAGATTGGCGGCGACGTTGAGCCAGCTTGCGGCGCCGGCGGGCTCCAGGAACTTGGTGCTGCCGAATACGACGAAGAACAGGAGGACGCCGACAAGTCCGAGGAATGCACCTGCCTCGGGACGGCGCAACAGGTTGCCGAATGAAAGATTGTTCATATGCCTATCCCAGTTTGGGCGTGAATCTCCAGGCGTGCGGACGCGGTGGTCCGCACGCTCGATAAACTTCGACCCGCGTATTTTTCCGCGGGCCGGAGCCCGTTTCGAACGATCAGCGAGCGCCTTCCTTGACGCCGGCCAGGGTGGCGTCGATGTTCGCCGCATCGACGATGCCCGGGCCGGTCAGCACCGGTGCGGTCGGCAGGTTGGTGCCGTAGTCGATATGCGAGGCGAGAAGCGAAACCCCCAGCAGCGACTGCAGGTAAGGCTGCTGGTCGATCGCAAAGGTCTGCGAACCGTCCTTGATGCGGGCAAGCCCCGATGCGTTCAGGTCGAAGGTGCCATGCGCGACCTTGCCGACTTTGTTCGCCTGAGCGATCCCGCTTGCAGCCGCATCAGCGTCGGAAGCCCCAACATTGAGGACGCCGTCGATGGTGTCGTCCTGGAGCAGTGTCGCCTTGACGGCCTCGGCGATTGCCGTCTGATCGCCGAAGCTGGTCGCCGGCAACGGCAGTTGCTTGCCAGTGCCGCCTTTTCCGGTGATGCCGTCGATGACACCCTTGCAACGGGCCTCCTGGTTTGCCGCACCCGGGAGCGTATTGACGCAAATGACATTTTTCGCACCCTTGGACGCGAAATATTCGCCGCCAGCCTTGCCGGCCGTGTATTCATCCGAGCCGACATAGTTGATCGCGCCAAGCTCGCGAGCTTTGTCGATGTTGCCGGCATTCATGAGGATGACTTTGATGCCCGCGGCGACTGCAGCCTTGATGGCCTCGTCCTCCGCCTCAGGCACCCAGTCGGGCACCACGATGCCGGTCACGCCCTGGCTGATAGCCGTGCGGACGAGCTGTGCGGCGTCAGGCCCGAGATTGTCGTAGGTCTGCAGCTGCAGATAGCTGACGGAGCCACCGTTCTTCTCGACGACGAGGCGGGCGTCGTCGACGCCCTTCTTGATGCGGCTCCAGAATTCGTCGTCGGTCTTACCGCCAACGACAGCAATATTCGCGGCCAGGGCAGAAGAAGCGCCAAGAACGAAAACAGCGCCAGCCAGCAGCCCGCGTACGGCGCGCATTGAAAAACTCATGTGATTTCCTCCCAAAAAGGCGGTCGAGAGTAACAATTCCTCAAAGCAAGGCTCCCAACTCGCTGGAATATTTGTATCAACTGACATCTGAAAATGGAATGTCTATTGCGTTTCAATGAAATTAATATATCATTTCGTTTCATCCGAAAATGGAATGAAACATATCATGAAGAGACCGACCATTGCTGATCTTGCCCAGGCGTCCGGCGTCAGCATCGCCACGGTCAACCGCATCCTCGGAGGTACCGGCGCAGTGCGTGCGGAAACGATCGAGAGGGTGCAAAATGCCGCGGAAGAGATTGGATTTTATGGCCGCGGCGTGATCGAGGACCGCAGGCAGCGGCTCCTACCGAATTATCGTTTCGGCTTTCTTCTCCAGCAGTCGAGCCGTGAGCTCTACCGGCTGTTCGGCTCCAAGATCACGGAGGCCGCCGCGAGACGCCAGCACGAGAAAGTCGTGGCTGTGGTCGATTTCGTTGATGTCCTCGAGCCACAAAATATTGCAGATCGTCTCGAAGCGCTTGGCAAACGCTGTGATGCAGTTGCTGTCATTGCGGGCGACCACCCGTTAATCGGGCAGACCATCCAATCCCTTAAGGAGAGGGGGAAGCCGGTCGTTGCATACATAACCGATCAGTCTGCCCGGGATCGCGCCGGCTTCGTCGGCACCGACAATTGGAAACTCGGGCGGACCGCCGCATGGTTTCTGGCTCAGACCACGCCGACGCCCGGCCGGATCGCGGTGTTCATCGGCAATCATCGTTACCAGTGTCAGGATGTCTCCGACGCGAGCTTTCGATCCTATATGCGCGAGCATGCGCCCCATCTTCAGGTGGATGACAGCAGACCGACACATGAGGAGCCGGAGGAAGCCTACCGGATCGTGAGCCAGCTGCTCTCTGAACTCGATGACCTCAGAGGCATTTTCATTGTCGGAGGGGGGATTTCCGGTGTACTGCGCGCTCTTCGCGAAGCGCCCGTGGAAAAGCGGGATAAGGTCAGGGTTGTCTGCCGCGACATCGGCCCGGAAACGCGCAAGGGCTTGACGGAGGGCCTGATCATGGCGGCATTGTGCCATCCTCTGGATCAGATATCAGACGAATTGATCGCCACGATGATCGCAGCGCTGGAACACCGCGACAGCACAACCATCCTTCAGCGCGTCGTTCCCTTCGAAACGATTACGCCCGAAAGCGTTTGAACCGCCCGGTTTGCATAAGGCGGCTGGCCGAAAAGGCCAGCCGCCCTATAAAGTGGCAGAGCTGATAGCTATTGCGCTGTCGCGTCAGATGTCGACGACGAGGCCCTTGGCTTTCAGCACCGGTTCGAGATTGCTGACCTCGATGACCGATTTGCCCTGCTTATATGCCGCGATATAGCCGGCCTCGGCATCTTCGCGGGCCTGTGACAGCCTGGCGACTTCCTGCGCTTCCTGGCGACGCACGACCACCAAGCCGTCGGCATCACCGGCGATGATGTCGCCGGGATGGATGATTTCGCCGCCGACGATGATCGTGTCGTTCACCGCCGCAATAGTTTCTTTCACCGTCCCCTTGATGCAGACGCTGAGCGAGAAGACGGGAAAGCCAAGTTCCCTGAGCTGAAGGGTGTCGCGCACGCCGGTGTCGGTCACGAGACCGCCGATGCCCTTTGCCAGGCAGGCGTTGGCGAGGACATCGCCGAAGGATCCGGCCTCTTCGTATTCGCCGGCCGATACGACGATGATATCGCCCGGCTTTGCGTAGTTGATGGCAAGCTGCAGCATGATGTTGTCACGTGGCGCGCATTTCACCGTAAGGGCCGGGCCGCATAGTTTCATGCGGTAGTCGACGGGCTTGAGGCGGGAGGAAAGGGCTCCGCGGCGCCCTTGGGCTTCGTGGATCGTCGCGGGTGAAAATTTGGAAACGGCGTCGATATCGGCTTTGCTTGGCCGTTCGGCAATATCTTTAATATGGATCACGGATGCCTCCCATCGTTGGCCGACGGCGGGCATGCCCCGCCGTCTGATTTCGTTTGGACATTATTATCGGATGACACCGAGGTCCTAGGGGATCGGGTCGAATTTCAGCTCCGAGAGCGATACGACCTTGTCGGTGCGCGTCATCTTGTATTCGGTATCCGGGCCGAGCCACTTGTCCCAGATCTTGTTGATCTCGCCCGATGTATCGAGCTTGCGAAGGATCTCGTTGATCTTGGCGGTCAGCGCCGGCTGATCCTTGGCCATGCCGATGCCGATCGGCTGATACAGCATCGGCTCCTCGATCATCCGCATTGGCTTGCCCTTGCTCTTCGATTCATTGACGAACTTGGTCGTCGTCATGGTGTTGGCCACCATGCCGCGGGCCTTGCCCTGTTGGACGGCGAGATAGGCAGAGGCGGTATCCTGGAAGGTCAGCGGATCGGATTTGTTGAGCTTGATCGACATCTCAGACGTCGAACCCTTGGTCGAAGCAATGCGCTGGCCTGCGTAGTCGGCCTTCTTCTTGCCGGCATCGTCCGCCGGCACGATCAGCATTTCCTTGGCGAGATAATAGGGGTCGCTGAACTGGATCTGCTCAGCACGGCTCAGAGTATAGGCAAGGTTGGCAACGGTGATGTCGACGCGGCCGAGCTTGACCTCGGGCACACGCGCTTCGACCGAAACCGGCTTGATTTCGGCCTTGACGCCCAATTCCTTGGCGATGGCGCCGCAGAGATCGACGTCGAAACCGGCCATTTCGCGGGTCTTCGGATCGGGTGAGGCGAAGGGAGGAACGTCGGCGAACGTCGCGCAGCGCAGGGTTTTCGCCGAGATGATGTTGTCGAGCTGATCGGCCTTTGCGGGCACGGCCGCGGCCATGCCGGCAAATGCGACGGTGAGGGTTAGGCATTTCCAGTTCATTGCTGTTCTCCTTTGTTTTTGGTGGTTGGTATCAATGCCTGAGATCAGCGAGGAATCGCTGCGCACGGGGATGGCTTGGATTGTTGAAGAAGTCCTCGGGGGTTGCCATTTCGAGGATCTGGCCCGCATCGATGAACCAGACCCGATCCGCGACGTCGCGCGCGAAGCCCATTTCATGAGTGACGCAGAGCATCGTCATGCCTTCCGACGCCAGGCTCTTCATGACGGCCAACACTTCGCCGACCATTTCAGGATCGAGCGCGCTGGTCGGCTCGTCGAACAACATCACCGGCGGTTCCATGGCAAGGGCGCGGGCGATTGCCACCCGCTGCTGCTGGCCGCCGGAGAGTTGACCGGGATAGGCCCGGGCCTTGTCGGCGAGACCGACCCGATCGAGAAGCTTGAGGGCCTTGTCCTTTGCAACATCAGGCGCCACGCCCTTCACCCGGATCGGCGACATCGACACGTTTTCGACCACCGAAAGGTGCGGAAACAGGTTGAAGTTCTGAAATACGAAGCCGATCCGGCTGCGCAGTGCATTGAGTTCCTTCGCCCGCATGGCGGCGTGAATGTTTTGCCCGTCGAGCGTAATCGATCCGCTGTTGATCTCCTCGAGTCGATTGATCGTGCGGATCAGCGTCGATTTTCCCGAACCGGACGGCCCGCAGATGACCACGACTTCGCCGCGTGTCACCTGCGCATCGATGTCCTTCAGGACCGGGTAGTCGCCGTAGCTCTTGCAGACCTGCGAAAGCCGGATCGTCTGCAATTCCTGTGCTGAAACTGACATGGTCATAGCTGCTCCGATATGATTTTCGATGGCGCGACCAAGGCGGCAGAGGGAAGGTTGGAAAGTCCCGCACGCCGCCGCGTGATGCTCCGCTCGAGGCGATTTGCGAAGTAGGTGAGCGTCCAGCAGATGGCGAAGTAGACGATCGCCAGAATGAGGAAGACCTGGAAAGGCTGGGTCAGGAGCTGGTTGTTGACCTGGCTTGCGGCAAAGGTCAGGTCCGGCACGTTGATCACGTAGCCGAGCGTCGTGTCCTTGATCGTCGAGACGAAGGTGGAGATGATGCTGGGGATCATGTTGTAGAGCGCCTGCGGCAGGATGATGAAGCGCATCGCACCGAGATAGCCGTGGCCAAGCGCACGCCCCGCATCCATCTGGCCCGGTCCGAGCGCGACGATGCCGGCACGGACGACTTCGCTCAGGAACGCGCTCTGATAGACCACGAGCGTCGTCAGCATCGTCACGAAGCTCGGTACATCGGCGCCGGTCAGCAGCGGAACGAGGAAATAGCTCCACAGGATGAGCATCAGCAGCGGCACGCCCCTGGTGAAATAGACCAGCGCAGTGACCGGCCAACGCAGCAGTGGAGACTTGGAGAGCCGCGCCAATGCGAACAGGATGCTGACCGGAAAGGCGAGAGCGATGCTGAGCGCCGAAAGGATCAGCGTATTGGCGAGCCCGCCAAGCGGCCCATTGGGATATTGGCCGATCAGCAGCAGCAGCCAGTAGTCTCGAACGATGGCGATCATGTCGTGGATCATGCGCGCGCGCTCCTGGCAGGATCGGTGCGCATCGACAGATAGGCGCCGATGCTCATGATCACGAGCGAGAAAAAAAGATAGAGAACCGTGCCGACCAGGTAGATCTCGAAGGTCCGGAAGCTGAGGTTCTCGATTTCCTTGACCGCATGCGTCAGCTCCGAGGCTCCGATGACAACCGCGAGACTGCTGTTCTTGAACAGGGAAACGCTGTGATTGATGAGCGGCGGCAGCGCGTTGCGCACGCCTTGCGGCATGATGACGAAACGCATCGCGGAGATATAACCGTGGCCAAGCGCACGCGCTGCCTGCATTTGGCCGGGACTGACCGAGCGCACGCCTGACCGAAGATCTTCGCTGAAATAAGCCGCCTGGCAGAGCCCGAGCCCGATCACCGCGAAGATGGCTTCCGCATTATGGACTGCCAGCCATTCGGCTACCCCGCTCGGCATCAGGGTGAAAATCCCGAAGTACCATAGCATGAGCTGAACCAGGGTGGGGACGTTCCGGTGGTAGGAGACGTAAGCGGCGACTAACGGATCGCCGAAGCGAAAGGGCGACAAACGCAAAGCCAGCAGCAGAAGCGCCAGCGCCATCGCCATCGACCAGGAGCCGGCATAGATGATGAAGGTCATCTCGATGCCATGCAGCAGCATGGCGGTATATTCCGGATTTCCCAGGATTGCCGAAAGGTCGAAACCGCTCACGGGTTTGGCTCCCCGGATTGATCCGTCTTCGCCGCAGCGGATTGATCCGGCTTCGCCGAAGGCTGGGGCTTTGCCGTCTGCAGCCCGCCCATGACCTGCAGCGTCGGTGTGATCTCCATGTGCCCTATGTTGACGGCGACGGGGGCTGCTATGGCGAAGGCAATCGCGTCGGCAATATCGGCCGCCTGCGGCAGTTCGAAGCCGTCGATGAACCGTTCGCGGATGCTGGGGTCATCGCCGTGGACGTGATTGAAGATATCAGTGGCGACCCGGCCGGGGCAGATTTCCGTGACCCGTACCCGCTTGCCGAAAGCGTCGATGCGTAGCTGGTTGGACAGCATGCTCACCCCTGCCTTGGTGGCGTGATAGGATGAGTTGCCGCCGAAATTGTAAGCGCCGGCGATCGACGAGATGTTGATGACATGCCCGCGGTCGCGCGCCACCATACCGGGCACGACCAGCCGGCAGATGTGCAGGACCGCCCGGAGATTGACGTCGACGATGAGATCGATATCGCCCTCGTCGGCTTCCAGGAACTTCTTCGGCCGGTCGACACCGGCATTGTTGACGAGAATATCGAACTCCACCCGACGGGCGAGCTCGGCCATGGCCTGACGGTCGGTCACGTCGATGACGTGGGCGACGCAGCCCGTCCGCGCAGCCAGCTGCTGCAGCGCTTCGGCACTGCGGGCAACGGCATGGACCTCGATGTTCTCCCGGCGGAGCCGCTCAACCACGGCTGCGCCGATACCGGAGGATGCGCCGGTCACCAGTGCGGTCTTGTAGTCGGAGAATGGCATTGTCGTTCCCTTGTTGTTGATTGAAACAGTAGCGAAGCTTTAACCCCTTGCCTAAGACCGATTATCTCTGGAGCAATAAGCAACGGTTATGGAGCCGGGAGGGCTGCTGGAAGAAGAGAAAGAGGTGGTCTCAGCATCACCTCGCAGTATCCCTGCCTCGGGCTGTCAGCGACCGCATCGCGTTGCAAAAGCAATGCGCGTCTGCAAACATGTAAGCCGCGCAGATCAGAACGGTAGCCCGATCCTCATGGACATCAGACGCCTCAAATCTTTCATCGTGATCGTCGACAGCGGCAGCATCACGCGAGCGGCGGACCTTCTGCATATCGCCCAGCCGGCCCTCAGTCAGCAGCTTGCAGCACTGGAGGAGCATTTCGGCCACAAGCTGCTGATCCGCAGCCAGCAGGGTGTCAGCATGACCGATGCGGGACACGCGGTGTATCGCCATGCGCAGATTATCCTTCGGCAGATGGAGCAGGCGCAAGCGGATGCATCGGCAGCCGGCAATTCGCTTGCCGGCCGTGTGTCCGTCGGTCTGGTGCCGTTCAGCAGTGCGGCCACGCTGTCGGTCGACCTCCTGGCGGAGACCCGCAAACGACATCCCGGTATTCTGCTGCACCTGACCGAAAGCGTCGGCCAGACCTATAGCCAGATGATCATGAACGGCCGGTTGGAGATGGCGCTTCTCCATGGAACCGGACCGATCAAGGGCGTCCGGTTCGAGCCGATCCTGAGCGAAGAGTTTTTCCTTGTCGCGCATCGGGACTTTGCGATCGAAGCGGATGCGAAACCCGTTCCGCTCAATGCTCTCGACGGAATACCACTGCTGTTGCCGCCGGCCTACAATTTCGTCCGCCGCGCGGTCGATACCGCCTTCACGCGCACCCGAACCAATTTGAAGGTCGTGGCGGAAGTCGAAATCGTCCGCACTCTGGCCCGCGCGGTGGGCAGCGGTCTCGGCGCCACGATCATGCCGAAAGCCATCGCCGACCGTATCGTATCGGAATCGAGTGAGCCGCTGATCTGCCGGCTCGTCTCGCCGCGGATCGAAGAAACACTGTCGCTGTGCGTTTCCGACCAGAATCCCTTGTCGGAACCGGCCCTCGCCGTCAGAGACATCCTTCTCGAGTTGACGGCGCGGCTGAAAAGCTAAACCAGAGGCGCGACGCCGATCAGCGCATATCCTTGCAGAATTGAGCTATGCGGGCGCATCCTTCGCCGAGCTTTTCCATGCTCGTGGCGTAGGAAATCCGGAAAAAGGGGCTCATTCCGTAAGCCGCCCCTTGCACGGTCGCGACATGATGCTCGTCGACGAGCGCCATGACGAAATCGACGTCGGTCTCGATCTTTCGCCCGCCCTTGCTGGTCTTGCC
This sequence comes from Rhizobium indigoferae, assembly GCF_034554815.1. Taxonomy (NCBI): domain Bacteria; kingdom Pseudomonadati; phylum Pseudomonadota; class Alphaproteobacteria; order Hyphomicrobiales; family Rhizobiaceae; genus Rhizobium; species Rhizobium indigoferae. The sequence continues at coordinate 560,915 of NZ_CP140638.1, read as the reverse complement.
GATCAGCCCGGAAATGTTGGGGTAGATGTAGAAGGCGCCTTCGGGCCTATGGCAGCGCAGCCCTTCCACCTCCGACAATCTGTCGAGGACGAAGTCGCGTCTTTCCTTGTAGATCGCGGCACGTTCCTTCAAGAGATCCTGCGGCCCGTCCAAGGCGGCGGTCGCCGCAGCCTGGGTCAGCGTCGCAATGCCGCCGCCATTCTGTCCGTTGACGTTGCTGACGGCGGATATCAGGTCTTTCGGCCCGGCGCAAAAGCCGAGCCGCCAGCCTGTCATTGCGTAAGCCTTGGAGACGCCGTTCATCGTCAGGACGCGATCATAGAGCCTGGGCTCGACTTCGGCGATCGTGCAGAATTGGAAGTCGTCATAGACCAGGTGTTCGTAGATATCGTCGGTCATGATCCAGACGTTGGGATGTCGCAGCATGACCGCGGCGATGGCGGCCATCTCCGCCCGGGAGCAGGCGGCTCCGGTCGGATTGTTCGGGAAATTCAGGAAGAGCCATTTGGTGCGCGGCGTGATCGCTGCCTCCAGATCTTCCGGACGCAGCTTGAAGCCGCCCTGCTCGTGACAGGAAACAGCGACCGGGACGCCGCCGGCGAATTTGACGATATCGGCATAGCTGACCCAGGAGGGTGTGGGGATGACGACCTCGTCGCCCGGATTGCAGGTTGCCAGCATGGCGTTGAAGATCACCTGCTTGCCGCCGCCCGAGACGACGATCTGGCTGGCATCGTAGTCGAGATTATTGTCCCGTTTGAACTTCCTGATGACGGCGGCCTTCAGCGCCGGTGTGCCGTCCATCGGAGGATATTTCGTGTCGCCGGCAAGAGCTGCCGCATGGGCCGCTTCGATCGCGTGGGCCGGAGTGGGGAAATCCGGCTCGCCGGACGAGAGGCTGACGACCTTGATTCCCTTGGCGGCGAGTTCCCTGGCGCGCTGGGTCATGGCGGCGGATGCGGAGATGGAGACGTTTTTCAGGCGGTCAGCGATGACGGACATCGACATGGTCCTTCGATGAGAGATGGGAACGGGAAATCGCCCGCGGGCGATCGGGATTGCGTCAGTCGGCGAGTTCGGCGGCAGGCGCGAGCGCGGCACCCGTGGCTTCGATCTCACCGCGCACGATGCCGGCAAGCTCGAGGGCGCCGGGTGTGTCGCTGTGGACGAGAATGGAGCGGGCCGGCATCGCGATCACCGCCCCGTCGATTGTCTCGACGGTTCCTTCGAGCAGGAATTGTCGCACACGTGCACGCACCGAAGCTTCGTCCTTGATGACGGCCCCCGGCAGCCCGCGCGCGACGAGTTTTCCGCTGGCGTCATAAGCCCGGTCGGCAAGGAAAAGCGCCAACGTCTTCAAACGCGCGCGTTTGGCCGCCTGCTGAATCTCGCTGCCATGGGTGACGAAGACGACGAGACCCGCGTCCACCGTGGCGATCGCATCCATCATCAGATCGGCCAGCGCAGGATCGCGGTTGACCATATTGCCCATGGCCGCGTGGAAGCTGATATGGGAGACAGTGACACCCTCGGCTTTGGCGATCGCCATTAGAGCCCCCAACTGATAGAGCATCTGCTGGCGAAGCTCATCTGCCGGAAACGGTATTTCGCGCCGGCCGAAGCCGGGCCGGTCAGGCAAACCGGGATGCGCGCCGATGCCGACGCCGTTCAGCTTCGCAAGCCGGACCATTCGCCCCATGATCTCCGGGTCGCCGCCATGGAAACCGCAGGCGATGTTGGCCGACGAGACGAGTTTCATCATCGCTTCGTCATCGCACAGCCGGTAGGGACCAAATCCTTCGCCCATGTCGGAATTCAGATCGATCTTCATCAGTTCCTCCGTTTGACGGCCTTTTGGGCGACACGCATCAGGCCATCGCCTTCAAGGCGCGCTTGACCATTCGGGATGTCTGCCTGACGTCTTCGACATAGCGGGCGACAGCCTGTTCCACCGTGCGCGCCTCCGCATGCGTCGAGCGAACGAATTTCAGGCGGGCGCCGATGCGGGCTTGGCCGAGCCGCCAGAGATCGCATTCGATCACGCCGGCGATCTTCGGATATCCGCCGGCGGTGTTGGCATCGCTCATCTGCACGATAGGTTCGCCGCCGGGCGGAACCTGGATTACGCCGGGCACGACACCGTGGGAGCGCATTTCGATGGACGCCGTCGGCGTGATCGGCTCGCCGGACAGGCGGTAGCCCGTCCGGTCGCTTCGGGAGGAAATCCTCCAGGTCTGGCTCCAGAAGGCTTCGCCATCTCCGGCGAAAAGATCATGCTCGCCGGCCGGCAGGGCGCGGATCGGCAAAACGCCGTCGACAGTGGCCGGGAAGACATCGCGCAGCGCCACGGCCGGTTCGACGACGGCGAGACCAGAGGCCGGCAACATGACCATCTCTGCGTCCTCGCCGACCGCGATCCGATCGCCCTTCGCCAGGGGCCGGCCGGCATTGCCGCCGAAGCCACCGCGGAGCGATGTGCTTTGCGAGCCCATGACAACTGGGATATCCAGCCCGCCTCCGAGCGCAAGATAGGAGCGTGCAAGCCGCGGGGGCTGTTTCAGTCCGAGAACCTGTCCGGGCTCCGCGAGATAGGCGCACCAGGGAAGCAGTTCCGATCCATCCAGATCGGGATTGCCGTCGGCACCGGTAACGGCAAAGACGACGCGCCGCTCGAAACGCAGGCTGAACGGGAACGTCTGCACCTCTATCGCGGCGGCATCTTCGTCATTGCCGACGAGAATGTTGCCGATCCGGACCGCAAGCGGATCCATCGCGCCGCTCGCCGATACGCCGATGTCGCGATAGCCGGGGCGGCCAAGATCCTGCACTGTATTGAACGGGCCGCTTTCCAAGATCTCGATCATAGCTCAATCCCTGCCGGCAGGAACCGCACCGTATCTCCCGGCGCCATCATCGCGGGGGTCGGTGACGTGGGGTCGAACATCTCAAGCGTCGCGAAGCCAATGGAGTTCCAGCCATTCGGACCTGTGAGCATGGCGACGCCGGTCTGCATGCCGCCGATGGTCACGCAGCCCTTCGGCATTTTCAGCGAGGGCACGGTCTTTCGCGGCATGTAGATGCGCGGATCGAGACCATGCAGATAACCGAAACCGGGAGCGCTGCCCAAGGCGAACACACGGTAGGTCGCTTCATGATGGATGCGGACGACCTCGCGGTCGCTCAAGCCTGAGAGATCGCAAAGGGCTGGAAGATCCGTCGCATGTTCGCCGCCATATTGGACGGGGATCTCGATGGTCTTGCCCTTGAGATCGATGCTACGGGCATTCTCCCATGCCTCCAGCAGCCGGGCGACCACCGCATCGGGATCTTCGGGGGTCTCCTTGAAGATCACCAGCAGATTGGTCATGCCCGGGATGTTTTCCGCAAGGTCCGTCCAACCTTTCACAGTCTGGGACAGAGCCCAGATCCGCCGCTGCGCGATAAGGTCGAAGTCGCCTGGCGCCTCGAGCAGGAAGGATCTGGCGCCGATCGAGGAAACCCGCGCCAGGTTTTTGGTGACCGGAACGATCTCGCGTTGCGATGCATGTCTGTTCGTCGTGACGATCATGACTGGAGCTCGATTTCGAACAGAGGATCACCGAAGCCGACCGGTGCGCCGGGTTCTGCGAGCAGCCTGGTCAAAACACCGGAACGGCTGGCGCGAAGGGGAAGCAGGATGTGCCCTACCCCGACAAAGCCGACGATATCCGCTTCGGATACGGAGCGCGGCAGATCTTGCGGCGCGGCGGAGGCGGGATGCTCGACATGGAAGCGGCCGGCCATCGGCGCCTTCACAACGACCGATGCGGAGCCGGGAGCCAAACCAGGAGCATGGGGCGTCGCTTCGGGCGGGCTGATCCGGGCACCGTCTTTTCCAGCGACGACGATGCGAAGCTGTCCGTCCGGCCGGGAGATTTCAAGACCGTCCACGCCGGCGGCCATCAGCGCCTCGGTGAGCAATGCGATGGTCGCCGGATCGCTGAAATCGATCGCGCTCATGCCGCCCTCCGCAGCTTCAGCCATTGTTCGAGATAGTGAATGTCCGTCTCGCCGCGCGCGAATGCGCCGTCCTCGAACAGGGCGCGCAGGAAGGGGATATTGGTGGAAATCCCTTCGACCTCAGTGCCGGCAAGCGCTTCGCGCATTCTTGTCATTGCTTCCGCCCGCGTCGGCGCATGCACGATCAGCTTGGCGATCAGCGAATCGTAATAGGGCGAGACCTTGTAGCCGGCATGAATATGCGTATCGACGCGAATGCCCGGCCCGACGGGCAAAGCCAGATGGGTGACGACACCCGCCGATGGCAGGAAGGTTTCCGGATCCTCGGCGTTGATACGGCATTCGAAGGAATGGCCTTCGCATGTTACATCGCCTTGGTTGAGATTCAGAACGTGACCCTGAGCTGCCCTTATCTGCGCCTGGACGATATCGACGCCGCTCGTCATTTCGGTGACGGGATGCTCGACCTGAAGTCGCGTGTTCATCTCGATGAAATAGAAAGCGCCGTCCTCATAAAGGAATTCGAAGGTTCCGACGCCCCGGTAGCCGATGTGGAGGCAGGCCTGCACGCAAGCCAGGCCGACCGATTGGATGATGTCGGGCGCGATTCCCGGCGCCGGCGCCTCCTCCACCACTTTCTGATGGCGGCGCTGCATCGAGCAATCCCGGTGTCCCAGCCACACGGCATTGCCGTGATCGTCGCAAACAACCTGGATCTCGATGTGACGCGGATGCTGGAGGAATTTCTCCATGTAGAGCGAGGGTGAGCCGAAGGCCTTGCGGGCCTCTTCTCGTGTCAGAGCGATTGCTTCATGCAACACATCAGCCTTTGGCACGACGCGCATGCCGCGTCCGCCGCCGCCGCCGGCCGCCTTGATGATGACAGGATATCCGATTTCCAGCGCTATGCGCTCGATCGTGGCGGGATCGTCGGGCAGCGCGGTGTCCGGACCGGGAACGCAGGGCACGCCGGCCGTCATCATCGCTCGCTTTGCCGAGATCTTGTCGCCCATGGTCGCAATCGAGGAGGTGGTCGGACCGATGAAGATCAGCCCCGCCTTTTCAACAGCGTCGGCGAAGGCAGCGTTCTCCGACAGAAAACCGTAACCGGGATGAATGGCGCCCGCACCGGCAAGACGCGCCGCCAGAAGGATGGCATCCTGATTGAGGTAGCTCTTGGCGGCGGTCGACGGGCCGATGCACAGAAAACTGTCTGCGGTCTTGCCGTAAGGCGCTTGCCTGTCGGCCTCGGAGCAAATGGCGATCGTCTTCAGGCCGAGCTCGCGGCAGGCGCGCTGGATCCGGACTGCGATCTCGCCACGATTGGCGATCAGAACGGTATCGAAGCGGCCGGCCGCGGATTGTTCAGGCGTTTCCGGCATCAGGCAATCTCCGCCAGCAGATCGCCGGTCTCGACCTCGCCGTCGTCGATTTTGGTGAGGTGCGTAATGCGCCCTGACCGCGGCGCGGCGATTGTGTTGAAGACCTTCATTGCCTCGATGATGAAAAGAGTCTGCCCCTCCTCCACCTGGTCACCGATTGCGACGAATGGCGGCTCCCCTGGCGCCGGGGTCCGGTGCAGAACGCCGAAGACGGGCGCCTTCACCGCATAGGAGGTTTTCTCGACGCTCGAAGACGCATGGGAGACGGCATCATGGCCAAAGTTCGTCGTCGATCCTGCCTTTTGCGTGGGCTGGGCAGCAGCCTCCTGACCCTGCGACGTACGGAAAATCCGAACCGTCACGTCCTTTTCCGTCACGGTCAGCTCGCTAATATTCGATCGTCCGACAAAGTCGATCAGCGTCTTGATCTTCGAGAGGTCCATGTGCGTGCTCTGAATTTCAGAATTCCACCGCGCAGATCTGAAGTTTCAGATCGCCCGGCGTTGTGATTTTCGTAGCACGACGCGTCGATTGATGGGGTCAGACGAAGTTTTGATGGAGTGCAATACGCGCCCTATGGAGACATGTCGCTGGAGGTTCTTGATGGCAGCCGGGCCGGCGAGACGACATAGAACCCATCGAAGAGCAAAGCGGTTTGGGAGCGGCGCCTCCCTCTGAATGTATCACACCTCATAGCGCCTGCTTCTCTCGCAAGTCTGCCTGTCCGTCGCATCCATTGGACGGCGCGACCTACAAACAGACTGCGAAGCAGTGCCTGGCCAAGTCGTAGACCATCGGCTCGAATTGAGCGTGATCTCTCAAGAGTCAGACGATCAAAAATCCTTGTATGGCACTCTTCTGGCCATTCAGTTTTATCACAACCCACAAGGGTGGGTCGGGCGGCTCTTTGGTGGTATCGGTGGGCTTGGCGCCAAGCGCCGGCAGGGCGACGACTGGCCATACCTTGTCCGTACTCGTAGCAGAATCATCGCGAAGTACTTTGACGTCAACTCTGTCGCTGCCGTCTTTGTTAGTAGATACATATACTTCCATTCCCTCACGAAAGCCGTGGCCTATGAGTGTAAACGGCGTTCGTGTTCGTAACGGAGCTTGCACAGGCTTGGGGTCCAAACGCACAATTTCGAGAGTAGTTTTCGCGGACATGTTAGCCTCCCGGGTCCATCCCTATCCGTAAAATCAATCACCGTCACCCGATCTGCGAGGGACGAATCCGCCTGATCTCGACATCACGCCGCCGGAGCGGGACAAGGCACCGCCCGATCTGGACAATCCGCCGCTCGCCATTCCCCGAGGATCAGCCGAGGCCTCGGCCGAGAGCAAGATTTGCTCAAGGGTTCCCGTTTGGGCATCAAGCCTCATCGAGAGATCGCCCTTGTCATAGATCCAGACCTTCATATCCCTGGCGAGAGCTCCGATTTGGGAGCCGAGGCCTGTTCGTGCACTCGAACCTGGGGACCGAGACAATCTGTCGTATTCAATATCGCCATCGACGTTCCTCGGAGGTGGATCGTCGGGATTCGAGCCGCTGCCGTGGACAATGAAGATAGCCGGCCGGCTTAATTCAACGAAAGTTCCCTCGAAGGAGAAAGCGTAAATTCGCGCAAGAGTCGCGCCGTCCGCGCTGAGCTGACCCCTCAGAAAACTATTCGCTCCCGATGGATTTCCGATCAGAGGCTGATAAACGTCGCCTCTCAGAAGAAGATCACTAAGTTCACGCCCGAACAAATATACCGCTGATACGCCGAGTAAGGTTTCATTGTCTGCCACGTCTGCCTCCATCTACCTGGTTATTGACCTATGCCAATTTCGACAGCAGAAATTTCTCGCGATAGCTCATCTTCGGAAGCTCCAGATGGTCTATCGGCAGCAAGATTCGCGCAGAGTGGACATGGCTGCGATGCTCGCCACCCTTCACATGCGCGCCGGCATGCAACTCGCCGATGGCACGTTGCCTAAAATTCCTGCTGATGATCCGTGCGAATTGGCCGCCACTTTCATCCCGATCAATCGCAAGCATCGTCCTCGCAACGTCGCCGTAGTCCAGAAAGTCGGGAGCGAGAGCCCACAAGGTTTCCGCCAGATACGTCCCGACGACGTCTCGTGCATCGAGCAATGCTTCGACAAAACCATCCGAGTTGCGGGCGAAAGCGCGGTCGAAAGCATGCTGCACGGGTGCCTCGGCAGCAGGATCGAACTCGGCAATATCTGCGAGATTTTCAACGGCAGGCGAGATCAAGCCGCGCGCCACTAGGCTCTCATGAAAGAGGTCGACGAGGATGTCGAATATTGCACCGGTGAGCGGTTGCGAGAGCTCATGCTCGTCCTTCCACCCACGAGCGAAGTCGGCCATCGTCCTTTTGTTATTTGCCGAACGAATCTGGCGATGCGGCGAAAATTCCGAAAAGCGCGCAAGGCGATTTGCACGGTAGAGGTTACCGCGCGTCTCCGCGAGAACATTGTCGATCACGGACGGAAAATGCATGGCCGCGATCAGCGACACGCAGTCGGAGAAGGCCTCCTGGAAGCCAAGATATTCCGGATACTCGGTTCCCGGGCGCGGCACGCCCAGTACGCTGAAGATGATCGCGTGCCCCACCTCATGAGCGATGACGTCAAAATCCAGGCTGAAGGGAAGGACGCGCCCGTTGTTTTCGAACTGGCTCCCAATTTCGAGGAAACCATAGCCGTATTGGGCGTTGTCCCATCGCGGCAGGATCGAGATTTCCAGACGGTCATAATGATCGCGAAAATGCCAGGTGAGCGGCTGGCCGAGATAGCGCTCCCACACATCCAGTGTGAATCGCACGCAACCAAAAACATGCGCGGCTTCGAAGCCAGCCATCGAAGATCGGAGATAGTCGAAATTGCCGTACTCGTCGGGGGTGGCCGGCTGAAGGATTTTCCCGATCCAGGGCGGCAGATACATGTACGGTGTTCCGAGCGGCCCGCGGTTCACACCGTAAGGACTGGTCTTGCCGACCGGCTCCACAACGAACATGCGATCGTCGGCCGGACCAGCCGTCAGGCTGCCCAGCGGAGACGACACTTCGACAATCTCGGGACTGGACCAAGCATCTTCAAATGGAGGCTGTACAAAAAGTCTGAACCGGGTGCTCATCCGCTTCCCCTCAAAAGACTTTTCTGGTGCAAGTTTAAGTTGACCTTCGGCGCTCGCGAGAATTTTAGCAAGTAATGAAATAGTATTAGCGCCAGCCTGCCAAATGTACGAGGCGTTATTCAGACAGTTCAACCAATCTCGAATAGCGCGGGTGACTGCGAATGGAATCGAGGTCGGAATCGTTCTTGAACCACAGCCGCATCTCGGCGCCGACCTGAGGCATCCAGGCTTCCAGCACCTCGATCGCTCGGTCAATCTCGCCAAGCAGCGCATAAGTGCAGGCGGCGTTGTACTGAATGTTTATGTCGTTGGGATCAGTCGCCAGTGAGCGGGCCAGCCACTCCAGTGCCCGATCGCGGACACCGAGAAAGGCGAGCACGGTTGCTCCAAGACAGGCAACATTGGCATTCTCCGGATGTAGCCGCAATTCTTCCTCCGCCTTTTTCAACGCGATCCAAGCATAACTATTGGCCTTGTCTGTTTGCCCGAGTGAACGAAAGACGTGCACAAGCATGGTCGGCGCACCATAATCGGCAGGCTTGATTTCCATTGCACGCTGAAAGTAGGTGGCCGCCAGCTCGAACTGACCGTCGGTGACGCAAAATTCGGCATAATACCGGTTCGCCTCGTGGCAATCGCCGTCGAGCGATAAAGCCTGCTCGAATGCGGAAACGGCCTCAGCGCGATTGCCGGCCACCGCCAACGCAAACCCCTTGGCCGCGTGTGCCTCCGCCAGATTGGGATCGATAGCGAGCGCCCTCGCGGTGTTCGCAAGAATGTCCTCCACCGGGATCTGTACACCGAACTGGGACCGCAGACGCGCATCGCAAACCGCGACGCCCGCATAAGCGCGGGCATAGTCCGGATCCAATTCGATAGCTCTCGCGAAGCTCTGTCTGGCCATGAGATGGTTTGAGCGCGAGGCAATGTGATAGTATTCGCGGCCCCTGAGGAAGTGCGTATAAGCTTCAACGCTTGCTGTCGGCGCCAGCTCGATTGCCTTCTTTTCCTCCGGGAGTAGCTTGACCTTCAGTTGCTCGACGATCGCCTTCGTGATCTCGTCCTGCACTTCGAAGATGTCGGTGAGGTCGCGGTCGTAACGCGCCGCCCACACGTGGCCATCGCTGGCTGCGTCGATCAATTCAGCATTGATCCTCACATGGTTGCCGGCCTTGCGGACGCTGCCCTCTACGACATAGGCAACCCCGAGTTCCCCGGCGATGCGCTGCAGGTTCTCGCTCCGGCCTTTGCATGTGAAGACAGTGTTGCGGCTCAGTACGAATAGGCCTGAAACATTCGATAGGTCAGTGATGATGTCCTCTGTGATGCCGTCGCTGAAAAACTCCTGGGCGGGATCGTCGCTGATGTTGGCAAATGGCAGGATTGCAACCGACGGCTTGTTGACGGGTGCGCGCGTGTGCCCGCTTGCGGCAAGCGGCACCTCCTCACCGGAGGCGACATTGCCCCAATCGGCAAAATAGACATGGACCGGGCGGGAAATGTTTTTGACGGTCTTGGCGCCCTGGTCCGCGAAATCGAGGCCGAGCTTGTTTCCGACTTCGTGGCGCACAGCCGCCGAACAGGCAATGCCGCCAGGATCTGCAAGGGCTTGTAGCCGGACCGCCACATTAATGCCGTCCCCATGAAAGTCATCCGCATCGAAGACGATGTCACCCAGATTCAAGCCTATTCGAAACGCAAAGTGCCTGTCCGCTGGAATCCCCATGTTGCGCTCCAGCATGCCGCGCTGGATTTCGACTGCGCATCGTGCAGCACTGAGCACGCTGCCGAACTCGACCAGGAAGCCGTCGCCCATCACCTTGATTATGCGCCCGCCGTGGGTCGCGACAGCGGGATCGAAGAGCTCGCGGCGATGCTGACGAAGGGCGTTAAGCGTCTCCTCTTCGTTGGCTTCCAGGAGACGGCTGTAGCCTACCACATCGGCGGCCAGGATAGCCGCCAATCGGCGCTCGACAAGCTCTGCACACATGCCCGTCTCCCCAACGTGCTGGTGGCAATATTACTCAATTCTAGAAGTTAGCCGATCATGTTGCCGGATGATTGTATTACTGACAACTAAAATATCCCTCTGTCGCCAAACCAACAGTTTACGCTGAACACTGTAGGGCTGTAATGGCGTCGACCTACAAGAGATCGAAGTACCGAGGATCAAGCGGCGGGTTTTGATTGATGTCGAGGGTAATCCCCTCGCCGCGGCCGGCTCCGTCAGTTCTTCGGAGCAGCGATGCTCTCCCGCAAGATCAGGCTGCTGCGGATGACGGTACGAACCGTCGCCGTATTCTGCCTCTGGCCAATGGCGTCGAAGAGGAGATCCACCGCGGCGCGCCCCATCTCTTCCACCGGCTGCTTGATCGTCGAGAGTGGCGGAGAGCAAAATTCGCAGACGGGGGAGCCGTCGAAGGAGACGACGGACACATCACCGGGAATACTTAGGCCCGTCCGTTGGATACGGCTGACAAATGAAATGGCCATGTCATCGCTGGTCGCGATGACGGCTGTCGGTTTCTCGGTCAACTCGGCGAAATCATCCGCCGCCTGGACACCAATGTCGAAGCCGTGCTGATAATCGAGATGACCACCCGAGCGATGCACCGAATCCTCGGACAATCCTGCCGCCTCGAGCGCCTCGAGGACGCCGCCGTAACGCTCGACATCGTGATAGTTGCCTTCAGGCCCCGCAAGATAGAGGAACCGTCGATGACCCAGTCGGATCAGTTCGGCCGTGACGTCGCGCACGGCCTCGCGGTCGTTCGTAACGACGCTCTGCAGGCCGGCATCGCTCATGTCGAGCAGCATCGACACGATCGGCAGGCCGGAATTGGCCAGCGAGCGTCCGTCAACCTCCGGAAGCTTCGACGACAGGATGATGGCCCCGCGCACGCTGCCGCCGAAGGCGAGGTCAAGAATGTGCCGTTCGGAAATCTCGTCGCGGTCGAGGTTGGCGATCATCAGGTTGTAGCCGCCCTGGATCAGCGATTTATTGATACTCTGCAGCACCTGCGGAATGACCTGGGAAGCGCCATAGTAGAGCGATCCCGGCAGAATGATCATGATGATATTGGATTTGCCGACCCTAAGACCGCGCGCCATCGCGTTCGGGGTGTAGCCCAGTTGCCTGGCTGCGGCATTGATCTTGGCGCGCGTCTTTTCGTTGACCCGTCCGGGATTGGCGAGCGCCCGGCTCACTGTCGATATCGCAACGCCGGCGAGCCGCGCGACATCGGCCATCAACGCGCCTGATTGATCCTCCCCGACTACATCCTTGTTTTTGTTCACGGTTCTTTCTTTCTCCGGGATGCTTTTGTTTGCAACTCTAAGACAAGTGGCAGCTTATAGCAAACGTTTGCCAAAAACCGCTTGCGTAAAAAAACAGCTTGGCTATTATCTAATCATGGCAAACGATTGCCATACGCTAATGCATTGAAAATTCTACGACTTATGAATGCGGAACGGCCCTTCCGCAAACGGATAGGGTCATGCCTTGAAAAGGGAGTGATTATGGCTGCTGACGACAGGCTGCGCTTCGGCGTCGATCTCGTGACATTCTTCCATCCCGGCTTTTGGGACGTCGATAGCCATGACGCGATCGTCGACTATGCACGCGCCGCGCCGCGCGCCTTCTGGGACAAGATCCTCGACGGCGTCCAGGCCTCCGGCGTTACCGGCGTCGAGCTGACCTTCTCTCCCTTCAACTGGCAGGACGCGATCAAGACCTATGGATCCGTCGATGCCTTCGCGGCCGAGCTGGCAAGACGCGGTCTGACGCTGTGCAGCGGCTTCTTCGCGGAACTTGAGGCGGCCGGCGACTTCGCCGAGCCCGAGGCCCAGCGCGCGCTGATCGACAAGGCGGAACGATATGCCGACTTCCTGAAAGCCTGCGGCAGCGACATCATGGTGATCGGCGCGCCCCTACGCCAGACGCTCGGCGCCCAGCCGGTGCAGTTCCATGATTTCGATCGCGCCAAGGTGATCGCCGATTTTCTGAACCGGCTCGGCGCGACCCTCTATGCCAGGGGCGTACGGCTGGCGCTGCACACCGAGGCGCACTCGATCTTTGCCGCCGCGCGCGACGTCGATCTGATGATGCTTCTCACCGACCCAGCCTATGTGCACATGTGCCCGGATACCGCCCACATCATCGTGGCCGGCTCCGATCCCGTCCAGCTCGTCGATCGCCATCACGAGCGCATGATCATCGCCCACTGGAAGGATGCGCGCGGCCCGATGCCCGCCGACACCCCGATCGACAAGCACATCCATGAACGCCACCAGCCCTATTTCTGCAGCTTCGGCCTCGGACGGGTCGACTGGCCGGCCTGGATCCGGCTGCTGCGCGACCGGGCCTATGAAGGCTGGGCGATCCTCGAACTCGATGCCGCGCCGGATCCCGTCCGCGACATCGCCAACGGGCTCACCCTCGTCCGGCAGGCGCTCCTGCCGATCTATCGCTGACAGTCATCCCTAAAACAACAAACGCCCCGCAAAGAGGGCATTTTCAAGAGGTGGAACAATGAAGACCATGATGAAGCTTTTTCTTGCCGGCGTGGCATTCGCCGGCCTGTCTGCCTCGGCCCATGCCGAGGACAAGCCGACGATCGAGATCATGTCGTCCTGGACGTCGGGCGGCGAAGCAGCCGCGCTCAACGTCATCAAGACCGAGTTCGAAAAGCGCGGCGGCGTCTGGAAGGATTCCTCGATCGCCGGCTTCGGTGCGGCCGATGCCGCCTTCCAGAACCGTATCGTCGCGGGTGACGCGCCCGGGGCCAAGCAGGGCGTCATCGGCCTCGCTGCCGCTGATTTCATCAACCAGGGCCTGTTCAATCCGATCGACGACGTGGCCTCCTCCGGCAAATGGGCGGACGCCCTGCCGAAATCGATCCACGATCTCATCTCCTATGACGGCAAGGTCTATCTTGCGCCGACCGGCGCCCATGGTGAAAGCTGGATCTTCTATTCGAAGGAAGCCTTCGAGAAGGCCGGCATCGCGCAAGAGCCCAAGACCTGGGACGAGCTCTTTGCGGATCTCGACAAGATGAAGGCTGCCGGCATCGTTCCGGTTGCCTGGGGCGGCCAACCCTGGCAGCAAACCAAGGTCTTCAACATGATCCTGCTCTCTCAGGTCGGGATCGACGGGTTCCTGAAGATCTATGTCGACAAGGACAAGAGCCCGGCATCCGTCGAGGGTGTGAAGAAGACCCTTGAAATCCTCGGCAAGCTGCGCGGCTATGTCGATGCCGGTGCAGCCGGCCGCAACTGGAACGACGCGACCGCCATGCTGATCACCGCCAAGGCCGGCGTGCAGTTCATGGGCGACTGGGCCAAGGGCGAATTCACCGTTGCCGGCAAGGAGCCGGGCAAGGATTATGGCTGCATGATCGTGCCGGAGTCGAAGGGCATGGTTTACATCGCCGACTCCCTCTGGTTCCCCAAGACCGGCAAGGCCGAGACCGACAAGGCGCAGAAACTTCTCGCCGAAGTCGTCATGGATCCGGCCGTTCAGGTCGAATTTGCCCTGAAGAAGGGCTCGGTTCCGATGCGCGCCGACGTCGATAAGTCGAAGCTGGACGCCTGCGCGCAGAAGGGTGTCGAGCTGATGAGCGCCGGTGCAATCGTGCCGGACCAGGCGATCGTGCTGACGCCCCAGCAGGTCGGCGCGCTCGACGACTTCGTCGACGAATACTGGAGCGGCGGCTCGAACGATGCAGGCGCCGCAGCCGAAAACTTCTTCGCCGTCTTCGAGTAGGATAGTACCCGTGGCGTCGGCCTGATCCGACGCCACGGCTGCCGGCTGCCGCCTCACGCGGCGGCCCGAGCCCTGCTTTCCACTCCGTCAACGAGCTGGCCGATGTCCATCAAACGCAAGCCCAATCTTTCCGCGACCATCGCCTTGCTGCCGACATGGTTCGTCGCGGTCGTGGTCTTCATCGGCACCATGGCTTGGTCGATCCGCCTGTCCTTCACCAATTCGACGCTTTTTCCGTCCTCGACCTATGTCGGCTTGGCGCAGTATTCGAAGCTCTTCTCTTCCGCCAAGTGGCTGGCCTCGCTGCAAAACGTGTTGATATTCGGCGTCCTATACGTCGCAGGCTGTTTGCTGCTCGGCTTCTTTCTCGCCGCGGCGCTGGACCGCAAGATCCGCTTCGAAAGCGCCTTCAGGACCATATTCCTCTATCCCTACGCCATGTCCTTCGTGGTGACCGGGCTGATCTGGCAATGGATGCTCAATCCGACGCTCGGCATCCAGGCGAGCGTGCGTTCGCTCGGCTGGGAAAGCTTCGTCCTCGACTGGGTGGTCAATCGCGACATGGCGATCTATGCGCTGGTGCTTGCCGGCGTATGGCAGGGCGCGGGGCTCGTCATGGTCATTGCGCTCGCCGGCATGCGCGGCATCGAGGCCGAGCAATGGAAGGCGGCGCGGATCGACGGCATTCCCGTCTGGCGGATCTATGTCTCGATCATCCTGCCGCAGCTCGGGCCGGCGCTGGCCGCGGCCGGCATGCTGCTCGCCATGGGCGTGATCAAGACCTATGACATCGTCGTCGCCATGACCAATGGCGGCCCCGGCAATGCGACGGAGGTGCCGGCGAAATTTATCATGGACAATCTGTTCGGGCGCCAGAATCTCGGCCTCGCCACAGCAGGCGCGACGGTGCTTGTCCTCGGCGTGATCATCGCAGTCGCTCCGTTTCGCTACATCATGCACATGCGCGACAGAGCGAAGGGAGCCGCGTGATGGCCCGTCCTCATCCAAACGGCCCGAAGCCGGCACAGATCACCGCCGGGCGCATCGGTCTCTATGCCTTCCTTGTCATCGCCGCGCTTTTCTTCCTTTTGCCGCTCTACACCATGGTCGTCACCTCGCTGAAGTCCATGGACGAAATCCGGCTCGGGCAGATCTTTGCCCTGCCGGCCACGCTCGATTTCTCTGCCTGGGCTACCGCCTGGTCGGGCGCCTGCATGGGAACCGTCTGCGTCGGCATTCGCAGCGGCTTCTGGAATTCGGTGGCGATCACCCTTCCCTCGGTCGCGCTGTCGGTCTTTATCGGCGCCGTCAACGGTTATGCGCTGTCGCTCTGGCGGCCGCGCGGGGCAAACCTGCTCTTCGGCCTGCTGATGGCCGGTGGCCTGATCCCCTACCAGATCTTCCTTTATCCGATGGTCCGGGCAATGGCGAATATCGATCTCTACAATTCGCTGGCCGGCATCATTCTCGTGCATGTCATCTTCGGCCTGCCGCTGGTGACGCTACTCTTCCGCAACTATTTCGTCAGCGTGCCGGAGGAGCTCTGCAAGGCGGCACGCGTCGACGGCGCGGGCTTCTGGCGCATCTTTTTCGAGATCATGCTGCCGATTGCCGTGCCGATGGTCGTCGTGGTCTCCATGCTGCAATTCACCGGCATCTGGAACGACTTCCTGCTCGGGCTCGTCTTTGCCGGGCGCGACAACCTGCCAATGACCGTGCAGCTCAACAATATCGTCAACACCACGATGGGCGAGCGAACCTACAACGTGAACATGGCGGCGACGATCCTCACCGCCATCGTTCCGCTCGCCATTTATTTCCTGTCCGGCCGCTGGTTCGTGCGCGGCATCGCGGCCGGCGCAGTCAAGGGGTAACGCTTCCATGCAATCTGCCGTCTCCGTCAAGGACCTGAAGATCGCCTATGGCGACCATACGGTGATCGAGAAGATGTCGATCGATATCGCGCCGCGAGAGTTCCTGGTGCTGCTCGGCCCTTCCGGCTGCGGCAAGTCTACGCTTTTGAACGCCATTGCCGGTCTCCAGGACATTACATCAGGCGAGGTCTGGATCTCGGGCAAGAATGTCAGCTGGGAGGAGCCGAAGGACCGTGGCATCGGCATGGTCTTCCAGTCCTACGCGCTCTATCCCCGCATGTCGGTCCGCAAGAACCTCTCCTTTGGACTTCGCGTCGCCCGTCTGCCGAAGGCCGAGATCGAGGCCCGTGTCGCTCGCACCGCCGCCCTTCTCCAGCTCGACAAGCTGCTCGACCGGCGCCCTGCCGAGCTATCGGGCGGCCAGCGCCAGCGCGTCGCCATCGGCCGGGCGCTGGTGCGCGAAGTCGATGTCTTCCTGTTCGACGAACCGCTGTCGAACCTCGATGCCAAACTGCGCAACGAATTGCGCGTCGAGATCAAGAAGCTGCACCAGCGCCTCGGCAATACGATGATCTACGTCACCCACGACCAGGTCGAGGCCCTGACGCTTGCCGACCGCATCGCCATCATGCGCGACGGTGTGATCCAGCAGCTCGCCTCGCCGGCCGAGATCTACCGCCGCCCGGCCAATCTCTTCGTTGCCGGTTTCATTGGCGCTCCGGCCATGAATTTCATCGAGGGCCGGATCGAGCGCGGCGACGGGGCGCCCATCTTTCTGGGCAACGGGCTGACCATCGATCTCTCCGGCTATTCCTTTGGTGCGGCCGCGGCGGAAGGACCTGCTACACTCGGCTTTCGCCCGGAACACCTTGTGCTCGATGGGGCGGCGAGCGGCCTGCCCACCATTCCGGGCCGCGTTGCCGTCGTCGAGCCGATGGGTTCGGACGCCGTTGTCTGGTTCGACTGGGCGGACCAAAGCCTCTCGCTCCGGCTGATGGGCGACGTCACCCTTGAGCCCGGTGACGCCATGGCTCCCGGGCTCGATATCGCCAAGGCCTCCCTCTTCGGCGCTGACGGATCGCGGCTGTGACGCACCATCCCTTTGTTTTCCCGCAATTCCGGGCGCGTTTCGCGCCGTTTTGAGGATTGCTCCAGGACAGGATTTGAAACGACATGTCTGAGATCGTCTATGATGCGCTGGTGGTCGGCTCCGGCGCGGCGGGTTCCTTCGCGGTAAAAGAACTGACGGCACAGGGGCTGTCGGTGCTGCTGCTCGAGGCCGGTCCCGCCGTCGGGCCGAAGGATTTCGATCCCGCGCGCAAGAAGGCGCCGGCAAGCAGCATCAATATCTGGGAGCGCGCGCGGGCCACCCTCAAGGGCCAGCCGATCCAGGCCCGCGCGGCGTTTTTTACCGAGCGTTTCAGCCACTTCTTCGTCAATGACCGCAAGAACCCCTATACGACGCCGAAGGGCGAGCCCTTCCTCTGGATCCGCGGCCGCCAGGGCGGCGGGCGTCTCCACAGTTTCGGCAGGGTGCTGCTGCGCTGGACCGACGATGATTTCAAGATCCGCTCGCGCGCCGGAAAGGGTGTGGACTGGCCGGTCTCCTATGAAGAACTGGTGCCTTTCTACGACGAGGTGGAGACTTATCTCGGCCTCTACGGCAATAGGGATAACGTGCCGAGCTTGCCGGACGGCATCTATGCGAAGCCGGCAAGCCTGACGCCCGCCGAACAGATCTTCAAGCAGGCGGTCGAAAACCGCTGGCCGGACAGGCACGTCGTCTCCTGGCGTTACATTGCGCCGGACGCGGACCGCATGCCGCGACCGCTGCGAGACGCTCAGGCCACCGGTCAGTTGACCGTCCGCTACGACGCCGTCGTTCGCCGCATCACCACGGACGAGAAGACCGGCCGCGCCGCCGGGGCGGAGTTCATCGATCGCAATACGGGCGAAGTATCGACCGCGCGCGCCGCGACGGTGGTGCTTTCGGCCTCGCCGATAGAGAGCGTACGGCTGCTGTTGAATTCGGCGTCGGCGAAACATCCTGATGGGCTCGGCAACAGCTCGGGCGCTCTCGGCCGCTATTTCATGGACCAGCTTCCGTGCCTCGCCTTTGGGTCCTTTTCGAAGGCGAAGGGTTGGGCGGTCGACGAGTCCGCGCCGACCGACCCGTTCTACAATCCGTCGGGCGGGATCTTCATTCCCCGCTTCGGGGAGGGCGATGCCGCCCGCGGCGATTTCGACTACCAGGGAAGTGTCGGCCGTGCGCCGATCTCCGCAGACGCAGATGCACGTCTCGCCTTCTTCGGTTTCGGCCGCATGCTGCCCTATGCAGACAATCGCATCACGCTCGACGCCAGGCGTAGGGATGCCTGGAACATTCCTGTGCCGCATATCCGCTGCGTCATGCGACAGGAGGAACAGGCGCTGCTCAGAAGGCAGGAGGAAACGCTGATCGCGATGATCAAGGAGGTCGGCGGCGACCTCGAATTCATCGGCTCGCCCACCGGCCTCAAGGAGATGAGCAAGGGCGCCTTTCCCGAAGCCGATGCCTTCAGCCGCTTCATGTTCCGCAAATGGTTCCGCAAGACCATGTGCATGGGCGCGGCAATCCATGAGACGGGCGGCGCGCGCATGGGCGAAACCCCGGAGGCTTCGGTGCTCAACCCCTACAACCAGGTCTGGGATGTCCCGAACCTCATCGTCACCGACGCCAGCGCCTTCCCCGGCAGCGGCATCGCCGGCACGACGCTCACCGTCATGGCTCTGACGATCCGCGCCTGCCGGAATCTTGTCGACCAGTACCGGACGGGACAGCTATAGGCGCGCCTCGGCGGCTGAAGCGCATTCGACGCCGCAATCATCGGCTTAAGAGATCGGGACGTTGCTGTTCCGGCTTTGGCTTAGCCGAACCGTCACACAAACTTCGCAGTGACGTGCTCCTGTCAAAAAAGCAGGAAGGAAAAGCCCATGTCTCAAACACATCAGGACCAACTCAGCCGTATTAAGGCCGAGATCGCCGACAGCTTCGATGAAGAGCTGGAAATGCAGATGGAGGAAGACCGGCTGGACGATCTGGTCGCCGAAGGAATGTCGGAACCGGCGGAGCAGACGCTCGAGCGAAAGACCTACTTCCGCGAGCTCTTCCGGCTGCAGCACGAACTGGTGCGGCTGCAGGATTGGGTTCAGCATAAGAAGCTGAAGGTGGTGGTGCTGTTCGAAGGCCGGGATTCGGCCGGCAAGGGAGGCGCGATCAAACGCGTGACCCAGCGGCTCAATCCGCGCGTCTGCCGGACGGTCGCGCTGCCCGCCCCTACCGAGCGGGAACGTCATCAATGGTATTTCCAGCGTTATGTCCCGCATCTTCCGACCGCCGGCGAAATGGTGCTCTTCGACCGAAGCTGGTACAATCGCGCCGGTGTCGAGCGCGTCATGGGGTTCTGCACCGATGAAGAGCTCGAGGAGTTCTTCCGCTCGGTGCCTGAATTCGAGCGGATGCTGGTCCGTTCCGGCATCGTGCTGATCAAATACTGGTTTTCGATCACCGACGAGGAGCAGGAATTCCGCTTCAAGATGCGTATCCACGATCCGCTGAAGCAATGGAAGCTCTCACCGATGGATATGGAAAGCCGTGTGCATTGGGAGGAATACACCAAAGCCAAGGAAGAGATGCTGGCGCGGACGCACACGGAGGACGCACCTTGGTGGGTGGTACAGGCCGTGGACAAGAAAAGGGCGCGGTTGAACTGCATCGCCCATCTTCTCGAACAGATCCCTTACGAGGATGTTCCGAAACCGGAGATCCAGTTGCCGGACCGCATCCGTCACGCCGATTACAACAGGGCGCCGGTTCCGCCTGAAATGCTTGTGCCGGAGCGCTATTGAAAGCATCGCCGCGTTGGGCGGCGGGCTTCCGCATAATTCTTCAATTCGGAATCGTTTGAGAGATTGCTCCGCTACGCCGCGCAAGACGTGGCGTAGCGTCGGATCGCCGGCGACCGTCAGGCGGCGATATCAGCCATGCGGTTCAATTCCGAGACGGCCTCATCCGGCAGCACGAGCCCGGCGGCGGCGAGGTTCTCCCTGAGATGGCCGACGGACGAGGTGCCGGGGATCAGCAAGATGTTTTCCGCACGACGCAGCAGCCAGGCGAGCGCTACCTGCATGGGCGTGGCACCAAGGCGTGCGGCGACGTCGGACAGGGTGGACGACTGCAGCGGGGTGAACCCGCCGAGCGGAAAGAACGGCACATAGGCGGTGCCTTCGTGCGCGAGGTCGTCGATCAGCCTGTCGTCGGCCCGATGCGCCAGATTGTACTGGTTCTGCACGCAGACGATCTCGGTGATCCCACGCCCCTCGGTGATCTGCCTCGATGTGACGTTGCTCAGCCCGATGTGACGGACCAAGCCTTGCCGCTGGAGATCGGCCAGCACTGTCAGAGGCGCTTCGATCGACCCTTCGGCTGGGCCGTGCACGTCGAACATGATCCTGAGATTGACGACATCAAGCACATCGAGGCCGAGATTGCGGAGATTGTCGTGCACTGCCGCGGTCAGCTCTTCACGCGAGAAGGCCGGCATCCATGATCCATCCCCGCCGCGCCGTGCGCCGATCTTGGTGACGATGGTGAGATCGTCGCGATAGGGATGCAGCGCTTCACGAATGATCTGGTTGGTGACGTGGGGGCCATAGAAGTCGCTGGTGTCGATGTGGTTTACGCCGCTCGCGACCGCCTCGCGCAGCACCGCCATGGCCGCGCCATGATCTTTGGGCGGGCCAAACACGCCAGGACCAGCGAGCTGCATGGCGCCATAGCCAAGCCGCTTCACGCTGCGGCCGCCGAGGTTGAACGTGCCGGATTGATCGATAGTAGACATGGTCTAACTCCTTTCAAGAGATGACACCAAGATAGGCGTTGGCGGCACGTGTGAAAATTGGCTATAATCCGCACGGGCTGTGCGGAGTAGCGAACAGTGAAAGCAGATCTGGGTGATCTCAATGCCTTTGTTGCCGTGGCGCGCGCCGGGGGTTTTCGTGAAGGGGCGCGCGTAAACGGCAGCAGCGCCTCTTTCCTCAGCGAAGCGGTGCGTCGCCTGGAGGCCCAACTCGGCGTCAGGCTGCTCAACCGCACGACACGCAGCGTCGTCCCGACCGAAGCGGGCAAGGGCTTGCTGGAGCGGCTCGGCCCTGCCTTGAGCGAGGTAGAGTCTGCCCTCGACGTCGTCAACGGATTTCGCGACAGGCCGGCGGGTGCGTTGCGCCTTAATGTGCCGGTCAGCGCGGCGCGGCTGGTGCTGCCCGCCATCGTCCCAGCGTTCCTCGCCGCCTATCCCGATATTCGGCTGGAGGTGGTAACCGACGAGAGTTTTGTCGACGTGATCGCGGCCGGCTGCGACGCCGGCATCCGCTATGACGAGCGGTTGGAGCAGGATATGATCGCAATACCGATCGGGCCACGCGTCCAGCGCTTTGCCATCGCCGCCTCCCCCGACTACCTGGATCGCCGTGGCCGGCCGCAACACCCGAGCCAGCTGCTCGGCCATGCCTGCATATTGGGCCGTTTCGATAGCGGTGCGATGACGGCGCCGTGGGAATTCGAGCGTGATGGCGAGATCGTGCGGGTCGATCCAACGGGGCCGCTGATCGTGCGGGTCGGCGGAGCGACCGACCTGGCCGTCGATGCAGCGATATCAGGAACAGGGATCGTCTGCCTCTTCGAGGACTGGCTGCGCCCGCATTTCGACAGCGGTGCGCTCGAGCCCATCCTCGAGCCGTGGTGGCAGCGCTTCTCCGGGCCATTCCTCTATTATCCCGGACGGCGTCTAGTGCCTGCGCCGCTCCGGGCGTTCATCGATTTCGTCAAGGCATCAGCCAATCAGGCTTGATGTTTGTCGGCCAGAGACGTGCCTCCGATCTTCGTTGAGTGCTTCCATGCGTTAGAGCTTGACCTCGGCACTGTCGCCCATATCAGGTTTTCTGTTCGAGACCGCGGCGGCCGCCATCTTGATATAGCTGATGATCGTGCCTGGGCTGTCCCAACCACGCAGTCGATCAATGGACGCTTGGGGTTTTCATGACCATTGCGAAGTCTTCGGCGACCAGTTCACTGACGGCGATGAGAACTTCTTCCCGGGAAAAACCCGATGTCAGAGCGCGTTGGATCAGATCCTGCAGATCCGGCTCCACGACATCGCGGCAATCCTCGAGGCGTTCTTCGGAAACGGTGAGGCTATTGAGTTCGTCCATTGTCTGTCCTTTCACGGAATGTAGCAGCCGAAGCTCGGGGCTAGTTGGGAATGGCTGCTAACGGGTGGTCGCCACCCGCTTGGATCCGGCGAGCAGGCCTTCACGCTGCATCTTCTTGCGTGCGGCCTTGCGATGCCGACTGATCGCCTGCGCCTTTTCTCTGACACGCCGTTCGGACGGCTTTTCATAGGCGCGCCGTTCCTTCATTTCACGGAACAGTCCTTCGCGCTGCATTTTCTTTTTCAAGACCCTGAGCGCTTGATCGACATTATTGTCTCTGACGAGTACCTGCATTTCAAGTTCTCCTTGTTTGGGTGGTGCGACGATCGCAGGCTCAGCCAAGCTGCTCGGCGATCAGAGCCCGCAATTCGCGGCGGGTGAGAAGGCAGGGAAACGGCTTCCAGCTTCCAGCAATGCGGCGGACAGCCTCGTCATCCTCACGCGGTTTCGCCACCGCAACCGCGGTGGCTGTATTTATGTGGTTCAAAAAGAATTCCTTTGCCGATCTCGGCCGGCGTCATCGATTGTTTGTGGGGTTGCCCGTCACGCAGCCATAACGGCGCGCACGGATGTACAAGCGCTTCAATCATGAGCCAGCAACAGCTTAGATTTCCGCTTGATCGGGTATTCCCGCAACATAGGTATCGGCGGACACAATTGCAACGGATGGCCCGGATGGCATGGCGCGGGCATCGCCAATCGCCTTCAGATATACTCAGCGCCATTTTATTCAAGTTATCCGGGTATAGTTTTCGCCGAATTTTCTTCAATTTGGCTTGAAAGTGACATTATTCCGCCGGAATGGAAGCAACGCGGAGGTTGGCATCGAAATTAACCTTCTGTTAAATAGACCATTGACTTGTAGTATTAATAGGTTGTTAAAGGAGCCGCTCGCTGAGGTCGAAATTGACCCGCCAATAAACAATTTTAGGAGAGAGCTATGGCTTCGCCGATACATGCAACTGATGATAGTGCAACATTTAAAGAAACCGACGTTATTTCTGGAAATCTGCTTTCCAACGATTCATCCGACAACGGCCACCTGTTCCTGCGCGCCTTCGACGGCGCAAGCGTTGGCGCCAAGGCCGGCAACAGCCAGGTCACCGAGATCCAGGGCGACTACGGCACTTTCTTCGTCAAGCCCGATGGCAGCTACACCTATGTCCTGAGCGACGCGGCCAAGATCGGCTTCGCCAACGGTGAATCGTACCAGGAGAAGGTTTCCTACAAGATCTCCGACGGCAGCGGTCATACCGATGTCGGCCTGTTCACCCTGAACATCCAGGGCGTAACCCAGGTAAAGCCGATCGCGGTCGACGACCACTACAGCTTCAACGAAGGCGACGCCATCGGCGGCAACGTTCTGGACAACGACATTGCCGGCGACAACGGCAAGCTCTTCCTGCGTCAGTTCGACGGCACGAACGTCAGCGCCAAGAGCGGCCTCGACGCTGTTACCGACATCGTCGGCGACCATGGCGTCTTCCACGTCAAGCCGAATGGCGAATTCACCTACACGCTGACGGAAGACCTGGCTGCCGGCCAGAACGTCACGGAAACCGTCCAGTACTACAAGATCTCCGATGGCGAAGGCCACACGGATGCTGGCGTTCTGACGCTCAACATCACGGGCACCGACGCTCATCTTGCTTGATCAGCAGCAGTAAATCAGTCAGACACAACGCCCGCCGCGCAATCGGCGGGCGTCTTCATATGTCCGCTTGTTTTGACGCGCGGTGCCGGCGGGGTTCAATCATGTGCGGTTGAAGGTCTGAAAAGCGGGTATAATACTTTTTAGCTAGTTCTTATAAATGCCGGGGTGGCGTAGTCTTCATGTTCGGAGGACACGCCGTTGACCGAACACATCGAACCCAGGCAAATCGAAACAGACGATCTGACGAAAGTCTGGTCCGTGACGGAGTTCTGCGCGCGTCACCGCATAGATACCGAGGAACAATCGCTGCTGCTCAAGCTTTTCGGGCCGTTCGCGACTGCCTCCGAATTGCTTCACAATGCCAAGCGCGCGCCAAGGTTCAGATAAGAGGTCCTTCACCTCGTTGCCTGGACGGATGTGCCGATGAGGCCCCCTCTCTCGCTCTTCAACGATCTTGCCATAAATGCCGGCAGGTCCTTCGGTGAACGAGACTGCGCAAGATATCACCCGATCGGGCGACGCTCGCTGTCTTGCCTCTCCTTAGACATTTATGCAGTAATCGAAATGGTGCGATCGTTGCAATTGGCGGAACCATCATCGTGAAAACGAGCGGCGCTAATATGGATCATGTCGATATCATTGATGCTGTCTATCAGGCTGCGGTCCGTTCAGAATTATGGCCGGATACCCTATGCATGATCGTTGATTACGTCGGCGCTGTTGCCGGAAATATTGTCTATCAGGCGCCCGATGGTCGCGGCAGCTTTTTGATCCCCGGCCGCATGCGTGAAGATTTGAATGCGCTCTATCTTCAGCATTATACGGGAAACCCCTATGCCCGCGCATTCGAGAAGGTAAAGCCGGGTGAGATTGCAGTCGGCAATATGTTGATCGATGCAGAGGCCGTACGGCATTCGGCGTTTTATGCCGATATCTGCGCGCCTCAGCACATCTTCAATCAGCTCTTTCTGCCGCATGCCAGCCTGCACGAGCGTGGAGGTATCGGCGGTGTCGCTCTTTTCCTGTCTCGTCAGCAAGACGAGCACGCCGTCGAAGCGGCTGAAAGGCTGAAGCTGCTGAGTCCGCATATGGCGCGGGCAATCGATCTTTCCTTTCAGGTAAACCGGATCGCCCGTGCACCCGAATTGCCGCAACGGCTGATCGATGCAATGGCTGATGCGGCCGTGCTGATCGATAGTCGCGGTGCAGTCCTTCTATTGAATGCGGCGGCCGAAGCACTGCTCAAGCAGGCCGACGGCATTTTCCTCAGCCGATCCGAGAGGCCCTCGCTTGCTGCCCATATTCCAGAGACATCCACCCGGCTAGTGAACGCCATTCGCCAGGCGTTGCTGATAGCCGATGGCGAAGACACGCCGTTCGAAGGAGCTTTGTCGATCTCTCGGCCATCGGGTTTGCCACCTTATCTGGTGATGATCACGCCGCTTGCAGCGACAGCGGTTTCCATATGGGATGCGGTTGACAGCGGAGCGCGCGTCCTCATTCAAATCGTCGATCCAGAAGCAAAGACGCGCCGGCAAGCGCAACAACTGCAACACATCTTTGGCCTGACCGAAGCCGAAACCCGGGTCGCTGCGCTGATCGGCAGCGGAATGAATTTGCCCGAGATTGCCGAGGTTCTTGGAATTTCGTCCAACACGGCAAAAACACACACTAGCCGATGCTTTGGCAAAACGGGAACTCGATCCCAGGCGGCTCTCGCCAGGTTGATTGCGTCGATCCCGATCGCAGGAAACAGGACGGCGGCGCCGTCCCGTGCGAAGGGGAACAGCCTTCCGCGGCAATCGTAAATTCCCAAGCCATCTTCACATTCAATATGCTTTGAAGAAGCCGCTGCGTGACCTTCATAGGTCAGGGCGATTTTCCTGAATTGCTGCTCACTCTCTGCACAGAATCTGCAATCCGGCGCGGCATCCTCCCGCCATGAGCAAGAATGACATCCCGGCCCGCTTCACTCCGCCCGCTTTGCCGGATCGCCTCCGCAATGACGGATGGTGGTTGACGGAGACAGACGGGCCTCAGGCTGCCGAGAAGGTTTCCGTGATCATGCTCATCGTGATCGAAAAGCGCCATTTAGAGGAGCAACTATGGACGCAACCGGGACATTGACGCCACCAATCCCTCTCAGGCGCGGCAGCGGCCGAATAGCCGCGCTGCTTGGGCTCGTGGCTCTGGCGGATTTTCTGATCTTCGGCCAGCAGCCCGGGATAAATCTTTTCCTGTTTGCGCTCGCCGTCTGCGCCGGCATTCTACTTTCGGCCGGGAAGATCCGGGCGCCGTCAATGGCTGCTCTCCTGTTTGGTTTTTCGGTTCTGGCGTCGGCGCCTCTGCTGGAAGCGCCCTCATTAGCCGGTACCTGCCTTTGCTTCAGCGCGCTGATAGCGGTTGCTCTCGTCGGCGCCAGGGTTATGCCTCGCAGTCTCACCGGTCTGCCGCTAGTGTTTCTCCGTTTTGCTCTTGTCATCCCCTTGCGGCTTGCCGACGATATTAGGAAATATCTTAAGACGCCGGCCAAACGTTTCTCCTTCACCGTCCTTCGGCAGGGCGTCGGCCTCTGGATCATGCCGCTCGTTCTCGCCGCAGTCTTCGTGTTCCTCTTTGCGGCTGCGAACCCGCTTATCGAGATCGCGCTACGCAGTATTGATTTTGCCGTTCTGCTGCAGTTTCTCGATCTTTGGCGGATGGGTTTCTGGATGATGATCGCCATCGTGGTCTGGGCGCTGTTGCGGCCACGCCTGAAGCGTCGCGCTGCGAGGTCGCAAGCCGGCAGGGCCTTCATGATCGTGCCCACCAGAAATGCGCCGCTCGGCCATGCCTCGCTGTTGCGGTCGCTGCTCCTGTTCAACGCGCTCTTTGCCGTGCAGACGCTTCTCGATCTTGTCTATCTCTGGGGCGGCGCAGATCTGCCCGATCACATGAGCCATGCTGAATATGCTCATCGCGGCGCCTATCCGCTGATTGCGACGGCACTTCTGGCCGCCGGTTTCGTCCTCGTTGCCATGCGGCGCGGTGGCCCCGGTGATCATAGTTCGCTCATCCGCGGCCTCGTTCACGCCTGGATCGGCCAGAACATCCTTCTCTGCCTGTCGTCCATGCTGCGGCTCGGGCTTTACGTCGAGGTCTATTCGTTGACGGAATTGCGTGTCGCTGCCGGTCTCTGGATGGGACTCGTCGCTATCGGCCTTGTCTTGATCCTGCTGCGCATTCTGCTCAACCGATCCAACGAGTGGCTGATCGCCGCCAACCTCGCCTCCCTGATCGCGGTGCTCTACATCAGCGCCTTCATCGATTTCCCGGCTGTGATCGCCCGTTTCAATGTCGTCCACAGCCGGGAGATCAGCCAGGAAGGCCCACCGCTCGACCTCGATTATCTCTCCTCGCTCGGTCCTTCCGTCATTCCGGCGCTCGATCTCTATCTCCAGATGTTGCCGGGCTACCTGGTCGACAAGCGGAATCAAGCGCTGGCATTTCGGTACTACCTCGTCAGGGATTTCGAACGGCGCCCGCGTGACTGGCGGAACTGGACCTTCCGGGCGGCGCGGCTGGAGACCCATCTTCTATCTCCTGCTGCCATTGCAAGATAGAAAGAGAACGATGACAACAGGCACGAAAAACAACGCAGGACTGGTGGATGGCGCCCCGAATTCTCGTCGTCGATGACGAACCTCACATCCGCGACGTGATTTGCTTCGCGCTTGAGCGCGCCGGCCTGGCATCGATGGCCGCCCGCAACGGCACCGAAGCGATGGCGGCCTTCCGCCGAGGCAACATCGATCTCATCATTCTCGATATCGGCATGCCAGATATGGATGGCCTGGAGGTCTGCCGCCAGATCCGCAAGACGTCGGGATTGCCGATCCTGTTTCTTTCGGCGCGTGACGAGGAGATCGACAGGGTACTGGGTCTCGAAATTGGCGGAGACGATTATGTCACCAAACCTTTCAGCCCGCGCGAACTCGTGGCTAGGGTCAAGGCTATTTTGAAGCGCAGCAGCAATGGGGCAGAACCTGAGAGACGCCACGCCACACTTGTTGCTGGCGCGCTCAGCCTGGATCGTCGCGGCAGGACAGTCACCTTCTGCGATGGTGAGATCACAATGACGGCGCTCGAATTCGCAATTCTGTATGCTTTGTTGTCACGCCCCGATACGGTTTTCAGTCGCGAACAATTGATGGAAGCGGCCTATGGCGCCGGTACCTATGTCGCTGACCGGACGATCGACAGCCATATCCGCAACATCCGGGCCAAGTTCCTGGCGGCCGGCGGCCAGGGGGTCATCGCAACCGTTCACGGCATCGGCTTCAAACTCGGCAGTGAAATCGGGAGGAAGGCCTGATGCTGGCGCCCAAGGTCAAGACAAAATGGCGGCCGACGCTGGCGCTGATCGTCTATGTCGTGCTTCTTGCGGTCATGGCGCTGCCGATCCTCATCGTCATCTGGTTTCGCACCGTGGAGACGAGTTCGAACCGGATGGCACCTGCGGAAATCGGCGCCCTCGCCGTCGTCTTCATGCTGACGCTCGGCGTTGCCTATGTGCTGACGCGCACCATCACCGGCCCTATCGACGCCTTGATTGCCCGCGCGGACGAGATCGCCCGTGGCGGCAAGGCGGCAATCCGACCGCTTGAAAGCTATGGAACACGCGAGATCGCTTTGCTGTCGCAAAGCTTCCTCGATCTTGCCGGAAAACTGGTCGATCGCACCGAATATATCAGCTCCTTTGCCGCCCATGTCTCCCACGAACTGAAATCGCCGCTGACGGCCATCCGCGGTGCCGCAGAGCTTTTACGCGACGATGACATCGAGAGGCCGATGACGAAGGCGCAGCGTTTGCACTTTCTCGATAACATCGTCGCCGACGCAGTCCGGCTCGATGCGTTGCTGCAGCGGCTGAGGGAACTTGCGCAGGCGGAAACCCTTGTCGCCGAGGGCAGAAGCAGTGTCACCGACATCATATCCTCACTGGGCGTGCAATTTCCCACCCTGGATATTTCCGGCTCAGGCGATACGGAAATATCTCTTGCTCTTCCTCAGGAAGCAGCCGCCATCGTCTTTGCCAACCTTGCCGAAAACGCTCTTCAGCACGGCGCCACACTGTTGGAACTCAGAGTGTCAACCGACGCCCGAACAGCCGTCATTCTTGTTCGTGACGACGGCAGCGGTATTTCCGAGGCAAATCGCCAACGCATCTTTCAGCCGTTCTTCTCCACCCGCCGCGAACAGGGCGGCACCGGCATGGGCCTCGGTATCGTCCGCGCCATGCTGAGCTCGCATGGCGGGACGATCCGCCTGCTGCAGACGACCGGCGCCGGCACCGAGTTCGAAATCACCATCCCGGGACCGAACTGGCGCTCCAGAGACTGATAGGGGCATTGCGCGGAAGGGCGATCCCGGCACTGCCCCGTCCTGAGCAATGTCATCAAGCGAGTGGATCAGTTTCCAGGTTCTATCGCCGTCAATGCCGCCTGCGCGATGACATCTGCAATGCGTTTGGACAGCGCCGGGTCGGAAGCAGCGCGGGCGAGGGTTACACCGCCACTGAGCATGGCGAGTAGCAAGATCGCCTGATCTTCCCGGCGTGTTTCGGATTGGCCTGGTATCTCACCCTCCGGCAAGCCGACCGCAACTTCCTCGATGAGACGTTTGAGTTCTGCCGTATAGGCGCTTCGTGTTTCATCGTCTGCGCGCATGACGTCGGGGGAGAGGCTCGGCAGAGCGCAGCTCTCGCCCAGATCGCAAGTTCTTTTATAGCCGAGATAGTAGCCGACGAATGTCGTCAGCCAGTCTTTCGGTTGCCTGGCCTTCAGCGCCGCAATTCCTTGCCGCAGCTCTTCCAGGCCCGTCAGGACGGCGGTGCGAAAGGCTTCACCCTTGGACTTGAAGTGTCCGTAGAAGGCACCGTTGGTCACCCCTGCGGCCTTGGTCAATGCATCGATGCCAGCACCGCCATAGCCTTCCTTTCTGAAAACCTGTCCAGCCGCCGCGATGACGCGCGTTCGGGTCTCCTGCTTATGTACGGCACTATATCGCATCTATGTCCCTTTTGGAGTGATCACTCTTTATGTCTTGCTAAGAGAGTGATCGATGTGTATTCATAAAGAGTGATCGGTATATATCAGAAGCGGTCACGGTTCAAACAGGGAGATATACGATGCCTATCACACTCACCGTGCCCGAAGGCCTACTTTCGCAGCAGGCTCAGGCGCAAGCCTTTGCCGGATTGACGGACGCGGTGCTCGATGCCGCCGGCTTGACCGGCAATGACTTCATGACAGCCAATATCATCGGCACGATCAATGTGCTGCCGCAGGAGCATGTGCTTGCGGCGGGAGAGCCGATCGCTGCAGCTTTCGTCGAGCTCAAGCTGCCCGAGATCGCGCTGGTGAGCGCTGAAGCAAAACAGGCTTTCTTCGAAAAAGCGGCCGATGTCATCGAACAGGCCGCCGAAGGCCGGCTGAAGCGCGAACATATATGGTCGAACATCGTCTACGCGCCTGAAGGGGCCTGGGGTATCGCCGGCCGCAGCTACAACAATGCCGATCTCGTCGGTGCCATCCAGGGTGCGGTTGCCGCCTCGTAACGATCGCGGCGTACGCTCGGAAATCTCAGACTTGCAATGCCGGGCCGGCGACACCAAGGCGTCGCGGTCCGGCGCCTTGACGGAGCCAAGCCATGCAGCTTGCTAACTATCTGTTCTTTTCCACCGGTTGCGAAGAGGCGCTCGCCTTCTATGCCGAATGCGGGCTTGGCCGGATCACGCAATTGAAGCGCCACGGCATGGACGGGATGCCCGTTGCCAGCAAAGCCATGCGGGGCAAGGTGATGCACGCTCGTTTCGAAGGACCTGATGTTCTGTTCTTCGCCTCGGACAATCATGATGCGGAGCCGATGCGAGGCTCCGCCCACATGCTGATCATGGACGACCGCGACAGTACCGACAGCCTATTCGCACGGCTGGCCGAGGGCGGAGAGATCACGACACCACTCGCCGTCCAGCCATGGGGAAGCTATTATGGCAAGTTCACGGATCGCTTCGGTGTCCAGTGGATGCTCGATTGCCTGGCGTGAGCACGTGCTCTATGCGCGAGTGTGAGCCGATAACACCCCGATACCCGCTAAGTGTCGGCGTCTGTGTCGTAATCATTCAGAATATCGCGCGCAGAGGACAATCGGCAGGATCGCAGGGGAGACACTCGCCCCCGATCAAGCGGCTGCGAACGCCCTACCCTACCCGGTGCCCGCGTCTTACCGCGTCGTATAGCCGCCGTCGATAACCAGCACTTCGCCGGTGACATAACTTGCCGCCGCGGAGCAGAGGAACAATGCGGCACCCGCCACCTCCTCCGGCTGCCCGACGCGTCCCATCGGGGTCATGCTGCGCCAGGTCGGGAACCAGTCGGGATTGTCGATGCCGCCACGCGACAGATCGGTCTCAATATAGCCGGGGGCGATGGCGTTGACGCGGATATTCTCGGCGGCAACCTCGCTGGCGAGGCTCTTCGTCATCATGTGGACGGCCGCCTTGGAGGCGTTATAGGCGACCTGGTTCTGCGGAATGTTGGAAACGATGCCCGAAATCGAGCCGATATTGAGGATGGCGCCGCCGCCCTGACGCCGCATGGGTGCGAGTGCCGCCCGGCAGGCGCGGAAGACGGTATCGACATTGACGGTCATGATCTCGCGCCAGATGGCATCGGAGAACTCGCCGCTGTCGCCATGAATGGCGATGCCGGCATTGTTGACAAGGATGTCGAGCCGTCCCGCCCGTGAAAGGCTTTCAGTGACGAGTTCGTCGGCAGCGCTTTCCTTCATCAGGTCGGCGGCGATGAAATCGCAATCGACGCCGGCCTTGGAGAGCCGGTCTTCTGCCGCTGCATTGCGGCTTCGGCCCGTGATGATGACTTTGGCGCCCGCCTCGCCGAGCGCCTCGGCGATCGCAAGCCCGATGCCGCGCGTGCCGCCGGTCACCAGCGCCACCTGTCCGTTCAGGCGAAATCTGTCGAAGATCATGTCCGTTTCCTCTCGGCGATTGTTGATGGCGATCGCGCTTTCGTCAGATGTCGGCGCTCTGCGGCAGGATAACGAGATCGCGAATCGTAATGTTGCGTGGGCGCGTCAGCATGAAAAGCACGGCCTCGGCCACTTCGTTCGCCTCCATCAGGCCGCCCGCGGCGAGCGCCTCATCCAGCTTCTCCTGCGGCCAATCGCTGAGAAGGGCGGTGACGACCGGACCGGGAGCGATGGCGCCGACGCGCAAGCCATGCTTGGCCACCTGCCGCCTTAGCGTATGGACGAATGCCTGGACCGCATGTTTCGAGGCGGTGTAGATCGGTTCCCAGACGACCGGGATCATGCCGGCAACGGAACTCGTCAGGATGATATCGCCGGTCTTGCGCTCGACCATATGCGGCAGAACGGCATGCACCGAGCGGAATGCGGCGTTGATGTTCAGATTGAGCATGCGGTCCCAGGCATCAGGGTCGCCACCCAATACCTCACCGCCGATGTAAGAGCCGGCATTGGCGTGGAAGATATCCAGCTGGCCCGCTTTTTCCAGGATCTGCGGCATCATCCCTTCAACGCTTTTCGGATCGGTGAGATCGATGACCAACGGAATGGCGTTTGCGTCGAGTTTCGAGCAGATTTCCTTCAAGGCTTCTTCATTGCGGTCAACCAGCACGACCCGAGCGCCCGCGGCAAGCAAAGCCTTGGCGCATTCAAGGCCGATACCCGACGCCGCTCCGGTGACGGCCGCAACTTTTCCAGACAGATCCTGTCCCATTCTCTTCCTCTGGTTTCCTGGTTGCTTAGAGCATCTCCGTTTTCTTCGAATCACGGAAGTGCTCTATCTCTTTGTTTTCACGCAATTCCGGACGCAAAACCGCTGCGCACTTTTGCTGAAATTGCTCTAAGCCCGGCCGTGCGAGATCCGCGATCGGCGTGCCAGCGAGTCGACGATGACGGCGACGGCAAGGACGGCGCCCGTGATCATGTATCGAAGCGACGATGACAGATCGAGAAGCGTCAGCCCGCTGGCGATCGACTGAATGACGATGATGCCGAGAAGGGCTGAATAGGCACTGCCACGCCCGCCGAACAGGCTCGTGCCGCCGATGACCGCCGCAGCGATGGCGTTGAGATTGACGTCGCCGGTGCCGGCCTGCTGACTTGCCGTCGCCAGCCGGGCGGCAGAGAGAACGCCGCCGGTTGCCGCAAGCAGGGCGCACATGACGAAGGCGCTCGTGTAGATCCGCGAGACGTTGATGCCGGAACGACGGGCCGCTTCCCTGTTGCCGCCGACGGCGTGCATGGAGCGTCCCCATTTGGTGCGCGTCAGTGCATAGTTCATGGCGACGGCGAGCCCGACGAAAAGACCGAACATCCACGGAATGCCGCGCGACTGGTTGAGATAGAACGCGACTGCTTCCAGGGCGAGTGTGATGATGACAGCGCGGATAAGCAGTCCGCGGGCCGATTTTGCCGACAAGCCGGCCGCCCGCCGGCGCGCCGACGTGCGGTAACTGGAGAAGAAGAAGGCAATGCCGGCAAGTGCTACCAGTAGATAGGCGATCGGGTCCGGCATGACCATGATCTGGCCGAAACTCACGAGCCAGGAGCCATAGGGAAGATTGATCGAACCCGTCGCTCCGAGGATATAGAGCTGCAGGCCGAGAACCGCGAGCAGTCCGGACAGGGTGGACACGAAACTCGGCATGCCAAAGCGGTTGAAGACAAACGCGTAGAGCGAGCCGATCAGGGCGCCGACGATCATGGCGGCGAGGACTGCAAGGACCACTGGCCAACCCTGGTTGACCCAGAAGACGCCGACCAACGCCGAGGCGAAGCCGCTGACGGAGCCGACGGAAAGGTCGATCTCACCCACCATCAGGATACAGACGATACCAAGCGAGATGACGCCGACCGTCGAGCAGTCGAACAGCATGTTGACGAGGTTGCTGCTGGAGAGAAACACCGGATTAAGCGCCTGAAACACCGTCCAGATGATCGCCAGGCCGACAATGACCGGCAGTGAGCCGAGATCGCCGGAGCGGATGCGATCCCAAAAGGCCTGGATCGAGCCGCCGAAACTGTCGTCATGGCGCACTCTCTCATCACGCCGGTCGAGCAACGCCGGTGCTACCGGATCATTGTCGATGGTCTTCATCATGGCCTGCCCTCCTCGTTCGGTTGCCTTTGCGCCTGGCGGCGCGACGCGCGGCGGGAGACGGAATTGTTGGATGCACCGGTGATGGCGCTGACGAGCTGCTCGTTGGACGCGTCGGGCAGCATGGTGCCATTGTTGCGACCGAGGCGAAGGACGACGATGCGATCGGCGACGGCGCGCACATCCTCCATGTTGTGGCTGATCATGATGACAGCGAGGCCGCGTTCCCGCACGCGCTCGATTAGGTCAAGCACTTCAGCGGTCTGGGCAACGCCGAGCGCTGCTGTGGGTTCATCGAGCATGATCAGTTTCGGCTCGAGCAGCAGCGATCGGGCGATCGCTACCGTCTGGCGCTGTCCGCCGGAAAGTGAGGCGACGGGCTCGCGCACACTTGGAATGCGGGCCGAAAGCTCATTCAAGAGTTGCCAGGCGCGGATCTCCATGGCGACCTCATCGAGCTGATAGGGGCTGAGCTCCTTGCCGAGGAAGATGTTGGCGACGACGTCGAGATTTTCGCAAAGTGCCAAATCCTGGAAGACTGTTGCAATGCCGAGGCCGAGAGCCGCACTTGGGCTCGGCAGGTTTACCGGCTTGCCTTCGAACAGGATCGTGCCCGAGCTTGGCTGATGCACGCCGGCCAGGATCTTGACCAGCGTCGATTTGCCGGCGCCATTGTCGCCCACCAGCGCCACGACCTCGCCGGCATACACGTCGAGTTCGATATCGGTGAGCGCCGACACCGCCCCGAAGTTCTTCGATATTCCGCGCAGACTGAGAACAGGCTGACGGGAAGGGTCAAGATTGTGAGAGGTTTCAGACATCGCCTGGCCTTTCGGAAAGAGCAACGGAAAGCGCGACCGGCGACCGGGCGCGCTTTCCTTGCGGATTACTTCGTAATGCCAAGCTTGTTGCACCCGTCGGCATAGCGGCCGGTGCACAGCTCCTCGGCGGTGTTGATCTTCTTGTCGATGATCTCGGCCTTGAGGTTTTCGGCGGTGACGACGGCAGGGACGAAAAGCTGCGCCGGCGTGTCGTAGAGCGTCATTTCGGCCTTCGGCGTTTCTCCGGCCAGGAGCTTCACGGCGACGTCGGCAGCGGCGGCGGCGACGATTTCGCTCGGCTTGGAGATCGTATTGTACTGATCCCCCGCGATGATCAGCTGCAGTGCCGCGATCGTCGCATCATTGCCGGTTACCGGCGGCACGGGATCGACACCCGCGGCCTTGAAGGCTGCGATGGCGCCACCACCCGTGCCGTCATTGGCTGCGACCACGCCCACGATCTGTTTGCCGAAACGGGTGATCTGGCCACCCGCCCATTGCTGGGCGTTCGAGGGCTGCCAGTTGGGCGTATCGAATTCGGCAAGCGTCTTGTATCCACCGCTCGCCAGACCCTCATGAATGCCGTCCTTGATCAGCCCGGCAGCCGCATCGGTCGGCGAACCGTTGATCTGCAGGATGCCGCCTCCATCGGTCGGCACATTCTCAGCCTTCAGATGCTGGACGAGCGATTCCGCAATTGCCTTGCCGATCGCCTTGTTGTCGAAGGAGACGTAGAAATCGGCCTTGCCTTTCGGAATCGGACGGTCATAGGCAATGACCTTCACACCCTGGCTCTGTGCGAGCTGGACGAGCGATGCAGCCGCTGCCGAATCCACCGGGTCCAGCACGATGACTTTGGCGCCCTGGGTGATCGCCGAATTGAACTGCTGCTGCTGTTTTGCGATATCGGCATCGGCGTTCTGATAGAGAACCTTGCACGACGCGCAAAGCTTCTTCATTTCCGCGACGAAGCCCGGGTGATCGTGCTCTTCGTAGCGGGTAGAGCCCTGATCGGGCATGAGGAATGCCACTGTCGCATCCGAAACGGCCGTTTGCGCAAAGGCGGAAGTACCGCCCAGCAAGGACAGGACAAATACCGCGGCGCCTGCCGCCTGTGTTGAGAATTTCATCATTTCCATCTCCTCCCATTGGTAAAAATTGTGTAGGTTCGTGATTGCACTGCCTGCTGTGGCCGTTCGGCTGAATGAACGGTCGCGCCTGTCCCGGCGTTTGATGTTTTTGAGGACAAGCATCTCCGATCGCGAGCCGCTCATCGCACGCCCACGTTCAAAGTCAGTGTCAGTTTTCGCTCCTCCTCCTTGTCCTCCCTCGTCCCTTGGACCGTGCTCGTTCGGCTCCTCCAGAGCATTTCCGTTTTTCTCCGAGTCACGGAAATGCTCTGTCTTTTGTTTTACGCAATTCCGGACGCAACACCGCTGCGCACTTTTGCTGGAATTGCTCTAGGCCGCCTTTGCCACATTGATATTGTCACCCAACAACCGCCGGAAACGCGAAGGCGTCATGCCTTTTTCCGCGAGAAACTGCCGGTTGAAGTTGGACAGGTTGTTGAAGCCGACCTCGAAGCAGATATCGGTGATCGATGCATGGTCATCGCTCATCAGGATCTGGCAGGCGAGATTGATGCGCAGGCGTTTCACATATTGTACCAGCGACATGCCGGTATGGCGGCGGAAGCCTCGCGAAAAGGCGCCGGTCGACTGTTCGGCGATCGCCGCGAGATCAGCTTCGTCGAAGGATTTCGTGAGGTTCTCTCTGATATAGGCGAGCGCCTTGTTGATGCCGGCCGACATGTAGCCCGATGGATCGGGCAAATAGCTCGGGCTGGCGAGAAGCTGGGAATCCTGCGCCCGGCTGAGCAGGCCGACGATCATCATGAACAGCTCGATGCGACGCACACCATGCGCCTGCTGCACCTCGTTCATCAGGGGAGCAACCTGCCGGCTGGTATCGGCGCCGAACAGCACGCCGCGGCGGGAGGCTTCAAGAACCGGATCGAACGGGCCGAGCTCGGCCAGCACCTTCATCGTGTCGCTGATGAAGCCCTCGCTGAACTGGATGAGCTGGCATCGAAGCGGAATGCTCGAGCCCTTCGGGACATCGCTGATCCAGTTGTGGGGGAGATTGGGACCAGCAAGAACGAGATTACCAGGCTCGAATTCGCCGATGAAGTCGCCGACGAAATACCGTCCCGTTGTCGCCACGACGAGATGAAGTTCGTATTCCGGGTGAAAATGCCAGCGAACAGTATGGTAGGGATAGCCATGCGCCTTCGTTGCGAAAGATTCGCCGGGCCGGATCTGAATGACTTCCAAGTCAGGTTCCATTGTCTCCTCCTCCGAGGACGGTTCCAGGCCCGCCAGCCAAATTCTTTTTGGCTTTTATTGTTGAAGGGGAGTGTAATGGGCTCATGTCACGCCCGCCACCACGATTCCCGGTCAAAACCGATACTTTTTTGACAATAGACGCTGCGCAGCCGGCGTAAAGACGACAGCAATCCGCATTTCAGATCGTCTAAGGGCCGGCCTCAGGCGGCCAGGGCTGCAATGACGTTTCTGACCAGCGCAGAAGAGGACAGCCGGCTTGTGGCGCAGCTAGGGGCGCCGATCGCACCGACACGCACGGAAACGCCGCCGCGCGCATTGGCGATCGCAAACATCGACTCGTCGGTCAGATCATCGCCGATGGTAATCGGGCAGCGGTTCTTGAACGGGTCGGACTGGAAAAACCGTTCCAGCGCATCGCCCTTGCTCGACCGTGCCGGACGCAGCTCGAATACCATCTTGCCGAGCTGCAATGCCCAGTTCGGCCCGGCGAGCTCAGCATAGTGGTGCATGCGGTCTTCGAGCACCTTTTCATATTCTGGCGCGAGCCGGTAATGGGCGGCAACGGCCGCACCCTTATCCTCGATCAAGACTCCAGGATAGTGCTCGGCTTCCGCCGTCAGCGCATGCTTCAGCGCCTGAAACTCAGCTGTCGCCTCGACCGTCTGCATGCCCGCGGCGTTCCTGATTTCGGCGCCGTGCAGGCCTGCTGTCGGAAATGCAAAGGGTTTGAACAGCGCGTCCGCATAGGCAAGCGATCGTCCGGTGACCAGTGCCAAGGCACCGCCAAGTTTGTTCGACAGGCGATGAAGTTGTCCCGGAAGCGCCTCTGGAACCTCGATCGCATCCGGCGTGGGCGCAAGATTGAGCAGCGTCCCATCGATATCGAGAAACATCGCCCAGTGGTCGGGCTCTTCCAAGACCAGTGAAAGCATTTCCTGAGTAGCGTCGTCGTCCTGCACGGCATTCTCCAAACTCTGCAATCATTGAAGCTAGGTCGCCGGCCGACAAGGACAAGGTGGCTTTTCACACTCCGGAACATCCTGAGGCTAGTCCGCGTTGTGTCTCGCCGCCCGTTCGAGCACTCGCGCCCTAGAAGGTACATTAATGGCCAAAAGCAGTTCAGATCCCCGTGATGAGGTCAATGCCCCGCTGGCACATGGCGCTTTAAACCTGCCATTGGTGGTGATCGACGATTACAACAACGAACTGCGTGACAAGAATGGTTTCGTTGGCGACAACGCAAACAAGAAGACTTTCCAACAGAAGCTTGATGATTGGAGAAAACGCATCCGCAAGGTCGGAGACGACCCGATCGGCAAGATTGAGACCGACAAGCTCTCCAAGAAAAAAATCGACGCTATTTTGAAGGGCGATGATTTGGCGGCGGCGGCGTTGATCATGGGGGCTGTGGAGGATTTTGCCCAGGACTTTGCCGATGTGATAGGCAAGTTTCTGAAGGACAAACGCTGGGGAAAGACGGAACGCATCGTCGTTGGCGGCGGCTTCCGACGGAGCCATTTTGGCGAACTGGCGATCGCCAGGACGATGGTTATTCTCAAGGCGGCCGGCATCGCCGTCGAGGTCGTGCCGATCGTTCACCACCCCGATGAGGCCGGGCTGATCGGTGCGGTCCATCTGATGCCGCGCTGGATGTTCAAAGGCCATGAGGCGATTCTGGCCGTCGATATCGGCGGCACCAATGTTCGCGCCGGCGTCGTTAAATTCGGAAAGGACGACGTGCCGAATTTTGCGGATGCGAGCGTCTGGGATTCGGCCATCTGGCGTCATGCCGACGACGAGCCAAGCCGCACTGCGACCGTCGAGAAGTTGGCCGCGATGTTGCAGGATCTGATCGGCAAGGCCGAGAAGGCCAATCTCAAGCCAGCACCCATCATCGGGATCGCATGCCCCGGCATCATCAAAGCCGATGGCTCCATCGAACGCGGCGGACAGAACCTGCCCGGCGGAAACTGGGAGAGCGACAGCTTCAACCTTCCTGCCGCACTGATGAAGGCCATTCCTGAGATCGGCGACGACAGCACATTCGTAATGATGCACAACGATGCCGTCGTGCAGGGATTGTCGCAGATCCCTTTTATGAACGACGTGTCGAGATGGGCGGTGCTGACCATCGGCACGGGGTTGGGCAACGCGCATTTTACCAATCGCGAGGGAACGAAGGCGCGGTAGGCTCAGCAATTCGAGACGTCCGGCGCTGCCCCATGACGCATTTCGGGGTGCGCTTCAAGATGAGAGCCCTCCCCTTTCCTGCCCACGTTGGAATACATGGTGATAACTCCGACAGACGGTTCTCGGCAGGTTTAAATTGCGCTTATCTCTGCAACTCCACGCAATCGATCCGCAGACGAAAGATGGACTATGAATTTCAAGGGAATAAGCGCCCCGCTTAATGCCGGCCGTCTCGAACAGATGCTCGGCCTTGCCCCGTCACGCCGCGATGCCGAAACCGAGGACGCTAGTGACAAGCCCTCCAGCAATGAACCCGTCCGCGGGCTGGAGGCTGAAAGCTCATGCCGTTCGTCTGCCTATAAATGAGAACCGATTGCTAAGCTCGGTCGCTCGCCGGTGAGTTGGCAAATGGGCTGTAACGAAGGGTCGGGTTGATGGATGCGGACACGGCCGCCATTGTCAGCTGACAATTGAGCTAAGAATTTCCCGTGACTTCCGAAAGAGACGCGGGCGCTCTGGTCGCGTGGCATTCTTCTCTCGCTACGAAACTCTGGGATTTTCGACAAGACCAACGCTTTGCTATCGCCACGGCCACAACGGCGCTCGCTCTCTCTGACGGGTCCTTCATTGCATTCGCCGTCGTCGAGAAGCCCACATAAACACGACGGTCTTGTTTGCGCTTGGAGCAGATCGGCAAGGTCGGCGTGCGCGGCATCGAGCTGGAAGGCAAAGCCGCCATCAACGACCGGGTCAATCTCACACTTGCCTATTCTTATTGGGATGCCGAAATCCGCGAGGACGGAACCGGCGGCAATATCGGCAACTGGCCCTCGCGCGTGCCGCGGCATCTGGCATCGGCCTGGCTCGACTACACGGTCCCTGGAGACGGAAAGCGCGGCGACCTGACGCTCGGCGGCGGTGTGCGTTATATCGGCCAGACCCATGGGGACGAGGCGAACACCGTATCGGTCGCAGCCTATACGCTCGTCGACGCAGCCGTCAGCTACAAGGTGACGCCTGACGTGACGCTTGCCGTCAACGCGACGAATCTGTTCGATCGCAAATATGTCGCCAGCAGCTACTTCGGCACAGAATATTACGGCGATCGGCGCAAGGTCGTCGGCACCCTGAAGTATTCCTGGTAAAGGTTGGCGGACGCCGCCTTGTCCAATCAAAGCGGCGCTCGCAATCTGCGCCAAGGGATCACCCTCTCGGCAATGTGGACTGCATTTGGTCCATTCCGGAAATGATAACCCCATGACGAGGCTTTGATTGACGCAAGAGGGAGCCGCCTCTACCTAAGAGCGAGTTTTCATTTCGAACGTGCTCCAATTTGGCAGGTTGAACATGTCCGAGAGTTCCCCGAGCTCAGTCCCGAAAATTTGGCCGTCCCCGAATCGGCCCGGCTTCCGCGAAACTTTCGCTTTAGAACTCGACGACCATCGTGATATCCAGCATGCATCGCGGCAGCTTCTGCCAACCGGTCCAACCGTGGGGGCAGCGGGAATCGTTGCGCTGTTCGTCGCGCTGATTACCAATTTCGACAAATGGCAGGCCGGTGACGTCGGGACATTCGCTATCTATGTCCTCGCAACAATCGTTGCTGGCGCGCTCGGGGTCTTTCTGTTGCTCGGGCCGATCCGGCGATTCCTGCGTTCCATGTATCGCCGACGACTGGTGAAGGCGGAAGCGATCGGCAGGCCCGTCGAGTCTACCGTGGACCAGAGCGGCATCAGCTACACGGTCCTGGGTCAGACGGTCACATGTACCTGGGATTCGCTCTATGCGCTCGAAGAGGATGCCGGAACCTTCCACTTTTGGATGTCCAAGATGGTCTCTCATCCGTGGCCGGCGAGATTGTTTGCCTCCGAGGAGGAGCGACAGGTCTTTCGCGAAAGCGTATTGAAGTGGTCCGGCCGGTCGTTCTCCCCGCCCGTACTGGCCCGCCTCGGAGCAAGAGGCAGGGCCAACTTGCGGGCGAATGAGACGACGCCAAGGTGAGATCATTGATGGTGTTGCGTGGGCACCCCCTCAGCCGACAACGCGCTTCCGCATCAACAGCATCAAGAACGGTGCGCCGATGAGAGCGGAAACAAGACCGGCAGGAATCTGGTAGGGCGATACGATCGTGCGGCCGACGAAATCGGCAGCAACCATAAGCCCCCCTCCGATCAGAGCGGCACCAAGCATTTGCGGCAGCGCGCGTGCCAATCCCGCCTCCCGCGCAAGGTGAGGTCCCATGAGGCCAATGAATGACAATGGGCCAACCGTCAGCGTCGCGGCAGCCGTCAACAATCCTGCGAGGCCAAAAAGCGCAAATCGCGATTTCGCCAATGGTACACCGACCGCCGCCGAAGGAGACGGCCCAAGGGGAAGTATGTCAAGCCAGCGGCGGACGGCGAGGGAGACGGCGATCAGCACGGCGCCGAGCGCCACCTCCGTTGCGGCGGTCGATCCCTCGATAAGATAGGTGGACCCGCTCATCCACCGCATCAGCAGAACAGCTCTCGGATCTCCCGTCGAGCTCAACACGCCGACGACGGCATCGACCATCGCGCTTAAGGCAATGCCCGCAAGCACGACTCGCTCGGGAGCGAACGCCGATCGCCGGGAGCTAGCGAAGATGACGACAAGCACACTGATCGCACCGGCCACGGCAAAGGCAAATTGACCGGAAAACCCTGGAGCGACGGCAAAGAGGGCAATCGCAACTCCGAAGGTCGCTCCGGCACTGATTCCCAGAACTTCGGGACTTGCCATTTCGTTGCCGGTCAGCCGCTGAAGAATAGAGCCCGCGACCGCAAGCATCGCGCCCGATGTCAGGGCGGCGAGGATTTTAGGTATCCTGATGGCAAGGACATCGTACGAGAACTCGCCGGAAGCGAGAGCCCAGCCGCCATTGACGTCACGTCCGAGAAAAACGCTGACCGTCAATAGCACAAGCAGGCCGGCAGCCGCGATGATGACCGGTGCCGTTCCATCCCACCGGCGGGACCGTTTGAACGCCGGCGATTGCTGCAGTCTATGACGGATCTTCAGACGCGGCAGGAGCGCGAGAAGCAGCGGCGAACCGAAGATGGCTGTTACCGCCCCCGTCGGCAAAAAATCACCAAGCCCACCCGCGACCAATTGCAGAACAGAGTCGGCGAAGAGAAGCAGCCCGGCGCCGATCAGGGGGGACCAGAAGATGAGCTGCGCGGGACGCCGTGCTCCGGACAATCGCGCAATCGTCGGCGCGACCAGTCCGATGAAACCAATGACCCCAACGGCGCTCGTGACAAATGCTGCAAGCGCGACAGCAAGGGCGACGACAACGAAACGCAGGCGGACCAATCGGACGCCGAGTGCCGTGGAACTGCTCTCGCCAAGATCGAGCAGCGAAAGCGGTCTCATCACGAAAGCGCAGACGATGGCGATGGCGCCGAACTTCCAAAGAAGCGACAAGGGAATGACCCAGCTTTGCTGTGCCAGCGAGCCGGCGCCCCAGATGAACAGGCTCGAGAGATAGCGCTGGTTCAAATAGGTCAGGATGGCAGAGAGGCCACCACACCATAGACTGAGAACC
Source organism: Rhizobium indigoferae (assembly GCF_034554815.1). NCBI lineage: Bacteria > Pseudomonadati > Pseudomonadota > Alphaproteobacteria > Hyphomicrobiales > Rhizobiaceae > Rhizobium > Rhizobium indigoferae. Next base: position 517,750 of record NZ_CP140638.1, on the reverse strand, counting down.
AGCCCCGACAGAACAAGCGAATAAGGCGAAAAACCGCGGCGCGCGCCCAGGCTGACGACGATCACGGCAGCGGTCGCACTGCCGATCAGAGCGACAAGATCACGGCCGGCGCCAAGCAAGTCGGGGAGAAACAGCGATGTTACCACCAGCGCCAGGTTTGCTCCGGCCGACACGCCGAGGGTGGTCGGATCGGCGAGCGGGTTTCGCAAAACTTGCTGAAACAGCGCCCCCGACAAGGCGAGCGCGGCTCCGGCAATCAGCGCCGTCGCAAGACGGGGAAGCGTCGAATAGGTGAACACCATTCGCGTGACATCGTAATCCGGTCGAGCCATTTCTGACAGCGCCGGAGCGGCAAGAAACCACGATGCCACGCCTCCACCGCCAATCAGGAGGAGGAAGACAATTGCTGGCCCGATATTGTCGCGGCGGGATATCATCATGCTTCTTTTTCCAGAAGATCTGTCAAAAGGCCCGCGAAGCGCATGGCCTCGTTCACCATGCCAAACATCAGGGCCGGCGGCAGAATCGACAGATGGCCCGGTCGCGCAAACGCCAGCCTGTTCCACAGCGGGCTCTGAGCGAGTTTCGGAAGAACGTCCGGAGGAACGGGATCAAAGGCGATCAGACGCGCGTCCGGATCGGTGATCTTGGAGAGATCTTCAATACCGATCGTTTCAAAACCCCAGTAGTTCGACTCTCTGGTCCAGGCGTTGCGGACACCGATGCGCTCGAGCACATTGTGGAACAGCCCAGGACTCGAGTAGATGCGGACATGGCGGGCATCCATGAAATTCACGAGGGCGACTGGCGGCAGGTTCTTGCCCGCCAGCCGACTGCCGCATCGCTCGAAGAAGGCGTCGGCGCGCGCGAGGAACTGCTCTGCTTCATTCTCGCGGCCAAGCTCACCAGCCAATTTACGCGTCGCCGCGATGGCAGCGGGAAGAATAGATCCAATGCCCGGCGTAAAGACTTCCAGCCGAACGACTTTCGCCACCGACTGTAGCTTGGGCAACAGCTCATCCAGGTAAGGTGTGGTCAAGATAATGTCGGGCTTCAGCGTGACGAGAATTTCAAAATTGACCTCGAACGAACTGCCAATATCGACGACGGATTTTGGCATCGGCGGCTCGACAACCCATCTGTCCCAATCGGCGAGGTCCGAAATCCCGGCCGGAGGCAATCCGAGGGATAAGAGAGTGGACGCAAGGCCATAGTCGAGGCTGACGATCCTTGGGCCTATCGACTGCGCAAACAGCGGAGCTGGAACGACCGAGGCCGCCGCGAACTGCAAAAGGGAGCGCCGCGTAACACCCATTGCACGCCTAGCCTCAGCAAACATAGGCGAGCGGATAAGGCAGGTTGGGCGCGGAGATCACATCCATGTCGATCCCATAGATCTCTTGCAGCGTGTTTGGCGCAAGGATCGCGCTCGGCGTTCCGCTCGCAACAACGCGACCGCGTTTCAATGCATGGATCCGATCGCAGAAGCGAGCGGCCATGTTGATGTCGTGGAGAACGATGACGACACTGCTTCCAAGCTCGTGCGCCAAGCGTCGCACAAGGGAGAGCACCTCAATCTGATGCGCAACATCGAGTGCCGCAGTCGGTTCGTCGAGCAACAGGCAGCGAGCATCCTGAGCGATCAGCATCGCGATCCAGGCACGTTGCCGCTCACCGCCTGACAATGTTCCGACGATACGGTGGGCGAACTTCTCGATATGCGTTGCTCGGAGGGCTTCCTCGACTTTCCCTTCATCGTTCTTGGTGAAGCGGCCAAGCGCCCCGTGCCACGGATAGCGACCGCATCCCACAAGCTCGCGGACTGTCATTTCCGATCCGGTCGTGACATCCTGGGGCAGATATGCGACCGAACGAGCGAAGACGCGTTCACCATACGTCCTAAGATCCCGGTTGCCGTAAGAGATCGATCCAGCGCTCGGCACAAGCTGGCGAGCCAACATCTTGAGAAGACTGGATTTACCGGAGCCGTTGTGGCCGACCAGTGCCACAACTTCTCCTGCCGGAAATTTGAGACTTACATCGCGGAGAATCTCGTTCCCCTCTATCAAAAGACCTATATTTTCGGCGACAAAAGTTTCAGCCGTTCGAGGCGGATCGTGCGTCGGGGGGAGCATAGCCACGTGACATCCTTTAACCGGGTGATAGCTCGGTACTAAAGATGAGACTAGCAATCAACTATTTTCGTTGTTCCAATATCTCTGCCTAGCGCCTCGTCATCCTCACGCGGGCGGCAGGCCTTTCGGCCACCTGGTCAGGTTGACTTTCCCAAGTGCGATGCGCCGTCTCAAGGACGCCCAAGGTCGCAACATATCTCAACAATGAAGTGCAAACCGCAACACCGAACCGCAGCATAATGAATCGGTCCCAGCCGACTTGCCGGTTTGCTGAAGCGTTCTCCAATCATCGAAATGACGAGGCACTTTAATGTACACAAAGATAATCGCGCTGGCCGCTGTGGCTTTCTCGGCGGTGCCGGCCTTTGCCGCCGATGCCGTGGTTCAGGATCCTGCTTACGTTCAACAGGGACAGACCCAGTCCGCCTTCGACTGGTCGGGATTTTATCTCGGGCTTCAAGGCGGATACACCTCGACACATGCGAGCTACCTCGACGGTTCCGAGCAGAATCTTGATGGAGGTTCGACGGGTATCTACGGCGGATATAATTTCCAGCACGGCCCTTTCGTCTTCGGTATCGAGAATGATTTCAACTACAACTGGAAGGATGGGAGTGACGTTTCCCTCAAATGGGATGGCTCGGCGCGTGGACGTGTGGGATATGCCTTGGACCGTACGCTGATCTATGGAACCGGGGGTTTGGCGGCCGCGGGCGGAGAAGTCGACGTGCCTGGAATTGGCAAGAAGGACGACATTCTGATTGGCTGGACCGCCGGTGGCGGTGTAGAACGCGCCCTGACCGACAATATCATGATGCGCGCTGAATATCGCTATGACGATTTCGGACGCAAGGATTTCGGCTCGGCGCTCGGCGATTTCGAGGTTAATCAGCAAAAGGTGACGGTCGGCACGAGCTTCAAATTCTGAATGTCTGATCTCCTATTGGGATGAGAAATCCGCAGCGAATCCTGCCCGGTGCTTGGAGATAGGCTGATTTGACAACCTGCTATCGGCCGCCGGCATTGCGGCCGAACTGCATTTTCGGGCGATGCTGCGGATATTGGCATTGCAGGCAATCTCTGATCTAGTCTCGAACTCTCTCCGCCGGGCAGTTCAGCCGCAGGCTCATGATATTCGAAACGAGCGAGAGCCATATTCTCATGACCACTCACCGCTTCATTCCGACGATCTTTCACAATGTCATCGGCTCTCTTCCGCCGGCCCTGCGTATCGCCGACGGCGACACCGTGGTCACTGAGACGCTCGACGCCGTCGGGTATGACAAGGACGGCGTCAACCAGACATCCGGCCCCAATCCGATGAACGGCCCGATCTTCGTGGAAGGTGCTGTGCCCGGAGATGCGCTGAAGGTCGAGATCATCAGCATGATCCCGACCAGGGCCACGGGGTTTACCCGCAGCGTCGTCGCCGCCAATGTCGTCGATCCCGAGACGGTTCGCGACCTGCCGGCGCGCGATATGGCCATCTGGGTCATCGACCGCGAGGCATTGACCGTTCGGCTTTCCGAGCCGGTCGCCGGCCTCGAAAACCTCGTTCTGCCTCTCGCCCCGATGATCGGCTGTTTCGGCGTGGCGCCCAGCCTCGGCCAGGCAATATCGACCGCAACCAGCGGCGAATATGGCGGCAATATGGATTATCGGCTGTTCGGCCCCGGCACCACGGTCCGCTTCCCGGTAGCAGCTCCCGGCGCCCTGTTCTTCCTCGGCGACTGCCATGCCGTGCAGGGGGATGGCGAGATCGTCGGCACCGGCGTCGAGACGACGTTCGAAGTCACGGTGCGGCTGACGGTGGAAAAGAAGGCCGGACTGGTCTGGCCGCGTGGGGAAACCGCCGAAGACATCTTCACTATCGGCAACGCCCGGCCCCTCGATCAGGCGCTCCAGCATGCGACCAGCGAAATGTTGAATTGGCTGGCATCAGATTATGACCTGGACAGGACGGCAGCCAGCCATCTGCTCGGTCAGGTAGTGCGTTACGATGTCGGCAACGTCTTCGATCCCGCCTATACGATGGCTTGCCGTGTTGCCAAGAAATGGCTGGTTCGTCGATAGAGGGTTCTCGGGAGCTGCCGTCCCCGACAGGACTCTGGACCAGCCCAGACGCTGAAATGATGCGCGACGATCACCAGGTCTGCCATGGAGCGCGCCTCGTCGACGGAACGAAGGTCGCGTTTATGGCAACGGCTGATGACTTCGCAGCGGTCACCCCGAAAAATGGAGGGAAGATAGGAAGCGCCCGTCGTCTATCGGTTAGGGCACCATGGGGAAAAGGGGTTCGACTCCCCTAGGGCGTGTCATTCCAGCTCTATGTCAATGCATCTTCGATCTGTGCAATTCTTGCATTAAGCTGCGGGAATGAATTTTGCCAATAGCGGTAGGTATTCACCAGGTTGCGATATGACGCAGGTAAATCGCTTGCTGGCAAATAGCCTTTTTCAAAGGCAAAATTAAGCACATCCTCATAATAGGTGATCGCATAGATGAACTTCCAGTTGATCTGCGGGTTCGACGTGGCGTTCTCATGACGCCTAAAGTACGAGAGCGGCTTGGGATGTATAACGAAATCGCCGAGTTGAGCCAATTCAACCCACGCTGACAGGTCAATCAAGCCTCGGAAGAGATCACCTTCCATGCGATACAGCCGGAATTGTCCATCGCCGTCAAATGCGTCCGCCTTGCGAAATAAGGCTGTTGTGTACTCCCCAACAAGATTCACATGATTGAGGGCCGTCAACCTTAGGAAATCACGGCCGGAAACTATTTTTAAGCCGTCTCCGGAAGCGTTGAAATGGTTGACGAAACCAGTCGTATGATTTCGGTCATCGATCAGATGGCGTGGAGAAAACGCAAGGCGCGTATTTCTATCCCTTGTCGCATCGAGTGCCTCCAACAGGAATTGTACGCAAAAAGGATGAAGAACGTCATCATCGAACAGGAATTTTATGTATTCGCCGTTCGCAATCTGAACCAGTCGACGCACGTTGCTCTCGGGCCCGGGATTCGGATTGCGGCTATATTGAACAAACCGAACATATTTATCACATATTACCTTGATTGCATCGGTCGGACAGTCGTCAGACACAAGAATTTCAGCATCGACAAAGCTCTGGGCCAGTGCACTTCGAAGGCACAGCTCGAAATAATCGGGATTATATGCAGGAATACAGATCGATACACGCGGCATCGATACCCTCCGGACCTAAGAAAGATTGGAATTGGACGCAATTACCGCGTCCCGCCAGCTTCGCACATAAGGAAAATACTGGCGCAAAGATCGGGATAGATTTGCCCCAGGTGATAGCATCCCTCGAGATATTCGCTGGAGATAATATCGGTCTCCAACAGCCGATCCCACTGAAAATTGGCCAACGCTTTGAAGAAGATGCCTGAGCGATGCACCACATTTAGCCCCGCTAATTTAGCATCACGCTCCAAGGTGTCCAACGAGTATGTGATCCGATGACCGTGTTCCAACTCCGCCGGCGTTACTGCCGAATTGTGACGTATCAAACCCATTTTGACCGCGATCTGACGTGAGGGAGCGTTCGCATTTGGGCAAACCAAGAAGAGCCTACCGCCTTCCGACAACCATTCCTCGTTGACACGTCTAAGCACTCCCACAGGATCATCCAGATGCTCGAGAACGTGCGTCAGCAGAATATTGTCATAGCGCTTGGGCAACGTCACGCCTTCAAATACGTCGTTGATAAATATCAGCCCTTCGCCTAGATCGCGTTTCGCTATGGCTATCGCCTCGTCGGATGCTTCGACGCAGGTGATGTCGTCAAAATACGGCATCACTCGTTTGGTGAAATCGCCTCGAAAACTTCCAAGCTCAAGTAAACTCCCCCGACGAAAGAATGGAATAAAGGACTTCAGCATATAATGATGCATGACATCGAAATCGAAATTGTAAGCATAACGATGATCACTGGTGTCTTTTATTTCATTGTTATAATCACGCTTGTCGGTCACTTTTTGGCCCCCAAATCCAGCTTCATAATGAGCGTTGACTGCCCGCCACCCAACGGCACAAACCCAAATTTTCCGTAGACCGCGACTGCCGCCATATTCCCAGCCTCTACTTCAAGCTGTATTGTGCCGAAGCCTTTTTCGTCTGCGTGAGTGATGCATTGCTCAAGCAACGTCCCCGCTATTCCACGGCCTCGCCAATCCTCAAGCACACTCACGTTCGTAATGAATGCCGACTTCAGCTTGTCGTCGTTGCAATACATAGCCAAGAATCCGACTAACATGCCGTTCGACCATGCCTCGAAGCGCTCGGCATTTAGAAGAATTTTCTGCGCATAGATCCCAATGTCGATTCTTGCACTGAGCTCGGTTGCAAAACTCTCACCACACTCGTTTAAGTGTCGGGCTATTTCGTCTACCGAAGCGAAGTTGCGGCTCCAATTTGGGGTCAAGCGGTCCGCTCCAATATCGCAGCGCCGAATCCATACCGGCCGAAGTGGTTTCCGTTGTACAAAAGGTAAATAGCACCGTCTGACTCAAATACATGCGGATAGCAAAGCATGTCAGAATCCCACTCGCCACTTGTTCCTTCGATTGCTAGTTCGACGTCATCGCGCGACCAGTTAATCAGGTCGTCCGAACAGGCGTGGCCGATTTGATAGCCACGGCTTTTATTCGTGCGAAAATCTGACGATTGCCGGTAGCAAAAGAACATATGATGGCGCCCCTCGATCTCGATGACCGTAGGTAAAGCCTGGCTTTCATCTGGACCAAGCCGATCAGCGATAATCTGTCGGGCTTCTTCCTTCTGCCAATTGATGCCATCCCGGGATGTTGCGTGACCGATTTTATAGGTGCGGTCTGGCGCGGTTTCGGAGGAATATACTTTCCATCCAGTTCCGAAAATGTACCACATGTGGAAGGTGCCGTTGATGAACCGTACGAAGCCATCGCCGACCAAGCAAGGCTCGCCGAGCGACGCAGACAAAACTGGCCCATCGCCGATCCTCTTGAACGACAACCCGTCGTCGTCACTGACGGTGAGGCCGATTGCAGTATCAACCGATACCGCAACCCTTCGATTCCAACCGCATGAGTAGCCGTAGATCTTTCCTTCATGTCGTATCACGTTCATCGGGAAGATACCGTGCTCGTCGAAACAGCCTAGTTTCCCAAGCTCTATAACGGGCCGGTCGGAAACTCGAACAATCCGATCCATTGTCTTATCCATATCAACGAAAGCGATATGGCTGAGATACTTGCCATTCGTGTCAACGGCGCGAGTTGAGAAGTATATTCGGATAAAGTCGTCGAAAACGAGTGCTTGAGGTGACTGCGCGTATTCGACACATCCTGCCGGCAGCTGATGGCGAGTGGGATCGAAGATCTTACCTAACTTCTTCCAGCGCATCTTCGTCATACATCACCCAACTTTCCGTCGAGAATAGCAAGACCGAAGCCATTGCGACCGACCTGATTGCCGAGATAAGCCATGTAGGTCTTGCCATCGATCTCAAAGACGTGCGGATAGCTGACCATCTCATCGTCCCATCCCGTATCCGATACAGTTAGGCCAGCCTTGGAATCGTCGCGATGCCAGTTGATCAGATCAACGCTCGATGCATAGCCGATTCGATAGCCTTTTTCTTTACCTCTATAATTCGTGCTATACCGGTAACAGAAGAACATGTGGTATTTCCCCCCGGCAAAAATCACATCGGGGCTGGCCTGTGCTTCGTCATCTTCGACAATGCTGTTGATCAGGTTTCTATTTAGCTTTGTCCAACGGATGCCGTCTTCCGAGGTAGCGAGCCTTATTTTGTAGACAGGCTCAGCGCGCCCGTCGGCCATCTTCCACTTGGAGCCAGCGATGTAAAAGAGGTACCAGGTATTGTTAAAGCGCCGGATTTTGGGACCGCTCAAAACAAACGGCTCATCGGGCGAATATGGTAGCACCGGTCCACGACCTGCCTTCACGAACGTTCGACCTTCATCGGTACTTAGTGCCAAGCCGATACCGACGTTGAAAGGCACGGACTCGCAACGAGTCCAGCCGGCATAGTAAGCCCGAACGATATCGCCATCTCTTGCTACGGAAATCGGATAGGTACCAAATTGGTCAAATTCACCAAGGCTACCCAATTCCAGAACGGGACGTTCGCTGATGTGCCTGACTTTGAACAAATCAGCTCTGTCCACGTCGATATAAGCGGAATGCGACACATATTGCCCGGATTCGTCTGCCGGTGGTCGGCAGGAAAAATATACGCGCACAAAATCATCGAAAATCAGGGTTGCTGGCGCCTGAGCAAACTCCTTGAGCCACGGGCGATTCGTCACATCTTGCGGCGTGAACACCTTGCCCAGCTTTTGCCATTTAAACATCTACGTCACCGACTGGATTTCTTGATGGAGTCCGGACTGCCGAGTGCGGCAGCGACTACGGTTAAATAAGCTCATATTCGTTGAGTATCTTCGCCTGGATGCTCTCGGCGGAGTTGAACATGATCACGTCGATGATCGATAACCAAGGCAGGAATTCCGCTCCAAACTGGGGATATTCTAAAGGCTTCGATTTGATGAATTTCAGGTCGATGTCACGCGCATTGAACGTTTCGCGCGAATAGAGATCCACTCCCCCGATTGCGTTTATATATACGCTTGCACCGGCCTCTTCACAAAGAGCCAAAACCTTTGTCTCTGCCTTAAGACCGTGATCTATTTTCATTTTGGACGAGACGATGAATTCTGTCTTGATGCCGAGATAATCGCAAATTTTCGTGATTGAATTGAATATATAGGAATAGAGGTTGCTGTCTTGGAAGCGGATTGCCTGTTCTATCACTGGAAAAGCATTTGAAAAAAATGGTGCACGTCGATAGGCGCCTTGAATTTGATTAACTAGCTTATTGCGGTCGAACTCTGTCGACAGTGTGCGGTCGCATATATCTAGGCTGTCCGACGCGGCCTTAATCGGCAGAGAAAATGTATAATCTTCACCATTCCGCAGTATGCGGTTTCGATTAATCCAACCCTTTTTTGTATATTTTATGTTGTCGTAGACAACAAATTTATCGACCGCGTGGATCAGCTGAAAGTAACCAATATAGGGGAAGAAATATGGCTGCATGATAGCCAGTTTCATCTCATATATCCCTACTAGCGGTGAAAGCACCTGTGCTCAATGAAGCAATGAGCGCGCAGACCTTGTCGACAATCTCCATCTCCATGTCCGGATAGATGGGAAGGCAGAGCACCTGTTGTGCGGCCTCGGTTGCGACCGGCAGATTCGAGGGCTGCGAGGAAGGCAGGCTGCGGTACATCGAGAAGCTTGAAATCAGCGGATAGAAATAGCGGCGCGGATGAATGCTGTTTTCCTTCAGCCGTTCATAGAGCCCATCGCGTGAAATGGGATAGTCAGGGCGTACGAGGATCGGGAAATAAGAGAAGTTGGAGACGGTCTCGCCGGAACGGTCCAGGCATTCTATGCCGGCCACGCCGCGGAGCCGCTCACGGTATGCACCGTCGATCAAACCACGCCTTTCGAGCGCGAGCTTGATGTATTTCAGCTGCAACAGGCCGAGCGCAGCGTTGAACTCGCTCATCTTGCCGTTCGTGCCTGGCGCCACCACGGTCACTTCGTCGACGTAACCGAAGTTCTTCAGCTGGTCGATGCGGGTCTTCGTCTTGACATCCGGGCAGATGATGGCCCCGCCTTCGAATGTGTTGAAAACCTTCGTCGCATGGAAGCTCAGGATGGAAAGGTCGCCGTGATTGAGAATGCTTCCCCGCTCGTCTTCCACGCCGAAGGAATGGGCGGCGTCATAGATGACCTTCAGATTGTAGAGATCGGCGATCTTCTGGATAGCATCGACGTCGCAAGGGTGGCCGTAGCAATGCACTGGCATGATCGCCGTCGTCTGCTGGGTGATCGCCGCCTCGATCTTCGCTGGATCGACATTGAGCGTCACCGGATCGATGTCGACGAAGACGGGCTTTAAGCCGTTCCAGAGAAGCGAATGCGAAGTGGCCACGAAGGAATAAGGCGTGGTGATGACTTCGCCCGTGACGCGGAGCGCCTGAAGCGCCGTCAGCAGCGCGACCGTGGCGTTGGAAAAAAGGCTGATGTGCTTCACGCCGAGATGGTTGCAGAGCTCCTGCTCCAGCTGCTGGTGGAATGGCCCGCCATTGGTCAGGACGCGATTGTTCCAGATTGCTTCCAGCGACGGAATGAATTCTTCGAGCGGCGGCAGGCTGGGCTTCGTTACATAGATCTTTTCGTTTTTCATGACGCCGTCGAGGAGTTGGGCATTATCGCGCAATGGGCCTGGTACGAACATCACGGCTTAACCTGTTCCCAGGCTGACCAGAACATGATGCCGAAAAGTGTGAGCGGTTTTCGGACGACATCATACTCTAATTATATGCAGCACGATTGCCTCCACGGGATCGCGGCCGAGGTCGATCGCAGCCCGATGGAAAAGATCCTTGCTGATCTTCCGCCGCAGGATCATGCATTCGTGGTCGTCCTCCCAGACGCCATCAAGGCCGGCCGGCACCACGTCGATATCGCCATGCTTCTGCAGTCGGCGATGCTCCCGCCCGTCACAGCGGCATTGCGCCCGCACCAGCCGGCCGAATTGAATCCGAGGCGATGATAGGGCGTGCCTGAAATATGCGTGCGGCCGCGCGGAATGCGCAGAAGCTCGCCTCCAGACCGCGCCAGGTACGGCCCCTGCTCGTTGCGAGAATGTTCGCGCTTTCTGTTTGCGGATGATCGTTCATCGGTCCGTTCCATTCACTCTTGAATGGGAAGGAGACTATCGCAAGCGCCACTGCCGCAGCAAGAAACGGTGTAGCCGGCGCGGGCGAGTTTTCTCAATCGTGCCGCGACAGGAAACCGGAAACGGTCGCCAGGCAAAGCTGCTTTTCCTCGACATGCGGCATGTGGCTGGAATTTTCGAAGAGCACCCATTCGCAGCCCGGAACGCGTTCGAGATAGGGCCTTACCACCAGGGGCGTCGCCTCGTCGTATTTTCCCGAAATCAGCAACGTCGGGGCCTCGATTCGGTCGAGCCTGTTCTCGATCGTCCAGTCCTTCATCGTGCCGATGACGTGAAATTCGGTCGGGCCGTTCATGTTGCGGTAGACGGTGTTGTCTTCGTCCATGATCGCAAAGGTCCGCGCCACTTCAGGCGGCCACGGCACCACCCTGCAGACATGGCGGTCATAGAAGACGCGCGAGGCGGCGATATATTCCGGATCGGTGAGGCTTCCCGCCAGTTCATGCTTCAGCAGCGTGTCCTGCACCTCTTTCGGCAGTTCCTGCCTCAGCCGGTTCGCCTCCGAAACCCAGGTGTGCATGTTGGCCGGCGAGTTGGCGATGACAAGCGCCTTCAGGCCTTGTGGCCGGCGCACCGCATGTTCGGCACCGAGCATGCCTCCCCAGGACTGACCGAGGAAGGCATAACGATGCTGAATGCCGAGATGGGAAAGCAGCGCGTCCAACTCTTCGAGAAACAGACCGACCGTCCAGAAATCCGGGCCCTTTTCCGGAAGTCGGGTGGAGTTGCCATTGCCGAGCTGGTCGTAATGGATGACCGGACGGCCGTCGAGGGTGGCGATATCCTTGAAGGAATCGACATAATCATGGGTGCAGCCGGGCCCGCCGTGGGCGACCACGAGAGGTAGCTTGCCGCTCTCCAGCGAACCGGTGACGCGATACCAGGTGTGATAGTCGCGAAAGGGCAGATAGGCTTCTTTGGTCGTGACTTCGCCCACTGGCGTCTCCATCTCTTAGCAATGAGAAAAAGCATAACGCGGCGACGACGGTGAAGGCAGCTATCACAAGTTATAGGGTGGCCAATTATGGGTCGGCCGGTCTTCGAGCAGGCGGTAATGGGTGGCGCGAACCACGGCCTGGGTGCGGTTGCGAGCCCCGAGTTTCTTTGTCGCGGCGTTCAGATGCATCACGACGGTCGGTACGGAACGGTCGATGATGCGGGAAATTTCCTTGGCGGAGTAACCTTCCGCCGAATGGCGCAGGCATTCACGTTCCCGCTCGGTCAGGCGGATCGTGCCGACGCTCTTCGCCCGCGTGTCGAAAAGCGAATAGGCGGTCTCATGGAAAACATGGGCAAGCAGGTTAAAGTCGGCGATATAGCGCAGTGCGTGCCGTTCGAAATCTTTGTTCCGGCCGAAGCGGATACCGGTGACGGTCGCATAGTCGCCGCGTGGCATGTGAACCGGAACGGTGACGCCGGTCGACATATCGCGTTCGCTTAAATAACGCGTCACCGGCGCGGTGTCGTCGTTCATGAAACGGTTGATCAGCGTGTCGGCGTCCGGGTCGTAGTTCCAGAAGAAGGGTGCGGAAGTGCGCAGCGCCACCTGCTGCACCGGATCGATACGGAAATAGCCGCGATTGAACCAGTAGTCGTGCATGTCGTCGGAGATATTCCGCAGCTTCAGCAGCGATGGTATCATGATCGCGCCGTCGAGATCGTAAGGCACCGGCGTATAGTCGTAGATCAGCGCCTCGAAGCCGATCTGCTTCATCGCCTCGAAGGCCTGGTCGATCCGGCCGTCTAGCGTCTCATGCGCTGTGAACTGCCGTCTGATCGTTCCAATGTCGTCAAGAATGGGGTCGTCAAGCATGGGCGGCTCCCGGGTTCGGCATTTCGGCCCACCCTATCACTTCTTATAGCTGGCACAGAATGCGGTTTAAGGTAAAAATTTAGCCGTGCCCAAATATTGAGCAAGCGAAATCTTCTGCCGGAGCGATCAATGTGGCGTGAAATACGGCCAGACGAGCGATTCGAGATCGATGTGGATGGCTATCGCGTCGTTGCCTATAGTTTCGGGACCGGCAGCGAGACAGTTTTCTGCCTGAACGGCGGGCCGGGTCTGCCCTGCGATTACCTGCGCGAGGCACATTCCTGTCTCACCGACAAGGGCTATCGTGTCGTCGCCTTCGACCAACTCGGCACCGGCGCTTCCGACCGGCCGGACGATCTCTCGCTCTGGACGATCGGCCGTTATGTCGAGGAGACCGAGACGGTACGTAAAGCGCTGGGGCTCGGCAAGATCCATATGCTCGGCCATTCCTGGGGCGGCTGGCTGGCGATCGATTACGCTCTGACCTATCCCGAGAACCTCAAGACACTGATCCTCGAAGATACCGTCGCCGACATGCCGCATCTGATCTTGGAACTGGAACGGCTGCGCGCAGCGCTCGGCCCCGAAACGGTCTCGATGATGCAGAAGCACGAGGCGCAGGGCACCTACAATCATCCGGAATATCTCGCTGCCGTCACCATCCTCAACTATCGCCATGTCTGCCGTCTGCCGGAATGGCCGGCGCCGGTGCGCCGCTCGCTCGACGATTGGAACATGGCGCCCTACGAGACGATGCAGGGGCCGAACGAGTTTCTCTATATCGGCAACCTCAAGGACTGGAACCGCATCCCCGATCTGCCGCGGCTGACGCTGCCGGTGCTCATCACGACGGGAGAGCATGACGAGCTGACGCCGGCCTGTGCGCTCAGGATGAAGCTTGCGCTGCCGAATGCCGAGCTCAAGGTATTTGCCAATGCCAGCCATATGCCGTTCTATGAGAACCCGCAGGATTATTATCCGGCGCTTCTCGATTTTCTCGACCGGCACGAGGCAGGCTGATGCAAGAGGGAGCGGACCGAACCCGACGAAGACAAGGGGGCGATCGCCGTCATGCATCGCTATAAATTCGTTCTGACGCGACCGCTGCAGTTCCTGCCCGTCATCTTCGGTATCAGCGTCATCACTTTCATTCTGGTCCGGCTAATCCCCGGCGATCCGGCGCGCAATATCCTCGGGACGCGCGCGACGCCGGCAGCGCTGGCCAGCATTCGCGCCCAGTACGGCCTCGACCAGCCGATGTGGCTGCAATATGTCTATTTCCTCAAGAACCTCGCCAACGGCGAGATGGGCAAGTCGATCCTCTACAAGATCGACGTGCTGAAGCTGATCGTCACCCGTATCGAGCCGACACTCGCGCTCGTCGTCTCTAGCGTCGTGCTTTCGGTCCTGATCGCGGTGCCGATGGCCGCAATCGCCGCACGTAATGCCGGCCGGGCGCCGGATCATGCGGTGCGCATCGTCTCGACCTTCGGCATCGGTTTCCCCCCCTTCTGGCTGGGGCTGATGCTGATCATCCTCTTCAGCGTCGAACTCGGTGTGCTGCCGGTCTCGGGCTATGGTGCGACGATCGGCGAAAAGCTGTCGCATCTCGTGCTGCCGAGCCTGACGGTGGCGCTGTCGCTTTCGACCGTGCTGACGCGCAGCCTGAGGGCGGCGATGATCGACCAGCTGAAATCGGATGTTGCGACGGCGGCGCGCGCCCGCGGCATGCCCGAAGGTATCGTCTTCTGGCGGCATGTACTGCCGAATTCGCTGGTGCCGACGATCAACCTGCTCGCCGTCAACATCGGCTGGCTGATCGGCGGTACGGTGGTGGTCGAAAGCGTCTTTGCGCTGCCCGGCATGGGGCAGTTGCTGGTCCGGGCGATATTCTCGCGTGACTACATGGTGGTCCAGGGCGTCGCCATGGTCTTTGCCTGCGCCACCGTGCTTATCAACTTCATCGCAGACATCGTCACCGTCGCAGTCGATCCGAGGGTGAAGCTATGAGCATCGAGGCGAGTGCCCCCGCATCTCTCGGCTGGCGCCGGTTCTTCGGCCGGCGGCTGATGCTTGCCGTCGGTGCCGGCTTGCTGCTGTTCTTCGTCCTGCTGGCGATCGGTGCGCCCATCATCGCGCCCTACGACCCGATCATGCAGAATGCCGAGGTGCGCCTGCAGGCGCCTTCACTGTTGCACCCCTTCGGCACTGACAATTTCGGCCGCGATATTCTCTCCCGCGTTATCTGGGGCGCGCGCCTCGACCTGCAGATGGCGCTGATCGGCGTCATCTTCCCCTTCGTGATCGGCACAACAGTTGGCACGATCGCCGGCTTTTTCGGTGGGATCGTCGATGCGCTGTTCATGCGCCTCGTCGATATCATCCTCGCCTTCCCCTTCCTCGTGCTGATGCTGTCGATCATCGCGATCCTCGGCCCAGGCCTCGGCAGTTTCTATATCGCCATGGCGCTGGTCGGCTGGGTCTCCTATGCGCGGCTGATCCGGGCGCAGATGCTGGTGCTGAAGGGCAGCGACTATGCCGTTGCTGCCGTCAGCCTCGGCTTTAGCCGCCCACGCATCATGTTCCGCCACCTGCTACCGAACGCGATCGCCGGCTCGATTGTCTTTTCGATGTCGGATGCGACGCTGGTGCTGCTCAGCGGCGCTGCTGTCAGCTATCTCGGCCTCGGCGTCCAGCCGCCGATCGCCGAATGGGGTGTCATGGTCGCGGAAGGACAGAGCTTCATCACGACCGCATGGTGGATCACGCTGTTTCCCGGCCTCTCCATCGTTTGCCTCGCCTTCGGTTTCAGCATGCTGGGCGACGCGCTCGGCGAACTGCTGGGGGTGCACGAATGAGCGGCTCCGTGCTGTCCGTCCGTGATCTCACAGTCAGGGCGCATGTCGATTCCGGCCCGCGCACGCTGCTCGATGCGGTCTCGCTCGACCTCGGCAAGGGCGAGATCCTTGGTCTCGTCGGTGAGAGCGGCTCGGGCAAGAGCCTGTTCTGCCGTTCCCTGGTGCGCCTGCTGCCCTCCTCGCTGCTGAAGATCGAAAGCGGTAGCGTGCTGCTCGAAGGGCGCGACCTCATGCGGGTCGACGATGGCGAGATGCTGAAAGTGCGCGGCGGCGAGATCGGCATGATCTTCCAGAACCCGACCAGCCATCTCGACCCGGTGATGCGGATCGGCGATCAGATCGCCGAGGGCATCCGCTATCACCAGGGCCTCAACACCCGGGAGGCTCGCGTCGCGGCGACGGAAATCCTGGCGCAAGTCGGCTTCCCCGATCCGAAGCGCCAGTATGATAGCTATCCGCACGAATTTTCCGGCGGCATGCGGCAGCGGGCGATGATCGGCGTGGCGCTGTCCTGCAATCCGAAGATCCTGATCGCCGACGAGCCGACCACGGCGCTCGACGTGACCATTCAGGCGCAGATCCTGCGGCTGTTGATTGACATTCGCGACCGGCGCGGCCTGTCGATCATTCTGATCACCCACGATCTCGGTATTGTCGCCCAGACCTGCGACCGTATTGCCGTGCTGCGCGGCGGCAAACTGCTCGAAGAGGGGCCGAAGCGGACGATCCTGGCGCGACCGCAGCATCCCTATACGATCAACCTGATCAACAGCCACCCTTCCCTGCCGAGCGCGATATCAGCGCCGTTACCCGAGCTTGCCGGAGCCAGCAACCCGGCGAGGCCGTTGCTCGAAATCGACGATCTCCATGTACGATTCAGAGCGGGCGGCGCCCTGCTCAGGGGGGGTGCCAAGACAGTCAGCGCCGTTGCCGGCGTCAGCCTGCAGATCATGCTGGGCGAGACGGTCGGCATCGTCGGCGAATCCGGCAGCGGCAAGAGCACGCTTGCCCGTGCCGTGCTCGGCCTCACCCCGCTTTCCTCGGGTCACGTCACTTTCGACGGTATCGATCTGGCGCTGCAGAAAAGCGCGGGCCTCGCAAAGCTCAGGCGCGAGACGGCGATGGTCTTCCAGGACCCCTACAATGCGCTCAATCCGCGGCTGACGATCGGGCAGATGCTGGCCGAGGTACTGAAGGTGCAGGGCAAGGTCGCCAGGGCCGATATCCCGGCGCGGATCGGCGAACTGCTCGATCTCGTCGGCCTCGAACGTGAATTCGCCGGCCGCAAACCGCGCAGCATGAGCGGCGGCCAGTGCCAGCGCGCCGGCATCGCCCGAGCCCTCGCCGTCGATCCGAAGATGATCATCGCCGACGAATGCGTGGCCGCCCTCGACGTCACCATCCAGGCGCAGATCATCGAGCTCTTCCGCGAGCTCACGGCGAAGATGAATCTCACGCTGATCTTCATCGCCCATGATCTCGCAATCGTGCGCAATCTCTGCGAACGGGTCGTCGTGATGTATCGCGGCGAGATCGTCGAGGAAGGTCGCTCCGAAGAGGTCTTCGCGCGGCCGAAACATCCCTATACGGCGGCGCTGATTGCCGCCATTCCTGACATCGATCCTGACAAACGGCTGCTTCAAGACGCCGACGGCAAGGACGATCCGCATTCGATGCCGATCCAACCCATCAAACGCATGCCATAACAACGAAGGGAACGAACTCATGACAAACAGGTGGAAATCAATCGGGCTTGCAGCCTTGTTCGCCGGCCTGACGCTCAGTGCAAGCTATGCGGAGGCCGCCGGTGTACTCACCATCGGCCGCCGCGAGGATTCGACGACATTCGATCCGATCAAGACCGCGCAGAACATCGACAACTGGGTGTTCTCCAACGTCTACGACGTGCTGATCCGCGTCGACAAGACAGGCACGAAACTGGAGCCGGGCCTTGCCGAAAGCTGGACCACCTCGGATGACGGGCTGACCTATACGTTCAAGATTCGCGACGCGAAATTTTCCGACGGTACGCCGCTGACGGCGGAAGACGCAGCCTACAGCCTGCTGCGCATCCGCGATGACGCGGCCTCGCTCTGGAGCGATTCCTACAAGGTGATCGACACGGCGGTCGCAACCGACGCCCATACGCTGACGATCAAGCTCAAGAACCCGTCCGCACCGTTCCTTTCGACGCTGGCGCTGCCGAATGCCTCCGTCATCTCCAAGAAGGGCATGGAATCGCTTGGTCCCGATGCCTATGGCGAAAAGCCGATCGCATCCGGCGCCTTCGTGGTCGAGGAATGGCGGCGCGGCGACCGCGTCATTCTCAAGAAGAACCCGAATTTCTGGCAGGCAGACCGGGTGAAGCTCGACGGCGTCGAGTGGATCTCGGTGCCTGACGACAATACCCGCATGCTGAACGTCCAGGCTGGTGAGCTGGATACGGCGATCTTCGTGCCCTTTTCCCGCGTCGAGGAGTTGAAGAAGGACCCGAACCTCAACGTCGATATCGACGCTTCGACCCGCGAAGATCATCTGCTGATCAACCATGCGCATGGCGCGCTCGGCAAAAAGGAAGTCCGCCAGGCGCTGGATCTTGCGATCGACAAGAAGGCGATCGTCGACACCGTCACCTTCGGCCAGGGCACGGTTGCCAACTCCTACATTCCCAAGGGCGCCCTCTATTATTATGCCGACAATCTGCAGCGGCCTTATGATCCCGCAAAGGCAAAGGAGCTGCTGGCGGCTGCCGGCGCCTCGGACCTGACGCTGAGTTATCTGGTCCGCGCCGGCGACGAAGTCGACGAACAGACGGCTGTGCTCGTCCAGCAGCAGTTGCAGAAGGCCGGTATCACCGCCAATCTGCAGAAGGTCGACCCAAGCCAGGAATGGGACATGATCGTTGCCGGCGACTACGACGTCTCGGTCAACTACTGGACCAACGACATTCTCGATCCGGACCAGAAGACCACCTTCGTCCTCGGCCACGATTCCAACAACAACTACTCGACCAATTACAAGAGCGAGGCGGTGAAGGAACTGGTTGCCAAGGCGCGTCTCGAGCTCGATCCGAAGAAGCGCGAACAGATGTATGTCGATCTGCAGAAGATGGCCAAGGACGACGTCAACTGGATCGACCTCTATTACAGCCCCTATATCAACGTCTCACGCAAGAATATCGAGAACTTCTACCAGAACCCGCTCGGCCGGTTCTTCCTGGAAGATACGGTCAAGAACTGAGTTCTGACAGCATGCAGATGCTCCGCCGCTCCAGGCGGCGGAGCATCATTTGGTGCTGCGACACATGGCTGGGGCCGCTTGCTTACTCGGCGGCAGCGAGCTTGTCCTGCGTCCTGGTGTCGAAGTCGCTGGCGTCGTGGCGCTCGTGCAATTGGCTCGAGGGCTCGCCGGAGAGGCGGTTGACCATCCGGCCGCGTTGCACGGCCGGCCGGCTGTGGATGGTGTCGGCCCAGCGCAGCACGTTCGTATAGTCCTCGACCTGCAGAAACTCGGCTGCACCGTAGGTCCAGCCTTTCACCAACCCACCATACCAGGGCCAGACGGCAATATCGGCGATCGTATAATCGCTGCCTGCCAGATACTCGCTTTCGGCAAGGCGACGATCGAGCACGTCGAGCTGACGCTTCACCTCCATGGCAAATCGGTCGATCGCATATTCGATCTTCGTCGGCGCATAGGCGTAGAAATGGCCGAAGCCGCCGCCGAGATAGGGGGCGCTACCCATCTGCCAGAACAGCCATGACAGGCATTCGGCGCGGGCGGCCGGTTCAGTCGGCAGGAAGGCGCCAAACTTTTCAGCGAGATAGGTCAGGATGGCGCCGGATTCGAAGACACGGATCGGCTTTGGCCCGCTGCGGTCCATCAGCGCCGGTATCTTGGAATTGGGATTGACCGCGACGAAGCCGCTGCCGAACTGGTCGCCATCGCCGATCTTGATCAGCCAGGCGTCATATTCGGCACCGCTATGGCCAAGCGCCAGCAACTCCTCGAGCATGATAGTGACTTTCTGGCCGTTCGGGGTGCCGAGCGAATAGAGCTGCAGCGGATGGCGGCCGACCGGAAGCTCCTTGTCATGCGTCGGCCCTGATATCGGGCGGTTGATACTGGCGAATTGGCCGCCATTCGCCTTGTTCCAGGTCCAGACCTTCGGGGGTGTATAATCGGGAGAACCGCTCATCTTTCAAACTCCTGGCATTGATCGGACAGAGCGCGACGCCGGTTGGGGCCGCCGCATTTTTCCTGACATAGCAGAGGCGATGAGGTTTTGTCAGAGGTGTCGGAGAAGGTTCACACAATCGTCAGAGTGTTGGAAAGCCCATGGCTCCATCT
This sequence comes from Rhizobium indigoferae, assembly GCF_034554815.1. NCBI lineage: Bacteria > Pseudomonadati > Pseudomonadota > Alphaproteobacteria > Hyphomicrobiales > Rhizobiaceae > Rhizobium > Rhizobium indigoferae. The sequence continues at coordinate 497,757 of NZ_CP140638.1, read as the reverse complement.
CTCATATTCGGTTGCTGCGACGATTGCTTGACCATTGCGATCAGTTTTCGGTTCCCGAGGAAGCGATGATCTCGTCCAGCTGTCCGACGAGCACGCGGCTGCCCTCCACGTCGCCAGCCATCCTGGCAAAGAGGTCCGCCATGCCGCGGAAGATGGTCCCCGCCGGATCATCGTCTCCAAGGAAATCGGCAATCTCCTGCATTTCGGCGACCCATCGATAGGCCTTCGGGTACATGTCGGGAATGGATCTCGACAGCTTGCGATCGACGTCCGGAAGGCTTTCGGAGAGTTCGGCTTTCAGGCTTTCGGCAGCACCCGAACGCGATGCGGCAAGCAGCATGGCGGTGCCGAGGCCGGTAAATCCCTTGTTGATGCCGGCATAACACATCTTCAGGGCCGAGGCGGCGCCGAGCGGTCCGTCGAGCCTGCGGATCCGCAGGCCGCAATCCTCGAGCAGCCGGCTTCGCTCCGCGGTATCGCCGCTGATATAGATGGTCGGACCTGATTTGCCGGGGACCGGCGGCCCACCGATGATCGCACCGTCAAGCACTTCGACGCCGCTGCTTTCGAAGCGTGCCGCCAACGCCTGCATCGTTTTCGGCGCAATTGCGTTAAGGTCGACGAAGGGCGGCGGGGCCGGCATCCCCGACGATATGTCCGCGACGAAGTCGGCGACCTTGATCGCCTCCGATGGCGGAACGATCGACAGGATCAGCTCGGCCTTCGTCAGCTCCTGGCGGCCGACCGGCACCATGCCGGCTGCCTTTGCCCGCGCAATCGTTTGCTCGCTCCTGCCCTCGAGGTAAGTCAGCACCGTGGCGCCGTGGTCGATCAGCCGTTTGGCGACAGCGCTTCCCATCGCACCCGATCCGATAATCGCAAAATTCGGCATATGAACCTCAATCAGTGACGACATCGGGTTAGAAATGTTGCTGATGGCCATGCCGTCAACTGCGACGATTCAGCCGGAGGTTCGTTCACAAGCAGCTGGTCGTTTCATGTGCGCTGCCGTTGCGGCACTTTTTCTTGATATTCGTCAATGCCGGGATGGTCGACACCGGTATGATCGGTGTTATCATTCGCATTCGAGGATATGGATTTCAATGTATCGAACGATCATCTGCGGCATCGGCATGGGTTCCAGGGAAACGGCAAGCCGCCTTCTGCGCCGGGCTGCTGCGCTGGTGGATGAAGGCGGAAGCCTCGTCGTCATGCACGTCATCGAGAGTATCCCCCACCGTCACCTGACTGAGCTTCCCGAAGAATTCGAAACGACCGCGATCGTCGACGCCGAAAAGAAACTTGCATCGCTTTGTAAAGAGATGGGAGTTCCGGCAACGATCGAGGTTCGTATCGGCGTTGCCGCCTCCATGCTCGTCTCCGGCGCAAGGCAGAAATCGGCCGATCTCATCCTGCTTTCATCCCATGTGACGGATATCACCGACTACGTCTTCTCCTCGATCGTCGACAAGGTCGTGCGCCACGCCGGGTGCTCGGTACTCATCGACCGGCGACCCGATCCCGCGCATGAAGGCTCGGCGCCTCAAGTGGAAGACGCGGCGTTGTTTTAGTTCCGCTGCGGATTGATGAAGTCGATCAGAGCGACCGGCCTCCCCTCCCCGGCGGCGGCCCGACAACCTATATCATCCCCAAGCCAACCAGCAGTATTCGCTGCCTGACCGGAGATATGCATGAGCCAGGATCCATATGAGCTTCTGGGCGTAAAGCGGGATGCGACGCAAAAGGATATTCAAAGCGCGTTCCGCAAGCTCGCCAAGAAACTTCACCCCGACCTCAACCCCGGCGACAAAAAGGCCGAGGAACGGTTCAAGGAAATTTCAACCGCCTACGAGATCTTGAGCGACGAGGAAAAACGCGGACGCTTCGATCGCGGCGAGATCGATATAACAGGCGCCGAGCGGGCGCAGCGCAATTATTACCGCGACTATGCTTCAAAGAGCGGCCCTGGCGATCCCTATCACAACAGTGCCGGCTTTGCCGATTTCGGCGATGCCGACGATATCTTTGCCAACTTCTTTTCGCGCCGGGCGGGAGGCGGCCAGAACCATGGTCGTGGCCGGGACCGCCAGTTCTCCATGGAGGTCGATTTTCTCGAGGCCGCCAACGGCACCAGGACGGAAGTCAAGCTGCCGAATGGTCCGGCGCTTGACGTGCAGATCCCGCCGGGGACGCGCGACGGCCAGACCTTGCGGCTGCGCGGCAAGGGCGAGCCTGGCATCGGAGGCGGACCGGCGGGCGATGCCCTGATCGAAATCCGTGTCCGCCCGCACCGTTTCTTCACGCGAGACGGTGACGATATCCGCCTGGAACTGCCGATCTCCCTCAGCGAGGCCGTGCTCGGTGGCAAGGTTCGTGTGCCGACGCCGTCCGGAGCAGTCAATCTGACGCTGCCGCCTCATTCGAACAGCGGCAAGGTGTTGCGTCTCAAGGGCAAGGGTGTTGCAAAACGCGGCGGCGAACATGGTGACGTCTACATTTCGCTGAAGATTGTGCTGCCCGACGCCCCGGATGAACGGCTGACGGCCTTCATGAAGGAATGGGCAACAGCAAACTCCTACGATCCGAGAAAGAACATGGAGGCTTGATCATGGATGATCTCGAATTCCGTCTTTACTTGAAAATCGACATCGTCCAGCTTGACCTCTGGGTCGAAGAGGGTTGGCTGATCCCGGAGACGTCAGGCGGCCAACGGCAATTTCGCGACGCCGATGTCGCACGCGCCCGGCTCATCCTGGACCTCATGGGAAACATGGGTGTCAACGAAGCCGGCGTCGATATCGTCATGGAGCTGGTCGACGAGTTGCACGGCCTGCGGGGAACGATGGGCAAGCTGATGACCGCCATCAGCAAGCAGGAGCGGGATGTTCAGCACCGGCTGTTCGAGAGCCTCGAGGAGATCGACCGGCTTTAGCCAAAACCAGCTTCTACGTGGTGAACCAATAGCGGACGATGTGGAAGAACAGCGGCGCTGCGAAGGTGATGGAATCCGAGCGGTCGAGCACGCCGCCATGGCCCTCGATCACATAGCCCCAGTCCTTGGCATTGAGATCGCGCTTGATGGCCGAGAGCACGAAGCCGCCGAAGAAGCCGGCGACGACGATGACCGTGCTGATCGCTGCGGCTTGCAGCGGAGAGAACGGCGTCAGCCGATAGAGCAACGTTCCCACAAGGATGGCCGAGGCGCCGCCTCCGACCAGCCCTTCGATCGTCTTCGACGGGCTGATATTCGGCGAGAAACGGTGCTTTCCGAGGAGCTTGCCCCAGACATACTGGAAGACGTCGCTGAGCTGCACGACCACGACCAGATAGACGAGAAGGAGCGCCGGCGGCGTGCCCGTCTCCAGCATGAGAAGTGCGGGAGCATGGCTGATCGAATAGACCGTCAGCATCAATCCCCATTGCACCCTGGCGCTGCGGGCGAGGAATTCGTTGACGTCACCCGTCAAGGTCGCCACCGCCGGCAGGATCAGGAAGGCATAGACCGGGATGAAGATCGCAAAGAGGCCGTACCACTCCGTTCCGAGCAGCACGTAATGCAGCGGCAAGACGACGAAGAAGGACAGGAAAAGCGCCAGATGATCGCCGCGCCGCGATGGTGTCAGGGTCCAGAATTCGCGAAGCGCCATAAAGGATAGGAATGCGAACAGGATGACGGTCGCCGTGTCGCCGAGCAGGATTGCGCCGCCGAACACTGCGACCATGATCCACCAGGAGCGGATACGGGCGTTGAGATTTTGGACGGTGGCGACGGAGCTGGGTTCGGTCGCGCGACGCTGAAGGATGAAACCGATGGCCGAGGCGACGGCAAGCAGGCCGAGGATCGCGGCCAGCACAAGGGAGAACAGGCTGGTCATGCGGTATGCCCCCCATCTGCGAGCTCAATGACCGCGGCACGGGCGCGAGCCAGGAATTCGGTCTTTTCCTCGCCCGGTTCAACGCGGAGTGGCTTGCCGAAGCGCGCCGTGCAGGTGATCGGGACGATCAGCATGCTCCCCTTCGGCAGGATGCGCTGAAGATTATCGAGATGGATCGGCACGAGATCGACATCCGGAAAACGGCAGGCGAGGCGATAGATGCCGCTGCGGAACGGGGCGACCTCATCGGTGGCGCTTCTCGTTCCCTCAGGAAAAATCAGGATCGAACGGCCTTCCTCGAGCAGGCGCTCGAGAGGTTCCAGCGGATTGCTGTCGGGCAGAGGTTTGCGGTCTATCAGGACGGCGCGCAGGCACTTCTCCGCTATGAACCGGCGAAAGGCATTGGTTCCCCAATAATCTCGTGCGGCGACCGGATGGGTCAGCCGGCGCACCGGCCACGGCAGGGCAGCCATGACGGCGACGGTATCGACATGGCTGTTGTGATTGGCGAAATAGATGCGGCCGCGGGGATCGGGCGTGCAGCCTCGCCATTCGCTTCGGGCGCCGACCAGAATACGGACGAACAGCACGAGAAGGCGACGGACGAGCGCGATCATAGTCTCTCCAGCGAACGGGCAAGCGTTATCGTGCGTGTGATGCAGGTGATGAGGCTTCCGGCCGCGATGATCGCCGACGCGAGGATCAGCGACCAATTGCTGGCGGATATCAGCGTCTCGATACTCTGGGCAACGAGGCCCGCGGTCAGTACCGCCATGCGGCGCTGTTTGGCCATGATGCCGCTGAAGTCTTGGGGAAGACCGACCGCTCCTCCGAAGACCCTGATATAGGCGGTGAGTGCAGCAAGCAGCGCAGCTAACCAGCCGAGCCAGGCAAAGCCGCAGGCATAGCCGGCCGCGACAAGAAGCAGACTGTCGGCGATCCGATCGGGAAATTCATTATAGAGCGGTCCGCTCTTGGTTTTCTTGCCGCCTTCGATCGCGACCATCCCGTCCAGCAGATTACAGACGAGCCGCAGTTGCACCGAGATCGCCGCACAGACCATCGCAATCGGATGTGATGTAAGCAGGATAAGCGCTGCGCCGATACCGGCAAATAGGATCGACAGTAGAGAAATGCCGTTCGGCGTGACGCCGGCGCGCGCCAGCCATGCGCTGGTGCCGATCGCCCAGGACGACGATCGGCTCGCGATCGGTCGCCGCGAAGCGTCCTCATCTTCCCCCATTTTCATTTTCCCCAACCCCTATCCTCTCTGCATATCCTGCCAATGTCGTCGCGCCAAGCCGCGACGACACACAGGTTCGGAAAAATCGGCTGCAGAACACAAGGCGCAACAGATTGAACAGCCTGATTTTTAAGCCCATTCGCTGCTTGACACATTTTTAGGCGCTACTATGATTTTTGAACCAAATGGTAAAAAAGGGGAACAATCAATGACCAAAGATATCCTGATTTCACGCCGGGCAGTGATCGCGTCCGGCATTGCGCTTGGGGTCAGCGGCTTTGCCCCGCTGGCAAGAGCCGCCGCGCCGCTGAAGGTTGCCGGCATTCATGCGTCGCCGGTTGAAAATGCCTGGAACTCCTGTCTGCACAAGGCGCTGCAGGACGCGGCCAAGGAAGGCGTCATCGAATATGTCTTCTCCGAAGGCGTCTCCGGCACCGATTATCCGCGCGCCATGCGTGAATATGCAGAACAGGGCAACAAGCTGATTATCGGCGAGGCCTATGCGGTGGAGAAAGAGGCCCGGCAGGTCGCGGCCGACTACCCCGATACCGCTTTTGTCCTGGGTTCGAGCGGCGAGCAGGCCGGCGACAATTTCGGCGTCTTCGGTACCTGGAACCATGACGGCGCCTATCTTGCCGGCATGCTGGCGGGCAAGATGACCAAGTCGAATGTCGTCGGTTCGGTCGGCGCCATTCCGATCCCCGAGGTCAACATGCTGATCAATGCCTTCGCGGCCGGCGTCAAGGCGGTCAATCCGGACGCGAAGCACCTCGTCTCGTTCATCGGCACCTTCTTCGATCCGCCGAAGGCTCGCGAAGCCGGTCTTGCCCAGATCGACGCCGGCGCCGACATCCTGTTCGGCGAGCGCATCGGCACCGCCGATGCCGCCAAGGAGCGCGGCATCAAGTCGGTCGGCTCGCTGATCGACTATACGCCACGTTATCCGGATACGGTGTTTGCCAACGCCATGTGGTATTTCCGGCCGATCCTGGACGCTGCGATCGCCGATGTCGCTGCCGGAAAGCCGGTCGGCAGGAACTACACGTCCTATGGCCTGATGAAGGAAGGCGGCAGCGATATCGTTTTCGTCAAGGGCGTGGCACCCGCCGATGCGGAGGCTGCGATGGAAGCCAAGCGGGCTGAGATCAAGGCCGGCACCTTCGAAGTTCCGAAGATGATGGACGAGCCGAAGTAATTCGGCTCATGAAGGACGATGCGACGGATCTGGCGGCAGCGATCAGAAATGGCAATCTGAGCGCTGCAGAGGCGATGCAGGCTTCTCTTGCCGCAGCTCAGCGGCAGGAGCCGCTCGGCGCCATCGCCTATCTCGATGCCGCCATGGGTCTCGCCTCGGCCGACGGCCGCGACCGGGAAAATCGGAGCGAGCCCGAACGCTTTTCCAACAGGCCGTTTGCCGGCGTGCCGATCTTGGCGAAGGATCTTGGCGGCCCCTTCGCCGGGCTGCCGGTCACGGCCGGCTCCCGTCTCTTCGAAAGAAAAGGCGGCGAAGCGGACTCCGAACTGGCCGCCCGTTTCCGCGACGCCGGTTTCTGCCTGTTCGGCCTGACAACCAGCCCGGAATTCGGCCTTTCGCTTGCCAGCGAACCGGCAATCGGGCCGATCTGCCGCAATCCGCTTGATCCGGCCCGGACCGCGGGTGGTTCCTCCGGCGGTGCGGCGGCAGCGGTTGCCGCCGGGATCGTCGCGATTGCGCATGCCACCGATGCCGGCGGTTCGATCCGTGTGCCGGCTGCCTGCTGCGGCCTTGTTGGAATGAAGCCGACGCGCGGCGCCATCCCCGGCGGACCATCTTTCGGCAATCACCTCGCCGGCATTGCGAGCGAACTCGCGGTTTGCCGTTCGGTGCGAGATACGGCGCTGATTTTCGACGAACTGAGCGGCAATTCACGAGGCCCCTTTGCGGATCCCTCCCCTGTCGATATCAATAACGGCCGTCTGCGGATCGGCCTGTTGATCGATACCGGAGCGGCCTATCCGACCGAGGGTGATCGGCTCGCGGCCGTCGAGGATGCGGCTCGTGCCCTCGAGAGTGACGGGCACGTTATCGTCCCGCTAAGCTGGGCCGAGTTCGAATCGAGCGTCGCCGCCAGCGGCCGCGCCTTCGCCGATATTGTCTCCGTCAACCTTGCGGCGCTCATGAAGGCTGCGGCGCTTGATGAAAGCCGGGCCGAGCCTCTGACGCAGGCTTTCGCGGCGCGCGGACGGGCGCTTTCGGTCACATCGCTCTGGAACACGCTGAACGAGGCCGTCCTGGTGAGCCATAAGCTCTGGGCGCTATTCGACAGGATCGATTGTATCCTCATGCCGATGCTTTCGTCTGCGCCTCTTGTGATCGGCTCCTTTCCGTCCGATCATGCCGATACGGATCTTCATATCGAGCGGATGACGGCATTTGCGCCGCTTGCCTGCCTCGCCAATATTTCGGGTTTTCCTGCTTTGACTCTGCCTTTCGGACAGGATGAGCATGCCATGCCGCTGCCGGTGCAGATCATGGCGCCGATGGGTCACGAGCCGAGGCTCCTGTCGCTTGCCGCACGCCTGGAGGCCGAGGGGCGGTGGCAGCACCGTTTTCCCGTTGCAGGACTGCCGTCATGACTGGGCCGGTGCTGGAGATTATCGGCGTCAGCAAGCGCTTCGGCGCCAATCTCGCCAATGACGATATTTCCATGACGCTTGCCGGGGGTGAGGTCGTCGCCCTGCTCGGCGAGAACGGCGCGGGCAAGACCACGCTGATGAGCATCCTTTTCGGTCATTACATGCCGGATGCCGGCCGAATCCTGATCGAGGGCACGGAGGTGCCGCCGGGCAAGCCGCGCGCAGCGATCCGTGCTGGCGTCGGCATGGTCCATCAGCATTTTTCGCTTGCGCCCAATCTGAGCGTTCTCGAAAATGTCATGACCGGCACGGAAAGACTCTGGTCCTGGCGCTCGGGGACGCCAGCGGCACGGACAAAGCTACTGGCAATTTCCGAGCGCTTCGGCCTCAAGGTCGATCCGGATGCCCGCCTTGGCGACCTGTCGGTCGGCGAGCAGCAGAGAGTCGAGATCGTCAAAGCGCTTTACAACGACGCCCGTATCCTGATCCTCGACGAGCCGACAGCAGTACTGACCAACATCGAAGCCGAGCGGCTGTTCACAACGCTGAAGGAAATGGCCCGCCAGGGCCTGTCGCTGATCTTCATCTCGCACAAGCTCGACGAGGTCATGGCAGCGGCCGACCGCATCGTGGTCTTACGCGGCGGCAAGATGGTCGCCGAACGCAAGGCGTCGGAAACCAGCAAGGCGGAACTCGCCGAACTGATGGTCGGGCGCCGTGTGACGCGGCCTGTGCGCGAGCCGTCGACACCCGGCGCCGTTGCCCTCGAAGCGGTCGATGTGACGGTGCGCACCGGCGGCATCGATCGGCTGAAGTCGATCAGCTTCCGGCTGCACCAGGGCGAGATCCTCGGCATCATCGGCGTTTCGGGCAATGGCCAGGCGACATTGGCGCATCTTCTCTCCGGTATGCTGGCGCGCAGCGCTGGCGACCTGCTGCTGTTTGGCGAAGCCATCGGCAATCTTGGTGTTACCGATGTCGTCGACGCCGGCATCGGCCGCATTCCCGAGGACCGCAACGAGGAGGGCGTGATCGGCGAAATGGCGATCTGGGAAAACACCGTGCTAGAGCGCATCGCATCACCGGCCTTTTCTCGCCGTGGTTTCGTCAACCGCAAGGCGGGCATGGCCTTCGCCAGGGAGATTATCGACGGGTTCGATGTTCGAGGCGGCGGCCCGGCCATCCGCACCCGGCTGCTCTCGGGCGGCAATATGCAAAAGCTCATTCTCGGCCGCAACCTGCATCAGCGGCCGCGCATCCTGATTGCCGCGCAGCCGGCGCGCGGTCTCGATGAAGGGGCCGTGGCGGCTGTCCACGCGCGCCTGCTCGAAGCCCGCCGGCAAGGTACCGCCGTGCTGTTGATCTCGGAAGATCTCGACGAGGTGATCGCGCTTGCCGATCGCATACAGGCAATCGTCGGCGGCCGCCTGTCTCCGCCCGTCGAGGCCGAAAGCGCCGACGCCCGTAAGCTGGGGCTGATGATGGCCGGCGAATGGCAGGAACCCCCAGAGGCCGGCCATGCGATTTGAGCGCCGCGAGCACCGTCCGCTTTACCTGCTGATCGTCACCCCTGTGATCGCGGTCATCGCAGCGCTGGCGCTGGCCGGCATCCTGATATCTATCGCCGGCGCGCCTGTTATCGATGCCTATTGGCGCATCCTGACCGGCGCCTTCGGCTCGCGGCTGTCGGCGACCGAAACGCTGACGCGGGCAACGCCGCTGATGCTGACGGGGCTTGCCGCCGCCGTCGCTTTCCGGGCGCGGCTCTGGAATATCGGTGCTGAAGGCCAGTTCTATCTCGGCGCTGTCGCCGTTGCCGCGGCGAGCTCGAAACTGCTCGGCAATCTTCCCGCCCCCATTCTCATTCCGCTGCTGCTGCTGGTCGGCGCCATTGCCGGCATGGTGTTGATCCTGATCCCCCTCTGGCTCAGGTTGCGCTTCTCGGTCGATGAAGTCGTCACCAGCCTGCTCTTGAACTTCATCGCTGTGCTCTTCGTCTCGATGCTGATCGACGGCATCCTCAAGGACCCGCTCGCCTTCGGCTGGCCGCAGTCGCAATCCGTCAGCGATCACGCCATGCTGCCGAAGCTGATCGCCCGCTCGCGCCTGCATATCGGCTTTGTGATCGCGATCGCCCTGGCGGTCGTCGTCCATTTCATCCAGTCGCGCACCGTGTTCGGCATGCAGTCGCGCGCCGCAGGTCTCAATCCCGGCGGCGCGGTCTTCGCCGGCGTCCCGCTCGGCAGAACGCTGGTGAAGGTCGCCTGTCTCTCCGGCGGGCTTGCAGGGTTGGCGGGAGCGATCGAGGTCATGGGCGTCAAGGGTTATGTGACGACCGATCTGTCGCCGGGTTTCGGCTATGCCGGTATTGTTGTCGCGATGCTCGCCAACCTCAATCCTCTCGGCGTCGTCTTCGCGGCCATTTTCACCGCCACCATGTTCGTGGGCGCGGATGGCATGAGCCGAGGCCTCGGCATACCCACATATATCGCCGATGTCACGGTGGCGCTGTCGCTGCTGACGATGCTGATTGCCTTGTTCTTCACCCAATACAGGATCCGGCGATGATGCAGCTGTTCGACATCATCGCTTCATCAGGGCTCTGGGCGGCAATCCTGCGGATCGCCACGCCGCTGATTTTCGGCACGCTCGGCGCACTGCTCTGCGAACGGGCGGGTGTGCTCAATCTCGGCATCGAAGGCATCATGACCTTCGGTGCGATGATCGGTTGGCTTTCTGTCTATCACGGCGCCGATCTCTGGACCGGCCTGCTGATTGCTGGCGTGGCCGGTGGGGTCTTCGGCCTGCTGCATGCCGGGCTGACGGTGACGCTCGGCCTCTCCCAGCATGTCTCCGGTCTCGGGGTGACGCTGTTTGCCTCGAGCTTCAGCTATTATGTCTTCCGGCTGATCGTGCCGCTTGCCAATACGCCGCCCACCATCGTGCCGTTCCAGCCGATCGCTATTCCCGGCTTGTCGACGCTGCCTTTCATCGGGCCGGCCTTCTTCACGCAGACGGCGCCGACCTATCTTGCGATCGTAATCGCCCTGCTGATGGCCTACATCATCTTCCGCACGCCCGTCGGCCTTGCGATCCGCATGACCGGCGAGAACCCGCATGCGGCGGAAGCTCAAGGCGTCAATCCGATGAAGGTGCGTTACGGCGCGGTGATTGCCGGAAGCGCGCTAATGGGAATGGGCGGGGCTTTCCTGACTTTGTCGGCGTTCAACAGCTTCTTTCCGACCATGGTTCAGGGGCGCGGCTGGATCTGCATCGCGCTCGTCGTCTTCGCCTCCTGGCGGCCCGGCCGAGCGCTGTTCGGCGCGCTGCTCTTTGCCTTCTTCGACGCCTTTCAGCTTCGGCTGCAAACCGCACTCAGCGGGCTCGTGCCCTATCAGCTCTTTCTGATGACGCCCTATATCCTTTCCATTGCCGCCCTTGCCGTCATGGCCCGCCGCGCCCGCGTTCCGCAGGCGCTGATGCAGCCCTATCGGCGCGGCGAACGCTGAATCACTTCTGTCCAATGAGGCTCCGATGTTCGATCTGATCGTCAGAAATGCAAATCTCCCCGATGGCCGAAAGGGGATCGATATCGGTATCCAGGGCGGCAAGATCATCGCTGTCGAGCCTAATCTCCAGGCGCAGGCAGGAGAAGAGATCGACGCGACCGGCCGGCTCGCCACCCCGCCCTTCGTCGATCCGCATTTCCATATGGACGCTACGCTGTCGCTCGGCCTGCCGCGTATGAACGTGTCCGGCACGCTGCTCGAGGGCATCGCGCTCTGGGGGGAATTGCGGCCGATCGTGACGAAGGAGGAACTGGTCGATCGCGCGCTGCGTTATTGCGATCTGGCGGTCACGCAGGGCCTGCTCTTCATCCGCAGCCATGTCGATACCAGTGATCCCAGACTGGTGACCGTCGAGGCGATGATCGAGGTTCGCGAGAAGGTCGCGCCCTATATCGATCTGCAGCTGGTCGCCTTCCCCCAGGATGGTTATTACCGCTCGCCGGGCGCGATCGACGCGCTCAACCGCGCTCTCGACATGGGCGTCGATATCGTCGGCGGCATTCCGCATTTCGAACGGACGATGGGTGAAGGTACGGCGTCGGTCGAGGCGCTCTGCCGCATCGCCGCCGATCGGGGCCTGCCGGTCGATATCCATTGCGACGAAACCGACGATCCGCTCTCGCGCCATATCGAGACGCTGGCTGCGGAAACCATCCGCTTCGGCCTGCAGGGGCGCGTCGCCGGCTCGCATCTGACCTCGATGCATTCGATGGACAATTATTACGTCTCCAAGCTCATTCCGCTGATGGCGGAGGCCGAGATCAACGTCATCCCCAATCCACTGATTAACATCATGCTGCAGGGCCGGCACGACACCTATCCGAAACGCCGCGGCATGACTCGCGTGCGGGAGCTGATGGATGCTGGGCTCAATGTTTCCTTCGGGCACGACTGCGTCATGGACCCCTGGTATTCGATGGGGTCGGGCGACATGCTGGAGGTCGGCCATATGGCAATCCATGTCGCTCAGATGGCCGGCATCGACGACAAGAAGAAGATCTTCGACGCGCTGACCGTCAATTCGGCGAAGACGATGGGGATTGCAGATTACGGCCTGGAAAAGGGATGCAACGCCGACCTTGTCATCCTTCAGGCCAGCGACACGCTGGAAGCGCTGCGGCTGAAGCCGAACCGGCTGGCGGTGATCCACCGTGGCAAGGTCATCGCCCGCTCGGCGCCACGCATCGGTGAGCTTTTTCTGGACGGGCGCCCGGCCCGGATCGACGGCGGCCTGGATTACGTACCTCGCTATTGAGATAGGGCGAAAGCAAAAAGGGCCGAGAAGCCGCGGCCCTCCTCAATCCGCCTGGCCTGGAGCCTATTTCTTCGAGGCCTCGTAGAGCGCCTTTGTTTCGGCGTTCATCGGGTAGAGGCCGGGCAGCGGTACTCCCTCATCGATCCTGGTCATGATCCAGGCTTCCATGCGCTCCTGTTCCAGCGCTTCATCAAGCACCGCCTCCAGCAGATCGGCCGGAATCAGCACAGCGCCGTCCTGGTCGACGACGATAATATCGTCAGGGAAGACAGCCACGCCGCCGCAGCCGATCGGTTGCTGCCAAGCGACGAAGGTGAGGCCGGCGACCGATGGGGGTGCTGCGACGCCGCGGCACCAGACCGGCAGGTTGGCATCGAGCACACCGGCAAGGTCGCGCACGACGCCGTCGGTGACGAGTGCGGCAACGCCTCGCTTCTGCATGCGGGCGCAGAGGATATCGCCGAAGATGCCGGCATCGGTGACGCCCATCGCATCGACGACGGCGACACAGCCCTCCGGCATCGCCTCGATCGCGGCGCGGGTCGAGATCGGCGAGGCCCAGGATGCCGGCGTCGCCAGATCTTCACGAGCCGGAACGAAGCGCAGGGTGAAGGCCGGGCCGACGATGCGCGGCTGGTCGGGCTTCAGCGGAACGGCGCCGCGGATCCAGACGTTGCGCAGGCCCTTCTTCAGAAGAACGGTCGTCAGGGTCGCCGTCGAGACGGTCTTGAGGGTTGCTATCGCTTCAGCGCTGAGGGCCATCGGGTATCGGTTCCAATTCGGTTTCTGTCAGATGCTCTGGATCATGCCGCCATCGACGCGGATCACCGATCCGGTAAGATAGGAGGCAGGCTCGCTCGCCAGGAAGGTGACGACATTGCCATATTCTTCCGGCCGGCCATAGCGGCCGAGCGGAATGCTGCCGGTGCTTTCTGCGACGACGTCATCGACGGAGCGGTTTTCGCGTTTGGCCTTCTGCTCGTCGAGGAAGGTGATGCGGCCGGTGGCGATCCGGCCCGGCAGGACGATGTTGACGGTGATGCCGTCGCGCCCGACCTCACGCGCCAGCGTTTTCGACCAGCCGACCAATGACAGGCGCAACGCATTCGAGATGCCGAGATTGGGGATCGGCGCGACCACGCCCGACGAGGTCGAGGTGACGATGCGACCCCATTTGCGCGCTCGCATCTCAGGCAGCACGCGATCGGTAATGGCGATGACGGAGAGCACCATGCTCTGGAAATACTGGTTCCAAAGCATCGGATCCTGGCCGGAGACGGTGGTCGGCGGTGGGCCGCCGGTATTGTTGACGAGGATATCGACCGGTCCGAACTGCTGTTCGATTGCAGCGACATGCGCATCGATCGAACCGAGATCGGAAAGGTCCCATTGCAGAGCCAGTGCCTTGCCGCCTTCGGATTCGATCGCCGCCGTGGTCTTCTCAGCGGCGGCGAGATCGATATCCGCCGCGGCAATTCTGGCGCCTTCGCGCGCAAGCTTGACGGCAATCGCGCTGCCCAATCCGCCGCCGGCACCAAGCACCAGGGCCGTCTTGTCCTTCAGGCCGAAATCCATTTCATCTCCTCATATGGTCGGGCCATCTTTCGGAGCAATGGATCGTAAATAAAATATGGCTTCTGCTTCGTTCAAGAGATAGAAAAACTATCGATGGACACACGTTTTCTCGAAACCTTCATTGTCGTTGCCGAGCGGCACTCGCTGGCGGAGGCCGCCCAGCGGCTGAACCTCACGCCTGCGGCCGTCGCCCAGCGCATCCGCGCATTGGAGGCCGAGCTCGGGGCGCGGCTGCTGGTGCGTTCCGGCCGCGTCATGCGGCCGACGGAGGCGGGTTTTGCCATTCTCGACCGTTGCAGGGATCTGGTGCGCGATACACGCGACCTGAAGGCGATGGCCGGTTCCGCGACGATTTCGGGCGAGATGCGGATCGGGGCGATCAATACGGCGCTGACCGGCCTCGTTCCCGACATTCTCCACCGTCTCGCCCAGGACTATCCGCTGATCGAGATCTTCCTCAAGCCGGGCGCGTCGATGGACCTCTATGCCGAGGTTTTGAACGGCGCGCTGGATGCGGCCTTCATCATCGAACCGCGATTTCCGATGCAGAAGACACTGACCTTCAACAAGCTGCGCCAGGAACCCCTGGTGCTGATCGCTCCGCGGGACTGTGAGGGGGCGGATCCGCTCGAACTGTTGAAGGCCCTGCCCTTCATTCGCTACGACCGCAACCAGTGGGGTGGTCACATCGCCGATGAATATCTGCGCGAGATCGGCATCCATCCGGTCGAGCGCTATGAGCTCGATGCGCTGGAGGCGATCGCGGTGATGGTAGACCGCGGTCTCGGAATCTCGATCGTGCCGGATTGGGCGCCGCCCTGGCCGGCTGGCCTTGATATTCTCAAGCTGCCCCTGCCCCGCTCGTCCGCCGTTCGCACCGTCGGCATCGTGGTGACGCGATCCTCGCCGAGGACAAATCTCGTCGCCGCGCTTCTAGAAACCAGCCGCGCGGCGATGGGAATCTGATCAATTTCAAGCGATCTTCTGGCGGACCGGCAGTTTCCAGCCGGGCCGAACGAAATGGCAGGTATAGCCGTTCGGAATCCGCTCCAGATAATCCTGGTGCTCGGGTTCTGCCTCCCAGAAATCGCTAACCGGCACGACTTCGGTGACGACCTTGCCGGGCCACAGGCCTGATGCGTCGACATCGGCGATCGTATCCTTGGCGACACGCTCCTGCTCAGGGGTGACGTAAAAGATCGCCGAGCGGTAGCTCAAGCCAACATCATTACCCTGGCGGTTGCGCGTGCTCGGGTCGTGGATCTGGAAGAAGAATTCGAGGATTTCCCGAAAGCTGATCCTTGTGGGGTCGAAGATGATCTCGATCGCCTCGGCATGGGTTCCGTGGTTGCGGTAGGTGGCATTCGGCACATCGCCGCCGGTATAGCCGACGCGGGTCGAAATCACGCCCTTGTATCGGCGGATGAGGTCCTGCATGCCCCAGAAGCAACCGCCGGCGAGGACTGCACGTTCTTCGGTCATTGGATATCTCCTTTTCCGCAACAGATAGTATCTCCTGTCGCCGATTTCCACACGGTGCAAAGAGCACAGCTGTGCAATTTCCCTCAGATACGCCCGATCTGTCATGTCGATGTTACGCGCCGGCGCTAGCAAGGCCTCGGACAATCCTGCGGAGGCCGAGCCTCGACACCTGATGGAGACGGGTTATGAATAGACGCGAATTTCTGATCACATCGTCAGCTACAGCCGGTCTGCTGGCTCTTCCGCGTTTCGCATCGGCCGCAGCCGGCACGATCGATCTCTACAGCGGTTCGGATGCCAATATCGTCGACCTCTGGAACAACGTCATCCGCCCGGCCTTCGAAAAGGCGCATCCCGGCGTTGCCCTGAAGGTGACCGATGCCGGCGACAATAACGGCTTGGGCGCCATCGCCGACCGTGCGCTTGCCGCGCTGAAGACGAAGACCGATCCGCAAGCCGACCTCTTCGAGCAATTCGATCCGCGTCTGCCATCCGGCGGCATCGATGCCGGCCTCTGGGTGAAGTTCTCCGCCGAGAACATCGAGGGCTACGACCATATCAACCCGCTTGCCTTCGATACCCCCTACTCCCTTCCCTATCGCGGTTCGCAGGTCCTTCTCGCCTATGACACGACCAAGCTCGATCCGAAGGATGCGCCGAAGAGCTGGGATCAGCTCACCGCCTGGATCAAGGCCAATCCGGGCCAGTTCATCTACAACCGTCCCGACAAGGGCGGTTCGGGCGGAAACTTCGTCCGCCGCGCCATCCATGAGGCCAATGGCCGCGATCCGAAGAAGTTCAAGGTCGACAATTTCACCGCCGACTTCGCCACTGAGACGCTGACACCGGCCTGGAAGATCCTCAACGACCTCGCCCCGGCGCTTTACGACAAGGGCGCCTATACGGCCGGCAACACCCAGTCGATCCAGTTGCTCGCCCAGGGCGTCGTCACCATGGTGCCGGTCTGGTCGGACCAGGTGCTGCAGGCGATCTCCCAGGGTGTGCTGCCTGATACGACCGGCCTCGTGCAGCTTACCGATCTCGCCCTCTGCGGCGGTTTCTCCAGCATCACCGTCTTCTCCAACGGCGCCAACAAGGATGCGGCGCTGAAGCTTGCCGCATTCATGCTGACGAAGGAAATGCAGGAAGCGATCATCACCGAGATCGGCGGCTTCCCCGCCATCTCGTGGGATCACATCTCCGACGATCTTCGCAAGAAATATGCCGACGTTATTCCCTCAACCATTCCGACCTTCCCGGGAGGCGATTGGGAAAAGGCGATCGCCGACGGCTGGTACCGCAACGTCGCTCCGGGCATCAGCCGCACCTGATGTCCACTGACACTGCGCCGGCGGTTCTGCGCCGTCACCGGTCCATGAGAAGGGGGAGCTCTATCGGGCTCCTCCTCGTTGCTCTGCCGGTCTTCCTGGTTGCATGGCTGGTCGTCTTTCCGATCCTTTCGGCGGTCGTCGGCACAATCTTTGTTCGAGGCCCTAACGGAGCGACGGAATTCTCGCTTGCCTCCTACCGCTTCTTCTTCACCGACGGCTACAGCCTCGGCAATCTGTGGCTGACGCTCTGGACCACCGCCGTCTGCGGTATCCTGCTTCTGGCGATCGGCCTTCCGATCGCGCTTTACCTTCGGTTCTCGCAGGGGCGATTTGCCGCCTATGTGCAGGGCATGGCGATCTTTCCAATGTTCGTCCCATCGATCATCCTCGCTTATGCGCTGATCAGGACGATCGGCCCGAACGGCACCGTCGACCTGTTGCTGAATTCCGTCGGCCTACTCAAGCTGCGCACGCCCTATCTGACACCGTGGGGACCGGTCATCGGTCTCGTCTGGGACAATCTTCCGCTCACGGTGCTGATGCTGACATCAGGGCTTTCCTCCATTTCGAACAGTGCGATCGAAGCCGCGCGCGATGTCGGCGCAAGGCCGCTTCGGGTCTTCGTCTCGATCATCCTGCCGCGCATGGGTAACTCGCTGCTGGTGACTGCATCCTTTGCGGTGCTTGGCATCTTCTCCGCCTTCACCCTACCCTATGTGCTCGGCTCGGCATCACCGGAGATGATGGGGCCGTTCATGCAGCGCACTTTCGCCGATATGAACGACCCGCTGAACGCCATGACCCAGGCCGTCATCACATTCGGCTTCTGCCTGATCTTCGGCATCCTCTACATCAGGTCGATCGCCCGCAACCGCGAGGCCCAGCCATGAATGCCGGCGGATCGAGCTTCGGCCTGCGCTTCGACTGGATCGGCCTGCTCTTCGCGTGCCTGCTGACGCTGTTCATCGCGCTGCCGCTTATCGTCGTCGGCACATGGGCCTTCACCGAGATCTGGCGTTACCCCTCGGTGATCCCGCAGCAGTTCGGCCTGCGCTTCTGGGGCCAGACGCTGGCGCGCGGGGATGTCTGGGACGCACTCTTCCTCAGCCTACGGCTGACGACGACGGTCACCATTCTTTCCGCCGTCATCTGCCTTCCCGCCGCTTATGCTTTCGCGCGCATGCGCTTTCCCGGCAGAAACATCCTGTTCCTGTCGTTTCTGGCATCGCATGCCTTTCCGAAATTCGGCCTGCTCGTCGCCATTGCCGGCATCTTCCTGCAGCTCGGCCTGATCAGCACCTTCTGGGGCGTCGTGCTGATCCAGCTCGTCGGCACGCTGATGCTGATGATCTGGATTCCCGTCGCAGCCTTCCAGAATGTCGACCGGCGCATGGAAGAGGCAGCACGCGATGCCGGTGCAACGCCGCTGCGCGTCTTCTGGTCGATCACGCTGCCGCAGGCGGCGCCGACGATATCAGCCGCGCTGCTCTTGACCTTCGTCGGCACCTTCTACGAGACCGAAGGCGCCTGGCTGATCGGCGCGCCCGAGATTCGCACCATGCCGGTGCTGATGATCAGCTTCATCAACAACCAGATCGTCGTGCAATACGGCGCCGTGCTCTCCGTCATGCTGTGGGTGCCGTCCTTCATCGCGCTGATGTTTGCACGCCGCGTGATCGGCACCGGCGCCTTTGCGAGAGGCTTCGGCGCGTGAAGCTTTGCGTGTCAGTTCAGGGAAGGGTTTGAGAATGGCACATCTGGCGATCGAAGGCGTTTCGAAGCTGTTCGGGACCACTTTTGCTGTTCGCGACTTCTCGCTCGAAGTCGGCGACGGCGAGCTCGTTTGTCTGCTCGGCCCATCCGGTTCCGGCAAGTCGACGCTTCTCAGAATGATCGGCGGCTTCGAGCGACCGAGCGGCGGAACCATCCGCATCGACGCCAAGGATGTGACGACGATGCCGCCCGAGCGGCGCCCGACCGGCATGGTGTTCCAGAACCATGCGCTCTGGACGCACATGGACGTCTTCAACAATATCGCTTTTGGCCTGAAGCTCCGCCGGCTGCCGAAAGCGGAAATCCGTGAGCGTGTCGAGGCTGCACTGGCGCTTGTCGGTCTTGCCGATTACGGCCGCCGGATGACGACGCAACTGTCGGGCGGCCAGCAGCAGCGTGTCGCCCTTGCCCGCTCGCTCGTGCTCGAGCCGAAGATCCTTCTGCTCGACGAGCCCTTCGCCAGCCTCGACCAGCATCTGCGCGAGAGGCTGCGGGAGGAGGTGCGCGATATCCAGCAGCGCCTCGGCATCACCACGCTCTTCGTCACGCACGGTCAGGACGAGGCCTTAGCGCTGGCCGACCGCATCGTCGTCATGCGCGACGGACGCACCGAACAGATCGCGCCACCAAGCACCATCTACCGACAGCCGCAGACGGCCTTCGTCGCCGGTTTCATCGGCTCGATGAATTTTGTCCAGAGCCGCGTTAGAAACGGTGTCTGCGAGCATCCGCTCTTTCCGCTTGCCGTTCCCGTCGAGGACGGGCCGGTGACGCTGGCCGCCCGCCCGGAAGCGCTGACGATCCGTCCCTCGGATCGGGCGGATGCCGCGACAGTCCATCGCGCCGTCGATTTCGGCACCCACAAGATGGTCGATGTCGATCTTGCCGACGGCAGCCGTCTGAAGGCGATGGTGGCGCCCGACGATCGCGTCCGGGCCGGGATGAGGGTCGAGCCGAGCTTCGCCGGCTTTTTCGTCTTCCGCGACAACGAACTCGTCCATCAGTCGATGCCGGCAAAGGGCGATGTGGAGATCGAAGAGCTCCTGCGGGTTTAGACGCTCCGAATGCGCCGATTCACGCCTTGCTCTCGAAGCCTTCCAGCAGCCAGGGATGCAGCGCCTTGCTGGCGGCAAGGATATCGCCCCGCCCGTCGACTTCGGCCCCAGAAAACCGGGTGACGATGCCGCCCGCCTCTTCGACCAGCAGCGCCGAGGCGCCGAAATCATGGATCGCGAGCCCGTCCTCGAAGAATCCGTCCAGCCGGCCGCAGGCGACATAGGCGATCGACAGTGCCGCCGAGCCGAGCCGGCGCACACCCGCCGTATTGGCCATCAGCCGTCTGACGGCTTCGAAATATGTCTCTTCCGCAACCGCCTTGACCTGGCCGGGGATCGGCAGGCCGGCGCCGACAAGCACATTCTCGATGTCATCCACATCGGCGCAGCGGATGCGTTCGCCGTTGAGATAGGCGCCGCCGCCGATCTCGGCGCTGAACAGCTCATCCTGCATCGCGTCATAGACGACGCCCATGACGAGCCTGCCGCTTTCGACGATCGAGATGGTCATGCCGAAATGCGGAATGCCCCAGGCGTAATTGGTCGTGCCATCGATCGGGTCGATGTAGATAACAGGCGTTTCCGGCGCGGCCGTGCGGTTGCCGACGGCCTCCTCGCCCTGGATGGCATAGTCCGGGAAGGCCTTCGTCATCTCGTCGACGATGATCCGCTCGACGGCGACATCGATTTCGGTCTGATAATCGCGCGGCGCCTTGGCGAGCATTTCTGCCGACGTTCGTCGCCGCAGCGAGCCACGGGCGGTTTCGCCCGCCTTCAATACCGTTTCTGCAAGCACGACGAGGCGGGACGAGGCGGTCGGGGAAAGACGCGCGGAAATCGAGGGTGATGTCATGAGGAAAGTCCGGATGTAACGGAGGGAATCGCGAGAAGCCCATCCCTTCGCAGAGGCTGATGATGGTTTTATGAAACGCCCGTCACACCGAGCCGGTTATGTCAGGATCGCTTCAAGCTCGGAAATGGTCGGAAACGCCTTTCTGGTTCCATGTCTTGAGACGGTGATAGCCGCGGCCGCGACTGCGTGTTCGATGGCTAGCCGGTCCAGCCGCTGCCGGCGCAGCGCGCAGGATGCTAGTGCTGCGGCCATGAAGGTATCGCCTGCGCCCGTTGTATCCACAACATCGCAGACCTGGGCGGGCACTTCGATGCTGTCGTGCCGGTTCACGAGCGTCGCGCCATCGCCGCCCAGCGTCAGGACGACGTCTCGCAGGCCCCGGCTGAGCAGATATTCGGCAGCCTCCCTGCCCGTCGTTCCCGTCAGGGTCTGCGCCTCGCCCTTGTTGAGGAAGGCGATGTCGATCAACCCCCAAAGATCAGAGAAATAGGAGCGCACCGGCGAGGGATTGAAGGCGGTGACCATGCCGATCGCTCTTGCATGCTCCAGGATCTCGCGGGTCGTCTGGTCGGACAGATTGCCCTGCAGCATCATGAGATCGCCGGTGCCGGCCGTCGAGAGGATCCGCCTGACATCGGAGAGGGACAGGCTCTGCGCCGATTCCGTCGTCGTGACGATGGCATTTTCGCCGCCCGGCAGTCGGAAGATGATCGAGACATCGCTCGATGCATTTTCCATTTCGATCAGTTCGCTCCGAAGCGGTTCGTCCGCGAGGTAATGGCGAATGGTATCGGCCCTCGCATCCCTGCCGACAGGCGCTACCAGCGTTGTCGGAACGCCGCAGCGGGCCATGACGACCGCCTGGTTCGTGCCCTTGCCGCCGAGATCGCTGCCACCGGCATTGCCGAGGATGGAGGCGCCGATGACGGGAAGTTCGGAAACGGCGATGGTTTCGTCGATGGCGACGTTACCGACTATATAGGCGCGCATGCATCTGCTTTCGCAAGGCTGAAGCTAAAGGTAAGGCGCATCGTGAAAATCGATCTCGAGCTGCATCGCCCGGCCGAAGATCGCGCTGAGCCGCGCTTTTTCATCCTCTTCCAGCGTTTCTCCTGCCATGTCGAGTTCATTCTTCAGCCATTGCGCCTGGGCGGCGAAATTCGGATCGACATGCAGGTCGACCCATTCCTTCAACAGGGGATCGCTGATCGGGCGGTTAGCCGCTTCCTTCGACCAGGTCCAGTACATCCACTCGGCAGCAAACATCGCCGCAACCGTGTCGAGGAAGCCGCCCTGGCGGGCGATCTCCAACATACCGGCGCGAAAGGCCTCGACCTCGGCGATGCCGGTATCGAAGGACGAGGGATCGATGCGGCGGCTGGCGAAGGTGCGCTCGAAATAGGTGATCTGCTCGTTGGCAAGCGCGTCGAGAACCGCGATCAGCCAGCGCTTCTGCGTCATCGTCCTGGCGGTCGCCGCCGCATAGGCAAAGATCGAAATGGCGCTGTCGACGAAGGCGCCTTCATAGACGAGATAACGCTCGAAGGCCGCCTTGCTCAACGTGTCGTTTTTCACATCTTCGACGAAGCGGTGGTTCAGCATCGCGCCAAGGACAGCGTCGTTCTCGCGCAGGATCCGGGCCGAAAGGCTCTCTGCCGCCATACTCAACCCTCCAGTCCCGGTTCGGCCGCCGCCCGGAAGGTGCGCACGCGCTCGACGTCGACCGGGTTCCACCAGACGCCGCCGTGCTTCAGCGAGGAAGCGACGATGACGCCATTGGTGCGGCTCAGAATATCGACGATATTGTCCTTGTTGACGCCGGAGCCGACGAGCAGCGGCAGGTGTGTCGCCGCGCCGATTTCCTCGATCTCCTCCATCGTTGCCGAATTGCCGGTCCGCTGGCCGGTGGCGATGACGCCATCGGCATCGAAGAAGGCGAGATCACGCGTCAGCTCCTGGATCGAGCGGTCGGCGACGATGGCGTGGCTGCCATGCTTGACGTGGCTGTCGGCGAAGACCTTGATGTGCTCGGCCCTGAGCAGCGAGCGGTAGCGCATGGCTTCGGCCGCCCTGCCCTCCATGAAGCCTTCATTGGCGACATAGGCATTGGCCCATTGATTGACGCGGATGAATTTGGCGCCACCGGCCGTGGCGATGGCGAAGGCCGGGATCGGCGCGTTGGCCAGCACGTTGACGCCGAGCGGAATGCCGGCCGCGCGCGCGATCCGGTCGGTGACAACAGACATGAAGCCAGTCGTCTCGGGGCCGATATCCTCGGGCTTCGAGAACGGTACATCGCCATGATTTTCGATGATCAGCCCATGCAGGCCGCCTTCCACGCAGGCTTCGGCGTCGCGCATGCACGCGTCGTAAATCGCATCCATCGCAGCACCCCGGTAGCGCGGCGCGCCCGGAAAGGCCGGGCAATGGATCATGCCGATCAGGACCTTGTCCCTGCCGAAGATGTCCCTGATGGCGTTGGACGGCCTGTCCGAAATTTCCTGCATGTCATTCCCTTTCCAATTCCCGCCGCGTGCTGACATCACGCCTGCTTTTCCGTGAGCCAGCCGAGGATGTTCTTCCAGAGCCGGCCATAACCTTCCCATTCGCAGAAAGCGGGCGACAGCCAGTGCGGGCCGATATCCGACGTCCAGGCCGCCGTCCGCCCAGTGCCATGCGTGCCGACGACGAGCAGCGGATGGCCGCCCTGATCCTCAGGCAGGCGCGCGACGATCTCGACATCGGCACGGTCTCGCACTTCGACCTCGTTGACGCCGAGAAGCACCGGCCAGGCGCCTTCAAGGCCCTGCATTGTCGGATGCTCCGGCTTCACCACTTCGGCAACAGTTCCCTCGGGAATTTCGACGCGGTCGTCATAGGGCAGGCACGTGACGGGCAGCGTGTCTTCGACGGGGGTGCGCCGCCAGCGGGCCTTGCCGTCGATGCCCTGGAAGGAGAAGTAGCCACCGACCATCAGCAGGCCGCCGCCCTTCTCCACCCACGCCTTCAGAAGCTTCAGCCGGTTCGGCACGGTGCGCGAATGCAGCCACACATCCGGGGGCAGCAGCAGCGAATTGGCGCCGATATCGGAGAGAATGATGGCGTCGTAGGCGTCGAGCCCGGTCATCTCAAAGGGGAATTTCTCCACCGCCTCGTGCGCCGGCATATAGGTGAGCTCGAAGGCGCTGCCGGCGAGCGCCTTCACCAACGGTTCGGCGCCAAGATGGAAGGTGACGCTGCCGAACTGGTCGAAGCCTTTGTAATGCGTGGCGGAGCTGACCCAGCTCTCGCCGACAAGGAGGATTTTTTTTGTCATGGTCTGCCGTACCTGTGATCGATTGAATGGATGGAGCTAGGCTCCGGCATGAAAGACGCGGCGCGGATTGCTGCGCATCATTTCGTCGAGAACCGTCTTGTCGAGGCCGTGCCGCTGAAGACGGGGAAGGAAGTGGCGAAGGATATAGGCGTAGCCATTGCCGCCGTAACGCGTCAGCATCATCTTCAGAAAGACATCGTGCGACAGGAGAATCCGGTCGAGATAGCCGGCCTCGACGAGACGCACGATCGCGCGCGCCGCCTCCTCGTCGCTCGGGCACTGCACCTGATGGTCGGCATAGAAGAAATCCATGCCGATCATGTCGTATTCGATGAAGGCGCCGCGCGCGGCCAGCTCGCTTTGATAGGCGATGTCGTTATGCGACGGGTTCATGTGGCAAAGCACGGTGTGGCGGAGATCGGCCCCCTCCTCCGCCACCACGTCGAGCACGCGGTGACCGAGGCGGAACCAGCCCGGCAGATGCACCATCAGTGGAAGTCCGGTCAGCACCTGCGCGCGTGCGGCACCGCGCAGCGATTTCTCCTCCTCGGCGGTGAAATCCGAGGAGACACCGATCTCGCCGATCAGGCCGATCCTGACGCCGGTGCCGTCGACGCCTTCCTTCGCCTCGCGGACGATCTCCAGTGCGATATCATCGACGCTCATCGCGGCGACGCTTTCCGGATGTGAGGAGCCGAGGTAATAACCCGCCCCCATCACGATGTTGAGGCCTGACGCTTCGGAGATACGCCGGAGCGCCAGCGGATCTCGGCCGATGCCCTTACAGGTCGGTTCCACCACGGTGCGCCCGCCCGCCGTGGCGAAGTCCTTGAGCTCGGCGATTGCCAGCTGTTCGTCGTCGAGCGTGATATTGTGCTTGTTGACGAAGGGGTCCTGCCTGAGTTCGCCGAGGATCTCCATGCAGACGAAGCTTTCCGCGAGATATTGCCGTTCCGGCGTCTTCGGCGCATGCCACCAGCAGCGGCAGTCGTTGAGGATATGCTCGTGCATCAGCGTCACGCCGAGCGCATCCGCCGAAATCGGACCGGTGACGGTCATCACCTTACCGGATCGGATATGCGCTTCGGACAGGCTCTCTGCTGTCTGCTCGCTCATCGCTTCATCCTTTCCTGCCCAGCCGGAAATGGAAATTGGCCGTGAAGATGCGCGTGTTCAGCCAGATGGCAACGAGGATAATGGCACCGGTGACGATCTGGGTGAAGAAAGGCGATATGTGCATCAGGATCAGGCCGTTGCCGATGACGGCGATGGTCAGCGTGCCGAGCACGGTGCCGAGGATGGTGCCGCGTCCGCCCATCAGCGACGTTCCACCGAGCACCACGGCCGCAATCACCTGCAGCTCGAAACCGACGGCGGCATTGGACGAGCCGGAGCCGAGACGAGCGGCAATCAGCAGGCCGGCGACGGCGCAGGCGATGCCGGAGATGATATAGACCGATGCGATAATCCATTTGGCAGGCATGCCGACACGCCGTGCCGCCTCTGCATTGGAGCCGACCGCCACGACCTGCCGGCCATATTTGGTCGCGGTGATGACGACGTAACCGAGAATGGCGATGACGACGGCAATGACCGCAGGGATCGGGAAGCTGAGGATTTCGCCCCGACCAAGCGCGAAGAAGCCCGGCGCATCCTTGATCGGGATGGAATAGCCCTGGGTCAGATAGAGCGCCAGACCGCGCAGGATCGAGAGGCCGGCAAGCGAGACGATGAAGGCGGGAATGCCCTGATAGGCGATAAACCAGCCCTGAACCAGCCCCATGAAGCCGCCGAGCACAATCATGCCGATGACCACGGACGGCCAGGGAACACCCATCGCCATGACGATCGCCGCGACGGCATTGACGAGCGCGACCTGTGAGCCGACCGAGAGATCGATGCCGCCGGTGATGATGACGAAGGTCATGGCTATGGCAACGATCAGGATGGGAGCGGCCTGCCGGACGATGTTCAGGATATTGCCAAGCGTGAAGAAGGTTTCGCTGCCGATCGAGAAGAAGATCATGCAGGCCAGGAAGAAGATGGCGATCGACAGGACTTGCGCGTGTTCGCCGAGGAAATCGGCGATGCGCGAGCCATGGCCGCGTTCCGTATAAGCCGTCATTGCCTGGCTCCTTCACCGACGATCAAATGGACGAGATCCTCGAGGTTGGTGCTGCCGATCTGCCGTTCGGCCACTTTCGTGCCCTCGTACATCACCGCAATGCGGTCGCAGACCCGGAAGAGATCCTGCAGCCGGTGGGTAATGAGGATCACCGAGACCCCGTTCGCCTTGACGCGGTTGATCAGGGCCAGAACCGCCTCGACCTCGGCGACGGCAAGTGCTGACGTCGGCTCGTCCATGATCAGCACCTTCGGCTTGAAGGAAGCGGCGCGTGCAATGGCGATCGCCTGACGCTGCCCGCCGGAGAGCTGGGCGACCTTGCCGGTCAGTCTCGGGATGCGGATTTCAAGCGAATCCAGCATCCTGCGAGCTTCAGACAGCATCGTCCTGGTGTCGAGAAATGGCCCGCGGCTGAGTTCGCGACCGAGGAAGAGATTGCCGACGACATCGATATGGTCGCAGAGGCTGAGATCCTGGAACACCATTTCGATGTTTCTACCACGCGCATCCGCGGGGCCGGAGAAGCGAACCTCTTCGCCTTCCATGGTGATGGTGCCGGCATCGGGAATGTAGGTTCCCGAGATGATTTTCGTCAGCGTCGATTTGCCGGCGGCGTTATCGCCGACAAGGCCCAGGCATTCGCCGGGGAAGATGTCGAGATCGACGCCGCGCAGGGCCTGGTGCGAGCCGAACGACTTCCGGATACCGCGCAGCGAGATGCGCGGGTCGGATCGGGTGCCGCCGGATGTTCCGGTTCCGGAGGGTGCGACCCCTCCGGAACCGGCGGCAGCGATGTCACGCTGTCCGCTTTCGATCATTTGAAGACGGCCCGGTACGGCTCGACATTCTCCTTGGTGACGATGGTGATCGGCACCGAGATCGTCTTGGTGACGGCTTCGCCGGCCGAGGCCTTGACGAGCGCGTCGACGGCGGCACCGCCCATTGCAGCCGGATCCTGCTGGACGACGGCGACGACGAAGCCGGCATCGATGCCGGCAATGGCTTCGGCAGTCAGATCCCAGCCGAACACCTTGATCTTATCCTGCTTGCCTTGGCTCTGGACAGCGGCGATCGCCCCCATCAGGGCTGGCTCGCCGGTGGCGTAGATCGCGGTCAGATCAGGATTGGCGGTGATCAGGTTTTCAGCCGCCGCAAGAGCGTTGTCCTGGATGTTCTGGCCATCGACGACGCCGGCTATTTCAATGCCGTCGACGCCTTTCAGGGTCTTCTCGAAGCCCTCCTGGCGGATGTTCTGGATGAACGAATTCAGCGCGCCGACGACGCCAAGCTTGGCCTTGCCGCCCATGTTCGCCTTGACGTAGTCGAGGAAGTATTTGCCCATATCGGCGCCGGCCGCGGCATTGTCCACGCCGATCTGCGCCTTCTGTGGGCCATCAGGCAGGATGGCGTCGATGGCGACGACAGGAATGCCGGCATCGGCCGCCTGCTTGACCGCCGGCATGATGCCGTTGACGTCGATCGCCACGACGGCAAGACCGGAGACCTTTTCCTGGACGTAGGTTTCGATCGCGCTGTTCTGCGCGGTCGTCTCGTTGTTAGCGTTGAAGATCACCAGTTTGACGCCGGCGGCATCGGCCGCCTTCTGGGCGCCCTCATTCATCTGATTGAAGAAAAGCGCCTGCTGGTTGATCTGGACTAGCGCGACAGTCTTCTTTTCCTGCGCCGCGGCGCCGGACAGGCCGATGAAGGTCAATGCCGTAAAGCCGGCGGCGGCGATCATCGTTCGTCTTGTCAAATTCAGTGTCATGTTCTCATCCTCTTTTGGTTTTTTGACGTTGCTGATTATTATTTCGCAGGCGGCGCAACGGAGTTCCGCACCACGATTTCGACAGGCAGGAGTTCTTCCGAGGCGGATGGTTTCCACTCGTGCCAATTGGTTTCCAGAAGCAGCTCAAGCGACCGCCTTCCGATCTGACGCACCGGCTGGCGGATGGCCGTCAGCGGCGGTGCAAAAAGATGAAGCGGACCGACATCGTCGAAGCCGATAACCGAGATGTCATCGGGGATCGAGACGCCTCGGCTTCTGAAGACCTCGACCAGCCCGATGGCGATCTCGTCGGAGCTGGCGAAGATCGCCGTCGCCTTTCGGTCGCCGGAGAGATAGTCGAGCGCAGCCGCACGGCCGTATTCGATGGTATATTCGCCGGCATAACGATCGGCCCGGGCCTCGTCGCCATGTTGTTCCCTGAGCGCCTTCAGCAGGCCGTCATAGCGCCTGCGGGCGCTGATCATACGCTCGTCGCCGCCGATGAACAGGACATGCCGATGGCCCTGCTCGGCCAGGTGCCGGCCGGCGAGATAACCGCCCTGCTCGTTGTCGCAGAACAGCTTCGGCGCCTTCGAATCGGGAATGTCCTCGTCAACAATAATGACCTTGCCGCTGCCGTTGATCAGCGTGGCAAGCGCGCCGTCATCGGGGTGATTGGTGACGAAGATCAGGCCGTCTACGTGATTGCGCTCGATCAACTGCAGATATTCGATCTCGCGCCCCGGCCGGTTGAGGGTGGCGTGCAATGAGACCGCGAGCTTTTTTTCATCGGCCGCCTGCTCCACGGCGGCGACGAGGGTCGCGAAGAAGGGATTGGCGATATCGGGCACGACGAGGCCGATCGTGTCCGACCGCCCCCTGCTTAACCGTCGCGCATGCGGGTTCGGCCGGTAGTTCAGCGTCTTGATCGCATCCTCGATGCGCTTCTTGGTCTGAAAGGGAAGATCGAGACTGCCGTTGACGAAACGCGACACGGTGGCGACCGACACGCCAGCGGCCGCCGCAACATCCTTCAAGCTTGGTGTCGTTCCCTTGGCCATTGGCTGGACCTATTGTAAAGCGGTTTAGTAAAGCGCTTTACAAGCCAATATCGATTGCTCGCCGTTGTCAACAGCGTTGATCGTGCGGGATTTGTTTTTCTTGTGATTCGATCAAAGCTCGACCGGACAGGCCCTCAGGCGATCGTCGGGTCGAGCTTGTCGCGCAGCCAGTCGCCGGTGATGCTTTCGAGATCTGGCTCGACGGCGTTACCCGGTTCGATTTTATGACAATTCCAAGCCGACAGGCTGCTGCCTTTATATGACGTGGTCCGTCGACGCGTCGAAGAGATGGATCTGGTCCGGATCGACCGAAAGTCCGATCATGTCTCCTGCCTTGACCCTGTCGCGGCGCGTCTCGACGATCGTCAGTTCCGGCTGGGTCTCCGCGACGATGAAGGTCGAGGAGCCGGTTGATTCGACGAAGGCGATCGGTACATCGAAGCTGCCATGCCCGGGCTCGACGACGCCGATATGCTCCGGCCGGATGCCGGCGATGAGCTTGCGCCCAGGCTCGATGGCGCGTGATATCGCAAGCGTCTGCTTCACCGCGCCGAAATCCAGGATCAGGCTCTTGCCGTCTTCCGCGGCAATCGCGGGAATGAAATTCATCGCCGGCGAGCCAATGAAACCGGCAACAAACCGGTTTGCCGGCCGGTCGTAGAGGTCGAGCGGCGCCCCCTGCTGTTCGATGATGCCGTCGCGCATCACCACCACGTGATCGGCCATCGTCATGGCTTCAATCTGGTCGTGGGTAACATACACCGAGGTGGCGCCCAGCCGGTCGTGCAGGGCGCGGATTTCCTTGCGCATCGAGACACGTAGCGCTGCATCAAGGTTGGAAAGCGGCTCGTCGAACAAGAAGGCCTGGGGGTTGCGGATAATGGCGCGGCCCATGGCTACACGCTGCCGTTGGCCTCCCGAAAGCTGGCGCGGATAACGGTCGAGCAGCCGGGAAAGACCGGTGATGACTGCGACCTCCTCGGCTTTCTGCTTTGCCTCAGCTTTGGGGACGCCGTGCATCTTCAGCGAATAGGTCAGGTTCTGTTCCACCGTCATATGCGGATACAGGGCGTAACTCTGAAAAACCATGGCGATATTGCGCGCCCGCGGCGGCACGTCGTTCATCACCTCGCCGGCAATCTTCAGCGTGCCGCCGGTAATTTTTTCCAGCCCGGCAAGCGAGCGGAGCAACGTGGACTTGCCGCATCCGGACGGACCGACCAGCGCGACAAACGTGCCCTTGGGAATTGAAAGGTTGACATTCTTAAGCGCGTGAAAGGCGCCGTAGTGCTTCTCGATGCCCAAGAGTTCGATCTGGATGTTCTGGCTCATGCCGAAAACCTTGCTGGTCCCCAACCGGGACCGATTGGATGGCCAAGGGTTAAAATCATCATTTGACTGCCCCGGCGGCGATGCCGCGCGTTAGCGTGCGTTGGAAGATCAAGAAGAAGATCACCGTCGGTATTATACCCAGGAAAGCCGCCGAGGCCTGCAGCACAGGGTCCGACATATTCTGACCGCGGGTGAGGCCCATGGCGACCGAGACCGTCTGGTTGTTGTTGGACACCAGCATGACGAGCGGGATCAAGAATTCGTTCCAAGTCCAGATGAAAAAGAAGGTTCCCAGGACCATGAGTGTCGGCCGCAGTACTGGGACAACGACGAACCACAGCGTTTTCCAGTGGGTCGAACCATCCATCTCGGCCGCTTCGAGGATTTCCTTGGGAAAGGTACTCAGCACGGTCGAGAGCAGGTAAGTCCCGAAAGCGCTTTGCAGGACCGCGAAAATGATGATCACGGAAAGCTGCGTATCGTAGAGACCGCTCGCTTTCGCCATGTAGTATAGTGGGTAAATGATTGACTCCTGCGGCACCATAATGCCCAGAAGAAAGACCACCAAAATCACGCGCGAACCCGGCACCTTGCCGACCCCAATCGCATAGGCGTTAAACAGGCTTATCAGTACCCCCAACACCGACACAGCGAGACTGATCACCACGCTGTTGAGCAGCTTGCGGCTGAAATCAGACACCGTCCAAAATTTCTCGATCGCCGTGAGATCGATCGACCGGGGAATCGATAGCGGTCCGCCGATCGCGTATTCGGCACTCGCCTTGACGGCGTTGAGCAGAGCAAGGAAAAAGGGAAAGAGCGTAAAGGCGAGGAGTAGAATAAGGATAGCCAGCACCACCCACCGCATCGGATCGCGTCGCGCGCGATCGGCTGCCGCCGTCGCCTTTGCCTTGGTCGTACCATCGCTGAGAACTGAGTAAGCCATGATCTACTCCTTCGACTCCTGCTGGCTCTGGAAGCGTAGGAAAATGACAGCCAAAGCGATCGTCAGAGTCGTTTGCACGACCGCGATGGCTGCGGCATAGCCGACGCGCTGTGTGGTGAAGAAGTGGTAGTAAGTCAGATAGGATGGTACGAGCGTGGCATTGTCGGGGCCGCCGGCGGTGATGACAAAGATTGGCGCAAAGACTTTAAGCGCCGCGATCAGCGTGGTCAGCACAACGACGAAAATCTCCGGCGCCAGGAGTGGAATGGTGATCGTCACCAGCCGGCTCCACCAGTTTGCCCCATCGAGCTCGGCAGCCTCGTAGAGAGAAGGGTCGATGCGCGAAAGACCGGCCATGAAAACCACCAGACAGTAGCCGACCTGTATCCAGACAATGACGAGCGAGACGGCAGCAAGCGCGTATGTCGCATCACCGATCCAGTTCTGTGCGAGATTTTCAAGGCCGATGGCCTTTAGCGTGATGTTGATGACACCTACGGGATTGAGAATCCAGCCCCAGAGGACGCCCGCGACCGTTACGGGAAGAATCTGCGGTAAGTAAAAACCGGCCCTGAAAAAGCTCGAGACCCATTCCCCGAATTCGTCCCTGACATAGTCGAACAGCAGAGCGGCCAGCACTAGGCCGATGCACACCGGTATCACGGTCATCGAAAGGATGAACAGCAGCGTGTGATACATCGATCCCCAGAATTGATCATCCGTCAGCAGGCGATGATAGTTCTGCAGGCCGACCGGTCGTGGCGTGCCGACGCCTTTCCATGCCGTGAAGCTCAGCCCGAGATTAGCAAGCTGCGGAATGAGTACGATTAGAATGAAGCCGATCGTCCCCGGAATGAGATAGAGGCTATAGCCTCGTGAACTGTCGCTCGATCGCTGGCTGGATATGGCCATATCATTCTTCCTTCAGCCTCCCATGCTGGGCTGCGCCTTCGGCGCAGCCCATCGTTCAAGGTCGCGCTACTGATTTTCCTGCGTGTCGTCGTAAACCTGCTTGATCTGTTCGACGAACTGCTCCGCAGTAAGACTGCCCTGGAAAAGACCGGTGTCTTTCTGGTTGAGCACGTCGTAGTAGCCGGGAACCGGCCAGTCAGGATAGAAACCGAGGCCGCTTTTGTCAGAGATCTGCTTGAAAACCGCTGCGGCGTTCTTACCAATGGGGTTGGTGATGACGGAAAGATCAGCGGCGATCGGCACGCCGCCGGCATTGCCGAGTTCAGCTTGGTATTTCGGCGACAAGGTCAGGCTGATCCACTCGGCGGCGAGATCGGGATTCTTGCTACCCTTGGGAACGACCCAGAGATTGCCTGTCGAGCCGACCGAATATTTCGGCGTCGGAATGACGAACTGACCCCACTTGAAGTCCTTGATGGTCGAGGCGAAGGTACCGAGATTCCAAGTGCCCGAGACGTACATCGGCGCCTTGCCGGAGGTGAAGAGCAGAGCCGCATCCGGGTCCTTCATGCCCGTGGAGTCCTTGTTGATATAGCCCTTTGTGACCCAGTCGAGCAATGTCTGCGCCGCATAGAGGTAGGGCGCGCCGTCGAGGGGAGCCTTCAAACCCTGATAATTCTGGACCCAGGCGTCATCGGCCTTGGTATAGGCGAGAGAGGCTAGCAAGTGCTGGCCACTGGTGTCGATGGCGCCGAGCGCGAGGGGCGTGAGACCCTTCTGCTTGAATGCTTCCATGTCAGCGACCCACTCTTCGAGCGTCGTCGGCGGCTTGAGGCCTGCCTTTTCGAACATGTCAATATTGTAGAAGCACGAAACATATTCGCCGAAGACCGATACGCCCCAAACAGGGCCGGAGCCATAGATGCCCTTTTCGTCATAACGGCTAAGGACAAAATCGCCTTCGTTAAGGATCTTGTCCCAACCTTCCTTCTTCACATAGTCATCCAGATTGGTCAGTAATCCCTGGCTTGCAACCAAGCCAGCGGTCGCATTGCCCTTGTTGTACTCGAGCACGTCGGGGGCCTGGTCGGAATTGAGGATCATGCCGCCTGAGGCCTGCAACTGCTGAAAGGTCTTCTGCTCGAAGCTGACGTTGATGTCCGGATGTTTCGCCTTGAACTCCTCGAGCGCTTTCTTCCAGACAATGCCCTGAGCCGTGGTCGGCTCCTCGAACCACCAGATCTTGAAGGTCTTCTGTTCGGCATGGCCGACCGATGTCATCAGCATCGCCGTGCCGAGTGCTAGCGCAAGTCTTGCAATTCTTTTCATGCTTTCCTCCCAAAAAAGCGGCTGCGCCGCGAAAAGACCAAGTTAGTCAGTCATGGCGCCCCCCCGGGCCTCCCAGCCCGGCGGCGCCCACCTTAGGCGGTTGATCAGGGATCAACAATGAAATCTCCGCCCCGGCATTTCCTTAGATAGTTGAGCCCGTGGACCTGGCCAGTCATTTCGAGTTCGTCGCGATAGACCGGGTCGTGCCAGCCTTCGATGTCGATCGAGCCGGACCAGCCGGCAAGGCGCAGCTCGGAAATGATGTCGGTCCAGTTGCTGTCGCCGAAGCCCGGCGTGCGCATGAAGACGAACTTCTCCTTGCCGAAGATACCGTGTTCCTTGATGACCTCCCAGCGAATGGTCGCGTCCTTGCCGTGGACGTGGAAGAACTTGTGCGCCCATTTGCGGATCTGCGGCAAAGGGTCGATCAGATAGACCATCTGATGGCACGGCTCCCACTCCAGCCCGATATTGTCATCCGGCGTCTCGTTGAAGATCAGCTCCCAGGCATCGGGATTATGCGCAATGTTCCAGTCGCCGGTCGCCCAGTTGCCGTCCATGGCGCAATTCTCGAAAGCGATCTTGACGCCCTTGTCGGCGGCACGCTTGGCGAGTTCGCTCCAGATCTGCTTGTAGCGAGGCAGGCTGTCGGTCAGCGGCTTGCCGCGGACGCGGCCGGTGAAGCCGGCAACGCAGGTGGCGCCGAAGTGATGGGCATTGTCGATGCAGTGCTTCCAGCCCTGCAACGTCTCGAGGTCGATTGCGGTCTCTTCCAGCGGATTGCCGAACATGCCGAGCGTCGAGATGGTGATGTCGCGGTCGCCGATCGCATCGAGGCAGCGCTTGCCGAGTTCGGCAAGATCCTGGCCTTTGGTCGTCTGCCAGAAGAAGGGTTCGAAGCTTTCGAAGCCCATGCCGGCGATCTCGCCGATGCGGGTTGCGGCATCGCCCTTGTTGCCGCTGACCATAGTACCGATACGAATGGATTTTGCAGGGTTGCTCACGTCACTTCATCCTATGCTGAAATTTCGACGCGCCTGCCCGTCTTGGCGCTTTCGATTGCGCCGAAGACCATGGCAAGGCTTCTGATATTGTCGGAATTGACCGTCTCGGGCTGTTTGCCGGTGCCGATCGCCGCGATGAAGTCGGCGATGACGCTGGCGTGGCCATGGGTTTCCTCGTCATGTTCCGGACCGGGAACGTTTACGGCGACAGAGCCGTGCAAAAGGCCGGGCTCTTCGCCGGCAACAGTCGCCTTGAAACTCTCTTCGCCATCCCAGGTGAGCATTCCCTTCGAACCGACGAGACGCCACTGGCTCTCCCAGCTGGTGCGCTCGCCCTCGGCGCACCAGGAGCCGCGATAGGTGAACACGATGTCGTCGGAAAATTCGAAAATGGCGTTGGCCGAGGCGCCGTGCCGGTACCACGAACCCTTTGGATTGCGCTCGACACAATAGACGGCGAGCGGCTTCCTGTCGGCAACGTAGCGCGCCGCATCGAAGGTGTGGATCGCCATGTCGAGAAGCAGGACGTTGTCCATCTCTTCGCGGAAGCCGCCGAAATGCGGTGCCAGGAAGAAGTCGCAATGGATGCCTGTGAGGTCGCCGATCGCGCCGCTGTCGACGAAACGACGCAGGCACCTGACGCCTGATATGAAGCGACGGTTCTGGATGACGGCGTGGATGCGGCCGGTCTCGGCGGCAAGATTGACCAGCGCAGCGCCCTCGGCAAGCGAGGCGGCCATCGGCTTTTCGCTGAGCACATGGCAGCCGGCCTTGAGTGCCGTCGAAACGACGTCGTAGCGCGCAGCCGGAATGACGATGTCGAAGACCAGGTCGGCCTTCGTGGCCGTGATAACGTCGGACAGGTCCGAACCGATGACGGCGCCATCAAGGCCGAACTCCGCGGCAAGCTTTTCCGCCGTCTCCCGGTTCAGGTCGACAAGGCCGACGATGGTGATGGAGTCGGCCAGCAGAGGGTTGGAAGCGATGGCTCGCAACCAACCTTTGGACATAGCTCCGCACCCGCACAGAATGGCACTGAATTTCACGATTTCCTCCGAGGGAATGGCGCCAACTCCTGATGACACGCACTCCGTAAACGTTTACGACTGTATGCGGAAACATTTTACCGTGTCAATAGAGGCGAAATGCGAAATTGCAGACTGAAGGAAAATCGCAGTCGATGAAGGGGATTCGCCAGCTTGCCGAATACCTGGACATTTCGATCGGCACGGTGTCCCGCGCGCTGAACGGCAAGCCCGACGTCAATGAGGAAACCCGCCGGCGGGTGCTGGCCGCAGCCGACGAACTCGGCTACGTCGCCAACCAGTCTGGGCGGAGCCTGAGGCAGGGGGAGACGAAGGTCATCGGGCTGATGATCGAATCCAGCAAGGAAACGGTCGAGAACGCCGACAACTTCTTCCTCGGCGTCACCAGCGGCCTGCAGAGCGTCTTTGCCCGCCACAAGCTCGACCTCATCATGTTGCCCTGCCCGAGCGACGAGGACCCGCACGAATATCTGAAGCGGATGGTGGCGCGCCGCATCGTCGATGCGATGATCATCTCGGACACCCAGCGCGTCGATCGGCGCATCGACTTTCTGTCGCGGGCGAAGATCCCCTTCATCGCGCTCGGTCGTAGCCTTTCGGCCAGCAATTTTCCCTGGATCGATCTCGATTTCGAGGGCGTGGCCGACCATGCCGTCGAGCGGTTGATCGCGCTGGGACATCGCCGGATCGCGATCACCGCGCCGTCGAGCGAGGCCAACCTCGGCTATCTCTTTGTCGAAAGCTATCGCCGCGCGCTTGAGCGGCACGACATTCCCTTCGACCCCTCGCTCGTCATCCGCGTCAAGTCGAGTGAACAGGGCGGCTATCAGGCGGCTCACGAGTTGCTGCTGCTCAAAGAACGGCCGACGGCGGTGATCCTGATCTACGAGCTGATGGCGATCGGCCTTTATCGCTGCCTGATGGAATCGGGCGTCATGCCCGGCCGCGACCTTGCGGTGATCGGCTTCCGCGACGCTCCGCGCGCACGGTTCCTGCAGCCCTCGCTCAGCTGCTTCCGCATGTCGCTCTACGATCTCGGCGTTGAACTCGGCCGGATGCTTCTCGCCAACATGCCGGTCTATCGAGAGTTTTATCCAGGCGACGGGCGCAATATTATCTGGCCGCTCGAACTGATGGCGGGCGAAAGCGACGCGTTTCGGGTTGAGGTCATAGCCTGAGCGCTGTCGGCTTGCTTCCGGAAAGCAGAAGCGAGGCCCCTTCATGTACCTGATGCAAAGAACCGGTTCTCCGGCCGCGGCAATCCGAGATGCTCGCGCAGCGTCGTGCCTTCGTATTCGCTGCGGAACAGGCCGCGGCGCTGAAGCTCGGGAACCAACCGTTCGGTGACGTCGAGGAGACCCTGCGGCAGATAGGGAAAGACGACGTTGAATCCGTCCGAGCCTTCCTCGTCCAGCCAGCGCTCCATGTCGTCGGCGATACTTGCCGGCGTGCCGACGAAGGCAAGGCCGGCATAACCGCCATAACGCTGCGCCAGCTGCCGCACCGTCAGATTTTCTTCCGCGGCAAGCTTCAGCACCTGGGCGCGGCCGGTCTTGCTGGCATTGGTGTCGGGAATATCTGATGGTAGCGGTGCGTCGGGATCGAAGCCGGAAGCGTCATGGCCGAGCGCGATCGAAAGCGAGGCGATGGCGCTGTCGTAATGCACCAGGCTGTCGAGCGTGGCGCGTTTGGCGCGGGCCTCCTCGATGCTGTCGCCGACGATGACGAAGGCGGCGGGCAGGATCTTCAGATGGTCGCGGTTGCGGCCGATGGCTTCCATGCGGCCTTTGATATCGGCATAAAGCGCCTTGCCGGCGGCCAGATCGCGCGGCGAACAGAAGACCATCTCGGCGGTCTCAGCGGCAAGCTGGCGGCCGGGGTCCGACTGACCGGCCTGGACGATGACGGGCCAACCCTGCGGCGGCCGGGCGATATTGAGCGGCCCACGCACGCTGAGTTCGTCACCCTTGTGGTTCAGCACATGCATCTTTGCCGGATCGAAGAACAGGCCGCTTTCCCGGTCGCGCATGAAGGCATCGTCGGCGAAGCTGTCCCAGAGCCCGGTCACGACATCGTAGAATTCCCGGGCGCGATGATACCGCTCGCCATGCTCCACATGTTCGTCGAGGCCGAAATTGAGCGCGGCGTCGGGGTTCGAGGTCGTGACGATGTTCCACCCGGCGCGGCCGCCGCTGATATGGTCGAGCGAGGCGAACCGCCTTGCGATGTGATAGGGCTCGTCGAAGGTGGTGGAGGCCGTGGCGACAAGGCCGATGCGCTCCGTCACCGCTGCCAGCGCTGATAGCAATGTGAAGGGCTCGAAGGAGGTCACGGTGTGGCTGCGCCTCAGCGCCTCGACCGGCATGTTGAGCACGGCAAGATGATCGGCCATGAAGAAGGCGTCGAATCTCGCCCTTTCCAGCGCCTGCGCGAAGGACTTCAGATGGGCGAAATTGAAATTGGCGTCGGGATAAGAACCGGGATAGCGCCAGGCGCCGGTATGCAGGCTGACGGGACGCATGAAGGCGCCGAGGCGCAACTGCCGTGAACGGGTCATGATTTTCCTCATGGATCGGGCAAGGCGGCCGCCCTGCCCCGTATTGGGCGTTCTTTCTGCAACCGGCGCGGTGACGCACCTGACATCGATTACGTAGGAGGTCGCCGTCGTCAAATCGAGACCGGAAACGCCAGTTCCAGGCGGGATTTTTATCGCTTCCCAGGCGACGTCGTCGCACGAGTGCCGGACCGCGACAGTAATCGCCGCGGTCTAAGCCTGATAAGCAAACACTTTTCATTTTCCATCGCATCTATAGAATTTGTGCTCTTATCTCGACGCTTAATTTCTTTCACCGATAGGCTCGTCAGAATTGGAGACATCGATGAACACAGTGCTGAGGCAAGCAGACCAGATCCGGCCCGTGGCCGACCGTATCGGCAGCGATGACGAGGCGATCGCCACCGCCCGCAGACTGGCGGCGCAATTTGCCGCACGCGCAGCCGAGCGCGACGCCGACCGGATCCTGCCGTTTAGCGAACTCGATCTTCTCGCCCAGTCCGGCCTTCTGGCGATCACCGTGCCGGCGCAATATGGCGGGCTCGACGTCTCCAACGCCGTGCTTGCCGAGATCACCGCGATCCTGTCTGAGGCGGACGGTTCGATCGGCCAGATCCCGCAGAACCATTTCTATATTCTCGAGGCGCTTAGAACCGACGGTGGCGAGGAGCAGCAGCGTTATTTCTTCGGCCGGGTGCTGGCCGGCGATCGTTTCGGCAATGCGCTTTCCGAGCGCGGCACGAAGACGGTCGGCCACTACAATACGCGCATCACCCGCGACGGGCCGGGTTACCGGATCAATGGCCGCAAATTCTATTCGACCGGCGTCCTCTTCGCCGACTGGATCACCATCTTCGCACTCGATCCGGAGGATCGGCTGACCATGGCCTTCGTGCCGAAGGGCACCGAAGGCGTCGAGATCGTCGACGACTGGGACGGCTTCGGCCAGCGCACCACCGGCAGCGGCACGACGATCCTCGACAATGTCTATGTCAGCGCCGATTCCGTGGTCTTCCATCATAAGGGTTTCGAGCGGCCGACGACGATCGGTTCGGTCGGTCAGATCATCCATGCCGGCGTCGATCTCGGTATCGCACGGGCGGCCTTTGCCGAAACGCTTGATTTCATCAGGACGAAATCGCGCCCCTGGATGGATAGCGGCCTTGACCGCGCCTCAGACGATCCGCTGACGATCGCCAAGGTCGGCCAGATCGCCATCCGGCTGGAAGCCGCAACGGCTCTTGTCGAGCGCGCCGGCCACAAGGTCGATGCCGCGCAGGTAGAGACGACGGAGGCAAAGGTGGTCGAGGCGACGCTCGCGGTTGCCGCCGCCAAGGTACTGACGACAGAGGTGGCGCTCGAAGCCGCAAACACGCTCTTCGAGCTTGCCGGAACCTCGTCGGTACAGGCCGGTCTCAATCTCGACCGCCACTGGCGCAATGCCCGCACCCATACGCTGCACGATCCGGTGCGTTGGAAATATCACGTCGTCGGCAACTATCATTTGAACGGCGTGACGCCGCCTAAGAACGGCGCGCTCTGAGATCTCCCTCTCTTCCAAACAAAAACCCCATTGCTGTTGCCGGCAATGGGGTTTTTCAATTTCGATGACAGCGTGGCCGCCTCAGCTATAGAGGCTGACCTCCGGTATCCTGTCGTTCAGCACGAATTCGCCAACTTCCTTCGCCTTGTAGAAAACGGGATCGTGCAGCGTGTGCGTACGGACATTGCGCCAGAAGCGGTCGAAGCGGTATTTGTCGGCCGTCGAGCGTGCACCCGTCAGTTCGAAGACACGCGAGGTGATGTCGAGCGAGACATGGGTGGCGTGGACCTTGGCGGTATAGGCTTCCGCCGCCGCCTCGCCGCGCTCGCGCGCCGTCACGTCGCGGCCGCGGGCAAGGCCCGCCTGCACGGCTGATGCCGCGCTGTCGGCAAGGGCCGCCGAGGCCTTCAGCGCGGCGGTGAATTCGCCGACGCGTTCGAGGATATAGGGATCATCGGCCGCCCGCTCGACGCCTGACGTGATCCAAGGCCGGGTGGTGGTTCTGACGTAATCGACGGCCGCCTGCAGCGCGCCTTCGGCGGTACCGAGATAAAAGTTGACGAAGACCAGTTGGATGAATGGCGTGTTGAAGGTCGACAGCACCGGCGGCGCCGCGTCGGGTGCAGCAGGCGCGCCGACGAAATCCTCCTCGTAGACGGGGAAGTCGCGGAACTCGACGCTGCCGCTGTCGGACAGGCGCTGGCCGATATTGTCCCAATCGTCGTTGGGGACATAGCCTGGACGATTGGTCGGCACGGCGAAGCCGGCGATCTTGTCGTCGAGCGTTGCATTGGCATTGATATAGTCGGAGACCCGCGCCGCCGTGGAGAAGGACTTGCGCCCGTTCAGCACATAGCCGTTGCCGCGGCGGGTGAGCACCAGCCCGGGATCGCGCGGATTGACGGCCGCACCCCAATAGAGGTTCCTGGCGACGGTATCGTTGCCCAGCGCATGGGCGCGTGCGGCATCGAGGGCCCAATAGATGTACTGGCTGTTGACATAGTGGTAGCCGAGTAGCTGGCCGATCGAGCTCTCGCCACGGGCGAGGATGCGCACCAGCCTCAGCCCGTCGACCCAATCGAGGCCACCGCCGCCGATTTGCGTGGGATGCAGCGCATTGAGCAGCCCGGCATTTTTCAGCTTGATGATCTCGGCAAGCGGCGGGCGGCCTTCGCGGTCGAGGTCTGCGGCGCGCCTGGAAAGATCGGCAGAGATCTCCTCGGCACGGGCAAAGAGGTCTTCTCGCGTCGGATTGCGGCTCACCGCGAAGACGATATTGGACTGGCTCATGGGCGAAACTCCAATTCTCCAAAAAGGGGATCCGGCGGGAGCTTGACGCTCCCACCGGAAGGATGAGGGTGACCTCCTCAGAAAAGCTTGTCCGGGATCCAGCTCGCGGTCGCCGCATCGCTCGTGCTGAAGGCCGGGATCTTTTCGGCCAGTTCCTCGATCGTCTTGACGCCGGCTGCACGGAGGCTTTCCTGCGTCAGAAGCGTCGGCTTCACGGTGATCTGGTGAGGAACCGTCTGCCCGGCGATTTCAAGGGCGGCCGCGCGGATGGAGACGGCGCCGACGACGGCGGGATTGGTTGCGACGGTCGCGACCCAGGGGCTGCCTTCCTCGGTAATTTCCTGGATATCGGCCGTCGATACGTCGGCCGAATAGATCTTCAGCTTCTTTGCTATGCCGAGGTCGTTGGCGGCGAGCTTCACGCCGCGGGCGAATTCGTCATAGGGGGCAAAAACAACCGATATATCGGGATTGGCGGTGAGCGCGGCCTTCGCCTGGTCGGCGGTCGAGGTCGCCGTCGTGTCGCTGACATTGCCGAAACGGGCCTTTTCGACCACGCCCTTATTCTCCGACTTGAACTTGTCCCAGACCTCGTTGCGGCGGTCGAGCGGCGCAAAGCCCGCGACATAGACATAACCGGCGTTGAAGTCTTTGCCGTTGTCCTTCACCACCTGTTCGAGCGCCAGAGAGGCGAGCTCGTGATCGCTCTGCTCCACCTGCGGGATCTTGGGGTTGTTGAGGTTGACGTCGAAGGCCACGACCTTGATGCCCTTGTCGAGCGCCTGCTGCACGACGTCGCCGAGCGATTCCGGCAGGCCGTGGTCGATGACGATGCCGGAGACGCCGAGATTGATCGCCTGCAGGATCTGCTCGCGCTGCTCGGCGGCGTCCTGCCGTCCGGGGAAGACGCGCAGGTCGATATCCAGCGCCTTGGCCTGGGCTTCCGCACCGGCCTGGTAGGCCTGGAAAAAATCGCCGGCCGAGATGTAGCTGATCAGAGCCACCTTGACGCCGCCCTTATCGAAGGGGGCCGGAGC
The DNA here is from genome assembly GCF_034554815.1 of Rhizobium indigoferae. Taxonomy (NCBI): domain Bacteria; kingdom Pseudomonadati; phylum Pseudomonadota; class Alphaproteobacteria; order Hyphomicrobiales; family Rhizobiaceae; genus Rhizobium; species Rhizobium indigoferae. The sequence continues at coordinate 455,867 of NZ_CP140638.1, read as the reverse complement.
GCCGGACAGGCCGTCGGCTTTTGCGGCTTGAATGAAAATGAACGGAATGACGGCGGCAGACAGTGCGAGCCGTGCGAGGGATTTCATCGTCGCGTTCCTTCTAGCAAACGAAAGCGTCGTCTGACAGGTCTGACAGCCCTCGCGACGCGTCGGATTATTTAGATATAATCTCTATGTTTTTAGTAGAGTAAATGATCCGATTTTACGGGCTGCGGGAGATTCTTTGTTTCCCGAGGACAGTTTGTGAGGGAAAGGCGTGCCTGGAGTTCGACCGCCCGGACAGGGCACACTCCGGCTTCGAATGCAGCCCCGGACACCATTGATGCCGCTTCTTCACATTGAAAACATCACCCGCAGTTTCGGGTCGACGCGGGCGCTTGCCGGCGCTGATTTTTCTATGGAACGCGGCGAGATCGTGGCGCTGATGGGCGCAAACGGCGCGGGCAAATCGACGTTGGTAAAGATCCTTTCCGGCGTCCTTCCAGCCGATGGGGGCACGGTCAGTCTCGATGGCCGCCCCTTTGCGCCGCGCAGCCCGGCCGAAGCGGCAAGGGCCGGCGTCGTCACGGTGCATCAATCTACGGATCTAGTCGGCGCCGCCGGTCTGACCGTTGCCGATGCCCTGTTGCTCAACCGGTTCGCCGATCGCAGCACGCCCTTCTTCGTCTCGCGCGCCGGCATCCGCCGTGCCGCGCAGACAATGCTCGATGCCGCCGGCTTCAGCCTGCCGCTCGACCGCGATTTCGGCGAACTCACCAGCGCCGACCGGCAATTGGTGGCGATCGCTCGCGCGCTTGCCAACCGCGCCGATCTCCTCATCTTCGACGAGCCGACGGCGAGCCTTTCCGGAGAGGAGAGCCGCCGCCTCTTCGACATTCTTCTCAGCCTGCGCAAGCGGGGGCTGGCGATCCTCTATATCTCGCACCGCACCGCCGATCTCGAAGCCATCGCCGACCGCGCGCTCGTCATGCGCGGCGGCCGCGTCGTCGGCACTTTCTCGCGGCCGATCGATTTTTCGACCGCCATCGAGACGATGATCGGCCGCAGATTGGACGCGGCTCGGCCGGATGCGCGGCCTGCGACCGGTCCGGCGATTTTGGAGATGCGTGATATCAGCCTGCTCCCTGAAGCCGCTTCCTTCGATCTTTCATTGTATGAGGGCGAGGTGGTGGCGGTGACAGGCGTGGTCGGCGCCGGCAAGAGCCGGTTGCTCCAGGCGATCTTCGGCGTGACGGCGCTTGCCGGTGGGACAATGTTCCTCGGTGGCCGGCCCTATCGGCCGAAAAGCCCGGCCGAGGCGATCGCCGCAGGCGTGGCGATGGCGGCCGAAGACCGTCATCGTTCCTCGCTGATGCCACCGGCATGGCCCGGCCATTCGCTGTCGGCAACCATCAGCCTGCCGCATCTTGGCAAATGGTATCCGCACGGTTTCCTGGTCGGCGGCCGTGAACGACGCGAGACCGAACAGGCAATCGCCCGTCTCGGGATCAAGGCCGCGGGTCCACTCGCCTCGGTCTGGTCGCTGTCCGGCGGCAACCAGCAGAAGGCGGTGATCGCCCGCTGGGAGGCGGAACCGAGCCGGCTGCTGCTGCTCGACGAACCCTTCCAAGGTGTCGACGTCGGCGCCCGTCACGACATCATCCGAGCAATCCGCGCCCGCACCGACCGGGCAACGCTGATCGCGACCTCCGACCCGGAGGAGGCCTATGAGGTGGCCGACCGCATCCTCGTCATCGACCGCCACGTGTTGAGGCCTGCGGCAGACGGGGCCGCTCTTGCCTCCGCCATCCAGGGAATATCCGCATGACGACGATCGACGACGACACTCTTCCACAGGCAAGCGCCCGGCCGAAGGCATCGCCGCAAGCCGATAACGGTCGTCTCGCAGCCCTCGGGGCGTTTCTCCGGGCGGGCGCGGTGTTCATCCTGCTGGCACTGCTCGTCGTCGGCTTCACCATCGCCCAACCCGCCTTCATCAATATCGCCAATCTGATGAGCATCCTGCAGGCGGTGTCCGTCGTCGCCATTCTCGGCGCCGGCGTCACCGTCACGTTGGCCGTCGGCGGTTTCGACCTGTCGATCGGCGCGGTCGCCGCATCGAGCGTGATGGCGGCGAGTTACGCGATGATCGTCTGGCATCTTGATGCCTATGCGACGGTGCCGCTGGTGCTCGCCTTTGGCGCCCTGATCGGCCTCGTCAACGCGTTCCTCATCGTGCGCCTGAAGGTGCCTGATCTCTTGGCGACGCTGGCGATGATGTTCCTGCTTTCCGGCCTGCAGCTGATCCCGACCGCCGGCCGATCGATTTCGGCAGGCCTTACCCTGCCCGACGGCTCGAAGGCGACCGGCGCCTACGACCCGGCCTTTTTGCTGATCGGCCGCTACAGCATCCTCGGCACCCTGCCCGTTTCCGTGGTGCTGATGGCGGTGGTCGCCGTCGCACTCTTCATTCTCACTGAACGCACCCGCATCGGCCGGCTGCTGTTTGCGACCGGTGGCAACGAGGTCGCGACCCGGCTTGCCGGCGCGTCGACAGTCCGGCTGAAGACGCTCGCCTATGTCATTTCAGGCACGCTGGCGGCGCTGGGCGGCATCGTCATCGCCGCCCGCGTCGGGCGTGGCGATGTCTCCTCCGGCGGCTCGCTGCTGATGGATTCGGTCGCCGCCGCGCTGATCGGTTTTGCCGTCTTCAACCTGCGCCGTCCAAACGTGCTCGGCACCATTGCCGGCGCCGTCTTCGTCGGTGTGCTGCTGAACGGTCTCACCATGCTGAACGCCCCCTACTACACCCAGGATTTCGTCAAGGGCGCCGTGCTCGTCGGAGCCTTAGCGCTGACCTACGGCCTCGGCCGCAGCAATCCCTAATTCCAAGGAAGAAAGACATGACCCGCGAAATCAGGCTGAACGCCTTCGACATGAATTGCGTCGGACACCAGTCGCCGGGGCTCTGGCGCCATCCGCGCGACAAGTCCTGGACCTACAAGGATCTCGACTACTGGGTGCATCTGGCAAAGACGCTGGAGCGCGGCAAGTTCGATGGGCTGTTTATCGCCGACGTGCTTGGGGTCTACGATGTGCTGCACGGCAATGTCGACGCCGCACTTCGCCATTCGGCGCAGGTGCCGGTCAATGATCCGCTGCAACTCATCCCCACCATGGCCTATGAGACCGAACATCTCGGATTCGGCCTGACGGCGTCGCTCTCCTTCGAGCATCCTTATACCTTCGCCCGCCGCATCTCGACGCTCGACCATCTGACCAAAGGCCGTGTCGGCTGGAATATCGTCACCTCCTATCTCAACAGCGGCGCGCTCAATATCGGCCAGCCGGCGCAGACGAAGCATGATGACCGCTACGACCTCGCCGAGGAATATCTCGAGGTCTGCTACAAGCTCTGGGAGGGAAGCTGGGAGGACGGCGCCGTCGTTCGCGACCGCGAAACCGGCATCTTCACCCATCCGGAAAAAGTCCATCCGATCCGCCATTCCGGCAAGCATTTCAACGTGCCCGGCATTCACTTGAGCGAACCCTCGCCGCAACGTACACCGGTGCTCTACCAGGCCGGCGCCTCCAGCCGCGGCAAGGATTTCGCCGGCGCCCATGCCGAATGCATTTTTGTCGCGTCCCCGTCGAAAGCCGTGCTGAAGCGTTACGTCGCCAATGTCCGCGAGGCGGCGGAACGGGTCGGCCGCAACCCGCGCGAAATCCTCGCCTTCAACCTGCAAACCGTGATCCTCGGCGAAACGGATGCGGAAGCACAGCGGAAGTTCAACGAATACCGCAAATACGCTTCCTTCGAAGGCGCGCTGACACTGATCTCCGGCTGGACCGGCATCGATTTCGGCCAGTTCGGGCCGGACGAGGTGCTGCGGCACCGTCATACCAATGCGGTGCAATCGGCCGTCGAAACCTTCACGACAATCGATCCCACCAAGGAATGGACGGTGCGCGAAATGGCCGACTGGGTCGGCATCGGCGGTTTCGGCCCGGTTTTCGTCGGCTCGCCGCAGACGGTCGCCGATCTGATGCAGGAATGGATCGAAGACACCGATGTCGACGGCTTCAACCTTGCCTATGCCGTGACGCCCGAAAGTTTCGAGGACGCGGTCGATCTGCTGGTGCCGGAACTGCAAAAGCGCGGCGTCTACAAGACCGAATACGCCAAGGGAACGCTGCGCGAAAAGCTCGGGGGAGCAGGGCCGCGGCTCGTCGCGCCACATCCGGGCGCCGCTTATCGCAATCTCTTCGACGCGCCCGCACGTGTCGCGGCCAACGGCTGAGCGAATAATGGCTGGGTGACAAAAAATATCTCGCCCAGCCCGACTATTCGAATCTAACCTCTATGACAATTTGCATTTCGCCCTGAATATGGGCACCCGAATTTCACCGATCAGGAGGGGTCATGACCGTATCATCTATCTCGCGGCGCACGCTGATGAAGGGCACCGCCCTGCTCCTTGCCTCGACGGCGCTCGCCCGGCAGGCGCTCGCGCAGACCGCGCCCGCCGGCGGCCGGCTGATCGTTGCAGCCGATTCCGAGCCGAAGAACCTCAATCCTGCCATCGTCGCCTCGAACGGCGTATTTTTCGTCGCAAGCAAGGTGATCGAGCCGCTCGCCGAAGCGTCGTTCGACGGCAAGGATGGGCTTTCGCCGCGCCTCGCCACCTCCTGGGAAGGCTCGGCCGATGGCCTCTCCGTCACCTTCAAACTCCGCGACGGCGTCACCTGGCACGATGGCAAGCCGTTTACCTCGGTCGATGTAGCCTTCTCGGCGCTCAACGTCTGGAAGCCGCTGCAGAATCTCGGCCGCCTGGTCTTTGCCAATCTTCAAGCCGTCGATACGCCCGACGATTACACCGCCATCTTCCGCTTCTCCAAGCCGACGCCGTTCCAGCTGATCCGCAACGCGCTCCCTGTCGTCACCAGCGTCGTCGCCAAGCACATCTTCGACGGCACCGATATCGCCACCAATCCGGCGAACAACACGCTGATCGGCACCGGTCCGTTCAAGTTCGCCGAACACAAGCCCGGCGAATATTACCGGCTGACGCGCAACGAGAACTATTGGGACAAGGACCAGCCGAAACTCGACGAGATCGTCTTCCGCGTGCTGCCCGATCGCGAAGCGGCGGGTTCGGCGCTCGAAGCAGACGAAATCCAGCTTGCCGCCTTCTCCGCGGTGCCGCTCGCCGATCTCGACCGCATTTCGAAGGTCGGCGGCATCAAGGTGATCTCAAAGGGTTACGAGGCTTTGACCTATCAGCTCGTCGTCGAGATCAATCATCGCCGCAAGGAACTGGCCGATCTCAGAGTCCGTCAAGCGATCGCGCAGGCAATCGACAAGAAATTCGTGGTCGACACGATCTTCCTCGGTTACGCCGCCGCCTCGACCGGTCCGGTGCCGAGGAATGCGCCGGAGTTCTATACATCAGATGTCGCGGCCTATGATTTCAACCCCGCAGCGGCGAACGATATCCTCGATAAAGCAGGATACAAACAGGGGGCAGACGGCAACCGCTTTACGCTGAAGCTCCGCCCCGCGCCCTATTTTAACGAGACCCGCCAGTTTGGCGATTACCTTCGCCAGGCGCTTGCGGTGATCGGTATCGATGCCGAGATCGTCAATGCCGATGCGGCCGCACATCAGAAGGCAGTCTATACCGACCACGACTTCGACCTCGCCGTCGGTCCGCCGGTCTTCCGTGGCGATCCGGCGATCTCCACCACCATTCTCGTCCAGTCCGGCACCCCTGACGGTGTGCCCTTCTCCAACCAGGGCGGCTACGTCAATCCGGAGCTCGACGAGATCATCAAGCAGGCCTCCGAGACGGTCGACACTGCGGCGCGCACCGATCTCTACCGCAAGTTCCAGCAGCTCGTCGTCGGCGATCTGCCGCTGATCAACGTTGCGGAATGGGGGTTCATCACCGTCGCGCGCGACACCGTGCTCAACGTCGCAGACAATCCGCGCTGGGCCGTCTCGAACTGGGGCGATACCGCGCTGCAATCGTGATAGAATCGGCGGCAATTCTCCTCCAGAGGCCCTGTCCGGCGTGAAACGTGCAATCATCCTCCTGAGGCGCAGGGCGATCAGCAGCATTCCGGTGCTGCTGATCGTGGTGATCTTCACCTTTTTCCTGCTCGAAACCGCCTCGGGCGATGCCGTCGACGCCTATCTCGGCTCGATCGGCGGCGGCGATGCCGCACTTAGGCAGTCGTTGCGCGAGAGCTATGGCCTCGACCAATCGATGCTCGCGCGCCTTTGGCTCTATCTTTCCTCGCTCGCACGCTTCGATCTCGGCTGGTCGGTCGCCTTCAACAGGCCGGTCGGTGCGCTCATCGCTGAACGGCTGCCCAATACGCTGCTGTTGATGGGCAGTGCGACGGCGCTTTCCTTCGGTCTCGGCTCGGCGCTCGGCATCCTTGCCGGGGCGCGGCCGGGTGGCCTAAGGGACCGGCTGCTGTCGATCGGCTCGCTGATTGTTTACGCCATTCCGAGTTTCTGGCTCGGTCTGGTTCTGAGCATCGCTTTCTCGGTGAAGCTGCGCTGGTTTCCGATCGCTGGCGTCGAGACGATCGCTTCCGGCAAGACGGGTTTTTCGCGCGCGCTCGATATCTCAGATCATCTGGTTCTGCCGGTGAGCGCACTGGCCCTGATCTATCTCGCCTTGTTCCTGCGGGTGATGCGCAGCGGTATGGCCGAGGCGTGGAAGCTGGATTTCGTGCTCTTCGCCCGGGCCAAGGGCCTGTCGCGCAGCCGCATCGTGCTGCGTCACGTGGCGCGTAATGCGCTGTTGCCGCTCGTCACCATGCTCGGGCTGCAATCGGCCGCCATGCTCGGCGGCAGCGTGGTGATCGAGAGCGTCTTTGCGGTCCCGGGTTTCGGGCGGCTGGCGCAGGAGGCGGTCAACGGCCGCGACGCGCCGCTGTTGATGGGCATCGTCGTCACCAGCGCCGTCCTGGTCATCTCGGTCAATTTTCTCGTCGATCTCGTCTATGCCGCGCTCGACCCGCGCATCGGCGCTTCGGAGGGCGGCGTATGAGCTGGCTGTGGCGACTGCTGCGCACGCCGGAAGGTGCGGCAGGGTTTGCGATCCTTCTCGTCCTGCTTTTGGCCGGGCTGCTCGCTCCCGTCATTTCACCGGGCGATCCGCTGAAAATTGCCGGCCGCGCGCTGCTGGCGCCGTTCGCCGATCCAGCTTTTCCGCTCGGCACCGACCGTCTTGGCCGCGACGTCCTGGCGGGGCTGCTCTACGGCGCACGAACCTCACTTGCCGTCGGCCTGGCGGCGGCGTTTTCGGCCATGGTGCTGGGACTTTGCGTCGGCCTGGCGGCCGGTTTTGCCGGCGGACTCATTGACGAGGCGCTGATGCGGGTGGTCGACGCCTTCCAGATCGTACCGGCTTTCTTGCTCGCCCTTGCTTTCGTCAGCACCATCGGAGTGTCGACGCCCATTGTCGTCCTTGCCATCGCACTCGGCACCTGGGCCGATCCGGCGCGGCTGACGCGAGCGCAGGTGCTTGCAATCCGCGAGCAGGATTACGTCGCCTCGGCAAGGGTAGTCGGCATGCATCCGGCCGAGATCGCCTTCCGGGAAATCCTGCCAAACGCGTTGCCGCCGGTGCTGGCGCTCTCCGCCACCATCGTCGCCGGTGCGATCCTCACCGAGGCGGCGCTGTCCTTCCTTGGCCTTGGCAATCCCAATATCGCCACTTGGGGTTCGATGATCGCCGAAGGTCGCAGCGTGCTGCGTTCGGCATCCTATCTCTCAGTCATACCGGGCGCTGCGCTCGCCACGACCGTGCTCGGCGTCCATCTTTTCAGCGAGGGTCTCGGCAAGGTGCTTGGCGATGACGTTGTGAGGGCGGCATGAGCGGCATTTTCTGCAGCCTGCGACAGCTTTCGGTCACCTATGGGCGCGACAGGAACGGCGCGGCCGCACTCGATGGCGTCGATCTCGATATCGTCGCCGGCGAAAGGCTGGCGATCATCGGCGAAAGCGGCTCCGGCAAGAGTACGCTCGCCCGCGCGCTTGCCGGCCTGCTGCCGGAAGGAGCGAAGGTCGGCGGCGAGATGCTCTGGCCCGGACTTGGTCATCCGCCGCGCGCGGGGCGCGATTTTGGCTTGGTTTTCCAGGATCCAGGCTCCAGCCTCAATCCTGTCCTGACGGTCGGCGAGCAGGTTGCCGAGGGCGCCAGGCGCCATCTCGGCCTCAGCTGGAAGCAGGCCTATGTCAGGGCATGGGAATTGCTCGGGCGGGTGCGGATACCGCAGCCTGACAAGGCGATGCGTGCCTTTCCACATCAGCTTTCCGGCGGCCAGCGCCAGCGTGTGTCGATCGCGGCGGCCATCGCTGCGAAACCTGCTCTGCTGATCGCCGACGAGGCGACCAGTGCGCTCGACGTTGTCGTTCAAGCCGAGATCGTCCGCCTGCTCGACGGGCTGGTACGCGAGGATGGGATGACGTTGCTCTTCATCACCCACGACATCGCGCTTGCCTCCGGATTCGTCGATCGCATCGCCGTTTTCCGCAATGCCAAGCTGGTCGAGGCGGGCCCCGTCCGTTCAGTGCTTTCGGCGCCGAAAAGCGACTATACCGCCGCCCTCATCGCCAGCCATCGCGACCTCGCAACGCCGCCGCTGATCGCGGAGGTGCCGGCATGAACGATACCTTGCTTTCCGTCGAAAACCTGTCGAAAGGTTTTTCTTCTGCCGGCAGGCAGGTTGCCGCCCTCGATAATGTGTCGCTGACGATCGCGCCTGGGGAAACACTCGGTCTCGTCGGCGCCTCTGGCAGCGGAAAATCGACATTATCGCGTATCCTGCTGCGGCTCCTCTCGTCCGATGCCGGTTCGATCCGCTTCGAAGGGGCAGACTGGCTGGCACTTGATGGTGCGCCCCTGCGCCGCAAGCGGGCGCGCATGCAGATGGTGTTTCAAGATCCCCTCGCCGCCTTCAATCCGCTGGCGACCGTCGGCACGGTGCTCGACGATCCGCTTCGCATCCATGGCATTGCGGCGAAGGACCGGCGCCCCGGCGAGATCGTCATGCTGCTGGAGCGTGTCGGCCTCACCGCCGATCATGCCGCCCGGCCGGTGCGTTCGCTCTCCGGCGGCCAGCGTCAGCGCGTCGCGATTGCGCGGGCGATTGCGACAAAGCCATCGCTGCTCGTGCTCGACGAGGCGGTGTCCGCCCTCGATGTCACCGTGCGCGGCAGAATTCTGGAGCTTCTGGTCGACCTGCAGAAAGAACAGGGCATTGCCTGTCTCTTCATCTCGCACGACCTTGCCGTGGTCCGTGCCGTCTCCCACCGCATCGCCGTCATGGATGGTGGGCGGATCGTCGAGACCGGTCCGGCAGCGGCGGTCGTTGCGGCGCCGCAATCCGAGGCTGCCCGTGCGCTCGTTGCCGCCGTCCCCCGTCTCGTGACCGATCCCTGCTGAAGGAAGTATCCATGTCCGATCTTGGTTGGAATCCCCTGCATGGCGTGCCCTCCTATCCCGCGGAGCGCTACGCCGTCCTTGCCGACAGAATCGGCGACATCTTGCGCAGCCGCAACGATATATTGCTGGTGCAGGCCGAGGCGGTGGTGGCGCTGGAGGCGGCTGCCGTCAGCCTTGCGCGCCCCGGCCTCACAGCACTGAACATCGTCACCAGCCTCTATGGCGGCTGGTTCGGGCAATGGCTGCGGCGGGGCGGTGCGACGGTCGCCGATATCGTCGCCGAACCGGGCCTGCCGATCGAGATCGAAGCAGTCGCCAAAGCGCTCGACGCCGGTCCTCGCATCGATGTGCTCGCTCTCGTTCACGCGGAATCTGCAAGCGGCATCCTCAACCCCCTGCCCGAAATACTGGCGCTTGCCCGGGCCCGCGGCATCGTCACCATCGTCGATGCAGTGGCCTCGGTCGGCGGTCATGGTTTCGAAGTCGACGATCTCGGCATCGACATCGCGGTTGTCGGCCCGCAAAAGGCGCTCGGCGGGCCTGCCGGCGTGTCCGCACTCTCGGTCAGCCACCGCGCCTGGGATCTGATCCTGACGGATGGCGCACCGTGCGATTCGATCTTGTCGTTGGCCGATCTGAAGACCTGGGTCGACAGCGGCCGACGCGGCCTGCCGGGAACGCCAGCGCCGCTGGAATTCTTCGCGCTGGAAACGGCGCTCGACCGCGTCGAGGCCGAAGGCCTGGAGAATATCGTCGCCCGCCATGCGCTGGCGGCATCGGCGACACGGGCGGGGCTTGCCGCGCTCGGCGCCCCGGACTGGGTACCGGCAGCAAGGGCTTCGAACCTGGTGACGGCGGTGCCGGTGCCGGAGGCACTGGCGCCTGCCGCGCTGATCGCAGCCGTCGGGCAGTTGGGAGTCGAGCTGACCGAAGGCGTCGGAACTGGGCCGGCCCGTCTCTTGCGGCTGAACCACACTGGTCCGCGCGCCGCATTCCAGACGGTGCTCTCGAACGTCGTGGCGTATGGCGCGGCCCTCAGGCAGGCCGGCCATCCCTCGGATATATCAGCCGCTGCGGAGGCAATATCCGCAGCCTACAGCCGATGAAAACCGTATTCGGCCCTTGATAATCATGGCTCATCAAGGCAGGAGAGTGGTATGGCGGAGACTTGGTGCAGATGACGAAATTGCTGGATGCGCAGGGCCTGGAGATTTCACATGAGGGGCATCGCACCCGCCTGAAATGGCACCGATTGCGCAAGCGGTTTGCCGATCCGTTGTTCTCAGCCGAAGTGATGGCGGAGGGATTTGCGTCAGGCGCCTCGATGGAGCTCGATCTGCGCGTGCGCGCCGATGGCGGTTTCGTCGTGCTGCACGACGAGGACCTCGAAGGTGAAACGACCGGGCATGGACCGATCACCGAAAAGAGCATCGGCGACCTCGGCGATATCAGGATGCAGGAGGGCGACCGGCCGCTGATCCTCAGCGAGGATCTCGCCGCCATGATGCAATCGACGAATCCGGCCGCGCTGCTGCAATTCGATATGAAGGACGACTACGAGGCGATCGGCGCCAGGGGCATTGAGCATCTTGCCGAGCATTTCCGCGATATCGCCGCCTCGGTGATCGTCAGCGGCGACAGTCTCGATCTCATCGTCGCGGTCAAGGAGAAGCTTCCGCATCTGCTGCGTGGGATCGACCCCACCGACAAGCTCTACGATATCAGCAAGGCTCGCGGCTGGAGGGCGGTCGAGGCGGAATTGCGCGCCGACCTGCGCGGCCCGACGGAACCGGATACGATCTACCTCCAATGGTCACTGATCCTAGGCGCCGCCACGGAAGGTCTCGACATGATCGCGCTCTGCCAGGAGCAAGGCAAACGCGTCGATGCCTGGACCTTCACCCTGAAGGATCCGGAGGCCGGCTTCAGCGAAGAGGAATGGCGAAACTTCCAGGCGCTGATGGCCCTGAAGCCGGATCAGATCACCACCGACGAGGCACCGGCGACCGAACGCGCCTGGCGCCGCCGCATGGCGGATTAACCGGCGGGCGTCGGCGCATGGTGTCGAAAGATATGAGAGATTTTCGATAGCCTATTTCCGGGCTTGTCGCGTGCTTTTTGCAATTTGCATCATTTTAAACTTCTGATGCTATCCATACCAGCACACAAATGTTGGTGTTCGAGATGCAAGTTGTTGATACTGAAGCAGTTACTCAGCAGGCAAATCCCAACTTACAAGAAGCGTGGCATCTTGGATGTACAGGCCGTTCGCTTGAGGCACTCGCACTGGCCGGCGAAATTCTTGCTGATGCCGAGGCGCGGGGCGACGATCGGCTCGCCGCGCAATGCGACACCGACATTGCCTGGTACTGTTTTCAAATCGGCAAGGCCGAACTTGGGCTGACGCATATTCGGCGGGCGGTAGACTTCTGGAAATTGAACGGGGAGCGCAAACAGGAAGCCTGCGCCCGGGCGTATTTCGGATGGCTGCTCTTGGAATTGGGCTTGCCGGAGGAAGCGATCGAAGAGGCGACCCGCGCCTTGGATCTGGCCGATAAGACCGCAGACCCGAAAGCGCAAAGCCTGGCGACCAACGTCGTTGGAATCATCTTCTGGTACAACAAGCAGCCCGACCGGGCCATCTTGATGAGCGAGAGGTCCGTCGAACTCGCCAGGTTGATTGGCGACAGAACCTATGAATGCTGGTGGCTGATCAATCTCGGCGGCGCTCATTCGGAAGGCGGATATATCGCGGAGGCGCTCGGCCGGCCGGAGGAAGGACACCAGATGCTGGTCAGAGCACTGGAACTGACCGAACAGGCGCTCGACATCGCAACCGAGATCGGCGACAGCTGGGCTGCTCGTATCTGCCTCGGCAACAAGGCCGAGTTCCACAGCCATCTGGGCGAGCACGACAAGGCGCTCCAATGCATGGAGCGCTACCGGCTGTTTCAAGAGAACAGCTATGTCCGGGACAGGCAGCAATATCTCTACACCCTGGGCCAGATCTACAACAATTCCGGAAAATTCACGGAAGCCCTGTCGCCGCTGCTCGAGGCGCTGGAGCTGATCGACGCCGGCGGCAGTTTCGATTCCTATGTTCAGATCTATCTTTATCTGTCGCAGGCCTATGAGGGGCTGGGGCAGTTCGATCAGGCGCTGGAGGCACATAAGAAATACCACCAGGCCTATTTGCGCAATAGCGCCGAGAGTACGCAGCGGCGCGCACGTCTCGCCGAAATCTACTATGAAACCAAACGGTTCAAGGAAGTTGCCGAAACGGAGTCGAAGCGCGCAGAAACGCTGGAGGCCTCCTATCAGAAGTTGCAGGAGCAAACCGATATCCTTGCCAATGCCGTCTATCTGGACGCACTGACCGGGCTCTATAATCGCAAATATCTCGACAGCCGGTTTAAAGCGCTGACATCTGAGAAACGTCCATATTCGATCGCGATGCTGGATGTCGATCACTTCAAGTCGATCAACGATAACTTCTCTCACATGATCGGCGACCGGGTCCTGAGTGCCATTGGAACTATACTGCGCGGCCAACTGCGCATTACCGATCAGGCAATTCGCTTTGGCGGCGAGGAATTCGTCGTCTTGCTCGCCGGCACTCCCCGAGGCGCTACCGATATCTGCGAGAAGTTGCGTTCGGCCATTGAGCGGTGGGACTGGTCCGAGGTCTGCAACGGGCTGCATGTGACGATCAGCATCGGTGTCGCCGGTAGTACTCTATCCACCAATTCTCCGAACGAGATTTTGGCGATCGCAGATCAGAATCTCTATGCGGCGAAAAAGAGCGGCCGCAATCGCGTTGTTGCGTAACGGGCGTTCCGTAACTTTCGGGCGAAGTTCGCAGTCTCACAAATCGGGCGGATCGCGTCTGTGGGAGAGGTGTATCTATAGCCCCTCGATGTCGAGAATGAACGCGAATTCGCCGGCAAGCCCCGGCGAGTAGGCGATGACGGGTCCGCCCTGTGCAAGCAGCCTATCGACCGGCGGCATCGCCACCACAGCGCCGGCCTCTTCGGCGATCAGCGCGCCGGCGAGCATGTCCCAGGCATTGAGGTGGCGTTCGTAATAGAGATCGGCAGCACCCTCGGCGACACGAACGAGGTCGATCGCGGCCGCGCCCATGCGGCGATAATCCATGCCGCGTTCGTGGAGCCGCCGCGAGAGCGCGAGATGGTCGTCGAAGCTCGTCTTGCGGGAATGGCCGAGAATGACAAGCGCATTGGCTGGATCGGCGGTCGCCGCCGCATGGACCGGAATCCCGTCCTTGAAGGCGCCACCGCCGCGGACGGCGTGAAAGACTTTGTCTCCGGCGGCGTCGTAGACCACGCCGACCTCCACCTTTCCGCCGACGACAAAGGCGATCGAGACACCCCAGTGCCGGAAGCCCCTGATATAGTTGGTCGTGCCGTCGATCGGATCGACGACCCAGGTGCCGCCCTTACCCGATCGTCCGCCGCTCTCTTCGCCCATGAAACTATCATCCGGAAAGCGCGAGAGCAGCCCGTCGTGGATCGCCTGCTCGGCCCTCCTGTCGGCGATGGTGACGAAATCCTGCAATCCCTTGTTCTCGACGGTGAGGGTTCCGGGGTCAGAGTCGCGCCGAAACCGGGCCGTCTCCCGTCCGACCTCGAGGGCAACTGACATGGCGACCTCCGCCCGTGCGCGGATGGCAGCGGCGTCGAATGCGGAATTCATCAGGCAGTCCTTCTTCTGATCAGTGTCACCGGCGTGAATTCGACACGCGCCGTCAGGTCCGGCTCGGCCATCCGGCTCATCAGCAGGTCGACTGTCTTTTCGGCCTGGACGTCGCAGGGTTGGCGGATGGTCGTCAGATCGTAAGCGGTCCAGCTCGCCTGAGGAATGTCGTCATGGCCGATGATGCGCAGCGGCGGCGCATCATCACGGCCGCGGCCCTGCAAGACGCGGTCGATCACGCCGCAGGCCATGTAATCGTTGGCGCAGAACAGCCCGTCGATGCCGGTTGCGGCAAGTTCGGCTGCCGCATCATAGCCGCTCCGGTAATCATTGATCCTGATCTGCAGGAACTGCGCCTCGACGCCGAGCTGCTTGCAGCGTGCGATGAAGGCCTCGCTGCGCCGCCGCGCCGTATAGGATATAGCGGGGGCGGCCATTACAGCGGGCTTTCGCACGCCGCTGTCGATCAGGTGGGTGGCGGCGAGATGGCCGGCCATGCGGTCGTCCGAGATGATGCGGTCGACGAAGGGGATGTCGTTGCCCTTGTTGATCAGCACGATCGGCACGCCTTCGGCCGCGCATTGCTCACAGATCTCGGTCGGCGGGGCGTCCGAGGTGACGATGACGCCCGACACGGCGTAATGGAGCAGCTGGCCGATGACGGTCGAGGTGTCCGCCTCTTGCGAGGTCGGCAGCAGGATGGGACGGAAATTGCGGGCGATCAGCACTCTCGCCAGATTCTCGATCTGCAACGTGCGAAACGGATTGTCGAGGCCGGCGGCGACGACGCCGACGAGATCGGAGCGTTTGTTGGTCAGGCTTCGGGCAAGATAGTTGACCCGGTAGCCAAGTTCCTTGGCGGCCTGATAGACCTTCTCGCGCGTCTTCGGCGAGACGCTGGCATCCGGCGTGAAGGCGCGCGACACGGCAGCGCGCGAGACGCCGGCCACACGCGCCACGTCGAAGGAGGTTACCTTGCGCGGTCCCTTATCCCTGTCTGCCAACTGCTTTTTCCTTAACCGCAGGCGGCCGCATCAGATCGGGCAGATCCGTGCAGATGCCGAGAACCGGAAGCTTCATGATGTCATCGAGAATGGCCGGCCGCTCCTCGTGCCAGAGCACGATCTCGCGGCCCGCCTCGAAGGCGCGGCGCATCAGCGCGTCGGTCACCAGATCCTGCGGACGCTCGCCTGCCCTCTCCCAGCAGAGGTGCAGGATATCGGCGCCGGCCTCGTCGCCGAGCGCATGCGGATCGTGGCCGACACGGATCAGCACCGAGAGCGGAAAATCGCAGGCGGCGTCGCTGAGCTCGCGCACCTGCGCCGTGTCGAAGGAGCCTAGGCAGGCGAAACGCTGGTTCATCTCGGCAAGGTGCCGCCAGCAGCGCATGCCGGTTCCAGGCGCCTTCAGCTCGACATAGAGACCGGTCCCGGTCTCGCGGCCGAGTGCGGCGACCTGCGAAAAACTCGGCACGTCGACGCCGTCAAGTGCGCCAAGCTCCGCCGCCGTCATTTCGGAAATGCGGCGGTCGATGCCGAAGACACGCTCGAGATGGTCGTCATGCGAGACGACGACCACGCCGTCCTTGGTCAGTTGCGTGTCGAGCTCCCACATCTCAGCGCCGAGTTCGGCAGCGCGGCGGAAGGCGGCAAGGGTGTTCTCGCGTTCATGGCCGCTTGCGCCACGATGGCCGATGCAAAAGGGAAGCCGACCCTTGCCTGACGGCCAGCCGTAACGCTGGAAAAATGCCGAGAAATCGCGGGTCATCAGAGCCTCCTGCCATTTTCGTCGAAGACGAATATGCCGCGGCTGTCGATCGCCCACCGGACGTCGTCGCCGACGTGAACATCGCTGCGCACCGGCTGGATGGAGCGCAGCAGCGGTCCGCCGGCAAGAGCCACGTCGTAGAGGTTCTCGCGACCTTGCGTTTCGGCGAAGGTGATCTTGCCGGGCACGGTGATGTCGCCTGCCGGCGTAAAATGCTCCGGCCTGACGCCGAGCATCAGCTTCTTGCCCTCGGCGGCGGCGACGTTATCAGGCAGCGGCACGCGGATCTCGCTTTGCGGGATTGAGAAGGCGCCGTTGTCCACAACGCCGCGCAGGAAGGTGATCGGCGGATTACCAAGGAAGCCGGCAACGAAGGCGGTCTTCGGATCATTGTACATCTTGGCCGGCGTAGCGATCTGGACGATCTCGCCTTCCTTCATGATGGCGATGCGGTCACACATGCTCATCGCCTCCACCTGGTCATGGGTGACGAGAATGGCGGTGATGCCGGTCTCGCGCTGCAGGCGGCGGATTTCCGATCGCATTTCGAGGCGCAGCTTGGCGTCGAGATTGGCGAGCGGTTCATCGAGCAGCAGCACATCTGGCTTGCGGATCAGCGCGCGCGCCAGCGCCACGCGCTGCTGCTGGCCGCCGGAAAGCTCGGCCGGCCTGCGGCCCATCAGGTTGCCGATCTGCACGAGGGCGGCGATACGGTCGACCTCCTTGCTGATCTCGGCGGCGGGCATGCCCTTCACCTTCAGCGGAAAACCGATGTTCTCGGTAACCGTCATGTGCGGATAGAGCGCATAGGACTGGAAAACGACGCCGACATTGCGAGCCTGGCTCGGCAGGTCGGTGACGTCGCGGTCGCCGAAGAGGATGCGTCCGCCGCTCGGCCGGTGGATGCCGCAGACGGAAAAGAGCGTCGTCGATTTGCCGCAACCGGAAGGGCCGAGCAGCGCCAGCATCTCGCCGCTGCCGACTTCGAGCCGCATGTTCTCGATGACCTTGGTGGAGCCGAAGCTCTTCGAAAAATTGTCGAGGAGGATGCGCATCAGCCTTTGCTCCCGCCGCCGTAGATGTTCATGAGATATTTGTTGAAGAGCGCATAAACGATCAGCACCGGAACGAGGTAGAAGACGCCGACCGCCTTGAACATGTTGAAATCATAGTTGTTGTCGTCGGCAAGGAAGGCCGCGAGATAGACCGAGAGCACCTGCACCTGATTACCAGGCGCCAGCACCTGCGGCAGGATGAACTCGCCCCAGCCGGAGAGGAAAGAGAATAGGCCGAGCGCCATGATGCCGGGCTTGACCTGCGGCAGCACGAGGCTGCGCCAGACCCGGAAGCGCGAGGCGCCGTCGACGACGCCGGCCATTTCGATTTCCCACGGCACGGTGTCGTAGAAGCCCTTCATCAGCCAGATGCCGAGCGGCAGGTCAATCGCCGCCTTCACCAGGATGACGCCGATCAGCGAATTGTAGAGACCGATCATCTGCAGCACGATGAAGATGGCGATGATCAACGTCACCGACGGGAAGGCATGCAGCACCATGACGCCGGCAAGGAAGAAGCCGCGCGCCGGGACGTTCAGCCGCGATAGCACATAGCCCGCCATCGATGAGACGATGAGCACCAGGCTGGTGGTGCAGGCCGAAAAGAGCAATGTATTCAGCGTCACCTGCCAGATGTTTGCCTTGCCCTCCGTCGTCTGCCAGAGGAATCGCCAGTGACTAAGCGTCAAGCCGGAGGGCAGCAGAGCGTCCGCCTGCTTGACGGTCACCGTGTCTAGGAAGAGATAGACATACATCAGGAGCAGCGGCAGGCTGACGATGGTCAGCGCCGATATGACAGGCCAGCTGCGATAATTTGCCGAGGGCTGCGATCGTTCGGCCATGGTCAATCCTCGATCAAGGGCTTGGCGACAAGCGTGCCGTAGTTGAAGACGCGCAGATAAAGGAGCGACAGCATGACGCCGATGACGACGAGCACCAGCGCCATGGCGGCACCCAACCCGTATTCGAGATTGCCGGCATAGTTTCTGAGCGCAGTGTGATAGGCGGAGAGCGCCCAGACCTCGGTCGCGTTGCCCGGTCCGCCATTGGTGGCAAGCAGGATTTCATTGAAGGAGGCAAGGAGCGACAAGGTTTGGTAGCAGGTAACGAAGAGGATCGGCCAACGCATCTGCGGCAGGATGATGTAGCGGATCTGCTGCCAGCGCGAAGCGCCGTCGACCTCGCTCGCATAGAACTGGCTCTTCGGAATGGCCTTCATCGCCGAGGAGAAAACCAACATGCCCATCGAGGCGCCGATGAAGCCGTTGATCAGCACGACGAAGAACCATGCGTTATAGGCGTTGTCGAGAAGGTAGTTCTTCGGCGGATAGCCGAACTTGCCCATCAGGATCGAAATGAAGCCGGTATCCCAGGCAAGCCACTTCCATAGCATGACGTAGATGACGACGGGGGTAATGCGCGGCAGGAGCCAGATGCCGCGGAAGATCGAGGCTGGCGTCGGCGGCATGTAATGCGTCCAGATGGCAAGCAGCAGCGCATAGCCGACATTGAACAGCATCAGCACCAGCGCGACGTAGAGCACGGTATTCAAGAGCACGCGCGCCATGTCGGGTGAGGTGGTCATGCGCGAGAAATTGTCGGTCGTCCAAACCCAGCCGGTATAAGTGGCCTTGGCGACCGTTTCCTTCTGCTCAGGTGTCAGTTTGAAACCCAGACCATCCAGCGCCGAAAAGAGCTGCTCCTTGCTGTCGAAGCGGGTGTTGAGGACGGAGCGGTTGAACTGTTCGGAGATCTGCTTGACGTCGCGCGTCGAAGGCCGGTCGGCAAGATCCTTGAGCATGCGCTCGACGTCGCGGCGTGCCGTGAACACCTCACCTGCATGTTTGGCGCGCAATTCCCCAGCAATCCCCGGCGCAAGCCCGAGACCTTCAATGGCCTTGAGGCCCGCCTCGTCGATCGCGTAGCGCGGTTCGGCCATCTCGGCGGCAATCTCTGGTACCGCCGATTTCAGCGCGACCAGGGAATTCGGTGCGATCTGGTAGACACCGCCGGATATGCCGGTCGCCGTCGTCATGCTGGTCATCGAGAAGACCGCCGTCAGAACGACCGGCATCAGGAAGAAGAGAATGATCATGATCGCGGCAGGCGCGATCATCACCAGTCCGAGCGTTCTGGACGATTTCATGGAAGCCCCCTCGTCGCGGACCGACCGGGCGGCGCTGCCGCCGCCCGGATGAGTGCTTCAATCTTAACGGATGACGATCTTGTCGCCGAGCGTGCTCTTCAGCTCGCTCTCTGCATCGCTGACCGCGGCGTCCACGGTCTTGGCGCCGGTCCAGGATGCTTCGAGGTTCTTCCACATGATGTTCCAATATTTGCCGAAATCGGAATTGTTCGGCATGGCATTGGCATGCGGCAGCAGGCGCTCGGTGGCTTCGCGGGTCCAGCGGTCAGCCGAGTAGAAGTCGACCGTCGATTCCGACTTGGAGATGCCGAGATGGGCTGATTTGACCGCATGCAGCGCGTTAGTGCGCGGCTCGGAGGCGATCTTGACCAGCTGGGCGGCGATCTCGGTGTCTTCCTTGTCGTGGCCCGCGGTCAGCAGGTAGACGAGTGGGTGGGTCAGCGTGTTGGCCTTGCCGCCTTCGCCAGCGGGGATCAGCGTGAAGATCACGTTGCCGAAGAAGTCCTTCAGGCCTTCCTGGTTGACGAGGCGGGCATAGTGCCAAGTGCCGCCATCCCAGATGCCGGCCTTGCCGGTGGCGACTTCCTTCCACCACTGGTCGCCCGGCATGCCGATGTGGTTCTTCTTGGTGACACCGGCCTTCACGGCATCGGCGAAGAACTGATAGGTGCGGGTCATCGCGGCCTTGTCGAAAACGAGCTTGCCGCCTTCCTCCATCGTGCCGCCGAAGCTGGTGTAGAACTGCCAGTAATCAGGGCCGTTGCTGGTGCGCGGATAAAATCCGTAGCCGGCCTGGACGAGGCCCTTGTCCTGCATCTTCTTGGCGTCTTCGAGCAGGTTCTTCATGGTGTACTTGCCGTCCTGGACGCTCTGCGGCAGCGCGTCCAGATCGGCATCGGTGTAACCGATCGCCTTCATGTAAGGCTTCCAGAAGAACATCGGGCGGGATTCGGCGTCCTGCGGAATGCCGTAAACGGTGCCGTTGTAGGATGCGATCTTCAACAGGTTTTCATAGATGTCGCTGAGCGGCCATGAATCGAGATCGACATAATCCTCGATCGGAACGATCAGTCCGGCCTGCGACCAGGGTGCGATGTCTTCATGGCCGCTGACGACGATATTCGGGGCGGTCTTGGCTTCGGCGGCAAGGGTCAGCGCCTGCTTGAAGTCCTCCCAGGCCGAATAAGGCTTCTTCTCGACGGTGATCTTCAGGTCTTCGCCCTTGAGAGCGGCTTCACGCTGCAGCTGCTGGGCTGCGATCTCGATGGCGTCGAGGCGATAGACGTCGTTCGGGCCGGTGCCGCCGGCCCAGACGCTGATGTGAACGTCCTTGGCGAGTGCAATTGCAGAGGTCGACGCCAGGATGGCGGCTACGACGGCAAAGGATTTCAGTGTCGGCAAAATGGTCATCTTCTTCGTCTCCCTAGAAGAGCAGTGTGAGGCCTCTTGACGGGTCAGTACTGCTGATGATGACCGCTCCGAAACCCCACGAAAACGTGGCGTATCCCGCTCTAGGGGTTGAACGTAACGGCCGAATGACAAAATTGAGCACGTGTGCAAAATTATTATGACGATGTCCGCACGACTTGCAAGCGGCGGTTTTCGACGGGCGTCTTTTACGCTTCAAATTGCGCTTTTCCTGGTCTAGCATTGCGCCATGAGCCTTGAATCTGTCCGCGCCTTTCTCAGTGCCCACGCACCCGATATCGAAATCATCGAAACCGCCGAGAGTTCCTCGACGGTGGCACTTGCCGCCGAAGCCCATGGCGTCGAGCCGGCCCAGATCGCCAAAACGATCTGCCTGCGTGTCGGCGAGCAGATGATGCTGGTCGTTGCCGGCGGCATGGCAAGGCTCGACAATCGCAAGTTCAAGGACACGTTCGGAGCCAAGGGGCGCATGCTCGATGCCGAAGAGGTCGTAGCGGTCACCAGCCATCCGGTCGGCGGCGTCTGCCCCTTCGGCCTCCCCTCGCCGCTGCCTATCTATTGCGATATCTCATTGAAACGCTTCGATGAAGTCGTGCCGGCGGCCGGCTCGACGAACTCGGCCGTGCGCATCGAAACCGGACGGCTGGCTGAGCTGACTGGCGCCAGCTGGGTCGACGTCTGCCAGTAACGGAGCTGAAGAGCTTCACACTCCGGAAAGACTACCTATATTAGGTCTCAACATGCCGTGATTGCGCATGACAGGAGATCAGGAATGCCAAGTGCCGTTTCGCGTTTTGCCAAGATCGCGGCAATTGCCGCTCTGACGAGCGCTACCGTTTTTGCTTCCCTTGACGATGCCGAGGCGCGCCGCGCCGGAAGCGGCGGTTTCGGAAGCCGCGGCACGCGCACCTTCCAGGCACCGCCTGTCACCAGCACCGCGCCTGGAACCGCAGCACCGATCGAAAGGTCGATGACGCCACGTCCGCAGACCACCGCGCCTGCTACCGCGCAACAGCCCCTCGGCGCTCAGCGCCCCGGTCTCTTCGGCGGATTCGGCCGTTCGATGATCGGCGGCCTGATTGCCGGCGGCCTTCTCGGCATGCTGCTCGGTCACGGTTTCGGCGGCGGCTTCGGTTTTCTCGGCATGCTGCTGCAGATCGTCTTGATCGGCGGCGCCGTCATGCTCGCCATGCGTTATTTCGCCAACCGTCGCCAGCCTTCCTACGGCGTCGGCGGCCAGAGCCAGTCCTATAACATGTCGCCCACGAACAATTCGTCCTTCCAGATCCCGACGATCGGTTCGGGCGCCGGTTCCGGCCAGCCGTCGCGCGGCAATCGACCGAGCGACGAGATCGGGCTGGCGCAGGCCGATCTCGATCAGTTCGAGGAACTGCTCACCCAAGTGCAGACTGCTTACGGCGCCGAGGATTACGGCACCTTGCGCCGGCTGACGACGCCCGAGGCGATGTCCTATCTTGCCGAGGAACTCGGCGAAAACGCTACCAACGGCGTGCGCAACCGCGTCTCCGACGTCAAGCTGCTGCAGGGCGACATCGCCGAGGCCTGGCGCGAAGACGGCCAGGAATATGCGACGCTCGCTATGCGTTATTCCTCGATCGACGCCATGGTCGAACGCGACAGCGGCCGCGTGGTTTCCGGCGACGACCGCCGCCCGAGCGAAAGCACCGAGGTTTGGACCTTCGTGCGCAGGTCTGGCGCCGATTGGAAGCTTGCGGCGATCCAGGGTGCCGAACAGCGCGCCGCCTAACGCGACGCGCCAAATCAGCATTTTGCTCTAAAGCGCGTCGCAATCTTTCAGATCCGCTCCTTGCGCTTTAGATTCTAATTTTCACGCATGTCGTTATCGCAAAACCGCCGCACACTTTTGCGCGACATGCTTTAATTCACCGCGACCGGTTTGGAACGCATGCGGGAGACTGTTTCGCGTTCCGCCCGCTTGCACCGCATCGGCGGCAGGCCGCGATCCATCAGGTCCATGTCTTCGAGCACCATGTCGCCCATCTTCTTGAAGGCGCTGTCGAGTGCTCCGGCCCGATGCGCCGAGCGGATGAAACCCTTCAGGCTTCGCACCGGATGATCGGGCGGCAGCGGCTCTTGCGGGTAGACGTCGCTCGCCGCGACGATGTGGCCCGAGGAAACGGCCGCCATCAGCGCATCGAAATCGACGACATCGGCGCGGCTGAGGAGGATGAGGGCCGCGCCTTTGCGCATGCTGGCAAAGGCCTCCGTGCTGAGAAATCCCTTGTTTTCGCTGGTGACGGCCGCGACGACGAAGACGAAATCGCTCTTCGTCAGGATGTCCTCCAGGCTTGCCGGCTCGACGCCGTTTTCCTCGAGGATCGAGCGCGGCAGCCAGGGATCGAACACTCTGATGCAGGCCCTGAAGCCGGACAGGAGCCGGCGCAGCGCCTTGCCAAGATCGCCGAAGCCAACGATGCCGATCTCGGAACCGGCGAGCAGCCGCGCACTCGAATTGCCCTCGCCGCCCCAGAGTTCGGTGCCCTGACGGAAGGCGACGTCCGCATCGACGATGCCGCGCGCCAAGGCCAGTGCGAAGCCGAGGCCGATTTCGGCGACGGGCTCGGCAAAGACCTGGCCTGTCGTCACGACATGGATGCCGCGCTGGAAGAGCACCTCATAGGGCATGTTGTTGAGAAGATTGCTTTCGACATTGAGGATCGAGCGCAAGGCCGGCATACGTCCCAGCGTGTCGGCCGAAAGCGGCGGCTGCCCGATGATGTAGCGCGCCTTGCCGAGGATCTCGTCGCCGAGACCGGCGATGTTCTCGGGATCGGCCTCGACGATCTCATATTTCGCATGCAGTTCGGCGCGCGCGCTGTCGCTGAAGATCAGATCGAGCGTGCGCGGCTCGGGCGCGCTGATCGCCAGCGCCCGTTTGGTATTCGTCATGGCGTCTCCTCCATCACGGCGGTCTGCGCCGTCTCTGCCGGACGATTGATAGCCTCTGTGGGGGACCGTTTCCAGTTCGATCTTGAGTCGCTGGGCGTTGGAAGGAGCTATCGAAAGCGGCATCTGCCTATCAGATAAGCACTTGAATTGGCTTGTATTTCATGGAGTTTTCGTTGACGGCGAGAATTCTTTGAACTAGCGTAATACGCGCGACTTGGAACCATGCCGGTGTTCGGCCGCCGCAGGATATTCGAAAACTCACGAGGGAATCGAGCAATGAAATCAGCAATCAAGAGCGGCCTGCTTGCCTTGGCTGCCGCAGCGCTTCCAGCCGTCGCCTCCGCCCATCCCGCCATCGGCGAAGCTGCCGGCTTCAGCCATGGCTTTGCCCATCCGATGTCTGGCCTCGATCATGTCCTCGCCATGGTGATGGTCGGTGTTTTCGCATTTCAGCTCGGCGGCCGCGCCACCTGGCTCGTGCCGACGACCTTCGTTCTGGTTATGGCACTCGGTGGTGCTCTCGGCGTTGCCGGCATTCATGTTCCCTTCGTTGAAATTGGCATCGCGCTTTCCGTCGTCGTCCTCGGCGCCATTGTTGCGCTCAACGTCAAGGCGCCGCTCGCCGCAGCACTCGGCATCATCGGCCTCTTCGCCATCTTCCACGGTCATGCACACGGCGCCGAAATGCCGGAAAATGCCGCCGGTGCCGCCTATGCCGCCGGCTTCATGGCCGCGACGGCGCTGCTGCATGTCGCCGGTCTCGCCATTGGTTACATCATCGGCCGCGCCGGTGAACGCCAGGGCGTCTTCGTGACGCGCACGGCAGGTGGCATTGCCGCCATTGCCGGCGTCGGCATCCTGGCCGGCTTGATCTGAGCCTGACGGCATTAACTGGGCCGCGGCCTAGACATCGCGATCCGACAGAACGCCCGGCATGCGTAACGCACCGCCGGGCGTTTCTGTGTCATCGCTGCAAAGTGCTGTGGACTTGACCCAAGTCAAATCCAGCCACGTCGCACCCGGCTATATCTAGCCAACGATCGACGAAGGGATATCCAAATTGACGCAGGCCTGCCTTGCCGATTGCCGGCGAGACCCGAAAGTCAGTATAGTGATTTCAGAAATTTCTGAAATCACAGACGCAACGGAAATGACCATGAACCTTCCGCCTCTCGTCCAGTCCTTCGTTCTCCATTTCGGCGAAATGGGATCGCGCTGGGGAATCAACCGCACGGTCGGCCAGATCTATGCCCTGCTCTTCGTTTCGCCCGCGCCGGTCTGCGCGGAGGAGATCGCCGAGTCGCTCGGCATCTCGCGTTCAAATGTTTCGATGAGCCTGCGCGAACTGCAGGCCTGGAACCTCGTCATCCTGAAACACAGGCCGGACGATCGTCGCGATTTCTTCACCACGCCGGATGATGTCTGGCACATATTGAGGACGCTTGCCGAAGAGAGAAAGAAGCGTGAAGTCGATCCGACGCTGTCGGTTCTGCGTGAGATCCTGATGCAACGGCCAGCCAGCGAAGCCGAGCGGCATGCGCAGCAACGCATGAGCGAGATGCACACGCTGATCGAGCAGCTGACGCATTGGTATGAGGACGTAAAACAACTTGAAACAGAAAGGCTTGCAACGCTACTCTCGCTGGGCGCGAAAGTGACCAAGCTTCTGGAAGCCAAGGACCGGGTCGTTTCGCTCGGCCGCAGCCGCCGGCCGAATCCTGCGAACAAGAGTTAGCGCCATGGGCACTGCTTTCTTCGACGCGAAGGACAGACAAGCGACCGAGCCGTTGCCGGACGGCGATACAGTCTCGCCCGTCACCGGCCTAGATGATGCGAAAGGCGGGCTGCGCAGAGCGGCAATGCTGCAGGCGCTGGCCGCCGCCGTCTGGATCCCGCAGGCGGGGTTGTTGGCCGTCTCGGTTGGCCGCATCGCCGATGGCGGCGGATTGCATGACGTCCTCTGGCCAGCCCTCGGCATCCTCGCCCTCGGATTTGCAAGAAGCTGTCTCGACGCGGCTGGCGGCCGCCTGGCCTTTCAAGCCGCCCGCGGCGAGCTCAGCCGCAGGCGGCAGATTGCCGCCGCGGCACTTTCCATGTCGTCGCCCATCGATCGCGGCCGGCCTGCCTCGGGCAAAGCCGCGAGCGTGCTTGGCGAACAGGCCGAACTGATCGTGCCCTATCTTGCCCGTTTCCAGCCGGCGCGCATGAAGGCGAGCCTTGTGCCGCTCGTCATCCTTGCCTTCATCCTTCCAGTCTCCTGGATCGCCGCGCTGGTTTTGCTGTTCGCCGCGCCGCTGATCCCCATCTTCATGGCGCTGATCGGCTGGCGTGCTCAGGCGGCCAGCGAAAAACAGCTCGTCGCCACCGGCGGCCTCAACGGCTTCTTGCTCGATCGACTGCGCGGACTGCAGACCATCCGTGCGCTCGACGCAGTCGATGCAACGGCACTGCGCCTGCGGTCGGAGGCGGAGTCGCTGCGTGTGCGCACCATGGCGGTGCTGAAGATCGCCTTTCTGTCCTCGGCGGTGCTCGAGCTTTTCGCCGCACTCGGCGTGGCGATGATTGCCGTATATGTCGGTTTCAGCCTGCTCGGCGAGATCCGCTTCGGCACTTGGGTGGGCCGGCTCGACCTGACCGAGGGACTGTTCATCCTGCTGCTGGCACCGGCCTTCTTCGAGCCCCTGCGCGAACTCTCGGCTGTCTGGCACGATCGGGCGGCCGGCGAAGCGGCGCTGAAAGCCCTGGACGCCCTCGCTGCCGGCGGCCTGTTCATCCGAGGCGCAACCGAAGTCGCGCCAGCAGCATCTGCCGTCGTCGAAGCGCCGGCCATCCGTCTTGAGAATGTTGATTTCCGTTACAACGCCGCCGAGCCGTTGATCCTTGACGGTTTCAACCTCGATATCGCGACCGGCGAACATCTGGCGCTTCTCGGCGCAAGCGGTTCCGGCAAGTCGACGCTTCTTTCGCTCATATCAGGGCTGACGCCCTGTACCGGCGGACGCATCGTCATCGGCGGCATGGAACTTGCGGATGACACCGCTGCCGCCTTGCGGGCCAGCATGGCATGGATCGGCCAGAGACCGCATATTTTCGCAGGCACCATCGCCGGCAATATCGCGCTCGGCAGGCCCGGTATCTCAAGCGGCGACGTGACGGATGCGCTCGGCGCCGCCAGGCTCGGAAAGGTCGCCGCCGCCTATGGCAACCGGCCGCTTGGCGAAGGCGGGATCGGGCTTTCCGGCGGCGAGGCGCTACGGCTTGCGATCGCGCGGGCCGCCTGCAACCCGCGTCTCCGGATCATCCTGGCCGACGAGCCGACGGCGCATCTCGACGCCGCCACAGCCGCCGAGGTTGCCGAGAGCCTGCTTTCGCTCTCCAGGGGCCGTACTTTGATCGTTGCGACTCACGATCCGCTGCTTGCCGCCCGCATGCATCGCGCCATGCGCGTCGATGCAGACATCGTCATGAGGGAGGCCGCCGAATGAGCGGATTTGCTGCAGACCTCAAGCCGATCCTGCGTCTGTTCCTTGCCGAGCGCCGGCGTGCGCTGCTGCTCGGCGCAGCCCTTTCGGCGGCGACGGTGACAGCTGGCATCGCCCTGCTCGGCCTGTCCGGCTGGTTCATCACCGCCACCTCGCTCGCCGGCCTTTCGGCCGCTGTCGCCATCACCTTCGACGTCTTTGCGCCGTCAGCCGGCATCCGCCTTCTCGCCATTGTCCGCACAGTCGCACGCTACGGCGAAAGGCTTGCGACCCATGATGCAACGCTCGGCGTGCTCGCCGCCCTGCGCGAAAGGCTGTTTCGCGGCTTTGCCGAACCGAGTGCTGCCCGCGCGCTAGCACACCGTCCCGCACGGCTGCTCTTCCGTCTGACGGCCGATATCGATGCGCTCGATTCCCTCTACCTGCGCATCCTCGTGCCGGCTGCTGTCGCGATCGGTGCAGCACTGGCGGCAAGCCTCGTGCTGGGGCTGATCCATCCCTTGTTCGGCCTGTGCTTCGGCCTTTTTCTCGCCGGTGCCGGCCTTGGCCTGCCGTTGATTGCCGGCCGGGCGGCGCGCAAACATGCCCGCCAACGCGCCCATGGCATCGAGGCGCTGCGGTCGCGGACGATCGATCTCGTCGCCGGCCAGACCGATCTGCTGATGGCCGGCCGGCTTGCGGCGCAGAGCAAGGCGATTGCCGCGGCCGATCGTTACGCCGCCCGCGCCGACGACCGGTTGAACCGCGTCGAGACCCGCCTGACATTCGGCTTCGGCCTTGTCTCCACCGT
The DNA here is from genome assembly GCF_034554815.1 of Rhizobium indigoferae. Classification (NCBI taxonomy): domain Bacteria; kingdom Pseudomonadati; phylum Pseudomonadota; class Alphaproteobacteria; order Hyphomicrobiales; family Rhizobiaceae; genus Rhizobium; species Rhizobium indigoferae. The sequence continues at coordinate 428,112 of NZ_CP140638.1, read as the reverse complement.
GCTGCTCACAGCATCGCTGCTTGCCGTTGCGGTACTTGCGGAAACGAAGGTGATTACCGCTCCTGTCGCCGCACTCGGCCTGCTTGTCGCCTTTGCGGCAGTCGAACCCTTCGCTGCGCTGCGCCGCGGTGCCCTGGAACTCGGCAGGACACTGCTTGCGGCAAGGCGTATCGCGCCGCGGCTTGCCGTCGCGGCGGCACCTGAAGCATTGGTGGCGCCATTGCCGGGATGCGCTTTTTCGCTGGCGAAGGTATCAGCCTTGCATGAAAACTCTGCCGTGCCGGCGCTCCAGGGCATCGAGCTCGCGCTTGCACAAGGCGAACACCTGGCCATCATCGGCAGCAGCGGCGCCGGCAAGTCGAGCCTGCTAGCCGTCCTTGCCGGCGAATTGCCGGCAAGGACGGGAAGTGTTGCCGCGATGGCGACGACCTTGCTGACGCAACGGACGGAGCTCTTCGAAGACAGCCTGCGCGGCAACCTCTGTCTCGCGAACCCCAGTGCAAGTGAGGCCTGCCTTCGCGAAGCGCTCGCTGCTGCCGGCCTGCTTGCCGATATTGAGGCCATGCCGGGGGGCATCGATACGCCGCTCGGCGAAGGCGGGCTCGGCCTTTCGGGCGGCCAATCGCGCCGGCTGGCGCTTGCCCGGCTTTTCCTGCGCGACACGCCGCTCTGGCTTCTCGACGAGCCGACCGAGGGGCTCGATGGCGTCACCGCCCGAGACGTGCTCAGCCGTCTGTCAGCCATGGCGGCGGGGCGCTCGCTGGTGATTGCCACGCATATCCGCCGGGAGGCTATGATCGCAGACCGCATCGTCGTCATCGACGGCGGTCGCATCACAGAAATTTCGCGCCGCGGTGAGGCGGCGTTCGAAAAGGCGCTCGACCGGCTTCGACCGGACTGAGCAAGATTGCCCTCACGCGCCGTCGGCGCTGAGGAACGCCCGTACCCCGTGGGACCGTGGGAGAAGACAATGGAACTAGATATCGTAGCACTTTCGCGCTTCCAATTTGCGCTGACGGCGCTTTACCACTTCCTGTTCGTGCCCTTGACGCTCGGCCTGTCCGTGCTCTTGGCGATCATGGAAACCGTCTATGTCATGACCGGCCGCCAGATCTGGCGACAGATGACGAAATTCTGGGGCACGTTGTTCGGCATCAATTTCGTGATCGGCGTCGCCACCGGCATCGTCATGGAGTTCCAGTTCGGCATGAACTGGAGCTATTACAGCTATTATGTCGGCGACATCTTCGGTGCGCCGCTGGCGATCGAAGGGCTGATGGCCTTCTTCCTCGAGGCGACCTTCGTCGGGCTGTTCTTCTTCGGCTGGGACAAACTGTCGAAGGTCGGCCATCTGGTCGCCACCTGGGCTGTGGCGCTCGGCTCGAACTTCTCAGCGCTGTGGATCCTGATTGCCAATGGCTGGATGCAGAACCCGGTAGGATCGGCGCTCAATCCGCAAACGATGCGCATGGAGATCACAAGCTTCTTCGATGTGGTCTTCAACCCGGTGGCCCAGGCTAAATTCGTCCATACGGTATCGGCAGGTTACGTCTGCGCTTCGATCTTCGTGCTCGGCGTCTCGGCCTGGTATATAATCAAGGGCCGGCATATCGAGCTTGCCAAGCGTTCGATGACGGTCGCCGCCTCCTTCGGCCTCGCTTCGGCGCTTTCGGTCGTCGTCCTTGGCGATGAGAGCGGTTATCTCGCGACCGAGAACCAGAAGATGAAGCTCGCGGCAATCGAGGGCATGTGGAAGACGGAACCGGCGCCGGCGGCCTTCACCGCCTTCGGCTTCCCCGACCAGGAATCCCGCGAAACGCATTTTGCCGTGCACATTCCCTGGGTCATGGGCCTGATCGGCACGCGGTCGCTGACCACCGAAATCCCCGGCATCGACAAGCTCGAACAGCAGGCCGAAACCCGCATCCGCGATGGCATCAAGGCTTACGACGCGTTGATGCAGATCCGTTCGGCACCGGCGCAGGATCAGGTTGCGCAGGAAGTGCGCAGCTCCTTCGAGGATCTCGGCCATGATCTTGGTTATGCTCTTCTTCTGAAGCGCTACGTCGACGATCCTCGCCAGGCGACCGACGAGCAGATCGTTCAGGCCGCGCGCGATACCATCCCGCACGTGCCGACGCTCTTCTGGTCCTTCCGCATCATGGTCGGCCTCGGTATCTTCTTCATCCTGCTGACCGCCACCTTCTTCTGGCTGTCGGCGCGCCGCCATCTCGACAAATATCCGTTGCTTCTGAAGATTGCCGTGCTGGCGATCCCCCTGCCCTGGGTTGCCATCGAACTCGGCTGGGTCGTCGCCGAGTTCGGCCGCCAGCCCTGGGTGATCGAAGGCGTGTTGCCGACGGCCGCCGCCGTGTCCAGCCTCGGCGCCGGCACCGTGCTTCTGACCATCATCGGTTTTGCGGCGCTCTACACGACGCTGATCGTCATCGAGATGGGCCTGATGATCAAGGCAATCAAGCAAGGACCGGAGCCGGACGACGAGCCGGAAGCGGTTCTGATTTCCGAAACCCTCGTCCCCGCCGCGGAGTGACCTGCCATGATCCTTCACGAACTCATTGACTATGAAACCCTGCGTCTCATCTGGTGGCTGCTGCTCGGCGTGCTGCTGATCGCCTTTGCGACAACAGGCGGTTTCGATCTCGGCGTCGGCACCCTTCTGCCTTTCGTTGCCCGGACCGATACGGAACGGCGCGTGGCGATCAACACCATCGGCGCCACCTGGGAGGGCAATCAGGTCTGGCTGATCCTCGGCGGCGGCGCCATCTTTGCCGCCTGGCCGCCGCTTTATGCGGTGTCCTTCTCGGGCTTCTATCTGGCGATGTTCGCGATCCTCTTCGCGCTCATCCTGCGCCCAGTCGGCTTCAAATATCGTTCGAAGCGGGAAAGCGCCAGCTGGCGGAGCGGCTGGGACTGGGCGCTGTTCGTCGGCGGTTTCGTGCCGTCGCTGATCTTCGGCGTCGCAGTCGGCAACGTGCTACAGGGCGTGCCCTTCCGCTTTGCCGACGATATGCGGATCTTCTACGAGGGCTCGTTCTTCGCCCTGCTCAACCCCTATGCTCTGCTCTGCGGCCTGCTTTCACTAGCCATGCTGACGATGCATGGTGCGGCCTGGCTGGTGTTGAAGTCGAGTGGCCCGGTCGCAGTGCGTGCCAGAACCTATGGCAGCATCGCCGCCCTTGCCGTTATCGTGCTTTTCGCACTCGGCGGCCTCTTCCTGTGGATCGGTGTCGGTGGCTATCGCATCACCAGCGATATTAGCCCGATCGGTCCCTCCAATCCGCTGCTGAAGACCGTAGCGCTGGAGAAAGGCGCGTGGCTTACCAACTACGCCGCTCATTCCTGGATGATCATCGCGCCCGTCCTCGGCTTCGTCGGCGCGGCGCTGGCGTTCATCGCCATGCGGGTAAGGCGCGAGGTCATGACACTGCTCTTCAGCAAGGTGGCGATCTTTGGCATCATCTCGACGGTCGGCCTGTCGATGTTCCCGTTCATCCTGCCCTCCTCGCTTGATCCGCGATCGAGCCTGACGGTCTGGGATGCGTCCTCCAGCCACATGACGCTGTTCATCATGCTGGTGGTGACGGTGATCTTCCTGCCGATCATCTTCGCCTACACAGCCTGGGTCTACAAGGTTCTGTGGGGCAAGGTCGATGAGAAGTCGATCACCGACAAGAACAGCCACGCTTACTAGAGCGATTCAGGAGAACCGCTCTAACCTTTTGTTTTTACGCAATTCCGGACGGAAAACCGCTTCGCACTTTTCCTGGAATTGCTCTGAGGGAGACCAAACGATGTGGTATTTTGCATGGATCCTCGGCCTGCCGTTGGCCGCGGCTTTCGCCGTTCTCAACGCCATGTGGTACGAGCTGATGGACGACGCGGCCAGGAAGAAAGCTTCCGAGCCGCGCAAGTAGAAAAGCAAAGGGCGCGGTTCAAACCGCGCCCTTTGCTGTTGCGTCAGCCTTCCAGCCACTTCACCTGATCGGGCGTCAGCTTGATGTCGAGCGCCGAGAGACTGTCTTCCAACTCGGCGACGGTGCGCGGCCCGATCAGTGGAATGACCGGGAAAGGCTGGGCGATCACATAGGCAAGCGCGATATGGATCGGATTGCGGCCGAGTTTGCTGGCAAGCTCGATGGCGCGGTCGCGACGTCCGAAGTTGCGCTCGGAATACCAGACCCGGACGATTTCCTCATCAGCCCGCTTGTCGCGGCCGGCACGATCGGTAAAGAAGCCGCGACCCTGGCTCGACCAGGCAAAGTTCGGGATCTGCTTGTCGTTCAGCCACTTTTTCCAGTCGTCATCGGAAGCGGCAACGCAGCCGGCCCAGATCGGGTCGAGCATCTCGGCGAGCGAGAAGTTGTTGGACAGTGCTGCCGGCGCCGTCTTGCCGGTCTTTTCGGCATAGGCGATCGCCTCGTCAAAGCGCGCCCGCGTCCAGTTCGAGCCACCGAATATGCCGCGGATGCGTCCGCGCTTGACCTCGGCATCCATGGCATCGACGAACTCGCCGACGGGCACGTCGGTATTGTCGCGATGCATGAAATAGATGTCGACATAGTCAGTCTTCAGCCGGGAAAGCGACTGGTCGAGCTGCTTTGTGATCATATCGGGATAGCAGAGCGGCGAATGCGCGCCCTTGCCGATCAGCACGATCTCCTCGCGCGGCACCATGCGGCTCGTGTGCCAGTCGCCGAAGATCGCTTCCGTCTTGCCACCGCCATAGACATAGGCCGTGTCAAAGGCATTGCCGCCGGCCTCGTAGAAGGCGTCGAGCGTCAGCGAGGCAGAGGCGAAGTTCGGAAAGAACTCGAAGCCGAGGGTCACGACCGAGGCCGGCTTGGAAATGCCGGGAATTTCACGCTGCGGAACGCTGTTGCCGCGCGCGATCGCGCCGCCGGCAATGTTTGCCGTGCGTTTGCTGGCTTTTTCCACGCCGTATTCGAGGCCGACCGAGGCACGCCACTGGTCGAGCACCCGCAGGTTTCCGATCGAATCTGCCCAGCTCATGCCTGGAGAGCTGAATTCGGTCTTGCCGGCGCGGATGGCGTCGCCTGCCGCGTCCGCCTCAAAGGAATAGAGCCAGCGATCCTCCCTGAGTTCGACGGTTTCTCGGCTGCCGCCCTTGAAGATCTCGATCTTGCCGACGCCGCCCTTGTGGCCGGAGGCAAACCAGAAGTCCTGGACCTCGATCCGGCCCTCGGAGCCGATGATGCGCAACACATTGTCCTGCTGCGCCATGATCGAGCAGGAGACTTCGGCGATGATCTCGTTCGGGAACTTGAGCACGGCAGATGCCCATTCATCGACGCCGCTCTGGCCGAGATGGGCGACGCCCGAGACCTTCTCCGGTTCGAGGAAGGCCTTGCCCTCTGCGGCGCCGGCAATCAATCTGGCCATCGAGACCGGATAACCGCCGACATCGAGAATGCCGCCGCCGGCGGTGTCGTTGGCGAAAAGCCGGTGTTCCGGCTTGTAGCTGCCCATGTTGAAGCCGAAGCTCGAGCGGATGATACGGACAGTGCCAATGACGCCGCTTTTGACGAGTTCGACCAGTTTCTCCGTCTGCGGATGCACGCGGTACATGAAGGCTTCCCCGGCAAAGACGCCGGCTTTTTTCGCCTCGTAATAGACCGCTTCGGCATCATAGGCCGAGAGTGCGATCGGCTTTTCCACCAGGATGTGCTTGCCGGCGCGTGCCGCCTTGATCGCCCATTCGGCGTGGCCGGTATGGGGCACGGAGATATAGACAGCATCAACTTCGGGGTCGGAAAGCAGCGCCTCGTAGCCGTTGACGATGCGGGCGCCGGGGAAGTTTTCGGCAAGACCCGGCTTTGCCGGATTGCGGGTAGCGATCGCCACCAGCTTCCCCGTGCGAGAATGGGCGACGCCATCGGCAAAGGTGCGGGCGATGGTGCCGGGGCCGATGATGCCCCATCGGATCGGTTGATCTGAAGTCATGGAAAATCCTCTTTCGTCTTTCTGTCCTGGGATTTGGTTCAGCGAAGCCGTTTACCGGCGCCGTCGAAAAGGAATGTGCGGTTGGCGGGAAGGCCGACTGTCAGCGTCTCGCGATTGCCGGCGACGCGCGATTCCGGCCGCTCGATGATCAGTTGCTCGGGGCCGATGGTGGCGTAGATGTAACTGGTATTGCCGAGATGTTCGGCGACGTCGATGGTGACGGTGAGGTCGGCATCGCCCATGCCCGCATCGACGAAATGTTCGGGACGGATGCCGAGCGTCACCTTTGCGCCGGCTTCGATCGGATCAGCGACAGGCAGCGGCAGGCGCGTATTGGCGTCGCTTTCCAAGGCAATCACCACCCGACCCGGCTGCGTCTCAACCACCACGGCCTTCAGGAAATTCATCTTCGGCGAGCCGACGAAACCGGCGACGAACTGGTTGGCGGGATCATCGTAAAGGTCGAGCGGCGCGCCGATCTGTTCGATATTGCCGGCGCGCAGCACGACGATCCTGTCGGCGAGTGTCATCGCTTCCGTCTGGTCGTGGGTGACGTAGATCATCGTCGTGCCGAGCTGCTTGTGCAGTCTTGATATTTCGACGCGCATCTGCACGCGCAGTTCCGCATCGAGGTTCGACAAAGGTTCGTCGAACAGGAAGACTTGGGGTTCGCGGACGATGGCGCGGCCGATCGCGACGCGCTGACGTTGGCCGCCGGAAAGCTGCTTCGGCCGCCGCTTCATCAACTCAGTGATCTGCAGGATCTCGGCGACATGGCGCACGCGCCGCTCGGTATCGGCCTTCGGATTGCCGTTCATGCGCAGGCCGAAGCTCAAATTTTCCTCGACGGTCAGGTGCGGATAGAGCGCATAGGACTGGAAGACCATGGCGATGCCGCGATCAGCCGGCTCGACGTCGTTGACCACCCTGCCGCCGATCTGAAGCTCGCCTGATGTAATGTCCTCGAGGCCGGCGATCATCCTGAGCAGCGTGGACTTGCCGCAGCCGGAGGGGCCGACGAAGACGACGAATTCGCCGTCCTTCACCTCCAGATTGGCGCCGTGGATGATCTCAAAGCCGCCGAAGCGCTTGACGATGTTGCTGAGTGAAAGCTCTGCCATGCGGCCTCCCTATTGTTCGATTATTTGATTGCGCCGGCCGCGATGCCGGCGATGAAATGGCGCTGGAGAGCCACGAAGACGACAAGGATCGGCGCCGTCAGCAGCACCGCGCCGGCCATGATGCCGCCCCATGAGACCTTGGTGAGGCCGATCAGCGTTCCCAGTGCCACCGGCGCCGTCATCATTCCCGGTTTGGAATTGATCAGCAGCGGCCAGAGGTAGTTGTTCCACGAGGCGAGGAAGAGGATGATCGCCAATGCCGCCATGGTCGGGCGCGCCAGCGGCAGGGCGATGCGCAGGAAGATCTGCCATTCCTTGACGCCTTCGACCCTGGCCGCATCGAAAAGCTCGCCTGGCATCATCGAGAAGGATTGCCGCATGAACAGCACGCCGAGCGAATTGAAGAGCGGCGGCACGATCAGCGCCACCCAGGTGTTTGCCAGCTTGAATTCGCGTGCCACCATGATGAATTGCGGGATGACCACCACCGAAAACGGCAGCGTGATCGTGCCGAGGATGATGGCGATGACGATGGAGCGGCCGACGAAACGGTACCGCGCCAGCGCCCAGCCCGCCATCGAGGTCAGCAATACCGACAGGACCGTATAGATGAGCGCGACGCCGACGGAGATCACCATGGCGCCGATGAAATCGGTATCGGCCTGCAGGTTCTTGAAATTCTCGACGAAGTTGGTCGATGGCCAGAGCACGATGTCAGGGCTGAAGATGCCGTTGTCGGGCATCGTCGAGAAGACGAACATCATCCAGAGCGGAAACAGCCAGATTATCGCAAGCGGCGCCAGTGCGGCATGCAGCGCGATCTGTCGCAGCAGAAGGGATTGCGATTTGGATCTCATTTCGGATCCCTCCCGACCCAGAGATTGAGAAGCGAGATCGCCACGGCAAGGGCAGCCATCGTATAGGCGATCGCCGAGGCATAGCCGAAGTTCAGCGAGGTGAAGCCTTGGCGATAAAGTAGCAGGCCGAGCGTCTCGGTGCCGCCGCCGGGACCGCCACGATTGGTGATCAGGAAGGGCTCGGTGAAGAGCTGCATGGTGCCGATCACCGAAAGAACCACGCAGAAGAGGATGATCGGTTTCAGAAGCGGCAGGGTGATATGAAAGAATTGCTGTACCTTGCTCACCCGGTCGAGTGTCGCCGCCTCATAGACATCGTCAGGAATCGACTGTAGGCCGGCGAGGATGATGATGGCGTTGTAGCCCGCCCAGCGCCATGTGACGGCAAGGATGATCAGCGCCATGGCGGCATTTGCATTGTCGAACCAGGAGACCGGGCTGAGACCGACGGCCGAGATCAGCTTGTTGATGATGCCGAAATCGAGGCTGAACATCAGCCGGAAGACGGCAGCATAGGCGACCTCGCCGACGACGACGGGCGCAAAGAAGGCGAAGCGGAAGAGCGGCCGCGCTTTCAGCAGCGGCGAATTGAGCATTACCGCCATGACCGTCGCGAGTGCGATCATCACCGGTACCTGAATCAGCAGGATGATCAGCGTATTGTAAAGAGCATTGTAAAAGGCCGGGTCATAGAAGAGCCGGCCCCAATTGGCCTGGAAACTGAATTTCCACGGGTTGATTCGCGTGTTCTGAAACGAAATCAGGAACGAATTGATGATCGGCCAGACCCAGAAGGTGGCAAAGACCAGCAGATAGGGGGCGAGGAACGCATAGGCGCTCCGGGTTCTGAACGGCATCAAGCCTCCTCCTCACGAGCGAATGACCGGCCGCTTTGCAAACCGGGGGAAAGCCGGGCGCCTGAAGCGCCCGGCATCGTCATTCATTGCGCGATAGGGAGGCCGGTCGCCGAAGCGATCTGCTTGGCGGCGTCGTCGAGAGCCGCCTTCGCATCGGGATAGCCGCCAGCGAAGAACTTCGTCTGCGTTGCCTTGAAGATGGCTTCCGCATCACTTTGGAAGGCTGTACCGCGGCTCGGTACGATCTTCGGCAGTGTCGCCAGGATATCGGCCCAGACCTTCTGGCCGCCCCAATAGGGTTGCGGCTCATTGACGAAGGGATCCTTCTCGGCCGAAAGCAGCGACGGAACCAGACCGAACTCCTTCAGCATGGTGATCTGACCCTCATCAGTGCCGAGGGCGTAATTGACGAACTTCCAGGCGGCTTCCTTATTCGCGGATGTCGCCGAAATGGCGAGCGACGAACCGCCGAGATTGGCCGCATGCGGGCCATCGGCGGTCAGGCTCGGCATTCTGTAGACGCCCCACTTGCCCTTGAGATCGGGAGAGGTCGAGCGCACGGTGCCCTCATACCAGCCGCCATATAGCTGGCTTGCGGCCTTGCCGGCGGTATTGGCCTGGATCTTTTCGTCCCAGTTGGCCGACGTCAGCGTCCCGGCATCCTTCATCTCCTTCACCTTTTGCAGCGAGGCGACGCAGGCCGGCTGGTTGATGGTGATGTTCTGACCGTCGGTCGAATAATAGCCGCAGCCCTGTTCGTTGGCGATCATGCGAAACCATTCGCTGTCGCCGTTGAAGTCGGCCTGCGCCATGACGACGCCGGGATTGGCGGCGGAAATCTTTTTGCCGGCAGCGATGAAATCGTCCCAGGTGCTGATCGTGCTCGGATCGACGCCGGCCTTTTCGTACAGATCGCGGCGGTAGAAGACGGCGACAGGACCGGAATCCCACGGCATGGCATAGGCGACATCGCCGACTTCAAGCTCGGTGCGCTTGAAATCAGGGAATTTCGCCTGGATATCGGCCGTGTAGCCGAGCTCCTTCAGATTGGCGAAGCAATCCGGGAAACGGCTCCAGAAGATTTCAGCCTCGAAATTCTCGATGCTGACGATGTCGGGCAAGCCGTCGCCACCGGCAGCGCAGGCAGCGAGCGTCTTGTCGAAGACCTGGCTGTTGCCGAGGTCCTCGACGGTGATCTTGATATCGGGAAACTGCTTGTTGAAGCCTGGAAGCGTGGACTTCAATGCCGATGCAGCGACATTCCAGCTCCAGATGGTGAGATTGGCCGACTGCGCGAATGCGGAGCCGGAAGCAAGCACTGCGACAGCTGCGGTCGCAGCGAGAAGTTTGAAGCGCATTGAAAATCCTCCCTTTTCAATTGCCGATCTTTCACGAACGCGGTTAGACTATCTGTAAGGGAGCGGGTGTCTCCTAAAAAGGGAACATGAATTTGGCGGAAAGTAAGGTCGGCACACGTGCAATCTACCAGCCCGGCGCGAGCAGCATCGAGGGTTTGCCGACAGCGCTGCAGATGTTTCATGCCCATCCGCCTGTTATGGCCATGCCGCACTGGCACGCGCAGGTCGAGGTCAACTACGTGATGCACGGCACCGTGCACTACCGGATGAGCGACCACGAATTCCGGCTGAACGCCGGCGAAATGTGCCTCTTTTGGGGTGGTCAGCCGCATCAGATGGACGAATCCTCGGATGATTCGCTCTATGCCGGCGCCCATCTGCCGCTCGTCTATTTCTTCCGGCTGCGCCTGCCGATCAGCGTTTCCAGCCGGCTGATGAAGGGCGAGACGCTGCTGACCTCGGCAACGGATGCCGCCGACAGGGAGAACTTCACCCGCTGGTTCCGCTATGCCAACTCAGGCGATCCCGCCAAGGCCCAGCACGCCGTCGACGAGCTGCTGCTGCGCATCGAGCGGATCGCGCTCGAACCCTATTCGATGACGTCGCAGGCGGCCATCAATCTCGACGGCGATCACCCGTATCCGCATTCCTCGCGCAGCGTCGCGCGCATGTGCGATTTCATCGCCGCCAATTTCCTGCACGACATCGATTCGGTCGATATCGCCCGCGCCGCCGACCTGCATCCGAAATATGCGATGAACCTGTTCAAGCGATCAACCGGCATGACGCTCAGCAAATATGTGACGCTGCTGCGGCTGTCGCGCGCCCAGGCGATGCTGATGAGCGAGGGCGCCAACGTGCTGCAGGTGGCGATGGACAGCGGCTTCGGCTCGATCAGCGCCTTCAACAAATCCTTCCGCCATATCGCCGGCATGTCGCCCTCGGACTTCCGCCGCGACATCCGGCTGGTGACGACGGTCCCGGCCGGCGCTTTCCGGAACTAGCTCAGGGCAGCCGCAATTCGGCGTCCTGTGCGTTTCTGCCCGCGACTTGTCTTTCATTGGGCAAAAAAGAACCAACGCCTACGGCGACGGCAGAATGTGCACATTTTCTGTGCAAGTGCATGCACTATTGTATTTTCTAAGGAATTGATGCCAGAAAACTCTCAATAAAATCAATGATTTATGATTTGGCACACACTTTGCTTCGATAATTGCAGAGTTGGTGGCTAGGGTTCCGGCGTCGTAAGGCGTGGCTGGTCCGAGAGCTACCACCGGCAGGGGAGACATCCCGCCGGGTGCACGGCGGGACAAAAGCCCGGGAGACCTCGTAAGCCAAGGGATTGGCGGCACGATGGTCATTGCCGATCCCTTTTGAAGAAAAGCAAAAGGGGAATTTCAATGCAGACTTTTTCGAAGATTCTATCGATTACCGCACTGACGGCGTCCCTGGCGCTGGGACTCGGCTCCATCGCGAAGGCCGAACAGAAGACCGACTTCAAGGTCGCCTGGTCGATCTATGTCGGCTGGATGCCCTGGGGCTACGCCGCTGATCACGGTATCGTCAAGAAATGGGCCGACAAATACGGCATCAAGATCGAGGTGACCCAGTTCAACGACTACGTCGAATCGATGAACCAATATACCGCAGGCGCCTTCGACGCCGTGACGCTGACCAATATGGACGGCCTGTCGATCCCGGCTGCCGGCGGCGTCGATACCACAGCCGTGATTGTCGGCGACTTCTCGAACGGCAATGATGCCGTCATCCTCAAGGACAAAGCGAGCCTTGCCGACATCAAGGGACAGAACGTCAATCTCGTCGAATTTTCTGTCTCGCACTACCTGCTCGCCCGCGCGCTCGAAAGCATCAAGCTGACCGAGCGCGACGTGAAAGTGGTCAACACCTCCGACGCCGATATGGTCGCCGCTTACAAGACGGCTGACGTGACCGCGGTCGTCACCTGGAACCCGCTGGTCTCGACCATCCTCGAGGATCCCACCGCCAAGAAGGTCTTCGACAGCTCGCAAGTGCCGGGCGAGATTATCGACCTGATGGTCGCCAATTCAGGCGTGCTGAAGGACAATCCGAATTTCGGCAAGGCGCTCGCCGGCATCTGGTATGAAACTGCAGCATTGCTGACTGCCGACAGTGCCGACGGCAAGGCTGCACGCGAGGCGATGGGCCAGGCATCGGGTACCGATCTCAAGGGCTTCGAATCCCAGCTTGCCGCCACCAAGCTGTTTGCCAAGCCGGCCGATGCCGTTGCCTTCACTGCCTCGGGCAGCCTGCCGAAGACAATGGATCTCGTCCGCAACTTCCTGTTCGAAAAAGGCCTGCTCGGCAATGGCGCGCCGTCCGCCGACGTCATTGGCATCGAAATGCCGGACGGCAAGATCCTCGGCGATAGCGGCAACGTCAAGCTGCGCTTCACCGAGACCTACATGAAGGCCGCCGCCGACGGTTCGCTCTGAGCGATGTAAAAGCCGCGGCGCGGCGTTGACCGCGCCGCCCGACCTTCATCAGCGGAGCTTTCCTCATGCGCTGGATCAACACAAGGCCGAGCCGGGGCGCGCAGCTTGCCTTGACGCTGCTGCCCTTCGTGCTGCTGATCGTTGCCTACACTTTCGGCTCGGTGGCACGATTGGCGGAAAATGCCAATGACAAGCTGCTGCCCGGTCTTGCCGGTTTTGTCGATGCGATCGATCGCCTGGCCTTCATCGCCGATCCGCGCACCGGCGAATACCTGCTCTGGTCCGATACCGGAGCGAGCCTGGTGCGCCTGCTTGCCGGCCTTGGCATCTCCACGATCACCGCGCTCGTCATCGGCATGCTGATCGGCATGCTGCCTTATATGAGGGCGCTGCTCTCCCCTTTCGTCGCCGTTATCTCAATGGTGCCGCCGCTGGCGCTGCTGCCGATCCTGTTCATCGCCATGGGGCTTGGCGAAGCCTCGAAGATCGCGCTCATCGTCATCGGCGTTGCGCCAACGATGATCCGCGACCTTGCGCTGAAGGCGCTGGAGCTGCCGCGTGAGCAGATCGTCAAGGCTGAAACGCTCGGCGGCTCCTCCTGGCAGATCGGCCTTCGTGTCGTGCTGCCGCAGATCCTGCCGCGGCTGATCACCTGCCTCAGGCTTCAACTCGGTCCTGCCTGGCTGTTCCTGATCGCGGCCGAAGCGATCTCGTCGGATTCCGGTCTCGGCTACCGCATCTTCCTCGTCCGCCGCTATCTGTCGATGGACGTCATCTTTCCCTATGTCGTCTGGATCACGCTGCTCGCCGTGATCATGAATTATATCCTCGATCGCCTCCGCATCGCCATCTTCCCCTGGTCGGAGCTGGAGAAGCAGGCATGAGCGAACTGGTGATCGAAAAGGTCTGGAAAGAGTATGGCGACCAGATCGTCCTCGAAGATGTGTCGCTGGCTGTCGCCGCGCGCGCCTTCGTCGCCCTTGTCGGCCCGTCGGGCTGCGGCAAGTCGACGTTTTTGCGCATGCTGCTCGGCCAGGAGCGGCCGACGCGGGGCACGATCCTGCTCGACGGCGAAGTGCTGCCGCAGGAGCCAGGGCCGGATCGCGGCGTCGTCTTCCAGCGCTACTCCGTGTTCCCGCATCTGACCGTGCTCGGCAATGTGCTGCTTGGGCGCGAACTCTCAGGGTCTCGCTATAAAGCCAAGCTTTTCGGCGCTGCCCGTCGCAACGCCGTCGACGAAGCCCGGCGGCTGATTGCCGAAGTCGGCCTTTCCGGCGCCGAGGACAAATATCCGGCGCAACTTTCCGGTGGCATGCAGCAGCGCCTGGCACTGGCGCAGGCGCTGATCATGAAGCCGAAGGTGCTGCTGCTCGATGAGCCCTTCGGCGCGCTCGACCCCGGCATCCGCGCCGAAATCCACACATTGATGAAGCGGCTCTGGCACGAAACGCAGATGACCGTGGTCATGGTGACGCACGACATGCGCGAGGCCTTCACGCTGGCGACGCGCGTCGTCGCCTTCGAGCGTCGGCGTGACCGCCCGGAGGAAAAGGAGCGCTACGGCGCGACGATCACCAAGGACATTTCCATCTGGCCGCCCAGGCTTGCCGGCGCGCCCTCCGTCTTCAGCCCCGACCGGGACGGCCCGGTCATTTCTCTGGGCCTTCGCCGGGACGACCCGGCTTCCAGTCCGTCAGGAGAAAAACCATGATGCATGTCAGACGTTCGCCCGAAGAGATCGCCGCCAACCGGCAGCGTTATGAGGAACATCAGAAGAAGGGGCTCGAATTCGCGCCAAAGGCCTTGCCGGCGCCGAGCCCCCTGCCCGCCGCCGCAATCGATGCGGCTGCGATCATCCATCAGGAAACCATCCCCGGCGGCTGGTACTGGTCGACCGCGCTGAAGCGCGGCGAGGCGCTCCGCATTGATCAGGGCGAAGGCGGATCGACCGTGGCGCTCGTTGCCTGGAACGCCACTGATACGAGCGAACGGCTCAATCTCGTCGATACGGTCAAGGTTCAGTGGACGACCGCCCTCGGCAAGGGCCGCGTCATCTTCTCAGACATGGGCCGGGTGATGTTTTCGTTGATCGAGGACAGTTCCGGCGCCCATGACTGCCTGATGGGTGGTTCGACGGCAGCTTCGAACGCCGCAAAATATCCTGGCGTCAAGACCCGCAACACCCGCGACAATCTCGTGCTCGTCGCCGGCAAGCTTGGTCTTGCCAGGCGCGACATTCCTGGGATTCTCAATCTCTTCGCCCCCGTCCGCGTCGACGATGACGGTGGCTTCCACTGGCGCGGCAAACTCTCCAACAGCGGCGATTATGCCGAGCTGCGCGCCGAAATGGACATGATCGTCGGCCTTTCCAATTGCCCGCATCCGCTCGATCCCGACCCGGTCTATGCGCCGAAGCCGGCGATCGTCACGCGCTTTCGCGCGCCCGCACCCGCAGTCGACGATCTCGCGCGCACGGCAACCGTCGAAGCCCTTCGCGGCTTCGAGAACAACGCCTCGATGCTGGCCTGAGGGAGGATGACGATGACCGATTTCATCAAGACTTCAGCTTCGCGCAGCCTCGAAAACGCCGTGCAGGAACATTTCATCCCGGCCGAAGCGCCGTGGTCCGGCATCGTGCGCAAGGGTCAGACCATCCGCATCGAGGACAGCTACGGCCAACAGGCAATCGATACGCTGTTTTATCGTGCCGATGACTTTGCCGAGCGTTATTCCAGCCAGGATACGATGCGGGCGCAAGGTGGCGCCTATATCGGCGCCGGCACGAAGATCATCTCGAACGAAGGCAACGTCATGCTGGTCATGACGGCCGATAGCTGCGGCCGCCACGATACATCAGCCGGCGCCTGCTCCTGCGAGAGCAACACGGTGCGCTTTGGCCACGGCACCAAATACCTGCATGCCTGCCGCGACAATTTCGTGATCGAGGTGACCAAACACGGCATGAGCAAGCGCGACATCGTGCCGAACATCAATTTCTTCATGAACGTGCCGATCAAGCCGAACGGCGAGATGACCATCGTCGACGGCATTTCCGCGCCTGGCGACTATGTCGAACTGGTGGCGGAGATGGACGTGCTCTGCGTCATCTCCAACTGCCCGCAGATCAACAATCCCTGCAACGGTTTCGATCCGACGCCGATCCGGGTGCTGATCTGGGACGGCGAGGACTGATCGATGTTCACCAAGGTTCTTATCGCCAATCGCGGCGAAATCGCCGTCCGCGTCATCCACACATTGAAGAGGATGGGCATTGCCTCAGTTGCCGTCTATTCCGATGCCGATCGATTCTCGAAGCCGGCGCTGACCGCTGATGAGGCCGTCCGCCTCGGCCCGGCGCCTGCTGCCGAAAGCTATCTTGACGTCGATGCCGTTATTGCCGCCTGCAAGGCGACGGGCGCTGAGGCCGTGCACCCAGGCTACGGCTTCCTCTCGGAGAATATCGGCTTTGCCGAGCGGCTCGCCGCTGAAGGCATCGCCTTCATCGGCCCGCGCCCAGAGCATCTGTCGGCCTTCGGCCTGAAGCATACGGCGCGCGAATTGGCGAAAGCGAGCGGCGTGCCACTGCTGCCCGGCACCGATCTCTTGCAGAGCGTCGACGAGGCGCTTTCGGCTGCCGAGACCGTCGGTTATCCCGTCATGTTGAAAAGCACAGCCGGCGGCGGCGGTATCGGCATGCAACTCTGCGCCGATGCCGCCGGCCTCAAGGCTTCCTTCGAAAGCGTGCAGCGGACCGCGCGCGCCAGCTTCGGCGATGCGCGCGTCTACATCGAGCGTTTCGTTGCCGAAGCACGCCATGTCGAGGTGCAGATCTTCGGTGACGGCAAGGGCGGCGTGATCGCGCTCGGCGAACGCGACTGCTCGCTGCAGCGGCGGAACCAGAAGGTCGTCGAGGAGACGCCTGCGCCTGGCCTTTCTGCGGAGACAAGGGCGCGGCTGCACAAGGCGGCGGTCGACTTGGGAAGTTCGGTCTCCTATGAATCGGCCGGCACTGTCAAATTCATCTATGATCCCCAGCGCCAGGAATTCTATTTCCTCGAGGTCAATACCCGCCTTCAGGTCGAGCATCCCGTCACCGAAGCCGTCTTCGGTGTCGACCTCGTCGAATGGATGATCCGGCAGGCGGCAGGCGAGGATGTGCTCTCGGGCGCCAGAGGCCTGACGCCGAAGGGTGCGGCGATCGAGATGCGGATCTATGCCGAGATGCCGCATGCCGATTTTCGCCCGAGTGCCGGCCTTTTGACCGAAGTCATTTTTCCCGACAGCGCCCGCGTCGACGGCTGGATCGAGACGGGAACCGAGGTCACGCCCTTCTACGACCCGATGCTTGCCAAGCTGATCGTGGCGGCGGAAGACCGACCGGCGGCGATCGAGAAGCTGAAGGCAGCACTCGCCGAAACATCGATATCGGGCATCGAGACCAATCTCGATTATCTCAGGGCGATCGCTGCTTCCGAACTGCTTGCCAGCGCCAAGGTTAAGACAACGGCGCTACGCGAGTTCGCCTTCGTTCCCGATGTCGTCGAGGTTCTCGCGCCCGGGGCGCAGTCAAGCATCCAGGAACTGCCGGGCCGGCTCGGCCTTTGGCATGTCGGTGTGCCGCCGAGCGGGCCGATGGACGAACGCTCCTTCCGTCATGCAAACCGGCTGGTCGGCAATGCCGATGTGACGGCTGCGCTGGAGTTGACCGTTTCCGGTCCGACATTGCGGTTTTATGCCGACCAGACGATTGCGCTCGCCGGCGCGCGGATGCCAATGACATGCGACGGCGTAAAACTGCCGCATGACGCCCCGGTGACAATCCGTGCGGGTCAGGTTCTGTCGGTCGGTGCGATCGAAGGACCAGGGCAACGCGCCTATCTCGCCGTCGCCGGCGGTTTTGCCGCTCCCGTTGTGCTCGGCTCGCGCGCGACCTTCGGCCTTGGCCAATTCGGCGGCAACGCCACCGGCACACTGAAGACAGGGCACGTGCTGCATTTTGCCCGGCAGGTGCCGGCCGAACCGGCGAGACCCGCGGCGGAGGCGGCGGCATTGACGCGCGAATGGGAGGTCGGCGTCGTCTACGGTCCGCACGGAGCTCCCGATTTCTTTCAGGACAGCGACATCGAGACGCTGTTTTCGACGGCCTACGAGGTGCATTTCAACAGCGCCCGCACCGGGGTGCGCCTGATCGGCCCAGCCCCGCAATGGGCACGTAGCGACGGCGGTGAGGCGGGGCTGCACCCCTCCAACCTGCACGACAACGCCTATGCGATCGGGGCGATCGATTTTACCGGCGACATGCCGATCATTCTCGGCCCTGACGGCCCGAGCCTTGGCGGCTTCGTCTGCCCGGCGGTGATTGCCCGCGACGAGCAGTGGAAGATGGGCCAGTTCAAGCCCGGCGACCGTATCCGTTTTCATGCGGTGGCGCGGCAGGAAGACCCGATCGCTGGCCCGGCGGTGCGGCCGCCCTCGGAAGAAACAGGTTCGCCGATCCTCGGCATCAGCGAGGATGGCCCGGTGTCTGTCGTTTATCGCCGCCAGGGCGACGACAATCTGCTCGTCGAATATGGGCCGATGACGCTCGATATCGCGCTGCGGCTGCGGGTGCATCTGCTGATGCAGGCGGTCGTCGAGGCCCGCCTCCCCGGCGTCATCGACCTCACCCCCGGTATCCGCTCGCTGCAGATCCATTATGACGGCACGCAGCTGACGCGCCGGCGCCTGCTGGGGCTGCTCTCCGAGATCGAGGCCACGCTGCCGGCAGCCCAGGACGTCACGGTGCCGAGCCGCATCGTGCATCTGCCGCTCTCCTGGAGCGATCCGGATGCGGAACTTGCGATGCGCAAATATCAGGAGCTCGTGCGCCCGAACGCGCCCTGGTGCCCGTCGAACATCGAGTTTATCCGCCGCATCAACGGTCTTTCCGACGAACAGGCCGTCCGCGATATTGTCTTTGATGCAAGCTATCTGGTGCTCGGTCTCGGCGACGTTTATCTCGGCGCGCCGGTTGCGACCCCGACCGATCCACGCCACCGCCTCGTGACGACGAAGTATAATCCCGCCCGCACCTGGACGCCGGAAAATGCCGTCGGCATTGGCGGCGCCTATATGTGCATCTACGGCATGGAAGGACCGGGCGGCTACCAGCTCTTCGGCCGCACCATCCAGGTCTGGAACACATGGCGGGAGACGCCGGCCTTTGCCAGGGGCAAGCCCTGGCTGCTGAACTTTTTCGACCAGATCCGTTTCTTCCCGGTCAGCAATCAGGAATTGACGGAGGCGCGCGCCGGCTTCCCGCATGGCGGCTATCCGATCAAGATCGAGGAGACTGAATTCTCCTATGCCACCTATGAGAGGGAATTGCAGGCTAACGCGGCGTCGATCGGCCGTTTCAAGGCAACGCAGCAGGCTGCCTTCGATGCCGAACGCCAGCGCTGGAAGGAAGCCGGGCTCGACAGCTTCGTCACCGATGAAGGCACGGGCGAAAGTCCGGATGGGGATATTCCCGACGGCTGCTTCGGTGTTGCCAGCGCCGTGCCCGGCAATATCTGGAAATTGCTGGTCGAGCCGGGCGCCCCGGTTGCGGCCGGCGATACACTTGCCATCATCGAATCGATGAAGATGGAAATCAACGTCACCGCCCATGCGGCAGGCCGCGTCCGCGATCTGCGCGCCGGGCCGGGAAGAAACGTCAAAGCCGGCGATATCATCGTCGTTCTGGAGGAATGCTGACATGCTGCCGACCATCCTCGATCTCTCAAGTCTTCGCGCCGCCTATCAATCCGGCCTGACACCGCTCGATGCCATCGAAGAGGTGATCTCGCGCCGTGCCGCCTCTAGAGATGCGGCAATCTTCATCACCCCGGTGCCGGATGAGGAACTGCGCACTGCTGCCAAAGCGTTGATGGCACGCGCGCCTGAGGCAAACAGTCTGCCGCTCTGGGGCATTCCCTTTGCCGTCAAAGACAATATCGATGCCGCCGGCCTGCCGACAACTGCCGCCTGCCCGGCCTACGCGTATCGGCCGGAAATCGATTCCACGGTTGTTGCCCGGCTGAAGGCAGCCGGTGCCATCATCATCGGCAAGACAAATCTCGACCAGTTCGCGACCGGCCTCAACGGCACGCGCTCGCCCTATGGCGCGCCGCGTTCGGTCTTCGATGCGGCCTATATCTCAGGCGGTTCGAGTTCCGGATCGGCGGTCACGGTGGCCTCCGGCCTTGCGGCCTTCGCACTCGGCACCGATACGGCAGGCTCCGGCCGGGTGCCGGCTGCCTTCAACAATCTGGTCGGCATCAAGCCGACGCCGGGTCTCCTGCCGAATACTGGCGCGGTACCGGCCTGCAAGAGCGTCGACTGCATCACGATTTTTGCTGCGACCGTCTCTGACGGTGTTGCGATCCGCAAGGTCGCCGAAGGCTTCGATGCAGCCGATGCTTTCTCGCGTCGCGCCAGGCCAGCGAACCTGCCTGTGTCGGGCTTGCGCATCGGCGTTCTGACCGACGCCGAGCGGGAGTTCTTCGGCGA
Source organism: Rhizobium indigoferae (assembly GCF_034554815.1). Taxonomy (NCBI): domain Bacteria; kingdom Pseudomonadati; phylum Pseudomonadota; class Alphaproteobacteria; order Hyphomicrobiales; family Rhizobiaceae; genus Rhizobium; species Rhizobium indigoferae. The sequence continues at coordinate 407,933 of NZ_CP140638.1, read as the reverse complement.
CAAGGAGATGGAGGCGCTCTACGATCAGGCGATCGAGCGGGCCAGAGCGCTCGGCGCGACCATCGTGCCTTTCGATTACGCGCCATTCCGCGAGGCCGCCGCCCTTCTCTATGACGGGCCGTGGGTCGCCGAACGTCTGGCGGCCGTCGAGACCTTCCTCGCCACGAACGCGGCCGATTTCGACCCGACGGTCAGAGGGATTATCGAAGGCGCCAAGGGCAAGACCGCGGTCGAGGCTTTCAACGGCCGATACCGGCTGGAAGAGTTGCGTCGCAAGACCGAGGCCGAATGGGAAAAGGCCGACGTGCTTCTGCTGCCGACCGCACCGACCACCTACACCGTGGCGGACATGCTGGCCAATCCCGTCGTGCTCAACGGCCGCCTCGGTCGCTACACCAATTTCGTCAACCTGCTCGATTGCGCAGCGATCGCCGTTCCGGCCGGCTTCGGCAAAGGTGGGCTGCCGGGCGGCGTGACCGTCATTGCACCTGCCTTCACCGACGACGCGCTGGCGCCGCTTGCCGATGCGCTGCACCGCGCAGCAAGCTCCGGCATGGGCATCGACCGGCAGGCTGCGATCCCCGAAGCAAGCCGTGTTATGCCTGGCGATGACGGTTTCATCGAAATCGCGGTCGTCGGTGCGCATCTGACCGGCATGCCGCTCAATCACGAACTGGCAGGCGCCGGCGGGCGTCTGGTCAAGACCTGCCGCACATCAGGCGACTATCGCCTCTTCGTCTTGCCCAATACCACGCCGCCGAAACCGGGACTGCTGCGCGAACCCGGCCACAAGGGTCAGGGGCTGGAGGTCGAGGTCTGGGCACTGCCGGCCGATGCTTTCGGCAGGTTCGTCCAGAAGATTCCGGCACCCCTCGGCATCGGTAAGCTGACGCTCGAAGACGGTTCCAGCGTCTCCGGCTTCGTCTGCGAGGCCCATGCCGTGAAAGGTGCCGAGGAAATCACCGCGCTTGGCGGCTGGCGCAACTATATCAGCGCCAAGCTGGCGAGCTGAGGAGAGCCTTGCATGGCGGCAAAACTCGTCCGGCGCCTGATCGATCTGCTGCGGGACGGTCTGGCCGCCCGCAGCGAAGCGATCGGCAGTACCTGTGTCAGCCCTGGCGGCTCTGAGAGCGTTCGGCAAGCTCGACGATGATGCCGTCGGGATCGCGAACGAAGGCGATCTTGTTCAGCATCTCGGAGTGGACGGCAAAGCGCGGCCGCTCCTTGATCTCGACGCCCGCTTGTTCAAGGCGGGCAAAGGCCTCGTCGACACTGTCGAAATGAAAGGTGAGGTGGCGGACGCCGGCTGTATCTTCAGCCACGTCGACCGCCCTCGACGCGCCGCCGGGCGGCGCAAAGACCTCCAGCATGCCGCCGCCTGCATCGAGGAACGCTACCTGCATGCCATTCGCCATCGTCTTGCGTAGCACGAGGCTGAGTCCGAGCAGGCCACAGTAGAAGTCGACGGTGCGGTCCATGTCGCTGACCGTCATGCCGACATGCTCGAAGGATTTCAGCATGGGAAAGCCCTTCCCGGTTCAGACGGTGGCCGCAACACGCCATTCCCCGGCCGGAAGCCAGGAGCGATAGAGCGGATGATCGGCGGCGATCGGCATCGGCGTCGGTTGTCCGGTTCGCTGCGAGAAATAAGCGGCCGTTACCAGTTCCAGCGAATTGCGGGCATCCTGCAGCGTCACCGGTGGGTCGGCATCCTCTACGATCGCCTTGTGGAAGAGCTCGAACTGACGGGTGTAGCCATCCTCGCCAGGCACATAGGCGGCGAGCACTTCGTCGATCCGGGCCTGATGTTCCTCTGTCCCGGCGACGAACGTCCACGGGTCACGGCCCATCGTATAGGGTTCGATGATGCTTTCGGCGACGAGATCGTTGAAGCAGAAGCGCAACCGCGAGATCTCCTTGCGCGAACCCAGTGTCATCGACAGCGTCGCCAGCGAGCCATTTTGCATCCTCACCGAAAGGGCAGCCGTATCCTCGACCTCGATCGGATTAACCAGCGTCGCCCCATAGGAAAACACCTCGGCGCAGGGGCCATGTACATAGTTCAGCATGTCATGAGCGTGGATGGCGTGGCCGAGAAGGCCGCCGCCCAGTTCGCTCGCCCATTTGCCGCGCCACGGCACGGCATAATAGTCCGGACCGCGCCACCAATGGGTTTCGATCGTTGTCAGGAACGGCTTACCGGCCAGGCCGCGCTCGATCAGCAGCTTGAGCTTCTGCAGGCCGGAGCCGTAGCGATACTGAAAGATCGGCATCAGCTTCCTGCCGGGGTAACGATCGAGGATGCGCCCCATCTCGTCAACCTCGGCGATCGAGCCGAAGAGCGGCTTCTCGCAGATCACATGCTTGCCGGATTCGATGCCCTTGCGGCAAAGTTCGAAATGCGAGCTCGGCGGTGTCGAAATGTCGATGATGTCGAGATCGTCACGGGCAAACAGCGAATCCGCATCCTGCGTATATTCGCCAATGCCATATTCCTCGCACAGCGCCTTGCCGCGTTCCTCGTCGAGCGAGCAGAGCGCAGGAACCTCGAAAAGCTCCTTGTTCCAGCCGAAGCCGGCCAGATGCCGCGCAGCGATGCCTGCGCCGATGACGCCGACGCGCAATTTCCTGGTCATGATATCCTCCTCAGCGAGCGCCGATGCGCGCGGCTTTCGCCTGGGCTTCGAGCGAAAGTCGGCAGACTTCAAAAACGTGATCCTGGGTCATCGCCGTCTGCGTGCGGTTGCCAACGTCGGCGGTGAAAGCGTCGAAATAATCGAGGTTTTCGCCGCTGCAATCGATATGGGTCATTTCCTTGCCGTTGACCAGGAAGAGATGATCCTTGCCCGGCCGGCCGGCAATATCGATATATTTGCGCAGCTCGATATAACCTTCGGTGCCGAGAATGGTCAGGCGCCCGTCACCCCAGGTCGGCAGCGCCTCCGGCGTGAACCAGTCGACACGGACATAACCCGCCGCCTTGTCGGAGCGCAGAAGCACCTCGCCGAAATCCTGAAAGGCGGGCTTGTCAGGCATGCCGAAATTGCCGATCGAGCTTGCGATGACCTCGCCTGTGCTCGAGCCAGTATAGAACAGAAACTGGTCGACCTGGTGTGAAGCGATATCGACGATGATGCCGCCGAAGGCCTCGGGATCGAAGAACCAATCCGGCCGGGTCGGCAGTTGCAGCCGGTGTGGACCGACGCCGAGCGTCTGGATCACTTTGCCGATCGCGCCTTCGGCGACGAGCTTGCCGGCCTTGACGGCGGAGCGCACGCAGTGGCGCTCGGAAAAGCAGATCGAGAAGATCTTGCCGGTCTCGGCAACGGTGCGCCTGACGTCCTCGAGCTGGGCGAAGGTCGTCACGCCAGGCTTGTCAGTCATCACGTCTTTGCCCGATCTCATCGCGCGAATGGCAAGTCCGGCACGATCGCGGGGGATTGCGGAAATGCAGATGACGTCGATCGACGGATCGTCGAACAGCTTTTCCCGGTCAATCTGCGGCGCGTCAGGATAGGTCTTCTCAAAGGCCTCGCGCAGTGCCGGCACCGAGGTCTGCGGGCAATAGCCGACGAATTCGCCGCCTGAAGCAAGCAATCCCTTCACGTGATCAAACGTATGCCCATGGTCGATTCCGACGACGGCAAATCTCAACATCGCTGCAATATCCTCCTCGGATTTTCGTGTGGCCGGCTGACGCCAGCCTCCTCCATGTCGCGCAAAACAGATAACGAAAGCCGGCTCCTGTCAAGGCGAGATAGCGGGCAAAATCGTCGCGGCCTGTATTTAAATATTTGAAATATAACAGTTATTTTGTATCTAAATAGTTATTTTGCGGGCTTTTGCAATTGGATTCCCGAGGAAGTCCGCCGCTTGAGCCGATCAGGCAAAGGTCTTTTTCCCCCGCGCATCTTGCCCCATCTTCACGAATGTGATCGATTTTGGTCGTCGCCGGGTCGGAGGGCGGCAACACCCCGCAATTTTTAAAAGAGCTCTTCTCGCTCGCCTTGATGGAAGATCACCATGTCTCAAGCTCTTCTCGATGTCGCCGCCTCGGATGGTCTTTTTGTCGGTCGCATCTGGAATCCCGAAGCGAAGGGACCGAGCATAGTGACGTTGCGCGAAGGCGTGCTTCTCGACATTACGTCGCGAGAGGCGCCGACGCTGAGCGTCCTGCTCGAGCGGCAGGATGCCGCCGCCTTCGTCCGCGCAGCAATTGGTAAGGCGGTTGGCTCGCTGGCGGACATTGCCGCCAACAGTACCGGAGCTCCGGATCAAAGGCGCCCTTATCTCCTTGCGCCCGTCGACCTGCAGGCAGTCAAGGCCTGCGGCGTTACCTTTGCGCAGTCGATGATCGAGCGCGTCATCGAGGAGAAGGCGGCCGGCAATCCGGAACGTGCCGCCTCGATCCGCGAGCGAGTCAGCACTCTGATCGGCGGCAGCCTCACCAATCTCAAGGCCGGTTCACCGGAGGCTGCCAAGGTCAAGCAGGCGCTGATCGACGAGGGCATGTGGTCGCAATATCTCGAGGTCGGTATCGGGCCGGATGCCGAAGTCTTCACCAAGTCGCCGGTGCTTTCCTCCGTTGGTTGGGGTGCGGATGTCGGCCTGCATCCGATCTCGACCTGGAACAACCCCGAGCCGGAAATCGTGCTTGCGGTCAACAGCCGCGGCGAGATCAAGGGTGCGGCCCTCGGCAACGACGTCAACTTGCGCGACGTCGAAGGCCGCTCGGCACTGCTGCTCGGCAAGGCCAAGGACAACAACGCCTCCTGCTCGATCGGTCCTTTCATCCGCGTGTTCGATGCCGGTTACAGCCTGGATGACGTACGCAAGGCCGAACTCGACCTGAAAGTCACCGGCCAGGACGGATTCGTACTGCACGGCAAGAGTTCGATGTCAAAGATCAGCCGCGACCCGACCGATCTCGTCAAGCAGACGGTCGGCGCCCATCATCAGTATCCCGATGGTTTCATGCTTTTCCTCGGCACGCTGTTTGCGCCGACGCAGGACCGCGACGCGCCGAACCAAGGCTTCACCCACAAGATCGGCGATGTCGTCGAGATTTCCTCAGCAGGCCTCGGCGCGCTCGTCAACACCGTGCGCCTTTCGACCGAATGTCCGCCTTGGACCTTTGGTATTTCGGCGCTGATGAGCAACCTCGCAAAGCGCGGGCTGCTCTAATTCTTTGATTTTGCGCATTTCCGGGCGGAAAACCGCGTCGCACTTTTCCTGGAAATGCTTCAGCTACTGGTTTCGCCGCCTGCCCTGCAGCAGATCGAGGACGGAGTTTGCCGCCTCGAGAACGTTTGTCCCCGGGCCGAACACGGCTGCAACGCCGTGTTCGTGCAGGAATTCATAGTCCTGACGCGGGATGACGCCGCCGCAAACGACGATGATATCGCCACCGCCCTGTTCTCTCAGCCTGTCGATCAGCTGCGGTAGCAGCGTCCTGTGACCGGCCGCCAGCGACGAGACGCCGACGACATTGACCTTTTCGCTGAGTGCGACGCCGGCAGCTTCCTCCGGTGTCTGGAAGAGGGGACCGGCGAGTACATCAAAGCCGATGTCGCCGAAAGCCGAGGCGATCACCTTGGCGCCTCGGTCGTGTCCGTCCTGACCGAGCTTGGCGACCATGATCTTCGGCCGGTGCCCCATGGCTTCCGTCACCTCCGTCATGCGGGTCTTGAGCACGGCGAGTTCCGGCTCATTTTCATAGGCCTCGCCGTAGACGCCCTTGATGACTTCAGGGGTCGCGGCATGATCGCCGAAGGCATCACGCATGGCGTCCGATATTTCGCCGACCGTGGCGCGGGCTCGGGCCGCCGCGATGGCGGCTTCCAGCAGGTTGCCCTTGCCGGTCTCTGCGATCTCTACCAGGGCCGCCAGCGCCTCGCGCACGGCTCCGCCATCGCGGCGCCGCTTCGTTTCCTCGATACGTCTGATCTGCGCTTTGCGCACTGCGCTGTTGTCGATCTCCAGAATGTCGATCGGCTGCTCGGTGTCGAGCCGGTAGCGATTGACGCCGACGATGACCTCGTCGCCCTTGTCGACGGCCGCCTGGCGGCGCGCGGCCGCTTCCTCGATCAGCCGTTTCGGCAGGCCTTCCGCTACCGCCTTGGTCATGCCGCCCAGTGCCTCGACCTCCTCCATCAAGGCCCAGGCCTTGTCGGCAAGCTCGGCCGTCAGGCTTTCGACATAGTAGGAGCCCGCCAGCGGATCGACCACTTTTGTCACGCCGGTTTCGTGGCTCAGGATCAGCTGAGTATTGCGGGCAATGCGTGAGGAGAATTCCGTCGGCAGCGCGATCGCCTCGTCGAAGGAATTGGTGTGCAGCGACTGCGTACCGCCCAACACTGCCGACATCGCCTCGAAGGCCGTGCGTATGATGTTGTTGTAAGGGTCCTGCTCCTGCAAGGAGACGCCGGAGGTCTGGCAATGGGTGCGCAGCATCAGCGAGGACTGCTTCTTCGGATGAAACCCTTCCATGATCCGCGTCCAGAGCAGGCGGGCAGCGCGCAGCTTGGCGGCTTCCATGAAGAAGTTCATGCCGATCGCAAAGAAGAAGGACAGGCGGCCGGCGAATTCGTCGACACTCAGGCCTTTGGCGATGGCGGCGCGGACATATTCGCGGCCGTCGGCGAGCGTGAAGGCCAATTCCTGCACCAGCGTCGCGCCGGCTTCCTGCATGTGGTAGCCGGAGATCGAGATGGAGTTGAACTTCGGCATCTCGCGGGCGGTATAGTCGATGATATCGGCAACGATCCGCATCGAGGGTTCGGGCGGATAGATATAGGTGTTGCGGACCATGAACTCCTTGAGGATGTCGTTCTGAATGGTCCCCGAGAGCTCAGCCCGTGGAACGCCCTGCTCCTCGCCGGCCACGATGAAGGAGGCAAGGATCGGGATGACGGCACCGTTCATGGTCATCGACACCGACATTTCGCCAAGCGGAATGCCGTCGAACAGGATCTTCATGTCCTCGACGCTGTCGATTGCCACGCCGGCCTTGCCGACATCACCCTCGACGCGCGGATGATCGCTGTCATAGCCGCGGTGGGTGGCAAGATCGAAGGCGACCGACAGGCCCTTCTGGCCGGCCGCCAGATTGCGGCGATAGAAGGCGTTCGATTCCTCTGCCGTCGAGAAGCCGGCATATTGGCGGATCGTCCAGGGCCGGCCGGCATACATCGTCGCCCGCGGGCCGCGGGTGAAGGGGGCAAAACCGGGAAGCGAACCAAGGTGCTCGGCGCCGTCGAGATCCTCGGCCGTATAGAGCGGCTTGACGGCAATGCCTTCCGGCGTCTGCCAGGTCAGCGTTTCGGGCGAGGTACGCAGTTCCTTTTGCGCCAGCTCCGCCCAATCCGACAGCGTCTTCTTCGTCATGCGGTTCCTCCGGATTTTTTCATCCCAACCCTACCAGTTCACCGGCTCCTCGTGCGATAGAGCCCGAACAGGATGATTTTAGGCCGAGCCGGCCTAAAATCTGAATCCTGTTCTACATTATATAGTTAGAGCATGATGTCGTCCGAAAACCGCTCACACTTTTCGGCATCATGCTCTTGGATAATTAATGCGGCAAATCCTTGATTTCTATTGCCGGCTTTGGGACCCGCCTCATGAAGACCATGCAGATCTATGCCTTCGACATGAACTGCGTCGGGCACATCAATCACGGCCTGTGGACGCATCCGCGCGACCGCTCAGCGCATTATACCGATCTCGACTACTGGACAGAGTTTGCCAAGACCGCCGAACGCGGCAAGCTGGACGGCATCTTCCTGGCCGATATCGTCGGTGTCTATGATCTCTACAAGGGTAGTCCGGCGACGGTGATCGAGACGGGCGCGCAGATCCCGGTCAACGATCCGCTGATTCCGATTTCGGCGATGGCTTATGTGACAAAACATCTGGGTTTCGGCGTCACCGTCAACACCACCTATGAGCCACCCTTCCTACTGGCACGGCGCATGTCGACGCTCGACCACCTGACCAAGGGACGGATCGGCTGGAACATCGTCACCGGCTATCTCGACAGTGCCGCCCGCAGCATGGGTTTCGACAAGCTGCCGGAACATGATGCGCGCTACGATGCAGCCGAGGAATATCTCGAGATCGTCTACAAGCTCTGGGAAGGGAGCTGGGACGACGATGCGGTACTGCGTGACAAGGCAGGCGGCACCTATGCCGATCCCTCCAAAGTGCGCACGGTTCGTCACGACGGCAAATATTACCGGATGGAAGGCATCCATCTCTCAGAACCCTCGCCGCAGCGCACGCCCCTGCTCTTTCAGGCCGGCGCCTCGGCACGCGGGCAGGATTTCGCCGCACGCCACGCCGAATGCGTCTTCATCGCCGGGCCTAATCCCAAGGCGGCCAGGCCGACCGTCGATGCACTACGGGCGAAGGCGGAGGTATTCGGCCGCGGCGCCGACGCATTGAAGATCCTGAGCCTGATCACTGTTGTCGTCGGGCGGACGGAGAAGGAAGCACGCGACAGGCTGGAGGAGTACCGCCGCCATGCGAGCGTCGAGGCCTCGCTTGCGCATTACTCCGCTTCCGTCGGCATCGATTTTTCGAAGTATGGATTGGACGACGTCATCGACCAGAGCTCGACCAACGCCAATCAATCGGCACTTGCGGCGATCACGAAACAGGCGGCGAAGCCGGTGACGCTGCGTGACATCATCGACCAGATGGTGCTCGGCAGCCGGATGAAGCCGATGGTGGGCTCGCCCGAGCAGATCGCCGATCATCTTACGACATGGATCGAAGAGGGTGGCATCGACGGCTTCAATCTGGCGCGGACAGTGGCGCCGGAAAGCCTGCGCGATTTCGTCGACCTGGTCGTCCCAGTGCTACAGGAGCGCGGTGTCTTCAAGGCGGACTATGCTGCGGGACCCTTGCGGCACAAGCTTTTCGGCGGCGGGAACGGCAGGTTGCCCGCCGCTCATCCCGCCGCCCAATTCCGGCGCTGATTTATCGGTGGTCTAGCCTGGCGACCAGCCGGTCGCCAAGCCACTGGATCCCGCAGACGAGCACGATGAGGACGGCCACCACCGCGATCATCACACTGGTTTCGAAACGCTGATAGCCATAGCGGATGGCGAGATCGCCGAGGCCGCCGGCGCCAATCGCGCCCGCCATGGCCGAGGCGCCGATCAGCGTCACCAGCGTGACGGTGAAACCGGCAACGATGCCTGGCAGCGCTTCAGGCACCAGCACCTCACGGATGATGGTCCAGCGATTGCCGCCCATGGCGCGCACGGCATCGATCAGCCCGCGGTCGACCTCGCGCAGCGATACTTCGGCGATGCGGGCGTAATAGGGCGTTGCAGCGATGGCGAGCGGCACGATGGCAGCCCAGGTGCCGAGCGCGGTGCCGACGATCAGCCGCGTCAGCGGGATCAGCGCTACCAAGAGGATGATGAAGGGCACCGAGCGGAAGCCGTTGATAACAGCGCCGAGCACACGATTGATCCCGAGGCTTTCGGCGATGCCGCCACGCGCCGTCGCGACCAGAGCAAGGCCGAGCGGCAGGCCGGCGACGAGCGAAATCACTCCCGAGGCGACGGTCATCAGGATGGTCTCCCAAAGGGAGCGAATAAGCAGTTCAAGCATGATCGGTGTCATAACCTAGCACCTCCACCCGGGCGGACCGAGCCATCAGGAATTGTTCGACCTTTCCGGCAAGCGCGGGGTCGCGCGCGGGAACGGCGATGAAGAACCGTGCCACCGGCTGGTTCTGGATGTGGTCGATGCCGCCATGGACGAGGCGGAAGGAATGCGGCAGCGCCGCCGAGAGTTCGGCAAACAGCGCGCCCTGCGCCTGCGGCCCGGCGAGATCGACGCTGAGGATCGCTTCGCTGCCCGCCGTCGCCGACAGCCGGCCGGCGATATGCTCAGGAAGCTGCGGCCGGATGCCGCCGAGCAGGCTCCTGGTGATATCAGCCTGCGGGTTGGCGAAGATCGACCAGACCTGTCCTTCCTCGACGATCCGCCCGGCATCGATGACCGCGACGCGATCGGCAATGCCGCGGACCACTTCCATCTCATGGGTGATCAGCAGTATGGTCAGCCCGAGCTTACGGTTGATGTCCTTGAGCAGCGCCAGGATCGACCGGGTCGTTTCCGGATCGAGCGCCGATGTCGCCTCGTCGGACAAAAGCAGTGCCGGGCGTGCCGCGAGCGCCCGGGCGATGCCGACGCGTTGTTTCTGGCCACCGGACAGCGATAAGGGATAGGCCTTCGCCTTGTCGGCAAGACCGACGAGCTCGAGCAGATCGTGCGCCCGTTTCAGGCGCTCACTCTTTGCCAGGCCCTCGATCTTCAGCGGCAGCGCGACGTTTTCCTCAACGGTCTTGGCGGAAAGCAGATTGAAATGCTGGAAGATCATGCCGATGCGGCGGCGCAGCGGCTGCAGGTCCTGTTCTGAAAGTCCGGTGATATCTCGGCCTTCGATGAGGATCTCGCCGCTATCGGCGCGCTCCAGGCCGTTCAAGCAGCGGATCAGCGTCGATTTTCCGGCGCCGCTGCGGCCGATGATGCCGAGGATTTCGCCTCTCTTCACCGTCAGCGAAATGCCGTCGAGTGCTGCAGTGGTTCCAAACCGCCGCTTCACGTCGGTCAGCCTCACCACCTCTTCGGTCGCCGTTTGCGGCTCTGCCGCGATCGCCGTGGCGGAAACAAAGGAATTCATGTGTTTTTCCTTACAAATGCTGAAGGCGGCCCGGGCAAAGAACGCCCGGACCGCCTCTCGGCAGGCCTTAACCCCAGCCCTGCCCCGGATCAATAGGCGCTGAGACCCGTCCCCTTGTAGACCTTGTCGAACTCGGCCTTGACGGTCTCGTTCTGATAAGAAGACACAAGCGTCTTGACCCAGTCGGCATCCTTGTTCTCATCCTTGACGGCGATGAAGTTGCGGTATGGATTGTCGGCGATCGGCTCCTGGGCAATGCGCTCGGCCGGAGAAAGACCGCTTTTCAACGCCCAGTCGGTGTTGACGATACCGGCATCCAGATCGTCGATCGAGCGGCCGACGATGCCGGCGTCGAGTTCCTTGATCTCGATCTTCTTCGGATTGTCGGTGACGTCGGCGACGGTCGCAAGAATACCGGTGTCGTCCTTGAGCTTGATCAGGCCTTCGTTCTGGAGAACGCGCAGCGCACGGCCCTCGTTCGAGGGATCGTTCGGCACGCCGACGACGGCACCTTCCGGGATCTCGGCGACGGACTTGTACTTCTTGGTGTAAAGGCCGATCGGCCAGACCCCGGTATAACCGACGCGAACGATGTGATAGCCGTGCTGCTTGATCTGGTTGTCGAGATAGGGTTGGTGCTGGAAGGCGTTGGCGTCGAGTTCGCCGCGTTCCAGCGCTTCATTCGGCTGCGTATAGTCGTTGAACGTGATGGTCTCGATCTTGAGGCCCTTCTTCGCCGCCTCGCTCGCGACCACGCGCCAGATATCCTCTTCCTCGCCGGCCATGATGCCGACCTTGATCGACTTGTCCTCGGCAAAGGAAGGAGCGGGTGCTGCAAAGGCAAAGAGTGCAGCAGCAGAAACGGCGACGGCGGCAAGAGCCGCCCGGCGCGAAAGGTGGAAGCCGTGAAGATTTTTGTTCTTGGTCATTTTATATCCCGTCTGACTGAATGAGGCCAACCGCCCCGAGCAGGCCGATCATGGCAAATGCGCGTATCGGAGGCGAAGCACGAATGTCTGATGTGCAGGAAGGGCCGGAAAAACTCTTGCCCTGCCATTGCTATCGGCAGGATAAATTTCCATCAAATTTGTGGACTATGACGACGTGAAGGACAGCCTTAAAACGGAAACGGCGCCTCCATGGCGCCGTTCAAGCCTAGCCCGACATTCTTTACTCGGCGGCGATAAGCGTTTGATTCCGGCTGGCAAAGAAGGCCGCGAGCTCGCCAATCACCTCCCCGATCCGATTGGAAAGCGGGTCGGATGAGACACGGTAATTGGTGAAGTCACGGTCGGACGCGTAAACTGCGGTCGGCAGCGTGTGCGCCATGAAGAAACCGAAGAGCGGGCGAAGCTGGTGCTCGACCATCAGCGCGTGCCGGTCGCCGCCGCCGGTCGCGGTGATGATGATCGGCTTGGCGCGCAGCTCATGCGGATCGATCAAGTCGATCAAATGCTTGAAAAGGCCGGGATAGCTACCCTTGTAAGTTGGCGCTCCGATGACCAGCACATCGGCATTGACGATGTCGTCGATGACTTCCTTGGCGCGACTGTCGAGATCGTCACGGCGCAGCGCCTGGCCAAGCGAAGGGCCGACGTCGGTCAGGTCGTAGATGGTGTTGTCGAAGCCGTATTTCTCGGCGGCGAGACCGGCAATGTTTTCAACAAGCGCAAAGGTCTTCGAGGGGCGGTTGAAACTACCCGCAAGGCCGACCAGTTTGGGAGCAGACATGCCATTTCCTTCCAATATCGTGCCGAAACCGACGTCATTATTGGACGAATATTATCTATAAAAATAGTGGATTAAAGGAATGGTCATCCCTCTTCCCCATATGAGGAGAAAAATACGTTCGGGTCTGTGGGCGATGGCGACGTGCGAAACTGCATGATGCATCGAGCCGGAGTGTCGGTGACATTCCGGCTCGATCGATTGTCCGTTAGCGATGTCGCCTCAGACTGGTTTCCGCTTGGGAATACGCGGCAGGAAGACTGTCAGGAGACCGAGCAGCGGCAGGTAGGAGCAGATGCGGTAGACGAAATCGATGCCGTGGGTATCGGCGAAATCGCCGAGCAGCGCAGCACCAAGCCCCCCTGCCCCAAATGCGAAGCCGAAGAAGACGCCGGCAATCAGCCCGACGCGTCCGGGCACCAGTTCCTGTGCGAAGACGACGATGGCCGAGAAGGCCGAAGCGAAGATCAGGCCGATGACGATGCTGAGCACGCCTGTCCAGAAGAGGTTTGCATAGGGAAGCAGGAGCGCGAAGGGAATGACACCAAGGATCGAGAACCAGATGACGAAACGTGCGCCGAAGCGATCGCCGATCGGCCCGCCGAGGAACGTGCCGACGGCGACCGACCCAAGGAAGAGGAAGAGCATCAGCTGTGCCTGCTGCACGCTGAGCTCGAACTTGTCGATGACATAGAAGGTGAAGTAGCTCGACACGCTGGCCATGTAGACATTCTTGGTTGCCGTCAGCAGCACGAGAATCAGCAGCGCCCAGACGACCCGGTTCTGCGGCAACGGCAGAGTCCGGCTGATTGCCGGCTTGCTGGCATTCTGGCGCCTGTGGCTCATGTACCAGTTGCCGACCCAGCTCAGCACTACCATGCCGACCATGGCGATGGCGGCGAACCAGGAGACGCTGTGCTGGCCGAGCGGCAGCACGATGAAGGCGGCAAGCAGCGGACCGATCGCCTGGCCGGCATTGCCACCGACCTGGAAGAAGGATTGCGCGAAACCGTGGCGACCGCCCGAAGCAAGACGGGCAACGCGCGACGATTCCGGGTGGAAGACCGCCGAGCCGAAGCCGATCAGGCTTGCGGCAACCAGCAGCAGTTCGAAGCTGCCGGCATTGCCGAGCAGGATAAGGCCGCAAAAGGTACTCGCCATACCAACCGGCAGCGAATAGGGCATCGGCCAGCGGTCGGTGACGATGCCAACCAGCGGCTGCAGCAGCGAAGCCGTGACCTGGAATGTCATGGTGAGAAGGCCGATCTGCACAAAATCGAGATCGTAGTTCGCCTTGAACAGTGGATAGAGCGAGGCGAGCAGTGACTGCATGATGTCATTCAGCATGTGGCAGAAGCTGACCGCCATGAGGATGGACATCGTCGTTTTTTCGAAACGGGGCGCGCTCTCGGCAACGGTTGCCATCAATGCTTCTCCTGCACAGGCTCGGCCGGTGCCGTGCCACGTTGCTTTTGTTCGATGGATTTTCGGGCGATCGGGGCTGGGAAGACTCTCGTGCGACGGTCGCTGAAGTCCCATTTAACGTAAGCCGAGACGCAGTTACAGCCCAGTTTCATCCTAATCGGTACGGCTTTTGTTCGATTTGCACTTCGGACGAGTGATTTCTGCCTAACTTGACGTCTTTTTGGGGGCTTTCATATCACAGTCGGTCGCGATCATCGCGTATTCGGTATGCTATATGAAAACAACCATGGAAAAGCGATCCGGAGGATACTACAGCTGCGGCGACTAAAATGCGATCGAGGCTGATTACACGCAATGAATGTCAAGACAGCGAATGCAATAGACAGCTATGTCGGAGCGCGCATACGAGCGCGCCGACAGTTGCTCGGGATGAGCCAGGAACGGCTTGCCGAGCAGATCGGCGTGACCTTTCAGCAGGTTCAGAAATACGAGAAGGGGATCAACCGCATTGGGGCGAGCCGTCTGCAGCGGATCGCCGATGTGCTTCACACGTCGGTGAGTTTCTTCTTCGAACAGGAGAATTCCGAGCCGTTGACGCTCCAAGGGCTGGATCTGTCGGCGAAGACTGATCCAGTTGCCGAATTCCTGCGAACGAAAGAGGGATTGGCGCTCAATCGCGCTTTTCTGAAGATTGCCGACCGAAATATCCGCGAAACGGTCATCGCGCTGGTGAAGGCGATGGCGCAGGCGGAAAATCGCGGCGTAACATTGGGAGCCTCCGTCGCGGATATCACTCTTCCGCTCGGAGAATAGCCAGGGATATCGGATCTCGACAAAGGTGGCGTATCCCCCCTATGATCCTTCGGAACCGGCGGACTGGTCGCCCCCTGTAGGAGCGGGTTCTTTGCCGGCACATGGTCGGATGAGGTCCGCGTGGTTGGACAAACATTCGATGAGTTCATTGAAGCCATTGAGGCGGGCGAAGGTTCATAGCGATCCGCTTTGCCTGCCGGCACCTCCTTCATGGATGATGCCATAGCCGACAGCCTGTTCACTAACGCCGTTTCTGGGACGCCGGACTACTCGCGAAACCGAGACATTCGGTGGGACAGCTCTTGTGCGGATATCGCGCTAAAACGGGACCCGGCCCCCTGGCAGACAGACCTCCTTTTAGGACGACAGAGTCCGAGGGTCTGCGACAGGCGCCTCCAGGGAACCCCCAGCCGGTCCAAAGGAAGACGGGTACGATTGAGTGGGTGACGCGACGTGGGAACAGCCGCACTCGATCTCGATCTGGCAGCAGGGAAGGTTCGGGATACGAAAAAGCCTGCCGCGGGAGGAGGTGCGGCAGGCTTTCTGAAAACCGAACAGCGACTGGGAGGAGGAGTGCCGCTGTTCCGACAGACGTCCCTTGGGAGGAGGAGTGGGCCATCTGAAAGTCGATGCTTTGCGGGAGGAGGTGCATTGCTTCGATGGATCTCATCATACACCGACCATGGATGGTGCCAATGCCTTATGCTGCACTGCAGCTATGCAAGAAATACAAGTCGGAAAGTTTACAATAGGAATGAGGATGCAACCGACCTCAGCCACGGCGTTCGACGCAAAAACGCCCGCGTCAGGAGCGGGCGTCAAGCAGTATTAAATACCAAGTGCTGTGCGATTAGCGCGCGATCGATGCGCGGGCAACGCTGCGGATGTCGGCGCGGTCGATACCGAGGTCCTGCAGCTCCCGGCTGGACATGCGGCCGAGTTCGGTGACGGTCTGACGGAACTTGCGCCAGTTGTTGAAAGAGCGTGCTACGTTCATGATAATCCCCTTTCCTGAGGGCTTTCTGACGTCAGCAACCTTGCTTGGCTCCGGCGTCGTTCCGATGGTTGGAATATAGGCGGTTCAATCGGTTTAAAACAGCGACAATCTCTCACTTCAGCTATGCGACAAACGCATAGGCTGTTTCTTTTTTGCGCGAAATAGTCTCTTTCTAAGCCGCGCGGTGAAAGCCGTCGGATCGACGGGTTCGTGTCTCACGTCACAGAAGCGAAGCCGATGCTGGGAACAGTTCCTGATGACAGGTATTGAGTTCCGAGCGCCCGAATCCGACATATCCGGACGGAAGCGCTCAGCGGCATATCTCCGCGCCACGGCTTGACGATATCGGGGCCCAAATTCTCCGAAGTAACAAGCAGGATCCTCGCCACGCTGAGCGTCTTGCTGAACAAATCGGTGGCCGCGCTGCTGGTCTGCGGACCCTGATTTGCGGGGGGCGACGTTTTAGTTCAAGTCGCGAATCTGCGAGCTTTTTGATGGGTGATTGCCTTGCCTGCGTGTCATTCAGGGGTCACGAAAGTTGGGCTCCCAACTTCTGGCACGAGCGCCTTCGGTGAAATGATGCATCGCTGAAGGCCCCAAGTGAGGAATTCATCGGCGAGAAGGAACTATCGAAGGTGGCTGTTTCGGGCAAACGGACAAAATTAGAATATTTTGTCTATTGATTTTATAGATTATAGCGTTCCATAGCCCTGTAGATTTTAACAATGAGATTTTCGAACGCCCGGCGGATGCTTCGTTGGGCGCATGTGACTTGCCGTCTTCTTCCAAGATCAGCCAGGAGGTTTCCATGAGCAATCCAGTTCTCGTCAATCAGATCATCCCCGCGTCCGATGTCGTGCCGCTGACCGGCCGCGTCGGAGCCGAAATCAGAGGCATTCGCCTCGGCGGAGACCTTTCGGACGCAACGGTTGCGGCCATCAACCAGCTTCTCCTGAAACACAAGGTCATCTTCTTCCGCGACCAGGGACTTCTTGACGATGCCCAACAGGAATCATTCGCACGCCGCCTGGGCGACCTTGTGCCTCATCCAACCCAGGGTCCGGTGACCGGCACGGCCTCCATCCTCAATCTCGATTCCAGCCGCGGCGGCGGCAGGGCGGACCAGTGGCACACCGATGTCACCTTCGTGGATGCCTATCCTAAATTCTCGGTCCTTCGTGGCGTCGTCATTCCGGCGGCTGGAGGGGATACGATCTGGTCCAACACCCACGCTGCATACGAAAGTCTGCCGGCATCGCTCAAATTGCTGGCGGACAATTTGTGGGCCATTCACAGCAACGCCTATGACTACGCAGCCGTGCGTCCTCGTGCTACCGCTGAAGAGAAGAAGCATTTCGAGGAAGTTTTCACCTCGACCATCTACGAGACCGAGCATCCAGTCGTGCGTGTCCATCCCGAAACCGGCGAAAGATCGCTGCTGCTCGGCAATTTCGTTCAGCGTCTGGTCGGCTTGTCGAAGAGTGACTCCGCGAAACTCTACGAGGTGTTCCAGTCCTACGTCACCGCGCCGGAAAATACCGTGCGCTGGCGCTGGAGAACTGGAGATGTGGCGATCTGGGATAATCGCGCGACCCAGCATTATGCTGTCAACGACTACGGCGACCAGCACCGGGTCGTGCGCCGCGCCACCGTTGACGGCGACGTCCCCGTCAGCGTCGACGGCCGCCGCAGCATAACCCACGTCAAGGCCGCCAAGCCGAAAGCAAAGGCCGCATGAGCGCGGCCGGACAAGGGGCGACCATGCAGCTTCATATCACGCGGTGCTTGCCGAAGCTTGCGCCACCAACAGTCATCCAGGCATCGCGAACAGCCCGACAGCACCCCATTCCCGACCCGCTGCATCGCCCTGAGCGGCGATGCAGTTTTGGCCGGCTGTCACCGTCCATTCATCGGTTGGGACAATAACTGTCACACGTCGTCACAGGCTTTGACGACGTGCTGCGCTTTTAGCCACTTCACCAATCCAACTGTTGAGCAACGACGCTGCCGCATGGCTTTGCTGGACGATCTGAGGCACCAGATCGATATCCGGAAGGCTGCCGAGGCCAAGCGGCCCCATTGCGAACAGCCCATGCAAGGCGCTCGCCTTGGTCCGCCCGCATTCGTCCACGACGATACCGAGCTCGAGTTCGTCACGCGTTGCAAGACCCGCAACGATAATCGAACGGACAAGCGGGCTATCGGTCCCGGACGGCCGGAAACGGCAGTCTATCGTCAGTTCCGCGGGAAGGACCTCAAGCCCGGTCGGGGCCGAAAACAGCACGCCGTTTGTAGCGATACAATTCACTTTTCCCTTCCTGACGGTGATCGCGCCGCTGGCGATGGCATGATGCAGGCGCTGATAGCGCTCAGGCGGCAAGCGGTTGCGATGACTGTCGTAAATAGGTTTCACATGGCGTTTGAACCGTGCACGCTCTTCTGACGTCAGTCCCGCCCAGAGGTCGCGCGCGCGTGACCGAAAGCCGTTCATAATGCCTTGCCATCCCGAACCTTCCAGATCGGCTCTGCTGGCGGCCTCACGCAGAAAACGGAACGCGCCGCGGAGCGTCCCCGGCATGGCTTTATCCGTGACAATAGCTCCGACGGCGGCTGGAGTATGTGACTGAGGCAGGAAGCCCGATTCCGAGATCAATGTGACATGGGAAATCTTCGAGTCCGCAAGCAATCCAAGCGCCCTGTCGACCGCGTGGATGCCGCCGCCGATCACGACGGCGCTTTGCGTTTCACCGGCAGGCGCCGCGTCAGAATTTTCCCGCATCCCGTAACCCGTCGCGAGAAACACTGCGTCAAAGCGGGTTCGCTGCTCCGCTCCAAGGAAAACGGAATATCCTCCATCCAGATGCCTATCGATCGCCGTTACGGTATCCGAGCCAAATTGCACGATGACATCGGGCCGATCGGACAGGGCCTCGGCGAAGCGTTTGTACACATAGGTGCTGAAGATTTCTCCGGGCACAAAGGCGTGTTCGAGACCGGCAGGATCCGAGATCAGGCGATCGCGCCATGTGTCATCCGTTTCCAGCCACCGGCGAAAATCGCCCGGCAGTCCGGGATCAACGGAAAGGTCGCGAACGCGGCTGGTCAGCACCGTCGACGCGGGCTGACTTATGCCCTCGCCGATATCTATCTTTGCTCGCGGATCAAACATCACCAGATGGAAAGGCCGATCAACTCTTTTGAAAAGAGCAATTGCGGTCATGATCCCCGTGAAGCCTCGGCCGACAATCGCAATCCTTGCGAGATGGTCCGCATGCTGGCTCTCCGAATTCGAAGAACGTGACGAGAGAAGAGTCATTCATCGGCTCCTTCTGCGTTGGACCGGTCCGCCTACAACCGCCCGATCCGCCCAGTCTCATAATTCTCTACTAAAATAATAGAAAATGATATCCGGAACGCAAGCACAATTCGACTTGGAACGATGACTGCGTGGTTTTGGCGCCTGGCGGGCCTTAGCCTCCCTTCTGGCTACCGGCTTTGCCCATTGCGGAGCACGGCTGACGGGCGATGCAGTGACTTGGAAATAATTTCCCGGTTCCTGCGAAAAAAGAGAGGAATTTTAGAGCGGCTGCAAAGATCCACGAAATTTTAGACCATCTATCGCGGGCGAGATTAACCTAACGTCTGCATGCCGGATGTCGCGTCATCCCGCATGCAGAAGGAAGCTAGCATGACGGTTCCACTGGTCAGCTTGAGCAATCTGTCGACGGAGCCATCCCCCTCGCCTCAGGTGGCCGCAATCTGGGAGGCTCTTTGCGCGGAGGCCGTCAATGCTTCGGCCAAGGATGCAGCACTCACGCGCGCCATGAATTCCGCAGTGCTTTATCATGCGAGTTTCGCCCAGGCGCTCGCTCAACGGGTCGCGATCAAACTGGCCAATCACGACCTCGACCATGACGAGTTGATGGCGGTGATTGCCCAGGCGTTCGTCGGCAATCGCAATATTGTCGCCGATGCCGCCGCCGACCTGACCGCGATCAAGGAACGCGATCCATCGAACACGGAAATCCTGACGCCATTCCTGTATTTCAAAGGCTTTGTGGCTTTGCAGGGACAACGGGTGGCCCACTGGCTTTGGCATCATGATCGCCTCCATTTGGCGCGCCACATCCAGAGTCGAATTTCCGAAGTTTTCGGCGTCGACATTCACCCCGCCGCAAAGATGGGCAAGAGCATCATGCTCGATCATGGGAGCGGCTTGGTCATTGGCGAGACTGCGGTCGTTGAAGACGACGTCTCCATACTCCAGAATGTTACATTGGGAGGGACGGGCAAGGAGACCGGCGACCGGCACCCCAAGGTACGACGCGGCGCTCTCATCGGAGCGGGTGCCAAGATTCTCGGCAACATCGAAATTGGCGTCGGAGCCAAGGTGGGTGCAGGCAGTGTGGTCGTAAATGCCGTTACAGCCTACACATCGGTCGCCGGCATTCCGGCGAGGCAGGTGGGCAAGCGCCACTTCAACCTCCCCGGAATCACGATGGACCAGACCTTATCTGAACCGGAGTATACGATCTGAGGGCCAGTGCGCTTGCTCCCGGGCGTCTCCATTTGCAAGGCTGATGCTGCCAGATGGCGGTGCAGCCACGGCTTCCGTATCGACCCCGCTCCAACCAATCGATAGAGGTTGAAGCCGACGATATCTGTTCCGCTAAGCTCCTCTAGCGATGATTTGCGGAAATCTTGCGAAGATGATCTCTTATCATCGCGCGAAACTCGCCAAATGTTCGAAACCCGATGTGCTGTGCAAGTCGGTGAACCGTGGTTTGAGAAACCTTACAATTGCGCGCAATCGCAGCGGCACTTTCGAATGCAATCATTTCCGGCTGCGGTAAGATCTGTTTAGCGACTTGTTCCAGACGATCGGGGAGGACGATCTGGCGCTTGGCGATCTGGTACTTCAGTTCCTCCAATGTTGTTGGAGGACAATGAATCCTGTCCTGCATCATGGCACTTCACCTCGCAAAAGCCCGGCAATGTACTGGCGACCCGGAAGCCTATTAAAAGGAAGCGTCGCCTCCGGTAGCGGTCCGGCAATGTGACGACATTTCCGCATCGCCTCGAAGCTTGTTATTCGACCTCAACTGGCCTGCCCTTCTGCCAGCTCACGGTAGCGGCCTCCGCCAGTTTCTGAGCCTGGAGCCCATCAAGCCCACCGGGCTTCGGCGAGCGGTCGCCGCTGTCGATCGCGTCGATGAAGGCATTGATCTCGTTGGCATAGGCCTGGGCGTAGCGTTCAAGGAAGAAATATTGGACGGGATCGCCGCTGACGCCGTTCGCATTGGAAAGCTCGACGCTCGTTGCTTGGATATTCCTCGCCGCAAGCATGCCGGCGGACCCATGGACTTCGACGCGCTGGTCGTAGCCGTAGGTCGCCCGGCGTGAATTGGTGATAACGGCAATGCGCCCCGAAGCCGTCTGCATCTGCACGGCGGCAGTGTCCACATCGCCCTCGGCGCCGATCGCCTTGTCGACGAGTGAAGATCCAAGTGCATTCACGACGACGAATTCCTCCCCGATGAGGAAGCGGGCCATGTCAAAGTCATGGATCATCATATCGCGGAACAGACCGCCGGAGGATTTAACGTAATCCGCCGGCGGCGGCGTGGGATCTCGGCTGGTGATCGTCACAATCTCGATTTCGCCGACATCGCCCCGGCGCAGGCGCGCTTCCACACTGGCGAAGTTCGGGTCAAACCGGCGATTGAAGCCGATCATCAAGGTCGACTTGTTCTTCTCGACGACGTCGAGGCAGGCATTGATGCGCTCGACCGACAGGGACACCGGCTTTTCGCAGAGGATTGCCTTACCGGCCCTCGCCGCCGCCTCGATGAGATCGGCGTGGCTGGGTGTCGGCGTCGCAATCAGGATCGCGTCGACATTTGAGGACTTGATGACATCTTCCGCATCGGCAACCTCGGCGCCCGTCTGCGCGGCCAGCGCCTCAGCCGATGCTCTGAAGGCATCCGCCACGTAGACGAGCTTGGCCTTGGGGTTCGCCGCAATGGTCGCGGCATGCACCTTGCCTATTCGGCCAGCACCAATCACTCCAAATCTGATCATTGATATTTCTCCGTGATATGTAAGTTTTGACTATCGAAATCTTCAAACCGTGAAGGCGTCGCGGAAACGGGCAAGCGCCGTCTCATCATTGCCGGAGGCCCAGGCCTCCATGCCGATCGTGCCGCGATAACCCATATCCTTGAGCGCAGGAGCAATTGCCCTGTAGTTGATCTCTCCGGTACCCGGCTCCATGCGGCCGGGAACATCCGCCACCTGTATTTCCCCGATATAAGGCAGCGCGCGACGGCACAGTTCGATCAGGTTTCCTTCGCCGATCTGAGCGTGATAGAGGTCGAGATTGAGCTTCAGCGCCGGTCGGTTTACCGACGAAACGAGCGCAAGCGTATCTTCGGCCTTGGCAAACGGTGTCTTGGGGTGATCGACTGCTTCATTGAGGTTTTCGAGCACGAAGGTGACGCCCTCTTTCTCGCCGAGGTCGGCGATGCGGCTAAGCGTGTCGTGCGCCTTGAGCCACATGGCGCCCGTTACCTTCTCGGCCTTGACCACCGGCAGGCCCTGGCCGTCGAGACCGGTCCCATGCAGATTGAGACGCGGGCAATTGAGCTCCCTGGCAATCGGGATTGATTGCTTCGCAGTTTTCAGCAATTCGTCTGCGCCTGCGTCATCGGCAAGTGTGCCGGCCACATAGCCCGTCATCGACGAGAAGACCGCTCCTGATCTTGCGAGGGCGGCGATGTCGTGTTTCGTCCAATCCCAGATCTCGACGTGAAAGCCAAGTTCAGTGATACGCTTCAGCCTGTTCGACGACAGGAAGCGACTTGAAGACCATCTCGGCGCAGACCGCGAGCGTGAAGGGGGATGAAGCATTTGACGAGCCGTCGTTCATGACCGTATTCCATGATTAATGATTGAGTGAAAGGCGACGACGAGTTTGAAAGCCGATCGGTCGCCGCCTCGGAAGCAAGCCGGCTAGATCGTACCGCCGAGCTCTTCGGACAATTGCTGCAGCTCTTTGCCGCCGGCCATGAGGTTCTGCAGCGCATCCATCGCGATATCCGCCTTGTCATAGGTGCCAAGCGTCTGGCCCCGATTGAGGATGGTGAAGCGGTCCGCCACCGCATAGGCATGGCGGACATTATGGGTGATGAAAATGACGCCCAATCCGCTCTGTCGAACTTGGTGGATG
Organism: Rhizobium indigoferae; assembly: GCF_034554815.1. Classification (NCBI taxonomy): domain Bacteria; kingdom Pseudomonadati; phylum Pseudomonadota; class Alphaproteobacteria; order Hyphomicrobiales; family Rhizobiaceae; genus Rhizobium; species Rhizobium indigoferae. The sequence continues at coordinate 385,043 of NZ_CP140638.1, read as the reverse complement.
TATTTCAGCACCATCGAGGTTTGCGCCACGCCGAGCGCCGAAGTCGGCTCATCGAGAATGAGGATCTTGGCGCCGAAGTAGACCGCACGCGCAATCGCAACGCATTGGCGTTCGCCCCCAGACAGAGTGCCCACTGCCTGATTGGGATCGCGGATATCGATGCCGATCTTACGCATCTCTTCCCGCGTTACATCGTTGCAATGCGTAAGGTCGAGGTGACGGAAAGGGAAGAGTCCCTTGCGAGGCTCCCGCCCCATGAAGAAATTACGGGTAATCGACATCAGCGGGATCATGGCAAGGTCCTGATACACGGTCGCAATCCCTGCATCGAGCGCATCGCGCGGACTGCGGAAATTGACCGGCTTGCCTTCGACCAGGAAGACACCGCCACTTGGGCGGACGACACCGGACAGCGTCTTGATCAAGGTGGACTTGCCAGCGCCATTGTCTCCGAGCAGACAAAGCACCTCTCCGGCCGACACTTGCATGGAGACACCGTTAAGAGCGATCATGGAGCCGTAGTGCTTGACGATATCAGTTACTTCGATAATCGGCGTTCGACGATTGACATCAGACATGATCAGCGCTCCCCGGTAACCTTGCGGCGGATGAAATTGTTGAAGAGGACAGCCAGCAGCAGCATCGAGCCGAGGAAGACCTGAAACCAGTCCGAGTCGAACTTGGTATAGGTCAGGCCAATGGAAACCGAGCCGAAGATGATCGCGCCGAAGAAAGCGCCGATCGCCGAACCATAGCCGCCTGTCAGCAGGCATCCGCCAATGACGGCGGCGATAATTGCCTCGAACTCTTTCTGAAAGCCGCGTCGGGCGTCGGTCGAGCCAGCATCGAGCACGGTAATGATGGCGACCAGTGCGGCCGCGCATGCCGTCAAGGCGAACAGGCCGGTCTTCACCCTATGGACAGGGACGCCTGAGTTTCTCGCTGCATTCGGATCGCCACCGGCTGCGAAGATCCAGTTGCCCATGCGGGTGCGCAGGAGCACCCAGGTTGCAGCCAGGGCAAGTGCGACGAACCACAAGACCGACACGGGGATACCTGTGACCTTCGGCATGCCGTTCGGAAATTTGTCGATCAGATCGTGATCTGCGAGCCAGAGGAATACGCTCTTCAGCGCATCGCCGGAAAAGAGCCCGAGCAGCGGACTGTCCTTCACACGGTCGCCGATACCGCGAAGCTGTGTCGAGCCGCCGGTCGCCCATTTCAAGCCGACGAGCGTCAGGCCACGCAGAATGAAGAGGAATGCCAGGGTCACGATGAAGGACGGAAGGCGCGTGTGAATGACGATCTGCCCATTGATCGCCCCCATGAACGCGGCGAAGAGCATCGTCATGACGATGGCAACCGAAAGCGGCTGGCCGAAATTCGTGAGGATGACGCCGAAGATCAAGCCCGCAAAGGCCACCATCGAGCCGATCGAAAGATCGAACTCGCCGCCTATCATCAGAAGCTCTGCTGCAATGGCAAGGATTCCTAATTGCGACGCCGGCGCCATGATGGTCATCAGGCCGGAAAGCGAGAACATGGTACGGTCAGCGGTGAGAAAGAAAAAGACGAGGACGAGAACAAGGCCCGCCACGGCACCAAGCTCAGGGCGCCTCATCATATGCGTCAGAACACTTACTTGTTTGACGCGCTCATCGGCCTTCGGCGCAGCCGCCGTTCTCTGCTCAAGCGAAGCCATAACTCCTCCCACGGATCATAATTTAGGGTAGCGTTGGCGCTGCCGGGCAGCGCGGTCAGTCAGCCAAACCCCCTCCCCATCAAGGGGAGGAGATTCTGGGAGAATGCCTTTCGGCAATTCTGGTCAGCGAATGCCCTTGGCGGAAAGGTCCACGACTTGGGCGGCCTTTTCCTTGGTGATAAGGTTCGGGCCGGATGGAACATTACCGCCCGGGATAAGCCCGTATTTGGCATAGTTGGTTAGGAATACGACAGGCAGATAGCCCTGCAGGAACTGCTGCTGATCGATCGCGAAGGCTGCCTTACCGTCGGCCACGGCCTTCAGGAAATCAGCTGAAAGGTCGAATGTCGCCACCTTGATCTTGCCGGTCATTCCGACATCCTCGACGGCCGCGAGCGAAGGCTCGCCGGCCGTGCCGGCACCAAGCGCCATAACAGTATCGACCCCCGTATTGGAACTCAGCGCCGCCTTGACCTTCGCGCGGACATCGGCCGGATCGTTAACACTGGGTGATCGGCGGCTCGGCCCAGGTTTCCCGCCGATGTTCGTACTTGCAAGAGACAGCCAAATCCCCGGCGTTCCCGCGATTGCCTGCGATGCAGAACTCGCTCTCAGCGAGATCGTCGATTACCTCTTCGACAAGGGCTATCGCCGTCCCGGCTTTATGACGGGGGCGAGAACCCTGTCGACGGCGCTGGGCAGGCGCCATCATTATGCAAATTTCTGGCGACGGAAAGGTGTCGAAGGCGTCACAGAATTGGCCGCGGAAAGATACAGCGCCCAGGCCGGCGCCGAAGCGGCACGTACTTATTTGAGTGCAACTTCGCCCGCGTCGCGCATCGATGTATTGATGTGTGAAAATGACATATTGGCGCTGGGAGCGATGGATGTCGCCCGGAGCGAATTCGGTCTTAAAGTTCCGCAAGACTTGGCAGTCGTCGGCTTCGACAACATCGAACTCGGCGGGGCTCCGGCCTACGAACTGACCAGCTACGAACAGCCCACCGACGAGATGATCAATGCCATGGTCGCAATGATAACGGGCAAGCGCGATGCCGAACTGGGTTGTCATGCGGGGGCGGCTTGTGCCGAGGTCATCGGCATGAAGTGTTCCAAGAATCGTCCAATGAGCACTCGCGCTTCTGACCATCATCGAATGGCGTTCTAAATGATCGCCTTCAGGCGATCTGAACCGGCGATTTAGTATAAAGGGGTGATTTTCAGGCGGATCAGCGCGTTTGGGGCGGGGTCCTCACCAAAAGCTTCCCCGGCTTGTCACCTTGGCATCGCGACCGCAACTCACTCCATTACGGCCATGAACGCCGGGACCTGCTGTTCAAAGAACTTCGAGAACGAGGCGATCCGGGGCGGCAGCACCTGATAGGGGGGGTAATACAGGGTCAACCATAAGTCTGGCGGCGCCCAGTCCCGCAGGACGTGGACGAGCCGTCCGGTCCGCAGATGCTCGGCCACATGGAACTTGGGCAGCATGGCGACCCCGACGCCGTCGGCCGCCATCCTCGCCAACACCTCTCCGCTATTGGCGCTGAATGCCCGGCCCGCAGAAATCGTGGCGCTACCACTGCCGTCCGACAGCGTCCAGGTCTCCCGCTTGCTGTCACCGCTATAGGCCAGGCACTCGTCTGGAATGAGCTCGTTCGGATGCTTCATGTCGGAAAACCGGCTGCCTGGCGCTGCGACGAGGATACGGCGCACGACGGTGATCTTGCGCCAGATCGTGAACTTGTCCGAGGGTGCCGCGGAAATGCGGATTGCCAGATCATAGTCGTCATCGATGATGTCAACGAGTCCATCCGCAAGCGAGATCTCGAAGCTGATCTTCGGGTAGCGTTCCTTGAAGGCCGAGAGGATGGGCGGCAGGACCTGCTGGCCGAACCAGGTCGGCGCGCTGATTCGCAGGCGGCCATGATCGGCCTTGTGGGTATTCATCACGTCCTTGCGCGCGTTGTCCAACGCCTGCACCGCCGGGTGAATCTGGGCGGCGAAGATCGCGCCGTCGGTCGTCAGCGACACCTGGCGCGTGGTCCGCACGAAGAGTTGCACGCCCAGGTCTTCTTCCAGGGCCGCGATCGCCCGCGTGACGGCGGCTGGGGTCATGTCGAGCTCGCGTGCGACCTGCGCGAAGTTCCGTTTCTCGGCGGCCAGCAGAAAGGTTCGAAGCAGCTTGTAGTCGTTCATTGATTATTTCACCTGAGGCAATTCACTGACAATTATTATTGCAATTCCGACCGGCGATCAACGGGCGTAGGTTTTCAATCACACCAGACAAACAACGCAGCCGCGGAAGGGCGAGCATTATGATCAAGGATATCAAGGGACTGCATCACATCACGTCGATGGCCTCGGATGCCCGGCAGAACAACGCGTTCTTCACGGACACGCTTGGCCTGCGCCGCGTCAAGAAGACCGTGAATTTCGACGACCCCAACGTCTACCACCTCTACTACGGTGATGAGGCCGGCACCCCCGGCTCCGTCATGACCTACTTCCCTTTTCCCGACGTGATGCGCGGCCGCCCAGGCGTTGGCGAAGTCAGCGAAACACAGTTCGCAGTGCCTAAGGGCTCACTCTCCTTCTGGCAGGATCGCCTGTCGGCAAAAGGACCCGTCAACCTGCTTACCGACACTGCCTTCGGCGCTGCCCGCCTCCTGTTCAAAGGGCCGGACGGCGAAGGGTTTGCCCTCGTCGAAACGGAAAATGATGGCCGCAAGGCCTGGACTGGTGCCGGCATCGACGAAAGCGTTGGCATCCGCGGCTTCACCGGTGCTAAGTTCCGCCTGCATGACACCGCTGCCACGTCCGAACTGCTTGGGTTCATGGGCTACCAGCGCGCCGAAACGGATGGTGCCGTCACCCGCTTCATCATCCCCGGCGGCAATGGTGCGGATACGATCGACCTCGAGGTCCTTACGAACACACCTTTCGCAAGGCAGGGCGCAGGTTCGGTGCACCACATCGCGTTCGCCGTCGAGAACCGCGCAAAGCAGCTCGAAGTCCGCAAGGCCCTGATGGACACGGGTTACCAGGTAACACCTGTCATCGACCGTGATTACTTCTGGGCCATCTACTTCCGGACACCCGGCGGCGTCCTGTTCGAAATCGCCACGAACGAACCCGGTTTCGACCGCGATGAAGATACGGCGCACCTCGGCGAGGTTTTGAAGCTGCCGGCACGGTACGAGCCTTATCGTGAACAGATCGAGGCCGGGCTGGCACCGCTCGCCGCCTGACGTCGCTTTCCAACAATACGGCGGCATAACTTTCAAGACGTGCCGCCTTCCCTGCCTCATTACCTACCTTCAACTCAGTCAAAGGAAGATACGAGATGTCCAGCAAGCTTCAGGTCCTCACCCCGCAGAACAGTCAGATCATCTTCATCGACCAGCAGCCGCAGATGGCTTTCGGCGTTCAGTCGATCGACCGCCAGGTCTTGAAGAACAATGTCGTCGGTCTTGCCAAGGCCGCCAGGATTTTCAACATCCCGACCACAATCACCACTGTCGAGACCGACAGCTTCTCGGGCAACACGTTCCCGGAACTGCTCGCCGTCGTTCCCGAGAACGACATCCTTGAGCGCACATCGATGAATTCATGGGACGACCAGAACGTCCGCGACGCACTTGCCAAGCAGGCTGCCAATGGCCGCAAGAAGATTGTCGTCGCCGGCCTCTGGACGGAGGTCTGCAACACCACCTTCGCGCTCTCTTGCATGAACGATACCGACTACGAAATCTACATGGTTGCGGATGCTTCCGGCGGCACCTCCGTCGATGCGCACAAATATGCGATGGACCGCATGGTGCAGGCTGGCGTCGTTCCGGTCACCTGGCAGCAGGTCCTGCTCGAATGGCAGCGCGACTGGGCCCGCAAGGAAACCTACGACGCGGTCACGTCGCTGGTGAAGGAGCATTCCGGCGCTTACGGCATGGGCATCGATTATGCTGTTACGCATGTCCACGGTGGTACCGAACGCGTCAAGCATGGCAAGCGGATCGGCCCGAACCCTGCCAAGTAAACCGTCAATCACTCCGGCCGGCTGCGTCCTGCCGGAGTGATTTTCTTTCACCACGCGAGGTACCCCCATGAAACTCTATCTTCTTTCACTTGGTGCCGGCCTGCTGGTGGGCGTGATCTACAGCCTGCTCAATGTCCGCTCGCCTGCCCCGCCTGTCGTCGCGCTCATCGGGCTGCTCGGCATCCTTGTCGGCGAGCAGCTCGTGCCGCTGGCAAAGAGCATTTGGGCTCGCGAACCTGCCGCCGTCTCCTGGCTTCATCAGGTCAAGCCGCACATGTTCGGTCACCTTCCGAAGGGCGGGAAAAACGTGGTGGCGGTGAACCCACCCCATGTAGATTCAACATCGGGGAAAAGCTGATGACGACGCGCCGCACATTCCTGGGCGCAGCATCGAGCCTCGCCTTTTCAAACTTGTTTTCACCGGCCAATGCCGCCGATCCCAGCAAGACCGGAGCCGCTTCCATGTACGCAGACATCGTTCTTCACAATGGATTGATCACGACGCTTGATCGCGCGAATCCGAACGCCACCGCAATCGCCGTCAAGGACGGCCTATTCATGGACGTGGGCACCGACCGTGACGTCATGGTGCTTGCCGGACCCGATACGAAGATCGTCGATCTCAAGGGCAAGCGTGTATTGCCTGGTCTGATCGACAACCACACGCACGTCGTGCGCGGTGGCCTGAACTTCAACATGGAGCTTCGCTGGGACGGCGTGCGGTCGCTCGCCGATGCGATGGACATGCTGAAACGACAGGTGGCGATCACGCCTGCTCCGCAATGGGTGCGTGTCGTCGGAGGCTTCAGCGAACACCAGTTCGCGGAAAAACGCCTGCCGACGATCGACGAGATCAATGCTATTGCACCGGATACGCCTGTCTTTCTGCTGCATCTCTATGACCGCGCACTGCTCAACGGTGCAGCGCTCCGCGCCGTCGGCTATACCAAGGACACGCCGAACCCTCCAGGCGGCGAGATTACCCGCGACGCCAACGGCAATCCGACGGGCCTTTTGCTTGCCAAGCCGAATGCGGGCATTCTCTATTCGACTTTGTCGAAAGGGCCCAAGCTTCCGTTCGAATATCAAGTCAATTCCACCCGCCACTTCATGAGGGAACTGAATCGGCTGGGCATCACCGGCGTTATCGATGCCGGCGGCGGTTTCCAGAATTACCCGGACGACTATGCGGTGATCCAGAAGCTCTCGGACGAGGACCAGCTTACAGTACGTCTGGCCTACAATCTCTTCACGCAGAAGCCGAAGGAAGAGAAGCAGGATTTCCTTAACTGGACGCAGTCGGTCAAATACAAGCAGGGCAGCGATTATTTCCGTCACAACGGCGCCGGCGAGATGCTGGTGTTTTCCGCCGCGGACTTCGAAGATTTTCGCCAGCCCCGCCCGGACATGCCGCCGGAAATGGAAGGCGAACTGGAGGACGTCGTTCGAGTCCTCGCTGAAAACCGCTGGCCCTGGCGGCTTCACGCCACCTATGACGAAACGATCAGCCGCTCGCTCGATGTGTTCGAGAGGGTCAACAAGGACATCCCGCTCGAGGGACTGAACTGGTTCTTCGACCATGCAGAGACGATTTCCGATCGCTCGATCGACCGTATCGCAGCGCTCGGTGGCGGCATCGCCACGCAGCATCGCATGGCCTATCAGGGCGAATATTTCGTCGAGCGATACGGCCACGGTGTTGCAGAAGCGACACCGCCGATCAGGCGCATGCTCGATAAGGGCATCAACGTCTCCGCCGGTACCGATGCGACGCGCGTCGCCTCCTATAACCCCTGGGTCTCGCTTTCATGGATGGTGACCGGCAAGACCGTCGGCGGCATGCAGCTCTATCCCCGCGCCAATTGCCTCGACCGTGAAACGGCGCTGCGCATGTGGACCGAGAAGGTCACTTGGTTCTCTAACGAGGAAGGCAAGAAGGGCCGCATCGAGAAGGGCCAGTTCGCCGATCTCGTCGTGCCGGATAGGGACTTCTTCACCTGCCCAGAGGATGAGATCTCGTTTCTGTCCTCGCAGTTGACCATGGTCGGCGGCAAGATCGTCTTCGGTGCGGGCGACTTCAAGCCACTCGACGAGAACGACGTGCCTCCTGCGATGCCGGACTGGTCTCCCGTGCGCACGTTCGGCGGCTACGCGGCATGGGGCGAACCGCAGGGCGCAGGCATGAACTCCTTGCGCCGTACCGCAATCTCGACGTGTGGTTGCGCCAGTTCCTGCAATGTCCATGGTCACGACCACGCCGGCGCCTGGACATCGAAGCTGCCGATTGCCGATCTCAAGGGCTTCTTCGGCGCGCTTGGTTGTGCCTGCTGGGCCGTGTGACGCCGCGCGGTATCGCGCCCAAATTGAATGGGCAGCGGCTTCCGCTGCCCAATTTGCTCTATCAGATCGTTTATTGCGATAATCGCAATTAAATCGAAATAATTGATGCAATTGTTGGCGGTAATCTTTCTGGCCAATATCGCTCCACCAGCGGCAAACAAAGCCGCTTGTTTTGATCGACAACACGACAGGAGCAGACATGATTGATCATTTTTCGTCCAGCCGTCACCGGGGCTCTCTTTTTGCGCGGATCATCACTGCACCAGCGACACGGTTCGTCGCGCTCCTCGCTCTCTGCGCGGCCTATATCCAGGGGCCGCTCACCAAGCTCTTCGATTTCCAGGGCGCAATCGCTGAAATGAACCATTTCGGTCTGCATCCGGCGGCATTCTTCGCGGTCGCCGTTATCGCCTTCGAACTAGTGGCTTCGGCCATGGTGGTATCGGGGATCCTTCGCTGGGCAGGTGCGCTGGCGCTCGCCGGGTTCACACTCTTTGCTACCCTTATCGCCCTTCGTTTCTGGGAGCTGCCCCCGGGCATGGACCGCATGATGGCAACCAATGCCTTCTTCGAACATCTCGGGCTCGCTGGCGCTTTCATCATTGTCGCGACAATTGATCTGACCAAGGGAGCTGGCAAATGAGCACTACCAAATCCTCCGGGAGCAGCTTTGCCCCCCTTGCCCAGCCCGTCTTTGCAGTTCTTTGGGCGGCAACCGTCCTCGGAAATACCGGCAGCTTTATGCGCGATGTCGCCAGTTCCTGGCTCATGACCGATCTATCGGCCTCGCCGGCGGCCGTCGCGCTGGTGCAGGCGGCCGGAACCCTGCCGATCTTCCTCCTGGCGATACCTGCAGGCGTGCTCACCGATATTCTCGATCGCCGCAAATTCCTGATCGCCGTGCAGATCTTGCTCGCGTCGGTCAGCGTAAGCCTCATGATCCTGGCAAATACCGGCATGCTTTCGGTCGGTGCGCTGATCGGCCTGACCTTCCTTGGCGGCATCGGCGCCGCGTTGATGGGGCCGACCTGGCAGGCGATCGTACCCGAACTGGTGAAGAGAGAAGACGTCAAGAACGCCGTCGCGCTCAACTCGCTCGGCATCAATATCGCCCGGTCGATCGGGCCGGCTGCCGGCGGCCTGCTCCTTGCTGCCTTCGGCGCGGGCGTCACCTATGGCGCGGATGTTGCGAGCTATTTCGTCGTCATCGCGGCGCTCGTCTGGTGGCCGCGGGCAAAGAACGCGAATGATGCATTGGCGGAAGGCTTCTTCGGCGCGTTCCGTGCAGGCCTGCGCTACACCCGCGCCAGCAAGCCCTTGCATGTCGTACTTTTGCGTGCGGCGATCTTCTTTGCCTTCGCGAGTGCCATCTGGGCACTCCTGCCGCTCGTCGCCCGAGAGTTGCTCGGCGGTGACGCAGGCTTCTACGGTATCCTGCTTGGCGCCGTTGGCGCCGGCGCGATCGGCGGCGCATTGCTCATGCCTAAACTGCGCGAGCGTTTTAATGCCGATGGCCTGCTGCTCGGTGCCGCTGTTATCACAGCACTCGTCATGGGCGCTTTGTCGCTCGCGCCGCCGAAATGGGTCGCCATCATTGTTCTGCTCTTTCTCGGAGGCGCCTGGATCACTGCCCTGACCACGCTGAATGGCGCAGCGCAGGCCGTGCTCCCGAACTGGGTCCGCGGTCGCGGGCTGGCGGTCTATCTCACCGTCTTCAATGGCGCGATGACGGCAGGGAGCCTTGGCTGGGGTGCCGTTGGTGAAGCTGCTGGGGTGCCGGGAGCGCTGCTGATCGGCGCGGTGGGACTGCTCGTTGCAGGCTTCATCATGCATCGTTTAAAGCTGCCGGCCGGCGACGCGGATATGGTGCCGTCCAATCACTGGCCAGAACCCTTGGTCGCCGAGCCTGTCGCCCACGACCGCGGACCTGTTCTGATCCTCATCGAATACCATGTCGAAAAACATCATCGCACAGCCTTCCTGCATGCGCTGGATGAGATGTCCCACGAGCGACGCCGGGACGGCGCCTACGGATGGGGGGTGACGGAAGACTCCGCCGATCCGCGAAAGATCGTCGAATGGTTCATGGTCGAATCCTGGGCCGAGCATCTTCGTCAGCACAAGCGGGTTTCAAATGCCGATGCTGACCTACAGGGCCAGGTCCTCGCCTATCACTCAGGAACGGACAAGCCGGTCGTCCGGCATTTCCTCGCAATCAACCGGCCGGGGGCCGCCTAGCAACGCGGGAGAGCGGCATCCCCACTACCCTCGAATCACAGCCATCAAAGGATCACGGTACGCGACAATGATCGAGAATTTTCCTTCCATCACCCGCCGCAGCGCATTGCCTTCCGGCGCTGCCACCGCAGCCGCCATGGCACTCCCCACATCTTTCGGGTTTGCTGCCAACATTTCTTCCACCCCCACCTCAATCAAAGGAGACAATAGAATGGGCTACATCACCACCAAGGACGGCGTCGAAATCTTCTACAAGGATTGGGGTCCAAAGGATGCCCAGCCGATCGTCTTTCACCATGGCTGGCCGCTCTCGTCGGACGATTGGGACGCACAGATGCTGTTCTTTCTGTCGAAGGGTTACCGCGTTGTCGCCCATGACCGCCGTGGTCACGGCCGCTCTGCTCAAGTTTCTGACGGTCATGACATGGACCACTATGCCGCCGATGCCTTCGCCGTGGTCGAAGCGCTCGATCTGAAAAATGCCGTTCATATCGGCCATTCGACCGGCGGCGGAGAAGTTGCCCGCTACGTTGCAAAATTTGGCCAGCCCGCTGGCCGCGTTGCCAAGGCCGTTCTGGTTTCCGCCGTCCCGCCGCTGATGCTCAAGACCGAGACAAATCCGGGCGGCTTGCCAATGGAAGTGTTCGATGGCATCCGCCAGGGCGTAGCTGAGAACCGCGCGCAGCTCTTCATCGATTTTCCCACTGGTCCGTTCTATGGTTTCAACCGCCCTGACGCCAAGGTCTATCCGGGCGTTATCCAGAATTGGTGGCGGCAGGGCATGATGGGCAGTGCCAAGGCCCATTACGACGGGATCAAGGCCTTCTCCGAGACGGATCAGACGGACGACCTGAAGGCAATCACTGTTCCGACGCTCGTTATGCACGGCGACGACGACCAGGTCGTGCCGATCGACAACGCGGGCAAGCTTTCCGTCAAGCTGGTGCAGAACGGCACGCTGAAGGTCTATCGGGGTTATCCGCACGGAATGCTGACAACCCACGCCGATGTCCTGAACGCCGACCTCTTGGCATTTATCCAGGCCTAATTGGACTTTCCGGGTGGGGCCATTTTGGCCGCGCCCGGATCCGGACACACAAGCTCGACCAAAAAGGCCATCGCCGTGAGTTTTTTTCGTTCTGAAGCTTAGCTCAAGAGCAGTGCTGCGCGATTGTGTTTCCGTCAGTGTCGGTTGCGCAAGCGCCAAGTCGCAGGAGGCACTCCCTCGGCCCTCGTGAAAGTTGCGACGAATTCATGTTTGTCCGGAAAGCCGCACTCTGCAGCGATCCGGGCAATAGTTTCACCGGTTCTGCTCAGTTGCGATTGGGCTCTGCTCATTCGATATGACGCGACCCATTCCGAAACTGACTGTCCGGTCGTGCTCAAAAATCCGGAACAGAGCTCATCGACTGAAAACCCGCACGCTTCGGCGATCTTATCGACCGGTGTGCCGCCTGATAGGTTCGCAGCTATGTACGCCTTGATGCGCTTTTCCTGCAGCGGAGACAACTGACCGGTGCCCGACAGGTGCTGGATGGGCGACCGTCCGTAACGATGCGCAAGATGGGCACTTAACGCTAATCCGATATGAGGAAGCAGTGTGTCTCTGACCTCGTCGGGCATGTCGAACATCGGCATCAGTGCAGCGCCGATATTGCGGACCACCTGATCGTCAATCCCGCGGCAGGTTATGAGGTCATCAATACGCGGCTCGCCTGCTTCTTCAAAGAGCTCGATAAAAAGCGCGCTTGGGATATGAAAGGCGAGTGCTTCGAAGCGGCCACGAACCGAAATTGCGGCGCCATTCCTCAGACTGATGAGACACATAGAACCTCTGGAATAGGTCTTCAGAGGCGTCCGTGCTCCGTCCGGCAGGATGTCGCGATGATCAACGTCAACGAGATAGAGCATGACCAGAAAAGCGTCATCAGCCGGCAGGAAGATTGTGCGTTCGCCATTATCATAGGAGTGCTCAAGATGGACGACAGCGAGCTTGGCTTCGCAAAGAGGCCTGATTACCAGCGTCCTTGCGGCATTAATCCCAAAACACGCCGCAATTCTCTCACTGACGGTCAACGCTTCACTCACATGTGTCTCGATCATCCTGGCTGGGGACTGTATAGCCGTCCCGACGAGATGCTGCGCTTCAAAGTTTCCTACACAGATTTCAAACGGCAATATTGAACAAAAGGATCCTCGCGGGGCCGATTTAACAAATTGTCGTGTGGCAACTTAGCGTGGGAAAGCTACCAAGCCGGCATGTCCCGTGTTCGAGTGTCTAAAAATGAAAGAAGTGCGTCGTGGTCCAAGTTCTCCCCCTCCGCCACCAATCTTCCACTGGAAACTCGACCGACGGGTTCGGGTGCTCGTTGAAGCAGTTGTCGATCAACCAAACCCTACCTGGTTCAGACATCGATATCTTTCGGAAGGCGACAGTCAACACTAAACTCGATCAGGTTATGACACCGGCAAGCGATCGAGGTTTCGTCGTGGGGGTTTCCTCGCTCGGTGGCCACACGCGGCGCATCTTCCACGAACATCGTGCGGAAACTCACGACTTTACCGAGAACTCGATCTATATTCGCAACCTTTCGGAAGCCTACAAGGCGGATCTCCGCGGTCCTTTCGATTTCGTATTGTTTGAAATTTCACCAGCGTCCCTCGGCAAGATTGCCGATGATGCTGAAATGCCCGGCGTGACGTCGCTGTCAGTTGAGACCGCGTCAAAAGATATTGTGCTTGCCAATCTCGCTCGGGCGCTGATCCCGGCACTCGAAGAGCCAGACGAGGCCAACGCGCTGTTCGTCGAGCAAATGACGACGGCCATCGGAACCTACCTGGTCCAGCGTTACGGCGGCCGGCCAACGGTAGCCTCCGATAGGTCGGGCAGCCTTTCGCGGACGCATGAGGATCTCGCGAAAGGTTTGCTTCTTGAGAACCTCGACGGCAACGTGTCAATTTCCGAAGTCGCGCAGATGTGCAATCTGTCGCGCGGCTATTTCATTCGCGCCTTTCGCGAGACGACCGGCATGACGCCCTATCAATGGGTCCTTCGTGAGCGAATAGACCGTGCCCGCAACCTCCTGCGGAACTCAGATACTCCGCTCGCCGAAGTGGCCATCGCCTGCGGCTTCGCGGATCAAAGCCATTTCACGCGCGTCTTTGCAGGTATCGTCGGCACCACGCCTGGCAATTGGCGGCGTAACGCCTGATCCAGACGCGCCCTCTTGGAAGATTCGTCGAACCGGAAGCTCTCGGATCGGCACATCGACGCTGTCCGATACTACAAGACGGCGGGGTGCAGGGTATATGCCCGATCCGTGACCTGCATTTCACAGATACGGCCGAACTTGCTGCGAGCTGATTATGTTCGAAACCTCGACAAACCCCACAATCGCATCATCTCCGCTGGAGCTGATATTTCTACCGGGATCACGTAGGGGTCCTGAGATCGTAGCGCCGTGACGCTCTTGCGCTTCTTGATCGGAAGCCCGTGGCCCATGTTGCTGACCGAATAGAGGGCCACTTTCAGCTTGCCGCTCACCTTCCACGACTGCAACCTGCCCCATGGCCTCTCCTCCAAACGGCCGCTGTTTTCTGCAATGCCTTGGACTTCGAGCCATTGAGCAACACAGGCGAGCGCGTTGACGGGCTTGACTACCCGGTCTTCCATGCCCTGCCAGATGGTTATCGCAGGCCATGCCTCGGCCTCTGGCGAAATCTCAGCGATGGGCCTTCCCCATCCGCCCGGCGGCGGCGTCGCACCTGACTTCATCGCGCGCAAGGCCGACATCGCGTCGCGGGCAGATCCGAATGGCATGCCGGCGATGATCGCGGCGCCTGCAAACAATGAGGGATAGTTCGCGACAAGTGCGCCCGTCATCGCCCCGCCGGCGGACAGCCCCGCGACGAAGATCCTCGACCGGTCGATGCGATGTCGCTCGCATATGTGCTCGACCATCTGCTTGATTGAACGCACCTCGCCGCGCTCTCGAGCAACCGCGCTTGGTCGAAACCAGTTGAAGCAATTTTGCGGATTGTTTGCTCTCGTCTGCTGCGGATAAAGAAGAGCGAAACCGCGCTCTTTCGCGAGCTTGGAGAAGCCGGCCGCGACATCCAGACCTTCGGGAGTCTGATGACAGCCATGAAGCAAGACGACAAGAGCGGGGTTCTTCGGCAGCCGCGTCGTCGGGACGAAGGATTTCATCACCAGGCGGCCCGGATTGCTTCCAAACGCGGTTGTCTCGATCAAAGTCGGTTTCGCGGGACGGGATGTTGAACGTTTCGTTCTGCTTCGGGTCGTTTCGACAGCTCTCTCGATCCGCTTGCTGATTTTCTTTTGGGCTCTGAGGGCCTTAAATAGCGATCTGCCGAAACTGAACTTCATACGTCAAGGTCCTCAACCTGCGATAGGAGCGTTCGCAGACCCGGCTGCGGGGCGTCACGCCTGCGTACTGCTCGGTTCACGGCTCTCGACGTTTTTGGAATGCCCATCGGCGGCTGCGGCTGCCGGTCCAATCCGCTGTATGGGAACCACGCGGGACCATCGTTGTTCCCTAGACCGTGGCTTTCTTGTCAGCGTCGCTAGAAGAAGGGAACTTGGCCGTCACAGAGACGATGTTTTCATCAAGCCATTGCCTTCTCTTCAGCACGATTTGTTTGGAGGGGAGCGCTGGCGGGCGCCGTAGCTGCCGGCCTCGGCGATAGTCAGCAGCGATTTGAAGGCCGCCGATTCGCATTCTCGAAAGCGATTTCGCGAATGAGTCCTTCGCCGGAAGACAGTGCCCCCGGGCTCGGGGCGTGCGTGATGAGCGAGATCGAGTCGGTGCAGACCTGGAGTAGTCAAGTTGTCCGCGTTCCTCCCACGCCGGATTCGCTTTGGCCTTATGCCGCGACGCGGCTATGGTTAGGATGCAAGATTTGCGAACTATTATTCCTACGGCGCTGGCCGGCGAACAAGGCAGACATGACTATTCAACGTACGAGCTTTTATGTCATGCTAGCGCTGGTGACGATCGCGTTCATCTGGCTGCTTATCCCCTATTACGCGGCGGTCTTCTGGGCGGTGATACTTGCGATCATCTTCTTTCCAGTACACATGCAACTGGCGCGTTTGCTAGGTGGCCGCCGCAGCATCGCTGCCCTGCTGACCGTGCTGATGTGCGTTGGTCTCGTCATCGTGCCGGCATTGCTTATTCTCGCTTCTCTCATCCAGGAAGGCACCAGTCTTTACCAACGGATAAGCAGCAACGAAATCGACCTCAATGACTATCTGGTCCGGATTCAGAATGCCTTGCCCGCCTTCATCGACAACTGGCTGAATTCAATGAAGCTGGGCGGCTTCGCCGAATTGCGCGCGAACATCTCCTCAGGCGCAGTACAGGCAAGCCGGTCTGTCGCCGGCCGCCTGCTGAGTTTTGGTCAAAACGCGCTGCAGTTCTTCATCAGCTTCGGGATCATGCTTTATCTGCTTTTCTTCCTCTTCAGGGATGGCGCTGACCTCGGCCGAACGATCCGAGATGCAATCCCGCTGAACGACGACTATACCCGACAGTTTCGCGACAAGTTTTCCGCTGTGGTTCGGGCAACCGTCAAGGGGAATATCATCATTGCTATGATCCAAGGAACGATCGGTGGCGTGGCATTCTGGGCTCTGGGAGTCGAGGCCGCCCTGTTGTGGGGCGTCACGATGACGTTCCTGTCGATGCTGCCCGCAATTGGAGCAGCGCTCGTGTGGATTCCGGCCGCCATCTGGCTAGTCCTCACGGGCGCCTGGTTGAAAGCATCGATCCTGGTCCTCATCGGCGTATTTGTTATAGGGCTAATCGATAACCTGCTGCGTCCGCCACTGGTGGGTCAGGGGACGCGGCTGCCCGACTATGTGGTGTTGATCTCGACGGTCGGCGGTATCTCCCTGTTCGGCATCAATGGTTTCGTCATTGGCCCCCTGATTGCCGCCTTGTTTATCGCGGCATGGTCGCTTTTCGCCGAACAGCAGCGCGCTGAAAGAGCAAAGTCCAAGGATATAAAATGACAGTTCCACAGGTTCCCGGCACTTTGGGACGGGAGTGACAACGCGCAGGTGGTTGGAGAGCTCGCGAGCCTGTGTGATAGATGTGGTGGCTCGGCTAATGCCGATGCCCTGACTCGAGAGCACTCATGTCGAAAATCCGTATCCACCATCGCACGATTTATCACTACCGATATGCGGTCAATCTCAGGCCTCACCGGCTGATGTTGAGGCCCCGCGAGAGCCCCGATCTCCAGCTGCTGTCGCATGAGGTCTCGATAACACCACAGGCCCAGGTCAGTTGGGCGATCGATGTATTCGGCAACGCGGTTGCCACCGCGGTTTTCGGCGAAATGACCGATGTCCTGTCCGTTGATAGCGTCGCGCTGGTCGACCTTATCGCCGCAGCATGGCCGGTCTTTGCTATTGCAGGCTCCGCCCTCACCTTTCCATTCCGCTATTCGGCCGAGGAATGGACGGATCTCGGCGCGCTGACGGCTCGTCAGTATGCCGACCCGTCCCAGCAACTTCAGCGGTGGGCACAAGGATTTGTCGCAAGCAATTCGACAGACACGCTGTCGCTTCTCAAGGACATAAGCGCGGGAGTGTCTTCATCGATCTCCTATCAAAGCCGCGAGGCGGAAGGCACACAGACGCCGACCCAAACGCTTGACCGCCGTTGGGGATCATGCCGCGACTTCGCGATACTGTTTGCTGAAACTGTCCGTTGTCTGGGCTTCGGAGCCCGTATCGTGTCGGGATACCTGTTCAATCCCGATCAAATATTGCTCGGTTCGCAGAATCAGGGCGCGACCCATGCCTGGGTCGAGGTATTCGTTCCTGGCGCCGGATGGATCACGTTCGATCCGACCAACCGCAGCATGGGCGGGGCCAATCTCATCCCTGTCGCCGTCACCCGCGATATCGCGCAATCCGTTCCCGTCGCCGGCAGCTTCGTCGGTGCGTCCGATGCATTCATATCGATGGACGTGGAGGTCGAGGTGTCCGCATGAGCTTCGCAGCAGCCCCATGAGGATTTGAGTCGTCTAGCCATTCCGGAGCACCACCTTAACGAGATTGTCTTCCATCACCATCGGAACGGCGGCCTCGACCTCAAGGTAAAGCCGATCGATGGCCTTGTCGGGAATGCGGCTGACGACCGTCGCAACTGGCAGATCGGTGGTCACAAGCCGAATTGACCTGCGTCGGAACTGACCGTGGCGTGCCCGGTTGTGGAGCGTCCACCGCTCTGCGGTTTCTGCTCTGCGCTGGTCGTTTAATGGACAGCGTGCGCCTGTTGCTTTCGCCGGGCGCGGGACCTTCGTCCGTCGATCCATCTCATTGCCGGGGTGACTGCAATACCGTGGACAACGATTGAGGTGAGAACGATAAGGAGGACCGTTGCCCAGACGGTCTCGGCATGCTCGAACTCGGCGTGGCCCGTTGCGTATGCCAGGTAGTAGATCGATCCCAGGCCCCTGATGCCAAACACAGCGATGATCAGGCTTTCGCCCGGCGGATGCCCGGAGCCGATCAGACTCAGCCAGCCAATGACCGGACGGACAAATACGATCGCCAGGAGGGCGACGACCGCGACCCTCCAATCAATTCCCCCGAGTAGCTGACCGCTTGCCGCGATCGAACCGAGGCAAACGAGTAGAACCATCATCAGCAATCGTTCTATTTGCTCGGCGAAATCATGCAGTTGCTCATGAAAATCATGGTCCCGTTCACTCGCTCTGAATGCGACCGCCGCAAGAAAGACGGCGACAAAGCCGTAGCCACCAACCAGTTGCGTCAGCCCATACGTGGTAAAGGTCATCCCCAGTGCGACGAAGCCATCCTGCGTCTTCGCAAGGCTGCTTCCTCTCATCCTGAACGACAAAAAGCCGAAGGCCTTCCCCAGCGCCCATCCCACGACGCCGCCCGCGGTCAGTCTCCAGAACACATCCAGAAATGCCCAATGCTGCAAAAGAGCCGTCCCCTCTTTCGCGGCAAGCGCCAGGGCGATGGCAAGGTGGACGAACGGGAAGCTCAGGCCGTCGTTCAGACCGGCTTCGGATGTCAAAGCAAAGCGGACCTCGTCCTCCTCACCCGTTTGTGGTGGCCCGACCTGCACGTCACTGGCGAGCACCGGATCGGTCGGGGCAAGGCAAGCCCCGAGCAAAACAGCAGACGCCACTCCGAGACCCAGTATCCATGACCCGAGCAATGCCAAAGCGCCGATCGTCAGCGGCATGGCTATGCCGAGGAGCCGCCATGTCGTCATCCACCGTTTCCATCCGATCGGACGGTCGAGTTTCAACCCCGCACCCATCAAAGCGACGATGACGACAATCTCGGTCATCCGCTCAGTAAATTCACGGTTTTCCAGTGGATTGAAGCGCGGAAGAAGTGGGAACGGCGACCATGCAAGCAGTGCGCCGATGGCCAGGCACGCGATTGGAAGCGACAATGGGAGCCTTCTCATCATCAGCGGCAACCAGGCCGTGAGAAGGACGACAACACCGAGGATGGTCAGAGTGACGATATACAAATCCATTCACTCTGCCTTTGCCGATGATTCAATTCTTTCTGAAGTCGGCTATCGTGTCTCGAATGTGCCGACGACAAACGGTTTCAAGCGGACTGTACGGCTTTCTCGACATCCTGGGCAGAGTGGCCCGTTAGATCCTTGGGGATTTCAAGAAGCAGTTTGGCGGAAAGGAACTTGTGATAATGCTTTCGCAGTTCGCCCAGTGAACGCGGCGCCGAAATGACCACGAGATTGACAATCCCGCCCTCCAACACCTGCTTGTTGAGGTATTGAGCGACACCAGCGGAAAATCCGTCTTCCGCCATCTGGCTTTCATCCGGGTTCGCCGAGGTGCTTCCGTGGCGACCGCCGGAGCCTTTGGCTTCGTCGTCTATGGAAATGTCCGGCAGCGCGGTTAGACTAAGTTCGGAGCCAGTCCCGGTGTTGCGATAGAGGTCTAGTTTCTCACCGTCGGTCACGGCCACGACTGTACCTTGCGGAAGTATCATTGGATTTCCCATGAAGTTGGCTCGAGCCGCTTCACGAGGAATTTCGCGAACGACGAGAACGTCGCGTTTTCCGCGAAGAAGTATTAGAGCCGGCGATTGTGGCTTTTCGACGTGAATTGGTTCTCCCGGTCAAGCACGTCGCCACAACGCCCGCACCATATGCCGCAAAACGAGGACACGCACCCTTTCCGACTAGCTTCCCGCCATATTGAGTGGGCTCGCTGACGCGCTACTGGGCGGTGAAGAACGTCAGCAGGACCTTGCCCTTGTCGCCGAGCAAGCATACGAACCTGTCCGGCTTTCCGGTCTTTTCCTTCCGGGCGATGTAAGCCTCTCCAAGAATGACGGTCCTCACGGCCACATCCTCGACTTTAGTATCGGACTTGCTGATGGCGAGGCTTTCCATGTCCATGACAAGATCAGTAATCTCGGGCGAACGCTCCCGAAGCGCGAGAAGGCCTGTGTTCTTGCAGGCGTTGACTGCCGGATCCTCAGCTGCCTGGGCAGATGCGTTTTCTGTAAGAAGACCGACAAGGACGGCCGCAACGGCAAGTGCTACACATTTCATGGTCGTTTCTTTCGTGAAAAAAAGCCTGCGACCCGCCGGGCTTAGAGTGAACTTGGGCTCGAAGTGGCTATGCCTTATCCACGACCTTTTCGACGGAATCCGTGACGTCGCCTGGCAACTTGGGCCTTGCCTTTGGTTTCCTGTAGGACCTTTGCCTGTTGCTCCTGAGTATCAACGGCTTTGCCCACGGCCTGATGCGCCTCGCCAGCGACTTCGTTCGTGATTCCCTTAATCTTGTCTGCGGTGCTTCCCACAATTATTCCTTCGTTTGGCTGAAACGAAAGTCATGAAACCGCTATCCGTTCCACGCGTGAACGCCCCTCCGCAACGATTGCTCTTTTGAAATCGCGCAAAGGGCAAGTCAGCAGGCGAGACATCACCTGATACCCCCAGCGATCAGCTTGACGGGGATCGCTCCAGCGCACGACACGCGGAGACCGCTAGCATCAGCTTTAGCATGCCGGGCATCGGGGGTCTGGCGAAAGGTTTGCTTCTTGAGAACCTCGACGGCAACGTGTCGACTTGCGAAGTCGCGCAGATGTGCAATCTGTCGCGCGGCTATTTCATTCGCGCTTTTCGTGAGAAAACCGGTATGACGCCCTATCAATGGGTCCTTCGTGAGCGAATAGACCGAGCCCGCGACCTGGAAGATTCGTCGAAGTCTTGAAGCGATTCGAACCGCCGATCACAGCCAATCCGCGAAGTTTGCGTTAGGGTACTGGGGTCCATATGCGACCCGGACTTCCACGTAAGACAAACCACCCCCGGAGTGTCTATGTCGTGCGATAGGAACGCTACCAAAAGCCCAAAAAGCGGGGCCCATCGTAGTCAAAATCTCCGGAGGCATTATGTTGCCTGCCTAGCCGTTTTGCTTGCTCAACGCTTCCGTGGAGGTCACAACGCGCCCTGCGGCGACGGGACACCGACGCGAATAGCCTGCGAAAAAACCGGCGAAACACCGTCCTCGTGCGCCCTTGCAGCGATGTGCGCGGCCGACCGCAGTTGCGACAAAGGAACCGAGATGTCCAGAGCTCCCCGGTCATAGGCGTATTCCGGCAGGTATCCGTTGACGACGAGGCGCCAGTCCGTCGGCACGGCGTCACCTGCGACGCGCATCATCTTGACGATGGTCGTCGTGCAGTTGGTCGTCAGCGAATTGTAGAAGACGGGCGTACCCGCGAGCGCGTTTGCGTCGGAGACGTACTCGCGCAGAAGAAGCCTCGCAGCCGCCGGCGACGTCTTCAGGCGGTAGATCTGGACGTCCTCGCCGCGAAAATTGGAGCGGAGACCGATCAAATCCCTTTCGTCTGCGGCGAGGATGACCAGAGGACTGCTTTTGAAAAGGTCCGCCAGCGGTGAGAACGAACCTCCAGAAAGGCGACGCACCTCGATAGACCACGCCAGATAGTGGCCGTCGTCGAAGCCGAAGCTCATGATGACATGCGCGATGGTCGGACCTGACCAGTACGACATGAACATGTCGACGCTCTTCAGCTTGTTCAGGTCGTAACTGCGCGTCGTCCATCGTTCCGTAAAGTCGGTGGCGCTGCGCCACTCGAAATCGCGGACATTTGTCAGCGTCAACAGATCACCGTCGAATTCGCCGGTGACCTGACGTGCGACGTCCGGAGCCCACACGCCATTTGCCGGCGGTTCGATCGTGCTCCACCAGACGAGGACAAGGACGAACGCGGACGCAAACGCGAGGACCGCACGAAAGCGCCTTCTGCCAAAGAGCGCCACGACAACGGAGGCGCCAAAAAGCCCGAACAAGATGGCGCCGGCTTGCCTGCCGACCTCGGGCAACGGCAAGCGGTACCAAAGCGCGAGCGACGCCCAGGCCGATGCAAAGGCGACAAGCAACACCAGCACTGCAATGACGATCGCACGGACCGGTCGAACCATTTTGCTTTTCCAAACGAGTTTGAAGCGTTCGTCCTGATCGTTGGACCCTATCG
The DNA here is from genome assembly GCF_034554815.1 of Rhizobium indigoferae. NCBI lineage: Bacteria > Pseudomonadati > Pseudomonadota > Alphaproteobacteria > Hyphomicrobiales > Rhizobiaceae > Rhizobium > Rhizobium indigoferae. The sequence goes on along the minus strand of NZ_CP140638.1, from coordinate 363,167 downwards.
GTTTCCGGACTCGAAGCCCAGAACCTATCCGAAGGGACGGGGCTACGGATCCTCCATTTTGGTATGGCTTGAATTCCGCTGGCGTGACCGATGGTGCCAACAGGCACGACAAGACCAAGATATTCCTCCGCGAAATCATTCCTCTCCCTCGAGAGCGTCAAAGGACGAAGGGGAAGGCCCCCAAACACGACGAATTCTCGCAGCTATCCATCTTGAATCTGCGGGTCGCGTCGTCCGCAAGCGTGATCCGGCAGATGAACGCCAGGTGATCATTGGGGTGACGGGGGGCAGTCGATGAAGGCGGAGGCGAGAACAGTATGCCTCGAGATCAATCGCGCGACTGGCCTTGCCGTGGCAACAGATCGCCGCGCAATTGGCCAATTCGATCAACTGAAGGGCCGAACACTCAAAACCAAGACGTCGTAAGGCTGGATGGCACCGGCACCGAACCACGCCCGTCAAATGACGGACGCGGCTCAGCGGGAGCGCCGGGGATCAGCCTATCCGACTGCCTTCGGCGGAGAAGAGGTGGATTTTCTCGGATTTGGGCGCGAGGTGGATTTGCTGGTCGGGCTTTAAATCCACCCGCCGATGCAGCACGATGGTTGCCGTCTGCGTGCCGACACGCACCGAAAGATGGGTCTCCGCACCGGTCGGCTCGACAGTCAGCACGGTGGCCGGAATGCCCGTCTCCGCAATGTCGAGGTCTTCCGGGCGGATGCCGTAGGTGCGCGCCGCGCTTTGGCTCAATTGCGGCGGAAGCGGCAGGGAAACACCGCCTTCAATACGGAAGCCGCCGTCGCTGACGCCACCCTCGAAGAGGTTCATCGACGGCGAACCGATGAAAGCGGCGACGAAGGTGTTATCTGGGCGGTCGTAGAGATCAAGCGGCTTGCCGATCTGCTCGATGCGGCCGGCGCGCATGACGACGATCTTGTCGGCCATGGTCATCGCCTCGATCTGGTCGTGGGTGACGTAAACGATGGTAGTGCCAAGGCGCTGATGCAGCTCCTTGATCTCGCTGCGCATGGTCACCCGTAGCTTGGCGTCGAGGTTGGACAGCGGCTCGTCAAAGAGGAATACTTTCGGATGGCGTACGATGGCGCGGCCCATGGCGACACGCTGGCGCTGGCCGCCGGAAAGCTGTTTCGGCAAGCGCTCCAGCAGGGGTTCAAGTGCGAGAATGCCGGCGGCTTCGCTCACCAGCTTGTCGATTGTCGCCTTATCGCGCCCTTGCAGCTTCAGGGCAAAGCCCATATTTTCGCGCACCGTCATGTGCGGATAGAGCGCGTAGGACTGGAACACCATGGCGATATCGCGCTCCTTCGGCGCGACGTCGTTGACGACGCGGCCGTCGATGCGGATTTCACCGCCGCTGATATCCTCTAGCCCCGCCAGCATGCGCAGAAGCGTGGACTTGCCGCAGCCGGACGGCCCGACGAGCGTGACGAACTCACCGTCCTCGATATCCGCGGAGACCCGTGGATAATGGAGGCCGCGCCGTATTGCTTCAAAACCCGGTCGATTGCTACCGATGCCATTGTCTGTCCTCCCTCACAGTTTCAATTGCCAGACGCTGGCCTCGGCGACGGCGCCGGTGAGCGTTGCCGAACGTGCGGCGGCAAGGCCCGGAATGCGTTTGGACCCCGTCCAGCGGCCGTTGTCAGCGAAGACCTCGATGGAGCCGGCATCGAGGAAGATGCGCAGGCTCGACGGTTTCGCGCCGGTGGCGACATAACGTGGCGGCGTCTTACCGGTGCGAGCGTCGAAGACAATCGCCAGACCATCGGCACTAAGTTTCACGCCTAGATCGACATCCGGATGATCGAAGGTGAGATCGAAGGCGGCGCCCGGCTCGGTAAGATCAAGTACGATCTCGACGGCGCCGGTGCCGAGCGGCACGGTCTTGCCGGCGGCAAGCGCGGTGTCATCCAGCAACTGATGGCGCAGGCTTTCGACGGCTGCGACCGGCGGGGTCAGCACGGTGTCACCGTCGAGAAGCACACGGCGCGGCAGGGTCATGGTCGTCGGGAAATCGTCCTTCTTGGAAAAATCCGACCAGTTGGCGAGCCAGGCGATGCCGACCGGCTCGTCGCCATCAACGAAGGCCTGGAAGGCATAGGCATCCGAACCGAAATCCAACTCCTGCGCGAACTCTGCCGTGAAGGTGCGGCCATCGAAACCGCCGACGGTGACGGAGGTGAGGTTGCGGCGGCCGGTGGCCGGGTCGCGGCTGGTGAGCAGACCGAAGATCAGCGCCCAGCGGGTTTCTGCGTTTTTGCCGGAAAGCGGCACCATGCAGGGGCATTCCGCCGCCGTCATGCCGAAACCGTCCTCGCGATGGATGATGCCGAGGAAGGTCCAGCCATCGGCGCCTTGCGCGTCTGCGGTTTCATAGAGCAGTACGACGCCGCCCTGCCTGTCGCGGCTGCCGAGCAGCATCTTCCAGCGGCCGTCCGGGCCTTTGAAGACATAGGGGTCGCGGAAATCGGTGGTGAGGTTCAAGCCTTCCGGGCGCAGCGGCATCACGGTTTCCGACGGGCCGGCGACAATGCCGTCGCGGCTGACGGCGGAAAGCTGGATTTGCTCTTCCGGTTGCCGATCACGCACATGCTCGGTGTAGAAGACGCGGATTTCCTCGCCTTCTGGGCCGGCGCCGGGGATCGCCGAGCCGGAGAAGGCGCCGCCGCGGCCATCGTCCTTTTCCGATAGATGCGCGGCCGGGAAGAGGAACATGGGCAGATGCGTCCAGCGGACAAAATCCTTCGAGACGGCATGGCCCCAGTGCATAGTGTTCCAGCGCGGCTCATGAGGATAATGCTGGTAGAAGAGGTGAGCGTTTCCGCCGAACCGTCCAAAACCGTTCGGATCGTTCATCCAGCCGAAGGGCGGGCGGAAGTGGTAGCTGTCGGGCACGTCGGGGGCGGCGGTGCGGGCATCGCTGTGCAAGACGCGGATGCCCTCCTTCATCACTGTTTGCGGCCGGAAGGCATAAGCGACGGAGAGCGCTGTGGTTGTCGCATCATAGGACAGCGTGGCACGACCGCCCTTCGCGAGCGTCACAGCGAAGAACTCAAATTCCCCCGTGCGGCGGGTCGAGGGCTCGCCGATGTCGTTGCCATCAACGGCGACGAAGAGCTTCGCCTCGCCACCGGGCTGGCGCGCCTTCAGCCAGAAATGCAGCACCGTGCCTTCGGGCAGCTCCGCTTCGATGGTTTCAGGTGCTGACGTTTCGGATTTTGCCTGCAGAGACATGATCAACCCTTCACGGCGGAGCCGACGAATGAACTGACGAACCAGCGCTGGAAAGCCAGATAGAGAATGAGGACGGGGATCATCATCAGCACCGAGGCGGCCATGGCGCGGTCCCAGTAGATGCTGTCCTGTCCGAAGAAGGTGGCGATGGCGACGGCAATCGGCCGAGCATAGTCGGTCTGGGTGACCAGCGTCGGCCAGAGATACTGGTTCCAGCTTTCGATGCCCATGAGGATCGAGACCGTGGCGAGCGCCGGCAGGCTGAGCGGCATGTAGATTGACCGGTAGATGCGGAAGACCGATGCGCCATCCATTTCCGCCGCCTCATAGAGTTCCTTCGGCAGCTGCGCGAAGAACTGGTAGAAGAGGAAGACATAGAGCGGGCTTGCCACCCAGGGCAGGATCTGCACCGCGAAGGTATCCGTCAGCCCCGCCCGCGACATCATGACGACGAGCGGCATGATGATGCTTTCCTGCGGGATGACATAGAGGGCGACGACCAGTGCCAAGAGCGCCGCCTTGCCGCGCAGCGAGCCCCAGGCCAGAACGAAGCCCGCCATGGAATTGATGACCAGACCCGAGACGACTGTGGTGACGAGGATCACCAGCGAATTGAACAGATATCGGCCATAGGCCAGCTCGCCGGAGAAATGGGCGATCTCCTTGTAGTTCGACAGCGTCGGGTCGCTGACCCAGAAGGCGCGGAAGCTGCCCATGTCGGCGAGGATGCGGAAGCGATCGTCCTTTAGGCTGGCGATCAGCAGCATGAACAGCGGCGAGATCATCACCAGCGCGATGACCAGGATGCAGAGGCTTTGCACGATGCGCAGGCTTGTCTTGCCGTTGCCCCTTGCAATTGCCAGCGGGGCGGGCTGGCTCAAAGCGATATCAGACATCGAAGCGCCTCAGGAGTTTGCGTTGCAGGAGCGCGATCAGAAGAACGATGACGAAGAGGATGACGGAAACGGCCGATGCGTAGCCGAGTTTCTGCTCCTCGAAGCCGGCGCGCACCATATAGTGAACAACGGTTTCGGTGCTTTCCTTGGGGCCGCCCTGGGTGAGGATCGCCACCTGCGTATAGAGCTTGAAGGCCTGGATGGTCGTGATGACCAGCACGAAGACATGGGTCGGGCGAAGGCCGGGCATGGTGACGTGCCAGAAGCGGCGCAGCGCGCTTGCCCCGTCGATGCGGGCGGCATCGTATAGTTCTTCGGGAATGCCCTGCAGGCCGGCAAGATAGATGATCATCTGAAAGCCATAGGCCTGCCAGGCTGAAAGCAGCACGATGGAGAACATCGCCCAGTTGGGGTCGCCGAGCCAGTCGATCGGCTGGATCGTGCGGCCGGAAAGGAAACCGACGATCTGGTTGAGCGGGCCGCTCGGATACTGGAACAGCGTGCCCCAGATGACGCAGACCACCACCATGGAGGTGATCGCTGGCAGGAAGAACAGGCCGCGCAGCAGGTTTTGCATCGGCAGCTTCTGGTGCAAGAGCAGCGCGGTCAGGAAGGCGAGGCCGCACTGCACCGGCAGCACCCAGAAGGTGAAGCGCGTAACGTTCCACAGCGAGGTCCAGAACAGCGGATCGGTGAAAACGCGCTCGAAATTCAGGAGGCCGACAAAGCGCACCGGCGTTGGGCGCGGCACGAGCGGTTGGTTGGTCATCGCCGTCCAGAAGGACAAGAGGAACGGCGTGATCAGGAATATCGCCAGAAGCAGAAAGGCAGGAGCGATCATCGCCATTTCCTGCCAGAGCCGCTGCTTGTCGCGGCGTTTCGCCGGACGCCGCAAGGCGGGCGTGGAGGTCTGTTGCAAAGTCATTGTTTCCTCCTCATCGGTCATCCTCCCGAGATAGTCCAGGGCCGGCCGGAGAACCGGCCCCGTCAAAACCCCTTACTGCTGCTCATCGAAGGGCGGGTAGCCGGCGTTGTCCTCGATATCCTCGTCGATCTTCTTGGCAGCGGACGTCAGCGCTTCCTGCGCGTCACCACCGTTGAAGATTTTGTCGACGGCCTGCATGAAGGCCGAGGTGATCGTCGGATAGGCCGGGTGCGGCGGACGGGCTATCGCGGTCTTGGAAGCCTGCTCAAAGGCGATGGCGAGCGGACCGCCTTGCGCATAGAGCGGGGATTCGGCGGCGAAGCTCTTCAGGCCCGGATAGGCGGACTGGGTCTTGGCGTATTCCCGGTACGCCTTGTCCTTCAGCAGGAAGCTCAGGAACTTGCCGGCGATCTCAGGGTTTTCCGAGGTCGCGGAAATGCCCCAGATCCAGGTTCCGTTCGGGCTCACGCCCTTGTCGCCGATCTTCGGCAGCGGCATGACGACGATATTGTCCTTCATCGCTGCCGATGCCTCCGCGTAGAACCAGTGGCCGCCCATGGCGAGTGCGGCCGGCTGTCCCTCGGCGTAGAACTGGTTGGTACCCGACGAAGTCGGCACGACCCAGCCCTTCTTCACCCAGTCCTGTATCATCGTCAGCGCCTTGACGCAGGCCTCGCCATCGAGCGTGCCGCCCGCCTTCCAAGTCTTGCGGTCGATCAGGTCGCAGCCGGCGCTTTCGAGCAGGGGGCCGTAGGCATAGGTGATCCACTCGGTCTTGATACCGTAACCTCGGAAGGTGTCGATCGGCCACTTCACGCCTTCGAGCTTGGAAAGCTTTTCAAGATAGCCTTCGAATTCCTCGCGGGTCCAGGCATCGTCGACCGATTTCGGAATGCGAGCGCCAATGGCTTCAAGATATTTCTTGTTGCCGTAGAGCACGACCGAGGAGTCGGTCAGGCCGATCGCATAGAGGTCCTTGTCGATCGGATAGGTGCCCTGGGCGATATTCGAATCCGTCATGTCATCGAGCAGGTCCTTGTTAATGAGCGGCTTGACCGGCTGCAGATAGCCGGACCAGACATAATTGGCGAGGAACGGAGCATCGAGTTCCATGATATCGGGCAGCTGCTTGGCCATGACGGCGGCGCTGAACTTTTCGTTATAGGCATCGTGCGGCGCGTAGATCATCTCGATATCGACATCGGGATTGGCGGCCTCGAAGCGGGTGGCAACGTCGCCATAGGCCTTCACCCAGCCGGGATCGCCCTGGTGCATAACGTGGATGACGGTCTTCGCCTCGGCAAGACTGGCGGTTGCAACCAGCGCGGCGGATGCGAAGAGCCCGCAAAGTAAACGATTACCCATTCTCATTGACATTCTCCTCCTGTTAGACACTATTCGATGTTCAGACCGATGCCCGTTCGACCAGATGGAACGGCAGTTTCCGCAGATGCGGCGGTTCGGGCTGCTCGGCCAGGAGGATCTCCATGGCAAGGCGGCCCATGGCGCGGTGCGGCAGGGCCATCGTCGTCAATGGCGGGTCCAGCCGCGAGGCAATCTCGACCTGGTTGTCGAAGCTTGCCACCGCGATATCATCGGGAATGCGAAGGCCGGCGCGGGCAAGCGCCGCATAGACTTCCATCGCCACGCGGTCATTGCCGCACAGGATGGCGTCCGGCCGTTGACCGGATTTCAGAAGCGCCTCCACATGAGAGGCGACAAGGCTCGGCGCGCGGTCGCTGTAGACGCTGCGGCGCACCGCCGGCAACACACCGACGGGGTCGATGCCCCCCTCCTCAAGCGCCGCACGAAACCCCATCTCGCGTAGCGTGCCGGCTAAAATGCCCGGCAGGTTGATGAAGGCGATGCGCCGGCGGCCGGCGACGAGCAGATAACGCACGATCTCCCGCGCGCCGCCCTCTTCGTCCGGCACCAGCGCGGTGACGCGGCCGGCAGCCTCGCGGCAATTGATCATGACGCCGACAGCGCCCGCCAACCTGTCCGGCAGGGCGACATGCTTGTGGTACATGGCGGCATAAGCAACGGCGCGCGGCCGGAACTGCTGCACCTCGTCGAGCACCGAGCCGATAGACTGGCCGCTTCTGTGGTTAACCGCAAAGACCGCCATGCCGGCCCTACGGGCCGCCCCGTCGAGGCCACGTACGATCTCGGTGGCGAAGGGCGAAGTGATGAGGCCGTCGGAGACGACGCCGACCAGCGGCAGCCAGCCCTGACGCACACCACGCGCCGCAAGGTTGGTCACATAGCCAAGGTCTTCCGCAATGGCCTTGATCTTCTGGCGCGTATCGTCCGACATGCGCGCGGAGCCGCCGTGCAATGCGCCCGAAACCGTCTTTACCGAGACGCCCGCACGTTCCGCGATGTCAGAAAGCGATACTGCCACGATCTTCACCATCCTCCTTGGGTGATCGATTACCCAATAGTGGAAGCGGACGCGTTTTGTCAAGCGGCTTTCGGCGTTCCGAACACCTATCTGTCAATAGGCGCACAAAACTGACCCCTCATCGGCGTGCAGCCGGCGCAGCCGTCAAAGAGATGTAGGCTCCAGAGCACCTGTTGCGCTCTTCCAGGCTCTGCCTGCGGTGCTATGGCTCAATTGACCACTATCGCGATATCAATCGGAACAGTCGGCGGAACACCCGAGCGTCCGTTCGCCGCCTCTTTGATTTTGAAGGCGCTTCGCGATCTTTTATGAAAAGGGTTGCGCGCAGGCATCGGCTCCTACAAGGACACAGATGGCGCCTCGGCCGCGCGCAACCCCCTGCTTCGCCTTTACTTGGCCTTACTGACGCTCGCCTCAATCCTCCCCAATTGAGAGCTCACGTAGTCGCCGTGGCGAAGCTTTGCGAATTCGTCGGTGGCTTGTGCCCGTCTGCTCTTGAAAACGTACCATTGACCGTCCGGTTCGCGTTTCTGATAGATCAGGCCGCCCTTCTTGCGGTGGCTGAAGCAGGTGATTGCCGTCGCCGTTCCGGTCTTGGCGTGCCAGTCGGCGTTGAAGCAGAGTTTACCCGTTTCCGTGATGAACCAACGGCCCATGCCGAAAGACGGCGAGCCATTTTCCCGCGACCAGGCGGTAAAGCGGCGCGCCTTTGCGGAGAAGTAGCCGGCACCGGCTTTCCACATCCAGGAATTCTGGTTGTAGAGCTGATAGATTTCCGCACTGCTCATCGGCTTTGCGGTCTCGATCCCCGCGGGCTCATTGGTTTCGGCAGCAGACGCGGCCGTAGCGATACCGCTGGTCAGGGCCACGGCCAGGAGCATTTTTTGAAGCTTGGACATGTTCATGTTCCTTCTTGTTCAATTGATGCTTTCGCGGACGACCCGCCAGTCGGGGCGGCCATAGCCGTCCGGCCACGGATAGACTTCACGGTCGTTGAAGTAGATAACAGCGCTCAGGGCCGGGAACTGGGGATAGCGTTTCGTCACGCTCTCAGCCCAGTTTCGCACGTATGAATCGTCGCCTTCGTAGCCGAGTTCGGCAACCATGATGGGCTTGCCGTAACCAGCGACACGGGCGTATCCGGGCGCAAGATGGGCTGCAAACGTCTGGTCATTGCCAGTCTTGTCCCTGTCGTATTGCTGCAGGCCAAAGACCGAGAGCCCGATGAGATCGACGACATCGTTGCCGGGATAAAAGGCTTGGAGCCCCTCATTGCCCTTCGGTGACCACATGTATTTGGCCGTCTTCAGGTGGACCTTGCAGACCTCCACCATCCGCCGATAAGCCTTGACATAATCGGCGCCCTGCCAATGGGACCAGGAGAACTGGCTGTCGGTTTCGTCCATTTCCTGTCCCCAGCGAATGATGACCGGACTTTTCAGCTTGGCGGCAGACGAGCAGACGGCGGCCATGTTCGCATCGCGCGAACCGTCCAGGATGCTGTGCAGCAGTTCCTGCGAGGTTTGGCGCCAATCGGATGACCAGGTCCAGGGCTCGACCGAGATCAGCAGGGTGCGGCCACGCGCTTGCGCATAATCGTCGGCGAGGGCGAGCGTGCGCAGATCGACGTCTTCCCATGGCAGGAAGAGGTGTTCGATCTTCGAATCGGGCGAGGCGGCTAAATCTCCGTGCGGATCATAGGCGCCGAACGTGATCGACTCCTTCGTGACGACCGGCATCTTGGTCGGCGGCGCGATGGACGATGTCGTCATGGCAAGTGGCTGCCCTTCGGCAAAGCTGCCCAGAGCGCTCGGCAGGACCGCCACTCCCGACAGCAAAAGGCCGGTTAACGACAACAGGGCTATTTTGGATGGGCTAGACATTGTGTACTTCCTCCAGGCTCGGCCGCAAATCCGGGTGAGCGGCATCCGTTCTCAGTTGGATCTCTTCCGGATCGGAAATCCATCGTGGTTTGAAGAAGATCGTGCGCAGGGCGGTCCCGCCCCGGCCTGCACCTGAGGCGGCGTAGCGCTCTTCGAACAGCTGAAGGCGCCCGCTGCCCCAGGCGAGTGCCTCGGCCGCATCCTTTCCGCGCATGATGGTTGCAACCCCCGGCAGTGCGACGAGCGCAAGAAGCACGGTCGCCATCGCCGGACGGTAGAAACGCGGGGCCGCCGCAATCGTATTTTCCTTCGAATGGCGCCCAACGATGACCAGAAGCAGCACGCAGTAGATTGTCGCGTTCAGGACGGTAAAGAAGTAGCCCCCTTTGGAGGCGCCGGCATGGCCGATCGCCAGGGCGGGCAATACCGCCATCAGCGCCAGCACAGCGTAAGGCGCCAGGACACGCGCCGGCAGCAGATCGACTTCGGACCGCCCTTTCGGCGTGACGCGGAAATCGACGAAGGAGCCCCTGAGAAAATCGTGCACCGCAGCCAGCGTACCGGCGAGCGCCCAGGGCCAGCGCGCGAAGAGAAAGAGCATACATTCCCAGCTCAGGATCTTGGCGTCGTAGGGGCGGAACGAACTGCTGGCGCGCCAGCGATAAGCCATCACCACGAGAGCGATAGAAAGCGGTGCGAAATGCGCCAGGAAATCGAGATAGGTCACCGTCACGAAGTTCTGGCCGCGCACGAGCGCGATGATCGGCATCGCAAACATGAGCAACATGAAGAACGCAAAAAGCGGATACCAGAGTTGCGAAAAGAGGAACTGGAACTTGAGCCGGGGCGGCAGCCGGCCGACGAGGCTCGGCGAGTACCGCAACAGCACCATGACCAGGCTGCGCGACCACTGGAATTCCTGCGTCACGAGATCGCTGAAGGTTCTGGGGCCGTCACCATGGGCGATGGCATCCAGTGCATGCACCCCCCGCCAGCCGCCGGCATTCATCATCAATGTCGTCGAATGGTCTTCAGCCAACTCCGGACCGAGGCCGCCGATCTGTTTGAGGGCGACGGTACGTACCGCGTAATGCGACCCTATGCACAGCGGCGCCAGGCCGCCATTGTAACCGGCTTGTAGCGAGCCATGCATGCTGGCCTCGGCATAGAGCCTTCCACGTGCCGACCAGCTTTCCGAAGCGTTCTTGTCGCAAATGCTGGGGGCCGAGACATAGCCGACCGTTGGATCGGCGAACGGACGCATCATGTGGAAGAGATAGTCCGGCGCGGGAACATGATCCGCATCGAGTTGCGCCACGAAATCGTAGCGGCTGTAGCCGTTGTGGTCGTAGAAGAAGGCGAGGTTGCCTTCCTTGCACCGCGTGCGTCGGGGCCACGACGTCCGATGGTAATCGGATCGCCCCTTGCGGGTCGAGACGAAGACCCCGTGAGCGGAGCACCAATCGAGGGTCTCGGGGGAAGGGTCTTCGTCGGCAAGCCAGGTGTCGTGTTCCACCTCCTGGGCAAGCATGGCCAGCAGGGTTTCACTGACGACCGAAAAGGGTTCCCCTGGCGCCTTGGTCACGACCATGGCCACTCGGCTGCCCGCCGGCAGGCGCAAGGGACCGTTCGGTCTTGCCGCCCAATAGAAGACGACGATGAAATAGGCCGGCAGAGCGGTAACCCAGGCCAGAACGAGGCTCACCGTAATTGTTCCGAAAGCATCGACGTGATGGCGCGGCTCCAGCCACCAGATCCAGAAATAGGCGAAGGCGCAGGCCCACACGGCTGCCAAGAACAAATATTCGGCCCGCCGATATCCGGTCAGAACCGGGACAAGAAACGGCTCCTGAGACGGTTCCGGAGCATGCGTCGCTTGGGTGATAGCAAATTCGGTCACGCGCGCACCTCCAGCCCGAAGAACGGTGCTGCCGTCCCCACGATGGTTTCGAGGTCGGAATATCGAGGCTGGAAGCAGAGCGTCTCGCGGGCCAGGTTGGCGTCGGCGTAGAGGCTGGGCGGATCGCCCGGCCGGCGCGGATGGATGACGACCGGGACTTTGCAGCCGGTCGTTTCCTCGATTACGCGCAGCACTTCCCTGATCGAAAAACCCCGCCCGGTGCCGAGGTTGACGGCGAGGTTTTCTCCGCCCTTGGCGAGATGGGTAAAGGCCTGGACATGGGCGCGCGCGAGATCTGCGACGTGAATATAGTCCCTTATGCAGGTCCCGTCAGGGGTGTCGTAATCATCGCCGAATATCTCCAGGTGCGGAATCCGGCCGGCCGCGGCCAGCAGCGCCCGCGGAATGAGATGGGTTTCGGGAACGTGCCATTCGCCAAGCTCGCCGTCCGGATCGGCTCCACAGGCATTGAAGTAACGCAGGGCAACATAACGCAGGCCGAAGGCCGCCGCATAATCGGCGAGCATATTCTCGCCGATCAGCTTGGTCCTGCCGTAGGGATTGATCGGAGCCTTCGGCAAAGTCTCATCGATCGGCAGCACGGCGGAAACGCCGTAGACGGCACAACTCGATGAGAAGATGACGTTCTGAAGCCCCGTCTGCCGGCAGGCATCGATAAGCGACAATGCACCGCAGACATTGTTGTTGTAATATTTCGCCGGGTTTTGCACGGACTCGCCCACGTAGGCCGAGGCAGCAAAGTGGATGACGGCATCGGGAGCATATTTCTCGATGGCCTCGATCAGGCATGGCGAGTCGAGGACGTCACCTTCGACGAAAGGGCCCCAGCGCACGGACGAACGGTTTCCGGTCGTAAGATTGTCGTAGACGACAGGCTCAATCCCCTCCGAGCGGAGGAGCTTGGCAGTGTGGCTGCCGATATAGCCGGCACCGCCCGTAACAAGGACCCGGGGCGCATCCATCAGACCGCCTCCAGTTCGCGTGCCGGACGGGTGAGAAGACCATCGAAATAGTCGATCGTCTGACGCAGGCCGCCTGACATGTCGATCTTCGGCCGCCAGTCGAGTTCCTGCATGGCAAGCGAAATATCTGGGCGACGCTGACGAGGGTCGTCGACCGGCAGAGGGCGATGGATGATTTGCGACCGGGAGCCGGTCAATTTGATCACCTGTTCGGCCAGCTCCCGGATCGTGAATTCGCCCGGATTGCCGAGATTGACGGGCCCCGTCAGCGACGACGGTGAGGCCATCATGCGGACCATGCCGCCGATGAGATCATCGACGAAACAGAACGAGCGGGTCTGCGAACCGTCGCCATATATCGTGATGTCTTGCCCCGTCAGGGCCTGAACGATGAAATTCGAGACGACGCGGCCGTCGTCCGGACGCATCCGCGGGCCGTAGGTGTTGAAGATGCGGATGATCTTGATCTCGACGCCGTGCGTGTTGTGGAAGTCGAAAAACAGGGTCTCGGCGCATCGCTTGCCCTCGTCATAGCAGGAGCGCGGCCCGAACGAATTGACGTTGCCCCAGTAGCTTTCGACTTGCGGGTGGACGTTCGGGTCGCCGTAGACTTCGGAGGTGGATGCCTGGAGGATGCGTGCGCCGGTGCGCGCGGCCAGCTCCAGAAGGTTGAGGGAGCCCAGCACGCAGGTCTTCGTCGTATGGACCGGATCGGCCTGATAATGCGGGGGCGATGCCGGGCAGGCGAGGTTATAGATCTCGTCGACTTCCAGATCGAGTGGCTGGACGATATCGTGGGCGACGACATTGAAGCGCTCGACGCCCTTCAGATGGGCGATATTGCGCCGCATGCCGGTGGAAAAGTTGTCGAGGCAGATCACCTGGTGTCCGGCGGCCAAAAGCGTCTCGCACAGATGTGATCCGAGGAAACCTGCGCCGCCGGTGACAAGGACTCTCTTGGGCGCACGAGACTTTCCGGATGAATAACTTGCATCATGAGACGAAGTCTGCGCAGTTCGCGCACGAATCTTACCAAGGTAGTTCATGACTATCCCCCGTGTTTTTCAGATTTTGCTGTGTTATTTTCGATATTTACTTTGCATTTGCGCGAACCTAAATCGCTCGACCAGGCGAATGCTTTATTATTCTGGTTTTTCTTTTGGAAAGAACCGATGTTTATTTAGATACAGCCAAGGGAGGCAATTGTCGTTATCCCCACATCCTGAAAATTATCGTTCCGTACATTTCTGAGCGGAAAGGAATATGATAGACAACTTATGGAAGTGACTCGTCGGGCACTTCCGCTTTTTCAGACGGATTTCTGCGGGGATTTCAGCCGCAAAAACTATTGCTTTTCTGAATTTCCATGGCTTGGGTCGGATTATGCGCTGGAGGAATTAATGGCTACAGGGTCCGAATCCGACGATGATCCTGTCGGGGAACAGCGGCCGGCGCATATGGAGCGGCGGCGCTGGGCGCGTGAACCGGCCATGGGCAAGGAACGACCACCCCATGCCTCCCCTGCACTCGTGCCGCTGCGATTCTCGACGCAGGACCTGCCACCGACAGAACAATTCCCCGCCTGGCGTGCACATATGGCGCCGCTCGTGGATGTTCATTTGCCGGAGGGAAAATCACCGGAAGACGGGTTCCTCGCGGAGCAGATCGGCTGGCATCTCGGCGATATCCTCGTCGTCCAGCAGCGCGCGCATGCCCACAGATATGTCCGCGATCAGGCCATGCTTCGATCGAGCCCAATCGACCACTGGAACGTCGGCCTGCAGCGCATTGGCCAGGCCTGGACCGAGGTCAACCGTCGTGTCACCGAGACCGGCGCCGGGGAGATATTGTTCATGTCTCTCGGCAGCCCCTATCGCGGACGGATGACAGATACCGAAGCTTTGCTCGTGTTCCTGCCGTATGAGCTGCTGGCGCGCGATGCGAGCCTTCTCCAGGGCGCCGGCAACACGGTTCTTTCGGGCAGCCACGCCGAGTTGCTCACGGGCTATCTCACGGGCCTCGAAACGAACCTTGGCAATCTGACGATAGAGGAAGTGCCCCGTGTCATCCAAACCATCGGCGATATGGTCGTTGCGGCCGCCGCATCGTCCGCAAGGACTGATACCGGTCAAAACCAGACCAATATGGGACTGATGGAGCGGGCGCACCGCTACATTCACGTCAATCTCCATTCGGAAAACTTGACACCGGACATGATGTGCCGCGCGTTGGGGATTTCGCGTACGCGGCTTTACCAGCTGTTTGAGGCGAGCGGAGGCGTGCTCAATTATATTCGCAAGCGGCGATTGCTGCAGGCCTATGCTGATCTCAGCAATTCGGCCGACCACAGGCCGATTTCAGAAATCGCAGAAGCCGCCGGTTTCGAGGTCGCCGCCAATTTTACGCGCGCCTTCATCCACGAATTCGGGCTGAGCCCGCGTGAAATCCGAAGGACTATGGCCACCCAACAGCGGCCAGCTCCGGCCATCAGCTCCACGCGGCGCTACGGAAAAACGATCGGGGATTGGCTGGCCCTGACGGGTTGATCCGGCATGCCGCTTGCTAAGGGCCGTTTCTCAACTGAGCCGGAAACCTCCCCCTCCCCGTCATCTCCCGCAAGCCGAGCTTCCCCACAATCCGCCGCGCCGCCTGGCGGCGTCACCCCGAGCGCTTTTTCGACCACGCCTGCCGAGACTAGCGGTTTTGCCATGACCCGCTCCGGCAGCTTTGACGACGTCGGCCTCCCATCCAGCTTCCGTTCAATCATCAGTCGCGTCGGCGCCAGCCGGTCATGCTCCTCCAGTCCGATTTCGGCAGCCGCATTCAGCCCCTGGGCAATGGCCAGCAGCCGGGTTTCGCGATCGCGATGCCCGCGCTGATCGAAGGGAATGGTTTTGAGATTGACGGCCATATCGCGGGGCGTCGTGGAAGACAAGCTCCTCGAGGTGGACGAGTTCGCCGCCGAGCCACAACCAGGTGCAGGCGTCAATGAAGTGGGATCGTTCGATCCAGCCCACGCCGACCGGCGAACGAGCGATGCGCCCGTCGAGACGCACAAGCGCGATCCCGGCGTGCGCAATCGGCCACAGGAGACTGGCCAGGTGACTTTCGTAGAAACGTAACACATTGACATCATGGTAAACGTGTCCTTAATTGGAAGTGATTTCCGGGATTACTTCCGCGATCGATGACGATCGTGACGGCGGCGTTTCACTTCCGATAACTACCAATTGTCGATGGTGACGCGATCAAAGTCCGCGCAATTCCCTTCGGCTGCTCTTGGCTCGAAGATTTGGCGGCGGCTTTTCAGCGTCAAAGCCTGCAGTCGAGCAAGAGGCTGTGCCTAACCTCCTCCAGATCCTCGGATTTCGGGCTCTTTGCCCATGGCAAGCCCCCAGCGCGTGTTCTCGGCCTCCGATGAGCCGTCCTCCATCTCGATCTCGTTTCCGCGCCCGACGGCTTCCTATTCTGATCATAAAACACACTTGCAAAGGAACGTTTACTGACGCATGCATTTTCTGTACAAACCGCCGCTATAGACGACATGGGAGTTCCATGGCGAGACCCGCAATCCCCGATCCCCGTCCTGCTCCCCAGAGGCTGATTGGATACGCGCGTGTGTCGACAGAAGACCAGATCAACGACGCCCAGGTGGACGAGTTGCGAGCGGCTGGTTGCTATCGCATCCATCAGGAGCACGGATCCGGGGCATCAAGGGTGAGGCCCATCCTGAGGAAGCTTCTCCGCGAACTTGTCGCGGGCGACGTGCTCGTTGTCGTCCGACTGGATCGGCTGGCGCGTTCCGTTAGCCATTTGCTTGCTGTCATCGAAGACCTAGAGAAAAGGGGTGTTCACTTCCGGTCCCTCCGCGATCCAATTGACACCTCGACGCCGCAAGGCATGTTTTCTCTGCAGGTATTGGGTGCCGTAGCCCAGCTCGAGCGTGCGCTCATCGCAGAGCGAACCAAAGCCGGCATGATGGCGGCTAAAGCGCGGGGGCGGCTCGCCGGCAATCCAGGACTTCGCGAGCGGCGACCGGAAGCTGTCCGTGCTGTCTCTGCCGCCCGCAATCGGGCTTATCTGGACGAACTGATCTCATCGGCGCAGACATGGTTGCCGACTGTTCGCAAGCTGCGGCCGCAACATAGTTGGGACAATGTGGTGCTGATCCTTAATCGCAAAGGTCACAGCTGGACGGTCGAACGCTTGCGCCGGGCAGTTCACCGGATGGTACGCGAAAAGCTTGCCGAGCCAGAACTGCTCGCCCGCTCTCCTCGGCGGCCGCCGGAGGACAATCTGATGAAGCTGGTCGCCGCGATCGCGATCGCCGATCCCGACCTATCGCTTCGAGAGATTGCTGCGCAGTTGGACCAGATGCATGAGCGACCGCCGCGTGGTGGCCGGAAATGGCAGGCGTCTTCGGTGAGGGCGCTGTTGGACGAAGCGCGCCGCTTCGGACTCATACGCTTATGAGTGCTGGTCGTAACGCGCGCCTGAACGAGGCGCGCTTGATTGGCGACATATGGTTTGCCACCCTTTGGATATAGCCGATTCCAACCTTTGAAGGTGCTCTCTGGTTCTCCGCGACAGCCTTCGATCCCTTACATGAGCGATAGAATTCAATCCAATCACTCATCGCAAGGGATTATGGTGAGTCATCGAAAGGGCGCCTTAACTCATAAAATGGAGCTGGACGCAGGAAGGCTGGCCGCATTTCATCTGATCATGCGCCACCTGAACCACTCGAAAGCCAATTCCTTCTGTCATCGGGGGAAGTGATCGGCGCAGTCCGTCATGTCAGCGATGAGGAACGCAATCTGCTTCGTATTGAGCTATTAGGCGACGATGCAGCGAAAACCTCCCAGATTGAGGGCGAACTGCTTGATCGGTTGAGCGTGAAATCCTCCTTGCGCCGCCAGTTTGGCCTCGATGTCGACAATCGGCCATCAACGCCGCAAGAGCGCGGCATCGCGGAAATGATGCTCGATGTGTACGACACTTGGTCCGCCCCGCTCAACGACGAAACCCTGTTTCGCTGGCACGGCATGATGATGACAGGCAATCGCCATCTTGGAGCGATCGGCGCATATCGAACGCATGAAGATGCCATGCAGATTGTGCCCGGCCGTCTGGACAATCCGACCGTCCACTATGAAGCCCCACCATCAAGGCGGATCCCCGCGGAAATGGCGGCCTACACCAAGTAGTTCGCCAAAACGGCGCCACCCGGTTAACTCCCCTTGCCCGCTCCTACCCGTGCCGGCATAGGCCATTTGTATTGCGAAAGCATCCATCCCTTTGAAGATGGAAATGGAAGGCTTGGCCGAGCGCTCGCTGAAAAATCGCTTGCCCAAAACATCGGGCAAACCGAGCTTTGATTGCGTTTGTCCACACGATCGAGGATGGCCGGAAAGCCTATTACGATCAGCTCGAACGGCATCGTCGCACGCTCGAGATCACCGAATGGCTGTGTATTTTGCGGGAACCATCCTTGATGCGCAACAGACCACCATGACGCGGGTGGCCTTCTATATCCGCAAGGGGCAATTCAATGACCGGTTCCACGGGCAATTCAACCACCGCCAGGAGAAGGCCATCGCTCGGATGTTCCAGAAAGGGCCCTGGGGGTTTAAAGGTGGACTAAGCGCAGAGAATTACATTTCGATCAGGCGGACCTCGCGAGCGACAGCGACGCGCGATCTTCATGACTTGTTGGAGAGAGATGCGCTCACGCGCACCGGCGAACGCCGGCACGCACGCTACGCACTAAATCTGCTCTGATTACGAATGAGAGACAGATCTCAACCGCCGCGTCCCCTTTGGACAAAGGACCGAAGAGGCTGAACCAGCTACCCGGCACGAGGGCCTCAAAATCACCCAAACCGGGTCAGGTTTCTCGACCGCGCTTTTGCGGCTACTTCCTCGCGATTATGCGGCGGATGTGAAGTCTCGAGCGAATCGAGCAATTCGCGGGCGCATGCCGCGATTGCAACGACTGCATGTTCAAATGCTGCCTCATTGCGTTTGGACGGCTTCGTCGTTCCACTCAGCTTTCGTACGAACTGTAATGCCGCATCACGTATTTCCTGCTCGGTCGCCGGCGGATCGAAATTGAAAAGTGGTTTTATGTTTCTGCACATGGACTGCTCCCGGGTCATCTTTGCTTAACACGTGGCCTAGGGCCGGCCGGACGGTGGCTCATCCGCGCCGGGAGATTTCAAAGCACGATGCGCCTTCTCTCGGTGTGACCACTGCCGTGCTCATCCCATCCTCGCCTCTCCCTCAATCCGACAGTCCTACCCCTCTGCCACTCGGGCTGACAACACCTAGACAACAAAAAAGACGCCATAAGCCGTTCTGTCAGCCACCGCTCCTGGCATCGGGTGCACGCGCCATGGCGTCGAGCAAATGACGCCGATTTTGCCGCCTGCGTCGGATGGTTCCATGTCCCTTTTACCTTGAACGTCAGACCGCTCGGCACTATCCCTAACGTCGAAGCCTCGGAAGCTTTCTCGTAAAAGGTAACAGCTGTTACTTTTTGGCCCCAAGGCTATCAAGATCGCCTCGATCGTCCAACGCGAGCGACAGAAATCTTAACATTGATGCACCCCAAACGCGCTTGTCGAGCGGCCCTGCCCCTTTCCTCTCCGTCCCAAAATTGTTGTCGCTGCTATCGCTCCGTGCATTAAGTGCACAGCATGCCACGCGCCATTAGTGACATCATTTGCCCGCCCGCGTTGGATTCTTCCGCGTCCACATGTTTATAACTTCGGACACCTCGGCATTTACCCGTAACGTCCGAAGTTCCCGGAAGCTGTGTCGCTTTCGGCAATTGAGCCTTCTTGAAGGAGGCGAGGGGTTCGTCCTGTCAGCACGCTCCACCACTCAGGTAACAGCTGTTACCTTTGTGTCCCAGTAGAGACGCCTGGTTCGTCGAACCAGGCGATAATAACATTAACATTGATGCCGCCCAAACTGGCGTGTCGAGCGGACCCTGCCCTGTCCCTATCCGCATCCAAGTCATTGTCGCTCCCATTGCTCCAGGCACTCACTGCACAGGACGCCGCAGCGTAGACGTCACCAGATGACGCCGCATTTTACCCGAATGCGCCTCAACCCTTCCACGTCCCTTACGCCTTGAATGCGAGACCACTCGGCACTTACACGTAGCGGCCGAAGTCCCAGGAGCCGCCTCGAATTTGGTGATTGAGCGTTTTTAAGGAGGAGAAGGGTCATCCCTGTCGCCCCGCTCCACCCGAAAGGTAACAGCTGTTACCTTCGAGCCCATCGGATCAAGGTCGCCTGGTTCGTCGAATCCGATCCCTCGCGAAGTGGGTGTCGACCGGATCCTGCCTCGGCCCGCCGTAAGTAGGTAGGCAGACTACGTTCAACAGGGGAGGAAGAACGAGGTGGCGATAGGCAACCCCACACGTCCATCTCTCCCCGTGGCCAGACAGCCTGCAGCACCCGGCCCTGCGCAAACGCCATTGCCGGCCTTCCTGGAACCTCTGATGCTCGGCGGGTGCCGCACATGCCGACTGCCTCTCCGTCCTTTAGGCAGCAATGCACAGTGATCTCCGTACGGGTCACAAGCTGGCCGAACCGGATGGCATGGCTTCTTGAATGAACATTCGGAGACCTCCTTCTTGACGGCTCTCACTCCTTCTCTCCCTGCAGGCACCCATCCACCGCCCACGGCTAACGTCCATTGCTCGCGCACGGTCAGATGCCGGCAAAGTTGGGCGAACCCTGCGTGAAGCGACTCAGTTGGGTGCCAACGAACAGGTGAACCGCCCGGGATCACGGATGCTATGCGCTCGACACGCACCACCCCGCACCTTCGAACTCATTTAGCCCTCCAACACCCATGTTCTTCTTCGAGCCGGCTGGCACTAAAGACGCGCAAAGAAGCCTTCGGCAAAGGTGGAGGTACGAAGGCAGGAAGCGAGATTAGCAACCTCCTGAACCGTCGGCGCTTGCTTCGTCATAGACTCTGAACAACCATCGACAACAGAACGGAGGGTGCCCCCTGATAGGCAGGTTAGGTCTCAATGAACAGGAGGAATGGCACCCCCAGCCACAACTATGTCAGCATGTCCTTCAAGGCAAGTGTACCGCCCTCGCCGTCTTGCGGAAGCCAGATGGACTCTGGCTGCATGACGGCGGGCGAAAACCCATACCTGGCGAAACGACCGCTCCTTCTGGATACGCTCGCCCATTGCCGCTCAAGCGACCCGGATGGCGAAGCCGCGCCCGGAAATCGAAATACTCCTGCAGCGGCGTCAACGTAAACCTCGTCGCGATTAATCGGTTCCGCATACCCGAGCGCGGAGTAACAGCTGTTACCTTTCGCCTATCCATTCCGTGTATTCATCCCGCTTTCGGCAAGACCGTAAAGGCTTTTTGAAAGGTGAAGACTCCCATCGACCGCCCGGTCGACCATTGCACGGAAATAACCCCCTGGCTTTGCAATCAGCTCCGGGTCACGCAAAGATTTTTCGAGCACGGTCGCCAAGATGGCGGACGCAGCATAACGGCCGACCCTCCCTACACCGTCTACCCATGCAGCCTCCGAAAGGCCGATCATGCGCCGCATCATTTCGGCCGCGCCGACAACATCGGACCAGCCGTCAAACTCCACACTGACACATTCCTGCGCCGCGCGGCACCCAACCTGCAGCAAGCCAACCGGCACCGCGGCTAGAACAGCACCCTGGATATCACCAACCGTCTTCTCCGCCTGTCGCGGTCGGGATTGCATGTCACCAATCGCTGCTTCAGGCTTATTTTCATAAGCCATTTCGACGGCGGAGCCGTCGTCAGTTTTTTTGATGTCTCGCTCGTTAGAGCGAGTCCGTTCATTACTATCAGATAGGTTTTCAGGGGTTGTATTTATATTGGACGTGACGCCAATGTCACCCGCGCATGACATATTATGCTCACCGAAGCGAGCTTCGGCATATTCAAGAACCTCGGAATGCAGTGATTCGAGCTTGCTTGCTTGCTCAGCGCGGCTCACCATCGTCTCCATGATCGCCTGTGCAGCGCACCTCCAGCTATCCGCCTTCTCCGGGAATGCTTCGCAGGCATCGATGACTGCCCTGGAAAACCGCGTAACCGCACGCCGCGCATCCTGGGTAGCCTTCAGTTCCCTTTGATAGTTGTCAACGCTCTCCTTGATCTCCGCAAGCCGCACGCGCGCCGGCGTAAAATCGAGCCCGAAGCCGCTGGCAACCATCCCGTCATTGTCGCGGTACACGAAGCGCCGGCCCGTTGGGCTGTCGCGGTAGGCCGCGATCCCAGCTTCAACGATCCTGCGGAGGCACCGCGTAACCGTGCGCTCGGAGCGCAGCGTGTATTCTGCGAGCTTGGCGTTCGAAATTGCAACGATCGGCCTGCCGGCCCCTTTCCAGTCATCGCCGCGCGAGAGGCCAAGGAGAATGTCCAGGACATGATAGGTCGTGCCGTCGATCCCAAGGATCGGCGCTGCTTTCTTCAACAGGAGGGAGATCTCCGATTTCGAGGTGTCTGGTATGTCGTTGGCCATCGCCATTCGCGCGCTTGCGAGAATGGCCGGACTGACGCGTCTGAACGATGCGATTGCCGTTGCTTCTGTCATTAGCTAGCCTGCCCGCAGCGCCTTAGCGTGCGGCTCCATCGAGATTCTTGTTGATGAAAGCCAGCAGACGGGCACAGTTTTTCGTTCCCAGCTGTTACGCAGGGGTTGATTGTGCCAGCGGTCCGTCATAGAATCAGTTTGTTAGAGCTGATGTCGACGGGACGTTTTCGTACTGTCGGCTAGGATTTTAAGGGTTCGCCGATTGCCGTCGGTGAGCCCTTTCCTATTTCTGAACCAGCCTACCGCATCGGCGTCTCCCCGTTTTGTTGCCGGTACTCGTCCACCAATGCCGGAAGCTTTTCGATGAGCCAGGCCGACAGGCCTGGCATCTTGCTTTCCGGAATTGTAATGAACGTTGAGGAACGCGAGGATTTCGCGGTAATCACCGCGCCGCCACCGACCTCGATCTCTTCGCCGCGATCTCCGCTGGCTGCCTTGTGTTCCAGGGCGTTCATCAGCGCGGCGAAGCGCTGATCGCTTGGGGACGCGACCCATGTCCTCGTCGACGTTACCTGGTCAATGATAACCTGGGCTGCGGCCGGAGCCCTGCCGTCCTTGAAATGGGCGGCGAGCTTTTCCCACTTCGGCCGGCCAATTGAAGGCGCCGAACCGATCCTGGCGATCAGTTCGGCCGGGAACTGTTCTGCGATCCCAATCAGCATCGAAATATAGGTCAGCTTGCCGTCTGCCCTGCCGAGGGCGGCAGCAATCGTCTCCCGGCGGAAGCCGCGCGACTTGAGGGTTGCAGCGAACAGCGCCTGCTCGATGAACGAGAGATTGGCGCGTTCGGTATTCTCGATCCCTTGAGCGACCACCAACTCGTCGTCGGTGAGCTCACGGATGATCGCTTTTACCGGCCGTTCAAGAATCTGACAGGCCCGCAAACGCCTATGGCCATAAGCGACCTGAAAGTAGCCTTGCTTGTCAGGGGAGGGGCGAACGAGGATGGGAAGTCTCTGGCCGCTTTCGCGGATGCCCTCAACGAAACCCTGAAATAACGGATCTCCCTCGATGTCGAGGCGATCCCTGACAAAGGAGGGAACGACATGGGCGGAGTCAATTTCGACAATTGCTTCAGAACCGCTCAGTTGTTCACGAAGGCGGTCGTTCTCCTCTTCCACGGCGACAAAGGCCCGGTCCATCGACTTGACGGCCCCAGATCCAACTTTGACCGCGGGACCTGCCGAGATCTGTTTCGCAAGCTCAGCGGAATCGACATTCCCAAAAAGGGTTTTCATCCGATTGGAGCGTTCTTTGGCATTGGTCATGACCGTCCCCATACCGATTGGATGTGGTTGAAGATCTCGAGATTGACAGCATCGACGGAGTCCAAGGCGCGTGTGAGGGTGTCACGACCGACAGAACCGCGTGCCATTTCGTAAAGGCTCTTCTTCTCCAAGCCGGCGCTGGCGATTGCCGTCGTGTCCACCACGGCTGGCGCCAGCACGTCCTCGCCAAACAGTGAGCGCAGGAGTGCGACGACATTCACCTGAGGAACATCGTTCGGATTATGCCTAGTGATGACATATCGAATGAAATCGTGTTCAAGAATACCGCCACGTTCCTCGATCACGTGCATGACATCGCTCAACATTGCCAGGAACTGGTTCATGCTGGCGACGTCGATCATCGCCGGATGAACGGTGATCAGCAGCGAGGTGGCGGCACAGAGAGCGCCCAGCGTAAGATAACCCAGCTGCGGCGGCGCATCGATCACGACGACATCATAGTCGTCCGCGACGCTGTTTATGACGGCGCCGAGCCGCCGGAAAAAGATCCCGTCGCCGCGGCCGCCGCCGCTTGCAATCGCCTGGGGCGTCTCATGCTCGTATTCCATGAGTTCCAGGTTGCCCGGTATCAGATCGATGCCGTCAAAATAGGTATTGCGGATGATGTCGCGCATCGGCCGTCGGTTGTCTTCGTCATAGCGAATGGCCGCATAAATGGTCTCGTTCTCGCTGACATCGAACTCGGGCTGATAGCCGAACATGGCCGACAAGGATGCCTGCGGGTCGAGATCGATTGCCAGCACTCGCAAACCGGCCAGCGCGAGATAATGGGTAAGATGGACGGTCGTCGTCGTTTTGGCGGATCCGCCCTTGAAGTTTGCAACCGCGATGACTTGCAGCTTCTCGCCGGGGCGCCGGCGCGGCAAGAAATCCAACGCTTCCACAGGACGTTTGGTTGCCAGGTATCGTCGGAGTTCATTGACCTGGGCGAGCGTGTAGCTCCTGCGGCCATTCTCCAGCCGCTCCGGCATTGCGCCTTCGCCGTCCAACGACATTTGGCGGAGGGTCGATTCTGCGATCCCGAGCATGCTGGCAACGTCGCGTGATGTGAACGTGCGCAACGATTTCATCGCTTCGGGCGGATACATATGTGTCCGAAGCGACTGCAACTGCGCTGACAACATCTGCGCTTGGCGTGTAATCTTCGCAGCGGAGGATTCGCTCGTTTGCTGGCGTGTCGTCATCTGATCCATTTTCACCTCGCGACGGTTTTTCACCGATGATCGCGCATTTTCCGTCGCAAAGGTTGCAGGTATCGCGTGAGTCGTCAAACCTTCTTTGGTTAACGAAAATTTAATAAACAACTTGCTGCCGACACCGTCATCCGGCGCTCCACCATATTTTTCAACGACTTGAAGGCGTGGAGCGTCGCTGAGCGGTTGTTTTCATACCCGCACTTTTGCGGGTGGCGGTACTATGTGCACGGGCCGCCTTGGTATGGACAAGGCACACCTCCAGCGGCAGCGACGAGCGACTCGCAGATTTGCGACTGGAATCAAACCGCTTCTTTGCGCAAATCACGATCCGCGCACCAGCACAATTGCGGAGCGGGATCATGAAGCTGATAGCAATCCAGGCGCCGACGTCGAGCAAGGACGCAGCGCTTCTCGATCAAATCTACCGCCCCCGGGCGCGCGTCGGCGCGGACCGGCTCGCCTGAAACGTCTCCAGATCCAATGGTCGGGAGCGCGATCAATTCGACGAAATCGAACCGACCTATATTCTTGCCTTATCGGATAGGGGATATTGACGTGGTGATCGGTTGCGCACGGCTGCTGCCCGCCAATGGCCTGACCATGCTTTCGCCAGGGCGGCTCGACGCACATCCGTCATGATCGAAAGCTCGCGCTTCTACGTCGATACTGTGTGTCCTCGTGAAGCCGGGGAGGGGGCCTTCCGCCACGTCACGTTCGGTATGTTTGCAGATATCCTACGGCCACTCGCCCAAGTACCATCCTTCACGGAAATGAATCAGTCGCATGTGATTGATTCAAATGTGTCGTTGGACGTCGCCGTCCCGTTTGACGATGATGCCAACATGACTGTGCAGCCCTACCACCTCTATATCGAACGAGCGGATCCGGCGAAGAACATGGCGCGCTACTATGCCATAGAGATTGGGCAGACGCTGTTTGGAGAGCCCTGCCTGACGCGGCGATGGGGACGGATCGGCAGGCGTGGGCAGGAAAAGCACCATGTCTTCGAACGGGAGGAGGAGGCAGTTCGACTGTTCCTCGACCTGGTGAAACAAAAACGTGCTCGCGGCTACCGACCGAAAACAACTATCCGGTATTTGCGGGGCTGACCTCGTTCTTCTTCTTTCCTTCACAGCCGAAGCGAGGGTGCCCCGCAGCCTCCCGAATGGATGTCTGTGTCAGCAGTTCGGCCCCGCCTGAGCGGCGGGGGCCTTAGCGGGCTCTTAGTCGCGGTTGGGGCGGGACCAGATCAGCTGGTAGCCGTCCTCGCCTTCGATCTCGGAGAGCGTTGCGTAGATCGGAGCTGGGAAGCTTGGATCGCCCAGCTTGACCGAGAGATAGTCGCGGTCGCTCTCGCTGAAGCGCCCTTCACGGCCTCGATGGCTGTCACAAGGATCGGTGACGGTCGGACGGCACCTGAAGAGGCCGCAAAGCAGCAAGGGTGGCAAGTCGCAGATTTGTTAGTCGAAGAGAACCCTCAGACCACGCCCTTCTTAAGGATGAAGTTCCCATAGGCGCGTGATTCCGCCGTCTGGATGACTGCAAACGATCGCATCGCGATGGGATAGTACGCAAACCTCTCGACCGGTTGGCTCGCTATCGAACGCCCCTCTGCTTCACTGCAAACGGCGAGGACGTCTTTGTGTACTTCCAGCAGCTCGCCTGGCGCGTCGACGGCCTCCATGTGCATCAGAGGCGTCTCACTAAACGTGTCCAAGGGCATCATCTGAAGGATCCCGCGGACTGCAGTCGGTGCATCGACACCCTCTAAGATGAGAAGCTTTCCGCTCGTGGTTTGGGTCGCTACACGAAAACCGGAGAAGTTTCGATCCACGATTGCCAGTTCGTCGCCGTGACCCATGGAGGCCATGACCCACAGCACGTCGGCCGTAATGAACGGCGGCACACCCTTCAACATGGCATCTCCCTCCCAATAGACTGTCATCGACGAGAATGATGAATAATTAGCAGAAAAAAACGATTGCGCAAACGTTTCGATGGCGCTAGCGTTATCAGATAGCGGATCCTGGGAGAGCCTCTGGAGGTTGGAATTTCGCTTGGGAGGATAGTTTGAAAAACCTGTTTGTTGCGCTGCTGGCGAGAGCTGGAGTGCGCTCATGACGACTATTTCCGAGGTGGCAAAGGCGGCCGGGGTCTCAGTCTCCACGGTTTCGCACGTTCTCAATAAGACGCGCTACGTCTCACCCGAGAAGGTCAAGCTCGTCCTCGAGTCCGTGGAGGCGATCGGATATATCCCCAATACAGTCGCTCGCTCGCTCAAACTGTCGTCGACAGGTACCGTCGGCCTCGCGATTTCCGCAATTTCGAACCCTTATTTCAGTGACATCATCTGTGCGATTGAAACCGAGTGTTCCAAACGGGGCTTGATCGTGTTCCTCTGTGACACGCAAGATGACCCGGTCCGGGAGCTGGAACTGGTCCAGCATCTGCATCAACGCCGAGTCGACGGGATTATACTTGCGCCTTCGGGCGATCCTAAAAAAGCGCTGGACTATCTCATCCGGTCCGACCTTCCCTGTGTGCTTGTTGACAGGCTGTCGGACAACCGTTTCGACCAGGTCGGGACGGATAACGTCGCCGCAATACAAACGCTCGTCGATCATCTCGTGACGCTGCATCATCGACGGGTTGGGATCATTCTCGGTCAACCCGGCTTTGCGACGACCGTGGAGCGCGCAAAGGCCTTCCGCGCAGCGATGATCGAGAAGGGAATAGAGGTAGAGGACAATTTAATCAGCGACGGCAATCGCAGCACCGCCGACGCCGCGGCTTCGACTCACCGTTTGTTGGAGCTGAAGGAGCCGCCGACAGCGATTCTTGCTTCGAACAATCTGGCGATGATCGGGGCTATGAGGGCTATCCGGGAGCGGAAGCTGCGTGTTCCCGCGGACATTTCTGTACTTGGGATCGATGATTTCGAATGGGCAGATTATTTCGAACCGCGCCTGACGCTGATGGCCCAGCCTTGCGATGAGATTGGCAGGAAGGCGGCGGACTTGCTGATCGAGCGGATAGGCAACAAGCTCCGCCCCCGCGAGACCATTCGACTGTCGCCAGTTTTGCGGGTGCGTGAATCGTGTGGAGAGGCAGCATGAGCCACGTTGTTCTTTCAGCGAAAGGTGTCGTCAAGCGCTTCGGCGGCGTTCAGGCGCTTCGCGGCGTGGATTTCGAACTAAAGGTTGGCGAAATCCATGCGCTGCTTGGTGAAAATGGTGCCGGAAAGTCGACGTTGATGAACCTGTTGTCCGGTGTGAATACGCCGGACGAGGGAGAGATTTTCATCGACGGCAAACCCGCGCGATTTCACAGCCCGCGTGATGCACAAGCAGCGGGAATCGCAACGATCTTCCAGGAGCTGGACCTCGTTCCGAGCCTGACCGTGGCTGCCAATCTCTTTCTCGGGCGCGAGCTTGTCCATCGGCATGGCACGCTCGATGGCAAGGCGATGCTGCAAGAGGCGCGCAAAAGACTGGAAGCGATCGACCGATCGATCGATCCCACCCAGTTCGTCAGTGAGCTTTCGATCGGCCAGCGCCAGGTCGTCGCCATCGTCAAGGCGCTTTCCTACGCATCGAGAGCCCTCATCATGGATGAGCCGACGGCTGCCTTAACCGTTGGCGAAGTGAATCGATTGTTCGACATCATGCGTGGCCTGGCGTCCTCGGGCGTTGGCATCGTCTATATCTCGCATCGTCTTGAGGAAGTGCCGCAGATCGCTCACCGCGTAACGGTCATGCGGGACGGCAAGGTGGCTGGTGTCACCAAACCAGATGCTCCGCAGGCCGAACTGGTGCAGCTTCTCGTCGGACGTCCTTTGAACGAGCTTTATCCGCGCCGCGCCCATAGTGTTGGTGACGTGCTCCTGCGGATGCGGCAGGCTTCCTTCCGCCCACATCGCGCGTCTCCCGGGTGGCAGGCGCCCATCAAAGTCGATCTCGATGTTCGTAGCGGCGAGATCGTAGGGCTCGCTGGCGTTATGGGGGCGGGTCGAACCGAGCTATTGAGCGCACTCTACGGAACAGGCGTGCCAGGCCGGTGGCATGAGGACATTACGATTGGTGGCAGACCGACCAGGCTTAAATCGATCGCGGCTGCTCGCAGGGCAGGACTGGCATTCGTAACCGATGACCGGCGTGGAGCCGGGCTCATGTTGCGTATGTCTGTAGGTCTCAATCTGGTGATGTCGATCATCCGCTGGATATCACCAAGAGGCTTTATGTCTGCGCGACGCCAAGAGGACGCGATCAAAAGTTCTTTCGGCCAATTCGACATCCGTCCCAAGAATCCCGGGATCGCGGTCGGGGCACTTTCGGGGGGGAATCAACAGAAGGTCGTCCTCGCAAAGGAAGTGCTGGGAAATCCGCGCTTGTTGCTTCTCGACGAGCCGACGCGTGGCGTCGACGTCGGCGCAAAGGGGGAAATCTACGCCCGCCTGCGCAAACTTGCTTCAGAGGGATTGGGCATTCTTGTCGCTTCGAGCGAGATGCCCGAGCTGATCGGCCTGTGCGATCGAATAGTGGTTTTGCGCAACGGCAGCAGCGTTGCTGAGTTTTCTGGCGGCGTCGACGAACACGAAGTCCTGGCGGCCGCCAACGGGAGGGAGGCCTGATGTCCGAACAGCAAATTACATCCAATCCAGCCATTCAGCCCGCCAAGCGGATGGATCCGCTTGCGGTGTTGGTCCGCTTCCAAAGCTTGATCGGCCTTATACTCGTTTTCGCCGGGGGCATCATTTTCTCACCGCGTCGGCACGGTGTCATCCTGTTCATTCAACCCGACAACATCGCCAACATCGTCCGTGCGGTGTCTGAGACTGGCATCATCGCGATCGGAATGACGTTCGTGATCATCACGGCCGGAATTGATCTCTCGGTTGGGGCGACACTTGGTCTTGCGAGCGTGGTAACAGCAACATTGATGGTCTCAGGCGGTTTTGGGCTGATCACGACGGTGCTGGCAGTGCTGCTGATGGGCATTTGCTTCGGGTTGGTCCAGGGAGCGATCTCAAGCAAGTTTCGACTTGAAGCGTTTATCGTGACTCTCGCCGGTCTACAGGCAGCCCGCGGGCTTGCACTCGTTGTGTCGGACAATCAATACATCAATATCTCTTATGGTGATGGTCCTGGGCTCGCTCCGCCCATCTTTGCCATTCTGGGCGGTCGACTATTCGGCAACGTCGTTCCCGTGGCTACGATCGTCTTCTTGATCTTTGCCTGCATCGCCACGCTGGTGCTGAACACGACCAGATTCGGCCGTTACGTCTATGCCGTCGGCGGAAATGAGCGCGCCGCCCGCATCTCAGGTGTTCCGGTCTCAGCAATCAAGATCGCCGTTTACGCCATTACCGGCTTTGCATCCGCGCTTGCTGGCATCGTCCATGCCGGGCAATTCAATTTTGGGAGTGCCAATGATGGGACCGGATATGAATTGACGGCCATCGCGGCTGTCGTCATCGGAGGAACCAGCCTGTTTGGCGGGTCAGGTTCAATGGTCGGAACAATCGCCGGTACGATCATGCTCGGCGCTTTGGCCAATATATTGCAGCTCAACAACATCACGCCAGCGATGCAGTTGCTTGCTACCGCGGCAATTATCGTTCTGGCGGCAGTCCTTCAATCCCTCGTTCGTCGCCGCGAAGGATTGGGCAGGTAGTGTGGCGGCATCACCCGGAGGGTGGATCCGGGATCAATGTGGAGGAGAAAGTAATGACACAGAATGCATTTCGACTGTCGCATGCCGGGCGCATGGCGCTCCTGGCCGGGTCATGCCTTGCTATTGCCGGCGTGGCCCACGCTGCCGATCCGCTGGTGAAGGCTTGTGCCAAGGATGGCGAGTTCGTCATCGGCTTCTCGCAGGCCAACAATGCGGAGCCCTATCGCCAGCACGTCAACGATGAACTAGAGGCAGCCGCCAAGGCAGTCCCGCAGTTCACGCTGCAGATCGCTGACGGCGCGGGCAACGTCAACACCCAGACATCGCAGGTCGACAATTTCATCACCCAAAAGGTTGACCTTCTGTTGATCTCGCCTTTCGAGGCGGCTCCGCTTACGCCCGCCGTCAAGCGGGCAATGGACGCGGGTATCCCGGTCATCGAACTTGACCGCAAGACAAACGGTGAGGCTGGCAAGGACTACACAGCTTTCATCGGAGGAGATAACTACAAAATCGCGTTGGCCGCCGGCGAATATACGAGCAAGACGCTTCTGCCGGACGGCGGCGAGGCAGCCGTGCTGCAGGGGCTGCCGAGCTCGACACCAGCCGTCGAACGGCTCAACGGCTTCAAAGATGGCGTGAAGGCAAACCCCAAGATCCAGATCGTGGCGGAACAAGCGGCTGACTGGTTGCCGGATAAAGCGCAGACCGCCTTCGCGGCAATGCTGCAGGCTCATCCCGATATCAAGATGGTCTATGCCAGCAACGACATGATGGCGGCGGGTGCGCTACTTGCTGCGAAAGGTGCCGGTAAGAGCGTGAAGATCATCGGCACCGACGGCTTGCCGGGTCCAGCAGGCGGGATCGAGGCAGTCGCAAAGGGCGACTGGTCAGCGACCTTCACTTATCCGACAGGAGGCAAAGAGGCGGTCGACATGGCTAAGTCGATATTGCTGGACTGCGCATCGTCGGTGCCGGCGACAGTAACGGTCGATACCACCGCTATTACGCCCGAAAACGCGAAGCAGATGATGGGTAAGTAAAGCTCCAGACTCAACCCGGCCGGACGCGTCAGTTCAGCCGGGTTGAACCATATCCACCGGTTGGCGCGTCTGACCGAGTCGTCGCGTCATTCGACCAGTTGGTCGAAAATTTCAGCAGCAGCCGGCCTAAGTCTTCTTACGGTGCCGCGGGGCTGGTGAGGCGCCAGCCGTGACAGAATGTCAGGTCCGAGTTGGGCCAAGATCGCGAAACCGAAAAGCCAAACCCGAAAACGTCACCGAACATTGATGACCCAAAGCGATGGAATGGCGCTAGCCTGATCGCATGTCATGTGGCAGAAGGCGTCTGGACTGGTCATCACCGACGATGTTATCGACCAAGTATTGGTTGGCGAAGTCAAAAGAGGTAAGTCTAGCAGTTCGTCGACTCGCGTATGCGCGTCTCGGTCTCCTGCCATGTCGGCAGCTTCGCGGACTGATCGGATCATTGGCCATTCGCGGCTAGAACACTCCCTGAAAGGACTTTGCAATGGCACGGCTTGTTGTCGTTTCCAATCGAGTGCCGATTCCCGATAAAGACGGCGTGGCACCGGCGGGCGGTCTTGCCGTCGCCTTGCAGGCCGCTCTCCAGGAACGCGGGGGCATCTGGATGGGATGGTCGGGCAAGTCGAGCGGAAGCCGTGAACCGGAGAGGCTCTCGCTGCGGCAGCAAGGTAACATCACCTATGCCGTGACCGACCTGACCGACACCGACGTCGAGGAATATTATCACGGCTTTGCCAACCGCGTTCTCTGGCCGGTTTGCCACTATCGGCTCGATCTTGCAGAGTATGGCCGCAAGGAAATGGCCGGCTATTTCCGCGTCAACCGCTTCTTCGCACAGAGGCTGGCGCCGCTGATCGAGCCGGACGACGTCATCTGGGTGCATGATTATCATCTCATTCCGCTGGCGGCGGAACTGCGCCGGATAGGGCTGAAAAACCGAATCGGTTTCTTCCTGCACATCCCCTGGCCATCAGCCGACGTGCTCGTCACGATGCCGGTGCATGAGGAAATCATGCGTGGATTGTCGCACTACGACCTTCTCGGCTTCCAGACCGACCATGATCTTCAGAATTTCGCCGGTTATCTCGCGCGGGAGGGTATCGGTAACGACCTCGGCGACGGCTTATTTGATTCACACGGACGGACGTTCAAGGCAGCTGCCTACCCAATTGGGATCGAGACCGCGGCTTTCGCTGAACTCGCAGGCAAAGCTTCGGCAAACATAATGGTCCGCAAGGCCCGGCAGAGCGTCGAGGGACGCGACTTGATCATCGGCGTCGACAGGCTCGACTATTCGAAGGGCATTACCCAGCGTCTGGACGCTTTCGAACGTTTCATCACCAACAATCCAGCCTATCAAAACAAGGTGACATACTTGCAGATCACGCCCAAATCGCGATCCGAAGTGCCTGAATATGAACAGATGCAGCGAATGGTGGCTGAACAGGCGGGCCGGGTAAATGGCGCGATAGGAACCGTGGATTGGGTGCCGATCCGCTACATTAATCGGTCCAGCAGCAGAAATGTGCTCGCTGGCCTCTACCGTCTTGCGACAATCGGATTCGTAACGCCGTTGCGCGATGGGATGAACCTGGTCGCGAAGGAATATGTCGCGGCGCAAGACCCCGATCGCCCGGGCGTCCTCGTTCTTTCCCGCTTTGCCGGCGCAGCCCGCGAGTTGAAAGGTGCGCTGCTGGTTAATCCCTATGATGTCGAAGGCACCGCCAATGCCCTTGCCAAGGCACTCACGATGTCGATCGAAGAACGCCGCGAACGCTGGCGGGGAATGATGGATCATCTGCTCGAACACGACGTCTCTCGCTGGTGCAATGACTTTCTGAGAGATTTGATCGTGAAGACGCCTGCCGCCAATTAGGTTTTCCACGCAAACCGGACGATCGAACCGCGCCGGATCGCCGGCGCCAAAACTCACGACTGAGAGGGTTGCGTTCTGATTTGCGGCCCCTCCCAATGCACCGCGTCTCAGCTTCACACGGAGCCCGGTGTCCCGGCTGAGTGTCATGCGAGAAGGCGGCCAGACCTTCTCGCTCGAGCCAGTGCTCAGATCCTGAAGATGGGCATCACGCCTTGCCCTTGCGGACGACGTCCGCAATCGTCACCTCTTTGGGAATGAGCTTCAGTTTGAAAAAGGTGTCGGCGATGCTCTGCTGCTGCGCGACGACGGTGTCATCCAGACTCTTGATCCCGTAGGACTGACGTTCGAGCGCCTTGACGAGGACAGGTTCGGGGATGCCGACCGACGGTGATAGCTCCGCAGCCGCAGCCGCGGTGTCGGACTTGGTCCATTCGTCGATCTCGGAAATGGCGTCGATCAAGACATCGATCGCCTGGGCATGGCCGTCAACCAGCGAAGTCGTGCCGAGATAGAACTGGTGGTTGGGAACGATGCCCTCGCCGTTTCTGAGCTCTCGCGCTTCGATCGCCACTTCCGCAGCTGCCTGGAAGGGATCCCAGATGACCCATGCATCCACTGCGCCCTTTTCGAAAGCCGCGCGGCCATCGGCCGGGGCGAGAAAGGATGGCTCCACGTCCTCGTAGGTCAAACCGGCTTCTTCGAGCGCCTTGACGAGCAGGTAGTGCACGTTCGAGCCTTTGTTAAAGGCGACCTTCTTGCCCTTCAGGTCGGCAACGGACTTGATGGGGCTATCCTTCGGGACAAGTATGGCTTCACCGCGCGGGGCGGGCGGCTCGTGTGCGATATAGACAAGCGGAGCGTTCGCCGCCTGGGCGAAGATCGGCGGCGTTTCCCCGGTCGATCCGAAATCGACAGCACCAGCGTTCAGGGCTTCGAGGAGCTGGGGACCGCCCGGAAATTCAGTCCATTCAACGGTGTAGTCAATGGATTTGAGTTTGTTCTCCAGCAACCCTTTGCCCTTGAGAAGCACCAGAGTTCCATATTTCTGGTAACCGATGCGCACGACCTTGTCAGCCGCACCAGCCAGTCGAACCTGCATCAAAGGTGTCGCGATGGCACCTGCCACCACCGCAGTGAAAGCGCGTCTTGTGATCTTCATCATACCCTCCGGAATAGACGACGCTAAAATAAAGTATGTCTACATTTTTCCTAGAGTATACGTGCTCTCGCGTGCGCTTCTTCGGGATTCGCTTTTTTGTTCTGCCGCAGTAGCGAGCAAAAAGAACCGCGCCTGTTGCTGGCCCGATTTCGAGCGCCGATCGGAGCGTCGAGGCGTTGCTAAAACAGCGGGTGGCTGCCGTCTTTACCGATGACGGTTTCCTTGACAAGGAATATGGCCATGAGGAAGGACAACCCGGCTGTATCTGGGTCGTCGATGTCAAGTCGAATGTGTAGTGGCGCCAACCTACATCAAATTCTTGCATCGTGTTTATGAGCCCCAGACCACTGACTGCTCATGCCGCTTGATCAGGTGCTTGAGGTTATCGAAGCCCGTGCGGATGTGGCGGGCGAAGTGATCTACGGCAGGCGTGCGAGGTGCGTCCGAACGCTTCAACAGACCGAGCGCGCGTTCCGGATGGGGGATGGGGACGGGCAGGGCTGTGATGGATTTTTCGTTACGCAATGCGAAGACGACGCTGTGCGGCATGATGGTCAGTGCGTCAGCCGCCTTCATGTAGTGGACGACACTCATGAGGGAGCCGCCCGAATAGCGAATCTTGACTTCGGTTGCGCCGAAAGACAGGAGCATGCTGCGCAGATCGGTAAGCAGCGGGCTGCCTGGCGGTGGTGCCACCCAGGGAAAATCGAGCAGGTGTGCCGGTTGAGGCCGCCGCTTCAACAGCAATGGATGGGTGACCCGGCAGGCGATGACGTTGCGGCCGGGCAGGATTTGCTGGAATTCAAGGCCGGAGCCCTCGTCGAGAATATCGATTGGACAGATGGCAAGGTCGATCTGGTCGGCATTGAGCGCGGCCCGGAGGTCTGGGAAATAACCATAGGTCTGGTCGATGCGCACGTCTGGATGCAGGTTCTGGAACTCGGCGACCATCCCGGCGATCAACGCGTCCATGAAAAAAGGCGTGCCGCCGACACGCACCACGCCGCTCCTGCCGACCCGAAAGCTTTCGACGACATCGGAGGCCTTGCGTGATGCCGAGAGCATGGTCTGACCGTGGTCGGCCAAGGCTCGGCCGAGCGGCGTCGGCTGCAGCGGACGGCGGCCCTTGATAAAGAGCGGTTCCCCGATCCGCGCTTCCAGCATGGAAAGCGTGCGCGACACCGCCGGCTGGGAAAGGCCGAGCAGGGCCGCGCCCTCGGTGACGCCGCCGGTTTTGACGACCGCAGCCAGTTGGACAAGATGTCGTTCATCTATCTTCATAACGATATGATATATTAAACTGGAATAAAATCATCATGGGCAACGTGATCTCGCGCTAATTTATCTCTACCAGCCATTGCTTTGGAGGAGACGCATGACGCCGGGTCCGATGGCGCTGAATTTCAGCGAGGCCAACTCGCATGACATGTTCGCGCAACGACTTCCGCCATCAAAGGAGCACAGCCTGCCGCAGGTTCTCGCGGCGGCGGTGACGCATCTTCATACCTTGATCCGCGAAGTGCGACCCACCCAGGCGGAATGGCGCCAGGTCATCGAATTCTTGACCGATGTCGGCCACGCCAGCGACGAGCGGCGCCAGGAGTGGGTGCTGCTGTCGGATCTGCTCGGCGCTTCGGCACTGGTCGAGGAGATCAACTCGCGCCGTCCGAAGACGGCCACCCCCAACACCGTGCGCGGACCTTTCTTCCGCGCCGACGTTCCGCAACTGCCGCTCGGCGGCAATATTTCGCTCGATGGAATCGGCGAGACACTGGAGGTTTCCGGCCGCGTGCAGGATCTCGATGGCGATCCTATCGCGAATACCGAAATCATCACCTGGCAGGCCAATGCTCAAGGGCTCTACGAAAACCAGCAGCCGGACCTGCAACCGGAATTCAATCTGCGCGGCAGCTTCCGCACGGATGCGGACGGACGTTTCTACTATCGGACCATAAAGCCATGTGGCTATGGCGTGCCCGACGATGGTCCGGTGGGAAAGCTTCTGCGGGAGGCGGGCTATCCGCTGCGCCGCCCGGCGCATCTTCATTTCATCATCAAGGCGCCGGGCTTCGAGACGATCACCACGCATATCTATGACGGCAGCGATCCGCATCTGGCCGAAGACGCGATCTTCGCCGTCAAGCCGGAGCTAGTGCGAAGCTTCGAGCGCCAGAGCGAGCGGCAAGGCAAGGGCGCAACGACCTGGCGGCTCGACCTCGCCTTCGTCATGGTCCGCGCCAGACAGGGAGCCGACACATGAGCCGCGATTTCATCTATCGCGGCAGCCCCGCCCATATCGTCTTCGGCGAAGGCAAGAGCGCTGCCGCCGGCGAATGGGTGGAAAAGCTCGGATGCGCCAAGGCGTTCGTCCTCTCGACGCCGCAACAGAGGGCCGACGCTGAAGCGTTGGCCGCGCGGCTGGGCTCTCTCGCCGTCGGCGTC
Organism: Rhizobium indigoferae; assembly: GCF_034554815.1. Lineage (NCBI taxonomy): Bacteria > Pseudomonadati > Pseudomonadota > Alphaproteobacteria > Hyphomicrobiales > Rhizobiaceae > Rhizobium > Rhizobium indigoferae. The sequence continues at coordinate 326,621 of NZ_CP140638.1, read as the reverse complement.
TTTGCCGGCGCCGTCATGCACACGCCAGTCGATGTCACCGAAGAGGCGATGGAGGTGGTTCTCCGAACGCGGGCCGATTGCGTCGTTTCGCTCGGCGGCGGATCGACCACCGGGCTTGGCAAGGCAATCGCCTATCGCACGGATCTGCATCAGATCGTCATTCCGACCACCTATGCCGGATCGGAAGTCACGCCTATCCTCGGCCAGACGGATGGCGGGCGCAAGACCACCGTGCGCCATGCGAGCATCCTGCCTGAGGTGGTGATCTACGACCCCACCCTGACGCTCGGCCTGCCGGTTGGCATGAGCGTCACCTCGGGCCTGAATGCCATGGCCCATGCGGTCGAGGCGCTCTACGCGCAGGATCGCAACCCGATATCGACATTGATGGCGGCGGAGGGGCTGCGGGCCTTCAAGACCAGTCTGCCCGACATCGTCGCTGTGCCGCGGGATGCCGATGTCCGCGCCGATGCGCTCTACGGCGCCTGGCTCTGCGGCACCGTGCTCGGCACGGTCGGTATGGCCCTGCACCACAAGATCTGCCACACGCTGGGCGGCACTTTCGATACGCCGCACGCCGACACGCATGCGATCATGCTGCCCCACACCGCCGCCTACAATGCCGCTGCCGTGCCGGAACTTCTGGCGCCTGTCGCCGATATCTTTGGCGGTTCGGTCGGCGGCGGGCTTTGGGATTTCGCCAGTCAGATCGGTTCACCGCAGGCGCTGAAGGATCTTGGCCTCAGCGAAACCGATCTCGATCGCGCAGCCGAGATCGCCACCGAAAATCCCTACTGGAATCCGAGGCCGATCGACCGGCAATCCATTCGTGCCCTGCTACAGGATGCCTGGCAGGGCAAACGGCCGGCATGAGTTGACGACAGACATCACGCTCTCTGGGAGGAGAGAAAAATGGGAGGAGGAAACATGTTTACGAGACGCGATTTTCTGAAGACGACGGCCGCCACCGGGGCACTGGTGGCGACATCCGGGCTTGCCGCCCCCGCAATCGCACAGGATGCTGCGATCAAGCTCGGTTATGTCAGCCCGCAGACGGGGCCGCTTGCCGCCTTCGGCGAGGCCGACAAATTCGTCATCGACAGCTTTCTGACGACCACCAAGTCGATGGGTCTCAACTATGAGGTCGTCGTCAAGGACAGCCAGTCCAATCCGAACCGGGCGGCGGAGGTCGCCAAGGAACTGATCGTCACCGATGAGGTGAACCTGATCCTCGTCGCCTCGACGCCGGAGACCACCAATCCGGTGGCGACCACCTGCGAGGCCGAGGAAATGCCCTGTATTTCGACGGTGGCGCCCTGGCAACCCTGGTTCATCGGCCAGCAGGGCAATCCCGGCGACCCCACCTCGTGGAAACCATTCAACTATGCCTATCACTTCTTCTGGGGTCTCGAGGACGTCATCTCCGTCTTCACCAATATGTGGGCGCAGATCGAGACCAATAAGAAGGTCGGCGGCTTGTTCCCCAATGATGGCGATGGCAATGCCTGGGGCGATAAGGTCGTCGGCTTCCCGCCGGTGCTGGAAAAGATGGGCTATGGCCTGATCGACCCCGGCCGCTACCAGAATATGACCGACGATTTTTCGGCACAGATCAACGCCTTCAAATCGGGCCAGTGCGAGATCATCACCGGCGTGGTGATCCCGCCTGACTTCACCACCTTCTGGAACCAGGCCAAGCAGCAGGGTTTCGCCCCGAAAATCGCCTCGATCGGCAAGGCGCTACTCTTCCCGCAGACCGTGGAGGCGCTTGGCAATGCCGGGCATAATCTGTCGTCGGAAGTCTGGTGGACGCCGAGCCATCCGTTCAAGTCGTCCTTGACGGGGGAAAGTGCGACACAGGTGGCAGCCGCCTTCACCAAGGCGACTAACAGGCCCTGGACACAGCCGATCGGTTTTGCCCATGCGCTGTTCGAGCTGGCGGTGGATGCGATGAAGCGGGCCGGAGACCCCAAGGATGGGGATGCCGTCGCGCAGGCGATTGCGGCGACCAAGCTCGATACGCTGGTCGGGCCGATCGCCTGGGACGGCAAGGGCCTGCCGCCGTTTGCCGCCAAGAACATTGCCAAGACGCCGCTCGTCGGCGGCCAGTGGCGGCTCAAAGACGGCGGCGGCTACGATCTCGTCATCACCGACAATAAGACGGCGCCGAACATACCGGTCGGCGGCAAGATGGAAGCTATCGCCTGATTTTGGGCGCGGGGCCCGCCAGAGGCCCCGCCTGTTCTGGGAGGAATGGGTTTGGCAATTCTCGAACTCGATGGTGTCTCGAAGAAATTCGGAGCGTTGACCGTCGCCGAGCAGATTTCCTTTGCCGTCTGCGAAGGCGAGGCGCTGGGGATCATCGGGCCGAACGGCGCCGGCAAGTCGACGCTCTTCAATCTGATCACCGGCAATATCGCCGCCGATAGCGGCACCATCCGCTTTCTCGGCAGCGATGTGACGCGCACGCCGCCGATGGCGCGCTGCCTGTCGGGAATGGGCCGCACCTTCCAGATCCCGCAGCCGTTCGAGAAGCTGACGGTCTTTGAAAACCTCCTGGTCGCCGGCGCTTTCGGCTCGCGGCGGCGCGAGGCCGAGGTGTCGGACCGCTGCGCCGAAATCCTGGTGGATACGGGGCTGATCGACAAGGCGAATGTGCTGGCCGGAGGCCTGTCGCTGCTGCAGCGCAAGCGGCTGGAACTGGCGCGCGCGCTGGCGACGGAACCGAAGCTGCTGCTGCTCGATGAAATCGCCGGCGGACTGACCGAGGGCGAATGCCGGTCGTTGGTTGCCACGATCCGCGCCATTCATGCGCGCGGCGTTGCGGTCATCTGGATCGAGCATGTGCTGCACGCGCTGAATTCCGTCGTCGAGCGGCTGCTGGTGCTGCACTTCGGCAGGGTCATCGGCATCGGCAAGCCGCAGGACATCATGGCCTCGCGCGATGTGCGCGAAATCTATCTGGGGATCGAGATCTGATGGCGCTGCTCGAAACCAGAGGCTTGACTGCCTCCTACGGTGATTTCCAGGCGCTGTTCGGTGTCGATATTACGGTCGGCGCCGGCGAAACCATCGCCATCATCGGCGCCAACGGCGCCGGCAAGACGACGCTGATGCGCTCGATCTCGGGCGTGCTCGCCAATGCGGCTTCGTCGATCCTTTACCGCGACGAGCCGATCGGCGCGCTGCCGGCGCCTGACATTCTGGCGCGCGGCATTGCCATGGTGCCGGAAGGGCGAAAGCTCTTTCCATCGCTGAGTGTCGAGGAGAACCTGCTGATCGGCAATTATGGCCGCAAGGTCGATGGGCCGTGGACGCTCGAAAGCGTCTTTTCGCTGTTCCCGGTCCTCAAGGAGCGGCGCGACAATCCGGCCACAGCACTTTCCGGCGGGCAGCAGCAGATGGTGGCGATCGGCCGCGGGCTGATGTCCAATCCGGCGGTGCTGCTCTGCGACGAGATCAGCCTCGGTCTGGCGCCTGTCGTGGTCCGCGATATCTACGCCGCCTTTCCACGAATCCGCGAGACCGGCGCTTCGATCGTCATCGTCGAGCAGGACATCGCCCAGGCGCTGAAGGTGGCCGACCGCGTCTACTGCATGATGGAAGGGCGGGTGACGCTCTTCGGCCGCGCCGCCGATCTTAGCCGCAACGACATCCACAAGGCCTATTTCGGGACGGATCACCATGAACTGGCTTGATACCATTCTCCAGGGCGTGCTGCTCGGCGGGCTCTATGGGCTGTTTGCAGCGGGGCTCAGTCTCGTCTTCGGCATTATGCGGCTGGTCAACCTCGCCCATGGCGACCTGATCGTGCTTGCCGCCTTCCTGATCCTGGTGCTGGTGACGACACTCGGGCTCGACCCGTTTGTTGCCGCCCTGATAGCGATGCCGCTGATGTTCGCCATCGGTTGGGGCCTGCAATATTTCCTGCTCAACCGCACGCTCGGCAAGGATATCCTGCCGCCGCTGCTCGTCACCTTCGGCCTGTCGATCGTCATCCAGAACGGCTTGCTCGAAGGTTTTTCCGCCGATAGCCGCCGCGTCTTTGCCGGCAGCCTCGAAAGCGCCTCCGTGAATTTAGGCCCCGTCACCGCCGGCATCATGCCGCTGATGACCTTCGTTTCGGCGGTCGCCGTCATCGTCTGTCTCAACCAGCTGATCTATCGCACGTCCGTCGGCCGCGCCTTCCGGGCAACCTCGGACGATCCGGTGACAGCAGGGCTGATGGGCATCCGGCCGCAACGTATCTTCGCCATGGCGACGGGACTTGCCATGGTCGTGGTGACGATCGCGGCTCTCTACCTCGGGACGCGAGCAAATTTCGATCCGACATCAGGACCGGCGCGGCTGATCTATGCCTTCGAGGCGGTGATCATCGGCGGGCTTGGCTCGCTCTGGGGCACGCTCGCCGGCGGCATCATTCTCGGCGTTGCCCAGACGCTGGGCGCTGCGATCAATCCGGAATGGCAGATCCTTGCCGGCCATCTGGCATTCCTCGCCGTTCTCCTGTTCAAGCCGCGCGGCCTTTTCCCGCGCGCGGCGGATTGAGGTGCATCGATGACCATGGCCATTCCCTCCTTCACCGTCGAGACGCGCACCAGGGCATCGACATTGTCCGCCGCGGCGATCATTGCCCTTTTGCTGCTTGCCTTCGCCGCACCCTTCATCGTCTCGCGCGGCGTCATCCAGGACTTGTTCTTCATCCTCACCATGCTGGTCTTGGCGCAGAACTGGAACCTGCTTGCCGGTTATGCCGGGCTGATCTCGGTCGGCCAGCAGGTCTTCGTCGGCTTCGGCGCCTATACGATGTTCGGCGGCGTCATCCTGTTCGGCATCGATCCGGTCGTTGCAATCCTGATTGCCGGGCTGTTCTCGGTCGCCCTTGCCATTCCCACAGCCTTCTTCACCTTTCGGCTTTATGGTCCCTATTTCGCCATAGGCACCTGGGTGGTGGCCGAGGTCGTGCGGTTGCTGCTGGCCCAGTGGAAAGCGCTCGGCGGCGGCACAGGCACCTCGTTGCCGCGGGATGCGACCCGCGACATGATGGGCGTCGGCGCAATGCGCGATGTCTTCGGCATGAAGGCCTCGCAGGCAGGCGATGCACTGACCTACTGGCTGGCGCTGATCCTCGTCGTCGCGACCATCGGCTTCATCTATGGGCTGCTGCGCAGCAAGCAGGGCCTTGGTCTCGCCGCCGTGCGCGACAACGAGCAGGCGGCCCGCGCCGTCGGCGTCGATGCGCGGCGGATGAAGACGCTGGTCTATCTCGCCACCGCCTTCATGACAGGCATTGCCGGGGCGCTGATCTATGTGCAGAAGGCGCGGATTTCGCCGGATGCGGCCTTCTCGGTCACCGACTGGACCGCCTATGTCATCTTCATCGTCGTGATCGGCGGCATCGGCACGATCGAGGGACCGATCCTCGGCGTCATCATCTTTTTTCTGCTGCAGAACCTCCTGGCCGATTACGGCTCCTGGTACCTGCTGATGCTGGGTCTTCTCGGCATCGCCATCATGCTGTTTGCGCCGCGCGGCCTTTGGGGACTGTTCTCAGAACGCACCGGCATCCAGCTTTTCCCGGTTCGCCGCGTCCTGAAGGGCGGGCCGCTCAATCTCACGCATAGGGGAGGGCCTCATGGCTGACATTACCACCGACGTACTCATCATCGGCACCGGCCCAGCAGGCTCCGCCAGCGCTGCCCTGCTCTCGTCCTACGGGGTCGAGAACCTGGTGATCAACCGCTACCGCTGGCTCGCCAGCACACCGCGCGCCCACATCACCAACCAGCGCACCATGGAGGTGCTGCGCGATCTCGGCCGCGACGTGGAGGATGAGGCCTATATGTTCGCGGCCGAGCAGGACCTGATGGGTGAGAACGTCTTCTGCACCTCGCTCACCGGCGAGGAGATCGGCCGGATGAAAAGCTGGGGCAAACATCCGCTGTCGCGCGCCGAGCACCAGCTGTCCTCGCCGACCCTTATGAATGACCTGCCGCAGACCTTCATGGAGCCGCTCCTCTACAAGACGGCCTGTTCGCGCGGCAGCCAGTCGCGCATGTCGACGGAATATCGAAGCCATGTGCAGGATGAAGACGGGGTTACGACGACCTGTCTCGACCGGCTGACCGGCAAGGAGTTCACCGTCCGCTCGAAATATCTGGTGGGCGCCGATGGCGGCAATTCCAGGGTTGCGGAACATGCGGGCCTGACATTCGAAGGCAAGATGGGCGTTGCCGGTTCGATGAACATTCTGTTTGAGGCGGATCTGTCGCGACTGGTCGCCCATCGACCCTCGGTGCTTTACTGGGTGCTGCAGCCGGGCGCCGATGTCGGCGGCATCGGCATGGGTCTGGTGCGCATGGTCAGGCCGTGGAACGAGTGGCTGATCGTCTGGGGTTACGACATCAATCAGCCGGCCCCTTCGGTGGATGAAGCGCATGCGAAGAAGGTCGTGCGCGACCTGGTCGGCGATCCCGATCTCGAGATGACGATCAAGTCGGTCTCGACCTGGACCGTCAACAACATGTACGCGACGTCAATGTCGAACGGCCGCGTCTTCTGCATGGGCGACGCCACCCATCGCCATCCGCCGTCAAACGGGCTCGGCTCGAACACCTCGATCCAGGATGCATTCAACCTGGCATGGAAGCTGGCTTTCGTCCTCAAGGGCGCCGCTGACCAGAAACTTCTCGATAGCTATCAGGACGAGCGAGCGCCTGTCGCCAAGCAGATCGTCACCCGCGCCAACAAGTCGATCGAAGAATTCGGGCCGATCTTCAAGGCGCTTGGCCTGCTTGATTCGATCGATCCGGTTAAGATGCAGCAGAACATGGATGCTCGCTGCAACAACACGGTTGCTGCTGAAGAACAGCGCGCCGCCATCCGCAAGGCGATCGCCGACAAGGTCTATGAGTTCGATTGCCACGGCGTCGAGATGAACCAGCGCTATCGATCCGGCGCAATCGTAACGGATGGGCAGGCGGAGCCGGCGTTCGCCAGAGACCCGGAGCTGCACTGCCAGCAGACGAGTTGGCCGGGTGCAAGGCTTCCACATGCCTGGGTTTATTCCGCGACAGGTGAAAAGCTGTCGACGCTCGACCTTGCTGGACACGGCAAGTTCACGGTGCTCACCGGCATTGGCGGGCAGGGTTGGATCGAGGCCGCCCGAACCCTGGGGAAGGAACGGGGCATCGATATAGCCGCACAGCTGATCGGTCCGCGTCAGCCCTGGCAGGACTTTACCGGCGACTGGGCGAATATGCGCGAAATCCGCGACAGTGGCGTCCTGCTCGTGCGTCCCGACCATCATATCGCCTGGCGAAGCGAGGCGATCGTCGACGATCCGTCAGCCGAACTGCGGCGCGTGCTGACCACCGTTTTAGGGAAATGAGGCCATGATTGACGCACATGAAAAGGGTTTCTTCACAGAGGAGAACTCAGTTGAGGTGGTGACGAGCCGGAACGCCACCGCCACAGACCAGCGCCTGAAGCGTGTGATGGAGGTCGTAACACGCAAGCTGCACGAGGCGGTAAAGGAGCTTGAGCCGACGCAGGAGGAATGGATGGAGGCAATCCTTTTTCTCACCCGCACAGGGCACACATGCAACGAATGGCGACAAGAATTTATCCTGCTGTCGGACGTGCTCGGCGTGTCGATGCTGGTCGACGCCATCAATAACCGCAAGCCCTCAGGGGCTTCCGAAAGCACCGTTCTTGGCCCGTTTCACGTTGCCGACGCGCCAGAACTGCCGATGGGCGCCAACATCTGCCTCGATCAGAAGGGCGAGGACATGGTGATCGGCGGCCACATCCTCGGCACTGATGGCCGGCCGATTGCCAACGCTGTGATCGACGTCTGGCAGGCCAACGACGAAGGCTTCTACGACGTGCAGCAGAAAGGAATCCAACCAGACTTCAACCTCCGCGGCGTCTTTCGCACCGGCGCGGATGGCCGTTACTGGTTTCGTGCGGTCAAGCCTAAGTATTACCCGATCCCGGACGATGGACCGGTTGGCAAGCTGCTCGGCGCGCTCGGTCGCCACCCCTACAGGCCTGCTCACCTGCACTACATCATCAAGGCTCACGGCTTCGAGACGCTCACGACACACATCTTTGATCCGGACGACCCGTATATCCATTCTGACGCCGTCTTCGGTGTGAAGGAGAGCTTGCTTGCCAAGTTCCAGCAGGTTGAGGATCCGGTACGCGCCAACGAGCTCGGTTTCCTGGGTAAGTTCTGGCAGGTAGAGCACGATTTCGTGCTGGCTCGGCCGGAGGAGTAGGATCTTTTGGCGCAAGTCGGCCCCGTCAAAGTCGACGACCAGTCCCACCGGCGGTGAGGTCCGGACGGGCATCTTCGGCCAACCGCTCATGTCCGTAGCGTTGGTCGCGCGCGGGGTGGGAGGGTGCTCCTCGAAAGGTCGCCCCCTCGTTTCCCTCACGAGATAGGTTGCTGGTAAGAACGCGGATGCTGGGAGCTACCTGCTCTGAAGTGGCGCCGGAAGCAACTCAGGTGGAAAGTCCTGGTAGGAAACCGGTCGCAAAAACCGATAGATTGCCAGGGTGCCGACTGAAGTCGACCGACCGTCGGACGTTGCCGGGTACGGCCCGCCGTGCACCATCGCCGGAGAAACCTCGACGCCGGTGCCGAACCCGTTCACGAGGAGACGACCGGCCAGGAGCTCCAGCTGGGAAAGCATTTCCGCAGCATTCGACAAGTCGTCTTGGTGGACGTGCAGGGCAATCGTCAATTGACCTTCCAAAGAGTTCACGACCTGGCGCAGATCTGCTTCATCCCGGCAACGCACGATCAATCCTGCTGCGCCGAATATCTCCTCCTGAAGCTCGGGCTCTGACAGGAAGGAGGCCGAGCTCGTTTCAAAGAGGGCCGCCGCTGCCTGTTGCGGCGTTCCCTGCTTTCCCGTCGCCAGCTGCGATACAGACAACGAGGCCGACAGTCTGGCGACACCCTTCCGATAGGCCTCGCACATCCCCCCGGTGAGCATCGTTTGAGCCGGCGATTCCTGAAGAGCTGCGGAGGCAGCGTTTATGAACGCATCGAGGCCGGGGCCATCGATTGCGATGATGAGGCCTGGGTTGGTGCAGAACTGACCGGCTCCCAAGGTCAGGGAGGACGCGAACGATTTCCCGATCGCTTCCGCGTTGTTCCGCAGGGCGTTCGGGAAAAGGATGACGGGATTGATGCTGCTCATTTCGGCGTAGACCGGAATTGGCTGCTTTCGCTCCGAGGCAATATTCATCAGCGCGGTTCCGCCGCGCCGGGAGCCCGTAAAGCCCACTGCACGTATCCGATGATCGGCGACCAGCATCTGTCCAACCTCAAAACCAGCGTCGAACAGTAAGGCGAAAGTTCCTGCCGGCAGGCCGCTTGCTGCGACCGCCTGCTGGACGGCGCTGCCGACAAGCGCCGAGGTCCCTGGGTGGGCCGAATGAGCCTTCACGATGACCGGACAACCGGCCGCAAGGGCGGAGGCCGTATCGCCTCCTGCGACGGAGAAGGCAAGAGGGAAATTCGAAGCGCCGAACACCGCCACAGGCCCGAGAGCTACGTTGCGAAGACGAAGATCAGGCTTGGGTGCAGGCTTCCGGTCGGGATCGGCCGGATCGAGCCGGAGTTCTTGGAATGCACCTTCGCGTACCTCTTTGGCGAACAGGCAAAGCTGGCCGACGGTTCTCGCTCGCTCGCCTTCGAGACGCCCACGCGGCAGGCCGGTTTCGTCCATTGCCCTCAGGATCAGATCGTCACCGAGTTCGAGAATGTTCTCTGCAATCGCCTCCAGGAAAAGCGCGCGTTTCTCCAGCGGTGTCTCCCGATAAATGGGAAAAGCATCCCAGGCGATAGCCGTGGCTTGCTCCACCTGATTTTTCGTCGCTCCGGCAAAGCTCGGCTCCATAGTTGAGCCGATGGCGGGATTGGTGGCGGAAAAGCTGGCTGCGCCGCCCCGCAGAGCCGCGCCGCCGATGAGAAGATCGCCGGAGACTTTCATGATACATCCTTTCGAAAACCTATTCCGGACCACTGTTCAGGTCCCCGTTAAAAAGATCGCTTGCGGACCTTTCAACGATGATGGCTGGATGTAGATAGTCTCAGAGCGCCGCAAAACCAAGTCACGCTATCAAAAAGTAATACTTTTTCAGCCTCCGATATTGTCAAGATCGCTCAGCGATCGAGAGTTTTACCGCCTCGTCGAAAACCCACCGGCGCCAAAGATCGGCGAGGAAGAACTGAATGCCCTGCTTCAGGAAAAGAGTGGCCACGCGTTTCAAACGCGGTGCAGCCACGCCTGCCGACTGTACTGCAGCGATTGTCGTTCGACAGCCAGCCGAAGGTAATCTCACGGAGCCATCCGACGTTGCCTATCCGTGTAAAAGCGCGATAAGCGATACCGGCATCTCGACCGGGAAAAAATCCATTGCCGCTCTGATAACCATCGCCCACACGGTTATTAGGAAAATTAACGCTGCAATCCTAATTTCTACTGGTTGCATTATTTGCTCCCCCCAGCATGTGCGTCCCCCCCGAGACAAATCCTTATTATTCCTCGCGCAAATTCGCTGTGCGTGAGGGATGATGTGCGACCGTCGAGAGCGTGGGCGCGTGCAGCGCCGAAGTCTTGGCTCTCCCAAACCTGATGCCGCTTTGACCGATCAAGTCGCTGGACATAGCCTGTTGCTGCGTTCGAGATAATGCCCATCAAGGAAGGAGCGGTAAGCGTCCGCGATACCCTCCTTCAGACCGATCTTAGGAGACCAGCCGAGCGTGCGAAGCTTGTCGACGCTCAAGAGTTTACGTGGCGTGCCGTCTGGCTTGGTCAGGTCGCGCGTGATCTTGCCTTCGAAACCAACGACCTTGGAGACGAGGTATCCCAAATCCAGGATAGTAATGTCCTCGCCCGAACCTACGTTCACATGACTTTCGGCGGAATAGGTCTTCATGAGATGGAGGCAGGCGTCGGCGCAATCGTCAACATGCAGGAATTCGCGCCGCGGCGTGCCAGTACCCCAGATGCATATCTCTTGCTGCTGGTTGATCTTGGCCTCATGCGCCTTGCGTATCAGCGCCGGCATGACATGGCTTGACCCGAGGTCAAAATTATCCCCTGGACCATAAAGATTGGTAGGCATGGCCGAGATGAAATCTCTACCGTGCTGTTTGCGATAAGCATGGCAGAGCTTTAATCCGGCAATCTTGGCAACCGCATACCATTCATTCGTGGGTTCAAGCGATCCAGTCAGGAGTGAGTCCTCAACGATGGGCTGATCGGCGAATTTTGGATAGATGCAGGACGAGCCAAGAAACATCAGTTTTTCGACGTGAGTTCTATGAGCTGCATGGATGACGTTCGCTTGGAGAATCAAGTTGTCGTAAAGGAAGTCGGCCGGATAGGTATCGTTCGCCAGAATACCGCCAACCCTCGCAGCAGCGAGGAAGACGGCGTCGGGACGGTTCTTGTTCATCCAGGCCTCAACCTGGTCCTGCCGTCTGAGATCGACCTCGGCGCGGGTGGCCGTCAAGATCTCGCAGCCCTCGGAAGCGAGACGCCGCACGATCGCAGAGCCTACCATGCCGCGGTGGCCCGCGACATAGACCCTTTTTCCGGCAAGGCTATAGATCACCTCAGGCATAGGCAAAACCTTTGGTTACGCCTACCGACGGCACGTTTCGTGCCATGACCTTCAGATCCTCGCGAACCATCTCCGTAACCAGCTGATCCAGACTGGTCTCATGTTTCCAGCCAAGCTTCGTGTGCGCCTTCGTCGGATCGCCAATCAGAAGATCAACTTCGGTCGGGCGGAAGTAAGCTGGATCGATCTCCACCACGCACTGGCCGGATGTCTTATCGTATCCCTTTTCCTCAACCCCGTTCCCACGCCAATCAATAGGCATGCCGACCTTTGCAAAGGCCTTGTCGACAAAGGAGCGAACGGAGTGCGTTTCGCCGGTCGCAAGGACATAGTCCTCCGGTTCGTCCTGTTGCAGCATCAGCCACATGCCGCGGACATATTCGCGTGCATGTCCCCAGTCGCGCTTGGCATCCAAATTGCCGAGATAGAGCCTATCCTGCAGCCCAAGATGGATCGCAGCCGCTGCCCGGGTGATTTTACGCGTCACGAAGGTTTCGCCGCGGATCGGGCTTTCATGATTGAACAAAATACCGTTCGAGGCGTGCATGCCATATGCCTCGCGATAATTGACCACTATCCAATAGGCATAAAGCTTGGCCACCGCGTAGGGTGATCGAGGGTAGAACGGGGTCGTTTCGCTCTGCGGGACTTCCTGGACTTTGCCGTAGAGCTCGGAGGTGGACGCTTGATAGAAGCGGGTCTTCCTTGTCAGCCCAAGGAGGCGAATTGCTTCAAGCAGCCGAAGTGTCCCGGTTCCATCTGCGTTAGCAGTATATTCCGGCGTCTCGAAAGAGACTTGAACGTGGCTCTGTGCGGCAAGATTATAGACCTCGTCCGGCTGCGTTTCCTGAACGACACGGATGAGATTGGTTGAATCTGTCATGTCCCCGAAATGCAGAATAAAACGCGGATTCTCGACATGGGGATCCTCGTATAGATGCTCGATTCGACTGGTGTTGAAGGACGATGAGCGTCGCTTGAGGCCGTGAACGATATAGCCCTTCTCCAGGAGCAATTCGGCCAAATAGGCACCGTCCTGACCTGTTATACCCGTAATCAGCGCGACTTTTCGGTTCTTTGTCATTCCCGTATCCATGATTGCCCTCCAACTCGAATACCAATGCAGAAGCGGATGATGCTGTATATTTCGTACAATATCACACAAATGAGAGTTTAGCGCTTTATATTTTAAGTATTAGCTCCCTTTAAGCTGTAGTATTTCATCAGTGATTTCGAAAATAGTTCCGAATCACTGAAATTATATAGCGCGTGCCTTGCGGGATTTACATTGTTGATCGCGACAACGATTTCAGAATTTCTCGAGATTTTCATCTGCTGCAGGCTGAACTCGACCGCGCGGCGGCTCGTCTTTCCCCATCTAACGACCGCCAGTGTTCTTTCCGCCAGGGCAGTCAAATGCACGGTATCTGCCGAGGCGAGCACAGGCGCGCTGTCGAAGATGACAATCTGGCCAGCGGCGCCTGCTATCTCGATGATTTCCGCCAAGCCGTTCGAACGGATGCGCCGCTGGAGACTAAATCTTCCGGACGGAATGAAGTCGATACCGCATGGATGGCGGTAGATGATGTCGCGGAGATCGGCCTGGCCATTCAGGAATTCGTTCAGTCCGTACTTTAACCCCGACCTGAAAAACGAATCGAGTCTTCCCCGCCGAAGGTCGCCATCGACCAGCAGCACCGGAATTGCGGCGGCGGCAAGTTCGATAGCCAGCGATCTCGCGACCAGCGACTTGCCTTCTCCGCTGTGGGCCGAGGTAACGACGATACTGCTCGGCGACTTGCCGCCATTGGACTGCTTGAGTGAAAGCACCACGGTACGGATTGCTTCGTCAAACATCGGGACCGGCATATGTTCGAACATCGTTTTCGAATTTTCCCACCGCGCCAGACGCGGGATAAGTCCAGCCGGTATCGTGCGCGCCATTGCAGTTACTTGGTCGAAACTCCGGACGGTCCGGTCCGACATCTCGATCACGAAAGCAGCCGTTACGGCTCCCGAGATTGCAGCCAGGAGGGCGCCTACCAGATAGAAAAGCCGTCCACGTCCCTGCGGCGCGAGCGGCACTGTAGCCGGTGATAAAACTTCCAATTCCGCCCCCGGCAGCATGGCCTTCGCGGCGAGGTCACGGCGCTGGTTCTCAAGCTTGTCGAGTGCCGTTTGTTCCTTTTCGGCGATTTTCTGCAGTCGCAACAACTCCGTCTGCACCAGCGCATCGCGAATGCGTTTTTCTTGAGCAACAACCAGCCGGGATTGTACTCCTTCAGCTTCATGATCAAGTGCGGTGAGCTTCGCGCGCATTGTCTGGAGATATTGCTTGGTCGCAAGGTCGAGATCGGCACGGGATTTTTCGATCTCGCCACGTAAATCCACCACGGCGTCGGCATTGCCGTCATATGTCTCAAGAAGACGGGCGAGGTCCTGCTCCTGTCCGCGAAGATCGCGTTGCTTTATGGCAATGCTATCGGGGACGACGATATTCTGTGCTACGACCGAAGCTTTATCCGCTGCTTCCAGCGCCGATATCACCCCCTCTACCTCAACGCGGCTTTCTTCGATTTTCCCTTCCCGGCCAGTGAGCTCTAGAAATGACTTGATCCGTTCCTCCTGAGCGTCCTCTTTCGAGACGACGTCCATCGATTCTTGGTATTTGCGGGCAGCGTCGCGAGAAATGTCCGCGCGAGCCTGCTGTTCGGTGATGCGCTGTCGGATCCATTCTCCCGCTGTCTCGAGGCGGGCATCGACACTGCCCTTCCGTTCATCGAGGTAAATGCTGATGATCCGGTTCGGAACTGCGGCTGCCAGTAGAGGATCAGTCGAATTGAAGCTGATCTGGACAACGTCACTCTTATCTTCATGCCACACGCCGAGCGCCCTGAAATATTCCGGGATGATGGCGTTGATGTTGTCCCGATCAGGCGGGGTGGTTTTTTTTGTGTCGAACAGGCCACGCAACGTGGCCCGGACCCTTTCAAAGAACGAGATCTCCCGCAGCGCAGGATTGAATTCCTCCCGCACTTCAAGATGCAGTTCGCGGACAACACGCTCTGCGATGCTTCTGGATCGAAGCCGTTCAGTCTCCGATTTCGCGTCAAGCAGATCACTGTGGCCGGCATCGTCCGTATCAAGTGATGTTGCGAGGGGCTGGTGGACAATTAACCGGGCCCAGCCCTGGTAGGTGGGCTCCAACCCAAAGATCATAATCGCCGCGGGCGCCATGAACAGAATGGTTATCGCGATGATCATGATCATTCTTCGCCGGACGAGACGGAAGACGGATCCCAGATCCAAGTTGTCCGCCTTGGTCTCCACCTGAAAGCGAGGGTCGTAGCGCATCGGCGAGATGGGAAGGTTGCGGTCCGGCGGAACAGTGGAAATCGTCATTGTGCGCCAACCATTGCTTGAGGTTTCGCGGAAACGGTTTCGTAAAGTTTCTCGAGCGACCGCATATAGGCCCTCATGCTGAAATGGTTGAGATAATGTGTGCGCCCCTGGACCGAGAGGCGGATGCAGATTTCTGGATCGGACACCAGCTTCGCCAGGGCTGCAGCCAGGGCATCCTGGTCTCCGACTGGGACGAAGATGCCGGTTTCGCCGTCGGTAATGACTTCGTCATGCGCCCCGACACGCGTGGTGACGACGGCGAGACCGTGGGACAGCCCTTCGAGCACGGCCATTGCCAGACCTTCGGCGTGCGAAGGCAGGACCAGTATATCTGCACGCGCACACAGGGCTCGCGCCTCACCGGCGTCAAGCCAGCCGGGCATTTCTACCAGATTTGCAAGCGCCATGGCGTCAGCCTGACGGCGATAATCCTCAACAGGTCCGTCGCCTGCAAGTACAGCCCGCCACTGGAGTTCTTTCATGACCGGGTGGCTCAGCGCCAACAGAAGCTCTCTGACCCCCTTGCGTTCACTCAACCGGCCAAGGAATACGATCAACGGTATCTGACCGACGCGAATATCGTGCGACCCAGGGTCGGGGACGCAATTATGGGCAACGACCGTGCGGTGCTCGTCAACGCCCAGAAGTGTCGTCAGCGTCATGCGATCGCGCTGGCCGAGCGCCACAACGCAATCGGCATTTTGAAACATCCGACGTATGAGCCGTTGTTGGCGCGGCGAGCGTTGCGCAAAGTCGCCGGCATAGTCGTAATCATGCAGGTGCAATATGTGGCAACACCCGAGCAAACGGGCAGCCTCGGTCAGGATCAGTTTTCGGGAGGTGCTGCCGCGGCCGGCGATATGGATATGGTGAATGCGAGCGGGCGCAACAATCCGGTCCTTTGCCATCGTCAGGATGGCGGCGAGCAGGCGTGCGGGTGATGCCACCTTGGACCATCGAGCCCCTCTGGTATCGGTGACGAAATGTTGCGTTCCGGTCTCTTTCGCGGTCTCTGTTATATAGCCGATCAGCCTGCCGATTCCGCCGCCGTTCTCGCAGCCGCCCGGAACATAGTGGCGGACGCTAGCCGCGTTCCGTGCTGCCATTCGACTTCTGTCCGTGAGGGCCTCCATCAGCATGACCCGACCACCTCCCGATAAACAGCCGCGGCTTGAGCGCCGACCCGTTCAGGCGAATTCGGTCCTTGTGCCCATTCGAGCGCATTGGCACCGAAATTGTTTCTAAGCTCGCCGTTGTCTGCCAATGTCCTGATTGCTGCCGCGAGTTCTTTGGCATCTCCGGGAGAGACCACCATTCCCAGCCCGTTGGGCTGAACGGTGCCTCGCAACTCGCCGACATCCGTAACGATGACCGGTTTGCCAAATGCGGCCGCAAGGTTGAGCACACCGCTTTGGGATGCTTCCGTATAGGGAAGCACGACGATGTCGGTGTCCAGGAAAAGCTGGGCGACCTCTGCATCCTCGATGAAACGATTGCGAATGTCGTAGCGGCCGACATCCCCCATGAGCGGCTGGAAGATAAGCGGATTGTCGCCACGTCCTGCGACCGTGATGCGCAGGTTGGGAAGTGCGTCCTTGAGCATCGCCTCGGCCCGGACCAGATGTTCCAGGCCTTTGTAGGCAAAAATCCGTCCGAAGAGCAGGACGCGTATAGTTCCATCCGCTTGGCGCGGCACCATCTTCTGTCGCCGGGCGAGCTCTGCATAACGAAGGATGGAGGGATGCGACAGAACATGGACACAGTCCGGCGATTTTGAATATCGATCGACGGCCAGCCGCTTCAGTCCCTCACCGTGGACAACAAGATGTCCCGATTGCTTCACCATCAATTCGGGGGCCCAGCCGGGCAGCGTACGCGTATCGGAGTCGCCGGGATGGATTTCCACGTCATGAACGGTCGTCACAAGCGGGATCGGGCGCCAGAATGGCGCGGCGAGGTTCAGCCAAAGTGTCGAATTGCTAAGGAGATGGATGAGGTTCGGCCGCTCCCGCCGGATCAGATGCGTAAGCTGGTACAGAAACCAGGGATTGGAGACAGAACGGTGTCTTGGCCAGTCCAGAAGGTGCAGATCGACAGCTGGATCGATGGAAGAGGCGAGATGTGCGTAGCGCCGGCGCGGCACGGCAAGCACAACGTCAAGGTGTTGGGCAACGCCGCTGGCAAACGCGATGGTATAATCTTCCAGTTCGGACACCAATAGCAGCGCCTTCATTCCGCTGCCTCCGACAAGCCGGCGCCCAGACCGAGCCGTGACAGGCCGTGTGCCGAGCGCAAACTATCGCGCGCCCGCCTGAGCAGGTTCGGTTCGCCGGCAAAGAAGAGGCCTTCGACGGCAAGCTTGAACCGGGTGCGTGCATCGGCTCCCTGCAGCTTTGCCGACGCGACGCGATAGGGATAGTGATCCGTCAGATGTAGTCTTGCCGGCAGCTTATGGGCTGAGAGAAACAGGTTCGTTGCCTCAACGGTTTGCTGCCAGTGCGTCATCCGCTTCCTTAGTGTGGTCGCATCTTCGGTCGAGCGATACCAGTTGTTATTGTGGATGCGGTAGAACCCAAGCGGATCCGACATGGCAATGACGTCCCCCAGAAACGGATAGATCCCCACGAGCCAGGCATCGGCTGATATGCGGAACTGTTCGGGAATGCTGCCCGCTGCATTCCATGCGCTACGTCGTACCGCGATGGCTGACGTCATCGGAAACGGCCACCAGCCAGCCGATCTTGTGAGTAGAGGCGACAAAGCGCCCGAACACAGGCTTCGAGGGATCGGTTTGGAAGTCGGCGTGCCATCGACAAGGGTTGGCTGCAGTCGGTGATAGACGAGCGATGCGTGAGGGTTTGCGCGGAACGCTGCAGCCGTTGCCGACAGCTTGCTCGGCGCCCACCAATCGTCGGCATCCAGAAAACAAAGGATCTCGCCCGCGCTTTCGCGCACAGCGGTATTGATTGCGGCGGCCTGTCCTGCGTTTTCCTGAAAGATCACCTTCACACGGCTGCCATACACCTCCAGAACAGACCGCGACTGGTCGGTAGAGCCGTCATCGACGACGATTATCTCTACGTTGTGCGCGTCCTGGTTCAACACGCTGTCTATCGCCCGCCCGACGAAGCGAGCGTAGTTGTAATTATTGATGAGGACACTGAGGGCTGGCTGCTCCATGACGCGTTCTCAGGCGGATTGCGGCGTTGCACCGCTATACAGCAGCGCAAAGTTGCTTAAGACGTCGCCCCTGACGCGGCCATCGAGGTTTGGAGCCTCGGGGATGGTGATATCCAAAGTCCCTTGTCGGCCGGACAGCATCTCGCGCAGGGCCGATGAGATCGCCACGCCGAGTGGGGCGCCCGTCGTGTTGCATAGAGAACTAGGATCATGACGCAAAAACATAGAAATCCTAAACCTTCCAGGCTTCGACTGCAGAGAGAGCCTCTGTCAGAATTGTTGCCTCATGCCAGCGGAACCGCGGCTTACCCACCACGCTTCACAAGACGATCGTTGCCACGGTACCGGTGAACCGACATGCGCAACATCTGCTCTTAAGGGCAATCCGGTGACATGAAGACCCGTCTTTTGGCTAAACACCGGCTGAAGTCTTACGCACACCATAGTCTTTAGGTGGAGCGAAGGTGCATTAGGCGTAGCCCGCCCTTCACTAGGACAGGTTGACTGCGGATGTGGCTGAATGGTTGCTTGGGAGCAGTGCAGCACGAATGCCGACACCTGTTTTTTGATCTGCCGCGATCAACAGTCGCTTGTGTTTCAAGTCAGTCGGGACGGATAATGAGAGTAGATAGCCTCGGAACTGCCAGCGGACCAACCATCAGTTGGCGGGTCATCGAATGCTGGGGCGCCAGCATATCCATTTTTCTTCAGGCAGGCGCCTTTCTGCCACTCATCCTGTCAGATGCGGACGGAACGCTCAGCGAATCTGCCAAATCCATGCTGCGTCTTCCTTGCTTTCCTGTGTATGCATTTACAATCGTGATCCTGATACGCAATTTTCCGCAATTTCTAACGGCGCTCAGGCGAAATCTGATTGTTCCCCTGATCCTTGTCCTGCCGTTTTTGTCTACCCTGTGGTCAATAGCACCTCCAACGACCTTGAGGCGCGCCATCGGCCTTTTGTTTTGTGTACTTCTTTCCTACGTTCTGGCGATACGGTTCACGCCAAGGCAGCTGCTGTTCCTGTTATTTGTGACCCTGGGAACCTGTAGCGTCCTCAGTGTGGTTATCTCCTTGGTGTCACCAGCCCTCGCCAGTATGCCGGATGGTGCTATGCGGGGCGTCTTCATTCACAAGAACGTCCTGGGCTGGTACGCAGCTCTGACGATCCTGGTCGCGACGGCCGTGCTGATCGACGGGACGCTCGGCCTGCGGCGAACCGCGTTCATCGTATTGGCCGCGGGTGTGATTTGCCTTGCAAGCTCCGGATCAATGACCGCGATCATTGCAACGTCAGTGGCCTATTGCCTAATCGGCTTTTATTCCCTCCTGCAAAGAAGCAGCAGCATTGGCCGCGTCGTCATCGTCCTGTTTTTCATTCAGCTGTCTCTCGGCATTCTGATTTCGCTTCACGAATTCCTGGTTCCGGCCCTTGAAGCGCTCGGCAAGGACGCGACTTTGACGGGTCGGGTGCCATTGTGGGAACTGGTTGATCGCGAAATATCCGATCGTTGGTTTCTTGGTTATGGCTACCAGGCCTTCTGGACAACCGCGAACCCGGAAGCGACGCACATGTGGTTAAAGCTCGGATGGCCGGCGCCCCACGCGCATAATGGATACCGCGATATCTTGTTAAGCTTTGGAATAACGGGAATGATTCCGTTTGTTCTGATGCTTCCCCAGGCAATCCGCCGGGGCGCGGTCCTTCACTGTCACGATACGCAGTACGGGTGGCTCTGGCTCAACGTCCTAACAATCATGATTCTGGTGATGAATCTGACCGAGAGTATTTTTTTCGTTCAGAATGATGCCATCTTCATCCTGTTTACCGCAGCCATCATCATGTTTTCGCTGTACGCGCCCGTCGTTTCGCTCAGCCGTTCGCCACCTCGGCAGGCGCCCTCGCGTGGCGTTGCGAGCGGGTTGCAGATATCATGAGGCGGCATTTTGGACTGATCCTGAGCATTTTGCCTGTCATGCTCTATCCGCAGTCCGGCAATCCGGCTCCAGTAGGGACAGAGATAGATGCGCCCGAGCGCTTGCAGATGCTCGTCAGGGAGGCCACTTGCGCGGAAGCTTCCGCGACTTTGTCGCCCGAGTTGAATGGGACTTCTTTAACCGACGTATTGAGCAGCAGCACGGGGCCGCGGACGATATTTTACGTTTCTCCCGATGGCAAAGACACCTGGAGCGGCCTTCTTCCGACGGCAAATCAGCAGGGTGACGATGGCCCTTTCGCCAGCATTGAAAGAGCCCGTGATGCTGCCCGCGCGAAGGGCGGCACCAACGCAATCGCGCTTGGTAGAGGCGATTACTACCTCACTCAGCCGATCGTCTTTGACGCCCGCGATACGGGCTTGATCCTCACGGCAAGATGCAAAGAAGTGCCGATTTTGCATGGCGGACGACACGTGCGCAACTGGGCGCAACAGGCTGATGGTCGCTGGACGGCGCCACTGAAATTGCCACCGGATGAAGTGGTCGGCGACCTTTTCGTCAATGGGATGCGCCAAACTCGGGCTCGTTTCCCCAACGCTCCCGCTGATGGTGATCCACGCAAGGGATGGTTGTTTGCCGCAAAGTGCAATCCTGCCATCGACATGTGGGAAGGAAACACGCGCTTTTGTTTCCATGCCGGCGATCTTCCGGCAGTGGATGATACAAGTGGACTGGTCGTGGACATCGTTGGAGGCTATCAACCCGGAAGCCAGTGGGGCAATGATACGCTCCCAGTTGTATCCATCGATTCGGCCCGCCGGACTGTCAATACGAAAGGCACCGGTTATTTCTTTACAGCAGAAGGCAGCCGCTATTTCCTGACCGGAGCCAAGGCCTTGCTCGATGCCCCCGGAGAGTGGTGGTACGACCTTGCCGCGGGCGAGCTCCATTACATCCCTGTCGATCAATCGTTACCCAATTCCGTAGTCGTCGCCGGCATTCTGCCGACATTCTTCAAGTTGGATGGGGCCAATGGGATGGTCGTATCAGGGCTCGAGTTTAGAGATGGAGCTCCGGAAGGCAGCGGCAAATTCTATACGGAAACCAGAGGATTTGGCGCCATACGGATCGAACACGCTGATGGCGTCAAGATTCTCGGCAACAGCATCGAAAATGTCGGCGTCGGGGTCCATGTGACGGAAAGCAAGGATGCGTTGATTGCCGGCAATGTGATTGCGGATGTGGCTGGCAACGGGATTTACGTCGGCACAAATTATGGCACATTCGGCAAGTCAAACGGCTCCAGGATCCTTTCAAACCATATCCATGACATCGGAAAGGTTTACATTGAAACCGCCGGAATATGGTTTCAGGCGGCTGACAATGTCAGGATCGCCGACAACCTGATCGAAAACACGGCGCAGTTCGGAATCGCCGGCGGCTCGCTGTGGGGTTCTAACGACGCCGTCTATAACGCTGTCATCGAGCATAACGAGATCCGTAACGCCAATCAGCGGACGGCAGATGGCGGCGCCATCAAGATGATGGGCGAGCAGGCTGACCCTCTCAACAGCATCATCCGCTCCAATCTGGTGACGGGGACTGGTCATCTCATGAACAGGGTCGATGGGACGTTCTGGCCTCCCGGATATGAGAATACCAGCGAATGGCCGTCTCCTATCAGCTGGGCGATCTATACGGATGGGAAGGCGAGCGGACTGCGTATCGAGGGAAATACGCTCTCGGGCAACGTCGCGGCGATCGGTATCAACGGCGGTTGGAGCAACCTGGTGGCGGGAAACGTCATCACACACGGATCGGGCGCGGCTTTTCGCGTTGATGAGGGTACCGGCAAGGGTTGGCGTCCGCCATGGGCACGCCCTAATCGCATTGAGGAGAATATTGTATCGGTTGACAGTGACGGCGGCGTTGTAGCGTATGTCAACGCTCCCGATCTTGGGCTCGGATTTGTGCAATTTGCGCGCAATCGCTACAGCGGCAACTTGAACGACAAGAGCTTCAGGATACATCCGCAGATCATGCGTTGGGGGGAATTTGGCAGTCTACGAGATCTTCAGAAGGCTGGCGAGGACACCGGAAGCGTAGTCGCGCCGCCCGAGTAACAATAGGCGCCGCGACGAGGGGTGTTCTGCTGCGATAGTCCGCAGCTATGGCGAATTATAACCCCCTTCACTCATGGCGCGCACGCGCTGCTGGTAACCGCCGCAGCCAGGACGAGATGAGCGTGGCGAGCCGATTTCAAAGCGACATTCAAACCCTTGCCCAACTCGCATCTTGCGCGAGGCTCGCAGGCATAGGCGATACAGGCATGCATCAAAATGCGATTGGAGCCTTCCTCGGCATAGGAATGGGTCCACGCGTCAGGCGGACCAAAGGTCATGAAAACTGCGACGCGGTGGGGGGTGCCGAGCCGTCGAATGATCGATCGCGTCAAGGTGAAGGCCCTTTACCGTCCAGGCGAAGCCGCGGCCAGATCCGTTCGAAGATCGTGCTAGGCTCAAGCGTTCCACCTGCTCAGGGGTCAGGAATTCGCTGATGACTATATGGCCCATAGCCGTTGGAACTTAGATCGTTCCGCAGCTGGTTGGTTCTGTCGGACATCTCTGAACGCTCGCCAGCCGGGGCCCTCATCTCGCCTATTGGGTTGATCATGTCTCTCTCCCCGGCTTTGTTCGCGCTCAAACTCACCAGCTTTGTCGCACGAGAGTGAATAGCTTCTGCGGCTCTGCGCGGGTCGAAGCGCTATTTCGGGCCAACGGTCATCAAAAAGAGCAACATGGTAAGCGGTGGGGTACATAGACTTACTTCGAATATTGTACGTCATCGTAGCATAAGACGTAAATATGAAATCTCTTCTACGTCCAATAGCTGGAGCGGCAAGTATGGAGGCAATCGGCCTGCCGGGATATTCTGATGACAGTTTCGATCGCGAAAGCGTAGGTCATGGGAAAGCAAACAGCAGGCAGCAGCCAAACTTCAGTTCTTCGTCCAAAGGGCTCCTTAGGGTGGGCGAATGTCCTTGGGGTTCGCATTTCGGCAGTCAATCTCAAAAGCGCGACGGGATTTATTCAAAAAGCGATCGAAGACGGCAGGAAGGAATATGTGTGCGTTCGCGACGCACACGGCATCGTCCGCTGTCAAGATGATCCCGAGCTCCGGTCGATACATAACCGGGCGTTCCTCGTAACCCCCGACGGCATGCCGCTTGTTTGGGCGCTGAGACATGCTGGTCATGTGGAAAGCGACAGGGTCTATGGACCGGATCTCATGTTATCCGTTTTCGATGCCGGCAGCTCCAAGGGCTTGCGCCACTTCCTTTATGGTGCAACGGCCGAAACGCTCGAACAACTGCAGGCGCGCCTTCTCGCAAAATTTCCGCAAGCACGGATCGTCGGCTCCTATGCGCCGCCTTTTCGCAAACTGTCGACGCAGGAGGAAACGGATATTGCCGACCGGCTCAATCGGTCGGGCGCCGATATCATCTGGGTCGGGCTGAGCAGCCCCAAGCAGGAACTCTGGATGGCGCGCATGCGCGATAGTCTGGAAGCATCGATGCTCATCGGTGTCGGAGCCGCATTCGATTTCCACGCGGGCCTCAAGCGGCAGGCTCCAAGGTTCATTCAAAGAAGCGGCTTCGAATGGGCGTTTCGTCTTTTATGCGAGCCGCGACGGCTGTGGCGGCGCTATGCGCTCGTCGTGCCGACCTTCATCTCACTGACGGCATTCCAGAGACTGGGGCTTCGGAAGTTTCCGATCGAAGACGCGGTTTTTGGATCAAGCGCGCCAAAAGCAGCAGCTGCAAAGGTGTAAAGCCATCATGTCCTTATTTGCGTCGCCAGCAATGACTCCGGGTCCGTCGAAGGCAGCCAAATCAAATGATATGGCGGCGCGGGCGCTTGCGGCAGGTTCCGTGCCCCCCATAGCGGCTAAGACCGCCGATCCCTTTGACCGGACAGGGCTGAATATGCTCGTCGCAATACGGCGTCGGCTTCCTCGGCTTGCAACCTCGTCCTTCCTGGTCGTCGGCGACATTGCAAGCTATTTGGTTGCCTATTTTGTTGTCCTGTCCTTTTTCCCCAGTGGTTTGGAAGGCACGATGGCGGAGCGTACGTTCACGATCGCAGCACTCGCCGCGATTATTCTTTACGCATCGGCCGGCCTCTATCCTGGATATCGGCTGCATGACCACGAACATCTGCGGCGGCGCACCGTAGCTGCCGTCAAGGTGGCTGTCCTGGCGGCGTTTGGAGCAATTATCCTGCCGGAGGGGGAACGACTGCTGCTTGCCGTCATTGGATTCCTCGCTCTCGGGCTGATTGTTCAGCCATTTGTGCATTGGCTTGCACGGGGCCTGTGCTGGAAACTTGGACGTTGGGGGGAGCGCGCGGTTGTCATAGGGGGGTGCAACCTTACTCCCGCTCTCGTGGCCCATTTCAATAACCACTGGCAGTATGGCATCAGGCCGGAGGCCATTTCCCCCGATAGTTTGGAGGCATTGCCCGATGGCGGGCCATCCATTGCCGTGATTGCGGGCGACACAGGCGCGTTTGCACCCGATTTGGCGGCGATGCGTCGGAAGTTCGCCGAAGTCATTTTGCTGTCCGACACGCCGAGCCTCAAGGTAAGCGGATTGCGACCTGCGGATGTCGGCGGAGAAATCGGTATTCGCCTTACCACCAGTGGGAGTTCAGTGAACTCGGACCTGGTTCGCCGGATCCTCGATCTCACAATCGCCATCCCTGCATCGATCGTGGTCGCCCCATTCATCGCGTTTGCAGCGGCCGCAATCTATGCCATCGATCCAGGCCCCGTCTTCTTCCGGCACACCAGGGAGGGGCGGTCCGGCAAGCCGGTGCACGTCCTGAAATTGAGGACGATGTATCAGGATGCAGAGCAGCGCCTTGAAGCCGTCTTCCGAGATGACCCTAACATGCGCGCCGAGTGGTTGAGCCACTTCAAGCTCAAGGACGATCCGCGCGTCCTTCCGGTTATAGGACATATGCTGCGCTCTTCGAGCATCGACGAGTTGCCGCAATTGGCAAACATCATTGCGGGGCAGATGGCCATCGTCGGACCGCGTCCGTTTCCAGAATATCACCTTTCAGCGATGGATAGCGAATTCCGTGACAAGCGGCGTTCGGTAACACCGGGGCTAACGGGCCTCTGGCAGATATCCGAACGAAGCAATGCGGATATCGAACTGCAGCAGCAACTCGACGAGTTCTACATCGACAACCGGTCCCTATGGTTGGACTGCCAAATTCTTCTCAGCACAATCCCTGCGGTCTTCAAGCGCAGGGGAGCCTACTGACCATCCTCGCTTCCGCGGGGCAACCATCAACAACGGAGCATACCAATGCACGGACAAAAGCGAATTATGGTAACCGGCGGCACCGGGTTTCTGGGATCATTCCTATGCGAAAGGCTTTTGCGAGAGGGCAACGAAGTCCTCTGCGTGGACAATTACTACACCGGTTCGCGCGACAATGTGCTGCATCTTCTTGATGATCCTCGCTTCGAGGTGCTCCGCCATGACATTACCTTCCCGCTCTATGTGGAGGTCGACGAGATCTACAACCTCGCCTGTCCGGCATCTCCGGTTCACTATCAGCACGACCCCGTGCAGACCGTGAAGACCAATGTGCATGGGGCCATCAATATGCTCGGCTTGGCAAAACGCACCAGGGCGAAGATCTTCCAGGCATCCACGAGCGAAGTTTATGGCGATCCGGCAGTCCATCCTCAGCCCGAGGAGTATCGAGGCAGCGTCAATCCCATCGGGCCGCGGGCATGTTATGACGAAGGCAAGCGGTGTGCCGAAACATTGTTCTTCGATTACCATCGTCAATACGGCGTGGAAATCCGCGTGGCGCGGATCTTCAATACTTACGGGCCGCGCATGCAAACCAATGACGGCCGCGTTGTCTCCAATTTCATCGTTCAGGCGCTTCAAAACGAGCCGATCACCATCTTCGGCAACGGCACGCAAACGCGCTCCTTCTGCTATGTAGATGATCTGATTGAGGGCTTCATCCGCCTGATGGGCACGCCGGCCGGCGTTACGGGCCCGATCAATCTCGGTAATCCGGGAGAATTCCAGGTCCGGGAACTAGCCGAAATGGTCATCGAGATGACGGGATCGAAATCAAGCATCGTTTACAAGCCTCTGCCGATTGACGATCCGACGCAGCGCAAACCCGACATCAGCCGTGCAAAGCAGGAACTGGGCTGGCAGCCGACAGTGAACCTGCGACAGGGGCTCGAGAAAACGATCGCGTATTTCGAGTGGAAGCTTTCTGGCGGAGCCAAGAGCACACTTGGCGTCCAGTCCTCGCGAACGGCCTATACCCATCTGCCTACCCCGGCCGTCGGCCTTCCCGTTCAGGAAGCCGTATCGATCGGGCCGTAAACAGCAACGCCGATCATTGCAAGGCGAAGCTCGTGTTCTTTCGATGGGATGGTGCTGAAACATGAATGTGCATAGCATACGAACAGGAGCCGCGCCTGCGGGTGCAAAACAGCGGTTGGGGCCCATCGTCTTTGCGGTCGATGCGGCCTACGCCGTCCCCTTGGCGACCGCCCTTAGATCGATCGCCGAGAATAACCGAAGCGCATGGCCCTTGAATATCCATGTCATTCATGAGGGAATAGGCGAAGAAACAAAGCGACTGATCTTTGAATCCCTGCCCGCAAATTCTGCAGTCATTCAGTGGCATCCCATCGCTACATTGTCCTTCGCAAGCGGATTTTCCACTCGCCCTGGCGTTTCGAGGATGACCTTCGCAAGAATCCTTCTGCCGCAATTCCTTCCGCAGACCTGCAACCGGGCTCTGTATCTGGATGGCGACATTCTGGTCCTAACTGCGCTTGAACAGTTGTGGAATATCGACCTCGGCGAGGCGGTGGTCGGCGCCGTACCGGATTACTGGCTGGACAATGGTGTGAGCAATGGACCAGGTGCAACAGGCGGTCCTCGGGTCAAACGTTATTTCAACGCCGGCATTCTTCTTATCGACCTTGAAAAATGGCGAAACGAGCGAATAACGGAACGATCGCTGGACTATCTCGACCGCTTTCCGGCGACGGAATATTCGGATCAGGACGCCCTTAACGTTGCCTGCGACGGAAAGTGGAAGATCCTGGACCGCGCCTGGAATTTTCAGTTCGAGCCAACGCAGGCGATCGCCCGCATCGCGCTCGAGCAGAAGCTCGCCATCGTTCATTTCGTGACCAACGTGAAGCCCTGGAAATCGGGAAGCTTGAGCCCGAACGTCGCCTTCTACGATACGTTTCGGTCCCGGACCCGTTTTGCACTTAGCCGGTGGGAGCGCGTTCGAAGTGGCCTGAAGCGTGCGGGCTCGCGGCTGCTTGCCCGATCCGTCTTGTTGAGAGCGGCATGGTCCTGCACGAAATCGGCTATGCGGGCGCAGGCATCAACGTCGCGCCGATAATCCGGGAGCGGCGAACGCGTAAGAGCGAAACGAAGCCGAGTTCGGGTTGCATGAAATGCTTCGAACGAACGATTGCCTGCGGAGGAACAAGTTTGCAACGCGTTGATGTCGTCATTCCCTGCTACAACTACGCTCATTTCCTTGAGGAATGTGTTGGAAGTGTTCTTTCACAAGCAGGCGTCGATGTGCGCGTGCTTATTCTGGATGACTGCTCGCCAGACAATACGCCGGAAGTCGGAACGGCTCTGGCATCCCGCGACAAACGGGTCACCTATCGGCGGCACACGGCAAACAAGGGCCATATCGCCACCTATAATGGGGGAATCGAGTGGGCGGGCGGCGACTTGTTCCTGCTTCTCTCTGCGGATGATTATCTCTTGCCAGGCGCGCTGGTTCGCGCTTCGGAGCTGATGCGCAATCATCCGCATGTGGGGTTTACGTTCGGGAACGCGCTCATAGCTGAGCCGAGTGGCGTCAGTAAGCGCGTCGATCCTCTCGGCGACAATGGTGTGCCTCCCATGCAAGTCTTGTCCGGTCCGCAATTCATACGGTTGAGTGGAGCAACCAATCTGGTTCCGACACCGACAGCCGTCGTGAGAACGACGCTGCAAAAACAGGTCGGCGGCTATAATGAGGAACTGCCGCATGCCGGTGATATGGAGATGTGGCTCCGGCTCGCATCACATGCTGGAGTGGGCTACATTAACCAAGACCAAGCAGTATACCGCAGACATGCTTCGAACATGTCGCTACAATACTATGGACAAAGTATCCTTCCTGACCTCCGGCAAAGAAGACAGGCTTTCGATATTCTATTTCGCCAAGGCGCGGAAAGCCTTCGGAAAGATGAGAAACTAAGACGTTTTCTTGCCAAGGATCTTGGGAAAGAGGCGCTTCGGCTGGCCGGCATGGCATTCAATAATTTCGATGTTCCCACGGCCGTGGCTATTCAGCGCTTTGCTCTCGAGGTTTCTCCCGAAGTGCGAAATTCACTGCCCTGGATCAAGTTGGTGTGCAAGCAAACAATCGGGCCAAAGTGCTGGTACGCCTTGAATTCTATCGGGCGAGGAGTTGCCGGATAAATAGGCAGGACCGGGCCGGGTTAGTTCATCGGCAAGTACGCAAACAACAGTCGGGTGGTTGAGCGCTCGATCGCTATTCATGCCAAAATCGCGGGCCAAGATCGTGGGGGACGTGATGGAGGCGCCCCGGAATCAAAAGACCCGGTGACGCATTCGCGCCACCGGGGGATTTGAGCAAGACCGTGGTTCCAAGATACGAAAAGATTTGCCCCAACGGTTGATCAGCACAACGCCTTATTCAAGCTCACGCCGAAATACTGGTTTGGCACAAGTCGTTGAGCTTGAATACGACTTCCGTCCTATTCGTTGCCTTGACCTTTTTCATAATATTGCGAACGTGCACCTTTACAGTACTTTCTCGAAGATTGAGCTCATAAGCGATAATTTTATTCGCCTTTCCGCGTCGCAGCGCCTCCACGACTTCGACCTGACGATCCGTGAATATGCCGGCTAGCGGGCGCGCGGTAGAATTGCTCGAGTCCAGCAAGTGACGCATGGCGAACAGGGCGCTTGCGGGCACGAAAATTCCGCCTGCCACGGACAGCGCAATCAGCTCCATACATACGCTGACGCTGACTGAGGCGGGTATGAACCCCTTGGCTCCGTACTCAAGCGCCCTAACGATTTGGCCGAAATCGTCGCTATCAGCCAATACGATGAGTGGCGTTGATGCGAATTCGGACGAAAGCTTCCGAATTTGCTCCGAAACTGCCGGTTCATCGATCTTTTTGCCGCCGACGTTCAGAAGGATGGCGGAAAGCGGAGGATATTCGTCGCGCCTCTGCTTCCACTCCTCAATTGATCCAAATGCCAGGATTTGCAAATCCGCCTTCTGGGCAGCCATGCATTGCGCCAGGCATTGCCGATCAAGTTCACGATTGTCGAGAATGACAAGCGAATGCGTCTGTCTTGCCGACACGACAGGTATATTCGAATTGTTCTCCATCTTAAGGGGAAAGGCTACGTTTTCCTGCCTTAGGTCCAAATTCGGTATAAGCGCTGAATTCACAGCTTCACCCTCCCCCTAAACACGTTACGCCACACTACGGCCCGAGTACCAACCCCTCTCATTACGGGGGTTTAGGAAACTCTAAAGTAGGAATCGAATACCACAATTCGCGGAACGTTACAGTAGCTAATATAGGCTAAGTGGCGCACAACTTCTATCGTAAGGCCGAAATATAAAGGAACATCTCAGGTAGACTTATATAATACTATATGGCTGGCAGAATAGTCTGCGTCGTTACACGGCGCCCTGGGAGAGGTCAACTAAACGCATGGAAACAATCGGTGTCTCGGGCGTAGGTCCGGCAAGGCGTGCGGAATATGACCCCGCCACTAATGTCGGTAGACGCATGAACTAGGGCGTAAGTCGTCATAAGTAGATACGCCTTTAGGTGAATAACCTTAAACGTTTTGTTTCTTTACTCGGGTGACGAAAACAATTCTCCTTGAAGTGTAGAGAAATATTAGTCCTGTCGGTGTGAAAACTTGGGCGCAGCCAAGCGATTGTTTGTTTCAACCGAAAGTCTGGGCTTGTTCAGGAGTAGGGGTTTTGCAGGGATGATTGCATCAAACGTCAAGCTGGATGACGGCTGCGTTATCCACCATCGAGATCTTGTGAATCTATACGGCTGCACGATCGGCGCGGGAACGCGCATCGGCACTTTCGTCGAGATTCAGAAGAACGTCATCGTCGGAAAAGACTGCAAGATCTCCAGCCATTCCTTCCTCTGTGAGGGCGTGACGCTGGAAGACGGCGTGTTCATAGGCCACGGGGTCATGTTTACGAACGACACATACCCGCGCGCCGTCAATCTCGATGGCAGCCTGCAGACCGAAGCCGACTGGGCCGTCATCCCTATTCTGGTCAAGCGCCACGCGTCGATTGGCAGCAACGCCACCATTCTGCCTGGCGTCATCATCGGAGAAGCCGCACAGGTCGGCGCCGGCGCTGTTGTAACCAAGGATGTGCCCGACGGCGCCATTGTTGTCGGCGTTCCGGCCAGGATCATCGGTCGTGTTCATGACCGATCAGTCAACATGCAAGCGCTGGGAGAAGTGCAATGATTGGTATCGCCGTTGTTGGATATGGGTACTGGGGTCCGAATCTGGTCCGTAACATTTCGGAAGCGGCCGGCGCGCAGCTCATTTCAGTCTGTGATCTCAATGTCGAACGGTTAGCGGCTGTCAAAAGCCGCTACCCCGCAGTGACGATCACCGATGATTTCGAGGAAGTCCTGCGCGATCCGAGAGTGGATGCCATCGCTATCGCGACGCCGGTCTTCACCCATTTCAAACTCGCGATGCAGGCTATGATGGCCGGAAAGCATGTCTTCGTCGAAAAACCGATGGCTTCGACGACGGACGAAGCCTCGCGGATGGTCGAGGAGGCCGCGCGTAGACGCCTCGTGCTGGCCGTGGATCATACTTTCGTGCATACCGGCGCCGTCCGCAAGATGCGCGAATTGGTCGAAAGCGGCCTCGGCGACATGTATTACTACGACTCGGTTCGGGTCAATCTGGGGCTCTTCCAGCACGATGTCAGCGTCATCTGGGACCTCGCGGTGCATGATCTCTCCATTCTCGACCATGTTGTGCAGGAAAGGCCGGTAGCCGTTTCTGCGACGGGCATGAGCCATGTGCTCGGCGAGCCGGAGAACATCGCCTATCTGACGCTTTTCTTCGAGAGCAAGCTCATCGCACATATCCACGTCAATTGGCTGGCCCCGGTCAAGGTCCGCCGCACGCTGATCGGCGGCAGCAGCAAGATGATCGTCTATGACGATCTGGAGCCCAGCGAAAAGATCAAGGTCTATGACAAGGGCATCACCATGTGCCCCAATTCCGATGCATATGGCGAGAAGGTGCATCAGATGATGGTCGGCTACCGCAGCGGCGACATGTGGGCGCCCAAGCTCGATATGACCGAGGCGTTGAAACGCGAACTGGATCAGTTCGTCGATTGCATTGAGCAAAATTCGCGGCCCATTACGGATGGCCAGGCCGGACTGCGGGTCGTTCGCATCCTTGAAGCCGCAAGCCGGTCGCTCGCCCAGCGCGGCCGTATCATCGAGCTTGAAGAGGCGAGGCTCATCGCATGATCCCGTTCCTGGACCTCAAGGCACAATATCAGTCCATCAAGAGTGAAATCGACGCCGCCGTGCTCGGTGTCCTGGCCTCGGGGCAATACATACTGGGCGAGGAGGTCGCTCGCCTCGAGCAGGAATTCGCGGACTATTGCGACGTCAAACATGCGATAGCCGTCAACACCGGGACGAGTGCCCTGCATCTGTCGCTTCTCGCTGCAGGCGTCGGCCCCGGCGATGAAGTCATCACCGTGCCATTTACCTTCGTCGCGACCGTATCGGCGATCTGCTACGCAGGTGCACGACCGGTATTCGTCGATGTCGAGCCCGTGACGCTGACAATGGATCCGGCTCAACTCGAGGCAAAGATTACAGCCCGAACCAAGGCCATTATTCCCGTCCATCTCTACGGTCAGATGGCCGATATGGACGCGATCAAAGCGATTGCTGACCACTACCGGATACCGGTCATCGAGGACGCCTGCCAGGCGCACGGAGCGCAATACAAAGGCTTGCGCGCCGGCAGTATCGGCACATCCGGCTGCTTCAGCTTCTATCCCGGCAAAAATCTCGGCGCCTGCGGCGAGGGGGGTATCGTCGTCACGAACAGCGACGATCATGCCAAGACCATGCGCATGCTGCGCGACTGGGGTCAGGAACAGCGCTATCACCATCTGCTGAAGGGCTTCAACTACCGCATGGATGCCATTCAAGGTGCGATCCTGCGCATCAAGCTCCGGCATCTCGAAGCCTGGACCGAAGCGCGGCGCGCCCATGGACGCCGCTACTCGTTGCAGCTTGGCGGTTCGGCGAATTTAAGGACGCCTGTCGAAATCACCGACCGGCGCCACGTCTATCACGTCTATGCCATCAGAAGCCGCGATCGTGACCAGCTTCAGCGCGTATTGACCGCGGAGGGCATTCAGTCCGGGCTGCACTATCCGATCCCAGTGCATCTGCAGAAGGCCCATGCCGACCTTGGTTACAAGGCCGGCGATTTCCCAATCTCGGAAGCCGCCGCACGGGAGGTTCTCTCGCTGCCGATCTATCCCGAGATGCCGGCGTGGCACGTCGACCAGGTGGCCGCCGCGCTGGAGAACGCCTATGTCAGCTGATCGTGCGGGCGAGGCCCGAATCGTGCAGGCGGTCCATGGCCGCCATGAAAAGCCGGCGGACCCTGCCTACCAGGCCGGGCTGGCCGAAGAACTCAGGCAGTCATACGGGCGCGCTGGCCTGATTGAGCTCTACGGTCGTTTCGCGGCCGGTGACGGTGTCATCGATACCCTGATGCGAAAAGCCATCTGGCAAGCCATCGCGCGGAGCTGTGGCACAGGATTGCAGGTTGCAGGCGGTGCCGGTTTCAAACATCCCGAGACGTTCGAGATCGGCAATGGGGTCTTCATCGGGGCCCAGGCCTATATCCAGGGTCGCTTCGACGGCCGATGCAAGATCGGCGACAATGTCTGGATCGGGCCGATGGCCTATTTCGACGCTCGCGATCTGGTGATCGAGGATTCCGTCGGGTGGGGACCTGGCGCCAAGGTGCTTGGCTCGACCCACACGGCACTGCCCTTGGATGTGCCGATCATTCGCACGGATCTTGAAATCAAGCCGGTACGCATCTGCGCGGAGGCCGATATCGGAACGAATGCCACCATTCTTCCCGGCGTGACCATCGGGAAGGGGGCGATCGTTGGAGCGGGGGCAGTTGTCGTTTCCGACGTCGAGCCGTTCTCAGTCGCCGCAGGTGTACCTGCGAAATTCATACGTTGGCGTTCGGATAATGATCCGATGACGAACATGTTGCGTGAGGGAAGATCATGAGAGACAAAAGGGTGCTCATTACCGGCGGTGCCGGCCTGATCGGCTCGCATATTGCCGATCTTGTCGCATTGGAAAAACCTCGGGAGATCATCGTCCTCGACAATTTTGTGCGCGGGCGCCGGGACAATCTCAGCTCGGCCATTGCAAGCGCGCCTGTTAAGATCATCGACGGAGATATCCGCGACAGAGCGCTTCTGGCAAAAACCTTCGAAGGCGTCGATATCGTGTTTCATCAGGCCGCCATCCGCATCACGCAATGCGCGGAAGAGCCACGACTGGCTTTCGATGTCCTGGCGGAGGGCACGTTCAACGTTCTCGAATCTGCCGTCAAGGCAGGTGTCTCGAAGGTCGTCGCTGCCTCTTCCGCCTCCGTTCTGGGGCTGGCCGAAAGCTTTCCAACGACAGAAGAGCATCATCCCTACAATAACCGGACGATCTACGGCGCGGCGAAAACATTCAACGAGGGGCTGATGCGCAGCTTTGCGGAGATGTACGGTCTGCGCTATGTCGCGCTGCGTTATTTCAACGTCTATGGGCCGCGCATGGACGTTTACGGCGCCTATACGGAAGTTCTGATCCGTTGGATGGAACGCCTGATGGCCGGCATGCCGCCCCTCATCTATGGGGATGGTAGCCAGACTATGGACTTCGTCGATGCACGCGACATCGCCCGCGCGAACGTTCTGGCCGCCAAAAGCGATGTCACGGACGAAGTGTTCAACGTCGCCAGCGGCAAGGAAATAAGCCTGCTGGAACTCGCGAAGATGCTGAGCGACATTATGGGTTCCTCACTCGAGCCGCAGCACAAAGAGGCCCGCACGGTCAACGGCGTAACCCGTCGCCTTGCCGATATCAGCAAGGCCGAACGGCTCCTCGGCTTCAAGGCGGAGATCTCTATGGAGCAAGGGCTTCGTGATCTCGTTGCCTGGTGGCAAAAGCAGACCGACGCAGGGGGGCAGGCAGCATGAGCTCATCTCAATCCACAATTCCGGTCGCCAAACCGGTCCTCGGGGAGGAAGAGGCTGAGGCTGCCCGCCGCGTTATTCTGTCGGGATGGGTGACGCAGGGGCCGGAAGTCGCGGCTTTCGAGCGTGAATTCGCTGCCTTTGTGGGCGCCGCGCACGCTTGCGCCATGTCCAATTGCACGACCGCGTTGCATCTGGCCCTGAAGGCGGTCGGTGTATCCGCCGGTGATGAAGTCGTCACAGTCAGCCATTCTTTCATCGCGACCGCAAACGCGGTTCGGTACTGCAATGCGGTGCCCGTTTTCGTCGATATCGAAGAAGATGGTTACAACATCGAAGCCAGTCTGATCGAAAAGGCAATCACGCCTCGCACCAGGGCAATTCTCTGCGTGCATCAACTCGGCATGCCTTGCGATCTCCGCGCCATCGTGGAGATCGGCAAGCGCCATCAGATACCGGTCATCGAGGATGCAGCCTGTGCAACGGGAAGCGAAATCCTGTGGGACGGCCGTTGGGAAAAGATCGGCAAAGCGCATGGCGACATTGCCTGCTTCTCTTTCCACCCCAGGAAGGTCGTCACGACAGGCGACGGTGGCATGTTGACGACGGCCAATCCCGAATATGACCGGAAGTTCCGGCTCTGGCGCCAGCATGGCATGAGCGTCACCGATGCCGTTCGTCACGGCTCGAAACAGGTCATCTTCGAAGACTATGACGAGTTGGGTTACAATTACCGGATGACCGATCTTCAGGCGGCCGTCGGACGTGAGCAGTTGCGGCGGCTGCCGGAGCTGGTTGCCCAGCGCAGACGTCTTGCCGAGCAATATTGCGAACGTCTGTCGACAATTGCCGGACTTTCTCTGCCGGTCGAGCCGCGCTGGGCTCGCAGCAACTGGCAGAGCTTCTGCGTGAGATTGCCCGATACGGTCGACCAGCGGGCCGTCATGCAGACCCTGCTCGATCAGGGTATTTCGACCCGGCGTGGTGTGATGAACATTCATCTGGAGAAAGCCTATTCTGGTGAGAGCTCCCATCGCGCTGCCACGAGCCTGATGCGAAGCGTATCTGCGCAGCAGCAAACGATAATCCTGCCGCTTTATGCCCAAATGATGGTGTCTGACATGGACCGGGTTGTTGAGGCACTTCGCGCAGCCCTTGCGGAAGCGACCGTCGGAGCCGCCAGCGTGCAACGTGCCATGGATGCCGCTGTCGCCTGAACCCGCATTTGCCTGACGTAGCAATTTGCATAACGAAACAATGCGCGTATCTCCGGATGCGCGCATTGTTCGTTATGCTGATTTCGTGATCCATCCGCGGATGGTTGCTGGCACG
Organism: Rhizobium indigoferae; assembly: GCF_034554815.1. Classification (NCBI taxonomy): domain Bacteria; kingdom Pseudomonadati; phylum Pseudomonadota; class Alphaproteobacteria; order Hyphomicrobiales; family Rhizobiaceae; genus Rhizobium; species Rhizobium indigoferae. The sequence goes on along the minus strand of NZ_CP140638.1, from coordinate 290,691 downwards.
GACTCCGGCGGAAGCAGGTCGATCAGCATGCGCAAGGAATAAAGCCCGCAGAGAGCGACGGCGACGAAGCCAATCACCGTCGCCGTCCACAGCGGCAAAATCGAGAACATCAGGAATACCAGTCCCGATGCGGGCAGGAAAAGCAGCGCGTGTCTGCGATTGGCGGCGGACCAGCGAAAACCGGTCAGCTTCCGCACGATCACATAGATCAGGATACTGTGCCAGACATAGAGGCCAAAAAACGCCATACCGGCTCCTTGCGTACCAAGCAGCGATACGAAGAGCCAGGCAAGCCCCACATGCACGACTGCCGCCGCAACCTCCGTCCAGAAGAAAATCGCCTGGGTACGCTTCGCCACGACGATGAAACCCATCGGCCAGGAAATAATCCGCAGCATCATTCCAAGACAGATCCAGCGCAGAAGATCGACTGCCCCATGAAATTCCGCCGAATAGAACAGGCTCATCATGAGCGGCGCAAGCGTCAAGGTGCCGAGCAGGCCGGGACCAGCGAGCAACATGCTGATTTCCGCCTGTTCATTGACCAGCCGATTGCATTCGGTATTGTTCTCGGCTGCTGCAGTCAGGCGCGGATAAAAATCCGTTCCCATCGCCTGCAGGATGAAGCCGGCATAGAGACCGCCAAGGCCCCAGGCCGCCTGGTACAATCCAGCCGCCATGACGCCACCCTCCTTCAGCACGATGAGCCGGATGGCATAAGCTGCGCCGAAGGTCAGAAGCCCGCTTGCCATGAAGACGAAGCCGAGCCTGAGCAGTGCCGACACTTCCCGACCGAACTGGCGCGCGGGCATTGGCGAAGGATGCGGGCAGATCCGCCGGCTGTACCACCAAGTCGGAAGGATTGAGGCAGCCGCAATCACCACGAGGGACGGTGCGATCGCCTGCAGGCCGAACAGATAGATCAGCGGGATGCTGACAGCTGTGCCGATAATCCCGGCAAGCACGTTGATACGGGCAAGATCGGCAATGCCGCGTAGGCCCTGGATCAATGCAGTCTGCCCTGCAGAGACCAGCCGAAAGAAGATTGCCAGCGACAGCAATGCAATGCCACCGGCATGCTGATAGTCGCCGAAAGTGAAATTTGAGACCGGGAATGCCAACGCGGCAAGAAGGAGCGCACCAAGCAATCCGAGCACTATCGATATGCGTCTCAGCACTGTTGCTGATCGTGCGATCGTTTCCGCGTCATCGGTGCCCGCAGCTTCGGCAATCTGGCGCACGCCACTGCTGCCCACGCCAAGCCCGGCAATCGCCTGCGCGATATCGAGGATCGACCCGTAGAGGCCCATCAGTCCCACGCCTTCCGGCCCGAGCAGAACAGCCATGGCTTTGTTTCTGACAATGCTGAGTGCGACGTTGACGAGCGAAGACCCGCCCATCAACATCGTCGATTTGAGGATCTGGGTGTAGGTCTGGCTGCTGGGTGGGGTCATGCGCAAAGTCATTGGATGCCCCTAGCCGTTTATTCCGTGCTGGCGTTCAATCGCCCGCCGCAGGGTCGATTGCAGCACATGCATTTTGCGGATCACCGGCTTACCTGACTGACATGCGCCTCTGTCTGAACAGGCAGCGCAGCGGCGTCTTCGGACGGCGCATCGGCGCTGTGGGCCCGCCTTACCCTGACCACGTCGCCCGGCGCCAACTCGGTCGTTTCGGAGGCCTGGAATTGATTGACCTGTCCCTTGTCCCGCCGGCTCACGACGAACGTCAGCGGCAGTTCCTCATCGCGGTTATTCGCCCTAGCGCCGTTCGACAGTTCTTCGAGAAGCAGTTGTTGCGTGGTGCCGCGCTTCAATTTGAGCTGATCGAGAGTGGCCTTTTCCGCCTGCACTTCGGAAGCCACCTCGCTACGGCGAGTGTCGGAAAGTCCCTCGAGATTGCGCGTCGTCTCGTTGATCGCCTGGCGGCCCCGCATGATGGCCGTCACGAGGTCGAGCCGGTCGGAGCGATAGGTGGTGAGCAATCGTTCCAGATCCATCTGGCGTGACGTGATCGTGAGGCCCTTCTGGACCAGCGTCCTCACGCTCGTCAGTTGCTCTTCGACCGACCGGATATTGTCATCCGAGCCTTTCAGCTTTTCTTCCAGTGTATCGATTTCCGCCGTCAGGAGATTGCGTAATTCGGCGAGAGCCACCGACTGCTTGTCCAGCGCGTTTGCACGGGCCTGAAAAATGACCCGCTCCTCCTGGTAGATACTCTCGGCATATTGCCGATCGGCAGCCGGCGGCTGATCAAAGACGATTTCCTTCGCGCCGGCCATCTCCGCTTGCAGCCGCGCGAGCTTTGCCGAACTGCGTAGCAGCGAATGGTCGATTTCTCGCAGGTCGCCGGCAAGCTTGATCGTCTCTGATTGCTGCTGTGCCGCAGCCCGAAACGGGCCGCCGCTCATGGCCAGGGATTGCAGGACGCTGAGGCCGGAGTGAAATTTATATTGTCCCGGCGCTGTCACGTCTCCGACGACGTAAATGGACGGATAGTCGAGAACGTCGATGGTCACCGCAGGTGTCTGGGCCAAACCCATCTTTGCCTGAAGGCGCTTGCCAATCTCGTTGGTGAGGCTGGCACTGTCCAGACTTCCAACCGACAGCGACCCCACAAAGGGCAGGGAGACTTCACCTGCATCCGAAACCGTATATTCGCCGCCAATCGCATCCCATCGCTCAAACTGGCCCTTGGACGGCATCCATTGGACGACCGTCAGGCGGATTTTTGTTTGCGGAGCCAAAGGGGCGCTATCGGCGAGAGCCGGCGACACGGCTCCGGCAAGAAAGACGAATGCGCTGATGACAAACGTGGCGCGAAGGAACGGGTGAGGGGCACGGTGCGATAGATTCATTACATGTCTCGCCTTCAAAACATCCTTCAACGGACGCTGGTCCAATGCCTTAAGCGCTGTTCGAACGCCGGACGCTAAGCCCGAAACCAGATCGCTAGTGTGCAGCCTTGCGAAGCCTTGAGGAAGGTGGAGGTCGTTTACTTTGCCTAATCACAATTGATGAGGTGGGGAGAGTGCTTAAGCCTCAATCGAGCAGAAACACATATCTTCGGCGCGACACAGGCCGTCGCCTCGGTGGGCCAGCCTCGAAGAACCGCAATCCCCTCCGGCAGAGCCTTTATGCGCGCATCGCCAAATTTTGCCGGACGACGATATTGACCGGCGGCGTCGCCTTTCGTTCGACAACTCGAAGCAGCGCCAGCGGTGCGGCACAAGGCCGTTCTCGTGCCAGATCTTGACGACCGAATACGCCGCCATCTCAGCCGCCTATGCGGCTTCAAGCCTTGCACAGCAAGCGGCAATTCTTCGCGCGTCTTATCCATCACGTGGGCATGCAACAAGGCCGGTTGCCCAAAGGATGCCGCCTGTAGAGCGAAAGGCGTAGCATATACTCTCTCATTTTTCGACTACAATTCAGGGCCGCACATCGAGCGGTCCTCGTAGATCCGATCCTGATAATCTCGCGGGAGGTGCCTGCCATGTATCGCAACGCTCGTCGGTGGACCTCGCGCTCACTCCTAGTGGATTCGTTGATTCCCGGATGGCTGACCATCGGCGGCAAGGGAAGGCCGCGCAAGCCTGGCGAAAGGCACGAGGACAGTGCTCAACTTGCGGCATCCGTGCAAACTGCGGATGGAAACAAGTATCGTAGCCTTGTCGACAATCCCCAGAACAACGCGGCGCTCAACGAGCATGACTCTGAACATAGAGTGAGCGTGATCGACGACCCGGACGGTCGGGCCAATATCACCCGCGTATCGCCGTCCTTGCCCGAAGTTTTCGCAACAAATCGCGAGACGGGGGTGCGAAGCGATGACACTGCCGCGTCTGTGTTGCCCGCCCACACGCCTGGTTTTGCAGGTTTCGGGCGGAATGCGAACGGAGTTGCATTCGGGGCTCAATCGTCCCTTTATCGCACCTACGCTGGAATGAGCCTCATAGGCGATGATCCTTTGGCTCCGTATATGCCGCAAAGCCCTGCACCGACAGTTTCGGGGCAAGGTTCTGCTGCGGTGACGGCTGAGCGCACGCACTCGGGCAAAGTCGTCATTCTCGAATCGACGCCGTCGGCGCAGTCGACCGGGCAGCATGCTGGAGCAAATGCGCTGGCGTTTGGCATGCCCTTTGGTGTGTGCGGGTGCGGCTATTATACTTCCCCCACGCGGATTCTCGATTGGGCCCATGGCGGCGCCTTGCTTCAGCAAGATGGTCAGTTGCCGGGAACAAGGCTGACGGAAGGGCCGGACTATGTGGCGACGATCAAGAAGGCCATCGGCGCCTCGATCAGCGACCCGCTTCTCGATCGTAGCCTGTCTCCTCTCTCGGGCTGGCGCGGGACCGCAACGTGGATGGATTCGACGATCTTGAACGGATCGTTGCCCGGTGGCGGAGAAATCGGAACGGGCACGGCCACATCCAAGGGTATCGGTACCCTTTCCGGCTCGGTGACGACGCCGCCTCAACCTACTGCGCAGCGCTCGTTGACGACGCAAAATCTGGCCGCCGCTGCGGCGGTGGCCAGCAACGCGATCGTGCTGGAAAACCAGAAGCAGGGTAATCCAGAGAGCGAATGGGGCATCGACGGTGCGGGCAGCACCAACATCGAAGGGTTTGCGACCGACATCAGCGTCGACAACGGCAAGACGGTCAGCTTCAAGATCAATACCAATTCCACCAACTACCGGATCGACATCTATCGGCTCGGCTATTATGGCGGCATGGGCGCGCGCAAGGTCGCGACCATGCAGCATACCGGGTTGCAGACGCAGCCCAACCCGTTGCGTAATGCCACAACCGGCACGGTGGATGCCGGCAACTGGGCAGTCTCGGCGTCGTGGACGGTACCTGATGATGCCGTCTCGGGTGTCTACATCGCCAAGCTCGTGCGTCAGGATGGCACCTCTGGTGAAAATCACATCCCGTTCATCGTGCGGGATGATGCCAGCCAGAGCGACATCGTCTTCCAGACCGCAGACGAGACCTGGCAAGCTTACAACGGCTGGGGTGGCGCAAACCTCTATGGAGGCAACGGCCCGGCGACGGGGCAGGGTGCTGGCCGCGCCTATGCGGTCAGCTACAACAGACCGATTGCGACCCGCGGCGGGGTCGGTACCTATGCCGGGCCGCAGGACTATCTGTTCGGCGCCGAATATGCCGGCATCTACTGGCTGGAACAGAACGGCTATGATGTTTCCTATATGTCGGGTGTCGACGCCGACCGCTATGGTAGTCTCCTGCTCAATCACAAGACATATATCGATGCGGGGCACGACGAATACTGGTCCGGTCAACAGCGAACCAATGTGGAAGCTGCGCGCGATGCGGGCGTCAACCTCATGTTCTGGAGCGGTAACGAGGTCTATTGGCGTACCCGTTGGGGCAATGCCTATAGCGCCGACGGCACGCCCTATCGCACCCTGATCACCTACAAGGAGACCTGGGCCAACAGCGGCATCGATCCTTCCAGTGAATGGACCGGCACCTTCCGCGATCCACGCTTCAGCCCGCCTGCCATCGGCGGCGGAAACCCGGAAAACTCACTGACCGGACAGTTGTTCAAGGTCGACGATGTCGGCAACAATCTCGCCGCGATCACAGTCGGATATGACGACGCCAACCTGCGCTTCTGGCGCAATACGAGCGTCGCCAATCTTCAGCCCGGCCAAACGGCAACGCTCACCAAGAACTATCTTGGCTACGAGTGGGACGAAGCGTCCGATAACGGCTTCGATCCGGCGGGGCTTGTAAAGCTGTCATCAACAACGCTTCCGGTCAGCACCTATTTGCTCGATTACGGAAACACGACCGGCAGTGCGACCTCGACCCACAACCTGACGCTCTATCGCGCGCCCAGCGGTGCGCTGGTGTTCGGCGCCGGTACTGTCTACTGGACATGGGGCTTGAGCGACAATCACGACAATCAGGCGACCCCGACCGATCCCCGCGTGCAGCAGGCAATGGTCAATCTGCTCGCCGACATGGGCATTCAGCCGGGGACACTGCAATCCGGGCTTACTGCCGGGACTGCTTCGTCAGACCATACTGCTCCGACCTCGGTCATCACGGTACCCGCCACGGCTACGGTTGGATCCACCGTGACGATTACCGGCACCGCTACCGATACGGGAGGCGGGGTCATCGCCGCGGTCGAAGTCTCGACCGACAACGGGGCGAGCTGGCATCCGGCGACGGGCGATGAGAACTGGACTTATACCTGGTCGCCGCAGACCGCGGGCACCTACACCATCCGGTCCCGCGCCGTCGACGATAACATCAACCTGGAGACACCCTCGACCGGGCGCACGGTTACCGTCAGCGGACCGAGTTACACCTCTCTCTTCGGTTCGGCGACGCCAGCGGTCGTCAACACCGGCGATACCTCAGCCGTTGAACTCGGCGTCAAATTCCAGACCTCGGTGGCAGGCACCGTCACCGGCATTCGTTTCTACAAGGGCGATCTGGATACTGGCACGCATACCGGTTCATTATGGTCGAGCACCGGCACGCGGCTCGCGACCCTCACCTTCACGAATGAGACAGTCAGCGGCTGGCAGACTGCCTATTTCACCAGTCCGGTATCGCTGACGGTCGGACAAACCTACACCGCGTCCTATCACACGAATAGCGGTCATTATTCCACGACCACCGGCTACTTCAGCTCGAACGTAACGAGCGGCCCGCTCACGGCACCGGCTAGCGGCAACGGCGTCTACCGCTACGGCAGCAACAGCCTATTCCCCACAAGCACATTCCAGTCGACGAATTATTGGGTCGATGTGATGTTTACCACACCGAGCTCGAACACGACGCCGACGGCGGTCGCCGATGCGGGGAATGCGACCGAGAAGGGCGGAGTGGCCAATGGTTCGGGCGGTGTGGTTGCCAGCGGCAACGTGCTGACCAACGACACCGATCCGGATACCGGTGACACCAAGACGGTCACGGCGGTCGTCTTTGGTGCGACATCGGGCACGCTTGGCTCGGCGCTGAACGGCACCTATGGCAGTCTCGTGCTCAATGCATCGGGCACCTATAGCTATGCCGTCAACGAGAACAATGCGACCGTCCAGGCGCTGCGGCAGTCGACCAACACGCTCAGCGATGTCTTCAGCTACACGATGCGCGATAGCGCCGGCGCCACGGCCACGGCGAACCTGACCGTCACCATCCATGGCGCCAATGACGCACCGGTGCTGGCCGTCCAGACGACGAGCCAAAACGCCACCGTCGGCTCCGCCTTCTCTTTCGCCGTTCCCTCAACGACCTTCACCGATGTCGACAGCGGCGAGACGCTAACCTACTCGGCAACGGCAGCCGACGGCACGGCGCTGCCTTCCTGGCTCTCCTTCAATGCCTCGACGCGGACCTTCTCCGGCACGCCGACGGCAGCAGGCACCTATGGCGTCAAGGTAACGGCAACCGATCTCGGCGGCCTTGCCGCTAACGAGAGCTTCAACATCGCCGTGTCGACGCCTGGCAATACGCCGCCGACGGCAGTTGCCGATGCGGGGGATGCGACCGAGAAGGGCGGAGTGGCCAATGGTTCGAGTGGCGTGGTTGCCAGCGGCAACGTGCTGACCAACGACACCGATCCGGATACCGGTGACACCAAGACGGTCACGGCGGTCGTCTTTGGTGCGACATCGGGCACGCTTGGCTCGGCGCTGAACGGCACCTATGGCAGTCTCGTGCTCAATGCATCGGGCACCTATAGCTATGCCGTCAACGAGAACAATGCGACCGTCCAGGCGCTGCGGCAGTCGACCAACACGCTCAGCGATGTCTTCAGCTACACGATGCGCGATAGCGCCGGCGCCACGGCCACGGCGAACCTGACCGTCACCATCCATGGCGCCAATGACGCACCGGTGCTGGCCGTCCAGACGACGAACCAAAACGCCACCGTCGGCTCCGCCTTCTCTTTCGCCGTTCCCTCAACGACCTTCACCGATGTCGACAGCGGCGAGACGCTAACCTACTCGGCAACGGCAGCCGACGGCACGGCGCTGCCTTCCTGGCTCTCCTTCAATGCCTCGACGCGGACCTTCTCCGGCACGCCGACGGCAGCAGGCACCTATGGCGTCAAGGTAACGGCAACCGATCTCGGCGGCCTTGCCGCTAACGAGAGCTTCAACATCGCCGTGTCGACGACGTCGACCAGCTACAGCCTGTTCTCAGCCTCCAGCACGCCGACCCAGACGAACCTCAACGATGGCCAGCAGCTCGAACTCGGCGTCAAGTTCACGTCGAACGTTACCGGTGATGTCACCGGCATCAGGTTCTATCGCAGCGCCAACGACAATGGCCAGAACGTCGTCGACCTGTGGAGTTCCACGGGCACCAAACTTGCCACCGCAACCTTCACCAACACCACGGCAAGCGGCTGGCAGACGGCGAACTTCGCAACCCCGGTCACGATTGCCGCCAATACAACCTATGTCGCCTCCTACCACACGACAGGAGCCTATGTGGCGACCAACAATTTCTTTACGGCCGCCGTGACCAGCGGCCCGCTGACGGCGCCGGCCACCGGCAACGGCGTATACACCTATGGCGGCTCCGCTACCGCAGGGATTTTCCCGAATTCCACCTATAGCGCCGCCAATTACTATGCCGATGTGGTCTTCCGTCCGGCATCGACGACGCCTGGCAATACGCCGCCGACGGCAGTTGCCGATGCGGGGGATGCGACCGAGAAGGGCGGAGTGGCCAATGGTTCGAGTGGCGTGGTTGCCAGCGGCAACGTGCTGACCAACGACACCGATCCGGATACCGGTGACACCAAGACGGTCACGGCGGTCGTCTTTGGTGCGACATCGGGCACGCTTGGCTCGGCGCTGAACGGCACCTATGGCAGTCTCGTGCTCAATGCATCGGGCACCTATAGCTATGCCGTCAACGAGAACAATGCGACCGTCCAGGCGCTGCGGCAGTCGACCAACACGCTCAGCGATGTCTTCAGCTACACGATGCGCGATAGCGCCGGCGCCACGGCCACGGCGAACCTGACCGTCACCATCCATGGCGCCAATGACGCACCGGTGCTGGCCGTCCAGACGACGAACCAAAACGCCACCGTCGGCTCCGCCTTCTCTTTCGCCGTTCCCTCAACGACCTTCACCGATGTCGACAGCGGCGAGACGCTAACCTACTCGGCAACGGCAGCCGACGGCACGGCGCTGCCTTCCTGGCTCTCCTTCAATGCCTCGACGCGGACCTTCTCCGGCACGCCGACGGCAGCAGGCACCTATGGCGTCAAGGTAACGGCAACCGATCTCGGCGGCCTTGCCGCTAACGAGAGCTTCAACATCGCCGTGTCGACGACGTCGACCAGCTACAGCCTGTTCTCAGCCTCCAGCACGCCGACCCAGACGAACCTCAACGATGGCCAGCAGCTCGAACTCGGCGTCAAGTTCACGTCGAACGTTACCGGTGATGTCACCGGCATCAGGTTCTATCGCAGCGCCAACGACAATGGCCAGAACGTCGTCGACCTGTGGAGTTCCACGGGCACCAAACTTGCCACCGCAACCTTCACCAACACCACGGCAAGCGGCTGGCAGACGGCGAACTTCGCAACCCCGGTCACGATTGCCGCCAATACAACCTATGTCGCCTCCTATCACACGACAGGAGCCTATGTGGCGACCAATAATTTCTTTACGGCCGCTGTGACCAACGGTCCGCTGACGGCGCCGGCCACCGGCAATGGCGTCTTTGCCTATGGCGGTTCCGCTACAACGGGTCTCTTCCCGACCAGCAGCTTCAATTCAACCAATTACTACGCCGACGTCGTCTTCCGGCCCCAGCTTGTCGCGTGACGCCAAGGATAGGATAGGGATCGGTTTCGGAGGCCAAAACGACTCAAATGCGTGAGCGAGGGGCGCTGCCTCCCCTCCCATTCAAGGGACACCGATGAACAGGATCGAGCGACTCCCGGTAACCGTGCTGGCCGGTTTTCTCGGCGCCGGCAAGACGACGCTCCTCAGCCACGTCCTGAATAACCGTCAGGGCCTGCGGGTCGCTGTCATTGTCAACGATATGAGTGAAGTGAACATAGACGCCAGTCTCATTCGAGACGGCGGCTGCAACCTGTCGCATACGACGGAGACGTTGATCGAGCTCAGCAATGGCTGCATATGCTGTACCCTGCGCAACGACCTCCTGACGGAAGTACGACGACTGGCAGAAGAGCAGCGATACGATTATCTGTTGATCGAAGGCACGGGCATTGCCGAGCCATGCCCTATCGCGGCAACCTTTTCCTTCCGCGACGAGAACGGCGTCTCGCTCGCCGATTTTGCCAGGCTCGACACGATGGTCACCGTGGTCGACGCTGCAAACCTGTTGGCCGACTACAGCAGTGCCGATCTTCTTGCCGACCGCGGCCTGCAGCGCGACGGCGAGGACCGGCGCACACTCATCGACCTTCTGGTGGATCAGATCGAGTTTGCCGATGTTGTCGTGATCAACAAGATCTCGGAGGCGAGCGAAGAGATCCGCGCGGAAGTCCGCAAGATAGTTGCCGCGCTCAACCCCGATGCGCGCCAGGTGGAGACTGATTTCGGCGAGGTTTCTCTTTCGACCATCCTCAATACGGGCCTCTTCGATGAAGCAAAGGCCGCCGCCCATCCGTTGTGGCACAAGGAACTGTACAACCCGGGCGACCATGTCCCAGAAACGGAAGAATACGGGGTATCGAGCTTTGTCTATCGCACGAGGCGTCCCTTCGACCCCAGGCGGTTTCGAGCATTCCTGGACGAGCCTTGGCCGGGGGTAATCCGCGCCAAAGGCCATTTCTGGCTTGCCACGCGCCCGCGTCATGTGGGCCTGATGTCGGCGGCCGGGGTACAGCGGCGCTGCGAGCCCATGGGGCTGTGGTGGGCAGCCGTGCCCCGGCAGGATTGGCCTAGCCATCAGCAGTTTCGTCAGCATCTTGAGAGCCGGTGGGACAGGGCTTGGGGCGACCGTCGGCAGGAACTCGTATTCATCGGTGTTGATATGGACGAGACAGGTGTGCGGACCGCATTGGACGGATGCCTCGCCAGCGCCGATCCGCGCGACTGGGCCACCCTCGAAGATCCGTTTCCTGCCTGGTAGCACGGGGCGGCGCAGGTCCGCTCGCGTTAACCGGCTCGACCCGCCGCACCCGCACTGAATTCCTTTCCAACCGGCGTCAGAAACTTGGCAGTTGCCATAGGCAGCTTTCGGGCTTTTTCGGCCGGTAGGCGTTGAGGGTAATCATATGGGCGTAGGGGATACCTCCCTCATACCCCGGATTGCTGTCGTACATTCCCATGGCAAAGGTGCCAGAATGAACCTCTTGCTACAGCGGCCGAAGGGCTGGCCGATGCGGAAGGGGACGCCGCTAATGCGGAGAATTCATGTTAGTAATCGTGAGTACCTGAGTACATTTGATGGAACGTTGAGTATCTGTCGTGCATCCGCTGCCTGGAGCGCAGTCCTTGGATCCGCGACGGTCGTGTCTTCGACGAATACCGATGGTTCCCCAAGCTTTACCAATCAGGGCAGCGCAACCGTCCAATCCTCCTTCACAGGCACGGTCACATCTTCCCTGATATCATCAGACGACATGCAATCGTCCCCCGGATCGTCGACCGCAATGCCGGCGCCTGGAGGCGATGGCGGGGCGCAGGACACCTCCACAAAGACGGCGTCGGTTGCGACGGTCTTCCAGAGCCCTCCTTCGACATCCGAGCGCACCGTTCTTGGCCCGGATCCGTTCGAGGAGGCTGCAACACTGCCTGCCGCTCCGGCGCTGACGGGTGTTACCAGCGATGCCGATGCCGGCAGCGCTAAGACGGCGGCGCCGGCCAGTTCTTCCAGCAGTGTCGGCACGACTTCATTGCGCCTTCAGGCCTCGATAGCATCCATCTCGGTGGAGCCGAGCGAGGACATTTCTGCTGAGACGCCCGCCGCCGCGACGGCATTGGCGGCGCCAGCGACGGCAACTTCGGCGGCTTCGGCGGCAGCGACTTCGGCGGCGTCGGTCGCGGCGGTAACGCCCAACAAGATCGCGCTCGAAAACCTGAAGCAGGGCAACCCGATCAGCGAATGGGGTCTGGAGGGCGACGGCGGCGGCACCATCCAGGGCTTCGCCACCGAAATCAGCACAAATATCGGCCAGACGGTCGATTTCAAGATCGCCACCGATTCCACCCATTACCGCATCGATATCTACCGCATGGGCTATTATGGCGGGGACGGGGCGCGCAAGGTCGACTCCATCGAGCAATCGCTGACGACGGCACAGATCCAGCCACATCCGATCGTCGATATGTCGCTCGGCCTCATCGACTGCGGCAACTGGTCGGTCTCGGCGAGCTGGGAGATTCCGACGGACGCGGTCTCCGGCGTCTATTTCGCCAAGCTGGTGCGCGAGGACGGCGTTGAAGACGCCAGCATCATTCCTTTCGTCGTGCGCGACGACGCCTCCACCAGCAATATCGTCTTCCAGACGTCCGACACGACATGGCAGGCCTATAATGCCTGGGGCGGCGCCAGCCTCTATTATGGCCAAGTGCCCGTCGATCCGGCAGACATGATCGGTTACCTGCCGCCGAACTGCAGCTGCGGCCTGCAGGCCATCGGCCGGGCCTCGGCGGTCAGCTATAACAGGCCGATCATTACCAATACGAGCCCGATCGGCGGCTCGCACGATTACATTTTCGGCGTCGAATCCTCCGCCATTTCGTGGCTGGAACAGAACGGCTACGACGTTTCCTATATTTCCGGCGTCGATGCGACGCGCAACGGCGCGCTGCTGCTCAACCACGATGCCTATCTCTCGGTCGGGCATGACGAATATTGGTCTGCCGAACAGCGCGCCAATGTCGAGGCGGCGCGCGATGCCGGCGTCAACCTCGCCTTCTGGAGCGGCAACGAGTGCTACTGGAAGGTCCGCTGGGAAAGCAGCATCGACGGCAGTGGCCAGGCCTACCGCACCATGGTCTGCTACAAGGAAACCTGGGGTACGAGCACGGATCCGAGCAATGTCGGCACCGGCACCTGGCGCGATCCGCGCTATGCCGATCCGGGGCAGCAGCCGGAGAATGCGCTGACGGGCACGATGTTCCAGGTGGACAGCTACCGCCAGGATACGATCTCCATCCCCTACGACTATTCGAACCTGCGCTTCTGGCGCAATACCGACGTTTCGGAACTGCAGGACGGTGAGACCTACAATCTCGTGCAGAATCTGCTCGGCTACGAATGGGATTCCGATGTCGAGAACGGATTCCGTCCGGCCGGACTGATCAACTTGTCGCTCTCCTCGGTCTCGGTGAGCACGTATTTGCGCGACTATGGCGCGACGGTCGGCGATGCAGTGGCGACCCATAGTCTCACCATGTACCGGGCGGCAAGCGGCGCGCTGGTCTTCGGCGCCGGCACCGTCTTCTGGTCCTGGGGGCTGAGTGACAACCACCAAGGTCCGGCAACCTCGACCGATCGCAATGTGCAGCAGGCGATGGTCAACATGTTCGCGGACATGGGCATTCAGCCGACCACGCTGGATGCGAGCCTGATCCTTGCGACACAATCGACCGACACGCTGAAGCCCACTTCGTCGGTCACCTCGCCGATCGTCGGCGCAGGCTTCCTCGAAGGGCAGCATGTGACGATCACGGGAACGGCGCAGGATTTCGGCGGCGGCATCATTGCCGGCGTCGAAGTCTCGACCGATGGCGGGCAGCACTGGTTCAAGGCTACTGGCCGCGAGAGCTGGAGCTATAACTGGGTCGTCCAGGCGAGCGGAACCTACACGGTCATGTCACGGGCCGTCGACGACAGCGTCAATATGGAGGCGCCGTCTGTCGGCAAGCAGGTCACCGTCACCCTGCCGAGCACGCAGGGCCTATGGACGCTGGCGGAAAAGCCGGCGGTCGAATTGGCGATCGATCGCGATTCCGTCGAGCTCGGCCTGCGCTTCCAGGCGACGACGGCGGGCTTCGTGGAGGGCATCCGCTTCTACAAGGGCTTCTACAATATCGGCGACCATGTCGTCAGCCTCTGGAGCGCCGACGGAACACTGCTGGCAACGGGAGTATCGGTCGGCGAGTCGTTGTCTGGCTGGCAGACGGTGCTGTTCTCCAGCCCGATCCAGATTGCCGCCGGCACGACCTATGTGGCCTCCTATCACAGCGGCGGCTTCTACTCCGCCACCCAGAATTATTTCGCCAGCCCCTATGCCAGCGGCGCGCTGAAGGCGGTCGATGGCGGCGGCGTCTATGCCTATGGCGACAATGCCGGCACATTTCCCGGCCAGAGCCCCGGCACCGGCACCAACTACTGGGTCGACGTCGTCTTCGATGCCGGTCCCAACAGCGCGCCGGTTGCGACCGACGATATGGGGCTGACCATCACCCGCAACGACAGCGTCGTCATCTCGATTGCCTCGCTCATCGGAAACGATACGGATCCCAATGGCGATGCAATGACGATTTCGGCCGTCGGCAATGCCGTCAACGGGACGGTGACGCTCAATAGGCAGAACGGCACCGTCATCTTCACGCCGACCAACAATTATTCGGGTCCGGCAAGCTTCACCTATACGCTGTCGGACGGACGCGGCGGCACCGATCAGGCCAACGTCAGCCTCACGGTAAACCAGGGCCCTGCCGGGGAAACGCTGTTTACATCAAGCGAGGGGCCTACGGGCGCCAGCTTCAACGACGGTCAGTCGCTGGAACTCGGGATGAGGTTCGTCGCTTCGTCCAGCGGCATGATTACCGGCATCCGCTACTACAAGACCGCCGGCGATACCGGCGCCCATACCGGCTCCCTCTGGACGTCCGACGGCACGCTGGTCGCGACCGTCAGCTTCGCCGACAGTGGATCGGTAAGCGGCTGGCAGACCGCGACATTCACCAACCCGGTGCATATCGCGGCCGGCACGACCTATGTCGCCTCCTACAGCACTACAGGCTCCTATGTGGCGACGGCAGATTATTTCACGTCAGCCCATACCAACGGCGGACTGACGGCGCTCGCCGGCAACAACGGCGTCTACGCTGTGGGGGGCTCGGCATTCCCGACCTCCAGCTATCAGTCGTCGAACTACTGGGTGGATGTCGTCTACACCCAGACAAGCAATGCGGTGCCGGTCGCCGCCAATGACAATGGCTACACGACCTATTCCAACACGGCGCTGTCGATTGCCGCAGCCAGCCTGCTTGCAAACGACACCGATGCCGATGGCGACCCACTCAGCATCACCGGAGTCAATAGTGCCGTCAACGGAACGGTGACCTTCAACAGCCAGACCAAGTCCGTCATTTTCACCCCGACGGCGGGTTATACGGGTGCGGCAAGCTTCTCCTATTCGATCGCAGATGGATATGGCGGCGTAGCGTCGGCCACCGTCAGCCTCACTGTCGGCACGCCGCCCGTGCAGGGAACGACGTCAAGCCTGTTCAGCGGCGCCGATACGTCGGGTGTTGCCGCCGCCAATGACGCCAACTCGGTCGAACTCGGCGTCAAGTTCATCGCTTCCGCCACCGGCCAGATCACCGGGCTCACCTATTACAGGAGCGCCCAGGATACCGGTACGCATGTCGGCTCGCTCTGGACGGCGAGCGGCCAGGTTCTGGCCCAGGCGACCTTCATCAACGAGACGGCGAGCGGCTGGCAGACGGTTTCTTTCACCCAGCCGATCAATGTTACGGCCGGCGCCACCTATGTGGCGAGCTACCATTCGAACGGCTTCTATTCCGCAACGGCGAACTACTTCACGACAGACCATACGAACGGCGCGCTGACGACACCGTCGAGTGCTGCAAGCGGCGGCAACGGTCTTTATGCCTATGGCTCGGGCAGCCTGTTCCCGACCGCGTCCTACAATGCGAGCAACTACTGGGTCGACGTGCTCTATCAGCAGGGCGGCGCGCAGAACGCGGTTCCGGTCGCCGCCAATGACAGCGGCTTGTCGACCAATACCGGCACGCCGATCACCATCCAGGCCTCAGTGCTCCTGGCAAACGACACCGATGCCGATGGCGATCCGCTTGTCATCACCGGCGTCAGTGGCGCGGTCAATGGCTCAGTCGCATACGACGCCCAGACCCAGATGGTGACGTTTACGCCGACGGCAGGCTATTCGGGACCGGCGAGCTTCAGCTACGCAATTGCAGACGGCAAGGGCGGCACGGCGTCGGCGCAGGTTGCGCTCACCATCAACGGCGGCCAGACGGGAGGGCCGGAGCAGAATCTCTTTGCCGCCGATGCGACGCCTTCAATCGTCTCCGTCAACGACAACCAGCCGGTTAATCTCGGCATGAAATTCCAGGCCGATACGGCAGGCTGGGTCACCGGCATCCGCTTCTACAAAGGGGCAGACAATACAGGCCCGCACAACGGCTATCTCTGGACCGCCTCGGGCACATTGCTCGGCAGCGTCAGCTTCAGCAACGAAACGGCAAGCGGCTGGCAGACCGCGACGCTCACCCAGCAGGTGGAGGTCGCCGCAGATACGACCTATGTCGTTTCCTACAGCACCAACGGCAATTATTCGGCGACTGGCAATTACTTCAGCGCCGATGTGACGAACGGCGACTTGAGGGCGCTCAGCGGCAACAACGGCGTCTATGCCTATGGCTCGGGCGGCTTGTTCCCAAGTGCCAGCTATAACAGCACAAACTACTATGTGGACGTAGCATTCAGACCGCAGCTCGCGGCGTAGAAGAAGCGAGCGGGGAGTACCAATGACGAGTGCAGACAACAGACTTCCGGTCACGGTCCTTGCCGGCTTTCTCGGCGCCGGCAAGACGACGATCCTCAACCATGTCCTGCGCAATCGCGAGGGGCGTCGGGTCGCCGTCATCGTCAACGACATGAGCGAGGTGAATATCGATGCCGATCTCGTGCGCGACGGGGGAGCGAACCTGTCGCGGACGGACGAGACGCTGGTGGAGCTCACCAATGGCTGCATCTGCTGCACATTGCGCGACGATCTCCTGAGCGAAGTGCGCCGCCTCGCCGCCGCCGGCCGTTTCGATTATCTGCTGATCGAGGGCACCGGCATTGCCGAACCGTTGCCGGTCGCAGCGACCTTCTCCTTCCGCGACGAGAGCGGAGCAGCCCTCTGCGACGTCGCGCGGCTCGACACGATGGTTTCCGTCGTCGATGCGGTCAATCTTCTGGCCGATTATGCGAGCGCGGAGTTCCTGAGGGATCGCGGCGAGAGCCGGGACGGAGACGACGAGCGCAAGCTGGTGGAACTGCTCGTCGAGCAGATCGAATTTGCCGATGTCGTGATCATCAACAAGGCGCAGGATGTGCCGCCTGCAGCGCTTGCCGAGGTTCGCCGCGTCGTTGCCGCGCTCAACCCCGATGCCCGCGTCATCGAGACCGGCTTCGGCCAGCTGAAGCTCGACGCCATCCTGAATACCGGCCTTTTCAGCGAAGCGAGAGCTGCCCGTCATCCGCTGTGGCACAAGGAACTCTTCGGTTGGGGCGACCATGTGCCGGAGACGGAGGAATACGGTATTTCGAGCTTCGTCTATCGCAGCCGCCAGCCATTCGATCCCTCCAGGCTGCGTGATTTTCTCGACAGGAAATGGCCGGGCCTCATCCGCGCGAAGGGCCATTTCTGGCTGGTGACAAGGCCCGACGAGATCGGCCTGCTGTCGATTGCCGGCACGCAGTGCCGCATCGACACCAAGGGCTTCTGGTGGGCGTCCGTGCCGAAGGCGCAATGGCCGCGTTATCCGCAGTTCCGCCAGCTCATCGACCGGCATTGGGACGAGGTCTGGGGCGACCGCCGCCAGGAACTCGTTTTCATCGGCGCCGGCTTCGACGAGGACGCAATCCGCACCGCACTCGACGACTGCCTGACCGGTGAGGAGGCGGGCTTCGATCCGCAGAAGGCTGCCGGGCTTCGGGACCCGTTTCCGGCCTGGCAGCACGCACATTCACATCGGTAGAGCATCCTAGTGGACGTAAGACGCCCAAGGTGAAGACGT
The DNA here is from genome assembly GCF_034554815.1 of Rhizobium indigoferae. Classification (NCBI taxonomy): domain Bacteria; kingdom Pseudomonadati; phylum Pseudomonadota; class Alphaproteobacteria; order Hyphomicrobiales; family Rhizobiaceae; genus Rhizobium; species Rhizobium indigoferae. Next base: position 272,694 of record NZ_CP140638.1, on the reverse strand, counting down.
TTTGATTATCAACCAGAGGAGAGAACTATGAGCAACGAACTCTATGCAGATGGCATCGGCGAAATCACCATCACCGGTACAATCGTGCGCATCGACCTGATGTCGCTCTCGGCCACCGATCGTGACGCCAACAACAATCCGAAGCCGGTATTCCGCCAGCGCATCATCATGCCGGTCGATGCCTTCGCCAATGCGGTCGACCTCATGCAGAAGGCGCTTGGCGGGTTGGTCGAGGCGGGCGCGGTCCGTCGTATCGGTGATACGTCAACCGCGGCGGCTGCCGATATTCAGTCGGTGCAGGCAGGCGCTTCGAACGCCTCGCCGAACTTCAACTGATAAAACAAATATTGCCTCAGTCTCGTATTGTTTCGGGTGGGCCATGAGTGGTTTTCTGCATACCAACCTGCACTGTCTTGCATTGGTCGCGCGTCATCACGGCGTCGATCTTGCTCCTGAACGATTGCAGCACGATTATGCCGTCGGCAACGATCCTGTTGTCTTGCGGCAGCTGCTGCGCATGGCCAAGGATGCCGGCCTCAGGGCAAAGCATCTGACGCTCGACTGGCGATCCCTGTTCCAACTTGGCGAGGCATTCCCGGTGCTCGCTGAGCTGACGAACGGCAACTGGGTGGTCATCGCCGGCGCTGTCGGGAGCGGGGAGGATGAGAGAATCCGCGTTCTCGACCCGCTGGCATCACGCGCCGAAGTGATGATGCTCAGCGAAGAGCAGTTCGGCAAGGCATGGCTCGGATCGGTGATCCTGGTGAAGCGCAACTATCGCATGTCCGATGAGGACCGTCCCTTCGGCTTCCGCTGGTTCGTCCCCGAGATCATCAAGCAGCGCAGCTTCTTCCGCGATGTCGCGCTCGCCGCCTTCGTGCTCTACGGGCTGGGGCTGACGACGCCGATCTTCTTTCAGCTCGTCATCGACAAAGTGCTGGTGCATCAGAGCTATGCGACGTTGACGGTTCTCACCGCGGGCATTGCGATCGCGCTCGTCTTTGACGCGACCTTTACTTTCCTGCGCCGCTATCTGCTGCTCTATGCGACAAACAGGATCGACATCCGCGTCGCGACCCGCACCTTCGGCCATCTGCTCAACTTGCCGATCGCGCTCTTCGAACAGGCCTCGGCCGGCGTTCTCGTCAAGCACATGCAGCAGACGGGGCGCATCCGCGAATTCCTGACCGGCCGGCTGTTTCTCACACTGTTGGACGGCGTTTCGCTCCTGGTCTTCGTGCCGATCCTGCTTCTCTATAGTGTCAAACTGACGCTTGTCGTGCTCGGTTTCGCAGCCCTCGTGGGCCTCGTGGTGATGATGCTCGTCGGGCCGTTCCAGCGCCGGTTGCAGGCGCTCTACCAGGCCGAAGGCGACCGGCAGGCATTGCTGGTGGAAACCGTGCACGGCATGCGCACCGTCAAATCGCTGGCGCTGGAGCCGCGCCAGCGCAAGGTGTGGGACGATTATTCGGCCCAGTCGATCTCCGTGCGTTTCCGGGTCGACAAGATCTCGACCATCGCCCAGGCGATGACCGGACTGCTGGAGAAGCTGATGAGCGTCGCGATCATCGGCCTCGGCGCGCTCGATGTCTTCAGCGGCGCGATGACGATTGGCGCGCTGGTCGCTTTCAACATGCTTGCCGGCAGGGTCTCGGGACCACTGGTACAGATCGTCACCATGGTGCACGAATATCAGGAAGTCGCGCTCTCCGTGCGCATGCTCGGCGAGATCATGAACCAGCGGCCGGAGCAGGCGGGCCGCGGGCGAGGTGTACGGCCGCATCTGCAGGGCCGTATCGAATTCGACAGGGTCACCTTCCGCTACGGCCCGGACAGCGCGCCGGCGCTCGACAATGTCTCCTTCGCCATTCCGGCGGGCTGCTTGTTCGGGGTGGTCGGCAAGAGCGGCTCGGGCAAGACGACGATCACAAGGCTTATCCAGGGCCTCTATCAGAGCCAGGAAGGCCTCGTGCGCATGGATGGCTATGACAGCCGCGAGATCGACCTCGTGCATCTGAGAACGAGCATCGGCGTCGTGCTGCAGGATAGTTTCCTGTTTCGCGGCTCGGTGCGCGAGAATATTGCCGCCGCCAAGCCTGATGCCAGCATCGAGGAGATCATGGAAGTCGCCCGCATCGCCGGCGCCGAGGAGTTCATCGAGCGCCTGCCGCGCGGCTTTGACACGATGCTGGAGGAAAACGCCTCCAACCTTTCAGGCGGCCAGAAGCAGCGGCTTGCCATTGCCCGCGCGCTTATCACAGATCCGAAGCTGTTGATCTTCGACGAGGCGACGAGCGCGCTTGACCCCGACAGTGAGGCGATCATCCGCGAGAATCTGAGCCGCATCGCCGCCGGCCGCACGGTCGTCATCGTCTCGCACCGGCTTTCGACGCTCGTCGATGCCGATGCCATTCTCGTCATCGACCGTGGCAAGGTCGCCGATATCGGCCGGCACGATCAGCTTGTATCGCGCTGCATGACCTATCGCCACCTGTGGTCCCAGCAGATGAGGCAGGTCGCATGAACGCGCACACCAGAAAACCCAGCGAGAACCTGCCGGTCCCTTCAGACAAAGCGCCCTCAAACAAGGCGCCCACGGGCAAGGGAAGGGAACTGACCGCCCGCCCGCCGCTGCCGCCGGCAATTGCCGAATTCCAATCCGATGCCGTCGAGCTCGAGGAACGTGCGCCGCCCAGAGTTGCGCGCATGACGCTCTATTGCGTAACCGCGCTGATTGCTTCGGCGATCACCTGGGCCTCGGTCTCCTCGATCGACGAGGTGGTGATCGCGCCCGGCAAGCTCGTCACCACCCAGCCGACCATCGTCGTCCAGCCGCTCGAAACCTCGATCATCCGCACGATCGAGGTGAAGGCCGGCGAAGTCGTGCATACCGGTCAGACGCTCGCAACCCTCGACGCCACCTTCAGCCAGGCCGATGTCGACCAGCAGCAGGCGAAATTCTCCGCGCTCGACGCCCAGGTGAGGCGCATCGAGGCCGAGCTTGCCGGCGACGACTATACGAAGATGGCGGGAGATACGCCCGACCAGATGCTGCAGGCGCAGCTCTTCGGCCAGCGACGCTCCTTCTACGTGGCGCAGCTGCAGAATTTCGATCAGCAGATCGCCGGCCAATCGGCCGCTCTTGTGGCGAGCAAAAACCAGGAGGCGGTGCTCAATGACCGACGTGATGGGCTCTCGCAGATCGAAGCAGCGCGGGAGAGGCTCTATGACAACCAGAGCGGTTCGCTAATCACGCTGCTCGGTTCGCGCGACGCCCGCCTCGACGTCGAATCCGATCTGACAGCCGTCCGCGGCCGGGCCGACGAGGCCGCACACTCCTATGCCAAGCTGACGGCGGACCGGCAGGCCTTCATCGAGGATTTCCGCCGGGCGGCGATGGAGCAATTAGTGGAGCTGCGCGGCCAGCGTGACATGGCGGACGAGGAACTAAAGAAGATGGCACTGCGCCGCAACATGGTCGTGCTGACGGCTCCGGCCGATTCCGTCGTGCTCGACCTGGCGCAGCGCTCGGTCGGTTCGGTGGTGCGGGAGGCGGAGCCGGTGGTCACACTCGTGCCCATTAACGTGCCGCTGGAAGCGGAAGTCTCGATTAACACGCGCGATATCGGCCGGGTGGCCGTCGGCAAGGAAGCCCGTATCAAGCTCGACGCCTATCCGTTCCAGAAATACGGAACCGCGACAGGCGAGGTGAGGACCATCAGCCAGGACACCTTCCTAACCGGCCAACAGGAGCAGACCGCCACCCCCGGCCAGCCGGCCGCCCCCTTTTTCAAGGCGCGGATCCTGCTTGCCGATACCCGGCTGAATGCCACAGATGTGCCGGTGCGACTGCTTCCCGGCATGACTGTGACCACCGAAATCAAGGTCGGCAACCGCACGGTGATCTCCTATTTCCTTTATCCGCTGCTGCGTGGCCTCGACAACGCAATACGCGAACCTTAGGACGTGATGGATCAGTCTCCCCGGACTGGGATCTCGAGTAAGATTCAAGGCAGAAATTTCGCGTCTCAAAGCCGCGGCCTGTCGCGCCCGCATGTTCGTGAGGTCGGATCTGCCCGGCTTTCGGCGTTAACTTCGATCGATTGGGAATGAGTGTCGCAATGATTTACGACGTCTGCATTATAGGCGGCGGCATAGTTGGTCTTGCCACCGCCATGGCCGTTCTGGAAAAGCGGCCCGGTGCAAGTGTAGTTCTCCTTGAAAAGGAGCCTGGCTTGGCCGTCCACCAGACAGGGCACAACAGCGGCGTCATCCACGCGGGAATCTACTATGCGCCAGGCAGCTTGAAGGCGCGCCTTTGTCGGGAGGGGGCCGATGCCATCAAGGCGTTCTGCAGGGAGAAGAGTGTACCTTATGAACAATGCGGAAAACTGGTGGTTGCCACCAACGAGCTCGAACACCGCCGCCTGAAGGACCTGGCCGAACGGGCAAAGATCAACAACATCGATATCGAATGGCTCGATCGGAATACGCTGAAACAACGCGAGCCCATGGTCGAAGGCGTCGCGGCAATTTTCGTTCGGGCAACGGGTATCGTCGACTACAAGGCTGTGTGCGTCGCCATGGGCGCTCAACTGGCCGCTCAGGGCGTGGAAATCGAATTGAATACGCAGGTTTCCGCGATCCACGAAACCTCGGATCTCGTCGAGATTGCAGCGGGTGAGCGTCAATGGCGGGCCAGACAGCTGATCGCCTGCGCCGGTCTGCAGTCCGACCGCATCGCCAAACTTGCGGGCCTCAAGATCGATCATCAGATCATACCGTTCAGGGGCGAATATTTCCGCCTGCCGCCGTCGCGGAATGGACTGGTCAGGCACCTGATCTATCCGGTGCCCGATCCGTCGCTTCCATTCCTTGGCATTCATGTCACCAAGATGATCGACGGCAGCCTTACCGTCGGACCCAATGCGGTTCTGGGAATGGCGCGCGAGGGGTATCCGAAATTCAGCATAAACATCCGGGATCTCAGCGAGTGTCTCTCGTTTCCGGGCCTATGGCGGCTTCTCTGGAAAAACGCAGGCGCCTCCGTGCACGAGTTCAGGGACTCGCTGTGGCGGACAAACTATCTGGAAGCGTGCCGCAAATACTGCCCGTCGCTGACACTCGAAGACCTTCAGCCGATGGAAGCGGGCATCAGGGCCCAGGCCGTGATGCGGGACGGGCGTCTGGAGCATGATTTCCTGTTCCTAAAGACGGGTCGCATGCTGCACGTCTGCAATGCGCCGTCGCCAGCAGCCACGTCGTCAATCCCGATCGGCCGGGATATTGCCGACAGGTGCTTTTCCGCCGGCTGAAGAAACCGTGAGGGAAACCGGATGACGTTCAAGACAAGATTTCTCGACCTCGGAATGAACGATGCCGGTCGCTCCGACCGCGGAGCCAGCAGGAGGTCGAACTCGTTCCAGGTCAGGACTGGATAGGGGATCTTGCATAGCTTCGATGCGACCGGTGCCATGCCGCTTGTCCGGCTCCGGGTGGCAGCCTTTTTCGTTTCTTCATTCTGCCGCCGGCGAAAGGGGCTGGTCCGGTTCGATGAAGTCGTTCTGCCAAGCCTTATGTCCTCGCCAGACGTTTGTCAGTTCTGCTCGATTGCCCGAGCGGTAGGGCATCCCTGCCTGTTGTCCCGATCCAGTAGGCTGGTACCCACGCCAGTGACAACAACTATTCTCGCTTCCTTCCCTCGATGGCGTTCCCTACAATCTGCCTGTTCTCCCGCCCTGGAAAGAGGTTTTCATGAGCACGCTTACCCGCTTCTCCGTTCAGCCGCTCTCGACCATGACCCGCCGTCTTGCCGATATCGCCTCCGCTCGTCGCGAACCCGATCTGGTCATCCAGGGCGCGCGCGTCTTGTCGAGCTATTCGGAGCGCTTTCTCGAAGGACGGGAAGTCTGGATTTCGGGTGGCCGCATTGCTGCCGTGAAGCCGGCTGGTAGCTACAGGGGCGGGAGCGCTAAGCTCTACGACGCCAAGGGCGGCATCATCGCCCCCGGCCTGGTCGATCCGCATATCCATATCGAATCCTCGATGGTAACGGCCTGCGCCTATGCCGAAGCGGCCCTCCTCAACGGCACGACGACGATCTTTTGCGACAGCCACGAGATCGGAAACGTCATGGACGTCGCCGGCGTCGAGGCAATGCTCGAGGATGCACGGCAGGCGCCGCTGTCGATCTTCCTGACCGTGCCGAGCACCGTGCCGGCGACGACGCCGGATCTGGAAACAGCCGGCGGCGACCTGACGCCGGACAAGATCGCCGCCCTGTTCGACAAATGGCCGGAAGCCGTGGCTCTTGGTGAGAAAATGGATTTCGTCCCGGTCGCGATGGGCGACGAGCGCAGCCATGCGATCCTGGCTGCGGCACTCGAGCGCGGCAGGCCGGTGTCGGGTCATGTCTACGGACGAGAGTTCGTTGCCGCCTATGCGGCATCCGGTGTCACCGACACGCATGAAGCCATCGACCGCGACATTGCCGACGACCTCCTGGAAGCCGGCGTGTGGATCTTCCTGCGCGGCGGCCCGCCGACGACACCTTGGCATTCGCTACCGCAGGCGATCAAGACGATCACCGAGCTCGGCGCTTCCCACAAGCGCGTCGCCGTCTGCACCGACGACCGTGATGCGGAAGATCTGCTCGCGTTCGGCCTGGACTGGGTAACGCGCGAAGCCGTGAAATACGGCATGAGGCAGGAAGAGGCCTGGGCGATGGGTTCGCTGCACGGCGCGACGCGGTTCGGCATGGAAGGCGAAATCGGCGGTCTGGGCGGCGGACGCCGCGCCGACCTGGTGCTTCTCAACGACGACCTTACGCCGGTCAGCACCTGGTATGGTGGCGAGCTCGTCGTCGACGGCAAGAAGATCACGCCGATCCTCGACGAGGCCCTGTCGAAACCGTACCGCTATCCAGATACCGCCTACCACACGGTCAAGCTGCCAAAAAATCTCAAGCTGACACCGGACCTGCCGACGGAGACGGTCGTCGCTCATACGATCAAGACGGAGCTGCCTGGCATTACGCTGGGCCATGTCACCGTCACGCTGGAACCGGCCAATGACTGGCAGGCGCATTTCGACAAGCACGACCTCTGCTTCGTGACGGTGGTGGAGCGTCACGGCAAGTCTGCCGGCAATATCGCCCACGGACTGCTCAACGGCTTCGGGCTCAGACAAGGCGCGGTCGCATCCTCGGTCGGCCACGACAGCCACAACATTATCGTCGCCGGCACCAATGCAGCGGACATGCAGGTGGCGCTCGACGCGATCGAAGAAAAGCAGGGTGGCGTCTGCTTCGTCATGGACGGCAAGGTGACGGCCATGGTGCCGCTGCCGATCGCCGGGCTTTTGTCCGACAAGCGCGTGCACCAGGTCGCGGACGAGGTAAAGGCCTTGAAGCTCGAATGGGAAAAGGCAGGCTGCACCATCGCCTATATGGGCTTCAACCTCATCCCGCTGTCGGTCATCCCGGAAATCCGGATAACCGACAAGGGTCTGGTGCTGGTGCCGCAAATGGTGATCTCGCCGCTCTTCGAAAAGACCTGACCGCCGGCAATCCGATGGTGAAAGAGGTGCGGATCCTTCGCTGCGACGGGGCAAGAAAACCTAACTCATCGTTAGCAAACCACCATCAGTAAGGTTACGTATCGAGCGCACGTTGTTTGGCAGTAGAGATCAACTCCTTGAAGTGCGCAGCAATCCTACCTTCGCGGCTAGCGTCCTCCGCTTCCCAACCGAACTTCCACGCGTCGTGACGCGCAAGCCAATCCCCGAGGGCACTGGTATCACCAGTAGGCATCCTATGGGCGGCGAGGTATGGGTTTTCGTGAGCCTTCAGGCCGAGCACCCGCGCCCTTGAGCCTGCTTCCTGTAGATCGATCAGCTCTTCAATCGTCATACGCGATCCCCCACGATGTCGGCGAGGGTAACATCGCAGTCCGCGCATGCAAGAGAATGCTAATTAATGGGTTAATTTGGGACAGTTGCCAGTTCGCGGCTGCGCCAGCACGTTGGCATCCGCGTAGGCCATGCCCATGCTGAAAACGCTATGTCGGTCGATCATTGTCATGACTTCGTCGTGCGTGGCGACGATCGCTCCGCGCTGAGCGGCAAGGAAATCCGCCGGAGCGGATCAGCGACACGAGCGCATCCTGAAGAACAAAGCCGATCTTGTCGCCACGCAGGGGTCGCCATTTTCGCCAAAATTGCCGCTACAGCCCTCCGACAACCTTTTATGGGGCAAACTCAGCGTGCGGAGTGGTCGTTCCAGTGGGCCACCGGCAGCAGCCAGAATGAGGTGTCCTGCTCGACGAATGTCAGGGGCCACATCAGCATATGAAACAGAATGGCACCCGGGACGACGAGCGGCGTCGGTCCGTATCGGCCAAACAAGCTGCCAACCGCGGGAGTGCATAAGACCCATGATCAGCCTCACGGGGGAAGGAGCCGACCGCTTTGCAGCGCGGTGGAACCCAGACTGGCATGGCGGGAGGGAGCCAACAGGTCGATGATCGATCAAGCATGCCCATAGATAAAAGACCATGTCCTCCAGTTGACGCGAAACGCTTTTTGACGATACGGCAAGGCGATAGCGTGAACGGCGGATGGTCGGTCCGTGGAGCGGAGCTGCGGAGCATGGGTTTGAAACGGGCGGTGGATTTTTTACTGGCTTTGATTGCGTCGGTGATCCTGCTCCTTCCAATCCTCATCGTCGCTCTGTGTGTTCGCCTCACCTCGCCCGGACCAATCCTCTATTGGTCAAAACGTGTCGGCCGTTTCAATCAGATCTTTCTGATGCCAAAGTTTCGCAGCATGCGCGTCGACACGCCGACGGTTGCCACGCATCTGCTTGAAAACCCGGATCGGTTTCTGACGCCCATCGGCTCCTTTCTGCGCAAATCCAGCCTCGATGAACTGCCGCAGCTCTGGTGCATTCTCGAGGGGAAGATGAGTTTCGTCGGCCCGCGGCCGGCACTCTACAATCAATACGACCTAATAGAATTGCGGACGGCCCATGGCGTCGACAAGCTCTTGCCCGGATTGACGGGATGGGCGCAGATCAACGGACGTGACGAATTGCCGATTCCGGAGAAGGTTAAATTCGATATCGAATATCTCGAACGTCGCTCGCTCGGCCTCGACATAAGCATCCTGTTTATGACGGCCGAGAAGGTAATCCGCCGCAAGGGAATAAGGCATTAAGCTACCTACTTCTGATAGATAAGCAGTGCGGAAGACCTTGGTTTCCGATTATTTCAGTTGCGCTCGTTGCAGAAAATGACAAGAAGGTGGTGTCGATCGATCTGCGAAACGCTGGTAAGCAATGCCTGAAAATACCCCCGCTGAGACATCGCGCTCAGGATGGTTCTTAAAGCCGATGCAAGCGCTCGTCGCCCCTTTGTTGGCGATGCCGCGGGTTGCCAAACGTGCTCTGGCTTTGCTGGTGGATTCCAGCTTTTGCGTTCTAACCATCTGGCTGGCCTATTGCTTCCGCCTCAACGAATGGACGGTACTAACCGGCGTCCAGTGGTTGCCGGTCTTCGTTTCCTTGTGCATGGCACTTCCCATTTTCATCGTCATGGGCATGTATCGGGCGATCTTTCGTTATGCCAATATGGCTGCTTTCATTACTGTTCTGAAGGCGATTGCGATCTACGGCTTTGCCTTCATGACGATCTTTACCGCCCTCAGTGTGCCGGGCGTTCCGAGAACCGTCGGCATCCTCCAGCCCTTCCTGCTGTTGATTGCGATCGGGCTGTCGAGGCTGGGTATCCGCTACTGGCTCGGGGATGCCTACCAGCGCATCCTTCACAAGAATATGCTCGCCAAGGTGTTGATCTATGGGGCGGGGACGGCCGGGCGGCAACTGGCGGCTGCCTTGATGAACAGCGCCGAACTCAATGTCGTCGGCTATCTGGATGATGATCCGCGTCTCAAGGGCGGCGTCATGGGTGGTTTGCCGATCTATGACCCATCGGATCTTCCGGTGCTTGCCGAAGCTCTTGGCGTCCACAATGTACTTCTTGCTCTTCCATCCGCATCGCGACAGCGTCGCAACGAAATCCTGGAGCACATCCGTAAAGCCAGGGTCAATGTTCGTACATTGCCCGATCTCACGGCCCTGGCTCAGGGACGCATCGCCGTCTCCGACATCCGTGAGCTGGAGATCGAAGATCTGCTGGGGAGAGAAGCGGTCGCGCCACGGCAGGAGTTGCTTGATAAGGCGATGCGTAAAAAGGTCGTTATGGTCACGGGTGCTGGTGGCTCGATCGGCGGCGAGTTGTGCCGCCAGATTCTACGCAACGAGCCTTCCACCCTGATCCTCCTCGATCAGAACGAGTTTGCGCTTTATAATATCCACGCCGAATTGCAGAAGCTGGCCGAGCTGTACAGACAAGAAGATCTGCAGATCGTCCCAATTCTTTGTTCCGTTCGCGACCAGGATCGCATGGAACATATCATGCAGAGCTGGCGACCTCACACGCTCTATCATGCAGCCGCTTACAAGCATGTGCCCCTTGTCGAACATAATGCCGTTGAAGGCATCAAGAACAATGTCATGGGTACGCTGGTCACGGCGCGCGCGGCCAATAAATGGGGCGTTTCGAATTTCGTGCTGATCAGTACAGACAAGGCCGTGCGTCCCACGAACGTGATGGGGGCCAGCAAGAGACTGGCGGAGATGGTTCTGCAGGCGCTCGCAGCGGAGTCTACGAGCGACAGAATGCGAACCAATTTTTCCATGGTCCGCTTCGGAAACGTCCTCGGTTCGTCCGGATCCGTCGTGCCGCTTTTCAGGCAGCAGATCAAGGAAGGCGGCCCCGTTACCCTGACACATCCTGAGATAACCCGCTACTTCATGACCATTTCGGAAGCCTCGCAACTCGTCATCCAGGCTGGCGCGATGGCCGAGGGCGGAGATGTTTTCCTGCTCGACATGGGTGAACCCGTGCGCATCGCCGATCTCGCCCGCAAGATGGTAGAGCTTTCCGGGCTGACCCTCCGCGACGATGACAATCCTGAAGGGGATATCGAGCTTTCCGTTACCGGCCTCAGGCCCGGCGAGAAGCTCTACGAAGAACTTTTGATCGGCGACAACCCTGAAACAACCGAACATCCTCGCATTATGAAGGCGCGAGAGGATTTCCTCTTCTGGCCGGAGCTTTCGAAAAAGCTCAACTCGCTCAATGCGGTATTGGATCGGAACGATATGATCGCGGCACGCGCGATGTTGGCGGAGCTCGTCTCCGGCTATTCCTCAACGGGTGAAGTCTCGGATCTGGCCTTCACCGGCGCCGAGGCCAATACGGCGGCCTGAGACGTCAGGGCCTGCAGACGTTAGCTCCGAACGACAGGCGCAAACCGTGTGCTGCCACGATCCACGCAAATAAGGGCGACCATATAGGCGAAGATCGGATCCAAAGCCTTCTGGTTGAACATGATGCCAAAGCTGCCGGTTATGACGTAGCTGCTGAAGAGCAGAAGCGCGAGCGCAATGGCCAGATCGCGGCCCGGCCCGGGTTCTTTTCTCCACGCGCCGATCACCGGGGTGAGCAGCATCAGCGAAAGCGCCGCGATGCCGAAAACGCCGGCGTCGATTCCTGCGGTCAAAAAACCGTTGTGGACATGTGAGAAAGGCAGCTGCTGCCTTATACTATCGGGCAGCTCTGCCAAAACCGAAGTCATCCGGTTTTGCGGGCCATAACCAGTCAAGGGGTCCTTACGGATTGCTGATAGTGCACCTTTGTACAAAGCGAACCGCGCACTGAGCGACGTGATCTCGCCGTCACTGCGTTCGAGCGTTGTGAGATCTCCTTGGAGCGCCTCGATGCGATCGAGGATCTGGCCGCTACCCAGAGTGATGAGTCCCGCTAACAGCAAGGAGCCGGTAATGGCGAGGCTGCGCAAACTCAGATGGAAGCTGTGTTTGCGAAAATACCAGAAAAAAATGACGATATGGACGGGAATGACCAGCCAGGCCGAGCGCGTTCCGGAGAGCAGAACGCAGCCTAGACCGGCGGCATATCCCAATATCGCAATTCTTTGCTCCACGCTTCTTGGAGATTGAACGTTGAGAAGCGCAATGCCGCCGAAGAGAACGCCTATGATCCCCAGCAGTGCAGCGTTCGAAGTCCCAGCTTCTGCCCTGGACATCAGAAACATGATCTGCAGGAGACTGAAGAGAAAGGTGACGATCATGCCTATCCCTGCGCCGAGGATAAAGAGCGGCAAGAGACGGCCATCGGGAGATTGGCGCATCCGCGGCAATATCAGCCAGACCGAAAAGAAAGGCAGGAGCCGAAATATCCAGTCCAGTTCTTCGGAGTAAGGCGGATTGATGAATATGCTGGCGATCATCACCAGCGGGTAGATCGACATGCCAATGGCAACCAGCCGGTCGGATCTCGACAGATTCAAGGCAAGGCGGCCCGTGGCCAGACAGTAGAGGCCCCATACCATCGATGCGAGGAGGATGAAGGAGTTAAAGTTCGGCGAAAGCCCCGGAAGGATCGCAAAGGCAAAGACCGTAATGCGGTTGTTTCGATCGAGCGCACTTCCGGCCTCCGTCCCGGGATGAAGCACTGCTATCGTGAGTTGTCTGAAATAATTCACCTTGCCGGCCCTGACCGTGTCGATGCTGACTCGCTAAGGATCGTGAAGACGGCTGTCAAGTCGCGATGAGGGCGCAATCCATGGCTTTATTCGACGTGGTATTCAGGCAACAGGCCGTTCGGGACAGATGTGGCTCTCTTCGATGATCGGCGGCAAACTGATACGGCAGGAAAGCCGGCTTCAATCGAAAACACGTTTGAGGTGCGGCTTGATTTGAGGGTTTGATCACGATCAGCCGACGAGCGTACCGCGGGAAGAGAAGGCGGCAACATCGGACTCAGTAGAGCTCATCGAAGAACCGATAATGCGTTTCGTTGCCGTGAAGTGTCTGCCGCTATCGCCAATATTTGCGTGTCGACCCTTCCACCGATGATCGACCAAGGAAATAGCCAAGCCCGAATGCCACAATACCGGTGGTGAGCAACAGTGCGCTTGCGGTGTGCGGGTGCTCTCTCACGCCGGAAACGACAGCATAGGCCTCGCGCTGCACCTCTTTGGCTGCCGACTTCGCGACCTTGGTCAATCCCTCGGGCTGCTCCGTCGGCGTTCCGGTGAATCCGGCGTTCAAGTTCTGTTTATCGACCATTTCGGGGACCTTTCTGAGATTGGCGCGAGGGCGGAAAGTTCAATCCTGCTCGCGTGTGCCGGGGGAGGCTTCGCGTTGATCCGCGTCTTCGAGATCCGTCTTGACGAGGAATGCATCGGTATGTTCGCGCGAGGCCTCTCGCAGGGCTGCGAGATTTGGAGGATTGTCGGCCTCGCCCTTTTGGGCGTCGAGTTCATGTTCAGCCAGGGTCCAATGATGCCGGTGCTTGCCTTCCGGCCTCCCTTCCTTCTCCCACAGGGAGTATGCCCTTCTTCGGATCTCCTCCTCGCGGGTGGCTGGCGGCAACCCGCCGCTCTTCCTGTCGATTTGGTTTGCGGCTCGCCGAGCCACCTTCTGTTCGCGTGCGTTCGCAGTGGGTGAAGCTTTCGGCCGCCCGTCGTCGGTCGTACTTTCGCTTTTATTGCGTCGTGCTGGGTTCTTCATGACCATCTCCTTGGGGATTTCAACCAACTCGACGGATCTAAGTTCCAAAGAAAGAGTGTCACGGCAACAAAGATCAGCTTCTGATTTCGCAAGGCTCATGCCGTTCACCAGCGCTTTTGAAGCGCAATCATTGCTCGATCCCCAGGCCCAGACTGAAATGCTCAATTCGCGAAGCGCTGAATAACGAGATGCGGTGCCATACCGTCACTCATCCGCAGCACGTCTTGGCAAGCCCATATAACTGATATACTAGTATGCCAACAAACATCGACGCCCGGTATCGTTATGTCGCAAGCATCAGAAACCGAAGTCTTGGTAGTCCCGACGTCGCAGGAGATTGGCGGCAGGCTGCGCCGCATCACCACGGCCGGCGCCATCTACGATCGTCTCTATGCCGACATCGTGTCGCTACGGATGCCGCCTGGCATGCTGCTGCAGGAAAAGCGGATTGCAGATGATTTCAGCGTCAGCCGCACACCAGTGCGTGAGGCGCTGCTCAGGCTTTCGGAAGGTGGACTGGTCGATATCTATCCACAATCGGGTACGGTCGTCTCGCGGGTACCGGTCTCGGCGATCCCCGAGGCGGTCGTTGTGCGCAAGGCGCTCGAAGGCACGACCGTCGAGACTGCGGCCCTGACCGCGACTGCCGCAGACATCGCCCGTCTCGATACCATCATCGCCCGGCAGCGGTTGCACGCCGCGACCGACAATGCCTCGAGCTTCCACGAGGAGGATGAGGCCTTCCACGAGGCGATCGCGCAGATATCAGGTTATCCCGGCATCTGGGCAATCCTGAAAACGGTCAAGGTGCAGATCGATCGGGCAAGGCGGCTGACGCTGCCGGTGCTTGGGCGCATGAACAACGTGGTACACGAACACATCATTATCCGCGATGCGCTCGCCGCTCACGATGTGGCGGCTGCACGCAGCGCAATGATCCATCACTTAAACGCCGTCATTCCCGATGTCGACGAACTGCGCGCGCGTTACCCCGATTATTTCTGCTGACGGCAGGCCAACACGAAACGAAAGACCAGGGAAGGAAGAAGGATGCGACAAGGTTGGAGATGGTTCGGACCGGAAGCGCCGGTGACGCTGGATGACGTCCGCCAGACAGGCGCCACCAATATCGTCTCCTCGCTGCATCAGATGCCGATCGGCAGGGCCTGGACCGAGAAGGAAGTGCGCGACCGCCAGTCTCTGATCGAGACGACGCCGGGCGACCGCTCGCCGCTCGTCTGGTCGGTCGTTGAGAGCATCCCGATCCCCGACGCGGTCAAGCGCAAGGGCGGGGAGGCGAAGGCCGAAATCGAGGCGTGGGTCGCCAGCCTCGAAGCGGTCGCCGCCTGCGGCATTCCGATCGTCTGCTATAATTTCATGCCGGTGGTGGACTGGACCCGCACCGAACTCGATTTCGTGACACCGACGGGCGCCACCGCCATGCGTTTCGATCACGAGCGCTTCGCAGCCTTCGATCTCTTCATTCTGGAACGGCCAGATGCGGCGCAGCACTATTCCGCCGAAGACCGGGAAAGGGCGCGTATCGTCTTCGAGGCGATGACGGACGACGAGGTCGCCGACATCACCCGCATCATCACCTCGGCTCTACCGGGGTCGACCACCGAACCTCTGACCATACCGGCTTTCCGCGACAAGCTCGTCGCCTATAGTGGCATCGATGCCGCAAAACTGCGCCAGCACCTGATCGAATTCCTGGAGGCGGTGACGCCAGCCGCCGAAGCCCGAGGCGTCAAACTGACGCTGCATCCCGATGATCCGCCGCGCTCGCTGTTCGGCCTGCCGCGGATTGCCTCGACGGCGGAGGATTATGCCGCGCTCTTCGATGCGGTGCCATCGGCGGCAAACGGCATGTGTTATTGCACCGGCAGTCTCGGCGTGCGCGCCGAAAACGACCTGCCGGCGATCGCCCGACGTTTTGCCTCGCGCATCCACTTCGCCCATCTTCGCGCCACGACACGCGAGGGCGACGGCCGAACGTTCCATGAAAGCGCGCATCTGGAAGGCGACGTCGACATGGTTGCGGTGCTTCGGGAACTGGTCTCGGAAGATCGCCGCCGTGGCACACAAGACACCATCGTCTTCCGATCGGATCATGGCCACCGCATGCTCGACGACCTCGACAAGGTCGTCACCCCAGGCTACCCCGCCATCGGCCGCATGCGCGGCCTCGCCGAATTGCGCGGCATCCTGCATGCGCTGGGCGCTCCGCCGAACTGAGGGTGGACGCAAAACCGCCGCGCATTTTTGCTGGAATTGCTCTAGCGAAATCATCGCGCTCTGAAGCCCGAGCGATGCTTCAGAGCGCGCAACCTTTCAGGAACAGATCGGTGCACATCTTCGCCCGCGCCGCAATCGTCTCGATCTTCGGCGGCGGCTCCTGGCGTAGCATCGCGGCACGCTGCGGCTCCATGATCATCATGCCGCGCAGCATGCCGCAGGCCGCATGCGGATCATCAAGCGCAATCAGTCCATGATCGATCTGCTTGTGCAGCCAGTTCTCCATCAGTGTATTGGTTCTGACGATTGCCTTTTCATAGAAGGCGTTGGCGATCTCGGGGAAACGGTCAGACTCGCTTATGACGAGCCGGGTCATAGTGATCGTATCCACCGAGAGCGTCAGCATGCCATAAGCCAACAGTATGCGCTCCAGCCCCTGCCTGAGATCGGCCACGGCGAGTGTGCCGGGGTCAAGCGCGATCAAAAAGCGCCCCGTGCGCTCCGTGATCATCTCTGAAAAGAGATCTCCTTTCGTCGGAAACAGGCGGTAGAGCGTCTTGGTCGAAACACCGGCCTCCTGCGCGATTGCAGCGATGCTTGCTGCGGCGTAGCCATTCTCGCGGAACTGCCTGTTCGCCGCCTCGATGATCACGCTTTTCGTATCTTCGTCGCAGCGGACTTGCGGTCGTCCTCGCGGCCTTTTCTCGATTTCGTGATTTTGGACCATCGTGATTTTCCAAATTTTTATTGACATCTATTTTCTAATACATATTTTGGAAAACATCAAGTTTCCTAAAGCGCATTCATTCGAATTCAGAGGCCGCAGCCCAAGTGACGGCGACCGTCATCAGGAGAAAGACAATGACCATCAAGACGCTGCATGCCTTGAACAACAATACCGCCGTCGAAAACACCGCCGAAGCCGCGCCCGCAAGCCTGGACGCCGGCCAGCCGCCGCGCGTCGCGGAATCTGCCGCTCCCATTGCCGAGGAAACGCCCACCCGCAGGCGCGGCGGCCGCTCCCTGCTTCTCGGCGCCACCGCCCTCGTGTTGATCGCCGCCGGCGCCTATTTCGGCCATGATTACTGGACGGTCGGCCGCTTCCATATTTCGACAGACGATGCCTATGTGAAGGCCGACAGCAGCACCATCGCTCCCAAAGTATCCGGCTATCTCGGCGAAGTGCTGGTCATGGACAACGAGACCGTCAAGGCCGGCCAGCCGCTCGCCCGCATCGACGACCGCGACTTCAAGGCAGCGCTCGATCAGGCCAAGGCCGATGTCGCCGCCGCGGAAGCCACCGTCAACGCCAAGCAGGCTTCGCTCGATATCCAGCAGTCGACGATTGCCGCCGCCCGGGCGACCGTCGACGTCGACCGCGCCAACGAGACCTTTGCCGAGCAGAACAACAAGCGTTATTCGAACCTCGCCACCAGCGGTTATGCCCCGGTCCAGACGGCGCAGCAGGCCGCCTCGCAGATCGCTGCCGCCCAGGCCTCGATCGTCCGCGACACCGCCTCGCTCGATGCCGCCGTCAAGCAGGTCGATCTGCTGAATGCCGAACTGGCCCAGGCAAAGGCAGCCCTTGCCCGCAGCCAGGCTGTCCAGCGCCAGGCCGAGCTCAACCTCTCCTATGCGACGATTACGGCCCCCGTCGACGGCACCGTCGGCAACCGGACGCTGCGCGTCGGCCAATATGTCCAGGCCGGTACCCAGCTGATGTCGGTCGTGCCGACGACGGCTGCCTATGTCATCGCCAATTACAAGGAAACCCAGCTCACCGACGTCAAGGCCGGCCAGCCTGTCGATATCGAGGTCGATATGTTCCCCGGCCGCACCTATCACGGCCATGTCGACAGCCTTGCTCCGGCAAGCGGCCAGGAATTTGCCCTGCTGCCGCCCGATAACGCCACCGGCAACTTCACCAAGGTCGTCCAGCGCATTCCGGTCAGGATCGTGCTCGACGGCGACGCCGTCGCCAACGGCGACCTGCGACCCGGCATGTCCGTCCAGCCGAGCATCGATACCAAGAACGACCGCAGCTAGGCCGGGGGACGAGGAGTTCGTGTCATGTCCACCATCGCAGCAACGTCAATCGCCGCTCCGCAGCCGAAAGCCGGGGCCAGCACCAGGGAATGGATCGCCGTTCTCGCCGGCATGATCGGCGCCTTCATGGCGATCCTCAACATTCAGATCACCAATGCCTCGCTTCTCGACATCGAGGGCGGCATCGGAACGGGCGTCGACAACGGCGCCTGGATCTCCACCTCCTACCTCATCGGCGAAATCGTCGTCATTCCACTGACGGCCTATTTCAGCAACGTCTTCTCGTTCCGGCGCTTTATCCTGGTGAATTCCGTCCTCTTCCCGCTGTTTTCGATCGCCTGTGCCTTCGCCCATGATCTCGGCACGATGATCGTGCTGCGCGGCCTGCAGGGTTTTGCCGGCGGCGTGCTGATCCCCATGGCCTTCACCATGGTGTTGATCAAGCTGCCGAAATCGCAGCAGCCGCTGGGTCTCGCGATCTTCGCGCTCTCGGTTACCTTCGCACCGGCGATCGGCCCGACCATCGGCGGTTATCTCACCGAAAACTATGGCTGGCAGACGATCTTCTTCATCAACGCCATCCCGAGCGCCATCATGGCGGTCGCACTTGCCCTGACGCTCGACAAGCAGCCGATGCAACTTCGTTTGCTCAGGGAAGGCGACTGGGCGGGCATCTTCACCATGGCGATCGGTCTCTCGGCGCTGCAGACGGTGCTCGAAGAAGGTAACAAGGAAGACTGGTTTTCCTCGCCCTTCATCGTCAAGCTCAGCATCGTCGCCTTCGTCTTCCTCGTCGCCTTCATCTGGATCGAGCTGACGGTGGAGAAGCCACTGGTCAAGCTGCGTCTGCTGAAGCAGCGCAATTTCGGCATCGGCGTTGCAGTCAACGTGTTGGTCGGTGTGGCTCTCTTCGGCACCGTCTATATCCTGCCGCAATATCTCGGCCAGGTGCAGCGTTATAATGCCGAGCAGATCGGCAATGTCCTGGCCTGGACCGGCCTGCCGCAGCTGCTTTTGATCCCACTCGTGCCGATGATGATGAAGCGCTTCGATGCGCGTTACATCGGCTTCCTCGGCATCTCGATCTTTGCGATCAGCTGCTTCATGAACATCACGCTTTCGGCCGATACCGCCGGCGACCAGTTCTGGATTCCGAATATCGTCCGCGCCGTCGGCCAGGCCCTGGTGCTGACGCCGATCACCGCCATCACCACTGCCGGCATCGCTCCATCAGATGCGGCCGCCGCCTCGGGCCTGACCAACATGCTGCGTAATCTCGGCGGCGCCGTCGGCACGGCGACACTCGGCACGGTGCTGACAAAACGCGAGCAGTTCCACTCTAATATCATCGGCCAGTCGGTGACGCTCGGCCGCGACGAAGTCCGCAACCGTCTCGACCAGATGACTGGCTACTTCCTGCAGCATGGTATTTCCGATCATGCCGTCGCAGCCCAGAAAGCCATCGTGGCGCTTGGCCAGATTGTCAAGCGACAGGCCCTCATCCTGGGTTTTGCCGATACCTTCGCCGTCATCGGCGTTGTTCTTGCCATTGCAGCCGTTGCCCTGCTGCTCACCCAGAAACCGCGGGCCGGCGGTGGCGCCGGCGCTCACTGAACGAAGTACCGGCGCTCGCCGGGCTTCCCGGCGAGCGCTTTCTATTGCGGGATTTCGACCGTAAAGGCAAAGCGGGCGACAGCACCCGGTTCCAGGATCGTGGTCGAAGGCCTCTTCGACAGCTCGCTCGAACCTCCCGCTTCCGCGGCCGTTCCATGCCAGGGCTCGACACAGAGGAAGGGCGCCCCCGGCTTGGTCCACAGCGCAAGATTGGGCAGGTTTTCGAAATGGAAATGCATGGCCGGCCCGCCTTCTGCGCCATAGCGCAGCCCTTCGCCCGCACCGCTCGGGAAAATCATCGCATCCTGCTCGAACATGGCATGATCGAGCACCAGCCGGCCGGCATCGAACGGCGAGGGCAAGGCCGCAGGGTCGATGAGGCCGCCTCCCAGCCGCACAAGCGCCGGCTCGCCTTCATTGTCGAGCGTTACGAAATGGTCGCGGCCGGAAGCGCCGGGCAATGGCCAGGCGAAGGCCGAATGGAAGCCGAGACCGAAGGGCATCGGCTTCTGGTCGCGATTGCTGACCTCCGCCGTGACAGTCAACGCCCGACCCTCGACCGCATGCGCCACGGCCAGCTGAAACTCGAAGGGATAGACCGCCCGCGTCGCCTCCGAGGCGGTCAGTTCGAACCGGCACATCGTCTCGGTGGATGCCGCAAGCGCGAATTCGCTGCGGCGGGCAAAACCATGCTGGGCCATCGGATAGACCGTGCCGTCGATCGTGATCTTGTCGTCAGGTGCCTTGCCGACGATCGGAAACAGGATCGGCGAACGCCCGGTCCAGAAGGCCGCGTCGCCCGTCCACAACCATGAGCGCCCATCGTTTGACCTGAGCGCCTGCATCTCGGCTCCAAGGGTGGAGACATCGACGGTGAGATCCTGATTGCCGATCCGGATGGAGGTTGGCATCGCGTTTCCCTTTCGCATTGGTTGGGCACCAAGCCATACCTTTCCGCACCGGGGATTTCCACCCAATAGAGAGAGGCAGGACGGCAGCCACGGTGACAATAGCAGAGCCGTCGCAGTGCGCTACTTCCGCACGGCGCCCAATCTGGCGATCACTTCGTTCGGAATGCCGTAGCGCTGGATGGCGTCGCGGTTGTTCCGCAACCCGCAGATCTCACGCTGAATGAAGAATGCCCAGACGGCGTCGGATGCTTCATTGAGAAGCCTCTCGCGTTCCTCAGTGCTCTGGCCGTCGGGAGCCCAGGCCTTCAGGGCGGCAAGTGCCGCCTCCGCTTTCAGTCCGTGACGTCCAAGCGAATCCGCGCGTTCCGACATCAGCTCGTATTCGAGGACGTTGAAGCCGTTTTTAGTCTGCTCGGATGGTCTGAAGGATTGCGGCGGACGAACGCTCATTGGCACAGGTCTCCGTTGGCGTGAGCCGCGATATTATCCAATCCTGCTCCAAATTAAAGAAGATGAGCATGATGTCGTTCGAAACCGCTCGCGTTCGGCATCAAACTGTTGATCGGGAGGGTGGGAAACAGGGCTATCCTGCGGTTTCCTCGCATGGCATAAGCGCGCCAAAATCTCCTTCTCCAGGCTCCCGCGCAAATCATGATCCGTATCGAAAATATCAGCAAGCAGCTCAGTCACCGCATCCTCTTCATCGAGGCGTCCGCAGCGCTCAATCGCGGCGAGAAGATCGGCCTGGTCGGCCCGAATGGCGCCGGCAAGACGACCGTCTTCCGGATGATCAACGGCGAGGAGCAGCCCGACGAGGGGCAGGTCTCTGTCGAAAGGGGCGTCACCATCGGCTATTTCAATCAGGATGTCGGCGAGATGGCGGGCCACAGCGCCGTCGCGGAGGTGATGAACGGCGCCGGCCCGGTCAGCTTCGTTGCCGGCGAATTGCGCGATCTCGAGGCCGCCATGGCCGATCCCGAGCAGGCCGACAACATGGAAGAGATCATCGAGCGTTACGGCGAGGTGCAGGCGCGCTACGAGGAGTTGGACGGTTACGCGCTCGAGGGCCGCGCACGCGAAGTGCTCGCGGGGCTCAGCTTTAGCCAGGAGATGATGGACGGCGATGTTGGCGCGTTGTCGGGCGGCTGGAAGATGCGTGTGGCGCTTGCTCGCATTCTCCTAATGCGCCCCGATGTCATGCTGCTTGACGAGCCGAGCAACCATCTGGATCTCGAAAGCTTGATCTGGCTGGAGGAATTTCTGAAAGGTTACGAGGGCGCGCTGCTGATGACCTCGCATGACCGCGAGTTCATGAACCGCATCGTCACCAAGATCATCGAGATCGATGCGGGCACGCTGACGGCCTATTCCGGCGACTACGAATTCTACGAGCAGCAGCGGGCGCAGAACGAAAAGCAGCAACAGGCCCAGTTCGAGCGCCAGCAGGCCATGCTTGCCAAGGAAATCAAGTTCATCGAGCGGTTCAAGGCGCGCGCCTCGCATGCCTCGCAGGTGCAGAGCCGCGTGAAGAAGCTGGAGAAGATCGACCGGGTGGAACCGCCCAAGCGCCGTCAGATCGTTTCCTTCGAGTTCCAGCCGGCGCCGCGCTCCGGCGAGGACGTGGTCAACCTGAAGAACGTTCATAAGAAATACGGCAGCCGCAGCATCTACGAGGGGCTCGACTTCGTCGTGCGCCGCCGGGAGCGCTGGTGCATCATGGGCATCAACGGTGCCGGCAAGTCGACGCTGCTGAAGCTGGTGACGGGCTCCACCGCGCCTGATCTGGGCAGCGTTGCGCTGGGCGCGAGCGTCAAGATGGGTTATTTCGCCCAGCACGCCATGGACATATTGGATGGCGAGCGCACTGTCTTCCAGATGCTGGAAGACCAGTTCCCGCAGGCAGGGCAGGGGCCGTTGCGCGCGCTGGCCGGCTGCTTCGGTTTCTCCGGCGACGATGTCGAGAAGCGATGCCGGGTACTGTCAGGCGGCGAGAAGGCGCGGTTGGTCATGGCGATCATGCTGTTCGACCCGCCGAACCTGCTCGTGCTCGACGAGCCGACGAACCATCTCGACCTCGACACCAAGGAGATGCTGATCAAGGCGCTGTCGCGATATGAGGGCACCATGCTGTTCGTTTCGCACGATCGGCATTTTCTCGCCGCACTCTCCAACCGGGTGCTGGAACTGACGCCCGAGGGTGTCCACCAATATGGCGGCGGCTACACCGAATATGTGGCGCGCACCGGCCAGGAGGCGCCCGGCCTGCGAAGCTGACGGTTTTTTTGCGCAGCATGTCGAAACCGTTAGCGTCGAATCGACAAGAGGAGAGCCGGCCAGCGATCTCGGTTGGCCGCTCGAAGCAACGGAGGAGAAAATGCCATGCTGTTAGACAGGATCGAGGTCGTCACCCTGTTCGTCGATGATATCGACGAGGCCAAAGCGTTCTACCAGAAGGTCTTTGCACCTGAGGTCGTCTATGAGGACGCAGTATCCTCGGTGCTGAAATTCTCCGGGACGATGATCAACCTGCTGAAAGTGACGGAAGCGCCTCAACTGGTCGAGCCGTCGGCGGTGGCAGCACCGGGTTCCGGCGCGCGCGTCCTGCTGACGATCAAGGTCGATGCCGTCGATGCGGTTTGCGCGGAACTGCGCAAGCTCGGGGTCACGCTGCTCAATGGTCCGATCGATCGTCCGTGGGGCCGCCGCACCGCGGCCTTTGCCGATCCTTCGGGCCATGTCTGGGAGGTTGCGCAGGAATTGCGCTAAATTGGTGTCACCGAGTTCTGAGGTCGCCTTCAGATTTTGCGACCGTGACGCGCCTCGGTAATGCCAGTTCGTCCACGCGAAGAGCGGATTCGACGGTTATCGCCACGATGATGACCAAATTCCGTGGTGTTCGAAGGCCTCTTCATGCAATCGGGGACGGGCACAACGGCATGGACTGGATCAATCGCTATATCGATCAGCCACTACTGCACGGCGCGGCGGGTTTGCTGCGGAGTTGGCATCTCCGCACGCGGCAACCGCCGGAACTGTTGGAGCCGACATGGAATCTCGTCGTGCTCTCCTTTCTCCTGATCGCGAGCGGGCAGGTCATGGCCGGCGAGACTTTCACGCTCAGTGTTGCCGCGCTGATCATGCTGGCGCTGCCGTCCGCGCGAAAACTGCTTTCGGCTGTGAAGGCAGGGGGAGGCGGTTACGGTGCTCGGGAATATAAATCGCTGAGAGCGCGCGCTATCGCCAAACGTGAGGCGGAGTGGTCGGTGCGGATCATCGTCCTTTTCGCATCCGCCTGCCTTCCGTTCATCGCCCGAATCGACGATCCGATCGGAGCCTATTTCATGCTCGGCGCCAGCATCTGGTTCGTACTGACCGGGCCGCTCAAGGCCTATCTCGATGCGGCCGAACCTCCCGAGCCGAATGAAGGCGACCGGAGGTACAGCGGCGTTTTTCATTTCGGCTGAACAAACCGATGCGCCGACCGTGACACGGTCGGGAACCAAATGGGGCGGCCTCCGTTATCTCCGCAGCAACGTAAAAGGAGATTGCGATGCTTTACTACGCTCTGGTGTTTCTCGTTGTGGCCTTGATTGCCGGCGTCCTCGGATTTGGCGGCATCGCAGGTGCTTCAGCTTCCATTGCCCAGGTTCTGTTCTTCATTTTCCTGGTTCTGTTCGTCGTGTCGCTTGTCATGAGACTAATGCGAAAAGTATAGTGCGGACAGATCGAGTATAAAAACCCGGCGAACACATCGCCGGGTTTTTTTTACCGAGGCCAAGGCAAGGGCAAGGGCAAGGTAAACCTATTTATCGGTTCGGTGATAGGCTCGCGGCAGACCACTGAAAACAAAATTCAGGAAATCGAAGCTGCAGGCTTCTCGGTCGAAGCGCGCCGGATCGTCGAGACGACTTGCGGAAGCATCGCCCTAGCCAAGGATTGGGATATGAGGTGCTGCCGTCCTTGGCAGCACACCAGTCAGTCTTGGGTCATCTGTCACTTCGACCATGAAAGCATATGGCTTGAAACCGGATCGCTGATAGAACGGCAAGGCATTCGGATGATCGAAATGGCAGGTGTGGACCCAAAGCCGATTGATGGGATGCGCCCAGGCGATTGATAACGCCTGGTCCATGAGATAGCGCCCAGCACCGGTTCCGATTGAACTTTTGGCAACTCCAAAGAAAACCAGTTCACACTGGCCATGTTGCCGGAAATCAAGCTCCAGCATCCCGGACGGCCTTCCGTCCGCCAGCAGCACGTATATTTCCACCAGCGGGTCGTTGATAATGGCCGTCAGCTTGTCATCGGGCATGACCAAGCGTGAAACCCACATCCAATCCTCTCCGACCAGCAGGAAAAGCTGCCGATATGCCACCAGATCGGGAGCTTTCATCCGCTCCAAAGAGATCCCAGGAATAAGTTTGGCTTCCCTGGAGGACGGCTTCTCCGTCATCTCCAGACAGGTGACCGCATTTGCAAGTTTACCCTTGGGGACCAAAGAATATCCCACTGGCAAATGTGGATTGGAATTATTCGATTTTTCAACAGTTCCCATAGCTATCAACCAATTGCGATCCCTGCCTCTCCCGTCGATTTCCTGCATCGCATGAACCGCTGACTTGGACGAGGAATTTATAGTTACAGACTGCGTGACAACTCGCGCGTGAGGAAGTCATGTAGGCATTGCGTTGCGGCTTGCGTCGGTGCGGGACTAGGCAATAATCCGAGCGACAAGTGTTTTGAAAGGCCGATTGATTTTGCCATCCATATTTTCACCTGTTTCACCCTCCGAAGACGCAGACTCACCAAGCGGATGGTGGGTCGTCGGTGGAGCACATGCGCTGACAGCTGTAACCTTCGGATCAGCCTACGCCTTCTCCGCTGTGTTTCCAGGTCTTTCCGAGGAATTCGCGGCATCGCGTGGCGAGATCGCGCTTGTCTTTTCCATCTCGGCTTTGGTGTTCTATTCGTTGGGCGCAATCGCCGGCCCGCTTGCCGATCGCTGGTCGTCCCGCGCCGTTATTGCGACCGGTTTGGTGGCAATGATCATCGGTTACGTCGGAGCCAGCCAGGCACAGACCCTGGCCTCGCTTTACGTTTGGTACGGGGCCGGAGTGGGGCTTGGGATCGGTCTCTCTTATGTTCCGGCGGTTGGAGCTGTGCAGTCTTGGTTTGTCCTCAAGCGGAGCCGCGCATCCGGCATTGCTACAGCCGGCCTCGGCCTCGGCACGCTCTTGCTGCCGTTTACGATCGGCCGGCTTGTATCCGGTCTTGGCTGGCGTGGATGTTTCATCGGTTTGGCGGTTGTCATAGCCGCAATCGGTTTGCCGGCGGCAATGCTCGTGCGTAGACGCCAAGACAGTAGTATTCCTTCAGAGCTGCGATCCAGCGGCCGGCCCAGCCCTTTCACAGTATGGCGCGACGGCCGTTTCAGCCTGTTCTACGTCATGCTGCTCTTGGTGTCCTTCTGCACATTCATTCCCTATGTTCATATCGTCCCGGCAGCGCACGACATGGGTCTGTCGCTCGAAAGCGGGACAATCCTTATAGCGCTCATCGGCATCGGAAACATCTTTGGACGTTTCGTGCTGGCCGGTTTGGGCGACCGCATCGGTTCTTTGCGGCTTCTGGCAATCCTTACCTTCGCTGTTGCCGGCTCATTCCTCCTGTGGTCCGTTGCCAACGGCATGGCCATGCTGGTGCTTTTCGCCCTATCGTTCGGCGCGAGTTATGGCGGCTGTGTCGGCCTTTATCCGGCCGTCGCCGCCAATCTCTTCGGCACCCGTCATATCGGAACAATATTGGGCTATCTCTATACGGCTGTGGGCGTGGCTGCTTTGCTGGGGCCAACAATGGCGGGAATCGTATTCGATAAAACCGGTAGCTATCTTGGACCCATACTGTTCAGCGCGGCTGCCGCTCTCGTTGCCGGTTTCCTGACACTGTGGCTCCGGCAGAAATAGTAGCCACGCAAATGAACAGAGACGGCCAGGCCGAGCCTTGTAGTCACCTCACCCGGCCGAAATTTTGGACCGATCGACATCATGTGCCTTTCCGGCAACCATTCCGGATAAGATCACAAAATAACCGAATGCCGCGAAATGATGCCTTCGAAATGTCCCAATGGGGGCTGAACCGTAAGCGTGCTTGTTGCTTGCGCCCTCCCAGGCGCGTTGACTTGCAATGCGTAAATGATGCGGTTCGGGATCGTTTTGCGGTTCCGTCCGTTATCTGTTGCCGAATCTGGTGGCGAGTAGCCGGGTATGCTCCCGTCACGATTTGAGAAGGAGAGACTTATGAATAAAACTTTTGCGACGGCGTTTGCCGCGGTATCGTTGACGCTGGTCGGCGCTGGGGCGGTTCATGCCGCCGACCTCGTCACCAGAACGTATGAACAGCCGGACCTGCGCAATGGCGTGAAGATCGGCTACCTCACCTGCGATATCGGCGGCGGCACGGGTTACGTACTCGGCTCCTCCAAAGAGGCCGACTGCGTCTTCCAGTCGACCGTCGGCAACGAACTTTCGGATCGTTATACGGGCGAAGTGAGAAAGCTCGGCATCGACCTTGGCTTCACCACGCGCAGCCGCCTGATCTGGGCCGTGTTTGCGCCGACGGCCGGCTATCACCGCGGTTCGCTCGCCGGCCTCTATGTCGGCGCTAGCGCTGAAGCGACGCTCGGCGCCGGCGTCGGCGCCAATCTCCTGGTTGGCGGCACCTCCGGCTCGATCCATCTGCAGACGGTCAGCCTGACAGGGCAGCTCGGCCTCAACGTTGCGGCTGGCAGCGCCTCGATGACGCTCACGGCAGCGAATTGATATAGCCTTTCGGCCGTCCCCGCCCGCGTCGCGGGAGGGGACGGCACCTCGTCTGAGGAGCGATTTCGCGCCCTCATATGCCCAAGCCGGATCACGACACGATGGATATTCGAATGGCAATGCCCAGCGAGGACGAGATCCTGGTTGGGCACTATCTGAAGATCTGGGACAGCTACGGCACACCACCTGAACACTACAGGCCTGATGCGGCGGCGCGGATTTTGTCCTTTATCCGAAGCGGTCGCGAAGAGCGCCGCCTGACCTCGTTCCTTGCGGTCGTCGACGGTGACATCGCCGGTTCTGCATCCTGCCAGCTGCACCAATCGCCGTTTCCGGAGGTCATCCGGCCGGAACAGCGGCTGCACGGTTACATCTGGTCCGTTTATGTCGCCGACGCCTTCCGCCGGCGCGGCATCGCATCGGCGCTGACCAACAAGGCTGTCGACTATCTGAAATCGATCGGCTGCACGACGGCCGTCATCCATGCTTCAGATGCCGGCGAGCCCGTCTATCGAGCCGCTGGTTTCGAGCTGGCGAAGGAAATGCGCCTGAAGCTTCTGGCAGAGTAACGGCCCGGGCGAAGCCTTCATCGAAGCGCGCGACCTCTCCCGCATCGAAACCGAGGGTAAAGACCTCATGCCCGGCCGCTTGAAGGCCGCCGGTGTCGCATCTTCCACTTACGTTCTCGCTCGGCCGGGCGCGATAAAAGTGGCAATCGTCGCCTCGTCATGGCCGGCCTCGCGCAGGAAGCGGCTGGCGAATTCGATGGCAGGGCTTCTAAGCGCATCGTCCGGCCGGATCAGGTGAAAGGCCACATGATAATCGAGCGTCCGCTCCGACACGGCGACGACGCGCCCGGTGGCCAGCGCGGCATCCGATAGCGGCGGCCGCGCGAGTGCGATCCCGAGCCCCTGCGCACAGGCATCGATCACCAGATTGTAGTCCTCGAAGCGCCGGTCGTGGCCGCGCGGCGTATAGTCGACACCCTCGCGGGAGAGCCAGCGGCGCCAGCCTTCGATGTTCGAATCATGCAGAATCGGCAGACCGAGCAGCGAAAGGGCATCGAAGCGCTGCCCGAGCCGGTCCGCCAGCGCCGGGGCGGCGATCGGGAACGACTTCTCCTGCCAGAGCGGCAGGGCGCGCACGCCGGCCCACGGCCCCTTGCCGCAGCGAATGGCCAGGTCCGTGCCTTCGCCGAAATCCGCCAGCCGGTGTTCGAGCGTGAGCTCGACATGCAGCTCGTTTCCTTCGAGCTTCGGCAGGCGCTGAAACAGCCATAAAGAGGCGACGGAAGGCGTCACTGAAAGGCGCACCACCGCCTTGTTGCGGCGAGGCAGCCAGCGTTCGCCGCTATTGCCGAGCAGCGCAAGTGCTTCCTCCGCCCGCGCGAAAAACCGCATACCTTCCGGCGTCAGGCGCACGCCGCGGGCTTCGCGCGCAAACAGGCGCACGCCCATCCAGCGCTCCAGGCGCGAGACCTGCCGCGACACCGCGCCATGGGTGATGCCGCTTTCCTCGGCTGCGGCCGAAAACGATCCGAGCCGGGCTGCGCGGGCAAAGGTCTCGAGCGTATCGAGTGGCGGAAGCACTGGTGAGCTGTGAACCATACGCACATTTGATCATCGATTGCGATGCTTTTCAAGCACGGATCGAAGGCCTAATCCATTGTCGCAGGAACTTACGGAGGCGAAAATGAGCATGGCGGCAAGCGCACCGGTTTCGACGAAACAGCAAGGACGGTTCGATCTGGTGGCCTTTGCGGCGATCCTCGTCACCATCCTCTTCTGGGCTTCCTCTTTCGTGGTGATCCGCATCTGCCTCGGACCCCTGACGCCGATCGAACTGGCAACGGCGCGTTATGTGGCAGCCGGCGTCATCGCCCTCGTCTATCTCGTCATCGATCGGCCGATGCCGGAAAAACGCGATTTTTTCCGCCTCTCGGTAGCCGCTGTGCTTTTTATCGCCGCCTATGCGGTGCTGCTGAACACTGGCGAGCAGACCGTTGCGGCAGGACCGGCAAGTTTCATCATCAACACGATGCCCGTCTTCACCGCCCTGATCGCCACATTCGCGCTTGGCGAGCGCTTCGGCGGCTGGGGCTGGGCGGGCACCGCGGTTTCCTTTGGAGGCGTGGCGCTGATTGCGGTCGCCTCCGATGACGGTTTCAAGCTCGATCCGAATGCCGTCCTCATTCTGGGCGCAGCACTTTGCTCGGCGATCGCCAGCGTGCTGCAGAAGCCGCTGCTCGGGCGGCTGCCGGCGCTTGCCGTCACCGCCTGGATCCTGCTCATCGGTTCCGTGCCGCTGGTTCCGGCCGTTCCGGCGACGATCCAGGCGCTGGCCGCAGCACCGGCAGAGGTGAACTGGGGCGTTGCCTATCTCGTCATCTTCCCGACCGTGATCGGCTACCTCACCTGGGCGATCGCGCTGAAGCGGCTGACGGCCGCCCGAGCTTCGAATTTCCTCTATGGCGTTCCGCCGGTCGCGACGCTGATCGGTTTCGTCTGGCTGGGCGAAACGCCGACGGCGCTCGGCGCAATCGGTGGCGTCATGGCGATCCTCGGCGTGCTGGTCGTCAACGTGATGCGGAAGCGATAGCGCCAAATTCGGGCTGTGAAGGCGGCTTGGCAACAGTTAGGCATTGCGCCGCCGTTCGCTTTCTTTAAAACGAAAGCAGATCGAAAGGCGCCCCATGTTCTTGACCGACCGGCAAATTGAAATCGTCGCAATTGCAAAATCGAGCGGCAGGGTTCTGGTCGAGGAGCTCGCCTCCCGCTTTTCGGTGACGCCGCAGACAATCCGCAAGGATCTGAACGATCTCTGTGATGCGCAGGTACTGACACGCATCCATGGCGGCGCAACATTTCCGAGCGGGACGGAGAACGTCAAATACGAGGCGCGCCGGCAGATCGCCGCTTCCGAGAAACAGGCAATCGGCATTGCGGCCGTCGAGCTCATCCCCAGCGGTGCCTCGCTCTTCATCAATATCGGAACAACGACCGAGGCGGTGGGCGAGGCGCTCGCCAACCATCACGAGCTGATGGTTATCACTAATAATATCAATGTTGCCAATAGGTTACGCCTTTTTCCAGCAATCGAGGTCGTCATTGCCGGCGGGGTCGTGCGCGGTTCGGACGGCGGGATCGTCGGCGAGGCGGCCGTCGATTTCATCCGCCAGTTCAAGGTCGATTACGCTGTGATCGGCGCTTCCGCGATCGACATAGACGGCGCGCTTCTCGATTATGATTTTCGCGAAGTGAAGGTCGCTCAAGCAATCATCGCCAATGCCCGACATGTCATTCTCGTAGCCGATTCGACGAAGTTCGAACGCACCGCACCGGTCAGGATCGGCCAGCTTTCCCAGGTTCATACCTTCATCACCGACCACTGTCCGGTGCCGTCGATCCGCAATCTCTGCCTCGAAAACAATGTGAAACTGATCGAAACGAATGGCCAATCCCGTTAGATGGGGATCTGCGCAAACATTCGTTTGACATTCGTATCTCTTTCGTTTTAACTGATGTCACTTTCGCAATTGCGCAAATTTTGTGCGATGCGAAATCGACAGCGGGCTCGGAGGGGGAATTGGGCCGAAATATTCACGACATATTCGTCATCGGGGGTGGCATCAACGGCTGCGGCATCGCGCGCGACGCTGTTGGGCGTGGCTATTCGGTGGCACTGGCGGAGATGAACGATTTCGCCTCGGGTACGTCGTCAGGCGCCACCAAGCTAATCCATGGCGGCCTGCGTTACCTCGAGCATTACGAGTTTCGTCTGGTGCGTGAATCGCTGATGGAGCGCGAGATCCTCTGGGCGATGGCGCCGCACATCATTTGGCCGCTGCGTTTCGTGTTGCCCTACCACAAGGGCGGGATCCGTCCGGCCTGGCTGATCCGGCTCGGCCTCTTCCTCTACGACCATCTCGGCGGCCGCAAGCTGCTGCCGCCGACATCCGTTCTCGACATGCGCAGCGATCCGGCCGGCAAACCGCTGAAAGCGCTTTTTGCCAAGGCCTTCGAATATTCCGACGGCTGGGTCGACGATGCCCGCATGGTGGTACTGAACGCCCGCGATGCCGCCGACAAAGGGGCAACCATCATGCCGCGCACCAAAGTGGTGTCGGCGAGGCGCGAGAATGGCCTGTGGCATGTCGAAACCACCGATACCATCACCGGCCGAAATGACAGCCATCAGGCCAGGATGCTGGTCAATGCCGCCGGTCCCTGGGTCGACCATGTTATCCGTTCCGCCTTCGGCCAGAACGAAGCCCATCATGTCCGCCTCGTCCAGGGCAGCCATATCGTCGTGAAGAAGAAATTCGACGATGTGAGAGCCTATTTCTTCCAGAACCCCGATAACCGCATCATCTTCGCCATCCCCTACGAGGGCGACTTCACCCTGATTGGCACCACGGATCGCGATTATACCGCCGATCCGCGGGATGTCCGGATCTCCGAGGAGGAGACCGTCTACCTCTGCAATGCTGCGTCGGAATATTTTAAGGAGCCCGTCAGGCCGGAGGATATCGTCTGGACCTATTCAGCGGTCAGGCCGCTTTATGACGACGGCGCCTCCAAGGCTCAGGAAGCGACGCGCGACTATGTACTGAAGCTGGAAGGCGAAGGTACGGCCGCGCCGCTACTCAACGTCTTCGGCGGCAAGCTCACTACCTATCGCCGGCTTTCCGAACACGCGCTGGAGAAGATCGGCGCTGCGATCGGCGCCAAGGGTGCCCCATGGACGGCCAAAAGCCATCTGCCGGGCGGCGACTTCCCGGTTCGGGGCTATGAGGCACAAGTTGACAAGCTGAAGCGGCGTTATCAGTTCCTCGCCGATCAGCATGCCCGCCGCCTGGTGCGCCGCTATGGCACCAGGGCCGAGGCGCTGCTCGGCGATGCCCGCGGCATCGACGATCTCGGACGGCTGTTCGGCGGCGATCTCTACGAGGCAGAGGTTACCTATCTCGTTGAACATGAATGGGCCCGGCACGCCGAAGACGTGCTGTGGAGGAGAACAAAGGATGGTCTGCGCCTTTCGAAGGAGCAGGCTCAGTCACTGGAGGAGTACATGGCTGCCATACCGGCGATGGTCGGATAGGCGGCGTGTGGTCCCCGCTGCGTGGAGGCACGGGAACAGGAATGCTGGAACTGCGGAAGGCCGCAAAGATGGTGGGAGGAGACTATCATATCCACCCGACCGATCTTGCTTTTGAAAGAGGAACGCTGAACGTTCTGCTTGGGCCGACCTTGTCGGGCAAGACCTCGTTGATGCGTCTGATGGCCGGCCTTGATCGGCCGACAACCGGTACGATCCATTTTGATGGCGCTGACGTGACAGGTATGCCCGTCCAGAAGCGCAACATCGCTATGGTCTACCAGCAATTCATCAATTATCCGGCATTGACGGTCTACGAGAATATTGCCTCGCCGCTGCGGATTGCCGGCAAGGATGCCAAGGCCATCGATCTGGAGGTGCGCAAGGCGGCCGAACTTCTGAAACTCGGTCCTTATCTCGATCGCACGCCGCTCAACCTCTCGGGCGGCCAGCAGCAGCGCACGGCGCTTGCCCGTGCGCTCGTGAAGAATGCGAGCCTAGTTTTGATGGACGAGCCGCTTGCCAACCTCGACTACAAGCTTCGTGAGGAACTGCGGCAGGAATTGCCGCGGATCTTCGCGCAGTCCGGCGCAATCTTCGTCTATGCCACGACGGAACCTTCCGAAGCCTTGTTGCTGGGCGGCAATACGGCAGCGCTCAGCGAGGGCCGGATCACGCAGTTCGGCCCGACGGTCGAGGTCTATCGCCATCCGCTCGATCTGACGACGGCGAAAACCTTTGCCGATCCGCCGCTGAATTTTATCGATCTGGTCAAATCGGAAGGCAACTTCCTGCGCGATGGCATTCTGATTTTTGCCGTGCCGCCGCATCTTCAGAATGTGCCGAACGGGCCGGCAACGATCGCGTTTCACCCCCATCATCTTGCACCAACCGCCCAGACGGCTGATTCGGCGCGGCTGACAGCGCGGACACAGATTTCGGAGATCACCGGGTCGGAAAGTTTCGTGCATCTGCAATTTGCCGACACCCGCTGGGTGATGCTTGCGCACGGCATCCACAATGTCGACCCGGACACGGATCTCTCCGTTTTCATCGATACGCGCCACCTGATGGCGTTCGGCGCGGACGGCCGGGCGATCACCACTGCCACGCAGAGGGGCTAGGAGAAGATCATGGCACGTATCACCCTCGATCATATTCGACATGCCTATGGGCCGAACCCGAAGAGCGAGAAGGACTACGCTCTCAAGGAAGTGCACCACGAGTGGAACGATGGCGGCGCCTATGCGCTGCTCGGACCTTCAGGCTGCGGAAAGACCTCGCTGCTCAATATCATTTCCGGCCTTATTCAGCCGTCCGAAGGGCGAATTCTCTTCGACGGACAGGATGTTACGAACCTGCCGACGCAGCAGCGAAATATTGCGCAGGTATTCCAGTTTCCGGTCATCTACGACACGATGACCGTCTATGACAATCTGGCTTTCCCCTTGCGCAACCGCGGAGTCGCGGAGCCTGATGTTGATCGTCGTGTCCGTGAAATATTGGAGATGATTGATCTTGCAGACTGGGCCAAGCGTCGCGCGCGCGGTTTGACGGCGGACCAAAAGCAGAAGATTTCGCTCGGCCGCGGCCTCGTGCGCTCGGATGTGAACGCGATTCTCTTCGACGAGCCGCTCACTGTTATCGATCCGCATATGAAATGGGTGCTGCGGTCGCAGCTGAAGCGGCTGCATAAGCAGTTCGGTTTTACGATGGTCTATGTCACGCATGACCAGACGGAGGCGCTGACCTTCGCCGACAAAGTCGTGGTGATGTACGATGGCGAGATCGTGCAGATCGGCACGCCGGCCGAGCTTTTCGAGCGTCCGAGCCATACCTTCGTCGGCTACTTCATCGGTTCTCCAGGCATGAACTTCATGCCAGCCAAGGTGGAAGGCCGCACGGTTCGGGTCGGCGAGCACGCTCTGACGCTCGACTATGCGCCAAAGACGTCGGCAGCGGCCAAGGTAGAGCTTGGAATACGGCCCGAGTTTATCCGGGTCGGCCGCGAGGGCATGCCTGTGACCGTCAGCAAGGTGGAAGATATCGGCCGGCAGAAGATCGTCCGCGCGCAGTTTGCCGGCCAGCCGATCGCGATCGTCGTCCCTGAAGACGGGGACATTCCGGCTGATCCCCGGGTGACCTTCGAGCCGTCGGGTATCAGTATCTATGCCGACTCTTGGCGCGCCGGACCGGAGGCTTGATCATGGAAAAAACCTGGAACAACAAAGCGTGGTTTCTGGTCCTGCCGGTCCTCGTGCTGGTGGCATTCTCGGCCGTCATTCCCTTGATGACGGTTGTGAACTATTCCGTTCAGGACACTTTCGGAAACAACCAGTTCTTCTGGAACGGAACGGACTGGTTTACCGAAATCCTGCATTCCGACCGTTTCTGGGCCGCCCTGCAGCGAAATCTCATTTTTTCGTTGATCATTCTCGCTCTTGAGATCCCGCTCGGTATCTTCATTGCGCTCAACATGCCGAAATCGGGCATCGGCGTGCCGGTGTGCCTGGTTCTGATGGCGCTACCACTGCTGATCCCGTGGAACGTTGTCGGCACGATCTGGCAGGTGTTCGGCCGCAACGACATTGGTTTGTTCGGCTATTCCCTCAATGCCATCGGCATCGATTACAACTATGTGCAGGATCCGCTCGACGCCTGGGTGACGATCATCATCATGGACGTCTGGCACTGGACGAGCCTAGTCGTCTTGCTCTGCTATGCAGGCCTCGTTTCCATTCCGGATGCTTTCTATCAGGCAGCCAAGATCGACGGTGCGTCTCGTTGGGCCGTATTCCGCTATATCCAGCTGCCAAAGATGAAACGCGTTCTACTGATCGCCGTGCTGCTGCGTTTCATGGATAGTTTCATGATCTACACCGAGCCTTTTGTCGTCACGGGCGGCGGTCCCGGCAACGCGACCACTTTCCTGTCGATCGATCTGGTCAAGACCGCCCTCGGACAGTTTGACCTCGGTCCGGCCGCTGCCATGTCGCTGATCTATTTCCTGATCATCCTGCTGCTTTCGTGGGTGTTCTACACCGTCATGACAAGCCACGACGCGGAGAATTGAAATGAGCGCCTCCAACGAAACGACAGCGAGCCGAAAAATCTCAGGCGTTACTAGTGTCGCAAGCGGTCTCTCCTCCGATGAAGTCAGCCGTCTGATGCGCCGGCGCGGCGAGGAATCGCGCTGGTGGTGGCTGGTTCCGACGATCTATATCATCGTGCTCCTGCTGCCGATCTATTGGCTCGTCAATATGAGCTTCAAGACCAATGCGGAAATCGTCAATTCTCTGACGCTTTATCCTCATAACCCGACGATCGCCAATTACGTGACGATCTTCACGGAGAAGGCGTGGTATTCCGGCTACATCAATTCAATCACCTATGTCGTGATCAACATGGTGATCTCGGTGGCAGCCGCGCTGCCGGCGGCCTATGCCTTTTCCCGTTATCGGTTCCTTGGTGACAAGCATCTTTTCTTCTGGTTGCTGACGAACCGGATGGCGCCGCCGGCGGTCTTTGCCCTGCCGTTCTTCCAGCTCTACTCAGCCTTTGGACTGATCGATACGCACATCGCCGTGGCATTGGCGCATTGCCTCTTCAACGTGCCGCTTGCGGTCTGGATCCTTGAAGGCTTCATGTCCGGTGTGCCGAAGGAAATCGACGAAACGGCCTATATCGATGGCTATTCGTTCCCGCGCTTTTTCCTGAAGATCTTCACGCCGCTGATTGCGAGCGGCATAGGTGTCGCCTGCTTCTTCTGCTTCATGTTCTCTTGGGTCGAGTTGCTGATCGCACGAACGCTGACGACGACCGACGCGAAGCCGATCGCTGCCACCATGACCCGTACCGTCTCCGCATCCGGCATGGATTGGGGCTTGCTCGCCGCCGCGGGTGTTCTGACCTTGATCCCAGGGGCGCTGGTGATCTGGTTTGTGCGCAATTACATCGCCAAGGGCTTCGCCCTGGGGAGGGTTTGATGGGCTTTTCGCTTCCCGAATTTTCATGGATGGCATGGACCTGGCCGACGGCCGCGTTCTTCATCGTTATCGCATTGCTGCTGATCGGCATGGGGGTTTGGGAGTATGCCGTGCCGGGCGGCAACCCGCGGATCGGAATCCTGCGCTTCGAGACGACGCGCGGTGACCGGCTTTTCCTTTCGCTGCTCGGCAGCGCCTTTATCCATCTTGCCTGGCTTGGTCTCGCGGGATCAAGCCTCTGGTGGGCTCTCGCTCTCTCCGTTGTCTACGCCGTCGGCGTATTCCGTTACGTGTGAGGCAAACTGATGCAGATGGCCGGGGTTTTTCTGGCCGCCTGAGACGTGAAGACTGCAATCGCAAAACCCTGGGAGGATATCATGCGAAGGCATTTATTGACGACGACAGCAGCCGTGCTGCTGGCCATGACCGGGTCGGCCTATGCCGGCATGGACGAGGCAAAGACTTTTCTGGACAAAGAGATCGGCGACGTGTCGACGCTCTCTCGCGCCGACCAGGAAAAGGAAATGCAATGGTTCATCGATGCTGCGAAGCCTTTTCAGGGGATGGACATCAAGGTTGTTTCGGAAACCTTGACCACCCACAAGTATGAGTCCGAGGTTCTGGCTCCGGCCTTTACTGCGATTACCGGGATAAAGGTCACGCACGACGTCATTCAAGAGGGTGACGTCGTCGAGAAGATCCAGACACAGATGCAGACCGGGCAGAACCTGTATGACGGTTGGGTCAACGACTCCGATTTGATCGGTACCCACTGGCGCTATCAGCAGGTGCGCAACCTGACCGACTGGATGGCCGGCGAAGGCAAGGACGTTACCAACCCTGGCCTCGATATCGACGACTTCATCGGCACCAAGTTCACGACAGCGCCTGACAAGAAGCTCTACCAGCTTCCCGACCAGCAGTTCGCCAACCTCTACTGGTTCCGTTACGACTGGTTCAACGACGAGAAGAACAAGGCCGATTTCAAGGCGAAATACGGCTACGATCTGGGCGTTCCGGTCAACTGGTCGGCCTATGAGGACATTGCCGAATTCTTTACCGGCCGTGACGTCAACGGCAAGAAGGTTTTCGGCCATATGGACTACGGCAAGAAGGACCCGTCGCTCGGTTGGCGCTTCACCGATGCCTGGCTGTCGATGGCTGGCAACGGCGACAAGGGCCTGCCGAACGGTCTTCCGGTCGATGAATGGGGTATCAAGGTTGACGAGAATTCGCGTCCCGTCGGTTCGTGCGTCGCGCGTGGCGGCGATACCAACGGCCCTGCATCGGTCTATTCGATCCAGAAGTATCTCGATTGGTTGAAGGCGTACGCACCGCCGGAAGCTCAGGGCATGACCTTCTCGGAATCCGGTCCGGTGCCGGCACAGGGTAACGTCGCGCAGCAGATCTTCTGGTACACGGCGTTTACCGCAGACATGGTCAAGCCTGGCCTGCCTGTTATGAATGAGGACGGTACGCCGAAATGGCGCATGGCACCGAGCCCGCATGGCGTTTACTGGAAAGACGGCATGAAGCTTGGCTATCAGGACGTCGGTTCCTGGACGCTGATGAAATCGACCCCGACGGACCGTGCAAAAGCCGCGTGGCTCTACGCACAGTTCGTGACCTCCAAGACGGTTGACGTGAAGAAGAGCCAGCTCGGTCTCACCTTCATCCGCGAATCCACCATTCGCGACAAGAGCTTTACGGAGCGTGCTCCCAAGCTCGGCGGCCTGATCGAGTTCTATCGCTCGCCGGCTCGCGTCCAGTGGTCGCCGACCGGCACGAACGTTCCCGACTATCCGAAGCTGGCTCAGCTTTGGTGGCAGGCTATCGGTGACGCCGCTGCCGGCGCCAAGACACCGCAGGAAGCCATGGATTCTCTTTGCGGCGAGCAGGAAAAGGTCATGGGTCGCATCGAGAAATCGGGCGTCCAGGGCGATATCGGCCCGAAACTCGCCGAGGAGCAGGATCTCGCCTATTGGAACGCGGATGCGGTGAAGAAGGGCAACCTTGCACCGCAGCTGAAGATCGAGAACGAGAAGGAAAAGCCGGTCACTGTCAACTACGACGAACTCGTCAAGAGCTGGCAGTCGAAGTAAGGCGGACCTCGGCCGGAGGCAACGAGGCTTCCGGCCATCACTTCCCGCCACCGGCAGCAAGCCGGTGGCACCCACAATCTTTCTCTCATGAAACCTCCGCGTCTGCTCTGCTTACCGGGCGGAGCGGTTTCGTGCGAGCCGGAGACGGATATGAGCGGCTATATTCTTTCGATCGACCAGGGCACGACATCGTCGCGCGCGATCATCTTCGATGGCGACATGAAAATGGCCGGCTCGGCGCAGGCGGAGATCACCCAATATTATCCGCAACCCGGATGGGTGGAGCACGACGCCACTGAGATCTGGCGATCCGTCATCGATACCGTGCGCAAGGCGGTTGCCGATGCCGGTATTGATGCCGCCGACATTGCCGCGATCGGCATTACTAATCAGCGAGAGACCGCGGTCGTCTGGGATCGCAGGTCCGGGACACCGCTTCACCGCGCGATCGTCTGGCAGGACAGGCGCACGGCCGAAATGTGCGAGAGCCTGAAGGCCGATGGATATGAGAAGCTGTTCAGCGCCAAGACCGGCCTGCTGCTCGACCCTTATTTCTCAGGAACGAAGCTGCGTTGGCTGCTCGACAATGTCGACGGCCTGCGTGAGAAGGCGGAGGCGGGCGACGTCTGCTTCGGCACGATCGACAGCTGGCTGATCTACAATCTGACGGGTGGCCGCGTGCATGCTACCGATGCGACAAATGCATCGAGGACGCTGCTCTATAATATCGACGACGGTGCCTGGGACGAGGAGCTTCTCGGCATTCTCCGCATTCCGGCCGCCATGCTTCCTGAAGTCAGGGAATGCGCCGATGATTTCGGCCGCGTCGACAAGACCCTGTTCGGCGCGGAACTTCCGATCCTCGGGGTCGCCGGCGACCAGCAGGCGGCGGCGATGGGCAATGCCTGCTTCGAGCCCGGCATGATGAAATCCACCTACGGCACCGGCTGCTTTGCCCTGTTGAACACCGGCCGGGATCGTGTTTCCTCCTCCAACCGGATGCTGACGACGATCGCCTATCGGCTTGACGGCGAAACGACCTATGCGCTCGAAGGCTCGATCTTCATCGCCGGTGCCGCCGTGCAGTGGCTGCGCGACGGCCTCGGCGTCATCGGTCAGGCATCCGAGGCAGGGGTGCTTGCCGCCAAGGCCGATCCCGGACAGCAGGTCTATATCGTCCCAGCCTTCACCGGCCTCGGCGCCCCCTATTGGGATCCGGCTGCGCGCGGCGCCATCTTCGGTCTGACGCGAAACAGTGGACCGGCGGAATTCGCCCGCGCCGTGCTCGAATCCGTCGCCTACCAGACGCTCGATTTGTTGGTGGCGATGAAGAAGGACTGGGGCGTCAGCCAGCTGGAAACGGTACTGCGCGTCGATGGCGGTATGGCGGCTTCGGATTGGACGATGCAATGCCTGGCCGACATGACCGGAAACCCTGTCGACCGCGCGGCGATCCGCGAGACGACGGCGCTGGGCGCAGCCTGGCTTGCGGGCTCGAAAGCCGGCATCTGGCCAGGCAAGTGGGAGTTTGCGCAGGCCTGGGCCTGCGACCGCCGCTTCAGCCCTTCGATGGATGAGACCGAGCGGCAGACCAAGATCATCGGCTGGAAGAATGCTGTATCCAGGATGATTTCCGACGCTTCAGCGGGGTAGAACAGTTCCCCGATACGACCGCAATGGCGGTTACGTTCACAAGGCGCCGGCAGCCTTTCTGTTGATAAAGCTCAGAGCGAGCACGGCGAAGATCAGCGTGCCCGTACCGACCTGCTGCCAATAGAAGTTCAGATCGGTCAGCAGCAGGCCATTGGCGACGATGCTGAGCAGCAGGGCGCCGAGTACGGTCCCGCCGACATTCGGCCGTCCGAGTGGGCTGAGCGTCGTGCCGATGAAGGTCGCGCCGATGGCATTCAGCAAGAAGGCATTGCCCGACGAGGGGATGTAGGTGGTGACGGTTGCGGTCAGGATCAGGCCGGCGATTGCCGCGATCAACCCGACCAGGATGAACGTCACCGCAACATGGGCCGGCGCGGCGATGCCGGAATAGCGCACGACGCCCGGTTGGATGCCGATCGACAGGATGACGCGGCCGAAACGTGTGCGGGCAAAAACAATGGCAGCAGCTGCGATGACGACGATGGCAGCGGCAAGCGGCACCGGAAAGCCGGCAATCGTGCCGTGGCCGAGAAAACGGAAGGCTTCCGGCACACCATTCGGCGGCAGATAGACCGGATTGCCGCCATTGGTCAGCAGCTGCTGCACGCTGCGGCCGATGAAGAGCGTGCCGAGCGTGGCGAGGAACGGCGACACGCCGATCCCTGAAATCAGCAGCGCGTTGAAGGCGCCGACGAACGCGCCGGCGGCCAGTCCCGCGAGTGCGGCGACTGCCACCGGCTG
Source organism: Rhizobium indigoferae (assembly GCF_034554815.1). Taxonomy (NCBI): domain Bacteria; kingdom Pseudomonadati; phylum Pseudomonadota; class Alphaproteobacteria; order Hyphomicrobiales; family Rhizobiaceae; genus Rhizobium; species Rhizobium indigoferae. Next base: position 231,834 of record NZ_CP140638.1, on the reverse strand, counting down.
CCCGGCGAGCACGAGCGAAACGAAGGCGAAGCTGGCAAAATCCATCGCCGTTCCCACCGAAAGATCGATGCCGCCCGACGCGACGGCGAAGGTCATGGCGATGGAGACGATGGCAAGCAGCGTGAAATTGTTGACGAGGATGCTCTGCAGGTTCGCAGGCGTCAGGAATGTCGGCGTTGCCACGGAAAAGGCGGCAAACACCGCAACCAGGGCGAGGATCAAGCCATAGCGCACCAGGCCGCCGACGATAAGACGCGGCAGGCCGATGGCGGCGGGGGGAGGGGTCTGGAGCGACATGGTCAGGCCTCCTGTCGGCGCAGCAGCGTGGTCGCGGAAACAACGATGAGGATGAGAACGCCCTGGACGCCGCTGACCAGCGTGCTCGAAATGTTCAGCAATTGGAAACCGTTGACCAGGAAGCCGACCAAAAGAGCCGAAAGCAGCGTCCCGGTGACCGTCGGAACCAGGCGGCGCGAAAAGACCGAGCCGAGCAGGGCCGTCACGACGACGGGCAACAGCATCTCGCCGGCGCCGGTCGTGCTGCCGCTCAGATAGGAAACCGACAGGATGCCGGCGATGCCGCCGGAGACGCCGCTGGCGACGAAGGCGCCGGCCAGCAGCCGGCGAAGCGGCAGACCGGCGGCACGCGCCGCATCCGGGAACTCACCGACGGCGTAGAGACGCAGGCCGAGCGGCGTATATTGCACGATCGCCGTGGTGATCGCCGTGAAGCCGAGGAGCAAGTAGGCAAGAACCGGGATGCCGAAAGGATCCGAGGCGGAGAGCACCGACAGGAAAGGTGTCGAGGCCGGCAGGACTGTATTGCCGGTCAGCACCAACTCCAGGCCGGCGACAACATTCATGACGGCGAGAGTGGCCAGCAGCGGCACGATGCCGGCATAGACGACAGCAATGGCATTGACCGTGCCGATCAGGGCGCCGGTCAAGATTGTCGCGGCAATCGCCGTCGCATCGCCGTAGCCTAGCTGCGTCAGGCTCGCATAGACGGCGGCGCTGAGACCCATATTGGCAGCGAGCGACAGGTCGATGCCACCGGTGACGACATTGGAACCGCCGGCGATCAGCACGATCGTCAAGCCAATGGCAAGCACACCAGAGATGGCCGATTGACCAAGTACATTGCCGATATTACCGATGCTGAGGAAATAGGGTGCGGTCAGCGAGAAGATGATCAGGATGGCGGCGAAAGCGATCAGCGATCCGAAGCGCAATGCCGCAGCCGCAATATTGCCGGCCGGGCGGGGAGGCGGTTCCACAGCGGAAAAACCGGAAGGCGCGAATTCCACTTCAGCCGACATGGCGATGTCCCTCGGATGATCCGGTCGATTGGGCCAGCACCGCATCCGCCGTGGTCTCCGACGATATGAATTCCCGCACCACGCGGCCGCGGAAGAGCACCAGGATGCGATCGGTGATGCCGATGAGTTCGGGCAGATCTGAAGACAGCACGATGACGCCGGCGCCGCGCGACGCGAGTTCGCCGATCAGCGTATAGATCTCGACCTTGGAGCCGATATCGACGCCGACCGTCGGCTCATCGAGGAGATAGACCTCGGAACGGCGGCTCAGCCACTTGGCGATGGCGATCTTCTGCTGGTTGCCGCCCGAAAGCGTGCGCAGCAGGGCATCACGCCCATTGGTCTTCACCTGCAGCCGCGTAATCAGTGCGTCGGCTTCTCTCTGTTCGCGTCTGCGATCGAGAAAGCCGAAACGCGTGAAGCGGCCAAGGCTCGAAAGGCTGATATTTTCCGCGACGCTGAGGTCGAGCGCGACGCCGTGGCGACGCCGGTCTTCCGGCACCAGGGCGATCTCGCGACCGGCTGCCTGGGTGGGATTGGTGAAACGGGTGGTGTTGCCGCTGATCTCGATATGGCCGGAAGCCGGGGTCTCCAGACCGAAGAGCGTGCGGACCAATTCCTTGGCGCCGGAGCCGAGCAGGCCTGTGAGGCCGAGCACCTCGCCGCGGCGAAGCGTGAAACTCACGTCGCTATATTTCCCCGGCGCCGACAGCTGCTCGACCTCGAGGATTTCCTCACCCGGCGTCACTTGCGGCTTCGGGAACATCTCCTTGATGTCGCGCTCGACCATCAGCCGGGCAATTGCACCGGCCGAAGTGTCGCCGATCGGCAGGGAGGCGACGTCCAGCCCGTTGCGCAGCACGGTGACGTGGTCGCAGAGCTCTTCGATTTCGTTGAGGTAATGCGAGATATAAATAATGGTGACGCCTTCGTCGCGCAGACGGCGGATCAACCGGAAGAGGATATCGGCCTCGCGGCGCACCAAGGCGGCCGTCGGCTCATCGAAGACAAGCACTTTCGGCTGATTGAGGAGGGCCCGGGTGATTTGCACGATCTGTTTTTCGGCCGTCGACAATTCGCTGATCAAGGCGGCGTTGGGCAAGCGGATACCGAAATAGTCGTTGAGAATATCAGACGCGCGGCGCTGCATCAGTCGACGGTCGAGGAACGGCGTGCCCGCAATGCGGGGTTCCCGGCCGAGGTACAGGGCTTCGCCGACAGTGAAAGTCGGCACCAGCAGCCGGTCCTGGTGAATGAAATGGATGCCGAGCTCTTCGGCAAGATGCGGTGTCAGCCTGTCGAAAGTTTGCCCTTCGATCTCGATCCTGCCGCCGTCCGGCTGGTGAAGACCGGCCAGCAGCTTGATCAGCGTCGACTTGCCGGCGCCGTTTTGACCGACGAGACCGTGGATGGTACCGCGCCTGACGATCAACGACGCACCGGCAAGCGCCTGCGCGCCGCCAAAGTGTTTGACGATGCCTTCAAAGCGGATGATGTCGTCGCGTGCCGTCACCGACTGCTTCAATGAAATGGCCGTCATGTCGATCTCTCCGGGCGGGCAGATTCCGAGCGATCCGACATGGCCGGATCGCTTGGGTTCAATGTCAGCCGATGCCGAGCTTCTTGGTGACTTCGCCGACATTGGTCTTGTTGGCGAGCAGTGCCGGAACATAGGTCTCGCGCGGCAGCGTCTGGCCGGCGAGCAGCTTGGCGACATTGCGGATGGCGGTGCGGCCGATTTCTGCCGGCTGCTGGGCGACATCGGCCCCGGCCGGAGAATTCGGATCGGCGATGAGCTGGAGTACCTCAGGGCTGCCGTCGACGCCGTAGGTGCGGATCTCGGTGCGCCCGGCAGCCGCCAAAGCCTGGGTCGCGCCAAGCTGCGGAATGTCCCAGGCCGACCAGATCGCCTTGATCGAACCCTTTTCCGGATATTTGTTGAGGATTGCCGTGATCTGCGTGAAGGCGTCCTGCACGGTGTTCGGGATGACGTCGCGCAGTTCCGGCTGGAGGATTTTCACCTTCGGGAAATATTTGACGACATTGACCAACTGGTCGTAGCGGATCGCGCAGGGGGTTACGCCGTAGAAGCCGTTGAAGACGACGATATTACCTTCGCCGCCGATATCGGAAACGAGCTGCAGCGCCAGGTCCTTGCCGATGCCCCAGTTGTCGGAGGTGGTGTTGTTGATCGAATTGGTCGAACCGACGTCGACGGTCAGAACCGGGATCCCCGCATCGCGTGCCTTCTTCAGCCAGGGATCGATAACGCTGAGCGTGCCGAGGATTTGAACGATCGCATCCGGCTTCTGGGCAATCAGCGTCTGCAATTGCGAGACCAGCTTGCCGTCGTTGCGTCCGGCATCGACGGCGATCGGCTCGCCACCGAGGCGCTTTACCTCCTCGATCTGGGCATTATAAGCCTGCAGGTCGAAGAAGTGGTCGGTGCCGGTTGCGCTGATGGCGATGCGCTTGCCTTTCAGTGACAGCTCTTCGGCTGCAAAAACTGGCTGCTGCCCGACCAGCGCAGCACCGGCGACGACGGCCCCGACCGCGGCAGACAGTTTCAACAGATCTCGTCTTCCGAGACCGCTTCCGGACTTTTCGATGCTCATTACCATTCTCTCCAATTCAGTTATGTCTATAAATTAAGTAGACTACTGAGAATGGGGAGAAAGGAATTTCCAAAATGACGCGCTCCGATGAAAAGAGTGGGCGGAGCGAACGCTCATTTCTGGCTGCGGTTTCCCGCGAGCGGGCCAATCAAGAAGAAGCATGCATTGCATAATTCTTGCGCATGCGACCAAATTTGCCGAGGGTCAGCTCCTGCTAGGTCGTGGTGCGGTGTGGCGCGACAGCAGGCGTAAAATCAGGATTTAACGAGCACCGTCGGGTTTTATGCTGCGACGTTGATATCCAGCGCGAAGCCTCGCTCCACTTGGCGCGCAACTTGCCTCTCCCCTGTTAGGGAGAATGAAACAATGCCCGATATCGACCCGCAGATTTTCTCAATAAGCCGGCCATCTCTGGGAGGCTACAAGGCCTTCGTTCAACGCGACATGATCGTCGAGACCTATCGCAGCGCCGCGGGGCAAATGATTTCGAGGGGCTCCCTTCATAGAATTTCGATCAACCGCACGGCGCACGGCAAATATGCCTATCGTTTTGGAAGCGGGGCATTCCGCAAAGTTGAGAGGCCGCCGTTCACCCTGGGATTTCAACCGGCCGCCACCGTCCTTGAAGTCGATGGCGATGCGGCGGATTATATCTCGATCTTCCAGTCACCTGCGCTCTACAGCAGCATCGGCGGCTCTCGCTTCGATCCCGAGCATTGGGATAGTGATGCGCTGAGCGCGACGACTGATCCGACAACGCTGCAGGTCGCGCTCTCCCTTGCGTTTGCCGCCGAGAAGACCGGGCGCGACGACCCGCTTTTGATGCAGCATCTTGGGATGGCGCTCGCCTGCTGCGTTGTAAAGCTACTGGGCGCCAAACCTGAAGTCGGCGATCGTCCGCTGACATCGGACAATCTCAGACGTGTGATCGATTACATCGAGAACCTGCTTGGCAAATCCGATCTGAGTGTGGAGGAGCTGGCCGGGGTGGCCCATATGAGCCCCTTTCACTTCAGCAGGGAATTCAAACGGGCGGCCGGCATGGCACCGCATCGCTTCGTTCTCGAACGCAGGATCGAGCGGGCGCGACTTTACCTCGCCGATGGCAAGGAGACGCTCGCAAACATCGCTTATGCCACAGGCTTTTCCAGCCAGGCGCATTTCTCCAGCGTTTTCCGCCGGCTGATGGGGGCGACCCCGAAGGAATACCAGCGTTCGGTCCGTCTTTGAGCTAGCACCCGCCGATGGCAAATCAGCAATTTTGCGAAAGATAACCGCACGAATTTGAAATCTCTTGAGGCTGCGGTCTGCGAGGCTTTTCCGATCAGGAGGCCCCATATGACCGCTTTTGCGCAAACCAATCCGATTACCGACATCTGCTTTTTGGTCGAGGATATCGACAAAGCATCGTCCTTCTATGTCGAGCGGCTTGGCTTCAAACCTCGCCGCCGGGCTCCGGGCTTTGCCGATTTCAAAGGGGCGGGCGTGACGCTGGCGCTGTGGGAGATCGAACATATCGCCGAGAATACCGGCGTCTCCAGCCGCCGCGCCCCTCCAGGTGCGCACAAGGCCTGCGCTGCCATTGAGCTCGCCTCGCCAGAGCAGGTCGATGCCGCCTATGCGGAGCTGAAAGCTGCGGGCGTGCTCTTCCACGCGCCGCCGCAGGACTATGTCTGGAACGCGCGATGCGTCTATTTCGCCGATCCTGACGACAATCTCTGGGAAATCTATGCGTGGTCCGCAGGCGGCCCGATCGGTGACATCGACCCGCAATAGCAAGCGCAATCGGCCGGGCGTCCAACAATCCAACAAGGGGAAAGGCAACGAAAATGAACGGGGATGACAAACAAATCGTGGTCGGCAGGCGTACCGTCCTGAAGGGCGGAGCCTTTGCCCTTGCTGCAGCGACGGCAGGGATTAGCGTGTTCGTGCCGCGTCAATCGAATGCCGCCGCATCCAAGGTCGTCATCAAATATGACTGGCTGATGAGCAACGGACAGATCGGCGATATCGTCGCAGTCAAGCAAGGCCTGTTCGAGTCCGAGGGTCTCGACGTCGAGTTTTCCCCAGGCGGTCCCAATTCGGCAACGGTGCCGCCTGTGATCACGGGTGATGCGCAGCTCGGCCAATTCTCGGATTCGGCCCAGCTTCTTCTTGCCAGGTCATCCGGCGTGCCGATCAAGATCTTCGCCTGCGGTTTCCGCATGGCGCCTTTCGCCTTCTATTCGCTGCCCAAGGCGCCGATCCGCACCGTCAAGGATATGGTCGGCAAGCGCATCGGCATCCAGCCGACGGCCCGCTATGTCCTTGATGCCATTCTGCTGAAGAACAATATCGATCCCTCGAGCCTGACCATCACCAATATCGGCTTCGACATGACGCCGCTGATGACCGGCCAGGTCGATGCCGTGACCGGATGGATCACCAACACGCAGGCCCTTTCCATCATCGGCCCGGATCGCATCGATCTGATGATGAAGGACACGGGCCTGCCCTCCTACGCCAACGTCTATTTTGCCACCGACGATGCCGTGACCGGCCATGCCGAGACACTGGCAAAGGTGCTGCGTGCCGTCGCCAAGGGCTGGGCCTGGACGCATGAACATCCTGAAGAGGCAGTCAAATTGACGGTGGAGGCCTATCCGCAGCTCGATCTTGCCGTGGAGCTGCAGACGGTGCCGCGCATCCTGTCGCTGAGCTTCGATGCGACAACAGGCAAGGATGGCTGGGGCAGCTTCGATCCGGCCGCTCTTGCCGAGCAGATTTCCGTCTACGACAAGATCGGCCAATTCAAGAGCGGCGCGCCGAAGCTGGAGGATTGCTATACGACTGAAATACTCGACATGACGGCGGGCGACCGTCCGAAGATTGCGTGAGAGCGAATTTGCCTGAAGCAGCGGCCATCGAAACCAGGGATTTGGCTATCGGCTATGCCGGCGCTGTCGAGACGACCCGCATTCTGTCCGGCGTCGACCTCAGCGTCGGCAGGGATGAGTTTCTGACCATTCTCGGTCCTTCCGGCTGCGGCAAGTCGACCTTGCTGCGTGCGGTGGCGGATCTTCTTCCGCCGCTTGACGGGCGGCTGTCGGTGCTCGGCCGGACAGCGTCGGAGGCGCGCCGGAGGCGCGAGGTCGCCTTCGTCTTTCAGGATGCAACGCTCTTGCCCTGGCGGACCGTGAGGGAGAATGTCGCGCTGCCGCTGCAGGTGGGGAAGAAGAGCGTCTCGCGATCGGTCGACCCGCGACCCGACCATTGGATCGAACTGGTCGGCCTGTCGCATCTGGCCGACCGCTATCCGCATCAACTGTCCGGGGGCCAGCGCCAGCGTGTCGCTATTGCGCGCGCGCTTCAATGCGAGCCGGATATCCTGCTCATGGACGAACCTTTCGGTGCGCTCGACGAGATCACGCGCGAACGACTGAACGACGAGCTTCTAGACGTCTGGCGCCGAACCGGCACGACCATCCTGTTCGTGACCCACAGCGTCATCGAGGCGATCTATCTCGGCGGACGTGTGCTGGTCCTGGCGGCCAATCCGGGCCGTGTTCAGGCACTGATCGACCTTACGCCGCTGAAAGACGAGCGTGGACTCTGTCGGCGCGAGAGCCTTGATGTCCAGGAGACCGCAGCCCATCTGCGCCAATTGCTGCAGCAGGGGAGTTCAGCTGCATGAGGCACCGTCCGTTGTCATTCACCGAGGCGATCGGCCTTCCTGTTATCGGCGCTCTTTCGCTGCTCCTTGCCTGGCAATGGCTGGTGCCGGCGCTCGGTATTCCCGGTTATATCGTTCCAACGCCGCTGGCGATCCTGCGCACGCTTGGCATCGAATGGCGCTTCCTTTTGTCGAATGCGATCCCGACATGGGGCGAGGCGGGCCTCGGCTTCCTCCTGGGCAATAGTCTCGCCGTGATCCTGGCGGTTGCCTTTGTCTATAATCCGCGCTTCCAGGCCGCCTATTTTCCCGTTGTCCTGCTCTTCAACACCATCCCGGTGCTGGCGCTCGCACCGATCATCATCCTGATCTTCGGCCTCGGCATGCTGCCAAAGGTCATCATCGCCGCTCTCATCTGCTTCTTCCCAACCCTGGTGAACACCGCCCGGGGCCTCAATCTGGCGACTGCGAGCGAGCTTGACCTGATGCATGTGCTTTCGGCGAGCGGGTGGGAGACGTTCTGGCGCCTGCGCGCCCCCCGGTCCGCCCCCTTGCTCTTTGCGTCGCTGCGCATTTCGGCAACCACTTGCGTGATCGGCGCGATTGTCGGAGAGTGGATCGGTTCGAACCAGGGGCTGGGTGCTGTCATCATCCAGTCGACATTCAACTATCAGGCGGAAAGGCTTTTTGCCGCCGTCGTGCTCGCCTCTTTCTCCGGCATCGTCTTTTTTGCCGCTGTTGCCCAGATCGAGCGGATTTTCCGTCGGCTGCATCAGGGGCAAAGCTGAAACCTCGGCACGAACGAACGCCGCCTGGGCAAACTGGAGGCGGCCGAAACGCTAACGCTTTCAAGGATATGGCAAGGCCTCCCGCTGTTTTCTGCAGGAGGCCTTGCGCCTTGCTACTCGTCCATCGTCTCCCGGATGTCGGAGAGATCGATGCCGTGAGTGTCGAACCACCAGTCGGGACTCATCTCGGGATGCCGATCACGCAGACGCAGATATTTGGCGCGCAGCCGCTTCTGGCGCTCGACCTCTTCTGTGAAGAAGGGATGATCAAGCGTGCCGCCGATCTTGTGGATGCGACGGAGCAGTTTTCGCAAGACGTATCCCTGCTCCTTGTTGCCCGGCCGGTAGCCGCTCTCCACGATTGTCATCACCGTCTCGCACAGTGTCCCGAGCGCGTCGTCTTGCGGCGTGCCGTTGACAATCATGTCGAGACGCTCGAGGCCGAAGCCGACGTCGATGCAGCTTCCAAGCGGATTGACGATGTTTCCGATCTCGACGCCATCCTTGTAGAACTCGGTGCAGTATCCGCTGATGCTGCCATCGCTCCACATGCATTCCGGATCCGGCACGATGGGCACACGCCCGCCATAGAGCGGTGCCCATTCCACCAGGCGGGCGGGGTGGATCGTCACAAGATCCGGCACGAGCCCCAGCGTTCCCAGAAACTCGAGCCAGAAATCGATGGCGCTGCCGACGGTCATTTCCCTGAAGGAGAAAAGGCCGAGCATTGTGAAATGGAGAAGATGAGTTCCGTCGCCGACCTCGTCGAGGTCGCCCATGCGCAGGCAGGCCTGGCTGTTTGCGACGGTTCCACTATGGGAGGGATCTGAGAAGAGGGGCTTGTACTGCTGCATTCCAGCGCTGCAGAAGAGCGTGGTATCGTCATGCGGCCGTACGGATTCGATGCGTATGAAATCAATGCCCTTGGACAGGCAGAAGTCTTGATATTGCTGGATCAGGCGTCCCGCGGTGACATAGGCAACCTCCTTCGCTGTTCGTGGCTTCGAAAAATATAGAGGTCTCCGGCGCGCAGGGCAATCCGCTGCCATCGGAGATAAGTCGGATCGGCGCTATTGATCATTGTCTCACTTGAGACTAAATATAACCTCAAGTGAAAAGGGCCATGATCATGATGGGATTTGCAGACATCGCCGATGTTCTCGGATTGCCCGCCAGGGAGCCGGCGTCGCGTTCGGCCTTCGGCCTGCTCTCAAGCATCGAGGAAGGTTTGCCGGTCAAGGCGCTTGATCGCATGGCGCTGCTTCTGGCGCCTGATGATACCCAGTTCAAATACCGGCTCGTTCCGAAGGCCACCTATGAGCGGCGCAAGTCCAAGCATCGGCTCTCTTCCGACGAGGGCATAAAGCTCGCGCGTCTGGCGCGCGTCTGGGGATCGGCGCTCGATGTCTGGCAGACCGAGACCGAGGCACGTGATTTCCTGTTTCGTCCGCATGCGATGCTCGAGGACAGGCGGCCGATCGACGTGGTCATCCAGAGCGAGATCGGCGGCGAGCTCGTGCTCGACATCCTCGGAAGCCTGAAATACGGCAGCGCTGCGTGAGCGCACAGCATCTCGACCGTACGCTGACATCCGTCCGCATCGGAGATCCCAGTGGAACCTATCCGATCTTCGACGCCACCGGCTCGACCATCGCGCCAGGGCGGTGGAACACTTCGGGCAGCCCGATCATCTACACGAGCGAACACTATTCGACCGCGCTGCTCGAAAAGCTCGTCCATGGCAGCGGGAGGCTGCCGCCCAACCAGCACTATGTCACGATCACCCTGCCGCGGGGGCTAAGCTACGAGGTCTTCTCCGAGCCCGCGCTGCCCGGCTGGGACAGCATGCCGGCAAACGTCAGCAAGGCTTTCGGCGAACGGTGGCGCCAGGAAAAGCGCAGCGCCATCCTGCTGGTCCCGAGTGTCGTCGCCCGCGTCGACCGCAATATATTGATCAACCCGGCCCACCCGGAATCCCGATCGATCACGGCGAGCCTCCACCAACCGGTCTTCTGGGATCGCCGTTTGTTCGGCATGTGATGGGGTTGGCCTTCGAGCTGCTGCGCATCCAGTCCGGAATGGAGTCGGTCGCGACCCATCTGTCACATCTCCCAATCCGAAATGTGAGCTATTTAATTCCTCCAGAGTTCGTTGCGTGATTAATTCTTCGTTTGCGCTCTCGAGATGATTAGGAATAACATTGAAATAATTCCTACCAATATCAAAGATCCCACAAAATTTACGAAGTACAATACGGAGATTTTATAAATCTTTCCACCGAAAAACAACTCAAGAACGTAACATAGAAATCGAGCATGCGCTAAAAATAGGAAAATTAAGCGTAATTAGAAAATATATAAGGTAAATTATCACAACACAATAAAGACTTGCAATTATGCTTTTAACACTCATTCCCTCGATAGGCATTAATGGTTGGTCGCCGCGAAGCTTCTTCTCAAGGATATATGTTGCTACAAAACATATTGGTGTGAGGAATTGCCCCGCAGCTAGGACGATGCGTAGATCGTATCTTGACAAAAACATCAGCGAACTTGCAGCAATGATTCCTAACGGAAATAAAAAGGCGGCAACAAAACGCTCTCCAGTCATTTCTCTTCGACGGACAAGAGCTGCGGTAGTCACATAGGCCGACCATATCGTGGCTACGATCGGAACCGGTCGATGACCCAAGCAGGCTAAAAGAAGGCATAAATTCCTCGAGTATACCTATCAATATTTGATCGGCTTAAGGCTTAGGCAGCCATAAGACATTTTATCAACATGGAATGCAATTCGCTCATGCCGGAGGCTGCGACGTGGAGGGATTTCGACGTCAGAAGACTGGTCTATTGCGGTGAGCGTTGCCTCGACTGCTCACGCGTCCGTCTCCCATGGATTTATCACCACTGCGCCGGTGTCGCCGAAATCGCCGACATTGCGAGTGACGACAATCAGATCATGAACGATCGCGGTTGCGGCGATCAGCCCGTCGATATCACCACGCGGCCGGATGGCGGCGATGCGGCCCCATTCGACGGCGATCTCGTCGCTTACCGGCAGGATCCTGTCGCCATGATCATAGCGCAGCTTGCGCAGCCACTCGGTGAGATGGGCCGCGGTCTTCGGATCCGATTTCTGTTTGAGGGCAATGCCGCGCATGATCTCGCCAAGCGTCAACGCGCTCAGGTGGATGGTGAGCGGATCGACGGAGCGCAGCCAGGAGACCGCCTGCGGCGTGCCGCGTCGCGCCTCCGAGACGATGTTGGTGTCGACCAGATACATCAGAAGGCAACGTCGCGGCTTGGAGTCTTGTTGCGTGCTTCGACCGCATCGGCGAACTCATCGTCCCAGGCGGGGCCGCCGAGTAGGTCGTCGACGAGCGTCGGCCTGCCGGCGCGCAGGGCGTCGTAGTCGCGGGCGGACAGAACGACGGCCGTCCGCTCGCCGCGCACGGTAACCACCTGCGGCCCCTCTTGTCGGGCCTTCTGCACTACCTTCGAAAATTGGTTCTTGGCGTCCTGCAGCTGCCATTCCATCGATTCTGCCCCTAGCTAGACTGTCTAGCTATGTACATGCGGAATGCTGGTGCGTCAACGTTGGAGCGTGCCTAACGATTGAGTCCGGTTTCTGCTATTAGGTGTCCTTCTGGAAGCCGCGATCACGGTCTCTGCCGCGGTGAGCGGGCCATCAGCCTAGCGTAGGCGATAGCCGAGAGCATGTTGACGTGGTTGGCCTTGCCGGTGCCGGCGATGTCGAAGGCGGTGCCGTGGTCGACCGAGACGCGGTCGATGGGCAGGCCGAGCGAGACGTTGACTGCCGTGTCGAAGGCGACGAGCTTGATCGGGATATGGCCCTGGTCGTGATACTGGGCGATGACAAGATCGAAGGCGCCGTTATAGGCGCGGGCGAACACCGTATCGGCCGAGATCGGCCCGACGACGTCGATGCCTTTTGCCTGCGCCTGCTCGACGGCGGGCGCCAGGAATTCCATGTCTTCGGTGCCGAACAGGCCGTTTTCGCCGCAATGCGGGTTGAGGCCGGCGACAGCAATGCGCGCCTTGCGGCCGAGCCGCAGGAAATGATTGTGGCCGGCTTCGATGGTGGCGAGCACCCGCTCGGTCTTGGCGCGCTCGATCGCACCCTTCAGCGAGATATGGGTGGAGACGTGGATGGTGTTCAGCCGCTCGGAGGCAAGCAGCATGAAGGAGCTCTTCGAGCCGGTGAGATGCGCGAGAAGCCCGGTGTGGCCGTCATGGTGATGGCCGGCGAGGTTCATCGCCTCCTTGTTGATCGGCGCGGTGACGATGACATCCGCTTGCCCCGACATGGCGAGATCGACGGCGCGGGTGATATAGCGCACCGAGGCATCGCCGGCGACGGGGCTGACCTTGCCAATCTCGGGTAGGGCCGCGCCGAGCGCGACCTCGTCGACGGCGATCCTGTCGTCACTGGGTGCATCGGCGGGCCCGAACCGCAGCCCGGCGCCGGTGACGCGGTCGGCGCGCTCCAGCGCTTCGACATTGCCGACGATGACGAAATCCCGGCGCTCTTCCCTCGGAAGGGCTGCCAAGGCCTTGACGATCACCTCGGGGCCGACGCCGGCCGGATCGCCGAGCGTAACGGCGACTTTCGCATTCCTGTCCATCGATCGAGTCCTTCTAAAAAACCTTACCGCTTAAAACGCAGCCGCGTAAATCGCGCGAATGTCGGCGCGAGAGAGATCTCGCGGATTGTTATCGAGCAGACGGCGAATGGCAAAGGCGTCGTCGGCCATGGCGTCGAGATCGGTTTCCGGCACGCCGAGGCCGGAAAGCTTCATCTCGATGCCGAGTTCGGCGCAGAAAGCGTAAGCCGCATCGAAGACGGAGGTGATGTTTCCGGAGGTTTCACGCCCAAGCGCTTCCATCACCGCTTTGGTTTTCTCAGGCGCGGACGGTGTATTGAAGGCGAGAACATGCGGAAAAATCAGCGCATTGGCCGCGCCATGGGCCACATGCCAGCGCGTGCCGAGGGGATAGGCAAGCGCATGGCCGCCGGCGGTGTTGACCGGGCCGAGGCAGAAACCGCCGTAGAGCGAGGCGAGCGAGAGGCCGGCACGCGCCTCGGCATCGTTGCCGTCCTTGACGGCGCGGGCGAGATATTTGCCGACGAGGCGCGTTCCCTCGATCGCATAGATGTCGACCATCGGATGGGCCTTGCGGTTGGTGAAGGCCTCGACGCAATGGGCCATGGCATCGACGCCGGTTGCCGCCGTCGTGCGGGCAGGGACGCTGAAGGTCAGGGCCGGATCGATGACGGCGATGTCGGCCAACATATGCAGGCTTTCCACCGCAAGCTTTGCCATCGTCGCGGGGTCGGTGACGAGCGCGCGAATGCCGGCCTCGCTGCCGGTGCCCGATGTCGTTGGCACCTGGGCAAGCGTTACCTTGCGCGGCCCATGCACCTTGTTCGGACCGACGACCTCGTGCAGCGTCTGGGTGGAGCCGGCAAGCACTGCCGCAAGTTTTGCCAGATCCATGGCGCTGCCACCGCCGAAGCCGACGATCAGCTCGGCATCGGCGGCGTTTGCCGCCGCCAGGACTTTTTCGAGATTGGCTGTATCCGGTTCGGGCGTCACGTCGGCAAAGACTGTAACCTCGCCCTTCAGCTCCAGCACGTCGATGCGCGAAGCGTTGAAGGCATCGGAGATGACGAGCGTGCGCCGATAGCCCTTTTCATGAGCCCATTTGCCGAGCTTTCCCGCCGTGCCGACGCCGAATTCGATCAGATGCGGCCGAACTATCGTGATTGGCGAATCCAAGCTGGCCATGAACCAGTCCTCCCTGCAAGATCTTGCGGCAATATCCTCGCCCTCTTTAATGTAAAGTTGTAAGATCAATGTCAAGCCAGCATTCCAAAAGGCGGAATTTTTTATCTTTCGATGCGCGATCTGTCGCGCTTCAGGCTAGCGTAGACGTGCAACTATCGATAACAATATCAATGTGTTATAAGAACTGTATCGATGAAAACGGCATTTCAGGCACGGCTGGCCATCATCTTGCGACGGCGGCGAATAATCCGACCCTGTTGTCAATTTCTCCCGTCAGTCAACCCTCAGCCGTTGCCATCCTGCATCTTGCCGCATGCGGTCGGACGCAGGTTTACAATTTTCCGGCTGCCGTTTTGCTCAGGGCAGGGATTGCGGGGCGAGGCTGATATATTTGATGGCGCGCCGGTAATAGGTGTAGGCGATATGGAGCGTGCCGTCGCCGCCCTGGACTATCGAGGGGTAGGAGAATTCACGGTTCAGCGAATCCTTCGAATTGTTGCTCAGGCAGAGCCCGTCGCCGGTATCGAGATCCACGCGATGCGGAAAGCTCTTGCCGCCATCCCTTGATATCGCAAGGCTCAGCGGCGCACGCGGAACACCCCAGACGGCCTTGCGGAGGTTGCCCGCAACAACAGCGGTCACTTCAGCTTCGCCGCCCTCGATTTCGTCATAGAGGGACTGGCGCCGCGCATCCGACATGGCGGCATTCGAATGGTTGTAAACCATTGCGATTGCTCCGTCATTCAGGATTGCGGCCTGGATCGAGGAGTTGTTGTTCGGCAGGTCAGCGGCCTCGGGTGCGCTCCAGGTCTCGCCGCCGTCGGATGATCGGCTGGACAGGATGTTTTCGGCGAAACGATTGCGGTAGAAGGCGATCATCTCGTCGCCGCCAAGCGGCAGGATGTTCATGTGCACGGCGCCGAGACTGTCCGGAATATCCCGCATCTGCCAGCTCGCGCCGCTATCACGCGACATCAGCACGGCTGCCGTATCGGCATCGCCGCTCCAGCGCTGGCCGTTCAGGCCGACGCAGCGGAAGACCGGAAGCAGCCAGTCGCCCCGACCGTTCACGACGATCTGCTGGCGAACGAAGGTGCCAGGGCTGTCGCAGAGGATTTGGACCGGGCCGAAGGTCTGGCCGCCATCGCTTGAAATCCGGCATTTGACAACAGAACCGTCCTGATTTCCGGAAGTCTGCGAGGTATAGAGCAACCATACTTTTCCGTCCGGAGCGTTGAAAATCAACGGGTTCTGTTCGGATTTCTCCGGGTCGTCGCTCATCTTTTCAGGTTCCGACCAGCGCTCGGAGCCAAGTGTCAGCCGCGACATGTAAATCGAAATGTCGCCCATGCCCTCCATCGTGCCGCCGAACCAGACGCAGGTCAGCGTGCCGTCGGGCAGAAAGGCGAGATTTGCGGCATGGTTCTGGATGCAGGGGGAGGGCAGATAGGCCTCCGCGCGACCCTCGACAATGGGGTGCGGGGTGATGGCCCCGGTCATCAGGGCCGGAACGGCTTCCGGAGGCAGGCCGGTGAAACTCATGGCGGATCTCCTCAAGGCAGCTTGGCATAGCTTTCGGCGAGTGCGGCATAGTCGGCATCGCCGAGCGGCATCAGCGGCGCGCGCGTGCGCTTCCACGCGGGATTGCCGGTCTTCAGCCCCACCATCGCCTTGATGGTCGGGATCTGGACGTAGGAATTGGAAAGCGTGCGATAGGCATTGATGCGGGCCTGTGCCGCCTCGACGTCGGCGCCGCGCGCCTCGTCATGGACGTGGTCGTAGACGGTGCGCAACGAATTCGCCACGAGATTGGAGGTTGCGGTGATGCAGCCGGCGCCGCCCGCTTTCAGCAGCGGCAGCAACAGCGGGTCGGCGCCCGCCAGCACCGAAAAACCGGGATAGGCGCAGCTGATCGCCTGCATGTTGTTGAAATCGCCGGCAGATTCCTTGATACCGACGACCGTTTCCGGGAACGCCGCAATCAGCCGTCCGATCAGCGGAATGGACAGCGGCACGCCTGAGACCTGCGGAATATGATAGAGGATGACCTGCAGCCGCGTGTCGGCGACCTTTTCCAGCACCTGCGAATAGGCGGCGAAGAGACCGTCGTCAGAGACGCCCTTGTAGTAGAAGGGCGGCAGCATCACCACCTTGGTGACGCCAAGCGACAGCGCGTGCCGGGTCAGTTCCACGGTCTCGGGAATGGCGACGACGCCCGTGCCTGGCAGAAGCCTGTCAGCAGGAATGCCGGCCTCAAGTGCTGCTTCCAGAATGGCGCGGCGCTCGGCTCCGGAGAAGGAATTGGCCTCGCCCGTGGTTCCGAGCAGCGCCACGCCGTGGCATCCCTCGGCCAGCAACTGCCGGCAATGATCGGTGAATAGTGCGAAATCCGGCCTGTTGTCCGCCGTCAGTGGCGTTGCGGAGGCGCTGAAAACGCCTGTAATCCTGTGATGGCTCATTTCGCCCTCCTCGGCGCGTCCTGTCTGGGGATCCGTGTTCGAACCGGCCGGCTGCGCATTCCAATTGTCATTCGTCTGTCGCGATGGAGTGCAAAGAACTTTTCCATCGCCGCGCTTTTGTCAAGAAGACAAAATGCTGTGATGCAGCTTCGAAAAGTTATCTATCTGTTATAACTTATATATTTTTAGATGAAAATTTTGTTCTGATCGAAATTGCGATTTTTTGTTGACATATTTACAATAACGAGAGAACGATACGGAACGGATTGTGCTGCGCCTGGCAGGTGCAGGGAGAGCGCTGCCGAATTCACTCTGGGAGGAATGCCATGTCTGATCAATCGGATAAAACCAATATATCACGTCGTAACGCGCTGAAGCTCGGCCTTGCAGCCAGCGTCGGCCTCACCGTATTCGGGATGAATGCCCGCATCGTTATGGCCGATGAAGGCCAGGTCCTGAAGGTCGCAAATCCGGCCTTCGACCAGGACTGGTCGCCGCTGCGCGGCGGCGGCAGGACGTTCCGCTGGAATTCGATCTGGTGGGCATCGCCGATGTATTTCGACAGCCAAGGCAATATCAAGCCCTACGTCTTCACCAGTTGGGAATCGGCCGACAACACTGTCTGGACCTTCAAGCTCGACCCGAAGGCTGTCTTCTCCGACGGCAGCAAGATCACCTCGGCCGATGTCAAGGGGTCGTGGGAAGTCTCCTCGATGCCGAACACCAAGAACCAGCGCGCCGACCAGGTGCTGAGCAGGGTCAAGGGTTACGCCGAAATCGCCGCCGGCTCCGGCAACGAGCTCACAGGTGTCGCGACACCCGACGAGGGAACGGTCGTCGTGACGCTGGCTGCTGCAGACCCGATCTTCTTCATGCGCCTTGCAAACCACATCGCGCCGATCACCAAGGCGTCCCAGTCGCGCGGCAGCGACGGCGAGGAGATCACCGACTGGTACAAGCCTGACAGTAAGCCGGTCTTCTCCGGACCCTTCAAGTTGACGAGCCTCGATATCGATGCCGGCAAGCTTTCTTTCGAGCCGAATGAGAACTTCTTCGGACCGAAGCCAAAGCTTGCCCGTATTGATATCACCTCGATCGAGGACAATGTCACCGCGACCTCGCTCATCAAGTCGGGCGAGTTCAACGCCCATACCGAACTGATCACCTCGACCATCATTCAGGATCTCGGCCCGGAATTTTCCGCCGGCCCGCTGATCCCGACCAGCCAGCACTTCTGGTTCAATATCTCTCGTGCGCCGATGGACGATCCGAAGGTTCGCCAGGCACTGATCATGGCCGTCGATCGCGATGGCCTGTTCAAGGCTTCCTATCCCGACGGGCCGCATAAGAAGGCCGATCAGATCCTCAACTCGGTTCCTGGTGCGGAGAATTCCGGCTTCGAGCCTTATCCCTATGATCCGGCGGCTGCCAAGAAACTGCTTGCGGAATCGACCTACGGCGGTCCGGAGCGTCTGCCGAAGATCCTCTTCGTCGGCATCTCGGGGCCAGCCATTCAGGCTGCCGCCCAGTTCATTGCCGAGCAGTGGCGCCAGAATCTCGGCATCACTGCCGTCGACATGAAGCCGCAGCAAGACTCCTATGCCGGTCCGGATCAGAACTCGGTCCAGATCTTCCGCGACGACGTCGGCACACGCGTGCCGGATGCCGTCTCCTATCTGGCAGGCAGCATCGCCTCGACCTCGTCGAACGCCCAGAACAAGCTCGGCGGATACAAGAACGACAAGGTCGACAGTGCCCTTGCCGAAGCGACGACCAAGGCTGCGGATGATCCGCAGCGCATTGCTCTCGCGCAGGAAGCTCAGAAGGCGTTCCGCGAGGATTGGGCCTTCATTCCATGGTATTCTCAGGCGATGTCGCGCTGGGCCACCAAGGACGTCAAGGGCCTGGAAAAGAACCTTGACTGGCAGGTCGTCGAACCCTGGAATATTTCCATCGGTTGATCGGCGGAAACCGTCCCTGTCGGCGATAAACCGCGCGAAGGCCGCAAGGCCTTCGCGCAAGTTTCAAGAAGAAGAGATGCGATCGCAGCCAAAAGCGGGAACGCATCGAACAACAGGTGGGAGGTGGCCTTGCTGCGCTACGTGCTAACCCGATTTGCCATCTGGATTCCGTCCGTTCTCGTGGTGATGCTGGCGGTTTACGCGCTGGCCTTCTATGGCGCCGGCGATCCGATCAAGCTGATCTTCCTGCGCGCGCCGGGCGACGTTGCCTATAATCCGCAGCGCATCGAAGCCATTCGCGAAAGTGCCGGCCTCAACAAACCCTTCATCGTCCAGTTCGGCCTTTACATCTGGAACCTGCTACACGGCCAATTCGGCAACTCGCTGACATCGGGCCGTTCCGTCTGGGCTATGGTCTCGGCTGCCGCACCCGTCTCCTTCCAGCTTGCCCTCTGTTCCATCATCCTGACCGCCGTCGTCGCGATCCCGCTCGGCATGATCGCCGCGCTGAACCAGAATTCGCGCATCGACTATGCCATTTTAGGCTCCGCACTCTTCCTCTGGGCGATCCCGGCCTATGTCGCCGGTCCGCTGCTGATGGTCGGCCTCATCGTGCTGCTGCCGGGTGCGAGCGTGCCCTACGGCTGGGGCGGCATCCTCGATGTCCGTATCCTGCTGCCGCTGCTCGTCCTTTCCTTCCAGCCGATCGCGTTGATCGTTCGCCAGACGCGTGCCGCCGTCATCGAGGTGCTGTCGGAGGATTTCGTCCGGACCGCCCGCGCCAAGGGCGTGCCCGAGATCATCGTAGCGTTGCGCCATATCCTGCGGCCGGTGCTGACGCCTGTCGTCACGCAGCTCGGCCTGATCATGATCACCATCGTCAACGGCGCAATCTTCGTCGAACTCGTCTTCGGCCTGCCGGGCCTCGGCCGGTTGACGGTGCAGGCGCTGATCAATTCCGATTATCCCGTCATTCTGGCGATCACGCTGATCGGATCGTTCCTGGTGATGGTCTCGAACCTCCTGGTGGATGTGCTCTATCCGCTGCTCGATCCACGCGCCAATGATTCAAGAAGGAGCCGCTGACCATGTCCGCCATCCCTCTTTCCACCATCGAAACCGTCGAAGAGCCGGTCAGCCTGTGGCGCGACGCCTGGTATCGGTTGAAGCGCAACCGGCTCGCCATCTTCGGCCTTGTCGTCGTCGTGATCCTCGCCGTCACGGCGATCTTCGGGCCTTACCTCACTCCCTATGATTATCTGAGCCAGGATCTCAACGCCCGCAACGTCCTGCCGTCGATGAGCCACCTCTTCGGAACCGACGATCTCGGCCGCGACGTCTTCAGCCGTGTGGTCTTCGGCACGCGCACCGCTTTCCTCGTCGCCGTCATCGTCACCGTCTTTGCCGTGCTGATCGGTCTCGTGCTCGGTGCCGTCGCCGGTTTCTTCGGCAATCCGTTCGATCGCGCCATCATGTGGCTGACCGACGTGACGATGTCGGTTCCCAACCTGCTGCTCGTCGTCGTCATCAACGCGTCGTTGAAGTCACCAATCAGCAAATGGATGGAGGCGCGTTACCTCGCGACCCTCAATCCCTTCTACCGCGAAACTATGTGGGTGGATTTCATTCTCGTCTTCGGGTCGATGGCGCTGATCTCCTGGCCGCCTTACGCCCGTCTCGTCCGCGCCCAGGTGCTGTCGATCCGCAGCCGGCCCTATATCACCGCGGCCCAGGCGCTCGGCCTGTCGAACTGGATCATCATCAAGCGTTATGTCATTCCGAACGCGCTGGGGCCCTTGATCGTCTCGGTCAGCGCCGGTCTCGGCACGGCGATGGTGCTGGAAAGTGCTTTCAGCTTCCTTGGCGTCGGGGTCAATCCGCCGACGCCGAGCTGGGGCAACATGATCTCGGACGGCCTGCGTGTTTGGCAACATTATCCCCACCTTCTCGCCGCTCCGGCGGCCGTGCTCGGCCTTGCCTCGGTTGCCTTCAGCTTCCTTGGCGACGGTCTCAACGACGCGCTCAATCCGCGGGGCAGCAAATGATGGACACGAAAAACACCAACCGCCTGCTCGATGTCAGGGGCCTCACAGTCGAAATCGATGGCCGCAACGGCCCCGCCATCGTCGTCGACGGCATCGATCTCCATGTCGACAGGGGCGAGACCCTTGGCGTCGTCGGTGAGTCCGGCTGCGGCAAGAGCCTGACGATGCTGAGCCTGATGCGGCTCCTGCCAAACAAGATCAAAGTCACCAAGGGATCGGCCACATTCGACGGCCGCGACCTGCAGACGATGTCGAATAGGGAGCTGCGCAAGGTGCGCGGCGGCGAGATCGGCTTCGTCTTCCAGGATCCGATGACCTCGCTCAATCCGGTGATGCGCGTCGGTGACCAAATCTGCGAGCCGCTGATCTATCACCGCGGAATGAAAAAGGCGGAGGCCCGCAGACGTGCGGTTGAGCTTCTGCGCCTTGTCGGCATTCCTGGCCCGGAAGAGCGCCTGCAGGCCTATCCACACGAACTTTCCGGCGGCATGCGCCAGCGCGTGATGATCGCAATCGGCCTTGCCTGCAATCCGAAGCTTTTGATTGCCGACGAACCGACGACGGCGCTCGACGTCACCATTCAGGCCCAGATCGTCGATCTGGTGAAGGATCTCAGGACCAAGCTCGGCATGTCGGTCGTCTGGATCACCCATGACCTGGCGCTGATCGCCGGCCTCGTCGATCGCGTCGCCGTGCTTTATGCCGGCACGGTGGTCGAGGATGCGCCGGTCGACGAGCTCTATGCCCGGCCGAGCCATCCCTATACGCGCGGCCTGCTGTCATCGATCCCGAAGCTCTCGGACCCGCCGGCAAGCCGGCTGAGCTCGATCGGCGGTACCCCGCCGGAGCCTGGCCGCCGGCCGAAGGGCTGTCCGTTTGCGCCGCGTTGTCCGCTTGCCGAAAACATCTGCCACGAAAAGGTGCCGCAGCTCGAACCGCTGAGCGGCAGCAGCAATCACCGCGCTGCCTGTTTCGTCGTCCAGAGAATGCAGGAGGCCGCATGATGGGTGCTCAACCGCTGCTCAAGGTCGAAAACCTGGTCAAGCATTTCCACGTCAAGCTCGGCGCCTTTGGTGAGCGTTCGGCGACCGTCTATGCGCTCGACAATGTCAATCTCGACATCATGGAAGGCGAGACGCTGAGCCTGGTCGGCGAATCCGGCTGCGGCAAGTCGACGACCGGTTTTACCATTCTCAACCTCTACAAGGCGACCAGCGGCAAGGTCGTCTACAAGGGCCAGGATCTCGCGACGCTCGATGAAAAACAGATGCGGCCCTTCCGCCGTGACCTCCAAATCGTCTTCCAGGACCCGTATTCGACACTCAATCCCCGCATGACGGTGGGCGAGGCGATCGGCGAGCCGATCCTCTTCCACAAGCTTTGCACCAAAACGGAACTGAAGGAGAGGGTGGCGACGCTGCTCACCGATGTCGGCCTGTCCACGCGATTTGCCCAGCGTTACCCCCACGAGCTTTCCGGCGGACAGCGCCAGCGCGTCGTCATTGCCCGCGCGCTCGCCTGCCAGCCGAAATTCATCGTCTGCGACGAGGCGATTTCGGCGCTCGACGTGTCGATCCAGGCCCAGATCATCAACTTGCTGCTCGATCTGCAGGACAAATACGGGCTGACCTATCTCTTCATCGCCCATGATCTCGCCGTCGTGCGCCACATCAGCACCCGCGTCGGCGTCATGTATCTCGGGCGGCTCGCCGAACTTGCCACCCGCGAGGAACTCTTCGACAATCCGCTGCATCCCTATACCAGGGCGCTGCTGTCGGCCGTTCCGGAGACCGATCCCGAGCATGAGCGCACACGTCAGCGCCAGATCCTGCAGGGTGACGTGCCGAGCCCGCTGAACCCGCCGTCGGGCTGCCGTTTCCACACGCGCTGCCCAATCGCCATGGATGTCTGCAGCAAGGTCATTCCCGCGTGGAAGGAGGCGAAGCCCGGCCACCTCGTCGCCTGTCACGCCGTCAACACCGGACAGACCGCATGACGCTGAAGGCCGTTATCGTCGCCGATGATCTGACGGGTGCGCTCGATACCGGAACGCCCTTCGTCGAAGCCGGCCTTTCGGTTGCGGTCGCCGTCGATGTCGAGGCCGCAGAGGATGCGATCGCCACAGGCTGTGACGTTGTTGTTATCAATACCGCCTCTCGCGCGCTCGGCGAACCGGAAGCTGCCGAGAGGGTCCGCTTCGCGACCGCGGCACTTCGTGGCGTGAAGCCCGCGGTCGTGATGAAGAAGATCGACTCCCGGCTGAAGGGCAATGTCGCGGCGGAAAGCCTGGCGCTGGCCGATGCGCTCGGCATGGAGACTATCCTCGTGGCGCCCGCTATTCCCGATCAGGAGCGTGTGACCTGTAGAGGCTGTGTCGTCGGCCGCGGCGTCGACAAGCCACTGCCGATCGCCGATCTGTTCGAGGGCCGTGCGGGCAATGTTGCCGTTGCCGATGCGGAGGACGATAGTGATCTCGACCAGATCGTTGCCGATCATGACTGGCGGCTGACGCTTGCGGTCGGCGCACGGGGTCTGGGTTCCGCACTTGCCCGTCAACTCGGCGAGACGGCGCGGCAATCGGTGCCGGAGTTTGCGGCGACCCGGCGTACCCTGTTCGCCTTTGGCTCGCGCGACCCGATTACCGCTACCCAGATGGACCGGCTCGAAGCCTCGGGCGTTCTGCGTATGGTGGTTGACGCGCCGATGGGGCAGGTCGAAGGCGGGGAGGGCATGGCGCTGCCGGCGTTGCTGCGCTGCACCGGCGATATGGCAACCGATGCAACACTTGTCGCCCGCCATTTTGCGGCTGGCGTCAAAACGGCCATCGACGATACCAGGCCTGACATGCTGATGGTCGGAGGCGGCGATACAGCGCTTGCCGTTTTCCAGGCGCTTGATGTCAGGGTGCTGGTGCCGAAGGGCGAAATCGAAGCTGGCGTGCCGTGGTTCGAAGTCACGGCAGCCGACGGGCGGCATTTTCGGTGCGCCGTGAAGTCGGGGGGCTTCGGCAATCCCGATAGTTTGCTAAGACTGGTTCTTTGGAATCGGGCGGCATAGTAAGGTACCGCCGGGGAGAATGACGTGGCTGAAGTGAATGGCGAATCTTTGAACGCGGAAGCCGGCCCACCGGGCAAGCCCGAACGCGGCAAGGCCGTCAAGCTGGTCGATCGCGTCTTCGACCAGTTGCTCGAGCGTATCCGCGGCGGAAATTATCCGCCGGATTCCCGCCTTCCCGGCGAGCATGAGCTTGCCTCGATGCTGGGTGTGTCGCGGCCGATCGTCCGCGATGCGCTGGCGCGCCTGCGCGATCAGGGCATGGTCTATGCCCGGCAGGGCGCTGGCACCTTCGTCAGTGCGCATGGATCGCCGACGACGCAGCTTGCCTATTCACCGGTCAAGACGATCGCCGACATCCAGCGCTGCTACGAGTTCCGCCTGACGATTGAGCCGGCGGCGGCCTATTTTGCCGCAAAACGCCGCAATGAGCAGGCCATTCAGAAGATCGCCAGCGCGCTTGCGGATCTGCGTGAGGCGACCAGCCACCAGCTTCATCGCACCGACGCCGATTTTCTCTTCCACCGCGCGGTGACGGAGGCTGCCAACAATCATTATTACACGGCCTCGATCGATGCGCTGAAGGCCCATATCGCAGTAGGCATGCATCTCCACGGTCTCTCTTTGCTCGGCCCTCGCCAAGGGTTGGAACAGGTCTACGAAGAGCACAACGCCATCTACAAGGCGATCGCCGATGGCCGGCCTGACGATGCACAAAGACTGATGAAGGCGCATCTCGAAGGCTCCCGGGACCGTCTGTTCGAGGGCAGGGTGCTCGACCTATCCTTCTGACGCGCATTCCAAGCGGCTATCAACTCAAAAATGGTAGAGAGTTCATGCCCTTAACTCTGGATGTCTCCTTCGTCGTCAATTGTCAGCCGGATTTCTGCTTCTTGATGATGCTGATGTTGCCGCTTACTTCGAGGATCGCAAATTTTATCTCCCCCACGCTCTCGATGCCTTCCTGGCTTCGAGCCGCTTGCATGACGTCTTCCTTCTGCAGCCGGGCGCCTCTGAGCGCGCGTTCGTCGTAGACGCCATCCGTCACCAGAATGGTTGGAACGCCATCGATGATATGAGCTGCGCGAGGCCACCACCTCTTCACGTAAGACAGGCCGATGTCGGTCGTAAACAGTGTGAGGATCAAGATGACGGCGTTGGTGATCGAGAAGTCATCGCCTAGCATCGCCTGCTGGGTGGTTTCGGAGATCACCAGCACGATCACCAGATCGAACGGTGTCATCTGGGCCAATGTCCGTCTTCCCGACAAGCGGATGATCACGAGCAGGGTGAAATAGATTGCCAGTCCGCGTAATACCGCATCCACCGTGCTGTCCTCATGGAAAGATGAAAGTGGATTGGGTGCGGGTCTCCCCGCCCATGCCAATGGTGGCGCGAAGAGGGCCGGGGAGTTGCGTTTGCAGACGGAAGACGATCTGCGTCGGCCCGGCCGGGTCGGCGGGGAACACGTAGCCTATCCGGCCCGCGTGCGCGAAGGTCGCTTTTTGGGGCGGGTCGACGCCTTGGATCGAAAAGGTTTGAAGAAAGGCGGGATCTATCGTGAATATCCTGTCTTCGGACGACGGCGTGAAGGTCACCGTCATATCCTCGGGAGCATTCCATCGGGAGATGACGGGAAAGTCCACGGACCCTTCGGGCAGTATGAGTGTTTGCCGCGAAAACGGACCGCCTCTTCCAAGCAGACCCAGCAAGCAGGTCAGCAGAAGAAACGTGAAAACGATCCAGGAAAAACGTTGAACAGCCCAGAACCGTTGCTGAAATTCGCTATGATCGAGCACACCTTCCGGCAGCGTGGGCAATGCGTCTATCTTTCCGATTCCCCCTCCCTGTACGTCTTGCGGAGAGCTTGGCTCGGGGGCAACCGTTCCCGGCAATGAGGGGGCCGTCGCCGTATACATCGGATGGGAAGCGGTCCAGGCGTCTTCGCCGATCAAGGGAACGAAGAGTACCCCGCCGAGATCTTCTTCCTCGAATGCGGTGGCGCCGGTGCGCGTGAGGCGTTTCAGGCGCTGCCCATCACCGCGGCCGACCGGGATGATGAGCCGCCCTCCGAGCCCCAGTTGTTCCCTCAAGGCGGATGGCACCTCTGGTGCGCTCGCAGAAACAATAATGGCGTCAAAGGGGGCGGCTTCCGCCCAGCCCCTGCTGCCATCGCCCACGCGAACGTCAATGTTGCGGTATCCCAGTTTCTCGAACCGTTCCTTGGCCTCGAGCGCCAGTATTTCATGGCGCTCGATGGAGTAGACATGCCTGGCTATCCGGCTCAGAAGGGCTGAAGCGTAGCCGGAACCTGTTCCGACCTCGAGCACGGTGTCGCCGGCATCCAGTTTGGCCTTTTCGAGCATCAAAGCCACGATAAACGGCTGCGAGATTGTCTGGCCTTCGCCGATCGACAGGGGCGCATCCTCATAGGCGAATTCCTCGAAGCCCGGAGGAACGAATTTTTCGCGCGGCACCGTGCGCATCGCTTCGGTCACACTTGGATCGCGAATGCCACGACGCGTAACGTGGTGCTCCACCATGCGATCTCGGATGCGCGTCATGTCCATGGATCAGTTCCACTGTCGCCGACTGCACCTTGGAAAACTTCCGGGTGGTGCAGAATGTAAAACAAATGGGCGACCGGGGAGTTCCTGAGAGGCGCAGGTTTTCAGCAAAGACGTCCTCCACGAGTTCATGACCTTCAATGCCGGAATAAGCGGCGCTTTATTGGACTTCTCCCGGCATGTCGCACCCCGCGTTGAATGTCGCGGCCGGCCATCGAACAGCGGGACCTCCGCGCGATAGCCTCGGGTCTTCAAATCATGCCTGGAACTAGGTTAGATCAGCCTGTGTAAACGTGAACCGTGATCGCCATGATGCGCTTTCGTGAAAGTCAGGATATCAGCAAGAGTTGCACCGACCTGGAAAGCTCTGAAACCCGCCCATGAACCACACCGACATCAGTTTCCCTTCCCTATCCCTTTCTTCAAACATCAGAAAACATGCTCATGACTAATCCTACCAGCGTCTATTCGATGCCCGGAACGTGTTTTTTCGATCTGGCTCCTGCCGCGGGCGGCGAGCCCTATCGCATATTCCTTTCCATTCCGGCAGAGAGCCCGCCGGCGAAAGGATGGCCGCTTCTCGTTATGACCGACGGCAACGCCACTTTCCCCTTCGCGGTTGCCAGCTTGGTCACGCAGGCACCTTATCCCACGGGAACGAATGTCGGCTGGGGGGTGATCGCGGCGATCGGCTACCCGTGCGACGAGCCCTATGATCCGCTCCGCCGGTCTTGGGACCTGGGGCCTCCGCCGGTCAAATCCTATCCGCCCTTCGTTGAGGGCGGTCCGCCGGTTGTCATTGGAGGGACCGGTAAGCTGCTCGACTTCATCGAGAACGAGCTTATACCGCGCATTGCAGAGATGGTGATCCTGGATCCGATGCGCCGATCGCTTTTCGGACATTCCTTCGGTGGCCTCTTTACTCTCTATGGCCTGTTCGAGCGTCCAGGTCTGTTTGCCAATTGGATTGCGGCCAGCCCGACCATCTATTGGGAGAACAGCGAAATCCTCAAGAATGAGGCGCGACGTCAAGTCATACCGGGAAATGCACCCTTCCTGCATTTGTCTGCCGGAGAATACGAAGGCGATGAGCTGGCACCCTTCCAGTACCGGAACGAGGATGCGGCGGCACGTCTGGAGAAGAGGAAGATCGAGCGGACTGTCCTCCTGGCGCGGGAGATGGCGGAGCGACTAGACGGGGCCGCCGACGGATTGCGTACCGAATTCGAGCTTTATGCCGGCGAGACCCACATGTCCGTTCTTGCGGCGGTCGTGAATCGCGCGGTGAGCATTGCGTTCGCCGTCCAGAGTTTGACCGACAGGGAAGCGAAAACGGAGAATTCGCGATCGGCTTGATGCTGATGGCGCTTCTGCGGCCAAATGCGCCGGCCGGACGGAAGGTTGGACAGTGTTCAGCCTCCGTGTGGGCAGCGTGTGGCTAAGCGCGGATGAACCTTCGCTCCAGAAAACTCTGCATGTCGCGCCGTCCATCTACCACGCAGTAGACGACGACATCAGTGCCCATGATGCGATAGATCATGCACCCCGGCTTATGGTGCAGTTCCCGATATTCGGAAATTCCGATCCCCGCCAACTCCTTCGGAATATTTCCGCGGGCAGGGAATTCTTCAAGCTCGGCACACGCGCGCTCGATGTCCGTCAGAATGCGCTCTGCCGTCTCGGCGCCGTCGCGACCGGCGATAAAGCGATAGAGATCTTCGATGTCGCGTTCCGCATCCTCGGCGAAAAGAACACGATATGGCATCAGGATTGGCTGTCCGCCAGACGTTTGCGGATGCGCGCAAAGGATTCCGCAGCAGGGCGCAGTTTACCCTCCTCGACTTGCCGGTTGGTGAGCGCCAGTACCTTCAGGAGCGCCAGTGTCTCCTGGGTTTCTTCATATTGGCCGACGTCCTGAAGGATGGCTTTCGCCTCTCCGTGAAGCGTAATGACGACCGGCTGCGGGTTATCCTTCAATGTCCGGATGATCTCCGGCGCATGCGCCTTGAGATAGCTGATCGGCTTGACCTGTTCTGACAGCTTCATGCGGCTACTCCCTTTCGACCAGAATATAGACCATCAAGTGGTCGATTGAAAGAAGCCTTTCGGTGGCGGCGAGACACATTCGCAGCATCCGAATTTCCATCTTGGGTGCGGCCGCTTTTTTCACTCAACGCGTTCGAAAGAGAATGTCATTTCTTATAATTAAGTTTGTCTACTGATTTTATAGACTAAACTTTGCAACCAAGGATCGGATCGTGGTGCCATGACCTACCTCCTCAGTCTTCTCGACAAAAGCCCGATCGAACAGGGGCTGACGGCCGCGGATGCGCTGCGGACGACGGTAAAGATTGCCGGCCGGGCCGAGGAGCTTGGTTATCACCGTTTCTGGGTCGCCGAGCATCATAATATGTCCAATCTGGCAAGCTCGGCGCCGGAGGCGCTGATCGCCTATCTTCTCGCCAGGACATCGAGGATCCGCATCGGTTCCGGCGGCGTCATGCTGCAGCACTACAGCGCCTATAAGGTTGCCGAGACCTTCAATCTTCTGGCATCGCTTGCGCCCGGCCGCGTCGATCTCGGTGTCGGCAAGGCGCCGGGCGGTTTTCCTCTGTCGACGCGCGCCCTGCAGCTTGCCGTCGATCCGGCCAGGAAGCCGGATTTCGCGAGCCAGCTTTCCGATCTCAACACATATCTCGCTGCGGACCCGAATTACGACGGCGCGCAGGCAACGCCTTTCCCGCCGACTGCGCCTGAGCGTTTCCTGCTCGGCGCCAGCGTCGAAAGCGCCGAACTCGCTGCCGAGAAGGGCTGGGAACTCGTTTTCGCCGGTCACCTGAACGGCGATCCTGACAATCTGCGCAGGACCTTCGAGGCCTATGAGCGGGCATCCGCCGGCAAGCGCCCGATCCTGGCGCTCGCCGCCTTTGCCGCCGAAAGCGAGGACTATGCCCGCGAGCGCGTCGGCAATCTGCGCATCGTCAAGGTGTTCCTGCCGAACGGCCAGACCGTCAATCTCGGCAGCGAGGAGCAGGCCGCCGAATTCGCCCGCCAGGCCGGCGTCACCGATTACCGCATCGAGGAGAGGGTGCCTAGCGTGCTGCATGGCACGGCGGAGCAGATCCGCAAGGAGCTGGACGAACTTCACCGCCGCTATGGGGTCAAGGAGTTCGTGCTGGACACGCCGGCGCTTTCGGTTGCCGAGCGCCTGGCTTCCATCGAGCTGCTCGCCAAGGAGCGGCTTTCCCTCGTCGCCTGATCGTTTCCAAGGAGGATTGATCCCATGGCTCAGAAACACGTCACGTTCGGCATCATGCTGCAGGGTCCCGGCGGTCACATGAATGCCTGGAAACACCCAAGTGGACCGGCGGATGCCAGCGTCAATTTCGATTTCTTCGTCAAGACGTCGCGCAAGGCGGAGGCGGCCGGCATCGCTTTCGCCTTCGTCGCCGACGGGCTCTACATCAACGAGCAGTCCATTCCGCATTTCCTCAACCGGTTCGAGCCGATCGCCATTCTCTCGGCACTCGCCGCCTCGACCTCGAAGATCGGCCTCGTCGGCACGGTCTCGACCTCCTACAGCGATCCCTTCACCATCGCCCGCCAGTTCGCCTCGATCGATCTCATCAGCGGCGGCAGGGCAGGGTGGAATGCGGTGACCTCGCCGCTCGAAGGCTCGGGGCGCAATTACAGCCGCGAACATCCCGAACACGAATTGCGCTACGAGATCGCCGAGGATTATATCGATGCGATCAAGGGCCTGTGGGATTCCTGGGACGACGACGCCTTCGTCCGCAATCGTGAGACCGGCGTCTTTGTCGACAAGACGAAGATGCATCGCCTCAACCACAAGGGCCGTTTCTTCCGAGTCGAGGGGCCGCTCAACATCGGCCGTTCCAAGCAGGGCCAACCCGTCGTTTTCCAGGCCGGCGCCTCGGATTCCGGCATCAGGCTCGCCGGCAAGCATGCCGATGCGGTTTTCACCAATGGTGGGCCGTTCGAGGATGCACAGGCTTTCTACCGACAGCTCAAGGGCAGCGTGATTGCCCATGGCCGCAGTGCCGCGGAAGTCGGCATCTATCCTGGTATCGGGCCGATCGTCGGTGCGACGCAGGACGAGGCTGAAGCCAAGTATCAGGCGATCCGCAACCTCGTCACGACAGAGGAGGCACTGCTCTATCTTGGCCGCTTCTTCGATCATCATGATTTCAGCGTCTATCCGCTCGACGCGCCATTCCCCGAACTCGGCGATATCGGCAGGAACAATTTCCGCGCCACCACCGACCGCATCAAGAAGACGGCGCGCGAGAAAGGTCTGACGCTCCGCCAGGTCGCGCTTGATTCCGCAACGCCGCGCACGCCCTTCATCGGCACGGCGGAGCATATCGCCGACGAAATCATCCGCTGGGTGGACCATGGCGCTGCCGATGGCTTCATCCTCGGTTTCCCTGTCATCGCCGAGGGCTTCGACGATTTCTCGAGATATGTTCTGCCGATCCTCACGGAGCGCGGCTATTTCGATCCCGTCCTGAAGGGCGAGACGCTGCGCGACCATCTCGGTCTGCCCTTCCGTGAAAGCCGCTACACGGCGGGCGCAGATCAGATCGAGCGCGGAAAGGCTGTCGGCGCCTGAGGCGCCGACGAACCGTCATGAACATCATCGCTCAGAACCCAAGCAGCAACGATCCTGTCGACAAGGGCATCGCCACCTATCTCGACGAGATCATCGCGCTTCGCCACGATCTGCATCAATATCCGGAGCTTGCGTTCCAGGAGCTCAGGACCAGCAAGCTTGTGGCATCCCGCCTTTCCTCCTGGGGCTATGAGGTGGCGACGGGCATTGCCGGAACCGGCATCGTCGCCACCCTCAGGCGCGGCGAGGGGAAAAAGCGGATCGGCATCCGCGCCGACATGGACGCGCTGCCGATCGAGGAGGCAACTGGTCTTGCCTATGCCAGCAGCAACCCCGGCGTCATGCATGCCTGCGGCCATGACGGGCATACGTCGATCCTGCTCGCTGCCGCGCGTTATCTCGCCGAAAGCGGCAATATCAGCGGCACGTTGCGGCTGATTTTCCAGCCCGCTGAGGAAATCGGCGCCGGCGCCCGCAAGATGATCTCGGAAGGCCTGTTCGAACGGTTTCCTGTCGATGCGGTCTTCGGGCTGCACAACTGGCCGGGTGTTCCCGCGGGACAATTCGGCTTCGTTAGCGGCCCCGCCATGGCCTCGGTCGATCAGGCGGTGATCAAGATCATCGGCAAGGGCGGCCACGGCGCCGAACCGCACCGCGCCGTCGATCCGGTGCTCGCCTCGGCCTCCTTTATCACCGCCCTGCAGAGCGTCGTCTCGCGCAATGTCGACCCGCAGGATATGGCGGTCGCGACCGTCGGCTCGATCCATGCCGGCTCCGCCTCAAACGTCATCCCCGAAAGTGTGGAGATGAAGCTCACCATGCGGGCCTTCAGCGAGACGGTCCGCCAGCTGTTGCGAGAGCGCATTCCGGCACTTGCACGCGCCCAAGCCGAAAGCTTCGGCGCCGAGGCGGATGTGAATTACCGCCTCGGCTTTCCGGCGCTGATCAACCATGCTGCGGAGACGGCCTTTGCCCGCGACGTCGCCTACGACGCACTCGGCCCCGCGGCGGTCGAGAAGGATTTCCGGCCGAGAACCGCAAGCGAGGATTTTGCCTTCATGCTGCAGGCAAATCCCGGCAGCTATCTCTTCGTCGGGAATGGCGACAGCGCTCCTCTCCACAGCGCCCACTACAATTTCAACGACGCGATCATCGCGCCCGCCGCCCGCTACTGGGTGCGGCTCGCCGAAACCTTCCTCACTGATGACAACGGGTGATGAACGATATGAGCGATACGTTTCTGTATACTAGCCCTCTCGACCCGCGCGCCAAGCCGCTGATCGATGAATTGATCTACGAATACGACAGCCGTTACGGCAACTATTTCAATGCCGAAGGTGCTGCGGCCGAGCTCAACCGTTATCCCCCTGAGGCCTTTGCGCCGCCTCAGGGCAATTTTCTCCTGTTGATCCGTGATGGTGAAACCATCGGCGGTGGTGCCTTCAAGAACTATGACGACCGCACGGCCGAGTTCAAACGCATCTGGACGCGCTCCGATCTGCGCCGTCAGGGCCTTGCCCGCAAGGTGCTGGTGGAGCTGGAGGCCCAGGCCGCTCGCCAGGGCTATTCCCGCATCTATCTGACGACCGGCTTTCGCCAGCCCGAGGCCGTCGGCCTCTATCTGAACTACGGCTACACCGCTCTCTTCGACACATCCGCCGATCCCGAGATCTACAAGAGCCTGCCCTTCGAGAAGGACATCACTCATCTCGCTGAGCCTGCTCACGAAGATGCCGAACCGCGCCTGCGCGTGGCCGGTGCAAATTTTTGAAAACGGCAAAGACCGACAATCATAAAAGGGAAGCACAATGGCACTGACGACGGATTTCGCCGGCATCGACGCCGGCAGCAGGACGGCAGAATCGAAGGATCATTCCCGTTACCGCATCGTGCCGGCGCGCCATCCGGGCCGCCTGGCAGGCACGATCTTTGCTGCCATCGTCATCGTCGCCGTGCTCTATTCCATCTTCACCAATCCGCGCTGGGGTTGGAGCGTCTTTGCCGAATGGTTCTTTGCCGAACCGGTGCTCGTCGGTCTCGGCAGGACGCTGCTTTTGACCGTGCTTGCCGCCATATCCGGCTCCATCCTCGGAACGGCCCTGGCGCTTGCCCGCGTTTCCAAGTCGCCGCCGCTCTCCGGTCTCTCCTGGGGCTATATCTGGCTGCTGCGCTCAATCCCGGTCATCGTGCTGCTGCTGATCCTGAACAATCTCGGCTACCTCTATGAGACGATCAAGATCGGCATTCCCTTGACCGATACCGTCTTCCTCGACTATCCCACAGTGCAGTTGCTGACGCCCTTTGCAGCCGCCTTTCTCGGCCTGACTCTCAACCAGTCGGCCTTCTTCGCCGAGATCGTGCGCGGCGGTATTCTCTCGGTGGATCACGGACAGTTGGAGGCCGCCGCAGCACTCGGCCTGCCGCGCCGCCGCCAGGCCTTCCGAATCGTGCTGCCGCAGGCCATGCGTTCGATTCTGCCGACCGGCTTTAACGAACTCATCGGACTGGCGAAGAGCACCTCCATGGTCTACGTGCTGGCGCTGCCGGAGCTCTTCTATACGGTCCAGGTGATCTACCGCCGCAATCTCGAAGTCATTCCGCTGCTGATGGTCGCGACCGTCTGGTATCTAATCATCATGACGGTGCTGTCGATCGCTCAGCGCTATATCGAACGCTACTTCTCCAAAGGCGCCGTGCGCAATCCGACGCCGTTGCCCTTCCAGGCATTTTTCGAGCGTTTCCGCCGTCCGCTGCCTGTCCTCGATACGGCGACCGACACCGTGCGCAAGATCGGTTTCCGGGATGCGGCGACGCTGCGGGCCGCAGGCGGCGCGGTGCGCATTCACGGCATTTCCAAAAGCTTCGGCTCGCTGAAAGTGCTCGATGATGTCGAGCTCAGCCTGCCCGCGGGCAGCGTGACCGCCATCCTCGGTCCGTCCGGCTCGGGCAAGTCGACGCTTCTGCGCGCTATCAACCACCTGGAGCGTGTCGATGAGGGGTTCATCTCGGTCGACGGCGATTTCGTCGGCTACAGCAGTAAGGGCGACACGCTCTACGAGCTCAAGGAGAAGGATATCCTCAAACGCCGCGCCGATATCGGCATGGTCTTCCAGAGCTTCAATCTCTTTCCGCATCTGACCGTGCTCGAAAACCTCATCGAGGCGCCGATCCAGGTTCGCGGCATCGGCCGTGAGGACGCGGTGCAACTGGCGCAGGAGCTGCTGGCGCGCATCGGCCTCAGCGACAAGGTCAACGCCTATCCGCGCCAGCTTTCCGGCGGCCAGCAGCAGCGTGTGGCGATCGCCCGCGCACTGGCGCTCCGCCCGAAGGTACTGCTCTTCGACGAGCCGACCTCGGCGCTCGATCCGGAGCTCGTCGGCGAAGTGCTCGACGTCATCCAGGAACTTGCCCGCACCGGCACGACGCTCGTCATCGTCACCCACGAGGTCGGTTTTGCCCGCGAAGTCGCCGACACCGTCGTCTTCATGGAAAGCGGCCGCATCCTGGAGGCTGGCCCGCCGGCCCGCATCTTCGCACAAGCGGAACATCCCCGTACGCGGGAATTCCTCGCCAAGGTTCTCTAGCGCCTAATAGCGCTGGCGAAATGCCGGGCCGCGACGGGCTGCTCCGGCCGAATAACAATAACCACAACCTAAAGATGAAATGGAGAAGGGGCATGACATTTACAGATAGGGCAAGGCTTCTGATAGCGGGAGCCGTCACCATTGCCGCGATCGGTTTCGGTTCCGCTCAGGCGCAGCAGAAGTTCGATCTCAGCCCCGAGCAGCCCAACCGGCTGCGGGTGGAAAAGAACGAGAAGCGCATTGCCGAAGTCAAGGACTTCAAGTTCGTCGAAAACGGCGTCTTCACCGTCGGCATCAGCTCGAGCGGCAATCTTCCGCTGCATGATTATGCCTCCGATTCCAAGACGGTTATCGGTTACGACGTCGATCTGGCCCAGGCGGTTGCCGACAGCCTGGGTCTGAAGCTCGAGCTCGTTTCCGTCGCCTGGGCCGATTGGCCCCTGGGGCTGACCTCTGGAAAGTTCGACGCGGTGATCTCCAACGTGACGGTCACGGAAGAGCGCAAGGAGAAATTCGATTTCTCGACCTATCGCAAGGACGAGCTTGGCTTCTACGTCAAGTCCGACAGCTCGATCACCTCGATCAAGCAGCCGAAAGATATTGCCGGTCTGAAGGTCATCACCGATGCCGGCACGAATCAGGAGAAGATCCTTCTGGAATGGGATCGTGAGAATGTCGCCGCCGGCCTGAAGCCGATCGAGGTGCAATATTATGACGACGATGCGGTCAAGGATCTTGCCGTCCAGTCGGGCAGAGCAGACACCGTCTTCAGCGTGAACGCGACGCAGGCCTATTCGGCGGGGATCAACGGCAAGACCAAGCTCGTCGGCACCGTCAGCGGCGGTTGGCCGATCACCGCAGAAATTGCCGTCACCACGCGCAAGGGCAGCGGCCTGGCCGCGCCCTTGACCGATGTCGTTAACGACTTGATCGCCAGCGGTGCTTACCGGAAGATCCTCGATACGTGGAACCTCGGTCCGGAGGCGATCGACAAGGCCCAGACCAACCCACCGGGCCTGCCGAAGAGCGGCTCCTGATCGATCCCTATTGGGCCGGCGGCAATGCTGCCGGCCATTCCTGCCTGACAATTTGGAGATTGAAGACGATGATTGCCTTTCCGGCATTCCGGACCCTGCTGATCGCCGCCATGGCGTCGGCCCTTTTCTTCGGCGCAGCTCATGCAGCCGAGGATTTCGACCTCAGCCCAGAGCAGCCAGGCCGGCTTCACGCCGCCAGGAACGATGCGGCGATTGCCGCAATCCCCAGGGAATTCAAGTTCGTCACACCTGGCAAGTTCACCATCGCCGTCAGCCCCGGCGGCCCGCCGCTTGCGACCTATGCCACGGACGCCAAGACCGTGGTCGGGGCAGATCCCGATTATGCCTATTCCATCGCCGACAGCCTTGGCCTGACACTGGAGATCGTGCCGGTCGCCTGGATCGACTGGCCGCTCGGCCTCGCCTCGGGCAAGTATGATGCCGTCATCTCCAATGTTGGGGTCACCGAGCAGCGCAAGGAAAAATTCGATTTTTCTACCTACCGCCAGGGCCTGCATGGTTTCTTCGTAAAATCCGACAGTCCTATCACCTCGATCAAGGAGCCCAAGGATGCGGCGGGCCTCAGGATCGTTGTCGGGGCCGGCACCAACCAGGAGCGTATCCTGGTGAAATGGAGCGAGGAAGATGTCGCAGCGGGCCTGAAACCGATCGAGCTGCAATATTACGACGACGAGGCGGCAAGCCTTCTCGCGCTGCGTTCCGGCCGGGCCGATGTCATCGTACAGCCGCATGCACAGCTCGTCTTCATCGCCGCGCGCGACAAGAACATCAAACGCGTCGGCACGCTGAGCGCCGGCTGGCCGGATCGCTCGGACGTCGCGATCACCACTCGCAAAGGAAGCGGACTGGCCGATGCGCTCACCATTGCCACCAACGGTCTGATCAAGGACGGCACCTACGCGAAGATACTCGACCACTGGCATCTCTCCGAGGAAGCCCTGCCGGCATCCGAGACCAACCCGCCCGGCCTGCCGAAATACTGATCATCGGATGGCACGCGTGGGCAACATATCCATCAGCCATATCGGCTTCCTCACACCCGGCAATTATCCCGACGGCGATCCTTTGTCGGGCTTGGAGCAGACGCTTGAGCAGCTGCAATATGGCGAAGATCTGGGCTTCGACAGTGCCTGGGTCCGGCAGCGGCACCTGGAGCCTGGAATCTCTTCCGCGAGCGCCTTCCTGGCGGCGGCGACGCAGCGAACCAGCCGGATCGAGCTTGGAACCGCGGTCATCCCGATCGGTTACGAGAGCCCTTACCGGCTGGCCGAAGATCTCGCCACCGTCGATGTTCTGTCGCGCGGGCGGCTGAATATCGGCGTCAGCGCCGGCCGGCCGCTGCACGCCGAGCTGATCGCTCCGCTTGTCTTCGACGGCGACTGGACGGGTTACGATTTCTCGCATGATCGCGTGCTGCGCTTTGCCGACAATCTGCGTGGCACTTATCTCGGCGACGAGCAGACCTTGATCAAGACGCCCTTCGGTCCGCAGCGGCCACGGCTGCAGCCCTATGCCAAGGGCCTGATCGACCGGATCTGGTATGGCGGCGGGTCGCAGCGCTCGGCCGAATGGGCCGGCCGCAATGGCTTCAACCTGTTGACCGGCAATGTGATAACGGGCGACGGGACCGATGATTTCTTCACCGCGCAATCGCGGCTGATCCACACCTATCGCGCCGCCGGCACGCAGCGCCGGGTCGCGCTGGGCCGCGTCATCGTGCCTTTCGATAGCGCCGATGCCGCAACGCGGCGCCGGTATCGAGACTATGCCGATGGCCGTCATGAGCGAACCCTTTCACCGCAGGGCGAGCGGCGCACCCTGTTCGCCCGTGATGTCGTCGGCACCTCGGACGAGATATTGGCGCAGCTTTTTGCCGATCCGATCTTGCCTCAGGTCGGCGAGTTGAGGCTGGAGCTCCCTTACGAGTTCGAGCACGAGGAGTATCGACAGATTCTCTACGACTTCGTGACGCTGATCGCACCGGAACTCGGATGGAAAGCCCAATCCGAAGTTAGATCCGCTTCCTGAAAATGCCGTCGACCATTCGATGCCAGAACAATCACCTCGCAGGGAACATGCATCAGTGACCAAATCAGTAGAGTACTTCTTTTCTATCGGCTCGCCCTGGTCCTACATCGGCTTCGACGTCTTCGCCGAACTTGCGGCAAAGAACGACGTCGTCATCACGCCCTATTTGACGACGGTGGTCGAGGAAAATGGCGGTATCTTTTCGCGCAATCGCCCGGAGATCCGGCGCGCTTACTGGACGCGGGACCTCAAGCGCTGGGCGCGCGTGCGCGGCAAGGAACTGCGGCTCGAACATCGCCCGGATTTGAGCGATCCGACGCCGGCGTCCCTCTTCGTGATTGCGGCCTATCTCGACGGACAGGATTGGATCGGCGTTGCTCGCGCCCTGCAGCATGCCTTCTGGAGCGAGGCGAGGGATATCGGCAAGCCCGACGTGCGCGAGGCGATCGTGACATCAGCGGGTTTCGACGGCGCAACACTCCTCCGGCGACAAGCCGACGACGATGTCCAGAACAAATGGTCGGCAGACCGCGTGCATGCGCGCGACAGCGGCGTCTTCGGCTTTCCCACCTATGTCTATGATGGCGAGATCTATTGGGGACAGGACAATTTGCCCTTCCTTGAACGCCATCTTCGCGGCGACAAGCCTTAGACTCGAGCAAGCAATCCGATCGGATTGAGACGGATTTTTTCAAATAAGTCTATAAAATAGATAGGCATTATTCTCTATCGCTGATGCCCTGCGATAGATTGGTGTGGTTGATGGGGAAAAATCACACGCATGCTCGACAGGACTTCGCAGGCCGCCGGAACCATTCTTCCGTCGCGTTCGACGGAATGGCCGACCGTCATTCTCGCACTCGTCATCCATGGCGGATTTCTTGCGCTCACCTGGTGGTGGCAATCATTGCTGCTGATCATGGCCGTGATCGCCGGAGGCTGGCTGATTGCCTGGCAGGGATCCCTTCAGCACGAAGTCATTCACGGCCATCCAACGGGAAACCAAAGGATAAACGACGCGATCGGGTCGATACCGCTGTCGCTGTGGCTGCCTTATCCGATCTATAGGGAAAGCCATCTGGAGCATCATCGCGACGAATATCTGACCGATCCGATCGAAGATCCGGAATCCTCCTATTTTACCAAGGCCACCTGGGACCAGCTCGGCGCGACCGGCAGGTTGCTGGCACGGTGGAACACCACCCTGTTCGGCCGTTTGACCATCGGCCCTGCAGTGATGCTTTTGAGTTTCCTTGGGCAGGAAGGGCAGCTGGTACGGGCGAACGAACCGGGACGACGGCGAATATGGGTTGTGCACGGCATCGGTGTCGCCGCCGTTCTTTTCTGGGCGACCGTCGTCTGCGGCATGCCGCTTTGGCTTTATCTCGGTTTCGTCTATACGAGTGCTGCGATGACGCGGCTCAGATCCTATGCTGAGCACAGATATGCCGAAAGCCATGAGGAACGCACCGCCATCGTCGAAAACAGCCATCTCTTCGGCTTGCTGTTTCTCTACAACAATTTGCACGTTCTCCATCACCGCCGGCCGGGCATCTCCTGGTATCGCCTTCCGGCGGTCTATCGCAAAAACCGCGAAACGCTTGTCCGGTCGAATGGCGGGCTTGTCTATAATGGCTATTGGGATATTGCGCGCCGGTTTTTCCTGAAGCCGCACGACGATCCGACGCATCCTCATCATTCCTAAAATTTCTAACTGAGCCGGACCCGGCACTATAATGTTTGAAAAGCCGGGATTTGGGGGCTGCTCAGTCGCCCTGTCTTGCGGCTTCCTGTTGCCCATTTCACAGCTCTGCAATTTGTACTTTCAGCGGATGTCCAGTGTGATCAGCTACGGCTGGCGGCGATCAGGGCGTGCGCTGCATCGCGGAGCAAACCGGTGGCCTCGCCGGGCTCAAAGAGCTGCATGCTGACAAAGGCGCCGTTGATCAGAACCGCGAGTTGACCGGCGAGCCGATCGGGCGCGGCAACCGCAAGCCCCTCGGCGATGGTCTTCAGACGCCGCCGCATCTCGCGCATGTGGGCTTCGGCGACCTTGCGGGCAGGGTGATCCGCTTCGGGAAATTCGGCTGCGGTGTTGATCTGCGGACAGCCTCGGTAGTTTTCCCGCCCGACCCGTTCGCCGATCCACTCAAAATGTGCATCGAGCATGGCCTCGGCATCGTCCGGATGCTGTTCCGTCACGCGATCCCAGGTGCTCCAGAAGTCCAGGTCTTCGCGCTTGAGGAAGGCCGCGATGAGGTCGTCCTTCGTGCCGAAATGGCGGTAGAGGCTGGTTTTGGCGACGCCGGATTTTTCGACCACAAGATCGACACCGACAGCACGCACGCCGCGCCGGTAAAAGAGTTCCGACGCCGTCTCGAGAATCCTATCCCGCACCTCGTTGCCGCCAGAGGCACGGGAGTTCGTTGCGCTTTTCGACATTCGTGTACCTCCAATGTCGCCAGCATAACAGCAAACGGATTGACACGCTACAGACCTGTATGTTTTATTGCGTACAGACAGGTCTGTAGCGATGGAGAAAACAATGACCATTTACGAAGCCGACATCACGGAGACGTCCCAATCTATCGCGGTCTTGGGAGCGAACGGCCATACCGGTCGTTTTGTCGTAGCCGAACTGTTGCGGCGCGGTCTCAAGCCCATCGCGGTTGGACGGAATGCCGAGCGGCTGGCGGCTGCGGGCTTTGCGGAGCGCGGCATCGAATGCCGCGAAGCAGCGGTCGAGGATGACGGGGAACTGGACAGGGCGCTAGCCGGCGCGGCGGCGGTCATCAACTGCGCCGGCCCGTTCATGGACACCGCCGACGCAGTGGTGCGTGCCGCGTTGCGAGCGGGGATTCATTATCTCGACGTGACGGCCGAGCAACCGAGTGTGCAGGCCACGTTCGAGAGGCATGAGGTTGCGGCCCGGGAAGCGGGCACAGCCGTCATCCCGGCCATGGGTTTCTATGGCGGCTTGGCCGACCTGCTCGTGGCAGCTGTCATGGACGAGTGGGAGCACGCCGACGACATCGAAATTCAAGTTGCGCTCGACAGCTGGCTCCCGACGAGAGGCACACGCGTTACCGGAGAAAGAAACACTGCACGGCGCCTGGCCGTCAGCGGTGGGCAGCTGGAGCCGGTGCCTCAACCGCCTGCTGAAAGGGTGTCGACTTTACCGGCCCCGTTCGGTCGGCAGACTTTCGTCGAGCTTCCCTTTTCGGAAGTGCCGCTGATCGCCCGGCACGTCCGGACGAAGGAACTGCACACCTTCTTGAGCACAGTCGCTCTGCGGGATGTCCGCGACTCGTCGACGCCTCCGCCGCAGGCAGTCGACGAATCCGGGCGTTCGGCGCAGCGCTTTGCCGTAGAAGTGATCGTCACGCAGGGTGACGTGCGCCGTCAGATTGTCGCACAGGGACAAGACATCTACGCCGTGACGGCGCCGATCATCTGTGAAGCGGTCCAGCGTATCCTCTCGGGGCGCATCCGCGATATCGGCGCAAAGGCGCCGGCAGCCATTTTCGATGCCGCTAGCTTCCTGCAGGCGCTCGGCCCGGATCTGTCGGTCGAGATATCGGAAACTTAGTTCGGAAACGCCAGACTTTCAGAAAGTCCCTCACAATGGCGTGGGGGACTTAATTCTCCTGGCGTATTCAGGGAGACTGTTCAGAACGATCGTCCCGCTCGGGCGATGATAGCGGATGGAATTCCGTTATCTTGGCAAGATTGCACATTCCCATCGAAACCGTTCCATTCTATTGGAGGAAAATATAAGGGAAGATTTTTTTACATTGTTTGCTGCAATTGGTTCTTTTATCTCCCGTTTCATCGAAACACGAAACGCCACGATATTGATCGGAGAGAGACAATGAACCCCGCCATGAACATGATGCCGATGATGAACAACATGATGCCCGCCATGATGAACCCGATGATGGGTGGAATGATGCCGATGATGTCAGGCATGCCCATGATGAACGGCGCGATGATGCCGATGATGGCCTCCATGCCGATGATGATGATGGGCTCTATGAAATGCACCATGACTGCCGAGGGCATGGTCTGCGAAATGAAGCCGATGGAAGGCATGGACAAGGACATGTTCATGGAATGCTGCAAGCGTATGATGTCCAGCGGCATGCCGATGATGATGAACTGCGGCGGGATGATGATGTGCTGCATGATGGCCGCCTGAGCCATCCGCCTCTCAAGGAAACGACCAAGAGCCTCCGGAGACGGGGGCTCTTTTTGTGTCAGACGCGAACGTCTTCGAGATAGGTCGTGACTAGGTAGAGGATTGCTTCCGTTCCCGTCATGTTGCGGTAGATGTGCGGCACGTCTGCATCGAAGATGATGGCATCGCCTTCACCCAGAATATGGGGTGCCTGCTTGCCGGCGATGATTTCGACGGTGCCCTGAGCAACGACCAGATTTTCGACCGTTCCATGCTGATGGGCATCGGCACTTTCGGTATGGTGCGGAGCGATCCTGAGCTCGTAGAATTCCACCTTTCTTTCGCCTTCGAAGGGGAAAAGAGCCCGTGTCCGGAAGCGCCCTTCGGAAGAGGCGAGGATCTTCGATCTTGCCCGCGGTACTGTAATGATCGAGGTGTCGCCGCGTTCTGCGATCAGAGCGGCGCAGGGAATACCGAGAGCAAGTGCAATCTTCGAGAGAATGCTCAATGTCGGGCTGCTTTTGCCCGTCTCGATTTGCCCGAGCATGGCGCGGCTGACGCCGGCGATCTTTGCCAGCCGGTCCAGGGAGTAGCCGCGGCGGGTGCGAATGCGCCGCAAATTCTGTCCTGTCTGAACCGTGATCTCTTCGGCGGCATCTCTCGCTTCGCCGTCGGGAAGAAGCGCTTGATCAGACGCCATATCCCGCAATGCCCATTGCCATGACCGGGACAAAGCCCCAATAGGGCACCCACATCAGAACCGGCTGCATCGCAAAGGATACGGGCGTGGCCGTCTTCAGCGCATCGGGCGCATCTTTGCTGCGAGATTGCCGGTAGGCCTGGAAATCGATGACATCAGCCGTCTGCACTGGCATGAAAAGCTCCCGCTAAAATCTATAAGAAGCGTATATTTTCCGCAGAGGAAAAGGCAGGGCTTGTCATCCAATCGTTCCGCTGAACCGGAAATCTTATACCAATTATATTCGACCTTGCGGCAAAGCCATTTATGGCGGGCAATTTGCACGAGCTTCTCGCCAGGCTCGCGACATCATCATGCCGCCCGCACCAGCGTCTCCAAGAGAGGCCGAACAAGTTCCCCTTCCTGCCGGATTCCCGCACGCGCGGTCGCAGATTCCGGCCGTCGCCGGATCGGCGATCCCATGTGACGATCGCCATGCAGCCTATGCGTGCCGGAGCGACGGCGAACGTTTTTTTCAACCAGGCGAAGAAGGAGAGACGCACGTTCCTTTAATCTATCAATTTTGTAGACAATAGTTGGGGTAACGCAAAGAGAGGAAAAACCATGTCAGGTTTCAAACTCGTCGGCATCGCTGGCAGCTTCAACCGTCCATCGAAGACATTGGCACTTGTGCGGCACGTCGCCGAACGTGCGAGCATTCGCTACGGATTTGCGAGCAAGAGCTATGATCTGCATGATGTCGGTCCGTCGCTTGGCAGCGCCTTGTGGCGCAAGGATCTCGACGCGCAGGCCAGGCATGTCGTCGACGAGATCGTGCAGGCCGATGCCCTGATCATCGGCTCGCCAACCTACAAGGGCTCTTATCCCGGCCATTTCAAACACCTCATCGACCTGATCGACCCGCACGAACTTCGGGGCAAGCCGATCATCATCACGGCGACCGGCGGCGGTGACCGGCATGCGTTGATGGTCGAGCATCAGCTTCGGCCGCTGTTTGGGTTTTTCATGGCCCATACCTTGCCGACCGCCGTCTATGCGTCCGACCGCGATTTCACAAACTATGCGGTTTCATCCGACGCGCTTTTAGCCCGCATCAACGACGTGATCGGCGAATTGGCGGCCTTCTTTCCGGGCGCAAACCCGGCCCTGGCGGCAGCCGAGTAAGGATCGTCACCATGGCTCGATCTCAGGAAGCAACGATCACCGATGAGGAAAGGCCGGGGCCAAGCGAGCAATTGTGGAGCGTCTTCGAATTCGCCCGACGATATCGTCTCGCCAAACGCGAGGAGAACCGCCTGCTGATGCTCTACGGACCGACGGCATCGCTTCACGTTCTTCTCGCCAATGCACAACGTCATTCGCTGATTTCGTAGAGCAATTCCAGCAAAAGTGCACAGCGGTTTTGCGTCCGGAATTGCATGAAAACAAAGAGATAGAGCACCTCCGTGATTCGAAGAAAAACGGAAATGCTCTAGCCGAAGAATACCGGTTCCTGACAGGAGGTTCGCATGAAGCTTGATTTTCAGTTCTGGCTGAAGCTTTCGATCGGCCGGATCCTCGGCCTGAAGCCGCCCGCTGCGCGGGAGCCTGTAAACGGGTTGTTCACGCCGGACGACGAGCGCGACCGGTCCGCCCGCGAATACGAACTCCATTATTGGGGCACCATGCCTGGCCTTTGGTATTGAGGAGAACGGCGTGATGGCGATTGTCGTTGAGACCGACCTGCGTCGGCACGGTGCGAAAAGAGCGGAAGGCAGCGTCATGTCGCATTTCAGGCATGCGGCCGGAATCTGCCTGATCGTCAGCTCCTTCACATTCCTGTTCGCCCTGGTGATCGGGCTGGTCTGATGAGTGAGCTCAGATGTTTGCCCCGATCGGGAAAAAGACCGACGCGCAACCTCAGAGAGGATGCCGTCAGATGATCGATGTACTTATTCTTCCCGGGCTTTTCGGCTCGGGAGGGGGACATTGGCAACAGCACTGGCTGCAGGATCAGCCGGGCAGTCGTTGCGTCGCCCAGGAGGACTGGGATCATCCGAACCTTGACAGTTGGCTGCTGCGATTGGAAGGCGCACTTGAAGAGGCCGGCGAGGCCTATCTGGTCGCCCATAGTCTCGGATGCCTGCTTGCCGCCCGCTTGGCCGGGCGAAGTGCGGCGCGGCGCGTCAAAGGGGCATTGCTCGTTGCTCCATGCGATCTGCCGGCCACGGAAAACCTGCATCCGGGGCTTATCTCGTTTGGCGCCATGCCGACGGCGCCTTTGCCTTTTCCAAGCATCGTCGTCGGCAGCATGAACGATGCCTACATGACGGTCGATCGGTTGACCCTGTTCGGCCGCCTGTGGAACGCCGAGACCAGGAATATCGGCCTTGCCGGACACATCAATGTCTCCAGCGGCTTTGGCCGCTG
Organism: Rhizobium indigoferae; assembly: GCF_034554815.1. Classification (NCBI taxonomy): domain Bacteria; kingdom Pseudomonadati; phylum Pseudomonadota; class Alphaproteobacteria; order Hyphomicrobiales; family Rhizobiaceae; genus Rhizobium; species Rhizobium indigoferae. Next base: position 186,976 of record NZ_CP140638.1, on the reverse strand, counting down.
GCGCAACGGCTACCGATTGTTGGAGGGCTTGAAGACGCAAACGCGCGGTCGAAGGCATGTCGTTTCCATGCCCCCGGCCTTTGCAATGTGAGTGGAATCGCAATGTCCGACATTGTCGCCGACCTGCTGCGCCTTAGCGAAGATCCGAATGCCGACCCGAGGACCAGGCGCCGCCAAACCATGGAGCGGCTGGTGCAGACGCTGCTCGCCATGGCCGATGCCGAAATAGGATCGGGAGATGCGCAGCATCGCCATTCCATCATTCATTTGACGACGATCATCCGCGAGATGACGGGAAGGATCGCAGAGGCCGATGATGCGACGTTTTCGGCAATCGTCAGGGAGGCCGCGATGCTGATACGCAGCCTGCAGCGGCGCCAGGCCGATGCGGCCAGATTTACGGTGCACTGACGCATGACGGAGATCCGGGAGCATAAGCTGGTGACGGTCCGGGGAAGCAAACTTTTGATGACCGGATCAAGAATGGCTCTGACGGACGAGCTCGTATCGCTGAGCCTTCGCCCTGCGGTCGATGTAGGCCCCGAGCCACACCGAACACCGCTGACCGAAGCAGAGGTGGAGATGCTCGCCAACCGGCTGCTCGATGAGTCTATCGGCGCGCCGCTTTGGATCTTCGCCTATGGATCATTGATATGGAAGCCGGACTTCGATGCCGTCGAATCGCAGCATGGCGCAACAAGAGGGTGGCATCGCTCCTTCTGTCTGCAGATGACCCGCTGGCGGGGAACGCGAGCACAGCCGGGCCTGATGATGGCACTTGACCGCGGTGGACGTTGCAACGGCATTGTCTTCAGGCTTGCCGATGATGATCGCCTTGGCCAGATTAGGCGGTTGATCCGCCGTGAGGTCGGCACGATCGAAGACGCTGCGACGGTTCGCTGGATCCCGGTCGCGACCGCGCATGGGCTGGTGCGTGCGCTGGTCTTTTGGGCTGGTCCGAAGGGCGAGCGGGTTTCCCGCAAATTGCCGCTGGAGACGGTGGCGCAGGTTCTTGCGAGAGCCTGCGGACACATGGGCTCCTGCGCCGAATATCTGTATCTGACGGTGAAGCATCTGGAGGAACGCGGCATCAGGGACCGCAATTTATGGCGGCTTCAGAAGCTGGTCGCAGCCGAGCTTGTCGCCATACACGGGCTGAACGCGGCGGCAGCAAGCCATTGAATAGGCATCCCTGCCGCCACTTGGTCAGAGCTTGCCCTTCCAGGGCACAAGGAACGCCTCCAGAAAACGAATGGCGGCCGAGAAGGTGAATGCGCAGATCGCGATGATGCCGATGCCGACGAAGACGACGTCGGTCGCCAGGAACTGTGAAGCCGACATGATCATGAAACCGATCCCGCGCGTGGATGCGATCAATTCAGCCGCGACCAGCGTGCCCCAGCCGACACCGAGCGCAATTCGGATACCGGTGAGGATCTCGGGAAGGGCCGACGGCAGGACGATATCAAGGAAGAGCTGCAGCCGGCTCGCGCCCAGCGAACGCGCGGCATTGACGCGCTCGATCGGCAGCGAACGAACGCCGGCCTGGGCCGAGAGGCAGATCGGCGCGAACATCGCAAGCACCAGCAGCGTGATCTTCGACGTCTCCCCAATGCCGAGCCAGATGATCATCAGCGGCAGGTAGGAGAGTGGCGGAAGCGGCCAGTAGAATTCGATCGGCGCGTCGAGCACCCCTTTTGCCCAGCGATTCAGGCCCATGAGCAACCCGAGCGGGATGCCGGCGGAAACGGCGATGAGAGCGGCGACCACGATGCGGAACAAGCTCGCAAAAACATGCTCGGACAGTGACGCTCCGGCGTAACCGTCGCGATAAATGGCGCCGATTTGTGTCAGCACCTCGTCTGGACGCGGCAGGAACAGGTGTGGGACGACACCGAGCGCCGATACCAGCCACCACAGCAGAAGGATGGCGAGGGCCGTGGCAATGCTGATGGCCACCGTCGATTTCTCGCCGGCTCCGAAGCTTGCCATTTTTACCAGCTTGACCGGGCGGTCCTCTCTGCCCGCCGCAATCGGCGGGGCCTGCACTATGTCGCTCATGCGGCGCTCCTGAGGTCTTCGGTGCTGTGGAGAATGGCGCGGATCTCCTCGCGCAGCTCGGCAAATTGCGGTGACGCCTTGATCGACCGGGCGTCGCCGGTTTCGGCGAAGCGGCGAACGAAATCGAGATCGAAGCGTGCCACGACGCGGCCCGGTCGCGGTGACATGACCAACACCTGCGTGCCCAGGAACAAGGCCTCTTCGATCGAGTGCGTGATGAAGAAAATCTTCTTTGCCGTTTTATCCCAGATGGAAACCAGCAGTTCCTGCATCTGCTCGCGCGTCAGGCTGTCGAGCGCGCCGAACGGCTCGTCCATGAGCAGGATGTCGGGATTTGTCGCCAGAGCCCGTGCGATACCGACACGCTGGCGCATGCCGCCCGACAATTCGTAGGGAAAAGCGCCGGCGAATTCATCGAGGCCGACGAGCCGGAGAAGCTCCAGCGCGCGGGCTTCGCGCTCCTTGCGCTTGACCCCGGCGAATTTCAAACCGAGCGCGACATTCTCGACAACCGATTTCCAGGGTAGCAGCGAGTCCTTCTGAAAGACGACGCCACGGTCCGCGCCGGGTTTTTCGACCGCGCGGCCATCGAGGGTGATCCGGCCATCCGAAAGCGGGAGGAAACCGGCGATCGCATTGAGAAGGGTTGATTTGCCGCATCCCGATGCTCCGAGCGCAACGACGAAGCCCCGTTCAGGAATATCGAAGGAAACGCGATCGAGCGCGTGAACGGTCCGCCCGTCGCGGGCTGCGAAGAAAACGCTGGCGTGATCGACTTTAAGCATGTTGCCGCTCGCAGGTTCAATGCCGGCGCGGCAAGCCGCGCCGGCATTGGGGAGGATCAGTTGCTGACGCCGGTGAGGGCATCTGCGGTGACGAAGGTGCCGTAATTCGCCAGCACATCGGAAACCTTGCCCTGTTCCTTCAGAAACGATGCCGTGTCCTTGAGGATCTTGCCGGCACCCGCCTTTTCGCCGCCGCCAAGCCAGGCATCCGATGCCTGGACCTCAGGTGTCAGTAGCGTCAGGTTCTTCAGGGCCGATGCCTGCTGGTCGGCTGTTCCGCCGAGAAGCTTGGCGAGTGACTTGGCGTTGTCGCTGTCGGGACCCCAGGCGGATTTGTCCGAGGCAAAGGATGCGTAGTATTTGTTGATGACCGAAGCGAAGCCCTTCAGAAATTGCGGGTTGTCGGCGGCAAATTTCGAGGTCGCGACCCAGGCGGAGAATGTCGGTGCACCCTTGTCTGCCACCTCCTTGGAGGTCACCAGGACCTTGCCGTTCTTCTTCAGTTCGGTGAGTGCCGGATCCCAGACGAAGCCGCCATCGATATCGCCGCGGTTATAGCTGGCGACGATCTCAGGCTGAGGGATTGCGAAGACCTGAACGTCTTTTTCGGTCAGACCGAGCGATTTGATCAGCGCCAGAAGCTGATAGTGGTCGGTGGAAACAGGCGCGGCAGCAAGCTTCTTGCCCTTCAGATCATTCAGGCTTTCGATCCCGGAGCCGTTACGGACGACGAGAGCCTCGTCGATGCCCGAGATCGAGGCGAGGTAAAAGGCCTTGACCTCGAGCCCGCGTGATACCGCAGCCGCGAACGGGCTCGAGCCGACATAGCCGACCTGGACGTCACCGGAAGCAATCGCCGCAAAGATTTCGGCGCCGGAGTTAAACCTGCGGAAGTCGATGTCGTATCCCGTTTCCTTGGCGAATTCGCCATTGGCGATCGCCACGGAAGACGGCAAGGCGTCGGTTTGATAGGCGACGACGACCTTCTTGTCCGCCGCTTCAGCGACAACAGCCGTTGCAAGAGTGCCGACGCCGACGGCGATTGCGGCAACCAAATTCCTGAAATTCATCTTGAGCCCCTTTGTTCAGAGCCGCTCGGCTCTTGATCTCACCCTCAAAAGCGTAATGGTTGGGGAGGGGCTAGCGGGAGAAATAACAAACTATATTTATAGACTATAGAGATAATTGTTTTCGTGATTCTGCCGCTCGTGCGATCAGCAGGGACCGGTGAGCGACACGGGGCTTGAATGACGACATGTCTCGATGACGTTCTGAGCTTCAGGGAGAATGCATTTGACATATGATGTTATCGTCGTCGGTTCCGGTTTTTCAGCGATAGCGGTTACCTGCAATCTCATCGAACAGCTTCCCGCTTCGGCGAAGGTCGCCGTCGTCGGCGACGATCCCGGTTTCGGCCGCGGGACGGCGTACCGGACGGAGCTCTATCTCCATCGCCTCAATGTTCCCGCCGGCCGCATGAGCCTGCTACCGCATCAACCCGACGACTTTGTCGACTGGCCGAAAAGCCATGGCCGCCGGCTGCAGGCAGGCGATTTCGCCTCGCGCAGCGATTACGGTCTTTATGTTCGCGATACGCTTGCACGGCTGCTTCGAAAGCGGGACGGCCGTTGTCGGGTCGATTTCATCAAAGCCAAGGCGGCGGGATGCGTTGAACGCTATAGCAGCACGCTGGCCTTCCATCTCGGCAATGGTGACGAGATTGCCGGGAAGAACGTGGTGCTCTGCCTCGGTGTCGGTAACGCGAGCCTTCCGGTCGATCCGGATGGCGTCCCGCCATCGCTGCGATCACGGATCATCGAGAACCCGTGGCGGCTTTCGTGGCTGAGGCGCGTCGCACCATCCGATGCGGTGTGTATCCTCGGATCCGGCTTGACGATGATCGATCAGGTTCTCGCACTTCGCGCCCATGGCCACAGCGGCAAGATTGATGTGCTTTCGCGGCGCGGGCTCGCTCCGCTCGGACACGCGTGGAAGCCGCCGGTGCCTCTGCCGATCGACGTCGAGAGGCTTCCGGAGACGATCAGCGGCATATTGAAGACCCTGCGGGGAAAGAGCAGGACGGTTACCGACTGGCGAGCCGTGATGGACGGCCTGAGGCCTGCAACGCAGGCTCTCTGGCAACGGCTTTCGAACAAGGAGCGGGCACGCTTCCTCAGGCATGCGCTTCCCTGGTGGAACATCCACCGTCACCGGGTCGCGCCTGACGTGTTCGACAGGTTTGAGAAGCTGGTCTTAGACGGAACCGTTCGCTTCCACGCGGGCTTCCTGAAATCGCTCGGAGCCGAGGAGGGGCGGCTTGCTGCCAGCTACAGGGTCAGATCGACGCGCGAGATCGCCGAGATCAGGGCGGACTGGCTCGTCAACTGCACGGGAATGGAGCGGGCCGGGATCAGTCATTCACCGCTTTTGAAGGAAATGAGCCGCTTTGAGTTGATCGTCCCCGATCCTCTTGGCCTTGGAATCCAGGCGGATGCCGCTTCCGAGGTGATAGCCTCGTCCCGGATCTCGCCTGCCCGACTATTCGCGGTCGGCGCCCTGACGGCGGGGCAATTCTGGGAGATCACGGCCGTTCCGGATATCCGGGTGCAGGCCAAGGCCGTGGTCGAGGAGATTGTTTCAAGAGGCTAGCTCGCGACTTCTAGAGCAGCAGATCTAAGTGCTGCAGCGTCCTTTGCAGGTCTGAAAGTCGCGCGGCCCTATAGGTCGGCACGGCGCTTGTTGAATTGCCGGCCGCCGACAGCTACAGTATCTGGTACGCCATAATACGATTCTTGCATTCGGCTGCCGCGGCGGAAGTTGAGCGTGCAAAGTCCAACACTGAGGTACAGAATGAGCGGTGCTCTGAAGGACGCAATTAGAGTTGAGCGTCCTGCAAAGACCTTGCGGGAATTGGCGCTCGACAAGGTCCGCGAGGCGATCGTCAACGGATATTTCCGTCCTGGAGATCGCCTTGTCGAGCGTGACCTCTGCGCCCAGCTCGGCGTCAGCCGAACAGTCGTGCGCGAGGTTCTGAGGCATTTGGAATCGGAAGGGCTTGTCGCCAATCTGCCGAACAAGGGGCCGATTGTCGCGCAGCTCGACATCGAGGAAGCCAAGCAGATCTATGAGATCCGTGGCGCGCTGGAAGGCATGGCGGCGCGGCTATGCGCGGAGCGCCGAAGCCCCGAGATAGTCGCTGCGCTGGAGGAATCGCTGGCCGGGATACGCAACAGTTACCGCGAAAACGATATGTCGGCTGTGCTGACGAACACCTCTTCCTTCTATCACACGCTGTTCACGATGGTTGACAGGAACGTTGCCTGGGGTGTCGTCAATCTCCTCACCGTGCGCATAAACCACCTGCGCTCGATGACGATCAAGACGGAGAGGCGCGGCATCGAAGGGCCGCTGCAGATGTCGAAGATCGTGGACGCCATCCGCCGCGGTGACGGCGAGGGGGCTTACCGGGCGGCGATGGATCACGTCGCCGCCGCGAGCGCGATTGCCGAAGCGGTGCTGTCGGCGAAGAAGCCTGCCGACTAGCCACGGCGGGAGACCGTTGCGGTCTTAGTCGCAGGCGGACAGCAAAGCGCTGGCACCGAGCATCTGTCGATGTCACTCCAGTCGGCGCAATCACATTCCTAGGAATTTAGAAGACTCCGCACTCCAAGCTTGACACCCAACTTTGCCCAATGTGATGGTATGCCATAATAAATAATACATAAGGCGGTATCATATGAACTGGGACAATCGTGACCTCCGGACTTGCCGTGCGCCTTCGGCGCTGCCGTTGCGGGGTCTGTGGCTGCTAACAATAAGCTGAAAAGAAGAGGCGCCTTCCAAGCGTGAGAGCACACGCGCGCCAAATTGAAAATCTCCGCCTCGGTCTGAACTGCGTCCTCGCAGCAACCAACTTGACACTCATATATTATGGTATACCATAATACGAAATTGAGAAAATGAGGTGTTCAGTGGCCATTCAAATTCGCAAGACGGGACTGCAGATCGAGACGACATTGATCGAAGGCGGCAAGGCCGCGGCGGTTCCGCTGAAGCTGTTTACCGCCTTCGCGGTCGTGAAGAATCCCTGGGCGGGTCGCGGCTTTGTCGACGACCTCAAACCCGAAATTCACGCAGGCGCTCCAGTGCTCGGCGAGTTGCTGACCAAGATGATCATCGATGCGGTCGGGTCCGGCGAGGCTGTCGAGGGATATGGAAAGTCGGCTGTCGTCGGCCTGGACGGCGAGATCGAACACGGGTCGGCGCTCATCCACACCCTGCGCTTCGGCAATTTTTATCGCCAGGCCGTCGGCGCCAAGTCCTATCTCGCCTTCTGCAACACACGCGGTCCGGCCAATGCGCCGATCATGATCCCGCTGATGGACAAGAACGATGAAGGCCGCCGTTCGCATTACCTGACCATCCAGACGTCGATCCCCGACGCGCCTGCCGCCGACGAGATCGTCGTGGCTCTCGGTGCTTCGATAGGCGGGCGCCCGCATCACCGCATCGGCGACCGCTACCAGGATCTGAAAGACCTGGGGCAGGACGTTGCCAATCCCGCGGGCGTTTGAAGGAGCGCCCTGAGATGCTGACAGCCGGACCGACCACACGCACCGCTGCAGCAACAAACGCCGCCGGTGCCTTGCCCCGAAAGGCGACGGCAAGCGGAACGGCCTATCATGAGGCCGGCAGCGGTGAGCCGCTGGTTCTCATTCATGGCGTCGGCATGCGGCTTGAGGCCTGGGCTCCGCAGATCGCATTCCTGTCTGCAGGCCATCGCGTCATCGCCGTCGATATGCCGGGACATGGGGAAAGCGCAAAGCTGCCGGCGGGCAGTCGGCTTGAGGAGTTCGTCGCCTGGTTCGGACGCTTTCTCGATGAGATGGCAATCGACACGGCAAATGTTGCCGGGCACTCGATGGGCGCACTGGTTTCAGGAGGGGCGGCCGCGACCTTTGGCGAGCGTATCAGCCGCGTCGCTTACCTCAACGGCGTCTACAGGCGTGACCCCGAGGCAAAGGCCGCAGTCCTTTCGCGCGCCGCGGCCATTCCGGTATCGGGCGTCGACAAGGAAGGCCCCCTGGCCCGCTGGTTCGGCGAGGATGCGGACAGCGTCACTGCGCGTGAATTGACACGAAAATGGCTGAACCTCGTTGATCTCCAGGGATATGCCGTCGCCTACGCCGCCTTCGCGGGCGGAGACGAGACCTATGCTGACGGCTGGAAAGACGTGGCTGGTCCGGCCCTATTTCTGACCGGGTCCAATGATCCGAACTCGACGCCCTTGATGGCAACGCAAATGGCAGAGCTTGCGCCGCGGGGCTATGCCCGCATCGTCGAAGGCCATCGTCATATGGTGAACCTGACCGCGCCTGATATCGTAAATTCGCTGCTCGCTGAGTGGCTGTCGTTCGGGGAGGATGAACGATGACAATCCAGACTGTCGACCCAAGAGCGCTGCGAGATGCATTCGGAGCTTTTCCGACCGGGGTGACTGTCGTCACCGCCTGTGACGGGGATGGAAATCCGATCGGATTCACGGCGAACTCCTTCACCTCGGTCTCGCTCAATCCACCGCTTCTCCTCGTCTGCCTAGCCAAGACGTCACGCAATTTCGCCATCATGACCGGTGCGCAGCATTTTGCGATCAACGTGCTTTCGGAAACGCAGAAAGACGTGTCGAACACCTTTGCGCGACCGGTCGAGGATAGATTCGCGGCGGTCGAGTGGGCGAGGGGATCGGCAGGCTGCCCGATATTCTCGAGCGTGGCGGCCTGGTTCGAATGTGCCATGGAGCAGGTCATCGAGGCTGGCGACCACGTCATCTTGATGGGGCGCATCGAAGCTTTCGACAATAGCGGCCGCAACGGTCTCGGTTATGCGCGTGGCGGTTATTTCACGCCGACGCTCGCAAGCAAGGCAGTGTCGGCGGCAAGCGAAGGCAATATGGAACTTGCGGCCGTTGTCGAGCGGCGCGGGGAAGTTCTGCTGCTCGGCGAGGATGTGCTCTCCTTGCCAAGCGTCGACGCCCATGACGGCAGCCCGACCGAGGCACTGCAAAAATACCTGGAGACACTCACCGGGCTGAAGGTCAGCATCGGCTTTCTCTATTCGGTTTATGAGGGCAAAAGCGACGGCAAGCAGCACATTGTCTATCACGCCGTTGCCGGAGAGGGCGAGCCTGCCGGCGGCAGGTTCCTGAAGCCTGACGCATTGGTTGCGGCAAAGTTCAAGACCAGTTCGACTGCCGATATCGTCAACCGTTTTGCGATGGAAAGCTCGATCGGCAATTTCGGAGTCTATTTCGGCGACGAGACCGGCGGCACTGTACACCCAATTCCAGCCAAGGACGCAAAAGCATGAAGTTCTCCCTCTTCGTCCATATGGAACGGCTCGACGCCAGCCAAAGCCACAAGAGCCTCTATGAGGAATTCGTCGCGCTCTGCGAGATCGCCGACAAAGGCGGCATGCACGCGATCTGGACGGGTGAGCACCATGGCATGGATTTCACCATCGCGCCCAACCCGTTTGTGACCATTGCCGATCTGGCGCGCCGCACATCGCGGGCACGGCTTGGGACGGGAACAGTGATTGCCCCCTTCTGGCATCCGATCAAACTCGCCGGTGAGGCGGCCATGGCCGATATCATCTGCGATGGACGACTCGACATCGGCATCGCGCGCGGGGCCTATTCCTTCGAATACGAGCGTCTGCTGCCCGGTCTCGATGCCTGGGGTGCTGGCCAGCGCATGCGCGAGCTCATCCCGGCGGTCAAAGGCATATGGGCCGGCGACTACGCGCATGACGGGGAATTCTTCAAGTTTCCGTCGACCACATCGGCGCCGAAACCGCTGCAGCAGCCGAACCCGCCCATATGGGTGGCAGCGCGCGATCCGAATTCGCACGAATTTGCCGTCGCCAACGGCTGCAACGTTCAGGTGACGCCGCTCTGGCAGGGCGACGACGAAGTTCAGTCGTTGATGGAGCGCTTCAACGATGCCTGCGCGAAGAATCCCGAGATCGAGCGGCCCAAGATCATGTTGCTGCGTCACACCTATGTCGGCTCGTCAGAGGACGATGTCGCGCAAGCCGCCCATGAACTCAGCGTCTACTACAATTATTTCTTCGCCTGGTTCAAGAATGAGAAGCCGGTTACCCAGGGTCTGATCGAACGGATCCCGGACGAACAGGTCAGAGCAAACGCGATGCTGTCGGACCAGGTCATGCGCACCAACAATGTCGTTGGCGACGCTGAGACCGTCATCGCCCGGCTCAAGGCCTATGAAGCGCTCGGCTATGACGAATATTCCTTCTGGATCGACACCGGCATGAGCTTCGAGCGCAAGAAAGCGTCGCTCGAACGCTTCATTACCGAGGTCATGCCAGCCTTTCAGGAGTAAGACCATGCGGCGTTTCCAGCACTACATCGATGGCGAATTTTCAGATGGCGAGGCCAGCTATCCGAGCATCGATCCAGCCTCCGGCGCGGTCTGGGCTGATATGCCCGAAGCGCGCGAAGGGGATGTCGATCGGGCTGTCAACGCGGCCGACAGGGCGCTTTGCGAAGGCCCCTGGTCGAAAATGACTGCCACACAACGCGGCAAGCTGCTCTACAAACTGGCCGACCTGGTTGCCATCAACGCGCAGGTGCTGGCTGAACTGGAGACACGCGACACCGGCAAGATCATCCGCGAGACATCGGCGCAGATCGCTTATGTCGCCGAATACTATCGCTATTATGCCGGTATCGCCGACAAGATCGAAGGCGCCTACCTGCCGATCGACAAGCCCGACATGGATGTCTGGCTTCGCCGCGAGCCGATCGGCGTCGTTGCGATGGTCGTGCCGTGGAACAGCCAGCTCTTCCTGTCAGCGGTAAAGATCGGCCCGGCGCTTGCGGCCGGCTGCACGATGGTGGTCAAGGCCTCGGAAGATGGGCCGGCGCCGCTTCTCGAATTTGCGCGGCTCGTGCACGAGGCAGGCTTTCCCGCCGGCGTCGTCAACATCATCACGGGTTTCGGCGCCTCCTGTGGCGCCGCCCTCGGCCGGCACCCGAAGGTCGCTCACGTCGCTTTTACCGGCGGTCCTGAAACCGCCCGGCACGTCGTTCGCAACTCGGCCGAAAACCTCGCCTCCACCTCGCTTGAACTTGGCGGCAAGTCGCCATTCATCGTCTTTGCCGACGCGGATCTCGAGAGCGCTGCCAATGCTCAGGTCGCGGGCATCTTCGCCGCGACAGGGCAGAGCTGCGTTGCCGGATCGCGGCTGATCGTCGAACGCAGCATCAAGGACAAGTTCGTCGCCATGCTGCGCGAGAAGGCGGAGGCGATCCGAATCGGTGCTCCGCTCGATATGGCGACAGAAGTCGGCCCGCTTGCCACCAAGCGCCAGCAGGACAATATCGGCGCCCTCGTCGCCAAGTCGATTGAAAGCGGCGCCCGCCTCGTCACAGGCGGAAGCAAGATCGACGGCGACGGCTATTATTTCCCGCCGACGATTCTCGATTGCGACGATGTCGCCTCGCCGTCCCTGGTCGAGGAATTCTTCGGACCGGTCCTGTCCGTCGTGTCGTTCGAGACGGAGGCCGAGGCGCTGCGGCTTGCCAACGATACCCGTTACGGCCTGGCTTCCGGCGTCTTCACCCAGAACCTCACCCGGGCGCACCGGCTGATGAAGGGGCTCCGTGCCGGGATCGTCTGGGTCAACACCTACCGCGTGGTATCACCGATCGCGCCGTTCGGCGGTTTCGGCCTGTCTGGCCATGGGAGGGAAGGCGGCATGGCCGCGGCGCTCGATTATACGCGCACCAAGACGATCTGGCTCAGGACATCGGACGATCCGATCCCCGATCCCTTCGTGATGAGGTAGCGCCGATGTTTTACGAGATCCGCACCTATCGGCTGAAGAACGGCACGATCCCGCAATATCTCAAGGTCGTCGAGGAGGAGGGGATCGAGATCCAGAAGAGCCATCTCGGCACGCTCGTCGGTTACTTCTTTTCGGAGATCGGAACGATCAACGAGATCGTCCACATCTGGGCGTTTGCGAGCCTGGACGACCGGGAAGCGAGGCGCCAGAGGCTTTTGGCCGATCCCCGGTGGCAGGCCTTCCTGCCCAAGATCCGCGATCTCATCGAGGTGGCGGAAAACAAGATTATGAAGCAAGCCAGCTTTTCTCCCAGGAGCGAGGCGCACTGACGGCATAAGGCATACCCGTAGGACAAACCAGAACAGGGATAAGGGAACATGAAAACAACATTTGCTTTCGCGGCGGTTGCCGCATTCGTGGCTGTGTCCGTACCGGCGCACGCCGATAACATGGTCTTCTCGAGCTGGGGAGGAACGACCCAGGACGCGCAGAAGGCAGCATGGGCCAGCCCGTTCACGGAGAAGACTGGCATCACCGTCGTACAGGACGGGCCGACGGATTACGGCAAGCTCAAGGCGATGGTCGAGGCTGGCCAGGTTACCTGGGATGTCGTCGACGTCGAAGGCGACTATGCCGCTCAGGCCGGCAAGAATGGCCAGCTCGAGAAGCTCGATTTCTCCGTCATCGATAAATCCAAGCTCGATCCGCGCTTCGTGACCGACTATTCGGTCGGCAGCTTCTATTATTCCTTCGTGATCGGCTGCAATGCCGATGCCGTCAGCGCCTGCCCAAAGACCTGGGCGGATCTGTTCGACACGACGAAGTTTCCGGGAAAGCGCACATTCTACAAGTGGTCGGCTCCTGGCGTGATCGAAGCGGCGTTGCTTGCCGACGGCGTGGCTGCCGACAAGCTCTATCCACTTGATCTCGACCGCGCCTTCAAGAAGCTCGATACGATCAAATCGGACATCGTCTGGTGGTCGGGCGGCGCACAGTCGCAGCAGCTTCTGGCATCCGCCGAGGCTCCCTTCGGCAGTGTCTGGAATGGCCGCATGACCGCGCTTGCGGCGAGCGGTATCAAGACCGAGACCTCGTGGGAACAGAACATCACCGCCGCGGATTCGCTCGTCGTGCCGAAGGGTTCGCCGAACGCGGAAGCCGCGATGAAGTTCATTGCAATGGCGACCTCAGCCGAACCGCAGGCCGCCCTTGCAAAGGCCACCGGATATGCACCAATCAATGTTGACTCGGCCAAGCTGATGGATCCGGAGACGGCCAAGACCCTGCCGGATCAGCAGACGGCAAGCCAGGTGAATGCCGACATGAACTATTGGGCTGATAATCGCGATGCCATCGGCGAGAAATGGTACGCATGGCAGGCAAAATAGCCTGAAACTTGAGATGATCAGGCACGGCGAATGTTCGCCGTGCCTGCCGCAGCGCTAGTGCCCGTTGTCGGGCCTCGGCGCCTGTGGAAATTGGCGCGTGGGAAGGACTGTCATGTCGACATATAGCGATGCCTCCGGCGCAATTGCGCCCCTGCCAAAGGCGCGCAGGGCAACGGGTTTTGGCGGAGTCGTTCCGGCTCTCGCCTTCGTGGCGATCTTTTTCATCGCGCCGGTGGCGGTGCTCTTGTTGCGCAGCGTGCTGGAACCTGTTCCGGGCTTTGGAAACTATGCCCAGCTGATCGGGTCCGCGACCTATCTCAAGATTTTCGCCAACACCTTCATCGTCTCCGGTCTCGTCACGGTGATTTCGCTGCTGATCGGATTTCCCGTCGCCTGGGCACTGGCGATCATGCCCGGCCGCCTGACGTCGGTGATCTTTGCGATCCTGCTCCTGTCGATGTGGACCAACCTGCTTGCCCGCACCTATGCCTGGATGGTGCTTTTGCAGCGGACGGGGCTGATCAACAAGATGCTGATCGGAATGGGGCTGATCGACAAGCCCTTGGCGCTCGTCAACAACCTGACCGGGGTGACGATCGGCATGACCTATATCATGCTGCCCTTCATCATCCTGCCGCTCTACGGCGTGATCAAGAAGATCGACCCGTCGACCCTGCAGGCGGCAGCACTTTGCGGCGCCAACCGGTGGCAATGCCTGACCCGTGTCCTGCTGCCCTTGGCCATGCCTGGCATGGCGGCCGGTGCCCTCATGGTCTTCGTCATGTCGCTTGGTTATTTCGTCACGCCATCGCTTCTCGGCGGCACTGCGAACATGATGCTCGCAGAGCTGATCGCGCAATTCGTGCAGTCGTTGGTCAACTGGGGCATGGGAGGTGCTGCGGCGCTGGTTCTCCTCGTGGTGACCCTGTCGCTCTATGCCGTGCAGCTGCGCTTCGTCGGCAACCAGAACCCGGGAGGGCGTTGACATGTTGCTCAATTTCGACCGCCTCGGCTGGTGGAAATACATGCTGCTGACGATAACGGTTCTGACTGCGGCCTTTCTGCTGCTGCCGATCGTCTTTATCGCCGCCCTGTCCTTCGGCTCCTCGCAGTGGCTGATCTTTCCGCCGCCCGGCTGGACGTTTCAATGGTACAGCGAGCTCTTTGCCGATCCGCGCTGGCTGGAATCGGCCTGGACGAGCTTCAAGATCGCGGTCATCGTGACGATCCTGTCGGTGCTGCTCGGGCTCGTGACCTCCTTCGGGCTGGTGCGCGGTTCGTTCCTGTTCCGCGATGCGCTGAAAGCGCTGTTCCTGACGCCGATGATCCTTCCCGTCGTGGTTCTTGCAGTCGCCCTTTATGCCTTCTTTCTAAGGATCGGCCTTGGCGGCACATTGGTAGGCTTCGTCATTTCGCACCTCGTTCTCGCGCTGCCCTTTTCGATCCTCTCCATCTCAAGTGCGCTGGAGGGCTTCGACAAGTCGATCGAGGATGCGGCGGTTCTTTGCGGGGCCTCGCCTCTGGAAGCAAAGATCAGGGTGACCCTGCCTGCAATTAGCCATGGGCTATTTTCGGCGGCCGTCTTCTCGTTCCTGACATCCTGGGACGAGGTGGTGGTGGCGATCTTCATGTCCAGCCCGACGCTGCAGACGCTGCCGGTAAAAGTGTGGGCGACGCTGCGGCAAGACCTGACGCCGGTTGTCGCTGCGGCGTCGACCCTTCTCATCCTTTTGACGATCATCTTGATGGCGCTGGTTGCCGTCGTGCGTAAGGTACTGAAACAATGAAAGAACCATTCCTTCAGATCCGCGGAATACGCAAGGAATACGGCCCTGTCGTTGCCGTCCACGACGTCAATCTCGATGTTCGGCGCGGGGAGTTCCTGACCTTTCTCGGACCGTCCGGATCCGGGAAAAGCACGACCCTCTACATCCTGGCCGGTTTTGAAACTCCGACGAAAGGCGACATCACGCTGGAGGGCAAGACCCTGCTCGCCACGCCGTCGCACAAGCGCAACATCGGCATGGTGTTCCAACGCTACACCCTGTTTCCGCACCTGACGGTAGGCGAAAACATCGCATTCCCGCTGAAGGTCCGGCGCAAGTCCAAAGCCGAGGTCGATAGCAAGGTGAAGGAGATGCTGCGCCTCGTCAGGCTCGAAGGCTTCGAGGATCGCAAGCCCGCGCAAATGTCCGGCGGCCAGCAGCAGCGTGTCGCCCTTGCCAGAGCCCTTGCCTATGATCCGCCGGTGCTTCTGATGGACGAGCCGCTGTCGGCGCTCGACAAGAAGCTGCGCGAGGAAATCCAGCATGAGATTCGCCGGATCCATCAGCAGACCGAAGTGACGATCCTCTATGTCACGCACGACCAGGAGGAGGCGTTGCGGCTCTCCGACCGCATCGCCGTCTTTTCCAAGGGCGTCATCGACCAGATCGGCACGGGGCCGGAACTCTACGCCAATCCGCGGACCCGCTTCGTTGCCGAATTCATCGGCGACAGCGACTTCATTTCATGCGACCTGCTGTCATCCTCCGATGGGCAGGCTACCATTTCGCTTGGCGGCGGGAGCGTCTTCAATCATATTCCGGTGCATGGAAAAGGAACCTCCGGGACGAGGGCAGCCCTGATGCTGAGGCCTGAACGCATTCGATTGTCGCGCGCCCAAGCGGCGGAAGCGGGCCTTGCCGCAACGGTCAGCGACATTACCTTTCTCGGCAACAATATTCATGTCTCCACCGAGACGGCAACAGGCGAGGCGCTGGCGGTTCGCCTGCCGTTCGGTCACGAGGCTATCGCGGGGCTCAGCCGCGGAGATATAGTCCATCTGAATTTCGATCCCGGTGCCGCTCACGTATTCTGTTGAAAGTTGTCATATGAAGTTCAATGATCCCTCGCTGTTCCGTCAGGCATGCCCCATCGCCGATCGCTGGATCGAAACGGAAGGCCGCAAGGCGGCGACGGTCCGCAATCCGGCGACAGGCGAACCGCTGGGGGTGGTCCCTGATCTCGGTGCCGCGGAAACGGAGGACGCCATCCGCGCCGCCGTGATTGCCCAGAAGCTTTGGGCGAGGAAGACCGCCGGGGAGCGCGCCGCCGTTCTGAAGGCTTGGCATCGGCTGATGATCGAAAACCGCGACGATCTGGCGATGATCCTGACGCTGGAGCAGGGAAAACCCCTGGCCGAGGCCAAGGGGGAGATCACCTATGGCGCGAGCTTCATCGAATGGTTCGCCGAAGAGGCGAGACGCATCAACGGCGAGACCATCCCTGGACATCAGGCCGACAAGCGGATCCTCGTCCTGCGCCAGCCTGCAGGCGTAGTGGCCGCCATCACGCCCTGGAATTTTCCGAACGCGATGATCACCCGCAAGATTGGCCCCGCGCTTGCCGCCGGCTGTGCCGTCGTTCTCAAGCCGGCGCTGCAGACGCCATTCTCCGCCATCGCCATCGCCGTTCTCGGTGAGCGTGCCGGCCTGCCGCCGGGGCTTCTCAACATCGTCACGGGTGACGCAGCGGCAATTGGCGGGGCGCTGACGGCAAGCCGTGACGTTCGGGTCCTGACGTTCACGGGCTCCACCCGGACGGGCGAGCTGCTTTACCGGCAATGCGCGCCGACGATCAAAAAGCTCGGTCTCGAGCTTGGCGGCAATGCCCCCTTCATCGTGTTCGACGATGCCGATCTCGACGCTGCCGTCGAAGGCGCGCTCATCGCCAAGTTCCGCAACAACGGCCAGACCTGCGTCTGCGCCAATCGGCTTTATGTCCAGGACGGCGTCTACGAGGCGTTTGCCGCCAAGCTCGCCGCGGCGGTTTCGGGCCTGAAGGTCGGCAACGGTCTCGACCGCGACGTCGTGCTTGGCCCGCTGATCGACGACAACGCCGTCGCCAAGGTCGAAAGCCATATCAGCGATGCCGTTGCAAAGGGGGCCGGGATCGTCTTGGGCGGCAAGCGCCACGCGCTTGGCGGCCATTTCTTCGAGCCGACAATCCTGCGCGATGTCGCTGCCGGCATGCAGGTCGCGCGCGAGGAAACCTTCGGGCCGCTTGCACCGCTTTTTCGCTTCCGCGACGAGCAGGACGTCATCGAACAGGCAAACGACACCGAGTTCGGGCTTGCTTCGTATTTTTACGCCCGCGATCTGTCGCGGGTATTTCGCGTCGCCGAAGCCCTCGAATATGGGATGGTCGGCGTCAATACCGGTCTTGTCTCCACAGCTGAGGCTCCGTTCGGTGGCGTGAAGATGTCGGGTCTCGGTCGCGAAGGGTCGAGGCACGGATTGGACGAATACACCGAGCTTAAATATGTATGCCTCGGCGGCATTGCCTGATCTGGTCGATGCTTGCGCCTCGTCGCAGGGAAAGACCAGAATGCCTCTCGTCAGCATCGCCATGTATGTCACATCGGAGCCGCTCGCGGATGCGACGGCTGAGCTCTGGTCGTTCCTCCGGCATTATCTCGCGAATGCCGGCCTCAAGGGCTTGCCTGAAAAACTCGATCGGACGGTTCCCTATGACGAAGCCTGGTTGAGGCCGGATCTTCTTCTCTCGCAGGCATGCGGCTATCCCTTTGCCAGGGGCCTGCGAGGCAGGGTCCGCCTAGTGGCGACGCCGATCTATGACCATCCTGGCTGCGACGGTCCGCTGATGCGCAGCTTCATTGTCGTCCGCAAGGATTCTCCCCTTTGCTCGCTGGCGGATTTGCGTGGCACGACGGCTGCGATCAACAGCCCTGACAGCAATTCCGGCAGCAATTTCTTTCGCGCAGCGGTCGCTCCGCTTGCCGACAGCGGTCGCTTCTTCGGCCGGATTATCGAAACCGGCAGCCACCGCGGCAGCATCGGGACAGTCGCCGAAGGCAGGGCTGACAGTGCGGCCATTGACTGCGTCACTTATGCGAATATTCGCCGCTTCGATCCCGGCCATCTCCAAGCGGTCCGCATCATCGCCGAAACGCCCAAAGGCCCCGGTCTGCCCTTCATCACCTCAGGCGATGCATCGGACGAGAGAGTCCTTCTGCTGCGAAATGCGCTTGACGCCGCGATCAAGGAGCCATCGCTGGCCGCTATGCGCGCTACACTCGGGCTCGTCGATTTTTCAGTGCTTTCCGAAGCCGACTATGCGCCGCTCTTATCGCTTGCCGGCGATGCATTGCCGCAATTGAGAGCTTGAGCGGCAGACGAATTTTTCCGTTTTCTTCGGTTGGAAGTGAGCCACACGAACTAGGCAGGTGAAGGCAAGTCCGTATCACTCGAACTTGAATGTAAGGAAAAATTCCATTACTTTTGTATGGGTTTAAAGTTCGGAGATTTTCCATGGCTTCCCTTGCAGTCACAATGAAAGGGCAAATCACGCTGAGACGGGATTTGCTGACGCATCTTGGGGTCAAACCAGGGGAGCGGATCGAATTCGACAAGCTGCCTGGGGGCGAGCTGCGGGTAAGGGCTGCTCGTCCGACGGGGACAATCGAGGACTTTATCGGACGGCATGCTGGCAAGATGAAAAAACCGTTGACCATCGAAGAGATGAACGAAATCGCGGCTTCGGGCTGGGCCGGCGGGGAATGAAAATTTCAGTCGATACCAACATTCTTGCTCGAGCCGTCTTGCAGGATAATGCTGAGCAGGGAAGGGCAGCGGCAAAGCTCCTCAGGGAAGTATCACTGATCGCGGTTTCCCTGCCGAGCTTATGTGAACTGGTCTGGATACTGCGTCGAGGAGCCAGGCTATCAAAGGAAGATGTTTCACAGACGATCCACGACCTGCTCAACGCGGGCAATGTGGCGATGAACCGTCCTGCGGTCGAAGCAGGACTGGCCATGCTGGAGGCGGGTGGCGATTTTGCAGATGGCGTGATCGCCCATGAAGGAGCATGGCTTGGCGGTGAGAGCTTCGTAACTTTCGACAAGCAGGCGGTCGAGCTGGTAATCCGCCAAGGCCAACCCGCGCGTCTTCTCGCCTGAAATTCCGCAGGCTCATGAGCGAGACGGCGGGCAGGCGTTAGCCTCAGAACCGATGTTCCGCTCCTTCGACCGGATTTGCCCAGACTGTCATTCCAGGCGCAAATGGCGTCTCGCCTTCGGCGCGCACCACCATCTCACCGAGTTCGGGGACGTCGAGGTAGAGGATCGCGTCGGCGCCAAGCCGCTCGAGATGCCGGATCCTGCCCTGCCACTGCCCGGCACCTTCCGAAAGCCTGATATGTTCCGGGCGAATGCCGTAGGTCGTGCAGTTCATTCGCCGCGCGGTCTCGCCCCCATAGAGGTTCATCTTCGGGCTGCCGATGAATCCGGCGACGAATGGTGTTGCCGGAGTGCGATAGAGTTCCATCGGGCTGCCGATCTGCTCGACCGCGCCGCCGTTCAGGACGACGATCTTGTCTGCCATCGTCATGGCCTCGACCTGGTCGTGGGTAACGTAGATCATCGTCGATTTCAGGCGGGCGTGCAGATCGGCGATCTCAAGACGCATCTGGGCTCTGAGCGAAGCGTCGAGATTGGAGAGCGGCTCGTCGAACAGGAAGACCTTGGGATCGCGGATGATCGCGCGGCCGATGGCGACGCGCTGCCTCTGGCCGCCGGAGAGCGCTTTCGGCTTTCTTTCCAGCAGCTGGGTGAGCTGCAGCGTTTCAGCCGTCGCCGCGACCTTGGCGGCGATTTCCGCCTTTGGGCGGCGGGCGAGTGAAAGGCCGAAGCCGATATTCTCGGCGACGGTCATATGCGGGTAGAGCGCGTAGCTCTGGAACACCATGGCAATACCGCGCTCGGAGGGTTCGGCATAGGTCACGTCCTTGCCGCCGATGGTCAGCGTGCCTGCAGTCGATTCTTCCAGGCCGGCGATGATCCGCAGCAACGTCGATTTTCCGCATCCAGACGGGCCGACGAAAACGACGAACTCGCCGGAGGCAACCTCCAGATCGATTCCCTTGATGACTTCAAGGGCGCCAAAGCTCTTGCGAACTTGCTTGAGAGTGAGCTCAGCCATTCGGTTACCCTTTTACTGCGCCGGCCGTCATGCCGGCGACGATCTGCCGGTTGAAGAAGATGAAGACAATCAGCGGCGGGATCGTCACGAGGAGGATATTCATGAAGAGGAGATTGTACTGGCTCGTATACATGCTCTGGAAATTATAGAGCGTCAGCTGCACGGTCACGTTCTCCTTGCCGGGAAGGTAGTAGAGCGGGTTGGTAAAATCGTTGAAGATCGCGATCGACTGCACGACGATGTTGGTGACGGTCACCGGCTTCAGCAGCGGCAGGATCACTCTGAAGAAAATCTGTCGGGGTTTGGCGCCATCGATCAGCGCCGCCTCGTCAAGGTCGCGTGGTATGGTCGAAATGAACGACCGGTAGAGCAATGTCGAGAACGAGAGATTATAGGCGACCTGGATCAGGATCATCCCGGTCATGGTCTTGAAGAGACCGATCTCCTGCAAGAGGCCGATGGTGGGTACGACGGCTGGGGGCATCATCAGACCCATGAACAGGGCAATGGAGGCCACCTTGTTCCAGACGGTCTTGCGGCGCTGCATCACATATCCGACCATTGCCGACAGCAGGATCAGGATCGTGACGGAGACCACGGTGATCAGCGTGGAGTTGAAATAGGCGAGCGCGAGCTGGTAGTCGCGCGCCTTGAAGACGGCGGCCAGATTATCCCAGAACAGCCAATGTTCGGGCAATTCGAAATCGAGGCGAGAGGCTTCGGATTTCGATTTGACCGCTTGGAGAGCGACGAACACGAAGGGCATGACGAAGATGACGGCCGCCACCGCAAGGGCAATCGCGCCGGTCACGTAAGGGCGGACGCTTCTCATTCCTCGACCTCGCGCCGGTTGAACCACAGGGTGAATGGCAGGATGATTATGGCGATCAGCGCGAACAGGATGACGTTTCCGGCCGTCGACAGACCGTAGAAACCCGCCTGGTACTGCTTATAGATGACCGAGGCGATCACATCGGAGGAGAAACCAGGCCCGCCGCGGGTCATGGCCCATATCAGATCGAAGGATCGAAGCCCGCCGATCAGCGACAATGTCACCACGATGACGGTGGCAGGACGCACGAGCGGCAGGGTGATCCGGAAAAATTGCTGGAGACGCGTGGCCCCGTCGATCCTCGCCGCCTCATAATAATCGGGGCTGATCGCGGCAAGGCCGGCGATGAAGATCAGGGTTGCAAGGCCGACACCCTTCCAGACGTCGACCAAAGCCACCGAAAAAAGCGCCAGCGCCGGATTGGTGAGCCATCCCGGGCCGGGAATGCCAAGCGTCTCGAGCGTGACATTGATGATGCCCTTGGTCGGATGCATCATCACCGTGAAGGTGATGCCGATGCCGATCGTCGAGACCAGGACGGGAAAGAAGACCAGCGTGCGCAGGAAGCCGCGGGCGAAGATATTGCTGGTTAGCAGCACGGCAAGCAGCAACCCGCAGACCGTCTTTAGGCCGGATGTCGTCACGGCGTAGATCAGCGTGTTGACCAGTCCCTTGACCAGGAATGGTTCGGAAAAGAACTGCTGAAAGTTTTCGAGCCCGATGAATTCGGCCGTCGAAAGATCCCAGCGTGTGAGGCTGAACCAGAGAGAGGATACCGTGGGAATCAGAAACAGCACGCCGTAGATGATTGCGGCCGGAATGAAAAACCACAGCGGGTAGGGCGATTTGCGCGAACGGGGGCGTGTCTCGGTCATGACTACCTCTTCTCGGGTGGAGCCTCGCCCCTTTAGGAGCGAGGTTAATTGACCCGAAAGACCGCTACCAGTTGGGAAGACCGAGCTGCTTGGCCTGCTTGCGCACATCGTCGTCATAGAGCTTTGCCGCGTCAGCCGGCTGGCGAATGCCGGAGCCGACTTCGACGGTGATCTGCTCAAGAGCCGGTCCCTTGATCGGCGACACGAATTCCAGCGCCGGGGTCGTCTTGTCCTTGGCCTCGAAATAGGGGAGCATGTCCTTTATCGCAGGCGGCACGCTAGCTGGCAGGTCGCAGCCGTCGATCAGGGAAGGCCCCTGAACGGCATTGGTTTCCACCATGATCTTGCAGGCCTCGACGCTTCCGGCGAAATCGACGAATTTTCGCGCTTCCTCGGCGTGCTGGCTGGTCACGGGAATGTAGAGGGCTGGCGGCATCCAGACCGTCAAGCCGTTGGTTGCGGCGTCGTCGCTCGGCTGCGCGAAAAAGCCGACATCGTTGAGGTTTTCGGGATAATTCTGTTTGAGCGCGCCGACCGCGAAGCTCAGCATCGGATAATGCGCTGCCTCGCCGGTTGCCACCATTCTCAGGCCATCGTCGTAGCTTGCCGCGCCAAAATCTTCGTTCATCAGACCGGCGTCGTGAACGTCCTTCAGCCGTTCGAAGCCCTTCAGGGCTGCAGGCGTCTCGGCGTATTTTGCCTTGTTGGCGGTATAGTCTGCGGCGAAGTTCGGCACCGCCGCGTGCAGATTGTAATAGTCAGCCAGAACGAACAGCTGCGAGGTCCAGGTATCGCGATAGGTCTGCGCCACGGCGACTTTTCCGGCAGCTTTGACCTTCGCGTTGTTCGCCATGAAGTCCGCCCACGTCTTCGGGACGGAGAGGCCGAGGTCCTGGTAGATTTTCCTGTTGTAGAGGATCCCTCCCGCCATCGCCGTGCCGAAGGGAACGCCATAGATCTTGCCATCGGCACGGACGACCGATTTGAAACTTTCGTCGACTTTCGCTTGCGACGACAGTCCGCTCAGATCGACTAGCGTCTGTGTCGGCTTCAGCGCCTGTAGCAGCGAGCCGGAATTGTAGAGAAACACATCGGACATCTCCCCCGTCGCCAGGCGCGTCTTGATGATGTTGTCGCCTTCGCCGCCACCGGCTCGCGGCTCGATTTCGATCGTCACGTCGGGTGCCTTTGCCTGATAGGCGGCAACGAGTGCCCCGGCTGCCGCGACGGTGTCCGGGTTGTTGTCGATCAGGAATGACAGCGTGGTGTCTGCATGCGACGGGCCAGCCGCGACCAGTGCCAAAAGCGCGGACGCGCCCGCAAGAATGAGTTTTATCCGATGTGTCATGACGTTCCTCCTCTGAACGGTGTGACGTGTATGCTCCTCAAGAATTGGGTAGGGAAAAGACCAGCTGGTGCGTCCCGGAGGGAAGAATGGCTTCCTCGACAACAGGCTCTCCGTCGAGCGACGGGTTTTGATGCCGTTTTCCGGGCCGGAACCGGCCGATGCAGCCCTCCGGAAGGGTCAGCACATAGGTGACCTTGTTGCCGTCGCACTGCCAGCCGGCCTCGATGCGTCCCTGACTGATATCATGATAGGCCGAAACCGGCGAAAGGGACGGAATCGGCGCCGGATCGACAATCACCTCGGCAAATCCGGGGACGCTCGGGCTCGGCGAAATTCCGGCGACGCTTTCGAACAGCCACTGGCAGACCGCGCCATAGGCATAGTGGTTGTAGCTGTTCATATCAGGTTCGTAGATGGTGCCGTCAGGCGCCATGGAATCCCAGCGCTCCCAGATCGTCGTCGCCCCTTTTGACACCTGGTAGAGCCAGCCCGGCACATCCTCCTGCAGGAAGACCTTTTCGGCCAAATCGTCCATGCCGAGCTTCGTCAGCGCCGGCAGCAGGGCGGGCGTGCCGATGAAACCGGTGCCGATCTTGTAGTCTGCATCGATGATCACCTGCCGGAAATGCTGCTGTGCGGCTTGCGTGTGCTCCGCCGGTATCAGGTCGTGGAGGAAGGCCAACGCATAGGACGTCTGGTCGTTGTGTGCGAGCCGTCCTGCCGGCGTGATGAACTCGTTGGCGAATGTCCGCCGGATCTCGTTTGCGCGCTGTTTCATCTTCTCTTCAAGCGCATGCTCGCCGAGAGTGGCTGCGATCCTTGCCAGAAGGTCGGTCGAGATGAAGTGGTAAAGCGTGGCCGCGCAGTCGTCAGCAATCGTCGGACGAGGCTTTCGATTGTCGCCGACCGGCTGCAGCCAGTCGCCGAAGGTGAAGCCGCGGTCGCCCCAACGCGAGGGCGGACGCACGAGCGGACCATCCGAGATCGACCAGACGAAATCGACCCAGCGCACCATGGAATCCAGGCACTCCGACAGGACGGCCCGGTCGCCGTAATGGGTGTAGAGTACCCAGGGGATGACGACGATCGCGTCGCCCCAGCCGGTCGAGCCGGCATAGCCCGGGAAATTGGCCGGATGCAAGCGCGTCGGATCCGGTGAAAAGTGCGAGACGGCGCCATCCTCGCGCTGATCAGCCATCACATCCCGCAGATACTTCCTGAGAAACGATTGGCTGTCGCTCAGCCAGCATGCGGTTGCGGCAAATACCTGGGCGTCGCCCGTCCAGCCCAGGCGTTCATCGCGCTGCGGGCAATCGGTTGGAACTTCGACGAAATTGGCGCGCTGCGACCAGATGGTATTCTCGACGAGGCGATTGACCAGCGCATTGCCGGAGGTGAAACCGCCGGCGGGCTCAGGCACCGACGAGATCGGGATGGACGCGATTGCGAGGATCTTCGCATCGCCCTCGATCGTCACCCTGGCATAACGGAAGCCGTGGAAGGTGAAATGCGGTGCGTAGGTCTCATCGCCGTCTCCCCGCAGCGTGTAGACGGTATGTGCCGCGGCCGTGCGATAGTTGCGATTGTCGAAATGACGATCGGGGCCGAGTACCTCCGAATGCTCCACCCGGACTTCGGCGCCGGCAGCGCCGCGGACCTTGTATCTGACATAGCCGCCGGCATTCTGGCCGAAATCGTAGACGGTCCTGCCCTCATCGTCGGTCCAGCTTTCGACAGCGGCAAGTGGCGGCAACTCGCGCACCGCAGCCGTTTCGTGCGCGACAAGCAGCGCCCTGTCGAAGGGCAATCTCTCGGTGCCATGGCTCTCCAAGTAGTTTTCCTGGCGGGCATCATAGATTTCGCCGAAGTAGATTCCGGATTTCAGGATCGGCAGAAGGCCGCTTCGCCATGAGGTGTCGGTGGAAAGAACGGTGCCATCCGGTCCGATCAGATCCGCAATAGCGCCGATCCTGTCGCCCCAGCAATTCGAGATCGCCTGGGCGCCCCACATCAAAGGCGACCGATACCATCCGTCGGCAAGCCAGATCTCGATCCGGTTGAGGCCCGGCTTGAGCAGGTTGGAGACGTCGTATCGCTGATAGGCAAGGCGATCGTCGTAGTTCGTCCAACCTGGGGTCAACAGGTCGTCGCCGACGCGAACGCCGTTGATGAAGCTGCGGTAGAGGCCAAGTGCTGATATAAAGAGCTCGACGGGAAGCTTGGCGCCATCATGTTCGAAAGTTTTGGAGACGAAGCTTGCGGCCGTTCCCTGACCGCCATCCGATAGTGGCGCGATCATATCCCCGGACCAGGCACGCGAAACGAGGTTGCCGCTGATGGCTGCCGGCTGAAAGTTCATCAAGTCCTCCCGACGAGTTGTAGAACGTTCTCCATATAACGTTCTACATTTTCTTCGGAAGCGCAATAGAATTTTCGTTGCCAGTCTGCCATGGTGGTTCTGCGGGCGATGTCGACGATCCGCAGTAAGCCAGAGATTTCATGTCAATCGAAGAAAAACAAAAGCTGCAACGAAACGATCGCGTGACGATCCGGACGGTGGCAACTCACGCAGGCGTATCGGTCGCAGCGGTTTCCAAGGTGATGCGAAATGCCTACGGCGTCAGTGATGCGCTGCGCGCAAGGGTGACTGATGCCATCGAGGCACTCGCATATCGCCCCTCGCGGGCAGCTAGAGGGCTGCGTGGCCGGAGTTTCACCATCGGAGTGCTCCTGATCGATATCCGCAATCCTTTCCTTCCGGAGGTGATTGCCGGCGTAAACGGGGTGCTGGCGCCTTCGCACTACCAGGCGATGATCGGCGTCAGCGATGCGCGCGTGCAGCTGGAGACGTCGTTGATCGAGTCGATGATCGACTACAAGATGGACGGCCTTATCCTCGTTGCGCCGCGTCTGCCCTCGGAGATCCTCGCAAGGTTCGCAGTCCAGATACCGATCGTCGCGGTCGGTTACCACGATGCCAGCGCTACGGCCTTCGATACCGTCAACGCAGACGATCAGCGCGGCGCGGAGATCGCCGTGGAAGCGCTTCTGGCCTGCGGCTATCGCGACATTGAAATGCTCAGTCTCGGCGAGCGCCAGGGACACGCAGTCTCCGTCGTCCGCCAGCGTGAGATCGGGTTTCGCCGGGCGATGCAGCGTGGCGGGCTTGGCTCCTCGCCAGCGATCGGCAAAATTCCCATTGCTTCGCCGAAGCGGGAAGAGGCGATGCGAAAGTTTCTATCGAGGAAGGACAGACCGCGCGCCGTATTCTGCTGGAGCGACCTCGACGCGATCACCCTTCTGAGCCTGGCTATGGAGATGGGTGTGCGGGTGCCCGAAGATCTCGCCGTCATCGGATACGACAATTCGTCGACCGCAGCACTCGGCCTCGTCAATCTCGCAAGCATCGATCAGTCGGGCAGGGAGCTCGGTCAGGTCGCAACCCGGGCTCTCATTTCCAGAATAGAAGGCCGCACCGCTTCCGAGCATATTCTCCAGATACCGTCGCTGGTCAGCCGCAGCAGCCTGACCCGTTCCGGCAATTCCACGGACAGATAATAGCGACGACGGCCGGCTTGCTGTGTTGCTTGCCGTCGTTCTCAGCCGGATTGAAGGGGGCTGCCGCACGACTGCCGCACGACCAGGCGACAGGGCAATCTGGTGATGCCGGCAGGGACCGGCTCACCCTTGGAGAGGCTGAGGATTGCCAGGCCGGCGCGATGGCCCAGTTCCTTCAACTCCATGTCGATGGTGGTCAGCGGCGGGCGTGTTTGCCGTGCGACGACCTCCCAATTGTCGAAGCCGACCACGGCGACATCCGTGGGAATCTCTACATTGAGGTCGCGCAGCGCGTCGATGACACCGCGGGCGATCTCGTCGCTGCCGCAGAAGATGGCGTCGGGCTTTGCGCCGGGCCGGGCAAACACCGACTGAACGGCCTCGTGACCCCATTCCTCCGACCAGTCGCCGAACATCGCTTCGGCACCGTCGCCGCAGGCGTCAAGATAGGATTGGGCGCGGATGCGAGCGGCGAGATAATCCCGCGGTCCGGTGATGTGGAGGATCCGCGATCGACCGAGTTCTTTCAGGTGGTCGACGGCGAGGCGGGCGCCCTGTTCGTCATCCGGAAAGAAGGTGACGCTGTCAGCCGGCCCCTCGGCAAAGACGTAGACGACGGGTATCGGCAGGCGGGACAGCTGGACTGGCGGCGTGAGGTCGAGGCGGGTCGCGGTGAATATGATGCCGTCGACCTGCCGGTCGAGAAGCGCCTCCAGATGAAGCTGTGCGAGCCTCGGATCATTATTCGTGGCGCAGAGGAAGACGGACACGCCGTGATCGACCAGCACCTCCGATACCCCGGCCGCCATCGGCAGCGTCAATCTGCCATAGGTGTCGTTCGTCAGCATGCCGATCGCATGGCTTCGCTTGCTTAGCAACCCACGGGCGAGTGCATTGGGCCGAAATCCGATCTCCTCCGCCACGCGCCGGACCCGCTCGCGTGTTTCGGCATTCGTCCGACCGGTGTCGTTCAGTGCGTTCGACGCTGTCGAAATGCTGACGCCTGCAGCCTTCGCCACGTCATAAATCGTCCGTCTTCGATCGCCCGTATTCTTCAAGTGCCGCCTCGTAGTCGATTCATGATAAAAGCTTTTAGCAGAAAAAATGTGCTGTTAAAAGGTTTTATCAAACGCGCATCATATTTTTGCACACAGACTGTCGACACCAAAAAATTTCTGATCTAACGTCCATTTCGTCCGAAGGCCTGAGGCCTGAACGAGAAAAAGGGGAACAAGCATGCTTCGACTGAAAACGACGATCACCGCTCTTGCACTGCTGGCAAGCTCTTCTCTCGCCGGCGCCGAAGAAATCACCCTATGGGTGCGCACGTCGTCCGGCGCCGTCCTTCAGGGGTTGGCCGACAAATACAACGCCTCTCACTCCGACAAGGTCAATGTCACCCAAATCACGGCAGAGCAGATGGTGCCGAAGCTGGGTGCGGCGATTGCCGGCAGCGCGGCTCCTGACGGTGCCGTGCTCGACCTGATCTATCTTCCGACCTTTGCCGCCGCGGACGGTCTCGAAGATATCTCCGACTTCGTGAAGGGGCTGCCTTATTCCGCGGCCATGAGCCCGTCCCACATCCGCCTTGCCACCTATGACGGCAAGATCTACGGCGTGCCTGCTCTGCCGGATGCATCCATCATTGCTTATAATACCGATCTGTTCACCAAGGCCGGCCTCGATCCGAACAAGGCGCCGTCGTCGATGGAGGAGATTGCCACCGACGCCAAGAAGATCGCCGCGCTCGGCAACGAGACCTATGGCTTCTATTTCGTCGCTAATTCGGGAAGCTGGCTGATCTACGATTTCCTGCCGCATCTCTGGGCCGCCAGTGCCGATGTGCTGAGCGATGACGGCCGCAGCGCCACGGTCGATACGCCGGCGCTGCGTGAGACCATCGCTGCCTATCGCGATATGTGGAAGGCCGGTGCGATTCATCCGACCTCGCGTTCCGGCAACGGCAACAATGCCGTCGAGGCCTTCGCCTCGGGCAAGGTCGGCATCCTGATGACAGGCTCCTACATCGTCAATCTGCTGACCAGCAAATATCCTGACGTGAAATTCGCCGTCGCACCGATCCCGGGGCCGAAGGGCGGTGAATCGAGCTTTGCCGGCGGCGATACGCTTTCCCTGATCAAGGGCATCAGCGACGAGAAGAAGAAAGTCGCGCTCGATTTCGTCAATTTCTACATGCAGCCCGAGCAGCAGGTCTACATCACCCAGGAATCGGGGATGCCGTCGCGCACCGACCTCGCAGCGGAAGCCTATGCGAAGTTCGACCAGCGCAATCTCGTCGCCTACAATATCCTCGCCAAGGGGCGCACGCCTTACACATTTTCGTCCGACGAACTCTTCGTCAGCCGCACCGGACCCTTCCTCAATCTGATCCAGGGCACGATCTTCGGCGACGACGTCGACGGAACGATCGCCAAGACGCAGGCCGACTTCACCCGTATCCTCGAACGCACCAACCCGAACTAAGCCGACGCGTTTCGGCAGGGAATCCGCGGATGCCCTGCCGTCCCTTTCACATCTCGACTTTCAAGCGGAAGGAGGAGTTGCGGTGATATCCTCGACACTTCGCAGCCGGAGGCGCGCAGTCGCGACCGGAGAACCGGAGCCAAAGGGTTGGCTTGGCCTTGCCTTCATCCTGCCGGGCTTGCTGTTCATCGTCGTGCTTTTCCTCGTGCCGCTTGTCATGACGGTCTGGATGAGCTTCTACAACTGGCCGCTTCTTGGCCGGACCAAATTCATCGGCCTCTCCAACTATGCCGAACTGATCGGCGATACCCAGCTCTGGCATTCCCTGGGTTTCACGTTGCTCTACACGGTGCTGGTCACGGCTGCGATCTTCCTGGTGGCCTTTCCTCTGGCGCTGCTCGTCGACCGGCCGCTGCGGATCGCCGGCTTTTTCCGCACGATCTATTTCATGCCCGTCGTCATCGGCTTCGGGGCGGCCTCGACATTGTGGATGTGGCTGCTCAATCCCGATAGCGGCGTCTTTGCGCAATTGCTTCGCGGAGCAGGCATCATCGACAGCGCGCCGAGGCCGCTCGAAAGTTTCTGGCCGGCACTCGGCGTCGTCATCCTGATGGTCGTCTGGAAAACAGCGGGCTTCACGATGATCATCCTCCTGACCGGCCTTCAGAGCATATCGAACGACGTCATCGAAGCCGCCAGGATCGACGGCGCCAGCGTCTGGAGCCGGTTTCGCCGGATCACGCTGCCTTTGATGAGGAACTCGGTCGTGCTGGCGCTCGTCCTCAACGTCACTTCGTCGATGCTGGCCTTCGACCAGTTCTTCATCATCACCCAGGGCGGCCCTGAGAACAGCACGATCTCCGCGGTCTTCTCGATCTATCTCGCGTCGTTCTCATCCTACCGTCTCGGTTATGGCTCGGCGATCTCCTTTGCCCTGCTCGTCGTCCTGGTGGCGATCAGTGCGATCCAGTTCGTCCTGCTGCGCCAGCGGCCGGAGGAGGGTTGATGGAACGGCTCAATTATAATCTCGCGGCGAAGCCGGCGAGCGAGCGGCTCGGTTATCTCGCCTTCGTTCTGACGGCATGCGTCTTTGCCGTCTTCTTCGTGATGCCGATCGTCTGGTCCTTCGCCAATTCCTTCAAGCCCGCGGCCGCAGCACTTGCCGATCCGGCAGCGCTTTTCTCGAAAGCCTTCTCGCTTGAAAATTACCGCCGCCTCGAACATGTCGGCGCCGGCTGGTACGTCTATGCCGGCAATTCGGTGCTGATCGCTGCCGGAACGGTGATCCTGACGGTGCTCGTCTCGGTGCCGGCGGGATACGGCTTTTCGAAATTCCGCTTTCCCGGTCAGTCGCTGCTCTTCGTGCTGATCATGGCGACGATGATGATTCCGTTCCAGTCGATCCTGACGCCGCTTTTCCTGATCCTGAAAGTCTTCCGGCTGCAGAACAGCCTTCTCGGCCTGGTGCTGATCTATGTGACCTTCCAGCTTCCTTTTGCCGTTTTCATGATGCGCAACGCCTTCGACGCGGTGCCGAAGGCGCTGATCGAAGCGGCGCGGATAGACGGTGCTTCGCAGGCGACGATCCTGCGCCGGATCATGCTGCCGATCGCGCTTCCCGGTGTCGCCACCGTTGCGATGTTCGCCTTCCTGAATTCCTGGAACGAATTCCTCGCTGCCCTCATCTTTCTGTCCGATCAGAACAAGTTCACGCTGCCGATCATGTTGGTGAATGTATCGTCGGGCATCTACGGCATCATCGACTGGGGCGCGCTGCAGGCCGGCATAGCCGTGACCATGGTCCCCTGCATCCTGCTTTTCCTTCTCTTGCAACGATATTACGTGCGCGGCCTGACGGCCGGCGCCGTGAAGTAACAGCGCTCGTCCCGCTCAGGAGTCCTCATGACCAGCTCACCTCGTTTTCAACCGGCACGCGCTGCGGGACGGCAGCGATACAGGCCTGCCGACCATACCGGTGTCGTATTCGATGGCGGTTTCTGGCAGAGCTGGACCGAGACTGTTCGCAACGTCACCATCCCGACGCAGCACAAGCGGCTGGAAGAGGAGGGCTTCCTCGAGGTGCTCGATTTTGACAAGCCGGCCGGGCCGTTGGTGCGCCCGATCCAGCCGAGCGGACTGTCGATGCAGCATTTCTTCGATTCCGATTTCGGCAAATGGATCGAGGCCGCAAGTTACACGCTGAAGGCTCACCCGAATGCTGTGCTCGAAACGAAGATCGACGCTATCGTCGAAAAGCTCGAAAAAGGGCAGATGGCGGATGGCTACCTCAACAGCTGGTTCATTCGCCGCGAGCCGGACAGGCGCTGGACCAATCTGCGCGACCTGCACGAGATGTATTCGATGGGCCACTTGCTGGAAGGGGCCGTCGCCTACCACGAGGCGACGGGAAAGCGTCGCTTCCTCGATGTGATGATCCGTGCAGTCGACCATATCATGGCCACCTTCGGTGCGGAGCCCGGAAAGCTCAGAGGCTACGATGCCCATGAGGAAATCGAGCTGGCGCTGGTCAAGCTCTATCGCGTGACGCGCGACCCGCGGCATCTGAAGCTTGCGACCTATTTCGTCGACGAACGTGGCCGGATGCCCTCATATTACGACGGGGAGGCTCGCAAGCGCGGCGAGAGCCCTGATGATTACGTCTACAAGACATACGCCTATAGCCAGGCCCATATGCCGGTGCGCGACCAGCACCAGGTCGTCGGACACGCGGTTCGCGCCATGTACCTGTTTTCTGCGATGGCGGATCTCTCCCATGAGAACGACGATCGGACATTGAAGGAGGCTTGCGACCGGCTTTTCGACAATCTGGTCAGCCGCCAGCTCTACGTGACCGGCGGCCTTGGCCCATCGGCATCCAATGAAGGGTTCACCCGGGAATTCGACCTGCCGAACGAGACGGCCTATGCCGAGACATGCGCAGCCGTCGCGCTCGGCTTCTGGAGCCATCGCATGGCGCAGGTCGATCTCGACAGCAAGTTCACGGACAGGCTGGAAACGGTGCTCTACAACGGCGCGCTTTCCGGCATCTCGCGCGACGGCGAACATTATTTCTATGAGAACGTCCTTGAAAGCCACGGGCAGCATCGCCGGTGGAAATGGCACTACTGCCCCTGCTGCCCGACCAACATTGCCCGTTTCATCACGTCGCTCGGCCAATATTTCTATTCCACGGGTGACCATGAGCTCGCCATCCATCTCTACGGCACCAATTGCGCAGATCTCACAGTTGGCGACAGCTTCGTGCGCCTGATCCAGGAGACGCAATATCCCTGGGATGGCGACATCAGCCTGCGGTTCGCCGTCGAGCGGCCAAGCCGGTTTCAACTTCGTCTTCGCATCCCCGGATGGTGCAGGCAGGCGCAGATCTCGGTCAATGGTGCTGCCGTCGATCTCGATCAATGCGTGACGAAGGGTTATGCCGCAATATCAAGGGAATGGCGCAATGGTGACGAGGTCCGCATCGGCTTCTCGATGCCGGTCGAGCGCATCTACGCGCATCCTGCTGTCTCCGAAGACGGCGGACGCGTCGCGCTGCGGCGCGGGCCTGTCGTCTATTGCATCGAGGAGACGGACCTCGGCGGCGAGCCACAGCGGCTCCGCCTGCCGGCGTCTGAGGAAATCTCTGCCCGTTACGATGCCGCGCTTCTCGGCGGAGCGACCGTCCTCGAAGGCACCGCGCTCGAAGCCGATATAGCCGATTGGCAGAATGCGCTCTATCGCACCGCGCCTCCCTCGCTGAAGGAGCGGCCCTTTAAGGCGATTCCCTATCACCTCTGGGCCAATCGCGAGCCCGGAGCGATGGCGATCTGGTTGCAGGAGGTCTAGGAGAAAACCATGGCACGGCTGGAACTCAAGAGCATCGTCAAATCCTATGGTATCTACGAGGCCGTGCGCGGCATCAGCCTTGACATCGAAGACAATGAATTCGTCGTTTTCGTAGGCCCGTCGGGATGCGGAAAATCGACGACATTGCGCATGATTGCGGGTCTCGAACACATTACCGGCGGTGAGATCGTGATCGGCGACCAGGTCGTCAACCGGCTCGGCCCGGGCAAACGCGATATCGCCATGGTCTTCCAGAACTACGCGCTCTATCCGCACATGACGGTGCGGGAGAATATTTCGTTCTGCCTGGAGCAGCAGAAGCTCGCCAAGAGCGAGATCGACGCGCGTATCATCAGGGCGGCGGAAACCCTGCATATCAGCGAGCTGCTCGGCCGGCGCCCGGGCCAGCTTTCGGGCGGCCAGCGCCAGCGCGTCGCGATGGGGCGCGCGATCGTGCGGAACCCGAAAGTCTTTCTCTTCGACGAGCCATTGTCCAACCTTGATGCCAAGCTTCGCGTGCAGATGCGCACGGAGATCAAGCGGCTGCACCAACTGTTGCCGACGACGACCGTCTACGTCACGCACGACCAGGTCGAGGCGATGACCATGGCGGATCGTGTCGTGGTGATGAATGGCGGCATCATCGAACAGGCGGGACCGCCGCAGGCGCTCTATCATCGGCCCGTCAGCCAGTTCGTCGCCGGCTTCATCGGCTCACCGTCGATGAATTTCCTGTCCGCGACGCTGCTATCAGGAGAGAAGGGTCT
This sequence comes from Rhizobium indigoferae, assembly GCF_034554815.1. Lineage (NCBI taxonomy): Bacteria > Pseudomonadati > Pseudomonadota > Alphaproteobacteria > Hyphomicrobiales > Rhizobiaceae > Rhizobium > Rhizobium indigoferae. Next base: position 153,181 of record NZ_CP140638.1, on the reverse strand, counting down.
CGTCGTCAAACTGACCGACGGCAGCGAGCTTCCAGTGCCAGAGGCGCGCGCCGGCGACTACGCCGGCCATGCCGGCAAATCAGTCGTGTTCGGGATCAGGCCGGAATCGATCACCGACCGCCAGGCCCGTCCTGGTTATGCCGACATCGAAGCCAGAATTGATCTTGTGGAGCCACTCGGGCCGGAGACCATGGTCTATTTCGACATCGGCGAGGCAAGTCTTTGCGCCTGCATCGATCCCGAGAGCGGGCCTAGCCCGATGTCGACGATGCCGCTCTCGTTCAACATGAACCAGATGCATCTGTTCGATCCGGCGACCGGCCAGTCGCTGGCGCTTGCCTGAACCGCAAACACGGAAAGGCCGGCAACCGCGGGGTCGCCGGCCTCGTTGATCAGGCAGCCTGGCGGATCTTCGAAGGACGCGTGGCAGCGGCCTTCTCGACCATGGCGGTGACTTCGGCACGGCGGGCGCCCGAAAGCGGCAGGCGCGGCAGGCGGACGCGCTCGGAGCCGCGGCCCATGATCTGCTCGGCAAGCTTGATCGACTGCACGAGATCGTGTTCGGCATCGAGGTGCAGAAGCGGCATGAACCAGCGATAGATCTTGCGGGCCTCTTCCCAGTCGCCGCGTTCGGCGGCGGCAACGAGCTGCACGGATTCCTCCGGGAAGGCGCTGGTCAAGCCCGAGACCCAGCCCTTGGCGCCGAGCATCAGGCCTTCAAGCGCGACGTCGTCGAGGCCGGCGAAGATATCGAAACGATCGCCGAATTCATTGATGAGATCGGTGAAGCGGCGCGGATCCGGCGCACTTTCCTTGACCGCCTTGATGTTCGGTACGTCGGCAAGCACCTTCAGCACATCGGCGCCGATATTGACGCGGTACGCCGGCGGGTTGTTGTACAGCATGATCGGCAGCGAGGTCGCTTCGGCGACGGTGCGGAAATGTGCAATCAGCTCTTCGGGCTTCGGCACATAAACCATGGCCGGCAGCAGCATCAGGCCGTCGGCGCCGAGCTTTTCGGCGTCGCGACAATAGGCGACGGCACGGCGCGTGTCGAATTCGGACACGCCCGTCACCACGGGAACGCGGCCGTTGACGACCTCGACGGCAGCTTTCAAGATCGTGCGCTTCTCCTCGGGGTCCAGCGAATTGTTCTCGCCACATGTGCCCATGACAATCAGTCCATTGACGCCATCGTTTACAAGCGCGTCCTGGACGCGCTGGGTCGAGGGCAGATCAACGGAAAGATCTTCGTTGAACTGTGTCGTTACGGCGGGAAATACGCCCTTCCATCCTGTGGTCATTGATCGAGCCTCGTTGAAACTGGTTGCCTTATATACAAACTGTCGACAAGATTCAATGATGTGAGCTTACAAATTTGAGGCCCCCGAAGACCGACATTGCGGGAATCGGCCGAAACGAAATACAAGGCACTAACGAAAGAGGGCGGACGAATGCGGAACGACGCGGAAAATGTGCGGGTGCGCGGCTCTGGCACGCAGAGCGTCTATGTGACGCTCAGGCAGGAAATCCTGTCGATGGCGCTGGAACCCGGCAGTCCGCTCGACGAGGTGCGCCTGTCGGAACGTTTCCGGATGTCGCGAACTCCCATTCGCGAGGCGCTGTTGCGGCTCGCCGCCGACGGGCTCGTCACGACGCTGCCGAACAGGAACACGATCGTTGCGACAATCGATTTCGCAAGCCTGCCCACCTATTTCGAAGCGTTGACGCTGATGTACCGGGTGACGACCCGTGGCGCGGCGCAAAGGCGAAACGGCGACATCATGAAGACCGTCCGCCGGCATCAGAAGGACTTCGCCGATGCCGTTGCCGCGCGCGATGCCTATGCGATGATCGAGGCGAACCGCGAATTTCACGTCGCGATTGCCGAACTTGCCGGCAATTCCTATTACACCGCCTTCTTCGCCAGGCTGCTCGACGAGGGCCGCCGCATCCTGCGCCTTTACTACTCGACATTCGACGACCGTCTGCCGCGCCAGTATGTCGACGAACACGAGGAGATCATCGCAGCGATCGAGGCCGGTGACGTCGAGCGGGCCGACCGCCTGGCGATCGCCCACGCCGGGCAGATCGTTCGCCAGATCCAGGAATATATCGCCCGCGACCTGGATCGGCCGGTGGCGATCAGCATGTCCTGATGCGACGAGAGCAATGAAACGTTCGAGCCTCAGGGGGCGAGGGGGCCGCTCTGCTCCCTGACCAAGGTCATCAGCCTGCGCAGGACAGCCGCCGATTGGCGGACACCGTCGTGCTCGAATTCGTTGGTCACCCATGCCTGCACGTTGGCGACGTGGCGCGCTGTTTCGAGCGAAAGCCCGGCATCGACATACATGTCGTCATGATAGATGACGGCGGCGACTGGCACCTCATTTGCCGCGAGACGTTCCGGGGCATAGAGCTGCACGTAGCGCTGATGCGTGGCCAGCGCCTCGACACTTGCCCTGAAGGCCCTGAGCGAGCGAATTTCCTCGAACATCCAGGGATACATCATCTCCCCCGTCAACAGCAGCGGCCGCCGGTCGCCGGCAAAGGCCGGATGCTCGGCGCGGATGCGTTCGGCCGCCCAGGCAGTCGGCGTCCCGGCCTGGCCATAGATGCTTTCCTGCAGAACGGCGAAGAGCGGATTGTCGTCATAGGAGGTCAGCGACATCACCGACGCGAGGAAGCGATCGGAGAGACGGTCTTCATTGGGACCGGAGAAAGCCTCGTCGACCAGCCAATGGACGTTCTCGTAACCCGGCGCCATGCCGAAATCGATGCCGATAGTCTGAAAGCGGCGAACGGATAGGCGATCGCCATCGGGCAGCCGCACCTCGTTGGCCTCGATATAGTCGGCGATCCGGCTGATGCGCTCGGCATCCCCGGGGTAGCGGCTGTAATAGGCGGCGTTCTTTTCGGCGACGCGCGGGTAGGTGCGCCGATAGACATCATCGGCCGTCGCCCCAAGGCCAGCAAGGCCGCCGGTGACATAACAGGCGGAAAGTCCCTCCGGCGCCTTCGAGAGATAGGTAAGCGTCAGGAAGCCGCCATAGCTCTGGCCGAGCGTCTGCCAGCGTCCGCCGCCGAAGACGGTTTTCCTCAGATGTTCGCAATCGGCAACGATGCTGTCGGCACGAAAGAGGGTGAGATAGTCGGCTGCGGCCCTGCCGTCGGCAAAGTGCTCCATCGTCGCACTTTCGATCCGGCTGCTGCGCCCGGTGCCGCGCTGGTCGATCAGGATAACGCGGTGCGTCTTCAGGGCTTCGGCAAGCCATGGCGGCCCGCCATTGCTCGGCCGCGGCGATTTTCCGCCAGGGCCGCCTTGCAGGAAAGCCAGCAACGGCAATGTTTCGCGACGGCGGGCGGGATCGCATACTTCGCGTGCGAAAACCCGGATCGTCTCCCCCTCCGGCTTCGACCAATCCAGGGGAACGTCGACCATATGATCGCGTATCAGCATGCCCGGTATGGTGTATTCGACCGCCATCGCCATCTCCTCATTTTTCATGTCGACATATTGCCTACAGCGGCATTAGTGTCGGCTCAAGATCCCCGCTGCAAGGCGAGGGCTTCATCGATCTGGAAGCGCAGGAAAAGCAGGAAGACAACATGTCATGGCAGCATACGGTACCCCGCATAACTGAGGACGAACGGCAGAACCGCCTCGCCAGGCTTCGCAAAATGATCGAAGCCGGAGGCTTGGCTGCCGTGCTTCTTGGACCGACCGAAAGCCTGCGTTACTTCACGGGGCTGGTCTGGCATCCGAGCGAGAGGTTCCTCGGCGCGCTCGTCACGCAAGCGACCATTTCCTACATCGTGCCGGGGTTCGAGCGCAGCCGTGTCGAAACGCTGCCGCATCTGCCGGGGGAAATCCTGGTCTGGGAAGAGGAGGAGAGCAGCGCCGCTCTCATCGCCCGCCTTGTTGCCCAGGGCGGCAGACTTGCCCTCGACGATGGTTTGCCGCTTTTCTTCTATCATGCATTGGCAGCGGAGATGGGCGAGGCGAGGCTTGCCGATGGCGGGCGACTGATCCGCGACCTGCGTTGCATAAAATCGGCCGCGGAGATTGCCCTCATTCAGTATGCGATGGACCTGACACTTGACGTCCACAGGCAAGTGCATGGGCTTTTGAAGCCGGGCATCAAATCATCCGAAGTGGTGGATTTCATCGACCGGCAGCATCGCCAGGCCGGCGCCGATGCCGGCTCGACATTCTGCATCGTCTCCTTCGGCGCGGCGACCTCGCTTCCGCATGGCGCCGACGGCGATCAGGTCCTTGGGCGCGACGACGTCATTCTCATCGATACCGGCTGCCGGATCGACGGTTATCATTCCGATATCACCAGGACCTATATGCTGGAGGGCGGCGAAAGCGCGTTCGAACGGGCCTGGTGGATCGAGCGCGAGGCGCAACAGGCCGTCTTCGACGCAGCTCGGATCGGCGCCGCCTGCTCGAGCCTCGACGATGCGGCCCGAAAGGTGCTTGCCAAACACTCCCTCGGCCCCGACTATCGCCTGCCAGGTTTGCCGCATCGGGCCGGTCATGGCCTCGGGCTCGAGATCCACGAGGAACCCTACATCGTTCGCGGCAACGACGCGCCGCTTGCCGCCGGCATGTGTTTTTCCAACGAGCCGATGATCGTCTTCCCTGGGAAATTCGGGATCCGGCTGGAAGACCATATGTACATGACCGCCGAGGGACCATGCTGGCTGACAATTCCGGCGGCGGGACCGACCGAGCCATTCTCCTGAGCGGGCATCATCTCCTGTCCGCTCTCGTCCGGCAGAACCAGGAATATATTGATCTCGACCGACTGCTGGCGATCAGCCTATCCTGAAGCGACAGGATTCAAGAGGCGGAGGCTATCCCAGCCTGAACGTTGGCGATATGGCGGTTGGTTCTCGCGGCATCTGACATATCGACGGAACCCAGGGCCGCCCGCAATTCGATCTATCAAGTATTTCTTCGCAAACGTTACTTGCTTTCTGGCGTAGTACAAGGTTGACTGTGGTTAAACCTGCAGTGTCGAGGATAGGATGATGGACTTGTTCAGAAAGGATGAGGATGACTCCGCGCAATTGCAGAAAATGAAACTGAATGGAAGATATAGAAATATGGCAGCGATGCTTTCGATAGCAGTGGTTGTCTTTTCTGTATTCTTGATATCGCTTGGCGCTTTAATCGAATTTTTTCAACCTGAGTTTTTTCCAAACGTCATTCTCGATGACGTCCCTTTGCACTACATCGCCTGGTTCATGATTACCTTCGGGATAACTATAGGTGTCATCAACGTGATTTTGGCAGCAAGACGGGAGATCGGTCAAGAGAGAGCAGAAAAGATGCTTCCATCGGATATGGTCGAGATTAAAAGGCAGGCTTTGCGTGACCTGCGGACGCATCGAAACTGGTATGCGCGATCCTCCAGGGTGAATCAGTATCTCTGGAATTTTCTCACATTGGGGATCATCGTTCTGAGCGGCCTCTCTTCATTATTTTCGGCTTATGGCACGGTTATCCCCCAATGGCTCCCAATGGCGACCTCCGCGCTGGTGGCGCTTTTCGGCACGATCATTGTTCAATTCCGCATCCGGGACGTCTGGCAATTGAGAGAGCAGGGAAGGGTCGAAGCGGAGATGCTCGTCGCCGAGGCTCATCTCATTGACATAACGGATGAGCTAGCGACGCTCAAACAGGCCGTCGCTCTTAGAAAGCGCGCTCATGCGCTGGAGATGAAGCAACTCAACCAGTTCTTTGTAGGGACCACCGCAGCCAATCCCTGAGCCCTTGTCGGGCATTAGGCGGCGAGATCGACCGAGCCGTTCTCATGAGCGGGCGCCATCTTGCCCGCTCAGGTCAGCCATCTCACCCGCATTAGTCCTGAATGCCAGCCGCGCTCCCCGGCTTGAGCTTGACCTCGATGACCGGGACCACGATCTGAGGTCGACGCACCGGCAGGACGAATGTCAGTTGATTTTCGCCGACGGGGAACTGCGTGTTCGCCCACAGCGTATTGGCGGATGGGCGCAACCAGGTGACCTCGCTGCCATCATGCAGGAATTGCGCATATTCGATCTTGCCTGCCAGCGCATCGAAATGCAGATGGCGATAGGGCCAGTTGAAGAGGTGGATATAAAGACGATCGCCATTCTGGGTCAGGCGGCAGTCGGCCGGAGCTGTGAAGTCGGGCTGGGTGCAGCCGACGATGCTGCGCTCGTGCAGCGCCATCCACTCCTCATAAGCGGCAAGGGCTGCAATCGCGCGGTGGTCGAGCGTGCCGCGCGCCGTCGGCCCGACGTTCATCAGCAGATTGCCGCCCATGGCAACGGTGCCGACCAGCATCTGCACCAGTTGTTCCGTGCTTTTCCAAGTGTCCTCGTCGCGGTGGTAGCCCCAGGAGCCACTGAGTGTATGGCAGGCTTCCCAGACGACGCGCCTGCCATCGCGGAGCGGCCGGGCGCGCGGCATATATTGCTCCGGCGTGACGATGTCTGGCTGCAGGCCGGCGAGATCGAGCCGGTTGTTGATAATGATATCGGGGGCGAGTTGGCGCACCAGACGCACGAGTTTCTCGCTTTCCCAATCCTGATGGCCCTTTCCGACCAGTTCGCCAAGCTTCCACTGCGGATAGCTGAAATCGAACCACATGATGTCGATCTGGCCGAACTCGGTCAGCAACTCGCGGACCTGCTCGCGCATGAAGGCGGCATAGCGCTGCATGTCCCGGCCTTCGTTGATTTTCAGCGCATCGGGATGGTTGCGCTGCGGATGGCGCGGATCGACGGTGAAGTCGGGATGATGCCAGTCGATCAGCGAATAGTAGAACCCGATCCTCAGGCCCTCTGCGCGGAAGGCGTCGACGAACGGACCCAGGAGATCTCGTCCATAAGGCGTATTGGTCACTTTGAAGTCGGTCGCCTTGGTATCCCAGAGGCAGAAGCCTTCATGGTGCTTGGTGGTCAGCACGACATATTTCATGCCGGCAGCCTTCGCGCGTCTGGCCCATTCACCGGGATCGTAGAGATCGGGATCGAAATGGTCGAAATATTTCTGGTAGTCGGCGTCGTTCAATTCTTCGCGGCTCTTGACCCATTCATGGCGTGCCGGCAGGGCATAAAGTCCCCAGTGCACGAACATGCCGAACCGGTCGTGAACGAACCAGGCCTTCTTCTCCTCAGGCAGGGCCAGTGACTGCAGATTGTTGATATCCATCGGATATTCCTCCTGTTCCACTTTAAGGGTTGGAGCATGATGTCGTCCGAAAACCGCTCAAACTTTTCGGCATCATGCTCCGGGGAGTTCAGGTTGTTTCGCGGATGATGAGTTCGGGCACGATGACGATGCCGTGCTGACGGTTTCTGGTGGCGATCCGGCTGAGCAGCAGACGCACCGCCTCCTCCCCCATTTCGCGTTTTTGCACCCGCAAGGTGGTGAGTGCCGGAGACAGTAGTTCGGCAGTCGGAATATCGTCGAAACCGATCAGGGCGATCTGCGCGGGAATCGAAATGCCGGCGGCCCGGCAGGCCTTCATCGCGCCGATCGCATTGAGGTCGTTGTAGCAGACAAGGGCATCGATGCCGGGCGTCTCCGCCAGCAACTGCGCGGCCGCCGTTTGGCCGCCCGCTGCGGTCGGATCGCAATAAACGATGCCTTGCGCCTTAAGCCCGTGGGCCGCTAGCGTTTTGCGAAAACCGACAAGCCGGCTCTTGCCGCCAAACGAACTGCGCGGCCCGGCGATGATCGCTATCCTGCGGCGTCCGCGCTCGACCAGATGGTCGATGGCACGCGACGCTCCCGTCTCGTAGTCGGTGACGATCGTCCCGGCGACCTCGTTGGGCGCCTCGCGGTTGATGAGCACCACGGCGCGGTGGGGCGCAAGCGCCTTGTGAAGCGCGGCATCGGGCAGTCGCGGGCTGCAGACGATGATCCCGTCGACCCGGTGCCGCAGCAGCGTTTCGATGAGTTCTTCTTCCCGCTTGCTGTTCTCGACGACATTGGACAGAAGGAGGTTGTAGCCGGCAGCGCTTGCCGCATCCTCGGCTCCCCTGATGACTTCGGGAAAGAACGGATTGGTGATGTCGGGAACAAGTAGGCCGATGGCTTTCGATCGATCGGACCGCAATCCCCGAGCAAAGGGATTGGGCCGGTAATTGAGTTCGCTCGCCGCTAAGATAATCCGTTGACTGGTCTCCGCACTGGCTCCGCCCCGATCATTGAGCACGCGCGATACCGTCATCGGCGACACCCCTGCGGCGCGGGCGACATCGGCGATGGTTATTTTGGATTCTGGCTCTTTGGGGCTGCTCAACTGGATTGTCTCGTTAGAAATGGTAGAAAGTTACGATAACGATAACTAACATAATTTCCAGGAAAGCCAAGGCTACTCCGGCCTAGTTTAGGACGTCGAGAATCTCTTTGACAATTTTTAACGGTAACGATAACGTTAGAGAAAGAGGAGAATACGTTAACGATAACCTAGAGCAGAATATTGGGAGGAAAGAATGCAACACGTCAGAATCTTAGGACGGCAGATTGTCTCGACCGTTGCTGCGGCGATCCTCATGGGTGCCGGCTGGGCCGGTGTCGCATTCGGCTTTGAGGAGTCGCCGGAACTGAAGGCGCTGGTCGATGCCGGCAAGCTGCCGCCGGTCGAAAAGCGCTTGCCCAAGGAGCCGCTGGTGCTCACTCCGCTTGAATCGGTCGGTACCTATGGCGGCACCTGGCGCACGGCCACCTTTGGCGGTGGCGACAGCGAGATCGAGCGTTCGATCGGCTATACGAGACTGGTTCGCTGGAATCCCGAATGGACCGAAGTGATCCCCGATATCGCCAAGAGCGTCGAGGTCAATGATAATGCCACCGAATATACGTTCACCTTGCGTGAAGGCACACGCTGGTCGGACGGCGAGCCCTTTACCGCGGACGATCTGGTGTGGTGGAACGAGAACGTGCTGCGCAACACCAAGATCACGCCTGCAGCACCAGACTGGCTGACCTCGGGCGGGGAGACCGTCAAGGTCGAAAAGCTCGCCAACGACAAGGTCGTCTTCAAGTTTGCCGCGCCGAACGGCCTATTCCTGATGAACATGGCCACCGTGCGCGGCTCGGATATTTTGGCGGCCGCACCGGCCCACTACCTCAAGCAATTCCACAAGGATTTCAATCCCGACGGCGTCGACGCCCTGGCGAAGGCAGCCGGTGCAACCGACTGGGTCCAGCTCTTCAACAACAAGATCGGGTTTCCCGGCCGCTGGCGCGATCTCGGCCGTCCAACGCTCGATGCCTGGGTGTTGACCGCGCCCTATAACGGCACCACCCAGGTCGTCGCCGAGCGCAATCCATACTATGCTAAGGTGGATACCGCAGGAAACCAGCTGCCTTACTTCGATCGCATCACCATCGATGTAATGCAGGATACCCAGGCAATCATCCTGAAGGCGATCAGCGGCGAAATCGACATGCAGAACCGCTTCATCGAGACGACGGACGCCCGTACGGTAATCGTGCAGAACCAAGAGAAAGGCGGGTATGGCCTGTTCATCGCCCGGCCGGCGTGGTCGAACGCCCTGCTGATCACCCTCAACCAGACCCACAAGAATCCGGCCTTGCGCGCTGTCTTTTCCAACAAGGATTTCCGCATCGGCCTCAGCTACGCCATCAACCGCGAAGAGCTCAACCAGCTGATCTATGCCGGACAGGCCAAGCCTTATCAGGCAGCACCGCGTGAAGGCACCGCGCTCTACGACGAGAAGATGGCGACGCAGTATCTGGAGTATAATGTCGATCTCGCCAATCAGTATCTCGACAAGGCCGGCCTTACCAAACATGACGCCGAAGGCTATCGCCTCGGCCAGGACGGCAAGCGGATTACCTTTGCGATCGACGCCTTGACCGGAAGCCCGATCCAGGTGGACGCCCTCGAGATGATCCAGCGCTACTGGCGAGCCGTCGGCATCGACATGCAGCCCCGCCCGGCCGAACGTTCGCTGATCTTCTCCCGCCTGCAGAACAATGAGAATGACGGCCTTGGATGGGTTGGCGGCGGTGGCTACGACTTCCTCGGCCTGCTCGATCCCAAATGGTATTTCCCCCACGAATACGAGTCGAGCTTCGCGACGGCCTGGGGCCTCTATTACCAGAACCCCAAGGATCCGAACGCGCAAGAACCGAGTCCCGCTGCCAAGAAGCAGATGGAGCTGTACCGGCAGGTGCAGGAAGCGCCGACGCTCGAAAAGCAGTTGGCCGCGATGAAGGAGTTGCTGGCGATCACCCGTGACGAATTCTACGTCATCGGCACCAACCTGGAGCCGGACCGCGTCGGCATCGTCAAGACCAATATGCGCAACGTTCCGAAGGTCATTCCCAGCACATCGTTCTACATGACGCCGGGACCGGCAAAGCCTGAGACCTTCTACTACCAGAAATAACGGAACGCGACCGACAGGGATGGCGTCTACGGGCGCCAGCCCATCGACACCAGCCCAGTCCCAATCATCCGATCGGCGATCGCCGATTGAAGGAGCTTGACCATGGCCGGCTTCATCATCAGACGCCTGCTTTATATGATCCCGATGATGTTCGCGATCTCCGTCGTGACCTTCATCATCATCCAGCTGCCGCCCGGCGACTTCCTGACCGCGATGACCGCGCGTCTCGCCTCCCAGAACGAAACGATCGATCCCGGCGTCATTGCCGGCCTGCGTGAACGCTATGGTCTCGATCAGCCCTGGGCGGTCCAATACTGGAAATGGATCAGCGGCATCCTGCTGCGCGGCGATTTCGGCCAGTCCCTCGATTGGAACAAGCCGGTCAGCGAGCTGATCTGGGCTCGCATGGGCCTGACGATGGTGGTCTCGGTTACCACGCTGCTCTTCGTCTGGGCGGTGGCCTTTCCGATCGGCATCTATTCGGCCGTACGGCAATATTCGGTGGGAGATTACTTCGCCACCTTCTTCGGCTTTCTCGGCCTTGCCATCCCGAACTTCCTGCTGGCGCTGGTGCTGATGTATGTTTCGGCACAGTATTTCGGCCAAAGCACCGGCGGGCTGTTTTCACCCGCCTATATCAATGCCGTCTGGAGCTGGGCCAAGCTCGGCGATCTCATTTCGCATATGTGGATCCCGGTCGTCGTTCTCGGCACCGGTGCCACCGCAGCGCTGATCCGTATCATGCGCGCCAACCTGCTCGACGAGCTCAACAAGCCTTATGTCGACATGGCCCGCGCCCGGGGCTTGAGCGAAATCCGGCTGCTGTTGAAATATCCGGTGCGGGTGGCGCTCAACCCCTTTGTCTCGACCGTCGGCTGGGTGCTGCCGCACCTCGTCTCCGGCTCGGTGGTGGTCTCCATCGTTCTCAGCCTGCCGATCACCGGGCCGCTGCTGCTGAACGCCCTCTTTGCCCAGGACATGTATCTGGCCGGCACATTCATCCTGCTGATGAGCATGCTGACGCTGATCGGCACACTGATTTCGGATCTGCTGCTTGCCTGGCTTGATCCACGCATTCGCAACGGCTGAAGGACGAGACCAATGACCGATCAAGCCATCGCGCTACAGCCTGAACTGATCCAGAATTCCGACGCGGTCGCCGGCCAGTGGAAGCTTATCTGGCGGCGCTTCCGTCGCCATCGCCTGGCGCTGGCGGCAGGCGTCGTCATCTTTTTAATCTACCTGGTCGCCCTGTTTGCCGAGGTTCTCGCCCCGGTTTCATCGCAGACCTACGATTCCCGCTACACCTATGCGCCGCCGCAGCAGATCAAGTTCGCCGGCTACGACGCGGCCGGGCAGTTTCATCCGCTCTACGTCAACGGTTATTCGATCAAGGTTGACCCGATCGCGCTCAGCCGCAATTACGTGCCCGATCCGGCCGTCGTCATCCCCCTCGGCTTCTTCGTCAAGGGAGAACCCTACCGGCTCTGGGGGCTGTTCGATTTCGACCGGCACCTGATCGGCCCGATCGAGATGGGCAAACCATTCTACCTGTTCGGTGCCGACCGGCTGGGTCGCGACGTCTTCAGCCGGACGGTCCACGGCACGCGCGTGTCTATGTCCGTCGGACTGATCGGCGTCGCAATCAGCCTCATCCTCGGCATCATCCTGGGCGGCATCTCGGGGCTCTACGGCGGCTGGGTGGACGACGTGATCCAGCGCTCCATCGAACTCATCAACTCTATCCCGACCATTCCCCTGTGGATGGGCCTTGCGGCTGCCGTTCCGATCAGCGCCGATCCGATCCTGGTCTATCTCTGGATCACCATCATCCTGTCGCTGATCGGCTGGACCGACCTGGCGCGGGTGGTGCGCGGGCGCTTCCTGTCGCTCAAGACGGAAGACTTCGTCATCGCCGCCCGTCTCGATGGCTGCTCGCAGATGCGCATCATCTGGCGGCACATGGTTCCGTCCTTCATGAGCCACATCATCGCCTCGGTGACGCTCGCCATCCCGACGATGATCCTCGCAGAAACCGCGCTCTCCTTCCTCGGCATCGGCCTGCGCCCGCCGGTGGTGAGCTGGGGCGTGCTGCTTCAGGAGGCACAGAACATTCTCGCCGTCTCGAGCGCACCCTGGCTGTTTCTTCCCGGTCTCGCGGTGATCGTCACCGTGCTCGCCCTCAATTTCCTCGGTGATGGATTACGCGATGCTGCAGATCCCTATGAATACTGATCCCAATTTTGCCGCAGCCGGCGGCCGGCACGGGGATCGTGACCCGCTGATCGAGGTCGTTGATCTCAGGACCCATTTCTTCGGTGGTGCGGGCACGATCAAGGCGGTCGACGGCGTCTCCTTTTCCATCCCACGCGGCAAGACGGTCTGCGTCGTCGGCGAATCCGGTTCGGGCAAGAGCATCACCGGCCGCTCGATCCTCAACCAGGTTCCCAGGGGAGGACGGATCGTCTCGGGCGCAATCCGCTACCGACCGGATCCCGCAGCATCCTCGGTCGACCTGGCGGCACTCGATCCGCGCGGTCACGACATGCGGGCGATCCGCGGTGCCCAGATCGGCCTGATCAGCCAGGAGCCGATGGCCGCACTTTCCCCCGTTCATACGATCGGAAACCAGATGGTGGAAGTGATCCGCCTGCATCTGAAGATGGGAAAGAAGGAGGCGCGCGAACATGCCATCGAGACATTGGCTCTGGTCGGCATTCCGCGGCCGGCCGAGCGCATGGAAAGTTATGCCTTCCAGTTTTCCGGCGGCATGCGCCAGCGCGTCTGCATCGCCTTGGCGCTCGCCTGCCGCCCCAGACTGCTGATCGCCGACGAGCCGACCACGGCACTCGATGTGACCACCCAGGCCAATATCCTCGATCTCCTGGCCTCGCTGCAGGCCGAATTCGGGCTCTCGGTGCTGTTCGTGACCCATGATCTCGGCGTGGTGGCCGAGATCGCCGACGAGGTCGTCGTCATGTATGTCGGCCGGGTCGTGGAAGCAGGCAATGTTGACACGATCTTCCACGCACCGGCGCATCCCTACACCAAGGCGCTGCTGCAATCGGTGCCACGCATGCATGGGCAACCCACCGAACGGCTCGCGATCATCGATGGCATGGTGCCCTCGCGTTTCAACCGGCCCCAGGGCTGCAGCTTTCATCCCCGATGCAAAGAGGCGAGGGCGGGCCTGTGCGACCAAAGGGATCCACAGCCCATCGCCATCGGTGACGGGCATGTCGCCAGCTGTCTGCTTTACGAAGGAAGACAATAATGGCCGATCTCATGAAGCAACCAAGCCCGCTGCTCGAACTGAACGATCTCAGGATGCATTTCCCGATTCGCAAGGGCGCATTCCGGCGTGTGGTCGGACACGTCAAGGCGGTCGATGGCGTTTCGCTTCGCGTCCAGGATGGCGAAACACTCGGTATTGTCGGGGAGTCCGGCTGCGGCAAGTCCACGCTTGCCCGCACGGTGCTGCGCATCTATCAGCCGACGAGCGGCGAAATCCGCTATCGCAACCGCAGTGGCGGCACGGTCGATCTCGCGGCGTTGTCGGGTTCTGCCCTCGACGAAATCCATCGCGACCTGCGCATCGTGTTTCAGGACCCGCAATCTTCGCTCAATCCGCGCCTTCCTGTCATCGACATCATCGGTGAGGTGCTTGGTGTCAACGGCATCGCCAAGGGCCGGGAGCTCGAGCACCGCGTCGCCGACCTCATGCAGAGCGTCGGCCTGAGGCCCGAATACATGCACCGCTATCCGCACGCGTTTTCTGGCGGCGAGCGCCAGCGCATCGGCATCGCCCGGGCGCTGGCCTCCAATCCGCGGCTGGTGATCGCCGATGAGGCCGTTTCGGCGCTCGATGTCAGTGTGCAGGCACAAACCATCAACCTCCTGCAGGACCTGCAGGAGCAGTTCGGTCTGACCTATCTCTTCGTCGCCCACGACCTCTCGGTCGTACGGCACATCTCGGATAACATTGCCGTCATGTATGTCGGTCGGGTGGTCGAAAAGGCGCCGACGGAGCAGATCTTTTCGCGCCCCCTCCACCCCTACACCGAAGCGCTGCTCTCGGCCGTGCCGATCGCCGATCCGAGGATGCGCCGCCATGGCCAGCGCATTCGACTGGCGGGCGAGGTCGCCGATCCTGCCCATCCGCCTCCCGCCTGCGCATTTCATCCGCGCTGCCGCTACGCCACCGAGCTTTGCAAGCAGGAGGTACCGGCGTTGCGTACCGTCACAGCCGATGGGCACGCAGTGGCCTGTCACTACGCCGAATCCTTGTCGCTCAATCCCTTCGCCGACCGTACCGTTCCGGAGTTCAATTAATGCCCGAATTCATTCCACGCTCCGAGCAGCGTCCCATTGTGGATACCTCCTCCACGACGCTCGATCTCATCTACTTCGACCTCGTCACGCTTCCGGCCAACGGCCAGGACACGCGGCGGCTGCCCATGCACGAAAGCCTCTACGTCGTGCTGTCGGGGCAGGTGGATATCGAGGTCGATGACATCATGTTCGAAGCGGTGGGCCGGCGAGCCGATATCTGGGGAGGCGATGCGGACTCGGTTTACGCGCCTGTCGGCGCCAAGGTCCGGATATCGGCTCGTGGCGCGGCGGCGGAAGTCGCCATTGCCGGCGGCCTCTGCGACACGCGTTACGCCGCGTTTCGCATCACGCCGGATGAGGTCGACGCCGTCAATGTCGGCTCGTCGGACACGCACAGCCAGCGGCGAATCGTCCACCTGCTCGGACAACGACAGAACGGACGCTGCGGTAACCTGCTGGTGAGTGAACTCTATGCCGGCGAGGGCTGCTGGTCCGGCTATCCCCCCCACAAGCACGATACCGAAGACGGTGACGTCGAGACCCGGCATGAAGAACTCTATCACTACCGCTTCCAGCCCGAGACCGGTTTCGGCAGCCAGATCACCTATGATGAAGACGGTCCGGTCAAGATCCTCATGACCCGCAACGGCGACACAGTCCTGGTCGACCGGGGTTACCACCCGACGGTCACCTCGCCGGGGCACCGAGGCTATATCTTCACCATTCTCGTCGGCAAGCATCGGCGGGGGCTGATCCAGCGCTTCGATCCCGCCCATCAGCATCTGACCAAAACCATCCCCGGCATCGATGCGATGCGCGACAAGTTCAAATAATCCGGCTTGTGGCCTCGTGTGCCGGCATTGCGGCGCACCGCCAACTTCCGCCCAAGGAGAGATGACCCATGCGTGAACGCACGCGAATAAACGTTGATGCCAGCGGAGCGGTACGCCCGTTCAACCGGTTCTGGCGCGGCACCGGCTTTTCGCCCGCAGAGCTGCTGCTCGAACCTGAGATGCGCCAGATGCTTGCCTATATCGGCGGCCTGCCGAATGAGGGCATCAAGTTCCTGCGTGTGCATTATCTCTACAATCTGCTGAGTGCAAAGGGCGGGGCTGGTTATGACTGGTCCCTGCTCGATCGCGCGCTGGACGTGATGATCGAACACCGCCTGAAGCCGTTCTTCGAGCTGATGGGCAACCCATCTGGCTTGTTCACTGACTATGAGGACATGGATCAGGTCAGGCGCTGGCGGGATCTCGTGACGGCAACAGTCGACCGTTATGGCGCGCGTTACGGCATGGACGAATTGCGCACATGGTATTTCGAAACGACGAACGAGGCCGATTCCGGCTGGTGGACCTACGGGATCAAGGGCTACACCAACTACTATGACGCCTGCGTCGCGGGGCTCGATGCCATCGATCCGAGCCTGCCGATGGGCGGGCCTGGCACCGCTCGGACGCTCTCGCCGATCTTTCGCGCCCTCATGGCTCATTGCGACAGTGGCACGAGCTGTCTCACCGGCGATGGCCCGCCGCGGATCGACTACATCTCGATCCATGAAAAGGGTGTCAACGGCAGCAAGGAAGACCTCACCCCGAAAGCCAACGCCATCGTCGACCGCACGCTTCTCGTCGTCGACTATCTCAAAGAGCACCACCCGCGCCTGGCAGGCCTGCCCATCGTCAACGACGAATGCGATCCGCAGCTTGGATGGAGCGATCACCATAGCTGGCATGGCAAAGCCTATTACGCCGGCATCATCGCCCGCATCATCGAACAGCACGACCGGCGCATTATCGCCCCGAAAGCAGCGAATTTCACCTTCCTCAGCAATGACCACGCCTTTATCGGCGGCTGGAGCCAGCGCACGATCTTTGCCTATTTCGGTTCGCGCAATTTCACCAAGGCGCAGTGGGAGCACAAGACCAATCTGGATATGCTGGTGACGGATGTCGACAGGGCGCCGCCTTTCGACATCATCAAAAAGCCCGGCCTCACATCGATGGAACTGCTGGCAACGCTGGGCGATACCTTTTGCGAGGTGACGGCCGAACCGCCGCTTGCTCCCGACCAGGATGGCCTGGCGATCCTGCCGACACGGCTGCCGGGCGGCGGTGTTTCCATCAGCCTCATCCATAGCGTCGATGCCATCAACCGTTCGGGCCGAACCGCCGTGCGTCTCGAGGTGAGTGGCTTGGTTCCCGGCCGGCACGCACTTTGCCTGCTGCGCATCGACGAGGAATTCACCAATCCGATGGAGGTCTGGGAGGCCCAACGCGACGAAAGCAATCCGCGCGGCCCCTTCGAGCCGGTCGGCGCACCGCCGGCACCGAGCGAGGCGCAATTTGCCGAACTGCGCCGGGCGCAGGAGCCCGCCTTGCTGCATCCGATCAGCGTCGTCGCGTGCGACGAAGGCCGGATCGGTGTCGACCTCGATGTGCCATTGCCATCGCTGACGCAGGTGCTTGTCGTTCCCGATGTCGGCGTGCCACCGGCGGCACCGACCGGCCTTGTCGTCGAACGTTATCTTGGTCTTGGCGGCCGGGAAGAGCGCATGCTCTTCTGGGCTTCCGGCGATATCCGGCCTGCCATCTTCTACGATGTCTTGGTCAGCACTAACGGCGGGACTTTTGAAAAAGTCAGTCCCGCGCCGCTGATCTCGACGGCATTCCTGCACATGTCGCCGCCCGAGGGCGTGCGTTATGCGGTGTGCGCCCGCGATGCATTTGGCCGCCGGAGCGAGCTTTGTGTCTCCCGCTCATGAACAATGCCTTTCTGCCTGGGATCTGATCGATGGATATCGCCTATTTCACCAAGACCCTGGAACGGCTGCCGCTCGAGGAGGCGGCCGGGATCACTGCCGGTTTGGGATTCGACTGCGCTGATCTTCTCATTCGCGATGGCCACGCCGTTTCTCCTGACAGGCCGGAGGAAATCGTCAAGGCCGTCACGCTCTTTGCCGCGGCCGGCCTGCGCACGCCGATGGCGACCATCGACTCCACCCGGCCCGACGATGCCGCATCCCGGCTTCTCGGTTGTTGCGGCGAGGCTGGCATCGGGCAGGTCCGGCTTGGCTTTTGGCGCTATGACCCGTCGCGGCGCTGGCAGGCCCAGCTTGATGAGGCGCGGCGCGATCTCGACGGCTTCGAGCGCCTGGCCGAACGCTTCGGCATCAAGCTGGCGATCCAGCTTCACGGCGGCACCCTGCACAGCTCGGGCGCGCTGGCGGTGCGATTGCTGGCCGGGCGTGATCCCATCAGGATTGGCGCCTATCCGGATCCAGCCAATCAGATCATTCGCGAGGGAAGCGAGGACTGGCGTCTGACCCTCGATATTCTCGAACCGTGGTTCTGCTGCATGGGCGTCAAGAATAGCGGTTGGTTCCCCGGCACTTACGGAGCTCATGGCCAACGCGCATGGCATTCGGACTGGTACGGGCTCGACGAAGGCATGGTGCCCTGGAACGAAATCGTCCCGCATCTGGTGACCACCGGATTTGCCGGGGTGCTCTCGATGCATTCCCAATATCGCGTCTCTCGAGGGCAGGCGCTCGACAAGGTCCGCGCCGATCTTGCCCATCTCAGGCGCCTGGTCGCCGCAGCGAAAGAGTAGAACCATGAACGAAGAGGCTCCCGTTATCGCCGTACTGCTGACCGAAAAAACCCGCCGGATGATGCTGGACGACGCAGCGATTGCACGGTTGAACGCCCTTGGCGAGGTGCGTTGGCCGACCGGGGCCACCATCGAAGCCACCGATGTCGACCACCTGCTGCAAGGCGCCACCGCATGTCTCACCGGATGGGGCACGCCGCCCTTCGATCCCGCCGCGCGCCAGCGCCATCCGCAACTCGCTCTCGTTGCTCATTCGGCAGGCAGCGTCCGCACATTGGTCCCGGCGCGTCTGTTCGACGATGGCATTCGCGTCACCCATGCCGCCTCGAAAATTGCCGCCTCGGTTGCCGAGTTCGTCGTCGCCGAAGCGCTGCTCGCCATGCGCGGCATTCATCGGCTACATCATCAATTGCGCAACGGCGGTGAATGGCTCGACGTCCGCGCCGCCGTGCCGCAGAGATTGCTGGGCGCCAGAACGGTCGGCATCGTCGGCGCTGGATATGTCGGCCGGGCGGTCATGCGGCTGCTCGTTCCATTCGGATGCCGCGTGCTGGTTGTCGATCCCTTTCTCCACGATAGCGAGGCTGCTGCGCTCGGCGTTTTCAGCGCTGGGTTGAACGATATGCTGGCTCAGAGCGACGTGATCTCGCTGCATGCGCCTGTCCTGCCCGAAACGCACCGCATGATCGGCGCCCGCGAACTGGCGCTGCTGCGCCCCGGCGCGCTGTTCATCAATACGGCGCGCTCGCAGCTGGTCGACGAGGCGGCTCTACTCGCCGAGATCCGCTCCGGCCGCATCGAGGCGGCTCTCGATGTCTTTGACGACGAGCCGTTGCCTCCGGATAGTCCCTTCCGCGATCTCGCACTGGCCAATGTCACCATTTCGCCGCATGTTGCTGGCCACACCGAAGAGGCGCATCTCGCCCAAGGACAGGCCATGGTGGATGAGATCGGCCGGCTGCTTCGCCGGGAACCGCTCCATCACGAAGTGTCCCGTGCCATGCTCGACCGCATGGCATGACCATGGACAGAAGCGTTGGGGGTTCCGTGACGGCGCCGCTTATCAGAATCATCGAGATCGACGCCTTCGAGCGCGATATCAAGCTGCGCCTGCCGTTCCGCTTTGGCGCGTCAACTCTCGAAAAGGCGCCGCAAGCCTTTCTCAGGGTCCGTATCGAGGATGAAGAGGGGCGAACTGCCCTTGGCGCCGCCGCCGAGATGATGATGCCGAAATGGTTCGACAAGAACCCGGCGCTCATGCCGGCGCAGAATGTCGATCAGTTGCTCACCTCGATCCGCACTGCTGCGGCCGCTTCGCTCGAACCGTCGGGCCCGACGACATTGTTTGCCGCCGCCCGCTTGAACGAGATGGAAACCGTGCGGCGTTTGCCTGGAAATCCGTTGGCCGCCTGTTTCGGCCCTTCGCTCATCGCCCGCGCCGCGCTCGATGCCTATTGCCGCCTTGCCGGCATTTCCTTCTTCGAGGCGGTGCGGGGCAATCTCGTCGGCATCGGCGGCCCAATGCTGCCCGACGATATCGATGCGGATGCAGCATTGGCGGTGCTTTCCGATCTTCGTCCTGCTGGCTCGATCTCGGCCCGGCATACGATCGGGCTTCTCGACCCGATCACCGAAGGCGATGTCGTCCATCCCGTCGATGACGGCCTGCCGGAAAGCCTCGAGGCGGTGATAACGCGCTATGGCAACCGCTGGTTCAAGATCAAACTTTCGGGCGCGATCGATGCCGATTTCGACCGTCTGATGCGGATCGCTGCCGTGCTGGACCGCATGCCCGACTATCGGGTGACGGTCGACGGCAACGAACAGTTTGGCGCCGCCGAACAACTCGCCGCCTTGCTGGCGCAAATCGAGGCGATGCCGCAGCTGGCGAGGTTGCGTGCGGCCATTGCCTTTGTCGAACAGCCGTTCTCGCGCGCAATCACCATGGATACGCCGCTGGGAGATCTGGCGGCGCAATTGCCCTTCCTGATCGATGAGAGCGACGACGGCGATGGCGCCTTCGCCTCCGCCAGACGGCTCGGCTATACCGGCGTCTCCTCGAAAACCTGCAAGGGCATTTACCGTTCGTTACTCAAGGCGATCCGCATCAGGACCGGAACGGTGCCGGGACTGTTCCTCTCGGGCGAGGATCTGACCTGCCAGGCGGGACTTGCCGTGCAGCAGGATCTGGCGCTTGTCTCGCTGCTCGGCCTCTCCCATGTCGAACGCAACGGTCATCACTATGTGGCCGGCATGCAGGGAGCGTCGCAGGCGGAGAAGGCGCGCTTTGCCGCGGCCCATCCCGATCTCTACGAGCAGGGAGCCGACGGACCGCTGCTGTCGATCCGCGACGGCCGGATCGCCATCGCTTCGCTCGGAACGGTGGGCTACGCGAGCGGCGCTTTGCCGGATTTCGAAGCCATGACGCCATTGTCATGACGCCCGGCAATATTCAGCATGAGATAGGGCCTGCTGCCCTGTTGAACAGTTTGATCTGTCCAGCAAACGCGTGCTGATCACCCAAGAGCATCAATCACCCCGTTCCTCCAATTGAAATGTCTTCCAGTAGAGCATCACGCTCTATTCGAACGTTTTCTGCGCGGCCTGATCGGGTCCAGGGACTTAAGAAAGTAGAAATTGAGATATAATTCGTTGAATTAAGCTTCAGCAACCACCGCCAAATCTCGGCAAGTATGATTTTCCGCTCCGCGAGGCGGCAACGCAGAATATTTCGATGTGCCTTGGACACACGACACTCCGGATTGAGCTGAGGTCGAACTCTAATAGCTGTGCGGGTGTTAAGCGCGGTTAAGGAAGTGTAAAGTTTGGTAAAGGTTCTTTCTGTGACACAGCGAGGTACGCTGTTGGCAGGGAAGATGCAGGACGCGCAGGCGGCGCGAGGCCGCCTGCGGGGGAACACGTCCCGCGGTCTCGTTCCGGGGGAGGGAATTCGACCGAAGAGGTTGCCATGAAGGTCGCCGGGCGTCGCCCGCGTCGGGCGCTGGACCATCTAGCGAATAGCTTGCCAAAAGCAGTCATCTCTGACCTTGCCCTCGCTTCGAAAGCCCGGGCTTGAAGGTGATCGCCGCACGATCGTTAGATGCCTGCGGTTCCGAGTCGGCGGTATCAGGCCCGGCCCGGCGCACAAGGCGCGTGAGCGCCTCGTTGAGGTCGTCGACGAAGGTGAAGATGACGGGGATGACGATGAGGCTGAGCAGCGTCGACATCATGACCCCGCCGATCACCACGATCGCCATCGGCTGCCGGAAGCTGGAATCGCCGCCTGTCAGGCTGAGAGCGACCGGAAGCATGCCGAATGCCATGGCGATGGTGGTCATGATGATCGGTCGCGCGCGCTTGTGGCAGGCATCCACAAGGGCATCGAACCGCGACATGCCCTGGCGACGCGACATGATGGCGTATTGGATGAGAAGGATGGAGTTCTTCGTCACCACGCCCATGAGCATGAGCAACCCGATGACAGCGGACATCGAGAAGCTGGTTCCGGTCACCACCAGCGGCACCAGCGCACCGCCGAGCGAGAGCGGCAGAGCCATCAGAAGGGTGAGTGGCTGCAGGAAGTCGTGGAAGAGCAGGACGAGGACTGCGTAGATGCAGAACACGCCGATCGCCATTGCAAGGCCAAAGCTCTGGAACAGCTCCGAACTGCGCTGAAGTTCGCCCTGTTCGACAAGGGTGACCCCCGGCGGCAGACGCCGGAGCGCCGGCAGGGCTTGCGCCTCGCGGTTGACGTCGCCCAGGATGCGGCCGTTGAGCTCGACGGAAAGAGTGACATTGCGCATCCGGTCGATACGGTCGATCTCCGACGGGCTGCCGCCGATCCGGATATCGGCAATCGATCCGAGATCGACATTGCCGTTCGTTCCGGCTACCCGCATGTTCTTGATATCGTCGAGCTTGGTGCGTGTCTCGGGGCTGAAGCGGACGATGATGGGAACCTGGCGTTGTGGCAGGTTGAGCTTCGGCAAATCGGCGGAATATTCCCCATTCGTCGCCACGCGCACCGCCTCGGCGATGGCGCTCGAGGTCACCCCAAGCGCTGCTGCGCGCGCAAAGTCGGGCGTGATCTGGATCTCGGGTGCTTGCCTGGCCGCTGTTGATGTCACCGCGCCGATGCCCTGCAGCGTGCGGAGCTGTTCCTCGAGCGCCGTGCTTGCACTGTCAAGCGCGTTGGCATCGTCACTGGCAAGGGTGATCTCCAGCTTCGTGCCGTTGCCATCGCCGCCGACCGCGACCCGCACGCCGGGAAGCACCGAGAGAGCCTGCCGGATGTCGTTTTCGATTTCCGACTGTTTGCGATCGCGCTCGCCGATGGGCGACAGCACAGCGACGATCGTCGCGGATCCGACGCTGCTCGTGGTGCTGGAGTCGGGGCCACCGCCCGAGGATGCGGAACCGACCGAGGAAAAGACATGTGTCACGTCCTGGAGCTTGCCGACGATATCGGCGGCCTTCGTGGCGGTGGCGTCCGTCTGCTCGATAGTAGCACCCGGCTGCATGGTGAGCGTGATCTGGGCTCGCGCGTCGTCGGAAGCGGGCAGGAAGCCGGATTTCAGGAGTGGGATGGTGGCAAGCGAAAGCGCGACGACGACGGCAGTCACTGCCACCGTGGTCTTCCTGCGGTTCATGGCAGCTTTCACGATTGCCAGATAGGCGCGCATGACGCGGCCATCCTTTTCCTCCCTCGGATGGGCCTTCATGAAATAGGCGGCCATCATCGGCGTGAGCAGCCGTGCGACGACGAGCGAGACGAGGACCGCCACCGCGGCGGTGATACCGAACTGGCGGAATATAAGTCCCGGTATGCCGCTCATGAAGGCGGTCGGCAGGAAGACGGCGACCAGCGTGAAGGTGGTTGCGATGACGGCGAGCCCGATCTCGTTGGCCGCCTCCAGAGCGGCGTCGATCGGCCGCTTGCCCATCTGCAGGTGGCGGGCGATGTTCTCGACCTCGACAATGGCATCATCGACGAGGATGCCGACCACGAGCGACAGCGCCAGCAAGGTGACGATATTCAGGCTGAAGCCGGCCAGGTGCATTACAAGGAAGGTCGGTATGACCGACAACGGCAGCGCCACGGCCGACAGGATGGTCGCACGCCAGTCCCGAAGGAAGAGCCAGACGACGATGATCGCCAGGATCGCCCCTTCGTATAGCATGTGCATCGAACCATCGTAGTTGTCGATGATCGGCCCGATCGTGCTGTAGGCCTCCTCGATCTGCACGTTGGAATGTTTGGCTGCGAACTCCTTCATCGCCTTGTCGACATCGTCCGCGACACCGCTGTCCGAAAACCCGTTCGAGCGCTTGATCTCGACCGCGACCACCGGTTTACCGTCGAGATAGGCCATCGAAGAACGCTCCGCGAAGCTGTCCGTGACGGATGCGACGTCATCGAGGCGAACCTGCTGCCCGTTGGCCAGGGGAATTCTAAGCTCCTTCAGAGCGTCGACCGATGCCACGGCGCCGAGCGTGCGCAATGTCTGACGGGTGCCGCCAATCTCCCCAAGGCCACCTGAGGTATCGGCCTGAACCGACTTCAATTGCGCCGACACAGTGGTCGCGGTGACGCCGAATGCAGCCATCGTTGTCGGATCGAGGTCGACGTGAACCTCGCGGTCGACACCGCCGATTCGGTTGACCTGTCCGACGCCCGGTACCGACAGGAGCGCCTTGGTCAGATCGTTGTCGATGAACCAGGAGAGCTCGGTTTCATTGAGGGCCGTAGACCGGATGGCATAGGTGACCAGTGCCGAACTCTGCACAGTGACTTTGGTGACGCTTGGCGTCTCCATCTGCGCCGGCAGATCGGCTTGTGCGCTGTCGACGGCGTTGCGAACCTCGTTCAAGGCCGTTTCGCTGTCCTTCTCCAGTTTGAAGGAAACACTGATCGACACCGTGCCGTCGGTAATCGTCGTGGTGACGTGGTCGAGATAGCTCAGCGAGGCAAGATTGTCCTCGATCGTGCGGGCGACCTCCGTCTCGAGCTGCGCCGGCGCGGCACCGTCGAGCGTCGCGGTAATTTTGATGGTCGGGAGGTCCATATCGGGGAAGTTCTGGACCGGCAGATGCTTGAAGGCCAGCAAACCGCCGACGGCAAGCATCGCGAAGAGCAGGATTGCCGGTACGGGATTGCGGATCGAAAATGCGGAAAAGTTCATCAACCTTCTCCCGCAATCTTCACGAGATCGTTGTTCGACAGAAACGCTCCGCCCGACGTCACCACTCTCGCCGACTTATCTATGCCGGAGACGATCTCGACTTCGCCGTCGGTGCGACGGCCGGTCTCGACCCGGACCCGCCTTACCCGCTTGTCCTCGCCGGCGGCAAAGACGTAGTTTATGCCGTCACGGAAAACGATCGCGGTCTCCGGAACCGTCAGCGCCGGTGTGGTCCTCAGTTCAATGGTGCCGGTGACATAAAGACCGGTGCGCGGCTGAACGTCCTGGGGGAGCGCGACATAGACGATCGCCCGGCTTGTATTAGTGTCGATCGAAGGTCCGACGAGTCTCACCTTTCCCTGAATGGGACGTCCGTCCGGCCCGTCGATGTCGACGCTCAATCCTTCGGAGATGTGTGAGAGGTAACGAGCCGAAACCTCGGCCTGCCATTCGACCCGCTGTTGGCGGACCAGGCGAAACAGTTCGGTGCCCGACGAGACGACCGCGCCGAGTTCGGCAGATCGCGACGTTATCAGGCCGTCGTCGACGGCCGTGACGGTTGTCTGGTCGAGCTTGATCTTCTGGCTGTCGAGCGCCGCCTCTTCAGACGCAAGACTTGCCGTCGCCGTCTGTTCGTCGGCGAAATATTCGACAATCTTCTCATCCGAAAGGGCGCCCGAAGAGCGTAGCTGGCGAGCCCGATCGGCATTGGCCTTCGCCTTTGTCAGCTTTGCCTGAGCGGTCACGACGGCGGCCTCCTGCTTGCGAAGGTCGGCCTGCACGCTGTCTTGCGACAGCCGCACGAGGGTCTGCCCCTTCTTAACCACGGAGCCGACGTCGGCCAGAATTTCGGTTACGCGCAGACCGCTCGTCTCGGAAGCGATGATGGCTTCCTGCCAAGGCTTCAGCCAGCCGCTTGCGGGAACGGTTTCCGGCCAGTCCCGCTCAGCCGGCGTCACCAGCGAGACGGTAAGGGCGGGTGCGGCGGATTGGTCCGCCATGGCATTGCGCAGGGGAAGCAGGAGCGCTGCCGCAACAAGAGCAGCAGCGAATATTCTGGGCGGTTTTCTCAACGATGCACTCCTTGTGGTCAAAGGCATGGGTGCCTTTTCCCGATCCGTGCCAACTCGATGAAGGATTGCGGCTCATGTTGAGGCAACCCGATCCTGGCTCGCGGTGATGTCATGGAAGGATAAGTAACGGGGTGAACGTTAAGTGCGGTCAAGTTAGTGTTAAGTTAGGTAAAACTCGCTCATGCGACTGTGATTGTGCGGTATGGCTGCCAAGGATCAATGACGGACGAAGTGAATGAACAAGGTTCTCCTCATCGACGACGATGCCGAGCTGACGACGCTTCTGCAGGAATATCTGGTCGAAGAAGGATATGAGGTCGTCACCGATACGGACGGTCGCGCCGCGATTGCCGCTGCCGCCGGCAATACGGTCGATATTATTGTGCTCGACATCATGATGCCTCGGATGAACGGGATCGAGGTTCTGCAGAGGATCAGGAAGCTCAGCCAGGTTCCCGTGCTGATGCTGACCGCAAGGGGCGATGACGTGGACAGGATATCGGGTCTCAATCTCGGCGCCGACGACTATGTGCCGAAGCCATGCTCACCGGGCGAATTGGCGGCGAGGCTGCGCGCCATTCTTCGTCGAGCCGGCCAGCCGGCGGCCGGCGCGTCGACCGACACCATCAGGGCGGGGCAGCTCGTGATCCATCCGGGCAGCAGGATCGCCGAATGGCGCGGAGAAAGCGTTGACCTGACCGGTACCGAGTTCAGCCTGCTCGAGGTGCTTGCCCGCAGTGCCGGCCAGCTCGTGTCGAAACAGGAGATTTCGAAGCGGGCCTTCGGCAAGCCGTTGACCCCGTTCGATCGCCGTATCGACGTCCATATCAGCAGCGTTCGCCAGAAGCTCGGACTGAGAGAGGACGGGCAATCCTGGATCCAGTCCGTTCGCGGCCAGGGCTATCAACTTCTCGTGGACTGACCATGCCTAGGCTTTTCTGGAAGTTCTTCGCGACGATCTGGTTGACGCTTGCAACGACGCTCACGGTCATCATCGTGATCGTCAACCTCTTTCAGATCCCGCCGCCTGGCCGCGATCGGGAATACCAGGAGCGAGCGATCATTCTGAAACTGACGGCGAACGTGCTCACAAGGGATGGGGAGGACGCCGCAGCGCGCTTCATCCGCACAAGTGAATATACGGTGCCACTAGGCCTGACGCTTTCGAAAACCATGGAGTCGCCTGCGTGCGGAGACGAGGGCAGGGCAGAGACGAAGTCCATTCTGAAGGACGGAATTTGCTACCGGATCTCCGTGGCGCCAGAAGCGAACTTCCTTCTCAACATTGCGGACAACCTGGCGCTGCTGGTGCCTTGGCTTTCGATTTTCGTTTCGAGTACGGTCGCTGCCGCCGCACTCGCCCGCTATCTCATTCGACCCGTCGTACATCTGCGCGACGGCCTGAGCGCGCTCGCCCATGGCCGCTTCGACTTCCGTATCGGCAACCAGATGGCGGGCCGAAAGGATGAAGTTACCGCACTGGCGCACGACTTCGATTCTACTGCCGCGCGGCTTCAGGAGCTTCAGGATGCGCAGCAGAGACTATTTCATGACGTCTCTCATGAATTGCGTTCGCCCCTGTCCCGTCTGCAGGCCGCCGTCGGCGTCCTTCGGCAAAGCCCGGCCAAACTCGGCGCCATGCTGGACCGCATGGACCGGGAGGTCGAACGGCTCGACGCGCTGGTCGGCGAAGTTCTGACGCTTGCCAGACTGACCGCGGGCTCCGGCCTGCCGCTGAAGACCCAGACCCTGGATGTCATCGAACTCCTCAATGAAATCCTCGGCGACTCGGCATTCGAAGCCCAGGCACGGCAGGTCTCGATCACAACCAGTGTCGAGGGCACCTTCCGCGCCGAGGTCGAAGGTGAGCTGATCTACAGGGCACTCGAAAACGTCGTCCGCAACGCCGTCAAATACACGGCCGAGCATTCGCACATATCAGTGACGTGCGAGGCGACGACCGACCGCCTCAAAATCTGCGTCACGGATCAGGGGCCGGGTGTCCGGCGAGACGAACTCGAACGGATCTTCCAGCCGTTCTCACGTGGTAAAGAGGCTGTGCCAAGAGGCGGATACGGCCTGGGTCTGGCAATCACCAGGCAGGCGATCGAACGCCACGGCGGGCGTGTGCATGCGTCATTGCCGGATG
Organism: Rhizobium indigoferae; assembly: GCF_034554815.1. Classification (NCBI taxonomy): domain Bacteria; kingdom Pseudomonadati; phylum Pseudomonadota; class Alphaproteobacteria; order Hyphomicrobiales; family Rhizobiaceae; genus Rhizobium; species Rhizobium indigoferae. The sequence continues at coordinate 125,405 of NZ_CP140638.1, read as the reverse complement.
CCGGAGGCCTGGCGGTCACCCTGGAGCTTCCCAGGAAGCCGATACCCTATGGCTTGGCGGAAGAACGCGCCTGAGGACCAATCGACGAAGGTTGAGGCGGTGGTGGATGAGGCCCCGCAACCCAGACTTTACCTAACTTTACAGTGTCTTTACCGCCATTAACGTTGGCGCCGCTAAGCCTGAACCTACGATCCCGGTTCAGAAAGCTCGCCAGTGAGTCCGTCGCTCTGCACAAGAATATCATCTCTCCGCTACGCCACATCGGCACTCACGCTTTTGGTGGCGGGCTGCGTCAGCGGCCCGGATCACGCTCCCCCACAGATGCCGCTTCCTGCTAAATTCGAAGAGGGCGGGACCAAGAGCAACGGCGATGTCGTGACGGCACAGTGGTGGACGGCCTATCGCGACAAGCGGCTCGACGGCCTTGTAGCCCATGGCCTCAGCGAGAACCTCGATGTGCTGCAGGCGCTCGAGAGCATCAACTCGGCTTCCGCCAATGTCACGGTTGCCGGCGCCGGCGGCCTGCCGAGCCTCAGTGTTGACGCATCGCACACGGTATCCGGTGAGAAGGGGCGGCTCCGCACGACGGTCGGCACCGAAAATACCACAGGCGGCGAGGCCAGCCTTTCCTGGCTGCTCGACTTCTTCGGCCAGTACCATCGCTCGAAGGAGAGCGCCATCGCCTCGCTGGAGGCCGCCTATGCAACGGCCGACAATACAAAGCTCACCTTCCTGAAAGACCTGGTCGAGAGCTATATCGACGCCCGTTATTACCAGGAGCGCATCGCGCTTTCACAGGCGAGCTTGAAATCCCGCCAACAGACTTACGAACTGACGCAGCTGCAGCTCAAGGCAGGTGCGGCCTCTCGCCTCGACGTCGTTCAGGCCGAGGGCCTGGTACAGTCGACAAAGTCCGACATTCCCGGCCTCGAACAGAGCTTCACCGAATCGGCCCATCACATTGCCACTCTGCTCGGGATGCCGGCGGCCTCGCTGATGAACGAGCTGCAGAATAGCGCCGGCCAGCCGGTTTTCCGCGGCGACATTCGCGCCGGCATTCCGGCCGATCTCATCCGCAACCGTCCCGATATCCGCAAGGCTGAACGCGATCTGGCGGCAGCCGTTGCCGATATCGGCGCTGCCGAAGCCCAGCTCTACCCGTCGATCTCGCTCTCCGGTTCGATCTCGCCGAGCTGGGTCAAATCATCCGGTGCCAGCGGCGGAACCCTGACCAGCTGGTCCTTCGGACCGACGCTCAACCTGCCGATCTTCGATGGCGGCAAATTGCGTGCGAATGTCGATATCGAAAAATCCGATGCCAAGACCCAGTATCTCGCCTGGAAAGAGGCGGTGCTGAACGGGGTCGAAGAGGTGGAAAACGCCCTGTCTGCAGTCCGCCGCGACAGGCAGACACTGGGACCGCTGCGCAGGCAGGTGGAAACGGCCCAGGAATCGCTCGCACTTTCGACAACGAGCTACAAGGATGGAGCTTCATCTCTGCTCGATGTGCTGGACGCGCAACGTTCGGTCTCCGATGCCCAGGCAAGCCTTGCAGCCACCGTACAGCAGGTTGCCAAGGACTATGTGGACCTCTACGTCGCCATTGGCGCCGGCTACCTGACGCAACAGGGGCAGAACGATCCCGAGCGAACGGCGAAGTCAGACTAATTGGCCGAAGACGGTCAAGCGAGCGCCTCGCTGGCTATCGGCCTGATATCTCCAGGATGCGGATCGCGAGCTTGAGATGCGGCAGGTCCAGCATTCGTCCGTCGAGCTGAATGACGCCTGCGTCCGGCCTGGTGGCGAAGGCGGCGGCGACTTTCTCCGCCCAGGCGATTTCGGATGCATCCGGCGTGAAGGCGTGATTGATCACTTCGACCTGGCTTGGATGGATGGCCATCATGCCTGAAAAGCCGTCGCGCCGGGCGCGGCCGACATAGGCCCTGAGACCGTTGAGATCGCGGAAATCGGGATAGACGGTGTCGATTGCCGGGACGGCGGCGGCATGAGCGCCGAAAAGTGTGAGCGAGCGGGCAAACTCGAAAGGTGGCGTATAGCGGCCATCCGTCCTTCGCGCGGTCGTAGCCCCCATCGCGGCGGGCAAATCCTCCGCGCCCCATGTCAGGCCGCAGAGGCTGGTCGAGACATCCCGGTAGGTGCCGATCTCGAAGATCGCCGATGGCGTTTCGGTTGCGATCGGCAAGATGGGAATTGCAGATGCAAGAGAGCCTGCGAGCTTCAGCACCGAAGCGGCACCCTCGGCCTTCGGCAGCACGATCGCGAAGGGATGAAGGCCGCTCAAAGCGGCAAGGTCGTCTTCGAATTCTGGCGAGGCGAGGGGATTGATCCGGATCAGGAGATTGGTCTCGCCGGCATGATGCAGGACGAACTCGTGCACGCTCTCGCGCGCTTTCGGCTTGTTCAAGGGCGCAACCGAATCTTCCAGGTCGAGAATGACGGCGTCGGCGCCTGAGGCGAGCGCCTTTTCAAAACGCTCCGGCCGGTCACCGGGCGCAAAGAGCAGCGAGCGCAGCCTCATGACGGCTTCACCTTGAGCATTGCCGTGCGCAGGCATTGGCAGACAGTCTCGCCGCGCTGGTTCAGAGTGATATGCCGGAAGGTGACGATGCCGGCATCGGGGCGGGAGTTCGAGCGACGCAGCTCCATCACTTCGGTTTCCACCCGCAGCGTATCGCCAATGAAAACCGGCTTTGGCATCGTCACCTTGTCATAGCCGAGATTGGCGACGAGCGTGCCGAGCGTGGTGTCGCCGACCGAAAGGCCGACGGTGAGCGCAAAGGTGAAGGTGCCGTTGACGACGATCCGGCCGAATTCGGTGCCGGCTGCATAATCGGCATCGAGATGCAGCGGCTGCGGATTATGGGAGAGCGTCGTGAACAGCAGATTGTCGGTCTCGGTGACCGTGCGACGGATGTCGTGGGCGATGCGGTCGCCGACCGTCCACTCGTCGAAATAACGGCCGGCCATCAATCCTTCTCCTTCACAACGCTGACGACGAGTTGGTTTTCCGAGACCCTGATACCCGAGGAAACCTGCAGCTTTTCGACGATTCCATCGAAGGGTGCGCGCAGCGAATGTTCCATTTTCATCGCTTCAACCGTCAGCAGGCGGTCCCCCTTGGCGACACGATCGCCTTCGGCGACATCCACCGAAATGACGAGGCCGGGCATGGGTGAAAGGATCGCGCCATCGCCGGCGCCCTGACTTGCCTCGACTTCGCTGGCAACGGGCAGGCGGATCGGCCAGGCATTGCCGGCGTCGAAAAGCACCGTCGTTTCACCGATCGTGACGGTCTTTGCCTCAAGCTCCCGACGCGATTGCCCCCAATGGAGATGATCGCCGATACGGATACGCACCCTTTTGTCATCCGCGCCGGCGATGCGGAACCCAGTGAGCGCGGTCCAGGGATCACTATCCGTATTTCTTGAAAGTACGGTGGCCGTGGTGTCGATCGCGATTTCGCCCGGCTCCGTTGCCACAAGGCTGTCGCCATGGCGGTCGAGAAAGCCGGTATCGATCCGAGCTGCGCAAAAATCCGGATCGACGGCGATGCGGGCAAGCAGGCCGGCATTGGATTTGACCGGCCAGACCTCGATCTGCGCGCAGGCGGCTGCAAGCTTCGAAAGTGCCGCCTCGCGGTTCGACCCATGCGCAATGACCTTGGCGATCATCGGATCGTAGAAGGCGGTGATCTCATCGCCCTGTTCGACGCCGCTATCGACACGGACTGTCGCCGGCAGGCTGAGATGTTCAAGCCGGCCGGTCGAGGGCAGATAGCCGGCGGCGGGATTTTCGGCATAGAGCCGGGCTTCGAACGCCCAGCCATTCATGGCGATCTCGTCCTGCATTTTCGGCAAAGGCTCGCCGCTAGCCACCTTCAACTGCCACAGCACCAGATCCTCGCCAGTAATTGCCTCGGTAACCGGGTGTTCCACCTGCAGGCGAGTGTTCATCTCCATGAACCAGATGCGATCCGGATGCAGGCCCTCGGAGGCATCGGCGATGAATTCGATGGTGCCGGCGCCGACATAGTTGACCGCTCTTGCGGCCTTCACCGCAGAATCGCAGATCGCTGCGCGGGCGGCGGCATCGAGCCCGGGGGCAGGGGCCTCCTCGATGACCTTCTGGTGACGGCGCTGCAGCGAACAATCGCGTTCGAAAAGATGAACGCAATTGCCGAACATGTCGGCGAAGATCTGCACCTCGATATGGCGCGGATTGGCGATGTAACGTTCAATCAGAACGCGGTCGTCGCCGAAGGAGGCGGCCGCCTCCCGGCGGCAGGAGGCGAGAAGTTCAGCGAAATCTTGCGCGCGCTCGACGCGGCGCATGCCCTTGCCGCCACCGCCGGCGACAGCCTTGATAAGCACGGGATAACCGATGGTATCAGCCTCGGCCGCCAGCCTCTCTTCGCTCTGGTCAGGCCCGAGATAACCAGGGGTCACAGGCACCCCGGCCGCCTGCATCAATTCTTTCGCGGCATCCTTGAGTCCCATCGCACGGATGGCGGCAGGCGGCGCGCCGACCCAGATGATCCCGGCCTTTTCCACCGCTTCGGCAAACCCGGCATTTTCCGAAAGGAAACCATAGCCGGGATGGATCGCCGCAGCGCCGGTTTGCCGGGCCGCCTCCAGGATGCGTTCCTGCGAGAGATAGCTTTCCCGGGCCGGCGAGGGGCCGATGGCGATCGACTCGTCTGCCTCCCTTACGAAGGGCAGGCCGGCATCGGCCTCTGAATAGACGGCGATGGTGCGGATGGCGAGCGTCTTGGCGGTGCGGATGATGCGGCGGGCGATTTCACCCCTGTTGGCAATGAGTAGACTTTCCATCATCGGCGCCTCACATCCTGAACAGGCCGAAGCGCGGCCCTTTCGGGATCGGCGCGTTCAGGCAGGCGGAAAAGGCAAGGCCCAGCACATCCCGCGTCTGGCGCGGATCGATGATGCCGTCGTCCCAGAGGCGGGCGGTGGCATAATAGGGGTTGCCCTCGGCCTCGTAGCCGGCGCGGATCGGCGCTTTGAAGGCTTCCTCCTCTTCAATAGGCCAATTCTCACCGCGCGCCTCCATGGAGTCTCGGCGTATGGTGGCAAGCACAGAGGCCGCCTGTTCGCCGCCCATCACACTGATGCGGCTGTTCGGCCAGGTGAAGAGGAAACGGGGGCGATAGGCGCGGCCGCACATGCCGTAATTGCCGGCGCCGAAGCTGCCGCCGATGATGACGGTCACTTTCGGAACAGTTGATGTCGCGACCGCCGTCACCAGCTTGGCCCCATCCTTGGCGATGCCGCCGGCCTCATAGCGGCCGCCGACCATGAAACCGGAGATGTTCTGCAGAAACAGCAAAGGTATGCGGCGCTGGCAGGCGAGCTCGATGAAGTGGGCGCCCTTCAGCGCACTCTCGGAGAAGAGAACGCCGTTATTGGCGATGACGGCGACGGGCATGCCCCAGATACGGGCGAAGCCGCAGACCAGCGTGGTGCCGTAGAGCGGCTTGAACTCATGCAGTTCCGAACCATCGACGATCCGGCCGATGACCTCGCGCACATCATAGGGCGAGCGCACATCATCCGGGATGAGACCACAGAGATCCTCGGCATCGAGTTTCGGCGGTTTTGGCTGCTTGAGGTCGATATCGATAGCTTTCACACTGTTGAGAGTGGCTGCAATATCGCGAACGAGCAGCAATGCATGTTCATCATTCTCAGCGACATGATCGACGACGCCCGAGCGGCGGCCATGGGTCTCGGCGCCGCCGAGCTCTTCGGCCGAGATGATCTCGCCGGTCGCGGCCTTCACCAGCGGCGGGCCGGCCAGGAAGATCGTGCCCTGATTGCGCACGATGACCGTTTCGTCGGACATGGCGGGCACATAGGCGCCGCCGGCAGTGCAGCTTCCCATCACGCAGGCGATCTGCGGAATGCCTTCGGCCGACATCTGGGCCTGGTTGAAGAAGATCGCGCCAAAATGGTCGCGGTCGGGAAAGACTTCGGCCTGATGCGGAAGATTGGCGCCGCCGCTATCGACCAGATAGAGGCAGGGCAGCCGGTTCTGCATGGCGATCTCCTGCGCCCGCAGATGTTTCTTCACCGTCAGGGGGTAATAGGCGCCGCCCTTCACCGTCGCATCATTGGCGACGATCATCACCTCGCGGCCGGAAACGCGGCCGATGCCGGTAATGATGCCGGCGCCGGGCGCCTCGTCATCATACATGCCGTTGGCCGCCAGCGTGCCGATCTCCAGGAACGGGCTGCCGGCATCGAGCAAGAGCTGGATGCGGTCGCGCGGCAGCAGCTTGCCCTTGCCGGTGTGGCGCTCGCGTGCTGTCTGCGATCCACCCTCGCGCGCTTTCGCCGAATGGTCGTAGAGTTCGTCGATAAGCGCCTTGTTCTTGCTGGCATTGGCCTTGAAGCTGTCGCTGTCGCGGTCGATCGCAGTCGAAATCACCGTCATGACGCAATGAGCTCCCGGCCGATGAGGTAACGGCGGATCTCATTGGTGCCGGCGCCGATATCGTAGAGCTTGGCGTCTCGCAAAAAGCGTTCGACCGGCCATTCCTTGGTATAGCCGGCGCCACCGAGCGCCTGGATCGCTTCCAGCGAGACCTTCACGGCATTTTCGCTGGCAAAGAGGATCGCAGCAGCTGCATCCGTGCGCGTCGCGCGGCCTGCATCGCAGGCGCGGGCGACAGAATAGACATAGGCGCGCGCCGAATTCAGCGCGACATACATGTCGGCGATCTTGCCCTGCATCAGCTGGAAATCACCGATCGCTTTGCCGAACTGTTTGCGATCGCTCACATAGGGCAGCACGACGTCGAGACAGGCCTGCATGATGCCGAGCGGTCCGGCGGCAAGCACGGCGCGCTCGTAATCGAGGCCGGACATCAGGATCTTCACACCTTCTCCCTCCCGACCCATCAGCGCCTCGGCCGGCACCGCGCAATCTTCGAAGACGAGTTCGGCCGTGTCGCTGCCGCGCATGCCGAGCTTGGAGAGCTTCTTGGAGACGCTGAAACCGGGCAGGTCCTTTTCGATGATGAAGGCGGAAATGCCTTTCGGGCCGGCTGCGGGATCGGTCTTGGCATAGACAACAAGCACATCGGCATGCGGCGCGTTGGTGATCCAGAACTTGGTGCCGTTCAAAATATACCGATCGCCTTTTTTCTCGGCGCGCAAGCGCATGGAGACGACATCGGAACCGGCGCCGACCTCCGACATGGCGAGCGAACCAACATGTTCGCCGGAGATCAGCTTCGGCAGGTGGCGGCGCTTTTGTTCCGGCGAGGCCCAGCGGCGGATCTGGTTAACGCAGAGATTGGAATGGGCGCCGTAACTGAGCCCCACGGAGGCCGAGGCGCGTGAAACCTCTTCCATGGCGACGACATGATCGAGATAACCAAGACCGGCGCCGCCGAATTCTTCTTCGACGGTAATTCCATGCAGGCCGAGCGCGCCCATCTCAGGCCAAAGCTGGCGTGGAAATGTGTTGCTTTCGTCGATCTCCGCAGCCAGCGGAGCAATATGATCGGCGGCAAACCGCGCCGTCGTTTCACGGATCGCGTCCGCGGTTTCGCCGAGCGAAAAATCAAACATGGCACTCCTCCCGCTCAAATATGTAGCGCGGGTTGCGGCGGGGTCAAAGTGCCCTTGAATGATGGGGCCGAAGAGCCTTGCGAATTCTTGTTGAGCCCCGTGAGCGGCTTTTCTTGAAAATATGGAATATATGGAATATATGGAAATGAAACTGGAGACGATAATCATGCGACAGTTCACGACAGGTGATCTCAATAAACAGATTGGTGATGTCACCGATGTCGCGAGCCGCGAGCCGGTTATTCTTACACGCCACAACAAGCCACGTTTCGTGCTGATGAGCTATGAGCACTATCAGCGAATGCGCAGCGGCGGGGACCCGCGTCGTGCCCATCACATTTCGGAGATGCCGGGCGAGCATGCCGATTTGTTCGACGAGGCGATTGAGCGGCTAGCGCGCGGGGAAAGCTACGACGATGAACCATGAGTTTCGTCCTGGCGAGGTGATAACCTATCCGTATCTCTGGGCATGGCAGCAGCAGCGTGGTGAGACCGAGGGGCGTAAACAGCGCCCGGTCTGTGTCGTGATCGCGATCCGCAGTGCGAGCGATGGAAACACCCATCTCGTCCTTCTGGCAATCACCACACAGCCACCGGAGGCGGGAAGGGTTGCCCTGGAAATTCCCGATATCGAACGCCGGCGCGCCGGTCTCGGTGATCTCAAACAGAGTTGGATCGTCGTCGACGAATACAATTACGATATCGTCCAGCGCTCCTAGTACATCGAGCCTCATCAGGAGGTTGTTGGCCGCTTCAGCAAGTCCTTCATGATGAAGATTGCCGCCATGTTCATGAAAGCGCGAGGCCAGTCAGGGCGGGTCAACCGTTTCGACTGACATGCCCTCGATTTCTGCTCCGTCCCGCCGAAACCCTTCGGGGCTCTTGCCCATCCATTTCCGGAAGGCCCGGAAGAAGGCGCTCGGCTCGGAATAGCCGAGCTGCACGGCAATCTCGCCGATGGTCTTCGACGTATTCAGTAGCAGATCGACGGCGAGGTCACGGCGAATATCGTCCTTGATGGCGGCATAGCTTTGTCCCTCGTCGTGCAGGCGGTGGCGGAGCGTGGAGGGCGGCATGCGCATGTCGGCGGCAAGATCGGTAAAGCGTGACCAGGCACTCGGCGTGGCCAGGTTCAGGCGGCGGCGGACGGCGGCGGCGATACCGGCATCATAGCGATAGCGCACCAGAATATTGGCGGGCGCGCCGCGCAGGAACTGTTTGAGCGCCTGTTCGCTACGCGCCACCGGCAGGTCGAGCAAGGCGCTGTCGAAGCCGAGCCGGCTGATGGTTTGCGAGAAACGCACTGGCGCGCCGAAGAAGAGCCGATAGTCGGCGCCTTGTCTGGGCTCCGCGCAGCGGAAATCGACGAGGCGGATCGGGATGCGCCGGCCGACCAGCCAGCAGATGATGCCGTGCAGGATGATCCAATAGGTACGATAGGCGAAGGCCGAACGCGGGCCGCCGGCATCCGTGAGCTCGACCTCGGCCAGACCGTCGCGGATGACGAGCCGTCCCCTGGGATCGTCGAGCACGACATCGAGGAAGCGCAGCGCCCGGCGCAGGGCGTGACCGAGCGTCGGCGCATGCAGCACAGAGTGGCAAAGCAACGTGAAGCTGCCGCCGCGCATCGGCCGCGCGCCCATGCCGAAGAATTCATCGTCGAGCTCGGCAGCGATCGCTAGCCAGAGCGCGCCATAGGTCTCTGCCGAAACCGGCTGATTGACTGGGGACTGCAGGCCAACGCGGGCAAGAATTGGCGCCGTCGGCTTGCCCAACCGCCGCAGGCTGTCGAGCGCTTCCTCCACGAATCCCGGCGCGATCATGCGTCGCTCGATCTCGGCCATCCTATCCTCACTATGGCAAAACTGGCCGAAATAATGGAGCATTTCTGTCATCGCTTGCAATAGGTGGAGCGAATAGAATCGTACCCGTCGGTTGCGCTTGGAGGAGGGCGCGGCCGGCGGGGAGGAACATTCATGCTGATCCAAGGTGCAAGTTTCATCGTGACCGGCGGCGGCTCCGGCCTCGGCGCGGCAACAGTGCGCATGCTCGTGGAGGCGGGCGCACGGGTGACAATCGCCGATCTCAACGCGGAAGCCGGTCAGGGAATCGTCAGGGAATTCGGAAGCGATGCCCGTTTTGTCAAGGCCGACGTGACCGATGGCGAGGAGGGGGCGGTGGCGGTTGCCGCTGCCGTCGAAGCCTTCGGCGACTTGCGCGGATTGGTGAATTGCGCAGGCGTCGCACCGGCCGAAAAGGTGATCGGCCGCGACGGGCCGCACCGGCTAGAGAGTTTTGCCCGCACTGTGAGCATCAATCTCATCGGCACATTCAATATGGTCCGGCTGGCAGCGGCGGCGATCCAGACTACCGAGCCGGATGCGGAAGGCGAACGTGGCGTCATCGTCAATACGGCCTCGGTTGCCGCCTTCGACGGCCAGATCGGCCAGGCAGCTTACGCCGCCTCCAAGGGCGGGGTGGCGGCGATGACCTTGCCGATCGCCCGCGAGCTTGCTCGTCACGGTATTCGCGTGGTGTCGATCGCACCCGGAATTTTCGAGACACCTATGATGGCCGATATGCCGGCCGAGGTTCAGGCAGCACTCGGCAAGAGCGTGCCCTTTCCACCGCGGCTCGGTCGGCCGGCGGAATTTGCCGGGCTGGTACGCCATATCTTGGAAAACAACATGCTGAACGGCGAGGTCATCCGACTCGACGGCGCATTGCGGATGGGCGCGCGGTGAACGCTTCGCCCCAAGGAGGAAAGATGGTTTTGCAGGATCCCATCGTCATCGTCGGTGCAGCGCGCACACCGATCGGCAGCTTTCAGGGAGAGCTGAAGGAGGCGACAGCGCCGGAGCTCGGAGCGACAGCGATTCGCGCAGCGCTGCAGCGCAGCCGCATCGCAGCCGAGGCGATTGAGGAGGTCATCTTCGGCTGTGTCCTGCCGGCCGGGCAGGGGCAGGCGCCGGCGCGCCAGGCGGCGATCCATGCCGGTCTGCCCTTCGCGACTGCAGCGAGCACCGTCAACAAGATGTGCGGCTCAGGCATGAAGGCCGCGATGATGGCGCATGACCTGATTGCCGCCGGCAGCGCCTCAGTGGCGATTGCAGGCGGCATGGAAAGCATGACGAATGCGCCCTATCTTCTTGACAAGGCCCGTGGCGGCTACAGGCTTGGCCATGGGCGTATCGTGGATCACATGTTTCTCGACGGGCTGGAGGATGCTTATGACAAGGGGCGCTTGATGGGCAGCTTCGCGGAGGATTGCGCCGAGGCCTATCAGTTCACGCGCGAGGCACAGGACAACTACGCCATCGCCTCGCTGACGCGGGCGCAGAAGGCGATTGCCGAAGGCTGTTTCGAAAGCGAGATCGTACCGGTCACGGTGAAATCCGGCAAAGCCGAGCAGGTGGCGAGCCGCGACGAACAACCCGGCAAGGCGAAGCTCGACAAGATCCCGACGCTGAAGCCCGCCTTCCGCGACGGCGGCACGGTGACCGCCGCCAATTCCAGCTCGATTTCCGATGGTGCGGCAGCCCTGGTGCTGATGCGCCGCTCCGAGGCGCAGCATCGCGGCTTAAAGCCGCTTGCCACCATCCTTGGCCATGCCACGCATTCGCAGGCGCCCAATCTTTTTGCCACCGCACCGATCGGCGCGTTGCAGAAGTTGTCCGATCGCACCGGCTTGCCGTTGTCGGAGGTCGATCTGTTCGAAATCAACGAGGCTTTTGCCGTCGTCGCCATGGCGGCGATGCGCGATCTCAACCTGCCGCATGAAAAGGTGAATGTGCATGGCGGCGCCTGCGCGCTCGGCCATCCGATCGGCGCCTCGGGGGCCCGGATTCTGGTAACGCTGCTTGCAGCACTGGAGCGGTACGACCTGAAGCGCGGCATGGCCGCGCTCTGCATCGGCGGCGGCGAGGCGACCGCCGTTGCCATCGAACGGCAATAGGAAAGGGAGAGAACAGATGATCCTTTCCGACCTCCAGCAGCAGATCTCAGATCTCGCGCGCGACTTTGCCCGTGACCGGCTGGCGCCGGGGGCGGCCAAACGCGACCGGGAGCATCTCTTCCCGCGTGAGGAACTGAAGGAGATGGGTGAACTCGGGCTGCTCGGCATGCTGGTGCCGGAAGCCTATGGGGGATCGGATACCGGCGTGGTCGCCTATGCCGCGGCGCTGGAGGAAATTGCCGCGGGTGACGGGACGTGTTCGACGATCATGAGCGTGCATAGCTCCGTCGGCTGTGTGCCAATCCTGAAATTCGGTACCGAGGAGCAGCGGCAGCGCTTCCTGCCGAAACTGGCCAGCGGCGAATGGATTGGCGGCTTTGCGCTGACCGAGCCGCAGGCCGGTTCCGATGCCTCGAACCTGAAGACCAGGGCGCGGCGTGACGGTGACCACTACGTGATCGACGGCTCCAAGCAATTCATCACCTCGGGCAAGAACGGCGATGTCATTATCGTCTTTGCCGTTACCGATCCCGATGTCGGCAAGAAGGGCATCACCGCCTTCATCGTGCCGACGGATACGCTGGGCTACGAGGTGATCCGCGTCGAGGAAAAACTTGGGCTGCATTCCTCCGATACCTGCCAGATCGCCTTCAACAGCATGCGCATTCCGACAGAACTCAGGCTCGGTGCGGAAGGCGAGGGCTATCGCATCGCGCTCGCCAATCTCGAGGGCGGGCGGATCGGCATCGCGGCGCAGGCCGTCGGCATGGCGCGGGCGGCCTTCGAGGCCGCGCGCGACTACGCCAGAGAGCGCACGGCCTTCGGCAAGCCGATCTTCGAGCATCAGGCCGTTGCTTTCCGCCTTGCCGATATGGCGGTGCGGATCGAGGCGGCCCGGCAACTTGTTTTTCATGCCGCCTCGCTCAGGGAGGCCGGGCTGCCCTGCCTGTCGGAAGCCTCGATGGCGAAGCTCTTTGCCTCCGAAATGGCCGAGCGCGTCTGCTCCGACGCGATCCAGATCCATGGAGGCTATGGCTACATGGCTGACTATCCGGTTGAGCGAATCTACCGCGATGCGCGCATCTGCCAGATCTATGAAGGAACGAGCGACGTGCAGCGCATGGTGATCGCCCGAAATCTATAAGGACCACATCCGGCCCTGCTTCTGGAGGAGGAGCAAGGACGGCAAAGGGAGGAAAGAAAAAGCATGGTGGATTCCGCTCGGTTGAGCCTGCATGTTCCCGAACCCGCCGTTCGCCCCGGCGGTCAGCCCGATTTTTCCAACGTCAAGATTGCCAAGGCCGGTTCGGTGCCGCGGCCGGAGGTGGATGTCGCATCCGAAGATATCCGCGACCTTGCTTATTCCATCATCCGTGTTTTGAATCGCGAAGGCGAGGCGGTCGGTCCCTGGGCAGGGTCGCTCTCCAATCAGGAGTTGCTGACCGGGCTTCGCAACATGATGAAGCTGCGCGCCTTCGACGCCCGCATGCTGATGGCGCAGCGGCAGGGCAAGACCTCCTTCTATATGCAGCATCTCGGCGAAGAGGCCGTCAGCTGCGCCTTTCGCAAGGCGCTCGAGAAGGGAGACATGAATTTCCCGACCTATCGCCAGGCAGGCCTGCTGATTGCCGACGACTATCCGATGGTCGAGATGATGAACCAGATCTACTCGAACGAGAGCGATCCCCTGCGCGGCCGGCAACTGCCGATCATGTATTCCTCCAAGGAACATGGCTTCTTCACCATCTCGGGCAATCTCGCCACCCAATATGTGCAGGCCGTCGGCTGGGCAATGGCCTCGGCGATCAAGAATGACAGCCGCATTGCCGCGGCCTGGATCGGCGACGGATCGACGGCGGAATCGGATTTCCACTCGGCGCTCGTTTTCGCCTCGACCTACAAGGCGCCGGTCATCCTCAACATCGTCAATAATCAATGGGCGATCTCCACCTTCCAGGGCATCGCCCGCGGCGGCTCCGGCACCTTCGCTGCCCGCGGCCTTGGCTTCGGCATTCCGGCGCTGCGTGTCGACGGAAACGACTATCTCGCCGTCCATGCCGTCGCCAGCTGGGCGGCGGAGCGCGCGCGGCGCAATCTCGGCCCGACGCTGATCGAATATGTGACCTATCGCGTCGGCGCCCATTCGACCTCCGACGATCCGAGCGCCTATCGGCCCAAGACGGAATCGGAGGCCTGGCCGCTCGGCGATCCCGTGCTGCGGCTGAAGAAACACCTGATCGTCAAGGGCACATGGTCGGAGGAGCGGCATGTACAGGCCGAAGCCGAAATCATGGACGAGGTGATCGAGGCGCAGCGCCAGGCAGAGGCGCATGGCACGCTGCATGCCGGCGGCAGGCCTTCGGTGCGCGACATTTTCGAGGGCGTCTATGCCGAGATGCCGCCGCATATCCGCCGCCAGCGGCAGAAGGCGGGGTACTGACATGGCCAGAATGACGATGATCGAGGCGGTGCGCAGCGCCATGGACGTCTCGATGGCACGCGACGACAATGTCGTCGTTTTCGGCGAGGATGTCGGCTATTTCGGCGGCGTCTTTCGCTCGACGCAGGGGCTGCAGGCAAAATACGGCAGAACGCGCTGCTTCGATACACCGATCAGCGAATCCGGCATCGTCGGCACGGCGATCGGCATGGCGGCCTATGGGCTGAAGCCCTGTGTCGAAATCCAGTTCGCCGATTACATGTATCCCGCCTATGACCAGCTGACGCAGGAGGCGGCGCGCATCCGCTACCGTTCCAACGGCGATTTCACCTGCCCGATCGTCGTGCGCATGCCGACCGGCGGCGGCATCTTCGGCGGCCAGACGCACAGCCAGAGTCCGGAGGCACTTTTTACCCATGTCTGCGGGCTGAAGGTGATCGTGCCGTCCAATCCCTATGACGCCAAAGGCCTGCTGATCGCGGCGATCGAGGATCCCGATCCTGTCATGTTCCTGGAGCCGAAGCGGCTCTATAACGGCCCCTTCGATGGCCATCACGAGCGGCCGGTGACGCCCTGGTCGAAACACGACCTCGGAGAAGTGCCGGACGGCCACTACACCATCCCGATCGGCAAGGCTGAGGTGCGCCGCATGGGATCGGCGGTGACGGTGGTTGCCTACGGCACCATGGTGCATGTGGCGCTTGCCGCAGCCGAGGATGCCGGCATCGATGCCGAGGTGATCGACCTCAGAAGCCTGCTGCCGCTCGATCTCGACACGATCGTCAACTCGGTCTCGAAGACCGGTCGCTGTGTCGTCGTGCATGAGGCAACCCTGACCTCCGGCTTCGGCGCCGAAGTCGCGGCGCTGGTGCAGGAGCATTGCTTCTATCATCTCGAAGCGCCGGTCGTGCGCGTTGCCGGCTGGGACACGCCCTATCCGCATGCGCAGGAGTGGGACTATTTCCCCGGTCCCGGCCGTGTCGGGCGGGCGCTTGCCGAAGTCATGGAGGCTTGAGCCATGGGCGAATTCATCATCAAGATGCCCGATGTCGGGGAGGGGGTCGCCGAGGCCGAGATTGTGGAATGGCAGGTGAAGACGGGAGATCCCGTCCGCGAGGACATGGTGATCGCCGCCGTCATGACCGACAAGGCCACCGTGGAAATTCCGTCTCCCGTCAATGGCACCGTCATATGGCTTGCCGGCGAGGTCGGAGACCGCATCGCGGTCAAGGCCCCGCTGGTGCGGATCGAGACGGCGGGAGATGTCGGCGAGGCTCAGCCCATGCATATCTCGCAGACGCCGCTTGCCGAAACGCACAGAGCCGAGATTGCAAGACCTGCTCCGGCAGCGCCAGCCCCTGCGGCGGCGCCAGTGCCGACGGCGGCGCCGGCGGAAAAGCCGCTTGCCGCTCCCTCGGTGCGGCTCTTTGCCAGGGAAAGCGGTGTCGATCTCAGGCAGGTGCAGGGTACAGGACCGGCGGGGCGTATCCTGCGCGAGGATATCGAGCAATTCCTGACTCCTGGAACCGCTCCTGCTGCGGTCAAGAACGGTTTTGCCAAGAAGACGGCGACCGAGGAGATCAAGCTGACCGGCCTGCGCCGCCGCATCGCCGAGAAGATGGTGCTTTCCGCCTCGCGCATCCCCCACATCACCTATGTGGAGGAAGTGGATATGTCCGCGCTTGAGGAGTTGCGCGCCACAATGAACGGCGATCGCAGGCCAGATCATCCGAAGCTGACGGTTCTGCCCTTCCTGATGCGGGCGCTGGTCAAGGCCATTTCCGAGCAGCCTGACGTCAACGCCACTTTCGACGACGATGCCGGCATCATCACGCGCTATGGTGCCGTACACATCGGCATCGCCACGCAGACGCCGGCCGGTCTGACCGTGCCGGTGGTCCGGCACGCGGAAGCTCGCGGCATCTGGGATTGCGCCGCCGAGATAAGCCGGCTGGCGGAAGCGGCGCGATCGGGTACTGCGACACGCGATGAGCTTTCCGGCTCCACCATCACAATCAGCTCGCTCGGCGCGCTCGGCGGCATCGTCTCGACACCCATCATCAATCATCCCGAAGTGGCGATCGTCGGCGTCAACAAGATCGCCACACGACCGGTCTGGGACGGCACGCAGTTCGTGCCGCGCAAGATGATGAACCTCTCCTCCAGCTTCGATCATCGCATCATCGACGGCTGGGATGCGGCAAACTTCGTGCAGCGCATCCGCACGCTGCTCGAAACGCCGGCGCTCATTTTTATCGAAAGCTGAGATCCATGAAAGAGATCGTCTGCAAGCTCCTCGTCATCGGCGCCGGTCCGGGCGGTTATGTCTGCGCCATTCGCGCCGGGCAGCTCGGCATCGATACTGTTATCGTCGAGGCCGGCAAACCGGGCGGCACCTGCCTGACGGTCGGCTGCATTCCCTCCAAGGCGTTGATCCATGCGGCCGAGGAATTCGATGCGACGCAAAGAATGCTTGCCGGCAAGAACCCGATGGGCATCCGCGTCGAGGGCGCCTCGATCGATCTCGGCAGGACGATTGCCTGGAAGGACGGTATCGTCGGCCGGCTCACAGGTGGTGTTTCGGGGCTGCTGCAGAAGGCACGAGTCAAGATCGTCCACGGCCGCGCCCACTTCCGCGACGGCAAGACGGTGGAGGTGGAGACGGAAATAGGCCAACAGATCATCCGCGCCGAGACGGTGGTGATCGCCACCGGTTCGGATCCGGTGGAGCTTGCGAACCTGCCTTTCGGCGGCCGCGTCATTTCCTCGACAGAGGCGCTATCGCTGACAGAGCTGCCGAAAAAGCTCGTCGTGGTCGGCGGCGGTTACATCGGACTGGAGCTCGGGACGGCTTTTTCCAAGATGGGGTCTGATGTGACGATCGTCGAGGCGACGCCACAGGTGCTGCCGCAATATGATGCCGAGCTGGTGCGGCCCGTCATGCGCAAGCTGACTGAAGGCGGTATCCGGGTGTTGACCGGCGCGAAGGCGATCGGTCTTGCCGACAATGGCGAGGCGTTAATCGTCGAAACGGCTGATGGCCGCCAGCAGTCCCTGCCGGCGGACCGCATTCTCGTCACCGTCGGGCGCCGTCCAAGAACCGCAGGGTCAGGTCTCGAAGAGCTCGATCTTGATCGTGCCGGCCCTTATCTGAGGATTGATGATCGTTGCCGCACGTCCATGCGCGGCATCTATGCGATCGGCGACGTGACCGGTGAGCCGATGCTTGCCCATCGGGCCATGGCGCAAGGGGAGATGGTGGCGGAAATCATCGCCGGGAAGAAGCGAGCCTGGGACAAACGATGCATCCCAGCTATCTGCTTCACCGATCCGGAGATCGTCAGCGCCGGCCTGTCGCCGGCGGAAGCGAAGGCGCAAGGTTATGAGATTCGCACCGGCCAGTTTCCGTTCAGCGCCAACGGGCGGGCGATGACGATGCTATCCGAAGAGGGCTTCGTGCGCGTCGTGGCCCGCGCCGACACCAATCTCGTGCTCGGCCTGCAGGCGGTGGGAGCCGGGGTCTCCGAGCTCTCGGCAGCTTTTGCGCTGGCCATCGAGATGGGTGCACGCCTGGAAGACATAGCCGGCACCATCCACGCACATCCGACCCGCAGCGAAGCGGTCATGGAGGCGGCGCTGAAAGCTTTGGGGGCCGCCCTGCATATCTGAGTTACGCCTGGCTCCGGGCACTGAAGATCCGGGAAGGCGCCGTGCTCGGGGGGAGTGTCTTGTTGGATTCATCCACGTCGGCCAGGGGCAAGTCGCTTCTTTACTATAGGTTGCTTAGATTATGAAATGCTCGTTTTACATGTAAACCTGGCATAATCAGCATTATGGAACCTCGCCTTTTGCGGCAACCCTTTGGCGGCAACGTTTGGCAGTTCGATTGAACTCGTGCGCATCAACGGTCAGAAAGGCTGGTTGTGGAGAGCGGTTGATCAGGACGGATATGTGCTCGATGAGATCGTCCAGACGCGAAGTTACATCAAGGCGGCCAAGTGCCTGCTGACGCGATTTCTGAACAAGCAACCCACGCCGCCAAAGCGTGTGATCACCGACAAATTGCGCTCCAACACAGGGCGGCTAAACGCCAGCTCATGCCGAACGTGGAACACCGCTCGCATAAGCACGCCGACCGGCGACGAAATTATCCTTCGTGCACGAAAAGCCGAGGGCGCGGTCGCAGGAAGCTCCGGCGGCCTTTTTTCCAACCGATGAGCGCGGGCGCGATGGTCGCAACGGCTTCGGCAGCCGACGGGGCGTCGAAGAGGACGACATCTGCCCCGCTACCGATCGCAATGCCGTAGCCCTTTATTCCCAGGAGGGTGGCTGCCTGCGCCGTGATCATGGCGAAGACGCCGTCGAGGCCATCGGTGGTGCCGATCTGGGCAATGTTCGCGTAGAGATTGGCCATGCGCATCAGGTTGACGTCGCCGAAGGGCGTGAACGGATTGAGGACATTATTGGTGGAGATGGTCGTCACGACACCGAGTGCTGCCAGGCGATGAGCGGGTGTCACGCCGCGAGGGATGAGAAAGGTCGAATTGCGGCCGGTCAAGAAGAGATCGGTGGCCGGCAGGACGGTCAGCGCGATGCCGCTCTCGGCGAGACGGCGGCCGATCGGCTCCAGCTCTTCCAGCGGCAGGGCCGAGAGCTTGGTGACGTGGCCGACCGAGACGCGCCCCTGGTATCGGCGCGCGACGGTCTCGACGATAATGGTCGGAAGATCAGAGCCTGCAGGGTCGAGATCGAAATCGAGGTGGAAATCAACGGCGACGTCATGGCGCATGGCGATGTCAAAGATGCGACGGATGTGTTCGGTCGGCTCGGGATCGGTGTAGGGGCAGCCTCCCACCAGATCGGCGCCCGCCTTCAACGCTTGTTCCAGCATCTCTTCCGTATCGGGATCGTTCGTCAGGCCCTCCTGGGCAAAGGCGCAGATTTCGATGTCGACGAGGCTGGCATAATCCGCCTTCAGACGCCTGATCGCCTCGAAGGAGCGGAACCCGGCGCGTGGGTCGATCTCGACGAAGGTGCGCAGGCGGATGGTGCCGTTGAGGATCGCCATTTCGACGACCGCGGCAGCACGGGCATAGACGTCTTCCTCGGTGAAGGCCGCCTTGGCCCGGGAGGTTTCGCTGATGGCTTCCGCGAGTGTCCCGGTGCAGAGATTGCAGCGACTGATGATCCCGGCCTTGTCGAGGTGGATATGGGTTTCGATGAGACCTGCACAGGCAAATTTTTCCCCGGCATCATAATGCGGCGCATCGCAGACGAAACCAGGCGCGATCGCCGCGATGCGGCCCGCCTCGAAGGCGATGTCGGTCGGTTCAGTCAAGCCTGCCAGTCGGGCGTTGCGGATGACAAAGTCGATCGCCATGGAGCCTCCTCAGACTGACAGAAGAAAATTGCGGGCGACGCGATTGTGATCGGCTATCAGCGCCTCGATGTCGACACCCGCAGGCATTCCGTCGGCGACGCGCCATTCGCCTGCGATCATCACACGGTCGGCCGTGGTGGCGCCGCAGAGCACCAGGGCGGCCAGCGGATCGCCGGCACCAGAGAAACGCAATTCGTCGAGCCTGTAAAAGCCCAGATCCGCCTGACGGCCCAGCGCGATGCTGCCGATATCGTCGCGGCCAAGCAGCTTTGCCGAGCCAGCGGTTCCCCAGCGAAGCGCGTCGATATGGGTGACGGCTTCAGCGCCGTAGCTGAGGCGGTTCAGCATCAGTGCATGGCGCACGCTTTCCATCAGGTTGGAGTTGTCGTTGGAGGCCGAACCGTCGACGCCGAGACCGACCGGCGCGCCTGCTGCTTCCAGCTCGCATGTGCGGCACATGCCAGAAGCAAGCACCATGTTCGAGGTCGGGCAATGACAGATGCCGACGCCGTGCCGGCCAAGCTCGGCGATCTCGGCATCATCGAAATGGATGCCGTGAGCAAGCCAGGTGCGGGTATTCAGCCAGTTGCAACGGTCGAGATATTCCACCGGCGTGCAAGCAAATTTGCTGCGGCAATATTCTGCTTCCGTCCTGGTCTCGACCAGATGGGTGTGGAGCCGGCAATCATAGCGTTCAGCCAGTGCTGCTGTTTCGCGCATCAGCTCCAGCGTGACGTCGAAGGGGGCGCAGGGTGCCAGCGCCACCTGCACCATCGCCCCTTCGAAGCGGTCGTGATAACGCCGAAGCACACGCTCGCTGTCGGCGAGGATCACGTCGTCGTCCTGCACGACATTGGCGGGCGAAATGACACCCTGCTGGTCTTTGATGTTGAGACTGCCTCGCGTCAGCGTGATGCGCATGCCGAGGCGAGCTGCCTCCTCGGCCTCGACATCCATCGCGTCTTCGAGGCCGGCGGCGTAGAGATAGTGGTGGTCGGAGGTGGTGGTGCAGCCGGAAAGCAGGAGCTCGGTCAATGCGAGACGGACGGCAAGACGGAAGGCTTCGGGCGTCATGTGTTTTGCCCAGATCGGATAGAGCGTGCGGATCCATGGCCACAGCGACTTGTTGATCGCAGCCGGATGGGCGCGCGTCAGGGTCTGGAACATATGATGATGGGCGTTGACGAGACCCGGAATGACGATGTGCCGGCCGGCGTCGAAGCGCGCATCGACGGAGTCTGCGGGCTGCCGTCCAGCCGTGACCAGTTCAACGATACGGCCATTCTCGACGACGATGCCGCCCCCAGCGCCCTCGGCCATGATGGCGAGCGGTGATTGAATCCAGAGACGACCCTTCATCGGTGGTTCTCCCATGCGCACTGCATTGACGGAAAAAATCAGACGATCAGCCGGCCACCACGGGCGATGATGGCGCCCCCGCGGAAGACGGTACGATCGAGAGGACGGGCAGCGACGGCCTCTGCCAGCGACGCGGCAGGCAAGATGTTAAAATCGGCGGGCGAGCCGGCCTGAAAGGAGCCGACGGGGCGGCCGAGGATCTCGGCCGGCGCCTGGGTTGCCAGGCGGAAGGCCGCTGCCAGATCCTCATCCGAACGAAGATCCTGGCGATCACAGAGAATGCCGACACGCTCCAGCATATCGCCATTGCCGAAGGGCGACCAAGCGTCGCGGATATTGTCGTTGGCACAGAAGCACCGGACGCCGGCGGCGGCAAGCCGCTTGACTGGCGGCATGGGCACGGGTCCTGGGGCGCTGGTCATGATCGCTACGCCCGACCTGGCGAGTACTGCGGCGGTGCGGCCGAAATCGGCATCCCCCAACTCGCCGAGGCAGAAGGCGTGGCTGACGACCACTTTTCCTTCGAGACCGAGCGCTACTGTGCGGTCGGCGATCTGGCGCAGCTCGAAAGCGCCGAGCGCGCCGCTGTCATGTAGATGGATATCAAGCCCGACGCCGTATTTGCCGGCGACGGCGAAGATCGCATCGAGATGGCCGGTCACGTCGTTATCGATGCCGGCAGGATCAAGGCCGCCGACGAGATCAGCGCCGGCGGCGATCGCCGCATCGAGCAGCCCTGCGGTGCCGGGATCGCGGAGCACGCCGGATTGCGGGAACGCAACGGTCTGGATATCGACGAGATGACCATGGCTCTGCTTCAGCGAGAGCACGGCCTCCAGACCCTTCAGGCCAACTTCGGTATCGATATCGACGTGGCTGCGCACGGAGAGCGTTCCATAGGCTGCGAGCCTCTCCAGCAGGGCGCCGCCGCGGGCTTCGACCGATAAAGACACCGTGCGCCGCAGGGATTTTTCCGCCTCGATGCGCTTGGCGACGGTATCGCCGGGGATATGCGGGATGAAAGGCAGTCCGATCAGGGTCTTGTCGAGATGAATATGACCGTCAACGAAAGGATGGCAAAGCAGGCCGCCGGCAGCATCAAACCGCGGCACCGCGGGGTCGATGCCGGCCGCCGCATTCGGACCGATCGCGGCGATCCGGTCATTGGCCAGAATGAGCGAGACGATCGCGCCGGCTTCGGTCCTGGCATTTTCGATTACGAGGCTCGGCGTCATCAATCCTTCCATCATCCGCTATGCGATCAGCCCAACCCTGCACGCCGCAACGACGCGATAGAGGGGATCCTTCCAAACCTCTTCCTCCTGCAAGGCGGAAAAAACCAGGCTGACATCGTGTTCGTCGTCCGAAGCGATCGCGGCGCGTTTGATCTCTGCCCAGACGGGCGCCTCTCGACTGCGCATTTCTTCCAGCGCCTCGGCGGTGGGAAGTTCTGGAAAGCCGATCTTCGGCACCAGCGAGGCAATCACCTGCCAGAAAGCGCGGTAAAAGGGCTCGGCATTTTCCAGGTGCAGAGAGACGAGGCGCAGCCAATGCAGGCCAGTGACGGAATGGAGTGCGGAGAAATCCATGGTTCCGGCGAAGAGCGCAAGCGAAGTCGCGGCCATTCGGCGCGGCGTAGCTGCGCCGAAAGCCAGGCGATCGATAACAGGACGGAAGCCCGGAAGGGCAGCGACAGCGCGGATATTATGCCAGAGCAGATCCGTTTCCGGCGCATAATCGCGGATGCCTTCGATATTGCTGACATCGGCAAGCACCCTTCCAGGATCGTCCGTATCGGGAGCGGTGCCGGTCGCGGGGGGAAGCGGCAGATAACAGGCCGCCCAATAGCCAAGCGCGGTGCCGACCTCCTCGTTGTCCTTTTTGAGGACACCATAAGCAAGACGCATCAGCGGATGCATGGCGCTGCCGGCAAGGCCGTTCACCATGGCAGGCAGGTAGGTTCGGATAACGGCATCAATGCCGAGCCGGTGGGTTTCGCCGATGAAGAAGGCGCGGTAATCCGTCTCGCGGGTGCGGTCGCCAAGCGCCTCGGCCCAGGCTGCCCTGATAATCGGAGCAACCGGCGGCGGCATCGGCTGAAGCTTGTGGCTGTCGCGATACTGCTCGTACCACTGATCCAGCCGTTCCGGCGAGGCACCGAGGCGATCAAGCGCGATCAGCACCATTGGAATATGGTTGGCGAGGAGGTAAGGAAATTCGACACTGTCCTCGCGCGCGCGCGAAAGGATGGTCTCCAGTCCGGAAAATTGAACGGCGGCGGCCTGTCTCATGCCAAAACCTCTCTTGATGTCGTGACGTCATCGTCTATGCCAGGATCGAAATGCGGTTCGTCATAGGCGGCCAATGCTTCAAGATACCGGTTGGAGTCCTCGATGAACAGCGCTTTCACCAGGGCACCGACGATGCGCGGCACGCCGTATTTGAGACCAGTGACGCCATTGCTGATGGGGCCGAGGCTCGCCAGCGCGCCGGCATTGAACATATGGATGCGCGAGACCCAGCCGGCTTCAGCGTGTCTCGGCATAAGTTCGAAACCAGGACCGAGATAGGGATGGTCGGCAAGCATGGTATTCTCTTCTCCCTGCGGCGGCTGGAAACGGTCCTTCCAAAGTGCTGCGGCCTCGGTAAGGCTGGCAAGCTCGGGCCTGAGCGCGAAATTAATCTCGTAACCGGTGCCCAGCAGAAGGTGATCGGCGTGGAAGATGTCATTTGCGGTCGTCAGCCTGATCTTGCCGCCGTCCATCGAGAGTTCGCCGACGCCACAGCCGAGTTGCATGGTAAAGCCAGGGTGGCGGCAGGCTCGGTCATACTGCTCCTGCGTCGGCGGCACCTTGAAATTGAAGTAGAGGTGGGCGAAGCGCCAGCGCTCCAGATCAGGCAGGTCGGCGAAATGGCCGAGGAAGCCGGGGAAGTTTGTCCAGGCGAGAACCTCCGTGCGCGGCAGATCGGCGCTCCGCGCAAACATGGTCACCTTTCTGGCTCCTGTCTCCAGGGCCGCCACCGCCCAGTCGAAGCTCGACGTGCCGCCGCCAAGGATTGCGACATCCCTAGCCTCGAGGAAATCGATCGGGATCGGCTCATTGCTATGCGTCCAGGTGGATTTCGGCAGCGTCTTGACCATCGCGGGTATGCGCGGACCGCCGCAGCCGTCGATGCCGGTCGCCATCACCAGATGGCGGCAGGTAATCGTACGGCTGGTGCCGTCACCCTTTGTCAGCGTGAGAGCAAGTTCGCCCCCCGCCGGATTTATCGAGGAAAGCATCGTGCCGTTTTCGACGTCGATACCGACAGTCCTTCGAAACCAGACGAGATAGTTCATCCAGTCCTGGCGGCTGATCTTGTCGAGCGCCTCCCAGGCCTCCGTGCCGTTCAGCGCTTCATACCAGGAACGCAACGTCAGGCTGGGGATGCCGAGATCCGGGCCTGAGAGATATTTCGGCGACCGCAGCGTCTGCATGCGGGCGCAGGTCACCCACGGACCTTCGCGACCTTCCTCGCTCTGATCGATAAGATGCACCGAGCGGATGCCGCGCCGCTTCAAAGCAAAAGCAATCGACAGCCCGGAGAAGCCGGCACCGCAGATGACGATGGAATGGAAATCGTCTCTGTCCTCGTCGGCGAGCGCCGGCCAGTCTGCGCCGAGCGCTTCGATGCGCGCCATTTCATCATGTGCGCGGCATTCCAGCTCTTTCAGTCGCTCGTCCGGCGTAGTCGTCATCGATGGGCAGCTCGTGCAACAGTAAAGCAATCGTCACTCCCTGCTATTTTTTAAGCAACGCGCATAAAATATGGACATTCATGCGCGAATATGTTTTATTTTGTGATTTTTAATGTTTACAATTTTTTGTCAAGTGCGCTTGAGTGCGATTTTGTTTGATGTATAGTGCCCCGGCCAATCAAAATAAGGGGAGCAAAAATGAAATCGCTCAGCAGTCTCACACAGAAATTGGCGATCGTAGGCCTCGTCTCGGTCGTTTTTGCCGGCTCAGCCATCGGTGCCGACAAGAAGTATGGCGGCATCACCCTCACGCTTGCTTCGCAGAACGACCAGTTTGCCGCGGTCCTGGCGGCCCTTGCTCCGAAATTCAGCGAGGAGACGGGCGCGACCGTCAAGGTCGACATTCTCGACTATGGCTCGCTGCTCACCAAGACGACGACCGATTTCGTCGGCGGCACCGGCGGCTACGATCTCGTTACCATGGATATCGTCTGGTCCGGCCAGTATGCCGAGAACAACTATACGGTCGACCTCACCGACTGGATGAAGCGCGATGCTGCCGAACTGCAGCTCGACGACATCTACCCGACGCTTCTCAATGCGCTCGGCCATTGGGGCGACAAGCAAGTCGCTTTCCCCTTCGCCGGTTATGCCAACGTGCTCGCCTATCGCAAGGATCTGTTTGACGCCGCCGGCCTGAAGGCGCCGACGACGATGGAAGAGTTGGTCGAGGCCGCCTACAAGCTGACCGATCCGGCCAAGAAGACCTACGGCTTCGTCGCCAACGGCCAGAAGGGCCCGGCGGTCGCGCAGGACTGGATGCAGTACAATACCGAAATGGGCGGATCGATCCTCGGCTCGGATGGCAAGCCGGCGCTGAATTCCGAAGCCAATATCAAGAGCCTGACCGTCTACAAGGACCTCTTTATGAAGGCTGCACCTCCCGGCGCCGTTGATTACGACTGGGGCGGACGCGAGGAAAGCTTCCGCCAGGGCATTGCCGCGACCATGCAGACATGGTCGGTCGGCGCGCCCGGCTACTATGATCCGTCGATTTCCAAGATCGTCGACAAGGTAGCGATCACGACGGCGCCGCGCGGCGCCGGCCTGCCGAAGCTCTACGGCATAGGCGGTTGGGGCATGGCGATCAACGCCGGCATCAAGGACACGCAGAAGGAAGCCGCCTGGGCTTTCATCAAGTGGCTGGTCAGCCCGCCGGTGCACAAGGAATTCAACATGATGGGCGCCGGCAGCTTCCTGCGCAAGAGCGAGATGACCGATCCTGATCTTCTGAATAAGTTCCCCTTCCTGCCCGTCATCGCCGAAACCTTCGAGCATGGCGACGGCGAATATCGTCCGCGCATCCCGCAATATCCGGAGATTCAGGACCTGCTCGGCACCGCCGTCAACGACGTGCTCGTCGGCAATGCCGATCCTAAGAAGGCGCTCGATGCCGCTCAGGAAGCCGCCGCAAAGCTCTTCTGAGAACAAAACGGTTTCCTCCCAGGGGCCGCAACCTACGTCGCGGCCCCGCCATTTCCAGACCATTGATCCGATGCGCCTCAGGCTTCATGATCGGGTGAGCCGCGGGCTTGATCCCGGTAGCGCGCATCGAACCAGGAACCTGATGGACATGACGTGACCCTATCCCTCACTTCCGCGCTGAAGCCCACCCCGGCCTTCAGCGTTTCCTATCTGGAGCGCAGGCGGCTGTTCTTCATCCTGATGACACTGCCGGCCGTCATCTACGTGCTCGTCATCGGCGTCTGGCCGCTGGCGCAGGGCATCTGGTTCAGCCTCTACGAATATAATTTGCTCAAGCCGGCGCGGACGCATTTCGTCGGCCTCGGCAATTATATCGATCTTCTCTCCGACACGGTGACGCGCGGGGCCTTCGTCAACACTGTCATCTTCACGGTCGGCGCTGTGACTGTCGAATTGCTGCTCGGCTTTGCCATAGCGCTGGCGCTCTGGCGCGATGATCGCTTCAACCGGATCTGCTTGGCGCTGATCCTCATTCCAGTCACGATCACGCCGCTTGTGGTCGGACTGATCTTCCGGGCGCTGTTGCTCGCCGACTACGGGCTCGTCGGCTACTATCTTGCCGAGTTCGGGATTTCCAATCCGCGTGGGCTTTTCGCCAATGCGAACTCGGCGCTAGCAACCCTTATCTTCGTCGACATCTGGGAATGGACGCCACTCGTGGCGCTGATCCTGCTCGCCGGCTTGAAGGCATTGCCGGGCGATATTCTCGAGGCATCGGAAGTGGATGGAGCGACAGCGTCGCAGCGTCTGAGGATCATCGTCATTCCGCTCATGCTGCCTTCGATCCTGCTGGCGCTGACGCTGCGCACCATCGATGCCTTTCGCATCTTCGACAGCGTCTACGTGACGACAGGCGGCGGGCCGGGCAATGCAACCAACACGCTGATGCTGCATGCGGTAAAGCAGGGGCTTGAATTCTTCAATATCGGCCGCGCCTCGGCGATATCAAATCTGACGCTGATCTGCATCGCCGTGATCGCTGCAGGCTTCATCCTGTTGATCCGCAAGGCGGACAGAAAGGCGAACGGGCGATGAGCGCACGTACCCTCAGCCGCATCGGCGAGCGCAGCTTCATCGTTGTCATGCTCGCCTTTTTCCTGCTGCCCTTCCTGTGGCTGGCATCGACCGCTTACAAACCATCGCGCGACATCTTCTCGATCCCGCCGAAACTGACCTTCACACCAACCTTCGAACAGTTCGCGACGGTTTTCCACCTGTTCGATGTCTGGAGCCTCGTTTCGTCGAGCCTGCTGATTGCCGGCGGTTCCGTCATCCTGTCGCTGCTTCTCGGCGTGCCGGCAGGCTATGCGCTGGCACGCTCGACCAGCCGCTATGCCATTGCAGTTGCCTATTTCTTCATGGCGATCCGCATGGTGCCGGCCGTGGCGGCGCTGATCCCCTTCTATCTGATGATGCGCGATATCGGGCTGCTCGGCAGCTGGATTGCCGTCGTTCTCATCAACGCAATGCTGAATTCGGCCTTCGTCACCTGGATGATGTTTTCCTATTTCCGCAGCCTGCCGAAGGAGCTGGAAGAGGCGGCATTGACAGATGGATGTACGCTCTTCGGCGCCTTCTGGCGCGTGGCGCTGCCGGCGGTGCGCTCAGGCGTCGTCGCCTCTACACTGTTCTGCCTGATGTTTTCCTGGAACGACTTCCTCTATCCGATGTTTCTCACCCGGCTCGATTCCAAGCCGATCTCGGTGGCGCTGCTTTCAGCCTATGGAACGAAGGACATCACCTGGGGCACGCTCGGCGCGCTGGCGCATTTTTCGACGATCCCGATCGTGCTGATCGTGCTCTTCCTCAATCGTTATTTCGTGCAGGGCCTGACAAAAGGCATTCACTAAAGAGACGCTGCGCTCAAGCGCGGATCGCCGCTTCGGTCGCGGCATCGAAGACGTGGATCCGGGCGGGATCGGCGGCAAGCGACAGGCGCTCGCCGATCTTCACCCGGTTGGTGCCGTCAACGATGACGCGCAGCTGCGGGGCAGAGAGTGTCACGTCGTCCTCTTCGGCAGAGAGCGACTTCAACCGGTCGGCGGCTTCGACATCGACGTGGACGAGCAGGTTGGCGCCGAGATCCTCAATGAAGGCGACGGACCCGGCCAAACCGCCGGCATCCACCGGACGGAAGGCTTCCGGGCGGATACCGAGCACGACGGCACGTCCGGCGGCGGAGGCGATGCGGGGCCGCTCGGCAAGCACCTCGCCCGTGAAAAGGATGGATGCCTGGCCGAAGCGGGCCTCGGGGCCGTTTTCCGTCACGAAGAGATCGGCCGCCAGCAGGTTCATCGCCGGCGAGCCCATGAAGCTTGCGACGAAGAGATTGGCCGGCTGATCATAGAGGCTGCGCGGCGTACCGAGCTGCTGAAGGACGCCGCTCCTCATGACGGCGACACGATCACCCATGGTCATCGCTTCGACCTGGTCGTGGGTGACATAGACCGTCGTTATACCCGACATCTTCTGCATGCGGGCGATTTCTGCGCGCATTTGGCCGCGCAGGCGGGCATCGAGATTGGAAAGCGGCTCATCCATCAGGAAGGCCTGGGGGCTGCGGGCCAACGCCCGGCCCATGGCGACGCGCTGGCGTTGGCCGCCGGAGAGTTGGGCGGGCTTGCGGGCGAGATAGTCCTCGAGCTCCAGGAGCTTCGCCGTCTCTTGCACCTTGCGGGCGATGTCGGCCTTGTCGAGGCCGCGAACGCGAAGGCCGAAGCCGATATTCTCGGCCACCGTCAGATGCGGGTAAAGCGCGTAGGATTGGAAGACCATGGCAATATCGCGGTCGCGCGGGGCAAGATCGTTGACGACGGCGCCGTTGATCGTAAGGCGGCCATCGGTGATCTCCTCGAGGCCCGCGATCATGCGCAGCGCCGTCGACTTGCCGCAGCCGGAGGGGCCAACCAGGACCAGGAATTCGCCGTCGCGGATGGTCATGTTCAGGTTGCGGATCGCCGCATAACCATCGCCATAGCTCTTGCTGATCTGGTCGAAGACGATTTCAGCCATGCTCTTTCCTTGCTGAACGGGAGGCCTGTTGCAGTTCCTGGACGGGTCAGGTCGTGTAGACGCCGCCGGTGACGTTGACGCCCTGCCCGGTCATGAAGCGGGCCGAATTCGAGCAGAGGAAAACGACAACATCGGCCACATCTTCAGGCGTTTCCAGCCGGCCGAGCGGCGTCTGGGCGATATAATCTGCCACGACGCGTTCGGGCGTTACGCCGCGCAGGGTCGCCTCCCAGGCGATCTCGCGCTCCTGCATGCCAGTCTTGACGAAACCGGGGCAGACGGCATTGACGCGGATGCCCGAAGCCGCAAGCTCGCGGGCGAGCGCCTGCGTCCAGCCGAGCACGGCGAACTTGCTGGCGGAATAATGGGCCAGCAGCGGCGCGCCGATTTTTGCGGCGAGCGAGGCGGTGTTGACGATGACGCCGGTACCGATGCTCGTAAAACGGCGCGCGGCAACCTGGTTGGTCAGGAAGATGCCGCGAATGTTGACGTCGAAATTATAGTCCCATTCCTCGTCGGTCAGTTCCAGCGCATGCTGCATCGTGGAGACACCGGCATTAGCGCAGAGGATCTCGTAACCGCCGGTCCTCTCGACAACCTCGGAAAAGGTCGCCTCGACTGAGGCTCGCTTGCGAACGTCGATCGCATAGGCAGTGGCGCCGTTGCCGATCTCGGCCGCCGTCTGTTCGGCGGCAGCCAGGTTGATGTCGCAGATCGCCACCTGGATCGACTGGCGGGAGAGCGCGGTCGCGATCGCGCGCCCTATCCCTGTCGCTCCGCCGGTTACAATCGCACGCTTGCCGGATAGTTCTGGAAAGCTCGGTGACTGCATGCCCGCCCTCATCGAATGGAAACATCCCCGATCATATATCAACAAAATCATACACAACAAGAGAAATTTATGTTTGAATTTGTTCGACTCATTCGATACATAGAGGGCAACAATCAGTTCGTAGCCACGGGTTGCGACGGCGGGAGGATCAGAACGGTATCATGGACGCGGAACAGCAGATGGTCGCCGCAGCGGAAAAACCGAAGGTTCTGGCCCAGGTGCGGCATGCGCGCATCCTGGAGACACTGGCGCGCAAAGGCGCGGTCTCCGTCAGCGACGTCGCCTCCCAGCTTGCCGTTTCCGAAATGACCGTCCGCCGCGACCTGATCGAGCTCGAAAAGGACGGCAGGCTGGTGCGCACCCATGGCGGCGCAGTGCGCAGCGGCAAGGCCTTCGAGCCGATCGCCAACGAGGCTGTCGACCGCGAAGAACCGACTTTCGAATCCCGACTGACGCGCAATGCCGCCTCGAAGCGAACCATCGCGATGGCAGCCGCAGGCGTTGCTGCCGGCGCGCGAACCCTGGCGCTCGACGTCGGCACCACGACCTATCTGCTCTCCGGCCTGCTGCTCAACCAGCCGCATACGAAGATCTTCACCAACAGCGTGCGCAACGCGATGCAGCTCGGCGCCGGCTCTGGCGAGGTCTACCTGCCGGGCGGGCGCATGCGTGGCGAGGAAATGGCGATCAGCAGCCAGTCCGCCGTCTTGCAATTCGAGGAACTCTGGTTCGACATCGCCTTCGTCGGCGTGTCCGGGATCACGGCGCAGGGAATTTACGACTATTCCTTCGAAGACACCGACATGAAACGTGTCTATCTGCGCCGCGCGACACAGAAGGTGGTGCTTTGCGATTCCAGCAAATTCAGGCGCATGTCGCTGGTGCATATCGCGCCGCTGCAGCAATTCGACATGCTGATCACCGATGCCATGCCGCCGTCCGACCTTGCCGATGCGCTCGCCACTGCCGGCGTCGAGGTGCGCATCGCGCCCGAGGAGCAGCCACTGCTTTGATTGCCCTTTCGCATCCGATCTTCCAGCGGATGCCGTCCACTCGATTGTGCTTCAGGGAGTTTTCGCATGGTCTTCGACTTTTTCGGCGTCAAGAAGAAAGTGGTCATCGCCATGGCGCATATCGGCGCCCTGCCCGGCTCGCCCGCCTATGACGTCGCCGGCGGACTGAATAAGCTCGTCGACGACGCGCTTTCCGATGTCGAGAAACTGCAAGCGGGCGGTGTCGACGCCATCATGTTTGGCAACGAGAACGACCGGCCCTACGTCTTCCAGGCGCCGCCGGAAGGACTGGCGGCGATGACCTCGATCGTCGAGCGGGTAAAGCCGCATCTGACCGTACCGTTCGGCGTCAACTATCTCTGGGATCCCTCGGCAAGCGTTGCGATCGGCGCGGTGACTGGCGCGAGCTTCGTTCGCGAGATCTTCACCGGCGTCTTTGCCTCCGACATGGGGATCTGGCAGCCCGATTGCGCCAAGGCGGCGCGGCTGCGGCGCAGTCTCGGCCGCGACGACATGAAGATGCTCTTCAACATCAACGCCGAATTTGCCCATTCGCTGGACCAGCGGCCGATTGAACTCAGAGCGAAGAGCGCAGTATTCTCGTCGCTCGCCGATGCCATCTTGGTTTCCGGGCCGCTGACTGGACAGGCAGTCGATCAATCAGACCTGAGACGTGTCTGCGAGACCGTCAAGGATGTCCCAGTCTTTGCCAATACCGGCGTGAACAAGGACAATGTGCGCGACATATTGAGCGTTGCCAGCGGTGTCATCATCGGCACACATTTCAAGGTGGACGGCAATACGTGGAACCCGGTCGACCGCGACCGTGTCAAGCGCTTCATGGAGACTGTCGAGACGCTGCGTTGAACAACGGAATTGCCATGTCCATCACGCTCGGCCTCGATATCGGCACCACCTCCACCATCGGCATCTTGATCGAGTTGCCGAACCGCGTGCTCGGGCTCACCTCACGGCCTTCGATGCTTCATTCACCGCAGCATGGCTGGGCCGAGGAAGACCCGGCGGAATGGTGGGCGAATGTCTGTGAGGTTACCAGGGAACTGATTGCAACGAGCGGGATTGAGGCCGGACAAATCTCGGCCGTTGGCGTGACCGGCATGCTGCCGGCCGTCGTGCTGCTTGACGACGCCTGCCAAGTGCTGAGGCCCAGCATCCAGCAGAGCGACGGGCGTTGCGGCGAAGAAGTCGAGGAACTTAAGGGAGAGTGGGATGAGACGGATTTTCTCCGCCGGGCGGGAAACGGCATCAACCAGCAGCTGGTGACGGCAAAACTCCGCTGGATCGCCCGGCACGAGCCGACGGTCTTCGAGCGCATTGCCACCGTTATGGGGTCTTATGATTTCATCAACTGGAAGCTGACCGGCGTGAAGGCAATCGAACAGAACTGGGCGCTGGAAGCGGGCTTCGTCGATATTAATACCGGCAATCTCGACGACGAACTCATCGGGCTTGCCAGAATTCTGCGGGAGGCCATTCCCGGGAAGGCGGTATCGCATGAGGTGCTTGGCCATGTGACCGACGAAGCCGCCAAGGCGACGGGGCTTGCAGTTGGAACGCCTGTCATCGGCGGGGCAGCCGACATGATCGCGTCGGCTTTCGGCGCGGGGATCAATAAGGCCGGCGACGTGCTGCTGAAATTCGGGGGTGCAGTTGATATTCTGACGGCGACCGATGTCGTGCGGCCCGATCCCCGTATGTTTCTCGATTATCATCTGGTTCCAGGGCTCTATATGCCGAACGGCTGCATGTCGACCGGCGGCTCGGGGCTCAACTGGTTTATCGGCACCTTCGCCAAATACGAGGAGATCGCGGCAAAGGCGGAGGGAATATCCGTGCACCGCTATCTCGACCGGTTGGCCGCGCAATGCGCGCCCGGCGCGGACGGGCTGACAATCCTGCCTTACTTCCTCGGCGAGAAGACACCGATTCACGACGCCGGCGCGCGCGGACTGATCGAGGGACTGACGCTGTCGCATCATATCGGCCATCTCTGGCGGGCGATGCTGGAAGCCTATGCCTATGCGCTGCGTCATCATATCGACGTCCTGAACGACATCGGTCACCCGACGACACGTTTCATCGTCTCCGACGGCGGATCGCAGAGCCGGATCTGGATGCAGATCGTTTCCGATGTGCTGCAGCAGCCGCTACAAGGTCTGACCGGCCATCCCGGCTCCTGCCTCGGCGTCGCCTGGGCAGCGGCGATCGGCGCCGGACTGACCGAGGACTGGTCCGGTGTAACCGCCTTTGTCAGCCAGGGTGAAAGGATCGTGCCCAATCCCGACAATGCGGCGGTTTATAACGAGGGCTATCGGACCTATCGTGCGCTTTACAGACCATAGACTCAGCGGAATTCGAGCGCGATGACAGGGACAGACCGGGATCCGACGATGCAGGCAGCTGGACGTGGCGGCATGGTGACGAGTCCGCATGCGCTGGCGAGCGAGGCAGGCGCGGCAATCCTGCGGGCCGGCGGCAACGCGCTGGAAGCTGCGATCGCCATCGGCAGCACGATCGCTGTCGTCTATCCGCATTTCTGCGGGCTTGGCGGCGATTCCGTCTGGATTGTTGCCGATCGCAGCGGGCGGAAGACATGTTTTCTCGGCATCGGCCAGGCGGCGCGGAAATTGCCGGATTTCGACGGAAACATTCCGCTGCGCGGGCCGCTTTCGGCGTTGACCTCGGCCTGCGCGGTTGATGCGTGGCGGCACGCGCATGACTATTCCGCGCGGCACTGGGGCGGTAAGATCGACTTTCCTGTCTTGCTTGCTGATGCGATCCGCCACGCGGGAAAGGGGTTTCCCATCACGCGCTCGCAGAGCTTCTGGCTTGCCTTCCGGCGGGCGGAAGCGGCCGGCTGGCCGGGTTTTGCCGCGCTTTTCATGGCGGACGGCGCGGCGCCGGAAACAGGCAGCCTGTTCCAGCAGGCGAATTTGGCGCGGTCGCTTTCGCTGATTGCCCGCGATGGGCCACGTTCATTCTACGAGGGCGAACTGGCCGCAAAGATCGCGGCAGGGCTGCAGGCTGTGGGCTCTCCACTGACCAGTGACGATCTTGCGGCGACCCGAACGCGCGAGGTCGCGCCCATCAGTCTTTCCTATCGGGGATTTGAGTTGCTTGCGCCGCCGCCGCCGACACAGGGGCTCACGACACTGGCGATTATGGGGATTCTCGCCCATTTTGACATTGCCGCCCATAAGGCCGGCAGCGCAGACCATCTGCATCTCTGCGTGGAAGCTGTCAAACGCGCCTTTCTCGATCGCCACAGCATTGCCGATCCCGATGTCGCATCGCAGCCGGTAGAGGAATGGCTAAGCACGCAGCACCTTGCGCAGGCGGCGGCCTCCATCGATCCCGTGCGGGCGCTTGAATGGCCGGCGCCCTTTCGCAGCAGCGACACCGTGTTCTTCGCCGTAACGGATGCCGTGGGCGGCAGCGTCAGCGTCTTGCAGAGTACTTATTTCGACTGGGGCAGCGGCGTGGTTGTCGGCGATACGGGTATTCTCTGGCAGAACCGCGGGGCGGCCTTTTCGCCCGATCCCAAGCATGTCAACGGCATCGCCCCCGGCAAGCGTCCTTTCTACACGTTGAACCCCGGCCTCGGCCTGCGCAACAGCAGGCCGGCCCTGCTTTATGGCACGCAAGGCGCCGACGGCCAGCCGCAGACACTGGCGATGCTGCTGACCCGGCTGATCGACTTTGACGAGGAACCGGCAGCAGCGCTGGCCGGTCCGCGCTTTCTTCTCGGCAAGACATTTTCCGATAGCCGCGACAGCCTGAAGCTGGAAAGCGACGTGGGTGAAACAGTGCTTGCGGAACTGGCCGCTCGAGGCCACGTCCTGTCTCCGATCGAAGCGCGGAGCCCGCTCGCGGGACAGGCTGGCGTGATTGCCATCGATGAGAGCGGAATGGCGACCGGCGCGCATGATCCACGTGGCGAGGGCTTGGCGATCGGAATCTCTTCCGTCGCCGACCGAAGCCGGCGCCAGTGTGAGTGAGCGCTGCAAGACGTGTGTCGCGATGGCGATGCCGGCGACGATCAACAGGGATTGATTTCAGGCCAGACGCTCCAGGCGGCTGCGAACCAGCCAACTTCGCGGGCGGAAAGTCACGGCTTTTGTCACAATGCTGACTGGCGGCGCTGAAGTGACGGATAACAGACTCGGCGTTAGCATCGAAGCGCCGGCACAGCGCGATGTTGTGGGGCGTCGAGGCCGGCAGGCCGCGCGGGAGCCACGCCTCGACGCGCGCGGCTAGGCTGCGCCATGGGTGCAACCCCTGCAGTGTTACCTCCACCGTTGTTGCGTCGCCGGCGGTGCAGCCGCGGGGTGGCGAGGAATCGGCAAAGGTGTTTACGAGCCTGGCGCAGCCCCAGCTGCTGTTCGGCCGGGCATGGAATTGTTGAGCGCGATGCCAATCTCATCATCGGGGCTGTCGGTGGTGGTAACAGCGATACCAGCGGAAGCCGGTCAGAACGACGGCCGCAATCGTTTCCGTAAGCAGCCGGCGAACCAGCTTTTTCACGATATTCGTTTGAATACAAACTTCGCGGTTTCACAAGTCGAAGCTGTCAGGCCTACCGCCGAGGACTTTTGCAAAAGAAACCCCGACGCCATATCCTCGCCATGACGATGCCCCTCGCCAAGGTCATTCAGGCGCTAAGGTGTAGCAGAGCAAGGACGGGGATCCTTATGACGGGACAAGATACAACTCACTTCCAGGAGCGGATGACGATTGTCGGTGATCTCAAGGCTGCTTCCTTTGTCCCCTGGATCCGGCGCCATGCCGCCAAGCTTGGCCTCTCGCACACCATATCTCATACGAGTTCCATGCGGATCGAACTTGAGGTTGCTGGGCCGGAGGAGCTGATCGACATGATGGAGATGGGATGCTCTCTCGGGCCTATCGACGTATGGGTCGAGAGGATAGATCGCACGGCGATCAGCGGCGAAAGGACCTAGTACCGGGCTGTGGCGCATTTCCCTCGTGCATATTATTTACTCAATGTTGCCAATGCGAAATAATTATGCAAACCTGATAAGGTTGAGCGGAATTGCCTCGAAGCCGAGGGGGAGCGTGCTCGGCAAGCATATGATTTTGTTTGGGAACTCTAGTCATGCCATCCGCTACGACCGGCTTTTGGACGCCAGTCGCCCTTTCCCGGGATTTGCCGGCCGGAACCGTGATGCCGGCACGGACGGCAGCCGGATCGATTGCCCTGTGGCGCAGCGCTTCGGGGCGCATATCGGCATCGGCGGACCGCTGTCCGCATCGTGGCATGCGCTTGTCTCACGGCTTCGTGCGCGGCGAGACGCTTTCCTGCATCTATCACGGTTGGAGCTACGGACAGGCCGGAAACTGTCTCCGCATTCCGGCCCATCCGGGGCTGACGCCACCGGAAACCATCCGCGTCGCCACCCATGACGTCGAGGAAACAGATAACGTGATCTGGGTGGCTGTGGGTACGCCCGCTTCGAAGCCGCCGAGGTTTGATGGCTTCACTCCCTTGCGTTCGCTGACGGCGTTCGCCGGCATCGCGGCGATCGAGGCGGCGGCCGGTGCGAAGGCGAGCCCTGACGGTCTTGTCGAGATCGACGCATCCACCGGGGCCGTCTGTCTGTTATTATCCGCTTGGGAAGACGGACAGACGTTGATCCATGTGCTGCTGAAGGCTGACACCGACCCCGCGGCGGGCATCGATGCTTCACGCGCCGCCGAGAGCCTGCGCCGCCGAGCTGAGGGTCTTCAGAGGGAGATCGCGCAATGACCATGCAGGCGATGATTAACGAATGGTATCCAGTCGGGCTTTTCAGCCAGCTCGACAGCGCCGGTCGCACGACGGCGCTGATGGGCGAGCCGATCGAAGTGGCGCGCGATGCCGATGGCAATGCGAAGGTGACGGGCGGCGATGGCCGCGTTCTGCCGGTGCGTGTGCGTTACGGTCATGTCTGGTCCTCCCTCGGGGAGCCCAAGAAGGAACTTTTCCCCATTCCCGAGGCCGATCAGCCGGGTCGCCGCTTCGTCGATGTCGGCGTGGTGCGCGTGCGCTGCTCGCCCCTGCGTGCGGTCGAGAACTTTCTCGACATCGCCCATTTCCCCTTCGTCCACACCGACATTCTCGGCGCAGAGCCGCACACCGAGGTCCAGAACTACAAGGTCGAGATCCGCGAGGAAGAAGACGAGGTCTGGGCAACGCAGGTGAAATTTTACCAGCCGCAGGCCGCCAAATCGGCAAGCGGCGGGATCACGACGGAATATATGTACCGCGTGCCGGCGCCCACCTGCTCCGTGCTTTACAAGACCTGCCCGCCGCGTCCGAGCGAATGGGATGTCATCACGCTCTTCGTGCAGCCGCTGGCTGAGGACCTCTGCGACGTCTGGCCATGGATGGCGCTTTTCGACGACGAGACCGCGATGACCGATCTCATCCATTTCCAGCAGACGATCTTTCTGCAGGACCGGTCGATCCTCGAAAACCAGATCCCGCGGCTGTTGCCGCTCGACCCCGGCATGGAAATCCCGACGCGTGCCGATCTGACATCGATCGCCTATAGGCGCTGGCTGAAGCGCCACAATTATACCTACGGCGCACAGCTGGTGGCGCAATGAAGCTCTACGACTACATACTCTCGCCCAGTTGCTATAAGGTGCGCCTGATGGCGGCGCTGACCGCCGTGAAGCTTGACCTGCGCCCGGTGGATTTCCATCCCGGCGCCGAGCATCGCGGCCCCGAGCTGCTTGCGCTCAACCCGGCAGGCTCCATTCCGATCCTGGAGGATGGCGACCTGATCCTGACGGAATCGTCGGCGATCCTCGTCTATCTCGCCGCCAAGGCAGCACCCGAATGGCTCGGCAGCGGTAAGGCCGAGGAAGCGGCGCGGGTGCAGCAATGGCTGTCCTTTTCCGGCCGGCTGACGGCAAGCCTCGGTGGCGCGCGGCTCCATGAAATGCTGCTGCGGCCGGGCGATATCGGCGCGCTGCAGGCCCAGGGCATCGCCGCCCTTCGCGAGCTTGAAGCCGGGCTTGTCGAGCAGGGCATTCGCGGTATGCGTTTCCTCGCCGCCGACCGGCCGACAATTGCCGACATCGCCTGCTTTCCCTATGTGGCGCTGGCTCCCGATGGCGGCGTCACGCTGGATGCTTATCCTGCGATCCGGCTTTGGTCCCGGGCACTCCGCGCCCTCGACAGGTTTATCGAGATGCCGGGTATTCACCGGCTGCACGAGTTGAAGCCCGAACCTCAAATCGAACCGGGCGAGGCGTGAGATGGCTGGATATCTCCTGAAGAACTGCGCAGCCGTGATTATCGACGAGGGCAAGGGACCGGTCGTTCATCGCAATGTCGATCTTCTGACCAGCGGTCCGGCGATCCTGGCGATCGGCGAAAATCTGGAGGCGGACGCGCTCCCTGCCGGCACGACCGTTGAGGATGCTGCCGGCTGGTTCGTCTATCCAGGTCTCGTCAACACGCATCATCACTTCTTTCAGTGCTTCGTGCGCAACCGCGCCGATCTCGACTGGACGAAGCTTTCGGTGATCGAGTGGTTGGACCGCATCTACCCGATCTTTTCGCAGCTCAATGAGGAGTGCTTTTACCACTCCTCCGTCACGGCGATGGCCGAGATGATCAAGCATGGCTGCACCACAGCCTTTGACCACCAGTACAATTTCCCCCGGCACGCCGGAAAGCGGTTGATCGACCGCCAGTTCGAAGCAGCCGAACTGCTCGGCATACGTTTCCATGCCGGTCGCGGCGGCAATACCCTGCCGAA
The DNA here is from genome assembly GCF_034554815.1 of Rhizobium indigoferae. Classification (NCBI taxonomy): domain Bacteria; kingdom Pseudomonadati; phylum Pseudomonadota; class Alphaproteobacteria; order Hyphomicrobiales; family Rhizobiaceae; genus Rhizobium; species Rhizobium indigoferae. The sequence goes on along the minus strand of NZ_CP140638.1, from coordinate 86,724 downwards.
GTCGGAAGGCTCGACCATTCCCGACGAAATGCTGGAAACGACCGACGAATTCATCGCCGACTGCGCCCGCCTGATCGAGACCTACCACGATACTAGCCCCTTCAGCATGCGCCAGGTCGTGGTCGCGCCCTGCCAGCCGGTGAATTGCTATCGCGAGACCTTTGTGGAATCGGTGGCATTGGCGCGCGATCGCGGCGTCATGATGCATACCCATGTCGGGGAAGGCGAGAGCCCGGTCATTCAGGCTCGCCACGGCATGCGCACGGTCGACTATCTGGAAGAACTCGGCTTTGCCGGGCCCGACGCCTTCTATGCCCATTGCTGGGAACTGACCCACGACGAACTCAGGAAGATGGCGGCCAGCGGCACCGGTGTGGCGCACTGCCCGGAACCGGTCTATCTGGTCGGCGCGGAGGTTACCGACATTCCCGCCATGGCCGCCTTCGGCCTGCGCATAGGCCTCGGCTGCGACGGTGCGGCCTCCAACGACAATTCCAACCTGATGCACTGCCTGCACTCCGCCTATATGCTGCAGTGCCTCGTCTCCTCCGGCCGTGCCCATCCCGTGCCGCCGCCGGTCGATTTCCTCGGCTACGGCACGACAGGGGGTGCCAGCCTGCTCGGCCGGCGCGATATCGGCCGGCTGGCGCCCGGCATGGCCGCTGACCTGTTTGCGATCGACACCCGCCGCATGGATTATGTCGGCACGCGGCACGATCCGCTGAGCCTGATTGCCCGCGTCGGCATCGGCATGGCGACCGATATGACCATGATCAATGGCCGCATCGTCTGGCAGAAGGGCGAATTCCCCGGTCTCGACGAGGCCAAGCTGTCAGCCGATGCCGAGGCCGCACTATCCGCCGTGGAATTTTAAAAAACCAAAAGAGGGAACTGAGAACATGACCAAACTGACCCGCAGAAACCTGATGACGGCCGCTGCCGCCACCGGCCTTGCCGGCGTGCTCGGCAGCCGTCTTGCTTTGGCCGCCGACGAGCCGCTCGGCATCACGCTCGTCGTCCCGTCGCCGATCGGCGACGTCGGCTGGGGGCATGCACTTGCGGCCGGTCTCGAGCCGATCAAGGCCGCTTACGGTGACAAGGTGAAGGTCACCGTGCTCGAGAATATCGCCGAAGGCCCGGACGCCGACCGCATCATGAACAAGACCGTCGCCGACGGAAACAAGTTCCTGGTTGCCGGCTCTTTCGGTTATCAGAACGGCGCCCTGCAGATCGCCCGCCGCGACCCGAGCGTCACGGTCCTGCATGCTTCCGGCTTCCAGGTCGCTCCGAACTTCTCGCCGTTCGCTGCCAAGTATTTCCAGGGCACCTATCTGCTCGGCATGGCTGCCGCAGCACTTTCCAAGACCGGCAAGCTCGGCTCCGTGTCCGCCTTCGCCATTCCCGAACTCATCACTTCGATCAACGCCTTCACCCTCGGCGCCCAGGCCGTCAAGCCCGATATCGAGGTCTCGGTGGTGTGGGTGAACTCCTGGTTCGACCCGGCCAAGGAGCAGGAAGCCGCCAAAGCCTTGATCGCGCAGAAGTGCGACGTGATCTTCTCCAACGCCCAGGACACGCCGTCCGTCATCTCGGCCTGCGAGGAAGCCGGCGTCTACGCCTTCAACCTCAACTCCTCGATGAAGAAATACGCACCGAAAACCTATCTCGGATGCATCTCGACGGACTGGTCGCCGTTCTTCAAGGCATCGGTCGACGCCCATCTCGCCGGCACGTTCAAGGGCGCCAATGCGTTCCTCGGCGTCGCCGACAAGGTCGTCGAAGTGGTCGATTGGAATCCGGATGTTCCGGCAGACGTGATGGCCAAGATCAAGGAGATCGAGGCAAAGATCGCCGACGGCAGCTTCTCGCCCTTCACCGGGCCGATCACCAAGGCCGACGGCAGCGAGGGTGTCGCATCCGGCGCAACCATGGCCGACCCCGAGATCATCGCCATGAACTGGCACGTCAAGGGCGTGTCCACGCCGTTGCCGAAATAAGTCATGACGACCCCGCTCCTGTCGCTGCGCGGCATTTCGAAGAGCTACGGCCAGATCCACGCCAATCAGGCAATCGATCTGGACGTGGCTCCGCAATCGATCCATGCGATCCTCGGAGAAAACGGAGCGGGAAAATCGACGCTGATGAAGCTGATCTACGGCGTCGAGCAACCGGACGACGGCGACGTCGTCTGGGAAGGAGAACCCTTGCGCCTCTCCTCCCCCGCCGAGGCGAGGCGCCACGGCATCGGCATGGTCTTCCAGCATTTTTCGCTGTTCGAGACCCTGACCGTCCTTGAGAATATTCGGCTGGTCGTGCCGGGTCGCAAGGCTGAGCTCAAGCAACGCATTCGGACGCTTGGACGGGAATTCGGCCTTGAGGTCGACCCGCTCGCCCATGTGCACGCGCTGTCGGTCGGCGAGCGGCAACGGGTGGAGATCATCCGAAGCCTGATGACCGATCCGAAGCTGCTGATCCTCGACGAGCCCACCTCCGTCCTGCCGCCGCAATTGGTGGAGAAGCTCTTCGACACGCTGCGCCGGCTGCGCGACGGCGGCGTCTCCATCCTGTTGATCTCCCACAAGCTGGAAGAAATCCGGGCGATCTGTGACCGGGCGACGATCCTGCGCGGCGGACGGGTGACCGGGGATGTCGACCCGCGCGAATATGATGCCCATGACCTTGCCCGTATGATGATCGGTCGCGACATGCCCGCCCCCATCTCGGCGCTGCCGCTGTCTGGCGGGGAAAAGCGACTGGAGATCATCGGGTTGGATTATCAGCCCGACGATCCCTTCGCGGTGCCGCTCTCCGGCATCAGCCTCGAAGTGCGTGCCAGCCAAATCCTCGGGATCGCCGGTATTTCGGGCAACGGCCAAAGCGAGCTTGCCGCATTGATTTCAGGTGAGACAATACTGGGGCGCGACCAACGCGACCGAATCTTCATGGTGGGAATGGACGTCGGCAGGCTCGATGCCGCCGCGCGGCGGAGGCTCGGATTTGCCTTCGTTCCTGAAGACCGGCTCGGACGCGGCGCCGTACCTGAAATGTCGCTCGCCCTCAACAGCCTGCTGACCGCCCATCCGCTCAAGCTTTTGCGGCACGGTCTCGTCGACAGGGCGCGGGCGATGGCGTTCACCAAGGATTGCATCCGTCAGTATGATGTGCGCACGCCAGGCCCGGATGCGGAAGCCGGCACCCTGTCCGGCGGCAATCTGCAGAAGTTCATCGTTGGCCGGGAAATCATGCTGTCTCCCCAATTGCTTTTCGTGGCGCAGCCGACCTGGGGCGTCGATATCGGCGCTGCATCCGCCATCCGCAGCCGTCTGGTCGCATTGCGCAATCAGGGCATGGCGATCCTCGTCATTTCGGAGGAGCTGGAAGAACTGTTCGAGCTCTGCGATTCCATCCAGGTGCTGCATCACGGCCGGCTCAGCCCGCCGCTCGCAACGCGGGACACGAAGCCCGAGGAGATCGGCCGATACATGATCGGGGCTCAAGCCTCGCCCGAGAAAGTCCATCTATGAGTGCTTGGTCCCCTGCTTTCGTTCCCACCCTGGTCCGCCGGGAGCGCGCCTCGCTTGCTGCGACCTTGCTGGCGCCCGTCATAGCACTTGTCATAGCAATCGCACTCAACCTCGGCCTTTACATCTTGATGGGCCGTGACCCTGTCGCGGTCGTTTATGCGATGCTTTTCGAGCCTTTCCTCTCATGGGCGTCATTTTCGGAAGTGCTTTTAAAGGCAGGCCCGCTCCTTCTGATCGCACAGGGACTGGCGATCGGCTTTCGCGCCAAGGTCTTCAACATCGGCGCCGAAGGCCAGTTCATTCTCGGTGCGATCTTCGCCTCTGCCATTCCGGTCTGGTTTCCCCAGGCAACGGGCCAGTGGATCTGGCCGGCGATGCTGCTGCTCGGCGCCATCGGCGGCGCACTTTGGGCTTCTCTCACCGCCTTCTGGCGCGTGCGCCTCAACGCCAACGAGATCCTCGTTTCACTGATGCTGAGCCTCGTTGCGGCGCAACTGCTGAACTATCTGCTGCTCGGCCCCTGGAAGGATCCGAACGGCTTCAACTTCCCCCAGTCGGTGATGTTCCAGTATGATGCGATGGTGCCAACGCTGATTTCCGGGACCCGCCTCAACGTCTCATTCCTCATCACGCTCGCCTTGTCGGTTGCGGCCTGGGTTTTCATGCAGAGGAGCTTCATCGGCTACAAGCTGCAGGTCGGTGGGCTGGCGCCGCGGGCTGCCGGCTATGCCGGCTTTAAGGAAGGTTGGGCGATCTGGCTTTCGCTGCTGATCGGGGGTTTTGCAGCTGGTCTTGCCGGTGCCGCCGAAGTCGCAGGCCCGCTCGGCCAGTTGCAGCGTTCGGTCGCGAGCGGCTATGGTTATGCGGCCATCATCGTCGCCTATCTCGGCGGCCTGCATCCGATCGGCATCGTGGTCTCGGCGCTGGTCATGGCGGTCATCTATATCGGTGGCGACAATGCCATGGTCTCGGCCAACCTGCCGATCGCCGCCGTCCGTGTCTTCCAGGGTAGCCTGCTGCTCGCTTACCTCATCGCCGTCGCCTTCGTGCGCTACCGCCTTGAATGGCGCCGCGCCGCCCATCGGAGCCCGTCATGAACGCGATCGAGTTCATTCTTGCCGGCATGCTTGCGGCTGCGACACCGTTTCTTCTGGCAGCCCTCGGCGAACTGGTGGCCGAACGCGCCGGCGTCCTCAACCTCGGGGTCGAGGGATTGATGGCCTTCGGTGCCGTGCTCGCCTTCATTATCGTCTACCAGGGCGGCGGACATCTCCTGGGCTTCGTCGTCGCGGGGCTCGGCAGCGCTGTCCTTTCCCTGCTCTTCGCCTTGGTCACACTGGGATTCCGGGCAAACCAGGTGGCAGCCGGCCTTGCCATCGGCATCCTTGGCCAGGGCCTCTCCGCGCTTTTCGGCAAGACCTATGAAAGCCTCACGGTCAGGGGACTTCCGAAGCTTGCCCTTCCCGGGCTTTCGGAATTGCCGATTGTCGGCGGCCTCTTCGTCCAGGACATCGTCGTGTGGATTTCACTCGCCGCGACCCTCGCTCTCTGGGCCATATTTGCCTACACCAAGCTTGGGCTCATCGTCCGCGCCGTTGGCGAGAACCCGAAGGCCGCTCACGCCATCGGCTATTCGGTGATATCGGTCCGCGTTCTCGCTATCGCCTTCGGCGGTGCGATGGCCGGTTTCGCCGGTGCCTATGCGTCGGTGGTCTACACCCCGCTCTGGGCCGATGGAATGATTGCCGGGCGCGGTTGGATCGCCATCGCCCTCGTCGTTTTCGGGACCTGGCTCACCGGCCGAATCTTCCTCGGGGCCTGCCTCTTCGGGGCGGTCTCGCTGATGGGGCTTGCAGCCCAGGCAACCGGACTGGACGTTCCCTCGCAATTGCTCTCGAGCCTGCCATATCTCGTCACGATCATCGTGCTCGGCATCATCTCCGCTGACCGTCGTCTGCTTAAGCTGAACGGCGTCGCTTCACTCGGCGAACCATTCGAGCGATAGGGGTGCGGAAGGCGGGTTTCGGGATCAAACGCCTACTGCATAATTCCTTAAAAAGACGCGCGGCGGTGTAACGTGTCGCCGAAAAAGCCCGTGGTCAGCCGCGATCGCGTTTCTTGCCACCGCGCGCGTCAAATTGGACGAGCAGCGACTTGAGTTCGATCTCGCGAACGCGTCTTGCCGCTTCATCCGGGCTGACCCATTCGAGAATACGCTGACCCCGCTCCTTGAAATCGCCGCTGACCTCCGTGACTTCAATCTGAAACATGTCGACGATACAGGGCGCCACATCGCCATTGTCGAGTTCTTTCAGATAGGTATAGCGGCCGACCGGCTTCTTCTTCACCACCCCGCGTACGCCTGCCTCCTCCCAGGCCTCGATTGCTGCTGCTTCGAAAGGCTTTTTCCCCTTCATCGGCCATCCTTTCGGGATGACCCAGCGTGCGCTCTCGCGCGATGTGATCACCAGGATTTCGACCTCGGATCCGCCATTGCCGTGACGGAAGCAAATAGCACCATATTGTTGACGGAATGCACCGGCGAACAGCACTTCAGGAACAGCAGCGAGCTGTCGCAGCAGTGGTTGGGACTTGTCCGGTCGAGGCTTCCTGGCTTTTTTGCTAGGCGTCATATTGATTGAATTACCGAATTTGCATGTTGCTTCAATTGCCTGAGCGTGTTTATGACACTTTTATGACAATCGGCCGCACGAGGAAGGTTCGCAGGCATGATGAGCATTTTTCGCAAGCTGATGCCACGGGAAGACAGATTCTTTGAAATGTTTTCCAAGCACTCGAAGACCGTCGTTGCTGCGGCGCACGCCCTCGATCAACTTCTGAAGGGCAATGACGTTCAGGAAAACTGCGATCGAATCGTCGCATTGGAAAACGAGGCGGACGACGTCACGCGTGACGTTCTTCTTGCCGTTCGACGAAGCTTCATCACGCCCTTCGACCGGGGAGACATCAAAGACCTCATTCAGTCGATGGATGATGCGATCGACATGATGCACAAGACAGTCAAGACGATCCGCTTGTTCGAGCAATCCAGCTTCGATCCGCTCATGCAGGAGATGGGCAGTGAAATCGTCAAGGCGGCAAACCTTGTCGCGGAAGCGATACCCCTCCTCGACAGATTGGGAGCCAATGCGCAGCGCCTCGCGGCCATCGCGGAGGAGGTCACCCGCGTGGAGGGACGTTCCGATGAGCTCCACGACCAGGGTTTGAAGGATCTGTTTCTGCGACATGGCGCCAGCGGCAATGCGATGGCCTACATGATCGGAAGCGAAATTTACGGAGAGCTGGAGAAAGTCGTCGACCGCTTCGAGGATGTCGCCAACGAAATCAGCGGCATTCTCATCGAGAACGTCTGATGGAAGCCTCCCTCGCTCTGCCGCTGCTTGTCGGCTTGGTCGTCGTCGCCCTGTTCTTCGATTTTCTCAACGGTCTGCATGATGCGGCCAATTCGATTGCCACGATCGTCTCGACCCGCGTCCTGCGGCCGCAATATGCGGTCGCCTGGGCAGCATTCTTCAACTTCATCGCATTCCTGTTCTTCGGCCTGCACGTGGCCGAAACACTGGGGACCGGCATCATCGATCCTGCGATCGTTTCGCCTCAAGTGATTTTCGCCGCACTCATGGGCGCCATCATTTGGAATATTCTTACCTGGATTTTCGGGATTCCGTCGAGCTCGTCGCATGCGCTTGTCGGTGGGCTGGTGGGGGCCGGTCTGGCAAAGGTGGGCTTCAGCTCGATCGTCTGGAACGGCCTCCTAAAGACCGTCGGTGCCATTTTCCTTTCGCCAGCCATCGGCTTCCTGCTTGCCCTCGTGCTGGTGCTCGCCGTCTCCTGGTTATTCATCCGGCAAACGCCGTTTGCGGTGGATCGCACATTTCGCGTCATGCAGTTTGTGTCTGCTTCGCTTTATTCGCTTGGCCACGGCGGGAATGATGCGCAGAAGACGATGGGCATCATCGCGGTGCTCTTGTTCAGCCAGGGATATCTCGGCCCGACATTCTACGTGCCTTTCTGGGTGGTCATTTCCTGCCAGTCGGCAATGGCTCTCGGGACGCTCTTTGGCGGATGGCGGATCGTTCATACCATGGGGTCGAAGATCACCCGGCTCAATCCCATGCAAGGTTTCTGCGCAGAGACGGGCGGAGCGTTGACACTCTTCGGAGCGACGTGGCTCGGAATTCCCGTTTCGACGACGCATACCATCACCGGAGCAATCGTTGGAGTGGGCGCAGCTCGTCGTGTCTCGGCCGTGCGCTGGGGATTGGCCGGCAACATCGTGATAGCCTGGATCGTTACGATGCCGGCGGCTGCAGCAATATCCGCAGCGTTCTACGGCCTCGTATCCTTGCTGCAATGAAATGACGTGATGGCGAGGCAATCGCCACGCTTGCCCTTCCCTCTTGAGCTTTGCTGTTGGCAATTACCGACGAATAAAGCGAGCAGAACCCATTCTGCCGCCTGCGTCATGTAGCTTCGATATTACGTGCACTGCACAAATAGAGCGCTCCCATGACCGCCACTACGCTAGCAATCGCACAAAACGGAAGCAGAAAATAGAAAGCCTAAGAAATAAGCATTCGTCAATTCTTACCATTTCTCCTTTTGCTTCATGCTGTTACCAATTCCTCTCGAAATTGGCACGCTGCTTGCAGGTTCTGAGACGCATCGGTCAACGGCGACCGGTGCAGATAGGCGCGGCATAAGCGCCTACAACAGACACCGACGTCGCAAGGTCTTTGCAATCCGGGATTCTCTCATCCCCTGGACGCAAATTCCGGCGGCGTTTTTTTGTGTCCAAATTCAGCCAGCAGAGGGAACCTGCGCATGACAAAGAATTTGCAGACTGGGATTTCGACAACCGGCATGACTCGCCGCAGCATGCTCAAGACGACCGCAGCGGCTGCCCTCATCGGCGCCGTCAAGGCTGCCTTTCCGTCCGGCGCCTTCGCAGCCGGAGCAGGCCCTGAGGTGACAGGTGTCAAGCTCGGCTTTATCGCTCTCACCGATTCCGCACCGCTGATCATCGCCAAGGAAAAGGGCTTTTTCGACAAGCATGGCCTTCCGGAAACGGATGTGGCCAAACAGGCATCCTGGGGTGCGACCCGCGACAATCTCGTGCTGGGCGGCGCAGCAAACGGCATCGACGGTGCCCATATCCTCTCGCCGCTCCCCTATCTCATGCATACCGGCAAGGTGACGCAGAACAATAAGCCGGTGCCGATGGCGATCCTCGCCCGGCTCAACCTCGACAGCCAGGGCATTTCCGTCGCCAAGGAATATGCCGAAACCGGCGTGCAGCTCGATTCCTCCAAGCTGAAGGCGGCATTCGAGAAAAAGAAGGCGGAGGGCAAGGAGATCAAGGCCGCCATGACCTTCCCGGGCGGCACTCATGACCTCTGGATCCGCTACTGGCTCGCCGCCGGCGGCATCGATCCGAACAAGGACGTTTCGACCATCGTCGTGCCGCCGCCGCAGATGGTTGCCAACATGAAGGTCGGCAACATGGACGTCTTCTGTGTGGGCGAACCGTGGAATGAGCAGCTCGTCAACCAGGGCATCGGCTTTACCGCAGCCACCACCGGCGAGCTCTGGAAGGGCCATCCCGAAAAAGCGCTCGGACTGCGCGCCGACTGGATCGAAAAGAATCCCAATGCTGCCAAGGCCCTGCTGATGGCTGTCATGGAGGCTCAGCAGTGGTGCGAAAGCATGGACAACAAGGCGGAGATGGCTGACATTCTCGGCAAGCGCCAATGGTTCAACGTTCCGACGAAGGACGTACTCGGCCGCCTCAAGGGCGACATCAATTATGGCAATGGCCGCGAGGTCAAGGCCACCGACCTCTATATGAAGTTCTGGAAGGACGGCGCCTCCTACCCGTTCAAGAGCCACGATACCTGGTTCATGACGGAGAATATCCGCTGGGGAAATCTGCCGGCGAACACCGACATCAAGGCGTTGGTCAACCAGGTGAACCGCGAAGATATCTGGCGCGAGGCCGCCAAGGATCTCGGCGTCGCGGCTGCCGATATTCCCGCATCGTCTTCTCGTGGCAAGGAGACTTTCTTCGACGGCAAGGTCTTCGACCCGGAAAATCCTTCCGCCTATCTCGACAGCCTTTCGATCAAGGCTGCCTCCTGACCCCCGCCTCCGGCGCGCGACGGGCGCGCCGGCCTTTCATTCACGTGAGGAGCGCGTTGATGTCCGCCCTGGCAAATAAAGAAAATCCCTCCATGGCCGCCTCTGCCAAGCCGGCAGCAAAGGTTGTGCCATTTTCCGGCAAACACGGATCGCGGATCGATTTTCGGCGAGCGGTACTGACCGCACTTCGCAATGTCATCCCGCCGGTCGTCGTGCTGGCACTTATCCTGCTCGTCTGGCAGGTGCTCTGTTCATCGGCCGATGCGTCTTTGCCTTCGCCGCATCGGGTCTGGCAGGATAGCTTTGACCTGATCGCCTTTCCGTTTTTCAACTACGGCTCCCAGGATATCGGGCTCGGCTGGCGCGTGCTCGTTTCGCTGCAGCGCGTCGTTTATGGCTTTGGCCTTGCCGCGGTCGCTGGCGTCATCGTCGGTGCGATCATCGGCCAGTCGGTCTGGGCGATGCGTGGCCTCGATCCGATCTTCCAGGTACTGCGGACGGTTCCGCCGCTCGCCTGGTTGCCGCTGTCGCTCGCGGCATTCCAGGATTCCAACCCTTCGGCGATCTTCGTTATCTTCATCACTTCGATCTGGCCGGTGATCATCAACACCGCCGTCGGCGTCCGCAATATCCCGCAGGATTACCGCAATGTCGCCGAGGTGCTGCGCCTCAATCAGTTCGAATTTTTCTGGAAGATCATGCTGCCATCGGCAGCGCCCTACATCTTCACCGGCCTCAGGATCGGCGTCGGCCTCTCCTGGCTCGCCATCGTCGCGGCCGAAATGCTGACGGGCGGCGTCGGCATCGGCTTCTTCATCTGGGACGCGTGGAACTCGTCGCGCCTTTCGGACATCATCGTCGCGCTCGTCTATATCGGCATCGTCGGCTTCGCTCTCGACAAGCTGGTGGCTGCGCTCGGCAAACTCATCACCCGCGGCGCCATGGCCAACTGAGGGAGGTATTTATGAACGCCTATCTTAAGCTCGATCATATCGACAAACATTTCGATCGGGGCGGCGTCCGCGCCGAGGTCCTGAAGGATATCAACCTGACGATTTCCGAGGGCGAATTCGTCTCGATCATCGGCCATTCGGGTTGCGGCAAGTCCACTCTCCTCAACCTTATCGCCGGCCTGACGCCGGTTTCGGCAGGCGCCGTGCTGCTTGAAAACCGAGAGGTCAACGGACCGGGACCGGAGCGCGCCGTCGTCTTCCAGAACCACTCGCTGCTGCCCTGGCTGACGGTCTATGAGAACGTCAATCTCGCCGTCTCCAAACTCTTCAGCAGAACGAAGACCAAGGCCGAGCGGCATGACTGGGTTATGGCCAACCTCGACCTTGTGCAAATGGCGCATGCGAGGGATAAGCGGCCTTCGGAAATTTCCGGGGGCATGAAACAGCGCGTCGGAATTGCCCGCGCGCTTGCGATGGAGCCGAAGATCCTGCTGCTCGACGAGCCCTTCGGCGCACTCGATGCGCTGACCCGCGCCCATCTTCAGGACGCGGTGATGGAAATCCACGCACGGCTTGGCAATACGATGGTGATGATTACCCATGACGTCGATGAAGCGGTGCTGCTGTCCGATCGCATCGTCATGATGACCAACGGCCCGGCGGCCCGTATCGGCGAAGTGCTCGATGTGACCATGCCCCGCCCCCGCCATCGCATCGAGCTCGCCTCCGATCGGACATATCTCAAATGCCGTGAAGCCGTGCTGAAATTCCTCTATGAACGCCACCGCTTCATCGAAGCGGCGGAGTAGAAACCGGGAAATAACCTCGGCGTTTGCCGGCCGTGATTTTTTCGTCTTCGTGGCGGGTCCGGCAGCGCCTGATTTTAGGCGTTGGGCCCTCTTTATTCCCCGGGCGTTGCAAAGACCGCGCTGGCATCGCTGACAATTTCCACATGGGAATAAGCCGCCTGCCCCGCGGCGGCTGCGTCCGCGCGCATGATCGCGGTGACGATCCGGCCGTGCTCCTCGTAGGATTTTGCCAGGCGCCCGGGCAGACGGAACTGTGCCCGCCGAAAAGGCGCGAGCCGCGCCCGCGTCTGCGTCACCATCTCGAAGACATGATCATTATGCGCGCCACGATAAAGCCGGGTGTGAAATTCGGTATTGTGAGCCGAATATTCTTCCTCCGCGCCGGCATGCACGAGCCTCACCGATCCCCGATGCTCCAGCTCCAGCGCGCGCCGCTCGTCGACCGTCATACGCTCGGCCGAGAGCCTGGCGCAGATCGCTTCGAGTTCGGCCATCGCTTCGAACATCGAATGCAGATAAGCCTCGGTGACATTGGTAACGACGGCACTGCGGTTTGGCTCACGCGCAATCAATCCCATGGCGCCCAGCTCACGCAGAGCCTCGCGTACCGGCGTGCGCGAAACGTCGAAACGAACCGCGAGCGACACCTCGTCCAACTTCGCGCCCGGCAGGATTTCACCCGTGACGATCATGTCGGCAATCGCTCGCACCATCTGTTCGACGGTGGTTCCGGTACGGATCACTTCTCTGCGCCTAGTCTGCTTCACAATACGAATCTGCTCACGTCAACATTCTGCATACAGATGCGGTTCGAGACTCGATAAGTCAAATCTAGTGGAGAAGATATTGTTAAATTTTCGCTTTCTGATGCACGAGCACCTCAGGCAATCCGACTTTATGCCAACCGCGCAGTAACAATGAACAAGAAATATCTATTGATTACTTTTTGCGCAAAGATTCGATCAATCTGCATGCACTTTGCAATGCGCAGATCTTGTCGTTTCAGATAAGCTATAAAAAACAATATATTAATTTCTGGCACATGCATTGCATGCACTTTTCTGTACCCGTTCACAACCGGCCCAGCGCCGCAAGGAGCATTCCGATGACCAAACTCCTTTCCATGAACCGCCGCAATTTCCTCCAGGCTTCAGCTGCCGGTGCGCTCGCCGGCGCCATGCCCGGCCTGATCGGCTCCTCCGCCGCAGCCCAAACCGCGCTGACCGTCGGCTTCATCTATGTCGGCCCCAAGGACGACTACGGGTATAACCAGGCGCATGCGGAGGGTGCGGCCGTTATCAAGGCGCTACCGGGCGTGACGCTGGTCGAAGAAGAGAATGTGCCGGAAACCGTCGACGTCCAGAAGACGATGGAATCCATGATCAACCTGGACGGCGCGACCCTGCTCTTTCCGACCTCCTTCGGCTACTTCGACCCACACATGCTGGCCGTGGCCGCTAAACATCCCGAAATCCAGTTCCGGCATTGCGGCGGCCTCTGGCAGGAAGGCAAGAACCCGGCCAATACGGGCTCCTATTTCGGCTATATCTTCCAGGGCCAGTATCTGAACGGCATCGCCGCCGGCCATGCGACGAAGAGCAAGAAGATCGGCTTCGTCGCCGCCAAGCCGATCCCACAGGTTCTGCAGAATATTAACGCCTTCCTGCTCGGCGCACGCACGGTCGATCCTGGTATCACCTGCCAGGTGATCTTCACCGGCGAATGGTCGCTTGCCGTCAAGGAGGCCGAAGCCACCAATGCGCTGGTTGACCAGGGCGCTGACGTCATCACCTGCCACGTCGACAGCCCCAAAGTGGTTGTCGAGACGGCTGCCGGCCGCGGCGCCTTCGTCTGCGGCTATCACGCCAATCAGAGCCCGCTTGCTCCCGAAAAGTACCTCACCGGCGCCGAGTGGGCGTGGGGTAACGTCTACAGCGACTTCGTCAAGAAGGCGCAGGCCGGCGAAAAGCTCGGCAACTTCGTGCGTGGTGGTCTGAAGGACGGCTTCGTGAAGATGAGCGCGCTCGGCCCCGGCGTGTCCGCGGAGGGCCGCAAGGCCTTCGAAACCACGCAGGCGGAGATGATGAAGGGCGGTTTCTCGGTCTTCAAGGGACCCTTGAAGGACAATAAGGGCGACACCGTCGTGGCTGCCGACAAGAGCTATGCCGAAGACGCGATCGAGCTCGAAAGCATGAATTACCTGGTCGAGGGCGTTGTCGGGTCCACGGCGTAAGCCGCGAAGGGAGAAGCGCCATGACCATCGAGGCCAATGATCCCGCAATAGCCATCGTGGAAAAACCGGCTTCGCTACGCCCCGTCCTCGAATGGGTCGCGCGGCGAGCCGAGCCTGTTGTCATCGGCCTTGCGGCCATCCTGATCGGTCTTGCGCTCTTCTCCCTCTTCATCCTGGCGGTCGGCAAGTCGCCGGCCACCCTCTTTCAACTGATGTATACCGGCGGCTTCGGCAGCTGGTTTTCGGTGCAGAACAGTTTAAGTCGTGCCGCACCCCTTCTCCTGACGGCACTCTGCGTCGCCCTGCCCGCCCGTCTCGGCCTCGTCATCATCGGCGGGGAAGGAGCGGTCGTGCTGGGCGGCGTTGCCGCCGCAGCCATGGCTCTGCCGCTCGCCGGCACCGCGCCTGTTTTCCTCACCCTCATTCTGATGGCAATCGCTGCCATGGTGGTCGGCGGCATCTGGATCGGCCTTGCCGGTTTCCTGCGCCATTACCGCGGCGTCAACGAAACCATCTCCTCGCTGCTGCTCTCCTATATCGCCATTGCCCTGATGAACCAGTTCGTCGAAGGGCTGCTGCGCGATCCTGCAAGCCTCAACAAGCCGTCGACCAGGCCGCTGCCGGCGGAATACATGCTCGGCAATATTCCCGGCATGGACGTGCATTGGGGTCTCGTGATCGGCATCCTCGCCTGCATGCTCTCCTGGATCGTGATCGAGGCGACGAGCTACGGGTTTGCCGCCCGCATCGCCGGCGGCAACGTGCGCGCCGCGCAGATCCAGGGACTGCCGGTTGGCAAGCTGATTGCCGGATTTACCGCGCTTGCCGGCAGCTTTGCCGGCCTGGCGGGCATGATCGAAGTGGCGGCGGTGCAGGGAAGTGCCAATGCCTCGCTTGCCGCCGGCTACGGTTATACCGGTATCCTCGTCGCCTTCCTCGCCAGGCACAATCCGCTGGCGATCATTCCGGTCGCGATCCTGCTCGGCGGCATCGACGCCTCGGGCGGCCTCATCCAGCGGCGCATGGGCCTGCCGGATGCGACTGTTCTGGTGCTGCAGGGGACGCTCTTCATCGTCATTCTCTTCTGCGAGACCTTCTACGGCCGCTTCAAGATCTTCAATCCCGACCTCTGGAAAAGGAGCCTCTGATGGAAGAGACAGGCATCGGCATCTGGGGCGTGCCGCTGGCGATCTTCGCCGGCGCCATTCGCGTTTCCACCCCCTTCATCTTCGTCAGCCTCGGCGAGACGATCACCGAACGCTCCGGCCGCATCAATCTCGGCCTCGAAGGCACGCTGGTCTTCGGCGCCATGACGGCCTATGCGGTGGCCGTCATGACCGGCTCGCCGACCCTCGGCGTGCTGGCCGCAATGATGGCGGGTGCGATCTTCGGCCTCATCCACGGCTGGATCTGCAAATTCCCGAAGGTCAATGACATCGCCATCGGCATCGCCATGATGCAGTTCGGTCTCGGCATGGCGTTCTTCCTCGGCAAATCCTTCATCCAGCCGGTCGCGCCGAAACTGCCCTCGATCCCGCTCGGCGGCTGGTCGAGCACGCCGCAGGTCCAGGCGGCGCTCAATATCAACGTGCTTTTCTTCATCGGCGCGGCACTTGCCCTCTTCCTGTTCTGGGCCTTCAAGAACACCCGCATCGGCCTGATCGTGCGCGTCGTCGGCGACAGCACCGACGCGGCCCGGGCCATGGGCATCCATCCGGACCGGGTTCGCTTGCTGGCAACGGCAGTGGGCGGTTCGCTGGCGGCAATCGGCGGTGCCTACCTCTCGCTCTACTATCCGGGCTCATGGAACGAAGGCATCTCGTCAGGCCAGGGCCTGATGGCCGTGGCCCTCGTCATCTTCGCCCGCTGGAACCCGATCGGCTGCTTTCTCGCTGCCCTGCTTTTCGGCGGCGCTGGCGCGCTCGGCCCGGCGCTGCAATCGGTCGGCGTCACACAAGGCTACTACCTTTTTTACGCCGCACCCTACGTGCTCACCCTCGTCATCCTGATCGCCACCTCCTCGCCCACCCGCTCGCTCGCCGGTGCGCCGGGCGCGCTGTCGCTCACGAAATAACGGAGCCTTCCGATGAACGGACTTGGCGGCCTCAACAAATCCGAACACGGTGTCGGTATCGGCATGGTACAGCTCCAGCTGCCGGTGACCGTCACCAAAGCGGACTTGGCAAAACAGACGCAGGTGATCGTCGATCTGGTGGCCAAGGCGCGGCGCAACCAACCGGGCATGGACCTCGTCGTCTTTCCCGAATACGCGCTGCATGGCCTTTCCATGGACATCAATCCGGAGATCATGTGCACGCTCGACGGGCCGGAGGTCGCGGCCTTCAAGCAGGCCTGCAGGGACAACCGGATCTGGGGCTGCTTCTCGATCATGGAGCTGAATCCTGGCGGCATGCCCTACAATTCCGGCATCGTCATCGACGATCAGGGCGAGTTGAAGCTCTATTACCGCAAGATGCATCCCTGGATCCCCGTCGAGCCCTGGGAGCCCGGCGATCTTGGCATCCCTGTCATCGAGGGTCCACGGGGCGCCAAGCTCGCGCTGATCATCTGCCATGACGGCATGTTCCCGGAGATGGCGCGCGAATGCGCCTATAAGGGCGCCGAAATCATGATCCGCACCGCCGGCTACACGGCGCCGATCCGCGATGCCTGGCGCTTCACCAACCAGGCGAACGCCTTCTGCAATCTGATGATCACCGCAAATGTCTGCATGTGCGGCTCGGACGGCACGTTCGATTCCATGGGTGAAGGCATGATCTGCAATTTCGACGGCACGATCATCGCCCACGGCACCTCGGGCCGGCCCAACGAGATCATCACCGCCGAGGTGCGTCCCGACCTGGTGCGCGAGGCCCGGCTCGGCTGGGGCGTGGAGAACAATATCTACCAGTTCGGCCATCGCGGCTATGTCGCCGTCGCCGGCGGCGCCCAGGATGCGCCCTACACCTACATGCACGACCTGATCGCCGGCAAATACCGCCTGCCGTGGGAAGACGAGATAAAGGTCAAGGACGGCACGTCCTGCGGATTTGACAAGCCGATGCGCCGCTACGGCGAACCCCTCAAACCTGCCGCGGAATAGGAGAGAGAATGATGGACGCGATAGTCGAAACCAAAGGGCATTTTATCGACGCCGATCCGTATCCGTGGCCCTATAACGGCGCTCTGAGGCCTGATAACACCGCCCTCATCATTATCGACATGCAGACGGATTTCTGCGGCAAGGGCGGCTATGTCGACCACATGGGCTACGACCTGTCGCTGGTGCAGGCGCCGATCGAACCCATCAAACATGTGCTTGCCGCCATGCGAGCCAAGGGTTACCACATCATCCATACCCGCGAGGGCCATCGCCCCGACCTCGCCGATCTGCCGGCCAACAAACGCTGGCGCTCGCAGCGGATCGGCGCCGGCATCGGTGATCCCGGCCCCTGCGGCCGCATCCTGACGCGTGGCGAACCCGGCTGGGACATCATCCCCGAACTCTACCCGATCGAAGGCGAGACGATCATCGACAAGCCCGGCAAGGGTTCGTTCTGCGCCACCGACCTCGAACTCATCCTCAACCAGAAGCGCATCGAGAACATTATCCTCACGGGGATCACCACCGATGTCTGCGTTTCGACGACGATGCGCGAGGCAAACGACCGCGGCTACGAATGCCTGCTGCTGGAAGACTGCTGCGGTGCGACCGACTACGGAAACCACCTCGCCGCGATCAAGATGGTGAAGATGCAGGGCGGCGTCTTCGGCTCGGTCTCCCATTCCTCGGCTCTAGTCGAGGCGCTGCCCTGATGCCGTCATTGCGTGCCCATGTCTTTCGCGTGCCAGCCGACGGCCCCGATGACGTTGCCGGCGTCGAGGTGCTCTTTGCCAGCGGCCTTCAGGCGAACAACGTCGTCGCCGTTCTCGGCAAGACGGAAGGCAACGGCTGCGTCAATGATTTTACCCGCGGTTATGCCACCCGCAGCTTCGAGACATTGTTCAGCAGATATGGCGTCGACGGCGTCTCGATCATCATGTCCGGCGGCACCGAGGGTGCGCTCTCGCCGCATTGGACGGTTTTTGCGCGTGAAACCGTAGAAACCCCGGGCGAACGGGCGCTGGCCATTGGTGTGTCGCGTACCCCCGCGCTGCCCCCCGAACATCTCGGGCGCCGGGAACAGATCCTGCTCGTTGCCGAAGGCGTGAAGTCCGCGATGAGGGATGCCGGCATCGATGATCCCGCCGATGTCCATTTCGTGCAGATCAAGTGTCCGCTGCTCACCTCGCGCCGGATTGCCGAGGCCGAGGCAGCAGGCAGGACGGTCGCAACCCACGACACGCTGAAATCCATGGGCCTCTCGCGCGGCGCTTCGGCTCTCGGCGTCGCCGTGGCACTCGGCGAGATAGATGCGACATCGATCGGCGATGCCGACATCTGCACACGTTTCGATCTCTTTTCCCGCTGCGCCTCAACCTCGTCCGGGGTCGAACTCACCGATCACGAAATCATCGTCCTCGGCATGAGCGCAAAATGGTCCGGTCCGCTGTCGATCGACCACGCGGTCATGGGGGATGCGATCGACGCGCATTCCGTCAGGAAAGCCCGCGAACGCCTGCCGGAAAACAGCCGGCTGGCGGCGGTTCTCGCCAAGGCCGAGCCGGACCCGTCCGGCAGGATCGGCGGCAGGCGCCACACGATGCTCGATGACTCGGATATTGCAGGCACCCGCCATGCCCGTGCCTTCGTCGGCGGCGTTCTCGCCGGCATCTTCGGGATTACCGATCTCTATGTGTCCGGCGGCGCCGAACACCAGGGTCCGCCCGGCGGCGGTCCCGTCGCCATCATCGTCGAAAAGGAGCAATGAAGTGAGCACAGTCCGCGACACGCCCCTTCCGCAAGCCGGCAAGGCCGTCGGCATCGAGACGCTCGATATGACCATGCGTTTCGGCAGCTTCACCGCGCTCGACAACGTCTCGATCGTCGTTCCGGCCGGGTCTTTTCACGCGCTTCTCGGCGAAAACGGCGCCGGCAAGTCGACACTCGTCAAATGCATCATGGGCTTCTATCACGCAACCTCAGGCTCGCTGTCGGTCGACGGTCGCGAGGTGGCGGTTGCCTCACCCAAGGATGCCGCGGCCTATGGGCTCGGCATGGTCTACCAGCATTTCACACTGGTTCCCTCCCTGACCGGTGCGGAAAACCTGGTCATCAGCCGCACCGAAGTGCCCGCGGTGATCAACTGGGCCAGGGAACGCAAGGATCTGGCGGATTTCATGGAGCGCATGCCGTTCAAGATCCCGCTCGACAGGCCGGTGAGCGAGCTTGCCGCCGGCGAAAAGCAGAAGCTCGAAATCGTCAAGCAGCTCTATCTCGGCCGCTCCTTCCTCGTCCTCGACGAGCCGACTTCGGTGCTGACGCCCGCCGAAGCCGATGAGATGCTTGGCATCGTGCGCGGGATGACCGAGCGCGGCGAGCTCACCGTGCTGATGATTTCCCACAAGTTCCACGAGGTGACGAAGTTCGCTGATGCCGTTTCGATCCTGCGGCGCGGCAAGCTGGTCGGCACCGGTAAGGTCGGCGAGCTCTCCACCGCCGAGATGGCGGCGATGATGATCGGCGACGTCAAGCTCGCCGAGCTCGACAGCCGTCTGCCGGTGGCGGAAGCGGCCAAATCCGTGCTCACTGTAAGCCAGGTGAAAGCTCCGGATCGCTCCGGCCTGAAGACGATCGAGATCGACGCGCTTACAGTCCGCTCCGGCGAGATCGTCGGCATTGCCGGCATATCGGGCAACGGCCAGAAGGAGCTGACGGAAATACTCGCCGGCCAGCGCCCGACCGATAGCGGCCAAGTCATGGTCAATGGCGAGGCTTACGGCGCCACCCGCGACGAGACCCGCAAGAACAGGGTGCGTTTCATCCCCGAAGAACCGTTGCAGAATGCCTGTGCGCCGAAGATGACCGTGAGCGAGAACCTTGCGTTTCGCACCTTCGACTTGAAATCGGACGGCAAGGACGCAATCTGGCTGAACAAGGGCAGCATGAAGAAGCGTGCCTCGGCGCTGATCTCCGACTTCAAGGTCAAGACGGCCTCTTCCTCCTCGCCGATCGCAGCGCTTTCGGGCGGCAACGTGCAGCGTGCCGTGCTCGCCCGCGAACTGACCGGCGATGTCGATCTGTTGATCGTCTCGAACCCCTGTTTCGGTCTCGATTTCTCGGCCGTCGCCGAAATCCGCGCCCGCATCATGAAGGCACGCAATTTGGGCGCTGCCGTGCTGCTGCTTTCCGAGGACCTCGACGAACTGCTCGAGATGTCCGACCGCATCATGGTCATTTCGGAAGGCAAGCTGGTTTACGAGACACCGGCGCGCTCGGCCGATATTGGCGTGATCGGCGCCCACATGGCGGGGCATCATTGATGGCGAAGATCAAAGCTGAACCTTTCGCCTTTCCGGTGAAGCACGATGAGCTCGCCCTCATCGTCATCGACATGCAGCGTGATTTCGCCGAGCCCGGCGGCTTCGGTGCAAGCCTCGGCAATGATGTCAGCCGTATCACCAGGATCGTGCCTGATGTCAAACGCCTCATTCTGGGCTTCCGCAATGCCGGCCTGCCTGTGATCCATACGATGGAGTGCCACCGGCCGGACCTTTCGGACCTGCCGCCGGCCAAACGCGACCGTGGCAATCCGTCGCTCAAGATCGGCGACGAAGGTCCGATGGGCCGCATCCTGATCTCAGGCGAACCCGGCACGGCAATCCTGCCGGAACTCGCTCCGGTGAAGGGCGAAGTCGTCATCGAAAAACCCGGCAAGGGCGCTTTCTACGCCACCGAACTTGGCACCGTGTTGCAAGAGAAGGGCATTCGTCAGCTGGTCTTTGCCGGTGTCACCACCGAAGTCTGCGTGCAGACGACGATGCGCGAAGCAAACGACCGCGGCTATGAATGCCTTCTCGCCGAGGAGGCGACGGAAAGCTACTTCCCAGAATTCAAAGCCGCAGCCATCGCCATGATCCGCGCCCAAGGCGCGATCGTCGGCTGGACCGCGCATGTCGACGACATTCTGGAAAGTATCGCCCATGCCTGAAACGACCCGCGAACGCCTGATGTCAGGCGGCTGGAAGGAGCTGGAATTCGGCCCCTTCCGCGATGCTGTCACCATTCACTGGATCCGCCCCTTCGAGGGTGATCAGCCGGGCGTGGCGCTGCTGAAATATGAGCCCGGCGCCTCCGTTCCCCGCCATCGCCACGAAGGGCTCGAGACCATCCTGGTGCTCGACGGCGTTCAATCCGACGAGACGGGCGATTACATCAGCGGCAGTTATATCGTCAATGCGCCGGGCAGCGAACACTCGGTCTGGAGTAATACCGGCTGTGTCGTACTCATCCAGTGGGACCGGCCCGTGAAAATACTCGAAGACGAAATTGCCTGAACCCGCGCCGGCCTTGGAGGTCTGCCCGACGATCCGGAAGGACATGAATTTCACAGCAGCATCGAGGCCCCGCGATCGATATAGGTATCCAGGAATTGTTCGAGGCGCGGGTTTCTCGGCCGTTTGAAGACGTCCTGCGGCGGGCCGGTGAACAGCACCTTGCCGTGATCGAGAAAGATGATCTGCTGGCCGACCGTCGCGGCAAATCCGATCTCGTGGGAGACGACGACCATCGTCATGCCCTCGGCGGCGAGATCGCGCATGACGTTGAGCACTTCGCCGGTCAGCTCGGGATCGAGTGACGAGGTCGGCTCGTCAAACAGCATGATCTTCGGGTTGAGGGCAAGCGCCCGGGCGATAGCGACACGCTGTTGTTGCCCTCCCGAGAGCTGCGATGGATAGTGCCCCGCCCTGCCCTCCAGGCCGACCTTGACGAGCTGGGCCATGGCCCGTTCCTCCGCATCCCTGCGGCTCATCTTATGAACGGTCTTCAGCGCCTCGCTGACATTGCCGAGCGCCGTCATATGCGGCCAGAGATTGAACTGCTGAAAAACCATCCCGATCTGCGATCGAATCTGCCGGTTCACAGCAGTCGGCACCCGCTCACGGACACCCTTGGCGTTTTCCGCAAAGCCAAGCACCTCGCCGTTGACGGCAATCGTCCCTTTCGTCGATTCCTCCAGAAACGCCATGCAGCGCAGCAGCGTACTCTTGCCGGATCCCGACGGGCCGATGACGCAGGAGACTTGTCCCTGCTCGATTTCGAGGTCGATGCCGTGCAGCACGGTGGAACCGCCGAACGTCTTGACGAGATTTTTGACTGCGATCGCAGGAACGCTCATATGTTAAAAAACCTGAATCTGGTGAGTTTCGTTTCGGCGAGATGGCCGAGCCAGCCGGTGATTTCGACCAGTACCCAATAAAACAGCGCAAGGACGAAGAGCGCCTCGACGAAAGCATATTGCTGCGAGCCGATGGCGCTGAGTGTCGCCGTCAACTCTGGCACGGTGATGATGGACAGAACGGCCGTCTCCTTCATGAGGATGATCGTCATGTTGACGGAAGGTGGCAACACCAGCATGGTCATCTCCGGCAACAATATGCGCCGGATGATCTGCCCTTGTGTCAGGCCAACGCATAGGCCGGCCTCGATATGTCCCTTCGGGACGGCGGCAAAGCCCGAGCGGAATATCTCACTGAAATAAGCCGCGCCGTAGATGGAAAGGCCGACGATGCCGGCCGGGATCGGATCGAGCGACAATCCGACGAAGGGGCCGCCATAATAGACGAGGAATATTTGAATCAGGAAGGGCGTGCCGCGTAGCACTGCGATGACAAGGCCGAACGCTCTGTCGAACAGCACCCCGCCAAAACGTCGCGCGACAGCGACTAGGAAACCCAGTAGGGCAGCGGCAAGAGTGGTGACGATCCAGATGAGGATGGTGACCCACGCACCGTGGAGGATCTCCGGCAAGTTGCTGAAAATCACATTGGTATCGAAGGTCATCGCGGCACTCCTGGCAGGGAGCGTTCGATCAGGCCGCCCGCAAGGGCAACGATCCAATTGATGACGAGATAGATCAGGCCTGCGGAAGCAAAAATCTCAAGCGGCAGGAAGGTGCTGCCGGCAAGGTCCTGAGCCATGCGTGTGAGCTCGACGATTCCGACGACAGAGACGAGCGAAGACGCCTTCAGAATAAGGATCGCTTCATTGACGAGCGCCGGGAAAGTCAGGCGCAGGGCGATCGGCGCCTTGATGCGGCGGAAGATCTGAATGGGAGTCATGCCGACCATTTCGGCAGATTCGACCAGGCCCACGGGAACGCTGGAAAAACCACCGCGCAGATTTTCAGCCTGATAGGCCGCAGTACACAAGGATAGGCCAACGACGGCCGCAACGATGCTCGGCACGTTGATGCCAATCACCGGCAGCAGATTGTAGATCAGCAACAGCTGGACCAGCAGCGGTGCACCACGAAAGAAACTAATGAAAATCTGCGCCGGCAACACGAAAAGCCGTTGCCGTGAGAGCAGCATGGCTGAAATGACGATCGCGATCGCAAAGCCGATCAGGATGGAGACCACACTGATCGTCACCGTGTAGATCGAGGCTTGCAGAAGCAGTTCGAATAGCTTGATGGACATGGGCGGTGCTTGCCTGGGCGCTGCGGCCGTGAACTTTGATCCCACGGCGGATTGCGCCCCGACTGATGGCGGGGCGCGTTCGTTTCACCGGCGGCTAATCAGAATGCAGGATCCTTGACAGCATCAGGCGTATCGAAAGACGCACCAAACCACTTCTTTTGCAGCTCCGCCATACGTCCGTCTGCCTTGATCTTGAGCATCGCGGCATCGATCGCATCCATCAGGGGCGCATGATCGGCATCCTTGAGACCGATGAAGCCAAAATAGGACTTCTTGCCGAATGGCGGCAGGACGACTTCGAACGTGCCTTTTCGCTGGCTAGCGACGAAGGCGATATTGGGCAGCGAGTTGGCAACGCCGGCAATGCGGCCGGCGGCGAGATCGGCGTAGGATTCGGTAAAGGCTGGATATTCGCGCACGTCGACTTTGGTCGGCAGCGTGCCGGAGAATTCCTTCAGCTGGTCGAGCTGGGCAGTTGCTTTGCCGACACCGATCGTCTTGCCGGCAATATCTTCCGGCTTGCTGATCGTCGTGTCGCCAGCCTTCTTCAGAATGGCGATCGTCGCTTCGGCGATCGGCGGCGTGAAGCGATAGCGCTCCATGCGCTTCTTGGTGATCGTTGCAGGACCTGCGACGACATCGAACTTGCCGGCCTCAAGCGCGGGGAAGACGCCGTCCCAAGGAAGCGCTATCCACTCGATCTTGACGCCGAGTTCCTTGCCGATCTCGGCAAAGAGGTCGACGTTCAAGCCGGTATGTTCACCGGCATCGATATAGTCGAACGGTGCGAAAGCCGTTTCGGTGCCAACCTTGAGGGTGCCGGCTGCCTTGACGGCGGCCAGCGTGTCGGCTGCATGGGCGGAAACGGCTGCTCCGAACAGGAACGCAGCGCCGACCAGACCCTTCAGCAGTGAATTTGCCTTCATGATCATCTCTCCAGTTTATTCCCCCGGCGGAGGAGTTTTGGTTCCCGACTTCGATTTCCTCTGCGCGGATTTCTATGCTCCGCTTTTGACTATACAAATAGATATAGGCTGGCCTAGAGTGTCAATGTAAAAGACGAGGAACGCAAAATTTGTGCCGGGTGGCGTCGATCTCGCTGGCATGACCGTTCCTGAATTTATGATCGTTGACGCCGGATGAGGTGCGGGCTTGGTGTCGATTTATCAGCGTATTTTCACCGATGTCGAGACGAAGATCATCAGCGGTGATTGGCGGCCCGGTGACCGTATTCCCGTCGAACACGAACTCGCGGCGAAATATCGGTGCTCGCGGATGACAGTCAGCAAGGCGCTGTCGGCGCTCGCCGAGCGCGGCATGATCGTCAGACGGCGCAAGACAGGTTCGTTTGTCGCATCGCCCCAGATCGACCGCACGGTGATGGATATCCAGGATATCAGCACCGAAGCGGAACTGGCCGGGCACGAACACCGCTTCGAAATCCTCGCCCGCAAGATCGAGCGCCTTGGAGAGGCGGAGGCACAGCAGCTGTCGGAGCCTGCCGATGCAGAAGTTCTCAGGCTTCAGTGCCTGCATATCGTCGACGGCAGACCGAATGCCATCGAGCGGCGGATCATCATGCTCGATGCTGTCCCACGGGCGAGAGAGGAGAGTTTTGCTTCAATTCCGCCCGGCAAATGGCTGCTTGATGAGGTTCCCTGGTCCAAGGCCAAACATGTCATTCGCGCCGTCTCGGCCGACACTACGACGGCGCGGATCCTGCAGACGGAACGTGGCGAGGCCTGCCTTAGCCTCATTCGCCAGACCTGGCAAAACGGACGCACGGTGACCTATGTCGAGTTTACCCATCCGGGCGACCGGTTCCAGTTTGCGGGGACGTTTCATCCGGCAGCAAATTGAGTTCGACGCAAATCACGAGAGGTTCTTCAAGTGACCGATGAGCGCCTCAAGGCGATACCGCTGAAAAGTTTGCAGGCGTTCGAGGCGGTGGGGCGCTGCGGCGGCGTGACGGCCGCGGCACTGGAGCTGAGGGTTTCGCCGGGGGCCATCAGCCAGCAGATTCGCAAGATCGAAAGCTTTCTTGGAATTTCGCTTCTGGAGCGCAGCGGGCGAACCGTCGAGCTGACCGCCTGGGGCCGGCTCTACCATC
This sequence comes from Rhizobium indigoferae, assembly GCF_034554815.1. Classification (NCBI taxonomy): domain Bacteria; kingdom Pseudomonadati; phylum Pseudomonadota; class Alphaproteobacteria; order Hyphomicrobiales; family Rhizobiaceae; genus Rhizobium; species Rhizobium indigoferae. Next base: position 61,354 of record NZ_CP140638.1, on the reverse strand, counting down.
AGGAGATATCGAAGGGGTTCGAGCAATTTGCGCTCGCTCAGCAACTGTTGGAAAAGGCGCGCAACGAGACGGCACTGGTGCTCAGTGCGCTTTCCTCCGTCGTCAACAAATGGATCGGCAGGCGCATCTTCGACTGGCAGGCGCTTCATCCCGAAGTTCCAGTGAGGATTATCGGACGCGACAAAGAGCCCCGGATCGGTTTCGACGATGTCGATTTCCGCGTCAGCTACGGATCGGACGTCCTCCAGCACGAACATTATACCGAACTGTTCCGCGATTGGGTCGTTCCGGCCTGCTCGCCGGCGCTGATGCAGGATCGCGCACATACGGCGCGCGATCTTTTCCAACAACCCCTCCTCCATGTCGAGTGGGAACGACACTTCACCCCCTACCCCAGCTGGGCGGAGTTTGCCGCCAAGGCCGGCGTCGCGTTCGATGTGTCGACGCCCGGCCTTTCCTTCACTTTGTCGAGCAGTGCAATTGACGCAGCCGTCAACAAGCGCGGCGTCGTGCTCGCACAAATGTCGATGATATCAGATGAGCTTGAGGCGCAAACGCTCGTCATTCCGGTCGACATGCGCATTGCACTGCGTGAAAGCTATTTTCTCGCCTGGGATCGTGCTGCCTTGCAGAAGCCCCACGGGCGCGAATTCCGCGATTGGCTCATTGCTATTTCCCGTCAGCAGGCTTCGGCATCGGCTCCTGCTGCATAATTTCTCAAATCGGAATCGATTTGAGAAATTATGCATCGCTTCAAAAATGTTACAGCGTCCTTTGCGCGTCAGAAAAGACGCGCGGCGCTATAAGCCAACACTTTAGAAAAACTAAAACGGAACTCAGCTACGCGATATTGATGAAAATTTGCGCCTGGCGATAATTTGCGCAGTCGCCTTCAAGGGGACGGCGTGGCGGACAATGGCAGGAGAACTCAATGGCGCGGACCGACAAGATGAAACTCGGGACTTTCGTCTATACGTTCGGCTTTCATCCGGCCTCCTGGCTGCATCCGGCAAGCGACGTCAATGGCGCCAACGACTTCGCTCATCTGCTCGATGTCGCCAAGCGATCCGAGGCGGCCAAATTCGATTTCATGTTCATGGCGGATTCTCCTGCCGCCGCCGTCGGCGATCCGAATGCGCTTGCCCGAATTCCGACCAAGATGAACCGCTTCGAACCCCTCTCGCTGCTCTCGGCTCTGGCGGTCACCACCAACGATCTCGGTCTCGTGGCGACGGTCTCCACGAGTTATTACGAGCCATATAATGTCGCGCGTCTGTTCGCCTCGATCGACCATCTGAGCAAGGGGCGTGTCTGCTGGAACGTCGTCACCTCCGATCACGACGAAACCGGCTACAACTTCAACCGCGAGGGGCTCGACCCGCATGCGCTGCGCTACGAGCGCGGCAACGAATTCGTCGATGTCGTGTTCGGCCTCTGGGACAGCTTCGAGGATGGCGCACTGCTTCTCGACCGTGAAAACGGTGTCTACTATGACAAAGACAAGCACCATACGCTCAACCACAAAGGCAAGCACTTCCAGGTTCGCGGACCCCTCAACATCGCGCGAACGCCCCAGGGTCGTCCTGTCATCGCCCAGGCGGGCGGTTCGGAACCCGGAATGGACATGGCGGCACGCACGGCGGAGATCGTCTTCAGCCTCGCATCGAATATCGACCGAAACCGTGCCTTCTACGACAACGTCAAGCGCCGGATGCCGGCCCATGGACGCGATCCGGACGACCTGAAAATCATGCCGGGTATCGTGATCAACGTCGGTGAAACTGAAGCCGAGGCAAAGGCGAAGGTCGACTATCTGATCGACAAGATGCATCCGGATGTCGGCCTGCTGATGCTCTCCGAATTTCTGGAGGCGGACCTGCGCGACGTGGCGCTCGACAAGCCTTTCCCCATGGATCGGCTGCCGGCGGCGCCAAAGGGATCACGCGCCCTGTTCGACGAACTGGTCGATTTCGTGAAAAGCGGCCACACCGTCGGCGAACTCATCCGGCACTATGCCGAGAAGCATACCGGAAATGGCATCACAGGCACGCCAGCCCAGATTGCCGACTTCATGGAGGAATGGTTTGAGACGCGTGCCGCCGACGGCTTTATCCTGATGTTCCCCACCTTGCCGTCCAGTCTCGACGACTTCGTGCGGTTGGTCCTGCCCGAGCTTCGGCGCCGCGGGCTGTTCCGTGAGGAGTACGAGGGCAAGACCTTGCGTGAAAACCTCGGTCTTTCAAAGCCTGTAAACCGCTTTGTCAAAACGAAAGAGCCAGCCCGATGAGTGCCGAGCCTTTGATCAGCGAGGCGGACTTCAAGTTTTCGATGCGTCATCTGGCGGGTGCGGTCAGCGTGATTACGGTCGGCGACGGTAAAGACCGCACCGGCTTCACCGCAACGTCGGTCTCCTCGCTTTCGGCGGAGTTGCCTTCCGTCATCGTCAGTGTCAACCGAGCGTCTTCCTCATGGCCGGCGCTGCAGCAATACGGCTGCTTTTGTGTCAACGTGCTCGCTGCCGACCAGCAGCAGGTGGCGCAATCCTTTGCCGGTCTTGACGGGCGAAAGGGCGCCGAACGCTACGGCAACGCCGGATGGTATCGCCTCAAGACTGGTGCGGCGGTCCTTGAAAAGGCCCTCACGGTCCTGGACTGCAAGCTCGAAACCGCATTCCACTACAATTCCCATGCGATTCTGGTCGGACATGTCTGCGCGATCGAAATTCGGCAGGGCATAGGACCGTTACTTTACTGGCGCGGTGGTTATCACCAACTTCCGGCGGAGGTTGATCAAAACCGTCTATCGAAGGCGCTCGGACAATAGCTTTATCGAGGCGACATCCGCGTTGGCAAAGGCAAGTCTGAGGTAGCGCTCCTGCCCTTCCCCGAAATAGGCTCCGGGCAAACAAACAATGCCGGATTCCTTGGCGAGTTTTTCGGCAACCTCTGAAGACGATCGATCAGCGTAGGGATGGCGGACAAAGGCGAAATAGGCGCCTATCGCGGCGATCTCCCAATCCGGCAGCCCGGAAAAGACCAGCCTCAACGCATCCGCGCGGCGAGTGATCTCCAGCTGGTTACCGGCTCGCCACTCGGCGAGCGCCGGGATCGCCGCAGCAACGGCGATCTGAGCCGAACGCGGCGCGCAGATCTGCATATTGTCCATCACCTTGGCGATCTCGGCGATGAGTTTGGGGCCTGCCGTGATTGCACCCAGTCTGTGACCGGGAATGCAGAAGGATTTCGAGAAGCTGTAGAGAAGAACGAGCGTGTCCTCCCAGCCCGGCTCGGAGAGAAGAGAGTGCGGCGGCCCGTAATCTTCGCCAAGAAAATCGCGATAGGTTTCATCGAGGATCAGCCAGGCGCCGTATTTCCGGCAGAGCACAAAAAGCTTGTGAAGCAGGCTGGGTGGATACACGGCTCCGGTGGGATTATTGGGTGTCACGACGGCAAGTATCTTCGCGCCGGCCGCAAGTGCAGCCTCGGCCGAACTCAGATCGGGAAGGAAGCCGGCGGCGGCGTCGCAATCGACCAATCGACGCCCGATCCCCAGCATCGACAGCGTCGTATCGTGATTGAAATAGAAGGGATTGGTCAGTGCTACGGTATCGCCGGCGCCCGCAAGCGCGATCGCTGCGCACATGAACGCCTGATTGCAGCCGGCGGTAATGTGGATATTACCGGCGGAAAGGTCGGCGCCGTAAAGCTCGGCAACGTGAGCCGCGTAGGTCTTGCGCAACAGAGGTTCGCCCTCGATCGGCCCGTATCCCGTCATCGCCTGTTGTCCGGCCGCCTCGGCAAGAAGCCGAAGCATCTCCGGATGCGCAGGATAGCCGGGCACGGCTTGCGACAAATCGATGAGCGGCCCTTTTTCTCCTTTGTATTCGCGGCTCCAGGCGACGACGGAAGGAATGGGCGGGGCAGAGAGGCGGGCAACGAGCGAGTTGGGTTTTGCAGCGATCATGTCGATTTCTCTTTGATACCGATTGCTACAACGATACCAATTGTTTTCTCAACCTCTTTGTCTGACGAGACGGACCTGAAGCGGAGATGCATGCGCATGGTGTGGGACAAAACGCGGCTCGAACAGCTGCGCGCAGAATTTGCAGACGCCAATGGCGGCGAGATATTCGATGAGAAGTTTCGCAAAGTGGCGGAGAAGATCATCTCCAAGAGCGGCACGAGACTGGCGCCATACGCCGGAGTGCCGACCTTCCTCAGCGCACCCTACATGCAGGTCGCAGCCGAGGATCCGGATTTCGGCAATCTCCAGGTTGCAATCACCGGGATCCCCATGGACCTTGGCGTCACCAATCGTCCAGGCTCGCGTTTCGGACCGAGAGCACTTCGCGCCATCGAAAGGATCGGCCCCTACAATCACGTCCTTGCCACGGCGCCGGTCTTCGATCTTCGGGTCGCCGATATCGGCGACATATCGTTCCAAAGCCGTTACCGGCTGGAACTCAGCCATGACGACATCGAAAAGCGCATCGGCCAGATCGTCGATGCCGGCGTTGCCCCGCTTTCCGTTGGAGGCGATCATTCCATCAGCCACCCGATTTTGAAGGCCATCGGTCGGCAGCAACCGGTCGGCCTCATTCATATTGATGCCCACTGCGATACAAGCGGCGCTTTTGATCAGACGAAGTTTCATCACGGCGGGCCGTTCCGCAATGCGGTGCTGGACGGCGTGCTCGATCCGACACGGACAATCCAGATTGGCATCCGTGGTTCGGCGGAATATTTGTGGGAATTCTCCTATGCGTCGGGAATGACCGTCATCCACGCAGAGGACATCAGCGGAATGGGGATTGCGGCCGTGGTTGCCAAGGCAAAATCCATCGTCGGCGACGGCCCGACCTATCTTTCCTTCGACGTCGACAGCCTCGATCCGAGCTTTGCGCCCGGCACGGGCACGCCCGAGGTCGGTGGATTGACCACGCGTGAAGTCCTTGAACTGATACGCGGGCTGAAAGGGATAAACCTGGTGGGCGGTGACGTCGTCGAAGTTGCCCCGCAATATGACGCAACGACCAACACGGCGCACGGCGCAGCACAGGTGCTCTTTGAGATTCTGAGCCTCATGGTGTTTAGTCCGTCGATCGGCAAACGCTAAGGCCGACCCATCGGTCATCTCCATGTCATTCGTGGCGATGAGCAGTATTGCTGTGAAGGCTGTATCGCCACACCAGGCTCTAGCCAAACTCGCTCAAAAATTCTTCGGTCTTCATGAGTTCGAGCTGCACGGAGAACCGATCATGCAGAAGTTCCAGTGACGCGTCATGCGTATCGTCGGCGCCGCTACAGACGGCGTCCTTCAGCACGATGACACGATAGGCGAGATCGATTGCGCCGAGCGTCGTGGCCAGCACGCATACATCCGTTTCACCACCCGTTATAATAAGGGTATCGACCCGCTCCGATTGAAGGATCGGATGCAGGCGGCCGTCAATCCAGGGGGAATAGGTGCGCTTGTCGAAGTGCCTTGCCGGTGGAACCAACGACGCCAGCGATGGGGCGAGATCGATGAATCCGCGCGGAAGATGCTCACCCGTCATCATCCACCATTTCTGGTAATAATCCCGCCATTTCCCCGGCATGTCGTCGGCATGCTCGGGTGGCAGGAAGCGGGTAAAGATCGTTCGCGACGAGTGCCGCCCGGCCAGCTCTTCGATCTGGGGAGAGATCCGTGCCATCCAGGGAACGTGCCACGGCGTGTCTTCGGCAAACATCCGCTGCATATCGACGCAAAGGTGCCGCCACTCCCCGACCTCGCCCATCACATCCTCCACTCGGTCTTCGGGCGTCAACCGCCGCGCGCGGCGAAAGTTCCTGGCGGAAGATCAAAAGCCTCTCAGGCGACAGCACTCTCAGCTGTCCGGAAACTATCAAGGTCGCAAAGAGGAACCGGTTTGGAGAAGAAGTAGCCTTGGAGGTCGGTGCAGCCGAGGGCGGCCAGAAAGTCGCGTTGATATTCGGTTTCGACCCCTTCAGCCGTCGTCGAGATACCGAGGTTGCGGCTAAGCGCGACGATGGCGCCAATGATGGCCGCCCCGTTGGCTTTCGTGCCGAGCTGTGAGACGAACGAACGATCAATCTTGATGCGGTCGATATCGAAGCGTAGCAGATGGCTGAGACATGAAAAGCCGGTTCCGAAATCATCGAGCGAAATCTGAACACCTTGGCTGCGCAGCGACTTCAGCACCGTATAGACGTCCGAGTTATCCTCGATGAGCGAGGACTCGGTGAGCTCGAGCTCGAGCCGGGACGGCGGCAGGCCGCTCTCCTGGAGCACGGCGAATACTTCCTCGGCAAAATTTGGTCTTCTCAACTGGGCGGGAGACACGTTGACCGCAACAAATGTGTTTTCAGGCCATTTGCAGGCGGCTCTACAGGCTTCGCGCAATACCCAGAAACCGAGAGCGTCGATGAGGCCGCCCTCCTCGGCGACAGGGATGAAGCTGGCAGGCGTCAATAGTCCGCGCTGACTGTGACGCCAACGCACGAGAGCCTCCGCGCCCGACGCCGAGTATCCGCCGCCCTCGGCGCGATGTACCGTTTGGTAGTAGACTTCGAGCGATCCGAAGTCCGGCTTGTTCGCAATCGGGTCGGATTGTGGACCGTCAGCGGATGAGGCCGTGCCTTTGGCCAAAACTTCCCGCAATTCGTTCTTGAGTATGTCGCGCGCATTCCTGCCGCCGTCCATGGACGGTGAATAGACGCGCCATTGGCCTCTGCCGCCCATCTTTGCTTCGTACAGCGCGACGTCGGCGTAGCGCATGATGTCATCGGCATTCCGTCCGGCGTCCGGCACGACGGTCACGCCGATCGAGCCGCCGACCCGTGCGACCGCCTCGCCCCTCAGAAGCGGGAAGGGCTTGCCAAGTTCGGCAACGATCGCGTCGCATATTGCCGGCAAAACCTGATCATGATCTTTGATGTCCCGAAGAAGCAGGGCGAATTCGTCCCCTCCGAGCCGGGCAAGCGTGTCGCCCGGACGAAGCAGGGAGTGGATCCGCTCCGCAGCCATCCTGATGAGTTCATCGCCGGCGGCATGGCCGAACGTGTCGTTCACGGCCTTGAAGCGGTCGAGATCGAGAAGCGCGACTGCCGAGCGCTCGGCCGAATTCTTCGTCTCGGCCAGGCACTCGTCGAACCTCATCGCGAACAAAGCGCGGTTGGGAAGGCTCGTGAGCACGTCATGCAAGGCAAGCTGTCTTGCATGCAGCTCGCTTTTTCTCAACTCGCCGAGGCTGCTTCGCAGGCGCACCAGCAAAACCGAGAACAGGATCGCGATCACCAGGGCGGCAATCGAAAGCGCCGGCATCAATCGGCCGATCACTCTCGAGCCTGGAAGATCGGGCCGCCATACGATGAAGCCGATCGGTTCGCCATTTGCCGTGGCGTCGATCTGGAAGGCAACCTCGTTTTCGTCTGCATCGGCTGTGCGCGCGAAGCGCGCGCCGTTGAGGCCCTGTTGCCGGCTCAATTCGTCCAGCGCCGCACCATCGATAAACCGCACGACGATCAGGAATTGCCGCATCGTCTGCCGTTGCCCCTCTTCGGGATCGTTGATGGCGACGACGCCGACGATCGTCGGCCGACCTTCCAGCCGCATTAGATTGGCCAACGCAGTGTTGGAGCGTCCTGGGCTCGCAAGGCGGCTTTCCATCGAGGACGGCGTTCTTTCGTTGGAAACCGTGCCTGGTCTCACCCCGAGGCGGGCATCCTGAAGCAGAGGCAAAAAGAGCGGCTTCATCCAGCGATAACGCTTTTCCGTTTGGGCGTCCGCCAGCATCAGCAGTTGAGCCTTCTCGTCGACGACAAAGGCCTGATCGTAGCCGAAGGCGGACATTGCGGTCTGGCTGATCGCACTCCCGGCGGCCGCTGTCAGAACGGCATCGAGGCTAGAGGAACCTCCGCTTGACCGGGCAGCCGGATAAACACGTGTGAGGTAGCCGTTGCCGAACTGGCCGATGACATGGGCGACTTGATCGACCTGTTCCCGCAGGCGGGCATTCACAAGCTGGCGCTGTCGATCAAGGGCGGCAGCATCGCTTTCGGTCCCTGCCCAGAGCGCCGAGAGTACAACAAGTCCGATCGCTCCAAGCCCGCTGACGGCAATCAGAAACAGAATTCTTCCCGAAGCAATCCAGGATTGCTGAAACGTCTTGGAGCTGGAAGGAAGAACGATCTGCAAGCCTAGACCCCTGAACACCACGACACGGGCGCATTGGCAGACGCTAACAAAGAAGCGTTCACGTAGAATTAAAGGCTGCGGCGCACTATGGGGCGAGATCGACTATGCCCCGAGGAGCTCCCGACGATGTTGCGCATATCCATTCAGACTATATTGCGCGGAGCGCTGATGGCGGGCGGGATGGGTATTTTTTTGGCCGCGACCTCGCCGCTTGAGGTGGCTGCGCAAGATCGCATGCCAATGAGAATTGCCGTCGAAGGTGCATTTCCGCCCTTCAACTATCTCGATGCAAATAACAAACTTCAGGGCTTCGACATCGATATTGCCAATGCGCTGTGCGAGGTTGGCAAGTTCGAATGCCAATTTATCATCGAGAAGTGGGACGACATTATCCCCGATCTCGTTGCCGACAAATACGACGCGATCATCTCATCCATGTCGATGAGCCTTGAGCGGCGTCAAAAGGTTGCCTTCACTGAAAAATACTACAACAGCCCGTCTGTGTTCATCGCCCGGAAGGATTCGTCGATCAGCGATGTCAGCCCCGCCGCCCTCAACGATAAAATTCTTGGGGTGACATCGTCGACAGCGCAGGAATCTTATGCCAACCATCTTTATCCGGAAATGAAAAAGAAGGTGTTTCGGTCTTCGCCCGAATTGTACAAGGGTCTGGCGGACGGGAGCGTCGACATTATCCTCGAGGATAAACTCGCCATCTACGACTGGATTGCCAACACCAAGGCAGGAAGCTGCTGCGAGTTCAAAGGACCGGATCTGGTCGACATTACATACTTCGGTGAGGGTGCCGGCATCGCGCTGCGCCTCGATGACAAGGAGCGTCTTGCGCGCCTGAACGAAGCGTTGAAGAGCATCAAGGCGGACGGGACCTACGACATGATCAACGCAAAATATTTCCCGTTCAGCATCCAGTAGTTCGTCAATCAAATCGTTGTGCGATGCAGAATGGCCGGCTTTCCGCCGGCCATTCCTATCAGGTAAAGTCCTCAGTCGTAGTCGCTAGAGCATTTCCGTTTTTCTTCGAATCACGGAAATGCTCTATCCCTTTGTTTTCTCGCAATTCCGGACGCAAAACCGCTACGCGCTTTTGCTGGAATTGCTCTAGGCGGCTTTCGCGACCTCTCCGTGCGGATCGAGGACATATTTCGTCGCCGCTCCCTGGTCGAAGCTCTCATATCCATTGGCGGCATCGTCGAGCGGAATGACCTTGGCGTTGACGATATCGGCAATTGGCAGCCGGTCGTGGAGGATCGCCTGCATGAGCTGACGATTATATTTGATCACCGGAGTCTGGCCGGTGTGGAAGGACTGCGCCTTGGCCCATCCGAGGCCGAAGCGGAGCGACAGATTGCCGTGTTTGGCGGCGTTGTCGACGGCGCCCGGATCCTCGGTAACGTAGAGGCCGGGAATGCCGATCGAACCAGCGGCACGGGTAATCTCCATCATCTGATTGAGCACGATCGCCGGCTGTTCGCCGCCCGAGTGGCCGCGTGCCTCGAAGCCGACCGCATCGATGGCGCTGTCCACCTCATTGGTGCCGACGACCTGCGCGATCATGTCGCCGAGACGGTCGCTCTTCGACAGGTCGATCGGTTCGAAACCGACCTTCGCCGCATGCGCCAGACGGTCCTTGTTGAAATCACCGATCATCACGACAGCAGCGCCGAGAATGCGAGCCGAAGCCGCAGCCGCAAGGCCGACAGGGCCGGCACCGGCGACATAGACGGTCGAGCCGACCCCAACACCTGCACGCACTGCGCCATGGAAGCCGGTGGGCAGAATGTCGGAGAGCATGGTGAGATCACGGATCTTCGCCATTGCCCTATCCCGATCGGGGATTTTCAGCAGGTTGAAATCTGCGTAGGGAATGGTGACATAGCGCGCCTGTCCGCCGATCCAGCCGCCCATGTCGACATAACCGTAAGCACCGCCGGCGCGGGCCGGGTTTACCGTCAGGCAGACACCGGTATCCTGAGACTTGCAGCAGCGGCATCGGCCGCAGGCGACATTGAAAGGCACCGAGACGATATCGCCGATTTCGAGCATCTCGACGTCGATGCCTTTCTCGATGATCTCGCCAGTGATTTCATGACCGAGGACCAGGCCCGGCATCGCCGTCGTGCGGCCGCGGACCATGTGCTGATCGGAGCCGCAGATATTGGTCGAGATCACCTTCAGAATCACGCCGTGTTCGATGCGGCGGCCGTCGGGCGCTTCCAGCTTCGGGTCGTCGATGTCGCGAACTTCGACCTTGCCCGGCCGGAGATAGACGACGCCTCTATTTTTGCTCATGAATTCCTCCCACTTGTTTGAATGCCTCGATCTGCAACCGATGCAGTCGATGGCAACCTTCCCTCCGGCCTGCCTCCTCTGCAGCCCGGTCAACAACACAGGATACCGCCGCATCGGGCGATATTCGAATTTCCAAAAGGGACAGATTGGATGGAGAAGAGGAGTGAACGCCATGGTTTTCGCCTGTCGTTCCGCTCGTGATCGTCTGCCGCAATCCGTCGATTTGCTATGCCAAGAGCTGGTTTCCGGCTCCAGAATCTCCTTTCGATCCATCTCGATATCTTTCCGGATGACTATCCGGCGATTTCCTTGAGGATTTCAGTTCTTCTACCGCTGCGGGGCAGCGCCGGCGTCAGGCCTGCGTCCCAATGGTCCATTTCGCCAGTTTGCGAGATAGCGCCTTGAACACCACAAGCAAACCATGCCTGACGTAAAACAGCGATCAAGAAAACGACATGGGCGCAGCTCAAAGACGACAGTCGGCAAAGTCGCAATAGCGCTGCGTAGCGGAAATAATTGATCCCGCGAATACGGCGGTTTTCCGGATCGTCCCGGAAGATTTGATCGCCGCCTAAAGGCTTTAGGCGCGATGCGGTCGCCGGCTGCGGCTGACGTCGATTGCCGTGTGCCAGAACACGGCGCCGAGGATGATCGCGCCGCCGAAAAAGGTGGCGACGGGCGGCTCTTCGGAAAACAGCAGCCAGACCCAGAAGGGCGTGAGCACGATTTCCATCGTGCCGATCAGCGCCGCTTCCGCCGGCGGCATCCGCTTTGCCCCGGCAAGGAAGAGCACCAGCGCGAGGGAGAAATTGGTCGCGCCGAAGGCGGCAAGGACGATCCAGTTGTGCAAGTCGAGCGAGCCGACCGAACCGAACGGCGCGAAGAGTGCGAGCGTCAGGAAAGCGCTGACCACGGTCGGCGGCAGACTTGGCACGTCGGGACTGATGCGCGGAATGATGATGACGAGCGCGAAGGACGCGGTCATGCCGAGCGCCAGCAGGTCACCCCAACCGGTGCCGCCGCCGATCGACGAGGCGACGATGACCGCGACTCCGAGGAGCGAAATGCCGCCGGCAATCAGCGTCCGCCTGGAGACCCTCTCCCTGAGGATGACCCAGCCGAGCAACGCTGCGATAAAGGGCGCGGTCGCATAGATCATCGTCACATTGGCGACGGTGGTCATGTAAAGCGCCCCGATGAAGCATACCTGACTGAAGGTCTGGCATGCGATCATGGCAAGACCGGACGGATGGAAGACGGATCGCCATTGCTGCCGCGAGATGCCCCCTTCGAGGAAAAGGCAGGGGATCAGCAGAAACAGGCCGCCGAACAACGATCGCCAGGCAATCGCCGTCCATACGTCGGTCGTCAGGAGCCGCGAGTAGACGCCGCTCGCGCTCCAGGCAAGTGTCGCGGCAATGATGAGAAGCACACCCTTCTCGTGCTCGCTGCCTGCGAGGCGTCTGGCCGGATTTTCAATGGTCACGCAGATATTCTCAAAGAAGGAAGTCGAACGCCGTTCATTTCTGCGCCAAGAATTGACATCAGACAAACGAATAGTAGAGATAGCTATCATCGATTTTTTCTATGGCTAACCCATGCATGAACCGATTGAGAGCGACCTGCTCAGAACCTTCCTGGTCGTTGCCGAGACCTCCAATTTCTCCGCGGCTGCCCAGCGCATCGGGCGGACGCAGTCGGCGGTCAGCACTCAGATCAAGCGGCTTGAGCAGACGATCGGCGAAACCCTGTTCGAGCGGGGCGCCCGCGGCGTGCTGCTGACGCGCCAGGGCATACAGCTCGTCCCCTATGCCCGCAGGATAATCGACCTCCTGAACGAGGCCGCCGCGACGATCCGCAGCAAACCGCTGGACGGACCGGTGCGCATCGGAATTCCGGAGGAATACAGCCAGACGGTGCTGCCGGCAGCCCTTGCGGCTTTCGCCGTACGCCACCCGGCCGTCGAGGTCACCGTGTCCTGCGACTACACAGTTCGCAACTTGGCCGCCCTCGAGCGGGATGAGCTCGATCTGGCCGTCGTTTTCGACTGGAGCGATGAGACGAAAGGCGAGGTCATCTGTATCGATCCCACAGTCTGGGTCACATCGATGGTCCACAGGCTGCACGACATCGATCCCCTGCCGATAGCGACCTATCGCAACTCCACCTGGTCACGCGATTTTGCGCTCCGGTCGCTGGAGCAGATCGGCCGCAACTATCGAATCGCTTTCATCGCCGATACCGGCTCGGGGCTGAAGAATGCCGTGACCGCAGGCCTTGCCGTCACCACGCTTTCCCGCAGCAGCATTCCGCCCGGCTGCCGGGAACTCACCGCCGAAGACGGTTTCCCGCCGGTCGATTCCTCCAAGGTCGTGCTCCGCCGGAGCACTTACCGTTCCAGCGAGGCCGTTCGGGAACTTGCCGAAATGATACGGGACGCATTCCAGCCTATGCCCGCACCTCCGATGACGTGATGCGGCGCCGCAAGCGGCGCCGGGTCTCCGACGGGCTTTCGGAAAAACTCGCCCGGTAGCTTCTCGCAAAGGCTGAGGCCGAGTTGAAGCCGGTTGCCGCCGCGATGTCGGCGAAGGAGGCCGTCGTCTCGATCACCTTGCGGCGGGCCGCATTCAAGCGCAGGGCGAGATAATGCACATGCGGCGGCGCGCCGATACTCTGCTGGAAAAGATCCTGCAGATGTCGGGCGCTGATGCCCACCCTGCGGGCGAGCCGCGTAAGAATCAGAGGCTGCTCGATATGCTCCTCCATCAGCCGCACCGCTTGCGCGACACGGGGATCGTGCATGCGCAACCCAGCCGAGGCTGCGGAAAGTGACTCATCGGCATGGAAGGACGGCTGCTCATAGCGGAACAGCCGGCTGACCTCGAGCGCCAGCGAATAACCCTGCCGCTGCCTGATCACTTCCAGCATCAGGTCGACGGTTGGAAGCGAACCGGAGGTCGTCAGCCGCTTGCCGTCGATGACGAAACGATCCTTGACGGCCCGCACCTCAGGATAGGCCAGCGCAAAATCCTCGTAGTCCTCCCAGTGGACGGTCGCCGGCAGTCCGTCGAGCAGGCTTGCTTCCGCCAGCAGCCATGTGCCGGACTCGATGCCGGCAATCACCGTGCGATAGCGGGCAGCCTGGGAGAGCTGCATCTTGAGGGCCGGCGTCGCGCTGTGGCGCCAGTTGTAACTGGCAAGCACGAATAGCGGCGTATCCTCGGTCGTCGCCTTGAAAGCGCCTTGTGCGGGCACGGCGATATTGCTGGTGGTCGGGACCGGTGCTCCGTCCGGCGTGAGCAGCCGCCAGCGATAGAGTTCGCTGCCGGAAATGCGGTTGGCACCGCGCAGCGGCTCGATGACCGAGGCGATCAGGATCAGGTTCGCGTCCGGCAGGACGAGAAGGTCGATATCGAGCCGTTCCGTCGATCGCTGCAGCAAGGCCACCTCCCTCGGAGTTCTGATAATGTATCAATTGCTTCCGAAAATGCAACGCATCGCCATCCATCCTGTCGCGTAATGCGGACAAGACGAGGGAGAACAAAAGCATGCCTCTTGCGATGAACCGCGATGTCTTCATCACCTGCGCCGTCACCGGCGCCGGCGATACGGTTTCCAAATCCAGCCACGTGCCGATCACTCCCAAGCAGATCGCCGATTCCGCCATCGATGCGGCAAAGGCCGGTGCTGCGGTCGTTCACTGCCATGTCCGCGACCCGGAAACGGGTGCTGCCAGCCGCCGCAACGATCTCTACAGGGAAGTCACCGACCGCATCCGCTCGGCCGATGTCGACGTCGTCCTCAATCTCACCGCCGGCATGGGCGGGGACCTGATCTTCGGGGATGTCGAAAGCCCCCTTCCCCTCAATCCTAAGGGCACGGATATGGCCGGCGCCACCGAGCGCGTCAGCCATGTCGCCGAGTGCCTGCCGGAGATCTGCACGCTCGACTGCGGCACGATGAATTTCAATCTCGGCGACTATGTCATGACCAACACGCCGGCCATGCTGCGGGCCATGGCAAAGAAGATGACGGATCTCGGCGTGCGGCCCGAGATCGAGGCCTTCGACACCGGCCATCTCTGGTTTGCCAAGCAGCTTGCCGAGGAAGGCCTGATCGAAGACCCGGTGCTGATCCAGCTCTGTATGGGCATTCCCTGGGGTGCGCCCGACGATCTCAATACCTTCATGGCGATGGTCAACAACGTGCCTCAGAGCTGGACCTTCTCGGCCTTTTCGATCGGCCGCAACGCCATGGCCTATCCGGCAGCCGCCGTTCTCGCCGGCGGTAATGTGCGCGTCGGCTTGGAGGACAACCTCTTCGTCGTCAAGGGCCAGCTCGCCACCAATGCGCAACTCGTCGAAAAGGCCGTGCAGGTGGTCGAGGGCATGGGTGCCCGGATCATCGGTCCGGAAGACGTTCGCAAGAAACTCAAACTGACGAAGCGCTGAGGACGGCATGACAGGGATCACCAAAGCGGCTTGTATCGGCGGCGGCGTCATCGGCGGCGGATGGATCGCGCGATTTCTGCTGGCCGGCATCGACGTGAACGTGTTCGATCCGCATCCGGAAGCGAGCCGCATCGTCGGCGAAGTGCTTGCCAACGCCGAAAAAGCCTATGCCATGCTGACCGGAGCACCCCTGCCGCCCCGCGGCAGGCTGACCTTCTGCAAGACGCTCGAGGAAGCCGTCGCCGGCGCCGACTGGATTCAGGAAAGCGTGCCGGAAAGGCTCGACCTCAAGCGCGGGGTGCTGACTGAGATCGATACTGTGGCGCGCCCGGACGCCCTGATCGGCTCTTCCACCTCAGGCCTGCTGCCGACCGATCTGCAGCGCGACATGAAGCATCCCGAACGCCTCTTCGTCGCCCACCCCTATAATCCCGTCTATCTGCTGCCGCTCGTCGAAATCGTCGGTGGCGAAAAGACCTCGGCGGCGACCATCCAGACGGCGATGGAAAGACTGGCGCCGATCGGCATGAAGGGCGTCCACATCGCCAAGGAGATCGAGGCCTTTGTCGGCGACCGGCTGCTCGAAGCGCTCTGGCGCGAGGCCTTGTGGCTGATCCACGACGATATCTGCACGGTCGAGACGCTTGATGACGTCATCCGCTACTCCTTCGGCCTGCGCTGGGCGCAGATGGGCCTGTTTCAGACCTACCGCATTGCCGGCGGCGAGGCCGGTATGCGTCACTTCCTTGCCCAGTTCGGTCCATGCCTCGCCTGGCCGTGGACCAAGCTCACCGATGTCGTCGATCTCGACGATGCACTGATCGAAAAGATCGGCCGGCAATCCGATGAACAGGCGGCTGGACTGTCGATCCGCGAGCTCGAACGCATCCGCGACGAAAACCTCGTCGGCATCCTGCAGGCCCTGAAGGGCGGTCACGACGGCGAGGGCTGGGGCGCCGGCAAGCTGCTGAAAGACTTCGAGCAATCGCTCTGGGCAGAAGCCGGCAGGGCAAATACGTCTTTCGACCCGTTGAAGCCGCTGCGGCTTGTCGAGACGAAAGTCGGCCCCGCCTGGGTCGACTATAACGGCCATATGACCGAACACCGTTATCTGCAGGTTTTCGGGGATACCTCGGATGCATTGCTGCGCCTCATCGGCGTTGATCTCGCCTATGTCGAGGCGGGGCGGAGCTATTACACGGTGGAAACCCACATCCGCCATCTCGGCGAGGCGAAGCTCGGCCAGGCGATCCATTCGACCTGCCAGATCCTCTCCGTCGACGAGAAGCGGCTGCATGTCTTCCACACCCTCCACGACACAGTGACGGGCGAAGCTCTGGCAACCGCCGAGCACATGTTGCTGCATGTCGACAGCAAGGCCGGCAAGGCGACACCGGCGCCGGCCGTCATTCTCGACAAAGTCAAGTCGATTGCCGAAGCGCATGCGAATTTGGCCGCGCCTGAAGGTGTTGGCCGTCACGTCGGCCAGAAACGGTAGGAGGATCGGCATGAATTTCGGACTGAGCGAAGAACAGGTAATGATCGTCGAGACGGTCCGCGCCTTCGTCGAGACCGAAATCTATCCGCACGAGAACCAGGTCGAGCGCAGCGGTGTCGTCCCGCCGGAGCTCGGAGACGAAATCCGGCGCAAATGCATCGATCTTGGCTTCTATGCCTGCAATTTCCCCGAAGAAGTCGGCGGCGCCGGCCTCGACCATCTCACCTTCACGCTGGTCGAGCGGGAGCTCGGGCGCGGTTCCCTGGGGCTGACGGTTTTCTTCGGCCGGCCCTCCGGCATCCTGATGGCCTGCGAGGGCGAGCAGCGAGAGCGCTACCTCCTGCCCGCAGTGCGCGGTGAGAAGATCGACGCGCTCGCCATCACCGAGCCGGACGCCGGATCTGACATGCGCGGCATGAAATGCGCTGCCCGCCGCGACGGTGGCGATTTCGTCCTCAACGGCACGAAACATTTCATCTCCCATGCCGATGTCGCCGATTTCGTCATCGTCTTTGCCGCGACGGGCGAGGAAGAGACGCCGAAAGGCATCAAGAAGAAGATCACCGCCTTCCTGGTGGATCGCGGCACGCGGGGCTTCGAAATCCTCAAAGGCTACGATTCCGTTTCGCATCGCGGCTACCACAACTCAACGCTCAGCTTCGAAGATTGCCGGATTCCGGCGAGCCAGGTACTTGGCGAGGTGCATCGCGGCTTCGATATCGCCAATCAATGGCTCTACGGCACACGGTTGACGGTTGCCGCCACCTGCGTCGGCCGGGCACGGCGCGTCTTCGACATGACGCTGCCCTACGCCGCCGAGCGCAAACAGTTCGGCAAGCCGATCGGCGCTAATCAGGGCGTGTCGTTCAAGCTCGCCGATATGATAACCGAGATCGACGCGGCCGACTGGCTGACGCTCGCCGCCGCCTGGCGGCTCGATGCCGGGCTCTCCGCAGACCGGCAGATCGCCTCGGCCAAGCTTTACTCCTCCGAAATGTTGGCCCGCGTCACCGATGAGGCGATCCAGATCTTCGGCGGCATGGGCCTGATGGACGACCTGCCGCTCGCCCGCTTCTGGCGCGATGCGCGCGTCGAGCGCATCTGGGACGGCACCTCTGAAATCCAGCGGCATATCATCAGCCGCGACCTGCTTAGACCCTTGGGAGCGTGAGCCGATGACGCCTCGCCCGCTCGACCGCCTGCTCAAACCGCAAACGATCGCCGTCTTTGGCGGCCGCGAGGCGCGCAGGGTGATCGAGCAGTGCGATCGCATGGGTTTTGCGGGCGAGATCTGGCCTGTCCATCCGAAGCTCGAAGAGGTGCTCGGGCGGCCCTGTTATCGCTCCGTATCCGACCTGCCTTCGGCGCCTGACGCCGCCTTCGTCGGCGTCAACAGGACGCTGACCGTCGAGATTGTCCGCAGCCTTTCTGAGGCCGGTGCCGGCGGGGCGGTCTGTTATGCATCGGGTTTCAGCGAGGCGACAGGTGAACTCGGCGACGGTGCCGCGCTGCAGCAGGCCTTGCTGGAGGCGGCTGGCGACATGCCGATCCTCGGGCCGAATTGCTACGGGCTGATCAACGGTCTCGACGGTGCGCTGCTCTGGCCCGATCAGCATGGCATGCAGCGTATCGACCGTGGCGTCGCCATCCTCACGCAATCCTCCAACATCGCCATCAACCTGACCATGCAGACCCGCGGCGTGCCGATCGCCTATGTGGTCACTGCCGGCAATCAGGCGCAGACATCGCTTGCCGATGTCGCCTGCGCACTGATCGACGACCCGCGCGTCACGGCGGTCGGCCTTCATGTCGAAGGTTTCGGCGATCTCTCTGCACTCGAACGTCTGGCCACCATGGCCCGGCGGTCGAGGAAGCCGGTCGTCGTGCTGAAGGTCGGCAGGTCCGAGCAGGCAAAACGCGCGGCGGTGTCGCATACAGCCTCGCTTGCCGGCAGCGATGCGGTCGCCGACGCCGTGCTCGCCCGCCTCGGCCTTGGCCGTGTCCAGACCTTGCCGGCGCTGCTCGAAACCCTGAAGTTGCTGCATGTCGCCGGACCGCTCGCCAGCCATTCGATCTCGTCGATGAGCTGTTCGGGGGGCGAAGCCTCGCTGATGGCGGATGCCGCCGTCGGTCGCAATGTGGAATTCCCAGCGTTGCAGCCGCAAGAATTGCAACGGCTGCGGCGGGTGCTGGGCGAGATGGTGACGCTTTCCAATCCGCTCGATTACCACACCTTCGTGTGGGGGGATCTCGCACGCCAGACCGAAGCCTTCAGCGCCATGTTCGACGGCGGCTATGCCCTCAATCTCGTCGTCCTCGACTTCCCCCGCGGTGACCGCTGCGATGCATCCGAATGGGCGATGACGGCAGACGCGGTCATGACGGCTGCCGCCGCAACCGGTGCGCTGGCCGGCCTTCTGGCAACCCTTCCGGAAAACATGCCGGAGCCGATCGCCGATCGGCTGATGGCAAATGGCATCATTGCCTTCTGCGGTATCGACGAAGCCATCACGGCTGCGGAAGTCGCCGCCGGCATCGGCCAGGCGTGGGATCGCCCGCCGCCCCTGCCGCTGCTCGATGTGTCCTCTATCGATGGCGAGATCGAGACGCTGACGGAGGCCGATGCGAAGGTCGAGCTTGCCGCCTTCGGCCTTCCGGTTCCGCAAGGGCTGGTGGCCTCCTCTCCCGGTCAAGCGGCCGAGCAGGCTGAGCGGCTCGGTTTTCCTGTCGTGCTCAAAGCGCTCGGCATTGCACACAAGACCGAGGCTGGGGCGGTCGCACTCAACCTACAGTATATGCAGGCGGTCTCAAATGCGGCGGCGGCCATGCCGCCGAATGCCGGTTATCTCGTCGAGAAAATGATCGATTCACCGGTCGCCGAGCTCATTGTCGGCGCCATCCGCGACCCTGTCTTCGGATTGTCGCTCACCTTGGGAGCGGGCGGAATCTTCGTTGAATTGTTTGAAGATTCCGTCATTCTGCCCCTTCCGGCGACGAAAACCGACATTCACGCGGCAATTTCGCGTCTCAAACTTGCAAAATTGATCTATGGCTATCGCGGGCGGCCAAAAGGCGATCTCGAAGCCGCTGTCGGTGCTGTCTCAGCAACGGCAGATTATGTCGTAAAGAACGCGGCATCCCTGGAGGAACTCGACATTAATCCATTGATGGTTCTTCCCGAAGGGCATGGTGTTGTCGTAGTCGATGCCCTCGTACGGCGGAGGAGGTAGTAAAGGTTGAGCGACCACATTCGCACACGACATGACGGTGGAGTACTCGAAGTCGTCATCGACCGGCCGAAGGCGAATGCCATCGACCTTGCGACCAGCCGTGCCCTGGGGGTGATCTTCCGGGATTTCCGCGACAATCCGGCCTTGCGTGTCGCCATCGTCTCGGGCGCCGGCGAGAAATTTTTCTGTGCCGGCTGGGATCTCAAGGCAGCGGCATCAGGTGATGCGGTCGACGGGGATTACGGTGTGGGCGGCTTCGGCGGGCTGCAGGAACTGCGCGATCTCAACAAGCCGGTCATTTGTGCGGTCAACGGCATCTGTTGCGGCGGTGGATTGGAGATTGCGCTTTCTGCCGACCTGATCATCGCCGCCGAGCACGCGACCTTCGCCCTGCCGGAAATCCGTTCGGGCACGGTTGCCGATGCAGCTTCGATCAAGCTGCCGAAACGCATTCCTTACCACATCGCCATGGACATGCTTTTGACCGGTCGCTGGCTCGACGTTCACGAGGCGCATCGCTGGGGTTTCGTCAACGAGGTCCTGCCGGCCGACAGGCTGATGGAGAGAGCATGGGAGCTTGCTAGGCTGCTCGAGAGCGGGCCGCCGCTCGTCCATGCGGCCATCAAGGAAATCGTGCGCGAAGCGGAGGGTTCGACGTTCCAGACTGCCATGAACAAGATCACCAAGCGGCAGTTTGCGACCGTCGACAGGCTCTATTCGAGCGAAGACCAATTGGAAGGCGCACGGGCCTTCGCCGAGAAGCGAAGCCCCATTTGGAAAGGAAAATAACCGCGCGGCAGCAACCGCACTGTTTTCCCGCATGATGCGGGCACCGGAGATGGAGAGGAAACCGTCTGCGGACCTGCCCGGAAGTTCTGTCAACGCACCATAAAGAAGGAACTGGGGAATGAACGACTACACGAAATATCTCGCAAGCCGTGTCACCGCCGGTGGGCTCAGCCGCCGCGAATTCATGGGACGCGCCATGGCGGCGGGCATCACACTTGCCGTCGCCGACAAGCTCTTCACCGAAAGCGCCGAAGCCGCCGAACCGAAACGCGGTGGCCACTTGAAGCTCGGCCTCGAAGGAGGTGCGGCCACCGATTCGAAGGATCCGGCAAAGTTCCTATCGCAGGTCATGTTCTGCATCGGCCGCTGCTGGGGTGACATGCTGGTCGAGTCCGATCCACTGACGGGTGCTGCCGTGCCCTCGCTTGCCGAATCCTGGGAGCCGTCGAAGGACGCTGTCACCTGGACCTTCAAGATCCGCAAGGGCGTCAAGTTCCACGATGGCAAGGAGCTGACGATCGACGACGTTGTAGCGACGCTGAAGCGCCACACGGACGCGAAGTCGGAATCCGGCGCGCTCGGTGTTCTCGGCTCGATCAAGGAGATCAAGGCCGACGGCGGCAATCTCGTGCTGACCCTCAGCGAAGGCAATGCCGACATGCCGCTGCTGCTGTCCGACTACCATCTGGTCATTCAGCCGAACGGCGGCGTCGATGATCCGCTGGCCTCGATCGGCACCGGCCCTTACAAGATGACGAGCTTCGAGCCCGGCGTCCGCGCCACCTTCGAAAGGAATAAGGACGACTGGCGCTCCGACCGAGGTTATGTCGATTCGATCGAGATCATCGGCATGAACGACGCCACCGCCCGCATCGCGGCATTGTCGTCCGGTCAGGTGCACTACATCAACCGCGTCGACCCGAAGACCGTCAACCTGCTGAAGCGCGCGCCGAATGTCGAGATCCTCTCGACTGCCGGCCGCGGGCACTACGTCTTCATCATGCATTGCGACAAGGCGCCGTTCGACAACAACGACCTGCGCCTGGCCCTCAAATACGCCATGGACCGCGAGACCATGGTGCAGAAGATCCTCGGCGGTTACGGCAAGGTCGGCAACGACTTCCCGATCAACAGCACCTATGCGCTGTTCCCCGAAGGCATCGAGCAGCGCGCCTACGATCCTGACAAGGCGGCGTTCCACTACAAGAAGTCGGGCCATAGCGGCTCGGTCCTTCTGCGCACCTCCGAAGTCGCCTTCCCCGGCGCCGTCGACGCGGCCGTTCTCTATCAGGAAAGCTGCAAAAAGGCCGGCATCGAAATCGAGGTCAAGCGCGAGCCGGGCGACGGCTACTGGACCAACGTCTGGAACGTCCAGCCCTTCTCGACCTCTTATTGGGGTGGCCGTCCGACGCAGGATCAGATGTATTCCACCGCCTATCTCTCGACGGCGGACTGGAACGACACCAAGTTCAAGCGTCCTGACTTCGACAAGCTGCTGCTGCAGGCCCGCTCCGAACTTGATGAAGCCAAGCGCAAGGACATGTATCGCACCATGGCGATGACGGTGCGCGACGAGGGCGGGGTGATCCTGCCGATGTTCAACGACTTCGTGAACGCCTCCACCAAGCAGGTGAAGGGCTATGTCCACGACATCGGCAACGACATGTCGAACGGCTACGTCGCGACCCGCGTCTGGCTGGACGCCTGATGGCAAGGGGGCGTTTGCCCCTCCGATCTCCAACGAAGCCTGGACCGTGGGATGAAATCCCGCGGTCCTCCCGACGTTCTAGCGCGAGGTCCTCGCCATGACCAATCCTGCCCCAAGCATCTTGCCCGGCCTCGGGTTCCGGCAGCGCTTTCCGCTGCTTGCCCTTATCCTCGAGCGCTTCGTGCTGAGCCTCGTCCTGCTTTTTGCCGTTTCCATCCTGATCTTCGGCGGTCTGGAAGCCCTGCCCGGCGATTTTGCCACCACCTATCTCGGTCAGTCGGCGACACCGCAGGCCGTTGCCAATATTCGAGAGGATCTCGGGCTGAATCGTCCAATCACGACGCGCTACGTCGAATGGCTCGGCAACGCCGTTCAGGGCGACTTCGGCACCTCCTGGGCCAGCAAGAATTCGGTGAGCGAACAGATCGGCAAGCGCCTCGGCAATTCGCTTTTCCTGGCGGGTTTCGCAGCGGTGATATCCGTGCCGCTCGCGGTCGGCCTCGGCATGCTGTCAGTGCATTTCCGCAACCGCCTGCCGGATAAGATCATCAACGTGATCTCGCTTGCGGCGATCTCACTGCCGGAATTCTTCATCGGCTACCTGCTGATCCTCGTCTTCGCAGTGAACCTTGGCATGGCGACCTTTCCAGCGACCGTCTATGACAGCATGGGTTTCGTCGAACGATTGAAGGCGATCGCGCTGCCGACGGCGACCCTCGTGCTCGTCGTGCTCGCGCACATGATGCGCATGACGCGAGCGGCGATCCTCTCAGTCATGTCCTCCGCCTACATGGAGACCGCAGAGCTGAAGGGCCTTAGCGCCTTCCGCGCGATCGTCAAGCATGCCGCCCCCAATGCGCTCGCGCCGATCATCAATGTCATCGCGCTGAACCTTGCCTATCTCGTGGTTGGCGTCGTCGTTGTCGAAGTGGTCTTCGTCTATCCCGGCATGGGGCAATACATGGTCGATGCGGTCACCGTGCGCGACATGCCCGTGGTACAGGCCTGCGGCCTGATCTTCGCAGCTGTCTACATCTTCCTCAATATGACGGCCGATATCCTCGCGATTATCGCCAATCCCCGGCTGAGGCATCCGCGATGAGATTGAGAGACATCCCCATCACCGCCTGGATCGGCATGGCCGGTATCGCCATCGCCTTCATCTTCGCGCTCTTCGCCCCCTGGCTCGCCCCTTATGGCGAGACGCAGGTCGTCGGCGACGTCTGGCAGCTGCCGGATAATCAATACATCTTCGGCCTCGACAATCTCGGCCGCGACATCCTCTCGCGCCTGATCTACGGCGCGCGCACGACGCTGCTGGTCTCGTCCGCTGCCACCGTCATCTCCTTCTCGCTCGGCATTATCCTGAGCTTCACCGCTGCCGTCTCGCGCGGCATCATCGACACGGTGTTTTCGCGTTTCAACGATCTGATGATGTCGATCCCGACGCTGATCTTCGCGCTGGTGGTTCTTGCGGTCCTGCCGCAGAATATCGTCGTCCTGATCCTCGTCATGGCGATCCTCGATTCCACCCGCGTCTACCGTCTCGGCCGCGCCGTGGCACTCGATGTCGCGGTGATGGAATTCGTCGAGGCGGCCAAGCTGCGCGGTGAAGGCAAGCTCTGGATCATCTTCCGCGAAATCCTGCCGAACACCCTGTCGCCGCTGCTGGCCGAGTTCGGGCTGCGCTTCGCCTTCTCGATCCTGTTCCTCTCGACGCTTTCCTTCCTCGGCCTCGGCATTCAGCCGCCCGCGGCCGATTGGGGCGGCATGGTCAAGGACAACAAGGACGGCATCATCTTCGGCATCTCGGCGGCGCTGGTGCCGGGCACGGCGATCGCCGTGCTTGCCGTCTGCGTCAACCTCGTCGTCGATTGGCTCCTGAAACGCACATCCAGCCTCAAGGGAGGGCGCGGCGATGCCTGAGCTTCTTTCCGTTCGCAATCTGAAGATCGAAGCAACCAGCTATCCGCCGGGCGAACCGCCCAGGCGGGTGACGATCGTCGACGGGGTTTCCTTCGACCTGCAGAAGGGCAAGGTCCTCGGCCTGATCGGCGAATCGGGTGCCGGCAAGTCGACGATCGGCCTGTCCGCGCTTGCCTATGGCCGTGGCGGCGCCGAAATCACCGGCGGCGAGGTCTTGCTCGACGGCGCCGATATCCTGACGCTCGGCAAGAACGGCATCCGGAAAATTCGCGGCGCCCGGGTCTGCTACGTCGCGCAATCGGCCGCCGCCGCCTTCAATCCGGCGCACAGACTCGGCGATCAGGTGATCGAAGCTTCGGTCAAACATGGTTTGATGACCAAGGACGCGGCGCGCAAACGTGCGCTTTATCTGTTCGGGGTTCTCGGCCTGCCCAATCCCGAAACCTTCGGCGAGCGCTTTCCCCACCAAGTCTCCGGCGGCCAGTTGCAGCGGGCGATGACGGCGATGGCGCTCTGCTCCAACCCCGAACTCATCGTCTTCGACGAGCCGACCACGGCGCTCGACGTCACCACGCAGATCGACGTGCTGGCGGCGATCAAGCATGCCATCGAGGAAACGCACACGGCCGCCCTTTATATCACCCACGATCTCGCCGTCGTCGCCCAGATCTCCGACGACATCATGGTTCTGCGCTATGGCAAGCAAGTCGAATACGACAGCGTCCAGCAAATCATCGAGGCGCCGCGACAGGATTATACCCGCGCCCTCGTCAATGTCAGGCAGGCCTATCGTGAGGAGGCGGCCGATCAGTCCACGGCACTTCTCAAGGTGGAAAATGTCAGTGCCGAATATTCCAACGGTTTCAAGGTGCTCCACGATGTCTCGCTGCATGTGCCGAAGGGCCAGACACTCGCCGTCGTCGGCGAATCCGGCTCGGGCAAATCGACCCTGGCGCGCGTCATCACCGGCCTATTGCCGCCGAGCAGCGGGCGCATCGTCTTTGATGGAAAGCCGCTGATGCCAGACCTTAAGAGCCGGCCAAATGACGACCTGAGGCGTATCCAGCTGATTTACCAGATGGCCGATACGGCGATGAACCCGCGGCAGACGGTTCGCGACATCATCGGCCGCCCGCTGACCTTTTATTATGGCCTTCGAGGTGCCGAGAAAACCGCCCGGGTCAAGGAACTGCTCGACCAGATCGAAATGGGCAAGGGTTTCGTCGACCGCTACCCGGCCGAACTATCAGGTGGCCAGAAGCAGCGCGTCGCGATCGCCAGAGCGCTTGCCGCCAAGCCCGAACTCATCCTCTGCGACGAGCCGACTTCGGCGCTCGATCCGCTGGTGGCGGAGGGTATCCTCAAGCTCCTCCTGCGCCTGCAGGAAGAAGAACAGCTGTCCTACGTCTTCATCACCCACGACATCGCGATCGTCAGGGCGATTGCCGACAGCGTGGCGGTGATGCATCGTGGCAAGCTGGTGCGGTTCGGTCCGAAATCGACGGCGCTCTCCCCGCCCTTTGACGACTACACCGATCTGCTGTTGAAATCCGTACCGGAAATGGAAATCGGCTGGCTGGAACGGGTGCTTGCTACACGTCGCATGGAGAGCGCCGGTAACTGACTCGACGAGGGCAGAGCCCTCGTCTCACGGAAAGTGCATCAAGGAATGAGCATGACCTCGCGCGGCTTCGCCACCATCGAAAATGAATGGATTACCCTGAAGGATGGGACGCGGCTTGCCGCGCGCATCTGGATGCCGGATGGTGCTGAGGAAGATCCGGTTCCTGCCGTCTTCGAATTCCTGCCCTATCGCAAACGGGACGGAACCTGCCTCAGGGATGAGTCGACCTATCCGGTGTTCGCGGCCGCAGGCATTGCCGGTGTGCGCGTCGATATCCGCGGATCCGGAGAATCCGGCGGCGTCATCGACGGCGAATATACCGAAAGCGAGCTTGCCAATGCCTGCGAGCTGATCGCCTGGATTGCCGCGCAGCCATGGTCGAACGGCTCGGTCGGCATGATGGGCATCTCCTGGGGCGGCTTCAACAGCCTGCAGGTCGCAGCATTGCGACCGCCGGCGCTGAAGGCCGTCATATCGATCGCCTCGACCGTCGATCGTTACAATGACGACATCCACTACAAGAACGGCTGCCATCTCTCCGCCCAGCTCTCATGGGCGGCAACGATGCTCGGCTACCAGTCGCGCCCGCCCGATCCCGCACTTGTCGGCGAACGCTGGAAGGAGATGTGGCTGGAACGCCTGGCCGGCGAACCCTTCTTCATGGAGGAGTGGCTGACCCATCAGCGGCGCGACGATTTCTGGCGTCACGGCTCGATCTCAGAGGATTTTTCCAGCGTGGAGATTCCCGCGCTTGTCATCGCGGGCTGGGCGGACGGCTACCGCAATACGCCTCTGATGGCGGCCGAAGGCCTGAGCCACAAAGCGAAGGCACTGATCGGTCCCTGGGTCCACAAATATCCGCACTTTGCCTGGCCGAAGCCGCGCACGGATTTCCATGGCGAAGCGATCGCCTGGTGGAACAAATGGCTGCGTGGCGAGGATAACGGCATCGACACCTTGCCGCAGGCCCGCGCCTATATTCTCGATGCCATCCGCCCTGCCCCGCGACGCGACAGCGACCCGGGTTTCTGGGTCGCCAAGGACGTCTGGTCGCCGCCGCAGATGCAGTGTTTCTATGTCGAGCAGTTCGGCAAGCTGACGGAAGGCATGCCGATTCCGCACGCGCCCGAGCATCCCGTCTATCTCCGCTCTCCGCTCGACACCGGGACGGCATCCGGTGAGTATTTTACGCTGAAGCCCGATGCCGAAATGGCGATCGATCAACGCTCGGACGATGCCGGCTCGCTGATCTTCGATACGATGCCGCTTGCTGGCGATTACGACTATCTCGGCCGGCCTGTGCTCACGCTTGCGCTGCGCTCTCGGACGGCGGGCGGAAATCTCTGCGCCCGGCTCGTCGATGTTCATCCGGATGGCACGGCAACGCGTGTCGCCTTCGGCGTCGTCAATCTCACTCACCGCGACGGCAATGCAGATCCAAAGGCGCTGATACCAGGCGAGAAGGTGTCGATCCGGCTGGTGCTCGATGCCTGCGGTTATCGCTTCCGCAAGGGGCATCGCATCCGCCTTTCGCTGTCCACCGCATATTGGCCGATGATCCTGCCGCCGCCTGATGACGAAGGCATCGAGGTCGATATCGCGGCACTCGGCCTGGGGCTGCCGATGCTCGGCGAGCACCAGCGGATCGACATCAAGGAACCGGCCAATCCCGATCCGCTGCCGAAATACATCGAGCACGCGGCCGCCGCGACGAAGCGGCAGGTCGTCCGCGATCTCTCGGCCGCCCGAACGGAGTATCACATCCACGAGGATACCGGGCTCACCGAACACCCTGAGACCGGCCTCTCGACCCGGCAATTGCGGGAGGAAGTCTGGTCGATTGCGCCCGATAATCCGTTGTCGATGACCGGGAGGTCGACCTGGACCTGCGACATGCGCCGCCCCGGCTGGTTCGTCCGCACAGTCGCGACCGCGCGCATTGCCTGCACCCAGACCGACTGGATCATCAGCGCTGTCGTCACCGCTTTCGAGGACGATGTGCAGATCTTCGAAAAGGTCTTTGCGGAAAAGCGGATCGCGCGTGACCTGATGTGATCGTCAGGTCTGCGCAAAACGCCTTATGGCCTCGCACACGGCACGGAAGCCGTCCCGCGCGCCATCGCTCATGTGGCGGGCGCGCAGCCACGCGTGCACCATCTGCGGCTCCTCCCGGAACCAGACTTCGACGCCCTCCGCGGTGAGCCGGGCGGCATAGTGCCGGCCGTCGTCCCGGAGCGGATCGAAATGCGCGACCGTGATGAAGGCCGGCGGCAGCCCGGCAAGCGAAGCTGCCTGCAGTGGTTCGGCAATCTCGTTGCCTGCTGGCGCCCGCAAGATCTCGCGATAATAGGCGACATCCGCCGTCGTCAATCCGGGGGCCGCGGCCATTTCGACATAGGAGCCTGCAGTAAGGTCACCGCCGAGCGCCGGATAGATCAGGACTTGGCCGACGACGCCTGACAGGCCCGCGTCGCGCGCGCGCAACGCAAGGCCCGCCGCAAGATTGGCCCCAGCGCTGTCGCCGATCAGCACGACCTTGCTGTTGGCGGAAAGCAGATGTTTCATTACGGTAAAGCCGTCATCCGTCTGTGCCGGCCAGCGATATTCAGGGGCTAGCCGGTAATCGACCGAAACAAGTTCCGCGCCGGCAAAATCAGCAATCTCGGCGCAGATGGCATGATGGCACTCGAGCGAACCGACAACGAAGCCACCGCCATGAAGATAGAGCAGAATGGTGCGCGTGCTGATTTTCCGCGGACGGTAGCGCCGGATCGGTATGCGCTGGAGCATGCCGTCCGCAAAGATCATCTCCGGGGGCAGCGGGCGATCGAAGCGTGCGCAGAGAGCGTCGTACCAATGTCGCTGCTGTTCGATCGATGCTTGAACGGCGTCTGGCGGATAGAAGGCATCGCAAATCGCGAGAAACTGCAGGATGCCCTTTTCGGTGGGGGCAGGTGGTTGAGCGGACATGGAGGTCCTTTCGCGATTTGGGACGTGACAGGTCATGTCCCTGGCCGACTCTGTCCTCATCATGCGCCTACGTGGCGTGAACAACCTGTCTGGTCGCGACCCGTGAATGTCGCGCCAACTCAAAATTCCCGATAATTTTTTGGCCATCGACCCAAGGAAAGCCATCCGAGAAACGTCTCAATCTGGAAATAGCATCTTGCTTGGTAGCATGGGGTAGGTGCGGAATTGGACGCGGAGCTCATAGAACGAGCGCAGGGCGGCGACCGGGAGGCCTTCGGGCAACTGGTCTCGCGCCATTATGATTTCGTCCATGCGACGGCGTGGCGTTGGTCGGGCAGTTCCACGGACGCCGACGACATTGCCCAGGAGGTCTGCGTCAAGCTCGGCGCGGCCATCCGCAGCTTTCGCGGCGCCAGCCGCTTCAGGACATGGCTCTACACTCTGACGCTCAACGCCGCCCGCGACCATAGACGCAAGCTTGCACGAGAGGCGCAGACATTCCGCGCTTACGCAGCTGAACCACCGCAGGATGCGCCGGGCGAAAATGACGACGAGATATCGAGCGAATTGTGGGCGGCCGTGCGCGCCTTGCCGGAGAGGCAATGCGACGCCGTGCTGCTCGTTTACGGCGAAGGTCTCAGCCATTCGGCTGCTGCCGATATCATGGGCTGCTCGGAGGCGACCGTTTCCTGGCAGGTCCATGAGGCGCGCAAGAGGCTGAAGGCCGTGCTTGGGAAGGAAGAGGTATGACCGTGGACAAGGAACTCGAAAAGCTCTCCCACTCCACACCGCCGGCAGCGACGCCGGAGGCGCGCGCGCGCGCGCTTACTGCTGCGATGCAGGCCTTCGACACCGCCGGAAATAATGCGCTGGCGCCCCAAGGAAATGCGAAAGGCTGGCGTCAAAGCTCCATCATCAACTGGATATGGAGCCCTGCCATGAACAAGAAATTCCTCGCCGGTTCAGCCCTTGCGACGCTGCTCGTCATTCCGGCCGCCGGTTATCTCACGATCGAGCTGACCCGCAACGGATCGCCGATCGTCGACCAGACTGAGATCGCCGGCAACCTTTCGCGAGGTGAGGCGTCGAAACAACCGGTCGCGGTCGCGCCGCAAGCACCGGCCGAAAACGGTACCCTGGCTGAGCAATCTGTCGTTGACGCGCAAGCGCTGCAGGACAAGGAGACACCGGCCGTCGCGAAACCCGGCGCGGCGCGGATATCCGAATTCGACGCCAATGACATCGCCACCCTCACGAACAAATCGGAGGGTTCCGCCACGGCACTCGGGGCGGCCAAACGCTCTGCGCCGGCCGCTCCCGGCATCGCCCCCCAGCAGCAATTGGCCGAACCGATGGCCGCCATCGCCCCCTCGCCTGCTCCGCCTGCGGAGGGGCGTGTCCAGATTCAGCTCGATCCCAATCGCGAGCGGTTTGCCAATGCCGCGGCAAATCCGATCAAGAGCGTCGCGACGGATCCGGTCTCGACCTTTTCCGCCGATGTCGACAGCGCGTCCTATGCCTTCGTCCGCCGCTCGTTGACCGGCGGGGCGATGCCCGATCCGCAATCGGTTCGCGTTGAGGAGATGATCAATTATTTCCCCTATGACTGGCCGGGTCCTGAAAATGCCGCCCAGCCTTTCAAGGCGACGGTGACTGTGATGCCGACCCCGTGGAACCACGACACGGAATTGATGCATGTGGCGATCAAGGGCTATGACATCGCGCCGGCGACCACGCCGCATGCCAATCTGGTCTTCCTGATCGACGTGTCGGGTTCGATGGACGAGCCGGACAAGCTGCCGCTGCTGAAGAGCGCCTTCCGGCTCCTCGTCAACAGGCTGAAGGCCGACGATACCGTCTCGATCGTCACCTATGCCGGCAATGCCGGCACCGTGCTGTCCCCGACACGCGTGGCGGAGAAATCGAAGATCCTGTCGGCGATCGACAAGCTGGAGCCGGGCGGCTCGACCGGCGGCGCCGAAGGCATCGAGGCGGCCTACGATCTTGCCAAACAGGCCTTCGTCAAGGACGGCGTCAACCGCGTAATGCTGGCGACGGACGGCGACTTCAATGTCGGCCCGTCGAGCGACGAGGATTTGAAGCGGATCATCGAAGAGAGACGCAGGGACGGCATCTTCCTCACCGTTCTCGGCTTTGGGCGGGGCAATCTCAACGATTCCCTGATGCAGACGCTGGCGCAGAACGGCAACGGCAGTGCTGCCTATATCGACACCCTGGCGGAGGCGCAAAAGACGCTGGTCGAAGAAGCCGGATCGACGCTGTTTCCGATCGCCAGCGACGTCAAGTTCCAGGTTGAGTTCAACCCGGAACGGATCGCCGAGTACCGGTTGATCGGCTACGAGACGCGAGCGCTGAAGCGCGAGGATTTCAACAATGACCGTGTCGACGCCGGCGATATCGGCTCCGGCCACAGCGTCACGGCGATTTACGAGATTACGCCCAAGGGAAGCCCCGCGGTCATGAATGACGACCTGCGTTATGGCGCGGCCAACAATGCGCCGGCCGAGAACGCCGATACCGCGCGTCAAGGCGAGTTTGCCTTCGTCAAGATGCGTTACAAACGGCCGGGCGAGGATAAGAGTGCTCTCATCACCACGCCCGTCAATGACAGCAACGCGGTCGCCGCCGTCGATGCCGCGCCGCAGGATGTCCGTTTCTCGGTGGCCGTCGCCGCCTTCGGCCAAAAACTGAGCCGGATTGCCGCCGTCGATTCCTATTCTTACCAGGCGATCGCCGATCTCGCCGCGGCATCGCGGGGAGCGGACACTTTCGGCTACAGGTCGGATTTCCTCAGCCTCGTTCGTATGGCGGACGGCCTCAGTCAACGGTGAGGCATGAGGAAAAACTGCACCAAACGAGAGGCCGTCCCGGAAGGCGGCCTCTTTTCGCCGTTATCCCAGTCTCGACCCGTTGGCCGTGAGATAAACGGCGTAGAGAGACGTGCTCGCGGTGATAAAGAGACGGTTCAATTTCTCTCCACCGAACGTAACGTTGGAAACGCCCTCGGGAATATGGATCTTGCCGAGCAGCGTTCCATCCGGATCATAGGCGTGGACACCATCGCCGGCGCTCGTCCATATCCTGCCTTTGCGATCCACGCGAAAACCATCAAACAGACCTGAGGTGCATTCTGCGAAAACGCCGAGATCGGTCAGCCTGCCCTCATTCGAGACTTCGAGCCTTCTGATATGGCGCGGACCGCCGGGCAGGTGCGTTGCGCCGGTGTCTGCAACATAGAGCACCGTCTCATCCGGGGAAAAAGCCAGCCCATTCGGCTTGACGAAATCGGACGTCACCTGATCGGTCGTGCCTGTCGCTGGGTCATGCCGGTAGACGTGGCATCCGCCGATTTCCGCTTCGCCGTAGTCGCCCTCATAGTCGTGGAGGATGCCGTAGCTCGGATCGGTGAACCAGACGGTCCCATCGGACCTGACGGCGACGTCATTTGGAGAATTGAGCCGCTCGCCTGCAATTCGATCGGCCAGAACGGTGATCCTGCCGTCGAATTCGGTTCGCGTGACACGGCGCGTCAGATGCTCGCAGGTGATGAGCCGTCCCTGATTGTCGACAGTGTTGCCATTCGAGTTGTTGCTGGGTGCGCGGAATACCGATGTGTGCCCGCTGGTATCGTCGTAGCGCATCATCCGGTTGTTGGGGATGTCCGAGAAAACCAGATAGCGCCCGGCGGCAAACCAGGCCGGTCCCTCCAGCCAGCGGCCACCCGTCCAAAGCCGCTCGACGCGAGCGTGACCGACGAAGCAGCTTTCAAAACGCGGGTCGAGAACCTCAAAACCCGTACCGTCAATTTGTCCGAACATGATGCTCCTCCGTTTCCTCCAATTGTTATCGATATCATCTTGTCGTGTTTTGAGGGCTTCGTATAGACATCGATCTGCCGACCGCTGCGAAAAGCTGCCAAGAAACTTGGTTTTCAGACATTGGAACGGTGCATTTCTGCAATAAAATCGATTGTGCGATGATAGCGATAACTTTATCGTGTCTTGAATTGCCCAACTCGGAAGCTTTGTGAAAGCGGAGACCAGTGAAAAACGAGGATGAGCCGAAAGACAAGCGTCTCAAGCCGGGAGAGGCTCAAAAGCTGACGATGGCGGAAGTCGCCAAATATGTCGGCGTCTCCGCCATGACCGTTTCGCGCGCCTTTCGCCAGGATGCGAGCGTTTCCGAGGAGACCCGCAAGCGTATCATG
Organism: Rhizobium indigoferae; assembly: GCF_034554815.1. NCBI lineage: Bacteria > Pseudomonadati > Pseudomonadota > Alphaproteobacteria > Hyphomicrobiales > Rhizobiaceae > Rhizobium > Rhizobium indigoferae. Next base: position 28,421 of record NZ_CP140638.1, on the reverse strand, counting down.
GAAGCCGTCGATGCGCTCGGCTATGTGCTCGACCTGTCGGCCGGCAGTCTTTCGTCGCGGCGGAGCGGCTTCATCGCCGCCCTGGTGCCCTCGATCAACAATTCGAATTTTTCCGACACCGCGCGGGGCATTACCGATGCGCTGCAGAATACCGGCCTTCAACTCCTTCTCGGCTATACCGACTATTCGGCGGAGAAAGAGGAAGAGCTGATCGAGGCGATGCTGCGCCGCCGCCCTGAAGGCATCATCCTGACGGGTGGTTCGCACACGGCACGCGCGCGGCGCATGCTTGCAAAAGCCGGCATTCCCGTTGTCGAGACCTGGGAACTTCCGGAAAATCCGATCAATCAGGTCGTCGGCTTTTCCAACAGCGAGGCGATGGCCTTGCTGGTGCGGACGCTCGCCGGCCAGGGATATCGGAAGTTCGGCTATATCGGCGGAACGACGGCGCGCGATACGCGCGGCAGCCAGCGGCGAAGCGGTTTCCAAAAGACTGTCGAAGAACTCGGCCTCGGACCGGGACGGATGATTTCCTTCGGCGTCCCGCCCATCACGATGGAACAAGGCGGCCAGGCGATCGTCAGTCTGCTGGAGCGCTGGCCGGACACGGAGGTGGTTCTCTGCGTCTCCGACCTTTCCGCCTTTGGCGCCATCATGGAATGCACGCGCCGGGGAATGAAGGTTCCAAGGGACATCGCCATTGCCGGTTTCGGCGACTACGAGATCTCGTCCATCTGCCATCCGCGCATCACCACCATCAATGTCGATTGTTATGGCATCGGTCGCCAGGCGGCTGCCCGCCTGCTGGATACCCTCCATACCGGCGAGGCGACCGGCGATGAGATCACATTGACCGGCTACAAGGTTGTCTTGCGCGAAAGCACGGAGCGGAATGGCGCGTCGATCGCTTGAGACTAAAGCGCCGCGCGTCTTTTCGGATGCGCGGCGCTGCAACACTTTGAATGGCTGCAGGGATCATGCAGTCGGTCAGAAGGCGATCTGCACTTTCATGGACTTGCTGCGGTCGCCTGCCAGTTCGAAGGCGGCAACGGCCTCTTCGATCCCAAAGACACCTGTCAGCAGCGGCTTCAGATCGACGCGACGCGCGTTGATCAGTTCGACGGCGAGCGCAAATTCCTCGTGAAAACGGAATGTGCCGCGCATCTCGATTTCCTTCGCAACGATCATGTTCTGCGGGATAGAGACATCGCCGCCAAGGCCGAGCTGGACGAGAACGGCGCGCGGCTTAAGCGTCTCCAGGCCCGCGCGCACGGCTCGCTCATTGCCCGACGCCTCGAACATGACATCGAAGTATCCCTTGTCAGCGCTGTAAGCGGCAAGGTCGGCAGCATGCGTGGCAACGTTGATCGTTCGATCGGCGCCGCTGGTGCGGGCAATCGCCAGAACGCTGTCGGTCACGTCGGTCGCAACGATTTCGCGGGCGCCGAGAACGCGCGCCGCAACGATCGCCAACATCCCAATGGGGCCGCAACCCGTAACAAGGACCCGTTTGCCGAGCAGCGATCCGGCGCGGTTTGCCGCATGCAGCGTCACGGCAAAGGGTTCGGCAAAGGCGGCTTCATGGATGGAAATGCCATCGGCGACCTTGTGGCATTGCCAACGCTCCGCCACCAGCCGCTGGCGAAAGCCGCCCTGAATATGCGGCATGGGCATGGCGCTGCCGTAAAACCGCATGTTGAGGCAGTGGTTTTGCTGTCCTTTCAGGCAATATTGGCAATGGTTGCAGGGCCGGCTCGGGGAAACCGCGACACGGTCTCCGACGGCAAGATCGGTGACGCCGGAGCCGAGCGCCTTCACCGTTCCGGCGATCTCATGGCCGAGGATCATCGGCTCGCGCAGGCGAACGGTGCCAAAACCGCCATGATTGTAGTAATGCAGGTCGGAACCGCAGATGCCGCCGGCTTCGATGGCAATCTCCACCTGCCCGGCGCCCGCAACTTCCGGCTCGCGCTCTTCGATCCTCAGATCCTTGGCGGCATGAATGACGATGGCTTTCATATCGGGACCCTCACACGACGGGAGTTGGAAGCGGGCTGCCTGCAAAATGCGCAGCGAGATTGTCTCTGACCTGTTGGCCCATGGCCTTGCGGGTCTCGACAGTGCCAGAGCCGTGATGGGGCTGCAACACGACGTTTTGGAGGGCCAGGAAACGGGCATCGATCCTGGGTTCATTCAGGAAGACATCAAGGCCAGCCGCCTGAATGGTACGGTCTTGAAGCGCTGCGATCAGCGCCTCTTCGTCGACGGTCGTCCCGCGCGAAACATTGATCAAGATGCCGTTTGGACCGAGCGCTTTAAGCACCTCAGCATTGATGATTTTCATGGTCGCCTCCCCACCGGGGACGATGACGATCAGAAAGTCGGCCCAATCCGCAAGCGCGATCAGGTCGGGTTCATAGGCGTAAGCTACATCCGTGTGGTCATGGCGAGCGAAATAGGAGATGTCGCAGCCGAAAGCGGCAGCCCTCTTGGCGATCGCCTTGCCGATCCGCCCCATGCCGGCGATCCCCACTTTCTTGCCCGAGACGCGCGTCACCAGCGGCATGGCGACACTGCCCCATTGGCCGGAGCGGACGAGAACATCCGCCTGAGGGACCTGCCTCGCCGTGGCAAGCAGCAGTCCGATGGCGATATCGGCGACATCCTCGGTCAGCACATCAGGGGTATTCGTGACGCGAATGCCGTTGGCGCGGGCATAGGACAAGTCGATTGCGTCGGTGCCGACGCCGTAACAGGAGACGATTTCCAGTTTCGGCAATTGCGCCATCAACTCTGCGGACGCTCCGAGTTCGCCGCGGGTCGCTAGGGCGCGGACATCCTTGCCAACCCTGGAGATCAGCTCCTGCCGGTCTGCCGCTTCCCACAGGCGATGGATGCGGTAGTTCGCCTCCAGATCCACCATGTCCCATTCCGGATAAGCTCCGGCCATCAAGATTTCTACCTCAGGCATTCCGTTTCCATCCCGCATTTTGACAGTTGATTATGTTATCGATAACATATAATTCGAAAAAGGGATGTCAAGTGAGTTTCGCCGTCAGCGGCAGTTGAAGCCGTCGCCTGCGGGGAGACTGGAGGAGTGATTTACATGAAGAACTTGTTTGATCTTACCGGACGCCGTGCCCTGATCACCGGCTCCAGCCAGGGGATCGGCTATGCCCTGGCCGAAGGCCTGGCGCAGCATGGCGCCGAGGTGATCATCAACGGCCGCACACCCGAAAGCGTCAAACGCGCGGTCGAGAGCCTCAAGGATCAGGGCCTGTCTGCCCATGCGGCGATCTTCGACGTGACCAGCAAGGATGCTGCCAAAGAAGGCATAGACGCGATCGAAGCCGATATCGGGCCGCTCGACATCCTGATCAACAATGCCGGCATGCAGTTTCGCACGCCGCTGGAAGATTTTCCGGCGGACAAATGGGAGCTGCTGCTGACCACCAATATTTCGAGCGTGTTCTACGTCGGCCAGGCAGTGGCCAAACCCATGATCGCCCGCGGCCAGGGCAAGATCATCAACATCGCCTCCGTTCAAAGCGAACTGGCGCGCCCCGGCATTGCTCCCTACACCGCGACCAAGGGCGCGGTGCGCAATCTGACCCGCGGCATGTGCGCCGACTGGGCCAAGTACGGTCTGCAGATCAACGCGATTGCGCCGGGCTATTTCAAGACGCCGCTCAACCAGGCACTCGTCGACAATCCGAAGTTCTCGTCCTGGCTCGAGAAGCGGACGCCGGCCGGACGCTGGGGCAATGTTGAGGAACTGGTGGGTGCCGCTGTTTTCCTGTCAGGCCGCGGTTCGTCTTTCATCAACGGGCATACGCTGTATGTCGACGGCGGCATTACGACCTGCCTCTGATAGAGACGAGATGATGGATTTCGAGAAGAAGGCACCGCCTCTGGCTGTCGTCGTCATGGGCGTCAGCGGCTGCGGCAAATCCTCGGTCGGAGAACGCGTCGCTGCTCAAAACGGCATGGTGTTTGTGGAAGGCGACCAACTCCACCCCGCTGGAAATGTCGAGAAGATGGCGCAGGGCATACCGCTTACTGACGACGACCGCCTACCCTGGCTCGACCGGATCGGCGAGGAACTAAGGACCGCGCAAGAAACGTCGCAAGGATTGGTGATTTCCTGTTCGGCGCTGAAGAGAAGCTATCGGGACAGGTTGAGGCAGTCGGCGGGTGGGCGTCTGGCCTTTGTTTTCCTCGAAGGATCCCGCGACCTGTTGCTGTCGCGGATGCAGGCTCGCCGGGGCCATTTCATGCCGGCGTCGCTGCTCGACAGCCAGCTGCAGACGCTGGAGCCGCCGACCGGTGAAGCTGGTGTTGTGACGGTGGCGATCGATAATGCGTTGGATGATATTGTGGCGCTGGCTTGCAAGGGACTGAGCGGCATGGCCGTCAAGGGAGGAGATTATCATGCAGGATGACTACAGAGCAGATGTCGCCGTCATCGGTGCCGGCATCATGGGAACCGCGATCATCACCCGATTGATCGAAACCGGGCATAAGGTCTCCGTCTTCGACCTGGATACCGAAAAAGTCGCGGTTTTGGCGGCCAAGGGCGCACGCGCGGCCGGCTCCGTGGAGGAGGCGGTCTCACGGTCGGCGTTTTGTGTGCTGAGCCTCAATCACGCAAATATTGTTCGCGCTGTCGTCTTCGGCGAAAAGGGTGTTGCGGCGGCTGCAAATGCCGACAAGCTGCTGATCGACATGTCGTCGATCGACCCCGCCGAGACGGTTGAGATGGCGATGCGGCTGCGTCAGGAAACGGGCATGGCATGGGTGGATTGCCCGCTCTCCGGCGGCGTGCCAGGTGCGCTGAGCGGACGCCTGACGATTATGGCCGGCGGCAGCCCTGAGGATTTCGAACGGGCGCGCGTGGTGATGCGGCATCTTGCCGCCAATTACTCGCTGATGGGTGTATCCGGCGCCGGGCAGACCACCAAGCTGATCAATCAGCTGTTTTGCGCCGTGCTGTTTCAGGCCGTCGCCGAGGCGGTCAAGCTCGCCGAAGCTGGCGGCGTCGATCCGGCCGCCATTCCGGCAGCCCTTGCGGGCGGCAGGGCGGACAGCCGGATAATGCAGGAATTCATGGCGAAATTCGCCGCCCGGGATTTCTCGCCGACAGGCAGAATCGACAACATGTTGAAGGACCTGGATTCACTTCAGGCCTTCGCGCTGAAGACCAAGACGCCATTGCCGATGACCGGCTCCGTGGTCGAAATTCACCGCCTGCTCTGCGCTGCCGGCCTCGGGCCGAAGGACTCCGCCGAGATGATGCGTCTTCTCGACGGATTTCAGGCCGGCTGACGTCAATCTCGCTGAGAGATTCGAGATCGTCATCTTTCCGCTTGACCATCCATAAATGTTATCGATAACATACGATCAATGACAACCGCAGCTTTGGGAGGAGCCTCAGTGGAAGCCAAGAGACTGCTGGAGTTCCAGTCGATCACCAAGAGCTTCGGCGGCACGCAAGCGCTGCGGGACGTCTCGATCGATCTGCGCGAGGGCGAAATCCTCGCGCTGCTGGGGGAAAACGGCGCCGGCAAATCGACACTCATCAAGACGCTTGCGGGCATCTACAAGCCCGATAGCGGCGACATCCTGTTTCGCGGTCAGAGCTACCATCATCGCCCCCCGAAGCCGAACGAGCGACAGCCGGTTGCCTTCATCCACCAGGATCTCGGTTTGATCGAGTGGATGACGGTCGGCGAGAACATGGGCCTGTCGCAGGGTTTCTCGATGCGTCGCGGCCTGATCGACTGGAACAGGACGCAGGCGCGTGCCAAGGAAGCGTTGAAACTGGTCGGCTGCGATTTCGATCCCACCACGCGGGTCTCGGCGCTGTCGCGCACCGAAAAATCGCTTGTCGCCATCGCCCGTGCACTTGCCGTCGAGGCCGACGTGCTGGTGCTCGACGAGCCGACGGCGAGCCTTCCCGCCGATGAAGTCGATCGGCTGTTCAACGCGATCCGCCCCTTAAAGGATCGCGGCGTCGGCATGATCTACGTCTCCCACAGGCTGGACGAGATTTTCCGGATTGCCGATCGGGTCGCCGTTCTGCGCGACGGATGCATGGTGGGACAGAAGCCCGTCAGCGCGACGACCCCCGACGAGCTGGTGACGATGATCATCGGCCGCAGCGGTGACAGCCTCTTTTCCAAGACCCAGATCACGCCCGGCAAGGCAATCGTCAAGGTTCGCGATCTCGTTTGCGCCGGCACAGGCCCGATATCGTTCGATATCCGCGAGGGCGAGCTTCTGGGCTTGGCTGGATTGCGCGGCGCCGGTCAGGAACGGATCGGCCGCGCCCTGTTCGGTTGCGAGCCCTTCAACGGCTCGGTTCTGCTGCATGACGAGGCCCCCGACCTTTCCAGTCCGCGGCGGGCCATGGCGTCGGGCATCGGCTTGATTGCTCGTGACCGGACGGAGGAATCAGTGGCGCTCTCGCTTTCCATTCGGGAAAATACCTATCTCAATCCGGGAGCCGTCGGACGTGGGCTTTTGTCCTTCCTGTCGCCGCGCGGCGAAGCCGATCTTGCCCATAAGATCGGCCATTCCGTCGGCCTGCGGCCGAACGATCCGGATCTGCCGGTGGAGGCCCTGTCGGGCGGCAATCAGCAGAAAGTGGTCGTCGGCCGCTGGCTGGCGACCGGCCGCAAGCTGTTGGTCGCAGAAGATCCGACCGCCGGCGTCGATATCGGAGCGCGCGCGGAGATCTACCGTCTGATCACCCAGGCGCTCGAGGCCGGTCTCGCGGTTGTCGTGGTGTCGACGGACTTCGAGGAAATCGCCCATATCTGCCACCGCGCGCTGGTTTTCTCGCGCGGCAAAATCGTCAGCGAACTGACTGGAAGCGCTCTGACGACGGAGGCGGTCATCACGGCCGCCTCCGCGTCGGAAGCCGCTTGAGCCATCGGGAGAACAGCCATGCAATCCATTGAATCCACGGCTCTGGAGCCGACCAAGAGCGAAATGGCCGGTCTGTCCACCGGACAGAAGATCGGGCGCCTGATCCCGGTTTACGGTTTGGTGATCCTGACCGTCGGTCTGATCGTGATCTTCTCGATCCTTCTGCCCGATACGTTCCCGACCGTGTTGAACGTCCGCTCGATTGTATCAGACAAGGCAATCATTGCGCTTCTGTCGCTGGCTGCGATGATCCCGATGGCATCCGGTCGCATAGACCTGACCGTCGGCTATGGCATCGTGCTCTGGCACATCCTCGCCATCAGCCTGCAGACGGCCTACGGCCTGCCCTGGCCGGTCGCGGTCGTCATCGTCCTCGCGCTCGGCGTCCTGACCGGCTTCATCAACGGGCTGCTGGTCGAAGTCGCAAAGATCGACAGCTTCATCGCAACACTCGGCACCGGAACGGTTCTCTACGCGCTTGCCCTCTGGCACACCGGCGGGCGGCAGGTGGTCGGCGTCCTGCCGGAGGGATTCTATGCGCTGAACGGCACCATGCTGTTCGGCCTGCCGATCACCGGCTTCTACGTGCTGCTGATTGCGATCTGCATGTGGATCGTGCTCGAATACCTGCCGATCGGCCGCTACCTCTACGCCATCGGCGCCAATCCCAAGGCGGCCGCCCTCAATGGTATTCCGGTCCGTAAATTCGTGATCGGCGCCTTCGTCACTTCGGGTCTGCTTGCGGCCCTGACCGGGGTTCTTCTCGCCTCGAAGCTGCGGATCGGCCAGGCGAGCGTCGGCCTCGAATATCTCCTGCCGGCGCTTGTCGGCGCGTTCCTCGGATCGACGACGATCAAGCCCGGACGGGTGAACGTCTGGGGCACCTTGATCGGCGTCATTATCCTGGCGGTCGGAATATCAGGAATTCAGCAATTCGGCGGGTCGTTCTTCGTCGAACCGCTGTTCAACGGTGTGACCCTGCTGATTGCCATCGGCATAGCAGGTTACGCCCAGCGCAAGCGCGGAGCTGTGAGGAGGATCACACCCGCATCCAAATGAGGATGCCGGCTCATCCCGGCATTTCATAACAAACAAAATGGAGGAGTGAACATGAAGCGCAGAACGTTATTGCAGGCAACGGTCGCAACCGTCGCCGTTATGCTCAGCATGCCGGCACTGGCCGATTCAATGGCTGACGCCAAGGCCGTGGTCGAAAAGTATGCTTCCAAGGTGAGCGCCTGGGATGGCCCGACGAGCGGCCCCAAGGGCGCTGCCGCAAAGAACATCGTCATTCTTGCCGGCGATATGAAAAACGGTGGCATCCTCGGCGTGGTCAATGGCGTGCAGGAAGCGGCAGGTGCGCTGGGCTGGACGGTGAAGGCGCTTGACGGCGCCGGTTCGATCGGCGGGCGCACCGCGGCGTTCGGCCAGGCCATGGCGCTGAAGCCGGATGGCATCATCATCAACGGCTTTGACGCGGTCGAGCAGAAGCCGGCGATGGAAGCAGCCAAGGCTGCCGGCATTCCAATGGTTTCCTGGCACGCCGCCTCGGCTGTCGGTCCGGTTCCCGAAGTCGGCGTCTTCGCAAACGTCACCACCGATGCTATGGAAGTCTCGAAGTCTGCGGCGGATTGGGCCTTTGCCGATGCCGGCGGCAAGCCTGGTGTCATCATCTTTACCGACTCCACCTATGCGATCGCGATCGCCAAGGCCGATCGTATGAAGAAGGAGATCGAGGATCTCGGCGGCACGGTGCTCGAATATGTCGACACGCCGATTGCCGAAACCTCTCAGCGCATGCCGCAGCTCACCACCTCGCTTCTGCAGAAGTATGGCGCGAAGTGGACGCATTCCCTGGCGATCAACGACCTCTATTACGACTTCATGGGACCCTCGCTCGCCTCGGCCGGCATTGCAGGCGACGGAAAACCGGTAAACGTCGCAGCCGGGGACGGTTCGGAGAGCGCCTATCAGCGTATCCGCGCCAAGCAGTTCCAGGCCGTCACGGTCGCCGAGCCGCTCAACCTCCAGGGCTGGCAGCTCGTTGACGAATTGAACCGCGCCTTTGCGGGCGCTCCATGGTCCGGCTATGTGTCGCCGCTCCATGTGGTGACCAGCCAAAACGTCGAGTTTGACGGTGGACCGAAGAACAGCTTCGATCCCGACAACGGCTATCGCGATCAATACAAGAAAATCTGGGGCAAATAACCCTCCCAATCAGGGCGTATCGACCGATACGCCCTGATATTCCGACAACACACCACCATCGATCCAGCTCCGGCGAGTTTTGGAAAAGAGAACCTATGATCATTCGATATGCTTTGTTTGAAGGCGAAATCCATTCCGGGCGGGAAGAAGAATTCCGCCAATTCGTGCGGCAGCGGCTCGTCCCTCTCTGGACGAAATTTCCGGGCGCCGAGGAAATACGGGTGCTGGATGGGATGGAGCGCGACGAGGGCGCCCCGGTCTACGCCATGGCCTTGGCCATTCGCTACCCCGATATGGATGCGGTGAAGGCGGCACTTCTCTCCGATGTGCGGTCCGAGAGCCGCGAAGTCACCGGCGAACTCCTGCAACTCTTCACCGGCAAGGTGCATCACCACGTATTCTCGGCCAATGAATACGCACCACATATTGCCTGACATCAGGCGAGTCTGACGTTTAGACGGTTCGGGCGTCTGAAAGGTGGTTGAACAAAGACCCGTAAAGCGCCCGCGGACGACGGTCCCAGGCGCTTTTTTCACGCCTGCTAACGCCGATCATCTTGCGAAGGCGCCTGATGCGATCGTTCCGGTTGCCCGACTTTTGGGGACAATTTTCCACCAGCGGCGCTTTTATTAAACTAAATAGTCTATCGATTTAGTAGATTATCCGCCATCTTACCGTGCATCGTTCCTGCAAACAACAATCCGAAACGGGAAGATCGACGATGACATTGGCAAACACATTCAAAATTGCGTTGTTCAGTCTACTTGGTCTCAGTGCCATTCACGGTCCGGCGTCAGCCCAGGCAGACGCCCCCCTGCTTTCCAAAGTGCCGCCAGGCACGGTGCTGACGATCGGCGATCCGGTCACTCAGAAAGCTCTCGAGGTGTCCGGCCTCGATAAAGAGCTCAGTTTTGAAGTCAAATGGGCCAATATCAGCGGCGGGCCGCAGACGTCGGAAGCTTTCCGCGCCCATGCGCTCGACGTCGGATCGGTGGCCGAGATCCCCTCGATTTTCGCCAACTGGAACAACCTGCCCGTCCGCAACATCGCCTATCGCGAACGCCGTGACCCGATTGCCAATCCCATCTATCGCTTCGGCATCGCGCCGGGCGTGGCCGTCAAGACGCTGGCGGATTTCCGCGGCAAACGCATCGCCTTCAGCCCGGGGCAGGCTCAGGGCACGCTCGTTCTGCGTGCCCTCCATGCCGCAGGCTTGAAGAGCGGCGACGTCACCTTGGTGGAACTGCCAAGCACCAGCGACGTCTATCCGAAGGCATTGGCGAGCAAGCAAGTCGACATCGCACCGCTCGGCGGCGTTTACATCAGGCGCTACATCACCCAATACGGACCCGATGGTGCGACCCTCGTGGAGCATGGCCTGCGGGATGATCCGAGCCATCTTTATGCGCCGCAATGGGTTCTGGACGACCCCGCCAAGGCGGCAGCTCTCGCCGAATATGTCGGTCTGTGGGCACGCGCCACCGAATGGGTGAACCGGAACCCGGATCTCTGGATCAAGGAATATTACGTCGGTCAGCAGGGCCTTAGCCAGGAGGACGGGGAGTTTCTCGTCAAGCTGACCGGCGAACAGATCGTTCCCGCCGATTGGAGCGAAGTGAAGAAGCGCCACCAGGAAACCATCAACCTGCTGGCGGACGAGCTCGGCTACAAACCCTTCAATGTAGAGCAGATTTTCGACAACCGCTTCGAAAAGCTCGGTGCCGCGGCTTTGGCCAAGAGCCAGTAACGTCCGACATTCCTTCGGAGAGGAGATCTGAAACATGGCAACCACTTGGGATGCAGATGAGGCGAAACTATCCCTGACAACAAGCGGGAGAGTTGCGCATGGAGGCTCACGCGTGGCAAAGGCGGTTGGCGCGGCTAGCTCTGCTGGCCCCCGCGCCCGGCGCAGGCTGGGTCCCGGACCCGCGATCCCTTTCGGGTTGCAGATCGGGCCGGTATTGCTTGTCCTGACCTGGGTCGTCGGTTCGGCATTGGGATGGATCGACCCACGCATCCTGTCGGCGCCGTGGACTGTCATCGAGGCTTTCGTAAGGCTGATAGAGCAGGGTCGCCTGCAGGACAATTTCGTGACGTCGGCGACCCGCGCCCTGCTCGGCCTTAGCATCGGATTGCTGATCGGCACGATCCTGGCGATTATCGCCGGCCTGTCCCGGATCGGGGAAGCCCTGATCGACGGGCCGATCCAGATCAAGCGTGCGATACCGACGCTGGCCCTGATCCCCTTGCTGATCCTGTGGTTCGGCATCGGTGAGAGCATGAAGGTTACGACCATCGCGCTTGCCGTGATCGTGCCGATTTACATCCACACCCACAATGCGCTCCGCAGCATCGACAGCCGTTACGTCGAGCTGGCCGAGACCCTGCGCATGAGCCAGAAGGACTTCATCCTTCAGGTGGTGCTGCCCGGCGCCCTGCCGGGTTTCCTTCTGGGTCTGCGGTTTGCCGTCACCCTCTGCTGGGTTTCTCTTGTCGTGGTCGAGCAGATCAACGCCACCAGCGGGCTCGGTTACATGATCGATCTTGCCCGAAATTACGGGCAGACCGACGTCATTCTCGTCGGCCTGGTGGTCTATGTGCTGCTCGGTCTCGTTTCGGATGGTCTCGTCCGCCTGCTTGAACGGAGGGTCCTCTCATGGCGCCGCACCCTGGCAAACTGAAGTCCGCAACCAAAGCCGTCCACGTGCGAAATCTCGTACGCCGGTTTGCGACGAAGACGATCCTCGACGGCGTCGATCTCGATATTGAAGAAGGCGAGTTCGTCGCCCTGCTCGGCCGCAGTGGTTCCGGCAAAAGCACGTTCCTCAGGGCTCTTGCCGGTCTCGATCATGGTGTCGAGGGAACCGGCACCCTCGAGACGGCGGAGAGCCTCTCGGTGGTTTTCCAGGACGCCCGCCTGCTGCCGTGGCGCAGCGTCATCCAGAACGTCACGCTCGGCCTACGTGGACCTTCCGGCCAGGAAGCCGGACGGAAGGCTTTGGCGGAGGTAGGACTTGCGGGTCGGGAAACGGCGTGGCCGAACCAGCTTTCGGGTGGCGAGCAGCAGAGGGTCGCTCTTGCCCGTTCGCTGGTGCGCGAACCGGCCCTGCTTCTCGCCGATGAGCCGTTTGGCGCGCTTGATGCGCTGACTCGGCTGAAAATGCACGATCTGCTCCGGGAGTTGTGTGCAAGACACCGTCCTGCTGTGCTGCTTGTCACCCATGACGTCGACGAGGCGATTTCGCTAGCCGACCGGATACTGGTTCTCGACGAAGGGCGCCTTATCGAGGACCTCAAGATCGATCTGCCGACGCCACGCGATCACGGGGATCCGCGCTTTGCGCAATTCCGAATCCACCTCCTGAGCCGGCTCGGGGTCGAGCTTCCGGGCCGCAAGGCCGCCTGACATCAGCAACAGTTCAGTTTGATCTGGAGATAAGCCAATGAGCACATCGGAAAGGCAAATGCGGCTTGGCGCATTCATCATGGCGACCGGCCATCATATTGCCGCCTGGCGTCATCCGGAGGCGCAGGCCGATGCCGGCCTCAATATCGATCACTACCGCGAGCTTGCGCAGACCGCCGAACGCGGCAAATTCGATCTCGTCTTCGTCGCCGACAGTCCGGCTGGATGGGACCGCGCCAAGGACCCGGAAGCGCTTCGCCGCACCGCCCAGGGCGCGCATTTCGAGCCTCTGACCCTTTGGGCCGCGCTCTCCCAGGTGACCAAACATATCGGCTTCGTCGCCACGGCATCGACGACCTACGAGGACCCTTACCTTCTCGCCCGCAGATTTGCGTCGCTGGACTATATCTCCAAGGGTCGTGCGGCATGGAATGTCGTCACGACGGGAGCGGATGTTTCGAAGAATTTTTCAATCGCAGGCCATCCCGCCCATGCCGATCGTTATGAGCGGGCCGAGGAATTCGTCGACCTGGTGAAGGGCCTGTGGGATTCTTATGAGGACGATGCCTTCATCCGCGACAAGGAAAGCGGGGTCTATCTCGATCCCGATAAGGTGCATCTCGTCGACCACAAGGGCAAGTTCTTCTCGGTGGCCGGTCCGCTCAACGTCGGCCGTCCGGTTCAGGGCTATCCTGTCATCGTGCAGGCTGGGGCATCCGAACCGGGGCGCGAACTTGCCGCCCGCACGGCCGAGATGATCTTTACCGCCAACCAGACCTTCGAGGATGCGCAGGAATTCTATTCCGACGTCAAAGGGCGACTGGCCCGCTATGGACGCCGGCCGGACGAACTGCTGATCAGTCCCGGCATATTCCCTGTTCTCGGCGGGACGGAAGCGGAAGCCCAGGCGAACTACGACCATATCCAATCGCTCGTTCATCCCTCCATCGCCTGGAATATCCTTGCCCGCCACTACAAGGGCGTCGACCTTTCCGGCTACTCGCTGGACGATCCCGCCCCTCCCCTGCCCGAAAATACCGAACTCAACAAAAGCCGCCTCAAGCTGGTTTCCGATCTGGTCTCGCGCAACAATCTGACGCTGCGCCAGTTCTATCTGGCGGTCGCCACCGCTCGTGGCCATCGGACGGTTGTGGGAACGCCCGAGCAGATCGCCGATGCGATGCAGAGCTGGTTTGAGAATGGTGCGGCCGACGCCTGCAACATCATGCCGCCGATCCTGCCCACCGCTCTGACCGATTTCGTCGATCAGGTCGTGCCGATCCTGCGCAAGCGCGGTCTGTTCCGGCACGAATATGAAGGCACGACGCTGCGGGAGAACTTGGGCCTTCAGCGCCCGCCGAATGGCTTTGTGGTTCAGGCGGGGCAGCAGCAAAAGGTGCAGGCGGCCGTATGATTTCCGAAGGGGCTTCCCCCTGGTTTCCTTGTTCCAATCACACAGAACTGCAGCATGCATGAGCAATAATTCCGAATTTCTCTGGTATGTTCCCAACGATGTCAAAGCCGGTCATCGCGGCGATTCCGCTGTCGAGAACCACAACAGCCTGGATACGCTGACCAGCCACGCAAGGGCGCTGGAGGAACATGGCTGGAAGGGCGCGCTCATCGGCACCGGTTGGGGCCGTCCCGACACGTTCACCGTCGCCGCCTCGCTCGCCGCCCGGACCACCACCTTCGAGCCGCTCATTGCGATCCGCCCGGGCTATTGGCGGCCGGCGAACTTCGCTTCTGCGGCGGCGACGCTGGACCACCTGACGGGCGGCAGGGTGCGGATCAACATCGTGTCGGGCAAGGACAATCTGGCCGCCTACGGCGACAGCGAGGGCGATCAGGCACATCGCTACGGCCGCACCAGGGAGTTCATGCGGCTGGTTCGCAGACTGTGGACCGAAGAAAACGTCACCTCGGCGGGCGAGCACTTCCGGGTCGCCGAATCCACCGTGGTGCCGCGCATCCAGGTCCGTGGCGACCGTCGGCACCCCAAATTCTATTTTGGCGGTGCCTCGGAGGCGGCCGAGCGGGTGGCCGCGACCGAGGCCGATGTCCAGCTCTTCTGGGGCGAGCCGCTCGATGGTGTCCGCGAACGGATCGCGCGGCTCAAGGCGCTGAGCAGGGAGCTGGACCGCGACCTCCCGCCGCTGGAATTCGGACTGCGGATAACGACGCTGGTCCGGGACACCACCGAACAGGCCTGGGCCGATGCCGAGGCGAAGGTCGCCGAGATGGCCAGAAGCAAGGGCAGCGGCTGGCACGATCACCAGCGCGAGCTCGCCGTCGGCCAGCAGCGGCTGCTCGATCTGCATGAGCGCGGCGACGTCCTCGACGACAACCTCTATACCGCCCCGGGCAAGTTCGGCGGCGGCGGCGCCGGCACCACCTGGCTGGTCGGCTCGGCGGAAGACGTCGCCCGCTCGCTGCGCAAATACCAGGATCTCGGCATCACCCATTTCGTGCTGTCCGACACGCCGTATCTCTCCGAAATCAAGCGGCAGGGCGATCAGCTACTTCCACTGCTACGCAGCTAAAGCCGGAAGCGCCGACGCTCCGGCAATGAAGCTGCAATTCATGCCGTTGCCGAGACCTTTCATCAAATCACGACCCGATGCCAGGACGGCGTCGCGTAGTCGCAGAGCCTTGTTGCGCAGGGGAGTCCGCGGATTTCGCAACCACCGGGAGAGCGCTCCTCAAATAGTCCGTCCGAAAAGCGCAAATGCTATCCAGATATGGCGATATAGCATGCTCCGTCGGCTCCGTTTACACTCTCTAAAATATATTCCTCTAACTTTTTTTAGACATCGGGGCGACGTTCTTTAGGCTCGTCACCTCCGCCATGATGGCGGGTGAGGCACCCGAACTTCGCATGAAATCGGCTTTTATTGCTTTGACGGATGTTCCGTATCTCAAGCGCGATTCCGGGCACAGGGGTGCCTGTCGGAATGCACTCGGAGACATACCGAGGCTCGGCATTCGAACGAGATATGACAAGCAATCATGGCTGCGAGACATCCTTCCAACAAACCTCACCGCGAGGGGAGAGTGCATATGAAGAATATCATGAGTTTCGGAGTTGTGGCGCGCTTGGCGCTTGGCTTCAGCGTTCTCCTTTTGCTGATGGTCGGCTTGACCATCTATTCGACGGAAAAAGTTGCGCAGATCAACGATAAGCTTGGAACCATCAACGACGTCAACAGCGTGAAGCAGCGGTTTGCTATCAACTATCGCGGCAGCGTGCATGATCGGGCAATCGCCATTCGCGACGTCACCCTGGTGACGTCTGCCGATGAACGGAAGGCCGCCGAGGCATTGATCGAAAAGCTGGCGGCCTCCTACGCCGAAAATGAAAAGCGCATGGCGGATATGGTCGCCTCTCCGGCCGGTGCGACGGAACAGGAAAAGACCATTCTCGGTGAGATCGCGGACATCCAGGCGAAGACCAATCCATTGGTCGCCCAGATCATTGCACTGCAGGAGAAGGGCGACGGCGAGGCTGCCCGCAAGATCCTGCTCGAACAGGCTCGACCGGCCTTCGTTGCCTGGCTTGGCGCCATCAACAAATTCATCGACTATCAGGAAGCGCTGAATAAATCGATTGGCGGCGAGGTTCGCAGCACCGCAAGCGGCTTCAAGCCATTGGCGCTGACCGCGCTCGGCATTGCGGCTGTTCTTTCACTGGTTGCCGCCGCCGTCACCGCACGCACGATCGTCGGCCCGCTGGCAAAACTTCAGCTTTCGCTGAAAGCAATGGCGGAGGGCAATCTTGATGGCGATCGTCGCCTCGAAGCGCGGGGCGACGAGATCGGCAAGCTTGCACGGGCGGTGGCAGGGCTGCGCGACGCAATTTCAGCAAAGGCGGAACGGGAAGCAGACGCCGAGGCGAAGAGAGCCGTGTCGGAGCGGCATCGCCTCGAACAGGATGCCGATGAACGCCGCACCCTTGCCGAGCAGACGGACAAGGCTGTCGGCCAGCTTGGCGATGCATTGCAGGCGCTGGCGGACGGCGACCTCACACAGCAGATCGGCACTCCGTTCATTCCGTCTCTCGAAAAGCTCAGAGCCGACTTCAATTCAGCAGTCGAAAAGCTCCGTGCCGCCATGCAGAAGGTTGCCCAGAACGCCAGCGCCATCGCGGCCGGTGCACAGGAAATCCGCTCCGCCTCCGACGATCTCGCCAAGCGGACCGAACAGCAGGCAGCCTCCGTCGAGGAAACCGCCGCTGCCCTGGAAGAGATCACTACCACCGTTGCCGACTCGAGCAACAAGGCTCAGGAAGCCGGCCAACTCGTTCGCAAGACGAAGGACAGTGCGGAGCGCTCGGGCAGCGTCGTTCGGGATGCGGTCGATGCCATGGGCAAAATCGAATCCTCCGCCACCGAAATCGGCAGCATCATCGGCGTCATCGATGAAATCGCGTTCCAGACCAATCTGCTGGCGCTGAATGCCGGCGTCGAAGCCGCCCGCGCCGGTGAGGCAGGCAAGGGTTTTGCCGTCGTCGCTCAGGAAGTGCGCGAGCTGGCGCAACGTTCCGCCAAGGCGGCAAAAGAAATCAAGGAACTCATCAACGCTTCGAATGGCCACGTGAAAAGCGGCGTTGCCCTGGTTGGCGAGACCGGAAAGGCGCTGAAAGAGATTGCGGAGCAGGTACAGCAGGTCGACGGCAATGTGGGGGCCATCGTCGGCGCTTCGCAAGAGCAGGCGACGGGGCTGAAAGAGATCAATACCGCTGTCAACAAGATGGATCAGGGCACGCAGCAGAACGCCGCCATGGTGGAAGAAGCCACAGCGGCCGCCCACAACCTGGCCAAGGAAGCCGACGCGCTGTTCCAGCTGCTGGGCCAGTTCAACATTGGCGGAGCGGTGGCACCGAAGCGCGTAGCGCAGCCCGCTGCCGCGGCGCCACATGCTCAACCGGCGCCCTCGCCTGCGCGCCAGATGGTTGCCAAAGTGAGTAAGTCGTTCCAGACTAATGGGAATGCGGCATTGGCCGGCGATTGGGAAGAGTTTTAAGTCGCCCTGATTTCCCTCCAGTCGATGCTGGAACGCCAAAGCGGCATGATTTTACGAAGGGCAGCGTTTGCTGCCCTTCGCATTTGAATCTTATGCCCGAGCCGGAGCCTTGACTGGAAGCAGGGCGTTGACAACAACCGCAACGCCTATGTTTGCCGCAAGCGCCAGGAGTCCCGTGTAGACGGTGAAGGGTTCGCCGCCGAGGCTGATCAGATGCAAAGGTTTCCAACCGGCGTCCCAGACGAGGAAAGTACCGCCGCCGAAGCCGACGAACCAGCCGGCAAGCAAACCGGGTGCGCGGAACCAATTGGTATAGAGGCCAAAGACCAGCGCCGGAAGCGTCTGCAGGATCCAGATGCCGCCGAGCAGCTGCAGGTCGAGTGCGAACTGCGTCGGCAGGAAGATGATGACGAGAAGCGCACCGATCTTCACCACGAGCGAGGTGATCTTTGCAACCTTCGCCTCACCGGCATCGCTGACGCCGGGGTCGACATAGGCTTTCCAGAAATTGCGGGTGAAGAGATTGGCGGCACCAATGCTCATCACCGCTGCCGGCACCAGCGCGCCGATAGCGATCGCCGCAAAGGCGAAGCCGGAGAACCAGCCCGAAAACAGCGTCTTGAACAGCGTGGGAACAACGTCATTGGCGCTGTCGAGCTTCAGGTTGGCGGCATGCCCCATATAGCCGAGCAGCGCCAGAAGACCGAGCAGTAGCGTATAGGCGGGCAGCATGATCGCATTCTTGCGGATCGTCTTGCCGCTGTTGGAGGCAAAGATGCCCGTCAGCGTATGCGGATACATGAAGGCCGCGAGCGCCGAACCCAAAGCGAGCGTGGCATAGGCGACATACTGATTGCCACCGAGCAGCAGGTTGCCGGAACCCTTGGCCTGGAAGGCCGCATCGGCCGAGGCGAAGACATTGGCGTAACCTCCGAGTTTCGACGGGATCAGTGCGACGGCCGCGATCACGACGATATAGATCATGATGTCCTTGACGAAGGCGATCAGCGCCGGTGCGCGCAAACCCGCGGAGTAGGTGTAGAGCGCCAGCACGACGAAGGCGATCGCCAGCGGCAACTCGCCATGCAGCCCGAGCGCCTTCAGGACCGCCGTCATGCCGACGAGCTGGAGGGCAATATACGGCATGGTGGCGATGACGCCCGTTGCCGCCACGGCGAGTTCGAGACTGCGCGATCCGTATTGGCCGTGAACGACGTCGGCAGCCGTCACATAGCCGAAATCCTTGGCGCGTTTCCACAGCACCGGCATGACCATGAAGACGAAGGGGTAAACGACGATGGTGTATGGCAGCGCAAAGAAGCCGTAGGCTCCGACAGTATAGACGAGCGCCGGGACGGCGATCACGGTGTAGGCGGTATAAAAATCGCCGCCGACGAGGAACCAGGTGATCCAGGTGCCGAAGTTGCGTCCGCCGAGGCCCCATTCATCGATATGGGCCAGCGTTTCGGGCTTGCGCCAGCGGCTGGCGACGAAGCCCATGACGGTGACGAGCGCGAAAAAGAAGATGAAGACGGCAAGCGCCGTGCCGTTGATGTCAGTCGTCATGGCGGGTGCTCCGATAGGCGATCCAGGTCAGCGTCGCAGTGATCGGCACCCAGAGAAGCTGATACCAGTAAAAGAACGGAAAGCCGAAAAGCGACGGCTCGCGGACATTGTAGAAGGGCGGCCAGAGCAGACCTATGTAGGGAATGATGAGCAGCCACAGCGCTGCCTTGCTACGTGGTTTTTCCATGTCGGAATACCTTTCAGGCGCCGCGACGGCGGTCGCCATGTTCCAGTTGTCGGCGTGGAAGGCAGGTCTGTCAGCCGGCGGCCGCGGCAGGCCCGGTTCGGGTCGCTCGATGTTTTCCGACCGATCGAAAGCTGATGTAATACATGTGAATTCCTCCCAGCGGCTCGCACTTGGCCAGCCGTGGATGGAGTCCTATGGCGTTGATTTTGTCCTCACAAGATGGGCGCGGCGCTGAAATGCCGGGGTCTACCCAGAAGTGGGTAGGCTAGGTTTACCCGACTTTCGAGACGATGCCATGATCGAGCGCGTAGCGGATAAGGCCTGCCGTGGTCGTGATGCCGAGCTTCCTCTTGAGGTTCTTGCGATGGGTTTCCGTCGTGGCGGAGGTTATCCCGAGCACGTCGGCGATCTCCTTGTTGCTCCTGCCGGCAACGATCAGCCCGAGAATGTCGCGTTCGCGCGGTGTCAGGGGATCGCTCCCCTCCTCGGCGCGTTCGCCCATCAGCGCGTCGAACACGCCGGACGAGAAATATGTCCCCCCACCTGCCACGGTCTCGATGGCCGAGACGATCTCGTCGGTCGAAACGTCCTTCAGGACGTAACCGGCAGCGCCATGCATGACCGAGGAGGAAATATACTCGCGGCTGTCATGCATCGAGAGCATCACGACCCGCGCCTGGGGAAGTTCGTTCCTGAACAATTCGATTGCATCGATGCCGCTCAGCTTCGGCATGTTGATGTCCATCAGCACGACCTGCGGCAGAACTTGCCGGCCGATCTCGAGACCTGTTTGAGCAAGCCCGGCCGTTCCGGCAACTTCGATATGGTCGAATGTTTCGAGCACGGCCTTCAACCCGTCCAGCACCAATGGATGATTGTCGATCAAGAGCACCCTGATTTTCGGGCGTTCCGTCATGCGGCCTCCGCTTGCTGGTCGGCGGGACGATTGGCCGATTTCGGCATCATCGCCGTCAGCGTCGTCCCGGTCTCGCTGCTGTTGATCAACAGCAGGCCGCGGAAGTGGGCCATCCGCTCCTGCATGTTGCGCAGGCCAAGACCTGATCTGCCGGATATGCCATCCTCGGTGCCGTCGAAGCCACTGCCGTTGTCGGTGACGGTCATGCGGGCCCGGCCGCCGTCGCTCCAGAGCTTGACCGCAAGCCGGGAGGCGCCCGAGTGCCGCTCGACATTGTTGAACGCTTCCTGTGCGACGCGATAAAGCGCGGTATTGGCTTCGGCCTTGAGCGTGTCAGTGAAGCTTGAGGCGTCGATTTTCGTCTCGATCCCCGTCCGCTCGGCAAAATGATAACACAGCGCCTCGAGAGCAGCCGTCAGGCCGAGGTCATCGAGCACGCGCGGGCGCAGATCGTGCGACAGCCGCCTGATCTCCTTGATGGCGCTGTTCAGCGCTTCGACACCGCGGTCAATGGTGACAGCCGCGTCGTCGACATTGGTTCTGACCTTGCGGCCGGCAAGATCCATCGCATAGCGCACGCCGACGAGATTTTGGGAAATGCCGTCGTGCAACTCGCGCGCCAGCCGTGCGCGCTCTTCTTCCTGCGTATCGATGACCCGCTGTGTCAGCGCCTTGAGCCGGCTGTCGGCCATGCGGCGCTCGTGGAACGTCAGCAGCATGCAGGTCGTGAAAACGACGAGCACCGAAGGCACGGCGATCAGCGCGACGATGACGAAGGTCCGTCTTATGTTGGCGCGCATCCCGGCGTTGGCGGCGGCACTTTGGGCAAAGACGTCATCCAGGTAAACGCCGGTGCCGACGACCCAGTGCCATTTGTCGAGACTGACGACGAAGGAGAGCTTGTCGGCGATCTGTCCGGTCGATGGCTTCTGCCATTTGTACTGATGCAGACCCCCGCCCGCTCTTGCCGTGGCGATCAGTTCGGCAATGACCTTGTCGCCATCCGGGTCGGTAAGGTCGAGCCAATTGTGCCCATGGCGGAAACTCTGGCGCGGATGGACGATGTTGTTGCCGTCGTAATCATAGACAAAGAAATATCCGTCCTTGCCGTAATCGAGCGAGGTCAGGATCGCCGCCACCTGCTGCTTGGCGGCTTCGTCATCGGAACCGGCATTGTCATAGATCGTCTGGATGGCGGACAGGGCAAGATTGGTCAGGTTGAGGATCTCGGCTTCCTTGGTCTTCAGCATGTTCTGCTCGAACGTGTCGATGCTGTTCTTGGCGAGGTTTGCCGATTGCCATGTGATGAAGGTGGTGATCGCAAGGATCGAAATGACGAGTGGAACGATCGCCAATGCGATGATCTGGTGTCGTAACGTCAACGATCATTCCTCCCGAGAATTTGCGCCCGGAATTATGCCCTTTGTCAAATGCGAGTCCAGCGGCTTGTCGGAACCAATGCCGGCGGAGCCATCGCGTCTGCGCTATTCCAGCGGGACGAAGAGGCCGAGTTTGACGTCGCGCAGAACGACATTCGTGTGCATACGGCGGATCTGCGGATTGTCAGCCATGATCAGCGCAGCGATGTCGTCGTAATGCTCGACGTCGCGGGCGGTGACGATCGCAATCAGATCGACCGCGCCTGTGACATAATAGACCTGTTGTATGTGATCCTGCTTCTCAGCCCAGAGGCGGAACTTGGCCAGCGCGTCGTAATTGTCCCGCTCGATCTCCATCCCGACGATGAACACCATCGCTGTGCCCGTCGCCTTGCGGTCGACGACGGCCACCTCCGCCTTGATGATCCCTTCTTCGCGCAGCCGCTTCAGCCGCCTCTGCACGGCCGAGACTGACAGTCCGATCCGTTCGGCGATCGTTTCGGCTTTCAGCTGGCAGTCGCGCTGAACGATATCGAGAATGTCGCGGTCAAAACGATCGAGTTGTTCCATTGTCCAGTCCTAGTTCTCGCCGCAACAATTCGCGCATTCCGCCATACTTGCCGCACGAGGAAGATTATTTTGCATAAAATATGCAGAATAGATGAAAACTGCGCGAAAAAACCGCGTAATTTTATCATTATCCTTCGCAAATTCAATTCAGCCGGAACCATGCATGCTAGATCAACCCTTTCCTGCTCTTCGCGTCGAAGATCTCCATAAAAGCTTCGGCTCGCAAGAGGTTCTCAAGGGTATCTCGACGCAGGCCGCAAAGTCCGATGTGATTTCGATCATCGGCTCGTCGGGCTCCGGCAAAAGCACCTTTCTCAGATGCATCAATTTCCTGGAAACGCCTGATCGTGGCCGCATTGCCGTAAACGGCGAGGAAATCGCGCTCAAGATGGGGCGGGGCGGCCGGCTGCAGCCGCGCAGCTGGCGGCAGATCGAGCGGATACGGACCGGATTGGGGATGGTCTTTCAGAGTTTCAATCTCTGGGCCCATCGTACGGTGCTGGAAAACGTCATTGAGGCGCCGGTACACGTCATGGGCATTTCGCGGCGCGAGGCTATCGAAAAGGCTGAGGCCCTGCTCCACAAGGTCGGGCTCTTCGATAAACGCGACGCCTATCCCGCTTTCCTCTCCGGCGGTCAGCAGCAGCGTGCTGCGATTGCCAGAGCGCTCTGCGTGGATCCTGATGTCATGCTGTTCGACGAGCCGACATCGGCGCTTGATCCGGAACTGGTCGGCGAGGTGCTGAAGGTCATCCGCGATCTGGCGGAAGAAGGCCGGACCATGCTGATCGTCACGCATGAAATGCGCTTTGCCCGGGATGTTTCCAGCCGTGTTCTCTTCCTGCATCAGGGACGGATCGAGGAGGAAGGCTCGCCGGAGCAGATATTCGGGGCGCCGGTCAGCGCCCGCTGCCGGGAATTCACCGGCCTCAGCGCCCACTGATGCGCATCGATCTATCATCGACAACACAAACCAGGAGAATCCTGCGAATGAAACTGCTCCCCACACTGTTCGCCGGTGTAGCGCTAGCGCTTTCCGCCGTCACCGCACAGGCCGAAGTCCGCTTCGGCGTCATGAACGAATCCTATCCACCCTTCTTCGCCAAGGACGCCTCCGGCCAATGGCAGGGATGGGAGATCGACCTTATGAATGCCGTATGCGAAGAGATGAAGGAGAAATGCTCGATCGTCGAGATTTCCTGGGATGGTCTCATTCCGGCGCTCCAGAGCAAGAAGTTCGACGTGATCTGGTCGTCGATGTCGAACACCGCGGAACGCTCGAAGGTGATCGACTTCACCGACAAATATTACAACACGCCGAGCACCTTGATCGGTCCCAAGGACCAGAAGCCGGGCGCCACTGCCGAGGACGTGAAGGGCAAGACCATCGGCATTCAGGTGTCGACGATCCAGTCGGAATATTACAAGAAGTATTTCGCCGACGCTGCCGAGGAAAAGACCTATCAGACGCTCGACGAGGCTTTTCAGGACCTCGCCTCCGGTCGTATCGACTATGTATTTGGCGATTCACTGGCACTTGACGCGTTCCTCAAAAGCGATGGCGGCAAGGATTGCTGCGCCAAGATGGGCGACGTCGCCGACGACAAGGAGATTCTCGGAGCTGGCGTTTCGGGCGGCCTGCGCAAGGAAGACACGGAACTGAAAGCCAAGCTGAACACGGCGATATCAGCCGTCCGTGCCAGTGGCCAATACGACGCCATCAACAAGAAGTACTTCGATTTCGACATCTACGGCGCGAAGTAAGCAGCCCAACGATGGCGACCACGCAACAAGGTATTCTGGACCTGCTGTCTCCCTATCCTCCGGGATGGGGCGGCGTTCTTCTGGC
The DNA here is from genome assembly GCF_034554815.1 of Rhizobium indigoferae. Taxonomy (NCBI): domain Bacteria; kingdom Pseudomonadati; phylum Pseudomonadota; class Alphaproteobacteria; order Hyphomicrobiales; family Rhizobiaceae; genus Rhizobium; species Rhizobium indigoferae. Next base: position 4,388 of record NZ_CP140638.1, on the reverse strand, counting down.
AGGTGCGGTCTCCACGGTCGCCATCTCGGCTTGCGCCTTCGCGATCGGCCTGCTGCTCGGCACGGGCGGCGCGCTTGGAAAGCTTTCGGGCAATCGCATGCTGCGCCTGCTGCTCGATCTCTACACCACGCTGATCCGTGCCGTTCCCGAGCTGATCCTGATCGTCGGGCTCTATTATGCCGGCACCGATGGTCTCAACCGGCTGCTCGCCGCGTTGGACCTGCCACCGGTCAATGTGAACGGCTTCGTCGCGGCCGTCGCCGTGCTGGGCTTCGTCCAGGGTGCCTACATGACGGAGGTGCTGCGCGGCGCGATCCTCGCCATTCCCGTCGGCCAGATCGAGGCAGCCAAGGCATTCGGCATGGGACCGGTGCTGAGGTTCCGTCGGGTTCTGCTGCCGGCGCTCCTGCCAAACGCGCTGCCGGGTCTTGCCAATCTGTGGATGTCGGTCACCAAGGACAGCGCGCTGGTCGCGGTCGTCGGCTACCAGGAACTGGCGCTCGCCACCCGTCTTGCCGGGGCAAGCACCAAGCATTACTTCGTTTTTTTCCTTGCTTCGGCCCTTCTCTATCTCGCCATCACTCTTGTTTCCAACGTCGTCTTCAAACTGATCGAGGGACGGGTACGGCGGGGACAGCCGCGCCTTGCCTGAAGAAAGCGCCCCATGAGTTTCACCTGGATCTCTTCCTATTGGCCGCTGCTTCTGACCGGCGCCTGGCAGACTGTTTGCCTGCTGGTGATCTCCGTGGTGTTCGGCTTCGTCATCGCCATAGGCCTCGCCTTCGCGCAGGTCAGCGGCGGCAGACTGACGCGGCTCCTGGCGCGCAGCTATTGCACCTTCTTTCGCGGCACGCCGCTGCTGATACAGCTGTGGCTTCTCTACTACGGGGTGGGCTCGCTTCTGCCGATGGTCCCCGGCATCCGCCAGAGCCTGTTCTGGCCGATCCTGCGCGAGGGCTTCTTCTTCGCGGCGGTCAGTTTTACCCTGAACTACGCAGCCTATGAGGCAGAGGTGTTGCGCGGCGCGCTGCTTGCCGTTCCCAAGGGCGAGCTCGAAGCCGGCCGGGCCTTCGGCCTTTCACCCTGGATGCTGACCCGCCGCATCTGGCTGCCGCGCGCCATTCGCATCGCCCTGCCGACGATTGCGGGAGAGATCGTCATGCAGCTCAAGGCGACACCGCTCGCCTTTACGGTGACGGTGATGGATCTCTACGCCGTGGCAAACAAGGTTCGGCAGGACACTCTGCTCGTCTATGAACCGCTGCTGGTCGTCACCCTCTTCTATCTCGCGCTGACCGCAGTGATCGCCCGCGTCTTTCGAGGTCTCGAAGCGCAGGTGCCGGTTCGCCGCTAGGCCGACGGAACAGGACCGCCCCATGAACTCCCTGGCGCACGAACCACGCGCACCTTGCCCACTTTGTTATGAAAAGCCCGCCGCCGATGACGGCGCGACAGACTGAATGGAGACTGCTTCATGAGCACGACGCGAATTCTCGATGGCGGCATGAGCCGCGAGCTGCTGCGGCTGGGTGCCGAACTGAAACAACCGGAATGGTCGGCATTGGCGCTGATCAATGCGCCGGATATCGTCCGTAGGGTACACCAGGAATTTATCGCCGCCGGTTCTGAGGTCGTTACGACGAACAGCTATGCGCTCGTGCCCTTTCACATCGGCGAGGATCGGTTCCGGAAGGAAGGGCCGGCGCTGATCCGTCTCGCCGGTCGCCTGGCGCGCGAGGCGGCGGATGCCGTTACCGATCGGAAGGTGCTGGTTGCCGGGTCGCTGCCGCCGATCTTCGGTTCATATGAGCCGCAGAATTTTCAGCCTTCGCGGGTGCAGGATTATCTCCAGGTGCTTGTCGAGAACCTCGGCCCCTTCGTCGATATATGGCTCGGCGAGACGTTGAGCCTGATCGCCGAGGCAGAGGCCGTCCGCAAGGCGGTGGCGACATCAGGCAAGCCGTTCTGGATTTCCTTCACATTGGCGGATGACGAGGCAGCCATCAGTGGCGGCGAACCGAAGCTTCGCTCCGGAGAAAAGGTCGAGGATGCGGCATCCTGGGCGGTTTCATCGGGCGCTGAAGCTCTGCTGTTCAATTGCAGCAAGCCCGAAGTCATGCAGGCGGCTGTGGAGACGGCAGCCCGGGTCTTCCGAAAGATGGATGCTCACATCGAAATCGGCGTCTATGCCAATGCCTTCGAAGGGGAAACAGGCGACGCAGCCGCCAATGAAGGCCTGCACGATACCCGCGCCGATCTGAATGACGACGCCTATTCGCGTTATGCCTGCTCCTGGGCCGAAGCCGGCGCGACCATCATCGGCGGCTGTTGCGGCATTGGCGCCGCCCATATCCATCGCTTGAGGAAGACGCTTTTGGGTTAAAGCGGCACGTTGGGAACTCGGCTATGTCGCAATTTGACGCCGTGTTCGTCAGCACGCTCGTTCCGCTCCTCGCCGCAACGGTGGTGGCCTATGCCGTCACCATCCTTCTGCTGCGTCGCTCGACCCTCACCGAGAAGATCGCGCGCCGCGGTCAGCACATCACACGCGGATATGGCGTCGACCCGTTCGAACTGTCCCGGGCAAATACTTTGCTCTTTGCAAAGGCTGGCGTCTGTAGACGTCAGTGCAGTCCGAACAGGTTCAGCAGCTCTTCGCGGTGTCGAACGAATTCCGGTGCGCTGCGGTCGCGAGGACGGGGCAGATCGATTTCGATCAGACGCGGCTCGCCGCCCTTCTCCCGCGGCAGGATCAGGATCCGGTCGGCCAGGTAGATCGCCTCCTCGAGATCGTGGGTGACGAGGATGGTCGTCACATCCTCATCGCGCCAGATCCGTGCGAGTTCCTGCTGCATGCCGATCTTGGTCATTGCGTCGAGCGCGCCGAGCGGTTCGTCGAGCAGCAGGATCTCGGGCTGGACGGCCAGAGCCCGGGCGATGCCGACGCGCTGGGCCATGCCGCCGGAGAGCTGCCGGGGATAGGCCGCCTCGAACTGCTGCAGGCCGACGAGCTTGACATAATGGCGCGCCCGTCCCCTCGCCTGCTCACGCGACAGGCCCCTTGTTTTCAGCCCGAAGGCCACATTGTCGAGCACGGTCAGCCAGGGCAGAAGGCGCGGTTCCTGAAAGATGACGGCGCGCTCTGCGCCGACGCCTCGCACCGCCTTGCCATCGACGAGAACCTCGCCCGTGTCGGAATCCTCAAGACCGGCCAGAACCCTGAGCAGGGTTGTCTTGCCCGAGCCGCTGGCGCCGACGATGGCGAGGCTTTCGCCGGAGCGGACGTGGAGGTTGACATCCCTGAGAACCTGTAGAGGTGCCCCGTTCAACCTGTAGGATTTGGAGAGGTGACGGATCGTCACTTCTCCGCGGCGCGTGTCCTCAGCGATGCTCATCACCATTCCTCAGTTGCTTGCCGGCTTGGCATCGGCGGTAAAGAGGATGTCTTTGGCCGCAAGCTGGCCCTGCTTCAGCTTGCCTTCGCGAACCAGCACGTCGATCCAGAACTGGATGTCGCGCTCGACCGGCAGGCCGCCGGCACGCACGCCATAGCCGCGGAAGTATTGCGCGATATCAGCGTTCTCGCCGCGCTCGCTGAGGGCCTTGGCCAGGATCTTCTTGGTTTCCTCAGGATGTTCGCGGGCATAGTCGAGGGCGCGGGCCGACTGCTCGACGAAAATCTTCGAGACCTCCGGATGCTGGCGAATGAAATCGCGGCGCAGTACCACGAAGCCCCCGGCAATGTCTCCAAGCACGTCGGTATCGTCAAAAATCGCGCGCAGGCCGCCCTTCTTGAGCGCGGCCCCCTCGAAGGTCGTCTGCCAATAGCCGAAGGCGGCAATATCCACCTGTTTGGAGCGCAGCACCTGCTCAAGCTGCGGCCCGGGAACGACGATCTGATTGGCTGCGTCCGTCGGCAGGTCGACGGAATGCAAGGCCTCGCGGATGGTATAGTCGAGATGCGCGCCGAGCGTATTGACCGCGATGCTCTTGCCGGCGATGTCCTTGATACCCTTGATCGGGCTGTCTTCCAGCACGTAAAAGGTCGACTGCACCTCATCATTGATGCCGTTCGAGGGATAGGCGGCGACGAAATCATTGCCGCCGATGATCGAATTCAGGACGGCGGAGGTTGCAGCGCTGCCGATTTCGACATCACCCGATGCCAGTGCAATCAGCGAGGCCGGGCCGCCCTGGGCGTAGCCGACATTTTCCAGCGTGATGCCCGTGCCGTCGAAATAACCGAGTTCGGCGGCGAGTTCATGGGCGGCAAGACCGCCCTGGCTGGCGAGGTAGCGCAGCTTCACCGTATCGGTGGCTGCGGCCGGCGTGGCAAGACCGAGAGCGATCACAGCCGGCAGAAGGATGTGGCGGGGATGGAATGTCAT
>NZ_CP140636.1:0-576572 GCF_034554815.1 Rhizobium indigoferae | reverse complement strand
CTCAGGCACTCCTTGCAAGGGCATAGGGCGGCGTCGCGCGGGCGATCTCCAGAACGTCGGAAAGGCACATCTGGCGCCGGTTGGCGTTGGCGAGCTTCAGCGGAAAATCGGTGCGGGCATGGGCGCCGCGCGATTCCATCCGCAGGCTGGCAAAGACGGCGATCAGCAGCGCGACGATGGCCGGATCGGCGGCAGGGCCGTCGCCTTCGGCAAGCGGCAGCAGTGCGGCGATCGCGCCATGAATGGCGCCGGCATTGCGCAGCACGCCGAGATGGCGCGAGACGATCGGCCGGACGAGCGACGCATCGGCCGGCGCCGGCAGTCTGTCGGCGGAGATGGTGCCGGTACCACTCGCCGGCATGCCTGATATGTCGCGCGCCGCCCGCATGCCCATGACAACAGCTTCCAGCAACGAATTGCTGGCAAGCCGGTTTGCGCCGTGCAGGCCGGTCGAAGCCGCCTCTCCCGCAACCCAGAGGCCGGGAACCGAGCTGCGGCCATTTGCATCCGTGGCCACGCCGCCCATGTGATAGTGAACGGCCGGGCGCACCGGAATGAGGTCTTTCGCCGGATCGATGCCGGCCTCGCCGCAAAGGGTCGAGATGACAGGAAAGCGTGCGGCAAAGCGGCTGCCGAGAGCAGTGCGAGCGTCGAGGAAGACCCTGCCGCCGCGGGCGATTTCGGCGCTGATCGCCCGCGCCACCACGTCACGCGGTGCAAGTTCGGCGCCTGATATGCGGGCCATGAACCGTTCGCCTCGTTCGTTGACGAGCAAAGCCCCCTCCCCGCGCACCGCCTCGCTGATCAGTGCTAGCGGCCGGCGGCGTGAATCGAGCGCGGTTGGATGGAACTGGACGAATTCCATATCGGCGAGCGCGGCACCGGCCCTTGCCGCGAGCGCGATCCCCTGGCCGAAATTGCCCATCGGATTGGTGGTCGCGTCGTAAAGCCCGCCGATACCGCCGGTGGCGAGCGCCACCCTTGAAGTCGGCAGAATGGCGGCGCCATTCGCGGTCGCGCAGAGCAGGCCGGCGACCTGCTCGCCGTCCATCACAATCCGCCGCGCCTCGCAACCTTCGAGCACTGATATAGCCGGCGTTTTCATCACCGCCTTGATAAGGGCGACGATGATCGCCGCACCCGAGCCGTCGCCTTCGGCGTGGACGATGCGGCGGCGATTATGCGCAGCCTCCAGCCCGAGCGAGAGGTCTCCTGCGGCATTCCGGTCGAAACGAACGCCGGCTTGCTCCAGCGCGGCGATCGCCGCTGGCGCCTCGGCAATGATGCCGGCGGCAATGGCCGGATCGCAGAGCCCGTCGCCGGCGGCAAGCGTATCGGCAAGATGCAGTGCCGCACTGTCGTCGGCGCCCATGCTGGCGGCGATGCCGCCCTGTGCCCAGGCGCTCGACGTTTCCGCGCCAAGGGCCGCGCGGGTGATGATGACGGAAGGTTCAGGCGCGAGGGTCAGCGCGGTCATCAACCCCGCAAGCCCGCTACCGACGATTACCGTGCGCCCGGCTAACTGCTCGAGGATCTCGGTCATATCGCCAGCATCCTCTCGACAGCGCGACGCGCGGCAACGGCAATTGCCGGATCGACCGTCACTTCGTAGCGGTTTTCCTCGAGGGCAGCACGGATATTGGCCAGCGTGATCCGCTTCATATGCGGGCAGAGATTGCAGGGGCGAATGAACTCGACATCGGGATGGTGCACGGCGACGTTGTCGCTCATCGAGCATTCGGTGAGCAGCACGACGCGCGCCGGCTTCTGCCTGCCGACATAATCCGACATGACGGCGGTGGAGCCGGCGAAATCGGCTTCGGCCACCACCTCTGGCGGGCATTCCGGATGGGCGAGCACGGTTACGCCCGGATGGTTTTCGCGCAACTGGCGTACATCCTCGGCGGTGAAGAGTTCATGCACCTCGCAATGGCCATGCCAGGCAATGATCTCGACCTCAGTCTCGCGGGCGACGTTGCGGGCCAGATATTCATCCGGGATCATCAGCACCTTCGGCACGCCGAGCGATTCCACCACCTGCTTGGCATTGCCCGAGGTGCAGCAGATATCGGAGGCAGCCTTTACCGCGGCCGAGGTATTGACATAGGTGATGATGGGCACGCCGGGATGGGCCTGGCGCAGGAGGGCAATATCCTCGGGCGTGATCGAATCCGCCAGCGAACAGCCGGCGCCGAGATCAGGGATCAATACTGTTTTCTCGGGGTTCAGCAGCTTGGCGGTCTCGGCCATGAAATGCACGCCGGCAAGCACGATGACATCGGCATCGACCTCGATCGCCTTGCGGGCGAGCGCCAGACTGTCGCCGACGATATCGGCCACGCCGTGGAAGATCTCCGGTGTCTGATAGTTATGCGCGAGAATGACAGCGTTGCGGCGGCGCTTGAGTTCGAGGATCGCGTCGACGTCATTTTCGAACGTCATCCATTCGGCTTTGGGAATGACGCGGCTGACGCGCTCGTAGAGCGAGGATGCGGAAACAGGATAATTCATGACCGGCTCCTAATTATGCTCCACTTGAGCATATCCTAGGCAAAGAGATATTCTCACGGTGAGCATATGTCAATTGCGGGAGAGCGGTAATTTCGTTCCAGCCAGCGCCCGTTCTTCGAGAACGGTATGGCGAAAGCGGAAGAGCTTGGCCGGCCGGCCGCCGGTTTCGCTTTCGGTGTTCCCGGTTTCCTCGACCAGCTCCTGCTGTTCGATGAGGCGGCGGAAGTTCTGCTTGTGCAGCGTCAGCCCGGCCAAGGCTTCGATGGTGCGCTGGAGCCTGAGCAGCGTGAAGCTCTCCGGCATCAGCTCGAAGACGACGGGGCGGTATTTGATCTTGGCGCGCAGCCGGGCGATTCCGGTCGCGAGAATCCGCCGGTGATCGGCAAACATTGCCCGGCCGAGATTAGCATCCGCCCCGCATCCGGCTTCCGAGACGAGCCCCGCCTCATAAAGCAGTTCATAGCGCTGCAGGGCCAGATCCTCGTTCCAGCCGCCGCCATCGAGGCCGAAGGTGAAATCCGCCCTGCGATGGCGATGGTCGCGCCTTGCCGGATCGGCGTCCGCCCAGCTCCTCAGGCGCGCCATGATCTCGTCAAGCACGGCTGGCCGGCCCTGCCGGTGGTCTTCCCAGGGGAAATATTCGTACCAGCCGTGCCATCCCGGCCGGCCGGCGCCCGACTGCTCGTTGACGAGGCCGAGATAGCTGATCGAGATCGTCCGCCCGCCTGGGATGTCGTTGTTCCGGTCGCGGTCGGCGAAGGTGTAGAGCTGTTCGAGATAGCCGACGGGGTGTTCCGTCTGCTCCTGCACCCATTCGCGCAAGCCCGATTGCAGGGTGCGATGGCCCATTTCGAAGGGGCCCGATGGCAGCGCATTGCCGGAACGGATGGTCATTACGCGCGGCTCGTCCCCCGTCACCGCGACGAGCACCGCAATCAATTCCGCATGCGCAAAGCCGATCGTCACAGGGGACCGAATACTCCGTTCCGAATGAATCGAACGGATAATTCCTGACACAGGCCGGGACGGAAGCCAATGGAGGTGAAGCGCCTTTGCGCCGCTTCCCACATGATCGGGGCAACAGAGCGCGTTTGCCCTCAGCTATTGCCCGTCTCACCCCTCAGTCGCTGCAGAAAAATCACCAATTCCGCGTGGTCGATACCGACGAGATGGCGCTTTTCCGGATAGGCGCCGGTCCTGACATCCTCGGCAAATTCGGTGAAGGCGGCGATGCGCTCGCGCTGCAGCCGGTCGTGTTCGTGGGCGAAGTTGCGATAGACCTTGGCATGGCGGGGATAGTGGTCGCGATTGGCGCCGAGCACGTCGTCGGCGAAGAGATATTGGGCGTCGCAGCCACTGCCTGCGCCCATGGAGATCATCAGCATCGAGGTGTTGCTGCTGATGGCGGCAGCCACATCCCCTGGCACGACTTCGATTTCGGCGGCGAAGGCGCCGGCCTCTTCCAGCGCCTTGGTCTGCCGCCAGATCTCGGCGGCACTCGCCGCCGTCTTGCCGACGGCGCGGAAGCCGCCTGTCCAGGTCGCCTTCGAAGGGATCAGTCCGAGATGACCGCAGACTGGGATGCCTTCATCGCGCATGCGCCGGATCGTCTGCAGGCTTGCGGCGCAATAGACTGCATCACCCCCTGCCTTCAGCGCCGTAAAGGCCGCACGCAGATAGTCCTCGGCCGAGACATGGTCGCCATATTCGAGCCCCGGAATGGCAAAGGGCGTGGGGGCGATCTCGCGAAAGACCGGGCCGAGCAGAGAGGGCGGCACGGAGACGATGTCGATCCCCGCCTTTTCGGCCGCTTCCGCCTCCTCCAGCGAGGTGACGCGCAGCATGGTGAGCTGGCGCTTGCCTTTTTCCGAAAGCAGATCGGCGACGGTTGCGCGTCTATGTTTTTTCATCATCAATTCCTTTGAAAATATCGGGCGGTTCAGGCGGCCAGCAGGGATTTCAGCTTGATGTCGCTGGCTGCGAGTGCTGCCGGGTCCGGATGGGCACGCGCTGCGATCAGCATTTCGGCGAGCCTGATGTCGCGCGCCACCGCATTGCCCGGCCCGATGCCGCTTGCAGCGATCAGTCGTCCGCCGGCGTCGAGATGGAAGAGAATGAAGGCGCCTGTGCCGAGCTCGCGGCGCTGATGCGTGGCAGCCCCTTCGGCGAGGCCTGATATCTGCAGCGTCATGTCGTACTGATCTGACCAGAACCACGGCACGGCCGATACGGCCTCGTTAAGGCCGAGCATGTTGGCCGCGGCCAATGTGCCCTGCTCCTGGGCATTGCGCCAGGATTCGAGCCGCACCCGCCGGCCGCCATAGATCGACAGCGGAAAGGAGCAGCAATCGCCGGCCGCAAAGACATCAGGTGCGGAGGTCTGGAGATGGGTGTCGACGGCAATGCCATTGTCGATGGTGAGGCCCGCTCTTTCGGCGATCTCGACATTCGGGCGTGCACCGATGCCGACGAGGACGAGATCGGCTTCGATCACCTCGCCGGTCGACAATCTGATCAGGGCTTTTCCGGTTTCCTCAGTCAGCGCTCCGATGGAGAGGCCGCAGCGGATATCGACGCCCTCGGCACGATGGCGCTCGGCGAGCAGATGGGCGATCTCCTCCGGCACGCCGCGCTTCAGCACGCGTTCCAGCCCCTCGATGACGGTGACCTCTGCGCCAAGCGCCCGCGCCGTGGCCGCAAGTTCCAGTCCGATGAACCCGCCGCCGATGATGGCGATATGCCGTCCCGGCTTCATCGCATCGCGCAGTGCCGCCGCATCGTGATGCGTCCGCAGCGAACGAATATGCGGGCTGCCTTCCGGTGCGCCGGGGAATGACCGCGCGGCGGCACCCGTCGCAAGCAGAAGCTTGTCGTAGGAAAGCACCGTCCCGTCCGAAAGCATGACGGTTCTGGATCCGGTGTCGAGATCCCTTGCCTCCAGGCCGGTCAGCAGCCGGATGCCGTTTTCGATATATTTTTCCGCCGCGGCGATGAATTTCGGATCGCTTGCATGGGTGGAGCCGGCCTTCGAAAGCGGCGGCCGTTCATAGGGCGGAAGCGGCTCGGCACCAACAAGCGTTATCTCGCCGGCAAAGCCCTTTTCCCGCAAGGCGAAGGCGGCGCGCGCACCGCATTCGCCCGCGCCCAGGATGACGAAATGAGCCACGTCCACCTCCCTTAGACGGAGATGAAGACGGCGCCGTCTTCGATCTTGACAGGATAGGTCTTGAGATTGACGCAGACCGGCGCACCCTTGGCTTCGCCCGTCTTGTAGTTGAAGCGGCCATTATGCTTTGGACATTCGATGATCTCGTCCATGACAAGCCCGTCGGCAAGGTGGATATGTTCATGCGTGCAGAGGCCGTCGGTCGCGAAGAATTCGTCGTCCGGGCTGCGATAGACCGCGAAGGTGCGCCCATCGTGATCGAAGCGGATGACATCCTCCTCGTCGATCTCGTCCTTGTCGCAGACCTGGATCCAATTTCCGCTCATCTTGTCCTCCCTTGATTGTCGTTATTGCGCGGCCGGGGCCAGCTCGTTGTGGAATTCCCCGCGATAGGGCCGCGCGGTGGCCGGCAGTTCGCGCTTCAGGAAATAATCCTCGTTGCGCAGCTGGCGCAGGAAGGCCGGGATCATCTCGCGATAGCCGGACCAGATCGATGGGTTCGGCGCCGGCAGGTCGTGCTTGATCATCGCGTGCAGCTGGGGCAGCGCGTGGTAGGGCACCATCGGAAACATGTGATGCTCGACGTGGTAATTCATGTTCCAGTAAATGAAGCGGCTGATGGGGTTCATATAGACCGTGCGGCTGTTCAGCCGATGGTCGGTGACATTGTCGGCGAGGCCGCCATGCTGCAGCAGACCGGTCAGCACATGGTGCCAGGCGCCATAGAGGCGCGGCAGGCCGATCAGCATCAGCGGCAGGATCGAACCCATGACGATCGCGACCGCGATCGTCGCGATATAGATCGCCAGCCAGATGCGGGCGATGCGGATGGCCTTTGGCTGCTCCATCTCCGGGATGAAGGTCTTTTCCGCCGCGCTGACGCCGCCGAAGGCATTGCGCAGCATGTCGAAGATCGCATGCCAGGCGTCGAGGATGCCGAAGAAATTAAGTACCAGCCGGAAGAGATCAGGCGGCCGCATGACGGCGATCTCGGGATCGCGGCCGACGATCACCGTATCGGTGTGATGGCGCGCATGGCTCCAGCGCCAGGTCACCGGATTGCGCATGATCATGAAGCAGGCAATCTGGTAGACGACATCGTTCATCCAGCGCGTCTTGAAGGCGGTGCCATGGCCGCATTCGTGCCAGCGGCTGTCGGAGGCCGAGCCGTAGAGCACGCCATAGGCGAGGAAGAAGGGCAGCGCGATCCATGAGCCCCAGAAATAAATGCCGAGCCCGGCAAGGACGACCATGCTGCCCAGCCAGAGGGCCGTGTCGCGGATCGCCGGCGCATCGCAGCGCTGCATCAGCGCCTTCATCTCCTTGCGGGGAATGTCGGTGTGATACCATTCGGCTGCCGCCAGCCCCGTCTCGACGGCGGTGCGGCCGCTTTCGCCGAGAAGGTCGTAGTCGCGCTTCTTTGTCTGGGTCGCCATTATCCGCCTCCCGTTGCCCTTGTCTGGGAGAATAGGTTGACTTTGGAAAGCGCTCAATGCAGGCTTGATATATTCTATCAAAAGCCATCATGAATGGCTTGCATTCATGATTGAATCCATCAGGAACGCCCATGCGCCGTCCCACCATATCCGATCTCGCCCGCGCCTCCGGCGTCAGCGTCGCCACCGTCGATCGTGTTCTCAACGCGCGCCACCGCGTGCGCGAGGAAACGGCGCGAAGGGTCTATGATGCGGCGCAGTCGATCGGCTATCACGCCGTCGGCCTGATCAAGCAGCGCGTCTTCGAGGATCTGCCGCAATACAGGCTCGCCTTCCTGCTGCAGAAGCCGATGCAGCCCTTCTATCAGAGCTTCGTGCGCGAGATCGAAACCGCCGCGCGCGCGCTGACGAGTGCGCGCATCCAGACGCAGATCGACTTTCCGTCAGCCGCGACACCGGCTGCGATCGTCGAAAAGATCAAGACGCTCGGCGCCCGCAACCAGGCCGTGGCTCTCGTTGGCCCGGATTATCCGGCGGTGACGACGGCGGTCGAGGAGTTGAAGGAGCGCGGTATTCCGGTGTTCTCGTTGCTCTCCGATCTCGCCACGGGCGTGCGCGACGCCTATGTCGGTGTCAACAACCGCAAGGTCGGGCGTACTGCCGCCTGGACGATTGCGCGCACGGCACACACGCCCGGCAAGGTCGCCTGTTTCGTCGGCAGCCACCGCTTCCACGGGCATGAGCTGCGCGAAATCGGTTTTCGCTCCTATTTTCGCGAGAATGCGCCTGAGTTCGATGTCGTCGACACGCTGATCAATCTCGAGACTGCCGAGATCACTCATGAGGCGACGTTGACGCTGCTGCAGAAACATCCCGATCTCGTTGGCCTCTATGTCTGCGGCGGCGGCATGGAGGGGGCAATTTCGGCATTCCGCGAAGAAGGCGTCGGCGGCAAGATCGTCCTCGTGGTCAACGAGCTGACGCCCGACAGCAAAGCCGGCCTTGCCGACGATATCGTCGCCATGGCGATCGGCACCCCCCTGCCCGCACTCTGTAAGGAGTTGATGGTCCTGATGACCGGCGCCATCGAAAACGGCGAAACGGCTGTTCCCGGACAGCTCTTCCTGCCTTTCGATATTCATATTTCCGAGAACATCTGAGGCGTGATGGAATTCCATCATTCCGTTCGAAATTCTCTCAGCAATGAAAGCCGGGCACCGGCGATGACGGATGGATTGCGACGCGAATTCCGATAGAGATTCGCTGACCCATTCACGAGGACCGCTCCGCCCTGACGCGGAGATCAGGAGGAAATACCTATCATGACTTCGATCCGTTTTGCGCTCAACCATATGGCCGCGCCGTTGCTTGCCATCGACGATTTTTTTGCTCTGGCCCGATCGCTCGGCATCGATGCCGTCGAGATCCGCAACGACCTTTCCGGCAATGCCATCCTCGACGGCACCAAAGCTGAAACGATAAAGGAGGCTGCTGCCCGCCATGGCGTGACGATCATCTCGATCAACGCCCTGCAGCGCTTCAACGAGTGGAATGCGACCCGGGCCGCCGAAGCGCAGGAACTGATCGATTATGCCGGCGCGTCGGGCGCCAAGGCGCTCGTCCTCGTTCCGAAGAACGACGGCACCGGCTGCGCCGATGGCGAACGGCAGGCCAATCTGCGCCAGTCTCTGGTTGCGCTGAAGCCGATGCTGGAGGAAGCCGGCATTATCGGTCTCGTCGAGCCGCTCGGTTTCGAGATCTGCTCGCTGCGCTCGAAGACCGAGGCGGCCGAGGCCATCAAGGAACTTGGCGCGGAATCGACCTTCAGGCTTGTCCACGACACCTTCCACCATCACCTTGCCGGCGAAGCGGCGACCTTCCCTGAGCTGGCCGGCCTCGTACACATTTCCGGGGTCAGCGATCCCTCCGTTTCCGTTGCCGATATGCGCGATTCCCATCGCGTGCTCGTGGACGGCGACGACCGGCTCGACAATGCCGGACAGGTCAGGGCGCTGCTGCAGGCCGGCTATACCGGCCCGTTCTCCTTCGAGCCCTTTGCAGCGGAAGTTCATGCGCTGAAGGATCCGGCCGGTGCGCTGCGCGCCAGCATGGAGTATCTCAGCGCGCGGGTCTAAAAGCCGCGCGGTCGCTTGACGCTACTCTCTACCTCTGAACCGGCGCTGATAGGCCGGATCGTAGAGCGAGCTTTCGCGGAAATCTTCCGCTGCCAACGAGGGGCCGACGAAGATGATCGCCGTGCGTTCGATCGGTTCGGCCCCAACCTTTGCCTCGATATTGGCGAGCGTGCCGCGCAGGATGCGCTCGTCTGGGCAGGAGGCCTTGACGACGATCGCGACCGGGCAGTCGACGCCGTAAAGCGGCGTCAACTCTTCGACCACCTGCTTCAGCGCGTGGATTGCCAGATGGATTGCCAGCGTGGCACCCGTCGCGCCGAATTTCGCCAGTGTCTCGTCGTTCGGCATTGGTGACGCGCGGCCGGAAACGCGGGTCAGCACCAGGCTTTGCGCCACGGCCGGGATCGTCAGCTCTCGGCCGAGGGCTGAGGCTGCGGCGGCAAAGGCCGGAACGCCTGGCGTCATCGTATAGTCGATGCCGTGTTTTTGAAGCCGGCGCACCTGTTCGGCGACCGCACTCCAGACCGAGAGATCGCCGGAATGCAGCCGGGCGACATCCTGGCCCGCCGCGGCAGCGCGAAGATATTCTGCCTCGATCTCGTCGAGCGACATCGGCGCCGTATCGACGATGCGCGCGCCCGCCGGACAATATTGCAGCAGTTCGGCCGAGACGATCGAGCCGGCATAAAGGCAGACCGGGCACCGGGCGATGAGATCGCGGCCACGCACCGTGATCAGATCCGCAGCACCTGGTCCCGCGCCGATGAAATGCACCGTCATCTCGTCATCCTTTCGTCCAGCGCCACTGCGTTACCGGCATGGACGGCCGCCAGCCGGTCATGCCGCCGACGGGCTGAGCGCGCGATATTTCGATCCGCGTGAGGAAGCCGCCGCGTTTGGCATGTTCACTGAGCAGCACCGCTTCCATCTCCAGCGTCACGGCATTGGCAACAAGCCGCCCTCCCCGCTTCAGCGCGGCAATTGCAGTATCGACAACACCCGGCTCGCTGCCGCCGCCGCCGAGGAAGATCACATCCGGTTCCGGCAGGCCCTTCAGCGCGTCGGGCGCCGTACCTTCAATGACGGCGAGATGCGATACGCCGAAGGCGGCTGCATTGCGGGCGACCCGTGCGGCCCGTTCCGGCGATTGTTCGACGGCGATTGCCTTCAGGCTGGGATCGGCCAGCATCCATTCGATGCCGATCGAGCCCGAGCCTGCGCCGATATCCCAGAGCAGTTCGCCGTGACGCGGCGCGAGTGCGGAAAGCGTCATCGCCCGGATTTCACGCTTGGTGATCTGTCCGTCATGCTCGAACTGCTCGTCTTCGAGCCCGGCGGCAAAAGGCAGGATGCGAGCCCCCTCCCCTGCCGCAACATCGACGGCGCAGACATTCAGGGGATCGATGTCCAGGAGATCGAAATCCGCAGCCACCGAACTTCTCTGGCGTTCCCGAGCGCCGCCAAGCGCCTCGAGCACCGTAAGTCGCGACTGACCGAAGCCAGCGGCAGTCATGAGGGCAGCCAGTTCGCCGGGCCCATTCTCGTCTGAGGTCAGCGCGATGATGCGCCGCCCGGGGTGCAGATGCGGCCGGATCAGGTCGATCGGCCGTCCATGCAGCGAGATCGTCGCGACGTCCTGCAGTGGCCAGCCAAGGCGGGAGGCAGCAAGGCTGAAGGCCGAGGGTCCGGGAATGGCGCGCATCTCGTCTGCGGCCACGTAGCGGGAGAGCGTTGCGCCGACGCCATAGAGAAAGGGATCGCCAGAGGCGAGCACGACAACAGGCGTGCCGCGCCTTTCAAGGATGGCCTCGACCGAGCGCTCGAACGGGCTCTGCCAGGAAAGCCTTTCGCCTGTGATCAGCGAGGCAGCGAGTGCGTGGTGTCGCGCACCGCCGAAGACGGCGGGTGCGGTCGCGATCAGCCTCTTCGCCGCCTCGCCCAACCCTTCTGGACCATCTTCGCCGATGCCGATAATAGTCAGCCAGCGCTGGCCGGACGGAGGAGCGACATCAGACATGGGACGACCCCGCATCTTGATCCTCGGCGGCACCAGCGAGGCGCGGCTGCTGGCCGAGGCGCTCGCGGCGCGGGATGATTGCGATGTTTTGTTGTCGCTTGCCGGACGCACCGAAAAACCGGCCACGCAGCCTGTTCCGGTGCGCATCGGCGGTTTCGGCGGCGCTGCCGCACTTGCCGATTTCCTGAAGGCCGGCGGATATGACCTTTTGATCGACGCCACGCACCCTTTCGCCGAGCGCATTTCGGCCAATGCCGCTTTCGCAGCTGGGACCACCGGCATTGCTGCCATCGCTCTGCGCCGTCTCGAATGGCAACGCCGGCCGGGCGATCGCTGGCGGGACGTGCAGAGCATTCCGGCTGCCATCGAAGCGCTTGGCCCCTCCCCCCGCCATGTCTTCCTGGCGACGGGCCGGCAGGGCGCGTATCATGCGGAAGCCGCACCGCAACATCACTATCTCATTCGCAGCGTCGATCCCGTCGAACCGCCGCTTGCGCTTGCGAATGTCGACTACATCCTCGATCGGGGTCCGTTCACGCTGGACGGTGAATGCGATCTGCTGAGACAGCACGATATCGACATCATCGTCGCCAAGAACAGCGGCGGTGCCGCCACCTATGCGAAGATCGAGGCAGCCCTCCTGCTCGGTATCGAGGTGATGATGGTGGCGCGCGCTCCGGCCTCGATCGTCAAAACGGTCGAAACTGTCGAGGCGGCGCTGGCGGCGATCGATCACCTGTTTCCTCCCGCCATGAAACGCGGCGTATAGACGAGGTCCAGTCGGCCTGGCCGCGTGACGATGCGTGTCTCGGCCGAGCCGATGATGATGCAGGTCGCCATATCCGCAATCGACGCATCTGCCTGCGACAGCGGCTGGACGGCGATGCGCTCGTCCGGGCGCCCGGCCGCGCGCCCGAAAATAACCGGCGTTGCTGGGGGCAGATGGTTGCGCAACAGCTTGAAGGCGTCGCCGAGCTGCCACGGCCGCGCTCGGCTGATCGGATTATAGAGCGCGATGACGAAACCCGCTTTTGCCGCCAGTTCAAGGCGGGTTTCTATTATATTCCAAGGCTTTAGATTGTCAGATAGCGAAATGGCGCAGAAATCGTGGCCAAGCGGGGCACCGGCTCTTGCCGCCACGGCCAGCATCGCGGTGATGCCGGGCAGAATGGTGAGATCGACCGAGCGCCAGGCGGCCGGCCCGTTCTCGATTGCCTCGCAGACCGCGGCAGCCATGGCGAAGACGCCGGGGTCGCCGCCGGAGACGACGCAGACTTTCGCGCCGTCAGCCGCCATGGCGAGGGCTGCCCCTGCCCTGTCGAGCTCCTCGCGATTGTCCGAGGCATGGCGCAACTGATCGTCGCGGAGCTGCAGCCTGTCGAGATAGGGTCCGTAGCCGAAGAAATCCGTTGCCTGGTCGATGACGGTCAAAGCCTCCGGCGTCATCTGCTCGGGATTGCCGGGACCGGTGCCGATCACGAAAAGCCTGCCGCTCATCGGTTGCCCTCCCAGCCCGGGACCAGCACCAGCGAAAAATACGGCGCGTCGCCATCGGTCCTGTCGGCGAGCTTTTCCATCGCCGCATTCGCCATGGTGCCGCGCTCGACATAGACGGCTTCAGCAAGCCGGCCGGCCGCTGCCAGCGCCCGGCGGATCTTCGGCAGATTACGGCCGACCTTCATGATGACGGCGGCTTGCGTATCGGCGAGGCGGCGCGTCAGCTCGGTCTCAGCCATCGTACCGGGCAGTACGGTAAGCACGTCGTCGCCCTGGACGATCGGCATGCCGGCAAGTGACCAGCAGCCTGACATGGCGCTGATGCCGGGGATCACTTCCGTCGGGTAGCGCTGGGAAAGCCTGACATGCAGGTGCATATAGGAGCCGTAGAAGAGCGGATCGCCTTCACTGAGAACGGCGACGGTCAGCCCGGCATCGAGATGCCCGGCGACCGCTTTGGCAGACAGATCGTAGAATTGGGTGATCAGGCTCTGGTAGCGTTCGTCGTTCTTGTCGATCTCGGTCGTCACAGGATAATAGAGCGGCAGCAGCGTCACCGTGGATTTCAGCAGCGGCTCGACGATCGCCTTGCCGTTGCCGCCCCTGCCCTGCTTGGCGAAATAGGCAATCACATCAGCACCTTCGATGGCGCGCACGGCTTTGAGGGTGAGGAGCTCCGGGTCGCCAGGACCCGTGCCAACGCCGATGAGACGGCCGCTTGTCGTCATAGGCCTGGCCTCGCCAATGCATTGATGGCGGCTGCCGTCATGGCGCTGCCGCCAAGCCGGCCGCGGACGATGGCAAAGGGTACGCCGTAGGAATTTTCCGCCAATGCATCCTTCGATTCCGCCGCGCCGACGAAGCCCACAGGCATGCCGAGGATCGCCGCGGGTTTTGGTGCGCCGTCGCGCAGGAGTTCAAGCAGATGGAAGAGGGCGGTCGGCGCATTGCCGATCGCGACAACGCTGCCGCCGAGCCGATCGAGCCAGAGATGCATGGCGGCGGCCGAACGGGTATTGCCGGTCTCGCGCGCAAGCTCCGGTGTCGCGGGATCGCGCAGCGTGCAGATCACCTCGTTCAGCGCCGGCAGCCGCGCCCGGGTGACGCCCTGGGACACCATTTCCGCGTCGCAGAAGATTGGCGCGCCACCCTTCAGCGCATCGCGCGCAGCGCTGACGAAATCGGCGGCAAACAGGAAATGTTCCGCTGCCTCGACCAGCCCGCAGGCATGGATCATGCGCACGGCGATTTCGGCTTGATCGTCGGTGAAGCGCGAAAGATCGGCCTCGGCACGGATAATGGCAAAGGAACGCTCGTAGATCGCATCGCCGCTGCGGATATAATCGTAGTCTGGCATTCCTATTCCTGTCGCAGCGCCTTCGAAACACCGGTTGCGCCGAGCCGTGTAAGGCAGGCGGCGGTCGATTCGCCAGCGTCTTTGTTGTCTTCGATGGACCGGGCGAGCCTCTCTATAGCGAAATCGATCCGACCGCCAGCGATCCGTTCGTCCGGCTGATCCGCCGCAAGCCCATTGAGGATGAGCCCATAACCTTCCGCTGAGCCCGTCAGGGTCAGCGCCGGCCGGGCATGAGCGCAGCCCTTGGCGCAGCCGGATAGATGCAGCGTCAGCGAACCGTCGAAAAGGGCAGGTGCTGCGGCAATGAGACGGCGCGCAAGGGTCCGCGTCTCGTAGAAAGCGGAACCGCAGGCGCCGGCGCCGGCACAGGCGGCGATATGCTCGGTATTCTCGCCAGGCTGGCTGCTGAAGCCATGTCTGGCTGCGGCGATCTGCATAGCCAGCACTGCATCGTCGGAAAGCCCGATGAGGAAGAAACCGCGACCGGGCGCAAGCCGGATGGCTGTTGCGCCACGGGCCTTTGCCAGATCGAGCAAAGCGACCAGATCGGGCGCTCTCATCTGCCCGAATTCCGGCCTGACGCCGAGTATGATTTTGCCGTCGTCAAGCCTGTGCGAGCCGGCAAGCGGCATGACTGCCGCGCGAGACGAAATGAATTGAATGCCATCCATCGCGGGAAAACGCGCCCGCAGAAGCGTCGCGTCGATATCCTTTGCTCGCCTGCCCTGCCCGAGGGTCGCCAACAAGCTCAGAATTTCGCCAACGGCTGATATCGCCGCCTCCGCAGGACCGATCGCGACTGGGATTGCAGTTTCACCGTCGCCATTGATCGCGACAAGCCAATCCGCGCCGAATTGCGCGACGACACGAATGTCGGCGGACAGTGCTGACAATCCGAAGGAACCGCCGCCGTCGACGATAAGCGAGAGCTTCGGCGCGAGCCGCGGCGAGGCAAGCAGATCGTGGAGCGTAGCACGCAAGGCCATTTCCATCACGGCCGGATCGCTTATCTCTTCCGGGTCGATGCCGTGCAGCGGCGATGTCTCGATTGCCGGCCCTTCCGGCACGGTGATACCGGCGGCATCGATATCGGTCGCGAGCTGTCCGACGGTCTCGGCCCGAAGGCCTCGGATCTGCAGATTGCCGCGGGCGGTGATTTCGAGAATGCCGTTTCCATGTGCTGCGGCGGAGCGGGCAAGGCTTGCGAACTGCGACAGCGTCAACGTGCCGCCGGTCGGCCGCAGCCGTACCAGCAAACCGTCGCCGGTCGGCATCGGCGCGGCAAGGGCGGGGCAGGCGCCGCGTCTACCCATCTTTGCCGCCGGGCGACCGTGCAGATCCGCCTCGCCTGTCCTGTCGCTTGCCTTTGCGGCCTTAATGCTCATTCTCGATCCTCTGGCCACTTCTTACATGATCGCAGCCGGGCCGGCAAAGCATGCTGGAAAGGCTTCGCACTGGCTAATCGTCGAAATCCCGTCCCTTGCGCAGAAGATAGATGTCCATGATCCAGCCGTGCCGCTGCCTGGCCTCGGCCCTGAGCGTCAGAATGTCGGTGGCGATGTCGCCAAGTCGTCCTGATCTGACGATCTCGTCCTTGGTGCCGAGATAGGCGCCCCAGAAGATCTCGGCATCGGGATCGTCGATCTTCGCAAAAGCCTGTTCGCCGTCAAGCATGACGACGGTGGTGTCGGTTAGAAGTCCATCCTGTGCCAGCCTGCGCCCTGTGGTGATCTCGATCGGTTTGCCGACGAGGTTGACGGGGATTCTGTGGCTGGCCGCCAGCGCCTGGATGCTGGTGATGCCGGGGATGACGCTGTAATCGAAATCCAGGCTGCTTTCCTGCCGCACGCGTTCGATGATGCGGATCGTGCTGTCGTAGAGACTGGGATCGCCCCAGACGAGAAAGGCGCCGCTGCCATCATCAGGGAGACCGGAGATCAGTTCTGCATAGATGCCGGCGATCTCACCGTGCCAGGCGTCGACGCTCCGCACATAGGTCTTGTCTGCCGTCTGCCTTTGCGGCACCGCGAACTCTGAAATCCTGCCGGCCGGCCGTGTGAAATAGCGGTCGCAGATATCCCGCCGGATTTCGGCGAGCTCTTCCTTGCCGACGCCCTTGACCGGCAGGAAGACCACGTCGGCTGCGTTCATAGCGTTGATGGCCTGTATGGTCAGGTGCTCCGGGTTGCCCGTGCCGATGCCGATGATATGGATATGCTTCAAGCGGATGCTCCCCGTTGAGTCCTGGCGGTCATGCCGAAAAAGCTTGGACGTCGCAAGGGCTGAACGATGAGTTGGCCGCGGCCAACCGGGCCTGTGGATAGCGGCTTAGCCCTATTGTTGCTGCGAATCCCGAATCGTGTCACTTTTGATACGCTTTTTGACGCTATGTTGACAGAAAAGCGCATCGAAAAGGATTGGGTGTTTTGGACAACATTAGCGTATCGACGACAGATGTACGGATCGAGCGGCATGCGAACCAGCTTTCGCGGCAACTGAAGCTCCTCCGCGACAAGCTGTTTCCGCCGCTCTCGCAAAAGACGCTACGAACATTCTCCTCCGGCGAGGCTGCCCAGATGATCGGCGTCTCCGACGGCTATCTTCGCCAGCTTTCACTGGATGGCAAGGGACCGCAGCCGGATCTTGCCCAGAATGGCCGGCGTTCCTACACGCTCGGCCAGATCAACGAATTGCGCCAGTATATGGCGAAGCTCAAGCCGAAAGACGCGCTTTCCTATCAGCCGTGGCGCCGTCCTGGCGAAAAGCTGCAGACGGTTGCCGTGACCAATTTCAAGGGCGGCTCGGCCAAAACAACAACGACGCTCTATCTGGCGCAGTATCTGGCGCTGGCGGGTTACCGGGTGCTTGCGATCGATCTCGATCCGCAGGCTTCGCTTTCCTCAATGCTCGGAGTTCAGCCCGAATTCGATCTTTCCGAGGGCGATACGCTCTATGGCGCAATTCGTTACGATGAGGGCCGCAAGCCGCTGAAGGAGATCGTCCGCAAGACCTATTTCGACGGACTGGATCTGGTGCCGGGCAATCTCGAGCTGATGGAGTTCGAGCACGAGACGCCACGGGCACTGAACGATCGGCAGCGGGCGGGTGAGCTGTTCTTCCGTCGCGTTGGCGTTGCCATTGCCGAGGTAGAGGCCGATTACGATATCGTGGTGATCGACTGCCCTCCGCAGCTCGGTTACCTCACGCTTGGCGCCGTTTGCGCCGCCACATCGCTGCTCATCACCATCCATCCGCAGATGGTCGACGTCGCTTCCATGTCGCAGTTCCTGCTGATGACTTCGGATCTGCTTTCCGTCGTACGCAAGGCCGGCGGCGACCTGCAGCATGACTTCATCAAATATGTCGTCACTCGTCACGAACCCTTCGATGCGCCGCAGTCGCAGATCGTTGCGCTGCTGCGCAGTCTCTTTAGTGATGACGTGTTGACGGCGACCATTCTCAAATCGACGGCAATCGCCGATGTCGGTCTGACCAAGCAGACGCTCTACGAGATCGAGAAAGGGCAGGTGCGCCGCTCGACCTATGACCGGGCGTTGGAATCGGTCAATGCCGCCAACAGCGAGGTTCTCGCCGGTATTCACAAAGCCTGGGGCCGCACATGAGCAGACGCGATCGCCTGAAAGGTCTTTTCGACGATACGGCGCAGGAGTTGGCCGCGGCCAACTACGAGGAGCCATCTTCGCGCGGATCGGCCGGGCCGGTTCGGACGATGGCGCTGACTCTTGGCCGCATGGAGGAAGAGAGCAGGGCGATGCAGGAGGCCTTGCTCTCCGGTGAACGCATCGTCGAACTCGATCCTGATCTGATCGATTCCTCTTTCGTCCGCGACCGCCTTGCCGACCAGCCGCTCGATACGGAAGACGAGCTGGTGCAGTCGATTGCTGAGAACGGCCAGGAAGTGCCGATCCTCGTTCGCCGCCATCCCAATGATGAGGACCGCTACCAGATCGCCTACGGCCATCGCCGCCTGCAGGCGGTCAAGCTGCTCGGGCTCAAGGTTCAAGCGATCGTCCGTAAGCTTGACGATACCGATGTCGTCATCGCGCAGGGCATTGAGAATTCGGCGCGTCGGAACCTTTCTTATATCGAGCGCGCGGTCTTTGCCCTCAATCTCGAGCTCAAGGGTTTTGAGCGTCCCGTTATCATGAAAGCGCTGTCGACGGATAAGACGGAGCTATCGAAGCTGATATCCGTCGCAAAAGCCATCCCCGCCGAAATCGTCAGGTCGGTCGGAGCCGCGCCTGGCATCGGGCGACGCAGGTGGATGGCGCTTGCCCAGGACTGGAACGGGATGACGGCCGCCCGGCTTGCCAAGCTCATTGCTTCGGGAAGTTTCCTGGGGGAAGAGAGCGATCGCCGATTCGAGCTTTTGGTTGCCGAGCTCGCCAAGAAAGAGGCGAAGCCCGAAACCACGGAATATGACTGGAAGCCGAAAAGCGGCGGCAAGATTGCCGGCCGAATCAAGAGCGCCGGCAATTCCTTCACGATCGCGTTGAAGACCGGCGATGCGCCGGATTTCGGCGCTTACATTTCACGCCGTCTCGATGAGCTTTACGAAGCCTATCGGGCCGGCAAATTGCAAGCAGGAGAATAGGCCGCAAAAGAAAAAAGCCTCCGAACGTTGCCGTCGCGGAAGCCTTTCTCATATCTGGACAATCTGAGAATCGCACTTCCTCGAATCACTGTCAAGCATCTTCGGCATCCTTTTGGGTGGTAGCTTTCTTTTGCCTTGAGAAAAGGTGAGGGACATGGAGCCTCAATATGTATCGACGCCCTTTGGGCGGCGATCGATGACGCTTGGCATGCTGGCAAGCCAGGAAAGCGCCAGCAAGGTCGATCCGGACGCATCGGTCGACAAGTGGAAGATCTTTCGTGCGCTCTGCGAAGCAAAGGACATGGTCGGCGTATCGGACCGTGCCCTGGCTGTTCTCAATGCGTTGTTGACCTTCTATCCGAAAAACGAGATTGCCGAGGCCAACGGCTTCGTCGTCTTTCCGTCGAACGAGCAGCTGTCGCTGCGCACGCACGGCATGGCTGGCACGACGTTGCGGCGGAATCTGGCGAATCTGGTCGAAGCGGGCCTGATCATCCGGCGGGATAGTCCGAACGGGAAACGTTTTGCCCGCCGCAACGGCGAAGGCGGGCTTGGTGAGGCCTTTGGCTTCAGCCTGGCGCCACTCCTGGTGCGCGCTCGCGAGATCGAGGCGCAGGCGGCTCAGGTGATGGCCGCCAAACTCGAATGGAAGCGACTGAGGGAGCGCCTGACACTTTGCCGGCGTGACATCACCAAGCTCATCGAAATCGCGCTGGAAGAGGAAATTGCCGGCGAATGGATCGAGATGCAGAAGCATTTCAATCTGCTTTCCGCAAGCCTGCCGCGCCGCCCGTCGGCTGCCGAGATGGAAAGCCTACTGGCTGATCTCGAAGCTTTCCGGGAATTGATCGTCAAGACGCTGGAATCGAAGTCGAAAACAGAAAAAACAGACGCCAATGATAACCAAAACGGTCGGCACATACATAATTCAAACCCACACGCTATATCTGAACTTGAACCAAGCTTCGAACCGAAGCAGGGCGCAAAGTCGGAGGAAGAACCGCAGGCGTGGCGGGAGCCGCCGAAATCCTTCCCCCTTGCCATGGTGCTGCAGGCTTGCCCGGAGATCATCGCTTACGGACCGGGCGGCGGCATTGGCAGCTGGCGCGATCTGATGGCCGCGGCCGTCATCGTCCGTTCCACTCTTGGCGTCAGCCCCAGCGCCTATCAGCTGGCCTGCGATGTCATGGGGCCGGAAAACGCCGCCACGGTGATCGCCTGCATTCTGGAAAGGGGCGGACATATCAACTCGGCCGGCGGCTACCTGCGTGACCTGACGCGGCGGGCGGAGCGTGGCGAATTTTCGCTCGGACCTATGCTGATGGCGCTGATGCGGGCAAATGGTCCGAAGGCGAGGAAAACCGGATGAACGGCTATAAAAAAGCTTCGCGCCAGCTGCGACGGCTAGAAGGATGTGCCGCCGGTCGATCTGCCATCTCAACGGCCTCCTTCCCCCGACTTTTGTTGAAATACACCATTAACCATGTCATACATGGCGGAAGGAAACACCCATTTGGCTTCCATTTGTGAAAAACCGTAAAGCTTAACAATGCGCTACGATCTCGACGGTGCAATGCTTCAAACCTTGCTTCCCTCCATTGCCGCGGCGGAGGATGCGGTAGCGCGGCTGGACGAGCGGGTGTTGCGCTCGGTGGTCGGCGAGGGATTTGCCGAACGCAGCCATTTCTTCGACGCCGCCGGCGCGCTCTGGGTGGCCGGCGAACTCGTGCATGTCGAGGATCTCGTTTTACATGATGCCCATATGGATAGCCGCGCTCCCACCCACGAACTGACGATCGCTCATTCCGTGCTGCGGGCACGTCGGCGCATCTGGACCGGCGACCCCTCCTGGGCACTCGGCGTCTCGGGCCTTGCGACGCTGACTGCGACTGGCGGGGAAGGGGAGGGGAAAGCACAGGAAGCAAAAAGCCTGGGAGTTCCACTCGAGACCGACGGAGAGGGCGAGGATGAGGACGGGCCGCTCGCTGCCGAGATGGCGGAGATCGATGCGCTTCTTGCCCGCTCGCAGAAGCTGCTCGATGTCCATGCTGGGAAAACGCCGGCAAGCGAGACGGTGGCCCTTGCTCCAGCAAAACGCAACGAAGATCCTCTCGGCTTGCTCGGTGACGACGAGTGGGACGAGGAACAGCGGCTTACCGAATGGCGAATCGTCCAGCCATTGGCCGATAGCTTGCCGCCGGTTCTCGGCGCCATCATCCTCTTCGAAGCCTGGGAAAGGATCGAGCCGCTGCGGCGTCAGCACTGGCTCGGCGGGCTTCTGGTCGCAAGCCATCTACGCGCCCGCGGCAAGGTCGCCTCGCATCTGTTTTCTTTTTACGGCGGCCTGAAGCTGGTGCGCCATGAGCGTCGTCGGGCGCGCGATCGGGCCACGCGGTTGCAAGCCTTTCTGGAGGCGGTGCATCTGGGTGCCGTGGCCGGCCTCAAGGAAATCGATCGCCTGTCGCTGGCGCGCACGCAGATGGAGCTGCGCTTTCGCGGCCGCCGTTCAAACAGCAGCCTGCCGGAACTTGCCGATTTCATCCTGTCGCGGCCAATGGTCTCGGCGGCGATGATCGCCCGTCATCTGCGCATCACGCCGCGCGGGGCGCTGAACCTAGTCAACGAGATCGGCATTCGTGAAATTACAGGCCGAGGCCGCTATCGCGCCTGGGGTATCATCTAATGCATGTCGCCCCAAAGTGTGCATGCGGCTTTGGGACAGCGACATGCATAAAGCAAAGACCTAAAGCGCGTCGCATGATTCCGATTTGACGCGATGCGCTTTAAACGAAAACGGCCGGGCGTTGGCCCGGCCGTTTTCGTTTAGGCGAGCACCCAGTCCGCCATCCTGTCACAGACTGCAGACCAGGCGCTCTTGCGCTTCCTTTGCCCCCAGAAGCGCAGTCCTATTCCCGCTCGCCGGTGAAGTTGAGCAGAAGCTGGAAGATGTTGACGAAGTTCAGGTAGAGCGAGAGCGCACCGAAGACGGCGAGCTTCTGGTTCGATTCCTGATCAAAGTTTTCCGAATACTGTTCCTTGATGTTCTGCGTGTCGTAAGCGGTGAGACCGACGAAGACGACGATGCCGATCACCGAGATCGCAAACTGCAGCGCGCTCGAACCCAGGAAGATGTTGACGACCGAGGCGATGATGACGCCGAAGAGGCCCATCATCAGGAACGAGCCCATGCGCGAGAGATCGCGCTTCGTCGCATAGCCGTAGAGGCTGGTGGCGCCGAACATCGTGGCGGTGATGAAGAAGGTCCGCGCGATGCTCATCCCGGTGAAGACTAGGAAGACGGAAGCGAGCGACAGGCCCATCACGGCGCAGAACGCCCAGAAGGTGATCTGAGCGGTGCTGGCCGACATCGTCTGGATCTTGAACGAGAAGAAGAAGACGAAGGCGAGCGGGGCAAGCATCACCACCCACTTCAGCGGCGAGCCGAAGATCGGGACGTAGAGTGCCGGCGTCGAGCCGACGACAAAGGCGACGAGGCCTGTTATGACGAGGCCGAGAGCCATATAGTTGTAGACGCGCAGCATATGCTGGCGCAGGCCTTCGTCGAAGAGGGCCTGGGAGCCGGCGACGGCACCGTAGCGGGGATTGATCGGGTTCATGCTGATCTCCTCGGTTTGATTAATAGAGCGAGCGGGCGAGCCGTTCGGCCGCCTGGTCGAGATTGAGACCGCTATCGTCAGCGATCAGCGCATAAGCGACCTCGCCGATCTGCCAATAGGCGGCTTCTGCTTTTTCCAGCGTGAGATGACTGACCGGCTTGACCTCGAAGGCGCCCGGACGGACGGCAAAAAGCGACAGTCGCTTTCCATCTGCTTGTTCGATCGCCATCTCGACGCTGGGGCCGAATTCGGACGGGAAGATCTGCACGTCGGCGACCTTCCAATCCCTAGGCAGTTCGGGCATCACGATCGCGGTGGCGGCGCGAATATCGTCAGCGCTATAGCTGGCCGGCGTCTGCGGAGGCATCGATTGGCGCAGAGCCGCGGTCTGATAGGCGCGGACGGCATCCTCGACATAGGCGGGTGCCGGAACCGATGCCACCACCTCAGTCGCCGAGAAGGCGCCGAAGGAATTGTGCGCCACCCAGCCGGCGGCGATCAGAATGCCGACGGCGGCAACGCGCTGCATGGAATGGAAGATGCGGCCATAGGAAAGGCCACGTTCCAGCCGCCGGGCGGCATCGCGGGTCTCGGGGCGGCCAAAGGCACTTTCGCCGGCAAGCGCCAGACGCAGTTCGCCCCTCACGCTGAGGTCGGCCATGACCTTGGCGGCAATCGCCGGATTCTCGGAAAGATAGGATTCCACCTGGATGCGACGGGCGACATCGAGCTCGCCATCCACATAGGCGTTAAGATCGGCATCGAGGATCGGATCAATTGCTTTCATTGCCGTTCCCTCCGATTATTCTCAGATGCGAAACCCGCGGCGTCTTCTCCTCGAATTCGCGAAGCTGAGCGCGCGCGCGGGAGATGCGCGACATCAGCGTCCCCACGGGAATGCCGAGCGCCTGGGCGGCTTCCTGGTAGGAAAGGTCTTCGATCGCGACGAGATGCAGCGCCTCGCGCTGTTCCTCCGGGAGGTCGAAGAAGGCGTCGCGCACCTGCTGCAGGCGCACGGCGTGTTCCTGGCCGGCCGGAAGCGACTGCTCGGCTTCGACAGCCGCCTCATCGTGGCGGCGCGTCAGCGATCGGTTCCGGCGAAGACGATCGATATGGGCATTGTGCAGGATGGAGAGCAGCCAGGTGCGCAGGTTGCCGCCGCTGCGGAAGCTCTTTCGCTTCTCGAAGGCGCGCACCAGCGCATCATGCACCAGATCCTCCGCCTCGTCCGAATTGCGCACCAGCGAGCGAGCGTAGCGCCTCAGCGCTGCAAGCTGTCCGATGACGTCGAAGGGGCGTTCTTTGCGTTCCATGATTGAGTATACGCAAGTGAGGCGGGTTTTATTCCCGCGGCCGTAAAAAAATCAAGCGGACCGAGACCGTCGCTGGATTCATCAAATATCCTTCCCCAGCGGAGGGCGCCTCAAATCCGCGATTGTTTATGACAATTACATGACAGATCATGACGCCGCCGATTTGCGGGGGAAAATAAAGAATGAAGGAAAAGAAGCGGGTCTACGAAGCTCTCGTGGACGGCGCCATGGAAGGGCTGACGGATGAGGCGCTCTATGATTTCGTCAAGGCGCGTTGTCCGAAGGCCACCAGCAAGAAGATCGTCCGGGCCTCGCTTCTCGCCCTGATGGATCCTCATCTCAGAGACCGCAATATTCTCGACGTGATTTATGCACTGGCGATCAAGCATCGGCTGGATGACGGCGTGCTGGACGACGGCGAAGACGAGGAGCCCGACGAGCGGGCTCAACCCTCGCCGGCAGCCAACCAGAACATGCCGCAGCTTTCCTGATGCAGGTCGCCTGAAATGGTCAGCCGCCGTCCGAAAGCTCTTCGAGGATCGGACAGTCCGGCCTGTCGTTGCCGTGGCAGGCATGCACGAGGTGCTCAAGCGTCCGGCGCAGCTCCGTCA
This sequence comes from Rhizobium indigoferae, assembly GCF_034554815.1. Taxonomy (NCBI): domain Bacteria; kingdom Pseudomonadati; phylum Pseudomonadota; class Alphaproteobacteria; order Hyphomicrobiales; family Rhizobiaceae; genus Rhizobium; species Rhizobium indigoferae. The sequence continues at coordinate 552,297 of NZ_CP140636.1, read as the reverse complement.
GCTCGCGGATCTTGCGATCGATCTCGGCAAGCTTTGTCTGAGCGATATCCTTGACGTCGGCACTCGCCCGGTCCTTGTCCTCATAGAGTGCCAGCAATTGCCGGCATTCTTCGACGGAAAAGCCGAGGCCGCGCGAGCGCTGCAGGAAGCGCAGCTTGTGAACGTCGGTTGCGGCATAGTCGCGATAGCCGTTTCCGCCCCTTTCGGGGCGGATGAGGCCAATATCCTCGTAGTAGCGGATCGTCTTCGAAGGCAGGCCGGACCGTTCCGATGCTTCGCCGATATTCATCGCCATCTCCTATAATTTTGCAAAGCGCAGTCTCAGCGCATTTGATATGACCGAAACGGACGAGAGGCTCATTGCTGCTGCGGCGATCATCGGCGAAAGCAGCAGCCCGAAGATCGGATAGAGCAGGCCGGCCGCGATCGGCACGCCGAGCGCATTATAGCCGAAGGCGAAGCCGAGATTCTGGCGGATGTTTTGCATCGTCGCCTCCGCCAGCCGCCGTGCCCTGACGATGCCGTTCAGGTCGCCCTTCACCAATGTGATGCCGGCGCTTTCCATCGCGACGTCGGCGCCGGTCCCCATGGCGATGCCAACATCGGCGGCGGCGAGCGCCGGGGCGTCGTTGACGCCGTCGCCGGCCATGGCGATGATGGCGCCCTTGCTACGCAATTCGTCGATCAGCGCCTTCTTGCCTTCCGGAAGCACATCGGCGCGAACCTCGTCGATGCCGAGGCTTTTTGCCACCGCACGCGCCGTGCGCTCGTTGTCGCCGGTCGCCATGATGATCTTCAACCCGCTGTCGTGCAGTGCCTTGATGGCGGCTGTTGTCGTCGGCTTGATGCGGTCGGCAACGGCGACGAGACCGGCAAGCGCGCCATCGAACACCACGAACATCACCGTCTTGCCGTCGCCGCGCAGGGCCTCGGTCTTCTCGGCAAGTACCGCCGGATCAATGCCGAGATCGGTAAGCATCGCGGCATTGCCGAGCGCCACCGTCGTGCCGCCGGCACGGCCCTGAACGCCCTTGCCGGTCTTTGCCTCGAAACCGGTGACCTCCACGAAGGGGACGCCGCGCTCCTCGGCGCCGGAAACGATCGCTTCGGCCAGCGGATGTTCGGAGCCGCGCTCCAGGCTTGCCGCCAGCGACAGCAGCCGGTCTTCGCCGACCCCACCGAAGGCGATGACATCGGTAAGCTTCGGCTTGCCTTCAGTCAGCGTGCCGGTCTTGTCGACGATCAGCGTGTCGACCTTGGAAAAGCGCTCAAGCGCTTCGGCATCCTTGATCAGCACGCCTTCCTGCGCGCCGCGCCCGGTGGCGATCATGATCGACATTGGCGTTGCCAGGCCGAGCGCACAAGGGCAGGCGATGATCAGAACGGCGACGGCGGCTAGCAGTGCATTCGCCATGCGCGGCTCGGGCCCGATCGCGGCCCAGACAAGGAAGGCAAGGATGGCAGCAGCGACCACCGCCGGCACGAAGACGGCCGACACCCGGTCGACGGCGCCCTGGATCGGCGCCCGCGAGCGTTGCGCCTTGGCGACCATGTCGACGATGCGCGACAGCACCATATCTGCGCCGACCTTTTCGGCGGCCATGACGAAGGTGCCGTTCTTGTTGATCGTGCCACCGGTCAGCGGGTCGCCTTTCGACTTCTCCAGAGGCAGGGGCTCGCCTGATATCATCGATTCGTCGACGGTCGACTGGCCTTCGAGGACGGAGCCATCCACCGGCACCCGCTCGCCAGGGCGAACGCGCAGCTGGTCACCGGTCTGGATATCGCCAACAGGCACGTCGCGCTCGCTGCCGTCGGCATCGATGCGCCGCGCCGTCTTCGGCGCAAGGTCGAGCAAAGCGCGGATTGCCGAGCCGGTACGTTCGCGCGCTTTCAATTCCAGCACCTGGCCGACGAAGACGAGCGCGACGATGACGGCTGCTGCCTCGAAATAGACGGGCACGGCCGCGCCGTGGCCATGGAAGCTCATCGGGAAGATGCCGGGTACAAGCGTGGCGACGACGCTGTAGACATAGGCGGTGCCGACGCCGAGACCGATTAGCGTCCACATATTCGGGCTGCGGTTGACGAGAGACGCCCATGCGCGGCGGAAGAAGGGCAGGGCTGCCCAGAGCACCACCGGCGTTGCTAGCAGCAGTTCGATGTAGGTGGCCTGCGGCTCGCCGATCGTTTCGCGAAGCGGCAGGCCGAACATCGGCCCCATGCTCAGCGCCAGCAGCGGCACGGCAAGGATGGCGCTGACCCAGAGCCGCCTGACGAAATCGACGAGTTCCGGGTTCGGACCTTCGTCAGCAGGCGGAATGCCCATCGGCTCCAGCGCCATGCCGCATTTCGGGCAGTCGCCGGGACGGTCGCTGATGACTTCGGGATGCATCGGGCAAGTGTAGAGCGTGCCCGTCGGCGCCGGCTTTGCCGGCGGGTGCTTGCCGTCGCGATAGGCTGAGGGGTCGGCTTCGAATTTCGCATGGCAGGCGGCCGAGCAGAAATAGAACTTTTCACCGTCGACTTTCAGAAAGTGTTTCGCCGTCGAGCGATCGACGGTCATGCCGCAGACGGCGTCCTTCGCGGCCAGATAATCCGCAGGTGCCGCCGCAAACTTCGTCCGGCAGCCCTCGGAGCAGAAATGATAGGTGCGGCCGTCATGCTCAAGCGATGGCTTGCCGGCTTGCGGATCGACGGTCATGCCGCAGACAGGATCACGGATCACGGCATCGGCAGCCTTCTCCTGATCATGGCCGCAATGGCAATGATCATCGCCATCGTCGTGGCTGTGGTGGTGGTCGTGCTGGTGCTTGATATCCATGACTATCTCCTGTGCCCCGGAGGGCCGTTGGATAGGCTTATCCACCTTCCAGCGACTGGAAGGTCAAGCACTATTTTCATGGACTCGATTTTAGCGACGGCTGGTCCTCAGATCGGGGTGATCAGCCCGACCGGCTGGCTCCCGAGCAGGGCGGCGACCGAGATGCTGCCCCCGGGCTCGATCGTCTTTCCGGTCAGCAGGTCCGCCTTTAGACCGTGAAGCGGGGAGGGGACGGCGATCGCCGTATCCTCCCAGAATTCCGGGCCGGCAAAGAGCACGCCGGGGTCGAGCCAGCCGAACATCAGCCGTGGCGCTGCGATGATGGCGAAATCATCCTTGTGCACCCGGGCATAAGCGAGGATGTGGTCTCGCCGGGCGCCCGTCACCTTCAGGGGCAGATAGTCGCCTCTGGAAAAGAGGTCCGCGTGCCGCTGGCGCAGCTGCAGGCCGATCCCGACGATGCGCTGCTTCAACGCCGCCGCCTGCAGCTTGGCGATCGGTCCGGCTTCATCAAGCCATGCCTTCAGCCGCTCATGATCGACCGGTCGGCGGTTGTCTGGATCGACGAGGCTGAAGTCGAAGCTTTCGGCACCCTGGTAGATATCGGGAATGCCGGGGGCCGTCAGCTTGAGCAGTGTCTGCGACAGGCTGTTGAGATACCCCGCCGCTATGAAAGGCTGCAGCACCCTTTCGAAATCCTCGAGGAAGACGTTATTGTCAGGCGAAACCAGGGCCGCGGCATAGGTCGCGACCGCTTCCTCGTAAGCGGCATCCTGTTCCGTCCAGTCGCTGCGCAGTTTCGCCTCGCGCACGGCCTTGACGGCGTAATCGGTGAAGCGTTCGCGGAGTTCTTCCGTCTGTCCTCTATCGAAATCTTCCGGCCAGATGCCGGCCAGAGCCTGATAGAGCATCCATTCGACATTTGGCTCCGGCGCTGCGCCATCTGCCAGATCCTTCAGCCACGGCCGGTTCATGTCGCGCCACCGCTCGACCGCCTGTGCAAAAACATCCGCGCCCTCGCTCAGCGCATAAAGCCTTGCACGCCCATCCTCGCCGCGTTTGGTGTCGTGGGTCGCGCTTGTCGAAAGCCCATGCGGCTGCAGTCGCGCCCGCTCTGCCATGCGGCGGTGGAATTCCTCCGGGCCGCCAGGCGCTTTGCCCGGTTCACCGCCCACTTCGTTTGCGGCAAGCAGCCTGTTATAGCGGTAAAAAAGCGTATCCTCGGTCGCCTTCGCCATTACCGGCCCGCTCAATTGCTGGAAGCGGATACGGAACTCGTGGGCCGCGTCACCCTCGACCTTGCCTTCGAGAAGCTTCAGCACATGGTCGACGGCGTGTCGATCGTCGAGCAGCGCCATGGCTTGCGAAGCGGTCGCCGCAAGCACCGCTGAATCCTGCCAGGAAAGCGGGCCACCGTCGCCATAGGTGCGGTAGACGGGAAAGGTGATCAGCAGTTCGCTGAGCGCGGTGGCGATCTCGTCTCTTTTTGCCTCGGGAAAGATGCCTGCGGCGATCGACACCAGCCTATTGGTCTCGCCGGCGAAATTACGTTCGACCATCAGTCGCTTGGCAATTCGCCGGCCCGCCTCGAGATCACCCGCGTCGGCGGCGATCCTGCGATAGGCATCGTCCAATATGCGCAGGCCTCCGGCGTCGATGAACAGCTCGCTTAGCGCGGCGATGAATTCATATCCCGTGGTCCCGGCAACCGGCCAGCTCTCCGGCAGGACCTCGCTGGCCCCGAGGATCTTTTCGACGACGATATAGGTGTCCGGTCCCACCGCCTCCCGCAACCTGTCGAGATAGGCCTTAGGCTCGGCGAGCCCGTCGACATGGTCGATGCGCAGGCCCTGCACCTTGCCATGGCGCACCAGCTCAATCACCAGCCGGTGCATGTCCTCGAACACCGGGGGATCTTCGACGCGGGTGCCGACCAGTCCGGTCACCTCGAAAAAACGGCGATAGCTCAGATGTCGCGCCGCCGTCTTCCAGTGCGTCAGCCGCCAATGCTGTCCCTCATGCAGGCTTCTCATGAAATCGCGATCGGCCGAGACGTCATTGAGCTTCTGCTGGAGGGCGGCTCGATCGCCGCCTTCGAAGAGGATATCGCGCATCGCGCGGTTGAAGTTCTCGCCGGAGGTGACGGCCGCAGCCTCCGCCATTCTGGTGGCAACCGGATCGTCGAGCCGATCTGCGATCGCTCCGTAACTCGCCGGGTTCAGCGGCAACAGCGTCTCAAAATAACCGAACGCGAAGTTACCGTGCGTTTCGTCGAGCGCGATGCGAAGCTCGCCACCGGCGAGTGCTCCCTCGAAGTCCTGAACGAGCTGCGGCAGGGTCAGCGGCTCGCTCCAGTCGATGTCGAAGTGGCTGAAATAGGCGCTCTGTCGCCCAAATATCAGCACGTCGCGCCACCAGCCGTTTTCCGGCGAGGCCGCCATGTGGTTCGGCACGATGTCGAGGATCAATCCCATGCCTGCGGATGCAAGGCTTTCCGCCAGCCGCTCGAATCCGGCCCGGCCGCCGAGCACCGGGTCGATTTCGTTGGCGTCTGTCACGTCATAGCCGTGGGTCGAACCGCTCACGGCGGTGAAGATCGGCGAGGCGTAGAGGTGGCTGATGCCGAGCGTCTTGAGATAGGGGACGAGGTCGCAGGCGCGATCGAAGGTCATGCCGTTGCGGAATTGTATCCGGTAGGTCGCTGTCGGGAGTGTCATGAGGCCGCTGATGTTGGAAAGGGACCTTCCGGAACGGTTGCAGCCGGGTTTTTGTTCCTTGCAACGCCGCGCGTCTTTTGACACGCCTAAGGGACGTTGCAACATTTTGAATTGGTGGGTCGTGCGTTCGGATGTTCTAGTCGATGAAAACGCCGACGCTTGCGGCGCGTCCGGCCGAGTCGATGACGGTCAGTTTCGAGTAGCCGCCGCCATCAGGCAGCCATTGCTGAATACGCCGGCGGGACAGATCAGGCAGCGGCTTGCCATTGGCAAGCCAGCGGAAGGGGGCTCGGCCACCCTGGAGCTTCAGCATCAGCGGTGACAAGTTCCCTTGACCAGCGCCGAGATCGACATGCGCGCCCTCGGGCGGATAGATGATCTCAGGCGCGGCCTCGCGGCCGGAGGCGAGCAGCCCGCTGGCATTGAGGGCGAAGCGCCGCTGGCTGATCGGCAGCTCCGACTGGGCGATGCGCACGGCGCCCGCAGGCGGGCGGGGCAGCGGCGTCGTCGCGAGGCCTGACTTGGCGAACCCTTCGAAGAGGATGGGCGCGGCGGTGCCATAACCGGTCAATCCCGGCACGGCGCTGTTGTCAGGTCGCCCGACCCAGACGCCCAGCACATAACGCCCATCATAGCCGACCGACCAGGCATCACGGTAGCCGTAGCTCGTGCCGGTCTTGTAGGCGATGCCGCGCTGCGGTGCGCCTGAGGGAGGAATGACGCCGGAGAGAATATCGGCGACGTTCCAGACCGCGACCGGTTCCAGCAACGGTTCGCCGTCGAGCTTGCCCGGTGCGCCGCTGACGCCGTCGCCGAGCCTTGCCGGCTGGCCGCGATTGGCGAGGGCCGTATAGAGTTGCACCAGATCCTTCAAAGTGATGCCGACGCCGCCGAGACCGATCGCCAGTCCCGGCGTCTCATTCGGCGGCAGGACCGGGCGTACCTCGGCGCGGCGGAAGCGCACCATCAGCCGCGACGGCCCCACGGCATCGAGCAGCTTGACGGCCGGCACGTTCAGCGAAAGTTGCAGCGCCTCGCGCACGGTGACGTCGCCCTGGTAGCTCATGTCGAAATTGCGCGGCCGGTAGCCGAAGAAATCAGCGGGCCGGTCCTCGATGATCGTTTCCTGGGACACCAGGCCCTGTTCGAAAGCCAGCCCATAAATGAAGGGCTTCAGCGTTGAGCCCGGCGAGCGGTTGACGCGCGTCATGTCGATCCAGCCAGAGCGGCTGGCATCGAAATAATCGGCCGAGCCGACCTCGCCGACAATCGCACCGGTTTGCGCATCCGCCATCACCATGGCAAGCGAAAGCTTCGGCCCGAGCTTGAACGCCGCTGCCCGCGCAACCGCTTCCAGCCCCTGCTGCACCTGTTTCTTCAAGGTCGTCTGATGCTTGAGGACATCAGGCTCCTTGCGCAGTGCGGCTTCGGCGACATGGGCGGCAAGTGCCGGCAATTGCATGCGCCGCGACGGGACCGCGACGCCTTCAGCCCGCTCCGCTTCGCCGTCACCAACGGCTCTAGCGACCGCTACGCGGCCAAGCACACGCTCGCGTGCAGCTTCGGCCGCCTTGAGATTGCGGTCCGGCCGGCGCCGTTCCGGCAATTGCGGCAGGGCGACGAGCAAAGCCGCCTCGGCGACCGTCAGGCGTCGCGGTTCCTTGCCGAAATAGGCAAGGCTTGCGGCGCGCACGCCTTCCAGATTGCCGCCATAGGGCGCGTGCGTCAGATAGAGGTCGAGAATCTCTTCCTTCGACAGCCGCCGCTCGATCTGTACGGCGCGCACCAACTGCAGCAGTTTTGCCGAAAGCGAGCGTCCTTCGCGCGGCTCGATCAGCCTGGCCACCTGCATCGACAGCGTCGAGGCGCCGGAGACGATGCGGCCATTGCTGACCAGTTGCACGGCAGCGCGCCCGATCGCGAAGGGGTCGATGCCGCCGTGATCATAGAAACGCTGATCTTCATAGGCGATCAGCATACGCAGGAATTGCGGATCGACGTCGGAGACCGCCGTCTTCAGCCGCCAGCGGCCTTGCGACGTCGCAAACGCACGCAACAATTGCCCGTCGGCATCGAGAACCTCGGCGGAGACGGCATTTGCCCTGTCCAGCGGCGGCGGAAAGGCCCTGTCGGCGGCATCGAGCGCAAAGAGAGCCGCGCCGGCAAGAACGATGCCGGCTGTGGACCCGATCGCAAACTTGTGCCACCGCCTCATTGTTGCGCCGTCACGACCTCCATCTTGCCGGTTGCCGTGCGGGCCGAAAGCTCCGGCCGGTACATGTTCTCGACGTTTGCGGCCGGATGGTCGTAGGTGCCGGGGGTGACGGCACGCACGACATAGGCGACGTTGAATTCGCGCTCATCGCCTGCTGCGCGGTTGAAGGCGGCGACGAAGCGGTCGTAGCGGAATTCGGTATGGGCAGCGGAGATCTCGCCGATCCAGTCGAAATTCGTCATCTGGGCGCTGTCGACGAGATTCGGATTGTCGATCTCGAAGCCGGCCGGCAGAAGGTCGGTGATGACGATGCGCGACGGCCAGTCGTTGGTTTCGCGCACATGGATGACGACGACGTAGCGTTCGTTCTGCTTCGCCTCGCTGACATTCGCTTCTTCGCCGTCGAGCGTGTAATAGGTCCGCTCTATGACGAAGCCGTCGCCGCCGGCCGGCAGCGGCACCGTGGGGGCGGCAACGGTGGTGACCACAGCTGAAACCGTGTCGTCTGTCTGGTTGGTCAGCGTCAGCGGATGGTCAGCCAGGGCGTCGCCGGTCATGCGTGCCATGTAGGCACCGGTGTGCGCGGCCCCATTGACATCGACCTTCATGCCGTCGTCACCGCCCTGGATGGCTCGCGCGGCAAGCAGCATCCAGGTTTCTTCCTGTGTGCTCTTATATTTGCTGCGCTCCCATTCCTTGCCGACCGCCTTGGCGAGTTCCGGGATGACCGGCGGTACCGGCCGGCTTTCGGCGGCGAGCGCCAGGATCGCCGCGCCGTCGCGCAGGATCGTGCCATAGTCGGTACGCGACAGGTTCACGCGTGACACCATCGATTGCTCCGACATCTGCAGCGCGTCGAGGAAGATATTCTTCGAGCGCTGCGCATCACCGTAGAGCGCCAATGCGGCGGCGATATGCGCCTTGGCGAGCGGCGTCGGGAAGTCATTGATCATCGTATCGGCATAATAGCGCAGATCGCTGATCGCAGCCTTCTTGTTGCGAGCAAGGACGTAGATGGCATAGGCGATCTGATCGCCCTGGCCCTTGATGTCGGTGGTGTAGGACAAGGTATTCTGCAGGTTTTCGAGCGCCTGCACGAAAGCCCTTTCCGGCACGTCGTATTTCATTTCGCGGGCCCGCGTGAGGAAATCGGTGACATAGGAATCGAGCCAGACATCGCCCGAATCCGGTCCCCAGAGGCCAAAACTGCCGGCCGAGGCCTGATAGGAAAGCACCCGGTAGATCGCGTCCTGTACGCGCTTATGCACGTCGTCGTCGTTTTCCATACCCGCCTGCTTTGCGACTTCGGCGAGATAGAGCAGCGGCAGCGCTCGGCTGGTGGTCTGCTCGGCGCAGCCAAAGGGATAGCGGTCGAGCGTCATCAGCAGGGCGGGAATATCGAAGGCGGCCGAACGGGTGACGTTGACGCTGATCGAGGCACCCGGTAGCACGCTGTCGGCCAGCAGGTTCTTGTCGACGGTGAGCTTTGCCCCCGGCTTCAGCGCCAGCACCCTGCGTTCGGTGATCGGCAAGGAGGCCGGGCGCACCGGCACATCGACCGTCTGGTCTAGTGAAAGGCCGGAAGCGTCGGAGAGGTTGATCGAGACGCTGCCGGCGCCCGGCTGTTTGCCGATGAGCGAAAGCGTCAGCTCGGATTTCGCGCCGGCCTCGAGGCGGATCGTCTGCGAGGCAGAAGCTTCCTCGATGCCGACCGCGTCATTACCGGTCAGTTGCAGCTTGTAGTCGCCAGCCGGCGCATCGGTATTGGCAATGTCGAGGCGCAGATTGGCCTTGTCGCCGGGGGAGAGGAACTTCGGCAGACTTGCGGTCACCACGACAGGATCGCGGATGATGACATCCTTGACGCCGTGGCCGACGCCTGATTTCGACCAGGCGACGGCCATGACACGCGCCGTGCCGTTGAACTGCGGAATGTCGAAGGAGACATTGGCCTTGCCTTCGGCGTCGAGCTTCACCGGCCCGGAGAAGAAGGCGACGAGCTTCTGCGTCGGCGGGCTTGCCTGTAGCGCAACGGCACCGCCATCACCGCCGGTCCTGAGCTTGCCGGTCGCACCCAGCGAGCCGTCGATCAGACGGCCATAGAGGTCGCGGATTTCAAGACCGAGCTGGCGCTGGCCGAAATACCAGTCCTCCGGGTTCGGCGGTTCGTAGCGCGTCAGGTTGAGAATGCCGACATCGACGGCAGCAACCGTTACATAGGCATCCTCGTTGGCGCCGGCGCCCGCCACCTGCAGGCCGATATTCAACGGTCCGCGCGGCAGCATCTTTTCGGGTGTTGCAAGCGTCACCTGCAGCGCGCGCTGTTCAGGATCGACTTTCAGCCATTTGATGCCGATCGAGCGCATCGGCATGTGGTTGTCCTGGGCGTCGCCGGGGCGGAAGAGCGTGGCGGTCACATAAGCACCGGCACCCCAGTCAGATGTAACCGGGATATCGACCTCGCCGCCGGTCTCGCCGATCGTGGCGTTCTGTACGGCAACCAGCTTTTCGGTTCCGGCCGTCACCATCAGCTCGCCGCCATAGCGCGAGGTGACTTTCAGCTTGGCCGTTTCGCCGATCTTGTAGCTGTCCTTGTCGAGGGCGATCTCAAGCCCATCTGGCGTTTCCGTCGAGGTCGAGGTCACGAACCAGCCGGCGTCAAATTCGACGCTTGAGGTCGGGCCGTCGGCATCGGGGCTTTCCACTTCGAGGCGATAGCGACCCCAGGTCACCGGCACGGAGATCTTGCCGCCGTCCATCGTCGCGTCGACACTGCCGTTGGAGACCTGCTCGGCGGTGTAGACCGGCTCGTATTTCCAAGCCGTTCCCTCGCGATACCATTGGTATTCGCGGTTGAGGCTGTAGAATTTCCAGCGCAGGCCCTTCGCCTCCTGCTTCTGTCCGTCGGCCTTGACGCCGATCACCGTAAAGTTCGCAATCGAATTCTCCGGCAGATCGTCGGAAAATTCCGGCTTGATGCCGATCGAAGCGCGCTCGTTCTTCACCGGAATAGTCAAGGAGCGCTCGATAGCGCGGCCGCCCGCCTCCTGCATGCGGATATAGACAGTCGCGTTGAGCAACTGTGTCGTGGCCGGCAGGTCGCTGATGGTCAGGTCGGTCGAGGCTTCGCCGTTCTCGTCGAGTTCCGGCAGGCCGTCGATCGGCAGGCGCGAATCCTCGCTGGCCTCTTCGTCGGCGAGGCCGAAGAGGAAGCCCTTATAGGCCGCACTCTCGCGCGTCGGTTTGACGACGACGTCGCCTTCGAGCGTCAGGCCGGCGGCCGGGGCGCCGTAGAGATATTTGCCCGAAACGGTGATCGTCGCAGGCGTGTCCGGACCGACTTCCTTAGCCTCGGTCTTGATCTCCATGTCGGTGCGATCGGGGACGAAATCGTCGACGAGGAAGCTCTTGGTGGCGATCGCGCTGCCCTTGGGATCGGTATAGATGTTCATCGTCCAGGTGCCGCGCATGGCGTTTTCCTGGGTCGGGAAATCGATGGAGTAGCCGCCGAGATTGCTGGTCTGGCTGACGATCCGCCGGTCTTCGACGCCATCGGGGCGACTGAAGATGAAGGTGAGCGGCAGGTTGTCGATGGCGTTGCCGTCGGTGTCGCGGGCAAGTGCCTGCGCATGAACCGTCTCGCCGGCGCGGTAGATGCCGCGTTCGGTGAAGGTCAGCACGTCGATCGCGCCGGGTGCGGCCCGGCCCGTTACGCCACGGTCGGAAAGATCGAAGCCGGCGCGCGTCATGTCGAGGAAAACGTAGTCCGACGAGCCGTTTTTGGCGGTAATGACGGCAGGCGTCAGCGCCGCCGTACCGCGTATCAGGCCGGCGGTGAAGGTGGCGCGGCCGTTTTCGTCGGTCGTTGCAGTGCCGAGCACTTCATTATTCTTGGCGAGCAGCTGCAGCTCGACGCCTGCGATCGGCTTGGCCGATGCGAGCGAGCGGGTGAAGACGTTGAGCCCGTCCGTGCCGGCGTAGGTGGTGACGCCGATATCGGAGACCAGGAACCATTGCGTCGCCTGCGAATCCCACTCCTGCGCGGGGCCGTTTGCCGCCGTTGCGGTCATCACATAGATGCCGGGCTTGCGCTCGGGCAGCGCCTCGTCGACCGGGAAGCTGGTGACGATGTCCTTGTTGAGTTCGTTGGCGATGTCGATCGAGCCCTGCCAGACGAGTTCGCCGCTCTGGTCCTGGATGTTCTGGGCGCTGTAGCCGTCGAGTTGGGACAGGAACTGCGAATTGGTCAGCAGCGGCGCGATGGCGCGATCGCCGATGCGGTAGAGTTTCAAGTTGGCCGAGGTCATATTGACCGAGACGATCGGGATGCCGCGGCGCGCAGTCGAGGGCAGCACGAAGCTGTCGCCGGTGAAACGCACGATCTGGCTACGGTCCTTGATGTAGACATCGACGCTGACAGGTGCTTCCAGCACCTCGTCGACGGCCGACGGCAGGCCGGTGCGGAAGGCGATCTTGTAGGTCTGGCCATGCGTCAGCCCCTCGACGCAGATCTGCTTGTCCTTGGCCTCAAGCGCCTTTGGTGCTTCGCCGTTCAGCGTCACGAAGGGCGTGTAGTCGGTGGTTTTGACCAGCGCCTCGGAGAAGGTGACGCAGGCACGCGGCGTGGCGCTGTCGGCATCGACCGTGTGTTCAGTGACGCGGAAGCCCTGCGTTGATTTCAGCTGCAGGTAGGCCGCCTGCACATCCTTGGCGCCGACAAGCGCCAGGCTCGCCTTGTAGGCGTCGAGCGCCGGGCGGTAGTTGGCATTCCGTTCCAGTGCAGTGGCGAGCACGGCCAGCGCCTCGGCGCGTTTGGCGGTGGTGCGCGTCAGCTCGTAGCCGTTCAGCGCGTCGAGCACGGCTTGGCCGGTCGTGTTGCTCTCGGCGCTGCCGAGCGAGGCTGCGGCGCGGGCGGTTTCGAGCCAGAGATCGGCGTCGTCAGGTGTGATCGACAGCGCGCCATGGAAGGACTTCAGCGCGTCGGCCAGATTGTTGCCAGTGAGGTCGATGCGGGCATTGGCCGTCAGGCTGTCGGCGCCCTGGCCCTGCTGGTCGTCGGCAAGGGTCAGATTATCCTTGAAGTCGTGGGCCTGCTGGATGAGATCGTTCGTCAGGAAGGTCAGCCGCGGCGCAGCGCCAATATCCCGCTCCTGTTGGGCGGCCGTTTCGACGATCTTGCCGGCGATGGCGCCGGGGAAAGCGTTCATCGTCTTGAAATCGGATTTCAGGAAACACCATTTCACCTTGGGATTGTAGGTGAAGGCCTTGCAGCTCTTGTCGCCGATGCAGGATGTCTTGCACTGATCGAGCGAAACGTTCTGTTCGGTGCGAAGATCGAAGCCGAAGAAATCGGCGTCCTTGATCGTCTGGATGTCGCGCCTGGTCTCCGCAGCGGCGGCGGGAAAGCTGATGGCGATCGTGGAAAATGCGATTGTCGCGAAAGCGAAGAACGAGCGCACGGACATAGGTTCCCCCCGGAAATGCTGGCTCTGACCGGCGGGCACTCTCCTCACTCCTCGCGAGATTGTCAACTCAAGTTGAGCGCTGTTTCATCTTCGCACAGGCGCTTTCGTCCAGCTGTCACATCGGCGTGAGTGACCACCTTGTGATTTGCGGCTTTTGCAAGGATGAGCAAGGATTTGGGCGATCGCAGGAGGTAGCGCCATGTCCACGTCTTCCCACCGCAGGAGCATTGCCGCGCTCCTTGCTGCCACTCTATTCTCGTTCGGCGTGTGTGCTGCGGCCGCGGCCGAGGATGCCGTCGTCATCCCGCCGCCGGCCATTGACGAGGTGGCCGGGTCAGGCACCGAGACGGCCATTTTCGCCGGAGGTTGTTTCTGGGGCGTCCAAGGCGTCTTCCAGCACGTGAAGGGCGTTGAGAGCGCCGTCTCCGGTTATGCCGGAGGCAACGCCAAAACGGCGCAGTATGAAACCGTCAGCACCGGCTCGACGGGGCACGCCGAATCCGTCCAGGTGAAGTTCGATCCGAAACAGGTGACCTACGGCAAGTTGCTACAGATCTTCTTCTCTGTGGCGCATAACCCGACGCAGCTGAATTTCCAGGGTCCGGACCAGGGAACGCAATATCGTTCGGCGCTGTTCGTTTCCGATCCGCAACAGCGCAAGGTCGCCCTGAGCTATATCAGCCAGCTCGACAAGGCGCATGTCTTTGCGCAGCCGATCGTCACCAAGGTGTCCGACGCCGCCGGCTTCTATCCCGCCGAGGCCTATCATCAGGATTTCCTGACGCTCAATCCGACCTATCCTTATATCGTCTACAACGACCTGCCGAAAATCGAGAACTTGAAGTCGCTGTTTCCGGCCGACTACCGCAGCCAACCGGTACTGGTGAAGGCCAAGGGCTGATTGATACGACCGCTTATAGCGGCCGCATATCTCCGACTGCTCATTGGCAGCCCGGCGACTGAGAGAATCGCCGCCGTCCCGCGCAGCAATGGATGCGAATGGTGCGGTTGATCAAAGGGAAACTGCAGGGTTCGGCGCCGTTATGGCCGCTCTGGCGCCGACGGCATAAGGAACCATCGTCCCCGCCTTGCGACCAATAACGCGCTCAAGATCGGCGGGCTGCCAAGTCGGCATCTGCAATTCCGCGAGGACATTGAGCGGGAAATCAGGTCGCATTCCAACGAACTCCCGGCCGTCGCGGTGCCTCTCGGCGCTCCCAATCCCCCTGGAGACAGTCATTCGAACCCGTATGATACAGTAACATACTCCACAACCACGCCATCGTCTCCCTACATCAGAGAAGCAAACGTGTCCGTGTCGTCGCCTTGGGAGTGAAATATGGACGAAGGCGTGGCCGCTGCTGCGCGGCAGTTTCCGGCTCATAGACTTTGCAGAAGCAAAACCCGAGCTCGCCAGGCGGGAGGCCTCGATAGATCCGCCGCGTGGCGAGCGCCATAGCATGGACGAGGAGTTGGTCGCGGCACTGGCAAAAGAAATCGAAGACGCACTCGACGACTGCGCATTTCACTCTTTTTCTCTTAGGTGGTAGCAATGGAGCAATCAGTTCATCCAGCGGCAATCGAGCACCTGCCGATTTTCATCACTTCGCCCGGACAGACGGACTACCTTTTCGTTGTCGTCGTTGTCTTTCTGCTGGTGGCCGTGCTCGCGGTTGGAAATCTGTACTTCCAATTGCACGCCCTTCCCGAACGCAGAGCCCACCGTACGAACAAGGTGCAGATGGAGATCGTGGCCGTCCTGGCGCTCATCTCACTGTTCACCCACAACCACCTTTTCTGGATTGCCGGGCTGCTTCTGGCCTTTATTCAGATTCCCGACTTCTCCACGCCGCTCTACTCAATCGCCCAGTCTCTCGGCAAACTCTCCGGCCGTCAGGCTGAAACGACAGGCGATGCTGCTCTGATAGCGGAAGATACTGCGGAAGCAGAGCCAATACCGTCACCGTCCAAGACCAGCGTACATGGAGAGGATATCTGAATGTTTGAGTTGCTTCTCTGCTCCATGCTGACGATCCTCCCCGACTATCTGTTCCGGCGTTACGGTCAGGGAAAGCGGATCGGCCGCGACATTACGCTTTATACGGTGTGGTACGAACTCCGATGGGGGATCACCGCCTGCCTTCTTCTGACCGTTTCGCTGATCACGATGATTTTCTACTTCCATCCATCAGCCCAGACTGCCACCGCGATTTTTCGAACCGTCACGATCATGCCGGAGGCAACCGGACGTGTAGAGGAAGTTTTCATCGGGCTGAACCAGAAGGTCGAGGCTGGATCGCCACTGTTCAGGCTCGATAATTCCGAACAGCAGGCGGCGCTGGAGACGGCCCGTCGGCGCGTCGCAGAAGTCGAGGCCGGAATAAAGGTGACCCAGACCGAGCTTATAGGGGTCGATGGCCAGATCAAAGAGGCGCAGGGTGCCTACCAGACGGCAGTCGACGAATACGAGATGAAGGCGCAGCTCCTGACGAACAACGCTGTCGCCAGGCGCGAGGTCGAACGCCTTGCAACGACGATCGACGGCCGCAAGGGAGCGCTGGATGCAACGGTCGCGAAAAAGCTGACCTTGGAGACACAGATCGCCGTGCAGTTGCCAGCTCAAAGAGCAAGCGCCGAAGCGGCCCTGGCGCAGGCGCAGGTCGAACTCGACAAAACCATCGTAAGGGCTGGCGTCGCGGGTACTGTGCAACAGTTTACGCTGCGTCGCGGGGACGTCGTCAATGCAATGCTGCGTCCTGCCGGGATCCTTGTGCCAGAAGGGGCTGGACAAAGCACACTGATCGCCGGCTTCGGCCAGATCGAAGCGCAGGTCATGAAAAAGGGGATGATCGCCGAAGCAACCTGCATCGGAAAGCCGTTTACAATCATTCCGATGGTCGTGACCGACGTGCAGGAGGTTATCGCGGCCGGACAATTGCGCGCGACGGATCAACTCATCGACGTTCAGCAGACGGCGCAGCCTGGCACCCTGACCGTCTTTCTGCAGCCACTTTATCCGGGAGGGCTCAATGGCGTGCCGCCTGGAAGCAGTTGCATCGCCAACGCATATACCAACAATCACGACGCGCTCGCCGATCCAAACATTGGCAAGGTCAGGTGGTTTGCCCTTCATATGGTCGACGCCGTTGGACTTGTACATGCGATGATTCTGCGAATTCAAGCGCTGCTCCTGCCGGTTCAGACGCTCGTTCTGTCGGGTCATTGAACGCAGAACAATACGGGGATCGTTTCATTGACGACGACGAGAAGAGACTTGGTGTGGGTGACTCGTCGGGCGGATGGATCACCCTCGTCGTTCGGTTGTCGATCCACATCTTCGTCGGCGTCCTTCGAACTGACGCTGAGGGAGGCGGACCCACACGCGCCGAAAGACCTGCTCGGCGGCCATGCAATTACATGCATTAGAACATCACAAGCGCGCACATTCGTCCCGCAGGAGACGGGAGGTTGGAATACGCCCGGCGGGCTTGGCCCGACCGTTTTTAGAAGAGCTCCGATTTTGCCGCGCACTTACATTGATTTCAGTAAATGACGATCGCGCAAGAGCTGGCATGCAAACGTTATTTTTCTATCATCCAGTGATGTATTCCCAATATGATTTCGAAAATACTACCAGAGAATTAGTATCTACCGGCAATGCGCTTCAGATTCTGGCCCCAAAAAGGGAGAAATAATTATATCGTCTTGCAACTCTCCCATCGAGTCGGCTCATGTGAGATTGAGCACGATTCAGTTTTTCCTCAGCCACTTTAAGAATTTATCAACGTTAACAATATCTTAAATCCAAAGAATCACGTTCCACCGCGGAACATATTGTGGAATTGGCCGTTCCCACCATGAGTTTCGCGTGGGATAGGCTGTCGGAGCGGATCCCTCCTTAGAAGTATCGGCGTAACCAAGGGGACGTATCATGGCCACCAATGTCGTGCGGCGCTGGCAACGAGATGATCTCATGAAACAGAGAGTATTGATCGTCGAAGATGAATTCCTGATCGCCCTGGATCTCGAGGCGACGGTGGAAGCCATGGGCATGCAGGTCGCCGGCCTTGCGAATGATTGCGAACAGGCACTGCGGCTGGCGCCGCTTGCCGATATCGCCTTCGTCGACGTCAATCTCGCCGACGGCCCGACCGGACCCGAGATCGGCCGACGGCTGGCGCAGGAGCATGGCATTGCCGTTGTCTTCATGACGGGCAATCCCGAAGTGGTCGCCGATGGCGTCAAGGGCGCGGTTGGCGTGGTCCAGAAGCCGGTCATGCCTTCGGTTGTCGAGCAGCTGGTGAAATATCTTGCCGCGCGGCGCGTCGGCATGTTCGCGGTCGTACCCTCACAGATGACGGTCTTTGCCTGATCGGTCGGCTTGATCGGAAAGGCCTGATCAGCCTGATATGGCTGCGAGCTGCGGGAGATGGCCGGTCGTTTCTACCTCCGGCCTGCCATAGGCCTTGAGAAAGGTGCGAACCGCGTTGCGCGCCGCCTTTTCGAGTTCTTCATCAGTGGGCGTGCCCCCGAGAAGGATCATCATCTGCAGGTCGGCATTGCCGAGTGCCACGAACTGCCGGGCGGCGACGTCGTAGTCGTCAATGGCGAGCGCCGCATTATGGGCAAGCCGTGCTAAAAGTGCTGACAGTGCGGTGATCAGCTTGCCCGGCCCCTGCTGGCGCCAGCTTTCGAAGAGGTGCGGATATCGCTCGCCTTCCGTCTGCACCAGCTTGCGCAGAAATTTTCCGTCGTGGTTGCAGATGCAATTCTTATTGAGGCGCACGGCGAAGGCCGTCAGGTCATCCTCCAGATGGTCGGCGCGATCGGGAAAGGTTGAAAGCACGGAGAACAGCATGGCGTTGGCGCGGTTCATGACGTCTTCGACGACGGCGACGAACAGCGTTTCTTTCTCGCGATAGTGATTGTAGATCGTCTGGCGGGATACGCAGGCGACGGCAGCGATCTCGTCGATGCTGGCGCCGGCAAAACCCTGGCGGCAGAATACGTCGGCCGCGGCATCGAGGATCGACATGCGCTTGGCGCATTGTCCGCGCTGCGTATGCCCTGTCATTCGGGCAGCCGGTGTCGTGCGATCTTTCATGATAGCGAAGATAAGACGTCTTGACGTTTTAGACAATGGCGTCTAGTTTTACATCTGTGTCCAAATTTGTTGACAGTCCTGGTTGCACTGAAGATGTGAGCTCCCAACTTCGTCTTCGCGCGAACGATCATCATTGAACCCCAGCGCATCGGCTCGAAAATCGGCTCCGATTTCCGGCAAGCACGATGCGTAAATTCAAAGAGTTGGAGTGTCCTGGTGCATCCGAGAGGACGCACGGCGCTCTAAGAGCAATGTAGCGGAGCGACGATCCGGTATCTCCGCCGCGCTTTTATGAAAGATCACCATTATGACGGCTCCCTTCTTTCGCATTGCCCTCATTCTCGGCCTTCTGTCGGCCATCGGGCCCTTTGCCATCGACATGTATCTGCCTGCACTGCCGTCCATCGGCCAGGACCTGCATGCCGATAATAACGTCACACAGCTCACCCTTCTTGCCTTTTTCATCTCCTTTGCGCTCGCCCAGCTTGTCTATGGGCCGCTGTCGGATATGTGGGGCCGCAAGCTGCCGCTCTATCTTGGCATCGGCCTCTTCGCCGTCGCCTCGGTCGGCTGTGCGTTGGCCACCGATATCGAAACGCTGATCGCCTTCCGTTTCGTTCAGGGTATTGGCGGCGCCGCCGGCATGGTCATTCCGCGCGCCATCGTCCGCGACATGCACACCGGCGTGCAGGCCGCGCGCCTGATGTCGCTGCTGATGCTGGTCTTCTCGATCTCGCCGATCCTTGCGCCGCTGACGGGCAGCGCCGTCATCGAGTTCTACGGCTGGCGCGGTGTATTCTGGGCCGTGACGATTGCCGCCTTCATCGGCCTCGTCCTGCTTGCGACCCAGCTGGAGGAAACCCGTTCGGCGAACGAACGCAGCGGCAGCGGTCTGAGCAGCGCCATGGCGGCCTATCGCCTGCTGCTCACCGACCGCAATTTCCTGACCCTGACATTTATCGGCGGCCTCGGCATTTCGAGCTTCCTCGTCTATCTCGCCAACTCGCCCTTCGTGTTGATCCAGCATTACGGGCTGACGCCGACGCAATACAGCTTCGCCTTCTCGATCAACGCCGTGTCCTTCTTTGCGGTATCGCAGGCCACAGGCTGGCTCGGCGAGCGTTTCGGCCTGGTGCGCGTCATGCGGATTGCGGTCAGCGCTTATGCGCTTGCGATGGTGGTGATGGCGGTGGTGATGGCCTCTGGCTTCAATCAGCTGCCTGTCCTGGCGACCTTCCTGTTCATCGGCTACGGCTTCCTCGGCCTCGTCATCCCGACGAGCGCGGTGCTCGCTCTTGAGGATCACGGCGAGATCGCCGGCACGGCCTCGTCACTGATGGGCACGCTGCACTTCGTGATCGCCGCCGTCGCCATGGTCATCTCAAGCGTCTTCTTCGACGGTACTGCTGTTCCGATGGCCGCCGGCATTGCGCTCTGCGCCTTCTCAGCCTTCGCGCTGACCCAGGCAACGATCGGCCGCCGCGCGGCTGTTGCCGCTGCTGAATGATTTAAAGACAGGCCGCACCCGGCGTGCGGGTGCGGCCATTGATCCCGTCGCGGCTCCTCCCAGAAAATGCAACGCGCAATTGATTATCGGCTGGCCGCTCTATCTACGCCGTGACGAAGCATGGTCATATCGGAGGATACTTATGGTCGACGAGAAGCGGCTGATCTCGAAAATCACCTGGAAGCTGATGCCGTTTCTCGGCATCCTTTATCTCATCGCCTATATCGACCGGCAGAACGTCAGTTTCGCCAAGCTGCAGATGGTCGATGCCCTCGGAATGAGCGAATATGCCTACGGTCTCGGCGCCTCGCTCTTCTTCATCGGCTATTTTCTCTTCGAGGTGCCGAGCAACCTCTTTCTAGACAGGCTGGGCGCCCGTGTCTGGTTCGCACGCATCCTGGTCTCCTGGGGCATCGTCACCATCGCGCTCGCCTTCACACAGAACGCGACGATGTTCTATATCCTGCGTTTCCTGCTCGGTGTCTGCGAAGCCGGCTTCTTTCCCGGCGTCCTCTATCTGCTGACGCTGTGGTTTCCCTCTGTCTATCGCGGCAGGATGGTTGGGCTGTTCATGATTTTCAGTGCGATCGCCAATGCCGTCGGTGCGCCGCTCGGCGGCGTGCTGCTCGATCTCGACGGTCTCTACGGCTTTGCCGGCTGGGAGTGGGTATTCCTGGCGACGGGTGTTCCCGCAGTCATCGCCGGCATCGTCACCTTCTTCTATCTTCCCGGCCGGCCTGAAAACGCAAGCTTCCTCAGCGGCGAGGAGAAGCAGTGGCTGGAACGAAGGCTCGCCTCGGAAAATGCCGGCATGGGCGAGAATGCCGGAAACGGCTTCAAGGCGCTCATCGACCCACGCGTGCTGCTAATGGCACTCTGCTATATCGCCTTTCCGCTTTCGGCCTATGGGCTGAGCTATTGGCTGCCGACCATCGTCAAGGCCTTCGGCGTCAGCAACACGGTGAACGGGTTCCTCAACATCATTCCCTGGGTTCTGGTCGCGATCGCGCTCTATGTCGTTCCCGCCATGGCCGACAAGGCGCAATCGAAGACGCCCTATATTGTCGTTCCTGCCTTCATCGGAGCTGCCTGCCTGCTGCTCTCGGCGCTGATCCCGAACCACAGTTTGCAATTCGCCTTCCTGTGCGTCGCTGCTGCCGGGATCTTCGCTCCACAGCCGGTGTTCTGGAGCCTGCCCTCACGGTTCCTCAAGGGCGCGGGTGCTGCAGCAGGCCTTGCCGCCATTAATTCGGTCGGAAATCTCGGCGGTTTCGTCGCCCAGAACGTCGTGCCCTGGATCAAGGAAGCGAGCGGCAGCACGATCGCGCCGATGTTCTTCCTGTCCGCCTGCCTGGCGGCCGGAGCCCTGCTGGTCTTCTTCGTCACGCATCAGCTGTCGAGCAGGGAGCAGGCTGCTCCAAGCCGGGTCTGATGCAAGCCGCGAAAAATATCTACGCGGTCGGCTTCAGGCCGTCAGGGTGAAAGCGTCGCTTTCGCCCGGAACGAGTTCCAGCGGCCAGATCCTGTTGCGGGCGCCCTGCGGATAATGATCGGCATAGGCCGGCATGGTGGCGAGCAGGGTTTCGCCGAGCTGGGCGCCGAGATCGCGCAGCGACATGCGGAAGGACGTCAGCGTCGGCTGCAGGAAAAGCGTTCGCGGCTCCTCGCGGAAACCGACGACGGCGAGGTCGCGGCCGGGCACGACGCCGGCCTCGGAAAGCCGTCGGTAAAGCCCGATCGCCATCAGTTCATGGATCAGGATGATCGCCGTCGGGCGCTGCTCGATCATCAGCAATTCGTGGCCGGCCTGATAGCCGCCCTGTTCGCTCGACTTGACCCGGATGACGAGAGCCGGATCAAAGGCAATGCCGTGCCGTTTCAGCGCCTGGCGGTAAGCGTCGAGGAAGAGGTAGCCGAGATTGATGTCGGAAGAGGGTACAGCCACAGCGATCCGCCGATGGCCTTTGGCGACCAGCCGGTCGACGCCGCGCGACGCCACGCCCTCGAAATCGAGGTCCATCCAGGTGTAGCTGCCGCCCGACGCGCTGCGCCCGAGCGTCACGAAGGGGATGCGGGCCTTTTCCAGCAGCTCGATGCGCCGGTCGGTGCGTCGCGTCGCCGAGATGATCAGCGCGTCAACAAGCCGGCGCGCCACCATGCGCTTCAGATATTCGTGCGGATCCTCGTCATCGGGGCAGGGCAGCATGACAAGATCGAGCTTGTGACGGGAAAAGACGCTCTGCAGCCCGTCGGTGACGCCAAGGAAGAAGTCGTCGCTGTTTTCGACCGTCTCGCGGCTCACTTCGAGCATCAGCCCGATGACATTTGTCATGCCCTGGCGGAGGCTGCGGCCCGACTGGTTGGCGACGTAACCGAGCTCTTCGGCGGCGGCGAGCACGCGCCGGCGCGTTTCATCGTTGACGTCGGGCTTGCCGTTCAGCGCACGGGACACCGTTCCGATCGAAATATCGAGATGCTCGGCGAGCTGGCGGATTCCCTTCATCTCAGGCGATCTTCCTCCCCCAATGCATGTCGCCCAAAACTCTGCAGCGGTTTTGGGACAACGACATACGGCAAATATAGCGTCATGCCCCTTCTTGCCACAGGTTGGCGCCTGCGAAAAGCCGTGGGGCAAGTGTCAGGGTCTGAAGCTCTGGCGGATGATGAGTTCTGGAATGACGCGTTCGTAACCAGGAGGCGCAGCGGGATTTTCAAGCCGCCGCTCCATCAGCTTGACGGCGCGCAGCGCCATGGTCAGCGGGTCCTGGCGGAAGGTGGTGAGCTTGTAGCTCAGCCAGGAGGATTCCGGCACGTCGTCGAAGCCGATGACGGCGACGTCCTCGGGGATGCGCAGCCGCGCTTCCAGGCGCACGACATCCATCAGTCCGAAGGCGATCTGGTCGTTGGCGCAGAAAACGGCGTCGGGCTTTATTGTCTCCGAAAAGAGTGCGCGCGCGGCGGCAACACCGCCGTCATAGTCGGAATCGCCGCCGCGTCCGACGACCGCGGATGCACCGAGCGACTCAGCGGCCGATAGGAATGCGCTTTCGCGCTCGATGATAGCGGGCGTTCCCGTGTTGGAGCCGATGACCGCCAGCCGCCGCCTACCGCTTTCGTAAAAGGTCGTCGCCGCCTTGCGGGAGGCTTCGGAGTTGCCGGCGCGCACATGGTCGGCGTCGGGTTCCGAACGGCCGATGACGACGAGCGGTTGGCCGTTTCGCTGTGCAAGTTCGAAGAAACTCGCCGGCGGCGAGCCGGACAGGATGATGATCGCCTCGGCACGGTGGCCGATCAGCATCTTCTGGGCAGCGAGCAGCTCGTCTTCCGTCTGGCCGGTGTTGATCAGGATCGGAATACTGCCGCGTTTGATTAAGGCTTTGGCAAGTGCTGCCGCCAGATGCGCGCGAAAACCCACTTCCGGCCGGGTCGCGACGATGCCGACAAGGCGGCTCTGGTTGGCAAGCACGCCGCGCGCCAGGTCGTTGACGTGGTAGCCGAGTTCTTGCGCCGCCCTTAGCACCTTTTCGCGCGTCGTCGGAGCGACGCTGGCACCCGGCGTGAAGGTGCGCGAGACCGCGGAGCGCGAAACGCCTGCCAGTTGCGCGACCTGCTCGGCGCTGACAAACCGCATGCGTTCTTTTTTCGGCGCCTTGCCGCCATTCACTTGATCATCATTCATCGGCCTTCAGCTATTCATCGTCTCCGACAGCCGGATGACAAGCTATTGCATGGCAACAAGTTTTTTTGAAAATCGGAAAACCGCAGCGCGCGGGCAAATGATTGCCGAGGCCGCTGGACGCAACCTCGGCTGAGGGGGACAAACATGAGCGGTGGCGAGCGATGATCAGCACGCCGCTCCCGGAAGTTCGGCCTCCCGGCAAAACGGGTTTACGAACCGTTATTCGCAGACGCGTACAGTTTCGGCATGATAGCCGCCGTCATAGCGGTTGCGGACATCGCGGTCCTCATACCAGCATCTCGGCGCCGGTTCGACATAGCGAGGGCCATCGACATAGCGGGGACCATCGACATAGCGGGGGCCGCTATTGGCGATTGCGCCGCCAAGGAGACCCCCGACAACCCCTGCGGCAACGCCGCCGGCGATGACACGGCCGGTATTGTTGTGATGATGGTGATCGCGGGCCGCAGCAGGCTGAATGGCCGATGCAACAAGGGCCGTGGCGATCAACAGGCTGCTTATAATTCTCTTCATAACATTCTCCTCAGTGGCACTCGCCCCGGATAAGAGAGAAATGCGGCAGCAAGGCGTTGGTTCGTTCAATCTTTGCGACAGGCATTAATGCAGGCCTTGATTAGGAGCATCATGCGTCCTTAGGGACACACATAGAACGCTCTAACAGTTGAAACTACTCATGTTTTCCGAAAACCATTCCGATGCTCGGGCCAAAGCGCTAGGTCGCAGACTCCGCAGCCGTCGTCTCTTCCAGCACATCTTCGGGAATGTCGTCGAAGGAGGCGTAGTTGAGATTATAGAGCTTGGAATAGAGCTTTCCGTTCTTCATCAGCTGACGGTGGTCGCCGCTTTCGATGAGCTCGCCGCTCTGCAGCACGATGATTCGGTCTGCCTCGCGGATCGTCGCAAGCCGATGGGCGATGACGAGGCCAGTGCGATTTTCGAGCAGTTTCACCAGCGCTTTCTGGATCAGCATCTCGGTATAGCTGTCGATATTGGCCGTCGCTTCGTCGAGCACGAGGATCTTCGCGTCCGCCACCAGCGCACGGGCAAAGCTCAAAAGCTGGCGCTGGCCGAGCGAAAGATTGCCGCCGCGCTCGCCCAGAACGCTATCGTAACCCTCCGGCAGACGCATGATGAAGTCGTGCGCGCCAACGGCTTTGGCCGCCTCGATCACCTGTTCGCGCGTCGCCTCCAGCTTGTGGTAGCGGATGTTCTCGAAAACGGTCCCGGTGAAGAGGAAGGGTTCCTGCAGCACCATGGCGATCTGTGCACCGAGCGAATCCTGCGTCAGTGCGCGCACATCGTGGCCGCCAACCAGCACCTGGCCTTGCTGTACATCGTAAAAGCGATGGATCAGCGACATGCAGCTCGATTTGCCGGACCCCGTCGGCCCGACCAGCGCCACCGTCTCGCCGGGATTGACCTTGAAACTGACATGCTTCAGCACCGGATGCTTCGGATTGTAGCCAAAGACGACGTCCTTGAATTCCACCGAGCCGTCCATGTCGGGCGATAGCGCCGTGGCACCAGGCGCATCCTTGATGTCGACTGGCACGTCGAGCACTTCGGTCAGCCGCTGGCCGGAAGCCATGGCACGCTGCATCACCGAATATTGCAGTGTCAGCGAACGGATTGGGTCGAAGAAGCGCTGAATGTAGAACAGGAAGGCGACGAGCACGCCGACATCGAGCGCCTGGTTGAGAACGCGGGCGCCGCCGACGACGATGACGAGGGCCATCGCCACGCCGGTCAGACTGTCGACGATCGGCACCATCACCTGCGCATAGCGCGCCGCCGTCAGATGCGTCTTGAGGTTGGCACGCGCCTTGTCGTCGTAGAGCGTGAAGTTGACGCCCTGCCTGTCCATGCTCTGGACGGCACGCACGCCGTGGATCGCTTCGGCGAGTGCGCCGGCGGCAATCGAATTGGTCTCGTGCGCCGCCATGAAGGATTTGCGGGCGAGCGGCAGCCAGAACAGCCGGACGATGAAGAGCACCGGCAGCACCGACAGCGTCAGCAGCCCCAGCTTGAAATCGAGATAAAGCATTACGAAAATGATGCCGAAGAGCAGCACGATGTCGCCGACTGACAGTACCGAGGTTTCGAGAAATTCCTGCATCGAGTTGACGTCGCCCTGCAGGCGCGACATCAGCCGGCCGACCTCCGTCTTGTCCATGAAGGAGAGCGAAACGCGCTGGAGATGCGAAAACATCGCCTTGCGGATATCGAAGAGCACATCTTCCGCCACGCCGCCGACCAGCGTTTCCTGCGCGTAGCTTGCCGCATAGTTGATGAGGATGGCAACAGTGAAGGCGGCGATCGACCAGGCCAGTGCCGAATGGTTGCCGCCCGGCGACATGCCGTGATCGATGGCATAGCGGATGATCAGCGGGATGGTGAGCTGCATCATCGTGAAGGTCAGAACGGCGACGACGGACCAGAGGACCTGACGGCGATAGGGGTGGACGAAAAGCCAGATGCGCTTGACGATGTTGCCGTCGAAGGCCTTGCCGAACATCTCCTCCTCGACGCGATGCGAACCGACCACCGCTCGTGGCGGGCGGCGTCCATCCTCGCGAACGTCGGGGCGCTCGGTTTCCAGTTCCTCGGCCATGTCATTCCTCCCGCGGCCATCACTTCCGGTGGCCTGCATAGTCACTACCGTTCGCCTCTCCTACCGGGGGAAGAGAAGAACATCTTGATTGCTACGCGCTCAAGGCCTCGTCACCCGGCCGCACCTGAAGGTCGTAGAGCGCCTTGTAGCGCCCGCCGAGCGAAAGCAGCGCGGCATGCGTGCCGCGCTCGACGATCCGGCCGTCTTCGACGAACAGGATCTGGTCGGCATGCATCAGCGAGCTCAGACGGTGGGCAACGATGATCGTTACGCGGTCAGCAGCATAGCGGCGCATGGCGCCGCGGATGCGCTGCTCGGTGGCCGCATCGATCGCCGCCGTCGAATCGTCGAATACCATCACTGCCGGTTTCAGCATCAGCGCGCGGGCGATCGAAAGACGCTGCCGCTGGCCGCCGGAAAGCGAAACGCCGCGCTCACCGACGACAGTGCCGTAGCCTGTAGGAAGGCCTAGTACATAATTGTGCAACTGGGCGCTTTCGCTGGCGCGCTCGATGCGGCCTTCCTTCGCCCACGGGTCGCCATAGGCAATGTTGTTTTCGATCGTCGTGGTGAACAGGAAGGAATCCTGCTGGACGACGGCCACGGCCCGACGCAGCGATTGCAGCGTCGCCTTGCGGATGTCCTGACCGTCGATCGTGATCCTGCCGCCGCTGACATCGTAGAAGCGTGGGATCAGATGCGCGATCGTCGACTTGCCGCTGCCCGGAGGCCCGACGATGCCGATCGTCTGGCCGCGGCGGGCTTCGAAGGAGACATGCTGGAGCACGGTGCGCTTTTCGGAACCCGGATAGGCAAAGCTGACGTTTTCGAAGCGCAGCACGCCGTCGGTGAGGTTCAGCTCCTTCGCATCCGGCGCATCCTTGATCGCGATGTCGAGGTCGAGAAGGGCAAAAAGGCGTGAGCCACAGGTGGAGGCGCGGGCAAAGGCGTTGACCATCAGGCCAAGCTGGCGCACTGGCATCTGCAGGATGGTCATGAAGGTCAGGAACGAGGCCAGCGTGCCGACGGTGATCTCGCCCGACATTACCTTGCCGCCCCCGACCCAGAGCACCAGGCCCATCGCCGCGAAGAAGGAGAAGGTCATGGCGCTGGTATTGGTGACGCGGATGCCGACGCGCTGATGCGCGAGCGCGAGCGCGCTTTTCGACGCCGCCTCGAATTTCGAAATCTCATGTTCGTGGGCGGCAAAGGCGCGTACGACGCGGATGCCGCCGAGGTTCTCTTCCATGATGCGGGTCAGCACCGAAAGCCGCTCCTGCAGGTCGAGCCAGGTGGCGCGTAGCCGCAGTTGCGTCACCGAAGAGCGCCAGCCGACGAAGGGAACGAAGCTCAGCGCCAGGAGGCCGAGCACAATATCGGTCGACAGCAGCATATAGGCGCCGATACCGATCAGGATCGACAGCAGGATCATCCGGACGAGCGCGGTGGAAAAATACATGCGCACGCCTTCGAGATCGAGGAGTCCGACGGTGATCAGGTCGCCGGAATGAACGGTGTCATGAAAGCTGAAGGAGAGCCGCTGGATCTTCTCGTAGCAGGCCAGCCGCAACTCGTAGCCGATGTGATGGCCGACGGCTTCGCTGTAATAGTTCTGGACCATGGTGAAGAGGCCGCGCAGCACGCTGGCGCCAAGCAGCAGCAATGCCGTGGTCAAAAGCGCATCCTGTGCCGCCTGACCCGCCGCACCGCCGCTCATCGCCATCTGCGTGTGGTCGACGGCCTGGCCGAGAAGGCGCGGGATCATCAGCTGGAAGGTGGAGGCGACAAGCGTGGCGCCGATCGCAAAGCCGGATTGCCAGGGGTGGCGGAAGGCCATCATGGTGATGCGCACCAATGTGTAGAGGCCTCGGCCCCAGCCTGCCGCAGTTGCAAGCGCCATCGAAGCCGAAGGCTTCGTCGCGCGTGTTAACGCATCGCTGCTCACGGTATTTTTTCCAATAGATATGTGGTCGGACGCTGGCCCGAAAAGACGGCAAATCCATGAAGGGATTGATAGCACCTTCACTTTTGCCGATTCCATTTGGGGGTTCAAGTAAAGAATTCACCAGTTGGTTATTTTTACGTGAGGTCTCCTCGCATCCGGGCGGGAACAATCTGTGGGCGAACGGGTTGCAGCAGGCGAATGCTCACAGCCAACCGCTCTACGGAGAGATCCATGCCGCTGAAAGCTCTCGCCCTCAATGCCACTCTGAAGACCAGCGAATCCAAGGACGCCTCCTCGACCGACCGGATGATCGGCCTTATCGACAAGGCGATGTCGGCACATGGCGTCGAGACCGACGTGCTTCGCCTTGCGGATTTCAACGTCAAGCCGGGCGTCACCTCCGACGAAGGCGCCGGCGATGACTGGCCGGATATCCGCGCCAAGGTGCTGGGCGCCGATATCCTGGTGATGGCAACGCCGATCTGGCTCGGCCAGCCGTCCAGTGTCTGCAAGCGGGCGCTCGAGCGCATGGACGCCTTTCTCGAGGAGACTGACGATCAGGGCCGCATGGTTTCCTTTGGGAGGGTCGCGGCCGTTGCTGTCGTCGGCAACGAGGACGGGGCCCATCATGTGTCGGCCGAGCTCTTCCAGGCGCTGAACGACGTCGGCTTCACCATTCCGGCGAATGCGGTCGCCTATTGGGTCGGCGAGGCAATGGGTTCCACCAATTTCGTCGATCTCGACAAGGTGCCGAAGATGGTGACGAAAGCCGTCGACATGCTGGCGCGTAACACCGCGCATCTGGCTGGCCTGCTGAAGGCGAAGCAATATCCGGGCGAGGGTAACTGAGGTCGAGACAGCACCGCCGAACTGATGTTTCCAACTTCAATCCCGTAGTCTTGGGTGCAAATTTCGTCTGGGATTTCTGCGGGAAATCTCAAAAGCCTGTTTTGTTTCAACGGCTTGAAGAGATATGGCAACAAAGCTCTTGCCACCTGCTCCATTTAGCGCTTTCATACACTACTAGTTTGATAGACTATGGGCGGGCGTGATTGCTCCCCTAGTTCCCTTGCGGGGCCGCTGGTTCGGACCCCGATGCCGCGGCAGATGTTGTGAATGGCCGCATGAACCTCGTCAACGCGTGAACCGGTGTTTTATGCGTTGAAACCTCGATCGACCCACGGTGCGGATCAAGCCGCAAAGGAGTTGCGATGACGGTTCAGGGACTTTTTTCCGCGAGAGCCAATGCGGCGGCGCAGATATCCGCCGTACCGCGCATTGCGATCGTCGGGCGCGGCTTTTCCGGCATGATGACGGCCATCGCGCTGATGAAGACGGTACGCGCGCCCTTTCACCTGCAGCTCTTCGATCCGAATTCTTCGGTCAGCGGTGGGCAGGCGCTGGCGTCAGCCCGCTCCTCGACGATCCTCAACACCCGCGTGCGAGATCTCTCGGTTTCGGTCGGCGACAACGACGATTTCAACGACTGGCTCTGCAGCAACGCCGCCTTCCGCGCCGCCGTACCAGCCGCAATTCCCGGATTCCGGCAGATCTTCGTGCCGAAGGAAATCTTCAGCGATTATGTCTACCAGCGCTTTTCGGAAGCGCTTGCCGCGCGCAGGGACATCACCGTCCAGGTCTGCAACGATCCGGTCGTGGCGATCCGCAGGAGCCACGGCAACCGCTTCCTGCTGGAAAGCGCCAATCCCGCCAATCCGTTGTTCGACACCGTGATCCTCGCCACCGGCTACGGCCTGACTGCCCCGGATGCCGGCGAACAGCACGCTTCGCCGGTCAGGGCCCAGCGTCTTATCGCGCGGCCGCATGCGGTGCTGCTCGGTAGCGGCATCCGCGTCGTCGACCAGTTGCTACAGCTGCGCGATTCCGGTTACACCGGCCAGGTGACGATCATTTCCCGGCGTGGCTTCCTGCCCCAGAGCCATACGCCGAATTCCGCCGATCCGGTCTTCCCGGTCGAAGCGCTGCCGCAGAGCCTGCCGGAGATCGTGCGCTTCATCCGTCAAGCTTGTCGCGAGGCGGAGGAAGAGGGGCGAAGCTGGCAATCAGTGATGAACGGTTTGCGAAAACACGCCCGCTCGCTCTGGCGCTCGCTGCCGGCCCGGGAAAAGCATCAGTTCAACCGCCACCTCAGGGCAATCTACGACAGCCATCGCAACCGCCTTCCTGAGGCCATGCACCTGCGCCTGAAACGCGAGCTTGCCGAAGGCCGCACGGTTCTGCGCCGTGGCCGCGCCGGCCGCCGGGGCCTGAGCGGCCTTTTCTTCACGCCGGCCGGTTCTGCCGCCGAGGAGGTCATCCATGCCGAGCGCATCATCGACTGCCGCTGTCAGGCGCCGGATCTTTCGGCGCCCGTGATCCAGAGCCTGTTTTCTGCCGGCCTCGCCATGCCTGACGAGCTCTCGCTCGGCCTGGCGGTCAACGCGCGCGGCGAGCCCTTCCTCGAGGATGGTTCGACGGTCGCCGGGCTCTTTGCCGTAGGACCGCTCGGCCTTGGCAGTCTGCCGGATATTGATCTCGTGCCGGAGATCGTCTCACAGGCCTATGCCGCTGCCGAGCGTGTCGGCGAGAGGTTCTATCCGCAGGTCAAGGCCGTCTGAAAATTTGAGCCTGAATCGGAACCATCCCACCCCTGCTGCGTTATAATGCGCTGGTGACTAAGAGGGGCCGATGGAAGTGCTGAATAGACATGATACGTCTCTAGATGAGGAGGGACGCTTTCGCCTTCTGGTCGATGCCATCACCGACTACGCCATTTATATGCTGAGCCCCGAAGGTATCATCACCAGCTGGAATACCGGCGCTCAGCGCTTTAAGGGTTACAAGCCTTCCGAAATTCTCGGCCAGCATTTTTCCCGTTTCTATTTGGAAGAGGACCGCGCCGCTGGAATTCCGGCGCGCGCGCTGGCCACCGCGGCGGAGCACGGTCGCTTCGAGGGGGAAGGCTGGCGCCAGCGCAAGGATGGAACCTGCTTCTGGGCCCATGTGATCATCGATCCGATCCGCCATCCCTCCGGCGAGCTCATCGGCTATGCCAAGATCACCCGCGACCTGACTGAACGCAGAGCAGCTGAACAGACGATCCGCCAGAGCGAGGAACAGTTCCGACGGCTGGTCCAGGGCGTCTCGGACTATGCGATCTACATGCTCGATCCCGCCGGCAATGTCAGCAGTTGGAATTTCGGTGCCGAGCGGATCAAGGGCTATCGACCGCAAGAAATCATCGGCCGGCATTTCTCGACCTTTTATACGCCCGAGGATCGCGAAGCCGGCTTGCCGGAGACCGCGCTCCGGCTCGCGCGCGCCGAGGGCCGGTTCGAGCGGGAAGGTTGGCGTGTCCGCAAGGACGGCAGCCGTTTTTGGGCGAGTGTTGTCATCGACGCCATTCGGGACGACGACGGCGATGTGCTCGGTTTCGCCAAGATCACCCGCGATATCACCGAGAAGATGGAGACCCAGCGGGCACTGGAGCAGGCGCGCGAAGAGCTCTTCCAGTCGCAGAAGATGGAGGCGATCGGTCAATTGACCGGCGGTATCGCCCATGATTTCAACAATCTGCTGATGGCTGTCCTCGGCAGTCTCGAAATCCTGAAGAAGCGCATGCCGCAGGATCTCTCACTGACATCGTTGGTCGACAATGCCATGCAGGGTGCCCAGCGCGGCGCCGCCTTGACGCAGCGCATGCTTGCTTTTTCTCGCCGGCAGGAATTGCACATCGAGCCGATCGACGCCTCCGGGCTGGTCCGTGGCATGATGGATATGCTGAGCCGTTCGCTCGGCCCTCTCACAGTGATCGAGACTTCTTTCCCCGTCAGGCTGCCAACGATCCTTACCGATCCGAACCAGCTGGAGATGGCGATCCTGAACCTCGTCGTCAACGCCCGCGATGCTATGCCATCCGGCGGCCGGATCCTGCTTCGCGCTTCCGAGGAATCGGTACCGTCTGGCAAGGGGCCTCTGCCGCCCGGCCGATATGTCCGTATCGCGGTGATCGATGAAGGCGAGGGCATGGATGCAAAGACGGTGGAGCAGGCAATTACGCCGTTCTTCACCACCAAGGGTGTCGGCAAGGGCACCGGTCTCGGCCTTTCGATGGTGCAGGGCCTTGCGTCCCAGTCCGGCGGCCGCCTCATACTGAAGAGCAGCCTCGGCGAAGGCACGACGGCTGAATTATGGTTCCCCGTCGCCGTTGTCGAACAGGGGACCGAGACCGCTGCCGAGCGGCCGATACAGGAGGAAAACGTTGCGCGCCGGCTGCGTATCGTCGCCGTCGATGACGATGGTCTGGTCCTGATGAATACGACGCTGATGCTGGAGGATCTCGGCCATACCGTGTTCGAAGCGATGGCGGGTCCCGAGGCGCTCGACATCCTGCGCAAGCAGCAGGTCGACCTGGTGATTTGCGATCATGCCATGCCGCGCATGACGGGGGCGCAGCTCGCCCAGGCGATCCGCAACGAATGGCCCAATATGCCGATCATCCTCGCAACCGGTTACGCCGAGATCCCCGAAGGGGCCGGCATCGTCGACCTGCCTCGTCTCGGCAAGCCCTTCTCGCAGGCACAGCTCGCCGAGGCGATCAGCCGCATTGCCGCATAAGCGTGCTCGATGAGAGCTGATGTCGACACGTGTGAGCGGCTTTCGGATGACATCATTCGGATCTAGATGAACGGCCTGGCTGACCTCGGTCACCTTTCTCACCGCGAAGAATGAACACCAGCAATGCAAGCACCATCGCCGCTAGCCCGTACCAGGTGATCGCGTAGACGAGATGGTTATTGGGGAAATCGATCACCGTCAGGCCGCCGACGGGCAGGCCGCCGGGATTGGCAGTGGCATCGGCGTCGATGAAGTAGGGCGCGATCGTATCAACGCCGCGCATTTGCGCGATCGCTGCGACGTCGCGCGAATACCAGCGGTCGGCCGCGACGTCGTTCGATTGCAGCAGCGATCCCTTCGGCTCCGTCATCCTTATCAGACCGGTGATCTCGACCGGTCCTGACACTTCACCCTCGCGGCGCGAGGCCGGGTCGCGCCTGTCGGTCGGCACGAATCCGCGATTGACGAGGATCGATGAACCGTCGGCAAACGTCAGCGGCGCCATCACCCAGTAACCCGGACCGAGCGCGGTCGAGGCATAGACCAGCGTTTCCTTGTCGTTCGCCAGCGTCCCGGACACGATCACCCGCCGATATTCGTCATCAGCGGCATTGATCTTGTTCCAGTCGGGACGTGCTGGGGCTGGCACGGGTGCCGCATGCACACGCTGGTCGACGCGCACGATCAGATCGCGTTTCCAGGCCAGGCGCTCAACCTGCCAGGTGCCGAGTGCCGCGAGTGCCGCAGCAAGCAGCACCAGACAGACGGCGAAGATCGCTCGTTTTACCCGATAACGCTGTCTTTCCGACTTCTCCGCGTGAGCCTGCGGGTGACGCTGCCGCCGCCCTCTCGTGACTGTCACGGCATGTTCTTCATCATTTCGGGGCTCATCGGCATCATGTTGGTGTTGAGATGATGCATGACCCAGAGGGATCCGGAGAGCGCGATCGCGACGATGATGAGGGTGAAGATCAGCGCCATGATCGTCCAGCCGCCCTCGCTCCTGGTATTCATGTGCAGGAAGAAGACCATATGGACGACGATCTGGATCGCGCCGAGGCCCATCACCAGCACCGCCGTCACCGCCGGACTGTCGAACACGCCTGACATGACCAGCCAGAAGGGAATGGCGGTCAGGATAACGGAAAGCGCGAAACCCGTCATATAGCTGCGGAACGTGCCGTGGCCGGCCTGATGGCCGTGGCTGTGGCCGTGATGAGCCTCGTGGGCATCCTCATGTGCAGGTGCTTGCGAACTCATCCGAGAACTCCCAGCAGGTAGACGAAGGAAAAGACGCCGATCCAGACGACGTCGAGGAAGTGCCAGAACATTGAAAGGCACATCAGGCGGCGGCGGTTGGCCTCGATCAGACCGTGCATCGACACCTGTACCATCAGCGTGATCAGCCAGATGATGCCGAAGGTGACATGCAGTCCGTGCGTGCCGACCAGAGTGAAGAAGGACGAGAGGAAGGCGCTGCGCGTCGGCCCGGCGCCTTCATGGATCAGGTGGATGAACTCGTAGAGCTCAAGCCCGATGAAAGCTGCACCGAACAGGCCGGTAACAGCAAGCCAGAACAGCGTTTCCGCTTTTGCGTTCCGCTCCATCTGCAGCATGGCGAAGCCGTACGTGATCGAGGAGAAGAGCAGCATCGAGGTATTGAGGGCAACGATCGGCAGATCGAAAAGATCGGCCGGCGACGGGCCGGCGGCATAGTTGCGGCCGAGCACGCCGTGTGTTGCAAACAGCACCGCGAAGATCAGGCAGTCGCTCATCAGGTAGAGCCAGAAGCCGAGATTGGTGCTGTTTTCCGGATGATGGTCTTCGGTCAGGTAGAATTCAGGCTTTTCGGCCGTGTCGATGGTCTGATCGCTCATGGTCTCTTACACCTGCTCGGCAAGCAGCGCAGTTCGCTTGCCTTCCGTTTCGGTTACCTCTTCGGCGGGGATGTAGAAGTCGCGTCTGTAGTTGAAAGTGTGGCCGATCGCGACGACGAGCATGGCGACAAAGGAGACGACCACCAGCCACCACATATACCAGATCAGGCCGAAGGCGAGTGCGACACTGATGCCCGACAAGATCGCCCCGGTGCCGGTATTCTTCGGCATGTGAATAGGCCGGAAGCCTTCCAGCGGACGCGCATAACCGCGGTTCTTCATGTCGTACCAGCCGTCATGATCGTGCACGACAGGCGTCAAGGCGAAGTTGTATTCCGGCGGGGGCGAGGAGGTCGACCATTCCAGCGTGCGGCCATCCCAGGGATCGCCGCTGTCGTCGCGCAATTCCTCGCGTTTCATGAAGCTGACGACGATCTGGATCAGGAAGGCGGCAATGCCAAGCGCAATCAGGCCGACGCCGAAAGCGGCGATGATGAACCAGATCTGTATCGACGGGTCCTCGAACTGGCTCATGCGGCGGGTGACGCCCATCAGGCCCAGCACATAGAGCGGCATGAAGGCGAACCAGAAGCCGATCTGCCAGAACCAGAAGCTCATCTTGCCCCAGAAGGGATCGAGCTTGAAGCCGAATGCCTTGGGGAACCAGTAGTTCACGCCGGCGAACATGCCGAAGAGAACGCCCCCGATGATGACGTTGTGGAAGTGGGCGATGAGGAACAGTGAATTGTGCAGTACGAAGTCGGCCGGCGGCACGGCAAGCATGACGCCGGTCATGCCGCCGATGACGAAGGTCACCATGAAGCCGACCGTCCACAGCATCGGCACCTCGTAGCGGATGCGGCCGCGATACATGGTGAAGAGCCAGTTGAACATCTTCGCCCCGGTCGGAATCGAGATGATCATTGTGGTGATGCCGAAGAATGAGTTGACCGAAGCGCCCGAGCCCATCGTGAAGAAATGGTGCAGCCAGACGATGTAGGACAGGATCATGATCACGCAGGTCGCATAGACCATCGAGGCGTAGCCGAAGAGGCGCTTGCCCGAGAAGGTGGCGACGACTTCCGAGAAGATCCCGAACGCCGGCAGCACAAGGATGTAGACCTCCGGATGACCCCAGATCCAGATGAGGTTGATATACATCATCGGATTGCCGCCGAGGTCGTTGGTAAAGAAGTTCGTTCCCGCATAGCGGTCGAGCGACAGCAGCGCCAGCGTTGCCGTCAGGATCGGGAAGGAGGCGACGATCAGCACATTGGTGCATAGGGCCGTCCAGGTGAAGACCGGCATCTTCATGAAGGTCATGCCCGGAGCACGCATCTTGACGATGGTGGCGATCAGGTTGATGCCCGAAAGCGTCGTTCCGACGCCGGCCACTTGCAAGCCCCAGATATAATAATCGACGCCGACGCCTGGACTGTAGGCAGCGCCCGACAGCGGCGGGTAGGCGAGCCAGCCGGTCTGGGCGAATTCGCCGATGAACAGCGATAGCATGATGATGATCGCGCCGGCGGTGGTCATCCAGAAAGAGAAGTTGTTGAGGAACGGGAAGGAGACGTCGCGCGCGCCGATCTGCAGCGGCACCACGAAGTTCATCAGACCGGTGACGAAGGGCATCGCCACGAAGAAGATCATGATGACGCCGTGGGCGGTGAAGACCTGGTCGTAGTGATGCGGCGGCAGATAGCCCTCCGAACCGTTGAAGGCGATTGCCTGCTGGATGCGCATCAGGATCGCGTCGGAGAAGCCGCGCAGCAGCATGATGACGGCGAGGATTACATACATGATGCCGATCTTCTTGTGATCGACGCTGCAAATCCAGTCCCGCCAGAGCGGACCCCAGAACTTGAAATAGGTGATGATGCCGAGCACCGCGATGGCGCCGATGACGACGCCGATGAAGGTCACGACCAGGATCGGCTCGTGATAGGGGATGGCATCGAGGGTCAACCGGCCGAAGACGAACTTCAGGAGGTCAGGATTGGAAAACATGGAACAACCCGTTCATTATGTCTTGCGACGCAAAGCGCCAGGTTAATTGTTGTTGTTGAGCTGCGCCGGCGCCGGATCGGCGCCATTGCTCATGCCGGGCATGGAATGGCCCTCATGCTGCATGTCCATTCCGGGCGTGCTAGGCATGCCGGGCATGTCGTTCTGCATGCTGTTGCCGTCGGTACGCTCGGCGGGCTCGCTTCGGGCCGGAGCACCCGTCGCCGGCACGGTGGCGGCGGGCGCCACGATACCTTCGTCGGCGTGACGGGTGTCATATTGCAGCTTCTCGCGGTTCTCGGCACTTTCCTTGCCACCGCCGCCCATCATGTCGATGTGCATCATCTCGCTCATGCACATTTTGCCTGGCGTGGCGCACATATTGAGGATGGCGTTGTAAAGGTCGGCGTCGGCCCCGGCATAATAACGCACCGGTTCCTTCTCGCTCGGCTTCTCGAGCTTCAGATAGGCGTCGCGGTTGAGCATCGTTCCTTGCTGCTTGACCTGCGCCACCCAGGCGTCAAATCCCTCTCGGTTCAGGCCGTGGAACTTGAAGCGCATGTGCGAGAAGCCTGCACCGCTATAATTGGCGGAAAAGCCCTCATATTCGCCTTCCTTGTTGATGACGGCATGCAGCTTCGTCTCCATGCCCGGCATGGCATAGATCTGGCCGGCAAGGGCAGGGATGTAGAAGGAGTTCATCACCGAGGAGGCGGTGATCTTGAAATTGATCGGCATGTCCACGGGGGCAGCGAGTTCGTTGACGGTGGCAATGCCGAGTTCGGGATAGAAGAACAGCCACTTCCAGTCGAGCGCCACGACCTCGACGTTCAAGGGCTTGGTATCAGCCGGAATGGCGCGCTCCGCATCGAGGCGGTCGAGCGGGCGGTAGGGGTCGAGCTTATGGGTGGAAATCCAGGTGACGGCGCCGAGAGCGATGATGATCGCAAGCGGTGCCGCCCAGATCACGATTTCGAGGCGGGTCGAATGGTGCCATTCCGGCGCGTAGGTGGCGGCCGTATTGGAACGTCGGTAGCGCCAGGCGAAGAACAGCGTCAGGAAGATCACCGGTATGATGATCAAAAGCATCAGCACCGTCGAGATGACGATGAGATCACGCTGTTGCATGGCGATGTCGCCGGAAGGCGCCATGACCACCATGTTGCATCCTGCCAGGAAAAGCAGCGGCAAGACGGATAGAAGGCGGGAAAACTTCGCGAGTTTTGGCACGTCTCTAAGCTCTTGTTGTTTCGTTTGTTCCGCGACTAACGCACTGGACCAGATAGCGACATGAGGTGTTTGGTCGCAGTGCAGCAATCATGCCGCACTGCGGCAAGAATCATGTTGCACTACAGCTTTGAAATCCTGATGAAATCAAGAAGGATTCTTCGGCGAGCGCATGTTCCAAACAATATATCCGCCTGAACCGGCCAGGCCAGCATCCCATCGCAAAATCGCGGTCCGGATCACGCTGTTTTTTCCGTCCACGCCTCATTTTGAGCCGCCATGATGAACTATTTACGTCTTACGGACTTGATAAGCCTGCAGGTTTGATCAAGATCAGGCTGAGGCGCCTTGCCGAAAGCGCTTCAACGAGGGAGGCGTTTTATGGCTACAACATCGCATTACGGACCGTCGTCGTCGTCGCTGGAACGCGACGCGCGGCGCATTCACGACGACAAGCCGGTTTCGCCGGGCAGCATCGCCATCGGCGTGGTGATCGGCCGCATGTCGGAATTCTTCGATTTCTTCGTCTATGGCCTTGCCTCGGTCCTGGTCTTTCCACAGCTGATTTTCCCCTTTGCTCCGGACAGGCTGACGGGAACGCTCTATTCCTTCGCCATCTTCTCGCTGGCCTTCCTGGCGCGCCCGGTGGGCTCCGTGGTCTTCATGACGATCGACCGGCTGTACGGCCGTGGCACCAAGCTGACGATCGCGCTTTTCCTGCTCGGCGGCTCAACGGCCTCGATCGCCTTCCTGCCGGGTTACAACGAGATCGGCGTCTGGTCGATCGCCTTGCTGGCGCTCTTCCGTCTCGGCCAGGGCTTCGCGCTCGGCGGCGCCTGGGATGGCCTTGCCTCGCTGCTCGCGCTCAATGCGCCGGCCAAGCACCGCGGCTGGTATGCGATGATCCCGCAGCTCGGCGCGCCGATTGGTTTTGCGCTGGCCAGCACGCTCTTCGGTTATTTCGTCGCCAATCTTTCCAATGAGGATTTCCTCTCCTGGGGCTGGCGTTATCCCTTCTTCGTCGCTTTTGCCATCAATGTCGTGGCGCTGTTTGCGCGTCTGCGCCTGGTCATGACCAAGGAATTCGGCACGCTGCTGGAACAGCACGAACTGGAAGCAGCTCCCATCCTCGACGTGCTGCGTGTCCATGGCCGCGACATCCTGATCGGCGCCTTCGTGCCGCTGGCGAGCTTTGCGATGTTCCACCTCGTCACCATCTTCCCGCTCGGCTGGATGAGCCTTTACGGCAACCAGCCGATCGGCGCCTTCATGGTGGTGCAGGTGGTCGGCGCCATGGTCGGCATTGTCACCATCATCGCGTCAGGCCTGATCGCCGACCGTATCGGTCGGCGCGCCCAGCTTGCCATCTGCGCCGTCATCATCGCTATCTTCAGCTTCGTCGGGCCGATCCTGATCGCGTCCGGAAACAGCGGTCATGACGCTTTCGTCATCATCGGCTTCGGCGTGCTCGGCCTTTCCTTCGGCCAGGCGACGGGCTCGATCTCTTCCCGCTTCGGCCGCGGCTACCGCTATACCGGCGCTGCCTTCACCTCGGACCTGGCCTGGCTGATCGGCGCAGGTTTTGCACCGCTGGTGGCGCTCAGCCTTTCCAGCCGCTTCGGCCTGCCCTTCGTCGGCTACTACCTGCTGTCGGGCGCCATCTGCACCCTTGCAGCACTCGCCTTCAGCAGGGCGCTGGAGCAGCGCGAATAGACGGACTTGAACCCAGAGGCCTGCATGGGAAACCATGCAGGCTTTTGTTTTTAGCCGACATTCTGGTCGGCGATAAACTGAATTGCTTTCTTGCGATCTGAACAAGTTTTCGCACGGCTGCGATAAGCCAGCTTGATGAGATCGAGCGTCAGACCGATTTGCGAATCGATCAGCCGGTCAGGACGAATTGGTGGAACGCGCCAACTGGTCATTTCACGATCTTTTATCGTGATCTATCGTGTTCGCCAGAAAATCGAACAGGTGGAAATTTCGCGCCTCGTTCAACGCGCACAGAAATGGCCGCCGAAATCTTGCTTTGAAAACCTACTGCGCCATCTGCGGCTGTTTCGCCGCCCGGGCTGCGGTCAGCTCCGCGGTGGTGTGGTTCAGGCGGTCCGCCAGCACCCGCATGATTTCCACAGCCATCTCGGGGAAGTCGCTGAGCAGCTTCAGGAAGTGCTCCTTGCTGATGCGCAGCACTTCGAGCGGCGAGGTGGCGCGCACCGTTGCCGTGCGCGAGACGTCGCAGAGAATGTCGATTTCGCCGACGATCGAATTGGGTTCGACATCGGCGACCTTGATCTCGCCCGCCGGCGAGGAGACGACGATATCGGCGGTACCCGAGAGGATGACATAGGCGGCGTCACCGACATCGCCCTGATGGAAGAGATCCTGTCCGGCCTTGTAGGTCATGCGATCGGAGGTAAAGGCCAAAAGCTTGAGCTTTGCTGGCGCGATCCTTGAAAAGATCGGCACCCGTCGCAGCATTTCGACTTCGTCTCTCAACAGCATGAGCGTTTCAATCCCCTGACGCAGGGTCCACAGGACCAGGCATCTTCAAACTCCGAGGTGTTCCCCATCGGGAACACCCACCATCGCCGCCCCTATAGAATATTACGATAACAGTTCCTTGAACATCCCGTTTTTCTCGGAAAGTTCCGGATAGTTTCCAGCCTCCGCCAATCCGCCGCGATCGAAGAGCAGGATCCGGTCGAACTTCTCCGCCAGCCGGGCATTAGAAAGCACCCAGATGATCGCCGGCCGATGGCCTTCTTCGTGCAGGCCTTCGATGATGTTGCGGGTGATCTGATCCTGAACCCGTTGGTCGAGCGCCGACAGTGGCCGGTTGAAGATGAAATAGTCCGAGCGCTTCAACAGCGCGCGGGCAAGGTTCAGCTTCTGCCGCTGCACCATGGTCAGTCGCTTGCCGCCGGAGCCGACGTCGAATTCGAGGCCGATCGACAGCACGTCGTCATAAAGGTCGAGCGCATCGAACAGTTCGCCCATGATGCCGCGGATGCGGTCGGAGGCGTCGGCTTGCTGATAGGCGATACGGCCGAAGAGCACATTATCCATCAAGCTTGCCGACGGGGTGAAACGCTCGGCATCGTAGCGCTCGATCAGCTCGGCGAGATCGGCCGGAATATGCTCGTGGAACTGCTTGCGGGCGTTGACGATCTTGTCCATGAGCTCGTTCGTCAGCAAGCCGAAGCGGTGGCGCGGCTCGATATAGGCAAAACTCAGCCGGATGATGGCCGAACGTTCCTCGGGCGTGGCGTCCTCGAAGCGGCGGCTTTGCAGCTTCTGCAGCAGCGCCTGGTAAGTCG
Organism: Rhizobium indigoferae; assembly: GCF_034554815.1. Classification (NCBI taxonomy): domain Bacteria; kingdom Pseudomonadati; phylum Pseudomonadota; class Alphaproteobacteria; order Hyphomicrobiales; family Rhizobiaceae; genus Rhizobium; species Rhizobium indigoferae. The sequence goes on along the minus strand of NZ_CP140636.1, from coordinate 511,161 downwards.
GAATGTCGTCCGCCGTCATGAAGGTCAGCTGCTGGAAGAAAGGATGGTCCGGCGGCAGGTCGTGGAAGAGTTCCACCGCGTTCTCGGCGATCTCGAGGCCCATGGCGTAGAGATCCGTGCTGAGGCCGGTTTCACGGAAGAGCTCCTGGAAATAGGGATGCGCGGCAAGCCTCCGATTGGTCATCAAAGGCCGCTTCATCGTGCCGAAGAGCAAATTCTCGCCAACCGTCGCCTGGGCGTTGTAGGCGTCGAAATCGAAAGGCACGACGATCGTGTCGAGCCCCTCGTCGCGCAGCCGGTCGCGCAGCGAGGCGCGGAGCGCCACGACGTGGTTGCTGACTGCCACATGCACATCGGTATTGACGGTCGAGCGCAGCGCCAGATCGAGGATGTCCTGCGAGATCAGGACGGCGTCGAGCACCGGGCGGATCGCTTTCAGCAGGTCCTCGGGCCCGCTGGCGCCGGCGGCCTTGTAGTCCACCCAGTCGCTGTTGAGGTCGAGCGTCGGATTGCCGGCCTTCTCTGCCTCGGCGGAATGCCATTTGTACTCCAGCGCTTCCCGCTCGTCGTAAACGGGATCGGTCATCGGCGCATGTTTGAGGCCGTAGAGCAGATTGCTGGCCAGCGTGCCGTGGAAGAAGAAGGTGTCGGCCGAGGCATAGGAGATCCGCCGGCCGGTAATCGATTCCGGCAGGTCCAGGAGATCGCGCCCGTCGATGGTGATGCGGCCGGAGTCCGGCCAGACCATGCGGCCGAGCGCTTCGGCGAAGGCTTCCGCGCCGCTGCCATTCGGCCCGACGATCGCCACCGTCTCGTTCGGCTTGATCTCGACGGAGACGTGGTCGACGAGGCGGGCGCCGCTGTCGTCGGAGAGCGAAAGATTGGTGACGACGAGCGCGCTGGTCAGTGCGCCGACCGGGGCCGTCGCGAGTTCCTGGATACGGCTGTCGATCAGCGGCTCGACATTGAACTGCTCGTAGACCTGCTGGTACTTCACCTGCACGTCCTGGCGCATCTGGTCCCAGTCGATCAGTTCCTTCAGCGGGCCGGGCAGGTCCTTGTAGGCTGAGATGACGGCGACGAGCTGGCCGATGTCGAGCCGGCCCTGTAGCGCCAGGTAGCCGCCGATGGCGTAAAACAGAAACGGCGTGACCTGGGCGAGGAAATTGTTGATGAACTTCACCAGGAACTTCCACTGGTAAAGGTCGTAGCGGATCGAGAAGATCCGGCCGAGCCGCGAGGCGATGTCGGCGCGCTCGAGGTTCGATGTGTCGTTGCCGTGGATCGTGCCGATGCCGTCGACGATTTCGCCGACGCGGCCGGAGAGTTCGCGCGCCGTCAGCTGCCGCTGGCGGCCGAGATCCAGCAGCCGCTTGCGCATGCGGGGAATGACGATCGCCTGCACGCCGACGATCCCGGCGGCGATCATGCCGAGCCAGAAATTCTGCACGATGATGAAGGCGAGCGCCGTGATCGCCTGGCCGCCAAGAAGGGCAGGGGAGACGAAGGCATCGCCGGTGAAGCCGCCCATCGGCTCCACCTCGTCCTTGATCATGGTGGCGATTTCGGCCGATTTTACCCGCTTGAAGTGGATGGGCGGAAAACGCAGCACCCGGTCGATCAGCTCGAAGCGGATACGGCGCAGCATGCGCTCGCCGAGCCGGCCTTTATAGGTGTTGATGTAGAACTTGAAGAGGCCGTTCAGCACCACCAGCGCCAGAAACACCAGGCTGAGGGCCATCAACATCTGGAAACGATTGAGCTGCAACCCTTGGAAGAATTCGACATGGCCGATCAGCGGGATGTCATAGGCAATATGCATGAAGGTCTGCCTTGCGCCCGGACCTTCGAAGCCGTCACCCTGAATCGGTCCGTTGACGATCTGCTTCGGCAGGTCGAAGGACAGGAAGTAGGGCACCATCGAGGCGGCGACGACAGCCAGAATCCACAGCTGCTGCAGCCGCGTGTTCTTCCAGATGTAGCGGGCGAGGCTTTTTTCCATGGCTAACCGTCAGCTTGCTGGGAAATTCCGGGGGCGCGATCCGGGCGCCGGGACGGGGAGGAATTTTGAGAACAGGACCATGCAGCCGGACCGCCGATATCGCAATGAAAACAAGGCGAAGCGACCGGCTGCAGAAATGCCGATTCTCGCCGGAACTCTGCTTATATCACAGGAATTTTGGATTAGGCGAGGGATTCGGCAATCATGGAGCGAATGATGGCGGCGGTTTTCTCCGCTCCGGCGAGATCGAGCAAGACTGGCGCCCTTATCTGTGCCGCGAGTGCCTTTTCGACGGCCTCCTTCACATGGTCCGACGTCAGTCCGTCTTCCGGCAGAATATCGGCAAGGCCGAGTGCCTGCAGCCGTTCGGCGCGCACCGACTGCTCGGTCTCGCCGCCGGCGACGAAGGGGATGAGGATCGCCCGGCACTCGGTGCGCAGGAGATCGCCGACGGTATTGTAGCCTGCCTGCGAGATCGACACCTTGGCGCTACGCAGCAGCGAGGGAAAATCCTTTCGGAAGCGCACCAGCGTCACATTCGGGGCGGCATCCTCAGACAGCGCGGCGAAATCGGCCTCCGGCAGGTTGGGGCCGGCGACCAGCAGCCACCGAAGATCGGCGGGTAGCAGCGCTGCTGCCTCTTTGGCCGCGCCGATCAGTGCAGCACCGACCGCGCCGCCGCCCGCCGATGCGATGATGTCGAATGTCTCGGTCGGTTCCGGCGCCGGCGGTGGTGCGACGAGGCCGGTATAACGCAGCCTGTCGGCGATCTCGGATGTCAGCGGGAAGGTGTCCTCGAGCCTGATGAAATCGGGATCGCCGTGGACGAGCACGGCATCGAAATGATCCTTGACCAGCTTGGCGGTCTCCGCGTCGCGGCCTGCCTTGCGGTTTTCCTGCAGGATGTCGCGCACCGAGCTTAGGAGTTTCGGCCGAGGTTCGGCCTTTTCGATCGCCTCGAGCAAGGGCAAGAGTTCGAAGCGCATCTGTCGCCGGCCGAAGGGGAAGGCTTCGATGATGACGACATCGGGCCTGGCGGCATGGAAGGCATCGAGAAGCAGCGCGCGGCGGGCATTGAGGAAATCCTCGCCCGCTGGCCGGCCATTTGCATCGGCGAGGCCGGAAAAACCGGCATTGCTGGCAACGACCGCCGGCAAGGCCACGGTCTTTATACCCTCGCCCGGAAAGCCCGGCACAGGCAGGCCGCCGGTCACGACAGTCACGTCAAAACCGTCTTCGACAAGCGCATTGGCGATGCGGCTGGCGCGGGCTATGTGGCCGATGCCAAGCAGATGCTGGACATAGAAGAAAATACGCGCTGCCGTCATGACGCCTTCTGCCATTCGGCCTCGAACAGGCCGGTGAGCTGTCTGATGCTGGAGTGATAGTCGAAATGTTCGCGCACCTGGTTTTCGGCTGCGTCGCCGAGACGCTTGCGCAGTGCTGGGTCGCGGATTGCCGCCTCCAGCGCTCTGGCCAGCAGCGCCGGGTCCTCCGGCGGCACGACGAGGCCGTTTTCACCGTTCTTCAGGAGCTCAGGCACCCCGGATACTTCGGTCGAGAGGCAGACGAGCCGCTGGCTCGATGCCTCGACCAGGACGTTCGGCAGGCCGTCGCGGTCGCCGTTGGCGGCGATGCGGCAGGCAAGTGCGAAGAGGTCGGCGCGGCGGTAATGATCGAGCACGTCTTCCTGTGCCATGGCGCCCTTCCAGACGATGCGAGGGGAAATGCCGAGTTCCGTGGCCAGCGCCTTCAGTTTCCCAAGCTCCTCGCCGCCGCCGATATGGTCCATGCGCCAGTTAAGATCGGCAGGTAGCAGTGCCAGCGCCCGCAGCAGCACGTCGTAACCCTTTTTCTCGACGGCGCGGCCGACGCTGAGGATGAAGGCCGGATCGTCGGGATCGCTCCCGGTCCGGTCCGAGCGCTCGCCGGCAAAATGGCCGAAACGGGCAAGATCGAGACCGTGGTAACTCAAGTGCACGGTCTCTTTGCGTGATGTCAGCGTCCGCATGTGTTCATAGCCCGTCCTGGTGCAGGTGACGGTCCAGCGGGCGCTGCCGAGTTTCTCGTTCAGCTCCCAGTCGGGCGACGTCCAAATGTCCTTGGCGTGCGCCGAGCAGGTCCAGGGGGTGTCCGTGAGGATGCTCGCATATTCCGTCACCGAGGCCGGCGTGTGGATGAAATGGGCATGCAGCCATTCGCCCTCGTCCGGCCATTCACGCCCCAGCACCAGTGCCTGGCCGAGACGGCGGAAACGGTTGCGGGAGAGGTCGCGCTTGAGGTCGGCGAGGAAGCGTTTCATCAGCGTCTTGAAGCCGGGTTTGGAGAAACCGGCGGCCAGGCCTTTCAGCACGCGGATTGGCTCTTCGTGTAGATATTCCGGCAGATAGACGACACGCGCCCGGATCTCGTCATGCACGGGATGGCGCTTCTTGTCGGTCGGCCGGCGCATCGAAATCAGCGTGAGGTCGAAGCCGGCCTTTTCGAGGCCGAGCAGCTCCTGGGCGATGAAGGTTTCCGAAAGGCGGGGATAGCCCTTCAGCACAACGAGGATCTTGCGGCGTGGCGGCAAGGCTGTGCCCTATTCCGCGCCGACGAGGGAAAGGTGGCTGCCGCGGCCGTCGATCCACCGGCCGACGGTCTGCGAGATATGGTCCAGCCCTTCGAGACGCATATTGCCGCCGCTCTTCGACGGCGGCTGGCGGAAGGGCAGGCGCTTCAGCGCTTCGGCCATGATGGTGGGGTCGACCGACTGATCCGGCAGCAGCATGTCGACGAGGCCGAGCTCGCTTGCCCGCTGGGCGCGCAGCAGTTGTTCCTCGCGTGGCTTGACGCGCGGCACGATGAGGGCCGGCTTGTCGAAGGAGAGGATCTCGCAATAGGTGTTGTAGCCGCCCATGGCGACGACGCCGGTGGCGCTGTCGATCAGCTCTTCCATGTGGTTGTCGAACTCGATCACCTCGATATAGGGGATCGCTTCTCCCTTCTGCACCAGCTTGGCCCGCTCGGCGGCCGGCATATAGGGACCGAGCACGACGAGCGCCTTCTGCGTCAGCGTCGGGTCGGCCTCGTAGGCGTTCATGACGTCGTGGACGAGATCGGAGCCGTCGCCGCCACCACCAGTCGTGACGAGGATGTAATTATCCTTGCGGGCGTTGATTGAGGTCTTTCCCCTGGAGACGCTGCGCTGCAGGAAGCCGACGAAATCCATCTTCCGGCGCAGGCTGGCCGGCACGTCGAGGCCGATCAGCGGATCGTAGAAATCCGGCGGACCATAGACCCAGACGCTGTCGTAATATTGGTCGATCTTCTGCATGATGCTGTTCTTCTTCCACTCGGCCTCGAGCAGATGCGGCGCGTCCATGATCTCGCGCAGGCCGAGCACCAGGACGGTACCGCGAGCCTTGAGATAAGCCAACGTATCCTCGACCTCGCCCTTCAGCCCCATCGGTTCCTTGTCGACGATGAAGATATCTGGCTGGAAGGTCTCGGCCGTGTGGCGAATGCTCGACTCGCGCATCTTCAACGTCTCGTGCAGGTCGATATGGCTGGCAAGCGACGTATATTCGCCGTTGCGCAGCTTGATGACGCTCGGGATCTTCACGAAGTCGACGCGGGCGCGGTAGTCGAAGGCGCCGGCGATCGTGGCACCCGAAATGATCAGAATGTTGAGGCCGCGATAATCCTCCACCAGCGCATGGGCGATGGCGCGACAGCGGCGCAGATGGCCGAGACCGAAGGTGTCGTGGCTGTACATGAGGATGCGCGCATCTTCGAGACGTCTGGACATGGGCATCCCTTCTGGGGTGAGCGACATACTTAGTGCCCCCACCGTCGGGAGGCCAAGAGGAGGGGGCGGTGCCGTGACGTACCGCCGCATTTCCTGCTATTTGTAGGGATCTGCCGCATCACGCAAGCCGTCTCCCAGAAAGTTGAACGCCAAAATGACAAGAACAACAGGAATGATCGGATAGAGCAGCCATGGATAGAAGGCGATGACGCTGACGCTTTTTGCCTCGGTCAGCAGAATGCCCCAGCTGGTGATCGGCGGACGAAGGCCGAGGCCTAGGAAGGAGAGCGCGGTCTCTCCAAGGATCATGCCGGGGATGGAAATCGTCGCCGAAGCGATGAGATGCGACATGAAGCCCGGCACCAGATGTCGGCCGATGATGCGCGGCGTGCTGGCGCCCATCAGCTGTGCGGCCTGGACATAATCCTCCTCACGCAGCGCCAGGAGTTTGGAGCGCACGGCACGCGCCAGCCCCGTCCAGTCGATGATGCCGAGGATGACGGTGATGCCGAAATAGATGACGATCGGGCTCCACGTCACCGGCATGATGGCTGCCAGCGCCATCCAGAGCGGCAGGCTCGGCAGCGATTGCAGCACTTCGATCAGGCGCTGGACGATGAGATCGAAAAGGCCGCCGCGATAACCGGCAAGGCCGCCGATGATGATGCCGAGCACGAAGCTGATCGAAATGCCAATCAGACCGATCGTCAGCGATATCCGCGCGCCGTAAAGGATGCGCGACAGCACGTCGCGGCCGAGCCGGTCGGTGCCGAGCAGGAACATCTGCCCGCCGATCGCCGGGCAGACAAGATGATAGTTCGAGGCGACAAAGCCCCAGAATTTATAGCCATCGCCGCGGCAGAAGAAACGAATCGGCTGCACGTCATTCTTCTTGTCGGTATAGACCCGGTGGAGCGTGTCGATATCGAGCGTCATGCTCCGGCCGTAGACGAAGGGACCGACGAAGCTGCCCTTGTCGAAGAAGTGGACGCGCTGCGGCGGTGCATGGATGAAATCGACATTGCGCGTGTGCAGGCCGTAGGGCGCCAGGAACTCGACGATCAGGATCATCAGGTAGACGGCGGCGAGAAAGATGCCGGAGATCAAAGCGAGCCTGTGCTGCTTGAACTTCCACCACATCAGCTGCTTCTGCGAGGCGAGATGGATGCGCGATTGCGCCGCCGTCATGCTTTCGGTCGCGTGCGGATCGAAAGGAGCGGTCGAGACGTAATGCGCAAGCGGCGCGCCGGGTGCAGGAAGGGGCGACATTATTTGGTGCTCCTGCCTTGCAGACGGATGCGGGGATCAAGGAAGCCGAGTGCGATGTCTGAGATCAGCACGCCGATGACATTGAGGAAGGCCAGGAACATCAGGAAGGAGCCGGCGAGATACATGTCCTGGCTCTGAAGTGCCTTGATGAGCATCGGCCCCGTCGTCTCCAGCGACAGCACGATCGCGACGATCTCGGCCCCCGAGATGATCGACGGAAGGATCGAGCCGATATCGGCGACGAAGAAGTTGAGCGCCATGCGCAGCGGGTATTTGAGCAGCGCCTTGAGGGGCGGCAGGCCCTTGGCGCGCGCGGTGACGACATATTGCTTCTGCATCTCGTCGAGCAGGTTGGCGCGCAGCCGCCGGATCATGCCGGCCGTGCCTGCCGTGCCGACGATGATGACCGGGATCCAGAGGTGAGAGAGGATCGATCGTGCCTTCTCCCAGCTCATCGGCGCCGAGATATATTGCTGGTCCATCAAGTGCCCGATCGAGATGCCGAACCAGATATTGGCGAAATACATCAGGATCAGAGCCAGCATGAAGTTCGGAATGGCGATGCCCATCAGGCCGAGGAACGTCAGCCCGTAGTCACCCCAGCTGTATTGGTGCGTGGCCGAATAGATGCCGATCGGAAAGGCGATCAGCCAGGTGAGCAGGATCGTCGTGAAGGAGACGAGCATCGTCAGCCAGAGGCGGTCGCCGACCACGTCGGAGACCGGCAGCTGATATTCGAAGGAGTACCCGAAGTCACCGTGCAGCATGCCGCCGACCCAGTAAAAATAGCGCACGATCTCCGGCTTGTCGAAGCCGTATTGCTGGCGCATCTCCTCGATTTCCTGAAGGTTGGCGGTCTCACCGGAGGCACGCAGCTCGGCGATCTGGCTCTCGAAGAAGTCGCCGGGCGGCAGCTCGATGATGGTGAAGACCAGCGCCGAAATGACGAAGAGCGTCGGCACCATGGCGGCGATGCGCCAGAGAATATATCTGAGCACGGCCTCAGGCCTCCTTATACCAGAATGCATCCGGCATATAGACGCCGAGATAGGAGGTGGGATCGAAGCCGTAGAGCGCTTTCTCCGGCAGGTTCTGCAGTTTGGCGGCGCGAAGAACCGGCTGCAGCGTGCTGTTGATCAGGCCGATCGAAAATACCTGCTGCGTATAGAGCGACAGCATCTTGTGCCAGATCACCTGGCGCTCCTCGAATTTCGCCGTCGAGCCCCATTGGCCAAGCAGGTCGACCAGTTCCGCAGCCTCAGGCAGATCCGGTGCGACGCCCTCCTGGCCCGCGGAGAGGTAATGCATGCCCCAGAGCGGCCATTGCAGCTGATCGTCGAGTGTTGGCGCAAGGCCTGCGGGCGACATGTCGGCCGTCGGCACGCCATTGTCGAGGCCGTACCAGATCGACATCATGATCGAACCGCTCATCGCGCGGTTGCGGAAGACGTCGCGCTGCGAGGTGCGGGTATAAAGCGCAAGGCCGATATTGGCCCAGTGGTCGTGCACCAGCTCCAGCACATCGGTGTCGAGATTGCTCTCGCCGGCGGTCTCGACGGTGATCTCGGCGCGCCGCCCGTCGGGCAGCAGCCGGATGCCGTCGTCGTCGCGCTTGGTCAAGCCGAGCTCGTCAAGCAGGCGGTTGGCCTCGTCGGGATCGAACTTCACGAAGGCGTCGGCATATTCCTGCTTGAAGAGCGGGCTGTCGGGCAGGACGGTATCGGCGCTTGGCGTGCCGAGGCCGTAGAAGGCCACCATATTGACCTCGTGCCGGTCGATCGCCAGCGACAAAGCGCGGCGCAGGCGCACATCGCGGAACAGGCCGCGCCACACCTCGTCGGCGCAGTTGAGGTTCGGCAGCAGCGTGATGCGCGAACCGCGCGCAAGCTTCCAGAGATTGACCTTTACCGGAAAGCGCTTCTCGGCCTCCTTCAGGAAGGTGTAGTCGTTGAAATCGATGCCGGTCACCTGCAGGTCGGCTTCGCCTGCACCCGCCTTGGCGGCGATGATCGACGACGAGGAGACGTTGAGGATGAAACGGTCGAGATAGGGAAGCTGCCGGCCGGTCTCGTCGATGCGGTGGAAGAACGGGTTGCGCTCGAAGACGAACTGCTCGGACGGCAGCGGCGTCGTATTGCGCCAGGGATCGAGCGTCGGCAGGTTCGGATTTTCCGGACGATAGGAACGCGCCATCTTGATGTGCAGATCCTGCCATTTCTTGACGCGGTAGGTCTTCATCAGCTCGTCCATCTTGGCCTGGTCGGGCTGGAACTTCTTGTGGAACTGCTTGAGATAATGACCGGGGCCGAAGATGACGAGCGGCTGGGGGCCCGCCAATGTCGGCAGGAACATCGGGTTGGGTTTTTCCCAGGTGTAGCGCACGGTCAGCGGATCGAGCATCTCGAAGCGCGGCAGGCTGCCGTGCGGACGAAGCTCCAGCGCCCCGCCGCCGGGCGTCAGCTTGTCGTTCAGGATGACGTCTTCCCACCAGTAGCGGAAATCGTCGGCCGTGAACGGCTGGCCGTCGGACCATTTATGGCCCTCGCGCAGCGTGAAGGTGAAGACCGTGTCGTCCTCGGACTGGAAACCGGCCAGGATGTCCGGCTGGAATTGCAGGTGCTTGTCGTAGCCGACCAGGCGGGCATAGCCGTAGATCGTCATGAAGCGGATGTCGCGCTGGCTGCCGATGATCGTGCGCACCGTGCCGCCGTAGGCACCGGGTTCGAGCCCCATCTCTTTCAGGTTGACGATGCGCGGGCGCACAGGAATGCGCTCGGCCATCGGCGGCAGGCCACCTGATGCAAGGCGCTCCTTCAGGAATTCTGGCTCGGCGACTTGTTGTGCCCTCACAACCGCCGGCGCAATCGCCGCGCCGACGAGGCCGCCCAGGAATGTGCGACGCGTCACCATCAACGCAGCTCCTTGGCATCGGCGCCCTTGCGGGCGCGCACCAGATGGCCGTCGCCGAGGTCGGCATAGGCAAGTTCGGAAGCATCGTCATGCTCGGCAGTGAAGGTCACGCCCCAGTTCTGCTTGTCGGCGGCGCCGTTTTCCCTGAGCGCCTTGAAATCGAGCGGTCGGTCGAGATCGGGGAAGGGGACGGCGGCAAGCAGCGATTTCGTATAGGGGTGCACCGGATCACGCAGGATGATCTCGCGCGGCGCGATTTCGACGATGCGGCCCTTACACATCACCGCAATGCGGTCGGCCATGTAATCGACGACGGCGAGATTATGCGAAATGAAGAGATAGGTCAGCCCCAGCTCCTTCTGCAGGTCCTTCAACAGGTTGAGGATCTGCGCCTGCACGGAGACGTCGAGGGCCGAGACCGGCTCGTCGAGGATGACGAGCTTTGGACCGAGCGCGAGTGCCCGCGCGATTCCGATGCGCTGGCGCTGGCCGCCCGAAAAACTGTGCGGGTAACGGCTAAGATAACGTTTGTCGAGACCGATTGCCGCCATCAGCCCCTCGACCTTACGCTTGCGCTCGTCACTGTCGCCGCGGTCATGGATCTCGAGCGGTTCGCTCAGGATGTTGCGCACCGTCATGCGCGGCGAGAGCGAGGAGACCGGATCCTGGAACACCATCTGGATCTTGGTCCGCATGTCCTGCAGCTCGGCGCCTTTGACGGCAAGGACGTCGACGACTTCCTTGCCGTCGTTGAACACCACCGCGCCGCTATCGGGAGTAATCGCACGCATCAGGATCTTGCTGAGCGTCGTCTTGCCACAGCCGGACTCCCCGACCAGGCCAAGACATTCGCCGCGGCGGATGTCGAAGCTGACGTCGTCGACGGCGCGCAGGACGGTGGCTTCGTGCTTGCCGAAGAAACTGCGCTTGCGCGTCTTGTAGGTCTTCGAGAGATTGGCAACGGAAAGCAGGATACCCGGCGCCTCTGCCTGGCGCGGCTTCTTCATGCCGACAAGGGCTTCGAGATTGACCTTCACATCGCGCAGCGCTTTCAGCCGCTCGCCGGGTTTCATGTCGAAATGCGGAACGGCGGCCATCAGCCCCTTGAGATAGGGATGCTGCGGATTGCGGAAGATATCCTCGACCGGCCCGGCTTCCATGATCTCGCCGTGATAGATGACGACCACCTCGTCGGCCATGTTGGCGACGATGCCGAGATCGTGGGTGATGAGCAGCATGGCCATGCCGAGCTTGGCCTGCAACTCGCGGAGCAATTCGAGGATCTGCGCCTGGATCGTCACGTCGAGCGCCGTCGTCGGCTCGTCGGCGATCAGAAGCGCCGGCTTGCAGATCAGCGCCATGGCGATCATCGCGCGCTGGCGCATCCCGCCGGACAGTTCGAACGGATACATGTCGTAGGTTCGATGCGGGTTGGAAAACCCGACCAGGCCGAGCATCTCCTCGGTCCTTTCACGGGCTTCCTGCTTGTCGACCTCGGTATGGATCAGGAGCACTTCGCTGATCTGATTGCCGATCGTATGCAGCGGCGACAGCGAGGTCATCGGCTCCTGGAAGATCGTCGCCATGCGCCGGCCGCGCAGATCGCGCATTTCCTCGCTGTCGCGCGGAAAGGACAGGATATCGGTCGTGCTTCCGTCGAGCGGATCGGTGAAGAGGATGCGGCCGGTAGCCTTGGCCGGATTGGGCAGGATGCCCATGACCGACTGGCTGATCACCGATTTTCCCGAGCCGGATTCACCGACGAGAGCGGTGACCTTGCCCGGAAGGATGCGAAGATTGGCTTCTTTTACGACGCGTAACCGGTCACCGAAAACCGAGAAGGAGACGTCGAGATTTTCAATACGCAACAGATCGGCTGCAGACGCCATACCAATGAAATTCCCCAGTCTTCTATGTTCCCGTTAAGGCACACTATCGTACCGCAAACGGGGTGTCTAGCTGATGACAATCATAGAAAAACCAGCATGTCCCGCCGAAGTTCCCCAGGCGAGACGCGCAGATTATGAGACGGGTTGTAAGCTGTTACTGGATGAATTTCTCCATGCTGGTGCGCGTGACCTGTTTCTTGGCGTCGCGATGCAGGAGAATGACCTGCTCGGCTTCGGAAAGTCCGTTCTGCACGGCCTCGCGGAAGCTCTCGTCGACATTGATTGCAGGCGCCGGCGCGCGCGGTTGCAGCACCGTCACCTTCTGGCGGATGCCGCGCAGCTTCTCCTCGCCGAGCGTCGTCCATTCGCCGCCGCAATAACCGGCGAAGGCCTGGCTGGCGACGACCTCGCGGCCGTATTTCTTGGTCAGGATCTGCAGACGCTGGACCTCGTTGACCGCCGAGCCGAAGGCGGAGAAGGTCAGGCGGTCCTTGAGGCCGACATTGCCAAACATGACATTACCGACATGCAGGCCGATGCCGTAGCCGACCCTGGATAGGCCTTTCTGCTCGCGGTCCCTGTTGAGCTCGGCGACCCGCGCCTGCGCCTGGTGGACAGCCGAAAGCGCTGCCTCGCAGGCAATCTTCGATGGGTCCTTGTGGCGCCCGCAAGGATAGACGGCGAGGAAGCCGTCGCCGAGGAAACTCAGGATCTCGCCGCCATTGCGGTTGAATGGGGCGGCGATCGCATCGAAGAACTGGTTCAGCGTGTCGATATAGGCCTGCCGGCCTTCCTTTTCGGCATACATGGTGGATTCGCGCATGTCGCCCATGACGAGGGCTGCGCGGATCGTCTCACCGTCGCCGCGGCGGATCTGGCCGTTCAGCACCCGCTTGCCGGCGTCGCCGCCGAGATAGGTGGTCAGCATGTTGTTGGCGAGCTTGCCGAGCACCGCCATCTTGGCGGCGACCGCCAGATGGTTCTGCATCCTGAGCAGCGCATCGATCATGTCGTCGGAAAAGCCGGTGTTATGGTCCGTCGACCAGGAACCCATCATGCCCTGCACCGAGCCGTCGCCGAAGGGCTGCACGAAGGCGAGGTAATCGGTGATGCTGTCCTTACGCAGGTCCTCGAAAATGGGAAATTCGTTCGGCCCATCCTGCAGCAGCCGGCGGCGGATGTGCTGCAGATTGTTGTCGAGCAGGTAATAATAGGGGCTCTGCAGGAAGCGGTCCGGCTTTTGCCCGGCGGGCATGCGGAAGCCTTCGATGGTGACGCCGCTGGCGCGCCGCCAGGTGAAGCTGAGCGCATCGTAAAGCGGATGCAACATCGAAAAGGAAAGATGCACGCGCGCAAGCGGCAGGCCTGCAGCCGTGAGCCTTTCGCAGAAACCACGGACGATATTTTCAAGCTCGTCTCCGGCCAGCGAAGAGTTCGTCAGCCATTCAGCGACCCGGTCCAACAGGATGGAGGACACGCTGGATTCGATCGTGCTCATTCTCGGTATGATCCTCATAAGGCACGCCATCCCCAAGAGCCAAAAGTCCCTCGGCCGGCACATTTTTCATGCGCAGGTCACAAGGAAATCAGGATGTACGAGCGGTATTATTGTGTCAACGATCTGCCCAAAACCCGGCAGCGGCGCCCTCAGTTCCCAATAGCGGGATAGGACGGGTAGTCCTTTCCAGGTGGTTCATTATCAAAAGTCAAAATAGGGATGCTGCAAATGCGAAACAATGGGATGCGCATTTTTTTGTGCGCTCAAGTTGCACAAGGGCCGTCACCGAGTCATTTCGGCCACACCGGGTCAGCCACATCCGATAAGCATCGCAAGGGGTCGCGGCCGTGTTTTCTGCTCCCCTCGTCAGGTCAGAGACGGAGCCCGGGTTTAATTTGCCAGGATCATGCATTAGATCAGCCTTCTCTTCCCCGTTTGAAAGATCCCGCCTTGGTTATCTCCCCCTTCGATACGCTTTTGCAGAAGATCGAAACCCGCGCGGCGCGTGCCGGCATCATCGGCCTCGGCTATGTCGGCCTGCCTCTGGCGATGGCGGTGGCGCGCAGCGGCTTTGCGGTCACGGGCTTCGACATCGACCCGGGGAAAATGGTGGCCCTCGATGCCCGCCGCTCCTATATCGACGCGGTGAGCGACGAAGCACTTTCCACCGAGATCGATGCGGGACGTTTCAAGGCGACGACCGATTTCGCCGGCCTCGACGAGTGTGACGTCATCATCATCTGCGTGCCGACGCCGCTCACCAAGCATCGCGATCCCGATCTTTCCTTCGTCGAGGCGACGTCGCGCTCGATCGCCGCGCACCTGCGCCCCGGTCAGCTCGTCGTGCTGGAATCGACCACCTATCCCGGCACGACCGATGACGTGGTGAAGGTCATTCTCGAAGGCACCGGGCTGAAATCCGGCTCGGACTTCTTCGTCGGCTTCTCCCCGGAGCGCGAGGATCCCGGCAACCAGCATTATCATACCGCGACGATCCCGAAGGTCGTCGCCGGCGACGGCGCCGAGGCGCTGGCGCTGATGAAGGCCTTTTATGGCGCGGCGGTATCGTCCGTCGTTCCGGTCTCCTCGAATGCGACGGCAGAGGCCGTGAAGCTCACCGAAAACATCTTCCGCTCGGTCAACATCGCCCTCGTCAACGAGCTGAAGACCGTCTATGCGGCGATGGGCATCGACGTCTGGGAGGTCATCGATGCGGCCAAGACCAAGCCCTTCGGCTACATGCCCTTCTATCCGGGCCCGGGTCTCGGCGGCCATTGCATACCGATCGATCCCTTCTACCTCACCTGGAAATCGCGCGAATACGAGCTGCCGACCCGCTTCATCGAACTTGCCGGCGAGATCAATTCGGCAATGCCGCGTCATGTCGTCGGCAAGCTTGCCGAGGCGCTCGACATCCGCGCTGGCAAGGCGCTGAGCCGCAGCAGGGTGCTAGTGCTCGGGCTCGCCTACAAGAAGAACGTCGCTGATATAAGAGAGAGCCCGTCGCTGCGCCTGATCGAGATCATCGAGGAGCGTGGCGGACGGGCGGATTATCACGATCCCTTCGTCGCCGAGATTCCGCCGACGCGCGAATATCAGGCGCTGAAGGGCCGCAAATCGGTGGCTCTGACGCCGGAGACCATCGCCGGCTACGATGCAGTGCTGGTCGCGACTGACCACGACAAGGTGGATTATTCGGCGCTCGCAAAAAACGCCTCGCTGATTGTCGACACGCGCAACGTCTTCAACCGGCTAGGCCTCTCGGCCGATCACGTCATCAAGGCGTGACGGAAACAGCCGAAAGCGACTTGCCGGTGATCTGGCTGGCGGCCACCGCATAACCGCCGGCGGCGCCATCGATGAAATGGATGTGATCGCGCGCGATCGGCGTCGGCACGAAGCAGGTCATCAGCGCTGAGGATTGCCGATGCAGGCCGTAGCGGGCCACACCCTTGGCCTGGGCGTGTTGCAGCAAAGTCTCGATGCGCTTCAGGTGTTCGGCGTCGACGTCGATCGTCATCTTCAGCCCGTCGTCGAACTTGCGGAAATCGGAATTGTCGGCGACGTCGCGCTTGTAGCGGCGGGCATCGAAGCGGCCAAGCGGAATGCCGAGCCTGTAGCACGCGACCGTGATGGCGAGCTGCAGGAAGATAAAGAGCTTCTGCCATAATCGCCGGCTGGGTGGCGCGGTGGCTTTGGCCTCGCGATTGATGCCATGCAGCGAGAAGGCAAGGTTAGGACCATCGGCCGGCACCGGATGGCTGTCCCGGTTCTGCTCGCTGGTAAT
The DNA here is from genome assembly GCF_034554815.1 of Rhizobium indigoferae. NCBI lineage: Bacteria > Pseudomonadati > Pseudomonadota > Alphaproteobacteria > Hyphomicrobiales > Rhizobiaceae > Rhizobium > Rhizobium indigoferae. The sequence goes on along the minus strand of NZ_CP140636.1, from coordinate 495,516 downwards.
GGCGACGATGCCGCTGACGAGTTCTTGAAATTCCCGGCCTGGCCGGCCTTCGCCGGGCACGGCGATAATCGAGACGATCTCGCCGTTTCTAGCATCGATCGGGCTCCAGCGGCAGGATAGACCGGTGAGATCCGGGCGCGTTCCCGGGACCGCGCGGGCAATGCCGTAACGGCCGAGTTTCATCTGTCTTTCGGCCCAGCTGGTGCCGCCGCCCCAGAACATCGCATAGGTGACAAAAGGGCTTGCGGAGTAACGTGCGACGCGGACGTCGAGGCCCTCGGCGCGGGTGTCGGCGACCGGTACGATGGCGATGCGCAGCACCAGGTTTAGATCTTCCTCGACCCAGACCTGTGCGGCGGCAAGAGCATCGCGTGCCGCCGCCTCCAGCGAACCCGGAAGCGCGATCAGCGCGCCGTCGCCGCCGAAGGCGAAGGGATAGTCGCCCTTGCCGACGGCATTCAACACCGCCGAAATGACGCTGGCGCCCGCCATGTTGACGTCCTTGTAACGCCCGGCGCCGATCGCCTGCGTCGAGCCGACGATATCGGCGAGCGCCAGCACCCATCCGTCCGGCAGCGGCCGGTAGTTGGCGGCATCGGTCACGCCTTCGAATTCGCTGAAGAGCGGCACTTCGGCAAAGAAATCTTCGTTGGTCACGGTTTTCATGTCATCGAGCTTAGCACAGACCCATGTTGCCACTGCAACGCCAATTCCCATTTACGGCAATCGACTTGGCGAGGTTTCATGTGTTAGAGCCTTTCCTGGTTTCCAGGATGCACGGAAACGCTCTAACTTTTTGTTTTTATGCAATTCCGAACGCAAAACTGCTCCCGCACTTTTTGCTGGAATTGTTCCAGGACCGCTAACGATTTCATGACGGATACGGATTAGATGAGTCGCCTCGACAGCTTCATTCGCCGGTTGACGGCTCAACGCGACATTCTGAACTCGATCATCGATCTGGTAGGGGAAACTGAAGGCCCGGTGCTGGAGTTCGGCCTCGGCAACGGCCGCACCTATGATCACCTGCGCGAGAATTTTCCCGGCCGGCGCATTGTCGCTTTCGACTGGGAAGTCCGTTCCTATTCTGCCTCGACACCAGAGGCGCAAGACATGGTCACCGGCAATATCCGCGAGTCCGGCCAGGCCTTCGTCGGCATCGGTGCGGCCCTGGCCCATGCCGATATCGGCACGGGCCATGACGAGATCGACGCGGTGACGCTGACCTGGTTGCCGCAACTGATGGCCGGCGTGCTTGCCCATAACGGCGTCGCCGTCAGCGGGCTGCCGCTGGAGCATCCCGAGCTGGTCGCGCTGCCGCTGCCCGATGGCATCAAGGAAGGGCGTTATTTCCTCTATCGAAGGACGTAAAGGTGAGCATCGGCGCTGCTGCATAATTCCTGAAATCGGAATCGATTTAAGGATAAAATTGTGCAGCAATGCAAAGTGCTACAACGCCGAGCGTCTAAAAAGGCGCGCGGCGCTATAGTGTTTCGGTTCACGCCACCAGACCCTTGGTCAGCTCCAGCGCCTGCCGTTCGAACAGCCGGCGATAGATACCGTTGTTAAGCCGGATCAGCGCCTGGTGGTCGCCTTCTTCAACGATATTTCCCTTGTCGAAGACCAGCAGCCGGTCCAGCGCTCGCACCGTGGATAGCCGGTGTGCGATGACAAGCGTCGTGCGGCCGCTCATCAAGCGTTCCATGGCCTGCTGGATCTGCACTTCGCTCTCACTGTCGAGGCTCGATGTCGCTTCGTCCAGGATCAGCACCGGCGCATCAGCCAGGAAGGCACGGGCAATGGCGACACGCTGCCGCTCGCCGCCCGACAGCTTGACGCCGCGTTCCCCCACGAGTGTCTCATAGCCCTTGGGAAGGTCCATGATGAAGTCGTGGGCGCTCGCCTGTTTGGCTGCGTGCTCGATCTCGCGGCGCGAGGCGTTCGGCCTGCTATAGGCAATGTTTTCCGCCAGCGTCCGGTGGAACAGAATGGGCTCCTGCTGCACGATGGCGATCTGGCCGCGCAGGCTGGATTGCCTAACCCCTGCGATATCCTGCCCGTCAATGCGGATCGCGCCCGAATTCACGTCATAGAGGCGCTGGATGAGCTTGACGAAGGTGGTCTTGCCAGAGCCCGAATGCCCCACCAGGCCCACGCGCTCACCCGGCTTGATGGTGACCGAAAAGTCCTCATAAAGCGGGGTGGGATGAGCGCCATATTGGAAGGTGACGCGATCGAAGACGATCTCGCCCTCGCCAATCTTGATAGGCCTGGCGTTCGGCTTGTCCTCTATGCCTAGCGGCATCTTGTCGAGCAGCACCAGTTCTTCCATGTCGTTGACGGCACGCTGCAGATTGCGGATGTCCTGGCCGACATTGCGCAGATAGCCTTGCAGAACGAAGAACATGGCCAGCACGAAGGTGATGTCGCCGGGCGTCGCCAGCCCCCGCTGCCACATGACCAGGCCCGTTCCCAAAATACCTGCCTGCATGGAAACCATCATGAAGCCTTGGATCGTGCCGCTCAATGTGCCGCGCTTCCATGTCCGCCGCGTGCGGCTGTCCCATCTGGCCAGCACCAGGCCCAGTCGCGTCTCTTCGCGGCTCTCGGCCCCGAAGGCCTTGACCACCGAATTGCAGCTGATGGCATCCGCCAGTGCGCCACCAAGCTTGGTGTCCCAGGCATTGGCAAGCCTTGCCGCCGGCGACACGAAGCCCATGGAAAGCGCCACGGTGACACCGATATAGATCAGCGAGCCCGCAGCCACGATCAGGCCCATGATCGGCCAGTAGCTGCCGAGCACGATGCTGGCGCCGACCAGCATGACGATGGACGGCAGCAGCGCTACCAGCAGCAGATCGTTAAGCGCGTCGAGCGCCCACATGCCGCGGGTGATCTTGCGCACCGTCGAACCGGCAAAGCTGTTGGCGTGCCAGTCGGTCGAGAACCGCTGCACCTTGTGGAAACCGTTATTGACCACATCCGCCATGGTGCGCAGCGTCAGCCGGATGATGCCGTTGAAGATGAACCAGCGCAGTGCCACGCTGGTCAGGCCCAGAGCCACGACGATGACGAAGGCGTGCAGCGCCTGGTCAGCCGCATTGCTGCCGGCAATGGCATCGACGATCCGGCCGGAAAAAACCGGCACCATGACTTCTGCCAGGGTGCTTGATATCACCAGCACGATGATACCGCCCACCAAGACAGGCCGATGACGCCAATGATGGAAAACAAAGCCGAGCACATGGCGATAGGCATCGGCGCGGAAATCGAGCTTCTTGCGAGTCATTTTAATCGCCCGGCCCGTGTCGGAAACCGGTCCTCAAAATCGAGAGTTGGATGGCACAGCCCGAGCGGGAGACAAAATGATCCCGTCAGATCAATCGGGCCGTTGAAGGATGAAAAAACCGCATGTCGCGCGCGCTTGAGGCGGGCCGCGAATGGAAATGACCTAGTGTCGGGACATTCCGCACGGGAAGGTTTCGATGATTGCTGGCATGCAACGCCTCCCTATGTTCGAACTAAAGCGGTGAGCTTTTTGTACCGGAGCAATGCGCCATTGCCAAGCGGATATTTGCAACCTTACGGAAGTGATGCGGAAACGACACACCTTGTGCGCTTGCCAGGTGACGGTTGGGCCGGCTTGCTCACCCGCAGTGGCATCGTGGTCAGTGATCTGCCGCTGGACCATCCCGCGCTTGCACCTCCACCGCAGGCAATCATCTGCGCTCACGAAGCGCAGGAATAGGATCTGGCCGGGAGCGCGGTCAGTTTTGCCTCGAAGTCGGCTCCGATTTTGTCCAATGTCACGCTGTCCAACCGTCGCAGCAGCAGAGCCTGGGCTTCCTTCATCGCGTCGCCGAGGACGACATTCACCGCCTGCTCCACAAGACACTGCGGCTGATCGTCGGCTGGGCCGATGGCGAAGAGATGTGGCTCGCCGATGGCGCGGTAGACGTCGAGCAGGGTGATCTCAGACAGCGGACGCACCAGCGTCCAGCCGCCGCCATGGCCTTTTTCGGAGCGGACGTAGCCCTGTTCGCGAAGGCCGGCCATGGTGCGGCGGACGACGACGGGATTGGTGTTCAGCATCTTTGCAATCATGTCGGAGGTCGCCGAGTGCTGGTGCTTATCCATGTGGATCAGCACGTGCAGCATGCGTGAAAGGCGGCTGTCATTGCGCATCGTTGTCTCCCCGTCGATCGGACGGGTCATTATCGCAAGCGGATCGTAACAAGACAAGTAACATGATGCTTGACGTTACCGCATCATGTAACTTATGTTGAGTCATGAGTTCGATATCCAAGGAGAGTTTCATGTCATTTGAAGCGATCGTCATCGGCGGAAACTTTGCCGGCCTGTCGGCGGCCATGCAGCTTGCCCGGGCGCGGCGGCGGGTTCTGCTGGTTGACGCCGGCGCGCCGCGCAATCGCTTTTCTGAAGCGTCGCATGGGTTCCTCGGCCAGGACGGCCAAACACCGGCGGCGATCATGCAGGAGGGAAAGCGACAGCTTTCGCTTTATCCGACCATCGCCATCCGCCAGGGGAAAGTCGTCCGGGCGAACAGCGATGGTGATGCGTTCATCGTCGGCACTGAAGACGGCGGCGAAGAACGAGCCGCGCGCATCGTGCTCGCAACCGGTGTCAGCGACACGCTGCCCGAAATCCCCGGCCTCAAGGAGCGATGGGGCCGTTCCGCGCTGCACTGCCCCTATTGCCACGGTTTTGAGGTGAGCGGCGGCAAGCTCGGTGTCCTTGCAAACCATCCGCATTCGGCCCATTCGGCGATGATGATCCCGGACTGGGGAGTAACGACCTTTTTCACCCAAGCGCTGTTCGAGCCCGATGAAGAGCAATTGGCGAAGCTGACTGGCCGCGGTGCCCGGATCGAACGCAGCCCTATCGTCGAATTGTTGGGCGACAATCCCAAGCTCGAGGCGGTTCGCCTCGCCGATGGCCGCGTCGTGCCGCTGGACGCCGTCTTCGTCGCGCCGAAAACTGCGATGGCGAGCCCGGTTGCCGAACAGCTTGGCTGCGCCTTCGACGACGGCCCGTTCGGACCGATCATCCGCACGGGTGACAACAAGGAAACCACCGTCAAGGGTGTCTTCGCTGCCGGCGATGCGGCAAGCGCCATGCACAATGCAACGCTGGCCTCCGCCTCGGGCGTGCTCGCCGGCGTGCACTGCCATCAATCGCTTGTCATGCGGACGGCCGCATAGGGCAGAAGCAGCGCGTTAAACGGATAGAATTCTCGGTGCAAGGTCAGGGGGTCTTAACGCCCATCCCGCAGTCGGCAAAGTGAAAATCTAAACGCGTTAAGCATTGCTTTTAAAATAATGACCCGATGCAACCAACTTATTGCAATTTCTACGTTTGAATTGTAGCTGTTTTTTCAGCTGGAACTACCGTCGTTCTACGACGCTGGCGAACATTAGCAGACGCGCAGCAAACACAAATGGGGCATCGAAGTGGGGTTTTCTGAGGCTGCGGGGACGGCTCTGGTGCAGAAATATGCAACTTTCTCCGGCAGGGCCTCCCGCTCGGAATATTGGTGGTTTGTTTTATTCTATTTCACGGTGCTGTTCGCGATCGGAATTGTGTGCCTTGTGACCTCCAGTTTTTCCGATTTCCGAGGCGGAGTTCCGTCACCAGTGGCCCTCCTCTTGTTCATCGGGGGATTGACTTGGCTCGCAATGTTTTTGCCACAGGTGGCCCTTCAGGTTCGCCGCTTCCATGATCGCAATATATCCGGTTGGTGGTATCTCGCGCTGTTCGTCGGCGGCTTCGTTCCCTACATCGGCGTCATCGCAGGTATTGCGATCCTGGTAATCAGCGTGCTCCCGGGCACAGATGGTCCGAACAAATTCGGGCCAGATCCGCTGCGTCCCGAAGCGAGAGCGGAGGTCTTTGCCTAGAGCATGGCAATCCGCAACGTGGGTCTGCCGGTGGCTCTGTTCATGGCCCGCCCGGTTCGGTTTCCGCATCAGCGATGCGCCTGTTTGAAGCAACCGACTTATTGCAATTTCTACGTTTGAATTGTAGCTGTTTTTCGTTCGAAATTACGATCAACCAAGACACTCATTAGACTGTGGGTCATTGCGGTTGCAGGAAGAAGACAGGGGGCATTGAAATGGGGTTTACTGAAGCTGTTCGGACAGTTTTAACGCAGAAGTACGCAACCTTCTCCGGCAGGGCATCGCGCTCGGAATATTGGTGGTTCGTGCTGTTCTATACCTTGGTAGGGCTCGCGCTTGTAATTTTGGCTTTGGCGATAGGCGCCTTTTCCGACCAACAGGGTGGAGTTTCGTCAGCGGTGGTCGCCATCATGGTGATCGGTGGATTGTTTGCGCTGGCGCTCATTTTACCAATATTATCCCTTCAGGTTCGTCGCTTTCATGATCGCGACATTTCCGGTTGGTGGTATCTCGCGCTGATCGTCTTGGGCATGGTTCCCTATATCGGTACCATTACGGGTCTCGCGATCACGGTTATTTCCGTAATGAGGGGCACAGAAGGCCCAAACAAGTTCGGGCCGGATCCGCTGCGTCCGGAAATGAGAGCAGAGGTCTTTGCCTAGAGAATGACCATCCGCAATCTCGGCCTGCTGGTGGCTCTGTTGCTTGCCACCTCGGCTCAGTTTTCGCCTGCTTGGGCGAAAGACAGCGACAGTCAGCAGGTCGGGGGCGGCGATCATCAAAAGAGCGCCGTCGGAGCCGAATATGCCGCGCAATGCCAGCAGAACGGATTGCGCTGCACGCTCGTCTATGGCGATGCCTCTCCAAAGGTCGAACCGGCGTCGAATACGACAACATCGTCACCACAACGCAAGCCGTTGATGATCCCGCGAGAGCCGGTCGTCAGCGGTCCTCTGGCGGTTGCTATCGTGCTTGTCGGTCTCATCGTGGTCATCGGCTTGTGGATCCGCTTCGGAAATGGCGGCGTCTTGCTTTCATCGGCCCCACGCGACATCAAGCGGCAGGGGGAGGCGCCGGAAAGCTGGCGCACATCGGCAGACGATGCCGAGGAAAAGCCGAGCGACTTCCTCCAACGCATTGCCGCCATGGCGGATCGCAGGCAGGCGCTTGTCCTGTTGCTCAGGCATTGCCTGCTTCACGCGGCTGATGTGACGGGAACGCGGCTTTTCCGCTCGGATACTGAACGGGCGGTTTTCGCCCGTCTACCGAGCAGCATGCCCGACCGCGATCGGCTTGAAAATTTTCTGACCGCGGTTGAACTCGTTCACTACGGCGGCCGCACGCTTGCGGAAAGCCATTTCAGCGTCCTTCTGACGACCGCGCGCGGGTTGCTGTCATCAGGTAGAGTGGCCAATGCGTAACTCGGGCCCTCTTCTGTTTCTGGGGCTGTTGCTTGCGCTGGCGGCGCTGGCAGTCTTTGCGCTGTCGCGCGGCAGCGATTTCGACCGCTCAGCCCTCGGCAACAAGGGGTTGGAATCGTGGCTGCAAGCCAAGGGTATCCCTGTCGTCCGATCCGACCCTCATGTCGCCCGGGCGCGTTCGGAAATCTCGCTGCGCATTATTCCCTTGTCGATACGCCAAGGCGAGACTGTCGCACCTCAGGTAAACGAGGAAGCGGATGATGCAGGCCCGGAAAGTCCGATCCGGGAGTCAAACCGCTATGCCCTGCCAACGCTGATCATTTTGCCGAAGTGGCAGGGCAGCGTTTCAACGGATGGTATTGCCAGCAAATCGAGACTGGTCGATCTCGCCGATATCGGCAGCGAACTCGACAAGATCGGTTATTCAGATTTTGGCTTCGCCCGTAGCAGCACCGATTTTGAAGAGGCGCAGCCGCAGCTGTACCCGGGGCAGCCCATCAGTATCGCCCTCTATCAGGCACAAACCTTCGAACGGTCGAGCCTCCCGGGTGGTTGGGAGGAGCTCGCGGGCACACCGTCGGGCGCACTGCTCCTGCGTGGCGAGGACGACCCCAACATCTATCTGCTGTCGGATCCGGACCTGTTGAACAATCACGGACTGGCTCTGGCCGATAACGCCTCCTTTGCCGTGTCGCTGGTCACGCTGTTGCGCGGCGCGGGCGAGAAGCGGCCGGTCTATCTGGATACATCAGGCCTTCCTCTGGATAGCAAGAAACCGGCGGATGAGGGCCGGACCTACGAGCGCTCTGCCTCCGATTTCAAGCGGTTTTTCGCCTATCCGCTGTCCGTCATCTGGGGAGTGCTGTTTGTTGTTGCCGCTATTTGTTTCTGGCGCGGCGCCTATCGCTTCGGGCCTGCCTTCAACGAGACATCCGGAAACATCGAGCTGTCGAAGACTGCCGCGATCGACGCGACGGCGCGTCTGCTGCGCCTATCGGGTAATGATGGCCGGATGACCGGACAGTTCGTGCTCCATCTGCTTGCGGACAAGGCGCAACTGGTCTTCGGCCCTGGAGCGGGAAACGAGGCGGGCATAGAGCGGCTGTTTAAGCGTTTGGCGCGCCGGGATCAGGCGGCGGCGAAAGCATTGCACTCGTCAGCACAGGCGCTGATCGATCGTGGACATCTGATGACGCGGGCTAATCTGCACCGCAATCTCGAGACATTCAGAAAATCGCTGGGGAGCATTGACCTTGGATCTAGGTGAATTTCGTAATCTTATCGCTGCGGTTCGTGGCGAGATCGGCAAAGCGGTGCAGGGGCAGGATGCGATCATCGATCTCGTGCTGATCTCGATCTTTGCCGGCGGGCACTGCCTCGTCGAAGGTCCGCCCGGCACGGCCAAAACCTTGCTTGCCCGGTCAGTCTCTGCCGCCATGGCGCTGCAATATCGACGCATCCAGTTCACGCCAGACCTGATGCCCGGCGATGTTCTGGGCGTCAATCTCTTCAATTTCCAGACTAATCAGTTCCACCTGACCAAGGGCCCGGTCTTTACCGACATTCTTCTCGCCGACGAGATCAATCGCGCGCCGCCGAAGACGCAATCCGCCCTGCTGCAGGCGATGAACGAGCGGATGGTCACGCTTGACGGGACCGATTATTCCCTGGGGCCGGATTTCTTCGTGCTTGCCACGCAAAACCCGATCGAGCAGCAGGGCACCTATCCCTTGCCCGAAGCACAGCTCGATCGCTTCCTGTTCAAGCTTGTCGTCGATTTTCCCAGCCGCGATACGGAAATTGCTATCCTCTCCAAACACGCGACGCAGGCGCTGAAATCAGACCTGCGCAACGCAGGCATCCGTCCGCTTGTCACGAGTGCCGCACTCGCGGAAGGGCGGGCGCTGATCGATGCGATCCATCTGGACAACACGATCCTGACCTACATCGTCGATCTGGTGCGCGCAACGCGCTCCGATCCCGACATTCTCTACGGCGCATCCACCCGCGCGGCCGACGCTGTTGCATCGGCAGTGCGCGTGCGCGCGGCTTTTGAGGGAAGGGATTACGGCTTGCCGGACGATGTCCAGGCGTTGCTGGTGCCCGCCTTGCGTCACCGCATCGTGCTTTCGCCCTCGGCGGAAATTGACGGGCGCACGCCGGACGAGGTGCTGCGCAATATCATGAACCGCGTGGATGCGCCCCGTTAAATGCGGCCATCCTCCACTCTGATCGCGCTCGTTCTGATATCCGCCGCGGTGACGGTCTTCACTAGCGTGTGGTGGCGCGACATGAGCTATCTCCTACTCCTCATGTGGCTTGCAATCGCAGCGCTCACGGTCGCCGATCTGGTCATCTCCAACTTGGCGGGCAGGATGACGATCGATTTCGATCTGCCGCCGCAAGGCTTTGTCGGCCACACCACCGCGTTCACGGTCGGCGTACGGCCGCAGAAGGGCGTGCTGCCTCAGAAAATCGAAATCCGGCTCGATCTTGCTCCCGAGCTTGTCGTCGACGAAATCAGATGGCTCAACCCTGCATCGGGTGCCGGGGAAGGGGAGGTCAAGTCCTCTCTGGACCTTCATCTGATCCGGCGGGGACGATACGCGGTCAACGAGCTGTGGCTGAAGTGGCCATCGCGATTGAAGCTGCTCGAGATCATCGCGCGCATGCCGGTGGGCAAAGAGATCGCCGTCCAGCCCGACATATCGCCGGTGCTGTCGGGAGCGATCAAGACCCAGATCCTGCCGCTGGAGGCCGGCCAGAAGGATTTGCGGTTGCGTGGCGAGGGATCGGAATTCCACCAGCTGCGGGAATTTGCTAGCGGCATGGATCCGCGCAGCATCGATTGGAAGCGGTCGGCGCGCATGCGCAGTCTCGTCGTGCGCGAGATGCGGGCCGAACGAAACCACCAGATCATCCTCTGCGTCGATTCCGGGCGGCTGATGGGCGAACAGCTTGCCGGCTTCACGAAGCTCGATCGCGCCATCAATGCGGCGCTCGCCATGTGCTGGGGTGCAGGCCTTGCCGGCGATCTCGTCGGCTTCTACAGCTTCGACAGCCGTCCGCGTCTGTTCGTGCCGGCCTTGCCCGGACGAGCGGCCTTTCCGCGGCTGCAGACGGTGTGCGCCGGGCTGCGCTACGAAACCCAGGAGACCAACCATACCTTGGGACTGACCCACCTGTCCGGACGCCTGAAGCGACGGTCGCTGGTCGTGATATTCTCCGATTTCGTCGACGCCATCACGGCGGAGCTGATGATCGAGAACATACAGGTGCTCGCCCGGCATCACTTCGTCGTCTATGTCGCCTTGCGCGATCCGCTGCTCGCGAAGCTCATCGAACCCGAGGATACGACGCTCGATGCCGTCGCTCGCTCGGTTGCGGCACGCCAGATCCTTCACGAAAGGCGCGCCGTCATGGAAAAGCTGGCGCGTCTCGGCGTGCTTTGCCTCGATAGCACGCCGGAAGCACTGACTTCGGATCTCATTGCGCGCTACATCGAAATCAAATCCCGTGAGATGATATGATGGATATCGGTATCGACGGCAGGATGGATAAGGGCGCGACAGTCAATGTCGGCGCTGTCCAGAACGATACGCTTCGTTCGGCCCGCTTCCGGTTGGAGCGCGAGGCACACTGGCGTCAACTGGACGAACTCGTGACGCGTGCCGAGAAAGGGGGCGCAGCCGCGCTCGGCTATGATGAGGTCCGCAATCTCGCCAGCGGCTACAGGCAGGCGATGAACTCGCTGAGCGTGGCGCGCGATATTTCTCTCGATCGCGCCCTGATTGCCTATCTGGAAAGCCTCTGCGCCCGGGCCTATCTCGTCGTCTACGCCCCGCAGGAAAGCCTGGGCGGCCTGATGAGGCGCCTGCTGTCGCACGGCATTCCCCAGGCCGTGCGTCGCTCGGCCCTACCTTTGTTCATCGGCTTCCTGGCGCTCATTCTGGGGGCGGCTGCCGGATACAGGCTCTGCGCCAACGATCCGAGCTGGTTCTATACCTTGGTGCCGCCGGAGATGGCCGACCAGCGTACGCCTGATGCCTCGACCGACTACCTCCGTTCGACCATCTATGGCGATGAAGGGCATGACAGCGACCGGCTGGCCGCATTTTCCGCCTTTCTCTTTTCCCACAACACCACCATCGTCATCCTGATCTTCACCCTTGGTGTGTTCGTGTCGGTGCCGAGCTTCATCCTGACCTTTTACAATGGTCTGATCCTCGGCGCGTTCTTCGCGATGTTTTATCGCAGAGGGCTGGGCTACGACGTCTTCGCCTGGCTCTCGATCCACGGCGTGACCGAGCTTGCGGCCATCGCCATTGCTTGCGCGGGTGGGGCAAGGCTCGGACTTGCCGTTCTCCTTCCAGGTGCCAGAACACGAAAGGAAGCCTTGCGCCACCAGGCGCATGATGCCGTCAAGCTCGCCATCCTGGCGGCGCTGATGCTTGTCGCGGCAGCCTTCATCGAAGGCTTCCTGCGCCAGTTGATACAGAATCCGACCTGGCGTCTCATCATCGGCTGGGGGATGGGCGTCTGCTGGGTGGGCTGGCTGCTGCTTGCAGGCCGCGAAAGCACAGGGTCGCGTGAGGGGGTGCGATGAACCGGACAGACAAGGACGGCAAGCGCGTCGAGCAGTTCATCCCGCCGGAGGGCGTCCCGATCACCTTCGCCATTGCCTCGCTCGGAACCCGTTTCGGCGCGCAATTCCTCGACATCGTCTTCACCACAATCATCATATTCATCTGTGCCACCGCCATCATCTTCACAGGCGTGCTGCCTATGACGGCGGAGGCGATGCTCATGGTGCTGCTCGGTTTTTTGGTGCAGATCCCCTATTACATCCTCTCGGAACTCATCTGGAACGGACGCACGCTCGGAAAAAGAATAACGGGCATCCGCGTCATCAATGTGGACGGACGGCGGCTTACGCCGCACCAGGTGACCGCACGCAACCTGATGAAACAGGTGGAGATTTTCGCCCCCATGGGCCTTTTGGCTTCGATCGACACGCAGTCGGCCTGGGAAAACGGTCTGACGAGCCTCTGGCTTCTGGCAGTGGTCGTCGTTCCCTTCACCAACCGGCGCCGGCAAAGGCTTGGCGATATCATTGCCGGCACCCTGGTGGTCGACACTCCGCGCTCCGTGCTGCTGTCCGACCTCGCACTGTCCGCCCCCGCCGCCGCGTCGACGCAGGCGGAGTACGAATTCTTGGCCGAACACCTCGATGTCTACGGCAAATATGAGCTGCAGACGCTGGAGGACGTGCTTCGCGACTCGACAAAGACGTCCAACCATAAAGAGATCGAACAGATCGTGCGAACCATTACCCGGAAGATTCGGTATGAAGACACCGTGAAGCCCGGCCGGGAGCTGCACTTCCTCAACGAGTTCTATCGCGCCCAGCGCGAGCATCTGGAGAGCTTGAAGCTTTTCGGCACGCTTCGCGAAAACAAATATCATGAGCATTCGCGAACAGAGGCGAAGAAACTTGTTTGATGCGACGTAGTTTCCGAAACAACGCGCCTTCTACGGCAAAAACAGCACGTTGTACTGATCGACATCGCCCGGCAGATCCCGCACCTTCATCTCCACCTCTCGATCCTCGAAGAGGACGAGGCAATCCTCGTAGAAGCCTGATAGCATTGATATGAAGGCTTTCGTTGCCTCTGCTCCGTAGAAGAGCGGCGTGAACTCCATATAGAGCGGCACGCGGCGGGCAAGCAGCGGCTGCATCGACCGGCAGGCGACCGGCTCGTAGCCCTCGATATCCATCCAGACCAGACCGATCGCAGCCGGGTCGATTGAAAGTCCGGCAAGGATTTCGGGGACCGGCTTCACCGGCACGCTTATCTTCTTGTCCGTCGGGCTCTGGCGAATGGCGCTGCTCTTGCCGTGATTGTTGAGGTTGAGGAAAAAGTCGATCTCGCCTTCGTGCTCGCCGGCGGCGCAGTTAACGAGGCGGACCTTCTCCTCCAGCCGGTTCTGGCGGATGTTAAGTTGAAGCAGCGGGAAATTGCGTGGATCGGGCTCGACGCTGACGATCTTGGCGTAAGTGCCGCTCAAGGCGAAATAGACCGTCTGGGTGCCGATATTGCCGCCGATCTCGAGCAGCGTCGCATCCTTCCTGAGCAGGCCGCGCTCGCGCAGGATGACGATCAGCCGGTCGACGGCCTCGCGCTCGAAATGGCCCTTCCGGAAAACCTTGCGGCCGATATAGTCGGCGGGCGAGAAGGTCATCAGATGGTCGCCAGCGTCGACCGTGATCGAGACGACGCGCGGGCCGATATTCTCGATCAGCAGGCGGCGGCCGAAGCGGGTGTCGAAGAAGCGCGAAGCGGCGGCATTGCGCGCCTTGCGCAGGCGGCGGCTCCAGTACTTGGTGGTCAGCCAGGGCTTGCCGGGCATCAGGCTTTTCCTTCGAGCGGTTCTGCCGCTTTCTCTCTCGGAATGACGTAGACTTTCAAGGGCAAGGCCCGGCCGCGCACACTGATTTCACGGCTTTCGATGCCGGCGAGGTCAGCACCCGAAAGGTTCGCCACCGGTTCGGAGATGACGATCGCCGCCTCGAACTCCTTGGCAGCACTTTCCAACCGGCTCGCAACATTGACGGTATCGCCGATCGCCGTCATGCTGCGGACCCGACCGTATCCCATCGTGCCGACGACGGCAGGGCCGGTGTGAATGCCGATCGCGATGCGCAGCGGCAGTGCCAGCTCATCGGCCAGCTCGGCGGCGAGTTTTTCGATCTCGGCGACGATTGCAGCAGCTGCGTTGAGCGCCTGGCGACAGGCTTCCTCCGGCGTGGTGTTGAGCCCGAAGAGCGCCATGGCGCCGTCGCCGATGAACTTGTCGAGCCGCCCGCCCGCCTGCTCCACTGCCTTGCCGATGATTGCGAAATAGCGGTTCAGCAGGAAGACGACGTCGAAGGGCAGGCGGGTTTCCGTCAACGTGGTGAAATGGCGGATATCGACGAAGAGGACGGCGATCTCGCGCTCGCGGCCGGGGCTCGTCTCCTGGCTGTTGGCAGGAAGTGCAGCCTCGATCGCCGGCACGAGAAGCGGCGCGACCGCAACGTCGCCGTTTGGACGAAGCTGGCAGGCGAGCCGGACATCCGGGCCGGCATTGATGCGCCTCAGCGTCGTCTGTTCCATCTTGTCGGGGGCCGGCAGGCTGTCGTAATCGCCAAGGATCTGCACCCGGCAGGTGGAGCACTGGCCCTTGCCGCCGCAGACGGAATAATGCGGCAGGCCGCCGAGCCGGCTCGCTTCCAGCACCGAGAAGCCGCGCGGCACACTGATCACCTCGCCGCCCGGATAATGCACGGAGACCTGGTCCAGTCGTTCCTTCAGCTTTCGGCGGGCGCGGGCGACGACGACGATGAGCAGCGAGGCCGAGAAGGCGCCGTAGAGCCCGGCGCGGATCATGGCGACCTGACGATGAACCTCCGGGTTTGAGGCGTAACGGGTGTTGACGCCCTCCTTGTAGGCGCTGATCGTCATTGCCTGCTGGTAGGACGGATCGGCGAGCGTGCGGCCCATTTCAACGAAGCCGAGCAGCGAGAGCACCGGCACGAGGATCGCAAGCGCCAGCAGCAGCGGCGCAAAGTCCGGATACCAGGGCCGATAGCGCAGCCAAAAATGGATGCCGATGCAGCCGTGGATCCAGACGGCGACGACACCGAACACCTGCCGCACGCCGTTTGTCGGATTCCTGATCCAGAGCGTACTGACGACCGTTTCGTAGTCATCGATGTAGCCGTAGAACTCATGGGCGATGCGCGTACCGATGACGTGATCCATAAGCAGCAGCGGGATCATCAAGCCGAGCACGATCTGCGCCATTTCCCCCTTCGGCATGACGAGGCTGCGGCGCATGTAGATGGCGCGCAGCACCAGTGCGATATGGATGAGGACCGACGAATAGAAGATGGCGGTCCCCAGAGGATTGCGCCAGATCGCCATAAAGAGGTGGGCGGCTTTATCGGCGGCGGCGACGGAAATCAGGCCAATCGCATGGTTCGACAAATGCAGCAGGACGAAGATGAAAATGACGAGGCCGGAACCGAGCCTCGCCCTTCTGATCGCACGTTCCGAAAAAATCCCTGTGGCCGAGACCGTCGTCATTCATTCCCGTTCTTGTCGATGTAACCGCAGGCCCATAGAGATTGAGAAAGAGGCGGAATTGCTTCGATCGCGATCACATTCCATATGCTTATGCGCAAGTTTTAATGAAGGGGACAATAGCGAAATTTTCTTCATAGGCACGAGTGCCAGTTGTAGACAGTCTGTCTAATGTGAGGTGTCAATGCGGGTGGCTTTTTACGCGCCGATGAAATCGCCGAACCATTCGGTACCGTCGGGCGACCGGCTGATGGCGCGGCTGTTGATCCGCGCGCTGGAGCTTGGCGGGCACGAGGTCTACGTGATTTCCGAATTCAGGACCTATGCCTCGACACCGCAAGCCGTAGCCGCACTCGAACCCGCCATCTGCGCCGAGCTGGAGCGGCTGCGGTTGACATGGAAATCCCAGCCGCGACCGGAACTCTGGTTCTGCTATCACCCCTATTACAAATCGCCCGATCCCTTCGGGCCAGCGATATCTGCCGAATTCGCCATTCCCTATGTCACCGCCGAAGCCTCCTATGCGGCAAAACGCGACCGAACCGGCTGGGCAGCGTCACAGAAACGCGTGGGCGAGGCGATCGTGCAGGCGGCGGTCAACATCAGCTTCACCGAGCGGGACCAGGCCGGGCTTGCAGCCGCCTTTCCGCAGGCGCGGCTTGCCGAGCTGAAACCCTTCATCGACACGGCGTTGTTCGAGAAGGTGTCGCCGGCGTCCGACCCCCACCGGTTGATGACGGTCGCGATGATGCGGGCCGGCGACAAGATGGACAGTTATGCGATGCTGGCGAGAGCATTGCGGCTCATTGAAGACCACCCATGGACGCTTACCGTCATCGGCGATGGTCCGATGCGCCAAGAGGTGCAGGCGCTGTTTGCCGATTTTCCAGGTCGGATCGAATGGCTGGGCGAGCGCAATGCCGTCGAGATCGCCGAACTGCTCGGGCGCGGCGGCCTCTATGTCTGGCCCGGCTGCGGCGAGGCCTATGGTCTTGCCTATCTGGAGGCCCAGGCCGCCGGCCTGCCTGTCGTCGCGCAGGAAACGGCTGGTGTGCCAGCGGTGGTCGAGGCTGGCGTGACCGGCCTGCTGACGCCGGATGGCAATGTCGCCGCCTATGCCGAGGCTATAGCTGGCCTGCTTTGCGACAGGCAAAGGCGCGACGTCATGGGGCAGGCGGCGCGGCGCTTCGTGCTCGGCGAGCGCTCGCTTGCGATGGCGGCGCAGGTATTGAACGGAATTTTGCGGGACAATGCAGGAATAGGAGTGACGTGATGACTGAAGGGATAGCCTGGGATCCCCTGCGCCGCGAGCTCGAGCGCTGGCAGGCTGCCGGCCGCGTGGCGCGGTTCTGGCTGCGGGATGACGATGCCGTCGAGCCGACGCCGGCATTGGAGACGTTGATGGTGCTGGCTAGCGAAAACGAGGTTCCGCTGATGCTTGCGGTCATCCCCGGTCTGACCGGCGAGGCGTTGGCTGGGCGGCTGGAGGAGGAAATAGCCGTCGCTGTCGCCGTGCATGGCTGGTCTCATACGAACCATGCGGGGCCGGAGGCGAAGAAACAGGAACTCGGCGGCGAGCGGCCGGCCGACGTCGTGCTCGGTGAGTTGCGTGAAGGGTTCCAGCTTTTGCAGCGCCTGCATCCGGCCCGCTTCCTGCCGGTGCTGGTGCCGCCGTGGAACCGGATCGATGCGGCCCTCATCCCGGCGCTGCCCGGTCTCGGATTTGCAGCCCTTTCGGTCTACGGGCGGGCACAGCAGGGCGGTCCGGTGACCCTCCTCAACACCCATGTAGACATCATCGACTGGCACGGCACGCGCGGCGGACGGACCGAGGCGGAATTGGTGGCCGAGCTGGTGGCCGAGCTTCGCGACCGGTTTGCCGGCAGCAACGAGCCTATCGGTCTCCTCACCCACCATCTGGTGCATGATGCGGCAGGCTGGAATTTCCTGTCGGCCTTGTTTTCAGTGACGGGCCGGCATCCGGCCGTCCACTGGTCTTCGGCCTTGGAACTGCTGGGGCCTTAGCAAATGTCGATCAGGCGGCGTGAACGCGTCCGAGGAAGTCTCGCATGAGTGCTACGACGTCATCGAGATGCGTCTCGAGCAGCCAGTGGCCGCCGCCCAGCAGATGCAGTTCGGCATCCGGCAGATCGCGCAGATAGGCCCGAGCCGATTTTTCCGGCATGTAGTGGTCGTTCGGACCCCACACGATCAAGGTCGGCGGCCGGTATTCGCGCAGATATTTGCGGTGTTGCGGGAACCAGGCCCGGTTCTCCTTCAGTCCGGCGATCAGGTCTATGGCGATCTCCTTTCGCCGCGGCGTGATCAGCGACCAATGCAACTTCCAGAGATCTGGCGGGATGGTCTCAGCCAGAGGGGGCAGCAGATCGTTGAGGAATTCCTCTTTGAAGGCCTCCTCCCTGACTGCCTCAGCCAGCACCTTTCTCATCTCCGATCTCGGAAGCGTCCACGTCGCCTCGATCTCCGCATACTTCGGTCCGAGGGCATCTTCATAAGGGATATCGCCATTCTGGATGATCAGCGCCACGATGCGCTGGGGGATGCTGATCGCCAACCGGGCACCGACAGGCGAGCCGAAGTCGTGCAGGTAGAGGACAAACCGGTCGACATTCATCGCGCCGACGAAGGCCTCCAGCCAGGCAGCATATCCGTCGAAGCTGTAGTCGAAATCATCAGGCGTGCTGCTGTAGCCCGCACCCGGGAAATCCGGCGCAATCAGGCGCCAACGATCGGCAAGGCGCGGCATGAGATTGCGAAATTCATAGGATGAGCAGGGATATCCGTGCGGCAGCAACAAGACCGGCGCATCTTCTCGGCCGGCCTCGCGGTAAAAAGTCTCGACGCCTGCAACCGTCATCCAGCGATGTCGGACGAGAGTGGCCATCGGAAAGCTCCTCAGAATCGTTCGTCGTTCTCTTCACCTTCGGTCTTCGTCATACTGCTCGGCGCCTTCCACCGGTCGCAGCCACGGCTCGCGGCGTTTGACCCAGAGTTCGTAGCTCGGCACCAGAGGCGTCGGCGCCTCGGACAGAATGCCAAGCTTGATTTCCGCCTCCTGGTCGTCGGCGGAAAACAGGCGCGAACCGCAACCGGTGCAGAAATGCCGGCCTTGAAACGCGGCGGTTTGCCCTGAATGTTCGAATTGGCCGGCGGGCCAGATCCCATAAAAGGTAAAGGCCGAACCGCTTTCTTGCCTGCAATCCGTGCAATGACAGATTCCAACGCGTAAGGGTTCGCCCCGGACAGAAATGTGCACCTGCCCGCAGAGACACTTTCCGGAAAGCACGGTCATAACGGATGCCTGTTTCGTTGATTTGCGCTGCCGGAAAAACGGTCTGGCCCAGCATCGGTTCCGCTGTGACGTCGCAGGCATGCTCGGTTCGACGTAGTCGAAGAGCCTCGGACTGGACAGGATAACGGAGGCCCTTAGCGGAGCTGCTAGATCACCACGATCTGATTGTCGCGCGCGGCAAAGGATTCGGGGAAGGCTGCCTGCGCTTGCATTTCCATCTGCGCCAGCTGTTCGTCGGTGCGGGAGGGGGCGTGGTGGAAGAGCGCGAAGCGCTTGGTGCCCGCCATTTTCGCCAGCTCGGTGCCATGCTGCCAGGTCGAATGGCCGAAGCCCTTGAAGCGCTGCATCTCGTCTTCGTTGTAGGTGCAGTCGTAGACGACGAGATCGGCGTCCCGCATCATCTCCAGCGAAACCGGATCATAGCTGCCTGGAATATGCTCGATATCATAGACGAGAGCGACCGAGCGGCCCTGCCATTCGATGCGGTAGCCGATGGCGCCGCCCGGATGGTTCAGCATGAAGGTCTTGATCTCGATGCCCTTGTGAGGGGTCAGCACCTGACCGGCATGGAAATCGCGGAAGTTCATCGTCGCCTGGCAGATGTCGGTCTTGACGGGAAACCAGGGCGGGCTGATGAACTGCTCGACCATTTCGCGCGTGCTCATCTTGCCATCGAGATGGCCGGACCAGATGTTGACGTTGATCGAGGGGTAATAGATCGCCTTGAAGAAGGGCAGGCCGATGATGTGGTCGTAGTGGCAGTGGCTGAAGAACAGATCGACGTCGCTGACGCTGTCGGCGATCATCGATAGCCCAGCCTCGCGCAGGCCGGAGCCTGCGTCGAAGATCATCCGATGTTTTCCGCAGCGAATTTCGATGCAGGAAGTGTTACCGCCGTAGCGATCGAACTCGGGGCCTGACACGGGAATACTGCCGCGGACGCCCCAAAATTTTACCTGAAACAAATCTGTCGTCATCGTTCTTCAAACCGGCCTTCCCACGTCGCCATCGTAGTCATTGTTCATCCCGATGCGAAGCAGTAGAATTCCACGGGTTTGCCTGCGGCCCCTTTCATTCTCCTAACCGCTAGCGGAAGAAGAAGTAGATTTTCCTAAGCAATCGGCTTTCGCTTCGGAAAGCAACCCAGTATGGTTGGTTTTCGGTAAACGGGCTGCTGAGGGCGGGGACATTTTCCCGTACGTCATGCTTATTAGATGGTTGCGCGCGATTGAAAAAACAATTGCCGCCCTGTTGAGCCGAAAAATCCAGTTTTAGGAGCAGCGCGAAAAGCCACGCCAAAGGGCTTGGCCCCACAGGCATTTGGCGCTGTATTGTGGTCAGGCCCTGCTCGACCCCAGTCGCATCCGCGTTCTCCGGCCAAACCAGCATCATATGAGGAAATTCTAATTCCTATTCTGCGAATGCTTCCTTGATTGAGAATGCCAGAAGGAGATATATCCGAGGATATAGAAAATATAAGAGACTCGCGATGCTGCAGCCGGTTATAAACGAGACCATTGCCGAGAGCAGCTACAGGCGCATTCGGGCCGACATCATTTTCGGTCGGCTGGCCCCCGGACAGAAGTTGAAGCTGGAAAGCTTGAAGGAGTCCTACGAGACCAGCATCAGTACACTTCGAGAAGTGCTCAATCGGCTGTCGTCCGAGGGGCTTGTCGTTGCCGAGGGACAAAAAGGTTTCGAAGTATCTCCGGTGTCCGTTTCGGACCTCAAGGAGACAGCGGCACTCAGGCTTCTCCTGGAAACACATGCGCTGGAGCAGTCGTTCGTGCATGGCGACGTGGAGTGGGAAGCTCCCCTGGTATCAGCGCACTACAAATTGGCGCGGATGGAACAGGTGATGGCATCTGGCGACACCAGCAGGGCAGAGGACTGGAAGCGTTACGACTGGGAGTTTCACCAAGCGCTGATATCCGCCTGTGGATCGAAACTGCTGATGGAGACGCACTCGGTGATCTTCGACAGATATTTGCGATACCAGATGGTCGCCTTGTCCTATCGCGGCGATGTCGCCGCCAATGAACATCAGCAGCTTTTGGATGCGGCATTGCGACGCGATGCGGAGACGGCCAAGCGGGTGCTTGTGCTGCATATCCAGGGCGGGGTCGAACATGCGCTGGCAAGAGGGACGCTGAAATAGAAATGATCCGGACGTGTCTCTTCGAGCTTCAGGTCTACCAACGCGGACATTTCGGCAAAACCAGGAAAAGCCATGCTCAAGCAAGTCCATGACCCGGCTGAAACAGTAAGCGATGTCGTCTTCCGGCAAATCCGTGAGGATATCATATCAGGGACATTGCCGCCGGGGGCCAAGATCAAGCTGGAGCAGGCAAAGGAGCGCTACTCCATCGGCATTTCATCGCTCCGCGAAATTCTAAGCCGCCTGACGACGGAAAATCTCGTTGTCGCCGAGGGCCAGCGTGGCTTCGAAGTCAGCCCTGCTTCGCGCCGAGAACTCCTCGAGCTAGCCGACCTCAGGATCGTTCTTGAAACGCACGCGATCGGCCTTGCCTTCGCTGCGGGAAATCTCGAATGGGAGGGGCGCATCGTCGCCGCACATCACAGGCTGGCTGCTGCCGAACGCAAGCTCCTTGCCGGCGACGTCTCGCGGACCGTCGACTGGGTCCGATACGACTGGGAGTTCCATCAGGCGATCGTCTCTGCCTGCAATTCAGCGACGCTGATGGCGACGTTGTCATCCGTCTTCGACCGCTTTCTCCGCTACCATATGCTGGCCGAGAGCTTTCGCGGAAAGCCCGTCGTCGATGACCATAGGCTTCTGTTCGAGCTTTCCATTCAGCGCGACGTTGCTGGTGCAACCGAGGTCGTCAGACGGCACGTTCAAAGCGGCGTGGAGCATGTGCTCAAGAGCGGCCGGATTACCTAAAACACGGCTCAAGAGGCGTCTTTCGGAATTCCTTCCGGACGCATCTGCTTTTTCAACGCGGCGATCCGGAAAATAGCGTTCGGCGCGCCGTATCCGCGGTAGCCTCGGCGCTCGACGATCTCGAAAAAGAAAACCTCTCCATATGTTCCGCTATAGAGCTGGAAATATTCGCCATGCTCGTCTCGGTCATAGAGGATGTTTTCCGCCTTCAGCCGCTCGGTCAGGGCCGGATCGAGGCCGAACCGTGCTTCGACGTCGTCATAATAGTTCGGCGAAATGTGCAGGGATCTGAAACCGCAAACACGAAGGCTTTCGGCGGTTGCAAAGATATCGTCGGTCAAGAACGCCAGGTGCTGTATGCCGGCCCCGAATTTCTCGGCAATGAAGTGCCCCGCCAGGGTGCGGCGATTCTCGGCTCCGTTCATGGTAATGCGCAGCGCGCCGGACTCGTTTTCGACAACTTGGCTGCGGACCACCCCGGCTGGATCGATGATGTCGACCATAGGGGTCTTCCGCGTCTCGAAAATGGACGTATAGAACAAAAGCCAGGTGAGCATTTCATCGTAGCCGACCGTCTGGGCGACGTGATCAATGCGCAAAAGGCCTGCCGACGGCGCGTCGCTGTCGTCCGCAACCGGCTGAAAGTCGATTTCGGAGAAGCGACCCAATGCGCTCTTGTCGTCGATGAGATAGACGATCCCACCTCCCACGCCCCGAATGGCAGGCAGCTCGAGCTCACCCTCTGCGACGGGCTGGGTGAATGGCTCGGCATCCAAGGCGAGTGCGCGCTCATATGCCTTGACGGCGTCGTCGACGACCAGGGCCATGGCATATGCAAAAGTACCGTGAACGGCGTAGGCCGCATTCGCGAATCCTGCCTGATCGACATTGACGAGGATCCGTATCTCGCCCTGCTCGAAAAGAGAGACTTTCTTCGTGCGGTGGATTGCAGTCCTCTTGAATCCGAGAGTGCGCAGCAATGCAACCAGCTCGATTTCATCGTCCTCGTCAGTGGCAAACTCGACGAAGCCGACCCCCTTAACGGAGGGCCTTTCCGGCATCGCCGCTCCGGTCATGCTGCCGATGCCGAGATGGCGGCGCACCTGATCGCCGAGATAGATCAGGGAGCGATGGCCATCGGCCGCGATCGCACGCGACAAACCGCCTCGAAACTGGTCGTTGAAGATCTCCAGGGAGAAATACCCATCATAACCTGTTGCGGCGACGGCTTCGGTGAACGCAGTAACGGGAAGGTCGCCTTCACCTGGCATATTTCGGAAGTGGCGGCTCCAATAGAGCAGGTCCATGTCGATCAACGGAGCATCGGCAAGCTGGACGATGAAGATTTTCTCTTTGGGAATCGAGCGGATGGAATTGACGTCGATCTTACGCGACAAGGTGTGGAAGCTGTCGAGGATAAGACCGACATTCGGATGATCGGCGCGACGCACGATCTCCCAGGCGTCGCGGTGGTCATTGATGTGGCGACCCCAGGCAAGCGCCTCGTAGCCCACCCTCAGTCCACGCTTGGCGGCACGTTCGCCGAGTTCGCGGAAGTCGTCTGCTGCCCGGTCGATGCCGCCGATGGCTGCCGGCGAGACGTTTGAGCAGACGAGCACCAGGTCCGTTCCCAGCTGCTGCATGACGTCGAACTTTCGCTCCGCACGGTCAAATGTGCGGCTTCGCAGCGGCTCCGGCATGCCCTCGAAATCACGAAATGGCTGAAACAGGGTGATCTCCAGGCCATGGTCGCGGACGAGTTTCCCGACATCAGCCGGGCTTCCGTCGAAGGCGAGGAAGTCATTCTCGAAGATCTCGACGCCATCGAAGCCCGCCTGGGCGATCGCCTCGAGCTTCTCCGGGAGTTCGCCGCTGATCGTTACAGTCGCAATCGAGGTCCTCATGTCAAAGCCCTTCCGATATCCGTGCGAGATTAAACGAGCGCCGAAGACGACGATGCGTTCCAGAAAACCGCTCGCTACTATTATGGCAAATGTCGTGAGGAATTCAAATAGCGTGTCTTATTATAAATTCTCATATGATTTTGAAAAACTCTGTTGATTTGAGCGCTCGTCTCTGGCAATCATTGCTCTCACAGTCAAAAGGTGAGGTGGCTGTCCGGTCGAATGACCGCCAAAGGAGGAGGATTTACATGTTCAAGTCTTTGCTAACGCGCCGAAATGCGATGCTCGGAGCGGCGGCCCTGGTGGCTGCCGTCACCCTGGCGCAACCGGCGGCCGCCGTCACGCCTGACGAAATTAAGGCTCGCGGCAAGATCATCGTCGGGATTCAGGGCGACAACCCGCCCTGGGGCTTTGTGACCAGCGGTGGCAAACAGGACGGCCTCGATGCCGACATCGCAACACTGTTTGCCAAGGAACTGGGTGTTTCCGTCGAGTTCGTGCCGCTTGAAGTCAACAACCGCATTCCCGCACTGACGGCCGGCCGCGTCGACGTTTTGTTCGCGACGATGGCAATGCTGCCAGATCGCGCAAAGGCCGTGCAGTTCAGCAAGCCCTATGTTGCCAACGCCATCGTTCTGATTGGTCCGAAATCCGCAGAGATCAAGACGAATGCCGACATGGCCAAGTACACGGTCGGCGTGGCCAAGGGTGCAGCTCAGGACACGCAGGTCACCAAGAACGCACCCCCAGGCACGACCATCCGACGCTATGACGGAGACGCCGCAAGCGTCCAGGCGCTCGTGTCCGGCCAGGTCGAGACGCTTGGTGGCAACATCTTCTATATGGATAGGGTGGAGAAGGCCCGTCCGGGCGAATTCGAAAACAAGCTTGAGTTCCAGAAGCTCTATAACGGTGCTTGCACGCGTCTCGGCGAAAA
The DNA here is from genome assembly GCF_034554815.1 of Rhizobium indigoferae. Lineage (NCBI taxonomy): Bacteria > Pseudomonadati > Pseudomonadota > Alphaproteobacteria > Hyphomicrobiales > Rhizobiaceae > Rhizobium > Rhizobium indigoferae. The sequence goes on along the minus strand of NZ_CP140636.1, from coordinate 470,992 downwards.
GGAAATCAATGCGGCGATCAACACCTTCATCGACAAGATCAAGGCCAACGGCGAACTCAAGGCAGTCTACGACAAGTGGATGAAGGTTCCGGTCCCGGAATTCCCGGCTAGCCTCGAGGGCATTCCGTTCGCCGCAAACTGAAAGCTCCATAAACCGAGCATTTAGCCGTGGAGGCGGGCGTCCCTAGTGATGCCCGCCAACGCTACCATCATGTTTGGAGACCGGCTTCGGCCCGCGTCCGGGAGCGCGATCATGAACAAACCAATCTTTGTGCTCAATGGACCGAACCTCAATCTTCTCGGTCAACGCGAGCCGGCGATCTATGGAACAACGACGCTTGCCGACATCAGGCAACGCTGCGTGGCCAAGGCAAAGGCGCTCGGATTCGACGTCGAGTTTCGGCAGACCAATTTCGAGGGCGAACTCGTCGAGAGCGTTCACCAGGCCCGGACTGACGCCTGTGGCATCATCATCAATCCTGCCGCTTATACGTTCACATCGATCGCCCTTCTCGATGCGTTGAAAATGTTCGACCCGCCGAAGATCGAACTGCATATTTCGAATGTTCATGCGCGCGAGAGCATCTACCACAATTCGCTGATCTCGCGCGTTGTCACGGCCATCATGATCGGCTTTGGAGCCGACGGCTATGAACTCGCTGTCCAGGCGATGGCAGGCATGGTCAAGCGGGACTGAACTTTCAGGAAGACGGACCGAAGGATTGCCATGAACTATAAGTTGGATTTCACCCCGGTCATAGATGGCCTGCCGAGCCTTCTGCTTGGCTGCCTCGGGACATTCTTGCTTGCCATTTGTGGGATGCTGCTGGCGATCATCATCGGAATTGGCGGCGTTGCGTTGCGCGACTCTGCGCTCAAGCCGGCGCGATGGCTGGTCATCGCTTTCGTCGAATTGATCCGCAACACGCCTTTTCTGGTCCAGATCTTCTTCATCTATTTTGCGCTTCCGCTCACCGGCATCAGGCTAGATCCGACGCCGACGGCGATTATTGCGCTCGGCATCAACGGGGGTGCCTACGCAATCGAGATCATTCGCGGTGGCGTCCAGTCGATCCCGAAGGGACAGATGGAAGCGGGTCTGGCCCTTGGTCTGCACAAGGCTCAGGTTTTCCGGCTGATCATCCTCAAGCCGGCATTGCGGGCGATCTATCCGTCCCTGACCAGCCAGTTCGTCCTCCTGACGCTGACCACCAGCATTGCATCGGCGATTTCGGCCTACGAGCTGACTTCCGTTTCGCAGCGCATCGAGTCGGAGAGCTTCCGCAGCTTCGAGGTCTACTTCACGGTCACGATTTTCTATTTCGTGATCTCCTGGCTGATGATGCGCATCTTCGCGCTGTTTTCGGCGCGCTACTTCAAATATCCGGTCAAGTAGGAGGAATTCCATGGGTCACGACGAATTCGTCTTCCTCCTGATCGGCTTGAAGTGGACCGTGGTCCTGTCCGCTGTCGGCTTCGTCTGCGGCTGCATTGCAGGGCTCGGCGTCGCCCTTGCGCGCGCCTCGGGCATACCGGTGCTGGAACGCCTGACGGCCGGCTATATCGCTATCTTCCAGGGAACACCTCTGCTGATGCAGCTTTTCGTCGTCTATTACGGCCTGGCGCTGGTGGGGCTGATGCTCGATGCCTGGGTGGCCGTTGCCATCGGCCTGACCCTGCATGCAAGCGCCTATCTGGGCGAGATCTGGCGTGGCTCGATCGAAGCGGTTCCGCGCGGCCAGACGGAAGCGGCAAAGGCTCTCAGCCTCAGATATGTGTCGCGCATGAAGGATGTCATCCTGCCGCAGGCGCTGCGCATCTCGCTGCCTGCCACGGTCGGTTTCCTCGTGCAGCTGATCAAAGGCACCTCGCTTGCATCGATCGTCGGCTTCACCGAGCTGACGCGCGCCGGCAACATCATCTCCAACCAGATCTTCCAACCGCTGACGGTCTTCGGCATCGTCGGCATTCTCTATTTCCTGATGTGCTGCCCACTGACGATTCTTGGCGCGCGCCTCGAACGAAAGTTTGCCGTTTCTGCGCGCTGATCCGCATCCCTGTTCTTCGATGCGATCCAGCCGCCAACGTGGAGTTCATATGATGACCAGTCCCAGTCCTGCTCAAGGCGCAGAGACCATGATCACCATGGAGCGGGTGGAGAAGTGGTATGGCGCTTTTCAAGCCCTGCACGACATCAACATATCGGTTCGTAGCGGCGAGAGGATCGTCTTGTGTGGGCCTTCCGGCAGTGGGAAGTCGACGCTCATCCGCTGCATCAACCATCTTGAGACCTACGAGAAAGGTGAAATCCGCGTCGGCGGAATTCTTCTCGGAAATCAGGCCAGGACCATCGATGCGATCCGCCGTGAAGTCGGCATGGTCTTCCAGCAGTTCAATCTGTTTCCGCATCTGACCGTGCTGCAGAACTGCATGCTGGCGCCGATGAAGGCTATCGGCGTCGGTAAGGCGGAGGCCGAGGAGCGGGCACGCGGGCTGCTCGAGCGGGTCAAGATCCTGGAGCAGGCCGACAAATATCCGGTGCAGCTTTCGGGTGGACAGCAGCAGCGCGTGGCCATTGCCCGCGCGCTTTGCATGCGGCCGAAAGTCATGCTGTTCGATGAGCCGACGTCGGCGCTTGATCCGGAGATGGTCAAGGAGGTGCTGGATACCATGATCGCGCTGGCCGACGAAGGCATGACGATGATCTGCGTCACGCACGAAATGGGCTTTGCCCGCCAGGTCGCCGATCGCGTGATCTTCATGGCCAGCGGCGCGATCGTCGAGGAAGCCCCGCCCGCCGAGTTCTTCACAAACCCACAGCATGAGCGAACCAGAAAATTCCTCGGAGAAATCCTTCGGAAGTAAGGGGTCTCAAGGTCGATGCGTCTGACAAATACACCTCTGGCAGATTCCGGGAGCTGGCAATGAAGCCGCTGGAGATTGCAGTCATGGGAGCCGGCCTCATCGGCAGGCGCCACGCCGAGCGAATTATCTCCGAGCCCGGAACCGTTCTCTCGGCGGTGATCGATCCTTCTGACGCCGGGCGTGACTTTGCCGAGACTGTCGGCGCCCGATGGTACCGGAACTTCTTAGACATCCGCCGTGAGGACAGGCCTGACGGCGTCATCGTGGCAACGCCGAACCAGCTCCACGTCGAGAACGGAATGGAGATCGTCGCTGCCGGCATCCCTGTTCTGATCGAGAAACCGATCGCCGACGATGTCGATGCCGCGGCCGCACTTGTTGCAGCCGGCGAGAAGGCAGGCATACCGCTGCTGGTCGGCCATCACAGGCGCCACAATCCGATGATCCAGGCGGCCAAACAGATCGTCGATGGCGGAAGGCTCGGTCGGATCATCACGGTGCACGCCACCTTCTGGGTCGCCAAGCCCGACGAGTATTTCGACATCCCCTGGCGGCGCGAAGCGGGCGCCGGCCCGGTCTTCGTCAACCTGATCCACGATGTCGATCTCTTGCGATATTTCTTCGGCGAGGTTGAAGCCGTCCAAGCGATGGAATCACACGCCGTGCGGAACCACGCCGTCGAGGAAACGGCTGTCGTCACGCTGCGTTTCGAAAGCGGGGTGCTTGCCACCCTCAACGGTAGCGATGCTGTGGCCGCGCCCTGGAGCTGGGAAGCGACCGCCGGCGAAAACTCTGCCTTTCCCCACTATGACCAATCCTGCTACCAGATCGGCGGCACAAAGGGTTCGCTCGGAATTCCTGATCTAACACTGTGGACGAGCCCTTCGAAGCCCGATTGGCTGGAGCAGCTTGCCCAGGAGCAGGTGCCCTACGCAGCAGCCGATCCCCTTTGCGTTCAGCTCAGACATTTTTGCGACGTCATTCGTGGCGATGCCACACCTCTCGTGAGTGGCCGGGAGGGCCTTGCTACTCTCAGGGTCATCGAAGCGATCAAGAGATCGGCGCGCTGGGGGCAGATGATCCACCTCTCCAAGGCCAGCGCCTCTTCCGACCCCCAGAAAGTCTGACCACATGATCACCGGGACGACCAAACTCATCGCTCACCTCGGCTATCCCACGGAGTCCTTCAAGGCCCCGCTGATCTACAATCCGTACTTCGAGAAGAATGGAATTGATGCCGTCGTCGTGCCGATGGGCTGCAGGCCGCAGGACTATCCGGCATTTCTGAAGCTTCTGTTCCGGCTATCCAATATCCACGGTGCTCTCATCACGATGCCGCACAAGATTTCGACGATGGCGTTTCTCGACGAAACGTCGACCAACGCGAAAGTCGCCGGCTCGTGCAATGCAGTGCGTCTCGCTTCGGACGGCAGGCTGATCGGTGACATGTTCGATGGCGAGGGCTTCGTTCGAGGCGTGTTGCGCAAGGGCAAAAAGATCGAAGGAGCCCGTGCGCTCATCGCCGGTGCCGGTGGCGTCGGTTCGGCGATCGCGGCATCGTTGGCACAGGCGGGCGTCGCCCATCTCGCCATCTTCGACGCCAACGAGACGACCGCGGCCGCGCTGCTCGACAGGCTGAAGAAATACTATCCGCATCTTGAAGTGACGGTCGGCTCCGTCGATCCTGAAGGTTTCGACATTGTCGTCAACGCGACGCCTCTCGGAATGCGACGGGGTGATCCGCTGCCGATCGATATCGACCGCATCTCGCCTTCGACCTTCGTCGGCGAAGTCGTGATGACGAAGGAGATAACCCCTTTTCTCGAGGCCGTGCGAGCGCGCGGCTGTGCGTTTCAGGTTGGGACCGACATGTTATTCGAACAGATCCCAGCCTATCTCGAATTCTTCGACTTCCCGACGACGACGGCCGACAATCTGCGTGCCATCGCCAAGCTCGGATGATGTGAACTCAAAGCGAGGCGGTGATGCCGCCATCGACGGTCAGCATGTGGCCGTTGACGAAGGAGGAGGCATCCGAGGCCAGGAAGACGGCGGCGCCGACGAGCTCCTTGACCTCGCCCCAGCGGCCGGCAGGCGTGCGGTTTTCCAGCCAGGCGGAAAACTTGGGATCATCGACGAGGGCCTGGTTGAGCGGCGTGCGGAAATAGCCGGGCGCGATCGCATTGATCTGCAAACCGTATTTCGCCCAGTCGGTCGCCATGCCGCGCGTGAGGTTCTTCACCGCGCCTTTGGTCGCTGTATAGGGCGCGATGCCGGGACGGGCGAGTTCGGCCTGGACGGAGGCAATGTTGATGATCTTGCCGCGGCCGCGCGCAATCATCGCCTGGGCGACCGGCTGGCTGACATAGAACAGGCTGGAGACGTTGGTCTTGAAGATTTCGTCCCACTTGTCGACCGGGAAGTTCTCCAGCGGGGTGCGAAACTGCATGCCGGCATTGTTGACGAGGACGTCGATCGGGCCGATCTCCGCCTCGATATAGGCGATGGCGGTGCGGCTGGCTTCCGCATCGGTGACGTCGAAGGCGGCACTGACGGCATGGCGATGGCTGCGACGAATATCCTCGGCGGCGGCTTCCGCCTTCTGCGCGTTGCGGCCGTTGATGATGATCGAAGCGCCATGCTCGGCAAGTCCGACCGCCAATGCTCGGCCGATGCCCTGACTGGAGCCGGTGACGAGGACGCGGCGGCCGGAGAGATCGAAAAGGGGAAAGGTCACGAGGCTGCTCTCATCTTGGGAGGTCAACTTGAAAAACGTAGCACCGGGTGCTACTTTGAGACATTCGGAACGGCTTTCAAACCGGGTGGTTTATCAAGGCAGCTCGCAAAGCGCGGATATCGGATTCCGTACTATTGAAAGCTATCAGGCAGGTCGCGGAAGGCAAGGCAGTTGATCTGGGCGGCGTCTGGAGATCGAACATGGCAAAAAGAATTAAGTACAAGAGTGATGCGTTCGAGGCTATTCACACGTCCGCGAAGGCTATGCATAAAATAGGAACAATCGACAAGGAAACGATGCGCTCCTTCGACGAAAGTTGCCTCGTTTCGCCGGGCGTTCTCGATCCTGAAGAGATCAAGGCGCTGCGGGAAAGCAATCACGTCAGCCAGCCGGTTTTTGCACGATATCTGAATACCAGCGAATCCACCGTGCAGAAGTGGGAAAGCGGTGCCAAACGGCCGAGCGGGACAGCGTTGAAGCTGCTCTCGATCGTGCAGAAGCACGGACTTCAGGTTCTGAGCTAGGCCGTTCCAAGCCTCTTGATATTCCCCGTAAGCTCCCCGGCGAGCCGCAGGCTGGCGGCGGTTGCCATCGTCATTTGCGGCAGCAGCAGCCATTCGAGCGTCCAGGCCGCACCGGAGCGTTCCTGTTCGTGGACAAGGGACTGGTGGATGCCCGATAGAACAGTGGCGTTGAAGCGGGCGAGCGAGACGAGGACCTCGGCGGAAACGGGGTTCTGCTTGTGCGCCATCGCCGACGAGGTGCCGCCGCCCGAGATTTCGATCTCATCGCCGGCCTGGGCGAGTAGCGCGATATCCTGCCCCATCTTGCCGAGACCGCCCGATATCGACGCGAACAGGCCGGCAATATCGGCGATCGGCAGGCGCCCGCTCTGCCATTGGGGTGCGTCGGTGAGGCCGAGTTCCTGGGCGAGCGAGGCACGGATGGCTGCGGCCTGCGACCCGAGCTTGTCTAGCGTGCCGGCCGCACCACCGAACTGGACGGGAAAACTCTGCTCGGTCAGGCGGTCGCGAAAGGTCGTCAACGGTGCGCGCCAGGCATTGAGGCGGTCGGCTACGGTGATCGGGATAGCCGCCTGCATGCGGGTATGACCCATCAGCTGGTTCCGGCCGAACTGGCCGTCCAGCGCATCGAGCCCTGCGGCAATGGCGGAAAGCCGGCCGGCAAAGAGGAAGACGACGCCCTTCAGGCGGATCATCAGGCTGGTATCGATGACATCCTGGCTGGTGGCGCCGAGATGCAGGCTTTTTGCCGCTTCCTCGCCGACAGCAGCGCGCAGCTGCTCGACGAGGTCGGGAACGACGACACCGTCCCTTGCCGTTGCCGATCGAAGACTGGACACATCGGGCGAGAAGGCGGCGCAGGTGTCAGTGATGCGCCGTGCCGCTTCGGCAGGGATCAGGCCGTGAGCGGCTTCGGCCTTGGCGAGCGCGGCCTCGAAGGAAAGCATGGCCCGGATATCCGCCTCGGCGGAGAAATAGGGCGCGATTTCATCGTCGCCGAGCAGGCCGGAGAGGAAAGGGTGGTCGAATGGCGATGCGGTCATGGGTGTCTCGTTTTTTGCGTCGTCCCCCATCCGGCTGCCGCTAGCTCTCCCCTCGGGGAGAGAGGGTCGAGTGAGGGGAGGCTACTTGCACGGAGCCCTTAGAACAAGCTGCCGGCATGCAGACCCTCAGATATCGAGAAACACCGTTTCCTTCGGACCCTGCAGATAGATGTCGAAACGACAGATCGCGCCGTCGCGCGTGGCGACCATCGTTGCGACGCGCTCGCGATGCTCGATGCGCGAAAGCAGCGGGTCGGCGGCGTTGGCCTCCGGCTCCTCCGGGAAATACATGCGTGTGTGCAGGCCGATATTGATGCCGCGGGCGACGATCCAGAAGGTGATGTGCGGGGCTTGTTTGCGACCGTCCTTGAAGGGAACGCGGCCGGGCTTGACGGTCTCGAAGCTATAGACGCCGTCTTCAGCACGGGTCGGGCAGCGGCCCCAGCCGGTGAAATTGGGATCGGCGGCGCCGCGCATTTCCGACGGGCTGTTGTAGAGGCCGGCGCTGTCGGCCTGCCAGATCTCGATGACCGCATCGCGCACCAGCGCCCCGGCGCCATCGAAGATCCGGCCGGTGACGGTGATACGCTCGCCGAGCGTCTTGTCGTTGACCATCTCGATGCCAAGATCGGTGTCGTAGACGCCCGTTATGTCGCAGAAATTCGGCGTCAGGCCTATATGGACATAGGGGCCTGCCGTCTGCGACGGGGTTTCCTTGAGATAGCCGAGCTGCTGCATGGTCAGTTGCCTTCCAATTTGTTTTCGAACATCGTCGAGCGGCGGCCGCGCAGAACGATATCGAATTTATAGGCGCGTGAATCCATCGGAATGGTATTGCCCCAGTCGAGCGGCGCGATCAGCTGCTCGATCGCCGACTTGTCGGGGATCGTGCCGACGATCGGACATTTCCAGATCATCGGATCGCCCTCGAAATACATCTGGGTGATCAAGCGCTGGGCAAAGCCATGCCCGAAGATCGAAAAATGGATATGGGCGGGACGCCAATCGTTGATGCCGTTCGGCCAGGGATAGGCGCCTGGGCGGATGGTGCGGAAATGGTAGCAGCCGTCCTCGTCGGTGATGGCGCGGCCGCAGCCGCCGAAATTAGGGTCGATCGCCGCCAGATAGGTTTCCTTCTTGTGGCGATAGCGGCCGCCGGCATTGGCCTGCCAGAACTCGACCAAGGCGCCTGCAACCGGCCGGGCGCGCTCATCGAGCACGCGGCCATGGACGATGATGCGTTCGCCGATCGCACTTTCGCCGGGCTGCGCGTAGTTCAGGATCAGGTCGTTGTCGAGTTCGCCGATCATCGAATGGCCAAAGACCGGACCGGTGGTCTCGGAAATCGTGCCGTCGAGCGACAGCAGCGCGCGCTGCGGCGCACGCAGCACGGAGGTCTTGTAGCCGGGAGTCAGCGCCGGCGCATGCCAGGCGCGGTCGCGGGCGAAAAATCCGCCGGTCTCAGGCTTGCGGTTCGGTCGTTCGGACATGATCCCCTCTCAGGCCGCTTTTTCGGCGTCCATCTGTTCAAAAGCCTGCTTTGCGATCTTGATAGCGTGATTGGCGGCAGGAACGCCGGCATAGATCGCCACATGCAGTAGGGCCTCGCAAATATCCTCGCGGGTCGCGCCCGTATTGGCGGTGGCGCGCACATGCATGGCGACCTCGTCGTCCTGGCCAAGCGCCGCGAGCAAAGCGATGGTGATGATCGAGCGCTCCCGCTTCGTCAGCGCCGGGCGCGACCAGACATGGCCCCAGGCAGCTTCGGTGATCAGTTCCTGGAAGGGGCGGTCGAACTCCGTCGATGCAGCGGCGGCGCGCTCCACATGGGGGTCGCCGAGCACGGCGCGGCGGGTCGCCATGCCCTGGCGATAGCGCTCGGAGGAGGACGCGGTCTCATTCATGGGCTGACTTCTCCAGACGGAATGGATGTGAGGAAGGTGCGGATGATCGCCGTCAGCGCCTCCGGCTGCTCGACGCAGGGAATGTGCGCGCAATCGCGGATGACCTCGTAACGAGCGCCTGATATCAGCTTCGCAGTCGAAAGCACGAGATCGGGCGGCGTCGAACCGTCCTGGTCGCCGACAATGCAGATCGTCGGGACAGCAATCGTTTTTGCGATTTCGGTAAGATCGGCATCGCGAACCGCGGCACAGGCGGCGAGATAACCCTCGACGGGCTGGCGCGTCAGCATGTTGCAATAGCCGGCATAGGCGGTGCTCTCGGGCCGGCGGAAGGCGGGTGTGAACCAGCGTTCCATGATGGCATCGACAATGCTGCCGATGCCGCTTCTCTCGACGGCGGCGATGCGGGCGTTCCAGCTCTCCGCCGTGCCGATCTTATGGGCGGTGTCGCAAAGGATCAGCGCGCGGACGAGATCCGGCCGGCGGTGATAGAGCGACTGGGCGATGAGGCCGCCGACGGAGAGGCCGCAGATGACGGCATCCTTGACCGACAGCAGATCGAGCAGGGCGGCGAGATCCGTCGCATGGTCCTCGATCGATGAGGGGAGCTGGCCGACGTCGGACAGGCCGTGGCCGCGCATGTCGTAAAGCACGATCGCAAATTCGCCGGCAAGCCGCACCACCACGTCGCGCCAGATCCGGAAATCCGTTCCAAGCGAATTGGCAAAGACAATCACCGGCCTATCGGCAGGCGCGCCGATGACCTGATAATGGATCGTCACGTCGTTTATGCGGGCGAATTGCACGTCACTCTCCTCTTGAATGGCGAAATTGACTGGTTGATGGGGTTAAGTAAAATGATATTTCTTGGCGTTTCGATAACTCTGGAGTTATGCGAGCGATGATCGACAACCGCGTCAAGTTCCGCCATCTGCAAACCTTTGTCGAGGTGGCGCGGCAGAAGAGCGTCATGAAGGCCGCCGAATTGCTGCATGTCAGCCAGCCGGCGGTCACCAAGACGATCCGCGAACTGGAACAGGTGCTCGGTGTTGACGTCTTCGAGCGCGACGGTCGCGGCATCAAGATTACCCGCTACGGCGAGGTCTTCCTGCGGCACGCAGGCGCTGCGCTGACGGCATTGCGCCAGGGTCTCGATTCCGTCTCGCAGCAGCAGTTCGCCGAGGCGCCGCCGATCCGCATCGGCGCGCTGCCGACGACCTCATCTCGCATCATGCCGCGAGCGATGGAGCTCTTTCTCAAGGAGAAGACCTGGAGCCGGGTGAAGATCGTTACCGGCGAGAACGCGGTGCTCTTGGAACAGCTTCGTGTCGGGGATCTCGATATCGTCCTCGGACGTCTGGCAGGTGCCGAGAAGATGGCGGGCTTTTCCTTTGAACATCTCTATTCCGAGCAGGTGGTGTTTGTCGTGCGCGCCGGACATCCGCTGCTCGACGGCCGGCAATCGCTGTTTTCAGGCTTCGGCAACTATACGGTGCTGATGCCAACGCGGGGTTCGATCATCCGGCCGGTGGTCGAAAATTTCTTGATCGCCAACGGCGTCTCCAGTCTGCCGAACCAGATCGAGACGGTTTCGGATTCCTTCGGCCGCGCTTTTCTGCGGGCAAGCGATGCGATCTGGATCATATCCAATGGCGTGGTGGCCAACGATGTCGCCGACGGCCGGCTGGCGTTTCTGCCGATCGATACCAGCGAGACCAAGGGGCCTGTCGGGTTGACGATGCGCGCCGATGCCGTGCCGTCGCTGCCGCAATCGATCCTGATGCAGACGATCCGCGAGGCGGCAGGCGAGGTTTCTTGAAGTAGGGAAGTCGGTCCCATCGAGATGAGAAGAAGGATCTGGGCAGGCGGGCAACGCAAGCGACAGTGAAGAACCCGTCGTGGTGTTTTCGATTGATGACCTTCGTTGCGGCCCGCTCGCTGTCCTATTGGCCCCTGGTCGGCCCAAAGCTGGATTTTAGCCGTCTTTAGAACATCGCTTGTGGGATAGACTATACAAACGGTGGTTCGTGACATGGGCTCCAAGTTGAGGAGCGTTGCTGTGAATTCGAATGCCCGCCGTCCAACAGCGGGCAGGCAATTTCTTCCTTGCGATGAACAGTGTTCGCTGTCTAGAATTTGTAGCCGATCTGCAGACCGGCGCGTGTCATGCCGTCGTTCGGCCCATCGCAGCGATTGGCATGCGAGGAGTGGGCGACCTGGGCGATGACGTTCCAGTGGGCGTTGAAACGATAGCCGGCGCCCAGATATTCGTGGAAGAGCACGCGACAGCCGAGTTCCGGGCCGTCACCATCGCCCTCGAGATCGCCGGTATGAATGACGCCGCCGAAGCCGGCTTCGGCAAAAAGCCTCTCGTTCAAATCGACGGTCCAGGTGAAGCCGGTGAAGAACTGGCTGGCCTCGCCTGACGTGCCGATCGAGGTGCCGAGATGCATACGAGGATGCAGCAGCTGTTGCTGCCAGCCGGCCGCCGTATCGTGGCCGAAGGGGTCGAAGAGCGCGGTAATCTCCGGAAAGACACCGTCTTCTCTGGAATGGCCCGATTGTACCGAGGTCGAGAGGCCGAACCGCAATTCATCGAATATCTGCTCGCCGGCAGTTGCCGAGCTCGCAACCGAGATGGCGGCTGCCGCTGCCACCGATGCCATACCCAAAAAACGCAACGCGATCTTTCCGAAGTCGACCCTCATTTGCTGTCTGTTGATTCGCGTCAGACGGGAACAACAAAGAGGTAACATTGGCGCAAGGTTTTGCGAAAGGCCTATTGCCGAGGAAAATGGGGATGGCGGATTGTCAACTTATATGCGGCTTCGCGCTATGTTCACGGTCGGCATCCTCAAGCGCGAAGATGACAAGTTGAATGCAACTTGGAAGGTGGTGTTTGAACAGGCCACAGGGCAGACCAAAACCGATCTTCTTGTAGAACAGCGCCTCTGGAACACCTACAAGGAAGCTTCCTGCCAATTATATGCGAATGGCGAGTGGGGCGCGGAGCGGGCGGTTCTCGATTATGTTTCATGTCGCGCGGGAGTTATCGGCAAGCGAATAACCGACCTCGAAAGCTACGCCGACCTGTTCAAGGGCAATTAGCCACCCTCCTGCAACCTTCCGATCATCAGTTTTCGCGGTGGTTGCCGATGGGTGTCGGGGCTGCCTCTACGGTTCGGAGGATGTCAGAAAGACCGGTTCTTTCAAATCACTTGAAAAATGCCCAAATCTGGACTAAGTCTAGTTCAAGACGGGAGACTTTTCATGCAACATGCGCGACGGCTGCAAAGAGAAAGCCAGGAAGCACAGCGGCTGGAACCCGAGCGGTTCGCTCCGGCCAATCGCAAGAGGCTGAGTGCCCCGGCATTGCGCACCTTTCTGGCAATCGCCGATCTCTGGGGGCTGACCGAAGAGCAGCGTCTGCTGGTGCTCGGCTATCCATCCCGGTCGACCTACCACAATTGGGCCAAACAGGCGCGCGAGCACGGCGCGTTCACGCTTGATGTCGACACTCTGACTCGAATCTCGGCTGTTCTTGGAATCCATCAAGCACTCGGCGTGCTTTTTTCCGATGAACACGCCGGCGTCGCCTGGCTGCGCGCACCGCACCAGGCGCTCGCTTTCGGTGGACATCCGCCTCTTGATATCGTGACGAACGGAACTCAGGACGGGTTGCTGACCGTACGCCGGTTTCTGGACGGCGCCCGAGGTGGTCTCTACATGCAGCCGAATATCCTCGACGAAGCGTTCACGCCTTACGAAGATGTGGACATCGTCTTCCGGTGAGGGATGGTTTTGCCCAGGCGCCGCGTCCGTCGCACCGGCTGATCCCCTCGCAATTTCCGCCAATCGGTCTTTTTGAAACGGTGACGAGGGCAGCCGATCTCGAGGCCGTGATGGAGTTGGTCGGCTGGACCAATGACCGTCTCGTCGCCGACCGCATCCGCCGGCTTCCCGAAGCCGAGTGGGTGTATGGCACACCCAACTCCAGTATCGTGATGGCGGCGTTCCTGCATGTCGCGCCGGGCGGGATGCGCTTCAATGGCCCGGATCTCGGTGCCTGGTATGCCGCCGACAATCTCAAGACGGCAGCCGCCGAGGTTGGCCATCATCTGAGGCGCGAGACAGTCGCGCGCGGGATCGCGACGATGGCGCGGACCTATCGAAGTTATTCGGCCAATCTGATTGGTGATTACCTCGACATTCGCGGAGAACAGACGCTGCGGCCCGACGTCTATGACGGCACCAATTATGCGGCGTCGCAAGTGCTGGGGGAAGAGGTGCGCTCGAGCGGCGGGGCCGGTATCCTTTATGACAGTGTCCGGCTGAGGGGCGGCGTCAACATCGTTGCGCACCGGCCGCGCAATATTCGTGATGTGGTGCAGGTCGACCATTTCGAAATCACGGTATCGGCAGCTGAGCGGCGCATCGATGTCAGGAAGCTTGCAATAAGACGACGACAGCCAAGAGGGAACGCCTAGACCGGGAGGCGCTCGGCCCATGCCTTGGCCGTCTTCGCCATCGTGGCGAGATGATCGGCGCTGGAGAAACCGGAGATCTTCTTACGCGGCTTGAGGTCGTGGTCGCCGTCCTCAAGCCAGAGGATCTCGATCCTGTCGGACAGATCGTAGTCCGGCACCTCGTCCCGCGTCCCGAATTCATCACGCGTTCCTTGGCAGATAAGGGTGGGTGTCGTCAGCGCTTTGAGATGGCCGGTGCGCAGCTTCTCCGGCTGACCGGGTGGATGAAAGGGATAGCCGAGGCAGAGCAGGCCGGCGATCTTTCCTTGACGATGAAGATCGTCGGCGATCATGCTGGCGACGCGGCCACCCATCGACTTGCCGCCGATGATCAGCGGACCGCTCGCCCCGAGTTCGGCAATAGCCGCCACATATTCGGGATTGAGCGTTTCGGCGCGCGGCGGCGGCTTGCGGCCTTCCGAGCTGCGGCGGGCGGCCATATAGGCGAATTCGAAACGTGCAACGCGGAAGCCGACGGCGGCGAGCGCACTTGCCGCGGACGTCATCGATGCCGAATCCATCGGCGCGCCGGCGCCATGCGCAAGAAGGATGGTGAAGCGCGCATCCTGGGGCCCCTGCAGCAGAAACCTGTCAAGCATCGGTATTCCTCCATCCCATCGTCGGAACCATGTCGACGGCCGTGACTTCTTCCTTGAAAGGAGAATGACAATGTCGACGAATGATCAAAACGTAAAGCCCGAGCAGCGACGCCCCGAAGATGTCGGCGCCGGCGGTGCAGCCGGCCGGGGTCAGGGACAAAAGCGAACGGCCCGTGGTCAATCCGATCACGGGGGTCGCATCCTGATCGACTGCGGTCAATTGTTGTGCTGACCGTAGAAACGCCTCTTGAAACACCGGCGGACAGGGTCCATATACCCGTCCTGCCTGAAAAATGGATGCGCGCGGTATCGACGTCGTCGAGCTGTTCGTTGTCCGACAGGATAAGGGCGCTCCCCGCAAGGGTCGAGCGCCCTTTTTGCTGCCCATTCCTTGATTTTCGCAGTCGGCCCGAGCGGAAATAGAGGATTGATCACAGAAGATGGTTCGCGCCCTCTTTCGGTCATTGCACGCGTTGTGTCGTCTGTAACCGAGTGGCGCAGGAGGGAGCGCCCACCATCGGTCAAAAGCCTTAGAAACCGGGCTTCCATGCAACGGCCACGAGTGATCGCAACGTGGCCTAAAGATGCTGACGCGCAAAAATCTCGATACGAATGGAAGGCGTTAAAGGGTGCCGCTTGCAGAAAGCGTTTCCTGAGATCAAAGGCGTTGCGTACCAAGGGCTCTACGGGCAGGTGAGCATGCGCGGGTATCCAGTCGCGGCGGTCGCTTCAAATTGCCGTTTTCGTTCCGCTCACGGGGCCCTTCCAATGTTCATCGCGTTCCGGTGTAACATTCCCGCTTTTTAGGTCAGTCAGCAAGCGCGGCCACGATCAATCAGTTGCCCCAGCCAATTTGGAACCGATCAAATCGAACCTCGCTCAACGGCTGGTTGGAGGGGCTCAGCCTTACCGAACGAAGAACGAGACGAAGCTCGGGGGAATAGTATAGTTCAAAAATAATCGGAGGCAATTCCGTTAGTTCGAGACGGCTGTTGATGGCCCAAACATTGTAAGAACAAGATGCAATAGTTTCCTCTCCCCAGCCGTCGAACCTGATAACAGTAGCGCCCGAAACGGATTTTTGGCCATTGATGAACAGTGTCGTCTCGGATTGCCAGTTCTTCTTCTGTGGTAGATCGTCTAACGCAATCGCATTCGCGTATTTCAGCTCATGCGTCCCGCTGGCACTAACTCTCTTTTCGACGAGCAAGGGGTGCAAATATACAGCCGACACCGGCTGCAGTGAATGGTTACGCTCCATCAGCCGTTGTTCGGTGAGACCCGGACCGTCCGGCTTGTAGAACACGGAATAGAAAGGTACTTCTCTGGTAAGCAGCACGCCCTGTTTGGTTTCTTTAGCGCTCAAACAACTGCTAGAGGCAGGCGCCGCCAATGTTATTCCAGCCAACAGCGACAAACTTCTTAGCAAGATCGACATTCCAGAGATCCCTCATCCAAATCCGCTACCGTGGCGCTTGGGCGAAATTCCATTCTCTTGCGCATGCCGTCCCCTACATCGCCATCTTCCTCGAGATCATGTAGCCTCATGCCTAAAGCCTGAGGTGACACATGACGAAAATCGGTTATGCCCGGGTCAGCACCATCGATCAGGATTTCGAAATACAGCACAGCAACGGCTCTACGCCCAGGGGTGCGTGATCGTTCGGTAAAGTCTCTGGCGCGAGCCGTGAGGGCCGAACGGAGCTCGCAACCATCATTGAGTTTCTGGCAATTCCTCTTCGTTCCAAGCGGTTAAGACGCAGTAGAATCTAAATTTCAAGGCTAGGCCCGCAGGTCGGAATGGGCGAGATACCCCTTTTTGATAAATGTTCGCCATACGCGAACGCGGCTACGATATTTCGCGCGAAATGGCGGAGATGGGGGGCATGCGTCCGGGTTATCGCAATCAGCAGAAGAAATCGGTGCTGTTCAAGGCGCCGGGCTTATTCATCGGCGCCCTCGCGTTTGGTGCAGCCGGCGGCTGGACCGCGAGCGACTTGCTGGCCTCATGGAGCGGCTCAGGCGGCTCGGGACAATCGTGCAAAATCAAGGGCAATGTCAGCATCGCCACCGGCGAGAAGCGCAACGGAGGAAAAAGCGGCTTACGTTCCCGCAGTCGTCATAGATGGGGTGGACCCCAATTCCCGCATAGATATCAAAGATTGTGTTCGGATGTGTCTCGTGGAGGGCGCCCACTTTGGAGATCGGGACATGGTCCTTCCAGAAGAGATCCATGGATTGTACGCTCGTCGTTCTCCTAGGTCATCCATCGAAATTTGATCCAAGTTATGGTTCGATCAGTCCATAAAGTGGTGCATCGAGTCTAACGTCGGACCCCCAAGGACTTGCGCGGCCTGGTCGGTCGGAAAGTTCCCCTAACTCGATTGTATAACCCGGACTATTTAGTCGTATTACTTAAGAGCTAATTGATTTATTGTTGCACGGATTTTAGGGTCCCCAATCCGAAAATAGCCAAGGCAGCCCATACACAGCCAACCATTTCTCCGTCTTAGTGTCGCGGCAGCGGACTGAGCGATACTGCAAGCTTACTACATCACGTTGCGCCTCGGCCCCAGTTCGGCTAGGGCTGCGAACGATTTCATCGATGGCGACGCGGTCGGCGACCCGACGAAACCGCCCCTACAGACGCTCTATGGTGGGCTTGGCATCGACACGGCAGTGTCCTACGGTCTCCGCGCGCAATATAAGATTGAGCCGCCGATGTCGCTGATGAATTCCGGAGGCGCAAGCGGAATGAACGTCGATGCAGACGATTGAGGATTGGCTCCGTCAACTCGGTCTCGGCCAGTACGCTGAAGCCTTCGTCAAGAATGACGTTGATCTTCGGGCGCTCCCTCATCTCGCGGAATCCGACCTCCAGGAGCTCGGTGTCTCGCTTGGTCACCGGAAGATTATTCTAGCTGCTATCAATGGACTTGCGCAGCCACGCCCGGCCGAACAGCCTCCTGCTTCAGCCGCTTCCGAAACCGCGTCCGAAGCTGCGGCTGACCGGCGACTGCTCAGCGTGCTCTTCTGCGATTTGGTCGGATCGACAGCGCTGTCCGCGCAGCTCGATCCTGAAGACATGCACGAGTTGATACGTCGTTACCAGGATAGCGTTGCCAGCGCAGTTACGCGGTTCGGAGGCTACGTCGCCAAATATCTCGGAGATGGCGTGCTTGCCTATTTCGGATGGCCTATGGCTTACGAGGATCATGCTGAGCGTTCAATCCGGGCCGGCCTCGAAGCAATGGCCGCCGTCGACGCCCTGCAGTCTCCGAACGCGCAGCAATTGAAGGCTCGCATCGGCATCGCATCCGGGCACGTGGTCGTTGGCGACACCGACGGCAGCGCGAAGGAGCGTGCATCGATCGCAGGAGACACTCCAAACCTGGCAGCACGCCTGCAGGGCGCGGCCGCCCCTGGCCAGATCGTGGTCTCAGACACCACCCGCCGCCTCGCCGGGCAGTCGTTCGATATCCGGAGCCTCGGCGGGCAGAACCTCAAAGGCTTCGTCTCACCCATTGCGATGTTCGAAGTCCGAGGTCAGCGAGCGGTGGATAGCCGTTTCGAAGCCGCGCATGCCAGCGGACTTTCGAAATTTGTCGGCCGCGTTAGTGAGATCGGCCTTCTGCTCGAACGGTGGGAGTTGGCGAAGTCGGGGCAGGGCCAAGCGATCTTTCTGTCGGGAGAGGCTGGCATTGGGAAATCGCGCCTTGTCGAAGCTTTTGAAGAGCGCCTGCAAGGGACGCAACATGAACTCATTCGGTTGCAGTGTTCACCCTATCATGCGACCTCGGCCTTCTACCCGATTGTCGAGCGACTGAGCCGGGTCGCTTCGTTCGACCCGGCAGATGACCGGTGCATTCGTCTCGAAAAGTTTCGCGCCCTAGTTCGCCGCTATGGCGAAAGTCCCTCCGAAGTTGGCGCGATCTATGCTGAGCTGCTGTCGCTCGACTTGGGCGACGAGTTCAGACCGCCGGATCTCTCCGCGCACCAACGCAAGGAACTTCTCGTCCGGACATTGGCTAATCGTTTGCTGCTCGCGGCCAAGATCGCACCGGTGCTCCTGGTCTTCGAAGATGCGCATTGGATCGACCCATCCACCAGCGAAGTGCTGCGGGAATTCGTCAGCCGGCTTCATGGCATCGCAGCCCTTGTCGTCGTGACCCATCGCCCGGAATGGAGAGCGGATTGGGCGAGCGGACTGGCGCAGGCGACGACGCTCTCTATCGGTCGCCTGACCAGGCAGCAAATGCACGAACTCATCGAATCAATGGTATCCGACATTCCCGAACAGCTTGCCGAAAGGATCGCGGAGCGAACCGACGGCGTGCCGCTGTTCATCGAGGAGCTCACACGCTCTGTCGTGGAGAGCGGAAAGGCGTCGTCGCTCAACGTTGAGATCCCGGACAGCCTGCAGGGCTCGCTGATGACACGTCTCGATCGTTTAGCGAAGACGACCAAGGAGATTGCGCAAATTGCCGCCGTGATAGGCAGGGAATTTGATCGGGGCCTTCTCTCAAAGGTCGCAGGCGTCGACGATCGAACGCTCGAGAAGGCGCTGAATCAGCTTGAGTCCAGCCAGATCGTCGTTGAAGACGGCGTCTTGCAGGATGCACTGGTTTTTCGCCACGCGCTCATTCAGGATGCAGCCTACCAATCACTTCTAAACCGCCGCCGTCGACATTTTCACGAGGAGATCGCACGGGTTCTCGTCGACCAGTATGACGACGTCACTGCCACCCAACCCGAGCTCATTGCCCAGCACTACGAGAAAGCGCAGCGGACTGAGCTTGCGTTTCCCTTCTGGATGAGGGCTGGAGAACGTGCCCTTGCAAGGTCAGCCAACTATGAGGCGGTCGACCATTTCCAGAATGCCCTGGCGATCGCAGAGCGAATTCCCAAAGGACCTGTGCGGCGAACGAATCTGCTCGCCGCGATCCTCAGGCTCGGGGACGCCCTTTTTGCTGCTGGCCGGATGACGGATTCGCTGGCGCAATACAGGCTGGCTGCGCAATTGGCACGCGAAGGGGCCGACACGCAGGCCTTTGTTCGCGCAGTCATCGGTCTCGACGGCTCCAAATTCCTCTCCTCGAACTCGCTTGCCGAAACCGTGCCGCTTCTTAAGGAAGCCCTGACGATGGTTCAACCAGCAGATGAGAGTTCCCGGTGCCAGCTTCTCAGCCGCCTTGCGCGGGGATACACCTACCTGAGCGACAGCAATAACGCCGCAAAATACGTTGTAGAGGGAATCGAACTAGCCCGACGGGTCGGAGATAAAACTGCGTTAGTGGAGCTCTCCGCTCTGCCATTCCTGACACCGGCACCGGTTAAGTCCGTCAGGGAGAGAAACGACCGGCTCGCTCGCGTAGATGAAATAAGACGCCTCGCGGATGAGATAGACGACGACGATGTGAAAAGCCGTGCGCTTTCAGTTGAGGCGTACGTCTCCACCGAGCTCGGCGATCGCGTCCGAGCCGACCGGGCGGTTGACGCACTAGACGAACTTGGGACCAAGCGGCAGCATCTCAACGTCCAGTTCTACGCTCGTATCGCAAGAGCGATGATGGCTATCCTCGATGGACGATTCACCGCCGCAGAGGAGCTTGCTGACGAAGCTCTGATACTGGGCATGCGTACCCTTGGCGTGGCGGCCGAGGGCGTCTATGGAATGCAGATGTTCGCGATCCGGCGGGAGCAGAGCCGCCTGTCGGAGGTCGCACCGATCATGAAATTGTTGATCGAGGAGAACCCGGAGGAAGTCACGTGGTTACCAGGCTTTGCGTTGGTCGCCTTTGACCTGGGCTATCGGGAAGCGGCCCAGCGGAGGCTGAGCGAGCTCGCCCGCACCCGCTTCGCTCTTCCGATTGACGGTAAACGAAGCGCGTCTCTCTCGTTCCTGACGGAAGTCGCCGCCGGTCTCGGCGACGCGGATGCTGCTCAGACCCTCTATGAGCTTATGCTCGACTACAAGGAGATGACCGTCACAATAGGTATGGCGACCGTCTGCTTCGGCGCGGCAAGCCGCTATTTGGGAGTGTTGGCCGCCGCGTTGGGTGAATTCGACAGAGCCCCGAAGCACTTTGAGCACGCGCTCGAGATGAACTCGGCCATCGGCTCGCGGCCGTGGCTCGCGCACACACAGGCAGATTATGCGGACTTCCTAATGAAAATTGGTAGCCGGGCCGCAATAAAGAGAGCAATGTCTCTATTCGAGCATGCCCGGTCAACCGCGGCTGAACTGGGAATGGTCCGGCTGCAACAGCGCCTGAAGCCAACGATTCATTAGGACCAGCAGTTCGCTGCTTTTAGTGGGAAGAAGGTCTCGTCATGCCACGCTACATCATTGAAAGAAACTTCGCAGAGCAACTCGATTTATCGAAAGAAGGTGTCGAGCAAATCAACCTGATCAACGACCAGGAAGGAGTGAAGTGGATTTTTTCCTTCCTCAGCGCGGACCGGAAAAAGACTTACTGCCTTTACGAGGCGCCCAACACTGAAGCCATTCTCGCCGCCGCCGGGAGGAACCATGTTCCCGCAGATGTGATCATCGAGGTTAGCGGGGAGATCGGTCCCAACATGTTTGCATAGCTCTCCTCGGCCAAGCACAGCTCGGGGTGAGGCGGCTGGGATCCTCCGAGGTGCCTTCGGCCGGAGTGTGACTTTTTCATTCGCGAGGACTTTGAAGGACCCTGCAAAGCTATGATTGCCAAAGCTCGTTTGACTGGGGCAGGCCCGCGGCACGATTTCGCAAGGGCAACGATACGCTGACAGGCGAGTATTAGTTTGAAATGAGGACCTGCCTAGGATCGCGCCGACGCGACTGGTCTCCGCACGGGCACTGGCTGCTGGACGACGGTTAGAGCTGTGATACCCGCCTCATCGGCCGCGCGCAGGAATGCGACCCGAAATTGCTCTGGAGCGATCTTACCGCTGATCGCGTCGACGCAAGCCTTCACCGCAGTGACGTATTCTTCGCCGTCATCGGAGGGCCAGTCCTTGAGCAGCATATATGCCGCGTCGCCGAGGGTGCGGACGATAGTGTGGACTGGCTGTCCGCGCAGAGCCAGCCCGACGGGTGTGAATGCAGAGGTTGCGTCCCAGTCCATGTTCTCGACCGCTCAAGGCAGGGATCGCAATCCCCAAAGCACGATACGCGTATATTCGGAATCCGTAATTGACGATTGGTTACCTGACGTGACCAGGCGTGAAGGTATACCGTAGGAAGGGAGCGGGCGCTCTACGATTTGATATCGGAGCGCCCTTAAGCTGCATCGGCCTTTGTTGCGATGATGGCCGATGGCTGGATGCCCTAATGATGAGATTCTGGTGAGATTTCAACCTCCAGTGGGCAGTTTCTGGTTGGATCGGAACCGAGGGCTCGGCGAAAACATTCACTTTCACCGCCCATTTACCAGCTTTCATGCTGAACGCAGGTTCGTCTTGGAGGCGTTGGTTGTTTTGTTTAGAGTGAAAACACTAACAATGGTTGTGCTCGGTGCTATTCATTTCGATTGGACTTCTCATAGCCCACGTTGCCGTTGTCGCAGCGATTTTCGCTCTTGTCGGCCAGCATCGATGGTTGATTGCGCTTCTGCTCAGCTGGTATGGCATCGTCATGATGGGGGTCATCGCGGCCATTTGGGTTCACTATAAGAAATCGACCCGACGCGCGGAGCCGTCTCACTAAAATGCGGGGCACCTCAAACTCGAAGCCGGGTGGCGCGGTACTCGTTCTGTTCGAGACGGAACATCTCAAAGGCAGCATTCGAACTGCGCTCGCACAGGCAACACTCACTCCGTGGCAACGGAACAGTCACGATCTTTCGGGCCGAGCGGTCGGTGTTTGACTTTCTCGTGTCGCCGCGGGCGGAGCACGCCTCAACCTACAGTCGTGTGTTGGTTCTCCTAGCGTTCTATATCGGTCGAGTAGGGGATTTCGGCTTCCTTCAACGCCAACAAGAACGACTCCTGAGCGCTTTCTTCTGAAACATGTCCGTGATGGACGCCTTCGCAAGCTTCAAGGGCCGCGATGTAAGCCTTTCCGTCAGAGACTGGCCAACGGGCAGATAGTATCGAACGCCTGTTTTGCCGATCTCACGGTGATTGACTTTCGCAGATGTAGAATAACGACCCTCGTCCACAAGACACACGCTCCATCGCCAGCGGGCAACCCGCCGAACGGACGTCCGCTTCGCCCCAACTTGTGTCTATGACGAAGGTTCCTCACGCTTGTTTTCAGCCATCCTGAGGTCCAGTGCCAGTCGTAACTGGCCCGCTGACAGGTCCGGGTCTGCACTTAAAAGATCAATGGCGGCAGCGTATGCGGCTTCCGCGCAATTCCCGCCTGCATCGATGGAGTTCGCGTCGCACCAGTCGGCTATTACCTTGGTGAGCATCTCTATGTACCGTTCGGATAGTTCCGGAAGATTTAAGAGGTTTAGAGACATTATTGTGGCCCCACCTAAGGCAAGAGCACGTCTTATCGCCCAATCGGCCTCGCCCTGGTAAGATCGCCGATCTGGAGTACTATACGCTAAATATGGCGCGATGGTATGGCGGTCCCGCCCATGCCGAGCTTTTCACAGCTGATCTCCGCGTCGCCTTGCGGCCGTTTCGCAATCAATCTTAACCTAAAGCCGCGATGCGTCCTGCCGAGTGGCCAGGTGTACATTTCGCTCCCTACATCCTACTGACGGACGCCTTAACAAGAGTGGTCAATGTGGGTCGAGCGGCGGGCCTGTAAAAGTGATACCATAAGTGGCCGCCGAGCCGACTATTGCGGCCATGTCTTCCGGGATGCGGTATTTGTTGTGGCCCATCTCCAAAAAATAGGCTTCGAAACCCCCAGGAGTGAGCATGGTCAGCATTCGTTCCGGCTGCTCGCCTGCAACCCTGAAGGTGTGCTCCACGCCGCGCGGCATGAAGACGGCTTCCCCAGGTCCCTTGACCACCGTTCCGTCCTTTGTCCAAAACTCGACATCGCCCGAGAGTACAAAGAAGGCTTCGTCTTCGTTTTTATGAACGTGTCGAGGCGGACCATACCCGGGTTCGGTGACGCTATCAACGAGCGCGAAAGCGCCGCCGGTTTCTGGCGTGGTCAACAAGGCGCCTTGCTCTTCTGTCTCGACACCTTCCGCAACGGAGAAAAGCCCAAGCTCTGTTGCCATCTCGATGATGTGCAAAGTTACCGAACTCGTCGCCGCGCCTCGTCCGATCGTATCGATAAACGATTTGTCGATCTTGAGCGCATCTACAGGCAAACCTTGAAGATACTGAAGACTTGAATAGCCTGTGCCAAAGTCGTCAATGGCGATCGAATGGCCAGCCCTTCGCGCTCTGTCCAAATTCGCGCGGGCGGCATCGACGTCGATAAAGCCCCTTTCGGTCGCCTCCAACCAGATTTGCTCGTTGCGAATGCCCGTGTGCCGAAGTTTTTCGGCTATCATATCGATGAAGCGGCCCGACTTGATGTCTACCGCAGAGAGATTGATGGCAATGTACAGCCCCCTGTCGTCAACCAGAACAGTGTTCAGTTCGCGAACCACCTCGTCGAGTACCTGGTCGGTGATGGGCACGATCAGTCCGGTTTCCTCCGCCAGAGGAATGAAGAGATCAGGCCTGACGAGGCTGCCATCTCGCCGCCTCCATCGCACCAGCGCTTCGGCACCCACGCAGATGCCGGTCGCTAGTTCGACGATCGGCTGATAGTGCAAATGAATTGCCGCTTTTGGATGGCAAACTCAAGCTCTGCACGTGGCGACAGCCTGCCTCTAGAAAACGCCACGACCATAACCACGATGAAGGCGGCAATGAACAGGCCTACAGGAAGAAACAACGCCAACTCGCGACGGAGCTGACCGTAGACCATCTTTGACTGCTCTGATGCTGCGGCGACAACGCCGTCTCCCACTAGCGACGCGAATCATTGTGCAGATGATGGCGCGCAAACGAAACATCGGGATCATTAACCCCGTCGATCAGCAACCCTGTATTACTAAAGAGGACGAGTGATATCCCCGGACGCAGCTCGACATCGACAAACCTCGAAGGCACGAACTGCGAGGGAAAGCTCCGTCATGGAGTTCCCACGGCTGATAAGCGGAAGAATTCGCAGATGCACCTGTACGCCGTTGGAAGTGGTATAATCTCCACCTTCCTTGGGGATGTCGGCTTCCGTTATACCCCATGACGTGCATTTTAAATTGCCGCCCTCGAAGTAGCCGATCTCTTCGACAGATACGGTATTCATCGTCATCTTGCGCATCAGCGCGATGCGCTCTTGCGAGCATGGAGCAACGTTTGCCGCATTCATATCGACGAGCGCTTGGCGCGCGTCGGAAAACGTGAATCTTGCGCGCTCAGTGACGCTGACGGCATGGTCGCGAAGGATAGACAGTTCCTTGGCTATTGCGATCTGCCAAGAGGCATAAGCCATGGCGGCGAGCGGCGCGACAGCCCCAACGACCGCAAGAACAATGCCTAGCGAGATAACGTGATGCCGTCTTGCTTGCATGAGCCACCCGTAACTCAACCAAAGCACCATAGGTGGCAATAGTTAAAGAATAAGGATTGCTCGCAGGCTAACGGTGCAGTCGCGGACTTATCTGCCCCGATCGCGATCCATCTTGACCTGAAGAAGCATGCTGGAGCCGGCGACGACAAGTTCAAGCAGGAACGAAACCAGCGACAACATCAATGATACGATTGCGCCGCCGAAGAACCAGACGAGGTTTTCTGGTTGCAAACGTATCGCCAGGGCACCCGACAGAAGATTGAGGATTGCGCAACACGTGCAGATGCCAGCGACCGCACCAAATATCACGGCTACTTCCAGAATCAGCGTACGACGTCGCAGATACATCAGTTGCCGTTGACGGTTCTGCCTTGGAGGAGGGGTGTCGGTGACCTCATTCAGTCTGTCTGACACCCTTCCGAGACGAGTGACGTAAATGCCAACAAAACCGCCGGTGCCTGCCAGGAGGAATACCGGGGCTAACGAAGTTTGGATTACTTGGGCGTAATCCACTATGATTTCGGGGGTATCCATTCGCGCTCCAAGGCGTCCAATGTCACTGCGAGTGAAGCCAAGAGAAACGACGGACTAGTCAGACTACTTGCAAAACGTGGTGAATGACAGTCGTCCGGTCCCTATCTCATCGCCGTGAAATTCCTATATTAGAAGAGTATTGTAAACCGACGCGGATCAAGCCGCCATTGACCTCCGCCGATCGGGGGGGATGACTACTACCTCTGGTTGTCATTTACGCTCCTATTGCCATTACACACTTCACAGCTGGTCAGGATCGTGTCATCTCTGTTATTAAGAAGATGCTAAAGAACGAAGCGTCACTGCGCATGAGAGTTTGCGATTCTCTGCATTTCTTAATGGGGAGCGGCAATGACAGGTGCAAACCCGGATACCATTCGCTCCCTTAAACCTTCTCCAGACCAGGTTATGGAGCAACTCGATCGCATATTGAGCAGTCGTGACTTTGACCTACCGCAGCGGGCAAGAAGATTTCTGCAGTTTATCATCGAGGAAACCCTCGATGGGAGAGGAGGATACCTCAAGGCCTTCACAATCGCCCAAGCGGTATTTGGTCGGGATGCTTCCTTTGATGCCCAGAGCGACCCGTGTGTCCGAGTAGAGGCCAGCCGCATCCGACGAGAGTTGGAGCGGTATTACCTGCTCGAAGGGTCGCAAGATGACATTGTCATAGCCGTCCCCAAAGGGAGATATGTGCCAAGCTTCCGGATGCGGGAGGTGTCAGACGGCCAGGCAACGGCTCCAGCCCAGAAGCCCCCGCCGATGCCTATGGACGCGACTTTTACGCGCAATGCCGCCGTCGCCCTTCCGCAGTCGTGGCAATGGTTGGTGACAGCTGCGACCATAAGGGCTTTCGTCCTGGCTCAGGCATGGGTTTGGCTGGACGCACCGAACACGGCTGCCACGACGACGATACCATCGATCCTTGTCGAGCCATTCGAGCCGATATCCAAAGCCCCGGCAGCGTCGGCCATCTCTCAAGGTCTTTCCTATGACCTGGTGAACAAGCTGTTTTCGCTCAAGAACATCGTCGTAAAGGCCGACGGCGCGCGGAGTACGAGAGATAGTCTCTATGTTCTTCAGGGCACCGTGCTAATGGATGGGGAGAGATTAAGATCGTCGGCCCGGCTGGTGAGGCGGTCGGACGGCGCTGTCGTCTGGGCTGAAAACTACTACGACGATATAGGCAAAGAAACAGTGTTTAAAATCCAATCGGACGTTGCTGGGAGCATTGCCACGTCCGTGGCGCGGCCGCTTGCTGTCATCGGTGAGCGACAAAGCAGGCGATCCTATGAAGGCGGTCAGGGGCATCGACTTCAGGATGGGGCTGGGTGTTGCCTGGAATAAAGAGGACCCAACCGCCTCGCGCGATGACATCGTCGATATCGCCCGCTCATTGGCGCGGCCGGCCAGATGACTCAGATAAGTCGCCGCCTCTGCGGACCGTGGTTACCGCGATTGTTGGCGATGATGCATGATGCCTCCAACGGCTTGGGGTTAGAGAAAATTGGGTGGGAAGGCGGAGTAATTTTGCTACAAGCCGCCCCTCTCAACGGACAAACGGTCCTTGAAAGCGATACCGTTCGATCTCACTTGATATGCTGACTTCGATTTTGAACTGACAGCTTTTTTCGCAAAGAAGCTGCCGCCGGTGCTCAGTAAAGACGCCTTATGACGTCAAGGAAACCAGCATGGCTATCATCGACCAAATTTTTTGCTTCTTCGTTCGCTCAATAGTGGGCGGATAGGCTAGGAAGCAGTGTTCCTTATCTTCTCAGTTCGCGGCACATTGGAACGGAAAGTTCTGATTCCGTCTGCGCGTGTTTTTGACGCGACCCGCATCTCCAATCGAATGAGGTGACTTTTGACGCAGTTCTTCGAAACCACTCAAGGAATAATGGCAATGGGCGCGCTGATTGCTGCCGGTGGCTTAACTGCTGGCGCCTGCATCCCCGCGGTGATTCAGCTCGCAAGAAAGCAGATCAATCGACGCCCAAGAAGCGAGGCGAGAAATCTGGCGATGATGACAGTGTTGGCGCTCGACGACTTCGTTGGCGCGAGCTATGCGGCAGTCCGGGACATCCCAGAATTCAATCGGATGGATGAGGGCGAATTCGCGTTTCACGTTCCGGATCCCGTCCTTTCGCTTCCGAAGGACGCCGATTGGAAGCTTTTCACTGCCGAGTTGTCAGACGAAATCTTGTGGCTGTCGAACAGGGTCAAGAACCTCAACTATGCATTGGATAGCCTCGATCTGTCCAGGCCCGGGTTCGATGGCTTCTTTGAGAAGCGCCAGGAAGGTTATGCGGGTCTTGCAGCCGAGGCCATGGACCTAATAGAGCGCATGCTCGAAAAGTTCGGACTGACGCTGCCTACCAAGCCTGACTACTATCGCCAGCGCGAGGGCCTCGCATCGGCGATCCTGAGCGTGGGAGAACGAAGCTCCGGCCGTCGAACAACCGGGCCTGTCACGCAATCGAACGGATCGAATGTCCTGCAACTATTTCCAAAGACAGGCGATGAAGCTGACTGATCTAACGCAAATAAATTGCTCTGCTAACGGCAGGAATTTCGATTGAGATCCGCGATAGGGAGTTGAAATGCAAGAGCAATCGCTAAACCCGATCCAACTTGGGTTAGTGCAAGCCAGACGAGCCGTTTAGCTTCCAAGAACCATCTGCTGGACAAGCTACACCATTGAATCGAGTCACGCCGTCAAGGCTTTGCTTGCTTGTGACGAAGTCGCGGCATCCGTCTGGATTGTTTGTGCCTGGCCGAACCTGCTCGATAACCCCAGCGCTGCCAGTGGAAGGGTTAGCCCACGCCAGCGGATCAGAACCGACCGTGGCCCGTCCCACGGTTTCGGCGATCACCATTTGGTCGGTGATCGGAACTGCCGTCGCAGCGACCGGAGCAACTGTGGCCGTCTGAAGAGGCTCGGGGTGCGAGCAAGCGGTAAGCACCAGCACAGGCGACACGAGGGTAATCACGATCAGTTTTGAAAGCATAGAGTGACAAACCAGCCATTCGGACTCTGCCTATGACATCGCATTGTGACCAGATGCGGGCGCCATCCTTATCTGTTGTGGATATGGCGCTTCGCGGTACTTCTCGGCAGTTTGACCGCCTTCTCCTTAATCGGGGAAGGCGCTTTTCGTTTGTGGCGTAGCCGCCAAAAGCGCAGGCGGCCGGCTTTCGCGCCGCAGCTCCTGACGGCACTACCGGACGAAAAAACGCTGAAAATTGGCGGAACTTCCGCCGCTATTATTTGTTCTCAGATTCGCAAAACAAACTGGGGTTACCACAATGACGCAAATCCGTGAACCGGAGCGCCGGAGCAGAATCTTGCGCGGCCGCCCCGATAGCCTTGATGAATTCGCTTCCAAATATGGCTTGAAAGGCGAGCAGACAGAAAGCCTGTTCGCCCGCTTCGGACCCTCCTCGATCGAACTCGACCTGCTGATGGCCGCCAAGCGCCGCCGGCCGGTTCGGCAGGACAGACCGGTCCCGCAGGACAGCATTCCCCAACCATCGAATGGAATGGATAGATGAGCAGTAGACGCCACGAATGGATCAGCAAAAGAGCTTATGCGATTTGGGAGGAACAGGGCCGCCCTCACGGCCGCGACGACGAACACTGGCGCCAGGCAGTTGCCGAACGCGACGCGCTGGAGCGCACACAGGCTTCCGTTGATGGCCGCGAGGTACTGGTGAAGTTTCGCCCGAAACCGCAGCGGCCGGGAATGCCGCGCCAAGATTGGGGCCATCCATCGACGAAGGTCGGCTGAGCGGCGTAACTCGCTTTTAAGCGGTTATTCGTGCGCATCACATGACAAAGCACCAGTTATCGCTTGGCCGGGCTTCACCATCGACGGGGCTGCGGCTTGGGTCAGGTCGTGGTACCAAAAAGGCCCCGCTTTTTGAAGCGGGGCTAAGTCCTGGGTTGAGTGGATCGTGCATCGAATGTAGGACGGCAGCCTTTAATAATCTCCGCACGGCCCGAATGCTTTACTATCAACGGAGCTTTTTGTTCCCGTTCCGACGGATTTTTTTGATCTTTCATCCGCTAGAGATCAAGGCGCTGAAGGAGCTCGCTGTGGACCAGAAAGGCGCCCCGCCGAAACGGGGCAGCTTGGGGAAAGGACGGATCGCACAGGAAGGAAGGGAAGCGGACAACCCCAGTTTGGGGCGCCTGTGCGATCCTTAGGGCCTAACAGTAGATAGTCCGAAAAGTTCCTGTACGGTTCCGGACGATTGAGTCCAAACGACTGGAGAGGGCGGATCGTGAGGATCGCAAGGCCGGTACCCAGCGCCTTCGCGTCGACGCAGGAGCCCGAGCCGGTTGGCTTTTCACTCAATGTCCTTGGGATGCCTTGCCGCGATTAAGAACGCAAACCCGCCTGACCAATGCCGCAAGTTGATCACCCCAAATGATGACATAACGATGGGCGCCTGTGCGGATAAGAATCTCTATCGCCGGAAGTTCGTCAATGTGCTTTCCAGCGTATTCAATAGCTGCTTGCAGAGAGATGAACTCTTTGTTCTCGCTGCCGGGGACCCAGCTGTGAACTGTGATCGGAGTAGTGGAATACATCAACATCATTCCAGGCAACTTCGTCTCCACAAGTTAGGCGAGAGTCATGCATATCAATTTTCAACCTGGTGTACGACGTGAACAACCAAATCTGGTTACTGGTCGGTTCACGCCAGCGCAACGAGGTGATGCATGGAAAGTAGGACGCGCGTTCCGGCACGTCCGAACGCTAGACATGGCAGATGAAAGAAAGTTCCGCTTCGCCGCCTTAGCTTCCGCCTGCGGGGGTGGGAAGAAAACCCCGCTAGAGCGGGGATCAGGAAGGGGGGTGTTTTTTACGGCTAGTGACTTGGCCACGTTGCAAATCACCTTGCTGATAATCATACATTTTCAATAAAATAGTACTTTTGAGATGCTGTTTCCATAGCTATTTGCGACTAGGCACTGATCGTAAGACTTCGCTCTGATGTACAAAGTGACTTCAAGTCGAAAATAGTCTCTAGTATTATTCGATCGGCCGCTCGGCGATATTGCCTGACCCCACGCAATCAATCTCCTGTGCGCTGAGCGGTCTTCCAATCACATATCATCGAAAGCGTACTCTCAATTACTGTTCGTCCAATTTCTCGGAGAGATGGTGCAGCAAAGCATCCCGGCCCGGTGAGCTCTGAAGCGCGTCGACAGCCGTTGTGAGCGCAAGTTGCCCGCGGTTACTATCAATGTCGCAATGATGCTGCGAACACCATTCTGTCACGGTATCGACCACAACTTCAATATCATGGTCGGAAAGGGAGGTCAGCGCTGGAAACATCTAGGTCGTCCATACATCTGTAGCCGAGGCTGTTGGACTAATTTCGGCGATCCAACCTGAACGTTGGATGAAGGGGCAATAGGCTCAAGGCGTTCGGCGTGTTCCTTCGCTTCCTTCATAATCCCAGCCTCGTCATGGTCGACGACGATCTCCGAAGGACGATGCCGTTTAGTTCAGACTAAGAAGTGTCGCGGTGGAGACGAAAGCCATAGGCCCGGAAAGGGCCGGCGCGGCAGGGCGATCTGGCGCCACGCGTAAATCCAATTAGACCACCTGTTCGCCGCGGGCCTCTCAAGAATTATCTTCGACAGCTTCTCCGCATGCGAAATGTCATCGAGCGTCGCGATAAGCTTTTCGAACTCGCTCGAGACACGATTGAACTCGGCGTCCAGCATGTTGACGATTTCCGGTATCGTCGAGGACACGGACGCAATCAGCCTGTCGATCCATACGCGGGCTCGGCTGGCACATTTGCGAGAACCTCCCGCCGATGCGTCTTCAGCTCGCGGTGGATGCGAACGATAAGGGCTGCTCGATCCGCTCGGCTCAAGAGCGGAAGCCTTGTCTGCGCCTGCTGGATTTCTGTTATCAGCGCCGTTGCCATCCCCTGATCTCCAACACTCTAATACAACCCGTCCCATTCACGAGCTTGGTGCAGCGTGGTCCGCACCGCGCGACCTCCGCCGATAATCAATTGCTCGTCGCAACGAGATCCGACATGTCGCAGCTGCGCCGCGGTCCTTCCCATGGTTGATACGTATTGTCTTCCGGTCGATACGACTTGTAGCGAGCGGCGCACCGGGCTGCCGCCTGTGCATTCACTTTCGTGCCGACGCCTTCATCGGCCTCGGCGACAGTCCGCTGGAACGGCGATGCGCATTCGCGGGTCTCACCGCTATAGGACCGATAGCTGTTGGTCGTGGGATCGAAAGAGCGATAACGTTCCCCACACCAGGCAAGATGCGCGGCCGAAAGTCTGGGCTGCGGTGTCTGAAGTTCGGCTGGCGGGCGAGCCGAATCGGGCCTTGCCGCTGACGCCGTGCTCGCCGACGCCTCGGTCACATAGCTGGAATAGAGAGGCGGAATTCGTTCATAGGGCTGCTGCCGAGGATCGACTTTTACCGGCGTCGTCGTCCACAGATCGCGCGCTGCGAGCTCCTTGAAGGCGTGAGGTTCGGAATCCGCCACGACATGGGATGCGACAGATGCGGCAGCGACGCAGGCCCCGACCGAGCTTAAGATGCCAAAGGCAACGGATGCGATGGCTTTCATTGTCCCGACCCCTGCTGTTGAACCTGTGGAACCCAGACACGGCCGGCGGCACTGCTATGTCGGCCGCCGGTGGCGACAAGCACGGCGAGAATGCCGGCGATTGCCAGCAGGATGGCGATCAGCGGCACGGCCAGACCACCGGATTTCTCTTCGGAATAGATCATGTTCCTCTCCTCGCTGGCGCTCCGGCGGCGGGGGTCGCCGCCGAGGCGCTGGCGGTTATGTCGCGATGATGTAGACGATGGTGAATGCAGAAGGATCGACGATGACAATCCGGCCGTCGGCAAGGATGAAGAAGCGGTAGCCTTCATATTGCGGAACGATCTTCACGATGCGCGGCGGCAGCGGTTCCAGCCGTACCTTCTTCGGGATTTTCACCCCGACGGAAACCGTGAAGTCGACTTCCTTCACCGGCTCGACATGGACTTCCTTCACGACAGTGCGAATTTCAGTCTGCTGCTCGACTGATATGTTGACGTTGGTCTTTGTGTTCGTCTGGTTATTCGTGGCGGTGGTGTTGTTGACGTTGGTTTCGGACGAGCTCTTGTTCGTTGTCGCGTTCTGGTCCGTCGATTGCTTCGAGGCATCACCGCTCTGCGTGTTGGCGCCTTTGCCCGTGCCCTCTGCAGGCTTGGCATTTTGCGTGCTGCTCTTCGTACCTGAGGTGGCTGCGCCGCTGTTATCGGTGGTGCCGGACTTGGCGACGGGCTTCTGTTCGGTGGTCGTGCCGCTACCGGCGTCTTGCGATCCAGGCTTGGTTTCAGTCGAAGCCTTGCCGGAGGCGCTTCCGCTCGTCGAAGACTTATCCTGGGAAGGCTGCTCGGCGCTCTTCTGGGTATCCGAGCCCTGACCGGATTTCTGCTGCGATGACTGGCCCTTGCCTTGCGGGCAGGCTCCCGAGGCGTCGGGGGTGCAGTCGGTGCCAGTGCCGGCGGCGCTAGAGCCGGACTGCGAACCGGTGTCCGTGCCCGTCTGAGAACCGGATTGGGGCTGGCCGCTGCTCTTGGTGTCCTGCTGGGCTGCTGCCGGCAATGTTGCAAGGGGCGACACGCTCAGTGACAAGGCTGCCATGAGCATGGTGAGATGGTTGCTTTTCATGATCAATCTCCGAGGTTTCGGGCACGCGATGCCGCCTCGCATTCTCATGCGTCGCATGCGTGCCCTCACTGTTAGAAAAACGGCCTAAGCCGGTCCGTCGGTCATTGGATGACCTGGACGACCTTTCGGGAAGAAGGTTCGACGATCACACGCTGATCGTTGATGATCGCGTATGCATATTTCGGATCATCGGGGACTGGTGTCACGACAACGGTCTCCGGCAGGGGCTGTCCTACAACCACCTTCTCCTTCACCACGACGCGTTCGGTCGGGGCCGGAGCCTGCTGGACATAAGTGATCACTTTCTGAGGCGGTGGATCGATGACGCTGCCTGCCACGCCGCCGACGATGCCACCGACAGCAGCACCCACCGGACCACCGACAATCGCGCCCGTGGCAGCTCCACCTGCCGCGCCTGTCACCGTTGACGACTGCGCGAACGCTGACGTCGATGCCAACAGGATGCTGGCGGCAATTCCTACTGCTTTGATATTCATCTGTTTTTCTCCTTTGACGCGGTTGGTTCCGCTGGAGGTCGAAACCGTCAAACAGAAAAACTGTTCCAGAGCTGGGACTTCGTGCCGGGGCTACATCGGACCTTGGTCTCAGCCAGTATGGATACCGCCAACTTATTGCATGGGGAAACGGCTCAACATCCGGTCCTGGATGTTTTCCTGGCCGACGATCATCGTTGCAATTGAGATGGCTTTGTCGCGGTCTGCAGGATTTGTTATGTAGCCTTCGAGCAGAACGACGGGGCCGAGCATCCTGATCTCGATGGCGCTGCTGTCAATGTCAGGATCGACGGAAAGAGCTGCTGATATCGTTGCGATAGTAGAGGCCGCACTATGGCCTTCCGAACAGCGGTCTTCATGACTATTGGGGCCGAACTTCATACTCTCCTCCTGTTCCGCCCCTCCACGGAACTTCATGTTACCTCAAGCCTGATATGAGAAGCAGGTCCTGGGCCGGCCAGTCCGACTTAGGTCCGTCTTCCCCTCGGCGCTATCCGACTTAAATTTTGCTGATCCTTGTTGAAAGGACACCAGGGAGGTTTTAGCGATGTTGCTGTATCCAGTCAGGACCTCCCTGGTGACGCGCTGTGGACCCATGTCAACAAGGATAGTGTCGGCAGCATTGAGTTCATTGGGAAGGAGCCGACAAACGGGGCCTCAAGCGTTCAGTGGAAGGTGTGCCCGCTCGCGACGCGATGCGTTCTTGCGCGAGCGTTCTTGGCTGCCATGGACAACGCATCAACTATTCTATCGGGGCTCGCCGGCTTAGTGACGACAGCTCGGCCCTCCGGATCCTCGGTGAGGCCAGGGTTCACAGTGAAATACACCACCCCAATTCCGAATTCGGAAAAGAGGGCGCGCGCAATGGAAGGCCCGGTGATTCCATCCCCAAGCCGGACGTCGATGATGGCGATGTCTGCTGCGGAGCCGAGCTCCAGAGCTTCCGACATGTCCCCCGCGGTGCCAGTGATTTCAAATCCGGCGTCGATCGCGACGTCCTCAATCACCAGAGCGATTCCCGGTTCGTCTTCGACGATGAGCAGGCGCATGGTTCGTCTCCAGGGCGGCTACAAAATCAGCGCGGCGCTCTCTGGCGTCGCCAATCGAAAACACTCCACACCACAAGCGGTTCCACGTGTAGGACTTCAGTCTGAAGCATCCCCAACTAAGGTCCGAGATCCTCCCCGCGCCCTGCCATGAAGAATTGTCCGTGGACCAGACCTTGACGTCAGGCCCGAACGCTTCCTGTGCGGAATACAACACGGTCTTCGTCTCGGGATGACCACAGCAAATCGTGAATATCAACCGCGAATGAAGATGAAATGCGGCGATCAAATTGCTCCGGGCCTGGGAAGCAGGCCCGCGATGCTTTCAACTTATTTGATGACTTCAATCACCGTGCGGGTTTTCAGGCAATCTCTCGAAAGGCGGTAGACGCCTTGATGTCTCGTTCGAGATCGAGATGCTCTGCCTTGAACATGAATTGCTGCCTGTCCAGAAGCGCGAGGCCCCGTTTTGACTTGGACTGAACGCCGAACCGGAAAGGTGCGATCGCGTCGATCTTGCGAATGAAGATGAACAGGTCCTTCGGAGCGCCGTCCTTCAGTTCGACTTCGATTTCCCGAACAGGCGAGCGCCTGTTGCCAGACACTACGTCTCCTCGATCAACGACCACCTCCACGGTCTTCACGAACTAGGCGAGTGCGTCGCGATGGTCGGGCAAGGCGCACAATTAGGTGACAGTCCACAGGAGGCCGCCGATCATAAGTTGCAAGATCAGGTTGAATCAACACCCCAACGCTCTACTTTTCGACCGTCTCGGACCAATGAGCCGGTCAAGGCGTAACCTTCACTGGCCGCTGCTATGCCGCAACCATCAGGCTTGGATTATTCCTTCGGCGGCCCGCCCCGCCGCTCCAGCGCCGTCTTCCGGATGGTCTCCGCGATCTCCGGACTACTGCTCGACAACATCTGGAAATCCACGGCGTAAAGCGACAGCAGCGATACCTCGGTTGCTGCGGTGACCGTCGCTGAGCGCGGTTCGCCGCTGATCAGCGCCATCTCGCCAAAGAAGTTTCCGGCACCGAGTTCCACTGGATGGTCGGGTGTCGCCACGGTGACCCGCCCCTCGACAATGAAGAACATCTGATCGCCAACATCGCCCTTGCGGCAGATCACGGCACCTGCGGGGACAACGCGCGGTCGCAACGCCCGAACGATCTCGATCAGTGCAGCGGAACCAAGCTTCTGGAAGAGGGGTACGGCAGCGACCAATTGCCAATTGCTAACGAAGTCTTGGCGGCGAACCTCTTCGTAGAAGCCGGTGGCGAGGATGCCGGCCCAAAGTGCAAAAATACCGATCCCGCTCATCATCACCAATCCGGCCAGAACTCGACCTGCGAGGGTCTGCGGGATCTCGTCGCCGTAGCCGGTCGTCGACAGCGTCACGACCGCCCACCACATCGCCTGCGGAATGCTGCCGAACCTATCGGGTTGGACATCTCGCTCGATGATATAACCGGCTAACGCAGCGCCAAAAAGAACGATGCCGAACACCGATGTAACGCCAAGCAGATTGCGCGATTCATTCGCGACCACCTTTGCCAGCAGCCTGAAGAAGGTCGAGTCGCGCAACGGCTTGAGAAGCCAAATGGCGCAAAAGAGGTTTCGATCAGGGGGCCCAACGAACAAGAATGCAGCAGCAGGAACCAGAACCGCGAGCAAATCGATCACGAGGGCAGGCATCCCGCCCGACAAGCGGTGGCGCCGTGAAAGCAATGCGCCGCTCAATTGGAGGACATAGGCCAGCCAAATTGCCGCAAGTAGCAGCTCAAAGACAAGCCTCTCCCGTCCAGTGAGGCCCTGCGTCGTCAGTGCGGCAACGACCAGGAGACCGATTGTAGCGAACAGCGCGTTGAGCGGCGTCGAAATCTTTGAGAACGGCACTGCCGACATTACCTACTCCCAACCACCCGGCATTCTCGACAATAGATACCTTCGGGCCACACGCAAGGGAACGGGGGACTGATGCAGGTGCCGCCCGAGGATCCCGTGACTCACGAGGCCATCAGACCAAGCGGGACGGGCAAAACGACGCTCCTGACGTGCATCAACCATTTGGTGAAGCCAACATCCGGCACGATTGCTTTCGACGATATCAGGATGGATTTCGCGCGCCCGGACAAGATTGCCGTCCAGGCGATCCGTCTCCGCACAGCGATGGTGTTCCAACAGTTCAACGTCTTCAAAAACATGACGGTCATCCCGAACGCTATGGATCCGCTGGTCGTCGTGCAGGGCAAGTCCAAGGAGGAAGCCGCTCTTTGTTTGTGTCGCCTGGAGAAGATCATTGCAGATGATCTCCGTCCACGCGCGGAAGCTCGCACGCTGTGGAGGTGTCTTTGTCCACATTGCCGCGTCCTGCGCGACGCCGATCAGATCGAGTAGCGCCTCGCGGCAGCGACGGTGACGACTGATAAGCTGCCTGGGATTTAGCGCGGCGATTAGGTATCGACTCCTTGGTTGGTCGTGGGGCCACGCGGACTACGAGCTGAAGCGATCCCAGTTGGCGGTAGGTCGCGGCGAACGTGGTAGGCTTGGCCCTTCAAAGGTGAACGTTTCGGACCAAGGTCTTGTGATCCTCCGAATAAATTCTTAGGTCACCCATAGGTCGTTGCATTCTGCGAATCCCTGACTAAGAGACCGACATGATCCTTGCCCTCTCAGGCGTCAGAAAATCCTACACCACGGCCGAGGGGCTAATCGAAATACTAAAGGGGGTCGACCTTCAGGTGGCCTCTGGCGAAAGCGTGGCCCTGACGGGAGAGTCCGGCAGTGGCAAGAGTACGCTGCTTCACCTGGCTGCCTGTCTGGATCGCGCGGATAGTGGATCCATCGTCATGAACGGACGGGACATCCGGCAGCTTAATGAGAATGAATGCGCTCATTACCGTAGAACCCAGGTGGGCTTGGTTTTTCAACAGTTTAATCTCATCCCTTCGCTGACAGTCGCCGCCAATATCTCATTCCACGCAAAGCTCGCCGATCGATTTGATCCTGCTTGGGAGATGGAGCTGATTGGCAAATTGGGGCTGCGTGATTACATCAGCCGCTACCCCGAGCAACTATCTGGAGGTCAGCAACAGCGCGTTGCGATTGGGCGGACCTTGGCCGCGCGGCCGCCACTCATTCTCGCGGATGAGCCAACGGGCAACCTGGATGAGCAGACCGGAGACAGGGTCCTAGATCTTATGGTCAGTCTGTCACGGACCGCGAGGTCCGCTCTTCTGCTTGTGACTCACTCCGCAAGGCTTGCAGGCGGTCTGGATCGAATAGTGGTTCTTCGCGGCGGGAAGATTGTCGAATGAACCTCGTCGCTTTCGCAGCGCTGCTGTCGCATTGGCGCCGAAAGCCGCTTCAGCTGCTCACCTTGGTCATGGGAATAACGCTCGCAACGGCGCTTTGGTCCGGCGTCCAAGCAATCAATGCAGAGGCTAGGGCAAGTTACGCACGGGCATCATCGGTTCTCGAGCAAGGAAGCCTTCGGCAGATCGTTGCCAAGGAGGATGATGGTATTGCGACCGCGGTATATGGAAGCCTTCGCCGAGCAGGCCTGAACATTTCGCCTGTCATCGAGGGCAACTATCGCTTTGGGCCGGTGCGGATAAGAATGGTCGGCATCGAGCCGCTGACCATGCCCAGGGGTAGTTCGGGCGTGACCATCGCAAACGGTGCGGAGCTCTCCGACTTCTTTTCCACTACTGGGCTTCTTTTGGTATCCGCCGCGACTGCTGAGCGGCTGCGTGGCAACACGGATATGGCCGTCAAAGTCCACGGCAACCTCCCAGACGGCGCTGCCTTCGTGGACATCTCCGTA
This sequence comes from Rhizobium indigoferae, assembly GCF_034554815.1. Lineage (NCBI taxonomy): Bacteria > Pseudomonadati > Pseudomonadota > Alphaproteobacteria > Hyphomicrobiales > Rhizobiaceae > Rhizobium > Rhizobium indigoferae. The sequence goes on along the minus strand of NZ_CP140636.1, from coordinate 432,635 downwards.
GCGGACAAATTGCTTGAAAAACATGGGAAGATCGACCGTCTGGTCATAGCTCCCGAGCAGCGGGTTACAGTTCAAGCTCTCGAACAAATAGCGCCGGGGCTGACCATTCGCGAACCGGCCGACCAGCCGGATGTCTCGCGCCTCACGGACAGCTTCCACCTTAACCTGACCGCTTTCGGGTTTCTGTCGTTCGTCGTCGGTCTGTTCATCGTTTACTCCACAACAGGCCTGACCTTCGAACAGCGTCGCGGTACCCTTCGAACACTGCGATCTCTTGGTGTTTCCCTTCGGACTCTGGCCGTCATGCTCGTGGTTGAACTGTCGATACTGGCCCTGGTTTCCGGCGTTCTCGGGGTTATTCTCGGCTACATCATCGCCTGGCTCTTGATGCCGGGTGTCGCTGCCACCTTGCGGAACTTGTATGGGGCGAATGTGTCGGGCTCGCTGTCAATTCGGCCCGAATGGTGGCTAGCGGGACTGGCGATCGCTCTTGGAGGGACCGGCGTTTCCTCGGCACAGAGCCTTTGGCGCGTCTGGGCACTGCCGATCCTCGCAGCGGCTCAACCAAGGGCGTGGGCGAGAGCATCAGCGCGCTCGCTGGTTTATCAGGCTGGAGCTGGCGGGTCGTTGCTAATATTCGCAGCCCTCCTTGCAATAGCCGGGTCCGGCCTTGTCGCGGGCTTTGCAGTACTCGCTTGCCTGCTTCTCGGAGCGGCACTGATACTGCCAGGGCTTATTGCCGTTACCCTGATCACGGCTCAACATTTCGCAAGAAGCGCTCTTATGGAATGGTTCTGGGCAGATACCCGTATACAGCTGCCGGGGCTGTCACTGGCCCTGATGGCCCTTCTTCTAGCATTGTCGGCAAACATTGGTGTCGGCACGATGGTTTCCAGTTTCCGATTGACGTTTATCGCATGGCTGGATCAACGCTTGGCCGCAGAGCTATACGTGACCGCCAAGGATGACGACCAGTCCGAGCGACTGCGGACTTGGCTTCAGCGGCACGCCACAGCAGTCCTTCCGATCTGGAGCGTCGACGGTGAGGTCTCAGGTGAGCAGGTCCAGATTTTTGGCGTCGCAGATGATCCGACCTATCGGGAGCACTGGCCACTGATCGCTTCCGATAAGGACGTGTGGGGAACGGTTGCTAACGGGCAGGGCGCTCTCGTCAACGAGCAGATGTGGCGTCGTGGTCAAGCTAAGATCGGCCAGCCTTTGGTTATGCCGGGTGGGTGGACTGCTACCGTAGTTGGCGTTTATTCAGACTACGGAAACCCCATCGGGCAGGTAATTGTTGGCATCGATACCTTGGTTGATCATTACCCGAATGTGCCGAAGCTCCGATACGGCGTCCGCGTGCCTCCCGAGCAAGCCCAGGACCTGAAACGTCAGCTAGTCGCGGAATTGGGTCTGCCTGAGACAGCGATCGTCGACCAGGCTTCACTCAAACGACAGTCGCGAGCCATCTTCGACCAGACATTTAAGGTGACAGGTGCACTGAACGTCCTCACGCTGGCGGTGGCGGGATTTGCCATGTTCTCAAGCCTCTTGACCCTCTCTGGAATTCGGCTTCCGCAGCTTGCACCAGTCTGGGCGATCGGTGTGCGGCGTCGAGATCTGGCTCTATACGAAATTGCCCGGACACTGGCGCTGTGGCTCGTGACATTTCTGGCGGCGATTCCCGTCGGTCTTACTTTGGCATGGGTGCTGCTTTCGATTGTGAACGTGGAGGCATTCGGGTGGCGCTTGCCGATGATGGTCTTTCCGATCGACTGGCTCTGGCTGGGAGCGATTGCGCTGCTGGCGGCGTTCTTGTCGGTGCTGGTGCCGGTCAGGCGCCTGGCCACGATCAATCCTGCAGACCTGCTTAGGATTTTCGCGAATGAACGTTAGAAAAGTTTCATCCGCCTTTGTCGCGGTGGCTATGGTCTCTCTGGCTGAACAGGCGTCGGGGCAGGGGTTCGCCGGACTGGGATCGGATGCACAGGGCTTTTCGATCCCGGAGCGTGGACGCGATCTCTCGTTTCCTGCCGATCATGGCGCTCATCCGGATTATCGGATCGAGTGGTGGTATGTCACCGCCAACCTCAAGGGTGAGGATGGCAAGCGGTATGGGGCGCAGTGGACATTGTTTCGATCCGCTCTGGCTCCGGAAGAAAGGCCAGGCTTCGCAGATCCCCAGCTATGGATCGGGCATGCGGCGATTACCACCCAGTCTCACCAGTTCGTCGCCGAGCGCTTGGGCCGGGGCGGAGTTGGACAGGCAGGCGTCGAGGCCACGCCGTTTCGGGCATGGATCGACGACTGGCAGATGACTGGTTCCACTGAGAGCGCCTTTGACCTTGGGGATCTTTCGGTGACTGCGAGCGGGACGGATTTCAGCTTTGGCTTGAACCTTGGCGCCGATGGCCCGCTCGTGCTGCAGGGTGATAACGGGTTTTCTGTGAAGTCATCAGGCGGGCAGGCGAGCTACTACTACTCGCAACCGTTCTACAAGGTCTCCGGCGCAATCACGATCTCCGGATCCCCGGTGAAGGTCACCGGGAGAGCGTGGCTGGATCGGGAGTGGTCGTCTCAGCCGCTCGCCTCAAACCAGACGGGGTGGGACTGGTTCTCATTACATTTCGACTCTGGCGAGAAGCTTATGGCCTTTCGCCTTCGCGATGATAAGGACGGGTTCATCTCCGCGAACTGGATATCCTCGGACGGGCGAACGACACCCCTGTCGAAAGAAGAGGTTCAACTGGAGCCTTTGCGGAAGGCAACAGTCAAGGGGCGAGAGATACCGGTGGAATGGCGAATACGCGTTCCAGGTAAGTCGCTCGATATAAGAACCAAACCGTTGAATGACCAGTCCTGGATGGCGACATCGACGCCATACTGGGAGGGGCCGATAGATCTCAGGGGTTCAATGTCAGGCGTCGGATATCTCGAAATGACAGGATACTAGTCGTGGGGCGGACTCTTATGGACGCACAGCGTCGTACGGCAATGTGACCGCGGTATTGGACAAGAGGCTCGGCCGAAATCAGGCTTGGGTGCTAAGGCGACCTGAACATGTGCGATATAATGCTTCTTTTCCTTGCTGGCTTGTTAGCAGGCAGCATGAATGCGTTGGCGGGCGGCGGGTCGTTCGTATCCCTGCCTGCGCTGATATCGGTCGGAGTGCCGTCGGTAGCCGCAAACGCGACAAGCACCTTAGCCTTGTTTCCCGGCGGTATGGCGAGCTCGTGGGTCTACCGTGATGGGGTTAGGAGTGTGTGCGGCGTCAATGTCGTGCCCATTGCTGTCGTGACGGTGATGGGTGGTGTGGCCGGAAGCATTCTATTGCTGCTAACCCCTTCGAGGATTTTCGATGGTATCCTGCCATGGCTTTTGCTGGTGGCGACATTGATGCTCGCTGCAGGTCCGAGGCTCAGCGCCCAGTTGCAGACGCAGGCACGTCCGAGTGTTCTGGCGTTCGCAACGGTTCAGTTATTTCTCGGTCTTTATGGCGGCTATTTTGGCGGCGCGGTGGGTCTCATGATGCTTGCGGCGTGGAGCGCGCTCGGGGGCGGGGACATCAAGAGCCTGAATCCGACAAGAATGGTGATGGTAACCGCCGCCAACGCGGTCGCCGTCGTCGTCTTCGTACTTGCCCGGGCAATCGTATGGCAGGAGTGCATTCCCATGACGATTGGAGCCGTTATCGGCGGATGGATCGGAGCGCATATCGGACGAAGGCTGCCATCACCGGTCGTTCGGCTGCTAACCCTCGTGGTCGCCTTTTTAACGACCGCAGTGTTCTTTTCGCGAGCTTACCTTTGAGCGGAGGTCCCGTGTCCCTCAGGCTCTCAGTCAATAACTTGCAATTCAAGGAGCCGAAGTCCTGCAAGATGCTCAAGGGGCACGACGAATGGATCGCGGGAAAGCTCGATCCAGCGGATTTGATTGAGAACGCACGAACGATCGTCATTGCCGCCGAACATTGGCGGCACGCAGATGAGCTTGTGCCCAGTGTTCGCCTTTCCAAATGCGCGGATTTGCTGGTTCGTGCGAGAGGCGCGATCCCGGGTGCTGGATCACTCAACTAGCGCCCGCAATGCGGCGGCGCGTTCTCGCGTAGGGATTGAGGAACTGGCGTCGCCAGTTTCTTGTCTAACGATGAAAGCCGGGCTTCCGATCGAAAGCGATCAGCGCCCATGTCCAGAAGGAACCAAAAGGGAGGCTTTGGGATATCAACCCGCAACACCGCAGGAAATAGATACACATTGTGTATGCGTTTGTGGTATAAGGCCTTGAAGGAAAAGGCCATGACCAGCAAAAATGCCACTGATACCCATACCCGCGCCGTTAACTTGAGGGTTCGTGAGGACGTTCGCGTCCTGATCGACCGCGCCGCCAAGGCCCACGGGAAAACCCGTTCGGATTTCATGATCGACGCATCGCGCCGTGCCGCAGAAGACGCGCTTCTCGATCAGACATTGGTGCGGGTCGATCCTGACAGCTACAAACACTATCTCGCCGTCCTCGACCAGCCGCCAAATAGCGAAGGCTTCGAACGGTTGATGAATGCTCCCAAACCCTGGCAGCCGTAATGTTGTCTGCACCGATGCTTCTCGGCGAAGCGCACGATCTCCTGCTATTCGACAGCGGGCACGACAGCCTTGATGAATGGCTGCGCCGCAGGGCGCGGGCCAATCAGGTCAGCGGCGCATCGCGAACCTATGTGGTCTGCGAGGGCGAGCGCGTTGTCGGTTATTACTGCCTCTCATCGGGAGCGCTGGCGGTCGCGGACGCTCCCGGAGCGATCCGGCGCAACATGCCCGACCCGGTTCCCATGGCAGTCCTTGGCCGTCTGGCCATCGATCGCAACTGGCAGGGAAAAGGAATCGGAGCCGCGCTGTTGCAAGACGCCGTGCTGCGTACCGGACAGGCAGCCCATATCATGGGTATTCGCGGCCTTCTGGTTCACGCGATCTCCGATGAGGCCAAGGCCTTCTATGAGCATTTTGGATTTGCAGCGTCGCCCGCGAATCCTATGGCCTTGGTGTTATCATTGAAAGCTCAAGTAGGCCTGAAGTGATCGGTGAAAACAGTCGCTCGTCTGACAACCCAACGACGGTCGGCGAATTGACGGAGAGCTTTGAAAAGTTTGTCTAAAATCGGAATCCATGTCCTAATTGCCACATGGTTTCGAATATTTGGAGCCTGAAGGACGAGGAGCTCACTCCCATCAGAACGAATGTCGCATGATCTCGGTCAGCAGCATGCACTTGAACGCCGCGGCAGAGCAGTCCCCAAGTCGGGCTTCGTTGGGCCTCCTGGGCGTGAGCTTGCGTCATCGGAACGTCGCCGTCGTCTGGCTCGGGGCCATCAGGCGGCGGAGTCTCCCTCAGGATCTCGCTCAGGTTCGGGATTGCCGATCGGCGGCGCTGGCGGCGGAACGATAGGCTCGCTGGGTACGGACATGATTTCCTCCTTGCTAACCGAAACTCGCCTGTCCTTCCGTTTATTCAAGAGTGGTGCCGTGATGAGAGATGCTTTTCCCGAGCAGCGAACCGATCGCCGCCGGCGCTCTCGGGCCATGGCCCACTCTTTGATAAGGAAGAGCAAGGTACAACCGTCAAAAAAGCCTGGACCCTCGCGGAGAAGACGGACAAGGCGATCCGAGGCTCTTGCAAGCGGTATGGCATAGGCGGCTCCATGCCTGGCTCGCCGATCGAGATATCCGTGCCGGCTTGGGATGGTGAAACATGGCGACGTGGCAGCGCTGGAGCCGGTCCGGTAGGGGCAATCGCGGCCATCCCTGGTTAAGCGGTATTTCGATGATGTCGACGTTCCGGAATAATTCGGGGGGGCCGACTTCCTCGCGAACATGTCGGCGGCCTTCGTGGATTCAGCATGCCGGGTAATGAGGCTGGCGAGCGTTTCCCCGCCAACAGGAGCCCATGCTGACGCTGGCGATGCTGAGGCGACTGAAGCGCCTTTAAGACATGGTCTCCTTTTTATGATGCGGCCTGCGAAACAAACTTGGCAGAAGATCACGGAACAGTTCTTGCACGGTTACTAATATATTTACCGTGGGAGACCGAAAGTCATGAAATGGCACACATCCGGAGAGTTTACCCCTCTGATGCTCGTTGTAAGCGGGTCGGAAAAATACAAGCTCGTCGCGACCCTTTTCCAGGCTGCCGAAATGCTGACGGCTAGCTGGCCGGTCGACGATGGAGAAGAATATCTTATAGCGATTAGGGCCTGCCGGAATGCAATTCATGGGGAAATTCCGGCTCAGGATGCCCGAGCAGCGCTTATCCGTGCCGCCGACGAAGCTGGCATTCCGGTGATCACCGTTCACTGAGTTTCCGCCGACTAATGAGCTCATGGGCGCCTCCATGACACGGGTCTCTCGTTGCGCTGCATGCGCAGGTCCACTCCGCTGAGCATCACCTTCAGGCTGCGCGCGGCCAGCAGCTCTTTTGGCCTCTCTTCGGCGACAAGTGCCAGCTTCCGTTCCTTCATGTACTTCGCGTGCGTCTCCGGCGTGTCGAAGCCAGGAACGAAGGGAACACCTTCCCAGCAACCGCATGTTCTGCCCGCCGCATCTACCGTGTCGCCGTCGACGACGGTCAAAGATCCGCAGATGATCCGCCCAGCAATCGTTGAACGATATCTCCACGCTCGGCCGCCTCTAGCGTCCGCCTGAGTGCCTGTTCCTGCTCGTATGACCTGTGTGGGAAATGCTCGAAGCACTACCAGCGAGTCGCCACAGCCGGAGAAGGACTGTTGTCCCAGCCACTCCACTCCTCGCATCCCTTTTCTTCGCAATAGTCGACATGCATTTGCGGTGCTTCCGTCAGCGGCCGTCTGTCGGTGTCGCTCATCATTCCTCCTGGAGTTGCCAGCCCGCTTTCGGGACTGGCCACCGCTTCTGGGCCTGCGCATGCGGCCGGCTTTGAATACGAAGCGCTGTTCGGTCGTTTGCTTGCCTGCCGCGCATCCTGCGCGAAAGCATGCGCGGGCAACCGACAGGCTGATGCTCTCGCGGAAAGACTGCGGTTGCGACGACCATCAGTCTCTCAGAGCAGTTTCGAATGACACGGGCTTTGGTTGGGGACGGTCAAGCATAGGCGTCAGCTCTGGTCTCGGGCTCAACATTACAAACCGGCCATCGCAACCGCTTTCGCTCATGATTCATTGTGGGCATATCAGTCTCGATGGTAGCTCGGTCGCCAGCCGCGGGCCATGCCTCGGCTCATGGCGCCTTCGGTCAATGCCAATTGCCGGCGAAGGTGACGGATGTCGTCCAGCAGGGTGTCTATAGCTGCGTGGGTATCGCCTCTGTGGTAGGCAATCACCTTTGCACGCTCATCGTCTTCCACGGCTTCGCCGATCGGCTGCTCTCGCATATCCGTGCTCCGTACTTCGATTTTCAGAATGGCGGCCGCGCGCCGATGTTCCTATTATGTTCTCATATAGATGCGAGTCAATAATCAATCTGGGTCAATTGCTTTTTTAGGCGCTGCTGATGTCATCGCGCGATGACAAAGCCGCCTCGCAAACCTTCCAAGCCGCTGCTCGGCGAAGCCGACGCGCCGGTCCGCAGTCGGCCGCGCCGTCGCCGAGATCCTGCGCAGCCCAATCTCCCCTTGGACCCTATGCCCGCGCGCATCGAGCCATGCCTTGCGCTGCTGAAGGCCAGGCCGCCGAAGGGCGACGATTGGGTTTTCGAGATCAAATGGGATGGCTATCGCCTGGCGCTTCATATCGAGCCTACAGGCATGCGAATCCTGACGCGGGGAGGCCACGATTGGACGTCCCGGTTTCCTGCCATCGAACGGGCGGCGAAAGAGCTCCCCGTCGCCACGGCGATCCTGGACGGGGAGGCTGTGGTGCTGGACGAGCGGGGCCGGCCCGATTTCGGCCTGCTGCAACAATCGCTGGGCGGTCGCGGGGGCAAGAAGAAGTCAAGCGACGCCATCTTCATGGCCTTCGATCTGCTCTATTTCGACGGCCATGATCTCAGGAATTCCGAACTCAGCATGCGCCGGCAGTTGCTCGAGGATCTGGTGCCGGCCGAAGGGCGGGGCGATATCCGGCTTTCCGAGGAGATCGAGGCGGACGGTGATCAGTTGCTGGCGAGCGCCTGCCAGCATGGGCTCGAAGGCATCATCGCCAAGCGCCGGGATACGCCCTATCGCTCCCGCCGGATCGGCGACTGGGTTAAGATCAAGTGCATCCAGAGCGACAGCTTTGTGATCGTCGGCTACGAGCGATCCACAGTCGCGCGTGCCGGGATAGGTCGGCTTCTGCTCGCCGCGCGCAAGGGCAAGGAGCTAGTCTACGTTGGCGGGGTCGGGACTGGCTTCAACGAGCGCAACGCTTATGAGCTTCGTGAGATGCTCGATGGCCTCATCACATCCATGCCGGCTGCGTCCGTCGATCGCAAAAGAGCAATATTCGTGAAGCCAAGGCTCATCGCCGAGATCGAATACCGGGCGTGGACGGATGACGGGAAGCTGCGGCATGCCGCCTTTAAGGGGCTGCGGGAGGTGCAGGATGAGGCGACGGTTTATGAGATGGAATAATCCGCCAGCGCCGCTACGGCCCGCAATTGCAACAAGGCTTGAGGATCCCGTCAAAACTAGAGTAATTGGGATAAAGATGGCAGAGCCAGCCGCCACCAAAAGAGGCCAAACGATCAGGAGTTTCTCTCTCGGCTTCGCCGTGAAGCGATCATCATCTTCGAATTCGGAAATTTTTGGGCCGAAATCTTCGCTGAAGTCGAAGCCATTCTTATAATAGAAGATGATTGACCGGATGTACCAATACCAGCTGTTGGCGCAAATGGCAGCTGACCCGCAGAACACGAGCCACACCCACAGCGGAGCCTGCTCTTGAGCACGCAATAAAACTTCTCCCTATCGACCGACGCCTAGTAGCGTTTGCACCAAGAGATCAAGCCGTGCCATCAATATCGCCGTCTTCGTCGAGTTCATACACCGGCAGATACGTGTTCTTCTCCATCCACTCCCGCACGATGAACCTGATCGTGTCGTTACGCGTCATGCCGAACTCGCCAGCCAGGTCTCGCAGGGCGTCCTCGACATCATCCTCCATCGACACGGCGCCGGAATTACGCAGCCGCAGCGCCGCGCGGCGAAGCATGATCTGCAGATCGGCGCGTGAGATATCTGCGATCCGATTGGCGGCGTCTTCGAGGAGGGTTGCGGTGTCGGGGTATGTCATGGGTTCACCTGCGCACGGTCATTGGGGATGGCGCAGCGAAATTGATGCACACCACGAATTGCCGGTCGAACGGACCAGTCCATCCAATCTGCCGGCATCCAAAAGCGCAGCTGCCGAGGAGGGAGGCTGCCGGAAAACGCAAATGAAGCGGGTCATCAGGTGCTACTCGTCAATCTCATTGCCATCATCGTCGTACTCCGCCCCGCGGCCGGAGTCTTCGACATAAGTCCGACATCCCTCTTCAAAAGACGACGAATTGCCCGAGCAATCATCCTCGCTTTGAATGCCGTTTTCCTCCGCCCAGTCATAGCCGGCCCTGTGGCCCTCGCAGTTGTCTACGCATGAATTCCCGCCGAAGCTCTGGGAGAAGCCGGGGGCTGCGAAGCTTAGCCCCAGCAGAACGCTCGCAAACAGTATCGTTTCAATTCCAGCTCGTGGCGGAAGTGAACCGACGCGAGATGAGCATGTTGGAATGTGAGCAGATGGTTGCCCAGCAACGGCAGGCCGCTGCGGTTCTCGTGGGGCTTGCATTGGTCGGGACCGCTGCTGCTGTATGCGCCAATGGCAACTGCGGCGGCGGTGCATATACCCCAACGAGACGCTATCCAGGCAACTGCCAGTACGATTGGCAATACGACGACGCCGCCGGCAATAGGTGCGGTGGCAGAAGCGCAATGTCTCGTCCGGGAGGTTGGTAGTGCGGAAAGTGATGACAATATCGCTGGATCCTGAGTTTCCAGGGCGGTCTTGCAGAGCGCGGCTTTGCTCACGGCCGATGGCTTGTTGTTGAATTCAACCGGCGTCGTTGTGCAGCTCGCCAAGGCGAACGACATCGCCACGACGCCGAAACGTCGAGCCAACAGATACATTTTCACGGATAACCCCTCAGATGCCCGCTGCCAGCATCGCTTTCGGCACGACGTCAAATTGCATGTTAATCTATCGTTAACGCAGCTTTAGGATGTGCGGTGAAGGCTGCCATTGGCGTACCGCCCATCCTGTCTTACTGCGCAAGCGCGGCGCCGCCCGCGAAACAAATCTGGAGATCCGCTCGCGAGATATCTACGATTGGGTCGGTGGCGTCCTCTCGGAAGGGCGCGATGCTGATCATGAGCTGGTTCGATGGTCCGCATTCGAAGGCGCGATCTTGATCTGCTTGGCTTTGGTGGTCCGGGCGCCGAGCCGGCCAAAGCGCGGGGCGAATATTTTCCGTCGGCACTGTCGATTTTCGCAACAGCCGATCGTCCTTGTCATGATGTGCTGCACCGTGGTCGTGGCTTCAGCACGTTCTCAGGCTACAGAAGGAGCTATTGTCATGGATAATCAGCATCTGGCACCCGCCGCCGTGCTTGCGGCCAAGAACGGCGTCCGGTTTCCCAATGAGAGCGAGGCGTATCGCAGCGCCCGCGACGCGCTGCTGGCCGAAGAGATCGAGTTGCGCCGGCACATCGAGCGTGTGGCAAGACAGCGCCGGGCGCTGCCGCCGGGCGGCGAGGTGACGAAAGACTACCGCTTCGAGGGCAGCGATGGGCCAATATCCTTCAGCGAGCTCTTCGCCGACAAGGAGACGCTGATCGTCTACAGCTACATGTTCGGCCCGCAACGCGAGCGTCCATGCCCGATGTGCACCTCGCTTCTGTCGGCCTGGGATGGCGAAGTGCCTGACATCCAGCAGCGCGCAGCGCTTGCCGTCGTCGCCCGCTCGCCGATCGAAAAGCTGCTCGCCTTCAAGAAAGAACGCGGCTGGCATCACCTGCCGCTATATTCCGATATGACGGACGACTATAGCCGCGACTATCACGCGATCGGCACGGATGGTGGCGATGGTGCCGCCTTCAACGTTTTCACGCGACGCGACGGCACCATCCGCCATTTCTGGAGCCAGGAGATGGGCGAGGTGACGGCTGATCCGGGCGAGGATCCGCGCGGCGCGCCCGACCTGATGCCGCTTTGGACCATTATCGATTCGACGCCCGAAGGCCGGCCCGCGGACTGGTATCCGAAGCTGTCCTATTAATAGCCGGCGTCGTCCGCCGTCAGCCGGTGGAGCGGTTTCTGGAGGCTTCGACCCATTCGATGCTGGTGACGGCGGCATCCGGCAGCGGCGACGGATCGATGTCGTAGACATAGCCGGAGAGCATGTCGGCGGCGCGTTCCGTCGCCTTTATCTTCGCCTCGGTTTCCGCGACCGCCTTGGAGATTGCTTCGATGCGGGCGCGAAACATGTGGGCGAGCACATCGCGGCCGGACTGTTTTTCGAGCCGTTCGAGATGCAGTCCGACGCGCGAGGCGTGGCGCTCCAGCTCGCTCTTGCTGAAACGCGCCTTGCGCAGTTCTTCGGAAAGGCTGTCCTGCATGACGGCGACAGGATCGAAACTTCCCGGTGCGCGCTCGTCGAGCACTGCATCGGTGACGAGCTTCTCAATCATCACGAGCGCCTGCAATTCGGCCGCATCGGCGAATTCAACGTCATAGCCGGTATCGTCGTAGACCTTGCGCCGGACCGGATCGAGAAGCAGCCCATAGGCTTTCTGCAGATTGGCAAAGGCTTCCGAATCACCACCCGAATCGGGGTGGGCAACCTTCGCCAGGCGCCGATAGGCGGCCTTCAGCTGCGCCTCGTCCGCATCGCGTTCAACGCCGAGAATATCGTATGGATCCGTCACGCCTGCTCCCTTGCTCCCCGGCACGTTGCGGGCAGTCTAGGTCTTCTTCTGCATCAGAAGGGCGAAGTTTAGACCGAAACGACGAATGACGTCCATGGCCCGAGATGGCGATGGTTTATGCACATGCCGCGCCAAATCATCGATTGTTTAATGTTTTCAATTCGTTGTTCGGAAATCAGCTTGTGGTGATCGAAGCGAGATAACATCTGGCTTCGCCATCGATTTCCAGCACGGTTGCGGTCGCGTCCTCGATCAGCAGTGCATCGCCGGCCGCAAGCGCGCCGGTCTCGCCGTCCTTTCGGAATGACAATGCGCCCTGATCACAGAGAAACAGGCATGTCGCGGGCGGTAGCGGCACGTTCTTGCCGCCATCGACGTCGATGCGGATCAACCTGTGGGCGAGCCCGACACGGCGTGTCATGACGTTGAGATCGGTGATTGATCCATCCTGGAGCCTGGCCGTGACGGAGACATCCGCGGGGAAGGCTAACGGATCGCTTGCCGTTGTCAGCAGCACCGGCGCGCTGCCTTCCACTTCGAGCACCATGCCGTTACCATCAAGGATCGCCAGCGTGCGGTCGATGCCGGGAAAGATCGAAAACGGGCCGTCCTCTGCGACCGTCGCCATGCTGATGCGCCAGTCGAAGTCGTCGATCGAAGCGTCAGCTGGAAAGACGGCGATCTCCACCGTCTCTCCCTTGCCGTTTTTCCAGGGCATGCGTTTATGATCGCCGGCGCGCAGGATCCTCACCGGGTTCAGTTCCCGAGAATGCCCGGCAGGCGCAGGCCCTTTTCCTTGGCGCACTCGATGGCGATCTCGTAGCCGGCATCGGCGTGGCGCATGACGCCGGTCGCCGGATCGTTCCAGAGCACACGCTCGAGACGTCTTGCGGCATCGTCCGTGCCGTCCGCGCAAATGACCATGCCGGAGTGCTGCGAGAAGCCCATGCCGACGCCGCCGCCGTGATGCAGCGACACCCAGGTCGCACCCGATGCCGTGTTGAGCAGGGCATTGAGCAGCGGCCAGTCGGAAACGGCGTCAGAACCGTCCTTCATCGCTTCGGTCTCGCGGTTCGGCGAGGCGACGGAGCCGGAGTCCAGATGGTCGCGGCCAATGACGATCGGGGCGGAGAGTTCGCCTGTCCTCACCATCTCGTTGAAGGCGAGGCCGAGCTTGTGGCGGTCGCCTAGACCTACCCAGCAGATGCGTGCCGGCAGGCCCTGGAAGGCAATGCGCTCCCTGGCCATGTCGAGCCAGTTGTGCAGGTGCTTGTTGTCAGGCAGCAACTCCTTCACCTTGGCATCGGTCTTGTAGATATCCTCCGGATCGCCGGAAAGGGCCGCCCAGCGGAAGGGGCCGATGCCGCGGCAAAACAGCGGACGGATATAGGCCGGCACGAAGCCCGGGAAGGCGAAGGCGTTTTCGAGGCCTTCGTCCTTGGCGACCTGGCGGATATTGTTGCCATAATCGAGTGTCGGCACGCCGGCATTCCAGAAAGCGATCATTGCTTCGACGTGCTCGCGCATCGAGGCGCGCGCTGCTTTTTCCACTGCCTTCGGATCGCTTTCGCGCTTTGCCTTCCACTCACCCATCGTCCAGCCCTTCGGCAGGTAGCCGTTGATCGGGTCGTGGGCCGAGGTCTGGTCGGTGACGATATCGGGGCGGATGCCGCGGCGGACCATCTCCGGCAGGATTTCGGCAGCATTGCCGAGCAGGCCGACGGATTTGGCCTCGCCGGCCTTGGTCCAGCGGTCGATCATCTCAAGCGCTTCATCGAGCGTCTCGGCCTTGGCGTCGACATAGCGGGTGCGCAGGCGGAAATCGATCGAATCGGGATTGCATTCGACGGCAAGGCAGCAGGCGCCGGCCATGACGGCGGCGAGCGGCTGGGCGCCACCCATGCCGCCGAGGCCGCCGGTCAGGATCCATTTTCCCTTGAGATTGCCGCCGTAGTGCTGGCGGCCGGCCTCGACGAAGGTCTCGTAGGTGCCCTGCACGATGCCCTGCGTGCCGATATAGATCCACGAGCCGGCCGTCATCTGGCCGTACATGGCAAGGCCCTTCTTATCCAGCTCGTTGAAATGATCCCAGGTCGCCCAATGCGGCACGAGGTTGGAATTGGCGATCAGCACCCGCGGTGCATCCTTGTGGGTGCGGAATACGGCCACCGGCTTGCCGGATTGGACGATCAAGGTTTCTTCTTCCGTCAGCGTCTTCAGCGTCGCGACGATGCGGTCGAAATCCTCCCAGGTGCGGGCGGCGCGGCCGATGCCGCCATAAACGACGAGCTCGTTCGGATTTTCGGCGACGTCAGGGTCGAGATTGTTCATCAGCATGCGCAGCGGCGCTTCAGTCATCCAGCTCTTGGCATTGAGATCGTTGCCGCGGGGCGCGCGGATTTCGCGGATATTGTGGCGTGGATTGTTCATGGCGGTTCCCCTGTCGAGTGATCGTTATCGTTTCAGGCCTGGTGCAATCTGTTCGATGCGCACCAGAATTTTTTTAAGATGGACGCGAAGTCTGTCTGCCTTGGCGGCATCGTAGGCGAAGGGCGTCGCCTCGGTTTGGAGATGCGTCGATTGCGCGAGCTCCATCTGGATCGCGTGCACACCAGTGTCGGGCCGACCATAGTGGCGTGTCGTCCAGCCGCCCTTGAAGCGACCGTTGAGCACACTGTCGTAACCTTCGGCGGCTTCGACGACGGTGAGCGTCGCCTGCTCGATCGCGCTGTCGCACGTCTTGCCCATGTCGGTGCCGATATTGAAATCCGGCAACTTGCCTTCGAAGAGGAAGGGGATGTGGGAGCGGATCGAGTGGCAGTCGTAGAGAATTGCGACGCCATGGATGGCTCTCACGCGCTCGATCTCGGTGGCGAGTGCGGCATGATAGGGAGCATGGAAGTCCCGCAGCCGCGCCACGATGTCGGCTTCGTCAGGCGCCTGCCCATCCTTCCAGATCGCCTTGCCGTCGAAATCCGTCTGCGGAATGAGGCCGGTGGTGTTCTGGCCGGGATAGAGGCTGACGCCCGCCGGATCGCGGTTGGCGTCGATCACATAGCGGTGGAAGGTGGCGCGCACCACCGTGACGTTGTCCAGCAGGCCGTCATAGAGCCTGTGGATATGCCAGTCGGTGTCCGCCAGCATCCTGCCATTGTCGTCGAGCCGGTCAGCAATCTCAGCCGGCACGTCGGTGCCGGTATGGGGGAAGCCGAGGATGACGGGGGAGGTGCCTTGGCGAATTTCGCATGGGGAGGAGACTTTTTCCGTCGCCATCATCTCAACCCTCCAATACCGGCAATATGCCAGACGAAACCGAGGCGTTCAGCGCGCCCGTTGCCACCAGCTCGGCGGCGGCGGCGAGGTCGTTTGCCATGTAGCGATCGGCGTCGAGGCTCGGAGCTTTGCTGCGAATAGCGGCGATCGCCTTGGCAAGCTCCGGGCTCGTCGATAGGGGCGCGCGCAGTTCAACGCCTTGGGCGGCGGTCAGCGCCTCGATGCCGATGATGCCGAACAGGTTCTCGGTCATGGCAAGCAGGCGGCGGGCGCCATGGCAGGCCATCGAGACATGGTCTTCCTGGTTGGCCGACGTCGGTGTCGAATCGACCGAGGCCGGGTGCGACATCTGCTTGTTTTCCGACATCAGCGCCGCCGACGTAACCTCCGCGATCATCAGGCCGGAATTCAAGCCCGGCTTCTTGGCGAGGAAGGCCGGCAGGCCGTAGGAGAGTGTCGGATCGACCAGCAGCGCGATGCGGCGCTGCGAAATCGCACCGATCTCGCAGACGGCGAGCGCGATCTGGTCAGCGGCGAAGGCGACGGGTTCGGCGTGGAAATTACCGCCGGAGACGACGGAATTGTCCGAGAGAACCAGCGGATTGTCGGTGACCGCATTGGCCTCGATTTCAAGGGTGTGCGCGACCGAGCGCAACAGATCGAGGCAGGCGCCGTCAACCTGCGGCTGGCAGCGGATGCAATAGGGATCCTGCACGCGCTCGTCGCCCTCGATGTGGCTCTGGCGAATGATGGAATTTTCGAGCAGCGCGCGAAGCGCGGCTGCCGTGTCGATCTGGCCCTTGTGGCCACGCAGTGTGTGAATATCCGGATGGAAGGGCGCCGAAGAGCCCATGGCGGCATCGGTGGACATGGCGCCGGTGATAAGGGCTGCCTGTGCGGCACGATGGGCGCGAAACAGGCCGGCCAGCGCCAGCGCCGTCGAGGTCTGGGTGCCGTTGATCAGCGCCAGGCCCTCCTTTGCGGCGAGCACCACTGGTCTGAGGCCAGCCCTTTCGAGGGCTTGCGCACCTGAGAGGCGTTCGCCGGCGAAGAAGGCTTCGGCCTCGCCCATCATCACCGCCGCCATATGGGCGAGCGGGGCGAGATCGCCGGAGGCGCCGACCGAGCCCTTTTCCGGGATCAGCGGGATGACGCCTTTTTCCAGCATGCCTTCTATCAGCCGTACCAGCTCCAGCCGCACGCCGGAGGCGCCGCGTCCGAGCGAGACCAGCTTCAGCGCCATGATCAGCCGCACGATATTCTCAGGCAGCGGCGCGCCGACGCCGCAGCAATGCGACAGGATGAGATTGCGCTGCAAGGTGGTCACATCGGCGCTGTCGATCTTGATCGAGGCGAGTTTGCCGAAGCCGGTATTGATGCCGTAGACCGGCGCATTGCCGGCGGCGATCTCGGCGATACGGGCAGCGGCCTTGGCGATCCCCGCATCGAAGGCGGGATCGAGCCTTGCCGGTGCGCTTGTCCAGTAGATGATTTCCAAATCCTTGAGCGAGACGGAGCCCGGGTGGAGTGTGATGGTCATCGACCGTTCCTTTCGCCCTTGAAGACGCGTGTGTGAAGCGGATTGAAGCCGATGCGGTAGACGAGCTCGGCAAGGCTTTCGATATTCCAGATGGCGAGATCGGCGGATTTGCCGGGTTCGAGCGTTCCTGTCTTGTCGAGCAGACCGAGCGCGCGCGCACCTTCGCGGGTGGCGCCGGCGATGCATTCCTCAACGGTCAGGCCGAAAAGTGTGGCCGACATGTTCATGGTGAGCAGCATCGAAGTGAGCGGCGAGGTGCCGGGATTGCAATCAGTGGCGATCGCGATCGGCACGCCTGCCCGCCGCAACGCCTCAACCGGCGGCTTCTGCTTTTCATGGATGGCGTAGAAGGCGCCGGGCAGCAGCACGGCGACGGTGCCGGCTGCGGCCATCGCCGCAACGCCATCTTCATCGAGATATTCGAGGTGATCGGCTGAAAGCGCGCCATAGGACGCGGCGAGCTTGGCGCCGCCAAGATTGGAGAGCTGCTCGGCATGCAGCTTGACCGGCAGGCCGAGCGCCTTAGCCTTGTCGAAGACGCGGGCGATCTCGGTCGTGGAAAAGGCGATGCCCTCGCAAAAGCCGTCGACGGCATCGGCAAGACCGAGATTATGCATGTCGTCGAGACCTGGCAGGACGACATCATCGAGATAATCGCCGTTGCGCCCCTTATATTCCACTGGCGTCGCATGGGCGCCGAGATAGCTGGTGGCGACGCGGACCGGTCTGATATGGCCAAGCAGGCGGGCGCTCTGCAGCATCTTCACTTCGCCGGTTCGGTTCAGCCCGTAACCCGACTTGACCTCGATCGTCGTGACACCTTCGGCAAGCAGCGTGTCGAGCCGCGGCAGAGCCCCGGCGACGAGTTCCTCGACCGACTGCGCATTGGTCGCCTTCACCGAGGAGACGATGCCGCCGCCGGCACGCGCAACCTCCTCATAGGTGGCGCCTGCAAGGCGCATTTCGAACTCGCGGGCGCGGTTGCCGCCATGAACGATATGGGTGTGGCAGTCGACGAGGCCGGGCGTAACCCAACGGCCTTCCAGATCGATGATTTCGGAGTGTTCGATGGCCGATGCCGGCAGGTCGCTTTCGGCGCCGGCAAAGGCGATGCGGCCGTTTTCGATCAGCACGGCGCCCTTTTCGACGATGCCGAGCCCTTCTTTATCGGGCGCAAGCGTGGCCAGCCGCGCATTGCGCCAAAGCGCCGGACGGGCGTCGGCGGACGAGGCTTCCTCTGAAAAATTGTTCCCGGTCATCAGCTTTGCGCCTTTCCTTATGCCAAAACATGTATATACATAATCAGCAGGTGACAAGAGAAATTTTGCGCGCTTTTCTGGAAAAGAAAGATCGGCGACGCGCTAAAAGGAGAGGGAAGGCCATGACCACACTTCACGCAGACACGGCACTGACCCCGCAGGGCTGGCAGAAGGATGTGCGGCTGACGCTCGAAGCCGGGCGCATCGCACGGGTCGAAATCGGCACGTCTCCCAGGCCTGGCGACGAACGCCACGCTCTGCTTGTTCCCGCCATGGCGAACCTGCACAGCCATGCCTTCCAGCGGGCGATGGCCGGCCTTGCCGAAGTGCGCGGCCCGGCCAATGACAGCTTCTGGAGCTGGCGCACTGTCATGTACAAGTTTGCCCTGGCGATGACGCCGGCGCATGTCGAGGCGGTGGCGGCCAAACTTTATGCGGAAATGCTTGAGGCCGGTTTTTCCCGCGTCGGCGAATTCCACTATCTCCACCATGATAGAGATGGCAGCGCCTATGCCAATATCGCCGAGCTTGCCGAGCGCATCGGGGCGGCGTGTGAAGAGACCGGTATCGGCCTGACGTTGCTGCCGGTCTTCTATGCCCATTCCGGCTTCGGCGGTGCTGCCCCCATCGATGGCCAGCGGCGTTTCATCAATTCGCTCGAAAGCTTCGAAAGGCTGTTGGAGGGGTGCCGTGCGGTGACCAACCGGCTCGACGGGAGCGAGCTCGGGCTGGCGCCGCACAGCCTCCGCGCCGCGACACCGGAGGAGCTCACAAGGCTCGTGCCGATGGCGGGCGAGGGTCCCATCCATATCCATGTCGCCGAGCAGGTGAAGGAGGTCGAGGACTGCATCGCCTGGTCCGGCGCTCGGCCTGTGGAATGGCTGCTCGATCATGCGCCTGTGGATCAGCGCTGGTGCCTGATCCATGCGACGCACATGACCGAGGACGAAACACGGCGGATGGCGAAAAGCGGCGCGATCGCCGGACTCTGCCCGATCACCGAAGCCAATCTCGGCGACGGCGCCTTTGCCGCGCCGCTCTTCCTCGAAGAGGGCGGACGTTACGGCATCGGCTCGGATTCCAACGTGCTGATCTCCCTGCCGGAGGAACTGCGCCAGCTCGAATATTCGCAGCGCCTGGCGCTTCGCGCCCGCAACGTCGTCGCGGCACCCGGCGGTTCGACGGCACTTTCGCTGTTCACGCATGCGCTTGCCGGTGGCGGCGCCGCATTGAAAGCACCGACAGGTCTCGCTGAGGGCCATCACGCCGATATCGTTTCGCTCGATACGACGGCCATTCCCTATCTCACAGGCGACCAGATCCTCGACCATTGGGTATTTGCCGGCGGCGTTTCCGTCGATTGCGTCTGGACGTATGGGCGCAAGCAGGTGGAGGGCGGCCGCCATCTCAGGCGCGACGCCATCGACCGGCGATTCCTCGCTGTCATGGGCGAATTGCTGGCCGCCTGAAAAAGAGCTTTGCCTGTCCAAACATTCGAATTAGAGCAGTTCCAGCAAGTGTGTAGTGGTTTTGCGTTCGGGATTGCGTAAAAACAAAGAGATAGCGGGAGACCAATCGGAACGTGGCGATGAACCAAAGCAGGGATCCCACCTTGCATCAGCGCATCCTCAGCGACATCGAGGGTCGTATCGTCTCGGGCGATTGGCCGCCGGGGCACCGCATTCCCTTCGAGGTCGATCTCGCCACGCAGTATGACTGCTCGCGCATGACGGTGAACAAGGTGCTGACCCAGCTCGCCAAGGCCGGCCTTATCGAGCGCCGCAAGAAGTCCGGCAGCTTCGTCACCCAGCCGCAGGCGCAATCGGCTGTTCTCGAAATCCACGATATCAAGGCCGAGGTGCAGTCGCTGAACCTGCCCTATTCCTATGCGGTATCGAAAAAGACGAGCCGCAAGGCCAAGGCAGAAGACAGTCGAAGGCTGGAACTGCCTGTGGCGTCCTCGGTCGTCGAGGTCGTCTGCATCCACAATGCCGGCATGCGGCCCTTTTGCCTGGAGGAGCGGCTGATCAGCCTTGCGACGGTGCCGGAGGCCGCCAATGCCGATTTCCTGACGATGGCGCCGGGTCCCTGGCTGCTCAACCAGGTGCCTTGGAGCACGGCCGAACACCGGATCCACGCCGTCTCGGCCAATGCCGAAGTGGCCGCCGTCTTAGACATAGCGCGCAACACCGCCTGCCTCGTGGTCGAGCGCCGGACCTGGAGCGGCGCCGGCCCGGTGACGCATGTGCGCTTCACCTATCCGGGCGATCGTCACGCGCTGGTGGCGCGTTTCACGCCGGCGTCGCAATAGGTCCGCTATGTTCCATATACAACTTGGGCAGTGTTTTTATTCCTCAAACATCTTGCCGCTGCGTGCTTCCAGCCGGTAGCGGTGGCCGGGATAGACGAGGCGGGCGGTCGAGACCACCTGCTTTGCCGACCATGTGCGCCGTCGGATCGTCAGGCACGGTTCGGTCTTCATGATGGTCAGCAACTTGCATTCCCAGGCCTGCGGCATCGCCGCCTCGACAACGTGTTCGGAGCCGCTGAGCGGGGCCGCAGCCGTCAGATAAGCGTTCGGCGTCAGCGTCGAAAAATCCTGGTCGAGATATTCAGGCGCGGCCTCCGGATGGACGAAGCGGTCCTCGATCTGCACGGGAACACCGTTTTCGCTGTGGACGATCAGCGAGTGGAAAACCGCAGCACCAATCGGCAGTTCCAGCGCGTCGGCAACCTCGGGAGAGGCGGTTTCCTGGGCGAGAACAACGACGGAGGCCTCGTGGACATGACCGCGTTCGGCGATTTCCTCGGCGATGTTGCGGACCTCGAAGAGTGCCGAATAACCCTTGCGCTCGGCAACGAAGGAGCCGACGCCCTGGATACGGACGAGTTCGCCTTCGTTGGCAAGTTCGCGCAGCGCCCGATTGGCGGTCATCTTGCTGACGCCGAGCTCGACGACCAGCTCGTTTTCCGAGGGCACGCGATATTTCGGCGGCCATTCGCCGCTCTGGATGCGGTCGAGGATCACCTGCTTGACGCCGGCATAGAGCGGGGTGCTATCATTTTCCGCCAGTTCGCGCTTCATCTCGCCGGGACGCTTCATTGCCTATTCCTTTTGCACGAATGGAATTCGCCACATAATTCGACTTTCCTCTTGCATATCACAAAATATCTCATATGGTACCATATACAACCTCCCAATCGGTCCTCGAAACAGAAATAGGACAGGAAAGGGCAAGCCGGCGAAGATCGGCCGTGGTGCCGCAAGGTCTGTTTCAACTCCAGAGGAGAATTCAAACATGAAATTCAGCGCAATCCTGCTTTGTGGCGTGGCGGCTTTTTCCGCCTTCGCCGCACCTGCCTTTTCCAAAGACTGGACGAAGGCGACCATTACCCTCGAAGGCGCCTATGCGCCCTGGAACCTCACCAATGCCGACGGCACGCTCGGCGGCTTCGAACCGGAACTCGCCAAGGTGCTGTGCGAACGCGCCAAGATCGAATGCACGCTGGTCGCCTCCGACTGGGACGGCATGATCCCGGCGCTCAACGCCGGCAAGTTCGACGTCATCATGGATGCACTGTCGATCACCGATGAGCGCAAGCAGGTCATCGACTTTACGGTTCCCTATGCCGCCACGCCTGCCGCCTTTGCTACCGCCAAGGACAGCCCGCTGGCAAAGGCCGCCGGCACCGGCACCACGATCAAGATGACGCCCGGCCAGACCGGCGTGAAAGAGATCGACGCGCTGAAGGCCGCCTTCAAGGGCAAGACGATCGGCATCCAGGCGGCGACCGTCTACGCCAAGTTCGTCTATGACAATTTCGGCGATATTGCCGAGATCCGCGAATACAAGACCGGTGCCGACCGCGACCTCGACCTGCAGAACGGCCGCATCGACCTCGGCTTCGACGATGCCGTCTATTTCAACAATGCCTTTGCGTCCGCCAACGGCGCGCTCGACTTCACCGGCCCCGAGATCGCCGGTTCGATCTGGGGCGAGGGCGAAGGCCTGGGTGTCCGCAAGGCCGACACGGACCTACGCGACAAGTTCAGCGAAGCGATCAAGTCCGCACTTGCCGACGGCACCGTCAAGAACCTCTCGATGAAGTGGTTCAAGGTCGATGTCAGCCCGCAATAAGCGTTTCGGCCTTTCGGCCGCAAACACCGGTCTCCGGCTTTATCGCCGGAGACCGCATGCTATTGTCAATCCGCAAAACACTGCCACGGACGGGGAACGGACGATATGGCAAGCTTGGAACTTCTCGGCTTCGGCTCGACGGGATGGGGCGCGTTGCTTATTGCCGCCGCCTTGATGACGCTGGCTGTCACGGCGACGGCACTGGCGATCGGCGCAGTGCTCGGCGCGATTGTCGCAGCTGCGAAACTCTCCGGCAATCTTGTCCTCGTCACGCTCGGCAACGTCTATACGACCGTGTTTCGCGGCGTGCCGGAACTGCTGATCATCTATCTCATCTATTTCGGCGGTTCGTCGGCCGTCACCTCTATCGGCCAGGCGATGGGTTACGAGGGGTTCCTCGGCTTGCCCTCCTTTGTCGCCGGTGCGCTTGCCGTTGGCATCATCTCCGGCGCCTACCAGGCGGAGGTCTTCCGCGGCTCATTTCTCGCCATCTCCAAGGGCGAGCTCGAGGCCGCCTCGGCGATCGGCATGCATCGCGGCATGCGCCTTCGCCGCATCATCATGCCGCAGGTGTTTCGCCTCGCCATTCCTGGTCTCGGTAACGTCTGGCAGCTCAGTCTCAAGGATTCGGCGCTGATCTCCGTCACCGGCCTTGCCGAATTGATGCGCACCAGCCAGGTGGCGGCAGGCTCGACCCGGCAATATTTCCTGTTCTTCATTGCCGGCGGCTGCCTCTATCTGCTCCTGACCAGCCTTTCGGACCGCATCTTCAACGGGGCGGAGCGCCGCGCCAATCGCAGCATGCCGGCATCCGCCATGGGCCAGGCGTAAGGAGGCGACAATGGATTTCACCTTCATCGCCTCGACCATGGTCACCCTGCTCAAGGCCGTACCGACGACGCTCATCCTGTTTTCCCTGTCGATCGTCTCCGGCGGCCTGCTGGCGCTTGTCATCGTCTGGATGCGGACCAGCGGCAACCCAGTGCTTTCGGGCTTCGCCAAAGGCTATATCTTCGTCTTCCGCGGCTCGCCGCTGTTGATCCAGATGTTCCTGGTCTTCTACGGCCTCGGCCAGTTCGGCGTCATCCGCTATTCCTTCCTCTGGCCGTTCCTGCGCGAGCCGATGGTCTGCGCCGTGCTGTCACTGGCGCTCTGCACCGCCGGTTACACGGCGGAGATTTTCCGTGGCGGCATTCGCGCCGTCTCCCCGAAGGAGATCGAAGCGGCACGCTCGATCGGCATGTCCGGCTTCCTGCTGGTGCGCCGTATCCTGGCGCCGATTGCCTTCCGTCACGCGCTGCCGGCCTATTCCACCGAGATCGTGCTGATGATGAAGTCGACGGCGCTCGCAAGCCTTGTCACCGTCTGGGAAGTCACCGGCGTGGCGCAGCGGCTGATCTCGCAGACCTACCGCACAATGGAAGTCTTTCTCTGTGCGGCGATCATCTATCTCGTCCTCAACTTCATCATCCTGCAGGGCATGGCTCTGCTCGAATATTCGCTGTCCCGACATCGCCGCGCCATTCCGCAGGCGCTGAAGGCGTAGGCGGCCTAGAACAGGATGATTTTAGGCCGGGTCGGCCTAAAATCTGAATCCTGTTCTAAACTAAATAGTTAGAGCATGATGTTGTCCGAAAACCGCTCACACTTTTCGGCATCATGCTCGTGACCCCGATTGGAGCACTCATGCCAGGCGTAACCCGACTATCGGTCCGCAATATCCGCAAGAGCTTCGGTACGCACGAAGTATTGCGCGGCATTTCCCTCGATGCGGAAGACGGCGATGTGATCTCGCTGCTCGGCGCCTCCGGCTCCGGCAAGTCGACCTTTCTGCGTTGCATTAACATGCTCGAAACTGCCAGCGACGGCGAGATCTGGGTCGACGGTGAGGAGATCCGCATGGTGCATAAGGGCGGGCGAAGCAAGCCGGCCAGCCAGAAGCAGGTGGACCATATCCGCTCCGAACTTGGCATGGTATTCCAGTCCTTCAATCTCTGGTCCCATATGACGATCCTGCAGAACGTCATCGAAGGGCCGATCCATGTGCTGAAGCGACCGCGTGCCGACTGCATCGCCGAGGCCGAAGCGCTGCTCGAAAAGGTCGGCATCGCCGATAAGCGCCATGCCTATCCGGCCCATCTCTCCGGCGGCCAGCAGCAGCGCGCCGCGATCGCCCGCGCGCTAGCGATGAAGCCGAAGGTGATGCTCTTTGACGAACCGACCTCGGCGCTCGATCCGGAGCTTGTCGGCGAAGTTCTGCGCGTCATGCGCGCGCTGGCCGAGGAGGGCATGACCATGCTCGTCGTCACCCATGAGATGAGCTTTGCCCGCAACGTCTCGAACCGCGTCGTCTTCATGCGCGAGGGGCTGATCGAAAGCAGCGGCAAGCCGGACGACATGTTTACCGGCGGCGCCACACCCGCGTTTCGCCAGTTCATCGGCCATTTCGGAAGCGGTCAATGACCATCACCATCGAAACCGTGCTGACCTGGCGCGATGTCGCGCGCGTCGGGACCGGAGAAGCGCTGGCGCTGTCGCCCACCGCCTTGGCGCGCGTCGAGCAGGCAAGCCGCATCGTTGCGCGCATCGTCGAGACAGGCGTGCGCGCCTACGGCGTCAACACCGGCGTCGGGGCACTCGCCGATACGGTGGTCGATCGTGGCTCGCAGAGCCTGCTGTCGCGCAGCATCGTGCTCAGCCATGCCTGCGGCGTCGGTCCGTTGCTGGCCGCCCGCGAAGTGCGCGCGATCATCGCGGCTGAGATCGCCAATTTCGCCCATGGTCATTCCGGCGTGCGGCGCGAGATCGTCCAGCATCTTGCGGCCCTGCTGGAACATGATTGCAT
Source organism: Rhizobium indigoferae (assembly GCF_034554815.1). Lineage (NCBI taxonomy): Bacteria > Pseudomonadati > Pseudomonadota > Alphaproteobacteria > Hyphomicrobiales > Rhizobiaceae > Rhizobium > Rhizobium indigoferae. The sequence goes on along the minus strand of NZ_CP140636.1, from coordinate 407,682 downwards.
TCCCGACGTGCCGTCCAAGGGCTCTGCCGGGTACCTCGTCCATAACGCCCATATTGCGCTTGTTCTGATCGGCGAAGGCAGCGCTCACCGGGACGGCCGGCGCATGAGCGGTCGCGAGGCGCTTGCTGCGATCGGCCTCGAACCGCTGGTGCTCGGCGCCAAGGAAGGCTTGAGCCTGGTCAACGGCACGGCCTGCGCCACCGGTCTGACCGCCGTGGCGCTTTCGCGTGCCGAGCGGCTGCTCGACTGGGCCGATGCGATCGCCGTGCTGACGCTGGAAGCGGCAGGCTGCCAGATCGCCGCCTTCGACGGGGCGGTGCTGGCGCTGCGCCCATCGGCGGGAATAGAAAAAGTCGGAGCGAGCCTGCGCGCGCGGCTTCAGGGCAGCGGTCTTGTCGCCGCCGCCTTAGGCCGGCGCACGCAGGATGCGCTCAGCCTTCGTTCGGTGCCGCATGCCCATGGCGCTGCCCGCGATGTCTTCGACAATTCCGCCCGCGTCGTCGATCAGGAGCTTGCTTCGGTGACGGACAATCCGGCTGTCTCAGGCACGCCGGAACACCCGATCGTCTCCTCCGAGGCGCATGCCGTTGCCCCGGCGCTCGGGCAGGCGGCCGATAGCCTGGCCATTGCGCTGGCACAGATCGGTGCGATCAGCGAACGGCGCATGGACCGGCTCGTCAATCCGCTGGTGAGCGGCCTGCCGCCTTTCCTCGCCAGCGATGCCGGCAGCCATTCCGGCTTCATGATTGCTCAGTATACCGCTGCCGCGCTCAGCAACGAGAACCGCCGCCTTGCCGCACCCGCGGCCATGGACGGCGGGCTGACCTCAGGCCTGCAGGAGGATTTCCTCGCGCATCCGACGGCTGCCGCCGGCAAGCTGCTCGCCGTCATCGACAACGCCGAATATATCCTGGCAATCGAGCTGATGGCCGCTGCCCAGGCGCATGATTTCCTGGCGGCGACGGCGCCGCGGGCCGCAGGAACAGACCTGGTCTACAAGGCCGTGCGGGAGCATGTTTCCCACTATAGTGACGAACGGCCGCTCAACGGCGATATCGAAGCCGTTCGCAGCCTGATCCGCGATACTTCGCCGCCGCTATAATCGACTGTCAGAACGGTTTGCTTGTTTCGGAATTCTGCTTCGGCCTTTCGCCAGCCTCGAGCCGTTTGAGGCACTGGCGATAAGTCGGGTAGAGCTGATCCACCCGCGAGAGCGGAAGCGTCCAGTCGCCTTCGTCGCCGGCAAAGGTAAGCTGCACGTCAGGCGTTCCGGCAAAGGAATTCTTGATGATCTTCTTCAGTCCGCCGCTCCCCTTGCTGGCCGGACCCCAGAGGCGAAGCGTGTTATTGTCGAAGAATTCGGCGGCGACCACTTTCGTCGTCGTACGGTTGGTCAGCGTCACCTCGGTCTTGGTATCGGCCGGAATGTCCCATGTGTTCTTTGATACCAGCCAGAACGTCTCGGTTGCGCTCTGGCGGAATTCCATGGTCTTGCCGATCTCGCTGTCCCACAGCAGGCGGCAATAGGGATGCGGGCTCTCATTCGCAAAGCCGACTGACCATTGTCTCGCGCCGCCGATCCAATCGGTCTCGCCGAAGGCTGAGACCGGCTGCAGGGCGGCTGCAATCAGAACCATCACTGTCGGAATTTTCATCGCCGAAATCTTCTCCAACGCAATCGGCTCCAGCAATAGCAAAAGAAGGTTGAGCTTTTGCTACTACAGCCGCCGCGCGCGTCGTCGACTGCGGATTCACTTCGGGAAGAGGAACGTGACCGCGACGCGGAAGCCCAGTCCTTCCGGGCCATTGTCTGGAGCCGCCGCCCAATATCGTATGCCCGCCGTCAGGCTGATTGGCTGCTTGTCGATGGTGATCAGCTTGGCGACTGCGAAGTTGATCGGCACCGACCAGTCGTTCGTTTCCCAGTTATATGTCGACTCCGTATTCAGCGAGAACGTCCAGGCGTCCTTGGTCGTGTAGGAGAGGAACGGCTGGAGGAACGTCGAACTCACATCCTCCCGGTCGCTTTGACCAGCGAACGACCAGATGTGGTTCCCGAGAAAGCCGTAAGTCCAGGGGCCGTCCTGCTTAAGGACGACCGCTGTCGGACCCGCACCCCACTTGCCGCTTCCGAGGAGCTCGTCCGTCGCCGTCGGCAACAGGAACACCGGGCCGACGCCCCAGACGATGCCGCTCTCGGTCGGCTTGGACGGCGAGAAGAAGAAACTTTGCGTGATGTCGCCCAGACCGAACTGCGTTCCCGACGGTCCGGCAATGTCGTTCTGCCATGTGACTGGCAGGATGGTGCGCGAGATGACGTTCCAGTCCTCGTTTATCTTGAAGGGAATGACCGGCTGAATGTTCAGCGTCGCCTTGTCGCCGTCGTCTGGACCATAGCCGTGATCGTAGTTGAACTGGAACGGGACGCTGATGAGCGAGGCTATCGGATTGGAAAGCTTCTTCGCCAGGTCTTCACTCGACTGGGCGGCTGCCGTCCCTGTCCAGACACCGAGCGGCGCGACAACCAGTACTACCCAAGAAGCGACTTTCTTCATCAATGCCTCCATGATCCGATTGAACCCAGCCCGCAGGGCAGGCTTCCTCCGAAATGAAACGATATCGCCCGGATCGATCCTGTTGGATACCGAACTGTGAGCCGCTGTCACGGCGGCTCTCTGCTTCCTGGGAGACGTCGTTGTTCCGGCTCCTCGAGGACACCAGGTGTTCAAAAGGCGAGCATACTGGAAGGATAATCGCTAACAGTACGAAGTTCGCCAGTCCGCCCGTTAGAACCGAATGGCGACTCCGATAATCGGCCCCTGCTGGACGACGTCGAAGACGAACCCGTCATTATCGTAGTTGACGCCGAGTGCACGATATCCGGCGACCGCTGAGACGGTGTCGTTGAACTTGTAGCCGAGGCCCAACGCCACATCCCAGTCGATATCGGCGCCGCCGGCGCCCAGCAGGCCCCACCCGGTGACATAGATTTCCGGCGTGAAGAAGTAGTTTCCTCGGACGCCGGCGACGGCATCGACCCATGTGGCGCTGTCCTCCACATCCACTCCGGCCAGAATGCCGCCATTGAAGGAGATCTCGGTTTTGGCCGACCAGACCCTCATGCCACCGACCACGTCGAGGTGGCCATTTTGATCTTCGAGCACGGCGTAACCGACGCCAAGAAATCCCGCGAAGGTCTTCGATGTCACATCGACGCTATCGGCAAGGATGCCGGCAGGTGTGTCGGCGTCGGCACCGAGCTTGGTGTAGATCACGTCACCCACGATGCTGAATCGATCGTATCTTGCTTCGCCTGCCGCCATGAAAGCGAAGTCGAGGTTATTGAGGATATCGCCGAAATCCGCGTCGATATGAACTTCCGGCAGCCCAAACTGCCCAATATCGCCGGATATGCCGGCAGCCCAGAAATATGGCGCGAAGGTGAATTCCCAGCCGCTCTGGCTCTCGACCGTTTTTGCTTCCGGCGTGAGCGGCGTGATATCGGCGGCGTTGCCGACCGACGCTGTGGACATGCCCGCCAATAACAGAATGGCATGCAAGTGTATGGCCTTCATGAGAATCCCCCGATCTCGTTTGTCGCCTCGGCACTGCTGTCCCGAGTCAGCACTGTGCAGCGAGAAGTAGATTCGGGCAAGCTTGAATACTATTTTCCGTTGACCGCCCGCTTCAACTGCTCGATGAGACCAGAAATCTGCTGGTCATCAGGCCTCAGTCGCGCCAGATCTTCCGCGTATTTCAGCGCTTCCGGAACGCGTCGAAGCTTGAGACTGTATTGGAGTGCCAGGCCAAGGATGTCGGCGTCTGCGCCTGCTGCCCAACCATCGAGCTTGTCCAGCGCCTCTTCCGTCCGGCCAGCGGAATCGAGAGCGACGGCAAAGGTCGTCTTGTAGCGGGAGTTTTGCGGATCCAGCCGCACCGCTTCTTGGAGTTCCATTATCGCATCAGTCAATGCCTGCTTGCGTACCAGCGACAGCGCATGTCCGTAACGCAGATCCGCGCGTTCAGGCGCCATCCCGATCGCTTCGGCATAAGTCTGCTCCGACCTGTCGTTCCGGCCGGTGGCGCGGTAGAATTCCGCGAGATTGATGCGCATTGCCTCCAGTGTCGGGTCGAGCGAAATCGCCCGTCGGAAGGCGGCTTCGGCCTCGGCCGTACGCTGTCGAGCAAACAGGAAGACGCCATAATTGCTTTGTGTTTCCGCGACGTCGCCATTGGTTTCGACATAGGCGCGCAGGTCCGCGACGGCGGCTTCGAAATTGCCTTGCTGATCGCCGAAGAGGTGGGGAGGAGTGCCGGCGAGTGCGTTGGCGGCAGCAACGCGCACCGCGAGCGTTGCATCGCCCAGCAGGTTGCCGATCGCCTCCAGCCTCTGCTCCGGCGGAATGTTGCCTGCCGCTTCCGCAGCACCGAGCCTGACGAGCGGATCTGCATCGGCTGCGGCCGTTTGAATGTCGGCGGTGATCTCCACGCCGCCAGTTCGGCTCATTGCTGCGATGGCGCTACCCCTGACAATTCCTGCCTGGTCATGGTCACTGACAAGCGCGCGCAGAGCCTCCACCGCGGCTTGATCGCCGTTTGCAGCTCCGGCGAAGGCATGGGCGATCGACGGGCGTTTGCGCCATTGCGTTCCGTACCATTCGTCCATCGTTTCGGCTGCCCAATCATCGATTTTGCCGACATGGCAGGTCGTGCACGCGTTCGGCGTTCCGAGGCTTGCCGACAGGTCAGGCCGGGGGATGACGAAGGAGTGGTCTCGGCGCGGATCGACCTTCATGTAGGTGCGTTCCGGCATGTGGCAGTTGGCGCATTGTGCCCCGGTCGAACCGGCCTGATGACGGGTGTGCGCGGGAGTGTCGAACAGACCGCTCGGATCCTGGTTGACGAAGCGCTCCGGCTTCGTCTCGGTGTGGCATTGCGTGCACAGCGCATTGCCTTCGACCTTAAGCCCGGCCTCGTGCGGCCGATGACAGTCGAGACAGGTGACGCCCGCCCTTGCCATCTTGCTTTGCTGAAACGAGCCATACTCGAAGACCTCGTCGAGGATCTGCCCGTCCGGAAAATAGAGGTCCTGCCGGAGCAGGGCGGGGGAGAAATAGTCGAGAAGGGGTTTTCCCGGCTGGTAGCCGTCCAGCAGCTTGGTGCGCCTGGCATGGCAGGCAAAGCAGATGCCCGCATCGACTTTCGGGAAGCTTGCATCCGGGATGAAGGATGAGAAACTGCCCGATTGCGCCGAAGCGACGTGCTTGGCTCCGGGGCCGTGACAGGACTGACAGCCGATGCTGGTGGCGACGTAGGTCGACTTGTATGCGTTGGTCTGCGGTTGAAACCTTGCCTGGGGATCGGTCGAATGACAATCGATGCAGGTGCGGTTCCAGCGGTAGAAAGGACCTGTCCAATGATAAGTCGAGCCCGGTTTAGCCGGGGTGCCGTTGCCGAGCCAGAACCACTGCCGTCTGACCGTATCCCAGGCGATGTCGAGAGCCTGCAGCCGTCCTCCCCCGATGTCGACGAGGTATTGCTGCAGGGGCTCGTAGGCGAAGGTGTATTTGATTTCGAACTCGGCTTGGCCGCCGTCCGCTCCCTCGGTGCCGACGAAGAAACGGCCATCGCGACGGGTAAAGGTGGTGACGACGCCGTCATGGTCGAACCGGGTGTTGTTGAAATCGCCGCGTACTGTTTCGTCGTCAGCCAGCGCCATGGCCTTCGCATGGTGAGACTTTGAAAAAGCCGCGGCCTGATCGGCATGGCAGGATGCGCACGTCCTTTCGTCCACGAAACCCTCATGGATCGATATCTGCGGGTCGGCCCCGGATGTCGAGATGTCGTCAGTGGCAAGGCTGCGCCCGGCAGGCGCGAGCAACAACAGGAAGAGCAGGACGGCTATTTGTCCCACTGCTGATGACCGAACAGATGCTGCCACTCAATCGCTCCCTATTGACGTGTTAGAAAGCCGGGGTCGCCGTGGTTCAAACCTCTGGCGTGAGGCGCAATCCTAATCCTTGAACACATGTTTCCAGTCAGCCTTCATGTCGACCACGGTCCAGCCGGCGATTGCGGCCGCATCAAGCGCCTTGTCGAGGCGGCCGACTTCGGTATCACGGTCGTAGGCGTATTCATGCTCCGCATCGGTGTGATGGATCAGCACGCCGAGTCTGGCGGGTGCACCGGCCATGGTCGTCCATTGCAGCATTTCGAGATCTCCGTCGGAATTGCCGAAGGCGGCAATCGGCCGCCGGCCGATCTGCTGGTTGATCCCGACGGGCTTGCCGGCCTTGTCGTCGATGAAATTGACTTCGGGAAGCCGATAGAGGGTCGGCGTGTCGTCCTGCATCCTGAATTCGGTCTTGATCGACGAGCCGATAACCTGCTCGGGCGGGACGCCGTAGACTTTTTCCGCCCATGGCCGCATGAACTCTATACCTCCGCCTGAAACGATGAAGGTCTTGAAACCGTTGGCGCGGAAATAGGCGAGAAGCTCGACCATCGGCTGGTAGACGAGTTCGGTGTAGGGCCGCTTGAACTTGGGGTCACGTGCCGAAGCGAGCCAATCGGTCACGATCTTTTGGAAATCGCTGCTGGTCATTCCGGCATGCGTGGTCATGATGAGCTCGACGAGGCCCTTTTCCCCCGAGGCCGCGAGCGCCTTCATGTCGCCTTCGAGCGCGGCCTTGAACGGCTGCGTCTCCTTCCATTCCGGATGCTGTGGAGCGAGCACCTTGACCCGGTCCAGGGCAAAGGCGAGCTGGACATAGATGGGATGCTCGACCCACAAGGTGCCGTCGTTGTCGAAAACGGCCACGCGTTCCGGCTCCGGGATGAAGTCGGGCGATCCTTGCCCGGTTACCTTCTCGACGAAAGAAACGATGGCTGCCTTCGAGGCCGTGTCATTCCATGAGGGCAGTGGATCGCTCTGGGCGTACGCCGAAGCAACAAAGAGAAGAACCGCAGCAACAGCCAGCGTTCCGTCGCGGGCCGATTTGATGAAATCTTGAAACGCGAACATTGGATGGCCTCCAAATTGCTGGTGCGAAAGTCAGATAGCCCAAGCTTGGAAGACGGCGGCTCTGGCAGATCCAGGCCGCCGTGCGAAAATCAGTTGCCGGTCGGCATAGGAATGCTCACACCTTCCTTTGCCAAGGATTCTCGGATCCATTGAAAACGGCTGTAATCCGATAGCGTGATGGGACCGTTGTAGGTCAGGCTCTGGGGCTTGCGAGGTGGGTACTCCACGTAGGTGGCCATGATCTTCTTCAATTCTTCGCCCATGACGACGCCCATCCAGGTCCGCTCCGTGAAGTTGTTCATGAAAATGTCGTAGCGTTCCTGCGGGTCCTGCCACAGATCGAATACCTGGGGCACCGTGGCGACATACTTCTCCTCACCCTTCCAGCCGAGGTTGGTGTCGACCGCCAGCCCACCCGTCGTGGCGCCGTTATCCCCGCGGATATTAAACGCGAACTTGTAGTTGTTGACTCGTATCGCACCGGGCGAGAGCTCGTTTTCGGTAAAGTAGAACCATGACTTACGTTCGGATTTACCGGTTCCGAGTAGGATCGGCGACATGTCGTAGCTATCGAAGATGATCGGCTTATCTTCGCGATCCTTGTCGGGCAGCGGAACCGCGCCGACTGCGGCGAATGTCGCCATCAGATCGAGACCGCCGACGATGTCGTGGTTCTTGGCGCGGGGTTTGATCTTTCCCGGCCAGACTGCAATCGCAGGAACACGGTTGCCGCCCTCACGCAGGGTGCCTTTGGTGCCCCGGAACGGGGTGTATCCGGCGTCGGGATAGACGTCCTGCCACGCCCCGTTATCGGTGGTGTAGAAAACCAGCGTGTTGCGGTCCATTCCCGTTTCACGCAATTTGTCCATGATTCGGCCGATGCGGGTGTCGAGCTCCACGATGGAATCCGCATATTTCGACTTTGACATCGACTTATGCTCGAACTCCGGGGCCGGCATGTTCGGTTGATGGACCTTCATGAAGTTCACATTGATGAAGAACGGTTCATCCGGCGTTTTGGATGCCTCGTCAAGGAAGCCCAATGCAGCCTTTTCGACGTAGCTGTCAAAGAATGGAATGCCGACAACGCCTTCCTTGCCGTCGATCACCGGTGTGTCGACATATTGACCATTGACCTTGAATTCTTCGGTCACCGGTCCTCCTGCCTTGCCGGACAACGCCCCCTTGGTCACCTTCTGGAACATCTCGCGCAGCTTCGGATCCATGTCCGGAAACCAGGTGGGGTCGGCATAGGTATAGGCATTCAAATGGTAGAGGCCGGCGTACCGCATCTCGTCATAGCCTTGCGCAATCGGCAGGGCGTAATCCGCTTCGCCGAGATGCCATTTGCCGGTGAAGTAGGTGTGATAGCCACCACGTTTCAGCACGGATGCTAGCGTCCATTCGGCCGCGGGCAAGCCACCTCCCTGGCCTTGAAAGGCAACTGTCGTCATGCCGCTGCGGTTGGGTATTCGCCCCGTCTGCATGGCCGCACGGCCGGGTGTGCAGCTCGGCTGGGCGTAGAAGGAGAAGAAGGTCATGCCGTCTTCAGCCAGTTTGTCGATGTTCGGGGTCGGCATCCCACGACCTTCACCCCCGCCATAGGGGCCGAGATCGCCGTAGCCGGTATCATCCGAAACGATGAACAGGATGTTGGGTTTTCGTTGGGAGTCCTGCGCTTGCAGGGGCGAGGCCGCACACCAGAGAATGGTGGAAGAAGCCAGTGCTCCGATGCAGCGGATAAGGATTCTGCCGTTCATTTCAAATCCCTCCGTTGACGTTCTTGAACGACGGAGCCGCTCGCGGCACAGGCTGCGATTGCATGCGTCGATTCAACTAGACTGCTTTGAAAATGAAGAACCTGCTGGAGCTGCCTCCGGCAGGGTTGCGAAGCCGGCCACATCTCTGCCCCGGCCCGCTGAAGTTTAGCGAATGCTGCCTTCGCCCGATATTGTACTTTAGGGAATCTCCTCATGTGGTGGCAATCGACAGTAGTAATGCGCAGATGACGCCGCAGCGAGAAGCTGTTATTATCGCCCGGCTTTGGGGGAAAAGCGGATGGGCTTGGGCGGATGGTCAGGTCGATTGTGCTGCACTGCCTTTTTGTTGGCGGTTGTCGCAATAAGTCTGTCCAGTCGCCATGCCTCAGCCTCCCACACCTCGATTGCCAACCGGGTTCCCCGGGTCCTCGTTCTTTATCCTTATGATGAGAGGATCGCGGCGACGACTGCTGCCGGAGAGGCGCTGCGGAGCCGACTGCTGGAGGCGACAAACGGCAAGATCGACCTGTTTTCAGAGTTCCTGGATCTTTCGCGGTTTCCGGAAGGCGACCATGTCGCGCGCATGGCACGATATCTCGGCGAGAAATACGCGCCGCGCCGCCCGGATGTGGTCGTCGCCCTCGGCAAGGAATCGGCGAGCTTCGTAACCGCGAACCGCGGCACGATCGCGCCTGGCGCAAAGATCGTCGCCGCAGGTTTCGGCACAGCCACCGCCGAGAAGATCGATTTGCCGGATGACGTGATCGGAGCCTTCACGACATTCGACATTCTGAAGACGGCCGAGATGGCCCGCAGCCTGCAACCCGATGCCCGCCACCTCTACATTCTCGGCGGTTCGTCCGACTTCGACCGCGGATGGCTGGCGACGGCCCGCGCGGCTCTCGAGCAGTTCTCGAAATCCTACGAGACGGCCTATCTGGAAGATCTGACGATCGACGAGTTCGTTGAGCGGGCATCCCGTGTGCCGTCCGACAGCATCATTTTGGCATTGACGGTCTTCAAGGATCGGGCAGGGCGCAACTTCATTCCGCGCGACGCGATCGGGCAGATCGCAGCGACCGCCAGCGCGCCCGTCTACGGACCCTACCAGACCTACATCGACCACGGTGTCGTCGGCGGCAACACCGTCACATTCGAAGCGCTGGGCCGGACCGTCGGCGACCTCGTCATCGATGCGATTGCCGGTAAGCAGGTTTCGGATCTCGAAGCGCCGCAGACCTATGTCGCCGATGCCCGGCAACTCCAGCGCTGGGGGCTTGCCGAAAAGGATCTGCCGCCGGGCACGATCCAGATGCATAAGGAGAGGAGCCTCTGGGAGGAGCACTGGGTCGTGGTGGTGGCGGGAGGTGGCCTCGTGCTGGCGCAGGCCAGCATCATCTCGGTGCTCCTGCTCGAGCGGCGGCGCCGTCTCCGCGCCGAGCGCAGCTCGCGTTTGCACCTGCTTGAAGCCGTCCATCTCAACCAGTCCGCGACAGCCGGAGCATTGTCCTCGTCGATCGCTCACGAACTGAACCAGCCCCTATCGGCCATCAGAAACAATGCCGAGGCGGCCTCGGTGCTGCTTCGAAGCGAGAAGCCGGACCACGAACTGATCCAGCAGATTCTCCTCGACATCCAGGAAGACGATCAGCGCGCAGGCGATATCATCAGCCGGATGAGAGGAATGCTCAAGAAACGAAGCGAGATCGATTGGCAGGAGTTCGACCTCAACGATGTCACGTCGAGCGCAATCCATATCATTCACGGCGAGGCGGAACGCCGCGGAATCAAGCTGACATCAACCCAGCCGCCCGGCGAGTTGCCGGTACGTGCCGACAAAGTTCATGTGCAGCAGGTTATCCTCAATCTGGCAACCAATGCTATGGACGCCATGCTGGACGCCGTCCCGGCCGGGAGAACGCTTACGTTTACAACGGGACTGGCGAACGAGAAGGCGGAGCTGCTGGTCTCCGACACCGGAGACGGCATTCCCGAGGAGAGGCTGATCCGCATCTTCGAACCGTTCTATACCACCAAGCAGGCGGGCACGGGGCTGGGTCTGTCCATAGCCCGCTCCATTCTCGAGACCTATGGCGGCACCATCTGCGCCGACAACCGCCCCGAAGGAGGCGCGGTCTTTCGCGTGGCCCTGCCTCTCGCCCACAGGGAGGGGCAATCGAGATGAAACCGGTTGTCCATATCGTCGATGACGACAAATCCTACCGGACGGCGACCGCAAGGCTGCTTTCCGCACATGGTCTCAGGGTCGAAACCTATGAATCCGGGGACCAATTTCTTGCCCTCCTTTCCACTTGCGAACCGGGATGCGTTCTCCTCGACCTCAAGATGCCCGGCCAGTCCGGGCTGCAAATCCAACGCCGATTGTGCGAGCAGGCACCGCTATTGCCGGTCGTGTTCCTCACGGGGGAGGGAGACATAAAGGCAAGCGTCGAGGCGATGAAGGCGGGTGCCAAGGATTTTCTGGAGAAGAATTCGACGGCGGCGGCATTGATGGAGGCGATCAATCGCGCCCTCATCCAATGCGAACGACAGCAGGCCCGTCACGATCGTCTTCAAGCCCAGCGGGCATTAGTCGCGAGTCTCAGCCCGCGCGAAGGGGAAGTGTTCCGGCTCGTTATACGTGGCCATCTCAACAAGCAGATCGCTTATGCGCTCGGCATCTCGGAGCGGACGGTGAAGGTGCATCGCCATCAGGTCATGGAAAAGCTCGACGTACGCTCGCTGGCCGAGGTGGTTTCGATCGCTGCATATATTGGTCTCATCGACCAGGATACAACGGCGCCTTCCCCTTAGGACAATATCAATCGACGTCCCGCCGGCCTAATTTGATCGGGAACCATTATCTCTCATATCGTCAAAAGAGGTGTATGAGGTGGAGAACCCTCGCCGCACGGTCGCCGTCGTCGATGATGACGCAAGCCTAAGGCGCAGTCTCGGGCGACTGCTTAACGCTTACGGTTTTCAGGCCAACGAGTATGCATCGGCCGAGGCCTTTCTGAGTCGCGATCCCAAAACGACGATCGACTGCCTCGTCCTTGATATCGACCTCGGTGGCATGTCCGGCATCGATTTGCAACGCAGGCTGAAAGCCGAGGGAACAAACCTTCCCGTGATTTTCATCACGGCACTGGAAACCGGCTCCGCAAAAGCGCAGGCGGAAAAGGCGGGATGTGTTGCTTATCTGCAGAAGCAATTTTCCGGTGCTACATTGATTGCGGCCATCAACAAGGCGTTGGGATTGTGAACCGATAAGGGCGGAGGCCATGTACTCTCGAAGGGTGCAACGCACATTCGAGCCGCCGAGGGGCTGGATTCGTCGTCATCACATTCCATCGTGGTACTGCGACCAGATCAAAGCGGTTCACTCACTGGTGCCGTTGATGAACGCCTAGAAGGCGACCTCAGCGGCCATAAAACCTCTGTCGGGAACGCCCTTGAATGCCGCAAGGCCTTGAATCCTGGCTTTGCATTGCCAATCTGGCGAGGACCGACATGATGTAAGGGGAGTTCTACGGCAGGCATGAGTGAGGTTCAACGACGGGGACTCTTGGCGAGGCTCAATGCATACGAGCCGCTAACATTGATCGTGGTGGCATCGATCGCCGGTGGACTGTTCATGCTCCAGCGACTGACGAGCGAAGTCCTGGAGGGTGAGACATTCCGCTTTGACGAGGCAATCCTGCTGGCGTTGCGACGGCCGGGAGAACTTGCCGTGCCGATCGGTCCCGGCTGGCTGACGCATGCCGTCGACGATATCACTGCCCTCGGCGGCATCACCGTTCTCTCTCTGATGACGGTTCTCGTCACCGTCCATCTTCTGCTCGACCGGCGCTGGCCGATCGCGATCTTCGTCTTTTCCTCGGTACTAACAGGCTGGCTGGCAAGCACGCTCTTGAAGATCCTCGTCGCGCGGCCGCGCCCCGACATCGTGCCGCATCTGGTCGAAGTGAGCGATCTCAGCTTTCCCTCCGGACACGCGATGGTCTCGGCGGTGACCTATCTGACGCTTGGGGCGCTGCTGGCCCGGACACAGCGTTACCGGTCAACACGGATCTTCGTCATGGGCACCGGCGTCTTCCTCGCCGTCCTCATCGGCTTGAGCCGAATCTATCTCGGCGTCCATTATCCCACGGACGTCTTGGCCGGATGGTGCGCCGGTGCGCTCTGGGCGCTTGGCTGCTGGCTGATCTCGAAGCGGTTTATTCCGAGCCGTGCCCCAGATGATGTTGCAGAATCCGGAACACGCTAAGAAAAGATAGCAGTTCAGCCCGATACATGATCTCCGCCGGCATAACGGACAAGAACCATGACAACTCTGACAACGATCACTTCGACGATCACGGCCGCATTTCTCGGCTCTTTCGTCGAGGTCGTTGAAGCCTTCACCATCATCCTCGCCGTCGGCGTCACGCAGAGCTGGCGTCCAGCCTTCATCGGCACCGGTCTTGCGCTCGCCCTTCTCGCTCTTCTCATGCTGGCGCTTGGTCCGCTGCTCGGGCTCATTCCGATCGAGCTGATGCAGTTCGTCATCGGGACGCTGCTCGTTCTCTTCGGCCTGCGCTGGCTGCGCAAGGCGATCCTGCGGGCCTCGGGCTTCATCGCGCTGCACGACGAGGAGAAGGCCTTTGCGGCCGAGACCGACAGCCTCCGGCGCCAATCCGCCGAGCGCCGTGCCAATTTCCTGGCGGGCACCACAGCCTTCAAGGCGGTGTTGCTCGAGGGGATCGAAGTGGTGTTCATCGTCATCGCTACCGGCGCCGGACACGGCATGATCGGCTATGCCAGCCTTGGAGCGGCTGCGGCCTGCCTGCTGGTGCTGATCATCGGCATCTTCGTGCACAAGCCGCTCTCGGCGGTTCCGGAGAACAGCCTCAAATTCGTCGTCGGGCTGCTGCTCAGCGCCTTCGGCATATTCTGGGTCGGCGAGGGCCTCGGCGCCGACTGGCCGGGCGCTGATCTTTCGCTTCTGGCCATCCTTGCCGTGCTCGCAGTCTTTTCCTTCGCGGCTGTCCGGATGCTGCGCTACTATTTCAACGCCCATGCCGAGGTGGCCGCATGATGAATATTCTTAAGGTCGCGTTGAAGGAATTCTTCGGCATGTTCATCGACGACGGCGCGCTAGCGCTGGCGGCGCTGCTGCTGATCGCCGCCGTCGGCGTTCTGGTGAAATTCGCCCATGTCGACGCGCTGCTTGCCGCCGCTCTACTTCTCCTCGGCTGCCTGCTGATCCTCGCCGAGAGCGTGGCGCGCGCGGCGCGGCAGAAATTTCAGCGGAAATAGCCTCAGACCGCTATTGCGGCACCTTGAACAAGTGGCGGATGCGCGTCACCAGCGAGGTCATCGAACCGCCGTTCAGCGTGGCGCCTTCGGTCGCGAAGGAATGCTGGCCGGTCTCGATGCGGCGCGACAAAGTGGCGGCAAGCTCTTCGGCGATGCCGGGCCGGTCGTGCAGCAGCGGCGTTAGGCTTGCTTGGGCAATCTCGTAGACGACGACGAATGTCAGCGCCCGCAGGCTGGCGGCCTCGCCGACCCCGATCAGCAGCCCGCTTTCGCCGAAATAATCGCCCGGCGCCAGCCGGCCGAGTTCGACTTCCTGATGGCCTTCCCGCCGCGTGGCGACGAGGGCGCCGCTGCGCACAATCATCAGCGATGCAACCGTATCGCCCTGCTCGATGAGGATGGAATCCTTCTTGTAGGTCCGCCGGGTCATGGAGGCTGCGAGCGTTTCTTTCTCGTCCTCGGTCAGCGAGGAAAACAGCGAGATGGCGTCGAGAAGCTTGAGCGGCGTCGGCCGGTGCGGCTTCATCACCTCTTCCGACTGCAACTGGTCGGGTGGCGGGCCGGCCGCATCGATCGGCCGCGCCAAGGTGAGGCCTGCGGCCTTGATATGACGGTAGATGAGATCGAATATCTCGTTCTTCGCCGGCCCCGCCTGGCCGATATCCCTGACGCGGAAGGAGAGTTCCAGCTCCACTGCATCTGATGCCAGCGATTTGATCTGCACGCCGGGTTTCGGTTCGGTCAGGATCGAGCCGCTGCTCAAAAGTACCGTACGCATGACCTCGATGATCGCCGACGGCCCGATCGTCGGCACGACACGGACAGTCAGTGAGGCGCCGTGACTGCGGTCGGGGCTGCTGAGATTGGTCAGCCCGACCTTGGCCAGAAAGCTGTTGGGCAGGACGACGAGGTCGTTCGAGCCGTTCAGCAGATGGGTGGAGCGCCAGTTGGTTTCGACGACCCGGCCTTCGACGCCGTCATTCAGCACGATCCAGTCCCCGATCGTATAGGGCCGGCCGAGATTGAGCGCGATGCCGGAAAAGACGTCGCTCAAGGTGCTTTGCAGCGCAAGGCCGAGGATAATGGCAAAGACACCCGAGGTGGCGATCAGCGTGCCGACGGGGAAGCTGAAGACATAGGCGACCACCGAGAGGATCGCGCCGAGATAGATCAGGCCGATGACCAGATCCTGTACGAGGCGACCTTCTCTCGGTTGGCGTTCGAAGATCAGGAAGACGCGGACGAAGGCGATCAGCGCCCATGCGGCATTGATCCACCAGACCACCTTGGCAAGGGCGATGAAGACGCGTTCGAAGGTCGAAGCCGGCGCGGGCCCGACTTCGTAGGGCACGATGTCATGATAGAGCAGCAGGACGGTGAGCGCGGCGAAGAAAAACACCTGGCCAGCGAGCTTCCAGCTCGGGAAGGGCCGAAGCGCTATGCGCGTGACGATCGCACCGACGACGGCCAGCGTCCCGGCCTGGACGACAGGATCGGCAAGCACTCCGGACCATGTGAAATTATCAAGCATCGACTGTCCATTCGCCAGAGCATGATGCCGAAACGTGTGAGCGGTTTTCGGTCAACATCGTGCCTCCCTCTTGAATTCTAATGGTGGCTTCGCCGCATCCTGACTTCCAATCCGACCGCGAGGCAACCGTAAAATAGCGCCAGCGCCCAGAGCGTCAGAAACGGCGTGCGGACGTCGCTCAACGGTGCGCCCAGTTGCGATACCGATACGATTCCGTTGATGGCGGAACTGCTGGGAACCAGCAGCGCCAGATAATGCAGCGCCTTCGGCATCGCCTCGGTCGGCCAGGAAAAGCCCGCGAGAAACAGGAAGGGAATGCCGATCGCCGCGAACACCAGCTGGACGGTGAGGGGGCTTCGGAAGAGTGCGGCGACCACCATGCCGAGCGCGCTGACGGAAAGCACGAAGGGCAGCGAGACGGCGAAGATGGTAAGCGGTCCCCCGAGCCTTGGAATGTCGTAGAGATAAGGCAGGACGATCAGATAGAAGGGCAGCACCACTGCCTCCAGGATGAGGTAGGCGAGCAGTTTGCCGAGCACGGTTGCGAGAGCCCCGGCCGGCGAGTCGGCGAGCCGGTCGTTTCGCAGCGTTCCGAGCAGGCCGACGCCGATCAGGAGCATCTGCTGCAGGAGGAGAACGAAGGCGGCGGGGAGGAGATAGGTGGCATAACCCCCCTGAGGGTTGAAGAGCGGTACCGTCGTCAGTGGCATCGGGTCGGAGGCTGCAGCGGCGACGGCAGGGTCGACATGCATGGCTACCAGTCTTGCGGTCTCGACCTCGGCGCCGAAAGTCTTGGCGACGGCCGAGACTCCGCCGGAGATGCGCGAATAAATCAGAAAATAGCTGGCATCGGCATAGAGCGCCACGGGCGAGGGTCGTCCATGCAGCAGGTCGCGCTCGAAATACTTCGGGATGACCAGGATGCCGTAGAGCTGGCGGCTGAAGACCTCGCGCTCGGCGCTTGGCTCGTCGGGCAATTCGGCGCCGATGAATACATCGGCCGAGGCATCGACGCGGCGGGCGAACTGGCGACTGCTGTCGGTGCCGTCGAGATCGACGAGTGCGATTGGCACGTCGCGCAGGGCCTCGCCCCGGTAGGGCTGGGGATAGAGGGCGGCATAGATGCAGGCTGCCAGAATGAGCACGGAGAATGCCGGCCGCAACGACAGGATGCGCTGCAATTCGATGCGGCAGGTCATCAGCACGCCGTTCATCGGGTGGCCTCCCGCAATGCCAATGGCTCGCGTCTGTTCCTCGATCTTATCGCCTCCAGCCGGAGCACGGTGACGGATGCAAGCAGGACGACGAGGAAGAGCAGCACCAGGATCGGCTTCCACGATAGATCGAGCGGTGTGCCGCGGATCGTCTGGTCGATCCTTGCCATTAGGTACCATGTGCCGGGGATCATCTGGCCGTAATAATAGGCGAAGTCGTTCATGCCTATCCTCGGGAAACCGATGCCCATGAAGCCGAAGGCGGGCGCGGCGAGCAGCGAGCCGATGCTGATGGCGCTTGCCATCGGCCGCAGGAACAGCGCCAGCAGCACGCCGATGAACTGGCTTGCCAGGATGAACAGGGTGCCGGCCATCAGCAGCAGCCAGCGATTGCCGCGCAGCGGCATGTCGAGAAAGTCGAAGAGGACCAGATCGGCGATGCCGAGCACGGCGAGAAAGATTAGCGTATAAGGCAGGATCTTTCCCGCCAGCGCCGGCCCCAACCCGCCGCCCAGCCGCCGGAGGATACGCAGTCGGTGGCGGCTCTCGACGTCAAGGCCGAGCGAATAGGCCATCGTCGTGATGATCACCACCTGCAGCACGCTGGGCATAAGAGCAGCAAGAAGGAAATGCGCATAGTTGAGGGTGGGGTTGAAGAGCGGGTTCACCTGTACCGGAACGGGAGCGAGAGCGGCCTGTGCGGCGTCGACCGGCTCTCCCTGAGCCGTGCGCAACGACAATCTGATGCCTGCAGCCACTGTCGGCACGGCGGCGTTGACGCCACGCACCACCAGATTGCCGGTCGTCATCGTCTGGGTGTTGTAGAAGAACACCACCTCCGGCCGGCGGCCGGACAACACGTCGCGCTCGAGATTGCGCGGCAGCATCAGCAGGCCGTGAACCTCGCCGGAGAGGATGAGCTGCCGGCCTTCGGCGAGGTCGCTGACGGCAAGCGCGACAGACGTATCCTGGGTGGCATCGACCATGCGGATGATCTGGCGCGAAAGATCGGTGCCGTCCTGATCGAGCACGGCGATCGGCAGGCGGGTTGCCAGACCCGCGCTGAAAACAGCGGCCAGGAGCCCCATCAGTAGCAGCGGCAGGACCGTCGTCAGGAACAAGAGGAAGGGCCGGCGGCGAAACCAGTGGAACTCCCGTGTGAAGACGAGAATAAAACCCGGGTGCATGCGCCCGCGCGGCGTCATTTCAACGCTCCGACCAGGCGGCAATGACGCTCATGCCGGGCCGCAGTCCGTCCACGGCTTTTACCGGAACGGCGCGCACCTCGAATGTCCTGAGATCGAAATCGCCGGTCGCCCGCGTCGCTCGCCAGGTCGCGTACTGTCCCTGTGCATTGATCATGGTCACCTTGACCGGGATCTTATCGGGGCCGATTGCCGGCACGACGACATCGAAATTGTCCCCGACCTTCAGGCCCTTCAGCAGATCCTCGCGGAGGTTGAACGTGAACCAGGGGTTCTGGAGATCGATAATCGAAAAGAGCGGCGCACCGGCGCTGAAATTCTCACCGAGTTCGGCAACCCTCGTCGTGACTTGCCCGGAGATCGGCGCATGGATCGTCAGCTCGGAAACGTTGACCTGCTGCTGATCCAGCGAGGCGCGCGTCTGTTCCACCTTCGCGGCGGCAAGCGCCTTCTCTTCCTTGCTGGAGCCGGCGACCGCCAGGCGCACATTGGCCTCGGCGGATTCACGCTTGCGGATCGCTGCTTCAAGATTGCGGGCCGCCTGGTCCGCCTGAGCCTGGGTCGAGGCGCCGGTGGTGATCAGCCTGGCCTGACGCGCAGACTCTTCCTGGTAGAGGGTCACATCCGCCGCTGCCGCAGCAAGTTCGGCGTTGGCAGCATCGATCGTCTCGGGACGCGTGCTATTGACGCGGGCAAGATCGGCTTGCGAAACGGAAAGGGCGGCTTGCGACATATGAAGGGCGGCCGTTAGCTCAGGACTTTCAAGCTCGGCGATGACAGCGCCGGTCTCGACGTTATCCCCGACATCGACATTCAGCTTGGCGATGCGGCCGGAGACACGCGGGCTGATATCGACCCGATTGGCGGAGACCTCGCCTTGGACGATCAGTGGTGGCGGGCGTGTTGCAAACCAGAGCAGGACTCCGAGTGCTGCCAGAACCGCCAAGGCGATAACCGGCCGAAGAATTCTGGAAGCTGTCATGACCCACTTTCCCTTGCCGAATGACGTCGCCCGGATGCCTTTGGAAGACTGGTAGGTCAACATTGCCGGTCGCTAGAGAGATGTCAAATGACTGTTTCCATGTAACAACCGGCCTGTTTGGTGACAGTCTTGCAACCTTTACCCGCGGGAGAGCGTGGGCCTCGCCCTTACGTCTTTGTCTTGTTCGAACGGGTGACGTGCACTCTCCGCGCACAACGGAGTGGCACGAACTGCGAGATTTCTCGTTGTTTCTGGGCAAGCGGCTCAACCTGATGTTTGTGGCGTCCCCGTGCTTGCGGCGCCACAAGCGCTTAGGTGCTTACAGCGCCCCCCCGTGTTTTAAGACGGGCAAAGGACGCTGCAACACTTTCAACCCTCGCATCGTGCTTTCCGAAAACCGATGGGGCCGATGCGTTTAGGTGCGCGGCTTCAGATTTTCTGGGTCATAGATCGGCTTGTACCCGACGCTGACTACCTCCACCGGATAACTCTCGGCGAAATACTCGACATTCAACCTGCGTCCAACCTGGCAATACGACCAGGGAAGGTAGGCCAGGGCGATGTTTTTTCCGACCGTCGGTCCATAGGCCACCGAGGTCGTGTATGACCGACGGCCAAGCTCATCGACAAGAACCTCTCCCGTGGCGGGATCGACAACCGGCAGGTTTCCGACGGGATAACGCTTGACGCCCGACTTGTCGGTGTTGTCGGTCATCACCAGCGTGCAAAGCATGGCCGGCTGGTGCTCGCGTGCCTTGTATTCCAGATGTTTCGCCTTGCCGCGGAAATCGGCCTCCTTGACCTTCGGACGGGCGAGATCGGCTTCGATCAGGTTGTACTGGGTCAGGAGGTCGGCGTTCTGCAGGCGCAGGCTCTTTTCCATGCGGCGCGAATTCGCGTAGGTTTCGACGCCGAAGGCCATCACACCGGTCGAGCGTAGCCCATCCCAGACGGCGAGGCCGTCTTCGTACTTCATGTGCAGTTCCCAGCCCTGCTCGCCGACATACGAGATGCGGAAGGCGGTGACAGGCTTGCCTGCAATTTCGATCGGTTTGATTGCCGCAAAAGCGAAGTTTTCCTGATCGAGCCCGGCCGGATCGGCGACACTCTTCTTCAGCGTCTCTCGCGCGTTCGGACCCCAGATGCCGATCGTCACGAATTTTTCCGAGACGTCTGTAATGATCACGTCAAGGCCGCGGTCTTCGGCGACGCGCTTCATATAGTACAGGTCGCGCGGGCCGGCATCGGCGCCGTTGACGAGACGGCACCGGTCGGCCATGCGGAAGACGGTGAAGTCGGCGCGCACCATGCCTTCGTCGTCGAGGAAGTGGGTGTAAATGCCCTTGCCAATGTTTGCATCGCCGCCGACCTTGGCGGCGCACAGCCATTCCATCAGCTCGACATGGTCGGGACCCTCGATATCGACCATGTGGAAGTGGCTGAGATTGACGATGCCGCAATCCTCGCTCATCGCCAGATGCTCGGCATTCGACACGCGCCAGAAATGGCGGCTGTCCCATTCGTTCTCGCGAACCGGGACGCGGTCGGCGTATTTCTCCAGAAGGTGCTCGTTGGCGGCGTAGCCGTGCGCACGCTCCCAGCCGCCAAGTTCCATGAAGTAGCCGCCAAGCTCCTTTTCGCGCTCGTAGAAGGGCGAGCGCTTGGCGTTGCGGCCGGATGCATAGGGTTCGCGGGTGTGAACGGCCGGGAAATAGATCTTCTGGGCGGCTTCATAGCAGCGGCCCTCGATGAACTCTTCCGTCAACTGATGCGGATAGAAGCGGGCGTAGTCGATGCTGTTGTGATCGATTTCAGTCCGGCCATCGGTCATCCAGTCGGCGATCAGCTTGCCATAGCCTGGGCCGTCCTTGACCCAGATGGCAACGCAATACCAGAGACCGCGCACCTTCTGGCTCTCGCCGCAGGATGCGCCGCCGGCGGCGGAAACTTGCAGCAGGCCGTTGAAGGAGTGACCTTCGTTATAGCCGAGTTCGCCGAGGATCGGCGTCAGTTCCATGGCGCGCTCGAGCGGCTCGATGATCTGTTCCATCTCGAGATCACGCTGCGAGGGCGACAGGCGCGCTTCGTGTTTTTCGAGAAGATCGCGCGGGTGGCACATGCGCGGATTGGTGGCTTCGTAATAGCCCCACTCGAGCTGACCGCCCTCCGTCGTCGCCGGGTCGCCGGTATCGCGCATATAGGCGGAGTTGCCCTGGTCGCGCAGCAGCGGGAAGCCAATTTCCTTGCCGGTGCCTTCAAACTCGTTATACGGACCGAAGAAGGTGAGCGGATGGTCGACCGGCATGACCGGCAGGTCTTCGCCGACCATCTCCGCGATCAGGCGTCCCCAGAGGCCGGCACAGACGATGACGTGGTCGGCCATGATCGTGCCGCGATGGGTGACGACCCCCTTGATGCGACCGCCTTCGACGATCAGCGACTTCGCCGGCGTATTGCCGAACACCTGTAGCTTGCCAGCCTTTTCGGCGGCATCGACCAGCTTGCCGGCAACGGTCTGCGAGCGCGGGACCACGAGGCCGGCATCCGGATCGTAAAGGCCGCCCATCACCTGATCTTCCTCGATCAGCGGGAACTTCTCCTTGATCTCGGAAGGGCTGACATAGTGGGCGCGCGTGCCGAAAGCGCGTGCCGAGGATAGCTTGCGCTTGATTTCCTCCATCCAGGCATCATCGCCGGTACGCGCCACTTCGAGGCCGCCGATGCGGGCGTAATGGCCCATCTTCTCGTAGAAATCGATCGAATATTGCGTGGTCCAGACCGACAGATAGTCATGGCTCGTGGTGTAACAGAAGTCCGAGGCATGGGCTGTCGAACCGATATCGGTCGGTATGCCCGACTTATCGATGCCGACGATATCGTCCCATCCCCGCTCGACGAGATGATGCGCGATGGAGGCGCCGACGATACCGCCGAGCCCGATGATGACGACCTTTGCCTTATCCGGAAATGCTGCCACGTGCTGTTCCTTCTACTTATCGCACGAATAAAAATTACCTAGCCGCGCGTGACGTACGCTTCGCGCGCGCGCGATGCAGGAGCCATGTCAGCCGCGTAAGGAGTGTCACATTTGCCGAAGCTGCGGAACCCCCAGACCGCTCCGCATGGAAGCTGCGATGAGGGTATTATGCATAAGGCTCATGATCGTCATTGGTCCTACGCCGCCTAGTACCGGCGTAATTGCGCCAGTCCGGATCGAGGCGGCGAGGCAACCGCAAAACCGCGCCGGCACTGCTGCGATCCATCCCGCATCGAATGGTCAGGCAATGCGTGGCTAAGATCGGATATGGGCGAGCCCTCGCAGCTGGCCCCTCCGCTCGCAAACTCCGGGATCAAGGCGCTGAAATCGCCGCAAGCCGGTCGATGTCCACGAGCATGATGTCTTCGGAAACAGGCTCGCGATTGTGCAAGCGGAACCATTCTGCGGCTTCCCGCACGCGGTCACCATGGGGCGGCGGATATGCGCCGAGCCCGAGAACCCATTCCCGCACGGTTTCGCGTTCCATCCGCCCAGCCCGGTATCGATCGCAGACGGTTTTCGCGGATGCGACGAGATCATTGATGCTTTTCACGGGATACCCTCAATGCACGGAAGGTTCTTCATCTTCGAGAAACGACCGAATGCCGTCGCGGGCGACGACGGCCAGGAATTCGTCGAAGGCATCCCGGTCAGTCGCAAATGGCTCGTCCCAGCGGATCAGATCCTCCGCCTGCGTGACCACCTCCATCGTCCAGTCTTCATTGCTGCCCGATGTACGGAAAATATCGACGAGCACGGTGATCCCGTCGTCGGTGAATTCTCCCGCCAGTTCGGAGTGTTCGAGCTTCTCTTTCTTTGCCATCATTCAGCCGCCTGCACCGGGTGGTGCGTCGTTTTCGAGATATTCTTCATATTGAACCGTCTCGGTTTCATTCGTGTCGATAGAGGCATCCGCGCGTTTTGCCAGACGAACACCCGCACCCCCACCATTTTCCGGGATGAACATGACGCCTCCGGCTTCCAGGGCGTGCTTCATATCCTGAAGGGTTCGTTCGTAGGGAGAGCGCTTCCCCGCCTCGAAATTAGCAATCGTCGCTTTGGCGACCTTCGAGGCTGATGAGAGATCGTCCTGAGACCATGCCAAAAGGGCACGAGCAGCGCGGCATTGAGCGGAAGATAGACACAAAACGATAACCTTGCATCAAAAGCGTGATTCTGTCTCAGATAGATTATATAAAAGATGTAATCTCGAGGCAAGAGACGACGAGAAAACGCATGACGGAATAGGCGTTTTGGACCATGACGTTCGCCTTTCCGAAAATTGCGATCTCCCTGGAATAGTTTGCCTATTCCATTCTTTAGACCATTAAACTCGATGCTCATCTGGCGAAGGGGAAGATTGATTGACTGAATATCATTACAGTCTAATTTAGACTCTCATCATCATGCACCCCGGAGGCAGCAATGCGTGAGCCAGATATGCAAAAACTCGATGCGCTTGTCGGTCGTCTTGTTGGCGACGTCGGCGCCGCCATGTCAGGTGCCTTGGTCGTGCTTGGCGAGCAGGTCGGGATCTACAAGGCAATGGCCGACGGAACGCCGATGAGCGTCCAGGATCTAGCCGCGAAAACCGGAGTAAAGGAGCGCTACCTCAGGGAGTGGCTGAGCGCCCAGGCGGCTGCGGACTATGTCGCTTATGATGAAAAGACGGATCGTTTCAGCCTGACACCGGAGCAGGCGATGGTATTTGCCGAGGAAAACAGCCCCGCCTTTTTCGTCGGCGCCTTCGAGGTCGTCCAATCCATGTGGATGGACGAACCCAAGATCGCCGATGCCTTCCGCACCGGCAAGGGTCTCGGCTGGCATGAGCACAGCACCTGCCTCTTTCGGGGCACCGAGCGGTTCTTTCGCCCGGGCTATAACAGCCATCTCGTCAACGAATGGATACCGGCTCTTGCCGGGGTCGAGGCAAAGCTCAAGGCCGGTGCCAGTGTCGCCGACGTTGGCTGCGGTCATGGGGCCTCGACCGTTCTGATGGCGCAGGCCTATCCCGCTTCCCATTTTACCGGCTTCGACTATCACGGCCCGTCGATCGAAAGAGCAAAGGCTGCTGCCCAGGATGCCGGTGTCGCCGACCGCGTGACCTTCCAGCAGGGGTCGGCCGCGGAATTTCCGGGGCGCGGCTATGATATGGTTGCCATGTTCGACTGCCTTCACGACATGGGCGATCCGGTCGGCGCCGGCCGGCATGTCAAGGAAACGCTTGGGCCGAACGGGACGTGGCTGATCGTCGAGCCCTTTGCCAATGACCATCTCAAGGACAATCTCAACCCGGTCGGCCGCGTTTATTATGGCGCGTCGACGATGATCTGCACGCCGGCATCGCTCTCCCAGGAGGTGGGGCTCGGGCTCGGCGCACAGGCGGGAGAAATGAAGCTTCGCAAGGTCGCGCTCGACGCCGGCTTCACGCATTTCCGTCGCGCCACGGAAACGCCGTTCAACATGGTGTTCGAGGTGCGGGCCTGAAGGGTTTTAGGTTGTCAGGTGGCAAGCTATCTCAGCTTGCCGATGCTGGCATACATGCCCGTCGTGCGGAATTCGGTGGGGTTGGTGCCATAGACGCGGCGAAAGACCTTGGAGAAATAGTTGGGGTCTTCGAAGCCGCACATGATGGCGACTTCCTTGACCGGCAGGAAGTCTGCCTTGGTCAGAAGCTTGACGGCGCGCTGCAGGCGTTGCTGCAACACGAATTCGGCCGGCGGCATGCCCTCGCTCTCTGCAAAGCTGCGCGAGAAATGCGCGCGGCTGAGGCCGACGATGCCGGCAAGCTCGCTGACCGGCAGCGGTTTTTCGAGATTGGCATTGATATGGTCGATCACCGGCTGCATGACACTGAGCTCGGCGGCAAAGGCAGGCGAGCCGAAAACATCGTCGTAAAGTGCCATCGCCGCTTCATAGGCAATCGCCGAGGCAGCACCCGGCGACGTTGCGCCCTTGACGAGGCGCAGGCTGCAGTCGGCGAGATGATCGATGGTCGAAGGCTGCAGTTTCAGCACCGGGCCGGCGGTCGAAAGCACCATCTGGTGGATGCGCAGCGTTTCCTCGCCATTCATCGAAATCCAGAAGTATTCCCAGCGGTCGCCCTTCTCCAGCCAGTAGCGATGATTGTGCGGCACCAGAACGAGCAGCGTGTCGCCGCCCTGAAGGCGATAGTTGCGGTTTTGATAGCGCAGCTTGCCGCTGCCGCTGATCGTGTGCTGCAGCACGGTGAAGGGGGTCTGGCCGCGCCGGCGGCCATCCCAGTCATAGGTCTCGTTCTCGCGCACTTCGTATCCGGCGCTGGTCGGCATGGCGTGTAGCCGCTGGCGGCCCCGGGGCAGCGAAACCGTCCTCATCGACTGTCCGTTGGCGATCAAATCCTGCAGCACAAAATTACCCCTGAAAGCATAATCCTTCTCTGGTCGCCCTGCCGATTTCGGGCATAATCCCGCTCGACAAGAGGAAGAGACCACGGCCGACAGAGCGGCCGGGAGGAAAAAGGCAGATTTTACGGCGTTTTCAGCCACATGCGTCAGCATGCGGCCCGATCCTCCATGGCCTTCTTTTCCTTAGCATTCGATTGGGTTGAGGTGAAGATCATGAGTTTCAAAATCGCTATCATCGGTGCGGGCAGCGTCGGGTTCACCAAGAAGCTGTTCACCGATATATTGTGCGTTCCGGAGTTTCGCGACATCGAATTCGCGCTGACGGATATCAGCGAACATAATCTCGAGATGATCAAGGCGATCCTCGACCGCGTCGTCGAGGCGAACGGGCTGCCGACGAAAGTGACGGCGACGACCGACAGGCGCAAGGCACTGGAAGGCGCGCGCTACATCATCAGCTGCGTTCGGGTCGGCGGTCTCGAGGCCTATGCGGATGATATCCGTATTCCGCTGAAATACGGCATTGACCAGTGCGTCGGCGATACGATCTGCGCCGGCGGCATTCTCTACGGCCAGCGCAACATCCCCGTCATCCTCGACTTCTGCAAGGATATCCGCGAGGTGGCCGAGCCCGGCGCCAAATTCCTGAACTATGCCAACCCGATGGCGATGAACACCTGGGCGGCGATCGAATACGGCAAGGTCGACACCGTCGGTCTCTGCCACGGCGTCCAGCATGGCGCCGAACAGATCGCCGAGGTGCTCGGCGCGAAGTCTGTGAGCGAGCTCGACTACATCTGCTCCGGCATCAACCACCAGACCTGGTTCATCGATCTTCGCCTCAACGGCCGCAAGATAGGCAAGGACGAGCTGATCGCCGGCTTCGAGGCGCATCCCGTTTTTTCGCAGCAGGAGAAACTGCGCATCGACGTGCTGAAGCGTTTCGGCGTCTATTCCACCGAAAGCAACGGCCATCTCTCGGAATACCTGCCCTGGTACCGCAAGCGGCCGGATGAGATCACCCGCTGGATCGACATGTCCGACTGGATCCACGGCGAGACCGGCGGCTATCTCCGCCATTCCACCGAAACGCGCAACTGGTTCGAGACGGAATATCCGCAATTCCTCGAATCGGCCTCGAAGCCGATCGATCCTGCCAAGCGCTCGAACGAGCATGCCAGCCATATCCTTGAGGCACTGGAAACGAACCGGGTCTATCGCGGCCATTTCAACGTCAAGAATAACGGCGTCATCACCAATCTGCCGTCCGATGCGATCATCGAATCCCCCGGCTTCGTCGACCGCTTCGGCATCAATATGGTCTCCGGCGTCACCTTACCGGAAGCCTGCGCCGCCACCTGCATTTCCTCCATCAACGTCCAGCGCATGTCGGTGCATGCCGCCATATCAGGCGACATCGACCTTCTGAAGCTTGCCGTTTTGCACGATCCGCTGGTCGGCGCCGTCTCGACGCCGGAAGAGGTCTGGCAGATGGTCGACGAAATGGTCGTTGCCCAGGCCCGCTGGCTGCCGCAATATGCCGACGCCGTGCCGGCCGCCAAGGAACGGTTGTCGAAATCGAAGGTGCAGACCCGCGACTGGGCGGGGGCCGCACGCCGCAACGTTCGCTCGATCGAGGAGCTGCGCGCGGAAAAGGCGGCACTGAAACAGGCCGTCTAAGTTTTATGAAGGATGGGTTGCCATGGGTTTCCGGGAGGGAAGGCCATGGCGTCCGGCCCGCTTTCATGTCGTTCGAGGAAAAGGAGCCGCGTGATCGCGCTCCGGAACAAGAGGGAGAAACGATGATGAATTTCCGCAACGCAGGCATTTTGGCCGGACTGGCGCTCAGCGTCTCAGCCGCGGCGCTGAGTGCTTATGCCTCCGAGCCAACCGTCCCACCCGCCCCGGCGGACTTTCCCGCCGAAGGCAAGATCAACTATGTCGCGCGCGACTCCATCCTGGAGTTCAAGGCGCTGCCCGAATATCACGAGCCCGACTGGGTCACGAAGAATTTCGTCGCCACCGGCAAGCTGCCGCCAGTCAAGGACCGCCTGCCGAAGGAGCCGCTGGTCTTCAAGACAGGCAATATGCCCGACGGCATCGGCGTCTACGGCGATACGATGCGCCACGTGATCGGCGGCCGGCCGGAAGGCTGGAACTACGGCGCCGGCCAGACGCAGGGCTGGGGCGGTATCGATATCGGCCTCTCCGAATGCCTGACACGCACCGCGCCGCTGTTCCAGGTGCAGGCCTCAGACACCGAGCCGCTGCCGAACCTCGCCAAGAGCTGGGACTGGTCCGAAGACGGCCATAAGCTGACCATGCACCTGATCGAAGGCGCCAAATGGTCAGACGGCGCGCCGTTCAATGCCGACGACATCATGTTCTACTGGGACGACGAAGTCATCGACCCGAACGTCTCGCCGCTCGGCGGCGGCGCATCGCCGGAAGCCTTCGGCGCCGGGACGACGCTGAAGAAGGTCGACGATTACACCGTCGAATGGACCTTCAAGGAGGCCTTCCCGAAGCAATATCTCTACACGATGTCCTACCCGAATTTCTGCCCGGGTCCCTCGCACATCCTGAAGTCGAAGCATCCGAAATATTCGAAGAACACCTACGACCAGTTCAAGAACGCCTTCCCGCCCGAGTTCATGAACATGCCGGTCATGGGCGCCTGGGTACCGGTCGAATATCGCCCGGACGACATCATCGTCATGCGCCGCAACCCCTATTACTGGAAGGTCGACGAGAAGGGCGATCAGCTGCCTTATCTGAACGAGCTGCACTACAAGCTCTCGACCTGGGCCGACCGTGACGTCCAGGCCGTGGCAGGATCCGCCGACTTCTCGAACCTCGAGCAGCCGGAAAACTTCGTCGCTTCGCTGAAGCGTGCCGCAGAGAAGACGGCGCCCGCCCGCCTTGCCTTCGGCCCGCGTCTCATCGGCTACAATCTGCGCATGAACTTCTCTGCCAACGGCTGGGGCAACCCGGACGAGCGCGGTGAGGCGATCCGCGAGCTGAACCGCAACGAGGACTTCCGCAAGGCCGTCACCATGGCGCTCGACCGCAAGGCGATCGGCGACTCGCTGGTCAAGGGACCGTTCACCGCGATCTATCCCGGTGGGCTCTCCTCCGGCACCAGCTTCTACGATCGCAACTCGACGGTTTACTACCCGTACGATCTTGAGGGCGCAAAGGCCGAACTCGCCAAAGCCGGTCTCAAGGACACCGACGGCAACGGCATCGTAAACTTCCCGGCCGGGACGCTCGGTGGCAAGGATGTCGAAATCGTCATGCTGATCAACAATCAGTACACGACCGACAAGAGCCTTGCCGAAGGTGTGGTCGGCCAGATGGAGAAACTCGGGCTGAAGATCGTCATCAACGCGCTCGATGGTGCCAAGCGTGACGACGCCCATTATGCCGGCCGCTTCGACTGGCTGATTCAGCGCAACACGACTGAACTGTCGTCGGTGGTGCAGAACACCGAACAGCTTGCCCCGGTCGGCCCGCGCACAAGCTGGCACCATCGCGCCGGCAAGGATGACCAGCTCGATCTGATGCCCTTCGAAAAGGAGCTTGTCGACGTCGTCAACAAGTTCAGGACGAGCCAGAACAATGACGAGCGCGTCGATCTGATGAAGCAGTATCAGAAGATCTCGACGGAGCACGTCAACACCGTCGGCCTGACGGAATATCCCGGCGCACTGATCGTCAACAAGCGGTTCTCCAACGTGCCCCAGGGTACTCCGATCATGATGTTCAACTGGGCTGAAGATTCGGTGATCCGCGAACGCCTGTGGGTGGCTGCGGACAAGCAGGGCAAATACGAGCTGTTCCCCGAACAGCTGCCCGGCAAGCCCGGCGAAAAGGGCCCGATTAACTGATGCCTGTCATCAAGACACAAAGAGCTAAAGCGCGTCGCATGTGATGCGACGCTGGAGAGTTCCCTCCCAGCTGAAGTGAGATTCAGGCCGCGCGTGGCGCGCGGCCTGATATGACCAACAAGCCGGCCGCGCTGACAAGGAGCGACTGGCGGCAAGGAGAAGCGAACCGTTTGATGTTACGATTCCTGCTCGTGCGCATAGCCTCTGCGATCCCCATTCTCTTCATCCTGAGTGTGGTGACCTTCGCGATCATTCAGGCACCGCCCGGTGACTACGCCGATTATATAAGATCCCAGCTGATCAACCAGGGCGGTGCATCCTATGCCCAGGCCGAAGCGCAGGCGCAGCTCTACCGGGTCGAACATGGCCTCGATAAGCCGCTGGTCGTCCAATACGTCAACTGGATCGGCGGGATCGTGACGCGCGGCGATTTCGGTTACAGCATGTTTTACAACAAGCCGGTCGCCGATGTCGTCGGTGAACGCCTGCCGCGGACATTGCTTCTGGCGCTCGTCTGCCATCTCTTCGCCTCGGTGCTCGGCATCGGCTTCGGCATCTGGGCGGCGACGCGGCAGTACAGCTGGATCGACAGCCTGCTTTCGGGGATTTCCTTCCTCGGCATGACGGTGCCGCGCTTCCTGATGGCGCTGATTATCGTCTATCTCCTGGTTTTCCAGCTGAACGTCTCCGAAATCGGCAGCTTCTTCTCGCCGCAATATGGCGGGGCGCCCTGGTCATGGGCGAAATTTGTCGATCTGGTTCACCATGTCTGGCCGGTCGTGGCGATCGCCACCTTCGGTGGGCTCGCCTACAATATGCGCGTCATGCGCGGCAATCTGCTCGATACGCTGAATGCCCAATATGTCGAGACGGCAAAGGCCAAGGGGCTTTCCGGCGCAGCCGTGGTGATGCGCCATGCGGTGCCGAACGCGCTGCACCCGCTGGTGATGTATCAGGGCGTGGTGCTGCCCTACATGCTGACCGGCGAGATCGAAACCGCGATCATTTTCGCATTGCCGACCGTCGGTCCGGCGATCGTCGGCTCGATGGCGGTCGGCGACGTCTACGTCACCGCCACCTTCATGATGGTGCTATCGGCGACGCTGATCGTCGGCAACATCATCGCCGACATGCTGCTCGCCCTGCTCGATCCCCGTGTCCGCCAATATGGAGGAGCCTGAGATGCTGGCTTTCGACTCCGCGCCGCCTCCGCCGACGCCAGAACTTGCCATCAACAAGCCATCGCGTGGGCATGAAAGCTATATCGCCCTTGTCTGGCGCCGGCTGAGGCGCTCCTGGACCGGCATGGCAGGGCTGGTGCTTGTCGTGCTCTTGATTGTCATGGCGATCTTTGCCGATTTCTTTGCGCCGATGGACCCGAAGGCGACCGATGTCGGCTTCGCACCGCCGCAGGTAATGAGCTTCCACGACAAGGACGGCAATTTCGTCTTCCAGCCGCGTGTGTATGCGCTTTCCGATTCCGAAGAGCTCGACCCCGTCACCTTCCAGCCGATCGTTGGCATCGACTACGACAATCCGCGGCTGCTCGGCTTCTTCGTCAAGGGCGCTGAATATCGGCTTTTCGGCCTGATCCCGGCCAGCCGGCACTTCTTCGGCTCGACCGATGGCCAGCCGGTGCATTTCCTCGGCACCGACAAGTTCGGCCGCGATGTGTTGTCACGCGCCATCATCGGCTCGCGCATTTCGTTGACGATTGCCCTGACGGTGGTCTTCATCGTCACCATCATCGGCACGACCGTCGGAATGGTGTCGGGCTATTTCGGCGGCACATTCGATATCTGGTTGCAGCGTTTCGTCGAACTGGTGCTTGCCTTCCCACAATTGCCGCTCTATCTGGCGCTGACCTCGCTGATCCCGGTGACGGCGCCGACCAATGTCTTCCTTGCCTTCGTCATCGCCGTGATGTCGGCGCTCGGCTGGGCGCAGATGTCGCGCGAGGTGCGCGGCAAGACGCTTGCGCTTGCCCGCATCGATTATGTAAGGGCGGCAATGGCTGTCGGCGCCACCGACACGCGCATCATCATGCAGCACATCTTCCCGAACGTGATGAGCCACGTCATCGTCGCGGTGACGCTGCATATACCGAGCGTCGTGCTGCTGGAATCCTTCCTCGGTTTCCTCGGCTTTGCGGTCAAGCCGCCGCTGATTTCCTGGGGGCTGATGCTGCAGGATACGGCGACCTATTCGGTCATCGGCTCCTATCCCTGGATTCTCTCCCCCGTCGGCTTCGTGCTCGTCACCGTCTTCGCATTCAATGCGCTCGGCGACGGATTGCGCGACGCGGTCGATCCTTATTGAGGTGATTGATATGGCTCTTGCACTGGTCAATTCCTTCGCCCCGCCCGTCCGCCACGATCATGATGGCCGCTCGGACACGCCGATCATCGACGCCCGCAATGTGGCGGTGAATTTCAAGGTCGAAGACGGTATGGTCGAAGCCGTCAAGGATGTCTCCTTCCAGCTCTATCGTGGCGAGACCATCGCTATCGTCGGCGAATCCGGTTCGGGCAAATCGGTAACGGCACGAACGGTGATGGGATTGTTGTCGAAGCGCGCCGTTGTCTCGGAGAAATCGACGGTCGCCTATGACGGCAGCAACATCCTGAAATTTTCCGAGCGGGCGCGCCGCAAGCTGCGCGGTGACCGCATCTCGATGATCTTCCAGGAGCCGATGAGTTCGCTGAACCCGATCTATACGATCGGCAGCCAGATCGTCGAAGCGATCCGCGTTCATCGCCGGATAAGCAAAAGGGATGCGCAAAAGCGCGCGCTCGAACTGCTCGAACATGTGCAGATCCCCGATCCCGCCGCGCGGCTCATGCAATATCCCCATCAGCTTTCCGGCGGCCAGCGCCAGCGCGTGATGATCGCAATGGCGCTTGCCAACGATCCTGATGTGCTGATTGCCGACGAGCCGACGACGGCGCTCGACGTGACCGTGCAGGCGCAGATCCTGAACCTGATCCGCAACCTGCAGAAGGAACTGGGGATGGCCGTCATCCTCATCACCCACGACCTGACCGTGGTGCGGCAGTTCTCGGATTACGTCTATGTGATGCAGTACGGTGAAGTGCGCGAGCACAACACCACCGAAGCGCTGTTTGCCAATCCGCAGGACACCTATACCAAGCATCTGCTTGCCTCCGAGCCGCGTGGCCAGGCCAATCCGCTGCCGGAGGGATCGGATGTCATCCTCGATGCCAAGGGCGTGCGTGTCTCCTTCATGCTGCGTCACGGTACCTTTCTCAAGCCGGCGATGCGCGAGCTTGTCGCCGTCGACAGCCTCGACCTGACGCTTCGCCGTCACGAGACGCTCGGTCTCGTCGGCGAATCCGGCTCCGGCAAGACGACATTCGGCCAGGCGATCCTGCGGTTGAATACGCCCGATAGCGGCGAGATCCATTTCGACCATCAGCCGATCCACGGCCTCTCCCGGGCCGAGATGCGGCCACTGCGCGCCCGCATGCAGGTGGTGTTCCAGGACCCGTTTTCATCGCTCAACCCGCGCATGACGATCGGCCAGATCATCGAGGAAGGGCTCGTCGTCAACAGGCTGGGCGCGACCAAGGCCGAACGGCAGGACCGGGTGCGCGAAGCGCTGATTGCCGCCGGCATGCCGGGCAATATCCTGTCGCGCTTCCCGCATGAATTTTCCGGCGGCCAGCGCCAGCGCATCGCGATCGCCCGCGCCATCGCGCTGGAGCCGGAATTCATTCTGCTCGACGAGCCGACATCGGCGCTCGACCTTTCCGTCCAGGCGCAGATCATCGAACTCCTGCGCAAGCTGCAGGACGAGCGCGGCCTGAGTTACCTGTTCATTTCCCACGATCTTAAGGTCGTCAGGGCCCTTTGCCATCGCGTCATCGTCATGCAGCATGGCAAGATCGTCGAAGAAGGCCCTGTCAACGAAGTTCTATCCCATCCCAAGACCGCCTACACCGAACGGCTCGTCAAAGCCGCTTTCGAGGTAGCATGATTGCCGAATGCCGGAGGTTATAATGGCAAGAAATCCCAAAATCACTTTCATTGGAGCTGGCTCCACCGTCTTCATGAAGAACATCGTTGGCGATGTGCTTCAGCGTCCGGCTCTGTCGGGCGCGACGATCGCCTTGATGGATCTCAATGCGCAGCGGCTGGAAGAAAGCGCCGTCGTCGTCAACAAGCTGATTTCGACGCTCGGCGTGAAGGCGAAGGCCGAGACTTATTCCGACCAGCGCAAGGCGCTTTCGGGCGCCGATTTCGTCGTCGTCGCCTTCCAGATCGGCGGCTACGAGCCCTGCACGGTCACCGATTTCGAGGTGCCGAAGAAATACGGGCTGCGCCAGACGATCGCCGATACGCTCGGCGTCGGCGGCATCATGCGCGGGCTTCGCACCGTGCCGCACCTCTGGAAGGTCTGCGAGGACATGCTCGCCGTCTGCCCCGAGGCGATCATGCTGCAATATGTCAACCCGATGGCGATCAACACCTGGGCGATATCAGAGAAATATCCGACCATCCGCCAGGTCGGCCTTTGCCATTCGGTCCAGGGCACGGCGATGGAACTGGCCCATGACCTCGACATCCCCTACGAGGAAATCCGCTACCGGGCGGCCGGCATCAACCACATGGCCTTCTATCTCAAATTCGAGCATCGCCAGGCCGACGGTTCCTACCGAAACCTCTATCCCGACTTGCTGCGCGCCTATCGCGAGGGCAGGGCGCCGAAGCCCGGCTGGAACCCGCGCTGCCCGAACAAGGTGCGCTACGAGATGCTGACGCGGCTCGGCTATTTCGTCACCGAAAGCTCGGAGCATTTCGCCGAATACACGCCCTATTTCATCAAGGAGGGCCGCGACGACCTGATCGAGAAATTCGGCATCCCGCTCGATGAATATCCGAAACGCTGCATCGAGCAGATCGAGCGCTGGAAAGGGCAGGCGGAGGCCTATCGTTCAGCCGACAAGATTGAGGTCGCGCCGTCGAAGGAATATGCCTCCTCGATCATCAATTCGGTCTGGACGGGCGAGCCCTCGGTCATCTACGGCAATGTGCGCAACAATGGCTGCATCACATCGCTGCCGACCAATTGCGCCGCCGAAGTGCCCTGCCTCGTCGATGCCTCCGGCATCCAGCCGACCTTCATCGGCGACCTGCCGCCGCAGCTGACGGCGCTGATCCGCACCAATATCAACGTGCAGGAACTGACGGTGCAGGCACTGATGACGGAAAATCGCGAGCACATCTATCACGCCGCGATGATGGACCCGCATACGGCAGCCGAACTCGATCTCGACCAGATCTGGTCGCTGGTCGACGATCTGCTCGCCACCCACGGCGACTGGCTGCCCGAATGGGCACGCACGACCCGGAAAGTACAGGCCGCCTGACACCCCCTCTCCCGGGTGAGGCGTCAAGAAGCCCCGCGGTCGCAACAACCGCGGGGCTTTTTTTGCGACAGGAATGGACGGTCGCGTCGACAGCCTATCGCCATTTCATTAAACGCAACTGCCATAGCGATGATTGCGCCGCGAGGCCCAGTCGTCGATGCCAATCACTGAGGGCGGAATCGACGGCGGCAATCCTTGCCCGCGTATGACGCGGAGCAAGGTGTCGTTGCTGACGAGAAGGATGAGCCGCTGAGCAAAAACGCGCCGCCGGGCGTCCTCCAAGCGCGAGGGCCAGATGGTGGACGAGATGCTCGAGACGCCCGGTTCGTCTGGCGTAGGGAGGTAGCACATCGCCGAACCGCCCGGCGAATATCTGCCTGCCGCCGAGCACCGCATCACAGGTGAACCTCCGCGTGCGCACGAGAAGCCTGACCGCGCCTTCCCGACAGGGGGAGGTCTGCGACCTGGCGGCAATAGCAGCTTCGAACCGTTCGCGACATTTGTCCGCATGCCGAACATGACGCGGTAGCGCCGGAGGAAAGCAAGATGCAGGTCTCGTCGTCAATGTGGGTAATGCGTTCGGCGATGAATCCAGCCGGTACCAAATCAGAAAGGCGAAACTTAGTGCTCATCAGGCTGACTCCTTGGTGGAAACCAGCAAAGCAGCATCGTTACAACTGCATCAAAACCCCAATATTCGGCGCTGAAACACGCCGAAAAGACTTCCCAATCAATTGCGTGCTGCGTTTCCGCCCGTTATTCCGACGGCTCGGAGAAGCCGCGGTAAAAGCTCGTCGGCTGCAGCAGCGAACTGGCGATGTTGGCGATGATCGGCCCATCCGCCTCGCTCTTTGCCCTCGCTTCCTGCCACTCGCGATCGGCCACGAACTCGGCCCACTTCTGCTCGCGCTCCGCCAGCGACCGCCATTCGAGCAGGTAGGTCAGATCGTTGCTGGAAGAACCGATCATCGTCGTCCAGAAGCCGAGTGAGCGGATGCCGAGTCGCTCCCAGATCGCCAGCGTCGCGGTCTCGAAACGCTGCTGCAGTGCCGGCAGCCTCCCCGGCAGACATGTATAGATGCGCAATTCGTGGATCATCGGATGCTCCTCATGTTGGT
Organism: Rhizobium indigoferae; assembly: GCF_034554815.1. Taxonomy (NCBI): domain Bacteria; kingdom Pseudomonadati; phylum Pseudomonadota; class Alphaproteobacteria; order Hyphomicrobiales; family Rhizobiaceae; genus Rhizobium; species Rhizobium indigoferae. The sequence goes on along the minus strand of NZ_CP140636.1, from coordinate 371,844 downwards.
CAGGCTAGATCGTGGATATCGTTCAGCGCTGGAAAAAGCGAGGGGCCGCTTATCCGCTTGTCGGACGCTTGTCCTTAATCCTGCGGCAGACTGCGAAATCGGTCACTGTGCCCGATGACTACCGCCATTTCTCCGTGAGAAATCCTGACGATCCTTGGACGGGGTCGGTCTGCGGCAGGGGGACTGACGAGATTTTCGCCAGCATTTCGCTTGAGGGAGCGGACGTCTGAATGTCGGCATGCTGTCCCTTAGGATAAGCGCCTACCACCTGGAAGTCCGACGTGCAGCCGAGATTTCGGTGCCCTGTTCCGGCTGGAAGTACCAGGCAGTCTCCCGCTACCACATCAAGCTCTTGACCTTCGGGACCGCCGATCAACAGCTTGGCGCTGCCAAGTGCAATTCCCAGGACTTCATGGGCACCGGAATGGTAGTGCTGATAATCGAAGACACCGTTTATCCAGATGCCTGTCCAACCGTTTGCAGCGAAACGACGGTCGAAATCAGTAGGTTCAGCGTCAGCAAAGAGCCCTCTGTAAAGCAATACAGGAAGATGCGGATTGTTCGGGACCCAGTCGCTCGGCTTGAAAAATATCGTCTCGATGTTCATGTTGAAATTCCCAAGCGAGTTGTCGATCGCGAGCCGACGGCCATCGAGCCGTCGACGTTGTCCCCCCAACCTCTTACGCAGCGTTTTCCATTGAACTCATCTGCGATGATGTTCTCCAAAGCTAAACTTTGGCAATCACCAGCGGTTCCTTGGCATGCCGCAGGTTCGAAGAGGGCGCATTCCGACTGATGCGCAAGGGCCCCCTATGCCGCGCCCTCATTGGTCTCTGATTGTCAATCTGATAAGTCACAACAAGATGCATTTGTCATGGGGCGGGAACGTGATCTGGTGAAATGCCTTCGTCTTGGTGTTAGCGTCGTCTATTGCACTTTCACCATACAGCCATGCTGCGGCAGGCAGTTTAGACATGCAGCTTCGACCACCACGTCGTCATTACCAAAGGGAGCGATGGCCAGGATAGCCTGAAAATCGACGACCGAGAGGTCCTGAAGAATTACTATGTCGACATCGATGAGATGCATGTTGTCAATGGGGTCGGGGTGGCTGTCGGAACCTCGTCGGTAGCTGATATGCGTGTGAGGGATCGCCGTTAGTGGTTTCCTTCCCTAAAGGACAAAATCCACGAATTGATGGTCCGCTCGATATTGCTTCATCGTGACGGTCAGCCCTTCGGACGACAAGCTCATACCTTGCACTCCGGCAACACCAAATCAAGTGGGACAGAAATGGGAGTGGACAGCCAGCGCCGGATTCAAAGAAATCCAGGGCGAAGCCTTCGTTGCTGACACCTCTAAAGGCTGGGACCAACTGCGGGAGCGTTCGGTGACCCACCCTGCAGGATTGCTGGATTGTGCGGAGGTGGGAGCAGAGATCAACCGTTTGGTCGAGCAGATAAAGCGCTTCTCAACGACGTCCTGCTTGGCGTGAGCTCTGGCGAATTAAAGGGCGATCTTTTTGTCGGCACATCTTGCTCTCGTCATATGTGTATGGATCAAGAAGCCGTTGTCGCTGCGGACCTTTCTTCGAGGATGGTCTATCTTGCCTGGAAACCGTCCGGCCAGAAAATCAAGGTCAAACCGCCCGTGAAGACATGGCCTGAAAAGGCGAAGGCGGACTTCGTCAGTGGTCAGCGAAGTGGAAATGACGGGACAGTTCGGTCAAGCGATATTCGATCACTGCTGGACGATCACCCGGGTCCCCGGCTGAACCATATCGTAAAGCTCCTCGACGTCCTCGCGGTACATCCGAAAGCAACCGCTCGATGCATTGGTGCCGATGGAGGAGGGGTCGTTGGTGCCGTGGATGCGCAGCAGTCCGTCGGCAAGGTAGATCGCGCGAGTTCCGAGCGGGTTTGCCGGGCCGGGTTTCACGACGGCCGGAAGCCGTGGGTTCTTCTGCCGCATGCTGGCCGTGGGTCGCCATTCGGGATGCAATCGCTTCGACACCACCCGCGTTGTTCCGTACCATTGCTTGCCTTCGCGGCCGACTGCGATGGGGTAGGCGAACTGCTCGCCCTGTGCGGTCGTGTAAATCAGAGTGTGCTCACGCGTGGCGATGACGACGGTTCCCCTTCTAATTCGCGTCGATGGCTCCCCACGTTCTTGCAAAGGTTCCCGATAGCCAGGTTCTGGCTCGTAGTAGGGAGGAGGGGGATACGGGCTGTAGGGATCATCATAGTCGTAGCCCCCATAATCGTCGTATCCATCATGCGGGTCATAAACTTGGGCCTGGGCATGAATGGGCGTCAGCAAAAGGGCCGCAACAAGGAGAGCCATCAATCTCATTTTACGCAGTCCGTCTGTTATACAACCTGATTGGGCGGAATTGTGTGGCGGTACTATGGCGGGTTCAGTCTGGATTCCACGGTGATCTCTCGTCGCTCCCATCAACCGCTGAGTTCCTCTCTGCTTCAAGAAACGGAATGGTGACGAAGCGATCTAGGGGAGGCGATTCGCGGGCTAGACCGGGAGGTAGACCTTTACCAAATTTCAAAATGCATCGCGGCCTAAGTTCACCGGTGGAACTCAATGGTCACATGCAGCGCGTCGTCAGCCTCCTCCCGATGGCGCGCTACCATTCGTCCTCTGATCAAAACCGGACTTCCATACCAACGACTGTCATTAGAAAGATGACGAGGGAACCACACCGATAGTTGGGACAGGTGGTTCCTGTTGCCGCATTTTGTTTTGTTGCTCGTCACCGGGGCTAAGTGCGTCGCGCACTTCATCGTCTTCCCAACCCGCCTCGATGGCGGAAGCCACAAGCGTCTCGATTTTCTCGGTTTCCGACGCATGCGAAGTCTCATCCAGGCGGCGTCTGGCGGTCTCCAGGCACTGACGGAGGTTCGAAGCGCGACTGGGGTCGTTACGGTCGTAGCTTGGTGATGCGACGTATGTCATTGGAAGCTCCCTGCTGATTGAGAGGAACACCTGAACAGAATTCCGGTTCCACACTACGCATCTGCGGTAGGCGCCGCCATTTGCAGCCGGCGCTTACGTCACGCATTGGCGCTGATCCACCTGCATCCCCTTCGCCTTAGGCGTTCATCAAGCGTCATGCTGGCGAATGGCCGGTGGCTGTGCCGCAGATGGACCATATGCTCTGGCCACGGCAGTCTGTCGGTCTCGGAACTTTCGATCTCGCAAGTCGGTTCGTACCGTTATGGAGGAACTGGCCAAGTCCAAAAGGAATGATGCCCCGGGTAAAGGGGGGCGATCCTAAAGAACCCCCGGTCAATCGCCCTCCCGTGAGGAAGTGCCACCGGAGCCTGACGATCACAAACACCCGGCTCGAGATACAAGAGAGGCACCGGTGCCCAACCCAAACGGCGAGCCTGGCGACAAACCTTAGCAACTGCCAGACCGTCGTGAACCGACTTTAGGATCGGGTTCGCTGTCGCCTGGAACAAGGAAGATCCAAACGTCTCGCGATGACATCATCGATGTCTTTGATTCATCGAGCGCCGGCCATCCTAGCGTCGCAATCAAACTATTCCTCGGCGTCGGAACAGTTCTTATATTGCAGCTTCTGAAGTGGCGCATCCAGCCTCAGGATGAGCCCGGTCGGGGCGTAATCAAGAGAGACCTCCCCGAAAGCGGACAGGCTGGAGCTGACGAGCCGAGTGCCGAACCCCTTCTTGCTCGGAGTTTCCACCGCCGGACCTCCAGCCTCTTACCAAGGAGCACGTCGCCGCATGATCAGCGCCGCCGGCGCGCTGTCCGACGGGTAGAGGGGGGCGCTTTGTTCTGGCTTCGCAGCAACTGCCAACTAGGTTGCCCGCGCTACCAATGGGCGCCAATATCGACTATACTTTCGTCCACTGAATATCTTGGCTTGTTCGTCGGTCGCTCCTTTCGGAGAAGGGGGGCGTCGAAATGTGAGTTTGCAGCAATTAGCCGGATCTCATCATCCCACCGTTATGTGCCGTGGGTCAGCGAGGGGTGTTCGGATGAAACCGAAACGACGTCCCTTCCTCAAACTTGCAGTCGCGCTGGCGATGAGCCTTCCTGCCATCGCCGCCGCGCAGCAGACGTCGGCCAAGACGCCACGAATCGGCCTTCTCGCCTGGTGGCCTTGCGGTATGCCCTATGCGAGCGAAACCAGCGAGTTCGGAATGTTCATGCAAGGGCTTCACGACCTGGGCTACACGCTGCACGAACTCAGCTTCGAGTGCCGGAGCGCGAGTAAGCAAGACAATCGCCTTGCAGCCGCGGCGGGGGACCTGGCGCAGCTCCCCGTGGATGTGATCGTGACTTCGTCTCAGCCGGCTGCGCATGCTGCCCAAGCAGCGACCGATGCGATTCCAATCGTGACCATCATCAGCGGTGACCCAGTTGCGGCAGGCTTAGCGAGCAGCCTCGCAAAACCTAGGGGCAATCTCACGGGTGTCACTTATTACGCCACTGAACTAGCGGCCAAACGGCTGCAGCTTTTGATGGAGGCCATACCGGGGCTTGCCACTGTCGGCGTGCTGGCAAACCCGGTGGTGTCATATCTCCCCTTCGAAACGGACACCAGGCAAGCTGCCCGCCACCTCGGAGTGGCTTTGAGCCTCCAGCAAGTCAGCGAGCCGGGCGAACTCGATGTTGCGTTCTCGCGCATGAAGGCCGACGGGGCTCAAGCTGCCTTGGTGCTTCCCGACCTCATGCTGGCCGACCAGTCGTCGCGAATCGCCGCCTTGGCGATCGAGCATCACCTGCCGATCATGGCTTGGGGCTCGTGGTACGTCGCAGACGGCTGCCTGATGGCCTATTCGGCGGACTATGGTGTAATGCAACATCGGCTCGCCTATTATGTCGATCGCATTTTGAAAGGAACCAAGCCTGGGGAGTTGCCGATCGAGCAGCCGACGAAGTTCGACTTGTCGGTCAATCTGAAGACGGCAAATGCACTCGGGATCGAGCTGCCGCAGACGGTTTTGCTGATGGCTGATGAAGTCATCGAGTGAGGATGGTGTGCGGCGTTCGGTCCAGCTTCAAGCCGCCCCGATGCGCCGATCGCTGTTCCGGAAGTACTTCCTCGCCTTCTTCGCTGCGGTCATTGTTCCGCTGGCTATTAGCGGCATCGGCGACGCCTGGTTCGGCTATCGCGACCAGCGTGCAATGCTCAGCGCTCTATTGCGGGTGGAGGCCACATCGGCGGCCGGCAAAATTCAGAGCTTTCTCGACGGCATCAAGGATCAACTGGGTTGGACGGTCCAGCAAGCCTGGACCGCTGATGCCGAGGCATACCATCGGCTCGATGCACTGCGGGTGATGCGCCTAGCCCCGGCGATCGCCAGCATCACCCTTGTTGACGATGTCGGCGTCGAACGGCTGCATGTCTCCCGTATCGACTTGAATAGGATCGAAGGCGGATCGGATCGCTCTGGCGATCCTGCTGTCTTGGGAGTTCGTTCGAACGGCACATGGTTTGGGCCAGTCACTTTTCGCGACGGCTCCGAACCGTTCATGACCATGGCCATGGCCGGAAACCGTAAGGCAGGTGGCATCGTCGTCGCCGAAATCAACCTGAAGCTTGTCTGGACGGTTGTTTCGGAAATTCGCGTCGGGAATCGTGGCCGGGCGTTTGTTCTCGATCGGACCGGCCGGCTCATCGCCCACCCCGACATCAGCAAGGTGTTGCAGGGCACGGACGAGAAGACAGCGGCGGCCCTCACCAGATTGCGGGACGAGATCGCCGCCGCAGGGGGAGAGGCGACCACGGCCCGCAACGCCGAGAACGAACCGGTTGTGACCGCCATGGCGGCGATCCCCAATCTCGGTTGGACCGTGTTCGTGGAGCAGGCGCAGGCCGAGGCTTTCGCACCGCTGTATGCGTCATTGTGGCGGACGGGTGGCCTGCTGCTCGCCGCCGCCATCTTCGCATCGGCGCTTGCCTACTGGCTTGCCAGGCGGATGACCGGACTAATCCGCCTGCTGCAGGAAGGCACCGAAAAAATCGGTGCTGGACAGTTCGAGCACCGTATCGACATCGCCACAGGAGACGAATTCGAACGACTGGCGGACCGGTTCAATGAAATGGCGCAAGAACTCGCCGTATCGCGGGATCGTTCAGAGCGAATTGCACGGCTGAAGCGTTTTCTCGCGCCGCAGGTCGCGGAACTCGTCGAAAAGTCCGGCGACGAGAGCGTGCTCGCCGGACAGCGCGCAGAAGTCGTCGCTGTATTCTGCGACTTACGTGGCTTCACCGCTTTTTCGGCGCACGCCGAACCCGAGGAGATCATGCAGGTCTTGCGCGAGTACTATGAGGCGCTCGGCACGATCATCACACGCTACGAGGCCACGCTGACCAACTTCGCGGCAGACGGTTTGATGGTGCTCGTCAACGCGCCGGTACCGTGCGCAGACCCGGCACTTCGTGCTGTTGAGATGGCGATCGACATGCAGGACGCCATCCAGCGCCTGATCGCCGAATGGCGTCTGCTCGGTCATGCGATTGGCTTCGGCATCGGACTGGCGATGGGATGGGCGACAGTCGGCCGAATTGGTTACGAAGCCCGTGTTGACTACACCGCGATCGGACATGTCGTGAACCTGGCATCGCGACTCTGTTCGTCCGCCGCCGATCAGCAAATCCTCGTCGATCACGCTGTAGCGCAATCCGTGCGTGGAGAAATTTTATTGGTCGCTCTCGGCCCGCGACAGCTCAAAGGTTTCGACGAGCAAATACCTGCTTGGAAGGTCGGAACGAGAAGCGGAAGATCAAATGGCGTGCAAGGACCGAAGGGGTTGAACGGGTAGGTGGACCTCACACAGTTGAGAAGAGATCAGCCTTCTGAAATCTTGCTCGGTTCGCCAACTGCACCTGTCGGGGAGCCAGTCTTCATCGACCAGCGCGTGGATTTCGCTCTTCCGGCGTAGTTACGCACATCGACATCGACGTGTTCCGCCGCCAGTTCACTGAGATGGGGCCGAAGCGGCCGCACTTTGTGATCCTGACATCAACACGCGACAATGCGCTGCAGATGTCGAGCTGGCTATCGGGTGGCGTCAACCGCGTCACGGCCTTGAGGCGCCCTCTTAGACAACGGCTGCGTGCAAATCCTACCGTATCGTCTAGCCAGGATCGACGGTCACGATCCCTCGTCCGGGATGTTCAAGACGTCTCCGCACGCCTTGCAATGAACGGCGTCGGCGTCATGGCGCTGAAGGCCGCATCGGTGACAGGGATAGGTCACTTTGTGAGGGCGGACGACTGCCTGAGCAAGCCTGACGAACAACGAGATGCCGACGATCATCGTCACAACGGAAGTGAGCTTGCCCAGCGTTCCGGGAAGCGTGATGTCCCCGAATCCCGTCGTCGTTACCGTCGCGACCGTGAAGTATAGCGCATCGACGAATCCTTCGCCTCCCTCCCTGTTGTAGAAGAAGGACGTATAGACGAACCCGGTTGCCATGAAGAGGAACACAAGGAGATTGATCACCGCCCGGACGACGTCGAGAAGGTATAAGTAGCCGGCCTTGCGCAGCAAGTCCTTGAGCAGCGGACTCGTGCCGATCGCCCAGAACCGCATGATCCGTAGGAAAGCGAAATTGAAGAGCAGGTCCGGCAGCAACAGCGTGGCCAGCACCACGAAGTCGATCCAGGTCATCGGCCGCCGAATCCACTCACGCACAGAGAATGCGGCGACCGCCCGGCCGACCATCTCGGCGGCGATCCACACTGCTATCGCATAGTCGATAATTAGATAGGACGGACCGGATCGCAGGTACGGGCCGAGCAGGAAGAAGGCGAGAATAGCAACGTCAATGGCAGCAAATACCAGCCGAAAGGCGATCGCCTGTCTGCCGTCGGCCCTGTCGAGGCTTCGCAGCACCTCACGAAGCGAATTCCGCTGAGAGCCGTCGCCGGATTCGAAGATTTTCATCTGGGGAATGTAGATCCCTCGTCGGCGTCCGCAAGTCGCCGAAGACACGGAACTCCCTCGGTGACAGTCTTAACTGTCACGTCCTCCTCGCGAAGGAGATATTCCGCAAGGCTGTATTGCAGCATGCCGATGGAGGGGTGGAGGCCTCCATGTCTGTAATGCCGACCCGATCTTCAAGTTCGCCGAAATGCCTTCGGCGACCATGGGAAGGGATCGAAAACTGCGTTGCAGAGGTTCCGCCGCCTTAGCGGAGCAACCCATCGCGACTGAACTCTTCCCAGCCGAGAGGTTTCGAACGTGACGCATCGTCGGGGTCGGCATCAGGTTTCGAAGGGGTCTTGGCCTTGGTCTTCAGCGAACGCGTCGTTTCTCGACCGTAGCTTCAGCATCCTATTCGCGCCAGACTGTCACCAGGTGTCGGTCGAGGATGTCCTCCACCACGCGCGGGTCTAATACGTGGAAGGTAATTTTCCTCGCCCGCCCACGCAGCTTCACCGTGCGGGTTCCAGCGCTGCGCAAGCGCCCGTCGCTGAGCCAGCGATGTCTCTCGGTAGTAGAGCTCGTCAGGATATCCTGGATTTCAGGAGGGATCACAGGCAAGGTTTCGATGTCTTCGAGCACGTCGGAAACAACTGAGAAGCAGCACGGAACGCACTCTTAGCCGTTTCAGCCATCGCCAATGTCAGAGCACCCGCCTCGATTTCGAGCGACTTTCTCACCGCCAAAGGCAGACGTGCGCGAATTTCCATCAGAATCCCCGTCGCGCGAACGGATGATCCGAGCGTGGCTGCGGTCGATAGGGGCCACTCCTTGATCAGCTCCGCATCGTCGGTGGTCAAAGTGAGCTGATTTGCGAAGTTTAGCAACCGGTGGGCTTGTCGCACGGTCGTAGGCTTTACTGCTTCGGGAACTGCCCACGATTTGCTCACTATTGTTAGCTTGGTCTTACCGACTGACTGGGCGCATCTTATGGCGGCCTGACCGCCCCTTGGACACCTAAATCCCGGAGCGCGCGGCGGCTATGCCTGTATTCGAGGACCGCCTGGTACGGATCTTGCGCGCGGGCGTCACCAATGATGGTGGTGCATCTGCGAGTGCCTCGCGGGCAGCCGAGGTCAAGGTTGTGGCAACGAAATCCGCCTCCCCAAGCGCGGGCGGCTGCCTTTCCTCCTGGTTTTCCACCCAAAGGACCGCGCCGACGCGAATGGTTGGGTATATGCGCTTGAACCGACGAACAAGTATGGTGGCATGCCTTGCCGAGTCCTCGTTGAGGAAGCAAACTACGATGGCGTTCGATTGTTTCGGAACGAGGCTCATGGCACGGCGATTGGGGATGTCAGAATGCCTCGCTGCGACCACTTCGGCGCCCTGTACCTGAAGAATCTGGGCAAGCATCGCAGCCGACGCGTCGTCGAGGGGGCCTCTGCCTCCGACGCAAAAGACAGTCTTGCCCCGTCCGTCAGGTAGTTCGCTTTCATCCCGAATCCCTTCCTTGGGAGGGGTGCTGGGCCGACCTGCCGCTTCCTTCTCCTTCTCCTTCTGTTCCTCTTCTTCTTCCTCTTCCTGCTCTTCTTCCTCCGCGATTTCCGCAAGGTTCGAGACCAGTGTGATGGCGGTCCCAAACACCTGTTCCATCTGCTCCGGGGTCAAGACGCCTCGACGCCTATCCTTCTCCGCGAGTAGAAGGGCGGGAATGGCAACCTTGCCATAGTAATCCTCCAGATAATCCTCCTCGAGGAATTCCTCAGCGAAATCGGTCGCCTCATCGGGATCGCCGGCAAGAAGCCGCTGGTACAGCCGCTCCTTGGGATCGAGCACCGGGTCACTACCAAAAACGACCTCAAGGAACTCGAATTGCGGGACATACCGGCCCAACACTGCAAGACACACGGTCAGCGGCGTGGACAGCACAAGACCGACTGGTCCCCACAGCCATGCCCAAAAAATCGCCGCGACGATGATTGCCAGCGGAGAGAGGCCGGTACGAGAACCATAGAGCCAGGGCTCGATGACGTTGTTGCTGGTCAATTCCAGCACGAGGAAAATGGCCCCAACCCACAGAACAAGGCTCCAGCCAGGGTCAACTGCAAAGGCCAGGAACATCGGCAGAACCGTCGCGATTACAGGCCCGATATAAGGGACAAATCGAAGGACGATGGCTAGCATCCCCCAAAGCGCTGGATTTGGAATGCCAACCGCCCATAGTCCGAGCGCCAAGGGGACGCCATAGGCGCAGTTCACCACCAGCTGCATAAGAAGATACCGCGCGACGCGGCTACCTGCCTCCTGGATGGCTTCTGTTGTGCGATGCAGATCACCATAGCCAACAAGCCGGATAAAGCGATCGCGAAGCTCTTCCCGCTCTAAGAGCATGAATATTACGACGACGATGATCAAACCCAATGAGGCGATGGGGCCGAGCAGCGGACCAATCAGGCTAGTAAGCGTTTCAATTGGTCTAGTCGGCGCGAATATCTCAACGAGCACAGGCTCCCTTGGTCGTGATGCGGTACCGGGAGCAACTGGGCGCTCCTCGGCGTTGCTGAGCTCACGACCGACGCTCTCAACGACTGATGTCAGGCGCCGTACAATACCGCTATCCGTTCCACTTTCCTGGAGAGACCGAATTTTTGCTATGATGTTGCCTTGGTAGGCCGGAAGGTTCTGGGCGACTTCGGCTACGTGTCCTGCTACGACAAGCCCGAACAGGACGAGGACAAGAAAAGCGATCACGACAGTGACTATGACTGCCGCAATACGCGGCATGCCAAGCTTTCGAAGACGAGAGGAGATGGGAGCCAATGCGAACGTCAACAGCACTGCGATTGCTAGAGGAAGAAGCACTTCCTTGCCGAAATACAGAATGGCAATAACAGCGAGAACACTCGCGAAGGCAGGCATGCGTGAAGGGGAGGATGGCGAGGTCGAATAGACGCGGCGGGAGCCGAGGTCATTTTCCAATTCCGCCTCCGTGATCTTGGCGTCGCTCGAAGACATCGAGGTGTCGGTCGTTCTCACCAAGTCTTTTGAAATTAGGGCGCAGATTGGCCGCGGCAATGGTTGCGACGTACCTCCCTCGACGGGCTTTAGGGCATACGGTCCGAAAAACAGCGGCGCCGAGCCGGGGCGGGTCACGGTAGTTCGGGATCGCACAGGAGAATGCAAAACGAATGAGATCCTCTTTGCAGAGCTACTTGTGCGATCGTGCCTTCCTAAACCCGGTCAACCGCAAAAAGGCGTAGATCCCACCGCCTACCAGTCGGAACAATCGACTGAAAAGTACGTTGGGCGCGTATGAAGCATCCTTGTGCAAACGTCCCTCGCGTCGGCGAGCTTCTGCAAGTCCACGATCATAAAATCCATATGTTGAGAAGAAGTCGGGCGAACCGCCCAGAGGTCGTTTTCTTACACGGCTGCGGAAGCCTTGCCGAGGAGGTTGTCGCTCCTTTCGAAGTCCACGAGAACATCGGGATCATTGCACCTGATCGCCCAGGCTACGGCTTCAGTTCTCCACTACCTTCCGGAAGTCAGGGACCTCTCGGGCAGTCCTTCTGGCTCGAAACCTTCCTTGAGCATATAGGAGGCGGGCCGCGCGTGCTGGTCGGCCATTCTATCGGTTGCGCACCGCCACTTCTTCTCGCGCAGCGCAGGCCGGACCTCGTTAGGGCTATGTTGCTGATCGCACCTTGCTGCAGGCCAGTTCCTTTCAAGCCTTTCGTGCTGTTGCGTACGGCGATGATGCCGATGATCGGATCCACCGTCCGCCGCCAGATGACCACTCGCTGGCCGGAGGTGATTTTCCGCTCCGCGCTGCGAACCTCGGCCGCTCCAAATCCCGTACCGGAATACTTGGCAGCCTTGCCCGCGCGCCACATCGTGTCGTCGCCCACAATCGAGACCATGGTCGCGGAACTGTCCGCCTTCAACGCCGACATGGCCGCATTCGGGCGCCTCTCGTCCGACCTGCCTATAACCGTTGTCTTCGGCGACCGGGACGGGGTGATCGACTATCGGTGGCACTCGGCGTGGATCCAACGGAACCACGACCAGGCGGTCTTCAAAACGCTCAGGGGCGTGGGCCATTTGCCGCATCATGTCCGGACTGAGGTGTGTGTGGAACTGCTGGAGCTGCTCGTCGACACCGTGTCCATCGTGGAGAATAAGAGGACACTGGTGGCAGGAGGATGATCTTCTTCAAGCTGCTTTTTCCAAGTCCCACAGGCGCATCGATCTATCTGCGCCGCATCGATCATCTGACAGATGGAAAGCCGCTTCGATGTGGTCATCCAGACCTACGAGCGGAACTATGTGCCCCCCGCGACATCAGGTGCTGCTCGTTGTCAATGGTGGATGATGCGAGCTTTTGGAAGGCTATACGAACAGATAGCGTGCCTGATTCCAACGCATCTCTTCATTAGCGCGTACAAAAATGCTCTACTGTGAGCGCCTTCCTAAAGGCAACGAGCGGCCTGACTCTCTGTGGTGCAAGAGTTCCCTTACCACCCGCTGAATGCGAGCCCTCTGCCGAGCTGCCGCCTGACGTCACGAGCCTCGCGGATGTCCAAGAGCCGCCAGGCAGTCATGTCTGATAGATCGCTCACAACTGACCAAAGTCGTTACCATACGGAGGCCGTTCACGATGGCATCGCAAAGATATAGCCGTTGCAAGAACCTCAATATTTACTGGACGGTGTTCGATAAAGTCAGCGGACAGGCGGCCATCATCGATGGGTTTGTCATGGACATGCTCACCGCCGAGGAGGCCGACAACTTGGTCAATCTACTAAATCGTGGCAACCAAGTGAGCCTCTGGTGTTTTGTCGAACAGCTTTAAAAGCAACCGGCCATCCGCGCAGGCTCGCGGCTGTTTCGAGGCTATTGGCTCTGGGCCGTTTCGGAATAAGCTCTTGTCTTACACGCCCCTGGGAACGCGAACAGGTGGTCGTCGTCGGGAAACGGATTGGATTGCCAGATTGACCAGACTGAGGCTTGTTGTACCACTTCCTTGAGGTCAAATTGGACGTGCTGGCGGGCCTGCGTTGTTTCGATCACCCCGTGACCGAGCCGCCGCGGAAGCTAGAAGCTCCGCTTGAACGCCTGTGTCGCACAGCCCGTTGAATTCCACGAATTCCTTGATCTCAGGAACTAGACATCGTCTCGGCGATCGTCAAAGAGCGCGCCGGGCAGCGTTGGGCAGCCATGGCGACATCTTCTTCCAAAATTCAATTGCTTGAGGACGTTTCCATTGACGCAGACTTCGTTGATCGTGCTGCTGGATATCCCCGTTGGATCAATTCCCTTGGAACTTCGCGTAGACTGCCATTTCATTCAGCCGTTTGGCCGTGCATCGATATGCTTGGACTTGAATTCGCTCGGCAAAGAATATTGAGCGCGTCTTGCAATCTAAGGGCAGCCAGCGCCCTCGTTGCTTCCTCGGCTGGCCATCCGGCGGCCATTGCCGCCGAAAGCAAGGTGGATTCGGTGTGAAGCTCCAGTCTTTCGTAGAGGGGCTCAAGCGCCTCGCGGGCTGTCACAACGTGCTCGTCTGGGGGCGTGATCGGAGTCGGAGATACCGTCGGCATTCTGCGTCCTTCCCTAACGGTTTTGGAACCTGAAAACTCCCCATGGCTCCAACACACTAATGGCCAGCGAAGCCGGTGCGAGGATGAGCAGCTTGGCGAAGCCGGCACTTATGAGCAAACGTTAAAACAAAGTGTACAGGTCCACCATCATACTTGTGTATGCGGAAATTATACGACCGCAGCAAACAGGCGGGCGCTAGGGAGCCATACCAGGCTCGGCCACTCGTTTTCGAGCATGAAGCCCTCGGAAAACGAGCGCGATATCGGCGTCATGGTCGTCCATTCCAGCCGAGGGCATCTTATCGCGACGCGGGTGATGGTCGACTTTCCAGCGGAGACATCACGCGGCTTGCCGACTTCGATCAAGGACTCGTAAACCTCCGTATAAGTCATCCCCTCCTGTTCGCTACCCCGATCCTTCCTCCAGATCAATGGCGGGTCGGGCAGCGTCCTGCTACGGTCAGGGTACATTTCTTCCGCGCGGGATCAGACTCACTCGGGAGTTCATCACGCAGCGGGGGTAGTACCTGCATCAAGATCAGTCGGGACGACGGTTTCACCACACAAGGTGGCCGGGGAGCCTACGGGTCGCACCGTTTGCCTCTTCGTTCTTTCGCGTTCCTTCCAAGGATTGACGCCATGACACATGAACTCAACCGAATCGAAATCGATCTGGTCCCGTTGACCTTGTTTCCCAGCGCACATGGGAAAGCTTGGCCCTGGGCTCCGGGCTCTCCGCTCCACATGCCGCCAGATGGTTCATCATGGCCGAATACGGCCTTTGGGGCTCATTTGATGATGTTTTCCGTCATGCCATGCGAAACAATCACGCCTCCCTGGGGACAAGCTTTGCGCGCCGGGAGATCTGCTTTTACCCTGTTTGTGACCGGGACGCGGTTCGGTCTCTTGTGCTACTCCTTCGGGCTTTTCCGTCTTGTGGAGGACTTCGAGGATCTTTGCCCTTCAGTGAGTTCCGTGATTATGCATTAAGCCAAACGATCTGCGTCTTCGATAGGGCTTCTTGGTCCGCACCTGGATCATCGAACTTGGGGCGAAGCACCGTTTAGCTGGTGCGGACATGGTAGTGCTGCTCATCGCGTCCAGCTTCCCGTGGCACGATTTCGCCCCTTGCGATGCGCTTGTTGCTTTCTCCACTGCTGCCTCCATTCGCCCGCTGACCGCGTCATGAAGGTGAATTCAGTTTCACCGGCACCTCGGTCGTCTCGCGATGGAGAAGAGAGGCCCGCCGACGCCTTCACACTTCGCCGAGAGCAGCACTGGCTGCGAAAGCTTCAGCCAGTTGTTGGTCCTATTTTCCCGGCATTGTGATTTGGTCGGCATGCGTTGTGTGGATTTCGTCTCGTTCTAGAGGCAGGGTGAACAGAAACACTGCCCCACGAGGGTCATTAGCGGTGGCCCACATCTGGCCCCCGTGAGCCTCGATGATCGAACGGGAGATCGCCAGGCCCATACCCATGCCACTGGATTTGGTCGTGTAGAAAGCCTCGAAAATGCGGTCCATGCTTTGCGGGTCCAGGCCTGGACCCGAGTCGCGCACCCTGACGACCACGCCTCCCGAGCCTGTCCCGGTGCTGATCAGCAACTCGCGCTCTTCCTCATTAACGCCGTTCATCGCCTCGATGGCGTTCATGATGAGGTTTAGGATCACCTGTTGCAACTGGACACGATCCCCTTCCACCGACGGGAGGCTCCTCGCGAATTGGGTCCGCAGCGTGACGCCTTGCCGGAGCACTTCACTGCCGGTCAAGGCAATCACGTGACGAATGGCCTCGTTGAGGTCGAATTGCCCCTTGCGAGGGGGTTCTTTCTTGATCAAGGCACGGATCCGGCCAATGACATCGCCGGCTCGATTGGCGTTCTCGACAATCCGGCCGAGCGCCTGAGTCACCTCCTCCAGATTCGGCGGACGGTTACCGAGCCAGCGCAAGGCCGCCTGGGCGTTGGTGAGCGACGCGGCGAGCGGCTGATTGACTTCATGGGCGATGGAGGCTGTGAGCTGCCCCATCGTGGCGACGCGGTTTGCGTGGGCAAGTTGCCCCAGCGCTTCGCGCAAGGCCTCCTCGCTCTCCCGTAACGCCTCTTCGGCCTGACGGCGCTCCGTCAAATCGAGGACGAAAGAAACACCTTCGTTCCTGCTTTCTTCTAGGAGAGCACCGCCCATCAGCACGGGCAGACGGCTGCCATCTTTCCGAAAGTACTCCTTCTCGAAGGGTTGGACCGACCCGATCATCTTCAACTCCGCGACGGTCCGTTCATCGCGGTCGCGCCATTCGGCCGGTGTCAGGTCCGTCCAGCAAAGCCGACCCGAGGCAAGATCCTCTCGGTCGTATCCCACCATGCGGAGGAACGCGTCGTTGGCCTCCAGAATGCGACCTTCGATATTCCAGATGACGATCCCGATGATGTTGGCCTTGACGAGGCGACGGATCTTGGCTTCGCGTTCAGCGAGATCGCGGTACAACCGGGTATTCTCCAGTGAGATCGCTGCCTGAGATGCGAGCAGCTTCAGCACCACGATCCGGGCCGGCGCGAAGACCCTGGGGGCGAGGTTGTTCTCAAGATAGAGTACCCCGGCAGGTTGGCCCTGATTGAGCAACGGAACACAGAGAATGGAACGAGCCCGGTGCCGACAAATGTAGGGGTCCGTGGAAAATGGATTCTGAGCCATGGCGTCGTCGAGAACAACGCTTTCGTTTGTGCGCAAGACATAATGAAGGAGGGATTGCGGCAGGGTTGTCCCAGTCACGATCTCGTCACTCATCCGCACCACGACCGTTTCGCCGCCCGTCGTGGCCTCCGCCGTGATCCGTGACTCACCCCCACGCGGCAGGATCAACAGGCCGCGCTCGGCGCCCGCCTGCTCAACGGCGGTCCGCAAGATCGTGTCGATCAGCTTTTGAAGAACAATCTCTCCCGACACGGCTTGCGAGATTTTGATAACGGTAGCGAGATCGAGTTGTTCGACCGGTGCACCAATGGTACTCGTTGGAGGGGGAGCACGTTCTTCCCCTCTCAGGTCGGGATAGAGTTGGTCGAGTTGTCGCACCTTGCCGTCGGCACCCCAGCGCAGATAGCAGCCACGCGCGTTGCGGAGATAAAGACGAGCGAAGTCCTCGAAACCTCCCCGCGCATAAAAGCGGGCGGCGAGTTCATATGCGAGGGCTTCATGATGAACGAAGCCGTTTGCGCGCGCCGAGCGGATCGCATGTTCGTAAAGGCGCGCCGCGTCGATTTCGCGGCCTTCAAGGCGCGCTATCTCGGCGCCGACGAGCGCTGCTCGGTTCTCGAAGTTCTCCGGGCAATTCTTCGCATAGATTTCAAGCTGTCGGTGGTGGGCGACCAGAGCCTCCGTATGCCGCGCCCGCTGGTCGGCCGCGGTCGAGTCGCAGCATGCGGCGCGGGCCAAGGCGCCGTAGAAATGATGCTCCGGCGTTTCCTCAAAATGCGCCACCGATGTCCACGGCAGTCTCTGCGCCCGTAACGAGGCATCCACGGCCGCCTCATGGTCGCCCGCAAAGAACCGCGCCTGCAGTTTTCTGACAAAGTAGCAGATTTCCGCGAGATTCGGATTTTCGGAAAACCGGCGCTCGATCTCAACTTCGTCAAAACCGTCGTCATCAAAGGAGCCGAATTTCCGGGTCAACCCCCGCAGTGTCCGGACGAGTCCGAGCTGCGCGCTGGCGAGGTCCACAACGAACTGGAACCGCACCTCCCGCGCGAACGCGAGGCCAACCTCCGCTTGGCGGTGCACGTCGATAAGCGGATCGCCAGCCGCCAGCAGATTCGAGTTCAAGCTGACATGGCTGTATCCGGCAAACGTGAGGTCGCCGCTCTGGTTGGCGATGTCAAGCGCTCGCAGCAAGATGTCGCGGCCGATTCGGACATGTCTCGTCCACGGTATGACGTGGGCCCCGAAGTCTTTGTAAGTCCTGGCCTGAAAGCGATTCAGGTCGTGCGTTTCGACCAGTTGGCAGCCTAGCTGACCAAACCGGAATCCGGCCTCATAGTCGCCGAAGCGCGGCCCGGCAATATAGCCAAGCGACACATAATGGTAGCAGGAGCCGTCACTGTTGCCTCGCTCGAGGCTCACGTTCACAGCCAGGCAGATTGCCATGCATGCCAGATTCGCATCCGTGTGCCATACCGCCCCAACGAGCCGCGTGAGAATATCCAGTGTCGCGGAGGACGCTGGGTCGCTCATCAGCGGCAGGTCAATGAGCTCCTCGATCGCGTGGCTCCCGAGCCCCGACCATATCCGGTCGTATTCTCGTTGCACCTCCTCGTCGGCCGGATGCGGCGACCAGTCAACGCCGAGATGCTGCCTCAGGTAGTCGAGACCGACCGCGGCGGAGCGACTGGTCTGACCGAGCGCGGCATAGAGATCGATGCGCAGGCAGGCGACAGCAGCCTGGTCGTCGGAGCAGACAGCACGATTGGAAAGCCGTGCCAACCGTTCCTCCGCGTCCGGCAGCGCGCCCAGGTGGAACTCGCATTCGGCTCGGTTCAGCTCAAGCGCGAAGGTCAGCTGGCGCTGGCGCTCCCACGCGTCTTCCGGCAGCAGCGTCGTGCCGGCGACAAAGTAGTTGAGCGCCGAGGCGTATGCCGTCGACGCCTCGGCGCGCTTGCCAGCCAGCAGATTGAACTCGGCCAGTTGCTCGCGCTCCTCGGTCGACGTGATCAGCGTGGCTCCCCGATTGAGCTGGCTGACAATCTCGAAGACATAATCGTCAATCAACTCCGGCGCGGTGTTCGCCGCAAGCAGTCTCCCTATGCGAAGGTGCAACTCGCCGCGTCGCTCCTCCGGGATCAGCGAATAGGCCGCTTCCTGAACGCGATCGTGGACGAACCGGTAGGCGTCTGGCAGCCGCTCGAGCAGCTCGTGAGCGACGGCGGGCCATAAGGCCCCGGCGACTTGCTCCTCCGGGATCCCGAGGACGAGTGAAAGCATCGTGGTATCAGCGATGTTTCCAAGACAAGCGAACTGCTGCAACGCCTCCCGCGTTTCGAGCGGCTGGCGCGCGAGCTTGCCGACCATGAGGTGCACGACGTTGTCGGTGTATCCCTTGGCGTGAATGCGACCGAGATCCCAGGACCAGCATGCCGCGTCATGATCGAAGGTGAGCATTCCCTCCTCGGCGAGCGAAAATAGAAACTGACGGACGAAGAACGGATTGCCGCCAGTCTTGTCGTGCATCATTTGTGCGAGCGGGGCCGCACGATCGGGCTGACAGTGGAGCGCATCCGCGATCAACTGCCGGAGATGGCCTTTTGTAAGCGGCGCAAGCGTGATCTCCGCGACATTGCCGCCGGCGCTTTCGATCGCGCGAAGTGTCCGCATCAGCGGATGGGTGGCGCTTACTTCGTTGTCGCGATAGGCACCAACCAGCATCAGGTGTCGCAGATCCGACCGCGTCAGGAGGTCTTCCAGCAGATCGAGTGTCGCCGTGTCAAGCCACTGCAGGTCATCCAGGAACAGTGCCAGCGGATGCTCGGGCTGGGCGAAGACACCAATGAAACGGCGGAATACCAGCTCGAACCGCCGTTGCGCGTCCGGTGCCGGAAGTTCAGCCACCGGCGGCTGGTCGCCGATGATGAGCTTCAGTTCGGGGACGAGATCGACCATCAGCCGTCCGTTCGGCCCCAGCGTCTCTCTCAGGGTCTCGCGCCAGAGTGCCAAATCAGCGTCGCTCTTCGCGAGAAGCCCCCGGATAAGACTCTGAAAAGCCTGTGCCAGGGTCGCATACGGAATGTCGCGCTTGTACTGATCGAACTTGCCGGACGCAAACAGGCCGCGCGGCGGCACCAGAACTTTGTGGAGTTCATTGACCACCGCCGACTTGCCGATGCCGGAATAGCCAGAGATCAAGACCAACTCCGGCGCCCCGCTCAACACCACGCGGTCGAAGGTAGTGAGCAAGGTCTCGACCTCGTGGTCCCGCCCGTACAGCTTCTCGGGAATCCGCAGGCGGTCCGGGATATCGCGTTCGCCGAGCGGGAATGCGTCGGTCGGGCACCGCATTTCCCATTGGCTGAGACAGCGCCTCAGATCGTGCTCGACGCCGGCTGCCGTCTGGTATCGTTCCTCGGCCGTCTTGGCGAGCAGCTTCATGACGATGGCCGATACCGCCGGTGAAACATCCACCGCCCGCTCGTTGGGCGGCGTCGGTTGGCGTGCGATGTGGCAATGCACCCATTCCATTGGGTCGGAGGCGGAAAAGGGCAGGCTCCCGGTAAGCATTTCGTAAAGGGTCACGCCGAGCGCATAAAGGTCGCTGCGGGAATCGATCGAGCGGTTCATGCGCCCGGTCTGTTCGGGGGCCATGTAGGCAAGCGTTCCGGCGACCACTTCGGGCGGCTCGAGGGCCTGGCGCTCGCGGGAGAGGCGCGAGGCGATCCCGAAGCCGGTTAGCCGCACCTCGGCGCCCGTGCCCGTTACCAGGATATTGGCCGGTTTGATGTCCTTGTGGACGAGACCGCGCTGGTGGACCTTGCCCAGCGCGGCGGCGATGCCGATCGCGAGGCGCAAGAAAAGCTCCGGTTCCATCGCCGTTCCGAGCCGCCGGGCGAGCGGCTCGCCGCCCGGATCTTCAAGCACCAGCATCGTCTGGCCGCCTTCGCGCACCAACTCAAGCGGTCGCACCGCCCATGCAGAATCAAGCTCGTCCTTCAAGCCATATTCATGGTCGAGGCGGCCGAGGCTCGAAGGTGTCGGGTACTCGAGGGCCGAAAGCACGACCAGTACCGGGTTCCACTTGCCGTCGGCACCTAGGCGCCGTTCCCGCCGGAACACGCGATCACCGTCCTCCCAAAGAACCTCCAAACTCATCTCCACCAACGCCGAAGCAAGAGGATGTGCCTGCTTGCCGACTTCGGCATCTCGCCTGTCGGATCCGGCACTGCCATTTTCGTTTCGGAGATCCGTCCCGTCAAATTGGCCAAAGCGAGCACATATGACGACCGCGACCACTTCGCCATCTTCTTACCACATCTCGCCTGTTCGTCCCAACAACGAGCGGCCACCCGCCCGTTCGATGCGTGGTCCGCCTCTGCGAAAGACCGCCCAGCGGCTGCTGGGCGGTCGGGCGGGTCATGGACCCGCAGAGCTTCGGATGAAGGGAGCGCCGAAGCTTGGTGGGTAGCAACGGGGGGATTCGCTACCTGTCTCCGGAGGCAACGGATAGAGTCTAGCGACGGAAGGGACGACGGGAAATTATACTGTGGTTTCGCCTTCGCGATACTTTGGAATACCGGCACCGATACCCATCAGCGAACTTCTGCTCAGCGAGTCATGTCGGCGAAGTCGTCCTGGGCCTCAGTCGTGCCGTCGGTTGCGATTCGTTGGAGTCGAAAGTGTCTTGCCGGGCTGAGGCCAAAAAGAAGCCTCCCGCGGGGGTGGGAGGCCAAGGCGGGCCGATCGGTGGCGATCCGGCCTGGGAGGATGGGAGGAAAGGAACGCGCACCATAGAGCAGGGCTCCCGCCTGGGCTATTGGCCATCAGGAAGGATCGATAACCAATGAGGTGGGGGTGACCTATACGCGCGGCCAGGACCTTTATGAGTGCGTTTGCGGCTTTCCCGGAGCGAGCATCAGCTTATCAGCCATACGCGCGAGTTCGGGCAGGGATCTGGTGCCCATCTTCTGCATGACCTGGCTGCGGTGAACCTTCACTGTAATCTCGCTCACGCCTAGATCGCCGGCAATCTGCTTGTTTGGCCTTCCGGTCACGACCAAAGCCATCACCTCGCGCTCCCGCGGGGTCAGGCTATCGAAACGCGCGCGCACCGTCGCCAATGCCTTTTCATTTTCAAGCCACACGCGGTCGCGCGCCAAGCCGACGTTAACGGCGTCGAGCAAGTCCTGGTCTCGGAACGGTTTCGTCAGGAACTCGACCGCGCCCCCTTTCATCGCCTGGACGGACATGGGAATGTCGCCGTGCCCGGTGATGAAGACGATCGGCAGCTGAATATTTTCTCGCGACAGCTCGAGCTGAAAATCAAGACCGCTTTGCCCCGGAAGCCGGACATCGAGCACTAGACAGGTCGGTCCGTCGGGTCGCTCAGACCTGAGGAAGTCGCCCACCGAAGCAAGGAGATTGACGGCAAAGCCGACGGAACGCAGCAGACTGCCAAGCGCCTCGCGGATTTCCGGGTCATCATCGATGACAATGATGGTTGCTGGCGCCTCGGTCAATCGTCAGGGCCCTCAAGGTGAATCGACGTCTTGGGATTTATTCTGTCCACCCTCACCGCAGCAGCATCGGGCAAAGCCCAACCAGCGCAGCGCCAGTCACGCGATGAGAACACTCCTCCTCTCTCCTTCGCTAGTGCCGAAGCGGCTTTTCTTCGCACACCAGAATGCGCGATAATTACCTCGGCCACAAGGCTAGATGCGGGCGGTCTCCAAAAGCGCTTGCACGTCCTGGAGTCTGCCATGGCGTGCCGATGCCACAAGGTCGGCGCCTACCGTCACAAGGGACGCGTGCCGCAAGTATCGGGCGGCACGAGGCAAGAAAACCTCAAGCACTTTCGATGCTGTGTCGAGTGATCGAGCATGCATTGCGTAAAATCGAAAAGAAATCCTTTGCCGGAATATTCCAATCGGAGCGCCGGCGCTTTTTGGGCAGATACCCAGCTCGCTCCACAAGTCTTAGATAATATATACGATCGTATAGCTTGCGCTGCCTTTGTCGCCGTTCAATACTAAAATCTTCCAGTCGAGCGCGCCACAACGCTAATTCGGCATGATGCTGATCGGCGAAGTTGGGAGGCGGCAGTGCCAACCAAGAGACCTCTGATTGCGATCGTCGACGACGACGAGTCGATGCGGGAGGCTATCAAGGGGCTCTTGAGGTCGATGGGATTTGATGCCGAAGCCTTTTCATCCGCGGATGATTTCTTGAGATTCCCTCATATCCGCCGCACGGCCTGCCTCGTGACGGACATCAATATGCCCGGAATGAGCGGGCTCGATCTGCATCGCCGGCTCGTCGCGCTGGGCAAGAGCATTCCGACTGTTCTGATCACCGCCTTTCCGGAAAAGAACGTACGCGCGTCTGCGTTGGGCGCGGGCATCGTCGGCTGCCTGACAAAACCGTTTGGCGAACAGGTTTTGCTTGATTGCATCAGTTCCGCGCTGGCTCTCAATAGCGGGCAGGAAAGCGGTTCATGAGGTCGCACACCGGGTCCTGGACAGCCTCACATGCGTCGTGCCGTGATGTATAAGGGGCTCGCGGCCGGTCCGTCAAAGCCTCAATGCCGCCCTCAACGGATTGTCGCAATTGACGGCTTCGACGATACCACGACCTCTGGGCTTCGATCCGCCGCAGCAGTTGAAGGGAACTCAGGTGAGGGGACTGTACCCACTAGGCGGGCGCGGGCACGCTAGGATAGGGGTCGGGGCGCATCGAATCTAGAGCCACCCTCCTGAAAATCGGACGTGACGTAATCCCATCACCAGGGGCTTGCGTCGACGCATGGTATTCCAGGGCAAACCGGTCCGATAGTTTTCGATCATCAGCATCAATGACCTGTTGTCTTATGCGGCCTTCCGCGTGCATGTTTACCGCCCGCGTGACAAGGCCAGCATATCATCTGTAGTAACTGGCGCTCACCTTTAGAACGTCGATGCGCATTACTTTCGGGATGCCCGACCCTAGACGACTTCGAGCAGGACCAACAGTTGAACGGGAATGCCGTCGCCGGGAACGACGATGTCACCCTTGAGCACGATCGTCATAACGCCAGTCTTCCGGATGACCTGGCCTTTCGGCCTTTTGCCAAAAAGTTGCCACTTGGCGCCAGCAATCGGACGGAAGCAGCAATCAGATGGCGCCATGGGAGGTAGCGCTGAAACTCCCGTTGCTCATCCACGCATTGTCGATCACAGTTCACGGCGACGAGAACAACGTGGGAGCGGGATACGGTTACGATGCATCCATGGAAATCGCGGTGAGATCGGAGAAAGCGATGTGGAACTGTTTGGGCCTGCTGGCGGCAGGAGCCTTTCTCCTCCAGCCATGCTCCTTCGCCAACGCCCAGTCGCCGAATGCCTTGGAGAGGGCCATCGGAGACGCGCAGCCATGCAGGTCTTTGAAGGCCAAGGTGTCAAAATTCGGCATCAGTGTGGAGGTCGGCATCGACAAGCTCGATGCAGTGAAGATCGAGAACCTTGAATTGTCGGTGAATGGCGACACCGCGGAGGCGAGCGCCCGGGGCACTCTTGCTTGCAAGACCTCAGCCGAAGCGCTGGTCGAAGGAGGGTTTTCAGCGACAGCCGCGGTTCGTCTGAAGGTCGACCTGGCGACCTGCAAAATGACAGATACCTCCATCGAGATCGTGAAGACCGGTGGCCGGTTCGGCGACATCGTCAAAGGACTGGAGACTGAAATCTCTGGCGCCCTGCGGCGAAGTTTGGAGAAGAACTTGGCCAAACTTTGCGAGAAGTGATCAGCGGATCGGCGAAAATCGTCCCCAGTTGTCTCACAAGCGTTCGATTTCGCACAGAGGGCGACAGAACGGGAACTGGAGCGCAAGAGGCAGGTTCGTTTAGCGCTCGTATGTTGGATCGGGGCGGGGTTGATGGCCGTCCTTGGCGCTGCCGAGGAAATCAAACACATTCGGACAGGCCGGACTTCTCAATGACCACAGTCTTCACTGGAGCACGCGTTACGTCGGCCGTGGCGATGATCGCGGTACTGGTATTCGTATGACTATAGCGGCGACGGCAGTCTCGAACTTCGTCGATGACCGCGCGAATGAGAGCCGGCTTCGTTTCATACAGAAGCCTATGGGACCTTTTACGGTAGAACACTCGGCATCGCCCGGCTATAAAGTTCATGCCACGTTGGCCTTTTAGCGGTAACCGATGCCTAATCCTCCCGAATCCTCAGGCGAAAGCGTTGGCAACTCGAGCACGGGTCGCAATCAGACAACAGATTCAGCGACGCAAGCGGCCGCCTCGGATTCGCCAGGAATCAGCCAAGGCGACAACCCGCAACTTCCCCACGGAACCTTCGTGCAAACTCGAAAGGCTGCGAGCAATCTATTACGTGCGCTGCGCCACGATTTGAAGGCAAGTTCTGCTTTGGCGAAGACCAAGACGATGGCTTCGTTTTTGAGAACGAAGCTAAGGAGGTCGATGCGGCTGGTAACCATATCAGCTCCCGCCAAATGGATGACGACTGCTCTGGCCAAAGCCGGGCGCGGCATTCGTGATCGGGGTTCCAAGCCGCGCGAAAGTCGCCGACGCCGATGGCTTCCGGCGAACTGGTGGAAATTCGCTATGGGGTCGGCCTTGCTAGGCTGCCTCCTCGTATGCAGCGTGCTGGTGTGGGCACTAAAGGACGTACCCTGGAGCGAGATCCGTGACGGGACGTTAAAGCCTATCGTTGTGCTGGAAACCGCCGACGGTGCGCCGCTCGTACGGCAGGGACCTTATCAAGGGCCATATGCGCAATACCACCAATTCCCGCCGCGTCTAATCGAT
This sequence comes from Rhizobium indigoferae, assembly GCF_034554815.1. NCBI lineage: Bacteria > Pseudomonadati > Pseudomonadota > Alphaproteobacteria > Hyphomicrobiales > Rhizobiaceae > Rhizobium > Rhizobium indigoferae. Next base: position 346,820 of record NZ_CP140636.1, on the reverse strand, counting down.
GCCGTCCTTTCAATTGAGGACCGCCGGTTCATGGATCATTTCGGCGTCGATCCAAGAGGGATCGGGAGGGCGTTTCTCCGGAATTTGGAGGCTGGCTCGGTGGTGGAGGGCGGCAGCACGATCACCCAGCAACTCATCAAGCTCCAATACCTCGACAGCGATCGAACAATAAAGCGAAAGATACAGGAGGTTGTGATCGCAGTCTGGCTGGAGTGGAAGCTCGGCAAGCGGGAAATCCTGACGCGCTATCTTAACAGCGTCTATCTTGGCGCGGGCGCTACAGGCATGCCTGCCGCCGCGCGGATTTATTTCAACAAGGATATCGACGCCCTTAATCTGCCCGAGTCGGCGATGCTGGCGGGGTTGCTGCGGGCGCCAAGTCAATGGAATCCCATCGACAATTTCGAAGGCGCCCGGCAGCGCACCATGGTCGTTCTCGACGCGATGGCGACGAACGACAAGATCACCATGCCAGAGGCAGCGGAGGCCAAGGCGAGCTTTGCCAAGCTGCATCCAACGACGCCGACGCCGCGCTCGGGAAGCTGGTTTGCCGACTGGATTTCGCCGCAAGCGAGCGAAGTCGCCGGCTCCTCGCCGGGTTCGACGACGGTGCGAACCACGCTGGTGCCGCAGTTGCAGCAAATCGCCGAAAGGGTCGTGAAAAGAGCCTTGGACGGTGAAGGAACATCTGTCGGAGCATCGCAGGCCGCGTTGGTTGCTATGACACCGGACGGCGCGGTCGTCGCCATGGTTGGCGGGCGCGACTACAAGGCGAGCCAGTTCAATCGCGCTGTCACTGCGATGCGCCAGCCGGGTTCCACCTTCAAGCTATTCGTCTATTACGCAGCATTGAAAGCTGGACTGACTTTGTCCGACCAGGTTCTGGACGCGCCAATTGACATAGACGGTTGGTCGCCAGAAAACTCCGGTGGCAACTATCGCGGTTGGGTTACGCTTGCCGAGGCGTTCGCGCGATCACTCAATGCCGCTTCGGTGGCGCTTGCCGAAGAGGTTGGCTTGGACAATGTGATTGCCGCAGCGCGTGAACTCGGCATCGATGCACCCCTCGCCAGCACGCCGTCGTTGGCGCTCGGGACGTCCGAAGTAAATCTGCTCAACCTCACCAGCGCCTATGCGTCTGTCCAACTCGGCAGGGCACCTGTTAAACCCTGGGGCATCATCGAGTTTCAAGCGGCAGGGCAGCCCAACGTGTTTCGAGTTGGCTCACAATCAAAGCCGAATGTCGATCTTTCGCCTTACCAGTCCGATCTCGTCGGGCTCCTGCAGTTGGTTGTCGAGCGCGGCACTGGGCGTGGAGCAGACCCCGGCTCGTTTGCAGCCGGCAAGACCGGCACCAGCCAGAACAATCGCGATGCCTGGTTCGTCGGCTTCACGGAATCGCTGGTCGTCGGTGCCTGGGTTGGCAATGATGACGACACGCCGATGAAGGGGGTGACGGGCGGCGCGCTGCCAGCGCATATTTGGCGGGACTTCATGCGCCAAGCGACGGCCGAACCTACGCCGAATGGAGTGCTATCGACAGGAGCGGCAAGCGATGGTCAAGGCGCAACACAGTCCTGCAATATCACCGCCTGCTCGCGCAGTTACCGCTCCTTCCGGCCGTCCGATTGTACCTATCAGCCATATTCCGGCGGCCGACGGCTCTGCGAAAAGTGACGTGGCGCGGTCGGGTTCGGCACGATCCCGGGCGACGAGGCGCCGTTCAGCGGATGAAAGTCAAATCCCCGCTCGTGGCCACGAGTGTAGTTGGTCGGCACCAGCACGGATTGCCGCGAGCGCCTTCGGATTCGTGACCGGATACCCCTGTATGAACGCTTCCCCATGCCGCTCACCTATCGGTGGTCCTCGTTCTTCATTTTTCCGGATGCCGAGGAAGCCCTACAGAAACTGGAACGCACCCGAATCTCGCATTGCTGGCGTACTTGGTGATGGTGCCGATGTTTTCGCCCGTCGGGTTCGCAAAATTATAGTACTTGAAAGTACCCAAAATTTCCCTATAGTTGAGTCCATTGGAGAAAAATCGGCCAATGGACTTCGCACTCCTTTTCAACCTGTTCCTGAAGCCCAAGCAGGCGAACGTCACTGACGTCACACTCTGGCACAAGCACGAGACACTCTTTCCGGTGCCACTCGTCGACGGCGCCGCCCGAAACCCATCGGGACAAATCTGGCGCCGGCTGAACGGTGTGCAATGGGAATATAAGCAGGACCCCGAAACGATTGAAGAATTCGATGCTCGACAATATTGAGGCTTAAAGCCCTACTGTCGCACGGAGCCTACGCCTCTCGACTTATCCCATTATCTTTAGAGGAGAATTCCATGTCTAGGATGGTGGTTATAGGCGTGAAGGCGAAAAAGGCCTGGAGCACTTCGAGACTAAAGACGAGGCCTTCTCCGGTCACGTCTGGAGGATCCGGCAATTGATCTCGCAGTTGGCTTCGACCCAAGGAAGCAGCCTGTCAGCGATAGTCGATGCCGCAGGAGCAACGACCCGACCGGTCGGTTTTCGGGTGGGCGAAGAATTCATCCGGCGCGCCGCTCTCGACGATGGCGCCGGCATCCATGAACACCACGCGTTGCGCGCCCTCGCGGGCAAAGCCCATTTCGTGGGTCACCACCATCACCGTCATGCGTTCTTCCGCGGACAGCGATCATGTCATCGGATCGAGCACCGAGGTTGGTTCGTCGTAAACAGCCAGGCTGTGTTTCTCAAGCGGTCGAAACACCTTGGATGGGCTAGTAACCGCCCATTTCCCCGCGAACCGGGCCTATCCCCTGCGGCTGTGCGTAGGTTGTGTTGTACGATCCACTAGTTGCGCATCCTGAGAGTGTCATGAAGACGATTGCTGCTGCGGCCAAAATGTTTTTCAGAGGCACGGCGTTCTCCGATCATGGCAGGCTGCCCAGGCCTCAAGGGCCACGCCGAGGATTTTCTGTTAAATCACGTACAATGGCAAGCGCGTGGTTAGCTGGCGGTAAGTAGCGATACGGCCTCTTCAAGCGTCTACCTGACTGGATAGTCGCGCGGCGAGGCATCTTTCCCCAGCACGCTTACATAGTGGGTGCTGCTGGTGAACGCCTTGACCCAAATCCCTCGGGGGCGTGGTGGTCGGCCAGCGCAAAAGACCTGGACCCGCCAGTTGACCAGCAGGAACCAACTGCTTCAGAAATCTGTCCCTCAAAATGTCGGCGATAGTCGATGCCCCAGGAGCAACGACCCGACCGGTCCGGCCTCGGTCGTCGCGCGTGCCACCCGCGACGGGGATCGATGCATCCCCGACCAGCACGTCAGATGGTGGCCTTTCGCCTCAATCAGGCAAACAACGCACGAAGCTGAGCGAAAAACCCACTTGGTTTGGAACCTGACATCTTCCGCAAACGGCGAGCGACGACTGCCGCGCTGACGCGTTCACCGAAATGGCAGAAGCAGACAAGATCATGCAATTGCTCATCGCTGAGTTCGAAGAACCGTTTGGCTTCTCCATAGCTGTCATTTTCCATTCCCGCCGCCCGCAGAATGGGATCAGCGAATGCAACGGAGATCGGGGTGCCGTCATCCCTGAGAGCAAGCCGATCGGCCATTGGCTGATATTCGGTTTCGTGAAGCGTCTTAAGAAACGGTCTGGGGCTGCCTTCGAGACTTTCGGCCCACCGTTCAAGCCGTTCGCGCCTCGGCATTTCGAGGCGCTTGCAGGTCGTGCTGACCTTTGCAATGGTTTTCAACTGATCGAGTGCGTACTGTTCCATCTCGGCCTCCTATCTCCGGAAAAATAGATGGTCCGCCTCCCAAAAATAGCGTCGCTCAGGTCTCAGCAGATGTCCAATCACGATTGAAAACGGCATCTCGTTGACGCTTCCGTAATCAGTAGAGGCGCCTTCTGCTTGCTGACGGGCTCTTTTCTCATAGGGTTTCTGCGCCATCTCATACCAAGGCAACCAGACAGGGTTCGGTATGGACGAGATATTCGAACAGCTTCTGCACCTTTCCGCACGCACCGAAACGCTGATTGCCGTCTACGATGGTCATGACCGGCTGCGATACGCCAACAGCGCCTTTCGTTCGGTTTATTTCATCGAGCCGGATGAAACTCCACTCTGGCCGGATCTCATGCGGCGCAATTTTGAGCTGCGGCGAGGCACGGTCATTCAAACGAGCAATTTCGACGAATGGCTGCGGTCGACACAGTCGCGCCGTGGCAAGATGGGCTATCGAGCTTTCGAGACGGACCTGTGTGATGGCCGATGGTTTTGGATGACCGAGGCGGTCCAGAAGAACGGTTGGATGTTGTGCATTGCGAGCGACATCACCAGTTTGCGAGCGCATGGCAGAACTGTCAGGCAAGATCGCGATCAGGCGATCAAGGCGTCTTACACTGACGAACTCACCGGTGTCTCCAACCGCCGCTTTGTGATGGCCCGCGTCGACGACATGCTGGCAACCGCCCAGCACGGAGACAACGGATGTCTTGCCGTCTTCGACATCGACAATTTCAAACACATCAATGATCGGCTTGGTCACCACGCCGGGGATGTCGTCCTGCGCGATTTTGCTCATCGCATTCATCAGAATGTTCGCCGCAACGATTGTTTTGGGCGGGTCGGCGGAGAAGAGTTCCTTCTCGTGATGCCGGCAACCGGTCCGGAAGATGCCATTGCCATGGTCGAGTGCATGCTAACGGTGATCCGCTTCTCCCGGCCTCTGCCTGAATCTCCCGACTTCAGCTACACCTGTTCTGCTGGCATCGCCACTTGTGTCCCGTCTGAGAGCGCGTCGGACCTTTATCGACGCGCTGATCAAGCACTCTATGCTGCCAAGTTAAGCGGCCGGGACAGGGTGCGCGCAGCGTAGGCGCCTCGGCTAAGGTTGAACCTCAATTTGGCGTGCCGTTCCAGAGCAGGGGCTTCGTGGCGCGCCGCAGTCGTGTCGGACGGCAATCTGGACCTCTCGCGGCGGCAGGAACCATTTTTATTCGGCCGGGTCTCTTAAATCCCTGACCCGTAGAGCTCCTGGTCATCGTCACCTTCCCAAGGGGAGGGCATCGAGGTGCGATTGAGGTTGGCCGAGGGCATCGGCATCCAACACTTCAATTCCGGCTCGGCATATTCGATGATGTGCCCGGGCGAGGAATCGGAGGCGCGCCAGCCTTCTGCACCGAACTGATCGCCATTCGACCAATAGGCGAGGTCAACTTCTGCCGGCCCCTGTTCGGACTGGCGAATCGTGACGAGGATCCGGCTGCCGTCTCTCGGTGCGCTTGCCATGTCGCGCCAGCGGTCTAGGTCGTCCATCGTTTCTCCTCCTGCCTCGCTGCAGGCTGCGAGTGTCGCCTCGCCATCGGAAACGGTCAATTGAGACTTTGCTGAACCGATCGCCTGTCGGATCCAAAGAGCTTCTTCGGCTCGCTCCGCAGTAAGAGCTCCGCAGAGCCCACGGCGATAGCCGCAGCGGCGCGATGGGAGCGGGATTGCGCTGAGCGCGTGAACGGCTGTCAACTATCTGACCTGGCTGACTGGATAGATCCTGAAAATACCAAGGCTGTTATCAGTCGTGATCGCCGCAACACCCGCTTCATATGCGGCGCGGACGATCGCCTCATGCAATTTCTCGGGGTCGGTATCGCCGGTAAGGACCTCCAAACAGGTTCTCACCGCCGTGAAGAATTCTTCACCATCGTCGATGGGCCATTCCTTCAGCAACAGCTGGGCAGCCTCGCGAGCGGTGCAGATCACCTTGCGATCTTTCCCTTCGTCAAAAACAAGAATTATCGTTGGGAAGCTTCTCGACATATCGAACCTCATTGTGCCTGAACTCCTCCTGGCGACCAGTACCAATGCGGGCGATGGTTTCGCACCGAGATTGGCCACACGTGCTCGTCAACCATCAGCTAGCCAGATTGGCTTTTAGCGCACGGGCCGCCGCCTCAAGGAGTCGCTTGAATTCTTCGATGGTCACGCCATCGGCGCGCATCACCATGGCGATCAGTGGATCGCAAAGAGCTTCGGATATCGTCAGCTCATCGTTCTTTCCGGTAGTTGCGCCAACGGAGCAACAATATCCCGACGAAAATAGCGTGTTCATGGACATACCTTGGATTCGGGGTGTTCGCAGCGAGAACGCAGCTCGGCCTGATCGCTTTTGAGGTCCGATATCCATCTGCGTCCCCGTGCGGCGGAGTGTCTCGAAAGGCATTTTTGGGCAATCCGCGACACGGCAAGGCCGGCGATAAATGCGTTCTCGGCAGCGGCCGGTGGAGCGAGAAAGCCGTCGTCGGTTGTGACCTCGGCGCAATGGCAGACGGGACATGCGTCCTCATGCACTGCGACCGAGGGACCTGCCATGCCATGTACTTGGGAGCGGCCGACATGCAGATAGGGCGGCAGGCCGGCTTTCGATGCGTGGCAGGCCGTGAGGAACTCCTGGGCCGGATGAGAATCGTCGCGGGCAAGAACGACGAACGGATTGTGGGCGTAATCTGCGATTAGTCGGAGCGCTGCGGCCCCTTCCGCAAATTCCGGCAGCGCGAAGGCATTGGCCGAGAAACACGCGGCCAGACAGGTCGCCAGCTTGTCCGTCTTCAGCCGGCCGAGATCAGCTTCGCTCGCCCATGGCACATGGTTCAAGTTGTTCTCGTCGATACGATCCGCATCCGCGAGAAAGAAATGGCGCGCGCCGTGGGCCGCAAGCTGGATGGCAATCTGCGAGCCCAAGCCGCCGCATCCGATAATGACGAAGTCGATTTCGCGAAAACCTGCGAAGTCGCGTTGCCGATGGCGAAGAGCCGTCAGGAAGGCGTCGTCGTGATCCATTGCGGTGGAGACATATTCGTCCTCATCCATCATATTGGAACCCTCCAACGAGACGCCGAACGCAGGCCTGGTAACATTGGGGCTCCGTTCCTCGGCAAGATCGACACTATTGCCGGTGAACAGAGCCCCTCTGCCGCCCCACCCCAGGCTGTGGGCGAAGAAGTTCGGGAAGTCGACGGGCGCGCTAGCGGCGGCCGGTAGTCGTTGGGACCGATAATTAACCATCAGATCGCCTCCATCTCGCTGGGCGCAACTTGGCGGATCGCCGCGGCGTAGTGACCGTAATCCTCGCCCATCGCATGGTCGGGGGTCTTCGCAATCACGTGGAATTTGCCGTCGTACCAGAGGCTGACATTCTCGCCGCTGTCATCGATCTCCCGCCGGCCCATCCGAGGATCGATCGGCTCCTTGCCGCGCAGCAGCATCTGTCCGATATCCCAGGCTTGGCGATCGAGAACTCGCTGGCACTCGGCCAGATGCGCCTGGCGGTGCGCAATGGGTTCTTCGGCAAGCAACTGGCTCACGAGGAACAAGATCCGACTGCTCCAGGAAGGAATGGCGGCGATGTCTGGGAGGTCGAGGAGGACATCGCCGCCGAGACGTTCGATACCTTTCCGAGCGATGTCGATGAGCGGGACTTGCCGCGCGGCATAGGCAATTATGAATGCCGTCTTCCAGGCGCGGCGCTCAGGATCCGTCTCGGTGGATAGGCATGCCATGCGCAAGGCGCATTCCCAGGGAATGGTGTAGGCCGTATGCAGGATGCTCTCGAGCGTCTGTAGGTCCTTCTTGTATGGGGAAACATATTGGAACTCGCCAGGCAGGGATGCTGCCGCCGAGGTCGTATAAAACCCGAGCAGGATATTCCCCGCCTCATGAAGCAGTTGGGCCGCTGTCGCGGCATGATCGCCGGCGCGCAATCTCTCTCTGGAAAGGACGATGAGCGCGCTGCCCGGCAATTCGTTCGAGCTCGAAAAGGAGCACTGCGGTTCGCGCCGGACGCCAACGTAAAGCGTGTGCAGGCCGGCGATCAGGCGCTGATGGCCGTACTCGTCCAAGTCCGCGATTAATGCGAAGGCCTTCTCCAGATGGTCGGCGATGCGATCCAGTTCCGCGTCGTCGGTGATCGGGTAGCCGGGCCGGGGATAGTCCGGCATGCATTGGCGCAGCAGGGCTTGCATGATACGGCTTCGCGCCGGGCTTTCGATGTGCACCAGGCCGATGCCGCAAGAGAGCCGGCACGCTGGCTGACGTTCGAGTTCAAGATCCGATGCGATCAGATCCGGCTGCAGATAGCGGCCGACGACCTGCACATCGGGGCGGGCCGCCTGCCATTCCAGACTGCGCGCGAGCGCACCCATCCAGGCTGCAAGTACGGATGAACGGTAAGGGTCGGCGCCGACCGGTCCGGCAACCGCTGGCGGAAGCTCCGGCAGGCGCGTGTATCCGCCATCGGCAAGGTCGGGGAAATAACCTGACAATGCCTCCACCCCAGCCGAACAACCGGCGAGCTTCGAAGCCGCCGCAAGCGTGCGGCCATATTGCAAGCGTCGCTTCAAAAGGTTGCGTGTTGCCACGCGCTGCAGGGAGACGGTACTTGCCATCAGGGGATTGCGCTTGAGCAGGAGGCGCGCCTCATCTGCCAATTGTTGTATGCGGGACGCGGACATCGGCAGCCTCCGTGAGTTTGTCTTCGGGCAGATCAAGATTGCATCTCGGGCAAAAATGCCGGAGTTCGAGACGACGCCGTCCGTCATCGGAACGTTGTGCGTCGTCTGTTGAGAGCCACTATTCCCCAAGGGCGTCATTCGCCCGCCAGTTCCGCGTTAAAAATCCGTAAAAATGACGTAAACAAAGAAAAAGCCTCCTCGATCGAGGAGGCTTGGAATTCTGGATAAGGCAGCCGCGGGGTCAGATCGCCAGAGCCGCCTGCACCGCTGCCCGCGCATTCGGCAGGCCCGACCCGAAGAAATAGGCCATCTCGACGGCGTCCTCGCTCTCGGCGTTCATACAATCCGCCGTCAATTTCCTCGTTCCGGGCGCGACAATGGTGTCCAGGCGGGACGCAGCTTTCAGAATGGATTTCACTTGAGGCCCCGAGAGGCGGTCACCGGCATTGTGGCGGCTTTTGTAAGCCCGCTGTATCAGGGCGCATAACCCGCCCACCTGCGCCGACGCGCCTGATGTGCCTCCGAAGGGAGTGTAGTATCCGCCTCCGATGCCCGGATTGGTTCCGAACGGCACGATGGCCGACCACGGATCCGAGCCCTGATTATAGCCGAAAATCCCCGACAGGTCCGTCGTCAGCAGCGAGAAGTGCGAATAGTAGTATTCCCGTGTTCGAAAAGCGCTGTAGTCGTGCTGCGCGGCAAATGGAGAAAGCCGGTCGAGGCGCAACTGATGCCTGTTGAAGACCTCCCCGTCGTCGGAGGGGGAGACTAACGTCAATCCTTCGCCGTAATTGCTATAGCCCGAACGGAAACCTTCGACGGTAACGGCCCCAACTGCAATGACGCCGTTGTTGTCGGCGGCAAGACTTGCCGGATATATCAGCTGGCTCTCGCCACTGTTTCCTGCGGCGCAGACGATCGGGATGTGCCGGCTGATGGCGAGGATGAGTTGCTTGAGGACATGCCACGGACGATCCGGATTGGAGCCTTTCTGCGCAGCCTTCGGCTCCAGTTCAGGTCCACCTTGATCAGCAAGGGCAATGCGCGCGAAGAGATTGGCGGCATCCTGGTTTTTCCATAATTCCAGGTCGGCCTTCAGCTCGTTCTTCGGATCTACGATGCTGCGTCTCGGGTCAGGCAGACCGCGCGGCAAGACGATCACATCTGCTTTCTGAAGATAGGCATAAAGGAAGGCCGCAATGAACTGCCTGACATCGTCTTCGAAGGACGTTCTGATCGAGATGAGCCTTGAGAAAGGATCAACGCCGAAATAGGGGATGACATTGCGATTGCCGCTCGTGCGCAGCTCGTCACTATCACCGTAGAAGGCTCCTTCCGGCGGAAGGCTTGGCGTGCCTTCTTCCGCAACAACGGCGGGTTCTCCGACGATCAGCCCTGCACAGCAGGTACCATGCGACGCAAACAGCGATTCCGGATTGTAGAGCCGCCGGAGAACACCCTCCGACGTGGCATATTCGGCAACCAGGTCACTGAGATAGTCCCGGTCGTCATTCGAAAGGCCGATATTGCCGAGCGGAGCGATGTCGAGCCCGGCAAAGAAGGCATGTCTTTCCTCGCGGTCAAACGACGTCGTCGTATCGAGTATTTCGAGCACGCGCGCGCCGTAACGATGGGTCGTCAAATCAATTGACGCCTCCCGGTCAAGCCGGGTTGCCAGATTGGGATGATCCGGAGATACGCCGACATCGATCAGCGCGACCCGCGCGGGTCGCAACGGGCCGGCGGAAGCGATGGCATCCCAGACCGTGCCGGTGATGAGGGGATCGGGGAGCGCGCGTACAGCGCTCGCATCGAGCGCTGGTGGAGCAGGCAGAGCCGATCCGTATTCCGCGTCGACCACGCCAAGGGCAGTCAGGTGCCAGAGATAATAGTAGTTGATCGGTGCGGGCTCAGGCATTTGTGTTTGATCCGTCATGTTCATGATCCCTGTTGTGCAACTGGCGATTTCAGACCCATTCGTCGTGTACGGCCTGGAACAGAGGACCGAACGCGTCGTGGAGGTAGGGAGCGAAACGTCGGGCGAGATCTCGTCCTGCCAGCGTATCGCTCGGATAGTGCAGGCCGGCCCATTCGCGATTTTCGGCGACGTTCTGGGCGATGCGGGCAAGCTCGTCGGTGGCCGGATGTTCCGGCAGGATCGTCGAGAACGCAAAGGCGATCGAAAAGCACTGGAACGAATGGTTGCTGGGATAGGACTCGTGGACCGGCACGGCCAGCAACGGCCGCAGCATCGGCTCGAACTGGTTTGGCCGCAGCCGGTTGAACTGGCTCTTGTAGATCAGTCCGACATATTCGCAGGCCGTCAGGATCGCCTGGAAAAGGCCTTCCGTCTGCTCGAAACCGCCGAGATCCTCGATATGCAATGCGCGGGTGAATTCTCCCACGGAGATCGTCGACTCGATTTGGATATCGGGCAGGCGTCGCATGCGTTCGCGGTCGCGGCGTTGCATAGAGAGCAGCACCGTCGTTTCGAGGCGGGTATAATCCGGGCCGGGCGGCGGAAGTATATCCAGCATTTCCCACGTGAAGCGCCGCGCCGCGGTATAGGCGTTGCGTGACGGCTGCTGGTGCAGCCTGCGCAGCTCGAAGGAGGGAATAAGCTGCGACACGCCGAGGCTGCCGCCGTCCATCGTCGACTTGTTCTTGTTCTTATTCTTATTTTTATTCTTGTTTTTGTTCAGCGACGCCTTGTTGAGCACCGACTTGTTTGCGACGCTCTTGTTGAGGACAGAGGCTACGGCCATCGTTGCCATCATGGGCCCGGGCAGGGGCGATCCATCGTCATCCGTGCCGAGGAAAAGCACAGCTTCGGGGGCTTCATCAGGTGCAGCCGGTGATGCACCGGCGAGAGGATCAGCACCGGCATCGTCCCTGGGTTCGCATGGAAGGACCGTATCCGGCTCAATCCTGAATTTATAACTGTTTAGAAATGAAACAATTTTCGATTGCGATTCCTCAGTAGTGTCCGCTTCCATTGGAGCCTCCTTGCGCGATGATAGGAAGATTTGTCCGGAGTTCAGCGCAGCTTGGCGCCGGCCTTGAGCAGGCCGTCGATCAAGATCTGGCCGCCGCCTGTGTCGAGCAGCGGATAGCCGCTGCCGCGGAAGGCGTTGATGGAGAAGCCGCCCTCGACCGCCTGAAGACGCTGCAGGTAATGCCGCGCGCCGCCGAGATTGTTGGAATGGGCGTGACTGGAGGCAAGATAGCGCAGCAGACTGTTGAAGTTCGGCCGGGCCCGCAGGGCTTCTTCGCCTGCAGCTATGGCTGCGGCATGATCGCCCGCAAGCGCTGCTGCAATGCATTTGGTCGTATCAAAATAATATTTATGCGGACTGTAGACGCCGAGCTCTTGTACCCAACGCGCCATGGCCACCGCCTTGTCGGGCTGGCCTGCATAGCAGTGCAGCATCGCGTAGAGGTCCCAACTGAGCGGCAGGGCCGGATTCAGGCGGATCGATTTTTCGAACAGGTTGGCCGCATAGTCGTATTCGCCGAACAGGAACGAATGGACGTGGCCGACGAGCGCGAGCGACACGGAATTCTGCGGGTCGAGTTCCAGCGCTTTGCGCGCATATGCCTGAGCTTCCTCGATCAGATGCGCGTCAAGCGCGTTGAAACGTTGGCCAACCTGGAAAGTCCGGATGAATGACAGCCAGGCAAAAGTCGATGACCGCGGCTGATACTGGATCTGTTCTTCCAGGCGCCGCTCCGCATTATCCAGATCGCTGCGCGACAGCCGAAAGATCGCATTGACGGCGTCGATCAGGAGGCCGTCTTGCGACAATCGACGGTCGTTTGCCTGGGTCTCCAGGAAATAGGCCAGTTGATCGACGGCCTGGCTGATCAGCGCAGCGGCGGTGCCGAACTCGCCCCGCTCGAACTGCGTGCGGCTGATTGCCTGACTGCTCAGCCAATGAATGCGGTTATTGATCAGGTGCTTCATCACCAGTTCGATCATCACCATGTCACCGTCAAACGTGAGGCGAAGCTGTAGGCATATCGGAAGGCTGATCCGCTGTTCGCTCTCTTCAATATCCGGCAAGGTGAAGGAGAGGTCGCTGACGCCAATCGCCAGCCCATCGGTGATGGCTTTTGCAATGAGATTCTGGAACCGGGTCGCAGCAATCTGTCCGCCCTCTCCAACACCCACCACGATGGGGGGCTGAAGGACCATGACCCATTGCCAGTCACCGTCTGCCGGCTGCCGATATGGGTTGCTGCCGGCGATTTCCGCGGGTTTGCCATGTCTTGGCACATCCGGGGCACCCGTCAGAGGTAGCAGGGCGGAATGTTTGGCGATATCGCGGCTCGGCTGCTGTCGCGGCTCGAAGACGTCGTGGACTTCTCCGACATTGAGCCGGCTATACCAGTTCTGCCGTTCAAGCGTTAACCAGTCCTCGAATTCCGGATCGCGGATGTCTATACCTTCGAGCAACTCGTCGGTGATTTGATCCGCGGACCGGTTTGTCCGAACCACCAGTTCGGTATCAAGCACGAGTCGGTCCATATCCAGCCAAACGGTATTCTTATCCGCAATCAAGAGATCACGTGCGGACCCGAGAGTCTTATGAATGTCCAAAAGGGCCTGGCGCAGACTGGCTGCCGCCTGGTCGTCGGAGCGATCACTCCACAACTTGTCCCGAAGCCAGATTCTCGAGCGCGAGCCCCGGGCGGACAGTGCAAGCATCGCCAGAAGAGCCTGGGCTTTTTTGGATTTCGGAGTAACCGACCGCCCTTCAGCATCCACAAGGGCAAAAGGCCCGAGCAGGAACATCCGAAACGGATCGTGCCCCTTTTTCATGCGATCCACCGGCCCCGCCCCCGTTGCCTCCGATGCGCTCGTTTGGCAGGTCGAAGACCTGGCATCCAGAGACCAGTCTGCCATACCTGCGGCGCCTGGCAAGCAACCGGGAAGGGAAATCGGGATTCCGAAAGGAAGATCGATGCTTTTGCGATAATCGAACTGAAGCATAACCGGCTGAAATCCCTCTGCGTAACTTCGCAAACCGGTCGTAGCGCCCTACCGTCAAAGCAGCGTCAAAGAACTGTTGCTTTAGGCACCGTAATTTCGCAGGCATCCGCCAAAGGCTGCGAATTACGCAACGCGAATACCAGTCTCGATCTAGGCGAAAAGACCGACCATGTTAAATTGCGGGCCATCTCGAAGAGATAACGATCGACACGTTTCAGTGGATTGAAAGCTTCGAAGGGGTTCTGCAGAACCGGCTGGAACTCTTTCATGAAAGACTTGCGTTCGGATCTGAACACCTGACTTGAGCACGCGTACTACTCAAAGTCGAGTCAATCTCAACTAGTGATAAGCGACAGCCCGATGCGGCCGTCAAGCGTATTGGTCAAGGCGGCGGCCGGAATTGTTGGCGCCATCCAGGTCTCGCGGTGGAATTTGACCTTTGTCAGATGTAAGGTTGAGGCAGGGCACTGAGTGCGGATAGACAGCCACCAGAGGAGCGGTGACCGCTGTGAATCGAAAGCTTGCAGCCATTCTCTCCACTGACGTCGTGGGCTTCAGCCGCCTTACGGCGCTTGATGAGGAGACCACCGTTCGTGAACTCACCCTTTGCCACGATCAGATAGCGGCACTGGTGCTCGAGCATGGCGGTCGCATCTTCGGCAGCGCGGGTGACGGCCTTGTCGCGGAGTTTCCAAGTGCGGTTCAGGCCGTACGGTGCTCAGTCGAAATGCAGCGCAGCCTGCTAAGCCGCTCAAACGACTTTCCACAGGATCGCCGCCTGGAATTTCGCATCGGTATTAATCTTGGCGACGTGATCGTGTCTGGCGATGATCTTCTTGGCGACGGCGTGAACATCGCGGCGCGCCTGCAGGAGATGGCCGCTCCCTCAGGCATATGCATTTCCGGGTCGGTGCGCGAGCATCTCGACGGCAAGGTGCTGTTCACACTCACCAGCCTTGGAGAGCGCGTCCTGAAAAATATCCCCAAGCCAGTTTCTGTCTTTCGAGTGGATTGGCCCGAAGAGAACGGTGAAGGGAATGAGGCAGGGTCGGTGCGATCGTTTTCGGCCCGCTTTGGTAAGGACCAACCATCGATCGTGGTGATGCCCTTCGACAATCTCAGCGGCCAGAGCGATGAATATTTTGTGGACGGCGTCGTGGAGGAAATCACCGCCGCTCTCTCCCGAGTACGAAATTTCTTCGTGATCGCGCGCCAGTCAGCGTTCACGTACAAGGGTCGCTTCGTCGACGTGCGTAGTGTCGGCAGGGAACTTGGCGTGACCTACGTGGTCGAAGGTACCGTCCGACGGGGAGGGGACCGGTTGCGGATTTCGGTCCAACTTGTTGAAGCCGAGATGCGGACCCAGCTTTGGTCCGAGCGCTATGAGGGCGCGACCCAGGACATCTTCGAGTTCCAGGACAGGATCGCGGCGCAGGTCGCTGGCGCAGTCCATCCAGCCATTCGCAGCGCGGAAATCGAGCTCGCGATGCGCAAACCGCCCAGCAGTCTGCGCGCCTACGACCTCGTCATGCGGGCTTACCCGTACCTCTGGGGTCAGAATAAGGATGCTATCAAGCGGGCAATCCCGCTCCTTCAGGACGCAATCGAGATCGATCCTGCGTACGGCCGAGCCCATGCTTTCCTAGCCTGGTGCCACGCCCAGAACCTCGGCTACATCTGGACTGACGAACCAGAGAAGGACCTCGAATGCGCATTACGCGCCATCGAGGTTGCAGCGGCCTCGATTGACGATGATCCGACTGCCTTGACCGCTACCGGGGGAGCGTTGAGCCACTGCGGCGATCAGGAGGGGGCGTCGGCCTATCTCGAAAGAGCACTGGCGCTCGATCCAAACAATGCCTGGGGATGGGCGAGATATGGATGGGTCGCGAGCTACAGAGGCCAGCCTGATTGCGCGCGGGAGCGTTTCGAGCGGGCGATGACGCTTAGTCCGGCGGATCCACTCGCCTTCAATATGAGAATGGGCTTGGCCCTTTCCTTGGCCTTGGCAGGCAAACTTTCCGAGGCGATCTCCATTGCCCGGGAGGTAGTTAACAAACACCCGGAGGTGACGTGGCCATACCGGATGATGTCTGCCTGGTCGGCAATGAGTGGTGACGAGGACACAGCTCGATGGGCGGCGAAAAAGCTGCTGGCAGCCGAGCCGGGCTTTACGATCCAGCGCTATATGACACGGCCTGTGTTTCGAGCCTCACCGCAATGGGCAGATCAAATGGCCGAGGGCCTGCGGCAAGCGGGGTTGCCCGAACACTGACTGTGAGCGAGAGGGTTAGATTGACCCCTCATTGCTCGTCGATCTCGACCCCCGTATCCCTTCGATCGAACGGAGCTGTTGTCGCCGAGGGACTTGAACATCCCGGTGCACGGCCGCGCGCACATGAGCATCTTGCGGCGACTCAATCCAGCGATCGGCCTGACCTTGCTCGCGCCGCAGCGCGACGTTGCATCAAACCTGTTTTCTGGCTCCGCGACATCGTCTCGAGCATGCATCCGAGACGGACGGGTGCTGACAGCGATCGAGATGGGAAAAGCGTATCGTCCGGCAACTATGGGGAAACTGGTGTAGGCACGACAACGCAGCCATCTTGGTCGGCATGAACGGCGCGCCGGCCGCAGGACAGCTCGCCCATTAGGGCGTGGCACCCGATAAGGTTAGCGCGGTAAGTATTGTAGAATATGTGGATATACGCATAATTTCTGCGGCTGGCGCTGCCAGGCAAGATCGACCGAGGGCTCTGGGGGATCCCATGCAAACAATCGTCGAGGACGCCCATGCTGGCGTCGTGTCGCCCGAACTCGTGATCGATGCGCTGTTTGCATGCCGCAAGACGGCGGCGATCAGGGCGGCCATCGAGCTTGATCTCTTTACTCATATCGGCGAGGGCAAAACGGCAGCATTGCTGGCGTCGGTAACAGGCGCCTCGGAGCGTGGGATACGCATCCTGTGCGATTACCTTGTGGTCCACGGTTTCCTGACCAAGGAGAGCGGACAGTACAGAGTGACGCCCTCGACCAAAATGTTCCTCGATCGCAATTCGCCAGCCTATATGGGCTCTGCCGTCGAGTTCGTCGCTGCACCCGAAATACTCGATAATTTTCTGCGCGATCCGGCCGCGGTCGTGCGAAACGGCGGTTCGGTTGGGCTTGCAAACATTTCTGCGGACAACCCTGTCTGGTTGAAGTTTGCACGCGGCATGGGCTCCTTTACGGGGCTCAGCGCTAAAATACTGGCCGGCGAAATCTGCGGCTGGGCCAAGCATCCCAAGAAAGTTTTGGACATTGCTGCAGGTCCAGGCTTTTTCGGGATCGAAATTGCGAAGGGCCTTCCATCGGCGGAGATCGTCGCCGTCGACTGGACCGCCGTGTTGGAGCTTTCGAGGCAGAATGCGGTAAATGCCGGCGTGTCTGACCGGTACCAGACAATTGCCGGCAGTGCTTTCGATGTTGAATGGGGCACGGGTTATGATCTTGTCCTTCTTCCGAATTTTCTGCACCATTTCGATCTGCCGACTTGTGCCAAACTGTTACGAAAGATCGTCGCGAGCCTTGCAAAGGATGGTCGGATCGTCGCGGTGGATTTCGTACCGAACGAAAATGGCGTGTCGCCGCCTTTTCCTGCGTCGTTCTCTTGGGAGATGCTCGCCAGCACGCCGGCGGGTCAGGCTTATACGCAAAGTGAGCTGACTGAGATGGCAGGACTGGCCGGCCTTGCCGGCGTCACGGTGGCGGCGATGCCGCCAACCCCGGCAAGCCTCATTCTCTTTGAATAGCCCCATCGACCGTCGCCTGCGTCGCTCTGGTTCAGGTGTCTTCGATTGGGAAACCGCAACATCCTGATCTGATCCGCAAGCGCGAGGCACGCCCCAACCGTCCGATCGGACATCGATTCCACGCCTGTCGAGATGTCCTCGATTTACTCGCTCAGCCGATTGGTCCAATGGCGCGCGCGCCATCGTCGGCATTCGGAGCCATTATGCAATTGGATTCTGCCGATTTGCCGCCGGTTATTTCCGAGATAGCCGTTGACGCCAAATTCCTCATGTGAGGAAGACCAAACCGCCTCGCGCGCCGACATCGCCCGGTCATTGGCGCGGCCGGCCAGCAAGCGATCTGCGCTGCGGTTCATCGGCGATGTGAGCGACGTGATGCCGACTCGCTGATCTGCCACTTCCGCCTCCGTCAAAACCTCCTACTAAGATTGCAGTCATCGCGTCCTGCCCCGGCTCTGGTCCTGCCAGGCTCGCGCCGCCGGCAACGGCTTTGCCGTCCTCCACTGCGTTGCGGCCCTGCGGGTGCAGGCAGCACTTGCCGCCCGGCTTTCGGACCGCCGTAGCAGGTCGCGATGGCCGCGACCTCGAAACGGAGGTTCAGACATGAGCAGGCAACCATCCAATCAACGATCCGATATCTACAGCCGCATCACCACCAGGATCATCGCCGATCTCGAACAGGGTGTGCGGCCATGGACCAGGCCCTGGACGACGGGACAGGCGGCAAGTGAGGTCAGCCGGCCACTGCGCCACAATGGCCAACCCTATACCGGGATCAATGTCCTGCTCCTCTGGTCCGAAACCATCGCCCGCGGCTTTGCCTCATCACGCTGGATGACGTTTCGCCAGGCAATCGAACTCGGCGGCGCCGTCCGCAAGGGCGAAACCGGCACGACCGTAGTCTTTGCCAGTTCGTTCATCCGCACCGAGACGACCGAGACAGGCACGGAGATCGAACACGATATTCCATTTCTCAAGACCTACACCGTGTTCAACGCCGATCAGATCGCCGGTCTTCCTGGCCGCTTTCATGAGATCGCACCTGTCCACGATCCGATGAGCCGGATCGGCGATGCCGGCCGCTTCTTTGCCAATACCGGCGCACTCATCCGGCACGGCGGATCGGCTGCCTATTATGCTGCCATTCGTGATTACATCCAGATGCCATGCTTGGATGCCTTCCGGGACGATGCCGCCTATGTCGCGGTCCTCAGTCACGAGATGACGCACTGGACCGGGGCACCGCGACGGCTTGATCGTGATCTCAGCCGCTACGCAAAAGACAGGAGCGAACGCGCCCGCGAAGAACTGATTGCCGAACTCGGCAGCTCGTTTCTCTGCGCCGATCTTGGCATCGTCCCCGAGCTCGAACCACGCCCCGACCACGCAAGCTATCTCGATGGCTGGCTTAAGGTTCTTGGCAACGACAAGCGCGCCATCTTTTCCGCGGCAGCGCATGCCCAGCGCGCCGTCGACTACCTGCATTCCTTGCAGCCGGAGTTCGACGAGGAGGCGGCGGCGTGAGCCGTCTCTTCCTTCACTCAACCATGAGAGACGCGGATGCGGATCACTGCAGCGGCCGATAACCTCGCGAGCGCTTCTTGCGCAAAAGGGCGAGCAGGAGATCGACGGCTTTTGCCTCGCTGTCGAAGACATGGATCTTCTGCTGTCCGCGGCTGCCGATGCGTCCCCAGCTGCGCACGAGCGAGGTCTCGCCAAAGAGGTTCGCCTCGATCGACAGCGCATAAAAGCGAGCCATGTTTTTGGCACGCTCTCTGCGTTCGATATAGACGTGATAGGGCTGAACTGTCATGCCGGCAGGATCGCAAACACCAGGTGAGGGTGTCCAACGACATTTGTGAATCGGTCAGGCCCGATCGATTCATCGGGGTGATGTGAACCGCTTGGCTCATCTCTCCTGGCTTATCTCCTGCTTGGCAAACAATCTGGCAAATTCCGGGTCGGCATAATAGCGCAACTTTGTCGCAACGATTGGCAGCTGAACGGTGAACAGCAGTTCGGTCTCGGCATGCATGTTGCGAACTTCGTCGGGCGTCAGCGGCGATGAGTCTAGGATCGACGGAAGATAGTCATACAGGGAATGCGGGGCTTGGCTATCAGCCTGCCTCGGTCATTCCTGTGTCCTTTATGCAGCAAAATTCAATCAACTGCTCCGAGGTCATTGGTCGTGCCAGAGCGTAACCTTGCAATATATGGCAACCGAGATCTTTCAGGATCTTCGCATGCTCCATGGTCTCCACGCCCTCTGCAACGATGTCGATGTTCTGCGATCGGCCGATTTCGATGATGGAGGAGACCAGACGGCGCTGAGATGGAGATGCGATAATCGGCTTGATAATTTCGCGATCGATCTTCAGGCGTCGCGGCTCAAATCGAAGCAAACTGACGATACTGGCATGTTCGGTGCCGAAGTCATCGATCTCGATTTCGATGCCAAGCTTTTTGACGGCTGGAATGATCTCCTTGAGAACAGGTTGAAGATCATTGAAGGAGATTGTCTCGAGCAGCTCGAAACACAGACGACCCTTCGCGATGGGAAGCTCGGACAGCTCGGCAAGCAGATTTGCCTGCGCCAGTCGACGCGCTGAAATGTTGACCGAGACACGTGGAATTTGCATTCCTAAGCTGTCCCATCTTGTCAGCTCGAACAGGGCCTTTTGCAGGATCAGCCTATCCATGTCGCCGGTGCGCCCCAGCTTTTCCGCGACGTCAAGAAATCTGTTCGGGGCGAGCAGACCCTTTTTCGGGTGATCCCAACGGGCCAGTGTCTCGACGCCGGCAATATCCAATGTGTTTGCATCGAACTGCGGTTGGAAGAATGCAACGAGTTCATCACGATCGAGCGCATGCGTGAATTCATCCGCCAATTCTTTCGAATGGATCGCGGCGCTGCGAAGCTCTTCTGTAAAGACCGCAGCGCGGCCGCGGCCGGCCTTCTTCGCCTCGTAGAGAGCCAAATCGGCATCGAGAAGCAATTGGCCGAGGTCCCGCCCGAGAGCACCTTCAGTCTCCCAGGCGACGCCGACGCTTGCACCGACAATACAGGCCGCACCGTCAATGAAGAGGGGTTGCTCGAGGGCATCGACAATTTGCCGGGCCAATGCGTTTGCCTTCGGCTCCGGATCTGCACTCCAGCTGGCGAAGATGAACTCATCTCCACCGATCCGAGCCGCTTCGTCGTTTGGACCAGCCAAATCGGCAAGGCGCGAAGCCGTTGCTTGCAAGACCGCGTCACCGCCGGCGTGCCCTTTCGTGTCGTTGATTTCTTTAAATCGATCGAGGTCGATATGAATGAGTATCAGACAATCTTGTGGACGAGGTCTCGGCGGTTGCGAGATCATCTGGTCGACAAATCGTCGATTGGGAAGCCCCGTCAACGCGTCATGCAATGACAGGTACTCCAGCCTCTGTCGTGCTCGAACGAGCTTTTTCTTGTGAAGGCGAAGCTTTTCGATCGTTCTTTGGCGTGATTTGGTCAGAAAACCGATCCAGACAATCGGCGCAACGACGCAAAATGCCAATAGGCTCGCGTAGAACTCAAAAGTGCCGATCCCGCTATTTTGACCCCATCCCTGCTTTGGCAGTGCGGCGAGGGTCCATCGGCCATAAACCATATCAACGGATGTCTGGACCGGTCTCCTGGAAAAGGTTGCCAGGCTGCCGAAAAAAACCTGTTTGGGCGAATTCGGCTCCGGTACGGTGCTGATGGCGATCTCAAGCTCGGTCGAACCAAGGCCACTTTCCTGGTAAAGCTTTGGTATGTCTACTATTCCGGAAAGCAGCCCCCAAAAGATCTGGCTTGTTCCGTCATTGATGTAGATCGGGCACCTGACCACAAAAGCGGTTCCACCTTGGACAAGCTCCACCGGGCCGGTCAGAACGATATTGTGCGTGTTGCGCGCCAGCATCGCGGCAGCCCGTTGCTTTTCATTGGTTCGGTAGTCGAGCCCGATGGCCTTTTCGTTTCCTTTCTCCGGATAAACCCACCTGACCACCATGTCGGGTGCAGCGGCGAAGCTTCGCAATTGTGAATCGGGCTGCAGGATCTGCGCGGCAAGTTTTGAAAAGCCGCTTTGGCCCATCTCTGGATTGACTGCAATGCCGGCCGCCAGCCCCTGCAACAACTTCACATTGCTGTTGAGGTTCGTCTGAAGCCGGGAGGATATTGTGGCAAGCTCGCCGGCAACGATGGAGCGTTCATCGGCCAGCGATCGCTCCAGCCGCCAATTGGTTGCGACCCAGACGACGATTGCTGCAATAATTGCCGCAAATATTGCGGGCGCGAATGCGCTGGTATGGCTTATTACGGAGCGAGCGAGATTTCTTCGAAACTTCATCAGGTTGCCGGCGTGGATGACAGGCCCTCATCCTTGCACAGTTTCTTTAAGGCAACGCTAAACCTGCCAAGCCTCATAAAGGAAAGCTGCCTATTCGTCCTGGCTGCGCCATCCCCCGCAGCACCTACGTCGCCGGGCTGAAGTCGGCGGCCAGAACCGCGTCCTTGAGTGCCCGCGAATACGGATGCTGCGGGTTGTCCAGGACGGTGCGGGCCTGTCCGCGCTCGACGATTTCGCCTTTGCGCATGATGATGATGTTGTCGCTGATATAATAGGCGGTGGCGAGGTCGTGGGTGATGTAGACGATTGAAAGGCCGAGCTCGTTTTTCAAGCGGCCAAAGAGGTTGACGATGGCCATGCGCAGCGATGCGTCGACCATGGAGACCGGTTCATCTGCCACAAGCAGGCGGGGTTGCGGGATCAGCGCGCGGGCGATGGCGACGCGCTGAAGCTGGCCGCCCGACAATTCGTGGGGAAACCGGCCTTTCACCTCTTCAAGGGTCAGGCCGACATGCACCAGCGCGGCATCCGCCATCCGCTCCGCCTGCTCTCGGTCCGGTCGTTTTCCCGAGAACGAAAAATTGCGGGCGGTCTCGAAGAGATAACGGTCGACGCGTTTCAGCGGATTGAAGGCTTCGAAGGGGTTCTGCAGAACCGGCTGGACCTCTTTCATGAAGGCCCTGCGCTCGGCTCTGCTATGGATGGCGACGGTCCTGCCGCTGAATTGGAGCTCGCCTTCCGTTGGTTCGGTCTGGCCGAGGATCATCGCCGCGATCGTCGATTTTCCCGAGCCGGATTCGCCAACGATCGAGAGAATCTCCGGCTCCTCTCCCAGTTCGAAGCTGACATCCTTGACCGCCGTGATCAGGCGCCGGCCGAGCATGCCGCCCTGGCGGTAGACTTTCGTGACATGCGAGAGGCTAAGAAGAGCACTCAAACCTGATCTCCCGTAACGGCAAAACACGCCACGCGCCGCTGCGGCTCGACGGTGACGAGCGGCGGAACCTTCCGCGAGCAAATCTCCATGCGCTTCGGACAGCGCGGGTGAAACCGGCAGCCTTCCGGCGGCATGGCGAGGTTCGGCGGACGACCCTCCAGCGAAGGGCGGGCCGTCGCATCGCCGATGCGCGGCAGGCTGCCGACGAGGTGCTGCGTATAGGGGTGGAGCGGCATGTTGAAGAGTTTGGCGGTCGGCGCTTCCTCGACAAGACGCCCGGCATAGACAATGCCGATGCGGTCGGAGACCGTCGCGTGAACCCCCATATCATGGGTAACGAACAGGAAGGACGAGCCCATCTCGCGCTGGATTTCGCGGATCATCGACAGAACGTCGCGCTGAACGATCACGTCGAGCGCGGTCGTCGGTTCGTCGGCGATGATGAATTCCGGCGTCAGGATCGTCGCCAGTGCAATGGTCATGCGCTGGCGCATGCCGCCTGACAGTTCGTGGGGGTAGGCGTCGAGCAGATGCGGATCCAGCTTCAGCCGCTGCAGATGGGTGGCGACCCTTTCGAAAAACTCGCTCTTGCCGACCTTCATGTGGCGAAAGGCGAAATCGGTAAAGGAGTGACGGATCCGGCGCACCGGATTGAGCACATTCATCGAGCCCTGCATGATATAGGACAGATGCCGCCAGCGCAGCGCCAGGCGCTCTTCCGGCTTCATCGCGTAGATATCCTGGGTGCCGCCGTCGAAATGGAATGTCACTTTCCCGGACACGACCCTCAGCGGCGGCCGGATTGCGCCGGCAATGGTTTTGATCAAGGTCGTCTTGCCGCTGCTCGATTCACCGGCAACGCCATAGACCTCACCGCGGGCGATCGTCAGGCTGATATCGTCGACGGCGCGCACCTCGCGATCGACGCCGTAGAGGAAGGCACGGTAATAGGCTTTCAGATTCTCAATTTCGACCAAAGGATCCATACTAACTTCCCATCCGGTTCAGCCGGCTGCGCGGATCGTTGTATTCGTTCATCGACATGGACAGCAGGAAGAGCGCCAGGAAGAGGACGACGATGACGGCGACGGGGGCGGCCACCCACCACCATATGCCTGATATCAGCGCCGAATGCGCATTGGCCCAATAGATCATCATGCCCATGGTCGGCGTCTCGATATCGGTGAAGCCGAGCACCGACAGGGTGATCTCCATGCCGATCGACCAGATCATGTTGTTCATCGTGGTGGCAAAGACGATCGGCAGAACGTAAGGCAGGTGCTCCTCGACGAGGATCTTGCGCATGCTCATGCCGGAATAGACGCTCTGGGTGGTGAAGGATCTCGTCTTCAGACTGATCGCCACCGACCGGATGAGGCGTGCGTCATAGGACCAGCCGAGCGAGGCCATGATGACGATCAGCGCCGTCCAGGTCATGCTGTCCTTCAGTACGAAATAGAAAAGGATCAGCAGCGGAAATTGCGGGATGACCATGACGCTGTCGTTGATGGCCATCAGCACCCGGTCGACCGCACCGCCGGCATAACCGGCGACGAGGCCGACGACCAGCGAGATGATGCGTGAAATGAAGGCGACGCCGATGCCGAAAAACAGGGTGTTGCGAAGGGCGGTCGTCAATTGCCAGAAAACGTCCTGGCCACGCGATGTCGTGCCGAGCCAATATTCGCCGTCGGGCGGCATATCGGGCGGTAGAAGATAGATGTCCGTCGCGCCGTAAGGCGAGAAATAGGACACGACTATCAATCCGACGATGACGGCAAAGAGCAGCAGGCCGCAGAGGAATTCCATATTCTGGCGTGCGAGGTCGCGGACGATCGTAAACATGTTCTATTCCACCTTGATACGCGGATCGATCAGCGGGCTCAGAATGTCGATGATGAATACGGCCGCGGCAACGCCGACGATCGACAATGCGCTGAGGCCGAGCACCAGGCTGTAATCGCCGGCATGCACCGCTTCGATCAGCAGGTTGCCGATGCCGGGATAGCCGAAGACGATTTCGGTAATGACCGTGCCGTTGAAGATCGCGCCGAGCGACATGGCAAGCCCAGTAAATTGCGGCACCATGGCATTGCGGGAGATGTAAGAGCGGAGAATTTTCCGTTTGGGAACACCGCCGAGTTCGGCGAAGACGACATAATCCTCGGTGATGATGTTGGATACGAGGGCGCGCATCCCGATCAGCCAACTGCCGGTTCCCACAAGTATGAGAGAAAAGGCCGGCAGGATGGAGTGCTTCAGTATATCGAGGACCAGGGCGAAGGAGAGGTCCAGATTGGCGTTCATCTCGTAGCCGCCATTGATCGGCAGCACCGGCCAGAGATAGCCGAACACAATCAGAAGCACGAAGGCCAGAATGTAATAGGGAATGGGAAGCAGGGCGATGAAGACGAGGCTGACGGCCTTCATCACCATATTCTTCCGGTAATAGCCGGCGAGCGCGCCGATCGCATTGCCGAGCACGAACGTGATCAGGGTCGACATCGTCATCAGCCCGATGGTCCAGGGCAGGGACCGGAGGATGATAGTGGAAACGGGTGTGGGAAAAGCCGATAGCGAGGGACCGAGATCACCGGTTGCAAGCCGAAGCCAGAAATGCAGGTATTGCTGCCAGATCGAGCCCTCCATTCCGTAAAGCTCGCGAAGCGACTGGCGCATCAGTTCGATCGCATTGGGATCGGACTGCCCCATCTGCGTGATGGCGCCTATGCTTTCTTCGACCGGATCGATCGGGGTCAGGTGGGTGACGAAGAATGTGATGGTCACGCCAAGAAATACGACGAGCAGAAACTGACCGAACCGCTTCAGCACAAAGAGCAGATAAGACGTCATAGGGCAGTGGTTCCTCTCTGGTTCCCTTCATCGACAGGAAAGGATCGACGGACATGCCACATGCCCGTCGATAGGGGGCCGGCGCGCAACACTCGCGCCGGCGTTGGGAGGATTATTTCGGTTGTGCCGGCTTGAGTTTGACCATCATCAGCCTGGAGTTTGCCCAATTCGGCACTGGGTCGGTATAGGGGTCTGATATCGTCGGATAGCCGGTCCAATAGGTCGTATCCATCGAGGTAAAGACGTTATACGACATCAGCGGGATCGTCGGCATTTCGCGGGCGACCAGCTTCAGATAATCCTTGCCGAGTTCGACGCCCTTCGGATCGTCGGCACTGATGCCGCGGATGCTTTCGATGATCTTGTCGAGCTCCGGATTGCTCCAGCGCTGCCAGTTGCGCGGCGGCTGATTGTCACCCTTCTTGGCCACGAACTGCGAGTGCCAGCTGTCGAGGAAGAACGACAGGTCAGGATCGCCGCCCCAGGTCTCGACGCTCCAGGCAATCGCCACCTGGAAATCGCCGGGCTGGAGTGCCACCTGCCAAAGTTTCGCGGCCGGTACGGCTTTGGCGTCGATGCCGAATGCGGCCCATTGCTGTGCGATCAGCGTTCCGGCGCGGGTGAAGACCGAGCGTGTGTCGCCTTCCACCGTCATCCGGATCTTGAAGGGCTGTCCATCAGGGGTCAGCCATTTGCCGCCGGATTTCTTGAAGCCTGCCTTCTCCAGCAGTTCGCCGGCAGCCTTCGGATCCGGTTTCCACCAGCCATAGCCGAAGGCACCGCTGATTGCCTGCGGGTCGGTCGGGATCTGGTCCTTGAACTTCGGCTGCTTGCGCAGAATATCGGCGATCTGTTGCCCGACCGTCGGGTCATAAGGCTTAATCTTGCTCTTGCCGGTATCGATCTCGAAATTCTTCAGCCAATCCTGCATCGGCGCCTGATAGTCCTTCATCGTGGCCGCCGTCGGCGGCACGCCGAGCGCCGAAAGCGTCGCTGCCCCGCGATAGCTCGCCATGTCGACCGCCTTGATGTCGATCAGCAGGGCAAGCGCCCAGCGTACATCAGCGTTGTCAAATGGCGGATCCTGCGTGTTGAAAATGACAGCCGGAAGTGTCGGATCCGGATGGGCGAAGGGGAAGCCCGGAAACCAGGTTTCGATCGACTTGGATTTCTCCTTGAGGGTGAACATGCCCTCTGGCGTATTGTCGTGGATGATATCGAGATTGTGCTCGAGCTGGGCGATCGTCCGCTTATCCGGCGGGCCGGGATCGGTATAGGTCACGTATTTCGGGGCCGGCTCGCCGAAGCGGGCAAGCGAGGTCCGTTGCCAGTCGTCACGCTTCTCCCAGGTATACCATTTGCCCTGGGGATCAAACGACTTGAGCTTGTATGCGCCGAGCGAGACGGGATTGGCGAAGTCATAACGAAGCGGATCTTCGACTTTTTCGAAGACATGCTTGGGCATGATCCAGGCGCCGTTCCAGCGAACGGTGAAAATGGCGTGGAAGCGCGAATTGGGCTTCTTCAGCTTGAACACGACAGTCGAGGGGTCTGTCGCCTCGACGCTTGCCACCTGCACCGAGAAGGCAGCACTCCAGACCATGCCGGGGTGATCCATCTGCGTCTTGACGGTGTAGACCACGTCGTCTGCCGTGAACTCCACACCGTCGCTCCAGAAGAGCCCCTTGCGCAGTTTCACGGTCATCTCGGTGAAGTCGGCATTATATTGCGGCTTGTCGGCAGCCAGCGAATTGTCCCAGGTCGCGCCGCCAAGCCCTTGTTCGGGATCGATATACCAGAGCGTATCCATGGTCAGCTGCTGCAGGCCGGTCGATACGCCGCCGCCGCCATTGACCCAGATGTTGAACCAGCCGGGATTTTTGATCGTCCCTTCCGGATTTTCGACGATGAGCGTCTCCTTGCGCGGCAAGGAGGTGTAGTCATCGGCCTTGGCCGTCGCTGTCAGGCCGAGTGCGGCCAGCGCGACGCCAAATGCAAGCCTCTTCCACTGTTGCATGAACTCCTCCCTAGAAAGCGACGATACGGCGGCCGCAAAGGCACGCATGGGCACGTCGCGGTTGTCGGTTCGCGGAAGCGTTAGGACTTGAACGGTCAGGTCCGGGACCTCAGTGAACCATCGCTCCGGCTCCCTGCCTCCTCGCAGCGAGCCGAATATTTTCAGCCGGAATGTCCGGCGGTAGCTGTCACACCGACAGCCGGATGACGTTGTAGGAGAACGGTTTCAACGCCGCCCGCAGCCGTCCATCCTCAATCTTTCCACTCTCGACATTGACGGGAGCAACCGTTTGCGGTCGCGCCGCCGTATTGACGGCTTCCAGATCACCGTGGGTCATTTCCACCTGCTCGACCACCCGGGCATTTCCGAAGCCTTCCAACCGCACATCGAGATCGAGCGCCGTGCTCGGATGGCGGTTGACGGCAAAGAAGGTCAGCGACCTGCCGTCTTCGGAATGGACTGCCGATACGTCGAGATAGGGGACGTCGTTTTCCTCGTCGCTGTCATAGGTCGGGCCATCGACGACCAGCTGCAGCGCCGTTCCACGGCCATATCTGGAGGCGTAATAGAACGGGTAGTAGATGGTCTGGCGCCACGCCGCACCGCCGTCTTCGGTCATGATCGGGGCGATGACGTTGACGAGCTGCGCGATGCAGGCGATGCGCACGCGGTCGGAGCGACGGATGAAGGTGTTCAGGATGCCGCCGACCTGCAGCACGTCTTCGAAATTATAGATGTCTTCCAAGAGATGCGGCGCATCCGGCCATTCGTCGCGCGCCAGGATCTCCTTGTCCTGCTGGTTGGAATGATACCAGACATTCCATTCGTCGAAGGAAATGCCGATCGTCTTCTTCGAGCGTTTTTTTGCCTTGATGTAGTCGATCACGCCGCCGATCGTGGTGATGTAGCGGTCGAGCTTCGTCGCGCGGGCGAGATAGTTGAGCGTATTTTTCTCGCGGTTGGCAAAATACATATGCAGCGAGATATGGTCGGCGCTGTCATAGCACTGCTCGAGGACCTGGGCTTCCCACTCGGGATAGGTCTTCATGTCGGAATTGGACGAGCCGCAGACCACGAGTTCGAGGGACTTGTCGAACCCGCGCATGGCCTTCGCCGTCTCATCCGCCAGCCGGCCATATTCATAGGCCGACTTGTGGCCGACCTGCCAGGGGCCATCCATCTCGTTGCCGAGGCACCACAATCTGACATCGTGCGGATTAGACCAGCCGTGCTTGCGGCGCAGATCCGACCAGTAGGTGCCGCCGGGATGATTGCAATATTCCAGGAAATTGCGGGCCGCATCCAGGCCGCGTGATCCGAGATTGACGGCGAGCATCGGCTTGGTATTCGCCTTCTTGCACCAGTCGACGAATTCATTCACGCCGATCTGGTTGGCTTCGCGGGTGCGCCAGGCAAGGTCGAGGCGAACTGGACGCTCCGCACGGGGCCCTACGCCGTCTTCCCAATTATAGGCCGAGACGAAATTACCGCCGGGATAGCGGCAGTATGGCGTGTCAAGATCACGCACCAGATCAAGGACATCCTGCCGGAATCCATCCTCATCGGCCGTCGGGTGTCCGGGCTCATAAATGCCCCCGTAGATCGCCCTGCCGAGATGCTCGAGAAATGAACTGTAGAGCCTGGAGTCAATGGTCGCGATGCGGAAATCGCGGTGAACCACAACGTTCGTCTTCAACGGATCCTCCCGTTTATATATCAGATATTTTGTTTTCTTGCCTCTAACTTGATATCAGGAATGTTGTTCTGTCAACCAAGTTGCGACTTTAATCATACTAATAAGGATTTCAGAAAAAAGCGTCTAATTACAGTTACTTGGATGACTTTATCGGTCGTCGCAACTGGAAAGAATCGTGATATTTAAATCAAGATTTCCGATTTTGAGTTTTCAGACGTGTAGCCGCATGATGATATCGCGGCCGTGATTTCCGAAGCCGCGACCGAAAATATTGACGCCGCCGGTATGGCCGGCATTTTCTGCGATGCCGACCCGGAGCCGGATGGAGGAATGCTGGGCAAGCGCGAGATCGCTGAGCGTGACATTCGAGGCGGCCATACCGTCGATGAAGGTGCCGCGCGTGGAGATCCGCCAGGTCTTCATCATCCCATATTGCGAGCCCTCGAGCTTCCACCATGCCGGCGTGAAGGCGCCGCGCTTGTCGCCGTAATCGCCAGGGGACGTCCAGGTTCCGATCGCCATTCCATTGACCCAGAGCGTTATATCCGAAGGCCAGTCCGGATTGGTGCCCGGCACCTCGGACGACAGCTCCAGCGAGAACTCTATGGCGCGGATATCCTTGTTTAACACCTTGGCGTTGTTGGGGAATTTATATTCCACATATCCCCGGCCGAACCAGACGAGCCCAGCCTGCATGCGCTGCGGATCGAGGAAATAGTCGGGGACATCGAGGGGGCCGATGACGCTCTCGGTGGAGCAAAGACCGCACGGCGCATGGACGTCGCAACTGGTGTAGAGCCCCACAGGCATCTCGACTTCGATGATATTATTGGCCCTTTGGGCTGCACTTTCCTCGAAGCTGATCAGAATTTCGCTGTAGATCGCCGAGCAGATCTTCTGGTTTCCCTTCCGGGCCTTCGTCAGCTGGGAATCGACCAGCCGGGCGTCTTCCAAAATCTGGATCCCGGTGGCGACAGTCGATTGAGGAAGAGAAAGGGCACGCGCGATATCGTTGATATTCATTGGTCCCTTGGCGCAGAGCAGCTTGAGCATCTCCAGCCGCGCCGGCGCCGAAAGCGCGCGTATCGCATCATTATTCTCGCCGGCGGCAATGGTCAAAAACGAGCGTTCCATCATTCCCCCACTATTTCCGATGAAATGATGTATATCTGAAATTATGATACATCAAGTGGAAATGCGTCGACGGGTTTGATTGTTATTGTTGAGAAAGACGTCATTGGTCCTGGGCATTTCTTAAAATTCCAGGCGTCCTAATGCCCGGTCGCCTCGGGCTGCAGATCGGCATCGGTCAGGGTTTTGAGGAAAGCGACGATGTCGTCGATTTCGGGATCGGTGAGGGCAGGCGCGTCGCCCGGCTTCCTGCCGAAGGGCGGATCCTGGTTGAGGTTATCCCAATAGGCCTGCGGCAGGTCGTCATATTTCCGAACCGTGCCATCTGAATTTTTCGGATACCAACGGCCGGGATCGTTGTCGCGCGTCGCATAGAAGGAGACGACGTCGCGCAGCGAGTGGAAATAGCCGTTGTGGAAGAAGCTCTGCTTCAGCGCGACATTGCGCAGCGTCGGGGTGCGGAACAGACCGCAATATTTGCCACGTCCGGCAAAGTCGGTGCGTTGGGGACCGCAGAGACCGAGATCATGATAGTTCGGATCGTTGTTGGCCGGGATCGCCATGTTGCGCGGTGCGGCAAGCCCGAGGAAGCCGAAATCGGAAAATTGCGGCGGCTCGCCGTCATTGGCGGGTTCGCTTAAGTGACAGCTCGAACAGTTGCCCTTGGCTGGGTCCTCGAACAACTGCCGTCCGCGCAGTTCCTGCGTCGTCAGCGTCGCCTTGCCGGCGAGAAAGGCGTCGTAGCGGCTGGAATAGGGATAAAAATCCGGGCCGCTCTGCTCGAAGGTGGCGAGCGCCTCGGCGGCGGCATCAAAGGCATCCTTAGAATTGTCGAACACCGTTTCGCCGAAGGCCGCCTTGATGTCGTCGGCATAGGCGGCCTTGCGCAGCTTCGCCACCACCTGGGCCGCATCCTTGTTGCCCATTTCGAAAGGCGAGAGCAGCGGGATCTTCGCCTGATCGGCACCGTGATCGACCCGGCCGTCCCAGGTCAGGCCGCCCGTCGGGCCGTTGTCGACGCTTTCGTCTCCCTCGTCCTCGGAATCGTAATAATGCTCGGTGAAAGCAGGTACCGATTGCAGGTAACGCAGCGTCGGAACAGCGCGCAACCCCGGCTGGTCCCGATGTTCGCCGCCCATTTCGACCGGCATGGCCGATGCCGGGCCGAAGGCGTGATTGGGATCATGGCAGGACGCGCAGGCCTGCAAGCCAGAGGCCGACAGCGAGGTATCTGAGAATATCTTGCGGCCAAGTGCGGTCAGCGTTTCGGCTCGGGCGAAGGCCTCAGCGCGCGACATCGGTCCGGGATGAACGCCGACAGCAGGCGCCGCGCTGCTTTGCCGCAGGGGAAGAATGGCAAGACCAAGCGCCACGGCACCCATGCCGACGGCCAGGCCGGAGCGCACAAGCCAGATGATCTTCGTCGTCATGATAAGGATTCCAATAAGTTAGTACTGGTTTCCGCCATGATCGAACCTCGCTGCAACAAATTGATGACGGCCAGTCTCCTGCGGCATCACGGCAACCCTGATGTCACAAAGTTGATAGACGGCCGGAATAGCGTCCGAACGCCCCCCGAGCGTTCTCCGCTCCCTCTAGCCAACGCCCCTAGCCATGAGGTACCACCCGTGACAAGACTGAAACTCCTCCATTCGATCTGTCTCGCCGGATCGGCCATCGTGCCGTTCGCGGTGGCGACGGCAGCCCATGCGGCACCGGCCGGTTACGACAAGATCGACAATGTCGTCGTCATCTATGCCGAAAACCGTAGTTTCGATAATCTCTATGGCAGTTTTCCCGGCGCCGACGGGCTCTCGAACGCGACCGCCGATCGCGCACGCCAGCTCGACCGCGACGGCCAGCCGCTGTCCGAACTACCGCCGGCCTGGGGCGGCCTCACCGCCAAGGGTGTCTCGCCTGCCGTCACCGAGGCGCAGTCGGCCCATCTCGCCAACGCCTCCTTCGCGATCGACGATCCGCAGGGCTTCGCAGAGGCGCCTTCGGTCATCACCCGCGACCTCTGGCATCGCTTCTACCAGGAGCAGATGCAGATCGACGGCGGCAAGAACGACAAGTTCGTCGCCTGGGCCGATTCCGGCAGCCTGGTCATGGGCCATTACGACGGCTCCATCCTGCCGATGTGGCAGGTCGCCAAGAAATACGTCATTGCCGACAATTTCTTCCAGGGCGCCTTCGGCGGTTCTTTCCTCAACCATTTCGCGCTGGTCTGCGCCTGCACGCCCTATTATCCCAACGCCGACAAGAGCCCGGCCAAGCCCACCATCGCCAAGGTGGATGCGGATGGCACGTCGCTGACCGTGGCGGAGAACGCCCCGAAGTCGGCGCTGGACGGCGCACCGAAATTCGTTTCCGACGGCACGCTGACGCCTGACTTCTACGCCGTCAACACCATGCAGCCGCCCTACCAGCCGAGCGCCAATCCGCCGGCCAAGGATGGTGACGCGGCCTATGCCGATCCGGCGGCGGCAACGACGCTGCCGCCGCAGCATGAAATCACCATCGGCGACCTGCTGTCGCTGAAGGGTGTCAGCTGGGCCTGGTATAGCGGCGCCTGGCAGGCAGCCCTTGATGGCAAGAATGCCACCCCGGTGCCGAACTTCCAGTTCCATCACCAGCCGTTCAACTATTTCGCCAATTTCGCGCCCGGCACGCCGGCGCGTGCGGATCATCTGAGGGATGGTGGCCTAGGCGGTGAAGCCTTCCTTAGGGATATCGACGACGGCAAGCTGCCGGCGGTTTCCTTCTACAAGCCGCAGGGCAACCTCAACGAACATGGCGGTTATGCCGATGTTTCGAGCGGTGACCAGCATCTTGCCGATGTCGTCTCCCACCTGGAGAAGAGCCCGCAATGGGGCCATATGCTCGTCATCGTCACCTATGACGAGAATGGCGGGTTCTGGGATCACGTCGCGCCGCCGAAGGCCGATCGCTGGGGCCCGGGCAACCGCATTCCGGCCTTCATCATCTCGCCCTTCGCCAAGGGCGGCATGGTCGATCATACGCAGTACGACACGACGTCGATCATCCGCTTCATCACCGCGCGCTACGATCTGCCGGTGCTGCCCGGCATCGTCGCCCGCGACAAGGCGCTGCGCAACAACGACCGGCCGCCGATGGGCGACCTGACTGCCGCGCTCGACCTGACGCATTGACCGATTATGAGCCGCCCCGGCGCTGGCCGGGGTCGCTTTCCCTTCAGGCTTACCGTCACCGCCGCAGCAGCGGCCGCAATGCCGCCTGCGTTTCCTTCAGCAGCGGCAGATAGCGCTCCTTCATCTCCGCCGCCGGGACGAGAGCAGCCGGCGCGCCGATATTGATCGCCGCGACCGTTTCGCCACGGTCGTTGTCGATAGGCACGGCAATGGAGCAGAGGCCGATCTCCAGCTCCTGATCGATGATGGCGTAACCCTCAGTGCGGACGCGGCGGAATTCGGCGATCAGCTCATCCGGATCGGTTCTGGTATTTGCAGTGTTTTGTTTCAGCTCGCTGCGGGCCAGGATCGCGCGGGCCTCGCTCTCGGTAAGGGCTGCGAGCAGCACGCGCCCCATCGAGGCGCAGTAGGCGGGCAGGCGGCTGCCGGGGGTGAGATTGATCGACATGACGCGGCGCTGCGAGGCGCGGGCGATATAGACGATGTCGGTGCCGTCGAGCACCGAAGCCGAGGCGCTCTGGCCGGCCTTTTCCGAGAGAAGATCGAGATGTGGCTGCAGCAGCGCCGGCAGCGGCGTCGCTGAGAGATAGGCATGGCCAAGGCGCAGGATCTTCGGCGTCAGCGTGAAGAACTTGCCGTCATAATCGGCATAACCGAGTTCGGCGAGCGTGAGCAGCGACCGACGCACGGTGGCGCGGTCAAGCTCCGTCAGCTTGGCGGCCTCGGCAATGGAAAGCCGCTGCCGCGTTTCACCGAACGCTTCGATGACCTTCAGGCCGCGGGCAAAGCCGCTGACGAAATCCGTTTCGCGCATGGGTCCAGTCTCCAATGGATTCATTCACTTTGTGCGATATATGAACAAATGTCAAATATCGCACAAATACATTGCCGCTTGGCCCGCCGCTCTTTATGTCTACCCCAGAGGACGGGATGGAGAGTTCCCGATCGCATAGCCAAGGAGAGATCCCGCATGGACAAGACAGTCGGGAGCACGGCGGAAGCCGTCTCTGAGATCGGTGATGGCGCGACCGTCATGATCGGTGGTTTTGGTGGCTCGGGCGCGCCGATCGAGCTCATTCATGCCTTGATCGACAAGGGCGCCAAAAACCTTACCGTGATCAACAACAATGCCGGCAACGGGCGCATCGGTATCGCCGCGATGATCGATGCCGGCATGGTGCGGAAGATGATCTGCTCTTTCCCGCGTTCGTCGGATCCGCGCGCCTTCACCGACAAATATTTGGCCGGCGAAATCGAGCTCGAGCTTGTGCCGCAGGGAACGCTTGCCGAGCGCATCCGCGCCGGCGGGGCCGGCATCCCGGCCTTTTATACGCCGACGGCCTACGGCACCGAACTGGCCAACGGTAAGGTCATCGCCGAATTCGAAGGCCGTCACTACGTGCAGGAGCGCTGGCTGAAGGCCGACTTCGCGATCGTGAAGGCCGAGATCGGCGATATCCAGGGCAACCTCACCTACAACAAGGCCGGCCGCAACTTCAATCCGCTGATGTGCATGGCCGCGGCGAAGACCATCGTCCAGGTCTCATCCATCGTGCCGGCCGGCGGCATCGATCCCGAACATGTGGTGACACCTGGTATTTTCGTCAACCGCGTTGTCGCCGTCCCCAGTCCCCAGCAGGAAGAAGAGCTCATTCGAGCCGGAGTGGCCTACGTATGACCATCGACACTCGTGAAGACATCAAGCTTTCCAATGCGCAGATCGCCTGGCGCGCCGCGCAGGATATTGCCGATGGCGCCTATGTGAACCTCGGCATCGGCTTTCCCGAAATGGTCGCCCGTTATCAGCCGCCCGGCCGTCAGGCGATCTTCCACACCGAAAACGGCATCCTGAATTTCGGCGAGCCGCCGGCGGCAGGAGAGGAAGACTGGGACCTGATCAACGCCGGCAAGAAGGCGGTGACGCTGAAGCCGGGTGCCGCCTTCTTCCATCACGCCGACAGCTTCGCCATGGTGCGCGGCGGCCATCTCGACGTTGCGATCCTCGGCGCCTATCAGGTCGCCCAGAATGGCGATCTCGCCAACTGGCGGGTGGGCAGCAAAGGGGTGCCGGCCGTTGGCGGCGCCATGGACCTCGTGCATGGTGCCAAGCAGGTCTGCGTCATCACCGAGCACGTCACCAAAACAGGCGAGCCGAAGCTGGTGGAGAAATGCACCTTCCCGCTGACCGGCGTTGGCTGCATCACCCGCATCTATACCAGCCATGCCGTCATCGACATCGTGAAGGAACGCTTCGTTCTGCGCGAGAAGCTGGCCGCTATGTCGCAAGAGGAATTGCAGGCCATGACCGGTGCGCCGCTGCACGTCGAGGGCCCCGTCGGCGACCTCGTCGTCCCCAAACTCTGAGGAAAAGCCATGACCGAAGCCTTTATCTGCGACTATGTCAGAACGCCGATCGGCCGCTTCGCCGGCTCGCTGTCCCAGGTGCGCGCCGACGACCTCGGTGCGATCCCGCTGAAGGCATTGATGGCACGCAACAGCGCCGTCGATTGGGAAGCTGTCGATGACGTGATCTTCGGCTGCGCCAACCAGGCGGGCGAAGACAACCGCAATGTCGCGCGCATGTCGGCCCTGCTTGCCGGCCTGCCGATCGGTGTTCCGGGCACGACGATCAACCGGCTCTGCGGCTCCGGCATGGATGCCGTAATCACGGCGGCGCGCGCCGTCCGCTCCGGCGAGGCCGAGCTGATGATCGCTGGCGGCGTCGAGAGCATGTCGCGCGCGCCCTTCGTCATGCCGAAGGCCGAGACGGCCTTTTCACGGGCCGCCGAAATCCACGACACGACGATCGGCTGGCGCTTCGTCAACCCGCTGATGAAGAAGCAATATGGCGTCGATTCGATGCCGGAGACGGGTGAGAACGTCGCCGCAGACTATCATGTCAGTCGCGAAGACCAGGATGCATTCGCGGTGCGAAGCCAGGCGAAGGCGGCTGCCGCCCAGGCGAACGGACGGTTGGCAAAGGAGATCACCCCGGTGACCGTCCCGCAGCGCAAGGGCGATCCCGTTATCATTGACAAGGACGAGCATCCGCGCGTGACGACGATCGAAACGCTGGCGAAACTCGCCACGCCCTTCAAGAAGGAAGGCGGCACGGTGACGGCTGGCAATGCCTCCGGCGTCAATGACGGGGCAGCGGCGCTGATCGTCGCCTCCGAAGCGGCGGCGCGGAAATATGGCCTGACGCCGATCGCCCGTATCCTTGGTGGCGCGGCCGCCGCCGTTCCGCCAAGGGTGATGGGTGTCGGGCCGATCCCGGCCTCGCGCAAGCTGATGGCACGGCTCGGCATGACCGCGGAGCAGTTCGATGTGATCGAACTCAACGAGGCCTTCGCCAGCCAGGGACTGGCGGTGCTGCGCGCGCTCGGGATTGCCGATGATGACGCGCGGGTGAACCGCAATGGCGGCGCGATCGCGCTCGGCCACCCGCTTGGTATGTCGGGCGCACGCATCACTGGCACGGCGGCATTCGAACTTCTGCAGACCGGTGGAAAATATTCGCTGTCGACCATGTGCATCGGTGTCGGGCAGGGGATCGCGGTTGCGCTTGAAAGGGTTTGAGGTCGGTTGAAAACGGGACGCTGCCGGCGTTCGCGGAGGCTTTCGACCCGTTGCGCGCCATATCAGGCTTCTGTAGAAATCGGGCATGTTGATCCGACCCGCAGACGAGAATGATCAAAGCGCCATCTGGAGGATCATCGGTCCGACGATCCGCGCCGGCGAAACCTATGCGCTCGATCGCGATCTGACTGAGGCCGATGCGCTCGCCTACTGGATGGGACCGGATCGCGAGACCTTCGTCGCCGAAGAGAATGGCGTGATCCTCGGCACCTATTACATCAAGGCCAATCAGGCAGGCGGCGGCCGGCATGTCTGCAACTGCGGCTACATGACCGACGCTGCCGCCAGCGGCCGGGGCGTCGCCCGCATGATGCACGAGCATTCCCTGGAACATGCCCGCTTGCGGGGCTTTCGGGCGATGCAGTTCAATTTCGTCGTCAGCAGCAATGAACGTGCGGTCGCGCTGTGGCAGTCTCTCGGCTTCGATATCGTCGGCCGGCTCCCTGGCGTGTTCCTTCATCCGACGCAGGGCTATGTCGACGCATTGGTGATGTTTCGCACCCTCTAAGTACGACGAAAAAAGATGTGAGTGCGCTGTCCAATTTGCAGCGCTTCAAACGTCTTTGGATTGCAGGCGCGAAATGTGGCAGGCTTGCCGCATGCGTCGCGATCACTCTGTCGGCATGGAGGTTATGAAGCCATGAGTGTTTCCTATCGTTGGGTCATCGTCGCTGTGGGCGCTTTGATGACATGCGTTGCGCTCGGCGCGATGTTCTCGCTGGCGATTTTCCAGGAGCCGATTGCAACGGCGACCGGCTGGTCGCATGTCGGCATAGCGAGTGCGATGACGCTGAACTTCATCGTCATGGGCTTCGGCGGATTCTTCTGGGGTGCGGCAAGCGATCGCTTCGGCCCCCGCGTCGTCGTGCTGATCGGGTCGGTGCTGCTCGGCCTGGCGCTGGTCCTCGCGAGCCGCGCCGAGACGCTGCTGCAGTTCCAGCTGACCTACGGTATCCTCGTCGGATTGGCCGCCAGCACGTTTTTCGCGCCGATGATCGCGGCGACGACCGCCTGGTTCGACGAAAACCGCGGCCTTGCGGTGTCGCTGGTTTCCGCCGGCATGGGTGTCGCGCCGATGACCATCTCACCCTTCGCGCGCTGGCTGATCTCGGCCTATGATTGGCGGCCGGCCATGCTGATCATCGGTGTCGCGGCCTGGGTGCTGCTGGTGCCGGCCGCGCTTCTCGTCAGGCGCCCGCCTGTCGAGACCGCCGATACCGGAACTGAGTTCGCGGCCGACGGCGCTCGGCCGCAGCTGTCGAAAGTATTTCGATCGCCGCAATTCATCGTGCTTGGCCTGACCTTTTCAGCCTGCTGCGCAGCGCATTCCGGGCCGATCTTCCACATGGTGAACTATGCGACGATCTGCGGCGTAG
Organism: Rhizobium indigoferae; assembly: GCF_034554815.1. NCBI lineage: Bacteria > Pseudomonadati > Pseudomonadota > Alphaproteobacteria > Hyphomicrobiales > Rhizobiaceae > Rhizobium > Rhizobium indigoferae. The sequence goes on along the minus strand of NZ_CP140636.1, from coordinate 308,357 downwards.
CACCTATGGCGGCCGTCAGTATCTACAGCGTCGAGGGCCTGGCTGGACTGGGCGGCCGGCTGCTTTATGGCAGCCTTGCCGACAGGATCGGGGTGAAGCCGGTGCTCGTCGCCGGGCTGCTGGTGCAGGCGGCAGCACTTGCCACCTATCTCTTGGTCAGCCGGCTCGGCGAATTCTATGCGCTCGCCATCGTCTTCGGCAGTGCCTATGGCGGTGTGATGCCGCTCTATGCGGTGCTGGCGCGGGAATATTTCGGGCCGCGCATCATCGGCACCGTCTTCGGTGCTGCAACGATGCTCTCCAGCCTCGGCATGGCCTTCGGCCCTCTCGTCGGCGGCTGGATATTCGACACTTTCGGCAATTATTCCTGGCTGTTCATTGGCTCCGCAATGGTCGGGTTGGGGGCGGCGGCAATAGCGCTGGCATTCCCGCCTGTCGCCCACCAGAAACCACAGCCGGCCTTTGGCGTGGCTCCGTAACGAGACCCCTTTCGGTGCTCGCACGCAATCTCAGGCGGCCGTCGGTGACGATGGCCGCTTGTATGAAGACCGCCCAGCGCTCCTATGGCGATGCAATCTCGCTCTTTCGTGCATTGCCCTTCATCGATTTCCCCTAGATACTTCTCCTATTCGTTTCATCACCTATGTCCTTGGTTTTTCGGGAGGCTATCGTCGCCATGGTCGAACTTGCGCAATCGCTCGCATCCATCAAGCTGCCGGACCTGTCCGGCAAGGCCGTGCTGATCACCGGCGCCTCGACCGGTATTGGCGCGGCACTCGCCCGCGCCTTTGCGGCTCAAGGGGCCAAGGTCGGTGTGCATTACAATGCCAGCCGCGAGCCGGCGGAAAAACTTGCAGACGAGATCCGGGCTGCCGGCGGCACGGTGCATCTGATCCAGGGCGACGTGTCGAGGGAAGGCGAGACCGAGCGTGTCGTCGAGGAGACGGCGAAGACCTTCGGTCATCTCGACGGCCTCATCAACAATGCCGGCGGCATGCTGGGGCGCAAGCCGACTTCGGAGTATACCGACGCGCATTATGCCGCGGTCATGGACCTCAACGCCCGTTCGGTGCTGGCGGCAACGCGTGCGGCGCATCCCTGGCTGAAGAAGCAGGGCGGCTTCATCATCAATACCACCTCGATCGCCGCGCGCAATGGCGGCGGCAATGGTGCGATCCTTTATGCGGCATCCAAGGGCTTCGTCTCGACGATCACCCGCGGTCATGCCAAGGAATTCGTCGCCGACAGGATCCGTGTCAACGCGGTGGCGCCGGGCGTTATCGCAACACCCTTCCATGAGCGTTATACCAATGACGAGCAGATGGAACTGCAGCGCAAATCGATCCCGATGGGCTTCGTCGGCACATCGGAGGATTGCGTCGGGGCCTATCTCTTCCTCGCCTCGCCGACGCTGTCTGGCTACATCACCGGCCAGATTATCGAGGTTAACGGCGGACAGTTGATGCCTTAATCTCCGCCTCCTCAAGAGATCTTCCCTTGCGAGGCAAGGGAACTTTCGAGCCGCCGTTACGTTTCCCGCATGGTCTTTTTATCGAGCGGGGCATTATGAGCTATTCATTTTCGGAACTCGACTTCCTCAAGCCGGAGCTCGGGGCGGAATATACGGGTTCGGGCACCCATTTCGCGGTATTCTCAGCGCATGCAGAACAGATTGAGCTCTGCCTCTTCTCGCCTGATGGCAAGAAGGAGGTGGCGCGATTGCCGCTGCCGAAGCGCGAAGGCGATATCTGGTCCGGCTATATCGCCGGCGTCGGACCGGGCACGGTCTACGGCTATCGCGCCCATGGTCCCTATGATCCCAACGCCGGCCATCGCTTCAATGCGAACAAGCTGCTGCTCGACCCCTATGCCAAACAGGTCACCGGCGAGCTGACATGGGATGACGCGCTGTTCGGCTATCAGATCGGCGAAGACGATCTTTCCTTCGACGAGCGCGACAGCGCGCCATTCACGGTCAAGGGCGTGGTGCAGGATCCGGATTTCGATTGGGCGGGTGAAGAGGCGATCCGCCGTCCCTGGCCGGATACGATCATCTACGAGGCGCATGTGCGCGGCCTGACGATGACGCATCCGAAGGTGCCGGACCGGCTGCGTGGCACCTTTCTCGGCATGTGCAGCGATCCGATCATCGATCATCTCGTCAAGCTCGGCATCTCGGCGATCGAGCTTCTGCCGATCCAATATTTCCTCGACGATCGCTATCTCCTGGAAAACAACCTACGCAATTATTGGGGCTACCAGACACTCGGTTTCTTCGCGCCGCAATCGCGCTACATGTCCGGCGACAAGATCACCGAAATCAAGACCATGGTGAAGAAGTTCCATGCCGCCGGCATCGAAGTCATCATGGACGTGGTCTACAACCACACCGCCGAGGGCAGCGAGAAAGGTCCGACGCTCTCCTTCCGTGGGCTGGATAATGCGAGCTACTATATCCTCTCCCCTGATGATCCGCGCCACACCTTCGATACGACGGGCACGGGCAATACGCTGAATGCCGCCAATCCTATGGTGATGCGCATGGTGCTCGACAGCCTGCGTTATTGGGTCGGCGTCATGCATATCGACGGCTTTCGTTTCGACCTTGCCAGCACGCTCGGCCGCCAGGATATGGAATTCGACCGGCAGGGCCTGTTCTTCGGCGCCATCCGCCAGGATCCGATCCTCGCCGGCGTCAAGCTGATCGCCGAGCCCTGGGACGTGGGCGATGGCGGCTATCAGGTTGGTGGTTTTCCGCATCCCTTCCGTGAGTGGAACGACAAGTTTCGCGACGACGTGCGCCGCTTTTGGAAGGGCGACGGCGGCATGGTGTCGGAGATCTCGCAGCGCATCACCGGCTCGGCGGTACAGTTCAACCACTCGGATCGCGGCGCGACCTCATCGATCAATCTGCTGTCGGCCCATGACGGCTTCACCCTGATGGACACGGTTTCCTTCAACGACAAGCACAATGACGCGAACGGTGAGGATAACCGGGACGGACATTCGGACAATCATTCGGACAATATGGGTGCCGAAGGTGTGACGGATAACGAGGACATCAACAGCCTTCGGGCACGGCGGCGGCGCAACATGATGGCGACGCTGATGCTCTCCCAGGGCGTTCCGATGATCCTTGCCGGTGATGAGGTGGGCAACAGCCAGGGCGGCAATAACAACGCCTATTGCCAGGATAACGAGATCGGCTGGACGGATTGGTCGGGGCTCGACGACCCCTTCCTCGATTTCTGCCGACAGGCCGTCGCATTCCGCAAGGCCCATCCCGTCCTGCGGCAAGAGCGGTTTCTGACCGGCGAGACTGCCGAGGACGGCCGCATCGAGATCGCCTGGTACAAGCCGGATGGCAGTTTCATGGACGATGGGGCCTGGAACGACGACGGATTGCAGGTGCTCGGGGTCTATGTCTCGAGGAGCGTGAATGCCCCAGACACCGAGACGATGGACGACCTCTTCCTCATCTTCAATGCCGGCGGCGATTGCGAGGTGCACCTGCCTGTCGTGAATGGGCTGAAGCAGTGGTCGCGGGTTCTCGACACGGGGACGGAGACGGATGCCTTCGAGGTGCACGAGCCGGAGAACCCGGTCATCGTCTATGCCCAGAGCGTGGCGGTCTTCGCGCCGAAGGGACAGACCGAGCCGCCGAAGGGCGCGACAAAAGCCGAGCGCCGCCGCTGGTTCCAGTTCGGCCGCAGGAGCAAGTAGCAGAGACCATGAATGCCGAAGCCATCACCGACCTTGGTCTCGTCTATGTCAGCGATACTGAACCAGGCATCCGCAGACGAAGGAAGGGCAAGGGCTTCAGCTACGTGCTGCCCGACGGCACGACGCTTGCCGACGAATTGCAGCGGGCGCGCATCGGCGCGCTCGGTCTGCCGCCGGCCTATGAAAATGTCTGGATCTGCCTCTACGAGAACGGCCATCTGCAGGCGACAGGCTTCGATGCGCGCGGACGCAAGCAATACCGCTACCACAAGGAATGGCAATCTTTCCGAAGTGCCGGAAAATTCCATCAGCTGATCGAATTCGGTCGGGCGTTGCCTCGCATACGCCGCACCGTGTTGCGCCATCTCGCCACCGGCGCGGAGGATGTCAACGGCGTGCTTGCGGCTTTGACGACCCTGCTTGACGAGGCGCATTTGCGCGTCGGCAACCAGGCCTATGTCAGGGAGAACGGCACCTATGGTGCAACGACGCTGCTGAAGCGCCACCTGAAGATCGTCGACGGGCAGATAGAGCTGAAATTCCGCGCCAAGGGTGGCAAGCGTGTCCAGCGCAGTCTCAAACATCCCAGGCTGCAGAAGATCCTGGAGGAGATAGCGGACCTGCCCGGCCGCCAGCTCTTCGTCTGGAAGGATGAAAGCGGCGCGCTGAAGCCAATCGATTCCGGCCGGTTGAACGCCTATCTGGCCGAGATATCGGGGATTCCCATTTCGGCGAAGACCTTCCGCACCTGGGCCGGATCGCTGGCGGCCTTCGGAGCGGCGCGCGAGACGATTGTCGGCGGCGGCCGGCCGACGGTAAAGCAGATGTCGGAAGCCGCAGCCGAGGCGCTGCACAACACACCGGCGATCTCGCGCTCGAGCTATATCCATCCCGCGATCATCGCGCTCGCCGGCAACGATCATCCGCTGATCGAGAATGGCAACGAGCCGCTGCGGGGCTTGCGGGCCGAGGAAAACAGGCTACTTGATTTCCTCACAAGCGAGATCGAAGAATGAGCCCCAGAAATCCGCCGGCAGCAGATGTATCGCTGACCCATCCCGACCGGCTCTATTGGCCGGATGAGGGCGTAACCAAGCAGGCGCTAGCGGATTATTACGCGGCGGTCTGGCCATTCATGGTGCCTTATGTCGTCAATCGGCCGTTGGCATTGCTGCGTCTGCCGGACGGGATAAAAAGCCAACAGCGGTTCTTCCAGAAACATGCCTGGAAGGGCATGAATCCGCATATCGAGGAGATCGCCGACCCGCAGGATGCGGACGGCGAAAAGCTGCTGCGCATCGCCGATTTCAACGGTCTCGTGGCGCTGGTGCAATCGGCCGTGCTCGAAATTCATCCCTGGGGTGTAACGACCGACAATTGGGAAAAACCCGATATGATCACCATGGACCTCGATCCTGGCGAGGACGTAGCCTGGAGCGCTGTCATAACAGCAGCGATTGAATTGAAGGCGCGGCTGGAAGCCCGTGGCCTGGCGGCCTTCGTCAAGACATCAGGCGGCAAGGGGCTGCATGTGGTGACACCGCTTTCGCCGAAGGCCGGCTGGGCGGAGGTGAAGGATTTCGCCCATTCGCTGGCCGAAAGCATGTCGGCCGATGCGCCGGAGAAATATCTGGCAACCGCGACGAAGGCAAAACGCGGCGGGCATATCTACATCGACTATCTCCGCAACGGCCGCGGCAACACGGCGGTCGCGGCCTATTCGACGCGGGCACGACCGGGTGCGCCGGTTTCGATGCCGCTCGATTGGCCCGATTTGGACGAGGTCAGCGGTCCGGCCGCTTTTACACTCGGCAACGTGCCGCATCGGCTGGAGACCCGGCCGAAGGACCCGTGGGGAAATTTCTTTGATGCGGCCGTGCCACTCGAGTGAACGGCTGTTAACTCATCCCGCGCTGTCGAGCTCAGGATAATGCCTGAAAATCCCTTCCTCGTTGAAGGCGAGGCGGCGGGGGGAGGCGAGATAGCGGGCAATGTTCGGACGTTTCGCTACCGCATCATGCAGAGCCAGCAGCGCGGGATATTCGGCCTTGCGGTTTGCCATGGCTTTCGGAAAGGCATAGGTCAGCCCCTCGATCACCTGGAAAAGCGAGAGGTCGACATAGGTCAGCGCACCGCCGACTATATGAATGCGACCCTTCGGGTTCTGCCGCAGCACACGCTCGAAATAGCCGAGGAATTTCGGAATGCGTTCGCGGATGAAGGCGGCTGAGCGAGCCTTCGCCTCGTCCTTCTGGTCCTCGTAATAGAGCGACATGTCGATCGGATGGTGCGTGTCGTGCACTTCGGCGACGAAATCGGCGACGGTCAGCTGCAGGCCGTTGACGACGTGGCGAAGGCCTTCGTCCTCAGGCGCAAGGCGGAGCTTCGGACCGAGGTAAAACAGGATGTTGGCGACATGCGAGATGATGAGGTCGCCGTCCTTCAAGAAGGGTGGCGCGAAAGGAATATGCGGTTCGCTTTCACTCTCCATGATGTCGATCATGGCGCTGGTGCCACGCCCGGGCTGGCGGGTGATATCGATATAGTCGGCGCCGGCTTCTTCCAGAGCTAACCGCACGAATTCGCCGCGACCTTGAATGCCGTCCCAATAATAAAGCTCGTATGCCATGGCTGCTCAATCCTTCGGTTGACGACCGAAGTCTTTTCGCAATTCGTCCTTGGCTTTTTCAAGAGTGCCGCGTCGCCTATTCGTCAGTTGGTCGCCAGCGCGGTTGATGTAGAAGGTCAGCATCGACATGGCGGCGCGATAAGGGCTCGACTTGCGGCGATCGCTCTCTTCGGCGGAGTGCTTGACGGAACGGGCAATCTTCTTCGGATCGTCCGATTTGAATACGCCTTCTTTCAGGTCCATTGCATCGCTGTGTTCGGTAACGTCCTGCGACCATTTCTTCTTCGATTTGGCCATGTCGAAAATCCTTTTGCGGGATGCGGTCAGCGGCAAGTCACCGCCTGTCCTATTTCCAATCAGTGGTGGGTATGGTGTTCGTTTCGCTTGCGCGTCGCAGCGGCCTTCTTCGCAGAGGCGGACCGCTCCTCCTTCGAGCGTGCGGCGGATGCCGCGCCGCCGATGCGGCCGCCCTTTTCGGAGGATTCATGCGTGTCCTTCTTGCCGCGGCCGGAACCGGATTTATTGCCGCCGCCGCTTTCCTTGTTGACGGTCGCCCAGGCACGCCGTTCGGCCTCCTTCTCGGAGACGCCGCCCTCTTCGTAGCTTTCCTCGATGTGCTCGGCTTTGCGCTTCTGCTTGTCGGTATAGTCGGATTTGTCACCTTTCGGCATCTCAGCCTCCTTTGATTTTCAAAGGGATTGAACCGGTACGGCGCCCAAAAGTTCCGGCCGCGGGCATGGCTTGCAAGCCCGGATTCGGGAACAAAAGCCGGTTTTGTCAGGTTCCCGATGGGAAAGCCTTCACACCGCCCGCACATGAGAAGGAGCCGAGAACATGGAAAAACACATCGTCAAAGCCGATGGAAACGGCGCGATCGACGTGAACGGCCAGGTGTCGCCGGTCACCTATACCGTCAGCCTCAAGCAAGGGAAGGGGCACTCCTACGAGGTTGACATCCGCCTGATGGCGCCGCGCGACTGGCTGCTGCAGAGGGGTTTCGAGCGGGATGCCGTGTTGGTCAGCCAAAGCGGCGCGCGCATTCCCGTCTATCACGATGATGGCAATCATCACGATGATGACAGTCATCACGATGATGGCCGGCTCGATCCTGCCGACACGATCTCGATCGAACTGGCGGCGCGCGACGACAGCTGCACCAGCGAGGTGGATCTGATGCGCAAATATCCCGAGTTCGACGGCTAGCGCATTTCCGTTTTTTTCCGAATCACGGAAATGCTCTATCTCTTTGTCTCCACGCAATTCCGGACGCAACACCGCTGCGCACTTTTGCTGAATTGCTCTAGCCAACAGGCCGTTGCTGAACGGCGGTCTTCACCGCCCGTTCGAGCGCGGTGCTGCTGAACGGTTTTGACAGCAGCACAGAGCCGGACAGGCGGCTTGCATCCGGCAGGCTGCTGTGGCCGGTGGCAAAGACCAGGCCGACCGACGGAAAGGCCTCGCGCGCCTTGGCGGCAAAGACCGGACCCGACATGCCGGGCAGGCTGACATCGGCGACGATGATGTCGATGACGGTCTGTCCGAGGATTTCCACGCCCCGTTCGCCGCTATCAGCCTCGATGACGTCATAACCGAGATCCTGGAGAATCTCGGCAGTATCCATGCGGATGAAGGCGTCGTCTTCCACAAGCAGCAGCTTCAACTTTTCATCGGTGATATCGGGATGTTTGGGAACGGGCGCTGCGGCATCGCTCACCCCCTGGCGGCGTTGCGTCCGGCTGGCAAGCACGTGGCGGATCTTGCGGGCGAGCTCCTCGCGCGTATAGGGCTTGGAGAGCAGTTCCAGACCAGGATCGAGCCTGCCGCCATGGACGATCGAATTTTCGGTATAGCCCGATGTGTAGAGCACGGCGATATCAGGCAGGCGCTCGCGCGCCATGCGCGCAAGTTCCGGGCTTCTCAATGGGCCGGGCATGACGACATCGGTAAAGAGCAGGTCGATATGGGCGCCGCTTTCGATAACGGTGAGCGCGCTTTGCGCATCCTTGGCTTTCAGCACGTGGTAGCCGAGATCCGTCAGCATCTCGATGACAGTCGTGCGCACACCCTCGTCATCCTCGGCGACGAGGATTGTTTCCGTGCCCCCGGTTGCCGGCACACTGTCGATGTTGGTGATGCGATCTTCGCTCTGGAACGAGCGGGGCAGATAGAGCTTGACGGTCGTGCCTTCGCCGATCTCGCTGTAGATCTTCACGTGGCCGCCGGACTGCTTGACGAAGCCATAGACCATCGACAGGCCAAGACCGGTACCCTTGCCTTCCGGCTTGGTCGAGAAGAAGGGCTCGAATGCCTGTTCTATTACCTCCTGCATCATGCCGGAACCGGTATCGGTGACCGCCAGCACGACATATTGGCCGGCGGTGACTTCGGGATGGGTGCGGCTGTAGGAATCGTCGAGGAAGGCGTTGCCGACCTCGATCGTCAGCTTGCCGGCGCCATCCATCGCGTCGCGGGAGTTGATCGCAAGGTTGAGCAGGGCGTTCTCGATCTGGGTGGGATCGGCAAAGCTGTTCCAGAGACCGCCGGAAACCATGGTCTCAACTTCGATCTCCTCGCCGAGCGCGCGGCGCAGCATGTCGTCCATGCCGGTGACGAGACGGCCGATATTGACGACCTTCGGTTCCAACGGTTGGCGACGGCCGAAGGCGAGCAGTTGGCTTGCCAGCCGCGAGCCGCGTTCGACGGCGGCAAGCGCGTTGGAAATGCGTTCCTTGGCCCGGCCGCTCTCTGCCACGTCCTTGCCGAGAAGCTGCAGGTTGCCTGAGATCACTTGCAGCAGATTGTTGAAATCATGGGCGACGCCGCCGGTAAGCTTGCCGATCGATTCCATCTTCTGCGATTGCTGGAGTGCTGCTTCGGCCTGCTGACGCTCGGCAATCTCGGCCGCGACGCGGACTTCGAGCATTTCATTGAGTTTTCGCAGCTGATCTTCCATGCCGCGGCGCTGGTCGATTTCGACTTTGGCAGCACGGAAGAGCCGGATATTGTCGATCGCGACGGCTGATTGGCCGGCGAGACTGACGAGGCTCGACTCGGTCGCTTGGGAAAAACGGCCGGGCTGGCCGTGGCCGAAGAACAAGCCGCCGATGACGCTGCCGTCGCGTGATTTCACCGGCACGGCAAGATAGCTCCTGACCGGCAGATGCCCCTTGGGCATGCCTGTATGTGGCGCATTCTGCCCGTAGCGCGGGTCGAGCAGGATGTCGTCGGAGCGCACGATGCCTTCGCCCTCGAAGGTTGGCGCGAAGACCTTGGTATTGCGCGGCATCGGGAATTTCTCGAAGTTCTTCCGATCGACACCGGAGAGCGCATAGAGCATATAGCTGCCGCCCTCGCCATCGTCGACATTGTAGAAGAAGGCGCCGAATTCCGCGCCGGTCAGCGTCACGCCGGCATCGACGACAATCTGGGTAAGGCGTTCGACACTGGGCTCGGCGGTGATGGCGGCTCCCGCCCGGTTGACGACCGCAAGCGCCTCCGATTTCACGCGCAGCTCTTCCAGCGCCGTCTCTTCGCCGCGCTTGGCCGACACCTGGTCGGTGACATCAAGGGCCGCACAGAGGATGCCGGCGATTGTGCCGTCATCGTCGCGCAGCGGCGTGTATGAGAAGGTGAACCAGGTGTCCTCGGTGCGGCCGTCGCGGCGCATCGGGATGAGCAGCTCTTTGAACAGCTGCGAACTGCCGTCGAGCGTGCTGGCGACGATCGGCGAGAACTGTTCCCAAATATCCGCCCAGACCTCGCGGAAAGGTCTTCCGAGTGCGTCGGGATGGCGCTGCGGGAAAACAGGCACGTAGGCGTCATTGTAGAGAAAGGCGAGATCCGGACCCCAGGCGACGAATTTGGGCTGGCGGGAATTCAACACCATTTCGGCGATATTTTTGAGAGAAGCGGGCCAGCTTTCGACCGGACCGAGACCGACGGCGTGGAAAGCCGGATGCCGTAACAATTCGCCGATTTCGCCGCCGCCTCTCGGCCAGCCGTTCCCGACGCTTCCCATTCAAAATCGCTTCCTTGTCGTCCGCTGCGCTGGAGTGTTGGCCACCTCGGGATTCAGCCCTTCCAAACCCTCAACATAGAGGCTTCCGATAGGAGGGAAAGGGCGCGGTCGAAATATCCTTAACCCAGAGCTTTGTGCGTCCTTTCGCACGCGCAATGCTCGATGCGCCAGGGCGTCCAACACTTTTAGCCGTCTACGGATGGCGCCTGCGGGCTGTTATTTTCGATAGAGTTTTTGCGATGCGGCGAAGGCTCGGCCGATATAGACGGAGACCAACTGCACCGGCGCGCGCGGATCGCGGAAAACCAGTCCGACTAGGTTATCGACGACAAGGATGAACCCGAGCGCGAGACCGAGGTAGAGCAGCGCGGCGATGACGAGGAGCGACATCTCCATCCCTCACACGATCGCAGTCGAAGCGCGGTTGCTGGCTAAAAAGAGGATTTCGGTTTGACCGTCGTTCATGGCAACTTCCCCGTCCCGCCATAAACTGTCATCGTAACTTCTTGTTCCCGGTTATCGGGCGAAGGTTCAACTTTTTTCGGAAGCCTCAAAGCTTGCAGCGTCATCCGGCCTCTGTTCACCCCCGCATGGAAGCCCCACCTCTGAAATTGCATAAAGCACAACTAATTCAGGCATATGACAAACGGGCCCCAAAGGGCGTCGCGACGACGCCCTTTTTCTCGACGTGCTCGGTATTTCGGTGTTCAGGACGCCGTCTTGCGGCTCGCAGTCCGTTTCGGTGCCGGTGTCACGACGCCGTTCGTCTTGCTGCCCGTCACGCTGCGCTTCGCCTTGGGCTTGACTTCCTTGCCGTCGGAAGACGCAGCAGAACCTTCGAGCCTGTCGCGCTCGTGTCGTGCCTGTTCCCAATGGATGGAATCTCGCCCTGTCGGATAGCCCTCTTCTTCCCAGAGGGCGTATGCACGTTTTTTGATCCACTCTTCCCGAGTTTCTGTCATCGCTGATCTCCAGTCACATGATGCCGTCGTTCGAACGCGATACTGCTTTAGATGGTTCCAGAGGAGGGGAACTCTTTCAAGCGAAATCGCGCTGCGCCCGCGAATATTTCGCGTTGCAGCATATTAGGGTTGAGAATCGACCTTTCATTGGGGCCGAAACTCCCCCGCCCTGTGCAGATCTGACACGAAATCCCGGCGCTGCCGGCGCCGCTCCGCCTCGTCGCGGATGCGCAAGAGATAGGAGGGGTGGATGGTGACCAGAACGGGTGGACGGTTTGTCGGATGCAGGATATGGCCGCGCTGCGGCGTCAGCTTCACCTTTGGCCCGAGCACCGCATAAAGTGCGCTTGCGCCGAGCGTCACGATAAGTTTCGGCTGCAGGATGTTGAGTTCGGCGCCGAGCCACCAGGCGCAACGCATGATCTCGCCGGCATTCGGTTTTGAATGCAGCCGCCGTTTGCCGCGCGGCGTGAACTTGAAGTGCTTGACGGCATTGGTGACATAGCAGCGCTGCCGGTCGAGACCGGCCTCTTCCAGGCAGCGATCGAGCAGTTGGCCGGCGGGACCGACGAAGGGCCTGCCGGTCAGATCCTCCTGATCGCCCGGCTGCTCTCCGATGAAGACGATCTCGGCTTTCACAGAACCTTCGCCGAAGACGATTTGCGTGGCATTCCTATAGAGATCACAACGGGTGCAGCCTTCCGCCTGATGCCGGAGTTCGGCAATGCTTGCGGCATCCGCGACTTCGAGCGCCAAGGCAGGGCCGACACTTGCGGCTATGTTCATGATGGCGATCCTCATCTCCTCGGGATCAATCGATCTGTGCCGGCATTGTTCCCATTCGGGAATGGGCAGCGCGCTTTCGAAATCGCAGGCCCCCCTTTCTGAACTTTTCGCGATCGATCCCGGGCCGGCAAAATGATCACGGTAAGAAATTTCGCGTCATGGGAGAGCGGCGGCGTGATTGAACGTCGCCATTTCGCGGCTATATTCGCCAGCGATGTTCTATCTTCTGTCGACCTACTGGCCGCATATCCTCTTTGTCGTTTCGATCGCCATGGGGGCCGCGGCGGCGATCCATGCCGCCATGACCAAGGAGGAAGTGCGCGCGGCGATCGGCTGGGTCGGCGTCATCATTCTGTCTCCGATTATCGGTGCGCTGCTCTATGCAATTGCCGGCATCAACCGCATCCGCCGCAAATCGCTGAGCGTCCGTCGCGACGCGCTGCTGCTTGCGGCCGAATTCGACGAACTGGAGACATTCGATGCCGAGGCCGAGACGGTGATCAGCCAGTTCGGCCGCCGTTTTGCCGCACTGCAGACGCTGGGCGACCGGGTGACGCGCAATCCGCTGACGACAGGCAATTCGATCGATGTGCTGGAGACCGGCGACGAGGCCTATGCGGCGATGAAATCAAATATCGACGAGGCGACACGCAGCATTCTGCTCGAAACCTATATTTTCGACCGTGACGCTGTCGGCCTTCGCATCGCCGATGCGCTGATTGCGGCGGTCAGCCGCGGTGTCGAGGTCCGGGTGCTGATCGACGCGGTCGGTGCGCGTTATTCGGTGCCGAGCATTCTCGGCCATCTCAGGGAAGGCGGCGTCACCGTTGCCGTCTTCAACGGCAACGTCATCATGGGCTTGCGGCTGCCCTATGCCAATCTGCGCACCCACCGCAAGATCCTGATCGTCGACGGGAAAATTGCGCTGACGGGCGGAATGAACATCAGGGCGGGCTTCAGCGAGGAGGCAACAGGCGAGAGCTTTGCCCACGACACGCATTTCAGCGTCACCGGCCCTGTCGTGGCCGACCTTTTCGACCTCGCCGCCGAAGACTGGCGCTTCTCGACGCAGGAGTTGTTGAACGACGAGCCCTGGCGCATCGAACCCCCAGAGCGCAGCCCCGGTGATCCCATCCTGATGCGTGTCGTCGCCTCCGGCCCGGACCGCAGCGTCGAGACCAACCACAAGATGCTGATGGGCGCCTTTTCCGTGGCGCGCCAATCGATCCGCATCATGTCGCCCTATTTCCTGCCGGACCGCGAACTCATCAGCGCGCTGGTGACGGCGGCGCGGCGCGGGGTCGAAGTCGATATCGTCGTGCCTGCGGTCAACAACCTCGTGCTGGTCGACCGGGCGATGACGGGGCAATTCGATCAGATCCTCAAGAATTATTGCCGCATCTGGCGTTCCACCGGCAGCTTCAGCCATTCGAAGCTGCTGACGATCGACGGCACCTGGGCCTATGTCGGCTCTTCCAATCTCGACCCGCGTTCGCTGCGGCTGAATTTTGAGGTCGATCTCGAAGTGCTGAACGAGGGCTTCGCCACCGAGATCGACGAGCACATCGAGGAAACCTTGAAAACGGCAACGCCGGTGACACTTGACGGGCTGCAGGCGCGACCCTTCGCGGTGCGGCTGCTCGAGAAGGTGCTATGGCTAGGGTCGCCCTATCTCTGAAGGATTTTTTGTGATCGGACGTGGCAAGTCCGGCTTGCCTGCCTATACTGCGGAGAGAAGCCTTTCGATCAACGGAACAAGTGCGCCTGCCGATGCACGCCAGAAAAGACAGCCTTCCCGCCAGCATTCTCGCCTCGATCAGGAGCAGGAAAAAGCGGCTCGATGCAGCCTATACCGAGGCAAGGCCGCGCAGTGCTGGAACGCTCATCGCCTCCTACAACGTGCATAAGTGCATCGGCACCGACCGCCGCTTCGATCCGGAGCGCACCAGCCGGGTGATCCATGAAATCGGCGCCGACGTGATCGCGCTGCAGGAGGCCGATACGCGCTTCGGCGAACGCACCGGCATTCTCGATCTCGGCCGGCTGGAGCGGGAGACGGGGCTGATCCCGGTGCCGGTGGCCGGCATGGCGAAGGCGCATGGCTGGCACGGCAACGTCGTGCTCTTCAAGAAGGGGCTGGTGCATGACGTGCATCAGGTCAAGCTGCCGGGACTGGAGCCGCGCGGCGCGCTGGTTGCCGAGATCGAGCTCGAGCAGGGCGGCGTGCTGCGCATCATCGCCGCGCATTTCGGATTGCTGCGCCATAGCAGAGCCCAGCAGGCTCGCACCCTGGTCGAACTCATCAACGACAGGCACGAGATGCCGACCATCCTGCTCGGCGACCTCAACGAATGGCGGCTCGGCGACCGGTCTTCGCTCAATACCTTCCAATCCGCCTTCGGACCGCTGCCGCCCGCTGTCCCGAGTTTCCCCGCCGGCCTGCCGCTTCTGGCGCTCGACCGGATCATCGCCAACCGCAAGGGGATTATCTCGCAGGTGGAAGCGCATGATACGCCGCTTGCGCGCATCGCCTCCGATCACCTGCCGATCAAGGCACTAGTCGATCTGGAACCGGTGGGCGGTTAAAGCCGGTCGGAGACTTGTGCTACTCCAATAACCTTGCGCCGGTCTGTGATAAGCTTAGCCCCGTTGCCTGTCCGGCTTCGGCTGGTCTTCCGACCGTTTCAAAGATCCAAACACCAGCCATGTTGGATGAATTCAACCAGGCTTACTGGAATCCTCGCTTGGTCACGGTGCGCGCCACTATTCAGCCCTGATAGGGCTCCGAAGGGGAAAAGCCGGCTCCAAGGCGAGCGTGGGAAATCGTAGTGCCGACTCACGTTTCGACATCGTTGCCACTGATCCGCTCAAGTGTCTCCAGATGCTCGGCGCACGCCGTCTTGACCAGCTCAAGCAGCAAAGCGGTTTTCTCTGCAAGCCAGCCAAGAGCCTCCTCACTGATCTCGTAATGTTTGGAGTAGCGCGCCTTCACATAGGCCTCGTTCAGTGTGTTGAACCAGGCGCGCTCACGATGCTGATCGCGAGGAAAAGCTTCGGCCAATCGCCGATCCTGTTCTTCGGCAAGGGAGCGTAGGAATTTGATGTTGTGAGAAGGCGGGCCGTAGTTTGTTAGGGTTAGCAGGACGCAGGAATAGGCTTGTTCGAGCGATTGATGCATAATGAACGCGGCTTCGTTGTAGTCCTTCTCACTCAGACAGAACATCGATACCTTGTGGAGCTTCGAGGCACTCCTGAACCGATGTTCAAAGTGGTCTCTCGCTAACCGAAACCGATCGCCCGGCGAAAGCGGTTCAGGCTCGGGAAGCGATTCATCGTCCAGTTCGTAGAGAACGATACCTTCCTTGCGGATGTCGGAGAAGAAATACTGCCCTTCCTTGAGATAGGTGTTCACCTCCCGCCTGGAGTGGACGATGAAGCTCACCGGCGTTTCGATCGAGGCTTCGTGGATCAGCCGTTCTGCCGCCTTGTGCCAATATTCGGCGAACTCGCAGAGCTTGCGGTTGTTGACGATGATCAAGAGATCGAAATCCGACCGATAACCTTTCATGGTAAAAGGTTCATCGACCCATCCACCCTTGGCGTAGGAGCCGAAGAGGATGATCTTCAAGATCCTGCCGCGCTTCTTGAAATCGGCCGTGCCTTCCTTCAGCCCATCCTCGAACTCCTCGTGGAGGATTTCGAGAACCCGGCCTATTTCTCGCTGCTTGCGAAGCGGCATATGATCGAGCGATGACTTCATGAGCAATCGATAGGCGAAAGATCCTGCACCGTCCAGCCGCAGGTTTCACATTGTACGACCCTAGGTTCGCGTCGGAATAAGTGCACTTTAGTCGGCCCTGCCGACGCAGCCTTAAGGTTCGCCGAGGCACTGGGGCTGCCCTGGTTTACTCTCAGGAATTTCCAGGCCCGCTGGGAGCATATCGTCCGGACAGGGCTCCATTCCGCCCGCGTCGCCGTCGCCGTAGCTACGAAACCTGCTGAAGCAGTCTTCGCACCTTTCGGCGTGACGATCTCCTGGGCGCAGCATGGCGCACCGTCGTACCGATAGCTCCGACGTAGCTTGCGGCCGATCACGCGCTCAAAGGCAGTGTCAGCCTCTTCGGGCGTATCGTACAGTTCCACCATCGGCCGGCCTTCGGTACCGATCTGGCCCCAATTGCGCACGAGAGAGCTGCCTCCGAGCAACGTCGGCTAGATCGACAGACGATAGAAACGCGCCACATTTCGGGGCGGATCGATCCGATAGAACAGCATAATGTCAGTCGTTGTATCCATGATCGGATCATGCGCGCTCACCAATTGGCCGTCCAACGAGTTTCCTGAATCGGTCGTGGCGGATCGATTCATGTTCTTGATGCACGCTACCGCCCGACGGTTTCTTCAACACCCGGTGAAGAGCTCTTGCCGACGATGGCGATGAGAGAACCGATCTTACCGATCACAGGAGGCTGTCGCGCGCGAGATGGCTTGCTGCCCGACGCACATACGCGGAAGGAAGACCCATCCAGCTCGTGTAGACATCCGGGGCAGGGCTTCCGCACGAGGCGGCAATCGGATAGCCATGGATTGCTGTCTCCGTTTACGGTCGCTGTTCAGGACTATTCCCGTTCACCATGCCGCCTTTCTAAGGGACCGGCCGCCATCAGCGTCAACCCGCAAGGGGTTCCCCTGCGCTGGCGCTCCGGTGACGCCTACGGCTCGGCCCCTTCTTCGGGCGCCATCGGGAATGGTCCCGAGCAACCGAAGGAGACAATACCATGGCCACCACGATAGCAACCCTGACGCAGAAGAGTGACGGCAGCCTTGAAGGCATCTTCGCCACCATCCGGGTCAACGCCCCGATCGCCATCGTCCCGAACGCCCGCAAGGCGAACGATGAAGCACCCGACTACCGCATCATCCACCGTAAGACCGGCTTCGAGATCGGCGCGGGCTGGAACCGCATCGCTCGCCTGACCGGCGAGGAATACCTCTCGGTCAAGCTGGAGGCTCCGGAGATCGGCGTAATCTTCGGCAATCTCGCACAAGCCCCCGGCGGCGAGCCGAACCGGAAGGTTATCCTCTGGAACAGCCCCGCCTGAGGCCTACAGGCCGGCCCCGAAAGCGGGGCCGGCTCCGAGCGTGTCTCTGCCGCGAGCCTTGTTGTTGTTCGAGCCGTCAAGGGCGTCGAGCCCATTGACGGCTATTCTGGTGCCATACGGAGAAGGAAAGACTGCTCAGTCGATCCGAGGGTGCCATGGCGGCATAAAGGCCTCAAGCACTTCGTGGTTCCCCCAATTTTGCCTCCGCTGCGGTTCCCTCCACTCCGACCAAATCGGCTCCCCCACTCGCCGGCTCCGCCGGTCGCTGACGCGATCCTTGACCCCTCCATCCCGCCATGACCGGGACGCTCGTCTTTCACAACGTCAAGGAGACGACAATGACCATTTGCATCGACGAAGTCATCGAGCTGCTGCGCGCCGAACTCGGGAATGCCGATCCTGTCGAGCGCCGGCAGATCGAGAGCGAACTCGAACTGGCACTGGCCGAGCGGGAAATCATCGAGGCCGAACAGGATGGCCGCATCGACGTCGAGCCTCCGTTCTGACGGAGGCTTATCGCCGTGTCCATGAGCCTGACCGGCCAGATCGACCGGCCGCCAGGCTGTCAGGGGTTTCCACCCCTCGACACTCCCGCTACCTCGCGCCGGATAGGGTCGCGTCCCCTTCAGGGACGCGGGTCTCTTCTCTCTCTGGCGTCCTATTCTACTCCAGCAAATCCGGCGTCAAGGACGGCCCGGGCTCCCGCATTTTCCGCAACTGCGCTTCTTAGAAAAATGGGTTCTCCCGCTTGCGAGCCGCGTCCGCGGTCCTTGACCCTCTCTGCAACGGAGTGGCCGATCTCCGCCATCAACGAAGGATGTCACATTATGACAACCGATCTAAGCCTGATGCCCTATACCAAGATTGCTGCTTCGGCTCGTCGTCTCTGAAACCGCTTCGCAAGAGCTTCACGATCATCCAGCCGGCGAGAAAGAGATCAGGCGCTTCTTCAGCATCAATCTGCTGGACGGTCTCGAGATCGATTTCGATACGCATGATATTGCGTCAACTGCGGCGACTGAATCACCACGCTGACCGCGGACACTGGCGTCGTCGTCGAAGTCAACAAAGGGCATCCGGCAGCAAACCGGAATTCCGGTTGATGCCGCCCGTGTCGTTTATGGCCGAGGAGCAGTTGATGACAAGCTGCCATAAGCAGCGTCCCCACTCCTGGCGCTTCCCCTCCAGACCGTGGTGTGCTCGACTGCCGGTACAGTTAGCCTTCCGGCTAGACCCACGCAAAACCATCAGTATCTTTTTACCAGACGTAGTCCGCTCATGCGTAGCGATCGACTATGATCCTGGGTGATGATCTGCTCGACCCAATGTTTTCGACTGGGTAGTCGTGCGGCCCGATCAGCGGTCGACGCTGCAATCTGACGCGCCCGCTTTCCCGCGTTCGACCGTTTCGGTTGCCCCAGCTTAGATGGCGCGAGAAGCCTTCACCCTGACCATGGAAGACCTCACCATCCTACTGTTCCTTTTGTTTTCGATGAGCGATGCCAGCCAACATACTAACTAGAATAAAGTAGTAAAATACGTTAACCTGCAGCGGCAAAAGCGGCATCGGCCCTGCGTTCCGATTGGTTTGAGGGCGCAATATACGTCGCTGTCGCGACGTGCTCGGGTGAGGTGGAGACGACAGTGGCGATCATGTTCGTCAGAGCACAGGTGATCGGCAGGGGCGCGGGACGCAGCGTCGTCTCGGCCGCCGCCTATCGCCATCGCGCCCGGATGATGGACGAACAGGCCGGCACATCGTTCAGCTATCGCGGCGGAGCTTCCGAACTGGTGCATGAGGAGCTGGCTCTTCCGGACCAAATACCGGCCTGGCTGCGGTCGGCGATTTCTGGTCAATCCGTCGCCAAGGCGAGCGAAGCGCTGTGGAATGCCGTCGATGCTTTCGAGAAACGCGCCGACGCGCAGCTGGCGCGCGAGTTGATCATCGCGTTGCCGGAAGAGCTGACGCGGGCTGAGAACATCGCGCTGGTGCGCGAGTTCGTGCTCGACAATTTGACTGCGAAAGGGATGGTCGCCGATTGGGTCTATCACGACAAGGACGGCAACCCGCATATCCATCTGATGACGACGCTCAGGCCGCTGGCGGAGGAGGGGTTCGGGCCAAAGAAGGTTCCTGTCCGTGGCGAGGACGGAAAGCCGCTGCGGGTCGTCACGCCGGATCGCCCGAATGGCAAGGTCGTCTACAAACTCTGGGGTTGCGACAAGGAAACCTTGCAGGCGTGGAAGATCGCCTGGGCGGAGACGGCCAGCCGGCACCTGGCGCTTGCCGGTCACGAGATCCGGCTCGACGGCCGCTCCTATGCCGAACAGGGCCTTGATGGCATCGCGCAGAAGCACCTCGGACCGGAGAAGGCAGCACTCTCCCGCAGGGACGCGGAGATGTATTTTGCTCCGGCCGACCTTGCCAGACGCCAGAAGATGGCCGACCGGCTGCTTGCCGATCCTGCGCTCCTGCTGAAGCAGTTGAGCAATGAACGCTCCACCTTCGATGAGCGCGATATCGCCAAGGCGCTGCATCGCACTGTCGACGATCCCGCGGACTTCGCCAATATCCGCGCGCGACTGATGGCGTCGGACGATCTCATCATGCTGAAGCCGCAGCAGATCGATGCCGAAACGGGAAAGGTGAGCGAACCTGCCGTCTTCACCACGCGGGAGATGCTGCGCATCGAATATGACATGGGGCGGTCGGCGCGGGTTTTGGCGAAGCGCCGCGGCTTTGCCGTTTCCGATCGGGTGGTTGCGGCGGCGATCAGGCAGGTCGAAACGCAGGATCCGGAAAACTCCTTCCGGCTCGATCCGGAACAGGTCGACGCCATCCACCATATCACCCGGGACAATGCTATCGCCGCTGTGGTCGGCCTTGCCGGCGCCGGCAAATCGACCTTGCTTGCCGCCGCCCGCGTCGCCTGGGAAAGTGGTGGCCGCCGGGTGATAGGTGCTGCCCTTGCCGGGAAAGCCGCCGAAGGGCTGGAAGACAGTTCCGGCATCAGGTCGCGGACACTCGCCGCCTGGGAACTCGCCTGGGCCAGCGGACGCGAACTGCTCGAACGTGGCAATGTGCTCGTCATCGACGAGGCCGGCATGGTGTCGTCGCAGCAGATGGCCCGCCTGCTTGACATCGCCGAGCAAGCCGAGGTGAAGGTCGTGCTGGTTGGTGACGCGATGCAGCTGCAGCCGATCCAGGCGGGGGCGGCGTTCCGGGCGATCACTGAACGCATCGGTTTTGCCGAACTTGCCGGCGTGCGCCGCCAGCGCCAGCCATGGGCGCGCGAGGCGTCACGACTTTTTGCGCGCGGCGAGGTCGAACAAGGCCTCGACGCTTATGCCCGACATGGCCACCTGATCGAGGCAGGGACACGGGACGACGTCATCGCGCGGATTGTTGGCGACTGGACGGAGGCACGCCGACAGGCGATCCGGAACTCAACCACGGCCGGCAATGACGGTCGTCTTCGCGGTGACGAGCTTCTGGTGCTCGCCCACACCAACGAGGACGTAAAGCGTCTGAACGAGGCGCTGCGATCGGTGATGACAGGCGAGGGTGCGCTCAGTGAGAACCGTGCCTTCCGGACCGAACGTGGTGCGCGGGACTTCGCTATCGGTGACCGCATCATCTTCCTGGAGAATGCCCGCTTCGTTGAACCGCGCGCAAGTCGTCTCGGCCCGCAACATGTGAAGAACGGCATGCTCGGCACGGTCGTTTCCACCGGCGACAAACGTGGCGATACCTTGCTTTCGGTCCGTCTCGACAGTGGCCGCGATGTCGTCATCAGCGAGAGCAGCTATCGCAATGTCGATCATGGCTACGCCGCGACCATTCACAAGTCTCAAGGCGCCACGGTCGAGCGAAGCTTCGTGCTCGCCACCGGCATGATGGACCAGCACCTGACCTATGTGTCGATGACGAGACACAGAGACCGCGTCGACCTCTATGCGGCGAAGGACGAGTTTGAAGCAAAGCCGGAATGGGGCAGGAAACCACGTGTCGATCATGCCGCCGGCGTCACCGGCGCGCTCGTGGAAACAGGACAAGCCAAGTTCCGGCCGAATGACGAGGATGCCGACGACAGTCCCTATGCCGATGTCAGGACGGATGACGGCACCCTCCATCGTCTATGGGGCGTCAGCCTGCCGAAGGCGCTCGAGGACGGTGGCGTCTCAGAAGGCGATACCGTCACGCTGCGCAAGGACGGCGTCGAGCGGGTGACGATCAAGGTTGCGATCGTCGACGAGCAAACCGGCCAGAAGCGGTTCGAGGAAAGAGAGGTCGACCGCAACGTCTGGACCGCCAAGCGGATCGAAACCGCCGCAGAACGTCAGCAACGTGTCGAGCGGGAAAGCCATCGACCGGATGTGTTCAAGCAGCTGGTAGAGCGCCTGTCGCGTTCCGGCGCCAAGACGACGACGCTCGATTTTGAAAGCGAGGCCGGTTATCGCGCCCATGCCCAAGATTTTGCCCGCCGTCGAGGGATCGACAGCCTCTCTCAAGCTGCAGCCGGGATAGAGGAAAGCCTTTCCCGGCGGTGGGCCGGGATTGCCGAGAGGCGCGAGCAGCTGGCGAAGCTGTGGGAGCGGGCAAGCGTGGCGCTGGGCTTCACGATCGAGCGGGAACGGCGCATCGCCTACAACGAGGAACGGGCTGAACCCCAAACCGCCTTGGAGCCGGATGTTGCTCGCGGCCGATATCTGATCCCACCCACCACGGGCTCTGCCAGGAGTGCCGAGGAAGATGCGCGGCTGGCACAACTTTCGTCACCTGCCTGGAAGGAACGGGAAGCCATCCTCCGGCCGCTGCTGGAGACGATCTATCGTGACCCGGATGCAGCTCTTGTCGCCCTGAACGCGCTTTCATCGGATACAAGCGTCGATCCGCGCAGGCTTGCCGATGATCTTGCCAAAGCACCCGAGCGGCTCGGCCGCCTGCGGGGTTCCGACCTGATCGTCGATGGTCGTGCGGCACGCGACGAACGAAATGCCGCGATCACTGCCTTGACGGACTTGCTGCCGCTCGTCCGCGCCCATGCCACCCAGTTCCGCCGGAATGCCGAACGCTTCGAAAGCCACGAGCAGCAACGCCGCGCCCAAATGGCATTGTCGATCCCGGCGCTCTCCGAAAAGGCGATGGCACGTCTTACCGAGATCGAGGCGGTGCGCAGGCAAGGTGGTGACGACGCCTACAAGGCCGCCTTTGCGCTTGCCACCGAAGACCGCACGATCGTCCAGGAGGTCAAGGCGGTCAGCGAGGCGCTGACCGCCCGCTTCGGCTGGAGCGCGTTTACCTCGAAGGCCGACGCGGTTGGCGAACGCAACATGGTCGAGCGTATGCCGGAGGACCTCGCCAGTATCAGAGGCGAGAAGCTGACCCGGCTGTTCGAGGCCGTGAAGCGCTTTGCCGACGAGCAGCATCTCGCCGAGCGACGGGATCGTTCGAAGAGTGTTGCCGGCGCCAGTGCCGATCAGGGGATGGAGACAGACAAGGAGAATGCCGCCGTGCTGCCCATGCTTGCCGCCGTCACCGAGTTCAAGACCCCGATCGACGAGGAGGCGAGGTCTCGTGCTCTGGCCACACCACTGTATCGCCACCAGCGCGCCGCGCTGGCGGCGGTGGCAATCGCGATCTGGCGCGATCCGGTCGGCGCCGTCGGCAAGATCGAAGATCTGCTTCAGAAAGGTTTTGCTGGCGAGCGCATCGCGGCCGCGGTGACCAACGATCCGGCCGCCTACGGCGCATTGCGCGGTTCCGATCGCCTGATGGACCGGATGCTGGCCGCCGGACGGGAGCGGAAACAGGCGGTGCAGGCCGTGCCTGAAGCCGCCGCCCGTTTGCGATCGCTCGGTTCGGCCTACGTCAATGTGCTCGATGCCGAACGCCAGGCTATTGCCGAAGAGCGACGGCGCATGGCGGTTGCCATTCCTGCTCTGTCGACGGCGGCGGAAGACGTGCTCCTGCGACTGACTGCCGAGGCGAAGAACAACGACCGCAAGCTGACGGCTTCCGCTGCCCCTCTCGATCCCAGCATTCGCCGGGAGTTCGCCGCCGTCAGCCGGGCACTCGACGAGCGCTTTGGTCGCAATGCCATCATTCGCGGCGAAAAGGATCTCATCAACCGTGTGCCACCAGCGCAGCGCAATGCTTTCGAGGCGATGCAGGACAGGTTGAAGGTCCTGCAGCGGACGGTGCGCATGGAAAGCAGCGAACTGATCATCTCGGAACGGCGCCAGCGGGCTGTCAGTCGTGGCCGTGGCATCGAACTCTGAGACCAACCGAGGAGGGCTCCATAAGCTTAGTCTTGCTTCTATTGCCTGTTCTTCTGAGGGCGCGACGGCAGTCAGGTTGCGTCGCGCCCTCAGAAGGGCATTCGCTCCTGAACTACAAGCGCAGGTTGTCTGATTGATGAGTAAATCTGGACGCGCGGCAGTAAACAGCTTGATCTGCTACCTCGGTTGTGGATTTCGCAGGAAATCACGGAGAAGGACGGGTCGTCAATCGTCGGCACTCGGCGGCTGAAACGTCACCAGCCGGATAACCGCCAATATGATCTCGAATATCCGCTTACGCATCGATATCGCTCCTTTGCGATCATATGCCGCCTCTCGCCTGGCGCCTTCAAATGAGCTTATCGTCGATCTCGAATGACTTGAGGTTATGGATGAAACGCGGACGCCTGCCATTGACGGCTTTGCGCACATTCGAGGTCGCCGGCCGTCTCGAAAGCTTCACGCTGGCGGCGCAGGAGCTGTTCATCTCGCAGGCGGCGGTCAGCCGGCAGATCCGCGAGCTGGAGACGTTGCTGGGCGAGGCGCTCTTCGAGCGCCGCCATCGCGGTGTCCATCTGACCGCTTCCGGCAACAAGTTGCTGGCGATCTTGACGTTATCCTTCGACCGGATCGACCAATGCCTGGAAGAAATCCGCAGCCGACCGGCGACGGCGGCGGTGACGATCAGCGTGGAACCTTCCTTCGCGGCGTGCTGGCTCGTTTCCCGCCTGCCGGAGTTTCGGGAACTGCATCCCGAGATCGACGTAACGATCGACTCCGATCCGCGCCTCGTCGAGTTTCGCAGCGGCCAGGCCGAGATATAAAGGCGACTTGACGTCTTTCGCTCATTGAGAAATGCTAAGATGTCAGACCAATTCCAAGGTCGGCTGCCTGAGAAGAAAAATAGGGAACCATGAAGGCAAATAGCAGCGACAGGCCGGTGATCCGGCCGCTTCCGGCCATGGACCGCGCGCGTCAGGTGACTGATGCGCTGGCGGATTATGTCGAGGAAGCCAGGTTGAGGGCGGGTGACCGGCTGCCGGCCGAGCGCGAGCTGATGGTAGCCCTTGCCGTTGGCCGCTCGACCATTCGCGAAGCGATCCGCCACTTCCAGGCGCTCGGCGTCATCGAGACGCGCAAGGGCAGCGGCACCTATCTGCTGAAGCCGGTTTCCAGGGCGACGATCCACATGCCGCTGTCGTTCGACACGGTTCATCTGCGCGACGTGCTGCTGCAGACGCTGGAGGTTCGCCGCGGCATCGAATGCGAAGCGGGCATGGTTGCGGCGCGGCGGCGCACGAACACGGATCTCGTCGTTATCGAGGAAAAGTTGAACGAGATGGAGCGGGTGCATATCGAGAAAGGCACCTCCGGGCCGGAGGATCTGGCCTTTCATCTCGCTGTCTACGATGCCACCCACAATCCGCTGTTTCGCCAGCTTCTCGAGCAGATGCGCGAGACCTTCGAGCGCTTCTGGGAGCATCCGTTCGACCGACAGGATTTCGCGCGCCGGTCCTTTCCCTTTCACCGCACCCTTTTCAACGCGATCGCTGCCGGGGATCCCGAGGCGGCGCGCGCGGAAACATTGAAAATTCTCGATATCGTCGAGGAAGACATCAAGGAAATGTCCAAATGAGCAACGGCGCAGAACCGTTCGATCTTGCTTCCCTCATCACGGCTCATGACGAAGGCAACTTCGCAGACGCCGTCGTGCCGCCGATTTTCCAGACCTCGCTTTTCACCTTTTCCGATTACGAAGACATGATCGCCTCCTATCGCGGCGAGAAGGTGCGGCCGATCTATACGCGCGGCCTGAACCCGACGGTGCGCGCTTTCGAGGAAATGCTGGCCAAGCTCGAAGGTGCCGAGGATGCACTGGGTTTTGCAAGCGGCATGGCGGCGATCTCGTCGGCGGTGCTGAGCTTCGTCGAGCCGGGCGACCGCATCGTCGCCGTCAAACATGTCTATCCCGATGCTTTCCGTCTGTTCGGCACGATCCTGAAGCGGATGAAGATCGAGGTGACCTATGTCGACGGGCGCGACGAGGAAGCGATTGCCCAGGCGTTGCCCGGCGCCAAGCTCTTCTACATGGAAAGCCCGACGAGCTGGGTGATGGAAGCGCATGATGTCGGTGCGCTCGCAGCGCTTGCCAGACAACACGGCGTCGTCTCGATGATCGACAACAGCTGGGCAAGCCCGTTCTTCCAGCGGCCGCTGACGCTCGGCGTCGACCTCGTCATCCATTCGGCCTCGAAATATCTCGGTGGCCACAGCGATGTGGTGGCCGGCGTCATCGCCGGCTCGAAGGTGATGATCGCGCGCGTCAAAGCCGAAGCCTATCCCTATCTCGGCGGCAAGCTTTCGCCGTTCGACGCCTGGCTCCTGATCCGCGGCCTGCGCACGCTGCCGCTGCGCATGAAAGCCCACGAGGCATCGGCGCTTGAAATCGCCAGGCGCCTGCAGAAGCTCGACGTGGTGGAGACGGTCTGCCATCCGGGGCTCGCCAACCGTCTGCCCGCCGGCCTCAACGGCACCTCGGGCCTGTTTTCCTTCATATTCCGCGACGGCGTCGATATCCGCGCCTTCGCCGATCACCTCAAGCTCTTCAAACTGGGCGTAAGCTGGGGTGGACATGAAAGCCTGATCGTACCGGGCGAGGTGGTGCTTCAGCAGAAGGCACAGCCGAATTCCGCACATGCCTTCGGCATCCATGCGCGATCCGTACGTCTCCATGTCGGCCTCGAAGGAACCGAGGCTCTGTGGAGAGACATCGAGGAGGCGCTCGCCGCCGCCTCACAATCCTGAAACCCGAGAGAAACCTAATAAGGGGGAACTGAGCCATGAAAAAACTAATAATCTCAACGCTCTTTGCTTCGATGATGGCGGGCACGGCCTTTGCCGATACGACGCTGAAGCTTGTCGAAGTCATCACCAGCCCGGAGCGCACCGAAACGCTGAAATCGATCGTCGGCAAGTTCGAAGCCGCCAATCCCGGCACCAAGGTCGACATCATCTCGCTGCCCTGGAACGAAGCGTTCCAGAAGTTCGCGACCATGGTATCGGCCGGCGACGTACCCGATGTGATGGAAATGCCCGATACCTGGCTGTCGCTCTATGCCAATAACGGCATGCTCGAGAGCTTAGAGCCCTACCTTGAAAAGTGGGAACACACCAAGGAACTGACGCCGCGCGCGCTCGAACTCGGCCGCGACGTCAAGAATACCGCCTATATGCTGCCCTACGGCTTCTATCTCAGGGCGATGTTCTACAACAAGAAGCTGCTTGCCGAAGCCGGCGTCGCCGCGCCGCCGAAGACGATGGAAGAGTTCACCGCCGCTTCGGAAAAGGTTTCCAAACTGTCCGGCAAATACGGCTACTGCATGCGCGGCGGACCGGGCGGCCTCAACGGCTGGATGATCTTTGCCGCCTCGATGGCCGGCTCGAACAAATACTTCAACGACGACGGCACCTCGACGATGAACAGCCCCGGCTGGGCCAAGGGCATCGAATGGATGGTCGATCTCTACAAGAAGGGCTATGCGCCGAAGGACAGCGTCAACTGGGGCTTCAACGAAGTCGTCGCCGGCTTTTATTCCGGCACCTGCGCTTTCCTCGACCAGGATCCGGATGCGCTGATCGCCATCGCCGAACGCATGAACAAGGACGATTTCGGCGTCATGCCGCTGCCGAAGGGTCCCGACGGCAAGTCCTTCCCGACAATCGGCTATGGTGGCTGGTCGATGTTCACGACCAGCGGCAACAAGGATCTCTCCTGGAAGCTGATCGCCACCCTCGAAGGGCCGGAAGGCAATATCGAGTGGAACAAGCGTATCGGCGCCCTGCCGGCCTATACGGCGGCCGAGAAGGATCCCTTCTATGCCGGTGACCAGTTCAAGGGCTGGTTCGAGGAGCTGGCGGACCCGAACACCGTACCAACAGTCATGCCGACCTATCTCGAGGAATTCGCCTTCTTCAAGGATTCGCTGGCGATCAAGACCTCGCAGCAGGCATTGCTCGGCGATATCTCGGCAAAGGATCTGGCCGACCAGTGGGCGGAATATCTCACCAAGGCACAGCAAAAGTTCCTCGCCAAGAAATAAGCAACGGACTGACGGCGGCGGCCTTTTGAGACGGGGCCGCCGCCGCTTTTTTGATGACACAGACGGCGCATGAACGCCGCCAATGGGAACTTCTGGCTGATGACAATTTCCGCCGATACGCTCGACATGCGTCGCGACCGCAGGCCATGGCTGCGTCGCGTTGCCGATGCTTCGGAGCCCTATCTCTACAGCGCGCCGTCGCTGATCCTGATCATTGCGGTGATGCTGGTGCCCCTGACGGTCGGCATTTCCTACGCCTTCCGCGATATCCAGCTGCTCAATCCGTTTTCCGGCGGCTTCATCGGCCTCGATCATTTCCGCGAGCTTGCCGGCGATGCCGCCTTCTACGGGGCGCTGAAGAACACGCTCTGGTGGACCGGCGCCTCCGTTGTCCTGCAGTTCGTCTTCGGGCTGATCCTGGCGCTGCTGCTTGACAAGCCGTTCAAGGGCAGGGCAATCGCGCAGGCGCTGGTTTTCCTGCCTTGGGCCGTGCCGTCCTTTCTCGCCGGCCTCAACTGGGCCTGGCTGTTCAACCCGGTCATCGGGCCGATCCCGCACTGGCTCTTCGCCCTCGGGCTGATGCATGAGCCGGGCAATATCCTTTCTGATCCCAATTATGCGATGTGGGGGCCGATTGTCGCCAATGTCTGGTGGGGCATTCCGTTCTTCGCCATTACGCTGCTTGCCGCCTTGCAGGCGATCCCGCGCGATCTCTATGAGGCGGCATCGATCGACGGCGCCGGTTGGTTCCAGCGCTTCCGCTCGATCACGCTGCCGTTTCTGGCGCCAACGATCGCCATCACCGTGCTGCTGCGTACCGTGTGGATTTCCAATTTCGCCGATCTCATCGTCGTCATGACCAATGGCGGGCCGGCGGACCGGACGCAGATCGTCGCCAGCTACATCTTCACGACAGCCTTCAGGCGGCTCGACTTCGGCTATGCCTCGGCGATCGCGCTGGTGCTGCTCGTGCTGCTGCTTGCCTATTCGATGCTGATCATCCTGCTCCGGCAGACGCTGCTGAACAAGGATTGAGGCCATGAGACGATCCGTCATTCCTACCATTGCACACCGTGCGGCGATCCTCTGCTACATCGCCTTTGCACTCTTTCCGCTGTTCTGGCTGCTCAAGGTCTCGGTGACGCCGAACGACCTGCTCTATAGCGAAGGCGTGCGGATGTGGCCGTCGCGCACGACATGGGATCACTATGCCTTCGTGCTGCGCCACAGCGCCTTTCCGACCTTCTTCAAGAACAGCCTGATCGTCTCGGCGTCGACGGCAGTGACTGTGACGATCTGCGCCTCGCTGTCCGGCTACGCGCTGTCGCGTTTCAATTTCCGGGCAAAATACTGGATCGTCGCTCTGATGCTGCTGACCCAGATGTTTCCGCTGGTCATGCTGGTCGCGCCGATCTTCAAGATCCTGTCGCCTTTGCATCTGACCAACAGCCTGACCGGGCTCGTCATCGTCTACACCGCCTTCAACGTGCCTTTCGCCACCTTCCTGATGCAGTCCTTCTTCGACGGCATCCCGAGGGATCTCGAAGAGGCGGCGAAGATCGACGGGGCGACGCAGTTCACAGCGTTTCGTCAGATCATCCTGCCGCTGACGCTGCCGGGGATCGCCGCCACCCTCGGCTTCGTCTTCACCGCCGCCTGGAGCGAGTTGCTCTTCGCGCTGATGCTGATCAACGGCAATGACGCGGCGACCTTCCCCGTCGGCCTTCTCACCTTCGTTTCGAAATTCTCGGTGGATTTCGGGCAGATGATGGCGGCGGGCGTCATGGCGCTCATTCCGGCCGGCCTCTTCTTCCTGCTTATCCAGCGCTATCTCGTTCAGGGCCTGACGGCCGGCGCGGTCAAGGGTTAAACACATGGCATCGATCGATATCCAGAATATCCGCAAAGCCTATGGCCATGTGCAGGTGCTGCACGGCGTCGACCTCGAAATCCATGACGGCGAATTCGTCGTGCTCGTTGGCCCGTCCGGCTGCGGCAAGTCCACACTGCTGCGCATGATCGCTGGGCTGGAGGAGGTCACATCAGGTGAGATCCGCATCGCCGGGGTCAGGGTGAACGAGCTGCATCCCAAGGACCGCGATATCGCCATGGTGTTCCAGTCCTATGCGCTTTACCCGCATATGAACGTCGCAGGCAATATGAGCTACAGCCTCAGGCTCCGGAAGGTGGCGAAGGAGAAGATTGCAAGCGCGGTCGCCGCGGCCGCCGCCAAGCTCGGCCTCGATCCACTGCTCGAACGAAGGCCGAAGGCACTTTCCGGCGGCCAGCGACAGCGCGTCGCCATGGGCCGCGCCATCGTGCGCCAGCCGAAGGCCTTCCTGTTCGACGAACCGCTTTCGAACCTAGATGCGCGCCTGCGCGAACAGATGCGCGCCGAAATCAAGAAACTGCATGGCGACCTGAAGGCGACCTCCATCTACGTGACCCACGACCAGATCGAGGCAATGACGCTGGCGGACCGGATCGTCGCCATGCATGGTGGGGTGGTCCAGCAGGTCGGCAGTCCCCTGGAACTCTATGACCGCCCCGCAAATCTCTTCGTTGCCGGCTTCATCGGCTCGCCGGGGATGAATTTCCTCGAGGCCAGCTATGATGCCGGCGGCGTGAGGCTGAAGGACGGCACGATCGTGCTGCTTGCAAAGCCTTTGCCGCTTGTCGACGGCTCAAAGGTGACGCTCGGCATCCGGCCGGAGCATGTGTTGATGAGTGACGGCGGGGCGGGGCTTGCCGCGGACGTGGAACTCGTCGAACCGACAGGCTTCGGCATCATCCTGCACCTTGCCCTGCATGGGCTGCCGTTCAAGATCTTCACGCTGAACCGCGACGCGCTGAAGGCAGGTCCGAAGGTCAATGTGGCCTTCCCGGCCCAGTATCTGCATGTGTTCGACGCCGAGGGAAAACGCGTCGATTGAACAGCAGAGCCGGTGGCCCGTTGCTGTCGGTTTTGGCATACTCTCTTCGGCGGGGGCGGGGAGGCATAACATGCTCGTTGCGCAGATATCCGATATCCATGCCGGGCCGGACCTTTCGTCGCTCCAGACGCTGGAGCTGGCGATAGGCTGGCTGAAGACGTTCCGCCCGGATACGCTTGTTCTCACGGGAGATCTGGTGGACGACGGATGGCGGCAAGGCTATCGCCTGGTCGCCGAAAGCCTGCAGTCGCTGGACTGCCCTGTCCACCTGTTGCCGGGCAACGGTGACGATGTGCAATTGATGCGCTCCGAACTTGCCGCCGTCGGCACATGGATCAATGCGACGGGACCGATGCATTTCCGGACAGCCGTCGATGGGCTGACCCTCCTCGGTGTCGATGTGACCGTCGCCGGTCAGAGCTACGGTGACGTCCTGCCGCATCTGCCGTGGCTGATGAGCGCGCTTGGCGACCTGACGACGCCCGCCCTTCTGTTCATGCATCAGCCGCCATTCAGGATCGGCATCGAGGCGCTGGACCAGGTCGGATGCCGGAACGACAGTGCGCTTCTGAGCACCCTAGAGACGATGCATAGGCTGCCGTTGGCGATTCTCTGCGGCCATGTCCACCGACCTGCATTTGGTCGGCTGGGAATGATCCCTGTCCAGACCTGCGGCTCCCTCTGCCCACCCAATCCGCTTCTGTTGGAAGGACGGGCCGATCTTCCGGTGATCGACGCTCCGTCCTTCCTCGTGCACCAAGTTAGCGACGGCGGTCTGGTTTCCCATGTGGTATCGATTCCGGCATCCGATGGCGGCGCATGAAATGGATTGAATGGGAAACCCTCCCGAACTGCGAGCGGAAAAATCTTTTGTCGCATCGCCCATGAGGGCTATATCCTCTGCGTGATCTTGCTGCTGGAATGGATGCTATGACCGACACTGTTCTCGACCGCTTTCTCCGTTATGTCGTTATCGATACGCAATCCGACCCTGCCTCGTCGACGCAGCCGACCACCGGCAAGCAGAAGGATCTCGGACGGGTTCTGGTCGATGAACTGCTGAAGATCGGTCTTGCGGACGCGCATCTCGATGAACACGGCTATGTCTACGCGACCATTCCGGCCAATAGCGACAAGACGGTGCCGGTCATCTGTTTCTGCTCGCACATGGATACGGCGCCCGATTTCAGCGGCACGAATGTCAAGCCGCAGATCGTCGGGAATTATGCCGGCGGGGATATCAAGCTTGCCGGCGACACGGGCCGGGTGATCCGCATCAGCGATCATCCTGAACTGCAGAACCAGATCGGCAACGATATCGTCACGACCGATGGAACGACATTGCTCGGCGCCGACGACAAGGCGGGACTGGCTGAGATCATGACCGCGGCCCAAATCCTCGTCGACAATCCTGATATCAGGCATGGGACGATCAAGATCCTGTTCACGCCCGATGAGGAAGTCGGGCGCGGCGTCAACAAGGTCGACCTGAAGAAACTCGGTGCCGACTTCGCCTATACAATGGACGGCGAGACGGCCGGCCATATCGAGGACGAGACTTTCTCGGCCGACGGCGTCGAGATCAGCATTTCAGGTGTGGCAATCCATCCTGGCTTCGCCAAGGACCGCATGGAAAACGCCGTCAAGATCGCAGGCGCCATCATCGACCGGCTGCCGAGGGATATTGCCCCCGAGACCACGGAAGGCCAGCAGGGTTTCATCCATCCCACCGGCGTGACAAGCTCGATGGAGAAGGCGTCGCTGAGCTTCATCATCCGTGACTTCACCGAAAAGGGGCTCACGGAAAAGGAGATCATGCTCGAAGCCATCGTCAAGGACGTGATATCTGCCTATCCCGGCTCGACCTATCATTTCCAGGTGAAGGAACAGTATCGCAACATGAAGGTGGTGCTCGATCGTCACCCGGAGATCGTCGAGAACGCTATCGAGGCGGTGCGCCGGGCCGGCATGACGCCGGTGCGCGGCAGCATTCGCGGCGGCACGGATGGCTCGCGCCTTTCCTTCATGGGACTGCCGTGCCCGAACATCTTCGCAGGCGGCCATGCCTTCCACTCGCCGCTCGAATGGGTGAGCCGCCAGGACATGGAAAAGGCGGTCAAAACGATCGTGGAACTGGCAAAGGTCTGGGAAGAGCGCGCCTAGGCGCGCTCCCACCTAACTCTTAAACCGAAAGGGCGGTTTAACCGCCGTTCGCCGGAAGGCTTTCACGCAGCATCACGCTGTCATAGGCGGGGCGGGGAATAGGGATCGCAATGGGCATTCCCGGCTCGGGCTCGACCGATGTTACCGGCAATGTTTCCGGCGCGGTCACCGGCGCAGTTATCCGCATCTGCCCCGTGCTCGCCGTCGCCATGGGGTCCGGCGCCGGCAGAGGAACGGGAACCGCCGAGGGAATCAGTGCCTCGAATTGCGGCGGCAGCATGCTTTCGCCGGGCACATAGTTCATCGCCACTTCGTAGGAGGGCAGCGGCGGCGGCGTTTCAAGCGTGCCGTTGGCGTCGCGCTTCTCGTAGAAGGCGTTGCCGCCCGCGACCGTCACATAGTGCATGTTGTCGTAAGGGAATTTCAGCCCATCGGTGTGGAAGAACATCGCGTCCTTCACCGCGGGATGGCGTGCGCCCTTGATAAGGATGGCATCGGCCGCGCTAGCTAGCTCAGTTTCCGCCTGCGGCTTTACTTCGCGCGTCATCACGCCGGGCGCGAACTGCCTTTTCTGGGCCACAACGCCGCAGATCGACGGGGGATAGGCGCCGGAGGTGAGCCGGTTCATGACAACGGTCCCGACCGCCATGTAACCGTCCTCGTCCGAATGCTGCGATTCGAAATACATCGCGCGCTGCAGGCATTCGCGATCCTTGGCGGTATAATTGAACGTGACTTTCGTCGCTTGGCCCTGCTTCGTCTTGGTGTTTGCCGCCGTTGCCGCCGGTTTCGATGTCGTCGTGCAGCTTGCCGCTGCCAGTCCTACGAACAAAATCCCGATCAGGGATTTTCCAAAGGAAATCTCCGCCCTCAACGCCAGGTGCCTCCTATGGGATTAGTCCAGCCCTTAATGATTAAGCGAAAACGTTTTACTCGTCATATGACTGAAATACAAACAACCTTAGATAACAAAAACCTTAACGGACTCTCGCCAAATACGATTCCGGCGATGAGCTATTGCGTTATTCCTGAGGTCGGAATCGATTCCAGCATAAAATTATGAAGAAATTCAATGTGTTGCAGGGTCGCGCTTTTGAAAAGACGCGCGACTCTACGGGCGGCAGACCTCAATCTCCATCAGCTGCGGAACAGTTTCCAGCGGGTCGGCTTGAAGGCTACCCGGTTGCGGTCAAGCCTGTCGGCCTCGCTCGGCGGCAATTCGATCTCGATATTCGGGCGATCATTGCCGATATCCAACTCGATATGGCGGGTGCCGGCCACGCGGCGGCTTGAGACCGGCTGGCCGGCAATGCAGTTTTCGGCTGATTCGCAGAGCCTGACGTCGTGCGGGCGGAAATAGAGCTGCGCCGTGCCATCTGGCTCGCCCTCGGCATTGAGGCCGAGCGAGCGCCCTTCGAAGCGAATGTCGCCGTCAGTAATCTCGACCTGCAGGCAGTTCGACTGGCCGATGAAGCCGAAGACGAAGGGAGAATTCGGATTGTCGTAGACCTGGTCCGGCGTGCCGACCTGTTCGATCGCGCCCTGGCTCATGACCACGACGCGGTCGGCAAGCTCCAGCGCCTCGTCCTGGTCGTGGGTGACGAAGACGGTGGTATGTCCGGTGCGATCGTGGATATCGCGCAGCCATTTGCGCAGGTCCTTGCGCACCTGGGCGTCGAGCGCGCCGAAGGGTTCGTCGAGCAACAGCACGTTCGGCTCGACGGCCATCGCACGGGCGAGCGCCACACGCTGGCGCTGGCCGCCCGAAAGCTGGGCCGGGTAGCGTTTTTCGAGACCGGAAAGCTGGACGAGCTCGAGCAGTTCGAGCGCCCGCCTGCGGATGTCGGCCTTAGGCGGCCGCCGCGCGCTGTTTCTGACCTTGAGGCCGAAGGAGACGTTTTCGAGCACCGTCATGTAGCGGAAGAGAGCATAGTGCTGGAAGACGAAGCCGATATTGCGCTGCTGCACTGATTTCTTCGAGGCATCCTCGTCGCCGAAGAAGATCAGCCCCTCCGTCGGGCTTTCGAGGCCGGCGATCAGTCGCAGCAATGTCGTCTTGCCGGAGCCCGAAGGGCCGAGCAGTGCGATCAGCTCGCCGGAGCGGATGTCGAGCGAGACATCGTGCAGTGCCGGAAAACGATCGAATTCCTTGCGAATGTTTTGAACGCGTACTTCCATTCCAAATCCTTCAGTGCCGCCGGCTGGCGGCGATTTCCGCGCTATAGCGCATTTCCAGCAGCGTCTTCAAAACAAGAGTCAGGAGCGCAAGCAAGGCCAAAAGCGTGGCGACGGCAAAAGCGCCGGTGAAATTATACTCGTTATAGAGAATTTCCACCTGCAGGGGCATGGTGTTCGTTTGGCCGCGGATGTGGCCAGAGACCACCGAGACGGCGCCGAATTCACCCATGGCGCGAGCGTTGCAGAGCAGCACACCGTAGAGCAGACCCCATTTGATGTTCGGCAGCGTCACGTACCAGAAGGTCTGCCAGCCGCTGGCGCCGAGCGAAAGGGCTGCCTCCTCGTCGGCGGTTCCCTGTTCCTGCATCAGCGGGATCAGCTCGCGGGCGACGAAGGGGAAGGTGACGAACATGGTGGCGAGGATCAACCCCGGCACGGCGAACAGGATCTTGATGTCGTGAGCGCTGAACCACTGGCCGAGCCAGGTACTGGAGCCGAACAGCAGAACGAAGACCAGGCCCGATATGACGGGTGAGACCGAGAAGGGCAGGTCGATCAGTGTCGTCAGGAAGGCCTTGCCCTTGAACTCGAACTTGGCGATCGCCCAGGCGGCGGTGACCCCAAAGACGAGGTTGAGAGGCACGCTGACGCCGGCGACGATCAGCGTCAGGCGGATCGCCGACAAGGTCTCGGCGTCGGCGAGCGCCGCGAGGAAGGGGGCAGGCCCTTTGCGGAAGGCCTCGACGAAAACGGCTGCAAGCGGCAGAAGCAGGATCAGCAGCAGGAAGACGAGCGAAAGAATGATCAGCGTGAAGCGCGCGATCCTGTTTTCGGTGGTCACCGAACGCAGCTTCACCGGTTGAACGGTCGCATCAAGCGCCATAGCCGTACCTCCGCCTGCTCCAGCTCTGGATGAGATTGATAACGAGCAGCATGGCGAACGAGATGACCAGCATGATCGCCGCAATACCGGTCGCTGCCGCATAATTATACTCTTCGAGTTTAATGATGATCAGCAGCGGCGCGATCTCCGATTTGAACGGCAGGTTGCCGGCGATGAAGATGACCGAGCCGTATTCGCCGACGCCGCGGGCAAAGGCGAGCGCAAAGCCGGTGAGCACGGCGGGCGCCAGCCCTGGCAGCAGCACGCGGAAAATCGTCTGGAAGCGATTGGCGCCGAGCGTTGCCGCAGCCTCCTCCACTTCCTTGTCGATTTCTTCCATGACGGGCTGCACGGTGCGCACCACGAAGGGTAGGCCGACGAAGATCAGCGCAACGACGATACCGGCTGGCGTAAAGGCGATCTTGATGCCGAGCGGCGTCAGGAACTGGCCGATCCAGCCGTTCGGCGCATAGAGCGTCGTCAGCGCGATGCCGGCAACGGCAGTCGGCAGCGCGAAAGGCAGGTCGACCATGGCATCGATGACACGCTTGCCGGGAAAGCGGTAACGCACCAGCACCCAGGCGAGGATGATGCCGAAGACAGCATTGACGATCGCAGCGATGAAGGCGCTGCCGAAGCTGATGCGCAGCGCGTTCAGCGTGCGCGGATCGAGTGCGATCGACCAGAATGTTTCCCAGCCAAGCGCGCTCGACCGGACGGCGAGGCCCGAGAGCGGGATGAGGATCAGAAGGGTGAGCCAGGTCAAGGTAAGGCCGAGCGTCATTCCGAAACCCGGAATGACACTCGGCCGCTTGAACCGCCACCGCGTGGGGCTATGTGCTTTCATGAAGTCTATTATTGGGCCGGCTTGTAGATTTGGTCAAATACCCCGCCGTCACCGAAGAATTTCGGCTGTGCGTCCTTCCAGCCGCCGAAGTCGTCGATGGTCGCGAGCGTCAGCTTCGGGAAGCGGGCGATGTCAGCCGGATCGGCGACTTCCGGCTTGATCGGCCGATAGTAGTGCTTGGCGGCGATCTTCTGGCCCTCGTCCGAATAGAGGTAGTTGAGATAGGCTTCGGCGACCTTGCGCGTGCCCTTCTTGTCGACATTGCCGTCGACGACGGCGACCGGCGGGTCGGCGCGGATGGAGAAGGCCGGCGTTACGATCTCGAACTGATCGGGACCGAGCTCTTCAAGCGAAAGATAGGCTTCGTTTTCCCAGGCAAGCAACACGTCGCCGAGGCCGCGCTGGACGAAGGTGGTCGTGGCGCCGCGCGCGCCTGTATCGAGAACCGGAACGTGCTGCAGCAGTTTCGTCACGTAATCCTGCGCCTTGGCTTCGTCGCCGCCATTCGCCTGCTTGGCCCATGCCCAGGCGGCCAGGAAGTTCCAGCGGGCACCGCCCGAGGTCTTCGGGTTCGGCGTGATGACCTGCACGTCGTCCTTGACCAGGTCGCCCCAATCCTTGATGCCCTTCGGGTTGCCCTTACGGACCAGGAAGACGATCGTCGACGTATAGGGTGTCGAATTGTTGGGGAACTTGGTCTTCCAGTCGGCCGGGATCTTGCCGGTCTTCTTGGCGATGGCGTCGATATCACCTTCGAGCGCTAGCGTGACGACGTCGGCGTCAAGACCGTCGATGACGGA
Source organism: Rhizobium indigoferae (assembly GCF_034554815.1). Classification (NCBI taxonomy): domain Bacteria; kingdom Pseudomonadati; phylum Pseudomonadota; class Alphaproteobacteria; order Hyphomicrobiales; family Rhizobiaceae; genus Rhizobium; species Rhizobium indigoferae. The sequence goes on along the minus strand of NZ_CP140636.1, from coordinate 270,951 downwards.
GCGGGCCTGCGCACCGGAGCCGCCATGCGACGCCTGGATCGTTACGGTTTCACCGGTGTCCTTCTGCCACTTGGCGGCAAAAGCAGCGTTGAAATCCTTATACAATTCGCGAGTCGGATCGTAGGAAACGTTAAGAAGCGTCTGATCCGCGAATGCAGGAGCGATGCCCCCGATTGCGAAGCTGCCTGCCATGACCGCGGCTGCGATGAGCCGGGTGAGCCGTTGTGTCTGCATTGGGGAACCCTCCGTGTTTGTGCCTAAACACTATCAAGTTAGTCGTATAATGAAACAAAGGTTCTTCCGGTTCCGGCGCTACCCTTAGAATGTCATTCCATTTAAGGGGTAATTTGGAAATCGAAGTTGGCCGCGGCCAATTGGTCGCATGGGCGCTGCTGCCGTAGGGCCGTGTTTTTTCGGCCACAGTTCCTCCACGAAAACGACATGGTGATGCAGATTTTTGCCAAGATTTTGCCGCGATGGCGCTTGCGGATTCCTATATGGCCTCCGTTGCGGCCGTATTCGCCGACCGCAACGCGGGGGCAACCCTTGAAGTGCGCCTCGCATTCCAAACCTGTTTAGGGCCATTCAAAATGAATATCAGAACTATCCTTTTTGCCTCCGTTGCCGCCCTTGCCGCGGCCTCCGGAGCCCGCGCAGCCGACGCCATCGTGGCGGCGGAACCCGAGCCCGTAGAATATGTTCGCGTTTGCGACGCCTACGGTACCGGCTATTTTTATATTCCGGGGACGGAAACATGCCTTTCGATCGGCGGTTACATCCGTACCGAAGTGCGTTTCGGTGACCATATTTCGGGCGACTCCGACGTAAACTTCTGGACTCGCGGTCAGGTCACCTTCCAGGCCAAGAATGACACCGAGTACGGCACGCTCACCGGCGTCATCACGCTGCGTTACAATGTCGACAATGCTTCCGACCAGGAAGCATTGCTCGATGAAGGCTACATCGATATCGCCGGTTTCCGCGTCGGTAAGCTGTATAGCTGGTGGGATGACGACATGAGCGGCGAGACCGATACCCTTGCCAGCAACGAGACGACCCACAACTCGATCCGTTATCAGTACGAGAATGGCGCTTTCGCAGCCGGCATTTCGGTCGACGAGCTTGAAGAAGACTACGCCACCAAGCCGGGCGACGGCCCGAACAACTTTGGTGTCGCAGGCCAGGTCTCCTACAAGGCCGGCGCCATCAGCGCTTACCTGCTTGCCGGTTATGACACCGACACCAGCGAAGTCGCTGTCCGCGGCATCGTCTATGCCGACATCGGCCCGGGCACGCTCGGCATTGCCGGCGTATGGGCAAGCGGCGCCAACTACTACTACGAAGAGTCCGAATGGACGATCGCAGCAGAGTACGCCTTGAAGATCAACGACAAGTGGTCGGTCACCCCCGGCTTCCAGTACTTCGAAAACATCGCTCTCGAGGCTGACGGTAACGGCTTCACCGGCGGCAGCGCCTACACGACCGGTGTCACCATCGACTACCGTATCGTCGAGGATCTGCGTACGAAGCTCAGCGTGCAATATCACGATGAGGACGAAGGCGACGACGAAGTGTTCGGCTTCCTGCGCTTCCAGCGCGATTTCTAAGATCGTCTCTTTGCAGACGAATGGGGCGCGACCTTCGGGCCGCGCCTTTTTCATGCGATCATACCCGTGAATCGGCGATGAAATCGGAATAAAACTCGTCAACCGTCCTTGCCTTGCGCATGGCGGCGAGCGCGCCATCCGTTTGCAGCCGCCTGGCAATGGCAGAAAGCACGTTCAGATATTCGCCACGATTATTTTCTCCGAAGAGCAGCACGAAGGCTATGTCGGTCGGGATATCGTCGATCGCCTCGAAATCCAGCGGCTGGGCGAAGCGGATGAGAAGGCCGCGCGGGCTGGTCATGCCGTCGATCGCCGCATGCGGGATGGCGATACCATTGCCGATGCCGGTCGAGCCGAGCTTCTCACGCGCTTCGAGCGCCTTCAGGATGGTCTGGCCATCGACGGAGAAAGCCTTCGCGGCCTTGTCGGCTATGGTCTGCAGCGCGCGCCATTTGGTCGGCGCCGACACGCCGATGAAGGTGTGTTCCGGCCGGATGATGTTGGTAAGGTCCATGTCATTCTCGATACTGTTCGGGCAGCGGGAGGGAAGGGATGTCAATCCGGTTCCCTGAGCCGGTAGCCAACGCCGGTCTCGGTGGTGATATAGTGCGGCTGGTCCGGAATCTGCTCAACCTTTTGCCGCAGTTGCCGGACGTAGACGCGCAGATACTGCACATCCGCCGCCGGCCCCCATACCTGCTTTAGAAGAAACTGGTGTGTCAGCACCTTGCCGGCATGCTGGGCGAGCACGCGCAGGATGTCATATTCCTTCGGCGACAGTTTTATTTCCTGGCCGTCGACCTTGACGATGCGCTTGACGAGATCGATCGACAGCCCGCCGGTCTGGAAGATTGCCTTTTCGCCGTGTTGCTGCAGGCGGTGGCGCAGCGCCACGCGGATGCGGGCGCCGAGCTCGTTGATGCCGAAGGGCTTGGTGACGTAATCGTCGGCGCCGCTTTCCAGCGCCTTGACGATACCGGCCTCGTCGGTGCGGCTGGACAGAATGACGACCGGCATGGAAAGCCCTTCGTCGCGCCACGCCTGTAGCAGGTCATGGCCGGGGGTGTCGGGGAGGCCGAGGTCGAGCACGATGAGATCGGGCATGTCATCGGCGACCGACTGCCGGGCGGCGCTGGCGTTTGGCGCCTCACGCACCTCGTAGCCCTGCGCGGTCAGGCCGACGCGGAGCAGCTTGCGGATCGGAGGCTCGTCGTCGACGACGAGGATTTTAACGGCTGAACCGGTCATCGGAGTTCATCCAGTTTCGGAATGTCGTTGGGTTTCGGCAGGCGGATGGTGAAGACTGCGCCCGGACGGCCCGTCCGGTTGCCGGCGGTGATCGTGCCACCCATCGCCTCAATGAAGCCGCGGCAGATGGAAAGGCCAAGCCCGGTGCCGGCGCGCACCTGATCGCCCTTGCGCACGCGGTAGAAGGTATCGAAGACGCGGTTAAGATCGGCCGGCGGAATGCCTGGGCCTTCGTCCGAAATCTGCACGACGACGTTGTCGGCATCGGCCCAGCCCTCGATATGGATCACCGATCCCTCGGGCGCGTATTTCGCGGCATTGTCGAGCAGGTTGAAGATCACCTGCTCGAACAGGACAGGATCGACGCGCACCATCGGCAGGTCGGCGGGAATGTTCATCTCGGTCTTGTGGCCGTCGAGGATCTTGGCGGCACGGCGCAGCGCGCTGCCGACGATATCGCCGGCATAATGCAGCGCATAGTTCGGCTCCATCGCACCGGATTCGATCTTGGTCATGTCGAGCAGGTTGGCGATGAAGCGGTTGAGGCGTTCGGATTCGTCGACGACGGTCGACAGCAGGTCGCTGCGGTCCTCCTCCGGCATCGAGGCGAAATAGTCGCGCAGCGTGCCGGCGGCGCCGAGGATGGCGGCAAGCGGTGTCTTCAGGTCGTGGGAAATCGAGGTCAGTAGGGCCGAGCGCAGCCGGTCTGCTTCGGCCCCAAGTCTTGCCCGGTCGACATCAGCGACGAGCTGGACGCGTTCGATGGCAAGGGCCGCCTGGTCGGCCAGCGCATCGAGCAGCCGCTGCTGTTCGGGCGTCAGCAACGGTCCGTCGCGGCGATCACTGTCGAGGCCGATGACACCGACGGCAGTGCGCCCGGTTCTCAGCGGCACATAGAGGCGCTTGGCGCCGGGCAGGGTATCGGCTCCGCGGCCGGCGGCGTGATTGTGCTCCCAGGCCCAGCGGGCGGCGGCGATATCGGCGTCGTCGAGCGTGTCGTCGGGCGGATAACCGGCCTTGACGGCGATGGTACCGTCTTCCGGCAGCAGCAGCACGACGCGGACCTTCAGCATCGAGGCGAGCTGGAAGGCGGTCGCCCAGAGCACGTCGTCGAGCGTGCCGGTGCCGGCGAGCTTTTTCGAGAAGAGATAGAGATCTTCCGTCGTCCGCGCCCGCTGTCGGGCAGCGGCGGCTTGGCGCTGCACGGTCGCGGTCAGATTGCTGGCGATGATGGCGACGCCCAGGAAGAAGAAGAGCGCAAGCACGCTTTCCGGATCGTTGATCGTCAGCGTGTAGCGCGGCGGCAGGAAGAAGAAATTGAAGGACAGCGCGCTGAGGATGCAGCTGTAAAGGGCCGGCCGCAGGCCGTGGAGGACGGCTGAGGTCAGCACCGCCATCAGAAAGACGAGGGCGAGGTTGCGTACGTCGAGCACCTGGTCGAGTACGACGCTGACGCCGAGCGCGATGGCAACATAAAAGGTTGCCAGCAGGTAGGCCCTGAAATCCAGTTGCGGCGGGGTGGCCGCCGCCCTGACGCCCCGCGCGGTGGTGCCGTCCTTCTCACTGCCTGAAATCACATGGACGCTGATCTCGCCGGTCTTGCGGATCAGCTCGTCGGTGATCGAGCGGCTCCACCAGTCGCGCCATGTCGGCTTCTTCGGGGCGCCGATGACGATATGGGTGACGTTGTTGGCGGTGGCGTGGCGGACAAGCTCTTCGGCGACTTCGCGGCCGGGAAGGGTGATCGCTTCGCCGCCGAGCTGCTCGGCAAGTCGCAGCGTGGCGGCGACGGTATCGCGCTCGGCTTCGTTCAGATTGATCGATCGGTTGGTCTCGATATAGACGGCAGCCCAGGGCGCGCGCAGCCGCGAGGCCATACGGGCAGCATAACGCACCAGCGAGGCGGAGCGCGGATGGTGGTCGACCGAGACGAGAACGCGTTCGCCCGCCGCCCAGGGGCCTGAGATGGCATGGGCCTGCATATGCGTGAGCAACTGGTCGTCGACGCGCTGTGCGGTCTTACGCAGCGCAAGTTCTCTGAGCGCCGTCAGGTTGCCCGGGGTGAAATAGTTGGTCAGCGCCCGCTCGGCCGTGCGCGGCATGTAGACCTTGCCGTCATGGAGGCGCTTGATCAGATCATCCGGCGTCAGGTCGATGATCTCGATGTCGTCGGCGAGGTCGATGATCGAGTCCGGCACTGTCTCGCGCACACGGATGCGGGTGATCTGCGAGACGACGTCGTTCAGGCTCTCGACATGCTGGATGTTCAGCGTTGTATAGACATCGATGCCGCGATCGAGCAATTCCTTGACGTCGAGATAGCGCTTCGGATGACGGCTGCCCTCGGCGTTGGTGTGGGCGAGTTCGTCGACCAGCACCAGATCAGGCCGGCGGGCGAGGATGCCGTCGAGATCCATTTCCTCGAGCGGCCGGCCCTTGTAGCTGATTTCGACGCGGGGGATGATCTCGAAGCCGGCAAGGAGCGCCTCGGTCTCCTTGCGGCCGTGGGTCTCGACGACGCCGATGACGACATCGAGACCGTCGGCGATCTTGGCACGGCCGGAGACGAGCATCTCGTAGGTCTTGCCGACGCCGGGCGCGGCACCCAGAAAGATCTTCAGACGGCCGCGTGTCTCCGCCCGGGCTTTTTCGAGAAGCGCATCGGGCGAGGGCCTGCCGGCCTGATCGCGATTGTCGTCTGGCATGCGTATGGTCTTTCTGCAGATGGCTGGCGAGGACGGGCTACATCACCCTATCCCTCGCCCCTGTGACGAGCGCAGGGATGAGGGAAGGAAAAGGGCGCCCAGCCTGCCAGGGTCACTGAGTCATAGAAGCATCAAGGCTCTGGTTCAACGCCAGAACATTGACTGTGGGTTCGCCGAGAATGCCGAGTTCGCGGCCTTGAACGGCACCGTCGACCAGCGCCTTGACCTTGGCCTCGTCGATAGCACGCGCTTTGGCGACGCGCTGCACCTGGAAGTAAGCGGCCTCCGGGGAGATATGGGGATCGAGGCCGCTGCCCGAAGCGGTGACGAGGTCGGCGGGCACCTCCGCATTCGGGTTAGCCGCCTTGGCCGCGTCGTAGTCGCCCTTGACGCGGTCGATCAGCTTCTGGCTGGTCGGGCCGAGGTTTGAGCCGCTGGAGGCGGCCGCATTGTAGCCGTCGCCGGCGGCCGAGGGACGGCCGTGGAAATACTTGTCGCTGGTGAAGGCCTGGCCGATCAGCGTCGAGCCGATCACCTGGCCGTTCTTCTCGATCAGGCTGCCGTTCGCCTGGGTCGGGAAGAGGGCCTGGGCGGCACCCGTCATGGCGAGCGGGTAGAGTAGGCCGGTGATGGCGGTGGTGGCGACGATCATGACGACCGCTGGACGAAGTTCTTTCAACATTGTTCTTACTCCTTGGAGCGTTTCAGGCCAATTTTGTTAGGCCAGGCCGAGGGCTGCGACGGCCATGTCGATCGCCTTGATGCCGATGAAGGGGACGATGATGCCGCCGGCGCCGTAGATCAGCAGGTTGCGCGACAGCAGCGCGCCGGCGCCGATCGGACGGTAGCGGACACCCTTCAGCGATAGCGGGATCAGCGCGATGATGATCAGCGCGTTGAAGATGATTGCCGAGAGGATGGCGCTCTGCGGCGTCGAAAGCCCCATGATGTTCAGGATGCCGAGCTGCGGGTAAAAGGTCAGGAACATCGCCGGGATGATGGCGAAGTACTTGGCGATGTCATTGGCGATCGAGAAGGTCGTCAGCGCGCCGCGCGTCATCAACAGCTGCTTGCCGATTTCGACGATCTCGATGAGCTTCGTCGGGTCGCTGTCGAGGTCGACCATGTTGCCGGCCTCGCGGGCGGCGACCGTGCCGGTGTTCATGGCGACGCCGACATCGGCCTGGGCGAGCGCCGGCGCATCGTTGGTGCCGTCGCCGCACATGGCGACGAGCTTGCCCTTCGACTGTTCCTCGCGCATCAGCGCCAGCTTCATCTCCGGCGTTGCCTGGGCGAGGAAGTCGTCGACGCCGGCTTCCGCTGCGATGGCGGCTGCCGTCAGCGGGTTGTCGCCGGTGATCATCACGGTACGGATGCCCATGCGGCGAAGCTCGGTGAAGCGCTCGCGGATGCCGCCCTTGACGATATCCTTCAGCTGGATGACGCCGAGCAGCTTGCCGTCGCGGGCAACGGCCAGCGGCGTGCCGCCAGCCTTGGCGACCTCGTCTGATATCGACTGCAGTTCGCGCACGACCTCGCTGCCGTTCTTCGAGGATGCGTCGCCGTTGACATAGGCCAGCACGGCATCGACTGCGCCTTTGCGGATCGAAGCGCCTTCGAGATCGACGCCGCTCATGCGGGTCTGGGCCGTGAAGGGCACGAAGGTCGCCTTGAGGCTTGCCATATCGCGGCCGCGGATCGCATATTTTTCCTTGGCGAGCACGACGATGGAGCGGCCTTCCGGGGTTTCGTCGGCAAGCGAGGCGAGCTGGGCGGCGTCGGCGAGATCCTGTTCGGAAACGTCGCGAACCGGGCGGAAGGTCGTCGCCTGGCGATTGCCGAGGGTGATCGTGCCGGTCTTGTCGAGCAGCAGCGTATCGACGTCGCCGGCGGCTTCGACCGCACGGCCGGACATGGCGAGCACGTTGAAGCGGACGAGGCGGTCCATGCCGGCAATGCCGATCGCCGACAGCAGCGCACCGATCGTCGTCGGGATCAGCGTCACGAAGAGGGCGACGAGCACGATGATCGGGATCGAGCCGCCGGCATAGATGGCAAAGCTCGGGATCGTCGCGGTGGCGAGCACGAAGATCAGCGTCATACCGGCAAGCAGGATGTTGAGCGCAATCTCGTTCGGAGTCTTCTGGCGTTCGGCACCTTCGACGAGCGCAATCATCCGGTCGAGGAAGGTTGAGCCGGCAGCGGCGGTGATGCGGACGCGGATCCAGTCGGACAGCACCTGCGTGCCGCCTGTTACCGCGGAGCGGTCGCCGCCGGATTCGCGGATGACCGGCGCGGATTCGCCTGTGATCGCCGCTTCGTTGACGGAGGCCACACCTTCGATGACTTCGCCGTCCGACGGGATGATGTCGCCGGCCTCGACGAGCACGAGGTCGCCGACCTTGAGGCTGGTGCCCGGCACCATGCGGTAGCCGCTGCCATTATTGGCGGTCAGCAGCTTCGCCTGGGTTTCGGTGCGCGCCTTGCGCAGCGAATCCGCCTGCGCCTTGCCGCGACCTTCGGCAACGGCCTCGGCGAAATTGGCAAACAGCACGGTGAACCAGAGCCAAAGATTGATCTGGAACGAGAAGCCGAGGTCGCCGTTGCCCGCCACGAGATCGCGCAGGAAGAGGATGGTGGTCAGCACCGAGACCGTGGCCACGACGAACATGACCGGGTTTCTGGCGAGTGCCCGGGGGTTGAGCTTCTTGAAAGCGGCACCCACGGCCGGAATGAGGATGCGAGAATCCATGATGCTCGCGGATTTTGCCTGGCTCATAAGAGACTCCAGCTTTGAAACGAGGATGGCGAACCGGAAGCCGGTCAGCCCTGTAAGATTTTGAATATGGCGGCGATGACGAGGAGGCCTGCCATCATCACCAGGATGATGTCGGAGGCTTGGGGTCTCGGGACATTCCCACGTCCCGGCGCACCGGGACGTGAGTGGAAGGCGTTGCGAAGCCTGTTACGGAGGATCATGGCATGACCTCAAAAGGTCTGGCCGGCGATCATGACCAGGTGCTCGACGACGGGGCCAAGGGCCAACGCCGGGAAGAAGGTCAGGCCGCCGACGATCAGGATCGTGCCGACGAGCAGGCCGGCGAAGAGCGGACCGTCCGTCGGGAAGGTGCCCGCCGAGGCCGGAACCGACTTCTTGGCGATCAGCGAACCGGCGATTGCAAGCGCCGGAATGATGACCAGGAAGCGGCCCATCAGCATACCGAGGCCAAGGGTTATGTTGTACCAGGGCGTATTGCCCGTCAGACCGCCGAAAGCCGAGCCGTTGTTCGCTGCCGCCGATGTATAGGCATAGAGGATTTCCGAGAAGCCGTGCGGCCCGGCGGTCCCGACCGATGCAACCGCACTCGGAAGGACGCTTGCGATTGCGGTGAAGACCAGCATGGCGAGCGGCAGGCAGAGAATGGCGAGAACGGCCATCTTCATTTCCTTCGCCTCGATCTTCTTGCCGAGATATTCCGGCGTGCGGCCGACCATCAGGCCGGCGACGAAGACGGCGACGATGATAAAGAGCAGGATGCCGTAAAAGCCAGCGCCGACACCGCCGACAATGACTTCGCCGAGCTGCATGTTGATCAGTGGAACGAGGCCACCGAGTGCCGTGAAGCTGCCATGCATGGCATTGACCGCGCCGCAGGAGGCCGCCGTGGTGATGACCGCAAAGAGCGAGGATAGGGCGACGCCGAAGCGGACTTCCTTGCCTTCCATGTTGCCGCCGCCAAGACCGAAGGCATGCATCAGCGGATTGCCGGCGGCTTCCGCCCAATAGGTGACGATGACGCCGGCGACGAACAGGACGCCCATCGTGGCGAGGATCGCCCAGCCCTGGCGCTGATTGCCGACCATGCGGCCGAACACGTTGGTCAGAGCCGCGCCGATCGCGAAGATCGACACCATCTGGATGAGGTTGGAGATCGCATCGGGGTTTTCGAACGGATGGGCGGAGTTGGCGTTGAAGAAGCCGCCGCCGTTGGTGCCAAGCATCTTGATGGCAAGCTGCGAGGCGACGGGGCCGACGGCGATCGTCTGCTGTGCGCCTTCGAGCGTCGTCGCATTGACGTAGGAGCCGAGCGTCTGCGGCACGCCGAGATAGACAAAGACCAGCGTCAGCACGATGCAGATCGGCAAGAGCACATAGAAAGTGGCCCTCGTCATATCGACCCAGAAATTGCCAATCGCCTTGCCCGAGGCGCGCGAGAAGGCGCGGATGAAGGCGAGCGCGATGGCAATGCCGGTCGCCGCCGAGACGAAGTTCTGGACGGTGAAACCGGCCATCTGCGTCAGATACGACATCGTGCTTTCGCCGCCGTAGTTCTGCCAGTTGGTGTTGCTGACGAAGCTGACGGCCGTGTTGAAGGAAAGCTCCGGCGGGATGGCTGCCATGCCGGTCGGATTATAGGGAAGACCGGCCTGCAGGCGCTGCAGCGCGTAAAGCACGATGACGCCGAGCAGGTTGAACATTAGCATGGCGAAGGCATAGGAGGTCCAATGCTGTTCCTCGCGTTCGCTGGTGCCGGCAATGCGGTAAAGTCCCCGTTCGATCGGAACGAGGACCGGTGACAGGAAAGTGCGCTCGCCGCTGAAGACACGCGTCATATAGCCGCCGAGCGGTTTGACGAGCACGAGGACGATCCCGCAGTAAAGCAGGATCTGAAGCCATCCGTTGAGGGTCATGGAGGTAAACTTTCAATACCCGGCTGCTTCTGGGCCGCGCATGCGCGACCTCAGAAGCGCCAGTTCTCTTTAAAAGCGTTCTGGGCGAAGGAGCGCGTAGGTGAGGTAAACGGTGAGAAACACGGTTACGGCACCGCTCAAGACATAATCGAGGGTCATCGTCGCTTCTCCTGTCAAAGCCTGTCGCAGGCTCGGGTGTAGGCAAAGCACAGCGCGAAGAATATGATCGCTGCGCCGAGTAGAATGATATCCATCATGATCGTGACTCCTGTTGTTCTTCTCGGAGTCAGACAAGACAAAGGGCGCTGGGAGGCCGCCTTTCATGCTTTCTGGCGTGGAGATGATCTTTTCGATCTCTCGGACATCGATATGGAGCCGAAGCGCATAAAGGTTCGAGACGGACGACAGGCCATCTATATAAAAATCTTATAAATGCCCTTCCGAGGCCGCTCGCCATCGGACCAGGCTGGCGCAGTTTTCCGACGGGCCGCAGCCGGTACTGAGCCTCGGAAGGTCCGAGTGAGCATTTTTTCATTTGTTGAGCAAAAGCCTTCGCAATCTGGTTGAATTGGGAAGGCTTCGGGCCTTATAGTCGCCTTCGACGCTGCCCGATGGAGCCATGGGCAAGCCATTAGGGAAGGAAACCGACGATGACCAAAGTCCGCGCGCTTGTCCTCGAACGCCAGCATGAGCTTGCGCTTCGCGATATCGATCTGCCGCTTGAAACTCGCCCCGGCGAGGTGAAGATCAGGATCCACACCGTCGGCGTCTGCGGTTCGGACGTGCATTATTACACCCATGGCAAGATCGGCCCCTTCGTCGTCAACGCGCCGATGGTGCTCGGCCATGAGGCGGCGGGCACGGTGGTCGAGGTCGGCGCTGGCGTCACGCATCTGAAAGTCGGCGACCGCGTCTGCATGGAGCCCGGCATCCCCGATCCGAATTCCAAGGCAAGCCGGCTTGGCCTGTACAATATCGACCCGGCCGTGACCTTCTGGGCGACCCCGCCGATCCACGGTGTGCTGACGCCAGAGGTCGTGCATCCCGCCAATTACACCTTCAAGCTACCCGACAATGTCAGCTTTGCCGAAGGCGCCATGGTCGAGCCCTTCGCCGTCGGCATGCAGGCGGCCGCCAAGGCGAAGATTACGCCGGGCGACACTGCCGTCGTCCTCGGCGCCGGGCCGATCGGCACGATGGTGGCGATCGCGGCCCTTGCCGGCGGCTGCGCCCGCGCCATCGTCGCCGATCTCGCCCAGCCGAAGCTCGATATCGCCGCGCAGTACCAGGGTGTCATTCCGGTCAATATTCGCGAGAAGAACCTGGTCGAAGAGGTCGGCCGGCTGACCGACGGCTGGGGCGCCGATGTCGTCTTCGAATGCTCCGGTTCGCCGAAGGCCTGGGAGACGATCATGGCGCTGCCGCGCCCGGGTGGCGTCATTGTCGTCGTCGGCCTACCGGTCAACCCGATCGGCTTCGACGTCTCGACGGCATCCACCAAGGAAATCCGCATCGAGACGGTGTTCCGCTACGCGCACCAGTATGAGCGGTCGATCGCGCTGCTCGGCTCGGGACGAGTGGATCTGAAGCCGCTGATATCAGAGACCTTCACATTCGAAGAATCGATCAAGGCGTTTGATCGCGCCGTCGAGGCGCGGCCCAGCGACGTGAAGCTGCAAATCGTGATGGAATAGGGCGCAACAACGCTTCTATGAGTGCCTGGCGCTCAGTTTCATCTTGCGAAAGGCAAGAGCCGCGCCTGCAACGACAGCCGCGGCTCCGACTGCGATCAGCAGATGGCGATGAAGCGGAAGGTGGCCCAACGTCTGTTGGATGCCGTGCCCGAACACGTAACCGAGCGCCGTGAAAAGCTGCCCCCACACCAGCGCGGCCACAGCATTCAGGATGATGAATTTACCGGTCGCTATGCGTGTTGTCCCGATGACGATCGGGCTGATCGTCCGCAACCCCACCAGAAAACGAAACGCAAGGATGAAGCCGGTGGGATATCTTTCCAGAAGCCGGGTTGCGCGCGCCAGCGCCGGTCTTTCCATCAGCCGGCGGACGAGACCCCATCGAGCCGCATAACGGCCGGCGAAGAACCAGAACTGATCGCCGGCGAAGGATCCTGCCGTTGCGGCAAGCGACGCCGACCAATAGGTCAGCAGCCCGCGGTGGGAAATCACGCCGCCTAGGAAGGCGGCTGTTTCGCCTTCGAAGGCTGCACCCAGAAATATCGCCAATAGGCCGTAGTGCTCGATCAGCAGTTCGATAGACACGTAGCTGTCCTCGGCCCCAGGGTTTCTACAGCTAAACCGGCTTCAAATCCCCAAGCACCGTCGGGATCAGCTCCGACACCGTCGGATGGATCGGCACCGACCATTGCAATGCGGGATAGGTCGTTCCTGCATTCATCGCGTCTATGATGCCGTGGATCACCTCGTCACCTTCGATGCCCAGGATCGCCGCGCCGAGGATTTTTTTAGTCTCGGCGTCGGCGATCACCTTCATGAAGCCCTTGGTCTCGCCGCGCTCGTTGGCGCGGCCGACGCGGCTCATCGGCCGGGTCGAGATCATGATCTTGCGTCCCGAGGCGCGTGCCTGCTTCTCCGTCATGCCGACACGGCCAAGCGGCGGGTCGATATAAAGAGCATAGGCCAGGATGCGGCTCGAGAGCTTGCGATCGGCGCCGTCGAGAAGATTGGCGGCGGCGATCTCGAAATCATTGTAGGACGTGTGGGTGAAGGCGCCGTGGCCGTTGCAATCGCCGAGCGCCCAGATGCCGTCGACATTGGTGGCAAGCCTGTCGTCGACGGTGATGTAGCCGTGCTTGTCGCTGATGACGCCGGCGGCATCGAGGCCGAGATCGTCTGTGTTCGGCTTGCGGCCGGTGGCGATCAGCACATGGCTCGCATCGATCCTCGCTGAATCGGTGGCGACCGTTATTCCGTCGCTGCTCCTGGCGAAGGCGATGTCGCTGACACCGGTATGAATGTCGATGCCCTCCGAGCGCAGGACATCGGCGATCGCGTCGGATATATCCTCGTCCTCGCGCGACGCGAGCTTCGGGCCATGCTCGATGACGCTGACTTCGGCGCCGAAGCGGCGATACATCTGCGCGAATTCCAGCCCGATATAACTGCCGCCGATCACGGCCAGATGCCGTGGCAGCGTGTCGAGATGGATGATCGAGGTGCTGGTGAGATAGTCGATATCGTTGATGCCGGGCAGGTCGGGGATCACCGGCCGCGCGCCGACATTGAGGAAGATGCGCGGTGCGGTCAGCGTCTCGCCGTTGACGCTGACGGTCTTTGGGTCCTCGAAACGGGCATGGCCGTAGATCACGGTCATGCCGTCCATCCCGGCGAACCAGCCGATCAGGCCGTTGCGGGCATTCATGGTCACGGTTTCGGCACGGGCCCTGACCACCTTCATGTCGATGGCGATCTCGCCCGGAATATTGACGCCGTAAACGGCGCTATTTCTCGCGACATAGGCGGCGCGGGCGCTAGCGACCAGCGTCTTCGTCGGCATGCAGCCGGCATTGACGCAGGTGCCGCCGAGGAATTTGCGCTCGATCAGCGCCACCTTCATGCCCTTTTCGACCATGCGGGCGGCGAGGAAGGGGCCGGCCTGGCCGCCCCCGATAACGATGGCGTCGAAGCTCTTCATGACACGGCCACGATCAGCAGCGCGCCGATGACGGCGACGGCATCTTCAATGAGAGCGGCCGGCAGATCCTTACCGAAGGAGGCGGCAAGCCTGCCGCGGACGGCGGCGCCACTATATGTGCCGATGACGGCGCCGATCACCCCGGCAATCAGCCCGCCGAAGAGCAGGCCGCTGGCGGCACCGATCGTGGCGCCGGCCAGCGCGCCCATGACGATGCGGGCGCCGAACTGCACGGGCACCTTGCGCGACGGCGTGGACGGCAGCTGATCGGTGATCAGTTCGACGACGGCGAGAAGCGTGAAGATCCAGGGCGTCCACTTGTAACCCATGAAGGCAAGCGGTGTCTGCGAGACATCGAACCCGCCGAGTGCCGCGCCCCAGGCGACGGCGGCCGGCGCGGTCATGGCGCGAAGCCCTGATATGACACCAATCAGCAATGCAAGAAGCAGAAACATGCATGATCCCCCTTTTTGCCGGCTCTTGCCGTCGTCAGGAAGGTTGCACATTGTCAGGCGCGTGGCAATTCGCCTTCCCCGGCAGCCGGCCTAGTTTGCAAAGGCGGCAATGCCGGTAATCGCCCGGCCGATGATCAGCGCGTGGATGTCGTGTGTGCCTTCATAGGTGTTGACCACTTCGAGGTTGACGAGGTGACGGGCGATGCCGAATTCGTCGGAGATGCCGTTGCCGCCGAGCATGTCGCGGGCCGCCCGCGCAATCTCCAGCGCCTTGCCGCAGCTGTTGCGCTTGAGGATCGAGGTCAGCTCCACCGGCGGATGGCCTTCCTCCTTCATGCGGCCAAGTCGCAGGCAACCCTGAAGACCGAGCGAGATTTCCGCCGTCATGTCGGCGAGCTTCTTCTGGATCAACTGGTTGGCGGCGAGCGGCCGGCTGAACTGCTTGCGCTCGAGCGTATATTGCCGTGCTCTCGCATAACAATCCTCGGCGGCACCGAGCGCGCCCCAGGCGATGCCGAAACGGGCCGAGTTGAGGCAGGTGAACGGTCCCTTGAGGCCGGTCACATCAGGCAGAAGGTTTTCCTCAGGCACGAAGACCCCGTCCATCACCACTTCGCCGGTGATCGAGGCGCGCAGTCCCACCTTGCCGTGGATGGCGGGAGCCGAAAGCCCTTTCCAGCCCTTTTCGAGGATGAAGCCGCGGATGAGGCCATCCTCGGTCTTTGCCCAGACGACGAAGACATCGGCGATCGGCGCGTTGGAGATCCAGGTCTTCGAGCCGGTCAGGCTGTAGCCGCCGTCGACCTTCTTGGCGCGTGTCGCCATCGAGCCGGGGTCGGAGCCGTGATCGGGTTCGGTCAGGCCGAAGCAGCCGATCCATTCGCCGGTGGCGAGTTTCGGCAGGTATTTCAGCTTCTGCGCCTCGGAGCCGAAGGTTTCGATCGGCACCATCACGAGTGAGGACTGCACGCTCATCATCGAGCGGTAACCGCTGTCGACCCGTTCGACCTCGCGGGCGATCAGCCCGTAGGCGACATAACCGAGGCCGGCGCCGCCATAATCCGGCGAGATCGTCGGGCCGAGCAGGCCGAGTTCGCCCATTTCGCGGAAGATCTCAGGATCGGTCTTTTCATTGCGGAAGGCGTCGAGAACGCGAGGCGCAAGCTTTTCCTGCGCATAGGCGTGGGCGGTGTCCTGCACCATGCGCTCTTCGCTGGTCAGCTGCTCCACCAGCCGGAACGGATCGGCCCAGTCGAAAACTTCGCGCGTATGCTGCATGGCCGCGTCTCCTCATCCCGGTTCTGGCTTGCCTCGCTTAAGTTGGCCATAGACCCGCCAGCCGACCACGTCAACAGAAGGCGGCAGTCTCGAAAAGACCGGCCGCGCCATCTTTTCAAAAGCGGCGGCATGATCCACTTTGCCCGCGATCGATTCTGGAATGAGGAGGCGGAAATGTCGTCAAGCGATCTGTTCGTATCGGCCGAAGGCGCCGAATGGGTCAATCCCGAGCCCGGCGTCGTCAGGCGCATCATGACCTATCTGCCCGAGATGATGCTGGTGGAAGTGGCCTTCGAAAGCGGTGCCGTGGGTGCTGCCCATTCGCATCCGCATATCCAGGCAAGTTATGTCGCCGAAGGCAGTTTCGAAGTGACGATCGATGGCCGGACCGAGGTGCTCAAGCAGGGCGGCAGTTTCATCGTGCCCCCCAACCTCGTCCACGGCGTCAAGGCGCTGGAAAAGGGCCGGCTGATCGATGCATTCACCCCCCACCGGGCCGAATTCCTGAAGTAACCAGAGCATGATGCCGAAAACTGGCAGCGGTTTTCGGACGACATCATGCTCTAATTAGACATCGGCTCTTGTCCGGCGCGCCGGGCCGGCGGCGGTGACATAGGGTGGCACGAAGCGCGCATCCTCGCCGCGCACCGCCTCGCGCAGGAAATCGATAACGGCGCGCACGCGCGGCGCCTGTTTCAGGTCGCGATGACAGGTGATCCAGTAATGGCGCTTGAGGTCGATCTCCTCGGGCAGTACGCGGACCAGTTCGGGATAACGGCTGGCGAAGAAATAGGGCAGGATGCAGAGGCCGAGGCCGTTTCTCGTGGCGGTCAGCTGCGCGAAGATGCTGGAGCTCTGGAACTGCGGCTTGATGCGCGGGTGCACATCGCCCAGATAGTCCAAGCCCGGCGCGAAGATCATTTCCTCGATATAGCTGACGAAGGGATGCTCAAGCAGGTCTTCACGGCAGGTGATGGCAGGCGCCTTTGCCAGATAGTCACGCGAGCCGTAGATCTGCAGATGATAGTCGGTCAGCTTCTCAGCGAAATAGGGGCCGCCCTTCGGTTCATCGAGCACGACGGAGAGATCGGCCTCTTTGCGCGACAGCGACATGATCTGCTGGATCGTCACCAGTTCGAGCGCCAGATGCGGATGCTGGGCGGCAAACTGCGGCAAGACGGTTGCGAAGAAGAAATTGGCAAAACCCTCCGGCGCGCTGAGCCGCACCAGGCCGCGTTGCGCCATCGAGCCGTCAGCGAGGTCGGCGCGCAGCCGCTCGGTCTCCTGCTCCATCCTTTCGGCGGTCTCGACGAAGCGCGTGCCCATGGCAGTCAGCACGTAGCCGCGCGGATTGCGCTCGAACAGCTTGACCTTGAGGGTGAACTCCAGCCGGTCGATGCGGCGCGAGACGGTGGCATGGCTGGAGCGCAGCTGGCGCGCTGCCGTCGATAGCTGTCCAGTGCGGGCGACGGCTAGAAAAAACTGCAGATCGTCCCAAGTAAACTGCGGTGGATTGTTCATCGCGATCCCCTCTGTTCAAAAACGAACAGATACTGTTTGGAATTAGTTGTAAATCACCCGTTGCCTCAGGGCGGAATTTCCGTGATCGTAAGGTGAGGGTCCGTCGTTCTGAGGAGTGCGGCTGGCCAAATTTGAACAGATCCGCAATCTGGCCAATCTCTGGGAGGAGATCATATGCGAAAGAATCTCATTGCATCAGTTGCATTTCTGCTTGCAAGCAGCACAGCGGTGCTCGCGCAGAGCGCGACCGACGGCAAGGTCAAGATCGGCATCCTGAACGACCAGTCGGGTGTCTATGCCGATTTTGGCGGCAAGTCCTCCGTCGAAGCCGCCAAGATGGCGGTCGAGGATTTCGGCGGTAAGGTCCTGGGTGTTCCAGTCGAGATCGTCGATGCCGACCACCAGAACAAGCCTGATATCGCCTCCAACATCGCTCGCCAGTGGTACGACACCGAGCAGGTGGATGCGATCATGGAACTGACGACCTCGTCGGTGGCGCTCGCCGTACAGGCGATCGGCAAGGAAAAGAAGAAGATCGACATCGTCACCGGTGCGGCGACGACGGATCTCACCGGCAAGGCCTGCTCGCCTTATGGCTTCCATTGGGCCTACGATACGCATGCATTGGCCGTCGGTACCGGCGGCGCGCTCGTCAAGCAGGGCGGCGACAGCTGGTTCTTCCTGACCGCCGACTATGCCTTCGGCTATTCGCTGGAGCAGCAGACCAGCGATTATGTCAAGGCAAGCGGCGGCAAGGTTGTCGGCGCTGTCCGCCATCCGCTGTCGACCCAGGACTTCTCGTCCTTCCTGCTGCAGGCGCAATCGTCCGGCGCCAAGGTGATCGGCCTTGCCAATGCCGGCCTCGACACCTCGAACGCCATCAAGCAGGCGGCCGAATTCGGTATCACCCAGGGCGGCCAGCATCTGGCGGCGCTGCTCTTCACGCTCGCCGAAGTCCACGGCCTCGGCCTCGAAGCGGCTCAAGGGTTGACCCTGACGGAAGGTTTTTACTGGAATCGCGACGACGAAAGCCGCGCCTTCGCCAAGAAGTTCTTCGCCCGCACCGGCAAGATGCCGAACATGATCCACACCGGCACCTATTCGGCAGTGACGCAATATTTGAAGGCGGTGGAGAAGGCCGGCACCGACGAGACGGAAGCCGTCGCCAAGCAGCTGCATGAAATGCCGGTCGATGACGTCTTCGGCCGCGGCGGCACGGTCGGCGCCAATGGCCGCATGATCCATGACATGTACCTGCTGCAGGTCAAGAAGCCTTCCGAAAGCAAGGAGCCGTGGGATTATTTCAACGTGCTCGCCACCATTCCCGGCAAGGAAGCCTATATCGACCCCGCCAAGAGCGGCTGCGATCTGGTGAAGTAAGCACGATGGCGGTTTCCGCAATTGAAACTCAGGAAAAACCGCGGGTGGTCTTGTCCGCCCGCGGCCTGCGCCGCGATTTCGGCGGCTTCACCGCCGTCAAGAACGTCGATCTCGACGTGCATGACGCAAGCGTGCATGCGCTGATAGGCCCGAACGGCGCCGGCAAGACGACGGTCTTCAACCTGCTGACCAAGTTCCTGCAGCCGACATCAGGCACGATCACCCTGATGGGCGTTGACATCACGAAGACGCCACCCGACAAGGTGGCGCGCATGGGACTGGTACGCTCTTTCCAAATCTCCGCGGTCTTCCCGCACCTGAGCGTTCTCGACAATGTGCGTGTGGCGCTGCAGCGGCCGAACAATCTTTCCACGCAGTTCTGGCGGCCGATTTCGGCGCTCGACCGGCTGAACGAGCGCGCCGAGCAACTGCTGGCCAGCGTCGGGCTTTCCAAGGAGCGCGATCATATCGCCGCCGATCTTTCGTATGGCCGCAAGCGGGTGCTGGAGATCGCCACCACGCTGGCGCTTGATCCCAAGGTGCTGCTGCTCGACGAGCCGATGGCCGGCATGGGGCAGGAGGATGTCGGCGTCGTCTCATCCATCATCCGCGAGGTCGCCCGCGAGCGGGCGGTGCTCATGGTCGAGCACAATCTCTCCGTCGTCGCCAATATCTGCCAGCATGTCACGGTGCTGCAGCGTGGCGAGATCCTCGCCGAGGGCGATTATGCGACCGTCAGCCAGGACGAGCGCGTACGCGTCGCCTATATGGGTACGGAGGAGCATTGATGGCCGCTCTCCTCGAGGTCCAGGGGCTCAATGCCTGGTACGGCGAAAGCCATGTCCTGCACGGCGTCGATATGCGCGTCGGAGAAGGCGAGACGATCACCATTCTCGGACGTAATGGGGTCGGCAAGACGACGACGCTGCGCACCATCACCGGCATCGTGCGGTCCCGGAAGGGCAAGATCAGCTTTGCCGGCAGCGACATGATGCAGGTGCCGCTGCACAAGACGGCGCATCGGGGCATCGGCTTCGTGCCGGAGGAGCGCGGCATCTTCTCGACGCTAACCGTTTCGGAAAACCTGCTGCTGCCGCCTGTCGTGGCAGCAGGTGGGATGACACTCGACGAGATCTACGAGCTCTTTCCCAATCTCTACGAGCGCCGCGGTAGCCCGGGCACCAAGCTTTCCGGCGGCGAACAGCAGATGTTGGCGATCGCTCGAATCCTACGCACCGGCGTCAGGCTGCTCATTCTCGACGAACCGACGGAAGGGCTTGCCCCCGTGATCGTCCAGCGCATCGGGGAGGTGCTGAAGACGCTGAAGGAGCGCGGCATGACGATCCTGCTCGTCGAGCAGAATTTCCGTTTCGCCAGCCGTATTGCCGATCGCTTCTATCTGATGGATCATGGGCAGATGGTGTCGGAATTCCCGGTCGGTGAACTGCCGCAGCGCATGGACACGCTGCACAAAGTTCTGGGAGTGTGACCAGATGACAATGATCTTCGGCATTCCCCTGCAGGCGCTGTTCGGCCAGCTGCTGATCGGCCTGATCAACGGTTCGTTCTATGCGCTGCTCAGCCTCGGCCTCGCCATCATCTTCGGCCTGCTCCGGGTGATCAACTTCGCCCATGGCGCGCAATATATGCTCGGCGCCTTCGTCGCCTACCTGCTGCTGACCTATGCCGGCATCGGCTACTGGCCGTCGCTGATCCTGGCGCCCGTGATCGTCGGCCTTGCCGGCGCTATCATCGAGCGGCTGTTCCTGCGCCGGCTCTACGATCTCGATCCGCTCTACGGCCTGCTCTTCACCTTCGGCCTGGCGCTCGCGGTCGAGGGCACCTTCCGCTATCTCTACGGCTCTTCCGGCCAGCCCTATGCGACGCCGGCTGCGCTTGCCGGCGGCGCCAACCTCGGCTTCATGTTCCTGCCGATCTATCGCGGCTGGGTGGTCGTCGTCTCGCTCGTCGTCTGCCTTGGCACATGGCTGCTGATCGAGAAGACCAAGCTCGGCGCTTATCTGCGCGCCGCCACGGAAAACGCCGTGCTGGTGCAGGTCTTCGGCGTCAACGTGCCGGTGCTCTTGACGCTCACTTACGCGCTCGGGGCGGGTCTCGCCGCCTTTGCCGGCGTGCTGGCGGCGCCGATCTACCAGGTCTCGCCGCTGATGGGCTCGAACATGATCATCGTCGTCTTCGCCGTGGTCGTCGTCGGCGGCATGGGATCGATCATGGGCGCGATCATCACTGGTTATGTGCTCGGCATCGCCGAGGGCCTGACCAAGGTCTTCTATCCCGAGGCTTCCAACATCGTGATCTTCGTCATCATGGCGATCGTGCTTCTTATCAGGCCCGCGGGCCTCTTCGGACGGGATGCGTGACATGGCTGACATCACCGAAACCATCCAAACGGAAAAAAGCCGAACCGCCCTTTCGGTACAGGCGGGTTTTCTGCTGGCGGGGCTGCTGCTCCTGCTGCTGGCGCCGTTTTTCTTCTATCCGATCTTCCTGATGAAGCTGCTTTGCTTCGCGCTCTTTGCCTGCGCCTTCAACCTGCTGCTCGGCTATACCGGCTTGCTGTCCTTCGGTCATGCCACCTTCTTCGGGGGAGCGGCCTATTTCACCGCCTATACGGTGAAGGCATGGGGCCTGCCGCCGGAACTCGGCATCCTGATTGGGGTGGTGGGCGCGGCGTTTCTCGGCCTCGTCATGGGATTCTTCGCGATCCGCCGTCAGGGCATCTATTTCGCGATGATCACGCTGGCGCTGTCGCAGATGTTCTTCTTCTTCTGCCTGCAGGCGGAGTTCACCGAAGGCGAGGACGGCATCCAGTCGGTGCCGCGCGGCCATCTCTTCGGCTTTATCGATCTGAACAGCTCGACCAATATGTATTATTTCGTGCTGGCTGTTTTCATCATCGGCGTGCTGATCATCTGGCGCTTCATCAATTCGCCCTTCGGCATGATCCTGAAATCGATCCGCGAAAACGAGCAACGGGCGATTTCGCTCGGCTATTCCGTGGCACGCTATAAGCTCGGCGCCTTCGTCATGTCGGCCGCGCTTGCCGGGCTCGCGGGTGCTGTGAAATCGATCGTCTTCCAGTTTGCGACGCTGACCGACGTCGCCTGGCAGATGTCGGGCGAAGTGATCCTGATGACGCTGCTCGGCGGCATCGGCACGCTGATCGGCCCGCTCTTCGGAGCCGGGCTGGTGGTGGCGCTGGAAAACTACCTCGCCACCTCGGAATTCCCGGTGACGATCATCACCGGCATCGTCTTCATGGTCTGCGTACTGATCTTCCGCCGGGGCATCATCGGCGAATTCTACGCCTCGCGGCTGGGGCGGAAACTGGGCTTCGTCTATCGCCGCTGAACGGGCGGACCTCTCTCTTTCCGGAAAGAATCCCTCTTTCCCGGGAAAAGAGACGGGCGGCGGCGCTGCGACTCTTCCTCTCCCCGTGCTGCGGGGAGAGGGAAGCGGCAAGCATCTGGAGTCTCGTGCGGGGCATGGATCGTTACGACTACATCATCATCGGGGCAGGCAGCGCCGGCTGCGTGCTTGCCAACCGGCTGTCCGCCGATGGCAGGAGCCGCGTGCTGCTGCTCGAGGCTGGCGGCAGCGACAATTATCACTGGATCCATATTCCGGTCGGTTATCTCTATTGCATCAACAATCCGCGCACCGACTGGTGCTTCACCACGGCGCCGGAAGCGGGATTGAACGGCCGGGCGTTGAGCTATCCGCGCGGCAAGGTGCTTGGCGGCTGTTCGTCGATCAACGGCATGATCTACATGCGCGGCCAGGCGCGCGATTACGACCTCTGGCGGCAGATGGGCTGCACCGGCTGGGGTTGGGACGATGTTCTGCCCTTCTTCCGCAAGTCCGAGGATTTTTATCGCGGCGAAGACGAGATGCATGGTGCCGGCGGCGAATGGCGCATCGAGAAGGCGCGTGTGCGCTGGGCCGTGCTCGATGCCTTTCAGCAGGCGGCCAGGGAAGCAGGCATCCCTGAGACCGCGGATTTCAACCGCGGCAGCAACGAAGGTTCCGGCTATTTCGACGTCAACCAGCGTTCCGGCATTCGCTGGAACACCTCGAAGGCCTTCCTGCGCCCGGCGATGAAGCGCTCCAACATGACCGTCCTGACCAAAGCGCAGGTCCGGCGGCTGCTGGTGGAGGAGGGCGCCGTTGCCGGCGTCGAATTCCAGCATGGTGGCGTGGCGAAACGCGCCTATGCTGCGAAAGAAACCATCCTTTCGGCCGGTTCGATCGGCTCGCCGCATATCCTGGAACTGTCAGGCATCGGCAGGGGCGAGGTTCTCCAGCGGGCGGGTGTCGATGTCGTCACCGAGGTGAAGGGTGTCGGCGAGAACCTGCAGGACCATCTGCAGCTGCGTCTGGCCTATAAGGTCACAGGCGTTCCGACGCTGAACGAGAAGGCGACGAAGCTGATCGGCAAGGCGGCGATCGGGCTCGAATATCTCGTCCGCCGCTCCGGGCCGATGGCAATGGCGCCGAGCCAGCTCGGCATCTTCACCCGCTCAGGCCCGGACCGGGAAACGCCTGATCTGCAATATCACGTGCAGCCGGTATCGCTGGAGAAGTTCGGCGATCCCGTCCATCCTTTCCCGGCGATCACGGCGAGCGTCTGCAATCTCAGGCCGGAAAGCCGGGGTTCGGTGCACCTTTCGAGCCCGGATTTTGCCGCCCAGCCGACGATCAGCCCGAAATACCTCTCGACGCAGCGCGATCGTGACATAGCTGTCCGTTCAATACGATTGACGCGCAAGATCGTCGCGCAGCCTTCCTTTGCCCGTTTCAAGCCGGAGGAATTCAAGCCGGGACCCGCCTATCAGACGGAGGCCGATCTGGAGCGGGTGGCGGGCGATATCGGCACGACGATCTTCCATCCCGTCGGCACCTGCCGCATGGGCGCCGACAGGGACAGCGTCGTCGATCCCAGGCTGAGATTCCGGGCGCTCGGCAAGCTGAGGATCGCCGACGCCTCGGTGATGCCGTTGATCACCTCGGGCAACACCAATTCGCCGACGATCATGATCGCCGAAAAGGCGGCAGCAATGATCCTCGAAGACAATCGATAGGAGAAGACCATGGCAAGGATCGCATTCATCGGGCTTGGCAACATGGGCGGGCCGATGGCAGCCAATCTGGTCAAATCAGGTCATGAAGTCTTTGGCTTCGATCTCGCGGCTTCGGTGCTGAAGGCGGCCGAGGAGAGCGGCGTCAAACCGGCAAGCCATGCCAGCCAGGCGGTCAAGGACGCGGAGATCATCATCACCATGCTGCCGCAGGGCAGGCACGTGCTGACGGCCTGGACCGATATCCTGCAGTCGGCCGCGCAAGGCACGCTGGTCATCGATTGTTCGACCATCGATGTCGACAGCAGCCGCAAGGCGCATGAGATGGCCAAGGCAGCGAGCTGCCTGTCGCTCGACGCCCCCGTCTCCGGCGGCACGGGCGGGGCGACCGCGGGCACGCTGACCTTCATGGCCGGCGGCTCGGAAGAGGCCTTCGTCAAGGCAAAACCGATCCTCGAGGCGATGGGAAAGAAGATCGTCCATTG
Organism: Rhizobium indigoferae; assembly: GCF_034554815.1. Taxonomy (NCBI): domain Bacteria; kingdom Pseudomonadati; phylum Pseudomonadota; class Alphaproteobacteria; order Hyphomicrobiales; family Rhizobiaceae; genus Rhizobium; species Rhizobium indigoferae. The sequence continues at coordinate 246,809 of NZ_CP140636.1, read as the reverse complement.
CGGCGAGGCCGGCGCCGGCCAGGCGGCGAAGATCTGCAACAACATGATCCTCGGCATTTCGATGATCGGCGTCTGCGAGGCCTTCGTACTCGCCGAGAAACTTGGGCTCTCGCATCAGGCACTGTTCGACGTTGCCTCGACCTCGTCGGGCCAGTGCTGGTCGATCAATACCTATTGCCCGGTGCCCGGACCGGTGCCGACTTCGCCTGCGAATAATGACTACAGGCCGGGCTTTGCCGCAGCCCTGATGCTGAAGGATCTCAGGCTTTCGCAGGAGGCGGCGCTGGCGAGTGGCGCGTCCACGCCGCTCGGCGCGGAAGCAGCGCAGCTTTTCGCGCTCTTCGAGAAGCAGGGTAATGGCGGAAGGGACTTTTCCGCCATCATCGAGATGTTCCGCGAGAAGGCTTAAGCGCCACGGGGTCAAGTCAACCCTTCGATACCGAGAAGCTGAGCCTGCTATTGCCGAGTTCGATGTCGATCTCGCCGGGTTCGGTCAGTTCGATCGCGCCGCTCAACGTGCCTGTGGTGATGAGCGCACCCGTCTTCAGCGATGTCTCGGGGCGCAAGCCATCATTGGCGTAATCGACGAGCCAGGTGAGAACGTCGCCCTTCGGATGCTGTGCCGGACCATCAAAGATCGTGCGGCCGGCATGAGTGACCTTGAGCGGCGTTCCCCCGACGGTGTCGACAACGCTTTTTTCGAGCTTCGGACCGAGCACATAGCCGCTATTGCCGAGGCGGTCGGCGACGAACAGCAGAAAGGAAACGCTGCCGCTTTCCCTAACCGCGCTCACCAGCAGCTCGGCGCCGAGATGGACAGCGGAGATCGCCTCGACCACGTCGGCGCGGCTATATGGAACGGTGCGGACCGGCAGGTCCCTGCCGAGCCGCACGGCGATCTCGGTTTCGAATTTCAGGCCCGGATACCAGGGAATGTCAGCGCCCGAGACGGCTTCGGCATAGGGATGCAGCGGAGCGGTGACCGCCTGGCCCTGCGGCGAGACCGTCACCTTCCAGGCGTTGCTGGCAATACCGTCTGTCGCCGCGAGCAAATTCTGCGCCTCCATCGCCTGATGGAGATCGGCTGGCAGCGGGAAAGTGTCCGTTGCCTCCTGCCTGCCGGCCTGGCGCAGGCCGTGAAGCCTGGCTGCAACCCTACGCGGATCGAATGTCTCTGTCATGCTATCTCCTCGACCTGATTTTCGAGGTGCCACACTAGAGCATGATGCCGAAAAGTGTGAGCGGTTTTCGGACGACATCATGCTCTAACTATATAATGTAGAACAGGATTCAGATTTTAGGCCGACCCGGCCTAAAATCATCCTGTTCTAGCGAGAAGGCAGGGACGAACAAGGCCGCTTTTGGAAAGACTCCTATTCCATCGCCGCGTACCAGCGGGTGCGATAGGTGGTCAGTCCGGGGATATCGGTCGGCGGAACATGCGTCTCGGCACCCGACACTGGCCGGATGCCGGTGAGAAGGGCGGCACCCTGGCTGGTGCCGGTTGTGCCAGGAAGGGCCATGACCTCGCGGCCGGTTAGGGCGGCCAGCAGCGTGAGATAGGTCCCATTCAGGGCAAACGGGCCTTCGACGATAACAGGGCCTTTGGCGCCGATCAGTCCGAGGCAGGCATCGGTCATCAAGGCGAGATAGAGGCAGGCAGCGGCAGAGCGCTCCTCGCGGTTTGCTTCTTCGGCACCGATCCAGCGGCTTGCCTTTCCCGGAAAGGGCCCGGAACCCGGGGCGACGTTCGGCAGGAGCATCATGCCTTTGTCGATGACCGAGCCGATTGCCGCCTGGGCGGCTTTTTCGTCGACAGGGCCGATCTCGGCCGAAAGGCTCTCGAATTCCCGGCCGCCCATGAAACGCGAGGAGGGGACGGCCCGGCCATAGGCATCGACATTGGCGAGCGTATCGCGTTTCGGGTCGAGGTGATCGAGATCGCCGCCGACGCCGAAATTGATGACCCATGTGCCGGTGGAGACGACGGCAAAGGGCGCTTCGCGACGCACCAGATGCGGCAGCAGCGAGGCATTGGAATCATGAATGCCGCAATAGACCGGAACGGGTGCTGAAAGGCCGAGCTCAGCGGCGATTTCAGGCAGAACCGGGCCGAGCGCATCGAAGGCGGAGCGGATCGGCGCCATGAGGTCGCGAATGCCAAGCCTGTCGACGAGCGAGGAATAGCTGGCGGCCCTCGGGTTCCAGAGGTCGGTGTGACAGCCGAGCGAGGTCAGCTCATTGGCGGCGACACCGGTCAGCCGTGCCGTCCAATATTGCGCATAGGTGAGGATGGTGGCAACCTCGGCGAATTCCTCGGGAAAGGCGGTCTTCTGGTAGTGCAGTTGGGCGCCGACGTTGAGGCCCATCGCGAGGTGCGGCGAGAAGGTTTCGTCGAAGGAGGGGCGCAGCCGCGTATAGGCGTCGCGGATTTTCTGCGGATATTCGTGTTCATAGTCGATGACAGGCATGGCAAGCGCGCCGTCTCGGCCAAGCAGTGCTGCGGATGCGCCATGAGTGGTGATCGAAATGGCGTCGAAGCCGGGCTCGCGCGCAAGGCTTTTCAGCGCATCGAGCGCAAAGGACCAGAGAGCCTCTACGTCGTAATGCGGATAGAGACCGGTTTTGATCGCGATATTCGGCCGTTTCAGGACGGCGACCTCGGCGCCCGTCTCGCTGTCGAGCACGACGACCTTGGCATTGGTCTTGCCGATGTCGAGGACGGCGATGCGGCGATAAGAGGTGGCGTTCATGGCATATGGAAGACGGTGACCAGGTCGCTCTGGACCGGCGAATTATCGGGATTGGTCGCCATGATATCAGCCATGTGCGCCCACCATTTTTTCATGACCGGATGGTCCGGCAGGCTTGCCATCCTATGGTCGGCGGGCCGCGTCAACACGCCGAACAGCGTGTTGGTCTCGCGGTCGAGATGGATGGAATAGTCGCTGGCGCCTGACTTGTGCAGGAGATCGACCAGTTCCGGCCAGATCTCGTCATGCCGCTTGCGGTATTCGGCTTCCATGCCCGGATTGAGCCGCATTTTGAAGGCGTGTTTTTCTAAAGTCATCGGGAGCTCATGACCTTGATGCGGCGGGCGATGATCGGGATGGCGATGGTGATGATCAGAAGCAGGCCGATGAAGATCGACATGACGATGCCTGGCACGTTCAGCAGGCCGAGGCCGAAGGTGACGAGACCCATGACGAAGGCGGCGATGACGACGCCGACGATGGTGCCGGAGCCACCGAGGATCGAGATGCCGCCGAGCACGACCATGGTGACGACCTCAAGTTCCCAGCCCTGGGCGATTGACGGCCGGGTCGAGCCGAGGCGTGAGGTCAAGCAGACGGCGGCAACGCCGCTCATGACGCCGGTCAACAGGAAGAGGATGAATTTGACGCGCTCGACCGGAATGCCGGAGAAGCGGGCGGCGAAGTCGTTGTTGCCGATCGCATAGACCTGCCGGCCGAAATTCGTCGCATGCAGGAGGATGGCGAAGAGGATCGCCAGCACGATGAAGAGCACGAATTCGAAGGAGAATACCCAGACGACATAGCCCTGGCCGAAATAGGCGAAATCAGCCGGGTATTTGCCATAGGCCTGATCACCGAGGACGATATAGGAAATGCCGCGGAAAAGGCTCATCGTGCCGATGGTGACGACGATCGACGGCAGTTTCAGCACCGAGACCAGAACGCCGTTGAAGATGCCGCAGGCAAGGCCGGTGCCGATGCCGATCGCGACCAGGCCCGGTGTGCCGATGCCGACCTGCGCTGCCGCGCCCATTGCCGTCGAGGCGAGCGCGATGATCGCGGCGACCGAGAGGTCGATCTCGCCTGATATGACGAGCAGCGCCATGGCGAAGGCGATCATTGCCTTTTCGGTGAAGTTGAAGGTGGCGTCCGAGAGATTCCAGGCATCGAGGAAATATGGCGAGGCGAGCGAATTGAAGATGAAGATCAGGACGGCGACGGCAAAGAGCAGTACTTCCCAGCTCGCGAGGATGCGGCGGAAGGGTGTGCCGAGGCGGTCGGGAATGACCCGCTTTTCGTGTGTAGACACGGTGCTCATGCTACGGCCTCCGTTCTGATCTCGGCCGCGGCGCGGTCGCGCAGGATGATGCGGCCGCGGTTGCGCTCGCGCCTGGCGTTGAAGGCGACGGCGAGAATGATGACGGTTCCGGAGATTGCCATCTGCGTGAAGGGTGAAATGCCGATCACCGGCAATGCATTCTTGATGACGCCGAGGAAGAGCGCGCCGAGCACGGTGCCGGCGACCGAGCCGACGCCGCCGGCAATCGAGATGCCGCCGATAACGCAGGCCGCGACGCTGTCGAGCTCGAAGCCGTTGGCGATATCGACATAGGCAACAGCATAACGCGACACCCAGAGATAGCTCGCAAGGCCGGCGAGCGCCCCCGACAGAACGAAGGCCAGGAATTTCGTCCAGCCCGTATCGATGCCGGCATAGACGGCCGCGGTCGGATTGCCGCCCGTGGCATAGGCCGAGCGGCCGAACTGGGTGTACCTGAGCAGGACATACATCAAGAGCACGATAACGATCCCCACCCAGCCGAGAACGGGCAGGCCGAGGATCGGCGTGCGCGGCACCGACAGGAAGATCGGCGTCATCTGGTGGGCGTTGACCCACGCCCCGCCCGACAGCACGAAGGCCATGCCGCGATAGATGGTGAGCGTGCCGAGTGTCACGACGATCGGCGGGATTTCGAGCGCCCAGACGAGAAGGCCGTTGATGGCGCCGAGGCAGGCGCCGATGACGATCGCGGCAAGGATGAGCACGACGAGCGGCAGGTCGGGATAGGCGGCATTCATCATCGCGATCGCCATGCCGGTGAAGGCGAGGTTGGCAGCAACCGACAGGTCGATCGATTTCGTCAGAATGACCGTCATCTGCGCGAGCGCCAGGATGATCAGGATGGAGGTATCGTTGAAAATGCCGGCGAGATTCTCCGGCGTTGCGAAATCGGCAGCGCGCGTCGAAAAGATCGCGATCATCACGACGATGATGAGGAATAGCAGGGTTTCGCGTTTTCTGATCAGTCTTGCCATGCTCTTACCTTATGAATTGCTGGACCTTATGCATTGCGGGCCTCATGCATTGCCGGTGGCGGCGCGCACCAGCGCTTCCGGCGACAGCTCGGCGCGGTCGAAAATTCCGGCGGCGAGACCTTCCTTCATCACCAGGACGCGGTCCGACATGCCGATGATCTCGGGCAGTTCGGACGAGACCATGATGATCGACAGGCCCTCGGCGGCGAGTTCGCTGATGAAGCCGTGCACGGCCGCCTTCGAACCGATGTCGATGCCCTTTGTGGGTTCATCGAGGATGATGACCTTCGGCGCCGTCGCCAGCCATTTGCCGATGACGACCTTCTGCTGGTTGCCGCCGGAGAGCGTGCCGACCGGGACGGAAAGGGCAGCGGCGCGTAAGTCCAGCCGCTCGGCATATTTGCGGGCGAGCGCGAATTCGTTGGCCGCCCTGAGGAAGCCCCGGCGCGAGGTGCGGGCGAGCGAGGGCAGCGTCATGTTCTGGAAGATCGGCATCGGCAGCGCCAGCCCGTGGCGGCCGCGTTCCTCCGGCACATAGACGATGCCGGCCCGGATCGCATCCTGCGGCGAATGGATGGTGATCTCGCGGCCTTCGAGCATCATGGTGCCGGAGAGCGGCCTGGTGATGCCGAAGAGCGATTGGGACAGTTCCGAGCGCCCGGCGCCGATCAGGCCGTAAATGCCGAGAATCTCGCCCTGGCGCAGGGTGAAGGAGATGTCACGGAATTCGGTGCGGTGGCTATAGTTGCGGATCTCGAGAACCGGGCCGCCGATGGCGACATCGACCTTCGGAAAGGCATTCTCGACGTCGCGGCCGACCATCATGCGGACGATCTCGTCCTGCGGCGTTTCCTTGAGCCGGCCCTGGCCGACGGCGCGGCCGTCGCGGAAGACGACGAAATCGTCGGCGATCTCGTATACCTCGTCGAACTTGTGGCTGATGAAGAGGATCGCCTTGCCCTTTTCCTTCAGGCCCCGGACGATGCGGAAGAGATCGTCGATCTCCTTGCGGGAAAGGGCTGCCGTCGGTTCGTCCATGATGACGATGCGGGCCTCGATCGACAGAGCGCGCGCAATCGCCACCAGATGGCGCTGCGCGATCGAGAGGTCCTTCAGCCGGATCGTCGGATCGATATTGCTTTCGAGCGCGGTCAGCAGCGCCTTCGCGCGGCTGTTCATCGCCTGCCAGTCGATGGTGCGCAAACGCGTGCGCGGCGCATGGCCGAGGAAAATGTTTTCGGCAACCGTCAGTTCGTCGAACAGCACGGTTTCCTGATGGATGGCGGTGACGCCGGCATCGATTGCGGCTTGGGCGCTGGCAAAGGTCACCGGTTGGCCGTCGACCAGGATCTCGCCTTCATTCGGCCTGTAAATGCCGGTCAGGATCTTGACCAGCGTCGATTTGCCGGCGCCGTTTTCGCCAATCAGCGCGGTCACCGTGCCTGGATGCAGTGCGATGCTGACATTGTCGAGCGCTTTCACGCCCGGAAAGATCTGGGAGATGCCGCGCATTTCCAAAATGGCGGGCGCATCACCGGTTTTGCTGTCCGTGGCGGTTTGTTGAAAGGCAGCGTTCATCGAGCTTCTACCAGTGTCGAATGAGAATCCCGGCGGCCATCAGGCCGCCGGGCTTTTATGCGTCGGCTTGGATCAGAAGACCTTGGAGAACTGGTCGATGTTCGTAGCGTTGTAGACGAAGGGATCGGCCATGGCGGCTTCGCCGTTGTCGCCGACCTTGATCTTGCCCATGCGGCCGGCCTCGATCTCGCTGCCCGGCTTGCCGTCGGTCTCGCCCTTGACGAGGCGATAGGCGATCTGCGTTGCGGAGTAGCCGAGATCGATCGGGTTCCAGATGGCGAATTCCTTCGTCGCGCCCGACTTGATCGCGCCGGCCATTTCGGACGGCAGGCCAAGGCCGGTGACGTAGACCTTGCCGACAAGGCCCTTGTCTTCGACGACCTTCGACGCGGCGAGAACGCCGACCGTCGTCGGAGCGACGATGACCTTGATGTTCGGGTTCGCCTTCAAGAGGCCCTCGGCTTCACGATAGGACTTGTCCGAGAGGTCGTCGCCATAGACCGTGGTGACGAGGTTGAGGCCTGGGAAATCCTTGAGCTGCTTCTTCATCTGGTCGATCCAGATGTTCTGGTTGGTCGAGGTGGTCGTTGCCGACAGGATGGCGAAGTCACCCTTGCCGCCGTCGAGATGGTCCTTGACGAGGGTCAGGCACATCTTGCCGATCAACTCGTTGGACGACGGGTTGAGCTGAAGGATACGGCCTTCAGGCGCGACGCCGGAATCCCAGGAGATGACCTTGATGCCGCGCTGTGTAGCCTTCTTCAGCGCCGGAACGAGCGCGTCGGGATCGTTGGCCGAAACCGCGATGGCGCTGACGCCTTGGGCGATCAGCGAGTTGATGACTTCAATCTGGCCTTCGGCCGTCGTCGTGGTCGGACCGGTATAGATGACCTCGACGCCGCCGAGTTCCTTGGCCGCTTCCTGCGCGCCCTTGTTGGCAGCATCGAAGAAGCCGTTGCCGAGCGACTTGACGACGAGACCGATCTTGATGTCGGCAGCACTTGCCGTGCCGGCCATCATGGCGACGGCAAATGCCACGCCGATTGCGAGTTTCTTTGCGAGTTTCATGCTTTCATCCTCCCACTTGATTGACACTCTTCACACCTGGCCGGCGCCTTATGCGACCGACGAGGAATCCTCCTTGATTGCCTGGGCGACCGGGCTCGCGACAATGAGCCTGATGCCGGCATTCTCGATCATCCTGACGGCTTCCTCGGGAATGCCGTCATCGGTGATGATCGTAGACACACGCTCGAGCGGGCACAGAATGAGGCTCGACCGGCGATGGAACTTGCTGGAATCGGCCATGACGACCAGTTCGTCGGCCTGATGCATCAGCTTCTGCTCGCTCTGGATGATCAGCGCGTCGGCTTCCATGATGCCGAGCGGGCCGACGCCCTGCGCGCCGATGAAGAAGCGGCGAGCGTAGAAATTGCGGATCGCGTCATTGTCGAAAGGCGAGAGGATCAGGCTCTGCTCGCGATAGATCGCTCCGCCCGGCACCGTCACCGTGTTCTTCGAATGCTTGACCAGATGTTCGGCGATCGCGAAAGAATTGGTCATTACCTGCAGGCGGTGCGCCGCCATGAAATGCACCATCTGGAAGGTGGTCGTGCCACCGTTGATGATGATCGCGTCGCCAGGATCGCAAAGCTCGACTGCCTGGCGGGCGATTGCGCGTTTCTTATCGATGTTGACCGATTCCGATACCCGGAAGGGGCGCCCGGCGAGATTGCCGAGCTGCGGCGGATGCACGGCCTCGGCGCCGCCGCGCACGCGCCGGATCTTGCCCTGAACATGAAGAGCCGCGATGTCGCGCCGGATCGTCGCCTCGGAAGCCTCGGTCAGTTCGGAAATGTCCTGAACCGTCACGACGGACTTTTCCTGAACGGCGCTCAGAATGATGCGATGGCGTTCGCGTTCGTGCATGGGGCTCCTCCTTCAATCGTTTATTTCGCACATATGACAATGTGTCAATCAAAAACGATCATAAATTTTCATATTGCGCTGCACAATAATCGAATTTGATCGTTTTCGATTGACAAGCTGCGTTTTGATGAGCGATACCGTCAGCGAAAAGGGCGCTGAACTTTGCGTCCCGATGATGATTTCATATGGGAGGATGACATGGCGGCGAACGTCCGGCTTCTGGAAAACCGGTGGGATGATGCTTACGCGGCAGGCCTCGATGAGCCTGGCAAGCTGCTCTATCGCTCCAACCTGCTCGGCGCCGACAAGCGCATCACTAATTATGGCGGCGGCAACACCTCGGCGAAGGTGCTGGAAACCGATCCGCTGACCGGAGGCAAGGTCAAGGTACTCTGGGTCAAGGGATCGGGCGGCGATGTCGGCACGATCAAGCTCGACGGTTTCGCGACGCTCTACCAGGACAAGCTGGAATCGCTGAAGAGCATCTACAAGGGCGTCGAGGACGAGGACCGCATGGTCGGCTTCCTGCCGCACTGCACCTTCAACCTGAACGCCCGCGCAGCCTCGATCGATACGCCGCTGCACGGTTTCGTGCCTTTCACCCATGTTGACCACATGCATCCTGATGCGATCATCGCGATCGCCGCGTCGAAGAATTCGAAGGAATTGACGCAGCAGATCTTCGGCGACGAGATCGGCTGGCTGCCCTGGCGTCGTCCGGGCTTCCAGCTCGGCCTCGACCTCGGTGCTTTCGTCGCCGCAAACCCGAATGCCAAGGGTGTCGTGCTCGAAAGCCACGGCCTCTTTACCTGGGCTGATGACGCCAAGGCCTGCTACGAGCTGACGCTCGATATCATCAACAAGGCGATCGTCTGGTTTGCCGAAAAGACCGAGGGAAAGACGATTTTCGGCGGTGCGCTCACTGAGAGCCTGGCCGTTGCCGAACGCCGGGCCATCGCCGCTCGGCTGATGCCGGAGATCCGCGGCCGCATCGGCAAGCAGGAGCGCAAGCTCGGGCATTTCGACGATCAGGACTCCGTGCTCGAATTCGTCAATTCCCGGGATCTGCGTCCGCTCGGCGCACTCGGCACCAGCTGCCCGGATCATTTCCTGCGCACGAAGATCCGCCCGCTGATCGTCGATTTCGACCCGGCCAAGCCGGATGTCGACGCGATCGTTGCTGGTCTCGACAAGGCGCTGGAGGATTACCGCGCCGATTACGCCCGCTATTACAACGACTGCAAGCATGACAATTCGCCCGCCATCCGCGATGCCAATCCCGTCATCTTCCTCGTTCCTGGCGTCGGCATGCTGTCCTTTGCCCGCGACAAGGCGACGGCTCGTATTGCCAGCGAATTCTACGTCAACGCCATCAACGTCATGCGCGGCGCCTCGACGGTCTCGGAATATCAGGGCCTGCCCGAGCAGGAAGCCTTCGACATCGAATACTGGCTGCTCGAAGAGGCCAAGCTGCAGCGCATGCCGAAGCCGAAGAGCCTTGCTGGCCGCGTCGCCTTCGTCACCGGCGGCGCCGGTGGTATTGGCCGGGCGACGGCCGCGCGCCTCGTCGGCGAAGGCGCCTGCGTGGTGCTTGCCGATATCGACCAGGCAGCACTCGAGGGCACCGAAGCCGATTTCGTCAAGAAATATGGCGCCGACGCTGTGCGCAGCGTCCGGCTTGACGTCACCAAGGAAGATGCGGTGATCGCCTCCTTCGCGGAAGCCTGCGTCGAATTCGGCGGCATCGATATCCTCGTCTCGAATGCCGGCATTGCCTCGTCCGCGCCGATCGAAGCCACCGAGCTGTCGACGTGGAACCGCAATATCGATATTCTGGCGACCGGCTATTTCCTCGTCTCGCGCGAAGCGTTCCGGCTGTTCCGCCGTCAGGCGCTCGGCGGCAACGTCATCTTTGTCGCGTCGAAGAACGGTCTTGCCGCCTCGCCGAATGCATCTGCCTATTGCACGGCAAAGGCTGCCGAAATCCATCTCGCCCGCTGCCTGGCGCTGGAAGGCGCGGATGCCGGCATCCGCGTCAACACCGTCAATCCGGATGCCGTCCTGCGCGGCTCGAAGATCTGGAGCGGCGAATGGCGCGAGCAGCGCGCTGCGTCGTCCAAGATCGAGGTGGACGATCTCGAGGAACATTACCGCAAGCGTTCGATGCTGAAACTCAACGTGTTTCCGGAAGATATCGCCGAGGCGATCTATTTCCTCGCATCGGACCTTTCGGCAAAATCGACCGGCAACATCATCAACGTCGATGCCGGCAACGTGCAGAGTTTTACGCGGTAAGAGGGACGCTCTTCTCCCCGGCGGGGAGAAGATGCCGGCAGGCAGATGAAGGGGGACGCAGAGCGAAGCGATGCGTGTTCTGGGCGGGGCAGCGAAGGACCATTAATGCCCTACCCGGCCGCCCCCTCATCCGACCCTTCGGGCCACCTTCTCCCCGCTGGGGAGAAGGGAAGAAAGAAACAATCGGGAGGAAGAAATGGCCGAATTCAGGATCGCGCAGGATCTGGTTGCGACGGATAACGACAAGCGGGCAACAGCGCTGAAAGCCGATTACGAGGCACTGGGCGCGACGCTTGCCCGTCGCGGCGTCGATATCGAAGCAGTCACCCGGAAGGTTGCGGAATTCTTCGTCGCCGTTCCCTCTTGGGGCGTCGGCACCGGCGGCACGCGTTTTGCCCGTTTCCCCGGCACCGGCGAGCCGCGCGGCATCTTCGACAAGCTCGACGATTGCGCCGTCATCAACCAACTGACGCAGGCGACGCCGAATGTCTCGCTGCATATTCCCTGGGACAAGGCCGACGCCAGGGAGTTGAAGGCCAAGGGTGATGCGCTCGGCCTCGGCTTCGATGCGATGAATTCCAACACCTTTTCCGATGCGCCCGGCCAGGCCCATTCCTATAAATACGGCTCGCTCAGCCACACCGATGCGGCAACACGGGCGCAAGCGGTCGAGCACAATCTCGAATGCATCGAAATCGGCAAGGCGCTCGGCTCCAAGGCATTGACGGTCTGGATCGGCGACGGCTCGAACTTCCCCGGCCAGAGCCATTTCACCAAGGCTTTCGAGCGTTACCTCGCCTCGATGGCGGATATCTACAAGGCACTGCCTGATGATTGGAAGCTGTTCTCCGAGCACAAGATGTACGAGCCGGCCTTCTATTCCACCATCGTGCAGGATTGGGGCACCAACTATCTGATCGCTCAGACGCTCGGCCCCAAGGCCTATTGCCTCGTCGATCTCGGTCACCATGCGCCGAACACCAATATCGAGATGATCGTCGCCCGTCTGATCCAGTTCGGCAAGCTCGGCGGTTTCCACTTCAATGATTCGAAGTATGGCGACGACGATCTCGACGCCGGCGCGATCGATCCCTACCGGCTGTTCCTCGTCTTCAACGAACTGGTCGATGCCGAGCAGCGCGGCGTCAATGACTTCAACCCGGCCCATATGATCGACCAGTCGCACAATGTCACCGACCCGATCGAAAGCCTGATCAACAGCGCCAACGAAATCCGCCGTGCCTATGCACAGGCGCTGCTCGTCGACCGCAAGGCGCTCTCCGGTTACCAGGACGACAACGACGCGCTGATGGCATCGGAAACGTTGAAGCGCGCCTATCGCGCCGATGTCGAGCCGATCCTCGCCGAAGCCCGACGCAGAGCCGGCGGCGCGATCGACCCGATCGCCGTCTATCGCGCCAGCGGCTATCGCAAAAAGGTGGCGGCCGAGCGCCCGGCGTCCGCTGCCGGCGGCGGCGGCATCATCTGAACGACCGATGGTTTCGCATGGCCTGAAGCCATGCTGATTAGGGATGATGGTTGCCGGCAGCGCAGGGGTGACGCGCTGCCGGCGTCCCGCCGTTTACGGCTTCCAGGCCCCGGCGATCTGGCGGGTGGCGATGTTCAGCCGGTTCCAGACATTGATGTTGGCGATGGCGATGACGAGTGCCGCAAGGCTCCTGCCGTCATAATGCCGGGTCGCTTCGTCCCAGACATCGTCCGGCACAGGGTCGGCGCGGTCGCTGACACGGGTGACTGCCTCGGTCAGCGCAAGGGCTGCGCGTTCGGCGTCGCTGAAATAGGGCGAGTCGCGCCAGGCGCCGATGGCGAATAGCCTTTCGTCGGTTTCGCCGAGCTTCTTTGCAATACGAGGATGACCGTCGACACAGACGCTGCAGCCGTTGATCTGGCTGGCGCGCAGGTTGACGAGTTCGAGCAGCTTGGGCGAAAGGCCGGTTTCGACCGGCACCTTGCTGAGCGCATTGAGCGCCTGCATGGCCGCGGGAAGGACGAGGGCGGGGTTTCCCATTCTCTCCTGCATGGTATGTCTCCTTGATGCGTTTACTGTTGTTCGACGATCCGCCGGCGCTGTCACATCGGCCGGGTTTCATTCGTCATGGCTTTGACGGAACGCAGCGGAGGAATGTGACAAATGGACGAGAAAAAATGGCTGGCCGATGAGTTTGAGGCGAACAGAGCGCATCTGAGGGCCGCAGCCTATCGCATGCTCGGCTCACGCAGCGAGGCTGATGATGCCGTTCAGGAGGCCTGGCTGCGGCTCAGCCGCACGGATACGACAGGGGTCGGCAATCTCGGCGGCTGGCTGACGACGGTGGTGGCGCGCATCTGCCTCGACATGCTGCGCGCCCGCAAGACCCGGCGCGAGGAACCGCTGGAGGTGCCCGTCCATGGCGGGATCGCCGATCCGACGGACGATCCCGAGCGCGAAGCCGCCTTTGCCGATTCGGTCGGTCTGGCACTGCTCGTCGTGCTGCAGACGCTGGCGCCCGCCGAACGCGTCGCCTTCGTGCTGCACGACATGTTCGACCTGCCCTTCGACGAGATCGCGCCGATCATCGGCCGCTCGTCCGCGGCCGCCCGCCAGCTCGCGAGCCGCGCCCGCCGCCGGGTGCAGGGTTTGGACGAGGCACCTGATGTCGATCTCGGCCGCAAGCGGACGATCGCCGAGGCCTTTCTGACGGCGTCGCGCAACGGCGATCTGGAGGCGTTAATCGCGGTGCTTGCCCCCGACGTCGTCTTCCGGCCCGATGCGACGGCGGCCCGCTTCGGCACCATTGGCGAAATGCGCGGCGCAGCTCACGTGGCCGAAGCCTTCAAGGGTCGGGCGCAGGCGGCAGAAATCGCCATTGTCGACGGTGAGCTCGGATTCGTCGTGGAGATCCAGGGCCAGCTCCGCGTCGTGGTGGCGCTGACGATCGCCGATGGCAGGATCGCCGCGATCGACGCCATCGCCGATCCGGATCACCTGGAACGGCTTGACTATTCGATCCTTCGAGATTGAAAACAAACGCGAATTTATCGGATCTTCGAAACGGGCGCGCTTCGAAAGGAGCGCACCGCTTACGTTTCCTCAGTGGTGACGGCCACGTCATTTTTCTTGACAGCGGCGTCCTCAGCTTTATTCTATTATAAAGACTTATATAGCATAATTATGGAATTATGACGATGCGGTGCCCTGAGGCGTCATCTCTAGCTTCCTCATTACTCTTCCAGAGCAACCCGCAGACGGATGGCCGAGGAGCGATCCCGGTCCGAAACTTCGAAAGGAATGCATGTCATGCCCGGCGACCAGGCGAAGAAGCCGCTTCTCCTCACCAATGTCAAACCGATCGCTTTCGGTGCGGGCACATCCGAGGGGACAATCGACATTCTCGTCAATGCCGGCGGCAGGATCGCCGAGATCGGTCCGTCGCTTTCAGTTTCGCAAGATGTGACGCGCATCGACGGCAAGGGCGCCTTCATTTCGCCCGGCTGGGTCGACCTGCACGTGCATATCTGGCATGGCGGCACTGATATTTCCATCCGTCCGTCCGAATGCGGCGTCGAGCGCGGCGTCACCACGCTGGTCGATGCCGGTTCGGCCGGTGAGGCAAATTTTCATGGCTTCCGCGAATATATCATCGAGCCCTCGCGCGAGCGCATCAAGGCCTTCCTCAATCTCGGCTCGATCGGTCTTGTGGCCTGCAACCGCGTTGCGGAATTGCGGGATATCCGCGATATCGATCTCGACCGCATTCTCGAAGTTTATGCCGAAAACAGCGAGCACATCGTCGGCATCAAGGTGCGCGCCAGCCATGTCATCACCGGGTCGTGGGGCGTCACGCCGGTCAAGCTTGGCAAGAAGATCGCCAAGATTTTGAAAGTGCCGATGATGGTGCATGTCGGCGAGCCGCCGGCGCTCTATGACGAAGTGCTCGAGATCCTCGGCCCCGGCGACGTCGTCACGCACTGCTTCAACGGCAAGGCCGGGTCGAGCATCATGGAAGACGAGGACCTCTTCAATCTCGCCGAGCGCTGCGCCTCCGAGGGCATCCGTCTCGACATCGGCCATGGCGGCGCCTCCTTCTCCTTCAAGGTCGCCGAGGCGGCGATTGCGCGCGGGCTTCTGCCGTTCTCGATCTCGACCGACCTGCACGGCCATTCGATGAACTTCCCGGTCTGGGACCTGGCGACGACGATGTCGAAGCTGCTCAGCGTCGGCATGCCTTTCGACAAGGTGGTGGAAGCCGTCACCCATGCGCCGGCATCCGTCATCAAGCTGTCGATGGAGAACCGGCTTTCGGTCGGCTCGCAGGCGGAATTCACCGTTTTCGATCTGGTCGATTCCGATCTCGAGGCGACGGATTCCAACGGCGACGTCTCGGTCCTCACCAAGCTGTTCGAGCCGCGCTATGCCGTGATGGGCGCCGATGCCTTTGCCGCCAGCCGCTATGTGCCGCGGGCGCGCAAGCTGGTGCGCCACAGCCACGGCTATTCCTACAGGTAGGATCCGCTGAAAAGCGCAATGCTCAGCGGTTGCGCCAGCCCATCAGCTTTTCGATCCGTTCCGCTGAACTACGCACATGGGCCGTATAGTGGTTCTCGTCGGAAAAGGCCTTCTGTTCCGGCAGCACGATGGAAATGGTGGCGACGCACTGGCCATCGCGATCGCAGATCGGCGAGGCGATGCAGGCAACCGCATAATCGGATTCCCCCGCCTGGATCGACAAGCGCGACTCGAAGGCTTTGCCGGCGGCTTCCGACAGCGTACCCGGATCGATCTCGGCGCGGCCGGTCGGTGAAGAGCGGGCGCAGCGCTTGAACAGTTCGATGCGCTCCTGCTCGGGCAGGTGGCCGACGAGCAGGCGGCCGGAGGCCGTCCAGTTGAGCGGCACCCGGGTGCCAACGCGGGACGCGACCTGGAAGTGGCTCGGGCCGTCGGCCATGGCGAGCACCAGCATATAGTCGCCGTCGCGACCGCAGACCTGCACGGTTTCGCCGGCCTGGCGGCAGAGATCGTGCATTTCGTGGGTGGCGATGCTCATGAAATCCAATGAACGTGCGTAGGCAAGGCCGTAGTGGTAGAGCCGCGCGCCGAGCCAGATCGAGCCGTCCGTCTGCCGCGTCAGCATGTTCTTCTCGACGAGATCGTCGACGATGACGTAAACGGTCGAAAGCGGCGCCTTCACAGCCTTGGCGATCGCATAGACGCCGGCGGGCGATCCGGTCTCATAAAGATGATCGATCACCTGAAGCGCCCGGTCGATGCCGCTGACACGCGCGCGGCGTGCCCCCTTGCGATCGGCCTCGCTGGCAACGCCCTCATCTTCGGAGTAAACTGCGGATGATGTTTTTCCGTCCAATTCCACGCACCTCATGAAAACTGCGATCATGTTACATTACTATGGCATAGTTGTCGCTGTGGCAAATCGCAACATTTTGCAGGTTGATCGTATGGGAGGCTGAGTGATACCCACGATATCGTCCACTTCATAACAGCCGATAATGCGCACCGACGATGCTGCAAGCTTTTGCCAGCCCCTTGTCCAGCGTGACGAGCGTGGCGTCGCTGCCGATCGCGACAGCGAGATGCAGAGCATCACCGGCGCGAAGACCGATATTAAATTGATCTGGCATTCGTGCCGCTTCGATGAAGTGCGACCGCGATATGGGCAGGAGCTCGAAGGACGTCGAACATTGCTCCTTGAACAGCGCCAAAGCCTTGCTGCGATCGTCCGGATCGAGCTGTCCGTTTCTCGCCTTAAGCGCGATGGCACTCGAAAATTCGGTAATCGTCCAGCCGCTGACCGCGATCTCCTCGGATTGACGCGCTGCCAGCCATTGCTGCACGTCGTCCGTGCGGGTTTCTATCGTCCAGGCGGCGACGAGGACTGATGTGTCGATATAAAGCATCAGTAGCGATCATTGTCGCGCATGTCGCGGATGAAGGTCGCGGAATCGACCGGCTTGGCCGGCGGCTTCATCGAGGCGGTCAATGCCTTCAGCCGCGCGACATCGACCGGTTTTTTGCGCGTCTTGACGGGCACGAGCTGCGCCACCGGCTTGCCATGGCGCAAAATCTCGACGGTTTCGCCGGCTTCGACGCGATTGAGCAATTCGCTGAGATGGGCCTTGGCTTCCGCTAAATTAACACTCGCCATGACACCCTCTTGATGACCAATTTTCTAGTCATTTTAATCCGAAAGCAAAACTGCCGCAAGACCGCTGGAACAACAAGTCTTAGCCTGAGTTTGCCCCCTGAACACAGGAGGTCATGATGCCAAATTACCCAACACCCCCTTTTCCATCCCAGAAACAGCCGATGCCTGGTTTCACCACGCAGATGGATCCTATTCCCGATCACGGCGAGGAGAGTTATCGCGGCGCCGACAGGTTGAAAGGCAAGCGGGCGATCATCACCGGCGGCGATAGCGGCATCGGTCGGGCGGTGGCAATCGCTTACGCCAGGGAGGGTGCCGATCTGGTGATCTCCTATCTCGACGAGGATGAGGATGCCGATGAGACGAAACGGCTCGTCGAGCAGGCCGGACGCAAGGCTATCCTCGTCAGCGGTGACATCCAGGATCCGGCCCACTGCCGGCAGATCGTCGAGACGGCGGTCAAGGAACTTGGCGGTATCGACATTCTGGTCAACAACGCCGCGCATCAGGCAAGCTTCAAGAGCATTGACGAGATCAGCGACGAGGAATGGGAGCTGACCTTCAAGGTCAACATCCATTCGATGTTCTACCTGACCAAGGCAGCCGTCGCCCATATGAAACCCGGCAGCGCCATCATCAACACGGCCTCGATCAATTCGGACAGTCCAAACCCGACGCTGCTTGCCTATGCGACGACCAAGGGCGCGATCCAGAATTTCACCGCCGGCCTTGCCCAGCTTCTGGCCGAGAAAGGCATTCGCGCCAATGCGGTGGCGCCGGGGCCGATCTGGACGCCGCTCATCCCTTCGACACTGCCTGAAGAAAGCGTCAGCAATTTCGGCAAGCAGGTGCCGATGAAACGGCCCGGCCAGCCGGCCGAGCTGGCGACAGCCTATGTGATGCTGGCCGATCCCTTGTCGAGCTACGTCTCCGGCACGACAATCGCGGTCACCGGCGGCAAGCCGATCCTCTAAAGCGGCAAGGGCCGCCGACAGGTTATGACGGCGGCCCTTGACGGGGGCAGGGAGAGATCCCCAAGCTTTTCAGGCGGCTTGTCAGCCGAAGCAGGGCATGGCGGGCAGATTGGCGCGGTTTGCGAGTGCTCCGATCATATTGCCCACCGAAGTCGAGCGCGGTTCGCGTTTGCGGGCGGCCGTCTCCAGGAGTTGCTTGAAGTCTTCAAGCTTCACGCCGTCGGCGCGCAACACCATGGCAATCAGGGGGTCGCGAAGGGCTTCGGATATCGTCAGGTCATCTCTGGTCTTTGTCATGGTTGTCCTCCTTTCGTGGGCGGTCGCCCGTGTTCCACTTTCCGCTGCCATGCCCTCGGCATTGACTTTCGCGTTAAGTGGTGTTACCGGTAAGTAACAATGCATTTGTTACCGATCGGTCACATTGATGTCAAGGACTACGTCCGCAAAAAAATCAGAAACTTCGAATGAAATCTCCGCAGCCGTTCCAGAAGATCGCATCCCGCCGCGGGAGCGTATCGTCTCGACCGCCTCGGAGCTTTTCCGCGAGCGCGGCATCCGCGGCATCGGCGTCGACGCCATTGCCGACGCGGCTCTGACCAACAAGATGACGCTGTATCGGCATTTCGGCTCTAAGGACGAACTCGTCTGCGAAACGCTGCGCCGCGCCTCCGAAAAGGCGGGTACCATCTGGCGCGATCTGGAAGCGGCCTATCCCGGCAATCCGCGCGCCCAACTGGACGCCTGGGTGGAACTGCGGGCGCAGTGTCTGAACGGCGAGCCCGCCGGCTGCGATCTCGCCAATGCCGCCATCGAGCTGAAGGGCGAGGGCCATCCCGCCCACGAAATGATCGAGCGGCACAAGGCCGAACAGCGTGATCGCTTGGCCGCGCTCTGTTCGGCGGCCGGCGCGCGCGAACCCCAGCTTCTTGCCGATACGTTGACGCTGCTGCTCGAGGGTGCCCGCGTCAGCCGCCAGGCCATGGGCGCTGCCGGCTGCTGCGGTCATTTCGCCAAGGCCTGCCACGCGGCGATCGCTTCTTTCGCCTGACCGCCCCCTCTACAGCGCCGCGCGTCTTTTCAGACGCGCAAAGGACGCAGTGCACTTTCAATCGCTGAATTATCAGCGGGGGAACCTTACCGCTTCCATGCCGTTTTCCCCTCACCGGGGCGATGTGGAGGCAGGGAGATGAACTACGTCTATCTCAAGCGCCTATATGACAAACGCGCCGAGCTTGAAGCCAAGCTGGAGCTTCATGATGCGCGCTATTGCTTCGGCGAGGAAGAGGTCGATGATGGCACCGACATCGATCTACGTCAGCGGTTGAGCGAGATCTCCGAGGAGATTGCTACGCTGGAGAGTAGGCCGGGCCGTTAATCCGCGCCAAGGATCTCTATCGTCCGCTCGTCGAATTTTCCCTGATAGAAATGCTCGATCGCCCGGTGGAAGGGCGAACCATGGTCGCTGATCGCGGCAAACAAGGTCATCGACGAGCGTAGCTTGAGGTCGTCGGGTGAGCCCAGAATTTCATGCGCCGAGCGGCCGCCGACGGACAGAATCGCCTCGACACAGCGCAGCAGCCGGCTTGAGAGAATGGGATCGGCGAGATAGGCGCCGGCTTCCTCGGCCGAGCGGATCGCATATTTCTCGGCCATCGCCGACGTGCCGAGGCCGGCGATTTGCGGGAAGATGAACCACATCCAATGGGAGGTCTTGCGCCCGGCTTTCAGCTCTGAAAGCGCCTGTTCATAGACGCCATTCTGAGCATCGATGAAGCGATCGAGATTATAATCGACATCACCGGCCATGGTTCTTTTCCCTTTCCCGCTGTCAATGCAGCCTGGGCTCAAGGTCTCCATGCCCGGCGATCTACAGCGCCGTGCGTCTTTTGAGACGCGCAAAGGACGCTGTAGCACTTTAAATTACCGCATAATTTTATCCTTAAATCGATTCCGATTTAAGGAATTATGCGGTGGCTTTCCTGTTAGCAGACCCTCTCAGCGTAGGGGCTGCTGTCGCGGCAATGGCCGTAGGCCGGATGCTGCGGCATGTTATCGCCGGCCGGGGCGGCAATGGCCGATGTCGTCATCGGGTCTGTATTGCCGGAAGAATATGCGGCAAAACCCGCAAAGCTCAAGAGAACCAGCGCTCCGACCACGACAATGCGTTCGAAGGCCGAAAGTTTCTGTGCGCGGACATGTTCCACATAATCGCGCTCGCCTAAACCGGCGGTTTGGTCCTCTTTTACATGAAGGGTCACCATATCCTGGCGACGGCTTAAAGTTTCACAATCTGTCATTTTAATTACTCCTGCAACACATGCGGCGCCGGTCTCTCTAGAGCAAACTCTCACCCTCGTGCCGAACCGCTTCCGCATGCGTGCAGCATGTGTGTCTTCGATCGTGGCAATTGAAGGGGCGATATTCAAACGCAGTGTTCAAAAAATCGTACCAATAAACGCAAAATATCGTGAAGCTCTGGTTCACCGGAATGATCCGGGGTAGTCCAGAGAGGAACATCTTTCTTCTGGATAGTCCCATGAGCAAATCCTTCGGCGCGATGTCGGTCGCGCAACTTTCGGTCCTCATTCAAGGTGGCGCGGCCGACCCGGTCGAGGTGGCCGAGGCGGTTTTCGATTCCATCGCAAACCATGCCGACAAGGCGGTTTTCACCACTCTGCTCGAAAGCCGCGGGATGGAGGAGGCGCGCGCTTCTTCGCGACGTCTGCGGGAAGGGCGCTCGCTTGGATTGCTGGACGGCATTCCGATCGCCTGGAAAGATCTTTTCGACATCGAAGGCTTGCCGACGACGGCGGGTTCCGTCGTTCTGGCAAAGGACATGCCGGCCAAGCGCGATGCGGCTGTTGTCGCTTTGCTCAAGCAGGCGGGCATGGTCGCCGTCGGGCGCACCAATATGAGCGAATTCGCCTTTTCCGGCCTCGGCATCAATCCGCATTACGGCACGCCGGTAAATCCGCGCGGCACCGATCTCCCACGGATTCCCGGCGGCTCGTCCTCGGGTGCCGGCGTCGTCGTCGCGGCCGGGTTGGTTCCGGTCGCCATGGGCACCGATACCGGCGGCTCGGTGCGTATTCCCGCCGCCTTCAACGGCATCGTCGGCTATAAGGCGACACGCGGCCGCCACGCGATGGCAGGCGTCTATCCGCTGGCAAAGAGCCTGGATTCGCTGGGACCGCTCTGCCGCAGCGTCAGGGACGCGGTCTGGATCGATGCGGCGATGCGCGGCTTGACGGCGCCTGATGTTGTTGCGCGTCCCCTGCAAGGGCTGGAACTCATCGTGCCTGAAAACGTCGTCTTCGACGGAGCGGAAGCCGGCGTCGTTGCCGCGTTCGAGGCAGCTTTGGAACGTCTTCAAAAGGCCGGCGCCCATGTTGCCCGCACCGTCATTCCCGCCTTTAACGAGATATTCGATCTGATGACGAGATATGGTCCGCTGGTGACGGCGGAGGCTTTCGCGCTTCACCGCGAACGCTTGGCCGGACCGGACGCGGACAGGATGGACCACCGTGTCGTCATGCGCACCCGTCTCGGAAGCAAGACGACACTGCCCGATTACCTGGCGATTCTCGAGGCGCGCAGTCGCCTGATCGCCGATGTCGAGCGCCTGGTCGGCGACCGGCTGCTCGCCTTTCCCACTGTTGCCCATGTCGCTCCACCGATCGGACCGCTGGAGCAGGATGACGAGCTGTTCTTCGCGACGAACAACAAGACGTTGCGCAACACTGCGCTCGGCAATTTCCTCGACTGGTGCGGCGTTTCCATTCCCTGCGGCACCGGCGAGGCTGGCATGCCGGTCGGTCTGCTGCTTTCGGCCACCGCCCATCGCGATGAAGCGCTGCTGGGGATTGCTCTTGCCGCCGAGCCGGTCATCCGCGACGATTTTGCCTGAATTGGCAATTGAACCGGCCGGATTTAGTTGCCATTGATGGCATGAGGAGATCCCGGAGGAAAGCAAGTGCAGGTTTTGCAAAACGGACGGTTCGCGGTTTCGACATGGTCGCTGCATCGGCTGCTCGGCGCCGTTTATGCCTATAGCCCCGATCCTGACAAAAGTGCTGCGGCGAAAGAACCCTATGGCCCCGGTGCGGCGGCGCTGATCGACGTGCCGGCGGCGCTCTCGGCACGCGGCGTCAACCGGCTGGAGGTCTGTTCCTTCCATCTACCGAGCCTCGATGCCGCCTATATAAGCGAATTGCGTGACGCAATGGCGGCCTCGAACGTGCTGTTCCAGACGCTGCTCGTCGAAGATGGCGACCCGAGCCATCCGGAGACGGCCGAACGCGACGTCAAATGGATGGAGGAGTGGATTGACATCGCCGCAGCCCTCGGGGCGCAGAGGATGCGCGTCATTGCCGGCAAGCAGAAGCCGACGGAAGAAAATCTTACCCGCGCCGCCCATCATCTGAACTGGCTGGCCGGAAAGGCGGAAGGCAGCGGCGTGCGCATCGTCGTCGAGAACTGGTTCGATCTGCTGCCGTCGCCGGTCGAAATGAACTGGCTGCTGGACCGGCTGGACGGCAAGGTCGGCCTCAACGGCGACCTCGGCAACTGGCCGGCGCCGGCCAAATATGAAGGCCTTGCCGACATCATGGGCCGGGCGGAAATCTGCCATGCCAAGGCCGATTACGGCGCTACCGGCCTCGATGCCGACGATTACCGCACGTGCCTGGAGATGTGCGAGAGGGCCGGTTACGCCGGTCCCTTCACGCTGATCTACGACTCGCCCTTCTTCCCGGATGAATGGGATGGCATCCTGCTGCAGAAGGCGTTCATCGAGGATTTCCTGGGCGAGGCGCGGGCGCGCAAGACGGCTTAAATCAGAAGCGATTCTTGCTCATTCCTGGCGAGGGAACCTTTGGTTTTCCTCCAGCACGTTCAGATCCATGTGGTTGCGCATATAGCGCTCCGAGGCTTTCTGCAGCGGCTGATGGTCCCAGGGATAATAGGCGCCGTTGCGCAGCGCCGCGTAGACCACCCAGCGGCGCGCCTGGCTTTCGCGCACGGCGGCGTCGAAATCAGCAAGGTTCCAGCGCCGACGTGCCTGTTCGACAAGCCGTGCCAGGGTGTCGGCGTGCGCCGGCTTTCCTGCCAGATTGTCGAGCTCCCGGGGATCGGCCTCGAGATCGAACAGCATCGGCGGATCCTTGTCGCAGAGCGAGAGCTTATAGCGTCCGTCCCGGATGCAGACGAGCGGCGCTTCCGAACCCTCCGCGGCATATTCCATCGGCACCGGGCTGCGGCTGCCGGCGCCCACGGCAAGGGCAGCGAGATCCTCGCCCTCGGTCCATGGTTTCAGCGAGGCGATATCGATGCCGGCAAGAGCCGCCAGCGTCGGCGTCACGTCGAGCGTGGAGACGGGCTGATCGATACGTCCCGGCTTCCAGCCGGGCACCGACATCATCAGCGGAACGCGGGCCGATCCTTCGAAGAAGTTCATCTTGAACCAGAGGCCGCGATCGCCGAGCATGTCGCCATGGTCGGACGCGAACAGGATGATCGTGTTTTCGGCCATGCGGATCCGTTCCAGGACGCTGAGAATATCGCCGATCTTCTCGTCGACATAGGAGATATTGGCGAAATAGCCGCGCCTTGCCCGCCTGATTTGCTCATCGCTGATGTCGAAAGCATCGTGATCGCAGGCTTTCATCAAACGCTGCGAGTGCGGGTCCTGCTGCCCGAAGGCAATCGGAGCAACCGTAGGGTCAAGTGCCGGGCAATCCTCATAGAGGTCCCAGAATTTGCGGCGCGCGACATAAGGGTCATGCGGATGGGTGAAGCTGACGGTCAGGCACCAGGGACGCTCGTCGTGTCCGCGCGCGAGATCGAACAGCTTGCGGGCGGCGTGGTAAGCGACCTCGTCGTCATACTCCATCTGGTTGGTGATCTCGGCAATCCCGGCGCCGGTGACTGAACCCAGATTGTGATACCACCAGTCTATGCGTTCGCCGGGCTTGCTATAGTCGGGCGTCCAGCCGAAATCGGCGGGGTAGATGTCGGTCGTCAGGCGCTCCTCGAAGCCATGCAACTGGTCGGGGCCGACGAAATGCATCTTGCCGGAAAGCGCCGTCTGGTATCCGGCAGCGCGCAGATGATGCGCATAGGTCGGAATGTCAGAGGCGAATTCGGCGGCATTGTCATAGACGCGGGTTCGGCTCGGCAATTGTCCGGACATGAAGGAGGCCCGCGCCGGTGCGCAGAGCGGGCTTGCCGTATAGGCGTTGGTGAAACGCACGGAACGTTCCGCCAATGATTTCAGATGCGGCGCATGAAGAAAATCGGCCGGGCCATCGGGAAAGAAAGTGCCATTCAACTGATCGACCATCAGGATGAGGATATTCGGACGCGCCATGTGACATTGTCTCCTGGGATCTCAAAGGTCGGGGAAGGTCCTGCTGAAGGGGCACCCCTTGCTATTTGCAGATCTTATCAAAGCCAGTATCATCATGCTTGTAAAGCTGGCTTTTTTCGATCGTTGCCTAAAGGAATTTTAATGTCAGACCGCCGGCCTGAGCTTGGGTGGATGCGCATCTTCGCGGAGGTCGCAAGGCTCGGCAGCTTCTCGGCCGCGGCGGCAGCTCTCGGCCTTACGCAGCCTGCCGTCAGCTATCAGATCCGGCGGTTGGAAGAGCAGTTCGGCGTCAGTCTGCTGCGCCGTCAGCATCGCGGCGTGGAACTGACCGGGGAGGGCGAGCGGCTTTTCCAGGTCGCGGCCAAGGCGGTCGGTGACATCGATGCCCTGGCGCGCAGCTTCCGCACTGAGGCTCAAAGGCCGGTCGTCAGACTGAGAACCGACTATGCCTTTTCAGCGCTATGGCTGATTCCGCGCATGCATGGCTTTCGCCAGCTTCACCCGGAAACGGATATACAGATCGTCGCGACCCAGAGGCTTGAGCCCGGCTTTCGTGACGATGGAGATGTGGTGGTGGTTTTCGGGAGGCGGGCCGAATTCGGTGCCGTCGGATCGCTTCTGCTGCAGGAAAAGGTCGTGCCCGTCTGCACCCGAGGATTTCTCGATCGCAACGGCCCGTTCGATGATCCGCAGCAGCTTGCCAGGGCGATCCTGATCCACCTCGATTCGCCGACGCCATCGCCCTGGTTCGATTGGCGAAGTTATCTTGCCGAATTCTCCGTTACACGCGATCTCCATGCCGGCCGCGGTGATGTCAGCTTCAACACCTACTCGCTGGTCGTCCAGGCCGCTCTCAGCGAGCAGGGCGTGGCGATCGGCTGGATGGGGCTGGTCGATACACTTCTCTCCACACATATGCTGGTGGAAGCCGGGCCGCCGCTGGAAGCAAGCGACCGCGGTTACTGGCTGATACCGCCGCGATCGGCAAATATTCATAGCGAGAGGCTCAGCACCTGGCTGGTGGATGAAGTCGGCAGGACCTGACATTCAGACCGAGGCCGGCCCGTCATTGCATCCGGAATATGTTCGCGTTCAGGAGAGAAGTCTTGTCATGACCGACGCCGATCGACATTGTGGCATCGATTCATAGGGAAGGGCCGAAGCATGTCGCGAACCGTCGGATACGTCGTTGGATTGCTCATGATCCTCTTGGGACTGATCTGGATCGCACAGGGAAGCGGTTATTTTCCCTATCCCTCATCCAGCTTCATGATCAACCAAAGCATCTGGGTTCTCTGGGGAAGCATCATGGCTGTCGCGGGGCTCGCCGTGACGGTCATCATTTCACGGCTGCGCCGGAGAGGATGAGCCGGCAACCCGTGCCTGGCTTTGAGGGAATTCGACATCGAAGAGTTCCCCGAGGTGAAATATCTGGCCGCTGGCGGCCTGTCGACTTGAGGAGAATGGCATGAGCGCAGGTGAAATCGACGGCTTTGCGGACCGGATCAGGCAACACCAGGGCGGGATGATCTCCGCCTGGATTGGTATTCCCGACGCCACGCTCGCCAATCATCTGGCGCAAGAGGCCTTCGACACCATCGTGCTGGATATGCAGCACGGCATGTGGGACATGCCCTCGGCAGCCAATGCCGTCGCCCAGGTGCGGCTTGCCGGCAAACCAGCGCTGGCGCGCATACCGGTCGGTGATTTCGCTTCCGCCTCGCGCCTGCTCGATGCCGGAGCCTCCGGCATCATCGCCCCGATGATCAATTCGGCCGAAGACGCGCAAGCCTTTGTCAAGACCACGAAATACCCGCCTCTTGGTGACCGCAGTTGGGGACCGTCGCTGGCACTCAACCATACCGGCCTGTCGGCCGATGATTATCTGAAAAACGCCAACGCGCTCACCGTCGCCATCGCCATGGTCGAGACCCGAGCAGCACTCGAGGCGATCGACGACATTCTCGGCGTTGCCGGCATCGATGGCATCTTCATCGGTCCCTCCGATCTTTCGATCGCCCTGTCGAACGGCGACCAGGTTGCGCCGAACGCCGCCGAGATCGACAGCGCCATGCAGCATGCGGTTTCGCGCTGCCGCGCCCACGGCAAATTCGCCTGCGCCTTCGCCGGGGACGGCGAGCGGGCCGGCGAGCTGCTGAAATTCGGCTTCGATCTGGTCATTGCCGGTGCCGAGACAGCGCAGCTGCGCTCCGGCGCTCGCCGTGCCATCAATGCCGCCCGGAGGATTGCTTCTTCTTGAACTTCATTTCGCCGGTTTGACGGCCAGCCAGATGACGTGGCGGGCGCCGCCGCGTTTGCCGTTGGCACGTGTGTTGACCGCATCGACGGAAAAACCGCTGTCCTTGAGACGCCGCGTGAAATCGGGGTCCGGACCGGACGACCAGACGGCGAGCACGCCGCCGGCGCGCAACGCCTCGCGGGCGGCGCGAAGGCCGGCGAAATCGTAAAGCCGGTCGTTGGATTTGCGGGTCAGGCCATCAGGGCCGTTGTCGACATCGAGCAGGATCGCATCATAGGCGCCTTTACCGGAACGGATCGCCTCGCCGACATCGCCCTGATGGATGCCGACGCGCGGGTCGTCGAGGCAGCCCTGGAAAACCTCGGCCATCGGTCCGCGTGCCCAGGCGATCACGGCAGGCACCAGTTCGGCGACGGTGACGCCGGCATCTTCGGGAAGGACGGTGAGGGCGGCGCGCAGGGTAAAGCCCATGCCGAGCCCGCCGATCAATATCCTTGGCTTCGGGTGCGCCTTGATTCGTTCCCAGGAAAGCGTCGCCAGCGCTTCTTCCGAGCCGCTGAGACGACTGTTCATCAGCTCGTTGGCGCCGAGCATGATCGAAAATTCGCTGCCGCGCTGCTTCAGCCTGAGTTCGCCGCTTTCACCGGGAATGGTCGCAGAATCGAGCTGGATCCAGGGCAGCATGACGGTTTTGCCTCATATGAAAGAGACCGTCCCCTAGCATAGGGCGCTAGATGAGGCCAGCAAGCCGGCCTCAGATCATCCGCATGAAATGATCCTGCTCGAATTCGACGATGTCGTCCTGCGGCACGGCCGAACGGCGGCGGATGTCCTCCACCTCGTCGGGCCTCAGCCGGGCCTTCGGGTCGTCGAAGCGGACATCCGGATCGGGTACGGCCGAGAGCAGCAGACGGGTATAGGGGTGCAGCGGATTATCGATCACCTTGGCGACGCTGCCCCATTCGACAATCTGGCCGGCATACATCACGGCGATGTCCTCGGCGACGTAACGGGCGGTGGCGATATCATGGGTGATGTAGAGCAGACCGAGATTCATCTCCTGCTTCATCTCGTTCAATAGGTTCAGCACGCCGAGGCGCACCGAGACGTCGAGCATCGAGGTCGGTTCGTCGGCGACGATCACCTCCGGCTTGACGGCCAAGGCGCGAGCGATGTTGACGCGCTGGCGCTGGCCGCCGGAGAGTTCATGCGGATATTTTGGCGCGACGAGATCGGGATCGAGCCTGACGCGCTGCAGCAGTTCGCGGACCGCGACGTCGATCTCGGCCCCCTTGATCTCCGGACGATGCAGCTTCAGTGGCCGCCGGAGATGATGGGCGATGGTGTGGGCAGGGTTCAGCGAGGCGAAGGGGTCCTGGAAGATCATTTGCACCGAGCGGCGGTAACGGGCGATCTCAGCGGATTTCGCCGCCTCGACAGGCCGGCCCTTGTAGAGAATCCGGCCGGATGTTGGCAGATATTCGCGCATCGCCATGCGGGCGCAGGTGGTCTTGCCGCTGCCGGATTCGCCGACGAGCGCCAGCGCCCGCCCGGCATGCAGCGAAAACGAGATGGCGCGCGCCGCATGCACGGCTCCGGAACCATGGCCGAAGGTCTTCGTCACCCGGTCGAGTGCGAGAATGGCGTCTGTCATAGCAGCACTCCTCCGTGCAGTGAGGGGAAGGAGGCCCAGAGCTTTTTCGTGTAGTCATGCTTGGGCGTCCTGTAGATCGCCTCGGCCGTGTTCTGCTCCACCAGCTTGCCGGCGAGCATGATACCGATGCGGTCGCAGAACTGCACCATCAGCCCGAGATCATGGGTGATGAACAGCACGGAAAAGCCGAAGCTGCGACGCAGTTCGTTGATGCGCTGCAGGATTTCGCGCTGGACGACGACGTCGAGCGCCGTCGTCGGCTCATCCATGACGACGAGCTTCGGATCGAGCGCCATGCAGATGGCGATGACGATGCGCTGGCGCATGCCGCCGGAAAACTGGTGCGGATAGTCTCGCATGCGATCCGGCGCGATATCGACGAGCGTCAGCATCTCGGCGGTGCGCTCGCGGGCTTCCGCGCGGCTCATGTTCTTGTGAGTGCGTAGCATGTCGTAGAATTGCGTCTCGATGCGCAGCACCGGGTTCAGCGAGTTCATGGCGCTCTGGAAGACCATGGCGACCTCGCGCCAGCGGAACGCACTGAGCGCCTGCCGGTCAAGGCTGAGCACGTCGCGGCCATCGAGCAGGATGCGGCTTTCCTTGCGGATCAGCGCCGGTGGCTTGTGCAGGCGGCTGATGGCAAAAGCGATGGTGCTCTTGCCGCAGCCGGATTCGCCGGCAAGGCCGAAAACCTCGCCGGGTGCGACATCGAAGCTGACATCCTTGACGGCGCGGAAATCCTTTTCCTCGCCGATATAATCGATGGTGAGATTTCTCACCGAGAGCAGCGGCTGCGTCACAGGCGGCCCTCCCCGGAACGGACGAGCAGGGACCAGCGCTTCAGATGATTGCCGGTGCGCAGCCGTGGATTGGCGATCTCGTCAACGGCGAAGTTCAGCAATGACATGCCGATGCCGAGGAAGGCGAGCGCGAAGCAGGGGGTGAGAATATCCCACCAGGCGCCGACCGAAAGGGCCGAGGCCTTCTGTGCGTTGTAGAGCATGGTGCCCCAGGAGATCGCTCTCGGGTCGCCGAGGCCGAGGAATTCCAACGTCGCTTCGGTGATGATCGCGAAGATGACGCTGCCGATGAAATTGATGCCGACGATCGAAATCACGTTGGGAAAGATCTCGAATGTCATGATGCGCCATTGCGGCTCACCCATCATCTCGGCCGATTTGACGAAATCCTTCTGCTTGACGGAGAGCGTTTCGGCACGGGTGACGCGTGCGCCCCAGGCCCAGGAGGTGGCGCCGAGGATGAGGGCGATGACGAGGGGGCTTGCCTGGCCGATGAAGGCGGCAAGCACCAAGAGCAGCGGCAGGTTCGGAACGACCAGCACCATATTGGTGAAGAAGCTGATGATCTCGTCAGTCTTGCCGCCGCGATAGCCGGAGATGATGCCGAGTGCCGTGCCGACGAGAGTGATCAGCAGGCCGGCGCCGAAGCCGACGGCAAGCGAGGTGCGGGCGCCGTAGATCAGCCGGGCAAAGACATCCTGGCCGATGCGCGTGGTGCCGAGAATATGGTCGAGTGACGGCGCCTGGTGAGGTCGTCCGGTGCGGGCGGCCGGGTCGTATTGCGTCAGGAGGGGCGCTGCGATCGCGACGAGGACGATGAAAGCGATGATGACGAGGCCGATCAGCGCCTTGCGGTTTTGAAGCAGGGTCTTCATCTCATGCTCCCTTCAGCCGCGGGTCGAGCAGCACATAGCTGACGTCGACGATAAAATTGGCGATCAGCATGGTCGCGGTCATGATGAGGAGCTGGCCCTGGATGACGGGATAGTCGCGGGCGAGGATCGCCTGATAGAGAATATTGCCGAGGCCGGGATAGTTATAGACGACCTCCGTCACCAGCGAACCGCCGAGGATGGTGCCGATGGCGATGGCAAGGCTGGAGACGGTCGGCAGCAGGGCGTTGCGCGCCGCATACCAGAGCATCACATGCCGGTCGGAAAGGCCCTTGGCGCGGGCCATGACGATATAGTCCTCACCGAGCAGGTTGATCATGTTGTTGCGCATGGTGACGGTGAAGCCGCCGATCAGCACGGTGCAGAGCGTCACCATCGGCAGGATGCCATGATAGGCGAGGCTGCCGATATATTGCAGGCTGAGGGCCGGATCGAGTGATGGGTCGGCGGCATAACCGTTCGGAAACCAGCCGAGCGTGAAGCCGAAGATGAAGAGCACGATGAGCGAGGTGACGACGGCCGGCACCGAGGTGGCAAAGATCGCGCCGACGGAGACGATGACATCGAACTTGCTGCCGCGACGCCAGGCGGCGACGATGCCGAGGAAGGTGCCGAGCGCGAAGCTCACGATGGTGGCCGTGCCCATCAGCCCGACGGTCCAGATGAGCGCATGGCCGAGCACCGAGGTGACGGGCAGCGGGAAATACTTGATCGAGCGGCCGAGATCGCCGGTGAAGATGCTGCCGAGATAGGTGAGATATTGTCGCCAGAGCGGACCGTCGACGAAGCCGAAGGTGAGCTTCAACGCCTGCAGGCTTTCCGGCGGCAATTCGGTGCCGGCGCTGGAGAACATGATCTGCACCGGATCGCCCGGCATCAGCCGCGGCAGGAAGAAATTGATCGTCGCTGCCGCGATGAAGGCTGCCATGTAGAAGACGAGGCGGCGAAGCAGGAAAGCCATGGGGACTCCGTCGTGACGGAAGCGGCATTTTCTACGCCGCTTCCGGAGATCGTGATGCTTACTTGACCGGCTCGAGAGCGAGCAGATTCAGCAGGCGTGCCGGATTGGTCCGCGAGATCGACGGATTGACGAAGGGGTTTTCCTTGGTCGACCAGCCGGTGAAGCGCTTGGTGTTGTACTGATACCAGTTCGGATTGTTGAACACCGGAATCATCGGCATGTTTTCGGCGACGATGCGTTGCGCCTTGTTCATCGCGTCCTTCTGCTTGGCAAGATCGGCGGTCTGGGTGAACTCGGTGACGAGTTTCTCGACCTCCGGGTTGAACCAGCGCTGCGCGGTGAAGCGGGTCTTGCCCTTATCCGAAGCGCTGAAGGCGCGCTTGTAGGGGTAATAGGGCGAGGCCGATGCCGGCAGGCTGTTGATCGCCGCATCGAAGGTGCCGTTGATGAGGTTGCCGGTCCAGACGGCTTCCTCCGGCGTTTCGATCTTGGCGTCGATGCCGACCGCCTGCATGCCTTCAACGGCGAGGTTGACGGTATCGATCCAGTCGGTCCAGGCGCTGGGGACGATGATCGAGAAGGAGATCTTGGTACCGTCGGGATTGTCGCGGAAACCGTCGCCGTCCTTGTCCTTGTAGCCCGCCTCGTCGAGCAGGGCCTTGGCGGCGTCGGCATTATAGGTTGCGAACTTGCCGAAGTCGGCCTTGACGGATGGGTCCGCCCAGCTCTTGTAGAGCTCGCCCATCAGGCCGGGGTCTTCGTTCAGCGTCGGATAGCCGTAGCCGGCGACGTCGATCATCGTCTTGCGGTCGAGCGCCATCGAGACGGCGCGGCGGAACTTCAGGTCGTTGAAGGCCTTCTTGTTGTTCTCGTTCGCCGTTTCCAAGTTGAACAGGAAGGCGACCATGCTGCTTGGCGAATACCAGTAGTGGAAATGCGCCGGATCTTTGGACACGTAGACATTGTCGATATCGGGAATGAAGGAGACACCCCAGTCGAGCGTGCCGTCGGCCGTTGCGGTCAGCATCTGGTTGTTGTCGGCAAGCTGCGGGAAGCGCATGCAATCGACCTTCAGATGCTCGTTATCCCAATAGTTCGGGTTGCGGCACTGGTCGTAGGTCTGGCCGGTGAAACGCGGCACTTCCGTCAGCGGGCCGCTGCCAACAGGGGTCTCGTTGGCGAAGGTGACCGGATCGGCGACATCCTTCCAGACATGTTCCGGAACGATCGGCAGCTGCGAGATCTGCTCGGCGGCAAGCGAGCTCGGGTTGGCGAGCGTGAAGCGCACCGTCTGGGCGTCGACCGCCTTGATATCGGTGATGAAGGTCCAGATGCTGACGAAGTCGAGCGCCGGAAACTTCTTCAGGTAATCATAGGTGAACTTGACGTCGGCTGCGGTCAACGGCTTGCCGTCCGACCATTTCAGGTTCGGGCGCAGCTTGAAATCGATGCTCTTCAGGTCGTCGGAGAGTTTGAAGCTTTCGGCCAGGCGATAGACCGGCTTGTTGCTGTCGAAGCGGTTGAAGATGACCAACGGCTCGTAGATGAAGTCGAGCGTGGACTGGCGCGACGAGGTCTGGTTGAACGGATTGAAGTTGCGAACCCAGGTCGTCGCCGGCTCGATATTCGCCGTCAGGATCGTCTGCGCCACGGCAGATCCCGAAAGCAGCGTCAGGGCAGCGGCGGCGAGAAGATATTTTTTCATGTGTTATTCCCCTTTTCTTATGTGGTGAGAGATGACGTGCCGGTCAGGAGACCAGCGCGCTTGCAAACATGTCTTCGACGTCTGCGTGGGCGGCGCGGACATCGACCTTGAGATTGCCGAGGCGGGCCTTGCCGGCGGCGATCCGCTGCAGGGCGGCTTCCGTCAGCGGACGGGCGGCTTTGGCGGCGGCTTCGCTTTCCGGAATGTCGCCATGGCTGTGGAGCGCAATGTCGAAGCCTGCGTCGAGCACCTGCTTGACGCGTTCCGGCAAGGTACCGGAGAGCGACTCCATGAAGATGCAGTCTGATATCAGCACGCCCTCATAGTCCATCTCCTTGCGGATCACGTCGTGCATAACAGGCGAGACGGACGCCGGCAGCTCGGCGTCATAGGCCGAATAGACGACATGGGCGACCATGGCCCAGGGCGTATCCTTCAGCGCCACGAAGGGCTTGAAATCGGTCGCGGTGAGCGTCTCGCGGCTGGCGTCGACCACCGGACGCTCCTTGTGGGAGTCGAGCGTCGCGCGGCCATGGCCGGGAATATGCTTGATGACGGGCATGTTGCCGGTCTCGAGCAGGCCATCGACCACCTCGCGGCCGAGGGCAGCGATGAAATCGGGATCTGGGCCGAAGGAGCGGGCGCCGATGACCGCACTCGTCGTCTCGAAGACGAGGTCGAGAACGGGCGAGCAGCCGCTGGAAAGGCCGAGTTCCGTCATCATCGCGCCCATGGCCTGGGAGGAAAGGCGCAGTGCTTTTTTGCCGAGATCGAAATCGCGGCGCGCAAGTTCGGCAAACTGGCCGAAACTGCGGAAGAGCGGCCAGGGGCCGGCATCGAGATGCTGAACGCGGCCGCCTTCCTGGTCGGTGAAGACAGGCGCGTCGTCGCGGCCGACGGCCTCGCGGAAGCGGTCGATCAGCCGCTTCGTCTGTTCCGGCTCGCGCTGATTGCGCCGGCCGACGAACAGGCCGAGCGGATTGGTTTCGCGAAAGAGGGCGAATTCATCATCCGAAATAGTGGGATTCGGGAGGCCGACGAAAAGGGCGAGCGGGGTCGAGGACAATTCTGTAACTCCGGGATCAGATGGTCATTTCGGCGTGCTTCTCAGCATGCCTTCGTAGATGCCCTTGTCGGGGGCGGGGATGACGATTGCGCCTGCGGTCTTGGCGTAGAAATCGACCGGGCCGGCGTCGCCGATGAAGGCATAGGCGTGACCGAGCGTCTTCATGGCCTGAAGGCAGGCGGAAAAGAGGGCGAGCCCGATGCCCCTGCCACGCGCTTCGGGGTCGACGCCGGTCGGGCCGAAGAAGCCGCGCGCCGTCGTGTCATAGCAGGCAAAGCCCAGCAGCTTGCCGCCGTCGACGGCGATCAGGCAGGCAACGGGCTGACGGGAGAAGGCGACTGTGACTTCGCTTGCCCAGTTCTCGCTGAACTGTTCGCGAACCCAGCTGACGATAAGATGCAGTTCCGGGGGGAGGGCCGGGCGGATGGAGACGCCGACATCGCCGGCCTTCTGTCTCAGGTCGGCGAGCTCAGTGGAATACAAGCTCACAAGCAGGTCTGGCACCTGTCATTCCTCCAGTTATTCCGTTATTGCGGAATGTATCCCCTTTTAGTGTCATAGATTTGGCCATCTGGCAGGGCTTGTCAACAAGGTTTTTCAACGAGAGAAAGGGACGCCCCGCCGCAGTCGCCGCGGTTTCAACGCAAAGTAGGTGCCGAACGAAAAAACGGCCCGGGAGGCCGGGCCGTTTTCAATTGGCGGCATGTTCGCTGAGCGAGTGCTTATATATCGTCTTTCCAGAGCGCATGAAAATGCTGCACCGGACCGTGGCCGGAGCCGACGGTGAGGTGTCCGGCAGCCGCGACCGCGCCGGCAAGGTATTCCTTCGCGATGGCGACCGCCTCCCGCGCCGAGGCGCCCTTGGCGAGCTCGGCCGCCAGGGCGCTGGAGAGCGTGCAGCCGGTGCCGTGGGTGTTCTTGGTCGGCACGCGCCTGGCTTCGAACCAGTGCAGGCCGGCGGCGGTGGCAAGCACGTCAGGGCTCTCGTCGCTGTCGAGATGGCCGCCCTTGACCAGCACTGCGGCGGGGCCAAGCGCGCGCAGGCGTTCGGCCTGCACCGCCATGTCAGCCCGGTTTGTCGCCACCGGCTGGTGCAGCAGCGCGGCGGCTTCGGGCAGGTTCGGGGTCAGCAGCGTGGCAAGCGGCAGCAGCCGATGGGTCAGCACGTCGACCGCTTCAGGCGCGAGCAGGGCGGCTCCACCCTTGGCGATCATGACAGGATCGATGACGATCGGAATGTCGCGGTGGTCAGTCAGCGCACCGGCAACGGCGTCGGCGATGCCGGCATTGGCGATCATGCCGATCTTGACGGCATCGACGCGGACATCGGCAAAGACGGCATTGATCTGGTCGGCGACGAATTGCGGCGGCACCAGATGCACACCGCTGACACCTTGCGTGTTCTGCGCCGTCAACGCGGTCAGCACCGCCATGCCGTAGACGCCGCGGGCGGAAAAGGCCTTGAGATCGGCCTGGATGCCGGCGCCACCGGAGGGATCGGAGCCGGCGATCGAGAGAACGTTGCGGATCATGCACGGGCCTTTCGGATTTCTGCGGCGATGCGGCGCGTGGCAGCTTCAGGGTCTGGCGTGCCGCAGATGGCGGAAACGACGGCAAGCCCTTTCGCGCCCGCGGCGAAGACTTGGGCGACATGATCCGCCTTGAGCCCGCCGATCGCGACCGATGGCACCGGCGAGGCCTTCACCAGCTTGGCAAGACCGTCAAAACCGATCGGCTGCTTGTGGTCGGCCTTGGTCGGTGTCGCAAACACCGGTCCGACGCCGGTATAATCGACCAGACCAGGATCAACGGCGGCGGCGAGCGGCGCGGTCTCGACCGAGAGGCCAAGGATCATGTCGGGGCCGATCATCGTCCGCGCTTTGTGTGCATCCATGTCTTCCTGGCCGATATGCAGACCGTCGGCGCCGATGGCGATTGCCGCCTCGACATCGTCGTTGACGATGAGCAGGGCGCCGGTCCCGTCCAATGCCTGTTTCAAGGCGCGGCCGGTCTCGATCATCCCGATGGTGCCGGCATGTTTGTCACGCAGTTGCACCATCGTCGCGCCGCCGGCAACGGCAAGTCGCGCCGTTTCGACCATGCCGATCCCGGCGCACAGATCGGGGTCGAGGACGAGATAGAGCGAAAGGTCGAAAGCCTTCATGCCGCCGATATCCTCGCCCTGGCGTCAAGCGTTTCGGGGTCGAGCGCAGCTAACGCATCGAGGAAACGCCATGAGAAGGAACCGGGGCCGGCCGCCCCAAGTGCGGCCTCTTCGCCGGCGATGGCGAAGGTTGCAAGTGCCGCAACCGTCGCGCCGAAGGTGTCTTCGGGTGCCGTCGCGGCAAAGGCGCCGACGAGGCAGGTGAGCGAGCAACCGAGCGCGGTGACTTGCGGCATCAGCGCCGATCCGCCTTCGATGCGCACGGCCTTCTCGCCGTCGGTGACGAAATCCACCGCACCGGTGACGGCGACGACCGCCCGCTGACGTTCAGCCAGCCATCGCGCCGAACCTTCCGCCTGTTCGACCGGGTCGCGGCTGTCGACGCCCTGGCCGCGGCTCTCTCCGCCGGCCAGCGCGATGATTTCGGAGGCGTTGCCGCGGATGATGGTCGGACGCAGCGCCAGG
This sequence comes from Rhizobium indigoferae, assembly GCF_034554815.1. Taxonomy (NCBI): domain Bacteria; kingdom Pseudomonadati; phylum Pseudomonadota; class Alphaproteobacteria; order Hyphomicrobiales; family Rhizobiaceae; genus Rhizobium; species Rhizobium indigoferae. Next base: position 210,465 of record NZ_CP140636.1, on the reverse strand, counting down.
AGGTCGGCGACCGCGTTGCGGCGGAAAGCCGTCGCATAATGGGCGACCGGATCGAGCACCCAGGGTTTGCCGGCTGATGTCGCGGCCTTCGCCGCCGCCTGCATGCCGTCGATCCATTGCGTCGACAGCGTGCCGATATTGATTGTCAGCGCACTGGCGATCCCGGCGAATTCGCCGGCTTCCTCAGCGGCATGCACCATGGCGGGCGAGGCGCCTGATGCAAGCAGAACATTTGCGGCGATGTTCATGGCGACGTAATTGGTGATGCACTGAACGAGCGGCGGCTTCTCGCGCATCGCCTTCAGCATCGCTCCTGGTGTGGTCCCGGTCTGCATGTGGCCCCTTTCAGGCGGGGGCGGGCACGGGGCGGTTCGTGCGGGCTAAGCCGCGACCCCGAGCGACTCCCTCCGCCGGCATTATCCGGTTCAGGTTCGAAGGGTGCTTCTCAGCCCGTCTGTCGACGAACGCCCCTGTCTCTCATCGCGCTCTTTTTCGCAGAGAACGAGGCTGATGTCATCCTGAAAATGACAATTCTGCGATCGACGCGGCGCGACGATGGCTATGGATGATTTATGGGTCTGGATTGCCCTTCATGAAGGACGAGAGATCGCCGCCGATTCGTGTCTTGACCAGGTTTTCCCGAATGTCGTCTGCGGGTTCTGTTCCGGGCTGCCCTCGTCGTTGCCGTTTTGCCATGCGGCTGTCCTCTCCTTTTCGAGAAGAATAACAGTAGCAACCGTGGGTGCAATGAATTTCTAAAATACATCTCTGTATTTCTGAGGAGCATCGAGAAAAACACAGATGCCGGAGAGGCTCTTTTCTTCGAAGGAACGAGGCTCATCTTTTCAAGACTTCGCAGCAGTGTGGATGGTGCGGAATTATTCATCCTATCCGTTCATCTGTAGAATTTTCAATGCAAGCGGGCAGGTGGACAGCTTCGCGTAAGTTGCGCGTCGTCTCATGGTCTTCGCCAATCGGTTTTATTCGAGTGTTGAAATCTCTTGGCGAATTCGTTGAGGGCGAGTCTCAGCCAAGGCAAGACTTAATCTCCCAGAACGTGAAGTAAATATCTAACGGAAACTTTACCGTGCTGACACGCTTAGGTTGACTAAATGATGGATTGTAGCGATACGGCTTTACACGCGAATAAAATCTTCCTGAAGTTGTATTTTCAATGAGAACATTTTTGAGAATCGGCATGAAGCGGACTCGTCCGACTATCGCCCCTGTTTTGATATTCATTGCTTGTGCCAACCCGGCTTTTTCGCAATCACCTGTTCCGGCCGATCAAGGACCGGAACAGGTGCAGGCGCCCGCTCAACCGGCGCCGGCCATGAAATCCCAGAAATTCGACGACTGGTATTATCGCTGCACCGGTTCGGCAGGCGCTGAGGCCTGCGAAGTCGCCCAGGTCGCGCAAGTCACTAAAGACGGCAAACCCGTCAATATCCTGACGTTGGCGATCGCAGCTTCGCCGGCCGGTTCCCAGGGCAAGGGCGAAAAGGGCAAGGGCGACAAGGGCAAGCCGCGGCTGATGCTGACCGCCCTTCTGCCGCTCAACGTCTTCCTGCCCTCCGGCCTGTCGATCAAGGCCGATGGTAAGCCGGTCGCCAAACTCGACTATCGCAATTGCAACCAGTCCGGATGCTGGGCGCAGCAGGCGCTGGATACGAAGACGGCCGCGGCGCTGAAGAAAGGCTCGAGTGCTGAAGGGCTGGTGCGGCTGATGAACGGCCAGGACGTCAATATCCGTTTCTCGCTGAAAGGGCTGAAGCCGGCCCTCGACGAACTCCAGCCCACTGCCGTGAAGTAGCCGAATTTCAAAATGACGACAGACATTCGATCTTCCCTGGTTGTCGGCGCCGTCCTCATGATCGGTATCGCTTCCGCCCACGCGCAGTCGCCGGCCGACGATTTTAACCGCCGCCAGGAAGAGCAGACGCAGTCGCAGCGGCTGGATGCGCTTCGCCGTGCCACACCGGGCGGCAGCGCGGATGGGGAAAACGGATCTTTGCCCGCGGGCCCCGGAAATGGCGCCTGTTTCGACATCACGCGCGTCGAGATCGATGGGGCAAACCTGCTATCGGCACAGGAGATCGGCAAGGTGACCGCACCTTACGGCAACCGATGCGTCGGCCTTGCGGAGATCAATGCGGTGCTGCGCGATGTCACGCACCTCTATATCGATCATGGCTATGTGACCTCGCGGGCTTACGTGCCGCAGCAGGATATCGCCAAGACCAGGATCCTCCGCCTGCTCGTCGTCGAAGGCACGCTCTCGGACATCTATCTCAATGGCCAGAAAGTCGCCGGCAGCGGTTCGCTTGCGACAGCCTTTCCGGGCCTGATCGGCCGGGTCGTCAATATCCGCGATATTGAGCAGGGCCTCGACCAGATGAACCGGCTGCAGGCCAACGACGCCAAATCCGCCATGCTGCCCGGTCCCAAGGACGGAACGTCGATCCTCAATATCGAAAACCGCCCGGGCCGACCCTGGCATGCCTCCCTCGGCAACAACAATATGGGGCAGGAAAGCACCGGTTTTTCCCGGAGCTCGGCATCGCTGGGCTTGGATGACCTGCTTGATATCAACGATCAGTGGTCCTTCTCCTACGAGCATAGTGGTCCCGACTATCCGTGGCGCAATGACGGAAAGGGATATGGCAACAGCTATTCCGGCAGCGTCAGCGTCCCCTACGGTTACTCCACTGTCTCGCTGAACGGCTCCTGGTACCAATATGAAAGTGCGGTCGAAGGAAATTTCTCATCGCTCGAAACCTCGGGCAATTCCGGGCAGGCAGGTCTCGGCATTGATCGCGTCGTCTTGCGCGACAAGGATTCGATTACGACTGTCCGCAGCAGCCTGACCTATAAACAGACGAACAACTTCCTGCTCGGCAACCTCATCGAGGTCGGCAGCCGCCGCTATACGGTCGGCGAGATCGGTATTTCCCATTCCCGCCGCATGTTCGGCGGCATCTGGGTGTTCGATGCCAGCTACGACAAGGGGCTCGGCCTCTTCGATGCCGTGGAACCAGGCGATCCCGGCGCCGGCAACGCCGATCCGCGATTTTCAAAGTTCAACGCTACGATCAGCGTGACGCAGCCGTTCACGCTGGCCGGTAGGCAGCTCGAGCTAACCTCGCTGCTCAGCGGTCAATATTCCCCCGACAATCTCCTTGGCGCGGAGCAGATCTCGCTTGGCAGCTACAGCAATGTCCGCGGCACGCGCGAAAGCGTGCTGTTCGGCAATAACGGCATGTTCAGCCACAACGAGATCGTCTGGAGAACGAAATCCAACGAAAGCGGCGATGCAGTCGCGAAGGTCCTCGGCGAGCTGCGCCCTTACCTCGGCCTGGACTACGGCCATGTCTATTCGCAAAAACGCTTCGACATGACGGGGGGCGATCTCGCCAGCTGGACGGCCGGTATCCGCGCTGTCGGCGGCAATATCAGCGCTGACCTCGGCTATTCCGACATCGTTGCAAGCAGCCTCGACCAGGTCGACGGCGGGCTCTTTTATTTCAGCGCATCCACTCATTGGTAACGGAAGCAAAAATGACCACCGGCAATATTTCGAAGAACAAACTCACTCAGACCTTTTCAACATCGACAGCGCTGATCCTTGCCCTTTCCATCTCGCTTGCCGGCTGCGCCGGCCGGGAGGCCCGGCCGGTCGCTTCGACCAACCCGACCGACAGCGCCTTCGATTGCGCCGGCATCGCGCGTGAATTCGAGGCGAACGAACGGCAGATCACGTCGACAGTGAAGGAGCGGACGGACGCGCAAGGCAAGAATATCGTCCTCGGCGCGACCGGCGTCCTGCTGTTTCTGCCTGCGCTGTTTTTCATGGATCCGAAATCCCCCGAAAAGGTCGAGATCGATGCGTTGCGCAACAGGAACAATGTCCTGACCAGCATTGCCAAATCGAAAGGGTGCCCCGCGCCCAAGTCCCAGTTGACCGAGCTCTACAAGCATCTCGACGCCAAGGCCAAGCCTGCATCGTCGTCGGACAACAGGAACTGAATTTCGCTGACACTCGAACCCTATGCCTGAATCCCGGAGTTTCTCTATGCGTATCGTGCGTTTTCTAACCCTTCTCCTTCTGGCGGCGACACTTGCGTCCTGCGTCACCACCGACCCTCGGCTTGTCGCCGCGCTCAAGCAGACCTCGGTCTCGCAGATCCGGGTCGAGACGGCTCCGGATGTCACGATGGGCGGGTTCTTCGATCGCACGAAGCCGGACCCGCAGCTGCCGGCAGTCGTTCGCACATTGCAGAGCACCATGGCGCGCGAGATGACCGGCTTGCCCGGCGGACCCGTCAAAGGTCGTCTGGTTGTGACCCTGCATACGGTCAACGTGTCGAGCAAGCCAGGACGCGTCATTGCCGGGACCGATAGCTACATCCAGGGAACGGTGCGGCTCGAAGATGTCAAGACAGGCCAGTTGATCGCCGAAGCCCAAAGCATTCGCGGCGACGATAAAGGCGTAAAGGGAGGTGGCGAAATCGGCATCGTCATTGCGATGGCCATTAACGCTGCGCAGTCCCAGGGAGAGGACGCGCTCGCCCAAAGGCTCTCCAATTCTTTCACCCGCAATGTGAAGACCTGGCTCAGCCAGAAATAAATCCTGCGATGAGGCCCAGCGCCGCCGCAGTGACGGCGGCGCCGAGCCACGATTGATATCGAGACACAAAACCAGTTGTGCGTTTGGGAAGACAAAACGATGCGTGAGAAAACCGGCCTTGGTTCTGAAGCAAGGGGTCTTGGCTGCCGGCTCGGCAGATTTGGCAATCGCTCGCTTGCCATCGTGCTCAGCACGCTCTTGGTCTTTCAGCCGATGCTTGCCAATGCGCAGTCGGTCTCTGCGAGCACCACGGCGGCCGCCGCCAACCAGCCGGGCGTCGGCGCCGCCCCGAACGGCGTGCCGCTGATCGACATCGTCACCCCGAATGCAGCCGGCCTGTCGCATAACAAATACGACAATTTCAACGTCGGCACGCCGGGCCTCATCCTCAACAACTACAAGGGCGAGATCGGCAATTCCAATCTCGGCGGCGTCACGCCGGGCAATCCTAATCTGAATAATTCTGCTCCGGCATCGGTCATCCTCAACGAGGTGACCAGCGGCAATCGCTCGGCTTTGAACGGCCCGACCGAGGTGTTCGGCGGCCGCGCCGATGTCGTCATCGCCAATCCGAACGGCATCACCTGCGACGGCTGCGGCTTCATCAACACGCCGCATGCGACGCTGACCACAGGCGCGCCGCAGATTGGGGCCGATGGCAAGCTCAACGGCTTTATCGTCAATGGCGGGGATGTCACCATTGGACCGAACGGCGGCAACTTCGCTGCCGGGCCCGGCGCGGTCGATCTCTTCGACATCGTCTCGCGCGCGGTCCACGTCAACGGCCCGGTCTATGGCAAGGACCTGCGCGTGACGGCGGGTGCCGCCAATTTCGACTACGCGACGGGCAATTCCCAGGCGCTCGCTCCGATCTCCGGCACACCGGAATATGCGATCGACGGCACAGCACTTGGCGCCATGCAGGCCGACCGCATCAAGATCGTCGTCACCGAAAAGGGCGCCGGCGTGCGCATGAGCGGCAATCTTGCGGCCAACACCAACGAACTGTCGCTGTCGGCCGACGGCAAGATCTCGCTCGGCAACGTCTCCGGCCAGCAGGGCGTTTCGATCTCCTCGAAGGCGAAGGTGACGGCCGCCAAAGTAGCCTCGAAAGCAAAGCTCGCCGTTCAGGCGGATCAGGGAATTACCCTCGATACGGTAGCCGCCGACGGCGACATCCTGCTTTCGAGCGGCAGCGGCCTGTTGAGTGTCGGCGGAGAGGCAAACAGTGCCGCCAACCTCGATATGTTGTCGGCGGCCGGGATCGCGGCCGGCAGCGTCGTGGCCGGCAATGCGCTTACCTTGTCCAGCACGTCGGGCGACATCCAGGTCGGTGGCGCCGCAAAGGGCGGCGGTGCGCTGACAATCACCGCGACATCAGGCTCGATCGCCGCAGCCTCGCTTGTCAGCGGCAATGACATCACACTTGCCGCCGGCGCCGATATCGGCATCTCCGGCGATATGCTGGCGCAGGGCAACGTCACGGCTTCAGGCCGTTCGATCTCGGCCGATACGGTCGTCTCGGGCCTCGACATCGCTGCGACGAATGCGGCGGCAAATGGCAGCACGGTTCTATCGGGCGCCGGCGACATCCAGCTTGCCGCCGGCAGCGGCGCCGTCGACGTCGACGCGCTCCTGTCGGCCGGCGATACGTCGGTCACATCAGCGGCGCTGACGGCCCAGAGCGTCATCGCGCATGGCGCCATCGCGATCAACGCGGCCACTGACATCAGCGGTCAGATCCTCAGTGCCGGCAACATCGACCTCACCGGCTCGGCCATCGCTGCTGACGCCATCATCGCCGGCATCGATTTTGCGGGAACGGAAGCGGCCGGCGGCAATATCGTGTTGACGCAGAGCGGCGATCTCTCCCTTGCCGCGAGTGGCGACATCGATACCGGCACCCTGCTTGCGGCAGGCAATCTCTCGGCTTCCGCCGCCAACCTCAGTGCCGCCGCCATCACCAGCCATGGCGCGATCGCGCTTTCCGGCAACACTGATATCACCGGCCAACTCCTCGGCGCCGGCGATGTATCGATCAGCGGCGGCTCGATTGCGGCGGACACGATTGTCGCCGGTATGGACTTTGCCGCCACCGCCGCCTCGCCGGGCGGCGCCATCGCCGTCGGCACGGCCGGCGACCTGACGCTCGATGCCGGCAGCAGCGGGAGCGTCGATATCGACACGCTGCTTGCCGCAGGCGCGCTCCTCATCGATGCCGGTCGTTTCCAGGCCGACAATGTCAGCGGCCACGGAGCCGTTACCATCACCGCCGATACATCGGTCACCGGCCAGCTCCTTGGCGCCGGCGACGTCTCGGTCACGGGTTCGGCCATTCAGGCCGGCGCCATCGTCTCTGGTGTCGATTTTGCCGCCACCGCACAGTCGGCCAATGGCGACATCGCGCTGGGGCAGACCGGCGCTCTCACGCTCAAGGCGACGGCCACCGATATCAGCGCCGGCAACCTGCTTGCCGCCGGAAACGTCGACGCCAGCGCAGCGGGTGATGTCAGCGCCAATGTCGTCGCCCATCAGGACATGACGATCGTTGCCGGCGGCACGATCGATCTTACCGGCCAGTCGCTTGCCGCCGGCAACGCCAGCCTCTCGGCGCGGGATATCACCGTCGATACTCTCGTTTCCGGCCTGGACTTCGCGGCCACCGCTGCATCCGCCGGCACGCTGAAGCTCCAGCAGACCGGCAGCATGAGCCTTGCGGCCACAAGCGGTTCGATCACGGCCGGCAACGCCCTACTGAGCAGCGGCGCTCTTTCGGCCAGCGCAAGCCAGAATATTGCCTATAACAAGCTCCAGAGCCTCAGCAACGCTGCGCTCACGGCGTCGGGCGGCCAGATCAGCTACGGCAATCCCACCCGCACCGCCGGCAACCTGACGCTCAACACGACCAATATCGATCTCTCCAATGGCCGGGCGAGCAACATTGCTGCCGGCGGTACGCTGACGCTCAATGCCGCAAGCGCCAACCTTGCCAACAGCAGCCTCACTCTCGGCGGCCTGGCTCTCGATCTCTCCGGCACGGCCGATCTCAGTGGCGCCCGGGTCAATGCCATTACCACTGCCGGTGGTTCGGGCGATATCGCCATCAAAGCGGCCGGTCTTACGACGACGGCCGGCACCGCGCTGCTCGCCGCCAACGACCTGACGCTGACGCTGCCGTCGCTGATCAATGCCGGGCAATTGGCCGCCGGCAACGATCTCACCTTCAATGTTTCCGGCAACCTCACCAACAACGCCACGGGCCTCGCCTATGCCGGCAAAGACGCCAGCCTCTTCGTCGGCGGCGTGCTCACCAACAATCAGGGCGCCATCCTCGCCAACCATGACCTGCAGATCGCCGGGGTGGCGGCCGGGCTGAGAAACACTGAAGTCACCAATATTTCCGGGCTGATTCAAGCCGGCAACGACATGTCGATCCTGACCAGCAACCTGGCCAACAGGCGGGTTGCCACGCCGCAATGGACGACCGGGACGCTGGTGTCTTCAGGCGTCGTCAGCGGTTTCACGCTGAATCCCGTTGCCGCCGGCCTGCCGTTCGGTTACCTCGAGACCGCAGATCAGAACATGTACCAGCTCTATGCGGGCGTGGATCCGGGGCTGTGGCAGGATTATCAGCCGCTGCTCTGGTCGAAGGCGACGCTTGCCGACGGCACGACGTACCGCGCCTGGACCTGGATCTCAGCCGACGGACCGGAGAAGGTCGGGCCGATCATCGACTGGATCAGGGACCGGGTGCCGAGGGACGCGAACGGCAATCCGGTTGTCGATCCCAACAATCCGTCGCGCTATTTCATCGTCGACGAGGTGAATTTCAGCGGCTCGGACGAAAGCACCACCTACACATGGGATTGGTCGTCCCATCTCAGCCAGTCAGTCTATGAGGACCGCTTGGTTGGCACGCTCAGCCCGGAAGCGACGATCCGGGCGAGCCGCAACCTTTCGATCGACGCCGCGAATCTCACCAATGCCTACAGCTCGATCGAGGCCGGCGGCAACGCGACGCTGAAGGGCTCAACGCTGACCAATACCGGCGTGAGCCTGTTTCGCACGACGACGACGACCTGCCAGGCGCAGGGCGCCTGCACGGCCTATGATGCCAACGGCAACGCCAATCCCTCGAAGAACATCGCCAACGGCACGACGATCGTCAGCTCTGTCCAGGCGATCGGCGGCGTCTCGGCCAACATCAAGGCCGGCGGTGCGCTCTCCGTCAATTTCGGCAGCGTCAACAACACGTCCGCAGCCGGCTCGATGGCAGGCGGCGCCAGCCTGGCGGCATCAAGCAATCCCGGCGATCCGCTTTCAGCGCTCACCGGCCTGACCGCCGGCGGTGCGTTGTTCAATGTCAACTCGGCGCTCGGCGGCGTCACCGCCAATGGCGGCAGCCTGCTTACCGGGCTCGGCAATATCGCCGACCGCATCCGCGTCGACGGCAAAGCCCTTGAGGCCGCCGCCAAACCGCAATCGGGTGGCGTCGACGGGAACATACCCCACCAGATATTCCTGTTCGAAACCCGCGGCGACTTCCTCGATGTCGGCAAGTTCTACGGCTCCGGCTATTTCATGCGCGAGATCGGCTACGTGCCGGAGACGACGGTTCCGTTCCTGGGCGATGCCTATTTCGAGAACCAGTTGATCGACACGCAGTTGCGGCAGCTCGTCGGCGAGGGATTGGGACGTAGCACCTTCCTCGCCGGCAGTGACGCCATCGAGCAGATGAAGACGCTGCTCGAGAAGGGCGCCGACTATGCCAAGGACCACCACCTGACCATCGGCCAGGGCCTCACGCCTGAGCAGGCGGCAGCCCTCACCGAGTCGATTGTCCTCTACCAGTGGCAGACCGTCGACGGCGTTCAGGTGCTCGCGCCCGTTGTCTACGTCGCCGCCGCCGACCGGCAGAAGCTGACCGGCGCCGGCGCCGCCATGGCGGGCGGCTCGGTCAATATGAATGTCGGCAATCTCGACAATTCCGGCCTGATCGCATCCAATGGCAGTCTTACCGTCTCCGGCAGCTCCATCCAGGGCAGCGGCACGTTCCTGTCGCGCGGCGACACGGCGCTCAATGCCACCAACGGCATCACGCTTGCCGCCCAGACGATGACGATCGGCGGCCAGAACGTCGTCAATACCAATGCAGGCGTGACGGCGGGCGGCACTCTGCAGCTTGCCGGCGGCAGCGGCGATCTGGCGCTGAAGGGCGTCAAGGTCAATGCCACAGGCGATGCCACGCTCTCCGGCAAAAACGTGACGCTGGATGCCGCTAAGGTCGACAATGCAGGCCAGCAAAATGCCACCGGCAGCCAGGTGGCCAGCGGCAAGGCCCTGACGATCAAGGCCACCGACAACGTCAACGTCATCGGCAGCTCCGCCAAGGCGGGAACGACGCTCGATGTGATCGCCGACAAGGGTTCGGTAGCCGTGGTGTCGACCGATGTCGCCCGCAACAACCAATCCGGCTACACCAGGACGCTCTCCACGGACCAGCAGCAATCGCAGCTTTCCGCCGGCACGGATGCGACGATCAAATCAGGCGACGACATCCTGCTTTCCGGCTCCTCCGTCAAGGCCGAAGGCAACGTCGCGCTGAATGCCGGCGACGATATCAACATCACCGCCGCACAGGAGCATTCCGCATCCACCTTCGGCAAGAAGTCCTCCTCGTCGATCACCCATGTCGACTCGGAGATATCCGCCGGCGGCGACCTCTCTGTGACGGCGGGCAACGGCATCGGCGATCACGACCTCAACATCGTCGGCAGCAAGCTTGCCGCCGACGGCAAGGTCGCTCTCGATGCCGACGGCGACGTGACGATCGCCGAAGCCACCGACACCGCGACCCTTGACACCAAGCTCAGCATTAAGGGCGGTTTCCTCGGCAAGAGCGAGAAGACGACCACCCATCGGGAAACGACGACGGCCGTCGGTTCCGCCATATCAGGCGGTGGAGGCGTCGATATCACCTCGGGCAAGGACACGGTCATCTCAACCTCGAAGATCGAGGCCGGCAACGAGACCGCCGCCGCGGACCTGAACATCACCACCGGCGGCGACCTCGTCATCGCCTCCGGCAAGGACACCAGCGCCAAGGATGACAAGGGCTCGCGCAGCGGCTTCCTCTCCAAGAGCTCGTCCAGCTACAAGAGCTACGACGAGACGACGGTCGGCTCGCAACTGAGCGCCACCGGTGATATCAATCTCGACGCAGGCAAGGCAGCAGTCATTGCCGGTTCAAAGATCGATGCCGACGGCTCGATCGAGGTCGCGGCCGACAGTATTTCGATCATCGGGGCGCAGGAGGCGCACGAGCTCGAGGAGCAGCGCAAGAAATCCGGCATCGGCGTCGGTTCCGGCGGTGGCTTCCTGGCAATCTACGGCAGCCACGAGAAAAACGGTGCGCAGTCCTCTACGCTCAATGTCGGCTCAGCGCTTTCCGCGGGCGAGGATGTCACCCTCACCGCGCGCAAGACCGATCTCAACATCATGGGCTCGTCGGTCGAGGCTGAGAACGACATCAACCTGTCGGCGGCACGCGACGTCAACGTGACGCCGGGCGCCGAGAGCTTCTCGGAATCGAAAGAGGACAAGCGATCCGGCTTCGGCCTGTCCTTCTCGGCCGGCAATGGCGGTTTCTCGGTCGGCATCGGCGCGCAAAAGACCAAGGACGGAAGCGCAGCGCAGTCGGACACCAATGCCACGTCCATGCTCTCGGCCGGTCGCGACCTCAACATCTCCGCCGGCAACAATGTCAACCTGCAGGCCGCGCAGGCGTCGGCCGAGCGCGACGTCAGTCTCTTCGCCGCTAAGGACATCAATCTTCTCGCGGCCAACGACCTCACCAATTACCAGGAGGTGCATGAGAAGACATTCGCCGGCGTGACTCTCTCCGTCTCGAGCCAGTTGGGAAGTGCAGCCCAGAGCATCATGAACGGAGCTCAGCGCCTGTCGGATCCAGGTGGCGTCAACGGGCTGACCAACAGTGCGATCGCGGGCCTCAGCTTCTATGAGGGTATCAAGGGCCTGAAGGGCGTCTCTGACAATCTCACCGACGGCAAGGGGCTTTCCTTCAACATCGGTTTGAATGCGGGTATCAGCCATCAGGAGAGCGCATCCTCATCGACGACATCCACGCCCGTCGTTACGGATATCCGTGCTGGTCGCTCGATCATCATGGACGCGCAGAACGGATCCATTACGAGCGATGGCGCGCAGATAGTGGCCGGCTACGACAAGTTCGGCCTGCCGACCGTCTCCGACGACCCGCTGTCCGGCGATATCGTTCTGTCGGCGAAGAATGGCAACATCAATCTCAATGCTGCCACCGGCACGTCTGAAGCGACTGACACGAACAGCTCATGGAGCGCCGGCGTCGGCGTTAATTTCGGCTGTAGTACAGCGAAGAAAAACTGCGAGACCAGTGTCGGCGTCAGCGGTTCCTATGGCAAGGGCGGCTCCAGCACGACCGGCACCAGCCACACCAACACCCATGTCAATGGGACCGGCGATGTCACGATCGTCACCAACGATCTCGCCTTGAAAGGTGCGACGATCGCAGGCACGTCCATTGCGGCCGACGTGAGAAACCTGACGGTCGAGAGCATGGTGGATCCCTCCAAGGCAAAGGCCGACCAGCTCAGCATCTCAGGCCAGATTGGCTTCGGCTCCTCCGGCATCTCCGGCGTCACGCAGAAAGCCAAGGGCGATGCCGTCGTCGTCGCCGAGCAGTCCGGCATCCATGCGGGCATTGGGGGTCTCAACCTCAACGTCGAAAAGCAGACGACGCTGGTCGGAGGTCTGATCACCAGCGAGGCGCCTTCCGACCGCAATTCGATCGACACCGGCACGCTGACGGTAACCGATATCGACACCCATTCGTCCTGGAAGGCGGACACCTACGGCGGCTCGATCGGCACCAGCGGCCTCTCGCTTGCGCCGCCGGTCAACGCTGGGGAGAAGGAAACCGGCAAGGCCTATTCGGCCATCGGGCCGAACATCGGCATTGCCATCACCGACCCGGAACACCAAACGCAGGATCTCAGCACGATCCGCCGGGACACGGAAAACACCAACACTTCGCTGCCCGGCTTGCCGGACCTGCAGAACATCCTGCGCGACCAGTACAGGACCCAGGCGGATCTTCAAGCCGCTCAGAAGACTATGGCGGGACTCGTAGCGACCATCGCCAATGAGTTTGCTGATCAGGCTGACACTCCGGAAGAACTTGCTATTTGGGGTGAGAGTGGACCCGGACGAGCATTGCTACATGCCATTGGCGCTGGCATCCTTGGTGGGGTCAATGATTGGGAAGGCGCCCTGAGAGGTGCGCTTGGTGGAGCAACGTCGACATTGCTTGCTTCAGCGATCGACAAGCTTGTCAGCGGCATGCTCAAGGGCACAAAATACGAAGGAACGCTGGAAGGCCAGCAGCTTGCTACGCTGATTGGCCAAAGCCTCGCCGCGGCGGCTGGAGCTGTCGGTGGTGGGGAAGGCGCTGCTTACGGCGCTGCCAACTACCAGTTCAACTTCATGAACGATAAGCAGTACTTCAGGCTCAGGAGCATGGAGATGGCCTGCAAGGCCGGCGTTGGCGGTGCTTGTGACATTGCACAGGAGCTGCAGACACTCGACCAGATCACCACTGGACTATTGGTGAGCGCCTGTACGGCGGATATCGGTTCTGACGAGTGTATCGCAGCAAGAGTAGAGCTTGGCGCAGCCATCCACTCGATCGGTGAGCAAGGGCTGGGTTTATCGGATACAGAACGAAGGCTGCTGGAGGGCTATTATGCCGAGCTGCAGTCCCTTCAGAGAGATCCCACGGGCACAAAACAGATTCTCGACGCGATCGCCGGGATCGTTCTCAGCTCTCCACGCGCAACCGCAGCCCTAGCCGAACTTAACGCCGGCGGCGGACGTTTGTCCAATACCGGGTCGGGTGCCGGTTGCTCGTTTGACGGCTCGACGTTGGTTAAGACAGCTGGTGGCTTTACGGCTATCAGCGAAATCCGCCCGGACGAGACATTAGTGTGGTCGCGTGACGAGCAAGGGCGTGAAGGCTACAAGCTGGTGCTTGCAAAGATTCGTGAGGAGCATGCTCAAACTGCCTATTTGACTCTAAAATCCGAAGCGACCGGTCGACAGCAGACAATCATAACCACGACGAACCATCCGTTCTTCGCTGTCCTATCCGGAGGGCGAGCGGTCCCCGTAGCGCTGCCTGAAGGTCAGTTTTATAGGGGGCCAATAAAAGATGGCGCCTGGATCGCTGCGGGTGACCTTCGGTCGGGTGAGAAGCTGCTTGACGCCGATGGAAGCTGGAGTTCAGTTGTCGACATCCGCGTCGAAGACAAGCCGCTCAATGCGTATAATTTGACGATCGCCGATTTCCACACCTATTTTGTCAAGCAGGCCGGTAATGACGCTCAGGAAACAGTCTGGGTACACAATAGTTGTCTGCCTAGCGTGGAAAAGGCAGTAAATTCCAATATCGATCACGCAGCCAATCGGGCGGTCGAAAGAGGCGTTTTCGAAAGTGCTGCAGAGGCACGCGCTGCCTACAAGCAGCTCTCCGCGGATATCTCCAAAAACGGTTGGCCAAGCGGGACAATTAAGGATCCCAGCTATACCGATCGCTACTTGGTTCCCATTGGAAATAACGGATACGCGTCTTATCAGCTTGCGAAGAACGGCACCGCCAAGTTAAAAACAACATTGATTAGAAGGTGAGGAAATAAATGAGAGACAATTATGTTCACCTGGATGGCGATGAACAGGACGTTTTCTACGTTTATCTACCTAATCACCCCGGTAAAGAGATTCCCGGCGTGGTCCGCAGTTCTATGAGGCTGAGAGATTTGTTTGCCGAGCTCGATCGAGCGGATTTACTTCAGCTGTTCGGAGAGACTGACGTTGTCCTTGATTGCGGAGAAGATGGCAGGCTGATCGGCATAGAAATTGTCACGTAGCACTGCGGTTGTGGGCGGCAAGTTCGATGAATGAAGCTCCTTTTTCTGGCATCCGTAAAGGATGACAAAATGAAGAATTTGGAAAAAGACGATCTGTTCGAAGTCTGGCTCATACTGACCTGCCACGGAAGTTTCATCCGGCTGCGATTAGAGCCTCGGCGGCTTTGATCTGAACCCTTCAAACTGGACCAGTTTTGGTTAGAGTTTTCCGGTGCATTTTCCTGGCTTGGAAAGGAACGGAAGACGATGAAGGCATCGCAGTTTTCAGACGCACAAAAGGCGTTCATTTTGAAACAGGGTGATGAAGGTGTGTCTGTCGCGGAGATCTGCCGCAAGGCGGGGATCAGCCAGGCGAGCTACTTCAATTGGAAGAAAAAATACGCCGGCATGTTGCCGCCGGAGATGAAGAAGCTGAAGCAACTCGAGGATGAGAATGCGCGGTTGAAGAAGATCGTCGCGGATCTGACGCTGGACCGGGAGATGCTGCAGGACGTCATTCGGCGAAAGCTCTAAGGCCTGCTCGCAAGCGGGAGGTGGTGAAGGGCATGTGCCGCGATTGGGCGATCTCGATCCGGCGTGCCTGTGAGGCGCTGAACTTTGATCGTTCGACCTACCACTACACCTCTCGCCGTGCCGATCAGGCCGGTCTGGAACGTCGTATTCGAGAGATCTGCGAGACGCGTGTCCGTTACGGCTATCGTCGTGTGCATGTGCTGTTGGAACGCGAGGGTTGGGGCGCCAACATCAAGCGAACCTATCGCATTTACAAGGACTTGGGTCTTCAACTGCGCAACAAGACGCCGAAGCGGAGAGTCAAAGCCAAGCTGCGGGAGGATCGGCAAATGGCAGTCGGTCCGAACGATGTCTGGGCTATGGACTTTGTTCACGACCAACTCGCGACTGGGAAGAAGCTGCGCGTCTTGACGGTGGTCGATACCTTCTCGCGTTACGTACCGGTGGTTGATCCACGTCACAGCTATCGCGGTGAAGATGTCGTGCAAACCCTGGAACGAGTATGCCGGAAAGTTGGCTATCCGAAGACGATCAGGGTGGATCAGGGGACTGAGTTCGTGTCTCGCGATCTTGACCTTTGGGCCTATGCCAAAGGCGTCACCTTGGACTTCTCACGCCCCGGCAAACCGACCGACAATGCGTTCATTGAAGCGTTCAATGGCCGCTTCCGCGCCGAATGTCTGAACCAGCACTGGTTCCTGACCCTTGCGGATGCCCGCGAAAAGATGGAGGATTGGCGTAGAGAGTATAATGAGTTTCGGCCACATGGTGCGATCGGCAATAAGGTGCCGATCTCGCTGATGAAATCAGGAGGCGCAACCAGCCCGCCTCCCTGAATGAAGCCGGAAACTCAAGCCTCAGCTGGTCCAGAAACCTGGGGCGGTTCAATAACAGGCCGGACTCTAATCCATTCTGGAGGAAATTCTCAGTGGCATGTATGGACGGCCTCCGCGTGGCAAGGGCTTTTTGGCATTTCTGACGATTGGTCGGGTGCAGGCATGTATACGGCCTTTGATCGCGGCCTGTTCATGCCGCTGGCCCTGATGTAGTCCGCTGATCAGATCCCAGACAGGTCAACGCGCTTTCAAGCGGCACCCACTGATCGGGTTTGTCCGATCCCGGCTCGACCGTTCGCCATCACACCATTAGCACCTCACCAATTTCTGCATCCTCTGTGAGCTCTCAAAGTTTCAAAGGGAGGCGGTAGCCTCAAAGCGCCTGCCCGTCGTCATCAACGCCCAGACGATACGCGCCATCTTGTTCGCCAAGGCAACAGCGACGACATTGTACGGCTTCTTCACCAGAAGCCCGGCGGCCCAACGCGTCGGCGCCACTTTGGCCTTGCGGCTGAAACGAAGCACCGCATGCGCCCCGACAACGAGAAGCCGGCGGAGATAGGGATCGCCTTGTTTGCTGATCCTTCCGAGGCGGTCCTTGCCACCCGATGAGTTCTGCCGCGGCACTAGGCCTATCCATGCCGCCAATTGTCGGCCGGATTTGAAGAGCGACGCGTCGGTCACCGTCGCGGCAATTGCGCTGGCAGTGATCGGGCCAATTCCAGGGATCGTCTCAAGGCGCCGGCTCAGCTCGTTCGAGCGATGCCACGCATGAATCTGGCGATCCATCGCGTTGACCTTCTCGTGCACCTCCTGCAGCTGCTCGATCAGCGGAAGAAGTGCGGACCGCGCAAGCGGCGGGATGAGATCGTGATCATCGTCTTCGATCAACGCGATCAGCGTTCCGACCCCGGCAACCCCCTGTCGCGTTACGATGCCGAACTCCGCCAAGTGGCCGCGCAAGGCGTTCACCAGCATTGTCCGTTGCCGGATCAAAAGCTCGCGGACCCGATGTAGCATCAGCACACTCTGTTGCTCCTCGCTCTTCACTGGAACGAAGCGCATCGTCGGCCGCGTCACCGCCTCGCAAATCGCCTCGGCATCCATCGCGTCATTCTTCTGCCGCTTCACGTATGGCTTGACGTAAGACGCCGGCATCAGCCGAACCTCGTGACCCAGCGCCATAAGAACCCGAGCCCAGTGGTGTCCAGTCGCGCATGCCTCGATTCCGATCAGGCATGGCGGCAATGCCTTGAAGAATTCAACGACATCGTCGCGGCGCAGCTTGCGGCGGCTCACCGTCGCGCCGGCACCATTGATCCCGTGAACCTGAAATACATGCTTGGCGATATCCAGGCCAATTGTGGTAATCTTCTCCATGGACGGCTCTCCCTTATGTGACTTTCGACAGCCACACTTTGGCACATTGCGATGCCGGGAGCGGAGGCCGTCCACCACATCAGGTCAAAAACTCTTCTCATAAGATACTACCTCGAGCGCGAGCCAACTGAGTTTGATGTCGAGAGTGTGGAGATATTATCTACAAAAATGTCTGCCTCGGCGGGATCGGAATTAATCGAACGTATTAATGTCGAATGCTTCTACGCAACTCGGCCCTTCAAAGACTTGGATGCATTATCTGGATTTGTATATTGCCGTCGAGAATACGACATTGAGGCACCGACTAATCTGCTGCGGGAAAAGTAAAAATGCCCGTCGGTCGAACTCGTCTACCCGTGAAGTCAACACCAGGTTTACGCAAAAAGTATGCTTGATGGCGAAGGGCGGCCTCGCCGGGAGAGCCCACCTCACGCATGCGCTTCCCTGCCGCGATAGACCTCCGGATCGGGGATCGGAACTGCGGCGATTAGTGCGCGGGTGTAGTCATCCCTCGGGTTCTCGAAGATATCCCGCCGCGTGCCGGTTTCGATGATGCGGCCGGCGCGCATGACGGCGACGTTGTGCGACATGCGCTCGACCACCGCCATGTCGTGGGAGATGAAGAGATAGGCGAGCTCCATCGTTTCCTGCAGTTCGAGGAGCAGGTCGAGCACCCGGGCGCGGACGGAGACGTCAAGCGCTGCGACGCTTTCGTCGGCGACGATCAGCTTCGGCTCCAGTGCTAGCGCCCGGGCAATGCAGATGCGCTGGCGCTGGCCGCCTGAAAATTCGTGCGGATAGCGCGTTGCCGCATCAGGCGTCAGGCCGACCCGGCGCAGCAGTTCGGCGACGCGGTCCTGCCGTTCACTGCGGTTGCCGATGCCGTGGATGACCATCGGTTCGCCGATCGTCTTGCCGACGGCCATGCGCGGGTCGAGCGAGGCATAGGGATCCTGGAAGATCATCTGCGCCGAGCGGCGCACGGGCCGCATCTCGCGCTGGCTGAGGCCGGCGATATTGCGGCCGTCGATCAGCACGTTGCCCTTGAAGGGGATGAGGCCGAGCGCGGCCTTGCCCGTCGTCGATTTGCCGGAGCCGCTTTCGCCAACGAGGCCGAGCGTTTCCCCCGGCAGGATATCGAAGGAAACGCCGTCGACGGCTGCAACCGGCGGCTTGCCCCGGAAAATCCGGCTTGCGGCGTTGCCGTAGGTAACGGTGAGGTCGCGCACGTTCAGCACCGGCGTGCGGTCCGGATGCAGCGTCTCGACGGCGCGCTGGGTGATGCGCGGCGGGCGGTCGGTGCCGGCAAGTGCGCCGAGTCTCGGGACGGCGGCTAGCAATTGCTGGGTATAGGCCTCCTTCGGCCGCTGGAAGACGGCGAGCGCTGTTCCCTGCTCGACGATCCGGCCATTCTGCATGATGACGACACGGTCGGCCATTTCGGCGACGACGCCCATATCGTGGGTGATGAGGATGATCGAAGCGCCGAATTCGCGCTTCAACTCGCGCATCAGCCTCAGGATCTGCGCCTGCACGGTGACGTCGAGTGCTGTCGTCGGCTCGTCGGCGATCAGCACCTTCGGCCGGCAGGAGAGCGCCATGGCGATCATCACCCGCTGGCGCATGCCGCCGGAAAGCTCGTGCGGATATTGCTTCAACCGCCGGGCCGGCTCGCTGATCTGCACGGCATCGAGCATCTTCAGCGCCACCGCCTCGGCATTCTCGCTGCCCTGGTGCGCGCGGATTGCCTCCGTTAACTGGTTGCCGACCGACATGACCGGGTTCAGCGAGGTCATCGGTTCCTGGAACACCATGGCGATATCGCCACCGCGCACGCTACACATCGCCCGGTCGGAAAGCTTGAGCAGGTCGCGCTCGCCAAGCAGCACGCTGCCGGAGGCGACCTTCAGCGATGCTTTCGGCAAGAGCCCCATGATCGACAGCGAGGTGACCGACTTGCCGGAGCCGGATTCGCCGGCAATACAGAGCGTTTCGCCGCTTGAAAGCTCGAAGCTGATATCCTGGAGCACCGGCTTGCGGCCTTCGGGTGTGCGGGCATCGACGTTCAGATTGCGAAGGCTGAGCACCGGCGCTGCGGCTGGCATGGCTTCGTTCACGCGAACACGATCCTCGGGAAGTAGAAGGAAACCACCCAGTTCGGCTGGTCGACGATCTCGCTGATCCGGAGATCGCCGCAGACCGAGCAGAGCAGATAGGCATCGATGGCGCTCATGCCGTGTTCGGCGCCGAGAAGATCGATCATCCGCATGACGCTTTCGCGCGCCCCGGTCATCAAATCAGGGCCGATGCCTGTCGTGACCTCGTAGCCGGCGCCGTCGAGGTGGCGGGTCACCGGTTCGGTCGTGGTGAAGCGCGGCGTCTGCAGCTTGGCGTCTTTGACGAGCTCGATCGTCGCTTCGACGTTCATCTGGCTTTCGATCGCCGTGCCGCAGACTTCGCCATCGCCCTGGGCGGCATGGGTATCGCCGATCGAAAACAGCGCGCCGTCGACCTCGACGGGCAGGTAGAGCGTCACCCCCGCCGTCAGGTCGCGGATATCCATGTTGCCGCCGACGCGACGTGGGGGAACGACGGAATGGGTGCCGGGCTCGGCGGGTGCGACGCCGATCGTGCCGGCGAAGGGCTTCAGCGGTACGCGGCCGCCCGGACCGTATAGAGCGGGCACCATGCTGTTGGCGTCATAGGACCAGACGTGCAGCGCCGGATCCGTGAACTGATCGGCGAGCAGGCCGAAGCCTGGGATATTGGCCGTCCAGCCGACGCCCGAGGGAATGAACTTGCGCAGCGTCACCTTCAGCGCATCGCCGGGCTTGGCGCCTTCGATATAGACCGGGCCGGAGACCGGATTGATCTTGCCGAAATCGAGCGCGTTCAGCGTTTCCAGGGTCGCGTCGCTTCCGAGCTGGCCACCTGATGAATCCATGCATTCGAAGTGGATCGTCTCGCCGGGTTTGGCGACGACAGCGGGGGCGAAATCCTTGTTCCAGCCGAAATTATGCTGGGCGCGGTGAATGGTGTGGGTGCAGGCGATGCACATGTCGTGTCTCCCTCAATTTTATGATGCCTTCCCGGCAGGAACCGGGAAGGCTTTGTTTCTTCAGGGCTTATTGCTTCACGAAGATCGCGTCGTAATTGATGACGCGGGTCGGATCGATGTAGATGTTGTCAGCACCGCCCATGCGCAGCGACTTGGCGACGACGCGGCGTTCGTTGATGACAGGGATCCACGGCGCATCGGCCATGATGTCGGTGAAGATCTTGCCCCAGGCGGCAGTTCGCTCGGCCGCCTTTGCCGGATCGGACATCGAGTCGGCGGCAACGGCGCGCTTGTCGAGATCGGCGTTGCAGTACCATGACCAGTTCCAGCCGCCCGGAACTGCGCCGGCGCAACCGAGGATCGGGCCATAGAAGTTGGACGGATCCGGGAAGTCGGCGATCCAGGCCATGCCG
This sequence comes from Rhizobium indigoferae, assembly GCF_034554815.1. Lineage (NCBI taxonomy): Bacteria > Pseudomonadati > Pseudomonadota > Alphaproteobacteria > Hyphomicrobiales > Rhizobiaceae > Rhizobium > Rhizobium indigoferae. Next base: position 189,658 of record NZ_CP140636.1, on the reverse strand, counting down.
CCCGACCAGATCATCGGCGCTTCGCCTTCCGTGCCGCCGGCCGAGATGACGTTTGCCTGGGCCAGCGCCCGGACTTCGGCCTTGACGCCGATGGCGGCCAGATCCTGCTGGATCGCCTGGGCGATACGCGGCTGCGGATCGGTATTGGTGGAGTAGAGCACGGTCTCGAAGCCGTCGGGATAACCGGCTTCGGCCAGCAGCGCCTTGGCTTTCGCCACGTCATAGGCATAGCCGGTGAAGGCCTTGTCGTAGCCCGGCATCAGCGGCGGCAGCGGCTGGTTGGCAGGCGTTGCGCGGCCGTTGAGGATTCGGGTGATGCGCTCCTTGTTGATCGCCATGTTCAACGCCTGGCGAACCTTGACGTTGTCGAAGGGCTTCACCTTGGTGTTCAACGTGATGTAGCCGGTGTGCAGCTGTTCGCCGTCGACGATCATCTGCGCGCCATCGGCCGAATTCTTGATTTCGAGGAATTTTGCCGGCGGAATGCCGTCGCCGGCAATATCGACCTCGCCCTTCTGCAGGCGCAAGAGCGCTACCAGCGGCTCCTGGCCGACCTCGACCTTGAAACTGTCGATATAGGGAACGCCCTTGACGAAATAATCCTTGTTGCGCTCGAAAACGAGCTGCTGGCCGATCGTCCAGTCCTTCAGGATGAAGGTGCCGGAGCCGACCGGCTTCTTGCCGAAGTCGCCGGCGGCTGCCTCGACGGCTTCCTTCGGCACGACTGAGGCGAAGTTGATGGCGAGCACGTGCAGGAAGGTGGCGTCGGGACGCGAGAGGTTGAAGATGACCGTGCTGTCATCCGGGGTCTCGATGCCGGAGAGCGTCGTCGTCTTGCCGCCGGTTTCATCCTCGAAGCCCTTGATGGCGCCGAAGAAACCGGCGCCAGGCCCTTGCGTCTTCGGGTCGACGGCGCGTTCGATCGAATATTTCACGTCGGAGGCGACGACCTCGCGGCCGTTCGAGAACTTCACGCCCTTGTGCAGCTTGAAGGTATAGGTCAAGCCGTCGGGCGAAACGGTGAAGCTTTCGGCAAGCGAGGGAACCGGGTTCGGCGTGCCTGGCGCATAGTCCATCAGGCGGGAGTAGAGGCTCTTGATCATCGACCAGTTGACCCAGTCGTAGCCGATCGCCGGGTCGAGCGTGGTGATGTCGTCCTTGTAGGTGACGACGATATCGCCGCCCTGCTTGGGCGTTTCCTCAGCCATGACGGACAATGGGGCGAGCGCCACCATCGTTGCCATGGTCGTCTGTTGCAGCCAGCGTTTGAACATCTTGGTTCCCCTTCTTTGGTTGCTGTCAGCGTGTGCGGATGCGCGGATCGATGACCGGCGCGATGAGGTCGGCAAGCAGGTTGCCGATGATGATGGCAAGCGCCGAGGTCAGCGTGACGCCCATGATGATCGGGATGTCGACCTGCTGGATCGCCTGCCAGGCGAGCTGGCCGATGCCGGGCCAGCCGTAGACCGCCTCGACGACCACCACGCCGCCCATGAACTGGCCGATATCGATGCCGATCATGGCGATGATCGGCAGCACGGCATTGGGCAGTGCATGCCGCAGGATGACTCGCTTCGAGGAAAGACCCTTGGCGCGCGCCGTGCGGACATAATCCTGGTTCAGCACGTCGATCATCGACGAGCGCACCATGCGGGCGTACCAGCCGGCGCCGCAGATGCCGAGTGTTACGGCCGGCAGGACGAGATGCGAGAAGCTGCCGTAGCCACTCATCGGAAACCAGCCGAGCGTTGCCGCCAGCAGGTAGAGCAGCAGCAGGGCAACAAGGAACTGCGGCGCCGAGGTGCCGACGAAGGAGGCCATCATCACCAGCCGGTCGACGAAGCCGCCGCGGCGCACGGCGGCGATGGTGCCGAGTGTCAGGCCGAGCACCACCTCGACGAAGATGCCGGCAAGCATCAGCGTCAGCGTCGCCGGCAGGCGGGCGGCGATCAGCGTCCAGACATCGGTCTTCTGCGCATAGGAGCGGCCGAGATTGCCATGCAGCAGATTGCCGAGATAGGTGCCGAACTGGACCAGCAGCGGCTGGTCGAGGCCGAGCTCATGGCGGATGTTGGCGACCGTCTGGGCGGTGGCGCTTCGGCCGGCGATCATCCGGGCCGGGTCTGCCGGAAGGGCGTAGAGCAGCACGAAGGTGATTGCCGCGACACCGAGCAGGATGAGAGCCGCCTGCGCCAGCCGGCGCAGCATGAGTGACGCCATCAGCCCCTCCCGCGCTGGGTCGGGTCGAGAATGTCGCGCAGCGCGTCGCCCACCAGATTGAAGGAAAGCGCCGTCAGAAGGATGATCGCGCCCGGAATGAAGACCAGCCAGGGGGCGGCCTGGAAATAGCTTTGGCTCTCGAAGATGATGTTGCCCCAGGAGGGCTGCGGCGGCTGGACGCCGACGCCGAGGAAGGAGAGCGTGGCCTCGAGCAGCACGGTGGTGGCGATGCCGAGCGTTCCCCAGACGATTGCCGTCGGCATGAGATGCGGCAGGATATGCATGAAGAGCACGCGCATATGGCTGGCGCCGAGCGAGCGTTCGGCCATGATGAAATCGCGCTCCACCAGGCCGCGCGTCTCGGTATAGACGATGCGTGCGACCTGCACCCAGTTGACCAGCGCGATCACCATGGCGACGATCCACAGGCTCGGCTTCAGCAATGCGGCGAGCACGATGGCGAGCAGCAGCGCCGGAAAGGCCATCATCAGATCGGTGAAGCGCATCAGGATGTTGCCCGGCAGTCCGCGGAGATAGCCGGCGACGATGCCGACGAAGAGGCCGATCGCCACCGCGATGCCATTGGCGACAAGGCCGATGATCAGCGAGGTGCGGGCGCCAAAGAGCAGGCGCGAGAAGAGGTCGCGGCCGAGCGTGTCGGTGCCGAGAAGATAGGGACCGCCCGGCGGCAGCGGCGCGCCTTCGAGCGAGAGGCCGTCAAACATCTGCTCGTCGGGACTGAACGGCGCGATCCACGGCGCTGCGATGGCGAGCGCGATGACGAGTGTGACGACGATCAGGCCAAAGAGCGCCGTCGGCTGGCGGATCATCTGTTTCAAGACATGCATCAGCCGGCCTCCGGCAGGGGTTCGGCACCCGCCAAGATGAAAGCTGATATCTGCTCCATCGGCAGGCGGCGGCGCATGGCGCAATTGCGCAGGATCGCGTAAGCGCTCTCCTCGTCGATGCCGTGTGCGGCCTGAAGCTTTTCGACGGCGGCGTGCACGAGCGGCCGCAGCCGGACGCGCTCTTCGAGATATTGCAGCTTCTCCGCCGTCGCTTTGCGCTCCTGATGAAGGGAGACTGCCATGACGAGCGCCGGATAGACGGCCGATGTGGCGATCGGCTTGGCGATGATCGCGCCGGCACCCTGTCCGAGCGCCCAGGCGATACGGCCGGGCGCTTCCGAGCCAAGCAAGGCGACAACGGGACAGGCCGGCGTTTCGCCGTTCCAGGGCAGGAGATCGTCCCAGCCCTGGTCGGCATCGACGATGACGAGATCAGGCAGTACCGCGGCCGAAAGCGGCGCCCATTGCAGCGTTGCATGAATGCCGAGCAGGCGAAGCTGGCGGATCAGCTTTTCGGTGTTGCCGTCCTCGCGATGCAGGACCATCGCCTGCCAGCCGGTGAAATTGGGTGTCTCTCTCATGACACCACCCTCAGCCGTGGAAAGGCCGGGCGGTTGCGGCCGGTCAGATAGGGGTCGGCAGCGAGCGGCGGCCGCGAGGCGACGACATCGAAGCCGTTGTCGGCGTTGATCCGGCCGAGATGGAAGGGCAGGGCGGCATGATTGGTCTCGCGGTCGATCGAAAGCGTGCCGAACGGGGTCGGCCAGGATCGATTGTAGAGCTCACGCCGGACGGCGTCGGGCTCGTCGCCGCCGGCAGCGACGATCGCGTCGACACAGAGCCGGACGGCCGTATAGGCGCTGGCAAAGACGCTGGAGACACGCCGCTCCGCGCCGTGACGCTCAGTGACGCGGGCCTTGAAGGCGACATTCTCGGGGGTCGCGATACTGTCGAAATAGGAAGCGGCGCAAAGCTGGCCGGCGGCCGCACCGGCGGCGATATCGTCGAGTTCGCATTCCATCAGGTCGCAGCTGACCACGGGGCAGTTTTCCGCGCGGAAGGCCGGGTCGCGATCACCGAGAGCCTTGATTGCCTCCAGGAAGGCATAGCTCGACGGGCCGATCAGATTGTTGAGGATGAAGCTCGGGCGGCGTTGGGCGATCTCGGCGACGATGCGCTCGACGGCGGTTTCCTCGAGCGGAAGATAGCGTTCGCCAAGCACCTCGCCACCGGCATTGGTAATGAGTTCGCGGGCGAGCCGGTTCATCTCCCAGCCCCAGACATAGTTGGCGCCGACGAGATAGGGCCTTGCGCCGTAACGCGGGATCAGGTGCTCGAAAAGCGGCAGCAGATGCTGGTTCGGGCAGCCGCCGACATAGATGACGTTCTCGTTGGCCTCGAAGCCTTCATAGGGGCACATGTACCAGAGCAGGCCGTCATGTTTTTCGACGAGCGGGATGACTTCCTTGCGTGCCGCCGAGGTAATCGTTCCGACAATATGGCGGCAGCCGGCGCGCAGAAGATGGCGCGCACCGTCGAGATAGGCGGCAAGATCGGCATGCGGATCGAAGAAGACGGGTTCGATCGCCACCCATTCGACGCCGGCATATTCGGCCATCGCGAAATCGGCGCCGTCGCGCGCGTCGCGACCCATCGAGCCGTAGGGGCCGGTGGTCGAAAAGAGGATGCCGATTTTCAGCGCGTCATTCATGAAGTGACCACATCAAAAACCCCACGACGCTGGTCCCATCGAGCGATGAGGCGTCATGGGGCGAAACTGCCCAGAGACTATCGGAGTCATGTCAACGCGGCAGGCCTTCTGCCTAATCCACAGGCTTGAGTAAAATACAGGCAGCTTATCTTTGTCAAGTGTGCTGCGCTGCACTCGCAGTCATTTGATCTTGTTCGTTCGGTAGAGCCACAAAAGGACGCTGTTCTAGCTCAAATCATGCAGATCCCTGGTGATCGCCGGCCCGATCGAGAATTCGGAAAAGCGCACCGTCAGTCCGCTACGCTCCGGTGTGCAGGCCGTGGGTCCGACCTCGTAGTGATCGGCGGCCGGGAAGGGGGCGAGCCGCAGCAGCGGCCAGAAACTCCCATCGCGCGAAGCCTGGATGCGCAGCGCGCCGTTTGCGAGGGTGACGCGGATGCGAAAATCCTCCAATTCCTTGAAGGGCTGCGCCACGGACCAGTCGGACTTGCCGTCGGTGACGACGGTGCTGAGGAAGGCTTCGCCGTCGGTGAACTCGACGCCTGTTTTCACCCAGCGTGTCTCGTCGATGCGCACCATCAGTCCGGCCTGGTCGTAGAGCGTGCGGAATTCGCCTTGGACGCGGATCTGCGCGGTGAAGCCGTCGCCGGTGGGAAAGGCGAGGAAATGGCCGCTGTCGCGGGTGAAGCCATAATGGGTCTCGCGCCAGAAATCGGTTTTCTCGTCGGTCGTCAGGGTGAGACCGGCTTCGTTCGCCAGCCAGTCTGCCGGCTCGTTCAACCATTTGCCGTCGTTGAAATCGATGTTCATCCTGTTCTCCCGTTCCGTCAAAGCCTTGCCACAGGGCGATCGCCTCACCTTGGCATAATGCCCGGCTGTCGTGCAGAGGGCGAGCCGCAGCCGAAGATGGTGTTTCTTCGGAGTCGCGCTACTCGTGAGGGCATAATCCGTCGCTCGTGCTTGACAGGATCGATCCATCTCCTATTCTGTTACAAAAAGATGAATTACATAATTGTGGAACTAAACGGGAGCCCTCACATGAAAACATTGGTCGCATTCCTTCTCGGCACTGCGCTCGTCGCCCTGCCTTCGACGCTCCTTGCCCAGGAAAAGGGCGGCGTCATCAACGTTGCGACGATCGGTGAGCCGCCGACGCTCGATCCGATGTCGTCGACGGCCGATCTCGTCGGCATCGTCACGCAGCACATTTTCGAAACGCTCTACACCTTTGACAAGAGCTGGAACGTCACGCCGCTTCTGGCCGAAAGCCTGCCTGAGATCAGCGCCGACGGCAAAACCTATACGATCAAGCTCAGGACCGGCATCAAGTTCCACGACAATACCGACATGACCTCGGAAGATGTCGTCGCCTCGCTTGGCCGCTGGATGAAGATTGCCTCGCGCGGCAAGCAGGTGGCCGGCTTCATCGACAAGGTCACCGCGGTCGATCCGGCGACCGTCACGATCACGCTGAAGCAGCCCTATGCGCCGCTGACCTCGCTGCTTGCCTTCAACAATTCGGCGGCGATCATCATCCCGTCCGAAAAGCAGGACGAGCCGATGAAGGAATTCGTCGGTACCGGTCCCTATATGCTGAAGGAGCGCAAGGCCGACCAGTATATCCAGCTCGTCCGCTTCGACGGCTATAAGTCCCGCGAAGGCGACAGCAACGGTTATGGCGGCGCCCGCCATCAATATCTCGATGAGATCCGCTTCGTGCCGGTGCCGGATCCGAACACCCGCGTTGAGGCCGCTATTTCCGGCCAGTATGATTATGTCGACTCGATCCCGGTGGAATCCTACGACAAGCTGAAGGCCTCCACCGCCTCGCAGCCGATCATCCTCAAGCCCTTCGGTTATCCGGTCTTCGTCTTCAACACGGCCGATGGCATCAACAAGAATGTCGAAGTCCGCAAGGCGATCCGCCAGGCGCTCAGCATGGAAGACATGCTGGCCGCGGCTTTCGGCAGCAAGGATTTCTACGCGCTCGACGGCGCCATCTATCCGAAGACCTTTGCCTGGTCGACGGATGCTGGCGTCGAGGGCGCCTATAACGTCGCCGATCCGGAAGGGGCGGCCGCTGCCGCCAAGAAGGCCGGTTACAACGGCGAACCGATCCGGATTCTGACCAGCCGCCAATACGAGTTCCATTACAAGATGGCGCAGGTCGCCGCCGAATATCTGAAGCTTGCCGGCTTCACCGTCGATATGCAGGTTGTGGACTGGGCGACGCTGACGCAGCGCCGCACCGATCCGAAGCTCTGGGATATCTACATCACCCATAGCCCGTTCCTGCCGGAGCCGGCCCTCATCGGCTCGCTCTCGACCAGCTCGCCGGGCTGGTGGGATACGCCGGCCCGCAAGGCCGCCGTCGATGCCTTCACTTCGGAAGTCGATCCGAAGAAGCGTGTGGCGCTCTGGGCCGATGTCCAGAAGGCCGTCTATGCCGACGCACCCTTCATGAAGATCGGCGACTTCAACGCCGTTTCGGCAGAATCGACCAAGCTCGAAGGCGTCGATCCGGCTCCGTGGCCGTATTTCTGGAATGCTTCGATCAAGAAGTAAACATCGCCGCCGGTACCGGCCTTCCCTGGCCGGTACCGGTCTTCTTTTTTGCAGCATCTGCAAAGGTTTGCCAGGCATTCATGATACGCTACATCCTCCAGCGCCTGTTCGGCATGATCGTCGTGATGTTTCTCGTCGTCACGATCGTCTTCATCATCGTGCGCGTGACGCCGGGAGATCCGGCCGCCGTCATGCTCGGGCCGGATGCAACGCCGCAGGATATTGCCGACCTCAGGTCCCGGCTCGGCCTCGATCAGTCGCTCGGCCTGCAATATGTCTATTATATCGCTCAGCTGCTAAAGGGCGATCTCGGCCAGTCGATCTTCCTCAACATGCCTGTCACCTCGGCCTTGCTCGACCGCGCCGAGCCGACCTTCTTCCTGACGCTGTTCTCGCTTGCGATTGCCAGCATCATCGCCTTGCCGATCGGCATCTATGCCGCCTATCGGCGCGGCTCCTTCGTCGACCAGGCGGCAACGACGCTGGCGATGTTTGCCGCCAGCATTCCGAGCTTCTGGCTCGGCCTCATCCTGATGCAGTTCTTCGCGGTCAGGCTCAATCTCTTTCCGGTCTCAGGCTATGGCGGTCCCGGCTCGACCTTCTTCGAGCGGATGTATCACCTGACGCTGCCCGCCTTTGCGCTCGGCATCGTCTCCTCGGCGCTGATCCTGCGTTTCACCCGCGCTTCAATGCTCGATGTGCTCGGCGACGACTATATCCGCACGGCCCGCGCCAAGGGGTTGATCGAGCGCCGGGTGATCCTCAAGCACGCGCTGAAGAATGCGCTGATCCCGATCCTGACAGTGATCGGCCTGACGGCAGCGGTGCTGATTTCGGGCGCCGTCGTCACCGAAACCGTCTTCGGCCTGCCGGGCGTCGGCAATCTCGTCGTCTCGGCGGTTCTGCGCCGCGACTATCCGGTCATCCAAGGGGCGCTGCTCGTCATCGCCGCGCTCTACGTGCTGATCAATTTTGCGATCGACATGCTTTATCTGTTGATCGATCCGAGGGTGCGCTACTGATGGCCGATATCGCAATCAAGTCAGTCGAGGGCGAGGGCAGCAAATTCGCTAAGCGCCTGCTCAAACGCAAGACGGTCGCCTGCGGCCTGCTGATCCTGACGATCTTCGTGCTTCTGGCGGTCTTCGCGCCTGTTGTCGCACCCTATTCGCCGTCGAAGCTTTCCATCGTCAACCGGCTGAAGCCGCCGGGCGGCACCTTTTTCTTTGGCACCGACGAGTTCGGCCGCGACGTCTTTTCGCGCACGATCTTCGCCGGCCGCCTGTCGCTGCTCGTCGGTGTTGCGGTCGTGACCCTGTCGGCCGTGATCGGCGTGACGCTTGGCCTGCTTGCCGGCTTCTTCCAGAAGCTCGATACGCCGATCGCCCGGCTGATCGACGCGATGATGGCGTTTCCGGATATTCTGCTGGCGATCGCGCTCGTCGCCGCCCTCGGCCCGTCGCTGACGACTGTCATCATCGCGCTGTCGATCGTCTATGCGCCGCGCCTTGCCCGCATCGTCCGCGCGTCGACACTGGTCATTCGCGAACTGCCCTATGTCGAGGCGGCAAGGGCGCTCGGCATTTCCACCTTCCATATCATGACGCGGCATGTGCTGCGCAATCTGCTGTCGCCGATCCTGGTGCAGGCCACCTTCCTTTTCGCCAGCGCGATGCTTGCCGAAGCCGGCCTGTCTTTCCTCGGCCTCGGCGTCAGCCCCGAAATCCCGACCTGGGGAACGATGATCGCCGCCGGCCGCCAGTATATCGGCCAGGCCGACTGGATGACGCTGTTTCCCGGCGTCGCCATTATTCTCTCCGTGCTGTCGCTGCAGATGGTCGGCGACGGCCTCAGGGACATGCTCGATCCAAGACTTCGCAAGGATCTTTAATCTGCCGACCAAGCGTCGGCCCAATCGAAATTCGCATGACAGGAGTTTGCGTGAATCAGTTTCCTACCGCCGCCGGCAAGGTCGAGAACTCGCCTTACGAACGGCTTGCCGCCCTCGGCATTACGCTTCCGCCGCCACCGCCGCCGATCGCCAATTTCGTGACGCACGTAGTCGAAGGCAACATGCTCTACCTCTCCGGCCAGGGACCGCGCGAGGCCGACGGCTTCATGCATGCCGGCAAGGTCGGCGCCGGCGTCAGTGTCGAGGAGGCCTACGGTCATGCGCGGCTGACCGGCATCAACCTGCTTGCAGTCATGCATGACGCGCTCGGCGATCTCACCCGGGTCAAGCGGGTGGTGAAACTGCTCGGCATGGTCAATGCCGTGCCTGAGTTCGAGGATCATCCGAGCGTCATCAACGGCTGCTCGGATCTGCTGATCGCAGTCTTCGGTCCGGCCGGCGAACATGCTCGCTCGGCTGTCGGCTTCGGCTCGCTGCCCGGCAACATCACCGTCGAGATCGAGGCGATCGTCGCCTTGCACGGCTGATGGGAGCTCGACACACTTGATCGACCGCCCCATGTTTCGTTTTTCGACCCAGAATCCTGGAGATCTCCATGTCCACTGATATCCGCCCGTCGCTCGGCCTGCGCCCTGTCATCAATGTATCGGGCACGATGACCAGCCTCGGCGCATCGATCGTCGTTCCCGAAGCGATCGAGGCGATGGCATCGATCCTGCCTCACTTCGTCGAGATCAACGATCTGCAGCGCAAGGCAAGTGGCGTCATCGCCCGGCTGACCGGCGGCGAGGCGGGCTTCGTCACCGCCTCTTGCTCGGCCGGCATTTCGCTCGCCGTCGCCGGCGCGATCACCGGCAACAATCTGCTGGCGATCGAGAGGCTGCCGGATGTCGTGCCGGAGAAGAACGAAGTGCTGGTGCAGATGGGCCATGTCGTCAGTTACGGCGCTCCTGTCGACCAGGCGATCCGGCTTGCCGGCGGCAAGGTCGTGCTTGTGGGGCAGGCGACCTCGACGCATCGCTTCCACATGGAAAATGCCATCACCGACAAGACGGCAGCTGCCGTCTATGTCGTCTCCCACCATGTCGTCGACTACGGCCTGTTGAACCTCAAGGAATTCGTCGAGATCGCCCATGCCAAGGGCGTGCCCGTCATCGTCGATGCGGCCTCGGAATATGACCTGCGGATCTTCCTGGAGCAGGGGGCCGATATCGCACTCTACTCCGGCCACAAATTCCTCGGCGGCCCGACTTCGGGCATCGTTGCCGGCAGCAAGGAGCTGGTGCGCCACGCCTTCCTGCAGAATATGGGCATCGGTCGCGGCATGAAAGTCGGCAAGGAGAGCATCTTCGGTGTCATGGCGGCACTCGAAGCCTGGGAAAATCGCGACCATGCCGGCATCCGGGAACGCGAGACCAGCTATCTCAACCTGTGGAAGCGCACGCTCGACGGCCGCCCTGGCCTCACTGCGCTGATCGAGCCTGACCCGACCAACAATCCGCTCGATCGGCTGCGCCTGATCGTCGATCCCGAGCAAGCCCATATCACCGCCTGGGATCTGGCGGATGCGCTTGCCAAGGGCAGCCCGCCGATCATCGTGCGCGATCACGAGGTGGAGCACCGCTATTTCTACCTCGACCCGTGCAATCTGCACCCGGGCGAGGAGACGATCGTCGCGGAGCGCCTGGCGCAGGAACTCGACAAGGCGCGCGCCTCCAACGAGATCATCGCAACGCCGATCGAGAACCGCAGCAGGCACCGCTTCGACGGTGCGCTGCGCTGGCCGGATTGATCCGCCGCTTACCCGTCGCAAAAGGAACCGACATGGCCAGTGCCCAAATGCAACCGATCCAGACGACGACCGACGTTCTTTCCGTCGAAAGGCTGACGACGTCCTTCCTGGTGGACGGCGTCTGGAAACCGGTCGTGCGCGATGTTTCCTTCACGGTGGCGCCAGCGGAGACGGTGGCGATCGTCGGCGAATCCGGCTCGGGCAAGAGCGTCACCTCTCTCTCGATCATGCGGCTGCTGCAGGCGGACACAAGCCGTGTCGAGGGCCGCGTCATGCTCGGCGGACGCGACCTGCTGGCATTGCCGGAAAATGCCATGCGGCAGGTGCGCGGCAACGAGGTGGCGATGATCTTCCAGGAGCCGATGACATCGCTCAATCCGCTCTTCACCATCGGCGGGCAGATTTCCGAAGCACTGCTCTGCCATTCCGACATGAGCAGGGCCGATGCCAAAGCCGAGACGATAAGGCTGCTGGAAAAGGTCCGCATCCCCTCGGCCGCTTCGCGCTTCGGCGAATATCCGCATCGTTTCTCCGGCGGCATGCGCCAGCGGGTGATGATCGCCATGGCGCTCGCCAGCCGACCGAAGCTATTGATTGCCGACGAGCCGACGACGGCGCTCGACGTGACCATCCAGGGCCAGATCCTCGATCTCATCAAGATGCTGCAGGACGAGGAGGGGACCTCCGTTCTCTTCATCACCCATGACATGGGCGTCGTTGCCGAGATCGCCGACAGGACGGTGGTGATGTATCGCGGCGAACAGGTGGAAAGCGGCGCCACCGCCGATATCTTCCACCGTGGCAAACATCCCTATACGAGAGCGCTACTATCAGCCGTGCCTGTGCTCGGTTCGATGCAGGGCCGGCGAAGGCCGCTGCGCTTCCCGGTGGTGAATACGGCAACGGGTGAATCCGACATTCCCGCCGAGGCCGCCGATACCGTCGCTGCGACGCCGGTCCTGCAGGTGAAGAACCTTACGAAGCGCTTCGACATTCATTCCGGTCTCTTCGGCCGGCTGACCAGCCGCGTGCACGCGGTCGAAAACGTCTCCTTCGATCTTCATGCCGGCGAGACGCTGTCGCTGGTCGGCGAATCCGGCTGTGGCAAATCGACGACCGGCCGCGCCATCATGCGCCTCATCGAGCCACAGGCCGGTTCCGTTCTGGTCGAGGGCAGGGAGGTGCTCGGCCTCGACAGAAAGGATCTGCGCGAGATGCGCAAATCCGTGCAGATGATCTTCCAGGATCCCTTTGCCAGCCTCAATCCGCGCATGACGGTCGGCGCAGCGATCGCCGAACCCTATCTCGAACACAGGATGGGCAATTCAAAACAGGCAAAGGACGTCGTCGCCGACCTGCTGGTGAAGGTCGGTCTATCGGCGGATATGGCCGCGCGTTATCCGCATGAATTTTCCGGCGGCCAGCGCCAGCGCATCTGCATCGCCCGCGCGCTTGCCTTGCAGCCGAAGGTCATCGTCGCCGATGAAAGCGTCTCGGCGCTCGACGTTTCGATCAAGGCGCAGGTCATCAACCTGATGCTGGATCTGCAGCAGAGCCTCAACCTTGCCTTCCTGTTCATCTCGCACGACATGGCGGTGGTCGAACGCGTCAGCCACCGGGTGGCGGTGATGTATCTCGGCGAGATCGTCGAGATCGGCCCACGGGCCGCGGTTTTCGAAAATCCGCAGCATCCCTATACGAAGAAACTCATTGCGGCAGTGCCCGTGCCCGATCCAGACCGCCGCCATGAAAAGCGGATGGTGGCGAACGACGAGATCAAGAGCCCGATGCGATCAGTCGACTATCAGCCCGCGAGCACTTCTTATCGCGAGGTCGGGCCGGGCCATCTGGTCATGGCCGATCGGTAGACTTGCCATCGCGTTTCGGATTTGGCGGGCACTATTCCATCGCCAGGATCATGTTGCGCACGACGGGGTAGATTTCGCCTTCCCAGCGGCGGCCGTTGAAGACGCCGTAATGTCCGACATTGGCCTGAAGATGATGGCGCTTCAGATGCGGGCGCAGCCCCCGACAGAGATCGTGCGCGGCCGAGGTCTGGCCGAGGGCGCAGATATCGTCGCGCCCGCCCTCGACGGTCAAAAGCGCGGTGTTGCGGATCTGGCCCGGATCGACCTTGCGGCCATGGTGGGTCAAGTCGCCGGTTGCGAGTTCCGCTTTCTGGAAGACGCGTTCGATGGTCTCGATGTAGAATTCCTCGGTGAGGTCGAGCACGGCGAAATATTCGTCATAGAAATTCTTGATCTTGCCGGCCTCGGCGGTCTCGCCCTTCGCCAGATGGTCGTAAAGCTTGCGATGAGCGTCCTGGTGGCGCTCCATGTTCATCGACATGAAGGCGACGAGCTGGAGGAAGCCGGGATAGACGCGCCGTCCGGCGCCCCGATAGCGCCAGGGAACAGCTGCGATCAACGAATTCTCGAACCAGGCGAGCGACTTCGACACCGCGAGTTCGTTGACCTTCGTCGGGCTTTCGCGCGGGTCGATCGGCCCGGCCATCAGCGTCATGGTGCGCGGGGTGGCGGGATGCCGCTCTTCCGACATCACGGCAACGGCGGCCAGCGCCTGCACGCAGGGTTGGCAGACGGCGAGGATATGAGCACCCGGACCGATCTCCTCCAGGAAGCGGATGATATAGTCCACATAATCGTCCATGCCGAAACGCCCTGCCGACAGCGGCACGTCGCGGGCATTGGCCCAGTCGGTGATATAGACGTCGTGATCGCGCAGCAGGGTCTGCACGGTGCCGCGCAGGAGTGTGGCGAAATGACCGGAGAGCGGCGCGACGACCAGCACCCGCGGTCGCGGCGCGTCTGTTTCCGCTGCAAAGCGCAGCAGCGTGCCGAAGGGCATGTCGAGCACGGTCTCGACGGTGACGGGTGCCATGCGGTTGCCGATCATCGCCGAGGTGATGGCGAAGTCTGGACGTTCGTGGGTGATCTCGAAGCGTGAGATCATCTCCAGCGCAGCAGTGAAGTGCCGGCCCATACTGCCGACAGGTTCCCAGAACGCTGTCGCGGAGAAGATCTGCAGGCGCCGTGCCAGATCGCGCAGGGGCGCGATGAGATCATCCTGGAACTGATAGGCCTGATAGAGCATGGCCGAAATCTCCCGCACTGCCGCATCGATGCGGCGGTGCAAAAAATGCTAGTGGAATATGTCCTGCCATGCGAGAAGATTATCGAGGAAGAAGCAACATTGTCCGACAAGGATAGAGCCCGATGTCGCAGGCGGCACTGACGATTTCCTCGAAGAACTACTCCTCATGGTCTCTGCGCGGCTGGCTGCTTTGCCGGATGGCGGGGCTAGACTTCGCCGAAGTCCTTGTGGAGCTGGATGACGAGGCGCGCCAGGAACTGCTTCTGCTTTCACCGTCGGTTCTGGTGCCGAGGCTGACCCATGACGACGTGACGGTCTGGGACACGCTGGCGATCGCGGAATATCTCCACGAGGTGGCGCCCACTGCCGGGCTCTGGCCCGCCGAGCGCGCGGCGCGCGCCCGCTGCCGGTCGGTCTCGGGCGAGATGCATTCGGGTTTCCACAATCTGCGCTCGGCATTGCCGATGAACCTCAAGGCGCGGCATGCAAGCTTCAAGATATTCTCGGGCGCGCGGCCCGATGTCGAGCGCGTCAAGGCGATCTGGACCGAATGCCTCGAGGCAAACGGCGGGCCTTGGCTGTTCGGGACCGCGCCGACCGTGGCCGATGCGATGTACGCGCCGGTCTGCACCCGCTTTCGCACCTATGCGGTGGAGTTGGAGCCGCGGCTTGCAGCCTATGTCGGGACGGTGCTGTCTTGGCCGCTGATGGGCGAATGGACCGAAGGGGCGTTGGTCGAGCCGGACGAGATCGTCGAGCTGGAAGTCGAGTTCTGACGGAAACGCTGCCAGGCGGCTCCGCATCGATTTTCACGGTCGAATTAAGAGTTGCCTGGAAGGTGAGCCGCGCATAAAGCAGATGCAGTGCCAAATGCCGCGAAGCCTGGACCGATGAACAGAGATTATTATTCCAAACTCGGCGGATTGCCGCCGCAAACCGAACTGCTTTCCAGCAAGGCCGTTTTCACCACCGCCTATGCGGTCATCCCGCGCAGCGTCATGACCGACATCGTCACCAGCGTCCTTCCGCATTGGACGGGGACACGGGCATGGGTTCTCTCCAGGCCGCTCTCCGGTTTTTCCGAGACCTTCTCGCAATATGTGATGGAAGTTCAGCCGGGCGGCGGAAGCGACCGGCCGGAGCCCGACAAGCGGGCCGAAGCGGTTCTGTTCGTCGTCGAAGGCGAGATGACAGTGGAACTCGAAGGCGTCAGCCATGCGCTCCGGGCCGGTTCGTTCGCCTATCTTCCGGCGGGTTCGCTCTGGCGCCTGAAAAACGGCGGCTCGACGGCGGCAAAATTCCACTGGATTCGAAAGGCCTTTCAGGAGGTCGAGGGGCTGGAGCCACCACCGGCGATCGTCACGCATGAGGACGAACATGCCATCTCGGCGATGCCGGATACCGATGGACGCTGGGGGACGACCCGGTTCATCGATCCGGCCGATGTCCGCTACGACATGCACGTGAATATCGTGACTCTGGAGCCGGGCGCCGTGATCCCCTTCATGGAAACCCATGTCATGGAGCATGGTCTCTATGTGCTGGAGGGCAAGGCGGTTTATCGGCTGAACCAGGATTGGGTCGAGGTCGAGGCCGGCGACTTCATGTGGCTGCGCTCTTTCTGCCCGCAGGCATGTTACGCGGGCGGCCCGGGCCGGTTCCGCTATCTGCTCTATAAGGACGTCAACCGTCACATGACGCTCTGGTAGGATCTATCGCAGAGGGACGATGAAGCTCGAAAGCGAACGTCTGATTTTGAGGCCCTGGCGACAGGATGATCGCAAACCCTTCGCTGCGATCAATGCCGAACCCGACGTCGTCAGATATCTCAATCCTCTGACCGACGAACAGTCGGATGCGATGCTCGACCGCATCGACCTTCACTTCGAGGATCATGGCTGGGGGTTCTGGGCGCTGGAGGAGAAGGCAAGCGGCGCGTTGATCGGCCTCTGCGGCCTCAACAATGTTTCGCCGGCTTTGCCGTTCGCCCCGGCAGTCGAAATCGGTTGGCGGCTTTCAGCGTCTCGCCACGGCGCCGGGTATGCGCGCGAGGCCGCGGAACGGTCTCTCGACTTTGCGTTCAACGCGCTGAAGCTTGACCGCATCGTCAGTTTCACAGTGCCCGCAAACAGCAATTCCTGGGGTTTGATGAGACGGCTGGGGATGAGCCGGATCGGTGAGTTCGATCATCCCAATTTGGCCGAAGGGCATCCGTTGCGCCGTCACGTGCTCTACGAACTGCGATCATCAAACGATATGTGACCAACCCACGCGTCGACATCAACCGCGGGGATCGCGCTCATATTTACGCAACTTATAATTGTAAAAGTGGCGTAAGATATCTTATGGAACTTCTGCTTGGTTCTGGGTTGTACGTGACCAATGATCCTTTTCGTTGGTCCGGATTGCAAGGCCGGATCCAGAAAGAAGGATGCGGCAGGACAAATCGACATTAGAAAATGGCCTGTCGCCCTTTCAAATCAACCAGTTTTCGACCTGCAAAGCGCGGATACGCATGAACTCGCCCATGTTCGCCGTCACCAGAACTGCTCCGAGGGCAGAGGCGTGGGCGGCGATGAATAAGTCATTTGGACCGATAGGCTTGCCAGCAGCCTCCAGTTCAGCCCGGATGCCACCGTATTCAGCATTGGCGGGCAGATCCAGCGCAAGCACCGGTACGCTGCCAAGGATGGCTTCGATCTGTGCTAGAAGTTTCGGTGATCCCTTCTTGGCGCACCCGTAGCGCAACTCCGACGCCGTGATAATGCTGACGCAAATTGCATCGGGCCCAACCTCGGCGATGCGTCGGGTGATTATGCCCATCGGGTTTCGAGCAAGCTCCGAGACGATATTGGTGTCCAGCATATAAAGCCTGCTCACAGGTCGATTGCCTTCACAGGAAGCAGGGTATCGTCGACATCGGGAAACTGATCTTCAGGACCAAGCGGCTCCAAACCAGCCAGAACTTCCAGGAGGTTCTTCCGGTGCACAGGCTCTATAATGAGCCGATCGCCGTCGCGGTGGATCATCACTCGGTCACCGGGTAGCTCAAAGTCAGCCGGGATTCGTACAGCCTGGCTCTTGTTGTTTCTGAAAAGCTTGGCCTCCCGCTGGGGATTAGGCTCTTGATGTCGGGAATTGACCACGTCGGACTCCTATGTATATACACATGCATATACATGGCATCGGCGAAGATTTCAAGTGGGATCTGGCTTGGGGCGGTTCGTGGTTGAGATTAGAAATCATCGAGTGAAATGGGATAACATCTCAGAGAAGCTATCTGAGGCCCGGAAGGTGTTGTGCTAACCACGTAACCCGATCTTTGCCGGAGTTTTATCGGTCAGGCCGTTCGTCCAAGGGTCGAAAGTGCATCCTGCAGTCTAAGCGCCGCCAGTGCCTCGGTTGCCTCATCCGAAGACCATCCCGCTTCCAGCGCCGCAGACAGGACCAGCGATTCCGTTTGAAGCTCAAGCTTCTCATAAAGCGGCTCGATGGCTTCGCGCGCTGTTACCACGTGCTGGTCTGGTGGGGTGATGGGTGTGGCGGCAACCGTAGGCATGAAATGCTCCTCCTATTGAACGCTAAGGTTCGAAACCCGTTCGGGGCATCCTTGTTCCATTCATATCGCCTTTTCGGTCTTCGAGAGGCGATGCGAAAGATGACGACGCCACATATGGCGAAATTTCCTCCATCGCAGGAACGCGCGAATGATGATTGCCGGCGGAATCTTCTTGTGGTCGCCGACAGTCCCCTGCCTGGTGATAGATGCGTTCGGGTCGAGCAGAAACGCGACCAACGTGCTTGCACTCTGCGCCTCTAGTTCGAGCTTGTCATCAGATAAATGCAGCCCCTGCTCGCCTTCGGCGAAGGTCTGCTGATCGACGACAATGGATCCGCTAAAGATATAGAAATAGAGGTCTCGGCCTTGTTTCTGCGGGAATTCCACCCGTACGCCCGCGTCCAGCCGCATGTCGAAGACGTCGATTGCGCTGCGGACATAGAAGGGGGCGCCCTCACCTTCCGGCCCGACCAGGTGACGCCAGGCGTTTGCAGCGGCAGCTGGCATCGGCCCGTACTGGATCTTCGGCTCCAGATCGACCGCATAAGGGCGAACGAGGATCTGCAGCATTCGCAGAGGCGGGTCGGATGCCAGCGTCTCTTCGGAATGCCAAAAGCTTTTTCCCGCATTCATCACCATCAGATGGTCACGGTCGATCACCTGCCGGCCAGCGGCTTTGTCGTCGTGACGCATAACGCCTTCGGGCACCCAGGAAATAATCTCGTCGTTGCTGTGCTCGTGCATGGCGATCAGGCGGCCAGGATCGAGGATCGATTCAACGACCATGGCGAGAGGGCCTTGGCCGTGATCGGTCGGCTTGGGCTTCAACCACCCCGGCATGTTGATGTGCGCGACGAAGCCTCCCATATTCCGCACCACGAATGTTCGTTCGCCCTTGAGCAGCATCGCATCCTCCATGCTTGCAAGCGCCGGGCCATTACCGCGCCGTGCGTCGTCAGCACGAGTCACAATCGGCGCGTTCGTCCAGGCACTACAAATCAATCACGATGTCGCCCTCAGGTTTTGCGCAGCAAATCAGCACATTGCCATCCGCCGGAGCATCGACGGGGTCCGGCCGGTAGCCGACATTGCCCTCCACAAGTCCGGTCTCGCAAGTGTGACAGACGCCGGTTCGGCACGACCATCGCACAGGCACATCGCAGGCCTCGGCCAGTTCGAGCAAGCTCTGGAATGTCGGCTCCCAGCGCACGTTGAGACCGGTGCGGGCAAATGACACCAGCGGCCCCGAGCCTGTGAGCCCGGCCGGCAAATGTGGCGGCCGGGGGGGCGAAACAGCTATGCCGGGGGTCATCGCAGGACCGGCGCCAAACATCTCGGTGTGGATGCAATCAGGCGCGATGCCCAAGGCTGCAAGGCCGACGGTCAGATCGCTCATGAAGGTCGACGGTCCGCAGACATAGACGTCACAATCGCGCGGCAGGTTGAGCGACTTGAGCGCTTGCGCATCCAGACGGCCGCAAGCGTCGAAATCTACATCGGGCCGATCCTTGGGGTCGGGAGAGCTGTAGCAAATATGGCTGTGATGGTGAGCGAGCGCCTTCAGCAGCCCGCGCGCCTCCTCGGCAAACGGATGTTCGCGGCCATTGCGGGTTCCATATAACCACCAGACTTCCCGGGGCGATGCTTCGGCCGCCAAAACATGAAGCATCGCCAGCACCGGCGTCACTCCGATCCCGGCACTCATCAGAACAACCGGCCTATCGCCTGGCCGCAATGTGAAACTGCCGCGTGCGGCACTTGCCTGCACGATGTCGCCAACCTGCAGCTCGTCGTCGATGTAGCCGCTGGCAGCGCCATGGGCCTCCCGCTTGATGCTGACGCGGTAGCGGGTGGCGCTGGGCTCGCCCGACAGCGAATAGCTGCGCATCAGTGCTGGCGCAGAAGTCCCTCCGAGCCGCAGCACTACGAACTGCCCGGGGAGTGCGGCGGCAACAGGTTGGCCATCCGCCGGTTCGAGCACGAGGGAAACCACGCTGCCGCTTTCGCGCACCTTGCGCGACACACGCAGCGGGCGGAACCCGCGCCATGCCGGAGGTGGGGCGGACGCGGCGGTCAGCCCGGCATTTCCTGTCGGCGCGCCCTGCTTCCGCTCCTGTCTGATCAGCGCCTGGAAAGAACGACGCCAGCCTGGGCTCAGCGCCGGGATGCGCAGTGCGCGCTCCAATTGATCGCGGGGGTGGCCCGGCATATAAAGCAGCGCGTTGATCTCGAAAACGCTCATGCCTTCAGGCCCGGACGCCACTTTCGTGATCTCGTTGCCGGCCTGCACTTCCCCTTCCTCCAGCACACGGAAATAGAAACCGGGTCGACCGTGTTTGACCACCAGCGCGGCCATCTCCGGCTCGTCCATGCGTATGCCGAGCCGGTAGCAGGTGACGCGTGGTTGCGTCACTTCGAACAAAGCGCCGCCGATCCGGAAACGGTCTCCAATGCAGACCTCTGCGTCGGGCAGGCCATCGACGGTGAAATTCTCGCCGAACTGCCCGTAGACGAAGTCGTCTCGGCGCAATTGCTCCTGCCAGTACCGATAGGAATCGATTTGATAGACAAAGACTGCGCGGCGTTCGCCGCCGTGGCCAGCCAGGTCGCCTTGTCCATCGCCGTCAACGTTCAGGCGCCGAACCATACGCGGGCCGTCGACCGGCGTCTTCCAAATGGCCGTGTTGACGATCTTGCCTTGCCAGGCGACGTCGCGCGGCACGCCCACATTGACCGAAAGCAAGTGTACCATGACATTTCTCCCGAATGATGCTCACCGCAATTTCGAGATCGACGGAGGACGGTTACAGCGTCAATCTCAGCTCGAGATAGTGTTCGGTCAACGTCGTCAAGGTGAAGGCTCTGTTGAGGCCGCTCGGATTTGGCAAGAGCCAGACGGCGGCGCCGGCAAATGTCTCGGGTTGACGACCCCATTCAACATCGGCGCGAAGACTGATCGCCGCGTATGCCGCCTTTCCGAGAAAGGCCAAATTGGCCGGCGCAAACTTTCGTATCTTGTTTTCCAGGACAGGCGCGGCGCTCAGATAATCGCGCCTCTTGAGCTCGCTTGCGCTTTTCGTCGGACGTGAAACCGCCGATGTCAGACCACAGCCATATTGCAGCAGCTCGCGCTCTTCATCCGCCTGCAGCAGACGCGGTGTAAATCCAGCCAGATGCAACACGCGCCAAAAACGGTTGCTCGGGTTCGAGAAATTATGCCCGTCGCGAACGGCGGACAAAGCCGGATTCAATCCGCAGAAAACCACGGAAAGGTCAGGTGCGAGGATTTCCGACAATCCGGTGCTCGGCATCGTGGAGGCGTCTGAACTGTCGAGTTCCGCGGACATGGCATCATCTTGCATTATGGGACATCGCTCGAATTACGCCTGTCAAACATACCAACCGTGCATCGAGCGAAACGAGCTTCCTGAATACCATCAATGAGGGGCCGGTCTGACAGACGCACGGTGCTAATCATCTTGCCGAAAATGCCGATGAATGGCCTTAGTGGCAATTTGAAAAATATCGGGCGCAATCGATTCTTTGACAGGATCTGCAATGACCACCGAAGCACGTAATTCGCATCCCATCTACTTCGTCGGAGCTTTTGCCACCGGTGGGCTCCTGACTTTCATGGTGCACCTCAATGGGGAGTTGGCCCGTTATGGCAATCCCCTGTTCTCATCTTGGACCGCTCACGGCACAGGCATAATTGCTGCCGTCATTCTTCTCCTAATGGTCCACCGCCGGCGCACGCCGAGGGTAGAAAAAGCCCCCAATGCGCCTTGGTGGGCTTACTTCGGTGGGATATCCGGTGCGGCAACGGTCATTCTGACCTCGATTGCGGTCAACTCACCGCTCGGGCTCTCCGGCACCTTGGCTTTGGGTTTGGCGGGCCAGGTCGCCTTCAGCGTCGCGGCCGACAGCTGGGGATTGTTCGGTCTGCCAAAGCGGCGTCCGGATAGACAAGACATCGCTGCGCTCGGCCTGGTCGTCATGGGGGCTGCACTCATCATCCTGTTTGGGCGAGGTGCGGCGTGACGGGGTTCATTCTCCTCGCGTGCCTGGGCGGTGTGCTCGTCGGCCTCAGTCGTCAGCTCAATGGACGGTTGAGCATATCGACGACGCCGCTGATTGCATCCTTCTGGAATCATGCCATAGGCTTTGCTGCCCTCACCTGCCTTGGTCTCTTTGTAGGAGGTCTGCTTCCTGCGGGTGCTGCCGAGGCGCCTTGGTATGCCTATCTGGGTGGTCCGATCGGCGTCATCTTCGTGGCCGCGGGCAGTTGGGTCATTGCTCGAATAGGTGCGGTCAATTCGGCTCTGTTGATCATCGGTGGCCAGATGGTGACAGGGGTAGCGTTTGATTATATCAGCGCCGTTCCAGCGTCATTTTGGGCAAACGCGACCGGAATTGTTCTCATCGTCGGCGGAATGATGGTCAGCCGGGGACGACGCAAAGCCGGCGGTTCGCAATAGCCATGCGTTGCGCTGCGATTCAGGTGCCATTGCTGACCGAATAATTTCATCGGCCGGTCGCAAGCCATGGGGACGGATAAACGGTGGGGCATGCTCCGCGCCGCATTTGCTCTTTCACTCAACTTTTAGTCGCCGGGCCACATTCATAAGCATCCTGTCGGCGCTCCTTGCGCCGAACAAGGAAAGCGAAACATTTCCCGCACAATTGATAATGGGAAAAGCCAGTTGGGGGCAGCCGCTAAGGCCCGAGAGACACAGGAGCTTGATGCAGGCGGAACGAAATGCGGCGAAGCTTTCCGGTTCGGCATCGCGCGTGGGCGGGTTCATGGCCAAGGTCGGAAGAGCGACAACCACATTTTCGCACAGCAACCGGTCGATCTGCCGGGAAAAGAGCGCGGCGATCCTGAATGCCTCGCGCACCTCCTCGTCGTCCAGGCGAGATCCTGACAGGAGGCGCGCAGCAATATCGGGCGCAATGGCTTCAGGGCTCCGCTCGAAGAGTGTTTTGTTGCTTTCCCAGGCTTCCCTTTGCAAGATGGTGATGAACGCCAAAGCAAGATCGGCGAGGCTGAACGAGGCGATAGCATTGGTCATGCGAATAGGCATGCCCGCTGATCGAAGGCTGGCGATCATCTCGTCGGCGACCGCGTCGTCGATGGTTGCGAAGATATCCTCGGGTATGAGAATAGATGTTGGTTGGTCATTTGCCGCGGGCATGCCGACGGCGCTCATCACCACGGCCATTGGTTCCAGGCTTCTCGTCATGAAGCCCGGCACGTCGAAGCTTGGCGCCAGCGGACGCAGCGCCCTGTTGTCGAGGCTTCCATGTGTCGGCCGCCAGCCGATGAGACCGTTGACGGCGGCGGGCAGACGGATGGAGCCGGATGTGTCTGTTCCAAGGCCGATATCGGCGAAGCCAGCGGCAACCGCGACGGCCGAGCCCGACGACGATCCGCCGGGAATGAGGTGGGGATCGCGCGGATTGATCGGCATGCCGAAATGGATGTTGCCGCCGATCAGGGAATAGGCGAGCTCATCCGTATTGGTTTTGCCGACGAAGCAGACTCCGGCATCGAGCAGCGTCTGGACCAGAGGCGCCGTCGATGTCTTGATGCCGGAGGCGGCGAGCACCGCGGCATTGCCAGCCGCTGTGGGATAGCCGGCAACGTCGAAAAGGTCCTTGACTGCCAGTCGAAGGCCGGAAAGCGGACCGGTGGTCGCGTGCCGTACATCCGCATCCGGATAGGGCATGAAAGCGTTCCATGGGTCGCGCACTCGCCCCGGCTCCTAGATCTTCAGATGTTGCAGCACACGGTCGCGGCTCTCTGGACCATTGGGGCTTTCGTCTTCGATCGCCCCGAGTTTGAGAATGGCCCAGCGGTCGGCCACCGAAAGGGCAAAATCCAGGTTCTGTTCGACCAGCAGAATGGTCGTGCCGCGCTTCTCGCGCTCGTCCTTCAATGCTTTGGCGATGTTCTGAACAACGGAGGGCTGCAGGCCTTCGGAGATCTCGTCGATTAGCAACAGTTTTGGCCGCAGCATCAGCGCCCGCGCGAGGATCAGCATTTTCTGCTCCCCGCCCGACAGGGTGCCGGCCTTCTGTGTCAGCCGGTCCTTCAGGAAAGGGAAATAACCGTAGACCCGCTCCAGGGCGGATGCCAGATCCCGGTCGCCTTTGAGCGCGAGGCGCAGATTGTCGCGGATGGAGAGATCCTGAAACAACGGCAATTCCTGAGGGGCATAGCCTATTCCGGAAGCGATCAGCTCGGCAGGCTTCCTGTCGGTGATGAC
This sequence comes from Rhizobium indigoferae, assembly GCF_034554815.1. Lineage (NCBI taxonomy): Bacteria > Pseudomonadati > Pseudomonadota > Alphaproteobacteria > Hyphomicrobiales > Rhizobiaceae > Rhizobium > Rhizobium indigoferae. The sequence continues at coordinate 165,668 of NZ_CP140636.1, read as the reverse complement.
AGCACCGTCGACCTCGATCGTGCCTTTGCCCACACGCAGGAAGCCAAGGATCGTCTTCAGCAGCGTCGTCTTGCCCATACCGTTCTTGCCCATGAGAGCGAAGATCTCGCCCGGCCGGATGGCGAGCGACACGCCGTTTACGACATCGACCGCGCCATATCCGCTCGATATGCCGCTGAGCTTGAGTTTGAACGCGTCAGCCATGGGCGCCTCCTGCGTAGATGGTTCGAACCGTTTCGGAATTGACCACGTCATTCACCGTGCCGTCGAGAACGAGCTTGCCCTGGTGGAGAACCACGATGCGGCTCGATATGTCGCGCACGAAATCCAGGTCATGTTCGACCAGGATGGCGGCGAAACCCATCTCGTCCGTCAGTTTCTTGAGGATGGTGCCGATGGTCATGCGCTCGGTCTTGGTAAGGCCCGCAGTCGGCTCGTCGAGAAGAATGATGCGTGGTTCCAGAGCGACGACCATCGCCAGTTCGAGAGCCTGCCTTTGACCGTGCGACAGCAGCGAGACCGGCTTGTCCAGCATATCAGCCATGCCGGTGAGCGTCAGGATCTCGGCTGCAGCTAGCGGCAGCACGATCTCGGCGAGCGATCGCATCGGGTCGGGTTTCTCGCGGCTGAAACGCGCCATCTTGAGGCATTCGCCGATGGTCATGCTGTCGAAGATGCTGGCGACCTGGAATTTACGGCCGACGCCGAGGGCGACGATCCGTTCGGGAGCACGACCGGCGATATTCGTGCCGATGATATCCACTTGACCTTCGATCTGCTGGGTGCCGTCCGACAGACAACGCATCAGCGTGGTCTTGCCGGCGCCGTTGGGGCCGACCAGGCTAACGAGTTCTCCGGCGCCGATTTCAAGGTCGATGCCCTTGAGGACGGAGAAGCTGCCATAGGACTTGCCGAGGCCGCGGATCGACAGAAGGCTTTTGCCTGCCAGGGCACCGTCCTTGGCGACGATGCGCGTCGGCAAGGATTTCAGAGTGCTGTTGGAGTTTGTGGATTGCAGGAAACGCGTCACCAGGGAGGCGAGGCCGCCCGGCAAAAGGATGATCATGGCGACGAAGAGCGCGCCGATGATCAATTGCCACAGGAAGGGCAGATCGCCCGAAAGGCTGGCGCTCAGATAATCGATGCCGATTGCGCCGAATAAGGGTCCGATAATCGTTCCCCGGCCACCGAGCGCCGTCCAGACGACGAGTTCGGTTCCGAATACGAAGCCGGTATTCTCAGGCGCGACGACACCGGACGCGTTGGCATAAAGGAAGCCAGCCAGACCGCATACCCCGGCCAGAACGCCCGTCAGGACGATCTTCAGCCGAGCGGGGTTCATGCCGAGATAGGCGATGCGGGCTTCGTTGTCGCGGATTGCAAGGAGCAGACGGCCGGCGTCCGACCGGACGAAGACGATGGCAAGAACGGCCAAGACCAGCAGGCACGCGCCCGACAGGCGGAAATAGCCGGGAAGCCCGAGCGGGAGGGTTTCGTAACCGACAAGGCCGCTCGAGGAACCGGTCCAGGTGCCGCCGGAAAAGACGAGTTGCGTAACGACGATCGGCACGACGAGTGAGATCACGGTAGCATAGAGTGGTGTCGATCCGTGATAGAACGACAGCCAGCCGACGGCGAGGCCAAGCACGAGAGGAACGAGCACGGCGGCGACAAGAGCGACGACGAAAAGCGCCGGGCTTGCGCCGATATGGGTGAGGACCATGGCGGTGGCATAGGCGCCCACGCCAAAGAATGCCGCCTGCCCGAAGGTGAGAACACCCGTATAGCCCCAAAGCAAGTCGACGGTGATCGCCAGCATTGCGTAGATCATCGAACGCGTTAGCACGTTGAGGCTGAAGCGGCCGAGAAACATCGGTCCGAAGACGATCAAGAGGAGAGCTGTGAGCGCCAGCGCCAGAAGAAGGACAAGCCGGAGTTTTTGTCTGTCACGCACGGGCAAATCCTTTCGGACGTATGCGCAATGTGATTGCGCAGAGGACGGCCACGGTGATGCCGCCGAGGATTGGACTGAAATAGATGCTGACAAGCACCTGAGCGGCCCCGAAGATGAGGCAGGCGGCGGCAAGCGCGCCGAAAGAAGAGCCTGCGACCATCACCAGCATGAAGGCGCCCGTCAGCCAGGCGACGCCCATATTGGGATCGACGCTGGTCAGCGGCGCGAGCAGCACGCCGGCAAGGGCCGCCAGGCCGGTGCCAATCATGAAGGTCGCGAGCCGCACCTTTTCGGTATCGATACCAAGCCCGCGCGCCAGCGTTTCATTCATGATGACCGCCCGGGCGGAAAGACCAAGCCTTGTCCCATCGAGCAGCAAGGTGAAGCCGAGACCGAGACAGATGGCGGCGACAATGGCGAAAAGACGGTAGGCCGAGTAGCCGGTCCCAAAGAGATCGAATGTGCCGGGCAGCAGCGCCGGCGTAAACTGGACATCACGGCCAAACCAGAGCGTAATCAGCTGGCCGATGACGATGCCAAGGCCCCAGGTTGCAAGAATGGCGTCGAGCGGGCGGCGATAGAGAGGCCGCACGATGAACCGTTCGGCAACACCGCCGAGGATCGCGCCGACCAGAAACGCGAAGGGAATGGCAAGCCACGGATTGAGGCCGAACCGGCTGACGACGACAGCGCAATAGGCCCCGATGGTCAGCCATGCGCCATGCGCGAAATTGATGATCTTCAGCACGCCGAAGATCGCAAGCAGCCCGGCGGCAACGATGAAGAGAATGGCCGCAGTGCTGACAATATCGAGAAAGAGCGTCATTTCTAGAACTCCGATGCTGGAGGCGGGGCGCCCTGCCCCGCCACGCTGGTTTCAGAGATTCGGGCACTGATCGCCAGGATCGACGTCTTTGAAGCTATCGACGACTGCAACGCTGCCATCGTCCTTTACCTGGCCAAGATACATCGTCAGCGGCGCATGGTGCTGCTTGTTCATGGAGATCTTGCCGCGCGGACCGGTGAAGGATACATCGGGAAGGGCTTTGAGCACGTCCGCCGTATCCGTGCTGCCGGCCTTCTCGACGGCTGCCTTGTAAAGGTAGATCGCTTCATATTGCGGCACGGAAAGATCGTTCGGCGTGCGCAATTCCTTGCCGAACTTCTTGTCCATGGCCGAGAGAAAAGCCTTGTTTTCTGGGCTGTCGATGCCGGTGACGTAGGATGCGGAGAGGAAGATGTCCTTGGCATCGCCGCCCATGCTCTTGGCGGTGCCTTCGTCGACCGCGAGATTGCCGTAAGGCAGGGTGACGCCAGATGAGCGCAACTGCTTGGTCAAGGTCACGTTCGGTGCACCGCCGGCCGTCGAGGTGATGATGGCATCGGCGCCCGAGGAGCGGACCTTGGAGATGATGGCCGTCCAGTCGCTGCCGTCCATCGGCAGATATTCCTCGCCAACGACCTGAGCCCCGGCTTTTTCGATATAGCCCTTGGCGAAGGTTAGCATGCCGCGTCCGAAGGCATAATCCGAACCGATCAGGAAGAACTTCTTTGCGCCCTGTTTGCTGATGAAATTGTCGACGACGGGCGGCACCTGCTGTTCCGGAACCCAGGCATCGACGAAAAGATTGGCGTTGCAGGATTTGCCTTCGTAGAAGGACGTGTAGATGTATGGCACGTCACCCTTGGAAATGATCGGCAGGCCGGCATTGCGCGCAGCACTCGTTTCCATGGAGATGATGACGTTCACCTCCTTCTGGAAAACAAGGGAGTCGAAGGCCTTTTGGGCGCCGGCCGCCCCTGATGCATCGTCGGCGATCTCAAGCTCCAACGGCCGCCCGAGCACGCCGCCTTTGGCATTGATTTCTTCGACGGCGAGCTCCGCAGCTTGGACGACGGACGGCGCGACCACGCTGTTTGCGCCAGACAGCCCCACCGGCACGCCGATCTTGATCGGATCCTCGGCGAAAGCTGCGGTGGCGAATGCGGCAGATGCCAGCGTAAGGATTATGGTTTTCATTTGCATTTTGTTCCCCTTTCTTGAGTGGGTTGATATTACCCGTAGACATCGGCTCGGCGGTCGCCGAGCAGATGATTGAAGCTGTTGAGCGTGCGGGTTTCCGTCACGCTCGACAGATCGATTTGCGCAAGGAGGATTTCCTCGCGATCGGCACTGGCCGGACCAGATATCGGCCAGCCCTGCGGGCCGACGATAAGGCTGCGGCCGATGAAGGACTGGCCGCGCTCGATGCCGATACGGTCGGCGCAGGCGATGTAGAGACCATTGGTGTGGGCGGCCGCCTTATGGAGGATATTGGCCATAGGCTCGGGAACGCTTTCCGCACCGGCCATCGGGACCCAGTTGGTGGGCACGCAGACCAGCTCGGCGCCGGCTAGCGCCAACTGACGAAACGTTTCCGGAAACCAGCCGTCGTAGCAGATGGCGATGCCGATACGGCCGAAAGGCAGGTCGAATGCCGGCAGTCCGAGATCGCCTTTTCTGAAAAGACGGTTTTCGTTGTTCCACAGATGAAGCTTGCGGTATTTGCCGATATATCCCTCGGGACCGCAAAGAAGAGCGCTGTTGTAAAACCGGTCGCCATCCTGCTCGGCAACGCCGCTGACGATGTAAAGGCCAAGCTCCTCGGCAAGGCGGCAGAGCGTCTCGGCACTTGCGCCGCCGGGTACCGGGCCGGCCAATGCGGCAAGCTCGTGGCCGTCGCGGAAGGTGTAGCCGCTATCGGCCAGTTCCGGCAGAACGACGATCTCCGCGCCTTGGGCCTTCGCCGTCCTCGCCAGCCGCTCGATAGCCGCGAGATTACCGGCGCGATCACCGACGATCGGTTCGAACTGGACGGTTGCAACGGTTACCGTCCGTGCGGTTGAGGTCTTGACGCTCAATCTTGTCTCCAAACGCAAAAAACCTCTGGCACGGAATTCAATCCGTGAACCAGAGGCTACATAGCCAAATGTGAATGCGGCAGCCCTGCCGCTGAGCAAACCTGCTCGTTATCTTTAGGCTTGCACGAAAGAAAGTGACCGTCAAGCCGCTTCAGCAGGCATTTTCAGGGGTGCAAGGGTTAGCGACCTAAGGTTGAGTTTTTGCGCCGATGGAAAGTCCGAGGCTTTTCATGGTGTCTTGTGCGGCAATGATGGATTCGGCGATCGTCGCCATCGGAACGCGCTTTGACGTCGCCTGATCTCGCAAGAGTTTATAGGCTGCCGCCTCGTCGAGACCATTCATGACCCGCAGCGCCGAAACGGCTTTTTCGACCAGCCGGCGACTTTTCAAGGTTTCCTCGAGTTTCTGCACCTTGCCGGCGAGCCTTTTTTCGTAGCTCTGCCGATAGCGTGCAAGCGCAAATTGCGTCAGGATGCCAAGCGGCCGCAGCGGTTTGCTGATAACGCCGTGGGCGTTGAGATCGATGATCGCCTGGAGGGCTGTCGGGCTCTCATATGTGACGATGGCGATGATCGCCGTTTGCTGGAGGTCGATGATCTCAAGCGCGTGCTCGACATGCACATCCTCGACATGCAGGAAGACGGTGTCTACGTCGGGAGGCAGGGCTGGCGGAAGCGGCCATGTCGCCCGGACCTCGCAGCCAAGGCGTTTAAGGTGGGCGATCAGCACGTCGCCGTCCTCGTCGCGCGGATGGACGACCAGAACGCGTGCACGCCGCAGATCCTGAACGATCCTGCTCGGTCCCGCCATATCAGGCCTCCAACCAAACGTCTTCGAACCGCGACGCCGTCAGGTAGGGGTCCGGCCGGATCGGGCCAGGCGCCTGCCAGGCAATATCGAAAAGTCCATCGGCGCGCGCCACGCCGATACGGGGATGCAGCCAGAGATGACGGGTATCGGCGTCGAAGTTGATCCGGCCCTCCGGAGCAAGAAAATCTTCCTGGAGAATTTCTTCGGAAATGCGATGGGTCTCGAGCGAGCCGGCCCGGGCAAGCGCGCGGGCAAAAAGGTGCACCTGCGCATAGGCCGGCTGCGACCAGACGCTCGTGGTGAACTCCTGGCCGAAACGGGCCTTGAATGCTCCCACGAAACGCTCATTCGCCTCGTTCTCGACCGTCTGGAAATAGGTCGCCGAGAGAATATGGCCGGTGCAGGCATCTGCTCCGATCTCGCGAATCTCGCTCTCGGCCATGGTCAGGCTGGCAATCGGAACCCGCCTGCGATCGATTCCGGTCTCGGCATACATGCGATAAAATCGCTGCGCCGGCCGGCCGATGATCGTCGAGAAGATGGCATCGGGCTTGAGACGGACGATATCGGAAATAACCGAACGCAAGGTCTGTTCGTCGGCATGAAGAGGTAGATATCGCTCGCTGACGACTTCACCGCCCTTTGCCTCTACCACATCCCGCATGACCCGATTGGATTCGCGCGGATAAATATAATCCGCGCCGACGAACAGGATGCGGCATCCGTGGTGGCGGAGAAGGTATTCCGCGAGCGCGAAGGTGTTCTGGTTGAGGGTGGCGCCGGTATAGACCACATTCTCCGAATATTCGAAACCTTCATACATCGACGGATAAAACAGCAGTCCGTTGTGCCGCTCGACGATCGGCAGCACCGCCTTTCGGCTGGCCGACATCGAGGCACCGAAGATGATGTTGACGTCGTCATCGGCCAGCAGGCGCCGTGCCAGATTGCGATAGGCGGTTTGATCCCCGCCCGGGTCATAGGCGATCGGAACGATGGGCTTGCCAAGCACGCCGCCCGCCGCATTGACTTCCTCGATCGCAAGTGCGGTGCCAAGAAAGTGCTCGGTTTCCGTAATTTCGCTAATTCCGCTTCTGGAAAACAGCACTCCCACCCGCCATTCGGAGCTTGTCATCTTTGCCTTTTCCGACGTGTTGGAGGTTCGAAAGCGGTGAATGCCTCAGTTCCGCGCTTTCGACTTCCATACCCTTAGTGCTTTTTCATGGGATCCTGCAAGCGGGTGCGATGCAGGTCGCTCTCACAGCAGACCGAGACGGGAATTACCGGCTGTGAACCGTTGCGGGCATCACATTGTCGGGGATCGGGCATATATAGGCTTTACCGCTGGTCTTTTCTCGCCACTCGGCCGTCGCGGCTGCCAGGAGGTCGGATGACGACATCAATGCGAGCCCTGTTGTCGCAAGCGTCTTGGCCGCATGCGCCATGGCTTTGTGCGCGGCCGGGCTTTTTCCCTGCGCGACGACCTGCCAGGTATGGGGATTGGTGCCGATCGCCCAGGCTGGCGCCCAGCATTGCGCGGTTGGCGTCACCCAGCTGACGTCACCGACATCGGTCGATCCGGCCCGGAAATGCGATAGTCCTTCGAAATCGCGCAGACCGGTGTGCAAGGGCGTCGAGCCATCGACCTTGGCATTGGAGAACACATCGCCCTTCATCTGATAGAGGCGGATGCTGCTCCTGATCGCTTCCTCAGTGAAGGTATCCTGGATTTCCCTGGCGAAGGCGATGTCAGCCTCGTCGAAGGCTATCGGCCCGAGCGCGACCATGTTCTCGTGCATTGCCGTTTCAAGCGTGATGTTGGGAAGAAGGTTCGTCGAGGCGGTGTCGAACACGATCTCGACTTCGGTTTCGGTCATCATCGCGGCACCTCGTGCAACTTTCTCGACGCGCCCGGCAAGCTCAAGCGTCTGCGGCATGTCAGGCGCCCTGATCAGATAGAGAACCTCGGCGCTGGCCTGCACGACATTGGCGGCCCTGCCGCCGGTGTCGGTGATCGCGTAGTGAACGCGACAATCCTGCGGCATGTGTTCGCGCAGGAAATTGACGCCGATGTTCATGAGTTCGACCGCATCGAGCGCCGAACGGCCGAGATGGGCGCTGTTGGCAGCATGTGCCGCGACACCCCTGAAGCGATAGTAATATTCGAGAACGGCGAGATTGTTCGTTGAACGAACACCGTTGAACGGAGCCGGATGCCAGGTCAGGGCGGCATCGACGTCATCGAATGCCCCGGCACGAACCATGAATGTCTTGCCGGAACCGCCCTCCTCTCCTGGGCAGCCGTAATAGCGCACCGTCCCAGGCAGGTTGTTCTCCTTGAGGTGGCGCGCAAGCGCAACCGCCGCCATCAGCGACCCGACGCCAAGCAGATTGTGCCCGCAGCCGTGGCCGGTCGCTCCCGCCATTTGGGGACGAGGCTCGGCCAGGTTGGCGGTCTGGCTCATTCCGGCCAGGGCATCGAATTCGCCGAGGAATGCAATCACCGGCTTGCCGCTGCCGGATTCGCCGATGAAGGCCGTTTCCATGCCTGCGACGCCGCGGCGCACGGCAAAGCCGTTTTCCTCGAGTGTCCTTGCCAGCAATTGCGACGAGCGCCGCTCCTCGAACTTCAACTCCGCGAAATCCCAGATACTGTCGCTGAGAGCGACATAATCCGGTTTCATCTCTTCGATCGTCGCGGCAATAGAGCTGATCGCGTCAAGATTCATGGTATTCCTCGCTGTCTGTCATGCCGCCACAGGGACGTGTTGCACCGGACCCGGCAGGACGGCCTGCCGGATCTCCTATTGACTGTCGAAGTGGGATGGCGGCACCCGATTCACCGGGCGCGGCAATTCGGGCTCAATTGTCGAGCGAAACTTCCCAAAGACGGGCATTCGATTGCCAGACGGGCTGACCCTTCAGCTTCTTGGTCGCGCCCCAGACATCGACCATGTCGTAGAGGAAGATGCCGGGCATTTCCTTGAGCATCAGCGTGTGAAACTCGTCGAAGATCGCCTGACGCTTCGTCTGGTCGGACTCCGCATAGGCGGCCTTCATCAACTCGACGGCTTTCGGGTCATCCCACATCAAAGAAGCGTTCTTGTCCTTGTTGCCGACATAGAAGCCGTACATCAGCGCCGGATCGAGCCTTGGCGCGACCGACTGCGAGATGATCTGATAGTTGCCGGAGCGGCGACGATCGACCTGCGTCGCATAGTCGAGCACCTCGATCTGCACATTGAGACCTGCCTGCTGCATCATGGCCTGCGCCATCACAGCGGCCGGGAAGCTTGGCACGTTGCTGCGCTTGTTGGCGATGATGGTGATCGGCTCGCCCTTGTAGCCGGCCGCCGCAAGCTCCTTCTTCGCGGTCTCGAGGTCATAGGGCAGACGGGTCTTCTGGACATCGTCGAAATAGAGCGAGTCTTCCGAAACCATCGAGCCGTTGGCTGCGCCGGTGCCATTAGAGGCGGCCTCGACGAGCTGGTCGAGATCGAGTGCCATCGCCATGGCGCGGCGCACGCCGGGATTGCTCAGCACCTTGTCGCGCGTCTGGATGTAGAAGAGGTTTTTGCCGTTGTTGCGAGCCACGATCAGTTGCATCGTGTCGCTCGTCTTGAATTCGGGAATGAGATCCGGCGAAATCTCCGCCGTATCGAGTACGCCAGACTGAAGGCCGGCCTTTACGGTCGAAGCATCGGGAATGACCATGAACTTGATGCCATCGACGAGAGGGCGTTTGGAGCCGACCATGCCGTCGGGCTTGCCGTCGTTCTGGGGCGAGACATAATCGTCGAACTTGGCAAGGTGGATATACTCGCCCTTCTTCCATTCATCCCATTTGAAGGGACCGGTGCCGATCGGTTTGATGAAGCTTCCGTCCGCACCGACCGATTCCGGGGAAATCATCCCGGTATAACCGCATTCGGGGCGCGACATCAGGCCAAGGAAAATCGCGGATGGCTTTTCCAGCGTGATAGTGACCGTCGAAGTATCGACTGCCTTGACCCCCGTAACATGCACGCTGCCGCTGCCGTCGAAATCAGGAAGGCAGGTCCATTTCGTTTCGGGCTTGAGATAGCGGTTCCAGTTCCACACGACGTCATCGGCGGTCAATTTCTTGCCGTTGTGAAATTTGACGTCGTCACGCAGTTTGAAGCTATAGGTCAGCCCGTCAGCCGAGACTTCGAAGCTCTTTGCCAGCAGCGGCTTGACCTCGCCGTTGTTGGCATAGCCGACGAGCCCTTCGACGATATGCAGGATGACGCCATCGGTATTGCCGTCGCGATTGACGCCTGGATTGGCGCTGCGCAGATCGGAGCTTTGAGCCACGACGATGTCGCGGGCGTCGACCATGCCGGTCATCGCCATCAACATGGTCCCTGCAAGAAGAAGCTTATGCATTGTTCTACCCTCTTTTATGGATTGTTAGGATCGGAGTTCATCCCAGCAGGCGCGTGAAAGCCTGCCGATGGTTTCAAGCGCGACCGTGTAGCCAGGGGTGCCGTCCGGCATTTCCTGCGGCACGTCGTCGGTATAGGCGGCGATGATGTAGAAGGGGGACCCGTCGCGATAGACGATACCGGCATTCATGCGGCCGCGCTTTCCCGTGCCGCCCTTATGGGCGACGAGCACGCCGAATGGCAGCCGGGAGGGAATGGCATAACGCAGGATCTGGTTCTTCAGGGTTTGAAGCGCGTAAGCGCACAGCGTCTGCGAGCAGCCGAGCCGGTCCGCGGCTTCCGGCGAATCCTGCGCATCCAGGATGGTCTGCAGCAGATAGGCCTGATCCCGCGCGGTCGTCGTGGTGACGGCCTTCAAAGAATGATCGGGCGACAGTGCCAAGGGAGGGATGAGGAAGCGATGGTTGGTGCCTGACATGCCGATCGACTTGCAATAACCGTCGACCTCTTCGAGCGTCAGCCTTTCGAAGACCATCTTGGTGCAGACATTGTCGCTCAGCACCATCATGCCGGTGATGGCATCACGCAGCGATATGACGATACCGGGCGTCAGATAGCGGAACATCCCGCTCGCCACTTCCTCGGCGAAGCGCTTTTCGTAGGTGATCGGTTCGTCCAGATCCAGGCGGCCTTCATGCGCGGCCTTCAGGGCTGCCATCATGATCGAGGTCTTTCGGGTGCTGGCGGAGGGCGTTTCCTCGTCCGCGCCTCTGCCGATCGTTTCACCACTGCCAAGCGCACGCACCATAAAACGTGTCACGAACGGCTGGGCATCGCAGATCGCGGTCAATCGCTCCGCAAGCTTTCCGGATTCAATCATCGTCGTCATGTCAGTTCTCCAGGCGCCATTTGAGGATCACGCCGCCCTGAGCATTGTGGTCCAGAGCGGGGATGGCCGAGAGAAGCCTTTGCGTATAGGCCTCCTTCGGGCTGTCGAAAACCGTATCGCGGTTGCCCTCCTCGATGATCCGGCCGTCCTGCATGACGACGACGCGATCGGCCACCTGTTCGACCACGCCGAGATCGTGGCTGATGAACAGGCAGGAAAAGCCGTAGCGTTTTTGCAGATCCGACAGGAGTTCGAGCACCTGCGCCCTGACCGTCACGTCAAGCGCCGATACCGGCTCGTCGGCGATCAGGAATTTCGGCCGGCGCGCAATGGCCCGGGCAATCGCCACGCGCTGACGCTGGCCGCCCGAAAGCTCATGCGGGTAGCGCCCGGCGTAGTCGGCCCCAAGCCCGACTTCTTCCAGCGTCTCCAGGGCGCGCTTGCGCTTTGCCGCAGCGTCGAGATCGGGAACGAGCCGCAGAGCTTCTTCCACAAGCGCGACGATGGTCATGCGCGGATTGAGCGAGGAATAGGGATCCTGAAAAACCATCTGGCAATTCAGCCGGTAGTCCATCCAGTCGTCGTCGCGGCTGCGTCCCTTGAACCGAATATCGCCTTCGCTCTCCCGGACCAGTCCGGCAATGGTGCGGCCGAGCGTGGTCTTGCCGGAGCCCGAACCGCCGACCAGTGCCACGACTTCGCCCTCGTGGATATCGATGCTGACGCCATGCAGCGCCCGCTTTGTCGTTGCCTTCTTCATCAGCGACCGCCGGCCCGCATAGTCGACGACGATATCCCGCGCCGAGACCATCGGCGCCTTGGTCTTGTCGATCGTCCGCGTCTCTCCGCGAAACGGCAGGGAGGAGAGCAGTTTCTTGGTATAGGCACGCTGCGGTGCGTCGAGCAGATCGGCGGTGCGTCCTTCTTCGACGATCACGCCCTTTTCCATGACGACGATGCGGTTCGTGTAACGGGCAACCATCGGCAGATCGTGACTGATCAGCAGCACGGCGGTGCCTTCCGCCTGTGTCAGTTCCACCATCAATTCCATGACGTCGCGCTGGATCACGGCATCGAGCGCGGTCGTCGGCTCGTCGGCGATCAAGAGCGCCGGTTTCAGCAGCATGACGGATGCCAGCATGATGCGCTGGCGCATGCCGCCCGAGAATTCATGCGGATAGGAAGTAAGCGCTCCGGCGGGATCGCGGATCCCGACCCTGTTCAGCATGTCGAGGATCCGGCTGCGCCGCTCTTCCCGCGAAAGTTTCGTATGCAGCTGCAACCCTTCTTCGAGTTGGCGGCCGACGGTCATCGAGGGATTGAGCGAGGTCATCGGCTCCTGGAAGACGACACCGATTTCCGCACCACGCAATTGGCGCAATTGCGCGCCGTTCATGGAAAGCACGTCGCGTCCCTTGTAGGCAACAGAACCGTCGATCACCTTGATGGGTGCCGGCAGCAGCGAAATCAGGGCGCGTGTTGCCAGCGTCTTGCCCGATCCGCTTTCTCCGACGATGCCGAAGATCTCGCCTGGCGCGATGTCAAAACTGACGTTCTTGACGACCTGCACACCGGTCCCAGTGGCCTGAAGCGACAGGTTGCGGACATTCAAAAGAGTTTCATTGGTCATTTCAGCCCCCTCATCCGCGGATCAAGCTTGTCTCTAAGAGCATCGCCCAGAAGATTGATGCCGAGGAGCGTCAGCGCGATCGCCAGGCCCGGGAACAGACCCAGCCAGACAGCCTGTTCGATGAATGGTCGGCCGGCAGCCAACATGTTGCCCCAGGTCGGCGCCGGTGGTGGAACGCCGAGACCGAGAAAGCTGAGCGCGCTTTCCGAAAGGATCGCCCAGCCGAACATCGAGGTCGCAAGCACGGTGATCGGGGCGATGCAATTGGGGAGAATATGGCGGAACATGGTGTAGAGCTCGCCATTGCCCATCACCTTGGACGCCTCGATGAACTCCCGCTCGCGCAGCGACAGGACCGCACCCCGAACAACGCGGGCCATCGAGGGAGAATAGGCAATGCCCAGCGCGAAGATGATGCCATATTGATTGGCGCCGAAGACCGCGAGCAATCCTAGCGCCAGAAGGATGCCCGGAAAGGCGAGCAGCGCATTGTTGACGGCCATGATGACGGCATCGATCCAACCGCGGGCGTAACCGCTGACGAGACCGATCAGCGTGCCGCAGGCCGTCGCGAATGTGACCGTCAAGGTGCCGATCCAGACGCTCGCCCGGGCGCCGACGATCAGGCGGCTGAGAACGTCGCGGCCGAATTCGTCGGTTCCGAGCCAATGGACGCTGCTTGGCGCCGCCAGCCGTGCCGTGAAGCCGAGCTTCATCGGATCATAGGGGGTCCAGAAAAGGCCGATCGCAGCGGAGATGAGCAATGCGGCGATCAGAATGCTGCCGATGAAGCCGTTGAAGGTGACGTTTTTCATTCGGCGACTACCCGCGGATCGAACAAGGGATAGAGCAGGTCGACGACCAAATTGACCAGCACATAGGAAAGCGAGACGAACAGCAGACACCCCTGGATAACGGGGTAATCGCGGGCAAAAATACTGTCGACCATCAGTCGCCCGAGCCCCGGAATGGTGAAGACCGTCTCGATGACGGCAATGCCGCCGAGCAGATTGCCGAGGATCAGGCCGATGACTGTCCAGGTCGGGCCGAAGGCATTCTTGAAGGCGTGCCGCCAAAGGATGGCGCTTTCGGAAAGCCCCTTGGCCCGGGCGTGAGTGATATAGTCGAGACGCAGCACTTCCAGCGTCGAAGCGCGTGCCATGCGGATCAACACACCCATCTCGTGAATGACCAGGGTCATGATCGGCAGCACGAGATAGAGCAGGCCGCCGGTAACGTTGCTGCCGATCGAGACATAGCCCAGCACCGGTAACCAGCCGAGTTTCAAGCCGAAGAAAAGCAGAAGCAGGAGGCCGAGCCAGAATGTCGGGATCGACAGCAGGATCGTGGCCGTGCCGACCAGCGCCAGGTCCGTCAGACTGTTCTGCCGCCAGGCGGCGATGACGCCGGCCGGCACGGCGATGAGGCTCGCCAGAAGGACGGCGACGACGACGACTTCGGCGCTGACCAGAAAGCGTGATGCGACGAGCGGCAGAACCGCCTCGTCATTGACGATCGAACGGCCGAAGTCACCCTGCACGACGTTGGCGGTCCAGATCAGGAACTGTTCCGGCAGCGATTTGTCGAGGCCGAGTTCAGAGCGCATCGCCGCGATCTGATCCGGCTCAGCCATATCGCCCAGCATCAGTGCCGCCGGATCGCCGGGTATGAAGCGGATCAGCGTGAAGACGGTCACCGAAACGAGGACGATCGTCGGCAATGCCATCAGCAGGCGGTTCAGGACGAATTTCAGCATTTTTGTTCCCCGCGATGGGCGATGGACAGTGTCCGGCGCCATCGGTTTCGTTGCTGCAGACTATGATCGAATGAAGAAATATCCGCAATATTATGCGATTCCGTCATAAGTCTATGCGGAATACGACCGCAACCAAAGCGGCTGCGTTCGCGTAAGAATTCAGGCTAAAAATTTGATTTTAAATGTCTTTTTGCGAAAGCTTGATCTGTCGCTTCAAGGCGTCGCTTAGAGCGTGGGCGGCAATCGAGAGTGGCGTCCCGACCGCCCTCGCCAATCCGAATTCCTGGGTCGCGCGTGGCACGAAAGGACGGTGAACCACCGGCAGGTGGCGATAGAGATTCGCATAAAAGCTGCTGATGATCGTGACCCCAAGGCCATGCGCGACATAGGAACAGGCGGAACTGTTGGTATGCGTTTCGATCTTGACGATCTGCTTGATGCCGGCCCGCCGGAAGGTCTGGTCGAGCGCCATGCGGTTCGGCCGTTGGCGGCCAATCAGAATGAGAGGAACGTCGCGCAAATTCCTGACCGTGATTTCCTCCAGTTTCGCAAGAGGATGATCCTTTGGAACGACGCAGACGCTTTCGCCGGTCGCGACGCGCTCGACCTCGATGCCCGGTCCGCTCTCGCCCTCCATGCGTAGAAAGCCGAAATCGATCACCCGCTGCTCGACGAGCTTGTTGATCGCGGTCGTCGTCTCGAAGAAGGTTTCGATCCGCACACCGGGGAAATCGCTGATGTAATCGGCCAGCATTGCCGGCGCGAAATGCTCCCACATGCTGCTCGGCAGGCCGATGCGGACGATCTCCGGGCCGGCGGCGCCGCTTCTTAAGTCCTCCGCATGGCCCGACATCCGATCGACCGCAAGCAAGATGTTCTCGGCATCGCGGGCAAGAAGCAGGGCCTCGGGGGTGGGGACGAGACGGCCTTTGTCGCGCACGAACAGCGACATCGAAAGGTCCGCCTCGAGCTGTTGCAAGAGGCGGCTGACGCCGGATTGACTGAGCCCCATCGTCTTTGCCGTGGCAATCGTCGATCCCGTCGCCAGAAGCGTGCGCAGGACTTCCAGTTGCTTGATATTCATGCGTTTTCGATCCCCCGGGACGGTTCATACACCGTCATCATGCCCAGTCCGAAATGCTTTGAAGGAAGAGGCCGGCTGCCTTAGGCATCGGAAATTTCTCTCCGCTGATCAGCGCATAGGCAACCGGCAGTTCCGGTTCGAGCGGAATGAACTGCAGCGGCAGCGTCGCATATTCACGGGCGATGATCTCGCCGACCAGCGCAATGCCGAGCCCCTGGGCGGCTAGCGCACAGGCACTCGCCACCGAATGTGCCTCGAGCAAGGGGCGTTGACGGATGCCGGCCTTGTAAAACAACGCCTCCAACTCATGGCGAACCGGTCGCTCCCTATTCAGCATGATCAGATCCTGCCCCTTCAGGTCGCCGACAGACAACAGGCGGCTGCCGGCCTTGGGATGATCGTTGTGCAGGGCGCAAATGATCCGCGACGACAGGATCTTCTCCTGTTTCAATCCCGGGCTCATCAGCGGCAGACGCGCGAAACCGAGATCGGCCTCGCCGTCGGCCACCATCCGTTCTATTGCGAGATAGCTGCCGGATGCGACTTCGACGCGCATCGGACCATTCGCGGCGAGAAAGCTCTTCACCAGCTTCGGAATGCGCGTCGAGGAAAGGCTGGCGGGAAAGGCGAGCCGCAGCATGATCTCGCGCGATCGACCGCTCTCAAGCTCCATCGCCGCCGTTTTCAAAGCGCGTAGCCGGTCGGAAATGGCACGGATTTCCGGGCCGAGCTGCAGCCCCTCGCGGGTCGGTTGAAGCCGGTTCTTTTCCCGGTCGAAAAGCCGGACGCCGAGATAGTCTTCCAGTTGCTGCAACAGGCGGCTGGCGTTCGATTGCGAGATTCCAAGCTCGACGGAAGCGGCGATCGTCGAGCCCGTGGCGGCGATGGCGTCATAGGCCTCGATATGCTTCAGGCTGATTGCCGCGCTCGTGTCTCGCGCCATTCTATCTCCAATGTCGATAGCCCTACCCGCAAACCGCATAAGATTGCGGACCTGCGGAAAGTTGAACATTTTCCGCTGAGAACCAAACTCACGGAAAGACTTTCGTCAATGGCCACCATTCTCCGGAAGATCGCGGGACAGGTCCTGTCGCGAACGACGTTCTCAAACCTCGCCATGGACCGGGCAAGAGATGCTGCGGTGGACACCATCGGCTGCATGATTGCAGGCAGCGGCGATGAAAGCGTTGCCGCGCTCACCCGCGCCTTCGACGGGGAAATCGTCGGAGGCGGCGAAGCGCGGCTCGTCACCGGCGGCTCCGCCTCGCCCTCGCTCGCCGCACTCATCAACGCAACGGCGGCTCATGCGCTCGATTTCGATGACAATTTCCATCCGGCGAGGGCGCATGCTTCCGCGGTGCTGGTGCCGGCGCTGCTGGCGGTTCTGACGAGCGGCAAGGTGACAAGCGGAAGACGGTTTCTCGAGGCCTATCTGGCCGGGCTGGAAGCGCAGGCGGCGGTCGGCTTCGGCGTCAATCCGTCTCACTACAACAGGGGCTGGCACGCGACGGCGACGGTCGGCAGCATTGGGGCTGCGGCTGGCGGGGCACGGCTTCTCGGTGCCGGCGAAAACGGCTTAGTCGCGGCCATGAGCCTCGCGACGAGCTTCGCCTGTGGCCCGAAAGGGCAATTCGGCACGACCGCCAAACCGCTTCACGCCGGCATTGCAGCGCGCAATGCCGTGGATGCGGCGCGCATGGCGCTTGCGGGCATGAGTGGGCGGCCGGATATCCTCGAGCGGCCGCAAGGCTTCCTCGACCTTTACGGAGGCGATGATGCCAAGGGTTGGGAAGGCCTGACATTTGACGAAGAGCATATCATCGAAAGCCGGGGTGTGGTCACCAAGCGCCATCCTTGTTGCGCCTCCACCCATCGCTCGATCGACGCGCTTCTGGATCTGAAGCAGGAGCATGGGCTTTTGGTGGGCGACATTGCCAGGATCGAGACGAAAGTCGGGATATCCGCTGTCCGCAACCTCGCTTATCCCGACCCCGCCGACGAGATGCAGGCCCGCTTCTCGATGCAATATTGCCTGGCGACAGCTTTCGTCAAAGGCGCTCTTAGCCTTTCGGACTTTACACGGCAGGAGATCGGACGGCCGGAAATCCGGGAATTCATGCCGCGCATCGAAATGCAGTCCTATTCGGCCGATGAGGAAAAGGGCGTGGAGCGCCTGCCGCATGTCGTCACGGTCACGATGCGCGACGGGCGCATTTTGAACAAGTCCCGCTTGCATGCGAAGGGATCGCTCGAAGCGCCGATGAGCGTTGATGAACGTGAAGTCAAGTTCATCGACTGCTTGCGCTGGGGAAAACGGAATGTGTCCGGCGCCTCTTTCCTGCAGCTTCGCAGGCTTGCCGATTTGGAAAACCTGTCCGGCGACGATCCTTTCTGGAGCCTGATCACAGACCGTCAGTCGCCTTGACAAGCCACGGGCACGGATAAACGGCGGGGAAAGCCTCCCCGCCTGCAGCATCGTCTAAGCCAAGCCTTCTCAGGCGAGGTATTTCGTAAACCAATCGACCGTTCGCTGCCAGGCGAGCTTGGCTGCCGCTTCGTCGTAGCGGGGCGTGGAATCATTGTGAAAGCCGTGATTGACGTCAGGATAGATGTAGGCCTCGAATGTTTTTCCCGATGACTTCAGCGCAGCTTCATAGGCTGGCCAGCCTTCGTTGATCCCTTTGTCCAGCCCGGCATAATGGAGAAGCAATGGCGCCTTGATCTTCGGCACGTCTTCGGCGCGCGGCTGCCTGCCGTAAAAGGGCACGGCTGCGGCAAGTTCCGGATAGGCGACCGCCGCAGCGTTGGCAACGCCGCCGCCATAGCAGAAGCCGGTGATGCCGACCTTGCCGGTGGTGAGATCGCTGTGCATCAAAAATTCGACCGCCGCGAAGAAATCGTTCATCAGCTTTTCCGGGTCGACCTTCTGCTGGAGCTCCCGCCCCTTTTCATCGTTGCCAGGATAGCCTCCGACCGAGGTCAGGCCATCCGGCGCCAACGCGATGAAACCCGCCTTTGCCACGCGCCGCGCCACATCCTCGATATAGGGGTTCAGGCCCCTATTCTCATGAACGACCACCACGGCCGCGATTTTGCCGGCGGCCTTTGCGGGGCGGACGAGATAGCCGCGGACATCTCCATTTCCTTTCGGCGAAGGATAGGTGATGTATTCGGCTGATATATCGGGGTCAGTGAACTCGACCTGGGTCGCCAGCGCATAGTCAGGGCTCAGTGATGCAAGAATGGCGGCTGCCGTCACGCCGCCGACAGCGAATTTGCCGGCCCGGTCGAGAAACTCGCGCTTGGTAATTCTCCCGTGCGCGTAATAATCGTAGAGTTCGAGAAGTTCCTGAGGGAAATCCTTGGCTGTCATACGTGTCATGATGGCTCCTCCTTGCCTCCGGTTGTCCCCCATCCTACACACGCAAACTCGCGGCTCTTTTCAACATTTCGCGAGTTCCGCGTGAGCTTGCCGGGACGATCGGCGGCTGCGCCAACAGGCGCTAAATTCGCCGCCCCGGCTTCAAGAGATGCGCACTATTCCCTTTGGCAATCGGCGTCCGGCCGGTTGCAGCCATCAATCGACCGCCGGCTACCGATCTATGAAAATTAATTTCATACTCGCGCTTTGAGGCCCGTTTTCTATTGACGCCTCCCGATTTTTGTCCCAACTTAAAGAAAATAAATTACTAAATGGGAACTTGATCGGCATGAAAGTGGGAATCATCGGGCTAGGATTCCGGCTCGGCTATCTCGGCTATGTTTTCAAGGCAATTGATAGCAGCTTCGACATCGTAGGCTATGTGGATCCGGAACCTGCCGGACTTCCCGGATTGACGGAAAAGGGAATTTCAGTCGGCAAGGCCTATGGCTCGCCGGAGGAACTCCTCGCTTCCGAAAAGCTCGATCTGCTGATGATCGGCTCTCCCAATCACCTGCATCTCGATCATATCAGGCTCGGACTTCAAGCCGGCCTCAAGGTCTTCTGCGAAAAGCCGATCGTCACGACCATCACAGAAAGTATCGAGCTTGCCCATCTGATGGCAAAATTCGGCCACGAGCGGCTGATGGTCGGTCTCGTCCTGCGCTATTCTCCTCTATATAAGGATCTGCGCGCCATCCAGGCCGAGGGCAAGCTTGGCCAGATCGTGTCGATCGAGGCCTCCGAACATATCGAGCCTTATCATGGCGCCTTCTTCATGCGCGACTGGCGCCGCTATGAGCGCTATTCCGGCAGCTTCATGCTGGAGAAATGCTGCCACGACCTCGATCTCTACAATGGTGTCGTCGGTGCACGGCCGGAGCGCGTTGCAAGTTTCGGCGGCCGCAAGAGTTTCATTCCGGACAACGACCCGGCGCGCGAGGGTATCAACGACCTCGAGCTTTTCCACCGCAAGCCGAGCGGATGGATGGGGTCGGACAAGGTCTTCGACAGCGACGCCGATATCATCGACTATCAGGTCGCGATCGTCGAATATGCCAATGGCGTCGGCATGAACTTCCACACCAATCTGAACGTGCCCGACCAGTTCCGCCGTTTCGCCATCATGGGCTCGCGCGGCATGGCCGAAGGCGATTTCGTTCGCGGCTATCTCGACGTGCACGAACAGCTGACCGGCAACAAGGTGGTCGAAAACAAATATGCCGCCACGGAGCTGTCCCAGCATTACGGCGCCGATGAACAGATGGCGAGCGACCTGCTTGAAAGCGTGCGCACCGGGCTCGAGCTTCCTGTTTCGACGCTGAATGCGCTCGAAGCCGGCATCCTCGCCTTGGCGATGGACGAAGCGAGGATGAAGAAAATGGTCGTCGATCTCAGACCCGTCTGGGACCGCTTCGACGAAGCCCTTCACGCAAGAGCGGCTTGAGGAGGTCGGCAAGATGAGTGTTCAAAGAAGCACGGTCATCTTCGCCTGGATCCTTCTTCTTCCGGCTGTCCTTTATGTTCTCGCGATCGTCGCCTACCCGCTGGTCGACACGTTCATTCTCTCCTTCACCGATGCCTCCCTCAAAAAGACCACCAATTGGGTCGGCTGGATCAATTACGAGAAGATCTTCGATGCGCGGTTTGCGGAGGTCATCTTCCGTACCTTCATCTGGACGTTCTTCTCGGTCGCCTTGAAAATGGTGATCGGCACGTTCGGTGCGACCATGCTGAATGCCGCGGTGCCCGGCCGCTCATTGTTCCGGCTCTTGACCATGCCGCCATGGATCGTGCCGATGGCGATCGGCATCTTCATGTGGGGCTGGATGTATAATGGCCAGTTCGGGATGATATCGGGCATGTTGCAGCGCTTCGGTCTCGTCGACGGCCCGGTCGCCTTCCTCGCCTATGGAAGCACGGCCTTCTGGGCCACGATCATCACCGACGTGTGGATCGGCGTGCCGCTGGTGACGATCTATTTCCTGGCGGCGATCCAATCGATTCCGAAGGATCTCTACGAGGCCGCCTGGACCGACGGCGCCGGTCGTTGGTATCGCTTCCGCCGCATCACGCTGCCGCTGATGGTTCCGGCGATCATCACCATGTCGATGCTCTCGCTGATCGCCACCTTCAACTCCTTCGACATCATCTGGATTCTGACTCAGGGCGGACCGAGCGGCGAGACGACGACGATGATCATCGATACCTATCAGACCGCGATCGGCTCGAAGAAATACGGTGAAGGTGCAGCGCGCGCCGTTTTGATCTGCATCTTCCTGTCGCTCTTCTGCTTCGCCTATTTCCGCGTTACCCGCCGCCTCAATCCGGAGAAGCGCGCATGAGCAGTGCAGCCATGATCGACCGTTATCGCTGGTGGGAAATCATTCTGATTTATTGCGGCATCGCGCTGTTTCTTTTCTTCGTGCTGTCGCCCTTCGTTGAAGGTTTCCTGGTTTCACTGAAGCCGCTCAGCCAGCTCTTCTCCTCGCCCTACCGCTTCTGGCCGGAGAACGGCTCGTTCGAAGCCTACCGAACGATGTGGATCAGCGTGCCGGGCTTCGGGCGCTATATCTTCAACTCGTTCTTCATCTCGATCATTGTCACGCTGATCGTGCTTTGCCTCGTCATTCCGGCCGCCTATGCTTTCGCGAAGTTCGAATTCAAGGGCATGGGGATCCTGCTCGGCGCATTCCTGACCGTGAACATGTTCTCCGGCGCCGTGCTGTTGATCCCGCTCTTCCGGCTGATGCGCAGCATGGGTGTGCTCAACACCTATCTCGCGATGATCGTGCCGGGCGTCGCCTTCCTGATCCCTTCGGCGATCTGGCTGCTGCGCACCTACATGATCCGTATTCCGCAGGAGCTGAACGAAGCGGCCTATATGGATGGCGCCAGCCATTTCTACACGCTTCGCCGTGTCATCCTGCCCATCGCGATGCCGGGGATTATCGTCGTCGCCATAACCACCTTCATCGGCGCTTACGCCCAGCAATTCATCTTCGCGCTGACGTTCAACTCGAAGACCGAATACATGCCCTTGCCGGTGGGGCTCTTTGCTTACTTCGGCAAGCAGGAGGTCATCTGGAACGAACTGATGGCGGCTTCCTTCGTCGGTATCGCGCCGGCGATGGTCGTTATCTTCTTCCTTCAGCGCTACCTTGTCGGCGGGCTGACCGCCGGTGCGGTGAAACAATAAGACCAAAAAACGAGTGAACAGCTAACACAAGAATGGGAGTCACGACGTGAGCATTACCATCAAGACAGGCCTTATGGGGCTCGCTTTGCTCGGTTCGACGGCATTGACCACAGTCACTGTCCAGGCGGCCGACAAGGAAATCAGTTGGATCTATTGCGGCGACACGATCGACCCGGTCCACACCAAATACATCAAGCAGTGGGAAGAAAAGAACACAGGCTGGAAGATCGCTCCTGAGGTCGTCGGATGGGCGCAGTGCCAGGACAAGGCAACGACTCTCGCCGCCGCCGGCACGCCGGTGGCGATGGCTTATGTCGGTTCGCGCACGCTGAAGGAGTTCGCGCAGAACGACCTCATCGTTCCGGTGCCGATGACGGACGACGAGAAGAAGACCTACTATCCGCACATCGTCGACACGGTCACCTTTGAGGGCTCGCAGTGGGGCGTTCCGATCGCCTTCTCTACCAAGGCGCTCTATTGGAACAAGGACCTCTTCAAGCAGGCCGGCCTCGATCCCGAGACGCCTCCGAAGACCTGGGCTGAAGAAATCGAGATGGCAAAGACCATCAAGGAAAAGACCGGCATTCCGGGCTTCGGTCTCTCCGCCAAGACCTTCGACAACACGATGCACCAGTTCATGCATTGGGTTTACACCAACAACGGTGCGGTGATCGATGCCGACGGCAAGGTCACGCTCGACAGCCCTGAGATTCTTGCTGCGCTGAAGGCCTACAAGGATATCGTTCCCTACTCCGAAGAAGGCCCGACGGCCTACGAGCAGAACGAAGTCCGCGCCATCTTCCTCGACGGCAAGGTCGCGATGATCCAGGCAGGCTCGGGTGCGGCCGACCGCCTGAAGAAAACGAAGATCAGCTGGGGCATCACGACACTGCCGCTCGGTCCCGACGCCAAGGGCCCCGGCACGCTGCTGATCACCGACAGCCTGGCGATCTTCAAGGGTTCAGGGGTCGAGGACAAGGCGACGGAATTTGCCAAGTTCATCACCTCGCCCGATGTGCAGTCCGAATACGAACTGCAGGGCGGCGCCGGCCTCACTCCCCTGCGTCCGTCCGCAAAGGTCGACGAGTTCGTCGCCAAGGATCCTTACTGGAAGCCCTTGATCGACGGCATCAGCTATGGTGGTCCCGAGCCGCTCTTCACCGACTATAAGGGCTTCCAGAACTCGATGATCGAGATGATCCAGTCCGTGGTGACGGGTAAGGCCGAGCCGGAAGCGGCGCTCAAGAAGGCTGCTGGCGAAGTCGAGGCGTTCAAGTAAGCTTTTGGGCACCTTGGGATCGCGGACGGCAACAGCCCGCGATCCCTCCCCTACAGCGCCGCGCGTCTTTTCGAGAGCCGCAAGGGAACGCTGTAACACTTTGAATTGCTGCATAATTTCATCTCTAAATCGAATCCGATTTAAGGAATATGCAGGAACGATGATCGAATGTGCGACGAAGGCCGCCGGTGGAGACAGATTTTTGGGACAGCTCTTTCTCAACAAAGTTCAGAAGTTCTATGGCGACTACGAAGTTCTGAAGGGCGTGCAGCTCGATGTGAGGAACGGCGAGTTCGTCGTCTTCGTCGGCCCGTCAGGC
Organism: Rhizobium indigoferae; assembly: GCF_034554815.1. Classification (NCBI taxonomy): domain Bacteria; kingdom Pseudomonadati; phylum Pseudomonadota; class Alphaproteobacteria; order Hyphomicrobiales; family Rhizobiaceae; genus Rhizobium; species Rhizobium indigoferae. The sequence goes on along the minus strand of NZ_CP140636.1, from coordinate 142,019 downwards.
TGCGGCAAGTCCACCTTGCTGCGCATGATTGCCGGTCTCGACGCGACGAGCGCGGGCGACATCGTCATCGATGGTATCAGGGTCAATGACCTGCCGCCGGTCAAGCGCGGCATCGCCATGGTGTTCCAGTCCTACGCGCTCTACCCGCACATGACGGTCTTCGAGAACATCGCCTTTCCGCTTCGCGTCGAAAAGATGGAGGAGGAAAAGCTCAAGGCCAAGGTGGAAAATGCAGCGCGCATCCTTCACCTCGAACAACGGCTGCAGCAGAAACCCGGCATGCTGTCCGGTGGCCAGCGCCAACGCGTGGCGATCGGCCGCGCCATCGTGCGCGAACCGAAGATATTCCTGTTCGACGAGCCGCTCTCCAACCTCGACGCAGCACTTCGCGCCGACATGCGCATCGAGCTTGCCAAGCTGCACAGGCAGTTGAAGGCGACGATGATCTATGTGACGCACGACCAGGTCGAGGCGATGACCATGGCCGACCGTATCGTCGTGCTGGATTCCGGCGATATCTCCCAGACGGGGGCGCCGCTGGAGCTTTATCACAAGCCCAGAAATCAGTTTGTCGCCGGCTTTATCGGCAATCCGAAAATGAATTTTCTTCCCGTGACCTGCAAAAGCGTCAGCGCCAATGGCGTCGAGGTGGAGTATCAGGGCCAGACAGCCCTGTTGCGGGTGACGCCGCGCGATGGCATGACCGGTAAGGCTTTGACGCTCGGCATCCGGCCGGAGCATATCCAGCTCGGCGGCGGCGATATCGTCTTTACCGTGACGCCGACGGTCATCGAGCGCCTCGGGGCCAATACTGTTGCTTACGCCTCGCTCAACGGCGAGGCCGAGAATTTCTGCGCCATGCTGCCCGGCAGCGTCGGCATCCGCGCGGACGCGCCGGTTGCGACCGGCATCAATGCCGTCGATTGCCACCTGTTCGACGAGGCGGGCGTAGCCTTCGAGCGGCGCGTGGAGCTCACCGAAATCGATATGAACGTGATCAATCCGACGGCAGCTTGAACCGACTGGTTTCGTGTCGGCGGTTCGTCCTGCAGGGTCGAGTCCAGGGGCGATGAGACGCGAGGCAATTACGGCTGCCGGCCGGCAGATATTACCTAGCCGGGGAATTTCACGAATCCCTATGTGCAGACGTTCCCTGGGGCGAACTTCCCGACCCGCGCTACTCGCCTATGCTGGAAAGCAATTCGTCGAGCTGCTCCAGCTGCTCCGGCAATGCGGCCGCCGAGCCCTGTAGTGCTTCCTCAAGCGCCTCCTTGGACGGATAGACCTCGTGGTATTTCAGTAGTGTCCTTCCGCCTTGGTCCTCGAAGGTCACGGTCGTGATCGCGCCCTCTTCGCCCTCGTCGTTGGTCCAGACGATGCGCTCGTTCGGCACCACCTCGAGATACTTTCCATAGAAGGCCATGGTGTCCGAACCGCCGGAGCCGAATTCCAGCCGATATTTGCCGCCGGTACGGACGTCCATATCGCACGATACGAGCGAAACGCCGGATACCGATTTTGGCACCCACCAGCGTTGGAACAGCTCGGGCTGGCTCCACGCCCTGTAAACCGTGCTCGGCGGCGCATTGAATGTCCGCGTTACGACGAGTTCGCGATCCCCCCGGCGCTCGACTGACGTGCGGTTCTGCGCACCACCTGCAATGTTAACTTGAGTCATCGCTTCCCTCCCGTTTCATTTCGCTGATGATTTCGTCCAATGCTTCGAAGCGGGCTTCGAAGAGCTTGCGATGCGCCTCGATCCATTCGGCCTCCGCCTTGAGGCCGCGTTTCCCGAGCTTGCAGGTTCTCACCCGTCCGACCTTCTGCGTGACGACGAGCCCCGCCCGCTCGAGAACCTGGACGTGCTTCTTCATGCCTGTCAGCGTCATCTGGAACTTATCCGCGAGACTGGTAATCGACGCGTCCCCTCGCCCAAGCTGATCGATGATCCCGCGGCGGGTCGCATCGGACAGCGCCGGAAACGAGAGGTCGAGGGGAGGACTTAGATACTGAACCATCTAGTTCAGTGTTTAACCTGCTTGCGCAGGAAGCGCAAGTGTCCCGAAATTTTCATGCCGTAGACCGGTCATCCGAGGTCATGCGCCGCGGCGGCGGCAGCAAAAAATCGTCTGCGTGGGTCAAAAGCGGACCTGCGAGCCGCTGATGAACGAATGTCAGCATTCAACGCCTGCTCTCCGAAAGCAGTCCGCCGCGCGCACGTGTTCTGATACTCGTTGCTGATACCGATACCTTCGGCGATCAGGGCCACTTCGCCCTCAACCCGAACCGGCTCCTACCAGACGAGGCCGCGGGCCGCGACCTCTTCGACGCGGGTGACGATGCCGCCGCGGTGGAAGACCATCGTATCGAACAGGTTGGACACCACGCAGGTGTGGTTCGGGATGATGAAGAGCTTCTCGCCGATCTGCGGCCGGGGGCCGGCGCAGTTCGAAAGGTCGATGACGCCATGCTCTTCCGAGAGGCTGCTGATCCGTGCCTCGGGATAACCGACGATCAGTCCGTAATCGCTAAAACCCTGAAGATCCGATGTCAGAGCCTTCGAGCCGGCATCGATAACGGCGCGGTCGGCGTTTGGCCGCGACACGACGGTTGCCAGCACATGCATGGCGCAATCGTCCTCGGTGCAATGGCCCATGCGCACCATCTGGCGATCATTGTAGATATAGGTGCCGGCGCGGTGTTCCGTGGCCGAGGTGACGAGATGCGCCTCGAAAAGGCTCGGCGTTCCGCCATTGCTGACGATCGGGCAGTCAATGCCTTCCGATGTCAGCTGTTGCAGCGTTTCGGCGATGAAGGCTTCCACGGCGGCCGCCGATTGCGGCTTCGGGTAGGTCACGATGCCGCCGAACACCAGACCGTCGGCAGCGGCAATGCGCTTGGCGAGCGAGGCCGCCTCTCCTGATGTCTGCACGCCGCAGCGGCTGCCGCCCGTATCGCATTCGACCAGGACCGTAAGCGGCTTGTGGCCGGAGAAATGCGCTGCGAGCCCGTCGACCGTCACTTCGCTGTCGGCGACGACCTTGAGGGCGGAAATTCTGTCGTTCAACTTGGCCAGGCGCTCGAGTTTCTGTGGTCCCAGGATGTTGAAGGTGATGAGGATGTCCTCGAAGCCGGCAGCGGCAAAGACTTCGGCTTCCGTCACCTTCTGGCAATTTATGCCCTTGGCGCCGGCGGCAACCTGCGCGGCGGCCAGGGCCGGGATCTTGTGGGTCTTGATATGCGGGCGAAAATTCAGCCCGTGCTGATCCATATAGGATTGAACGCGGCTTATGTTCGCTGCCAGCCGGTCTTCGTCGATCACAGGACGCGGCGTCGAGAGATCGGCGATCCTGTCTCCTGCCTTGGCGACGACGGCAAACCTGGCATCAGGCATCTAGGCGGCTCCGCGTTCTGTTCCATGTGGATCGGCGACGATCGGCCATATGGTCTTCGGTGCCCGCTGGTACGGCGTCGTCGCCGGATTATTGGGATAGGGCGTTCCGGCAGAGCAGTAAAGGATTTCCGCCGCAATCTTCGAGAAGGAGGCGAAGAAGTGGTTGGTGGATTTGATCACCAGGATCTTCTGCCTGGCGGGATCGATACCCATCACCGAAAACAGGCTCGGGTCGAAGCTTTGGGCGCGAGTCGAATTGAGGATGATGTCGATGCCGTTGAGGACGATATGTGCGGCATCGCCGAAAGGTGCGAGGCTCTCGCCGAACTGCATCTCGGCATTGTTCACCAGCTTGACGACCTTCACGGTGCCATCGATGGGATTGCCGGTGCCGGGCGCCGACTTGGCGCCGAAGCGCAGCGGAATTTCTGCCCCCTCGCCCGCTGCAAAACAAATCTGGACGGCCACTGGATCCCAGATGGTGCCGATCGCAGCACTGGTGACGCCGCGGGCCATGAGCTCCCCGAGAATGACAGTCGCATCGCCTGCCGTGCCGCCGCCCGGATTATCCCAGACGTCGGTAATGACAACAGGCCATGCGGTGGCGGTCATCGCGCGTGAGACGGCTTCCTTCTCGTCGATCTGCGGGACCATGAAGGTGCCGCGCTTCGAAAACAGCTCCAGGCCGAGTTCGCGCGCCAAAGCCGCGCCCTTTTCCGGCTTATTATCAGTCACGACAAGCAGCTTCGTTCCCATTTCAGGAACGTCGCCCACCATGAAGCCGTGGACCACCGAGATCGACAGGACGTCCGGATCATCCTTCTCGATCTGCATGATCTTGTCGACGAAGGAGCGCATGGGCTCGCGCGATGTCGGGAAAACGTCGATCATCCGGCAGTCGAACACCGACATATCAGGCTTGACCCGGCCTTCGAGCGTTTCGACCGCGATGCGCCAGAGGTCCTCGGCGCGGTCGACGAAGTCGGTATGCGGAAACTCCTTGAAATAGACCGCGAAATCGAGTGCAGCGACCCGTTTTGCCGTGAGATGGCTGTGCGGATCGAGCTCGGCGCAGATGAGCACATCAGGCCCGACGATCTGGCGGATGCGCGAGAGAAGATCGCCTTCCGTATCCTCGTATCCGGCCGCCACCATGGCGCCGTGCAGGCCCATGACAACCGCGTCGACAGGCATTGCCGCGCGGAGTTGACCGAGAATTTCGTCACGCAATTCCTCGTAGGTCGTCCGGTTGACGAGGCCTGCGGGGTCGGCCCAGGTGGCGGTTCCTTCGATCAGCTCCCAACCCTTTTCAGCAGTGACGCGCCTTCCGACGGTGATCGGCGCGGTGCAGAGTGTCGGTGTTTCGGGATGTTGGCCGGGCGGGGCATAAAGCGACGCTTCGAATGCGCGACGATCCACGCAGATCGGGGAAAAGGTGTTGGTCTCGGTCGCCAGTGCTGCCGTGAAAATGCGCAAGAAAGTCGCCTTCGTGTTGTCGACCCCGCGTCAACCCATCGGGTTCGGCAGGTAGCCGGTGAAACCTGAGATTTTCCAGCGTCCTTGGTGAAGCCTGCAATAATAGAGCGTCTGCCATTGCATGACGTCTCGGGTACCGTCAGGCTTGGAAATGCCGCCGTCGAATTTCTTGCGGACGAGCGCCATGTCGCCTTCGATTTCGATATCTTCCAGCGTCGTCGTGTTGAAGATCGCCGTGCGCGCATCTTCCGCGAAACTCTGTTTGGCGAAATCCTCCGCCTGCCTCAGCCATTCCTGGCGATAGGCAGACAGTGTCGGAAATGCGAGGCGCCACTTGTCGGGGCTGACTTCCTTTTGGCCATCGATGCCGATGAAGCCCTCTTCCACGAAGTCATGTTCGACCATCGACCAATCGGCGGCCAGAAATGCATCGATATCGCGCGGAACGAGCATCTCCCAGATAGCGCGCCGGGCGCTGTCGGACGGGAAAGGATTCTTGAAAGGATCGCGCATATCTGCCCCAGATTGAAATTCTTTTCATAAATTGTGTTTTTCACTGGTCAAATTCTGCTTTCTATGGTCACTTGTCAACTTATCAAGAAAATAATTTGCAAGGACTCAGCATGCCCATCAAGCGCTATGGCACTGTTCAAACGGGCGCCGGCGGCAAGGCGCTGCCTTTCGCACGTGCGGTCGAAGCCGACGGATGGCTGTATGTTTCCGGCCAGGTTGCGATGGAAGATGGCGAAATCATCGACGGCAACATCATTGCTCAGACCCACAAGACGATTGCCAATGTCCTGGCGATCCTCGATGAGGCCGGTTACGGCGTCGAGGACGTCGTGCGCGTCGGCGTCTGGCTCGATGATCCGCGCGACTTCTGGACCTTCAATAAAATCTATCAGGAGTATTTCGGCGAACATCCGCCGGCGCGCGCCTGTGTGCAATCGTCGATGATGGTTGATTGCAAGGTTGAGATCGACTGCGTGGCCTATAAGAACAAGGATAAGTAGAGAACCATCGGGGGGACGGGCTTGGATATCTTTTCAACGCTGCAGGAAGACAAGAGCCGGCTCTCTCCCTCCGAGAGCCGCATCGCGGAGATTATTGTCAACGATTTCGAGTTTGCCGTGAATGCCTCGATCATCGAACTCGCGGAGCGGGCCGAGGTATCGCCGCCGACCGTCACCCGCTTTTGCCGACGGCTCGGTTGCGAGAGCTTTTCCGACTTCAAGGTGCAACTCGCCCGCACCGCCCATATCGGCGTTCGCTATCTGAAACCGGAATCGAAAAGCACCGATCCGGCCGATGTCGCCCAGGATATCATCACCAAGGCCCAGAACGCACTCTTTCTCCTGCATCGGTCGCTCGATCTTGCCGCGATCGAAGCCGCCGTTTCGCATATCGCCAAGGCCGATATGATCTATGCGTTCGGGTCGGGCGGCAATTCGTCGATGATCGCAGATGAACTTCAAAACCGGCTCTTCCGTCTCGGGCTTCGCATCACGGCAAGTTCCGACCACAGCATGCAGCTGATGATGGCCGCCGCGGCACGGCCGGGCGACGTATTGATCGGCTCGTCCTTCTCCGGGCGCAATATGGAGCTGGTGCGGGCCTTCGAGCTTGCCCGCCAGACCAAGGTGAAGACGATAGCGCTCACCCAGACGGCCAGCCCGGTTGCCAAGGCTGCCGAAATCGTCGTGCCGATCGACCTTCCCGAAGGTAACAATATCTATCGCCCGACCTCCACGCGCATCGCCTACATCGCGACGGTCGATATCCTGTCGAGCCTGGTTGCCTACGCCGTTCAGCCAAAGGCGACGACCACGCTTCGGCGCATCAAGCAGCAACTGGTCATTCACCGCGACGGCGACGACCGGCAATTGCTTGGAGATTGAGGTTCATGTAGGGGAGCGACAGAAAATGACGCAGTCGATAGCCATCGTTACAGGCGCTGCCGGCGATATCGGCGCGGCGATCGCCGCGCGGCTCGCCGATGACCACGACGTCGTGTTGCTCGCCGACATCGATGCCGCGGCTGCGGCTACCGTGGCGTCGAAGCTCGGGCCGGACAACCGCTTCGTCGCCGTCGGATGCGATGTGACCAGCGAGACGAGCATTGCCGAATTGGCAACACGCGCTGCGGAGGCCGGTGTGGTTCGAACCCTGGTCAACAATGCCGGTGCCGCCCGCGCCACCAGCCTGCACGAGACGACGCCCGAGATCTGGCGGGCGGATAATGCGCTCAATCTGGAGGCTGCATTCTTATGTTTCCGCGCATTCGAGCCGATGCTGAAGGCCTCGAAGGGTTCCGTCGTCAATATCGCCTCGGTCAACGGCATGCATGTCTTCGGGCACCCGGCCTATAGCGCCGCCAAGGCAGGCCTTCTGCACTTCACCCGACTGGTCGCCGTGGAATACGGCAAGTTCGGCATCCGGTCCAACGCCGTCGCGCCCGGCACGGTGAAGACGCAGGCCTGGGAAGCACGCGCGGCAGCCAATCCGAATGTTTTCGAGGAAGCACGCCGCTGGTATCCGCTGCAGCGCGTTGTCGATCCGAAAGATGTTGCCAATGCCGTGGCCTTCCTTGCCGGTCCCCTGGCTGCAGCGATCACCGGCGTCTGCCTGCCTGTCGATTGCGGCCTCACGGCCGGCCAGGCCGAGCTCGCGCGAACCTTCTCGCAATCGGAACATTACTGAAACCTAGAGCGGTTCAACTTTTCATGGAACCGCAGAACCGCTTTAACTTTTTGTTTTTACCCAATTCCGGACAAAAAACCACTTCGCACTTTTCCTGGAATTGCTCCAGAGGAAGACGAGAGGAGCAGGTTGTGAAGCCGGCTTACTTCTGATCGATGACCGCATGAGCCGACTGTTTCCCGACGTCTTCCGCAATCCGTCGATCCGCGCCAGCATGATCGCCATTTTCACCTTCGGAATGGCGGGGGCGATGACCGCACCCTATCGTTCGGTCGTGGGTATCCGCGAATTGGGCTTGAGCGACGGCCTCTATTCCTTCCTGAGTTTCATCTCGGCGGCGGTGAACGTCGTCATCAGCATCCTGCTCGGCAATCTCGCCGACCGGCTTGGCGAGTACCGGTCGACGATGATCGGCGCCTGCCTCTTCGGCATCGTCGGCTACGGCATGGTCTACGCGTTTCCGACTGCGGCCATATTCGTCATTAGCGGGTTGCTGCCCCTGCCGATCTACGGGGCGCTGAACTCGCTACTGTTTGCCAATGCGCGCGCGGCGATGCACGGCATGAACCGAAGCGACATGGTGACGGCCAACTCGGGTGTGCGCGCCATGATCTCGCTGTCCTGGGTGCTGATCCCAGGCATCACCGGCCTGCTGCTGTCTGGCGCATCGAGCATGCTGCCGGCCTATCTTTTTGCCAGCATCTCATGCCTGCTCTGCCAGGGGATCATCGTCTTCGCCCTGCCGAAGCGGACGGGAACGGAGATGGCGGCGGCTCATCATCTCAGCTATCTCGGCGCGCTTCGCCAGGTGGTTTCGCCGCGCATCTCGGCGCATATTTGCGGGGTGGCGCTCATCACCAGCACGCTGCATCTCAATGACGCCCTTCTGCCGTTGATCGCCACTGGTGCTGCGCATGGCAGGCTGAGCGACGTCGGCATTCTCGTCGGCATTGTCGCATTGCTGGAAGTCGTCTTCATCATCGTCTGGTCGCGGATTGCGCGCAAGGCCGGCCAGATGACGGCGCTTGCCGCCGGTACCATCATCTATGCCGTGTTCCTCAGCCTGCTCGGCTTTGCCTCTGAGCCGTGGCACCTCTACGCGCTCACCTTGCTTGCAGGTATGGGAGCGTCGGCAATCATCAGCATTCCGATCACCTATCTGCAGGATCTGATCGCCGACCGGCCGGGGCTCGGTAGTGCGCTGATCTCCGTCAATATCTTTGCCAGCGCCGGGATCGGTGCGCTGGTCTTTGCCGCCGGCACCTACGTGACAGGTTATTCGGGAACCGCGATCCTGAGCGCCGTCACCGGATTGGCGGGGATAGCGATCATCGGCCTCCTGCATAGAGGCAAAGACCGCTAAAGCGCGTCGCGATCTTTCAGATTCGCTTGTCGCGCTTTGGGTCTTTGTTTTTACGCATGTCGTTGTCGCAACACCGCGCCACAGTTTTGCGCGACATGCTTAGTCCAGGGACGTGACGAAGAATGTGGCTTTCATCGGTGTTCGTCTTGTGACAAGGGTGACGCACCATTTCTTTGAAGGCGACATGAAGGCAATTTCCGGCACGAATCTCGAGCAGGCCAAGTCTCACAACCGGCGTGTGGTGATCGAGGCTGTCCGCACGAACGGTCCCTTGTCGCGCGCAGCGATCGCCCGGATGACGGCACTGACTGCTCAGACCGTGTCCAATATCGTCGAGGAACTGGAGAGATCGCACCTTCTCGTCCCGTCCGAGGCGCAGAAGCTGGCGCGCGGCCAGCCGATCATTCCCTACACCATCAATCCGCGCGGCGCCTATTCGATCGGCCTCGAACTTGGCCGCCAGCGCGCCAGCGGAGTTCTGACGGATCTCTCCGGCGCGGTTTGCGCCCGCATCGAGCGGCATGTCGAACATCCGGATCCGCAACGGGCCATGCCGGCGCTCCAAGCCATCGTCGAGGATCTTCAGCAGGTCTTCGCATTCGACCGGAACCGGCTGCTCGGCGTCGGGATGGCCCTGCCCGGCCGCTATGCCGATGGCGGCACCACCTCTCTCAGCCCGCTGAATCTGCCCGGCTGGCAGGGTTTTCCTGTCGGGCACGAGCTGGAACAGCGGGTGAAGGTGCCGGTGCTGGTCGAGAACGATGCGACGGCAGCAGCGATCGGCGAGCGTCTTCACGGTGTCGCCCGCGGTTTGGGCAGCTTCGTCTATCTCTTTCTCGCCGGCGGCGGTGGCATCGGCGCCGGAATGTTCCTCGACGGCCACCTCTACAAGGGCAGCCGCAACAATGCCGGCGAGATCGGCCATATCATCGTCGAACCGCAAGGCAAGCTCTGCAGCTGCGGCAAGCGCGGCTGTCTGGATCGCTACGTCTCGCCGGCCGTTGCCTACGAATTCATGGGCATTGCCAACGCCGAGGAGCTTTCGCCTGATGATCTTGATGCGCTGATCGCCAAGGGCGGCGAAGGTCTCGACGCCTGGCTGGATCAGGCCGTCCAGCCGCTGCGGCAGACCGTCGACTTTCTGGAACTGGCCTTCGATCCGCAGACCATCGTGCTTGGAGGCAGCATTTCGACATCGCTGATGCTTCGGCTTGCCGAGCGGCTGGAGCCGCTGCACACCCCGATCGACCCCAACCAGAAGCGGACATTGCCCCGCGTCATGATCGGCATGACCGGCAAGGATACGGCGATCCTCGGCGCCGCCGCCCTGCCGATCTTTTCCGAAACCAATCCGCGCTTCGACGTCCTGCAAAAGCCGCTCGGCTAGAGCAATTCCAGCAAAAGTGCGTAGCGGTTTTGCGTCCGGAGTTGCGTGAAAACAAAGAGATAGAGCAATTCCGTGATTCGGAGAAAAACGGAAAGGCTCTAGCACACCTCGTCACGGGAGATTGCCGAGGCCGGCGCCTCATCCGGCTGCCGGCAGCCTTGCATCTGCCTGCGGCGGGCGACGGACTAGAGGTCGCGCAAAGATGACCACGTTCCCGAGAAGCGTCAGCGCCAGGCCGATCAGGCCCAGACCGCTCCAGTGGTAGCCCTCGAAGACCGTCGACAACGACAGGGCGACGATCGGGAACAGGACGGTGGCATAGGCAGCGCGTGAGGAACCGATGCGGGACACCAGCATGAGGTAGGTGGTGAAGCCGATCACCGATCCGATCGCCGCGAGATAGAGCAGGGCGGCAAGATACGTGATGTTAGGCGGCGCCACGATCGGCGTTTGCGTCACGGCAATCAGGAAGAGGAGGACGATCGCGCCATAGGTCATGCCCCAGGCATTGGCGGTCAGCGGTGAGATTCCGGCCGCGCTGTTTCGGCGCGATGCCATATTGCCCAGCGAGAAGAACAGCGTGCCAAGCGCTGCGAGCCCGATCCCTTTCAACGTGCCCATATCGAAATCGACGACAACGTCTTGTCCGAAAAGCAGGAGGAGGCCGGTTGCTCCGAGCGCGGCTGCGAGAAGCGTGCGGCCTGTAATGCGGTCGCCGAAGAAGAGGCGCGCATTGACGGCATTGTAGATCGTTGCGAGTGAGAAGATCACGGAGATTAGCCCGGACGGGATAGAGGCGGCGGCGTTGTAGAAACAGATAAAATTGAGGCTGAACAGGCAGAGCGCCTGCGCAAGGATGAAAGGTTGATCGCGCAAGGCAGGGAGCTTGAGCCGCCGGATGACAGCCAGGATGGCGACGAGGATCACTGCTGCGACCGCAAATCTGTAAAAGACCGAGACCAAGACCGGCACGGGACCGACCTGCATCGCAATGGCGATCCAGGTCGTCCCCCATATGAGGACGGTTGCGATGAAGAGAGCGGCATTTGCCATGGAGTGATCCTCGTTTTCCCGACCATAGGCGAACCGTGAGCAGGCCTCTTGCAGATTCTTGCTATCAAATCGATCTGCCCGGACTTCCGGCTCGCCATGCGGGTCGTCCACCGGTATTGTTCGCGCGGCATGGTCAGGTGTGGGGAAGAATTGGTGAAATATAGTCACCCCTCGGTTTTCGGGTTTTTGTCAGCATCTCCCACTGCGCGGATGTCACAGTCCATCGATTTGGGGTTCGGGCGATCAGCTGCCATCTGGAGCAATGCACACGACAGGATGAGCTATCAGCGGCCGAACGGTCATACGTTCAGTCTTTATCTCAAAGGCGGCGCCGGAACGCGTCGTCTAGATGGCAGCCCCGCCGCGCGCGGTCGTCCGGGAGTGCTGTGCATCATGCCACAGGAGCACTCGTCCGAATGGGAAATCACCGACTTCTCTCAATTCGTCCATCTGTATGTTCCCGACGACCAGATGCGCCGGATGTTTGCGGAGACGTTTGACCGCGATGCTCGGCTCATGGCTCTTCCCGAAGTGACCTTCGCAGATGCACCCGCCTTAGCACGCACGCTTTGGCAGATGACGCAAGCGATGGTGGCGGGCGGTCATCTGCAGGCTGAAGAAGCGATGGCACAGACGATCAACGATTTCTTCGTCGATCCTCGTTATGGAGGGATGCGTCCCTGCGCGATCAACGGCGGGCTCGCTCCTCATGTGCGGCGCCGGAGTCTGGAGTATATCGAGGCCCATCTCGGTGAGACAATCCGATTGCAGGATCTGGCTGCGATCGGGCAGCTCAGCGCCTTTCATTTTCAGCGGATGTTCCGGGCAAGTTATGGTGTGTCCCCGCATGGCTGGGTCGCTCACCGGCGTGTCGAGCGCGCCAAATCGATGTTATCAGGCATGGACCCGATCGCGCAGATCGCTTCGGCCTGCGGCTTCAGCAGCCAGAGCCACATGACACGGGCATTCAAGTTGGGCACAGGCGTCACACCCTCTGCCTATCGGCAACGACAGTGAAAAGCCCCTTCGCTCGACCGCCCTTCTCTTTTCCGAAACCAATCCGCGCTTCGACGTCCTGCAAAAGCCGCTCGGCTAAACCGAGGGCTCTTCGGCCTTCCCGGGTCTCACTTCACCGCGATGACGACCTTGCCCTTAACGCGGCCTGTCTCCACATAGTCCAGCGCCTCGTTGGTCCTCTCGAATTGGAAGGCACGGTCGATGACGGGGCGGATGGCGCCCGCCTCGATCAGCGAGGTGATCTTGCCGAGCTGCGCGCCGTTTGCCGTCATGAAGAGGAAGGAATAGCCGATCCCCCGGCGTTTCGATTTCCGCCGGATGCCGAAGCTCAAAAGGCGCATGACCTGCCGCAGCAGCCAGCCGAAGCCGTTTTCCCTGGCGAAATCGGGATCGGGTGGACCTGATATCGAGATCAGCTTGCCGCCGGGCTCCAGGACGGCGAGCGATTTCTCCAGCGTATCCTTGCCTAGGCTGTTCAGCACGACGTCATAGCCCTTCAGCACCTTGTCGAAGTCGTCCTTCTTGTAGTCGACCACCACGTCGGCGCCGAGGCTTTTCACCAGATCGATATTTGCCGTGCTCACGGTCGTCGCCACATGGGCGCCGAGATGTTTGGCAAGCTGGATCGCGATAGTGCCGACGCCGCCGGAGCCCGCATGGATCAGCACCCTCTGCCCCTTCTGCAGTTTGGCACGCTCGACCAGCGCCTGCCATGCGGTCAGCGCCACAAGTGGAATGGATGCGGCTTCTTCCATGCTGAGATTGGCGGGTTTCAACGCGACATCGCCAGCGTCGATGGCGATATACTCGGCGAAGGTGCCGATGCGATCCTGGCCGGGACGCGCATAGACCGCGTCGCCGGGTTTGAACTGCCGGACGTTGGCGCCCACCCGGACCACGACACCAGCGACATCATTGCCGAGCACCAATGGAAGCCGGTAAGGCAGGATCAGCTTGAACTCTCCGTCCCGGATCTTGGCATCCAGCGGGTTTACGCTGGCGGCATGGATCTCGACCATAACGTCATTCTCGCGCAGCTGCGGTTCAGGGCTCTGGCCGAGCCTGAGGGCGCCGCCCTTCTTGTAGCGATCGATCAGGAATGCTTTCATGGGACGAACTTTCGTTTCTGTGGTGTGCCGGAAATGCGGTAAGGCAGGCTCAACCGGGAAGTTTGTTGAATTTCCGGAGGCTCTTGTCGACGAAGGACTCTGGCAGGAAGCGACGGATGAAGCGGACCTGTCCTGCCGCCTTTCCGGCAGTATAGCGTCTCTTGGGCGATGGCGCATTGGCGGCCCTGACGACGGTTGCGGCGACCACCTCGGGCGCATCTCCTTTTGAGACGATCTCGCGCATCAGCTTCTCCGCATCGGCGCGCACGGCATCATAGACGGCAAGCGGCCGGTCGGGGCGAGTGATGTTCTCTTCGAAGGAGGTGCGGGTGACACCCGGTTCGACAAGCACGACGCGGATGCCCTGTGTGCGCACTTCATGGTCGAGGGATTCCGAATAACCTTCGATCGCGTGTTTGGTCGCTGCGTAGAGTGCGTTGAAGGGCGCCGGGATCAGCCCAAGGATCGAGCTCAGGTTGATGATCCGGCCGCTACGCTGCCGCCGCATCACCGGCAGTACTGCATTGGTCATGCGCATCGTGCCGAAGACGTTGACGTCGAATACGGCTTTGGCCTGTGCCGTCGTCGATTCCTCGGCGCCGCCGAGCAGGCCGATCCCGGCATTGTTGACGAGCAGATCGATCCGTCCCGCGCGCTTCAGAACCTCGTCGACGACGCTCTGCACGGATTGATCGTCGATGACGTCGCAGACCAGCATGGTGATGCCGTCGGCGGTGTCGGCCATCGGCTTTCGGCTGGTGCCGAACACCCGGTAACCATCGCGCCGCAGCGCCTTCGCCGTCACCAGCCCGATGCCGGAGGAAGCCCCGGTGACCAGGGCAATGCCGCGTTCTCTCTTGCTCATTGACGTCTGCCTTCGTTTTTGTCGTGGAATATCTATGCGCATTCTGTTACTATCAAATTGATAGCAAGTCACTACTAAAAAGATATCGACATGAAGAATCTTTCGAAACAGCCCTGCCTGATCGCCCGCAGCCTGGCGCTCGTCGGCGATGCGTGGAGCATGCTGATCATGCGCGACGCCCATGCGGGGCTGACCCGCTTCGATGAATTTCGCAAAAGCCTCGGCATCGTCCCGACAATGCTGACGGGGCGACTGTCATCGCTGACCGAGGAAGGATTGCTGGAAAAGCGTCGCTATTCCGAACGTCCGCCGCGCGACGAATATGTGCTGACGGAAGCCGGCCGCGACTTTCTGCCGGTACTGTTTGCGATCGGCGCCTGGGGCCGCAAGTACCGCGGCGGCGGCGACGTCACCCGTTTCTTCGACGCCGAGACTGGTACGGAAATCGATCCCGTCACCATCGACCGCGCGACCGGCGCGCCGATTGGGACACGTGCTATTCGTATCGCAGCACCCGAATGTCAACCGCCCGCGGCAGATGAAGCGGCACCGGACAACGCCCTTTGAAAGCGATGTCAGTATCCCCCGCCATCACCGCCTCCGGCGATGGCAAGGGTGATCCTCAAATAAAGCCCGCGGTGCCAATCCGAGCGCTACGACTGCTGCAGTCCGTAGAGCAGCGGCATCAGTCCTGCGAGCGCCCTGAATCGCTCCCACGACTTGGATGACGGCTTTGTCCAGCCCGTTTCGGCAAGTGCGGAAAGGCGCGGGAATACGAGGCGGTCGAAAACAGCGCGATCCGTCATCGGCTCGGACCAGATGCAGGCCTGGATGCCCAGGAGTTTCTGTTTCTGGATCGCCGTCCAGCCACCGATGGGATCGAAATTGTAGAGCTTCTCGGCATCCGAAGTCCCTGCCCAGCTGGCGCCGGGCTCATCCCAGTCGGGCCTGAGCGCCATGTCGAGGTAGTAGACCTGTCCGGGGCAGACGACGATTTGGTAGCCGCGCTCGGCAAGTTCGGCCGAGACCTCGACATTGCGCCAACTGCAGAGATAGCTCTTCGATTTGTCGATGACATCGCCGTGGGCAGCCTCTTCCCAGCCGCCGGTGATGCAGCCTTTGCTCGCAAGGAAGCGCTGGACGCGGCTCAGGAACTCCGCCTGCAGGATGGCGGCACCCGAGCCGTGGATGTCGTCGGCGCCATGGGTATTGGTCACGACGTTCAGCCGTTTGGCATGCGCATCGGCAACCTCGTTGCCGGCCACGCTGCGCAGGCGCTCGAGCGCTTCCGGCGAGCCGGACCACGCGCCAAGCGGAACTTCGTCGGCGCCGAGATGGATGATCTTGAACGGAAAGAGTTCGATGAGCTCGGAGAGGATCGTCTCGATGATCTCATAGGTCTTCTCGCGGGCCGGATTGATGCAATTGTCGGGAAAGCCCTGAACCGAATAATAGCTGCCGACCTCGGCCGGATCGCGCAGCTCCGGTATCGCCTGCAGCATGGCGTAGCAATGGCCGGGGACATCGATCTCCGGCACGATCTCCACGCCGAAGCTCTTGCCATGGGCGACGATCTCGCAGATGGCGGCCTTGGTGTAATAACCGCCGGTGCGGGCCGGGCTCGAACCGAGCAGCGGCGGAACGGCCAGACCGTGGCCGCGCCAGGCGCCGACCGCGGTCAGATCAGGATAGGCGTCGATCTCGACGCGCCATGCTTCGTCGTCGGAAAGGTGCCAGTGGAAGCGGTTGAGCTTGTTCCAGGCAAGCACCGCCAACAACTTCTTGACCTCGGCGGCGCCGTAGAACTGGCGGGCGACATCGAGATGCAGCCCGCGCCAACCCATCGACGGCTCATCGACGATCTCGCCGGCGGCCGGAAACTGGAAGACCTCGGGATGCAGCCTTGCACCGCGCCAGATCTGGCCGAGCGTGACGAGACCGTAGAGGAAGCCGGTCCGGCTGCTTGCCTCGATCGTGATCGCCTCACCCTCGAAGCTCAGTCGATAGGCCTCCGGCCCGAACCCGGCGGCATCCTTCAGGGCAACCAAAACCGCGCCCTCCGCCTCGCTCCGTACGATGCCCTCGACGGCAAAGAGGTGCTCGACCAGCGCTGCAAAGTTTCGTGCTGCCGCCTCCCCTTCAGCGCTCTGCGCCTGCGGCGCAAAACCGGCCGGTAGCGGCCGGCGGGAAGTGACCGACACATGGTTCGGCCAGGGGATGATCGACACCTGAACGGGCGCATTGATCGGAACCGGATAGATCTCGGCGCCACGCTTCAGCGGCGCATTGCTGACCGAAGATCGCGTCGGCTCTATGGTGAGGACGATCGTGCTGCCATCGGAAAGCGCGAGATAGCCGCTCGTCGCGCCGTCCGTCCAGTGGCGGAACTGCCAGCTCAACGCGTAGACCGAAATCGTCCACGTCTCGCCGGCGTCGAGAACGAAATTGGCCGGCGGCTGGAATTCGGTGAAATTCGAGAGCCGTTGTGAGACCGTCGCGCCTTCGACGCGACCCGCCGGATCGACACGGCCCGGGCCGCTCACGCAGAGGGAGAAATTCGAAAGCGGCTCGGTGCCGAGGTTCTTGAGGCGCAGGACATAGGAAAACTCCTTACCATCAGCAGGCGGATTCCAAAGGGTTTCAAGCCGCAGGGCTTTCGGTCGCGAAATGGACATGGTCACTCTTCCTTCTGAAGATCAGGTCTTGAGCATTCCGGCGTAAATGCCGGGAGCGGAATTGGGGATAGGCATGGCCCCGACGGCCTTTTCGTAAAAGGCAGAAGGGCCGACGTCACCGATGATCGCGTAGGCATAGCCCATCGCTGTCAGGTCGTTCAGGCTGGCAAAAAGCAATGCCCGGCCGATGCCGAGCCCGCGAAGGCTTTCGTCGACGCCGGTCGGTCCGAAGAAACCGCGTGCCGTCGCTTCATGGCAGGAAAAACCGACGAGCTTCTGTTCGCGCGTGGCGATGAAGCAGGTCGTCGGCTGGCGGGTCATCGCGACGGATGCCTCGCTCGCCCATCCCTCACCGAATTGTTCTGCGATCCAGCCAGTGATCAGCCGGAATTCCGGCGGCAGAGCCCGGCGGATCGTCACACCCTCGCGGGCCATTCGCTCGGGCGATTGCGTATCTTGCGGCAGGGTGGAAAGGTTTACGAGATAGTCCACTTTGCCATCCTTCAGCCGGAAACGCCGAGCGCGCGTATGAAATGATTGGAGCCGACCTGCTCGATGACAGTCGATTCAGGACGGCTGAGCGAGCGTACCTTTTCCGCTTGTTCGAGGAAACGCGCGCTTCCGCCCGTCACGAACGGCCGGCTGCCATCTGGAACGGCTGAAAGCAGCAATCTTGTATAGGGATGGCGCGGATCGGACAGAACCGCATCGGTGTCGCCCCATTCGACCATCTGGCCGGCGAACATGACGACGATCTCTTCCGCCACATGTGCGGCCGTTGCGATGTCGTGCGTGATATAGAGCATGGCGAGCTCATTCTCGCGTTTCACTTTCGCGAGCAGATCGAGAATGTCCTTGCGGATGGAGACATCAAGCATCGAGGTCGGCTCATCGGCAACTAGCACGCTCGGCGCGACGGCCAGCGCCCGAGCGATATTCACACGCTGCCGCTGCCCGCCCGAGAGTTCATGCGGGAATTTCTGCCTGGTCACATCGGGCTCCAGCCCGACGCTTGCCAGCAGGCGGGCAATCTCTTCGGCAAGATCCGCCCTGGAGCCGCTCTGCCGATGCAATTGCAGTGGCCGCGCCAGATGATGGCTGACCGTGAAGGCTGGGTTGAGCGACGAGAACGGATCCTGGAAGACCATCTGCACCTCCCTGCGGTACCGATGCTCATCCTTCGCCTCGCCGCGGGCGGTCAGATCCTGCCCGCGGAAAAACAGCCTGCCGCCCGTCGGTTTGTCCAAGCGGGCGATAATGCGGGCGCACGTCGTCTTGCCGCAGCCGGATTCGCCGACCAGCGCCAATGCCCGCCCGGGAAAGAGCGAAAAGGACACACCTTTCAGCGCATGCACCGGGCCGAAATTACGCTTGATGTCTTCGAGCCGGATCACCGCGTCAGCGACAAGAGGATTTGCCTCCGCTTTCATGCCAAGACTCCCGATAGATGCGGATTGCCCGGAAGCTGCGGAATGGCATTCCAAAGCTTGCGCGTATAATCATGCCGCGGCGCTTGAGCGACCTGGCGCACGTCGCCCACTTCGACGAGTTCGCCCTTCAGCATCACGCCGATGCGCTGGCAGAGCTGCGCCATCAGATGCAGGTCATGGGTGATGAAGAGCACCGAAAAACCATAGGTCCGCTGCAGATCGACGACCTGCTCGAGGATCTCCCGCTGCACGACCACGTCGAGAGCCGTCGTCGGTTCGTCCATGATGATAAGCTCGGGTCTCAGCGCCAGGCAGATCGCGATGACGATGCGCTGGCGCATGCCGCCGGAGAACTGGTGCGGGTAGTCGCCGATGCGATGTGTGGGAATGCCGACGAGGCGGAACATCTCCTCGCCGCGAGCCCTTGATTCCTCATGCGAGCAACCGGTGTGTCGGCGCAGAACGTCATGGAACTGCGCCTCGACCCTCATCAGCGGATTGAGCGAATTCATCGCGCTCTGGAAGACCATGCCGATGCGCTTCCAGCGGATTTTCTGCAACTCGCGTTCGGGCAGCCTCAGGAGATCCTGTCCGTCCAGCCGGATGCTGCCGCCGCTGATCCAGGCAGGCGCCTTGGAAAGACGCGTGATGGCATAGGCAATCGTGCTCTTGCCGCAACCGGATTCGCCGGCCAGCCCGAAGATCTCGCCGCGGCCTATATTGAAGGAGACCTCCTTGACGGCCCGGAATTCTCCCTTGTCGATGAGGTAATCGACATTGAGCTTTTCGATTTCCAGAAGATTGTCGCTCATCGGCCAAGCTCCAGTTCCCTGTTGCGAGCGCGGTTCAGGCGGAACCAGCGCGTCAGCGCCGGGCCGGAGCGCAGCTGCGGATTGGCGATCTCGTCGAAGGTGAAATTCAAAAGCGCAAGGCCTAGCCCCGTCAGCGCGATGCCGACTGCCGGCACCCCGATGTCCCACCATGCGCCGACCATGATCGCCGAGGAATTCTGGGCATTGTAGAGCATCGTGCCCCAGGAGACCTTCAGCGGATCGCCAAAGCCCAGATATTCGAGCGTCGTCTGGGCAACGATGGCATAGATGATGCTGCCGACGAGGTTGATGCCGATCAGCGTCGTCAGGTTCGGCAGGATTTCCACGAAGATGATGCGCCAGGCCGGCTCTCCAATCATCTTGGAGGCCGTGACGAAGTCACGATTGCGAAGCGCCATGGTCTGCGAGCGTGTCATGCGGGCGCCCCAGGGCCAGGAGGTCAGCGCGATGATCGCCATGATCGTCATCGGCCCCACCGTCCCGGCGAAGGAGGCGAGCAGGATCAGCAGCGGCATGTTAGGGACAACAAGCACGGCATTGGTCGCAAGATCGAGCACCGCATCGGTCCTGCCTCCGGCATAACCGGCGACGAGGCCGATGGCCGTGCCGAGAACGGTGATGGCAATGCCCGTGGCAAAACCGACGGAGAGAGAGCTACGGGCGCCCCAGACGAACTGGCGATAGACATCCCGCCCCATCTTCGTCGTCCCCATGACATGTTCGATCGACGGCGGTTGATGCGAGCGCCCGACACGCGCTCCGGGCTCGCCGGGCGCAACGATCGGCGCAAACAGCGCCATCAGCCACAGAGCCACAATGATGATGAGGCCGGCCAGCGCTTTCTTCTGCCTGAGGATGGGCCGCAGCGTAAAGCTCATCATACGGCCTCCCGCAATCTGGGATCGACGAGCCCGTAGATGATGTCGACGAGGAAGTTGGCACCGAGCGTCGCGAGCGTCATCAGGAGCAACTGTCCCTGGATGACAGGATAATCGCGGGCGATGCTCGCAGTATAAAGTGTCAGTCCCAACCCCGGATAGTTGAAGACGATCTCGGTGACGATCGAGCCGCCGAAGACGGCGCCGAGCATCAGCGCCAGGTTGGTCAGAACAGGAAGCATGGCATTGCGTGCGCCGTAGCCGAACATGACGGTGAGGTGGCTGAGCCCCTTGGCGCGCGCCATGGTTACATAGTCCTCGCCGAGTACCGAGATCATCGACGAGCGCATCGTCGTCTGGAATTCGCCGATCAGGAACGGCGAAAGCGTCAGGACCGGCAGGATCGCATGGGCGAACACGCTGCCAATGAAGGTGAAATCGAAGGCGGGATCGAGGTTGGGATCATAGGCATATCCCACCGGAAACCAGCGCAGTGAGACCGCGAAGACGAAAAGTGTCGTCAGCGCCACGATAACAGGCGGCACCGAAATCATGATCACGGAGAGCGGCGAGACGATCGTGTCGAAGCGTCCGCCGCGACGCCAGGCCGAGATCGCGCCGAGCACGACACCGACGCAGAGCGAAAAGATGATCGCGGTGGTGACAAGGAAGACCGTCCAGAGCGTCGAACGGCCAAGAACCTGGACGACGGTCTGGGGGTAATATTTGACCGAGACGCCGAGATCGAGGGTCGCCAACCCCTTCACGTAATCGACGAACTGCCAGAGCATCGGCTGGTCGACCGCGCCGAAGCGCGCCTTGATCGCCTCGACGGCGGCAGGTGTTGCCCGCGGGCCGAGCTGGGCGACCATGGCATCGACAGGACTCCCCGGCATGAGCCGGGGAAGAATGAAGTTCATGACGATGGCGAACGCCAGGGCGACCGCATAGACGCCGAGGCGCCGGCTCGAAATGCGCATTTCCGCTCCCTCGCGAGGCTTATTGGACCGGCTTGAGGCGCAGCAGATGCATCAGGCGCATGCGGTTGTTGTCATGATCCTCCGGATTCATGACGGGATCCTTGTCGGTGACCCAGCCGGTGAAGCGCTTGCTGGAGAACTGATACCAGGTCGGTCCGTTGAATACCGGCACGACAGGGAAGTCGTCGGCAATCAGCAGCTGGATGTCGTTGAAGATCTTCTTGTGATCGTCCTCCGACGTCGCCTTCAGATACTGATCGAAAAGCGCGTCCAGCTTCGGGTTCGAATAGCGCGAGGGCGCGCCGGTGATGCGGCCGCCATATGCGGTCGAAAGGCTCTGGTAATAGCCGCGGAATGGCGTTGCCCCGTCGGCGCGGGAGTTCATGACGACCTCGAAGCTGCCATCGATGATCTGCTTGCGCCATTGTTCATATTCCGGCGTGGCAACGGACGCGTTGATGCCGGCTGCACGCAGTCCTTCGACCGCAATCTGGACAGCATCGATCCAGTCCGTCCAGCCGTTCGGAACGATGATCGGGAAGCCAATCGGCTTGCCGCTCGGCGTGGTGCGGAAGCCGTCAGCACCCTTCTTGTAGCCAGCATCGTCGAGGATCTTGTTGGCCTTCTCGGTATCGAAGCCCATGAAGGCGTCCTTGTCGCCTTCGGCGCCCTTGTTGCGCCAGGTCTCAAAACGCGGCGGCAGGCCGGTCGCATGCTCGTTGACGACAGGATAGCCGAAGCCGGCAATATCGACCATCGACGCGCGGTCCATGGCGAGGCTGAAGGCATGGCGGAAGTTCAGATCCTTGTAGGCCTCGAGGTTGCCTTCATTGCCGCTCTTGAAGTTCATCTGGAAGGCGACGGTTTCGGCCGGCGGCTGCCAATAGCCGTTATGGTCGGGATCGAGCGCCACGAAGGTCTTGTCGATCTGCGGAATGAAGGATCCGATCCAGTCCATGTTGCCTTCCGGCAGGATGGCAAGCATCTGGTCGTTGCCTGAGATCTGCGGCAGCCTGAGGCAATCGACATGCAGCGAGGCGGCATCCCAATAGTTCGGGTTGCGGCACTGCTCATAGACCTGCGGCGTGAAACGGCGCAGCTCCGTCATCGGGCCGGAACCGACCGGCTTCTCGTTCTTGAAGGCGACCGGATCGGAAACGTCCTTCCAGATATGCTCGGGAACGACGGCGAGATCGGCAAGCGTTTCCGGGAAATCGGAGTTCACGGCCTTGAGATTGATCCTGACCTCGGTCGCCGACGGCGCCTCGACGGAGGCAATGGTTTCGCCGACGCCGACAGTGTCGAGCGCGGGGTTCTTCAGCATGAGATCGATCGTGTACTTCACGTCAGCCGACGTCAGCGGCTGGCCGTCGGACCACTTCAGACCGGGCCGCAGCGTATAGGTGACCGATTTCATATCCTCGGAGAACTTATAGTCGGTCGCCAGGCGAAACACCGGCTTGCCGCCATCCTCGGCATTGAAGATGACCAGGGGCTCGTAGATGAAATCCATCGTGCTCTGCCGGCGGCCGGCAAGGTCGAACGGATTGAAGTTCTGAACCCAGCTGCTCTGCTCCTCGATATGCATCGTCAGCACCGACTCTGCGGCTGCACCGCGCGCCCCAAAAATGACGAGCGCCGTCAGAGCGGTTGCCGCCGCAAAGCCAGCGCGCATGGAATTGTTGCAGATTGCACTCTTGCTCAATCTCATTCCATCGTTCCCCTTGTTGTTTATTTTTGAAGTCAATCAAATTGATTTAATATTGATAGTCAGTTTCCTGCCGAGACGTCAATTGCCGATCTCAAACTTTTTGCAACGGCCTCCGAGCCGGTTACCTGCGTTGTTTTGTAAGGATAATTCCGGCGTTAATAATTAATGTACCTTTAAGTACCATAATTGTTTCAACGATGGCGAATCGACCGGCTCGAACATTGGTCGATAAGCATGAGGCTGCTCGCCACGGCCGGGATGTTCCCCGGGATGCAACACATTCAACTTCTAAGAGCGGGTCGAATTTCCCATGACGAGCATCAATACGAACAATTCAGCGATGTCTGCCCTTCGGACGCTGCGCAACATCAACTCCAGTCTCGAAACGACACAGAATAGTGTTTCTACCGGCTATCGGGTCGACACCGCATCCGACAACGCCGCTTACTGGTCGATCGCAACCACGATGCGGTCCGACAACAAGGCGCTCTCCGCCGTGTCCGACGCGCTGGGCCTCGGCGCAGCAAAGGTCGATACTGCCTATACGGCCATGGACAATGCGATCGACGTTGTCGACGAGATCAAATCCAAGCTTGTCGCAGCGACCGAGGACGGTGTCGACAAGTCCAAGGTCCAGGAAGAAATCAGCCAGCTTCAGGAACAGCTGCTGAGCATTGCCCAGTCGGCGTCGTTCTCGGGTGAGAACTGGGTCGCGGGCGCGGATGGCACGAAAAGTGTCGTATCGTCCTTCGTACGCGACGGCTCCGGCGCCGTTTCCGTTAAAATGACGGAATACGCTCTGGATACCAGCTCAACGGGCAATGTGTTGTTCGGCATGAGCAGCGGGACGATCGATACCGCGTCCGGCATCCTCGGAACGGCTGATGCAAACGGCGATTCCGTCTATTCGCTTGATATCACCGACTTCACCACCGGTCAGATCCAGTCGGCGCTGTCGACCATCGAATCCGCACTGTCGGCAATGACCTCTGCCGGTGCGCAACTAGGTTCGATCTCGACGCGCATCGATCTGCAGGAAGACTTCGTCAGTGCGCTTTCCGATTCGATCGACTCGGGTGTAGGCCGGCTGGTCGACGCCGACATGGAGGAGGAGTCGAGCAAACTGTCTGCCTTGCAAACACAACAACAGCTTGCGATCCAGTCGCTATCGATCGCGAATTCGTCGTCGCAGAACATCCTGTCGCTTTTCCGCAGCTAAGCGCCGGATATATAGGACGCTCGGAGCAAATCCGTTGGTGAGACGATCGAGCCTGGCCCACCCGGTCAGGCTCGATCGCGTTCAACTCACTCGTGCAAATTTGTGTCGCGGGTCCCTATCCCTCCTGTCCTCATCCGAACTATGGTGTCGCGATCGGCGAAATCGCGGTTCACTTCCGAGCCATGCTGTCCGTCGTCTCGATCGCAACCACGATCGCCCTTAGTCTTCGCACCCCAGGGCGGAGAACGCAGCGCGCGGGATCATCGCATGTCGGAACGACTTCAATCTGCCCGTCCTGATGAAACGCCCGCCATCGTCTGGCTCGGCTTCATGGCGATGTGCGTCGGCATGTTCATGGCGATCCTCGACGTCCAGGTGGTGGCAACATCGCTGCCGACCATCCAGTCCGCGCTCGGTATCGATCCGGATCAGATGAGCTGGATACAGACGGCCTATCTCATCGCCGAAGTGGTGGCGATCCCGCTCACCGGCTTCTTGACCCGGCTGCTGACGATGCGATGGCTGTTCGTCATTGCCATCAGCCTGTTCGTCGCAGCCTCCGCCGGCTGTGCGGCGAGCGGCAGCTTCGGCGAGTTGGTGGCCTGGCGGGTGCTTCAGGGTTTTTCCGGCGGAACCTTGATCCCATCGGTGTTTTCAGCCGTGTTCATTCTCTTTCCGAACGAGCGGCAGGCGCTTGCGACGACGATCGCCGGCGTGCTTGCGGTGCTTGCTCCAACCGTCGGACCGATCGTCGGCGGATGGCTGACGCAGACCTATTCCTGGCACTGGCTGTTCCTGATCAACATCATCCCCGGTATCGTCTCGGCAATCCTGGCCGCACGGTCCCTGCCGCGGCAGGCGACCGATCCGTCCGAACTGAGGCATCTCGATGGTCTGTCGCTCCTGCTGATGGCGACCGCGCTGACGACTTTGGAACTCAGCCTGAAGGAGGCGCCGACGAGCGGCTGGATCTCGGCCTATGTGCTCAGCCTGCTCACCGTCTGCCTTGCTTCGGGAGGCGTCTTCGTCTGGCGAACGCTGCGCCGAGGCAGGCCGATCGTCGATCTCGGCAATTTCGGCGATCGGAACTTTCTCGTCGGATCGGTTCTGAGCTTCGTGCTCGGCATCGGCCTCTTTGGCTCGGTCTATCTCATGCCGGTCTTCCTCGCTTTCATCAGGGGGCATGACGCGCTTGAGATCGGCATGACGATGCTGGTCACCGGCATCGCGCAACTGGTGACGGCGCCGATCGCGGTCGCGCTGGAGAAGCGCATGGATGCGCGGCTGCTGTCGGCGGCCGGTTTCGCGCTCTTTGCGATCGGCGTCGGGATGAGCGCGTTTCAGGATCCTCGCACGGATTATGACGCGATGTTCTGGCCGCAGGTCGTGCGCGGCGTCGCCATCATGTTCTGCCTGCTGCCGCCGACGCGGCTGGCGCTCGGCACACTTCCGCCAGATCGCATTCCCGATGCCAGTGGACTTTTCAACCTGATGCGCAATCTCGGCGGGGCGATCGGCATCGCGCTGATCGACACCATCATCTACACGCGCTCGGAACCGCTGGGACAAGCCCTGTGGACCCGTCTTCAAGCCGGCGACATCGAGGCTGGGACATTCGTCGGCGCGCCTCTCCAGACCATATCGGGGCATAGCGGCAGCTTCGATGCGGACGCCACGGCGCTGCTCGATCCGCTGGTCCAGACCGCGGCAAGTGTCCAGGCGATCAACGAAGCCTGGATGGTCATCGCCGCCCTGACCGGCTGCGCCCTGCTCTCAGTGCCCTTTGCCAGGCGGCCGGCCTCAACGTGAAAACCATGGTGACAAGTTGCCGATCTTCCGATCGCCGGTAAGATTTCTCTCAATCATTTTGCGTCATCTTCCAGTTCCCCTCTGAAGCCAATCGACGAGATCTCAATGGCCACGGACCTTACGCGCAGTTTTCAAATGCCCCGACGCGAAGAGCTTGGCCTCTTCACGATCAGCAACGGATCCGGCCTGTCGATAGCGGCCCTGCCGAACGGCACGCTGTTTGCCATCGAATATGCCGACGACAAGGGATCGGTGCAGGTCAACCAGATCCAGGGTTCGCCGCTCACCGGCGGCATCGGACGGCTTTATCTGCGCATCGGCGGTGCGGCACCTGATGTCGTCGAGATTGTCGGGCCTCGCGCCGATGGCAGCTTCGGGCACGATGCGACGAGCTTCTCCTGGAGCGGCAAAACAGGCGATATCGGCTACACCGTCCGCCTCGAGCTTCATCCATCCGAAACGGCCTGGTTCTGGCGTGTCTCCATCCGCCATCTGAAGGATGGAGCGCTGCCGGTGGATCTGGTACTGATCCAGGACGTCGGTCTCGGCGACCGCGGCTTCCTGATGAACAGCGAAGCCTATGCATCGCAATATGTCGATCACCATATCGCCGATCATGAGACATTCGGCCCGGTCGTGATGAACCGGCAAAATCTCAAGCAGTCGGGTGCCCGCAACCCCTGGCTCGTGCAAGGCTGCCGCGATGGGGCGGCTGCCTATGCCACGGATGCCATTCAGCTGGTGCAGGCGAAGGACAGCCTCGACGATCGGCTGGTCGGCCCTTTCGGCACCAGCCTGCCGAGCAAACGGCGGCAGCAAGAGACGGCGTGTCCCGCCATCCAGTCGAAATCGCTCTCCGTGCCGGCAAGCGGTGTGACCGCGACCTTCTTTGCCGTCTTCGCCGCCGATCATCCCGAGGCGTCGAGCGATGCCGACCTTTCACGAGTTGACGAGCTTGCGGCGACCAACAGTGCGGCCGCCGATATCGAGGAGGTCACGCCGGTCCGCAGCCTGCTTCAGGATGCTGCCCTGCTGAAGGCCGAGGCGCTGGATAAAAAGGCGATCACCCAGCTCTATCCGGAGCGGAGCCTGGAAGAGCGCGTCGACGGAAAGCTTCTTTCGTTTTTCGTGTCGGACGGCGTTTTGAACCGTCATGTGGTTCTGCGCGACAAGGAGCTCATCGTGGCGCGCCGTCACGGCGCGATCGTCAGAAGCGGTGAGAATATGCTGCTCGACGATGCGACGCTTGCCGCGACCTGCTGGATGCAGGGCATTTTTGCGGCGCAGCTGACGATCGGCAATACGTCTTTTCACAAGCTCTTTTCCGTCTCCCGTGACCCCTACAATCTGACGCGCGCCAGCGGGCTGCGCATCATGGCGGATGTCGGCGCCGGCTGGCAGCTTCTGGCGGTGCCGTCGGCTTTCGAAATGGGACTCAGCGATTGCCGTTGGATCTATCGCCTCTCCGAACGCACGATCATCGTATCGGCAGTCGCCTCCGGCGAGGATGCGGCAATGCAGTGGACCGTCTCTGTCGAGGGCGAGCCATGCCGCTTCCTGGTGTTTGGTCATGTCGTGCTCGGCGAGCGCGAATATGACGCGGGCGGGCAGATCGCATTCGACACCTTAGCCAAGCGCATTCTTTTCCGGCCGGACCCGGCCTGGCTCTGGGGCGAGCGTTATCCCGATGCCAGCTATTGGCTGGTGAGTTCGACGCCCGATGCCATCGAGGAGATCGGTGGCGACGAATTGCTCTATAGCGACGGGATGGCGCGCAACGGCGGCTTCGTCGCGCTGCGATCGCGACCGACGCAGACGCTTTCCTTTGCCGTCGTCGGCTCGATGACCGATGCGGCGGAGGCCGAGCGCCTGGCGCAACGATATGAGGCCGGCGTCACCGGTGATGCCATGCTTGCGCCGGCATCAAAATTCTGGCGGAACGCCGTGCGCGGCGTGACGATCGCCAGCACCTCTCCCGACCTTGCCGCGCAGACGGCCCTGCTTCCCTGGCTCGCGCATGATGCCATTGTGCATCTGAGCGTGCCGCACGGCCTCGAGCAATATACCGGCGCTGCCTGGGGTACGCGCGACGCCTGCCAGGGGCCGATCGAATTCCTGCTCGCCTACGAGCATGACCGCGAAGCCAAGGAGGTGCTGAAGACCGTCTTCAGCGAACAGTACCTGGAAAAAGGCGACTGGCCGCAGTGGTTCATGCTGGAGCCCTATGCCAATATCCGGGCGGGCGACAGCCACGGCGATATCGTCGTCTGGCCGCTGAAGGCGCTCTGCGACTATATCGAAGCGACCGGCGATCTCGCCATCCTCGACGAGAAAGTCTCCTGGCGTGATGAAAAGACGATGGCCCGGGCACCGGAGCCCGACACCATCGCAATCCATGTCGAGAAGCTGCTCGATACCGTTGGCGAAGCTTTCATCCCGGGAACGCATCTGATCCGCTATGGCGAGGGAGACTGGAACGATTCCCTGCAGCCGGCCGATCCGCATCTGCGCGATTGGATGGTCAGCAGTTGGACCGTTGCCCTGCTCTACGAGCAGATCGTCCGTTATTCCGCGATCCTGCGCCGCCTCGGTCATGGCAACAAGGCCAAGGGCTTGCGGAAGATCGCAACGGCGATGCGCCGGGATTTCAACCGCCATCTCGTGCGTGACGGTATCGTTGCCGGCTACGGTATCTTCGATCCCAGCCATGATGGCGTCGAATTGCTGCTGCACCCGAGCGACCGGCGCACCGGCCTGCATTACTCGCTGATCTCGATGACGCAGGCGATGCTCGGCGGCCTCTTCACGCCGGTTCAGCGACGCGATCATATGAAGCTGATCGAAGAGCATTTGCTCTTTCCCGACGGCGTGCGGCTGATGGAAAAGCCCGCGACCTATGCCGGCGGCCCCGAGACGCTGTTTCGCCGCGCCGAATCCTCCTCCTTCTTCGGGCGCGAGATCGGGCTGATGTATGTACATGCGCATCTGCGCTACTGCGAGACGCTGGCGCTGGAGGCGGAAGTGGACGAACTCTGGAAGGCGATCGCTGTCGTCAATCCGATTTCAGTCACATCAGCGCTGCCGCATGCTTCGCTGCGCCAGCGCAATACCTATTTCAGCAGCAGCGACGCGGCTTTCCATGATCGTTATCAGGCGGCGGCCGAATGGGAGCGGGTCAAGGCGGGAGAGATCGCCGTCGACGGTGGATGGCGCATCTATTCAAGCGGCCCCGGGCTCTACACCAGAAGCTTCGTCGAAAATATCCTCGGCTTCAAACGGCGCTTCGGCCGACGCAAACGCAAACCGCTTCTTCCCGCGATCCACGCCTCGGTCGATCTGCAAACCGACCACGCCGCCTGGCGTCGGCTGATGAGGCCGAAGCCTGAGGTGTGAAAAGGATTATGCCGTAGCGTCGCGCAACTCCTCGAAGCGCGCGGCGCTCTTCGACAGGTGGCTTCGGATGGCGCGGCGCGCGGCGGATTCGTCGCGGTCGCGGATTGCCGCGAATATGGCATGGTGTTCCCTGCGCATGCGCGCCGCATGGCGCTTGCGCTCGGCTGATGTCATCTTGTCCAAGCGCGCCCACTGCCGCGGCACCATGATGTTGCCGAACGTGTCGAAGAGGCGGCCGTAATAGGAGTTCTGTGTCGCGACCAGAATGGACCTGTGGAAGGCGTAATCCTCCTGCGCGCCGTATCCGCCCTCTTCGAGCGCCTTGTCGAGGGCATCGAGACGATCCTGCATGCGGTCGATATCCTCCTGCGTGCGCCGCAGCGCGGCAAGGCCGGCGGCTTCGTATTCGATCCCCATGCGCAGCTCCAGCACGCGCAGAACCTCGTCGATCGACTGCAGGTCGTTCGGAATGATCGAGAAGGATCTCGGTGTCGGGTCGTTCGAGACGAAAGCCCCAAGGCCTTGCCGTGTGGTGATCAACCCCTTTGCACGCAGGGCGGCGAGCGCTTCGCGAACGATCGTCCGGCTGACGCCGGTCGCCGTCATGATCGCCTGTTCGGTCGGCAGGCGCTGGCCGGGCTTCAGGTCGCCGGACTCGATTTGCGCCGTCAACATATCGGCAAGGTTGCTGCGCAGGTTCGGCGCCTGCTGAATGGTATTGAAGACCGCGTTGTCCTTATCTGCCATCCTGTTTCGAAATCCTGGTGTCGAGGCGGCTTTGCCGACCCCGTTTCCTGTTCGCATTCCGCATCTACGCCGATGCGGTGGGCAGCAGCCCTAGCGCATAACCCCGAAAACCGGAATCAAGTTTCGGGGTTATGCGGAGAATCGAAGCGATAGAGCAGCCTTAGCGCGCCTGAAAAGAGGCACGGCGTGAGACCGATCAGCGCGCCAGCCAACCGCCATCGACGGGCAGCACCGTTCCATGCACGTAGTCGGACGCCGACGATGCCAGGAATACGGCCGCACCGCCGAGTTCGGACGGCGTTCCCCAGCGCCCGGCCGGGATGCGGGCAAGGATGGCGGCATTGCGGTCGGCATCCTCGCGCAGCGCCGTCGTGTTGTTGGTCACGAAATAGCCCGGGGCAATGGCGTTGACGTTGACGCCCTTGCCGGCCCACTCGCAGGCCAGCAGCTTGGTCAGGCCGGCGAGGCCACTTTTCGAGGCGGTATAGGACGGGATCCGGATGCCGCCCTGGAAGGAGAGCAGCGAGGCGATGTTGATGATCTTGCCCCTGCCCTTGTCGACCATGTGGCGGCCGGCGGCCTGCGACAGGAAGAAGGCGGTCTTCAGGTTGACGTCGATCACCGCGTCCCAGTCTTCCTCGGTGAAGTCGAGCGCATCGGCGCGGCGGATGATGCCGGCATTGTTGACGAGGATGTCGAGGCCGCCGAAGGTCTGGATGGTCTCAGTGACGATCCCCTTGACCGGTTCGATGCTGGCAAGATCGGCCTTGACGACATGAAAGCGGCTTCCCGCTTCCTTCACCAGCGCCTCGGTTTCGTCCATTGAGGAGCGTCCGACGGCGACGATCGACGCACCGGCCGCTGCCAGTGCGGCTGCGATGGCCTGGCCGAGCCCTGTATTGGCGCCGGTGACGACGGCAACCCGGCCGGAAAGGTCGAAGGGATTTGCCACGACGTTCACCTCAGATCCGCAATGGCGATATGGTCCATGTCGGTGAAGCTCTTATTGTCGCCGGCCATCGCCCAGATGAAGCTGTAGTTCTTGGTGCCGGCGCCCGAATGGATCGACCAGGGCGGCGAGATGACCGCTTGTTCGTTGGCGACAAGCATATGCCGGGTCTGCTGCGGCTCGCCCATGAAGTGGAACACACGCTGTTCCGCTTCGAGATCGAAATAGAGATAGGCTTCCATGCGGCGGTCATGTGTATGGGCCGGCATGGTGTTCCAGACGCTGCCCGGTTCGATCATGGTGAAGCCCAGCGTGAGTTGGCAGGATTGGCAGACTTCCGGGTGGATGAACTGGTAGATCGACCGCTTGTTGGCTGTTGCGGCTTCGCCCGGCGTCAGGTGACGGGCCTTTTCGCGGGTGAGCAACACGGTTGGATGGGCTTGATGCGCTGGCGTCGAGACCAGATAGAACTTTGCCGGATTGGCAGCATCGGCGCTCTCGAAGCTGACGTCCTTGGCACCCTTGCCGACATAGAGGCAATCATATTTGGCAAGATCGTAATTCGTGCCGTCGACGATGATGCGGCCGGCACCACCGATGTTCAGGGCGCCGAGTTCACGCTCGGCAAGGAAGGTTTCCTGTCCGATCGCCGTCGGCGCCGTCAGCGTCAGCCCGGGGCCGAGCGGCGTCGCGCCGCCGATGACCATTCGGTCGTAATGCGAATATGTGAGCCGGATCTCGCCGCTCGCGAAGACGGTCTCCACCAGAAAGTGACGCCGCAGCGTCTCCGTGTCGAAATCACGCACGGCCTCTGGATGGGAGGCGTGCCTCACGTCGATCTGCATGTCAATTTTCCTTCCGCTTCATTGTCGCCAGGGGTCGTCGCTATTGCGGAAGCCGGTCTTGTCCGGCCTGTTCCGCTGCTGCGGTATCCATCCGGTTACATAGTTGTACGACAAGTTTGGTGTCAACAGGTTTGTCGGTGCTCGCTTGAGGAGACGCAAAGCCCGCAAGAGCACGAAGGAAAACTGGGAATAGACAGGAGAATTTGCCGAGATGATGACGCCATCATCAAGCGATGATCGCAAGCGGCCGCTTCGGCGCGGTCCGGTATTTTCTTGGGCCAAAACGAAAAAGCCTGCCGCGGGAGGAGGTGCGGCAGGCTTTCGAAAAAAACCGAACGACAGCTGGGAGGAGGAGTGCTGTCATTCCACAGACGACCCTGGGAGGAGAATGGGGCGCCTGTATATCGAAGGGACGCGGGAGGAGGTGCATCGCTTCGATAGAAATAATCATACTTATTTCTTGCTCAGTTGATAGGCATTTCTTTGCAATGCAGCTATGCGCTATGCGAAAAGCGGGCGACTTGATCACCCCGCTCCGTCCGCCGGACGCACAAAGCAAAGCGCCCGCTCGGGAGGAAGCAGGCGCTGGCATAGTCTCCAAGATGCTTGGTCTAATTTGCCGTTAGCGGGCGATGGCCGCGCGGGCGACGTTGCGGATTTCGCTGCGGCCGATGCCGAGGTCGTCCAGTTCGCGTGCGGACATACGACCCAGTTCAGCGACCGTCTGACGGTACTTGCGCCAGTTATTGAAAGAGCGTGCTACGTTCATGATGATCCCCTTTCGTGGGCTTTCGAAGCTCAGCTGCCAGTCCTTGGCGCTTCGTTCGCTTCGATGAGTTGTATATAATATGAGACCTCTGACTATTACAGCGCCAATGCATCACTGCACCTATGCAGCAATTGCATGGATCGTCATATCTGGTAGCGATTTCCCGATCAGGATCCGAACCGCTTCGCGGTCAGAGTTTGAAACGATCGAAGGCCGTCAGCCGCACGATCGGCGGCTCCGCTTCTTTCCACCGGTAAATTTCCGAACGCAGATAGGAAAGCTCGTCGCCGAGATCCTCTTCGCCGACTTCTATCCACCAGGACTTCAGACGGCCGTCGCTTCCGTCAGACCAGCGATAACCCCTCGCCTTCAGGTGGTCCTTCATCTCGAACGGGCTGTGTTCTGCAAAGATGCGGATGCGCGAGCGCTGGCTGGCACGGTAGAGCTCGGTGAACGGGCTTTCACCGTCGCGCTGCTCTCGATCGAGGATCTCCAGAAGCGCGTGGCAGTCGTCCACGGCGCGATGGCCTTCATGGAAATACCCGGCCTGGCCGACGAGATAGCCGAGTTTCGTGCCCTCGAAGCCGCGGGCGCTCCAGTCGATCTCCGAAACCGAGCATGCCCAGGCCTTGCCGGCGAAAATCGTCGAGAAGGCCTCGCAGAACGGCCGGTCGAACCGGGCATTGTGGGCAATGATCAGATCCGCCGGTTCGATCAGCGCTCTCAGAGATTGGATATCGATGAGCTGTCCTTCGACCATCGTATCGGTGATACCTGTCAGCCGGGTGATCTCGGGCGGGATCGGTCGGGACGGCTGTTGCAGGCCGCCGTAAATGCCGACGATATCGCCGACCGCCCCATCATCGTTGAACGTGAAGGCGACGGCGCCGATTTCGATGATCTCGTCGCTGCGGTGGTTGAGACCGGTGGTCTCCGTATCGAGAATGACGCCGAGCTGCGGAAACCCCGGCCGTCTGACTGACGCAACCGGCCGGGCGGCCAGCTTTCTCAAGATGCGATAGTTGCCGCTTTCTTCGAGCGTCCGCGCCATGTCTTCATCAGAGTAGGCGGTCGGTTGGGAAGGTAGCCGGCGCGCTGGACCGCGCACCTTGGCAATCGCGGGCGATGCCTTGGCAAACATGTCGAGTTGCGAATCTCTGTGCACGCTCATCGAATCTATATGTCACGGAGACGCGATTTAATCCATCGCATGACAACGCTGCGCGTCTTTTCGAGAGCCGCAAAGGACGCTTTAGCCCTTTGAATTAAGCAGTCGCCAGGCGCGGCGGCGTGTGAACGCCTGCCGTTTTGTCCGGATTGCGGTTGTCGATCGTCACCTCGCCGCCGTGCATGCGCAGGATGTCACGAACGAGATTGAGGCCGAGATCGGCGCCGCGTCCGTCGTGATGGCGCTTGAAGAACGGATCGAATATCCGGCCAAAAGACTGCGGTTGGCGTTTCAGCATTAACTCACACCGGGCGGGCGCCCCCATGTTGCTCTCAGAGCGCCGACGGACATGTCAATCCCCGCATCAACAAACGCGCGGAGACGGGATTGGCTGGCCCGGCGAATGACATCTGAAGGTAGGCGCGCGCGCCGGTCGTCCGCACGTCGACGAGGAAGCGCTGGCCGCCTTCGCGTGGTCGCAAGCGTGACCCGTCCAGAAAGCGCAATAGGCCCCAGGGCCCGGGCGCGCTCTTTTTCTCGACCGCGCCACTACTGTCGAAGGAGATCTCCAGGCCGCGCGCTGGCAGGTCGCCTGGCCAGTTAAGAGTCACCGTTCCTCCTGACGTGGTAACCGGAGCGTGAGAGCCGCCGATCGAGATGGTTGCGGCACCACGTTGCGCCAGCGCCTCAAGCGACAAAGGGACATGCGGCGAGCTTCCCTGATGAAAGAGCGCGTCGCCGATCGCGGAAGCCCTTTGAAAGAATGCTGCGCTTTCGGGCGCGTATCCGGAGAGCCTGGCTTCGGGTTTCCAACGCCACGGGGACGCCGACGTATCCATCGAAGGCGCCAGCTGTGTACGGAAATATGTCTCTACGAGCCCATTCGGAGCGAAAATGCGCGCTACTTCCGCCATGTCCGCGTCCGCCCCGTCATAGAATGGATAGCGGCCTGCGACAGCCGCCTGGCAGGCCACAGCGACCTCGCCCCAAGCCCCCGACGGCTTTGCTGCCGGAACTGGATCGGCGGGCTTTTCTACCGGCTTTGGAGAGGCAGTCTGCGAGATCACGTCTTCGACCATTTGTACGACGAGGAGCGGGGCCTGCTGCAGGGCGACGACGGAATTGGCGCGATCCTGTGCATCCATCAACGACTTTTTTCCGATTTCCGTGTTTCCGTCCAGAAGGGCAAGCGCGACATTCAGCGATAAGAAAAGGCGCGAGATTTCAGACATGCGACCCTGTTCCACGAACTGGATCGCAGGCCCGAGTGTCGCGGCAATCCGAAGCTGGTTCGCGTGGCTTCGGCTACGGTCGGTGCCACCCGCCTGGCGCCATACCTCACGTATCAGTGCCGAGAGCGGCGAGTTGCTGGCGCTTAGTACACCGCTGACGATCACAGCACTCGGTTGATCGGTGAACGGCCGCACACGAAGATCGCCGAGATACTGCGACCATGTCTCCAGAGTTCGTTTCTGAAGGAGGTCCATAACTGCATCAGCGCTCGTTTTGTCGGCGGAGCCCAGGAGTTTCGCAGTTTCGGCTGTTGCCTTCCCGATCGCCTCCTCTGCGGCGCCAGAGCGCGCATAAGCCCACCCTGTCTCCGTATAAAGACTGGGCACAGTCCGCTCGATAGGTCGTCCGGACCTGCGGATCAAAATCTTGTCGAGACCAGGGGCCGCCTGCCCGAGAGACCAGGCAGGCAAGGCCGCGGGTTTCTCGGCACGGGAAAGCTCGAGCATGGCACGCTCGGTCGCAGAGCCCTCTGAAGCAAACTGTCTCGCCTGGGCGATTGCTTCGGAATCCGGCTTTTGAAGATCTGCCGGGCCCGCTGACATGGCAGCGACATGCACTGCCAGGCCGGTAAGTTCGGGAAATGTCTGAGCTCGATCGTCGATCCAGCCTGCCAGAAACCACGGTTGCCAGTCGGATGTGCCACTCAAGATGGACCAGGCGCGTAGGGAATCGTAAAGTGCAGTCGCCTCCCCTTCCGTTGCAAGAGCAACACCAAGGGCTTCAGCGAGCGGGCTGGCGGCCAGGGCGTCGACGGCTTGGCCATAGCGGCGGCGTGCGGCCTCTGCCGGGTCGAGCATGCCTATGTGATGAATGAGACCAAGCGGAGAACGCTTCGCATCCTGCTCAACGAGCTGAACTGCGGCCAGGAATGCATCGAGTTGAACCGCGCGCGCGGCAGGTGTTGCCGCCTGACCGGCTTCTATGACGCGTGCGACATCGGGCAGTTGCGACAAAAGCCGCTCGCGAAACTGCCATTCGGCCCATCCTGCCCAAACCACGAGGATTGCCAGGAAAAGTCCGATCACAAGAGCAGAAAGACCGCGATCCGCCCGGGTTTTATGCTGTGTGCCCGATAGAAGCGCCGCCTGGACAGCGTCGTTGCAGTGACCGAGGAAGCGGGCGAGATCCCGGCTGGCAGGCCCAGCCTTCGCCGCCGCCCTCGCCCGTTCGGCGAGGCTGCTGGCCGCGATAACGCCCCCGATGGGAAGAGCGGCGGCAAGCGCCCGCTCCCATTTTCGGATTGACAATGCCGGGTTGTTACGCGCTCGCGCATCAACCAAGGCGACAAGGGCATCGCGGGCGTCCAGGAGCCAGTCCTGGGGGACCTTCCTGCGTCGTGCTTCCGTCTCGAAAGCGGCGACGAGGGTCCGTGCCATTGCCGCAAGCTCGCGCGGATCTGGATTCTTCTCGCTTTCGGCACGTTTTGCAAGATCCAGCAGGGGTTGCGCCAGTGCGGCAAGCACATCTGCTTGCAACGCGGCTGGACCCGGCGGCTCGAGAACGCCCTTCACAGCTTGCCCTCGGCCGCCCATTTTCGCAGCAGCGCCTCGCCTACCTCGAAGTGCATGGAATCTTCGCGGCTATAGCCCGCACCCCAATACCAGCCAGCCTCATTGAAGAACTCCGCGAGCACCACGAGCCCGAATTGCGTGCTGTTATCGCCCATGTTGTCGAGGTTTTTCTTAAGCGTTAGGTCGACGGCCGCCCCCCACGCATGTGAGGACACTGACTTCGCCGACCCCCGTACATACCTTGCACAGAGCGCGCCCGCGGTTCCGATTGCGGCATAAATGTCGGGCTCTTCTTTTTTAAGGCGCGCCATGATCTGCTGAAGCGAATCGAGCGCTGGCCTGATCATGGTCAGACGGATACCGCCGATGTCCCGGGTTTCGAGTGCATGCAGCAATTTTGGATTGGTGACCGGTTCACAGGTCGTTGAGTAGGTGCTTCTCGGTTCGCCCAATATCTGTCGCAACACGGCCGGGGTCGGGCGTATGACATTCTCGTTGAAACGCTTCTTGGCCAGTTGCATCGGTTCAGTCAGATTTCCTTCTTCCTCACGCGGTGCCATACCGCCGAACTGATCCGTGAAGAGGGGTGAAGGATCGGTCTGTTGAACGGCTTGCGGATTAATGACAGGGGCTGTCTGAGCAGGGTCGGGATGTGGAGCTTTTTCCAAGTCCGTCACTCTGCCGCCGACGTCAGCCATCTGTCCTTTAAGGACGTTCAATTCAGAGCGCAGCCCCCGAATTTCATTGTCCTGCTGGGCAAGTTGCTGTGTGAGCCGATCTATTTTACCCGCATTCGGATCAAGCTCCGTATCTTTCAAAAGGTTTCCGACGAACGCAAAGATGACGGCTGCGAGAATGATGCTCATGCCGATGACGACGGCCGCGATGGCATTCATTTGCCTCAAGATATCGCAGCTCCATCAATTTCGACGACAATCACAGAGACATTATCCGGGGCACCGTTATCGAGAGCAGCGCCGATCAATCGCTGACAGGTCAACGCCGGCGTTGAAACGGCGTTCATAAGGGCAGCGATCTCTGCGTCCGCCACACAGTCGGTTAGCCCGTCAGAGCAAAGTATGAGGACGTCACCTGGGCAAAACGAAACTTCGGTGGTTTCGACGACAAGATGATCGGATGCTCCAATTGCGCGTGTTACAACATGCGCTTGCGGGTGCTGCCAGGCCGCAGCTGGAGAAAGGCGCCCATCGTCGAGAAGCTCCTGCACCACCGAATGATCGCGCGTCAGCTGTCGTAATTCCCGATCCCGCCAGCGGTAGGCCCGGCTATCGCCCGCCCATGCAAGCGAAATAGTGCCGCCGTCCAGAAGCGCAGCCACCACGGTTGCACCCATCTGCGCCACGTCGGCCGAGGTTGCCCATCGCCGAATGGCGGAATTGGCGGCCTCGAGAGCGCTCACCAGATCGGCACTTGTAATTGGAGCATGGGGAAGAAGGGCGAGGTGCTCGATCACCAGACCGGCCGCAACGTCGCCGTGGCCATAACCGCCCATACCGTCGGCAACGGCCCAAAGCACGCCTGTGGGATCTAGGAGTATCGCGTCCTCGTTGCGTTTGCGAACATGACCGGTGTGGCTCAGCCCGGCCCCTTTCGGCCTGCCCGGCCAGCTCGGGACCCGTGTCGAGGGACTATCGGGATACTCCGGGGTCATGACCGGAAGAACCTCATCATTCGCTCCGCCGTGAGGGCCGCCACTGAAGCGGTTGCACCCAAGATCATCCTATAGTAATTTTTTGGCCAGGCGAAACATTTTTGCCGAGAGGAACCTAAAATGAAGCGCCTGCTGACTTTGAAGCTGCTGGTGTCTCTCGCTTTATTCTTCACGTTACAAAGTGAATTGCGTGCACAGGAACTAAACGAGACGGCACTCAAGGAACGTTTCCAGAGGCAAATGGAATTGTTCAAGGCGGCCAAGCTCGGGCCGTCCCGCGGCCTCGTGCTGACCAATTCCGGGCCTGTGCCCGAGGCGACGCCGATGCCGATCGCCACGCCCGAGGCCAAGCCGGCCAAGACCGGTTCTACTCAAGCGAGTAGCAATCCGGGCAGTTCGGCAAATGCGGCGAAGGAGGAAACTGTCGAGGCCAGCCCGACTCCCGGACAGGGGCCGGTGGAAACGTCACCAACAACTGGAGCAGCGACGATAACAACACCGCAGACATACTGGAAGCTGCCAGACGATGATCAGGTTAACTACCGCGTGCAGTTTGCCTTTGATTCCTCTGCCATCGCACCCAAGCAAAAGCCGATGCTGCAGAAACTGTGCGGTGTCGTGAAAGAGATGGATATCAAGCTCATCCGCATTGTCGGTCACACCGATGCTTCCGGCGGAGCGAGGTACAATCAGAACCTCTCGACGCTGCGTGCAAGGGAAGTGGCGCGCTTCTTCATAGAGGATTGCCATATTCCTCGTGAACGGCTCGAGGCTGTTGGCGTTGGCGAGCAGTTTCCGCTCGATGCAAAAAAGCCGAAAGCTGACGAGAACCGACGCGTCGAATTCCAGGCAGTCAGCTAAAGGCGGCGCATAGCGGCCGCAAATACCGTCTAATCGCTATTCAAAGGCGTAGGTAAAGCCCTCCGCAGACGCTTCGACCGTCGCCTTCGTCAAGCGTTTGCCGTCCAGCGCCCAGTTCAATATGCCGGTGCTGAGGGCCGGCAGAAGTGTGTTGGTCAAGATCGCATCGATCATGCGACCGCCCGACTCGACTTCGGTGCAACGCGCCTTGATCAAGTCGATAACGCCCTCACCTATGACCAGTTCGGCGTTGTGGCTCGTGCGCAGTCGCTCTGCAATTTTCGCGAAATTTGCCTGCGTGATTGCTTCGATCATCGAATCCGAGAGGGGATAATAGGGGACGACGATGACGCGCCCGAGGAAAGCGGCCGGGAACACCTGTAGCAACGGTGCCCGCAACGCAGCCTCGAGTTCTTCAGTTGGCGTGCGGGAGAGCCCGTTGCCGGTCAGTCGCATGATGACATCCGAACCGACATTGGAGGTCAGCAATATGAGTGTATTCCTAAAATCAATCCGTCGACCCTCGCTGTCGTCCATCATCCCCTTGTCGAAGACCTGAAAGAAGATCTCGTGGACATCGGGATGCGCTTTTTCGACCTCGTCGAGCAAAATGACGGAATAGGGCCTGCGGCGAACGGCCTCGGTCAGAATACCTCCCTTGCCGTAGCCGACATAGCCTGGTGGCGCTCCCTTCAGCGTCGAAACCGTATGGGCTTCCTGAAATTCCGACATGTTGATGGAGATCAGGTTCTGTTCGCCGCCGTACAATGCCTCGGCAAGGGCGAGCGCCGTTTCCGTCTTGCCGACACCGGACGGTCCACAAAGCAGGAAAACGCCGACCGGCTTTTCCGGCGACCCTAGTCCTGCGCGGCTCGTCCGCACCCGACGTGCGATCGCTTCCATGGCAAGGTCCTGGCCGACAACGCGTTCGCCCAGAATTCCGGCGAGCTTGAGCGCCCTTTCAGTCTGGCCGGCCAGCATTCGCCCGACGGGAATACCCGTCCAGTCCTGAACCACCGAGGCTACGGCGTTGCGGTCTACCGACAGCAGCATCAATGGCGTTTCGCCCTGCATCTCGGCAAGTTCGTGCGTAAGTGCCCTTAGGCGCAAAAGGTCGGCATTTCCGTCGGGAGCCTCTTTTTCGCCTTCCTGAGGCGCTGAGGGATTTTCGTCGGTGACCGTCGGAACGGACGCGGTATCGCCCCGTTGCGACAACGCCGCATCGAGGCGAACTCCCTCTTTGCGCAGCCTGGCCCGCAGGTCGAGAATGTCAGACACCATCGACCGTTCCTTTTCCCAACGGGCTCGCGCCCCGGCAAGGGCCAACTCCGCCTCGCCAAGCGCCTTGTCGACCTTTGCTTGGCGGTCTGCAACCTCGATGCCGATGGACCTTTCGCGGCCGATGATCCCCTGCTCGATCTCGAGAGACTGTTTGCGCCGCAGAAGATCTTCGACTTCGGCCGGCGTTGCGTGCTGTGATACCGCCACGCGTGCGCAAGCGGTATCAAGCAAGCTGACTGCCTTGTCGGGCAACTGGCGGGCCGGAATGTAACGATGTGAAAGGCTGACCGCCGTTTCGATCGCCTCGTCGAGGATCTGCACCTGATGGTGTTTCTCGAGAATGCCCGCCACCCCACGAAGCATGAGAATGGCGCCTTCTTCGCTGGGTTCCTCAATCTTGACCACCTGGAAGCGCCGGGTCAGCGCCGGGTCTTTCTCGATATGCTGTTTGTACTCCGCCCATGTCGTTGCCGCGATCGTGCGAAGTTCGCCGCGCGCTAATGCTGGCTTCAAAAGATTCGCGGCGTCTCCCGTTCCCGCAGCCCCGCCCGCTCCGATCAGCGTATGCGCCTCGTCGATGAAGAGGATGATCGGCGTTTCCGATGCCTGAACCTCCTCGATCACCGTCTTGAGGCGTTTTTCAAACTCGCCTTTGACGCTCGCTCCTGCCTGCATCAAGCCAACATCCAGCATGTGGAGCGCAACCCCTTTGAGGGGCGGCGGCACGTCTTCTGCCGCAAGGCGAAGTGCAAAGCCTTCAACGACTGCCGTCTTGCCGACCCCGGCCTCGCCGGTCAGGATCGGGTTGTTCTGCCGTCGGCGCATGAGAATATCGACAATCTGGCGAATTTCCGGGTCGCGACCCACAACCGGATCGATTTTTCCGTCTCGTGCACGCCTGGTCAGGTCAGTCGCATATTTCGCCAAAGCGGAATCGCCGCTAGCCGGTCGTTCCTTGCGCACCGGTTGCCCAGCTTCGCGTCTGCCGCGATTTTCAAGTGATTGCGAGAGCACGTCGTCCAGGCGAGCAAGGACGGAATCGGCTTCGATGCGGTCGAACTCACTGCTGATCTTCAACAGCAAGCCATCAAGCACCGGCACCTTTCTACAGGCCAGGAGGACGTACGCGCCGCGCACCTCTTCCGAGCCGAATTGAAGGCTGGCGAGACTCCAGGCTTCCTGGACAGCGTGAAATATGTGGTCTGAAAACTCTTCAATGGACGTCGCGCCATAGGGCAGTTTGTCGATCGACCGTGCCATGTCGGCCGCAAGGCGCCCGAGGTCCACGCCAGCGTCGGCGAGGATTAGCTGGAAATCCGCGCGGTCGACGAGCGCCAGCTGCTCGATCCAATGCACGAGTTCGACATAGGGATTGCCCCGAAGCTTGGCGGCGTCGGCTGCCGCCTTGAATGCACGCAGACATATCGGGTCGAGTTTGCCGATCAGTTCTTTACGTTTGAAGCTGTGAGAAGACATGTTCTGCTGCATGCCGGTCGGGCTCCTGCCCACGTGCTCTCGAATGAACGAGCCTAGTCTTCAATCTCAATGGCAAACTGCCACATTATAGTGTTCTTGACAAATATTCGAACCGCATGTCTTTGATGAATAGTGACCGCGTGGTTTGGAGTTACCAGATGATCGACCCATTGCCCGGTGACATCTTTCGTAAGAACCAGGTTCTCAACAATACCTACGAGATCGAGGGTGTGCTTGGCCGCGGCGGAACGGGCGAAGTCTACCGCGCCAGCAACAAGATCACCGGCCGGGTCGTGGCGCTCAAGGCACTCAAGCGGGAGCTGTCCGCCGATGCCGGCTATCTGGAATTGATGAAGCGGGAAGAGGAGATGCGCGGCATCTCGCATGACGCGGTCGTGCGTTATACCGACTGCAGCCAGACAGCCGAGGGTTACGTCTATCTGGTCATGGATTACGTCGCAGGTACGCCACTCAACGACTATCTCGAGCGTGGCGGGATTTCTTCCAGAGACCTGCTGGTCGTCGCTCAAAGAGTGGCGGAGGGCTTGGTTGCGACACACGAACGCAAGATCGTCCATCGCGATCTGTCGCCCGACAACATCATCTTGCGCAGCGGCCGTCCGGAGGAAGCCGTCATCATCGACTTCGGCATTGCCAAGGACAGCAAGACGGGCGCACGCACAATCGTCGGCAAAGAGTTTGCCGGAAAATATGAATATGCAGCGCCCGAACAATTGCACGGGCAAGCCGAGCCGCGATCCGACCTATATGCCCTGGGCGCATCCTTGCTTGCAACCTTTCGAGGAAAGGTTCCCAACGTCGGAACGAGTCCCGGTGAGGTTGTCCGCTACAAAGAGCGCCGGCTGGACACAACCGGCGTTCCGGAGCCGCTCAAGGGCTTGATCGACGATCTCACCCAACCCGACCCTTCGCGACGCCCGCCGACGGCTGCGGCCGTCGTCAAGCAGGTGGGGGAGTTGTTGCGGACCGATCGCAGCGGCCAGACGGAAGGCGGGCGTGGCGGCAGGCCGGGCTGGCGGCCCTGGCCGGCGATCTTAGCCATTGCTGCCGTAGCGGCGATCGCGGGACTTTGGTTTGCCGGCTTTCGTGACAGCCTGTTTGTGAAAAGCCTTCCGGTCGAGGCGCCCTATAAACTCAGCGCCGGGCTCGACGGGCAACACCAGGCGACCTTGTCCGGCTTTGCTCCCGATGCCGACCAGCAACAGGCGATATTGGCAGGTTTTACGCGCGCAGCCGGGCTGCCCGCGCCCAAGGGTGCGCTCGCCCTTGCGAAGGGCGAACCTTCCGAGCGCTGGGCACAGGACATCGACAGCTTTTTTGCCGCCGCCGACGGGCTAGACGAGTGGAGGCTTGATGTCTCGGATCGCACCGTCCGCCTGACCGGCCTGGCTCCCGACAAGACAGCGCGTGACACTGTCGTCAGCCGGTTCAACGAGGCGAGCAAGGCCGCCGGCTACCAACCTGTCGTGCGGATCGCCGCAGGACCGAGAAGCCTGACGCCCCACCAGTTGAAATCGGCCATCGCACCGTTGGAGACTTGCGGTCCGCTTGTCGTCCAGGCACCGGAGGGGGCAAACCTTCCTCTTGGCGCGACAGTCGCCATTCGGGGAAACGTTGCGGCAAGCGGAGATATCGAAGCGCTCCGGCAGGCGCTCGCACCGCGTCTGGGTGATCGCGATCTGCGATTTGATACGACAGTGCTCAATAATCAGTTGTGTGTCGTCCAGTCATTGTTGCCCGACGTGCCACAAGGGCCGATGACGATCGTGCTCGGTTATGGTGACAAATCCGAACCGAACATGTCTGGCATCTACTCGGTTGGCGACAATCCGGTCATCGATGTGCTGGCTCCGGCCGCGATTACGGATGGCTACCTTTGGGTCGCGATCGCCGATGTCACCGGCAATCTGTTCAACGTCCTTCCCAACATCAAGCGCCCGGACAACGCGCTTTCCAGTCTCGGCACGGTGTCCGATGGCATGCGTACTATCCGCGTCGCCTACTCCACGGCAGATGGAGCGACCGATCCCGCAAAGCTTTCCTTCGCGGTCGACAATACATTCGGCAGAAGCCTGATAATCGCCATGCAGACCGACCGTCCTCTATTCTCGCAACTTCGCCCCACAACTGAATCCACCAAGTCCTTTGCCGAGGATTTACATGCAGTTATTGCCAGCCGGAAGGTTTCGATCCTATCGACTACGACCCGATTGATCGACACTCGGAATTAGTTGCCGCTCGTCGATAAGTGGCATTAGTACAGAGCGAAAATTTATGCTAAAACAGGATCGCGAGAAGAATATTCGGTAAAGCGGGGGATCTGTTGTTCGACTCTGCGCTCTGGTTGAATCCGATAAACGGTGACAACCCGTCCGGCGAAAGCCTACGGAACGACGGACGATTCCACGAGCTCGAACGCCTCGTACAGCCCCAGATCGAAATCAGCCGCGACGAGCGCAACAATCCCGTCGCACGAACGGAAGTGCCGGTCGACTGGTCGACGGTGCTTCGCAAATCAGAGGAGCTGCGGGCGCACGGGCGCGATCTCAGGCTGCTCGTGATTGTAACGCGTGCCCTTGCAAATGAGCGGGGACTGGCCGGCCTCGCCAACGGATTGAACCTGATCGGCCAAACCTTCGACATGCACTGGCAG
Organism: Rhizobium indigoferae; assembly: GCF_034554815.1. NCBI lineage: Bacteria > Pseudomonadati > Pseudomonadota > Alphaproteobacteria > Hyphomicrobiales > Rhizobiaceae > Rhizobium > Rhizobium indigoferae. The sequence continues at coordinate 97,481 of NZ_CP140636.1, read as the reverse complement.
ACAATGCATCCGGAGCTTCGCGACGGTCTGCCTCCCCGCGAGGCCGCTCTTCGCCGCATCAACGCACTGATCCAGCTTCAAAATGACAGGGATGGTCTGCTCGGCGATCTGCGCAAAATGACGTTCTTTACGCCTCGTGGCGCTGGCCCGGTGACAGGACGCGATCTGGAGCGGGGAGCGGTCGACAGCCGCACCGTTCTGAACGAAGCGGCGCCTGGTTTGAGTGCGGCCGAGAAGGCCTCGCTCGTCAGCGAACATGAGCAATTGGTCAATCGCGTGCGGTTCGCTTGCGCGGCATTTGCCGAACAGGCCCCTGATGAAGCAGCGGCGCTGGCCGCCGATGCAAGGACTGCCGTTGCAGCTCTGGAGACCGCCGAACAGTCCCTCAACCTGCAGATCGGCGGCGATTTGCGCGTCACCCTACCAGATCTGAGCCGGTTTCTGCAGCGCGTTGCGGCGACCCTGGAGCGGGCCAAGGCTAATGCGCAGCAGGAGAGCCGGAAAGAGGACACGACAGGTGGCGAACGTGCGCCGGGTGCCACGACCAGCGCTGCGGCAGACCAGGCCCCGAGCGGGGCGGCGGCAGTATTCCCCTCGCGTCTGAGCTCGCGAGACGAGGTCACACGCTGCATCGACCTCATCATCGCCTTTTACGACCGTACGGAGCCATCTAGCCCCATTCCCCATCTGGCCCGCAGGATCAAGCGAATGGTGCCGATGGATTTTCTCGAGCTCATGGAGGACCTCGCTCCTTCCGGGCTGAAAGAATTCCGGCTTCTGGCCGGCGTTTCGGAAAGCAAGAAACCCGCCCCTGGGACAAAAGGTGACCAGCAATGAGCGAAACTAAGGCGAAGGTAATTGAACGCAACAGGGCGCCTCGCGTCCAGATCGCCTATGAAGTGGAAACATATGGCAGTCCGACCACGATCGAATTGCCATTCGTGATGGGGGTGATGGCGGATCTTGCCGGTGCGTCCGAAACGCCGGAGGCTGTCAAATCCGTGCGGGACCGGACCTTTGTCGAAACCGACGCTAACCGGTTCGGTCGCTTCATGGAGGCGCTGAGCCCGCGTGTCAAGGCACGGGTCAAGAACACGCTTCCCCAACCGCCCGGCGAAGAGCGGGACGAGGAACTTGCCGTCGACCTGACCTTTACGAGCATGGGCGACTTCGCGCCGGACCGGATTGCCGAACAGGTTCCGCAGCTTGCCGAACTGTTGAAGATGCGCCGCCAGCTTGAGGAATTGCTGGGCTTCATGGACGGCCGCGTCGACGCCGAAAAGCGTATCGCCCAGCTTTTGAACAACGAGCCGCTTTTAGCAAAAATCGCCGACCAAGCGATTGATGACGGCAGCAAGTCGGAGGGCTAAACCATGGCCGAACAGGAAAGAACCGCCGCTGTTGACGTCAAGGAAGCCGAAGGCGTCGATCTTCAGGAATTCAGTGATCTTCTTGAAAAGGACTTCAAGGTCAAGAAGGATGACAGCGACAAGCTGCAAACCCTGGTGCAGAATCTCGCGCTTGCAGCGCGCGCTCGCTCCCAGTCGACTACAATTTCCTCGAATGCGATCAAGTCGATCAAATCCCTGATCTCGGGCATCGACAAGCTCCTGACCGAGCAGGTCAACGAAGTCCTCCATGCGCCCGAAGTGCTGCAACTCGAGGGAACATGGCGCGGTTTGTGGTATCTCGTCAACAATACCGAGACGGATCAGAAACTGAAGATCCGCGTCATGAATATTTCAAAAGAAGCCTTGGCCGACACGCTCGAAGACTACGAGGGTCAGATGTGGGATCAAAGTCCCATATTCAAGAAAGTCTATACGGACGAATATTCCATGCTCGGCGGCAGCCCGTACGGCTGCCTGATCGGTGCCTACGAGTTCTCCAACCACCCGAAGGACGTCGCTCTCCTTCGCAACATGTCCGGCATCTGCGCGTCTGCGCACACGCCCTTCATTGCAGCCGCCGCCCCGCGACTCTTCCGCATGGAAAGCTGGCAGGAACTGCCAAACCCTCAGGACCTGCAACAGATTGTCTCGTCGCCCGCCTACGCCTCCTGGCAGTCGCTGCGAGAGAGCGAGGATGCGCGGTACATCGGCCTGACGATGCCCCGGGTCCTTGCGCGCCTGCCCTATGGCGCGGAAACCATTCCGGTAAAGGGCTTCGCCTTTGAGGAGGATGTCCAGGGCAATCATCAGCGCTACGTGTGGATGAACGCCGCCTTCCCGATGGGTGTCAATATCAATCGAAGCCACAAGCTATTTGGATGGGGCACGCAAATCCGCGGTGTCGAGAACGGTGGCGCGGTCATCAATCTTCCAGTCCACAATTTCCCGACCGACGATGGTACTGTCGCGATGAAATGCCCGACGGAGGTCGCCATCGACGATCGCCGCGAGGCAGAGCTTGCCAAGCTTGGGCTCATGCCGATCCTGCATCGCAAGAACACAGACATCGCCGCCTTCATCGGTGCGCACTCGCTACAGGATGACGAGACGCGCGCCGGGCGCCTGGTCGATCCGGATGCACAGGCCAATGAGCGCCTGAGTGCGAATCTGCCGTATCTTTTCCCGGTTTCGCGTTTCGCCCATTACCTGAAAGCAATCGCCCGCGACAAGATCGGTTCGTTCAAGGAGCGGTCCGACATGCAGATCTGGCTGACGGAGTGGATCAATCGCTACGTTCTTGCCAACCCTGCCTTTGCCGACGACAAGGCCCGCGCCAAACGGCCGCTGGCTGCGGCCGAGGTTCAGGTCGACAGCGTCGAAGGCCGCCCGGGATGGTATAATGCCCGGTTTTATCTGCGCCCCCATTATCAGTTGGAAGGCATCAATGCGTCACTGCGTCTCGTATCGGAGTTGCCGTCGACGAAGACCTGAATTCACAAGGGAGATTATTCATGAAAATTGACGGTTTTCTCAAGGTGCCGGATATTACGGGACCGAGCGTACGTGATGGCCACGAAGACGAGATCGAAATCCACGGCGTGGAGTTCGAAATGGTCGCCCCCTACGATCCCAATTCGCTCTCGCGACGGGGCCGCGTCAGTCTGGGCATGATCAATTTCATCAAACACTATGACAAATCCTCGCCCTATCTGAAGAAGGCGCTTTTCGAGAATACGCTTCTTGGCGAGGTCAAGTTCTCTGCGCGCAGAACGATCGAAGGCGAGACCAGCGATTATCTGGTCATTACGCTGAAGGACGCTTCGGTCACCCAGTACAAAATGGAGCCAAGCGAGGACGAACCCGATCTCATCGAGGAGCGCGTCGGCTTCGCCTACAAGAACATCACGTTCAACTACGACGACAAGGACGAGGTCGAAATGGATGTCTATGTCGGCAAGTGACGGCTGGCGAAAAGAATTTGGAATGGACTCGAGACCGCTTGGCGGGCACCAGCGCGCAACCCGCGAGACGATCCAGCCATCCTTGTGGGATCGGCTGGTCAATGACCTGCCGGGGCTCGGCTCCGAGATCAAAGATCTCCGGCAGATGTTGCAAAGCGAGATAGACGCAGAGCGGCTAGACGCGATGGTGGCCGGCGGCGTCGGACAAATAGAGTCTGCAACAGATCTTAGTATCGAGCAGAAAAAGAACATCCATCGTCTGCTTTCCCTGGAACGTCGTCGCATGGAACTGGAAAGTCGCGGCGTGGTCGTTTCGAGCGATGTGCTTCGTGAAGCGGTGCGGCGCGACATCGAGGCGCTTTTCAATGTGCAACGTTTCGAATCCTCGCCCCTCTTGACCGATGCGGAGGCCGACCTGGCGGGCGACAACCCTCCCTCGCTTGAGGATTTTCCGCTGGTGCGCCGCAGTGTGGTCAACTACGGCGTGCCGCCATTTTCGGGCCGCTCATCGCGTGACTTCGACCGTGAGGAACTCGCCAAGGAAATCGCACAAGTGCTTGCGGCATTCGAGCCCCGGCTCAAAGAAGGCGCGACCAAGGTGACCGTCAGCCTTGGCGACAAGTCGATTGGCCTCAGGATCGATATTGACGCGCTGCTCCTGACGACGCCGGCACCGGAACGGCTGCGCATCCGCACCATTCTCGATCTCGACAACGGCTCGGCGAGAACCGAGTTGAAGGAAACCTGAAATGGATCGGGTCTTCCTTGAATATTATGAGGAGGAACTCACCCATATCCGTGCGCTTGCCGCCGAGTTTGCCCATATGCACCCCTCGATCGCGCGCAATCTTTCTCTGGATACCATTCCGTGTCCCGACCCCTTTGTCGAACGGCTTCTTGACGGCGTCGCATTTCTGGCCGCCCGCACCCGCCAGAAGGTCGACGCAGAAAGCATGCGATATGTCCGCAGCGTGCTCGAAAATTTCTATCCCGACCTCGTCTCGCCGGCGCCAGCAACGGCCATGGCCTTGCTGAAGCCAGGCCAGCAAGTTCAAACCATGCTTGCCGGTCACCTATTGAAGCGGGGAACACGGCTCGTTTCGAGCGTCCGACCTGGAATTTCGACAAGATCCATCTTCACGACGGTTCAGGACGTGACGCTCTGGCCGCTTGCAATCAGCTCCGTGACCTACATACAGGACCGAAGCGCACTTGCGGCGGCGGGGATAGGCGCCATTGACGGGGTTGCCGGCGCGTCCGGATTGAGCATCACCATCAATCGAACCGGCAAGGGCAAGTTCGCCGACTTATCGCTCGATCGCCTGGACTTTTATTTCAGCGAAAAGAGCAAGGCGCCGTTGCTCTTCGATACACTATTTGGCGCCTGCAGTGGAGTGGGCGCGCGCCCGGAGGGGCGCGACAATCCCTTGAGCCCGCTGCCCGCGCCCGAGATGGTCGGCATATCGGACGACGAGGCGCTCATGCCTCGCACGCGCGAAACTTTTGAGGGCTACCGGCTTCTGCGCGAATATTTTATCGCTCCCGAGCGGTTTCACTATGCGCGTGTGACGGGGATGCGGCCGGTCGTTCGCCGTTGCAGCGAGAGGCTGGAACTGGTCTTCCTGCTTCGCCGGCCCGTTCCGGAGCTTGCAGGCCTCACCGCGAAGGATCTGGAGCTTTTCGCAACGCCGATCATCAACCTGTTCGAGCGCTCCTGCAGCGTCATTGAGCTCAATCCGCGGCGGACCCGGCAGGTCCTCCACGCCGATCGGACGCGGCCGCGCGATTTCGAAATCTATCGCGCGGTGCGTGTGGAGGATGCCGATGCCGAAGGCTCCGATGCCGAGATACCAGCACTTTTTAGTCTCGGCCAGAACCGCACAAACGGTTGGGTCTATTTTACAGAACGTCGCCCACGGCGTCCGAGCGAGGACGAGCTTCGTCAGGGACAGACCCGCACATCCTATGTCGGAGACGACGTCTTCATCTCCCTCTCACGCCCGGCGCAGTCGAAAGCGGGGCGACCGCTCAAGCGGATTGAGGTGACGGCGCTTTGCACCAACCGGGACTTGCCGATACTGGACGACACGCCCTCCCTAACGCTCGAAAGCGGTGATCCTGTCGAGACCGTGCAATTGCTTGGCGCGCTACGCCAGCCCTGGCCTGCCATCCCGGCAACGCTACCGGCCGGCGCTGCCGAGGCCTCAAGAGCCGATGAACTCGCCTGGCGCTTTATTGCACAATTGTCGCTGAACTTTCTCAGCCTGGCGGAGGAAGGCCGCGGGGTCGACCCTCTTCACGCCCTGCTCGATCTTTATGCGCAGCGGGGAGATCCAAGCCTCTCGCGACATGTACGCGCCATTGCGCGGGTCGAGGCCCGGCCTCTCATCGAGCGCCTGCCGATCGCTGGCCCGATGTGCTTTGCCCGCGGCAGCGACATCACGCTCCATGTCGACCAGTCGGTGCTTGCCGGGCACAGCAGTTTGTTGCTTACGGCGCTGCTCGCGAGGCTTTTTGCCCGCTACGCGGCGATTAACGGATTCGTGCGCACAAGGGCGCGGATCCTGCAGAAACAGGAGGATGTGCTATGGCCGATAACGCCGGGCAGCCGCTTCCTGATCTGAAGAATGACGTCATCCGATCTGCCGAGGAGTTCGACTTTTTTGAGCTCCTGCGGCGGCTCGAAAATGCGGACAGGATCTTCGGGCAGGCAGGCCCGCCGCAGCGGGAACCGGCCCGGCTCGGGCAGCATATACGGCTTGGTTTTGCCGTACAGGACATCGCAAGGCTCGAGCCTTCCACCGAAACAGCGCCCGCCCGGGTAACGGTAGCCACGATCGGCCTGCTGGGTCCGGAAGGTCCGATGCCGCTTTATCTGACGCGCTGGGTGCTGGATCGCCTCTCGCAGCGCTGGTTTGCCGGTGCTGACATGCGCGAGGTCAGCGACACCACATTCGTCGACTTCGTCAATGTGCTTCAGCATCGCATGATCGCACTCTTCTATCGGGCATGGGCGGATGCGCACCCGGCAGTCCAGATCGAGCGCGCCGAGGGCGGTCGCATTCGCGCCATGGCGGCGGCCATGGCAGGGATCGGCCTGCGAGGCAGAGCAGAGCGTCAGCCGACTGCGATCGACCTGACGAAGCTTGCTCACGCCGCAGCCCTTGCCCATCAAGTCGACGGGCCCGAAAGGCTCACACAGTTTCTTGGCGATCATTTCAAGGTTCCCTTCAGACTTCGGGAATTTGTTGGTGTCTGGATGGACATACCGCAAAGGATCCAGTCCCGCCTTGCCGGCGCCTACGCACAGCTCGGCAGAAGCGCCACGATCGGGCCGAGGACATTCCAGCGACAGCAAAGGATCGAACTTTCCGTCGGACCATTGACGCTTGGTGATTACGCAAGCTTTCTGCCCGGCAGCAAGCGACGTGCAACTTTGCAAACGGCGATCCGCGATCTGATGGGAAATGGACTCGATGTGGATGTCAGGCTCGTGCTCAAACGAGACGAGGTCCCTGCGGCGCAGCTGGGAAAAGCGCGCCTTGGGCATATAGCCTGGCTTGCTCCGAAACAGGAGCGAGGAGACGCAGCCGATTTGTGCATGCACACCCTCGTTGGTTTTCGTCCTGAGATTGCGGAGGCCGCAGCATGGCCTTGATCCTTACCCTCGAACAGTCCCCCAGACCTCAAGCCGTGCGTCAGATGCGCCTCGTCGAGGGCGAGCTCGTCATCGGTCGCAGCGCAGACGCCGATTGGCGGATCGACGATCCGGACATGTACGTTTCCCGTGCCCATTGCACCATTGCTTGCGTTCACGGTCGATATCAGGTGACGGATACGTCAAGCGGCGGCGTCTTTATAGACGGGTCGCGGGCACCCCTTGGAGCGGGAAATTCCGCCCCGTTGCATGATGGCGCCCGGCTGCAACTCGGCAATTATGTCGTCCGCGTCGAACTGCAAAGCATGCAGGCAGATCGCCCGCCTGAGCAACCGACATCGCCGCCGATCGGTTTCGAGCGGGATTCGTTCTTCTCGGAACGCAGCGAGCGAGTTGAGCCCCCCCGGCGACCTGCCGGATTGCCTGACCCGTTCGAACACCCCGCTGCGGCGCCGTTTGCCGATCCCAACCGGCAGGAGGAAAAAAGCGCGCCCCTGTTCGACGATCCGTTCAGCCTCGACCCGCTGCCGGCCCAGCGGCAGGACAACCGGGCCTGGGATCTTTTTCGCACGGCTGCAGAGCAGCCTGCTCCGGAGCTCGCCATCCCACAAATTAGGCCGCAACCCAGTGCGGAACCACAGCCGGAGCCGAGGCAGCAGAAGACAGCGCCGACCGAGACCGACCTGCGCGATGCCTTTCTGCGCGGATTGGGCTTCAGTGGCGAGGAATTCCCGTCTGCCGATCCCGTCGTCCAAATGGAGAATTTTGGCCGGGAATACCGGATGATGCTGGAAGGGTTGATCCATCTCCTGCGCAAGCGGGCCGAAGAAAAGGGCGAGGCCCGGATCGCACAAACTGTTGTCGGGGCCTCCGAGGTCAATCCTCTCAAATTCATGCCGACGGTCGACGATGTGATCGCGACGTTCCTCACGCAGCGCAATGTCGGCTTCCTGCCGCCCGAAGCGGCGATCAACGGCTCCATCCGCGATCTCGCCCACCATCACGTGCGCACGTGGCGCGGCGTCCAGGCCGCGCTGACAAGGATGGTGGACCGCTTCGATCCGGCGGCGCTGGAAAGCGAATTGAAGTCTCAATCCGCCTGGGACGCGCTGCTTGCGGGCGGGCGACGGGCAAAGCTCTGGGAACTTTACGAGAAACGCTATCGCGAAATTGCCAGGAGCGCATCTACGCGCTTCCTCGGCGAAATCGGCAGCGATTTCCGGGACGGCTATGAAGAGAGGGAGAAAGAATGATGCTTCACCGACGTGGTTTCTTGATGATGCTCGGCGCGACAGGCTTAATTTCCGGCTGCGTGGGCGGTCCGCCAAAATCCTCGACCGTGACCGTAAAGGCGACGGGACAGGCGGGTATGAACCTTGCCGCTGATGGCGGGGATCGCCCGGTGACCGTGCTCGTCCTCAGGCTCAAGGATGTCGGAAAGTTCAATTCTGCCGATATTTTCGCCCTCCAGTCCGATCCTGCTTCCGCACTCGGGGCAGACCTTCTCGGTTCCGACCAATTGACGGTCTCTCCCGGCGGATCGGCCACCAAGACGGTGGCGTTCCCGCCAGAAGCCACGTTCCTCGGGGTGGTCGCATTTTTCAGGACGCCCGGCGGCCGTGTCTGGCGACAGGCCGTCCCGATCAAGCCGGAATCGACGGTGACGGCGAATGTAGCATTGAGTAGCGGCGGCATGGCGCTCGCGCTCGCCTGAAGGGAGGGCGTTCCAGCATGACGGATTTGAATAAGGTGCTCTGGTCCGAGGGACTATTCCTTCGGACGCAGCATTTTCAGCAGCAAGACCGGTATACCGAGGCCCTGATACGCGGCGCGCTGCAGGCGGGGAGGTTGCAGACCTTCGGCTTTAGATTCCTTACGCTGGATACCGCACAGCTTGAAGCAGGCCGCGTTGCCGTCTTGTCTGCGCGCGGCATTTTTCCGGATGGTACGTCCTTTTCCATTCCCGAGACGATGGATGCGCCGACCCCATTGACCATCACCCGCGACATGGGTGCGGGGGCGGTGCAGCTTGCCCTGCCGCTGGAACCGCCGGGCGGCGCGAGCTTCGATGCCGCTCATAGCGAGCCGACCGGAGCGCGTTATAAGGGACAAATCGAACGCGTGCGTGATGCCGTGCATGGCGGCGCCGATCCGGAAGAGATCGAGATCGCCCGCCCTCAAGCCTTGCTCCTGTCGCCGGTGCAGACGACGGGCGGCTATACCGCGATGCCTGTTGTGAAGGTCAACGGGCTGCTGGCCGACGGCAGCGTCGCGATTGGGGAAAACTTTCTCCCACCAGCCCTGACGACCGGCGCCGTGGCCTTCTACGGCCAGCTGATGCAGGAGGTGATAACCGGGCTCGACCGCATCGCCGATGCACATGGCAAGATGGTTCTCGGTGGCGCCGGTCGCAGCGTGGAAAATCTGCTGGTACTCGATCTCGCCAACACGGCACGTCCGCGGCTGGCCCATATGCTTCCCCAGGAGGTTTTTCACCCGGCCGAACTCTTTCTGGAACTGAGCGGGCTTGCGGGGCGAATGGCGACCTACGGCTCCGGCTCGCGACGGCTGACCGAGCTTCCGACCTATGAGCACATGGCGCCGGGACCTGCCTTTGCGGCGCTCGCAGACACATTGCGGTCGCTGCTCCTCAGCCTGCGTTATGTCGAGCCCAAATCGCGGGCATTGCCCGTGCTGAAACACGCGACCAACGTCTGGAAGGTGCGTGTGGACAATCCCGAATTACTGACCGCCAGCCGCATTGTCGTGCGGGTCGGATGCGACATGTCCGAGGATGCGCTGCGCAAAATCTTCGTCGATCAGGTGACCGTGGGTGCCGCCGACGAATTCGAGGCCCTGTGGAAGTCACGACTGCCGGGCATCCGCCTGAAGCCGCTTCATTCGCAGCCCCGCGAGATCCCCTATGACGGTGACCGTCTTTGCCTGGAACTCGACCAGCGCAGCGAGCATTGGGAATCCCTTCTGCGTTCGCCCGGCTTCGTGATCGGCGTGTCCGGCGTTTTGCCCAGCGAACCGCAGGTCGACTGCTATTCGGTTAACAGGTAGCGCCATGGCAAGTGAGGATCCATTCGGTCTTTCGGGCGATAAGGGTCGCACACGCATCCGCCCGCCGCCCTCGGCGAGCGCAAGACAGGTCGCCGCTGCCGGAACCCTGGCAAGGAGGACGCGATCTCATCCAAACACACTGATCAGTGCTTTCGCCAAGTTGCTCGAATTTGCGCCGGAACTCGAAAGTGCGCTGCCACCGAGCAATCCAGAAGTGCTGCGAACGAGACTGATGGAAGAGCTTGTAGCAGCCCGCGACGCTGCGGTGGCCTCCGGTTCGCCCCTTGCGCGGGCGGACTCGGCTGCCTGGGCTGTCGCATCGCTGCTCGACGATCTGGCGCTGAACACGCCCTGGGGTGGAGCAAGCGCCTGGCCGCGCCAGCCGCTGGTCGTCATGCTCCGCGGCGATGTCGATGCCGGAGCGCAATTTTTTGCCAGGTTGGAAGAATTGGAACGCCATCCGGGTCGTGATCAGGAATTGCTGGAACTTTATTATTTCTGCCTGGCGCTTGGTTTTCGCGGCAAGTACCGTGTGCCTGGCCGGGCCGGCGACCGCTCGATCAGCGCCGTTCGCGCCGCCGCGGCTCGTTTCCTGCGTGATGCCGATGCTGAAGCTGCACCGCTCTCGCCCAGATGGGAGGGAGTTGCGGCGGCCGACGAGCCATCGCGTTTTGCCGTGCCGATATGGGTCCTTGCCCTAGTTGCTGTAGCGCTGTCGACGGCAATTTACATGTTGCTGTCGATGCGACTCGATAGCAAGGCTGAGACGCTCGCAACGCTGGTGCGGGCACTGCCGCCGCCTGAGCGGGCGGAAATATACCGCCCCGAGAAGCGGACACCGCCGCCGAACGCACCACCAGTAGAACCCGTAATTATCCAATTGCTACCGGAATTTCGCGCCGCAGCGCCTGCTTCCCTGCTGCCGGCCCTGAAGGGAAATGAAAACGCCTCTTCCGTCACGCTTCTTTTGCAGTCAAGCACACCGGAGCTTTTCCAGTCCGCTAGACCCGAATTGACGAAGAGCTTTGAACCCCTCGTTGCTTCCATCGCAGCAGTTCTCAAGCAGAATGCCGAGCTGATCGGCGGCATTACCATCACCGGGCACACTGATAATGTCCCGCTGCAAGCGAGCAACCCGCTGTCCAACAACCAGCGCCTCTCCGAGGCCCGCGCAGCAACGATTGCCTCATTGCTGGCCGCCTCCGGCGTGCCGACCGGGCAGTTGAAATCGCAAGGACGCGCGGCGACACAGCCACTTGCCGGAAACGACAGCCGCGAGGGTCGGGCCGCCAACCGCCGCATCGAAATCCTTATTCAAAAGAGGCTCTGAGATGGCGATCTTCCGGTTCCTCTGGGCTGTTCTCACCTCTCGCTGGCTCTGGACTTTCATCGGACTCATTCTGCTGTCGCTCATCGTCTGGATATTCGGCCCTATCGTCAGCGTCGGAGACAGTGCGCCGTTTGCTTCCGAGATCGTGCGGCTAGTCATCATCGGCCTTTTGTTCCTCCTGTTCATCATCTGGTGGGTTGCGGTGCGGCGGCGCGCGGTGCGTGCCAACCGCCTCTTTGTTTCCGAGATTGCCCCTCAGCCTGAGGCTCCGCCAAGTCCGGCGGAAGAGGGCGTTGCCGCCGTCGGAGTGAAATTCCGGGAGGTCATGGCGGGTCTCAAACGCCAGAAGGTAGGCGGCCGAAAGTTTCTCCGCGAGATGCCGTGGTATGTCATCATCGGCCCGCCTGCGACCGGTAAGACCACAGCGCTGCGGCAATCCGGATTGAGCTTTCCGATCGATCTCACCGACGACCTTCACGGCGTTGGCGGCACGCGCAACTGCGATTGGTTCTTTACCGAGGAGGCGGTGCTGATCGATACGGCCGGTCGCTACGTGCAGCAGGAGAGCCAGCCAGAGGTCGATGCAGCGGAATGGCTGGGCTTCCTCGATCTCTTGAAGAAGCACAGGGGCCGCCGTGCGTTGAATGGCGTCATCGTGGCGCTCGGCATAGACACGCTTTCGGAAGACGATGCGGCGATCCGGATGCATGGCAGGCAGATCCGCAAACGCTTGGCCGAGCTTCAGGAACGCATCGGGATCCGCTTGCCCGTCTATCTGATGCTGACGAAAGCGGACCTGATAAAAGGCTTCGAGAGCTTTTTCGGGGCGCTCTCGACGGCCGATCGTGAACAGGTGTGGGGCGTGACCTTCCCGCCGGGCGCCCGCATCGACGGCACCGAAGTCACCGGGGAATTCTCGGCCTTGGCGGGCGTGCTCGAACGACGTCTCATTCCGCGACTGGAAGGCGAAGAGAACCTGACCGCCCGGGCGGAAATATTTCGTTTCCCAGCCCAGGTGGAAAGCCTTTCAGAACCTGTTCGTGTGCTGATCGAGACCGTCTTCGGCGAAAGCAAATATGCGGAAAGCGCCTGGTTGCGGGGTATCTATCTGACCTCCGCGACTCAGGAAGGTACGGCAGTCGACCGGCTGACGGCAGCATTGGCATCATCCTTCGGCCTGCCTGCCCAACCCGCTACACCTATATTGCGGGCCGAAAAGCGCAGCTTCTTCCTTAAAGATCTGCTGACGAAGGTCATTTTCAAAGAGGCGGGCCTCGGCACCTTCGATCCGGCGGCAGAGGATCGGCGTGTCTGGATATGGCGCGGTGCCGCCGTGGCCGCAACAGCATTCGTGGTCATTGCCGGCCTGTTATTCACGATATCCTACCGGAAGAACGACGCCGCCCTGGCGGCGCAGGCCGAACAGCTCGAGGCCCTGCAGCTTCCCCTGACGCCGGTTGCGGCACGCCAAGCGCCGGTCGATCCACTCGACCTTGATTTGGCGCTCGAAGCCGCCACGGAAGTGGCGAATGCACGGACTGAGCAACCAGGCGGAATAGCATCCTTGATAGGTCCTTCCGCTGAAACTGAAATTCGCCAGGCGCAGTCGGACGCCTATAACCGCACCCTGCGCAATATATTGGAACCACGCATGGTCGCGCTGATCGAGGCGACGATGTGGCGACAGATCCGCGATCCCGAGTTCCAGCTGGGCGCGCTGAAAACCTATCGCATGATGACCGGCCTGTCGCCGATGGACCCGGACTTCGCCAAACAATGGTGGACGGAGAAACTGCCTGAATCGGCCCCCGTGCCACCTTTTAAGACCGAGATGGCAGCGGATCATCAGCTTGCAGCGATCGACAACATGGCAACGGAACAGGCTTTCGTCGCTCCTGACGAAGCGCTGGTGGGCGAAGCGCTCCGCACGATCTGCTCGATCCCGCTGCCGGTGCGCGCCTATAGCGCGCTCCTCTCCGATCCGGAGGTCACGGCGCTGAAGGAATGGATCCCGGCAGATCACGTCGGCCCGAACGGCCTGAAGGTTCTGGCACGGCGCTCCGACAAGACACTGAGGGTCGGCATCAGCGGTGCCTTCACCTATGACGGGTTCCATAACGTGATCCTAACCCGGCTTGAAGACGTCGCAACGCAGGCCGCGCTGGATCGCTCGGTTTTTGCCGGCGGCTGCTCCGAAAGCGCCAGCCCGTCGGTCGCCGCCCTCTCGCAGGATATCCTCAAGCTCTACTATGACGACTATATCGCCAAATGGGACAGCTTCATGCGTGACGTGAGGCTTGCACCGCTGGCCGACCTGCAGACGGCCAGCGAAAACCTCAAGGATCTGTCCAGCGCCGATTCCTCAATGAAGCGTCTGCTGACCGCGATCGTGCGCGAGACGGAACTGACCCGTCCCGAAGACGACGGCGGCGGCCAGGCGCCTCCGCCAGGAGCATCCAAGCTTTTGTCCAAGCTTGGCAAGATCGGCAAACTCGCTGCCAAGGGCGTGAAGATGATGCCTGCAGCCGGCTCCAAGTCGGATGTAGATCTGTCCGGCGCCCTCATTTCCGAGCATTTCAAACCCATCAAGGCCGCCATCGTTGAGGTCGATGGCCAGCCTCCCGCACTCAATGATGCGGTCGCGGCCTTGACCGCGCTGTCGAACATGCTTCAGACCGTGTCGGCAAGCCCGGATGCGCAGGACGCCATGAAAAGACAGGGCGGCCTGGCGGAACTGACCGGGGCGGTGGCAAAACAAGCCGTGACCCTTCCCGATCCGCTCGACGACTGGCTGGCCGGACTGGCGGGCAATACGAGCGCGCTGGCAACAGGGGCGGTCACTTCAGAGCTCAATGCTATCTGGCGTGCCGACGTGCTCCCCTTCTGCCAGGCAGCGCTTACCAACCGCTATCCGTTCGTCCCCGACAGCGCCATCGACGTCAATGTCGTCGATTTCCAGCGCGTCTTCGGTCCCGGCGGGCTGATCGACAGCTTTATCAATAATAATCTGGTCAACTACATCGACACGACCAGCCATCCCTGGAAATGGCGCTCCGACATCAAGCTCGATCCCGGGCCTCTGGCGGCGCTGGAGCAGGCGCGGCTAATCCGCGACAGCCTCTTTCCAGGAGGCGCAGGGCCGATCCTGACCTTCACGCTGGAGCCCAAGGATCTTTCGCCGACAGTCAGCCGCGTGACCTTGAATGTCGACGGCCAGAGTCTCTCCTACTTCAACAACCCGACGCGCCCGCAACCGATGACCTGGCCCGGCAAGGATGGAACCGGCGTGATCACCCTCGCCTTCCAGCCCCTCGACGGCTCGCCGGAGGTGATGGTCAGCGAGACTGGAAGCTGGGCGTTTCTACGGATGCTGCGCGCCGGTCGGCTGAGCGGGACGAATCTTGCCGAGCTCTTCAAGCTGCGCCTTGCTGCCCAGGGCTACTACGCCGATTTCGAGCTTCGCGCGGCAAGCGTCGCCAATCCCTTCGACTTGAAGATGTTTGCGAGGTTCTCGTGCCCGACGCAGCTTTGATCCTGCCTGGATTTTTCGGGAAGCTGCCGGCGATGGGCGATTTCGTCACACGGCGCCTGCCGGCCTCCTTCGTCGGTCAGTGGGATCGGTGGATCAGCCGGCATCTGGCTCACCGATTTTCGCAAGGCTCGATGCAAAACGCCCCGATCCTGCGGTTTCTGTTGGGTGGAGAGACATTCGGGGCGATGACCGGCGTAGTGATGGCAAGCGCTGACCGTGCCGGTCGCCGGTTTCCGCTGACCATCGCCGCACCGCCCCCACTTGCCGTCATCGAGATTGCAAGCGTTGCCGCAAACTGGTTCGACCAGTTGGAAGCGACAGGGACGTCAGCAAGAGACGATAGGATGGACGGCGACGCGTTGGCCAGCGCCCTTGCGGCACTGCCTTATCCGGCGGCCAAGGCGTGCAACGGCCCGGTTCGGGGCATGGTTTTCTGGACATCGGAGCGCGAGATAACAGCGATCGACGCTGCCTTGCCCGACGCCGCGCTTGCGCAGTTTTTCCCCGAAGATGAGAGCCATGTCCGATGAGGATCTGGAATCAGACCGGTTACCCGACCGAATTCACGATGGGCATGGATAAGCAGGGCCGGGAATACATTGTTGTCGTCGTCAAGGCAACCTTCGACTTTCCCGATGTCGCGGGCCGCGTCGCGCAGAAATCGCCCGAACAGGTACCGCTGGTCATGGCCGATACTTACACCGGCGAACCGGGTTATTCAGCAACTCTTTGGGAATCCGATTTCGCGTTCCGCAAAACGTTTTGCGACGTTATCGCCAATGGATGCGCCTACGCTCCACACGGTCGTCCAGCCGACCGCGTCACGGTCGGAATCAAGGTTGGAAACTGGTCAAAGGTTTTCGAAGTCCTCGGACATCGCGAGTGGCGGGCGCTGGGACCGGTCTTCATTGCCTCCGCCCCGCAACCCTTCCTACGCCAGCCCTTCTCGTATGATACGGCCTGGGGTGGCATCGACCGGCTCGATCCCGACGAACAAGCGCCCGCAAGTTACAAGCAAAACCCATACGGCACCGGTTGGGCGCGCACGAGCAATCAACGCCTTGTTCCCGGCCTGAGCCTCCCTAACACGCAAGCGGTAGACGAGGAAATCCGCTCGCCGTTCGGCGACTACCGGCCGATGAGTTTCGGCCCATATGGTCGGGGTTGCCCGGGCAGGATCGAGTTCGCGGGGACCTATGATCAGAACTGGATCGACAACATCTTTCCATTCCTGCCTCCCGATTTCGATGAGCGTTATTTTCAGATGGCGCCACCCGATCAGCAGATATCTCACCCCGAAGGTGGTGAGCAGGTGATACTCATCAACCTCACTCCCGAGGGAAAGACCTGGTTTTTGCTGCCCGATACGGCACTCCCAATGACGATCTTTCGCGATAACGAGGTAGTGCTCGACAAGATGATCCGACCCGACACGCTGCTGTTCGACATCGAGAGCAGGCGCCTATCAATGGTCTGGCGAACGGAGCTGCGGATACGGAAAGTCATCAACGAGTTCGAGGAGGCCTGGGTCGGCCGTCCGACTGCGACGATGAGAAGGGCTCGGGAAGAAGGCAAGCAATATATCCGGGACGTGGCAACGCAGAAGGAAGTGGTCGCTGATGATGAGGTGGGCGCATGACGACCCGTGCGCTGGACGTCCTCGCCTGCGGGATGGTGACCGCCGTTGGTCTCGATGCGCCGTCGGCCTGCGCGGCCATACGCTCGCGCATTGATGGATTTCAAGAAACCCGATTTCAGTCAGGCCCGGATGAGCCGATCATCGGCGCTCCGATCCCCTTAATCCCTGAAGTTGTGGGCGAGCAGCGTATGGCCTACATGGTCGCTGCCGCGATCCGAGAAAGTCTAGAGGCCTTGCCCACCCCGCGTGCAATGGCCGCCCAGCTGGTACTTTGCCTTCCCGAGGAAGGCCGTCACGGTTCACCGATCGAAGACAGCGTGCGGCTCGTCCGCCGAATTGGCGATCTCCTTGGGAATTCGGCCACCGGCCCCACGCGCGTGATCAGCGAAGGAAGGCCGGCAGGACATGCCGCCTTGCGAACGGCAGCGCGATTGTTGGCCGATCCGGACACAGACCACGTCGTCATCGCCGGCGTGGACAGTTATCTCACGGCTGGAACGATCACGCACTATCTGGCCAAGAACCGATTGCTGACGCCAGACAACGCCAATGGTTTCATTCCAGGCGAAGCCGCCGGAGCGATCGTCTGCGGCCGGGCGGGACAAGGCAATTTCCGACTCGCCGGGCTAGGTCTCAGTCGAGAACAGGCTTTCATCTACAACGGGCTCGATGCGGACGGGATGCATCTACCATTGCGTGGCGATGGCATGACGGCGGCCTACAGGGAGGCCCTGGCGGAATGCGGGATCGAAATGGCGGGTCTTGGCTACAGGATCGCAGATCTCGTCGGTGAGCAATATTGGTTCAGACAATCGGCCCTTGCGTCGATCCGGCTGGTTCGCGGAGCGCACGATTTCCAGGATATCCAGTCTCCCGCCGAATCGCTCGGCAACGTGGGAGCCGCCGTCGTGCCGGTCATGGTCGGAATGGCGATGACCGCAGCCGCCAAAGGCTATTCGGGCGGCAGCCCCGTTCTCATCGAGGCATCCAACGACAGCGGTGCTTGCGGTGCTGCAATCTTCTCATTCAGGGTGCAGTGATGGGAAATGTCTTTGCGAACGGATTGGAGATTTCGGGCAAGGACACCGATGGAAAGACCATTGCCGCATTCCCCGACACCTGTTTCACTCCGCCCCAGACGCCCGCTACGCCACCGGGCGTCCCTGTCCCTTATCCGAGCTTCGGCACGTCGAGCGATA
Organism: Rhizobium indigoferae; assembly: GCF_034554815.1. NCBI lineage: Bacteria > Pseudomonadati > Pseudomonadota > Alphaproteobacteria > Hyphomicrobiales > Rhizobiaceae > Rhizobium > Rhizobium indigoferae. Next base: position 79,705 of record NZ_CP140636.1, on the reverse strand, counting down.
CCGACAAGGGCACGAGCACGGTCAAAATCGGCGGCCAGACGGTCAACATCAAGAACAAATCCTATCTGTCGAAGACAACCGGCACAGAAGCCGGTTGCGCTCCCAAGAAAAACCTCATCACCTCAAGGAATACAGGCAAGGAGTATTTCCACTCCTGGTCAAATGACGTGAAATTCGATGGCGAGCCGGTCATTCGTTTCAGCGATATGGCGACCAATGACCACGCATCGCCACAGGCTGGTACGCCGCCTTGGGTTCATGTGCTCTCGGCAAATGTCGGAGGAATAACGTGCGGCACACTCCTGCAAAAGATGAACCTACGTCTGCATCCGCACAACAAGAAAAATTGTCCGCAGGGATATCAGTCGGAACACTATGTCGGAAACGAATACTTCCAGCCCGATCGTGCTCACAATACCTCTTACGATCAGTGGAAGGATTACAGCGTGAACAAGGCACCATGTGTCTGCATCCGCTCGATGAAGCACAAGAAGGGCGGCGGGTTCCAGGAAACCGGCAAAGGAAGCCGCAAGGACACTCCCCATGACACGAAGACGAAGGCGGTCAACGACTACAACGCAAAACTGGAAGCTCAGACAGGCAGGTCCCCCAAGTTACGGGGGGCTGTCGCCAAGGGAACGAAGTCGATCTCCGAACAACACAAGGAGTGCAAGAATTCGAGCCCTGCCACGCAAGAGAAGGTCGCGAAATGTCTAACTATGATATTTATGGCCTATATCCAGAGCGTCGTCGGTCCCCCTCCTCCCAAGAAATCAATGGAGGAACTTAATGAGATGCGGACGATGCGTCACAGGACAGTGGCATGACCGGGCGCAAGACAATAGACGATGTGCCTTCACAGGAAGTCTACCTGGAGGCAATGCGCGGCTATCACCTTGGCGGCACGCTTTTTGGCGTGTCGATTGAACTCAGCGATGAATATAGAGAGTGCGGCCGTTCCTATCTGCTGTTAGTGGATTTCACTGGGCGGAGCGCTCGGCTTCATGTTCTCTTGCAACTTGAAAACCAGATGTTGTCGCACATCAGCGGTTCGCAAGATGATCACGTGTTGCTGGAGGTCGGCGGCCTCACCCATTTCCTGCGCGGCAGTTCGCACACCACCGCACGGGCGCCGGAACCCTTCTTTCACAAGCTGTTCCGCCTGCCCGACGGAACTCTCTTCACCTACGGCGAGGACGGCTGCGTGTGTCGTTTTGACGGCATTTCGTGGCAGCCGATCCAACCGCTGGTATCGTCATTCCTGAGAGCCATGCATGGGCCGTCGGCCGAGCTCCTTCATGTGGCGGGCAACAATGGTACTCTCCTCCATCTACAAGGGGACCGTTGGCGACAGGTCCCGCTCGATTTCAACCGCTCAATCGAAGCGATCCATGTCTCGCCCAACGGGACGGTCAGCATCGGCTGCGAAGACGGCATCTGCTTTGAGTACCGAGACAATCTGTTGAAAGAGATCAAGGCGCCCGACAGTGATTTCATGTCGATATGTGACTTCAAGGGCGCGCGGTTTTGGGGCGACAATGACTTCGGGGTTTTTGTCCAAGACAATCACCTCCTGAAAGAGTTCCGCGCCTTGGGCTTTGCCTATGCGATGCAGCCGTCGCCCGATTTGCTCGTCGTCACCGGGTGGAAAGAGATCTTCGTGTTTGACGGAAATTCCTGGTCGGGATTCGAATTTGGCTACGATGGACAGCTGTATATTCAGGTCATCGACATGAGCAGGCGTTATCTCTGAGCGCTTGCGCCGTTGACGGTCAGATATTCCCGGACCTTGTCCAAGTCCAGTTCCTTCACAGGGATCAATCGTCTGGCGCTCAGCATCCGCACCACAAATAGTTCGCCCGCCTCGGGAAACTCCGCATATCGCTCCTTGGCGATCTCCTGCCCTGCCTCCCCCGCCACTCGTAAGCCGTCTAGATGGGCCTCAAGCCGCTCGACCAGCCGAGCAAGCCGCTCCTCATCCATGTCAGGATTTTCGTCCGGGTGAAGCAGATGGTAGTCATAGACGGTCCATAAGAACGCCGCCATTTCGGCGTGTTGGCGGACGATCTCGCGAAGGACGGGCGCGGCTGGCATTAGTTGAGGTTCACCGATCCACCACGGACGCGATTGGCCGTGCTGGCGTGGCTCGTCACATAAGTGCCGCGGATGGTGATGTGCCCATCCTTTTCCATGATGATCGTCGCCTTACCGCAGCGAAGCTCGATCCGCTCCTCGGCGGTGATCTGCACGCGTTCGCCATCACGAACGACGCTTGGCATCGAAGACCTGCGGGCCGGATCGACGATGCGGCCAACGATCAGCGGTCGCGACGCATCTCCACCTTCGAAGAGCAGGGCAACTTCGGCCCCGACCATCGCGGAGGTAAGCTCGGCCAGGCTTCGCGCGCGTATGGCAACTTCCTCGGGATTGCCGGGAAAAACGACCAGTGGCACACCTGCATCGAAACCCAGCAGTAGCCCGATGACCACACCCTCGATACGTTCCACTACATCGGACATATGATCCTTCCTCAATTCTGATTGATCTTGCTGCCCTTCCATGTGACCTCTCCCGAGGCCTTTCCGTTGAATTTGCCCGACGCGTTGATCGAAATATCCTTGCCTTCGATCGAGATCGTGCCGTCTTTCTTCATTGCGATGCTTGCCGAACCGCACTTGATGACGACAGTATCTCCTGCTTCGATCAGCAGGTCCTTTCCGATCTTTATCGCTCCGTCTTCACCGATTTCGACGAGACTGCCTTTGGCGACTTTCACCGCCCTGCTTCCGCCGATTTCCGTCGAATCGTCATCGCCGATCTTGGCGCTACGCGCCTTGCCGATGCTGCTCGTCTGCCCGCCGCCGATCGACACGCTCTGGTCTGATCCGACGTTCCAGCTGTCGGAGGCGCCGATTTCGTGGCTCTGGCCGGCACCGACGCTGACAGAACGTGACGCGCCGATCGTGTTTGATTGGGTCGCGCCGACCGATCGTGTCTCCGCCCCGCCGACGGTATCGACGCGTGCCGCGCCAACGGTCACCGTCTGGACGATCGCGACGGTCTGGGTGTGATTGGCGCCGATCGTCTCCGTCGAGTTTGCGCCGATACTGATCGTCTCGTTAGCGCCCACGGTCAGAGATCGATTGACCCCCACCGTCTCGGTATCGTTCGATCCGATATTGACAGTGCGGTCGACACCAACCTTGGTCGTCTTGTTGTTGCCGACATCCTCGTCGAGGTTCACGCCAACCGAGTGCTTGGCGTTGTTGTCGATGCGGTCAGACTGATCGTGTTGGACGAGCTTGCTGCGATCGTGCTTGACCAGCAGGTTGTGATCTTTCTGCGCCTGGAAATAGACCTCCTCCGATCCGGCCTTGTCTTCGAAACGCAACTCGTTCCAGCCGCCCCCGCCAGGAGAGGAATTCGTCTTCAACCCGGATTGGGTGGCATGTCCAGGCAGCTCGTAGGGCGGCATTTCCTTGCCGTTATAGACTCTGCCGGTGATGATCGGCCGGTCGGGATCCCCCTCGAGAAAGTCAACGATCACCTCCTGACCGATTCGGGGGATCTGGACAAACCCCCAGCCCGCACCGCTCCAGGTCTGCGAGACGCGCACGAAACAGGAACTGTTCTGGTCCTTCTTGCCGAGACGGTCCCAGTGGAACTGCACTTTTACGCGTGCGTATTTGTCGGTGAAGATCTCCTCGCCCGCAGGGCCGACCACGGTCGCCGTCTGCGGCCCGCGCATGATCGGCCTTATCGTGTTGCGAGGCGGCCGATAACTGATGGAGGTCGGAGCGACCTGGAATGTCGCCCGAAAGGTTTCTTCCTCCGCATAGGCTGCGGGCCGGTAACCCGGATCGAACAGGCGATAGTCAGCGCGCAGCACGACATATTCCGCATTCTGGTCCTTGCGCGGGAAATTCTCGAGTTTGAACGTGCAGCCGGAAGCCAGACCCCGCACCGTGCCGGCAGCGGCGATCCGTTGATGTGCTGCCTGAATTTCCTCCCGCCGCACGACAGCCACCGCATCACCGCGACTGACCGTCAGATGCGCGCCGGGGTGGCGATAATGCTCGCCCTGTGCCTCCGCGTGAGAGAACGGTTGCGCAGATTGCGCCATGAGGTCGGCGCCAGGCTTGGTGAAGTCATAGTCCGTGTGGGCGAAGGTGCCGGGCAGGACGGAACTGGTCGCGACCCAGTCCGTCATGTATTCCTCATCCCGACGCACGGGATCGCCCTCGGCCCGGAACTTGACGCTCCCATAGCCTGGTGCCGGCTTCAACTTGGTCATGGCATCGGCAAGGACGAGAGTGTGTTCGCCCTCATCATACTCGAAGAAATACATGATGCCTTCGTGTTCGAGCAGCCGCTGCACGAAATCGAGGTCGGTTTCATCATATTGCACGCAGTATTCCCGAGCCTCGTAGGAACCCTGCAACCGCTTCTCGAATTTTGCCGCCTTGTATTCGGAAAAGATCTTCTCGACGATTTCGACGACGCTCATGTTCTGGAAAATGCGGCAATCGGTGCTGTTGCCGAGCAGCCAAAGCCAGGGTCGCACCTCCGCCTCGTAGTAGGCAAACCTCTCCTCGATGCGCGTGAGGCGAAAATCCGTGACAAGCCCGCTGAACCAGCGTTTCTTGTCTCCGCCTTCTCCTTCCACCGACAAGGGTTTTCCAAGCAGCTTCAATGCGTCGACATTCTCGTCGGAACTGATGAAGCCGACAGTGAAGGCAAAACACCGGCTGACCTCATCGCGGCCGATGAGATGGGTGAAGATCAGCGCTTCGGATCCGAGCGGCGTCTGGACGGTTGTCTTGCGATCTTCAGCCATGCGGAGAATGCCCCTGTCTCGTGACGCCGGCGATCTTGATGGAGAAGCCTAGCATAAAGGCCTGCCGCCCCGGAAGTGACATCGCCAGTTGCAACAATCCGCTGCCTGTCGCGTGGCCGTCCCGTAGACCGCAGGACACGCCCGAAAGGAGGGGACCTGTCTGACCTGCGCAATCGGGGCGGTGCGAAAATGTCATACGCGTGCGATCGATCCCCCGAGCGCGCGATCAGTCCTGACAGAGAATACGAGCTCTTCGATCGCCAACGCCGCTTCACGCGCCCCATTGGCAAAAACGATGCGACTTGCCCGCTCGCGATGCTGGGCAAGAAAATCCTCCGACAGAGCGCGTTCGATCGCCTCGTGCGCCCGTTCGACATCCACCGATCTCAGACATAGCCCCAACCCGGAGCTTTGTGCATAGGCGGCTCTTACGGCCTGCTCGTCCATCTCGGGCGCCTCATTCGGAACGAAGATTGCAGGGATGCCGCCATAAATAGACTCGTGGAAGCTGTTGTAGCCGGCATTCGTGATCATCAGGTCGACGGCGTTGAAATATCTGGCGATCGGATAGATGGCCTTTTGCACGGTGCCCCCGATATGATCCTCGCGCTTCGGGGCGAGGGGATTGACCGCATCGACGATCTGGACGCCATGTTTGAGCAGTCCGTTGATGATCGCCGGCCGCAGCCGGCTGACGTCGAAATTTCGTTCCGAACCGAGCTGCACGACGGCGACGAGACCGGCAGGATCGACACCGAAAGCCAATGCAGCTTCTGCCCGCGAGAGCCTGTCGTCATTGTCAACAAGGAGGATCGGAGAAACGGCGATCACGCCAGCGCGCAATTGCGCGGTGATGCCATGGTCTTCGTCCGCGGCAAACTCGCCCGGCTCGATCACCATGTCGAACCGATGCTGCATCGACGGATCGAGACCATGAGGGGAAGCCCACATCCCGCGGCGGATCCAGATCCAGTTCAGATCGGGGCGGGCAGCGAGTACTTTCAGCAGGCCGGGAAAGGGATGGTTGCTGTCGAAGACGACGCTGTTGATGGCAAACGCCTCCACGGCGGCCAGCAATTCCTGTGCGAAGACCTCGTTCCAGCTGTCGTCCCTTACGCCGATCTTCGGCGCGGACGGTATGTAGTCGACCGGATGCCCACGTGCTTCGATAATCGAAGATCCGGCTGACATCGTCAGGAAAACGGGCTCCATGTCAGGCGACATGCGCTCGGCGATTGCCATCAATCGCGTGATGTGGCCAAGGCCGATGCCGTTCGTCGCGACAAACAGGACGCGCCGCCGTCCCATGAGCGACCGTTGCGATCTTCCCGGCCCGGAACGGACCGTTGCGTGTCCGCGCGACGCGGAGAAAGCGTCAGCGTCAACGGTCTTGCCGGCCGTGGCAAGTGCGGGAGGCGAGCTAAGCCCGAGTTCGTCATAGAGCGCACGCATTCTTTCCGGGTATCGGCTCGTCGAAAACTTCTTCTCGACCAATGTGCGCGCGGCTGCCGACTGGGCGCTGAAGGCCTCGGGAGAGGCGAGAAATCTCTCCAGAACGTTGGTTGTTTCCTCAGGCCGGCAATAGACCGCACCGTCTTCGAACAGATCCCGAAACGATGGGTCCAGGATGGTCACAAGCCCGCTCGCCATCGCTTCGGCAATGCCGATGCCAAACGCCTCAATCCATCGTCGACCGTGAAAAAACACATAGAAATCAAGCTTCCTCAGAAACTCAGACACACCGCTGTTTGAGTATGGCAAGATGTTCCAGTTGGATCCAATCAGAGGCACGATTTGGTCTGGCACACCGCCCATGACCTTGATCTGGACATTACCAAGATCGGGATAGGCCGCGCGCAACTCAGCCTTGGTATCCGGCCATTTCAGGAGATCGCGACGTGAATGTCTGCCGATAATCGCTCGTTGGCGCGGCGGCTGCGCGGTCCTGATCGGCCACTCGCCAAGGTCGATGAGGTTGAAAAGATCATGACGCAAGAGCTCAGGTCTGCCGGCGATGATGTCTTCGAACTGATTGCGCACCTTGGGGCCGACCGGTGCGAAGATGACGGGCGCCCCGAACATTCTCTCCAGATTTCGTTTCACCACGTCGAAATTATATTGCGCATTCCCGGCTCCGTCGAACGGCGGATGCTGGACCGAAAGGAGGACGACCTTCGATCTGAGGCGCAGCGGCCGTGTCGGCATGTGCGCGAAAGCCAGGGGATTATGCGCGAAAAGAATGTCACACTCGACTGCTTCTTCGCCTGTCAGCCACGGCACCTCGAGACGCTCAAGAACGTCGAGAAGACGTTCCTCGAACCGCCTGGAACGGATGTCGGAAACGCCGAGGAATGGAAGCAGAGCCGTCGAGAGGCCAAATTGCCGGGCGGCTTGGATCTCGACCCGCACCGCTGATGAGGAGCCGCCATAAAATCGAGGATCGGCTGCATGGACAATATCAAAATGCATTCGAAAGCCAGATTGGGTCTATCAATGCTACCAATTCTCAGTTGTCAGGCCCGTTGTTTCAATAAGCGCTGCCGCTGCGGCCGAAAGACGAGCTACGTTCAGGACCGTCCAAATTCCTGACCGCAACCGGCTTTTGCTTGACCGATCGGGTGATCCTTGATGCCGCAACTGGGACATAGGAACTGTTCGGATACTTGCTGATAAAATTGCGATAGGCTTTATCGGTGTTGCTTCGACGTGCGTTGCGCCAGGCCACTTCTTCGGCGGCGGTCGGCGCGCCTCGGTAGCCGCTGATCATCGACGCCAGCGTCATATTCGAACCTTGAGAGGTACATGAGGCAAGTATCAGCGTTCCGAGGATCGAGAGTTTGCGAAGCATATATTGCCCTCCCCGCAGCTTATTTTAGTAAGCATTCACAAATGACGAAAGTCAATGCCCGTAGGGTGAAACTCATTATTTTGAACGGTCCGATGCAGCCCGGAAGAATTTCTCTGGCCTTTCAAGCAACGAATAGATGCAGTTTTCAACCTGAAGATTTCTGCGTTTCCTCTGCCTGCCTCTTTCGCTAAGACAACTGCTCAGCAAGGAATTCCTCAAAGCTCAACCCTAACGTCACTTCCCGCGAAATCGCCCATTTTCGCAACATAAGGTCGTAACGCCTGCGCACATAGTCCTGATATTGGCCGGACGAAAGCGACGGAAGGTGGCGCACCTGCGGAATGAATTCGACCGGCGTCTCCGCCCGGGACATGAGCTCCTGATGGAAATCGGAAAGAACGATGATCGGATATTCGTTCTTGGCCGTGCAAATCTTGCTAATAGACGCGATGGCCTCGGCAAATCCCTCTGGCCTTGGCCCGAGCCAGGTGACAAGAGTTCGGGATTTTGCGCGGTTGTGCGCGTCGGCAATCGCATAGCGGAGCTCCTCGGGCATTGTCTGCTCTCGCCTCAAAAACGCAAAAGCGTCGAAAGGCATTCTCATATTGAACAAGCTGCGCAAAGGGGTGGTTGGTAAAACCATCTGGTGGGTCTCCGTGCAAAGGACTGGCTTGTTCGATATCCTGGCAATCTCGTTTGCCTGCCTGAGACTGCTCTCGACAAAGATCTCAGCATCGCACTGCCGATAAAAGGCGGCCTTGAACCTTGCATGGGTGCCCCGCCGCCGACGCTCCGCTGCGCTCGGCAGATCGAGCATGATAAGCTTGCCGTAGTCGATCGCATTTGTGCGAAGCCAGGTTTCGGTCAAGGACCGGTACTTTTCGAGCCGGCTGGTAACGAGATATGCGATAAAACGCGTCGGTTTGTGAAGCGCGCGTGCATTTCTCAAGAAGGCTTCATAGGCCGGACCGTCGTCATTTTCCGTATCTGTCGGATCTAGGCAGAGCACCCCGTCAATGTCGACGCATGCCTTCGATAGCAGGCCGTGATGCATGAAATTCCACTGGAACAGCCTTGGCTGTTCGACGACCTCGAATATGAAGTCGACACCCTCGACGCTATCGCGCAGACCATAGACCGCCGCGAAGACAAATTCAGCGCGTATTTCGCATGCCATCAACTTGGCTTTGGCTTCCCGCATGGCGCCACCGGTATTGATGCTGTCGTCGAGGACAAGAACCTTTCGAATGTCCAATGCGCTCCTGAACGAAGCCGTATTCTTCGTCGCACCGAAGGAATAAACGCGGCCTTCGATGAAACTGTCCAGATCAGTCATCGGCAGGTTGGCGACAAGGCCGAGCATGTTGGCTGCCAGCAAGCCGCTGCGAGGAATACCGACGACCAGATCGATCTCGCGAGGCAACATGTGCAATCCGTTAACGATGGCTATGTGAAGATCCGATATCGAGCGATACTGCATCCGCATGCCGATGCTCCCCGTTCAGGTCAGCTCCGAACTGTCATTTGCCGTTCTGTTCCAGAAAGAGATCGACCTGAGCTTCCATCTTTTGCCGTGTTGCCGTATCAAGTTTCTTGCCAATTGCCGCGCGCGCTTCATCGGCTCGGTTAACGCCCAGCTTTTCGGCCAGCACCCCATAATAATAGGCAAGCGGCACATCCGCCTTTCCCGTAAAGCTGCCTTTGTCGTAACCGAAGGCAAGATCGAGATTGGCCAGTTCAAGGCCGCGATTGGCAGATAGCTTGAAAAGGGAAAGAGCGCGGCTTCGATCGGCAGGAAGTTTATCGGCGCCTTTCAGGTACAGCCTCGCGGCATAATAGGGGGCGTATTTATTGCCCATGTCCGTTGCCTTGAGCAGGGTCTCCAGGCCCCGTCCAAGGTCCTTCTTGGTGCCCTCTCCGCTGATATAGGCTTGACCCAGATTTGCCATGGCGTCGATCTGGCCCGTATCGGCCGCCGCAATGTAAAGTGCTACCGCCTGCGAGGCATCCTGCTTTACACCCGTGCCCAGCCTGTAGCAGTCGCCCAGCGCCGTGATAGCGTTCGCCCATCCGCTTGAAGCGGCAAGGCGATACCAGAGAATGCCTTCTTCTGGTTCCTTCGAGACACCTTGGCCAAGAATATAGGCCGTGCCGACGTTCGTGCGTGCGCGCAGGTTGCCCATTTTTGCGGCCGCCATGTAGTAGGAGAGGGCTTGATCGTAGTCGACCTTGCGGCCGATTCCCATGCGAGCCATGTAGCCGAGATTGACGAGAGCGGCGCTATACTGGTGACCGCCGGCGATCTTGTAGAAATATTCCGCCCAATTGTACCGACCGGCGATCTCGAGAACGCGACCAAGCTGATATTGCAGTCTTGGATTGTTCGGATCTGCGGCGAGCGCAAAGGCGCAGGCCCGTAATGCGTCGCGCACATTGACGAGGCCATTGCTGACCCCTGGTACCTGTCGCTGGGGATCGTTCGGGTCGGCACCGTAGAGATCGCAGTCGGTGACAAGACTGCGCATCCCGGCGGCCACCTCGGGCAAGACGCTTGGCCACATCCGGAATGTTTCGCTCACCGCTCGCTCGCCGGATTGCTGGAACACGAATTCTTTGGCCTCGGCGTCGTCTGCGCTCGGCGCCTGACTGGCAATGGAGGAGGCCACCAGGCTTTCGCGGACATAGAGCCCGCGTTTGGAAAGGGCGGCAACCTGGACACGGCTCTTTTCTTCCGCCTCCGCCGCATGCGCGCTGTTGGGAAAGATTTTGGCGAAGCGCTCGAAATCAGCAGGATCTGGACTATCCTTAATGAAGGTCCAAAGTACCTCGTCGATATCAACTGGACTGGACGTTTCCGTCGGCGGGACGACAGGGTCTGCGTTGAGAACGGCTGCCTGTGGCCGGAACACGAATCGTGTTTCGATCGAGCCGGTGATCCACGGTATTTGGGCATTGCCGGTGGCTTGCCTGACATCGCCGCGAACCGTTCGAAACGTGTCGTAGACATCCAGATTCGGTCGCTGCAGGGCATTGGCGAGCGCCGACGAATAGGGGCTGTTCAGCCCAGTACCATCATAAGCAACTTCACCGGCGCTGGTCGCGTATGCCATCAGGACCTGTCCGCTGCCGGCCTTGGTATCCGCCAGCCCCTGATGAAGACCCTCGAAATTTGCAGCCGGATTGTTGCGGCACGCATCAAGAATGAAGAGCTTCAGCCCGACTGGATCGTCCTTGACAATATCGATGAGGTCGTTGAGGGCGATCGCATCCGCGACGACTTTCTGCGCCGAGCTGGTATCGACATCCACTGGCAGCAGCAGATTGCGGCCACTTGCCTGCAAGGCGTGGCCGGCATAGTAGAACACGGCAATGTCGGCCCCGATCAGGTGGGTCCGGATGGTCTCTTTCAGGTCTTTGACCGCTTCTTTCTTCAGATCGTAAAACAGAAGGACGTCGAAGTTCAATTCAGTCAGGGTATTCGCGATCAGCTTGGCGTCGTTGTGAGGATTGCTTAGCGGCGCAAAAGGATAATCACTGTTGCCGATGACGATTGCAGCGCGCTTCTCTGCGTGAGCAGGTGACGTCAATATTTGAAACGCGATTAGCAGGAATAGGCAGATGAGGAAACGTGGGCCCCGCCCCTGCGCAAATGTGAACACCATCACCATCGCTCCCATGGAAAGGCCGTGCCCGAATCCATCGGTGCAAAGCCTCAAACGTTGCTTGTCCGCCTGCCACCCGTACGATCGAAAATAGGAAGTATATTTGTCGCCGAAATATCGGCTAATTTACCTATTTACACACGAAGCGATAGCCTTTCTGCAATACATAAATCGATCTGCCGCAATTGCTGAAGTTGACAAAGATCTCCTTCGCGTATCGATTGTGGAAAGTGAGCCTCGATGCGACACCAGTTGATCGCATAGACGTTCAGAGCTCCATATGGGTGGTTGGTGACTATCCGGAGGGACGAGAACAGACTTACCTCAGATCGAAATCGGCTGTTTTCTGTCGAATTTCCTGTTGCAGGGAGCAAGGCGGGAACCTGACGGCGTGATCGAGGCGATCCGCAGCGGCGCGCGAAGCCAGGCAAGAAGAAAGCGTCGTCGATCGAAACGTGGCATTGGACCTTCACAGTGGCTGATTGATCCCACCCATGAACCGGCTCAACATTGCAACAGTCTGTCATGTCGCAGTCACGGCGACGCAGACGCAGATTTTTATGCCTGAGAGGCGACCTTCCGCTGTGCTGTTCTGAGCCCCTTCCGATCGATCCAGCTTTTGATTTCGGCGGTAATCGCCTCGGGCTGGTCCTCGGGGGCAATGTGGCGCGCCGGCCCGCAGCCCCTGATCTCCAGGCCGGCGACGTTGTCGCGGCACCACGAAATCATCTCGCTGCCGATCAACAGCGTTTCGGAGGGACCGTCGAAGGTCAGCAGCAGCTTGGGAACCTCAGGGCTGGCAGAAAGCCAGCAGTCATAGCTCTCGATCCTGGCGACCACATCGGCCGGCTCGCCGTTGATCGGCATGGCGCGCGGCCATTCCAGCAGCGGGCGCCGGCTGTCGCGGTCCGGATAGGGGGCGCGGTAGACATCCCAGTCGGCATCGCTGAGCCCTTTCAGCGTGGTCGCGCGCAAGGCCTGTTCGATGAAGAAATTTTCGTCGAGGACCTTGGCCTCGCCGGTTCCCGCACCCCGCAACAGTTCATAACGCGCCTTTCCGCCACCTGGCAGATCCTCCCAGCTCATCGGCCGCAGGATGGTTTCCATGAAGGCGATGCCGCGCACCCGCTCGGCATGGCGTGAAGCCCAGTCGAATGCCAGCGCGCCGCCCCAGTCGTGGCCGACGAGCACGACGTCGTCGAGGTCAAGCGCATCGAACCAGGCGTCGAGATAGGCGATGTGATCGCCATAGTGATAGCCGATATCGGGTTTGCCGGAGCGTCCCATGCCGATCAGATCCGGCGCCAGGCAGCGGCCAGGCCCGATGCCGGGCATGATGTTCCGCCAGAGATACGATGAGGTGGGATTGCCGTGAAGGAAGACGATCGGGTCGCCCTCCCCCAGTTCCTCGTAGGAGATGAACGAGGTGAGGATATCGATGGTCGGCATATGGAGCTCCGCGCTTTCGTGCTATATAGGCAGGCGACTGTCTATTTATCATATAGACAGGTAACTGTCTATATTGCTGCGCGGGGTTTCATGTCGTCTTCTTCCCTTGGCCTGTTGTTGCGTCTGGTCCATCAACATTGGACACAGGCCGTCGAAGCGGCACTCGATGAGGCCGGCTATGGCGATATCCGCCCGCCGCATGCCAACGTCTTCACTTTCGCGCGGCCCGAGGGCATCCAGGTTAGCGAGCTGACCAAGCTCGCACGTGTGCGTAAGCAGACGATGACGCAGGCCGTGGAAGAACTCGAGCGCCTGGGTTATGTCGAGCGCCGGCCCGATCCGAACGATCGGCGCGGCCGGCTGGTGTTTTTGACGGAAAAAGGCCAGGGGGTCAGGCCGATAGCGATGGCGGCGGGCCGGCGTGTCGATGAAAGCTGGGCCGCCTTGACCAGCCAGCAGCAGATGGACGATCTGCGGACTGCACTCCGGCGGTTGCTGGAACAGCTGCAATAGCGAAGCGGGCTTGCTTGAGACGACCTTTCCACTTAACCGTCGCACGACCGAAGGAGAATGCATGTCAGGTGACAAAAGCAAGGGTGCCGAGGAGGATGTCGTCGTCATCGGCGCCGGCGCCGCCGGCATTGCCGCCGCCCGTCGCCTGCGGGCAATCCGCCCGGATCTTTCCATCCTCCTGCTTGAAGCCGGCGACCGTCTCGGCGGGCGCGCCTGGACGGTCGGACTGCCTGACGCCGATATCGCGCTCGATCTCGGCTGCGGCTGGTTGCATGGCGCGCGGACCAATGCCTGGACTGCGATCGCCGGCGAGGTCGGACTGACGGTCGACCGCACGCCGGCACCCTGGAATGATGGCGGACGGCGGCTTCAGCGGGATGAGGCGGAGGCGCATGCCGCAAGGGAGGCGATCGGCGCCTATTTCGAGCGCCTCGAGAGCCATGAGGGGAATGACGCAGCCATGGCCGATATGCTCCAGCCCGGCAATCCCTGGAACGGTCAGATCCGGGCGATCGGCACCTATATCACCGGTGCCGAACTGGAGCGGTCGTCGGTCATCGACTACAACAGATACGATCCCGGCCCTGGCCCTGACTGGCGGGTGCGCGAGGGCTACGGAACGCTGGTCTCGCTTTACGGCAAGCCGGTTCCGGCAAGGCTCGGCACGGAGGTGACGCGCATAGACCATCGTCACGCCGGCCGTATCGGCATCGAGACGAACCAGGGTGCGCTCAGCGCCCGCGCGGTGCTGGTGACCGTTTCGACGAATGTGCTTGCCGCCGGCAAAATCGCCTTCGACCCGCCTTTGCCGGAGAAGATCGAGGCGGCAGCCCGTTTACCCCTTGGGCTCGCCGACAAGCTCTTCTTGAGGCTCGCAAATCAGGAGGCACTGTCGGCGGATACGCATATGCTCGGCTCTACCAATCGCAGCGCGACCGGCACCTATCAGCTCCGGCCGTTCGGCGCGCCCGTCGTCGAGGCCTATTTCGCCGGCGACCTCGCGCATGATCTGGAGGGGCAAGGCAGAGAGGCCGCCTTCTCCTTCGCCGCAGACGAACTGGCGGCACATTTCGGCGCGGATATCCGCAAGGAACTGTCCATAGCTGCGATGTCGGCCTGGGCCGCAGCGCCCCATATCGGCGGCTCCTATTCCTATGCCGAACCCGGCGCCTCCGATCTGCGCGGGCGTCTCGCAGCGCCGCATGACGAGCGTATCTTCTTTGCCGGCGAGGCCTGTTCGAAGTCGCGTTATTCGACAGCGCACGGCGCCTACGAGACCGGCGTCGCCGCAGCCGATCTGATCGCCGGCTCGTTTTCGCAAAATCCGTGATCCTCGCCGGCCGCGACGGCAGGAATATTTTTTCTCACTTGTCGCGCGGGCGGGATTGGGTATGCTCCCCCCGGCCCCTGTGCTCCCAGCCTGGGGCGCTATACGTCATCCGGCGGCAAGCGGCCGCCTCAAGCACAATATTGTCATTGATTGCAGGAGCCCCGGCTTCTACCCCGACCGTTTGCGTGTCGGCTGCGGGTATCTGCATGAGGAGGAAGAAATGGACTATCGCAAGCTCGGTCCCAGCGGGACCGTCGTCACCGCCTATTGCCTCGGCACCATGACCTTCGGCGCGGAGGCCGATGAGGCCGCCTCGCACAAGCTGCTCGACGATTATTTCGCCTGGGGCGGCAATTTCATCGATACCGCCGATGTCTACAGCGCCGGCAAGTCTGAAGAGATCATCGGACGCTGGCTGAAGGCGCGCCCGACCGAGGCCCGCCAGGCGATCGTTGCCACCAAGGGGCGCTTTCCGATGGGCAACGGACCCAACGATATCGGCTTGTCGCGCCGGCATCTCGGCCAGGCGCTCGACGATTCGCTCCGCCGTCTCGGCCTCGAGCAGATCGACCTCTACCAGATGCATGCCTGGGACGCGCTGACCCCGATCGAGGAAACGCTGCGTTTTCTCGACGATGCGGTTTCATCCGGCAAGATCGGCTATTACGGCTTTTCCAATTATGTCGGCTGGCACATCGCCAAGGCCTCGGAGATCGCCAAGGCGCGGGGTTATACCCGCCCGGTGACGCTGCAGCCGCAATATAACCTGCTGGTGCGCGACATCGAGCTCGAGATTGTCGCAGCCTGCCAGGATGCCGGCATGGGTCTGCTGCCATGGTCACCGCTCGGCGGCGGCTGGTTGACCGGCAAATACAAGCGCGATGAGATGCCGACGGGCGCCACCCGCCTCGGCGAAAACCCCAATCGCGGCGGCGAATCCTATGCGCCGCGTAATGCGCTGGAACGAACCTGGGCGATCATCGGCGTCGTCGAGCAGATTGCCAAGGCGCACGGCGTCAGCATGGCGCAGGTAGCGCTCGCCTGGACGGCGGCGCAGCCGGCGATCACCTCAGTCATTCTCGGCGCCCGCACGCCGGAACAGCTCGCTGACAATCTTGGCGCCATGAAACTCAAGCTTTCCGACGACGACATGGCGAGGCTGAATGAGGTGAGCGCGCCTCAGCCTTTCGACTACCCCTACGGCAAGGGCGGCATCAACCAGCGCCACCGCAAGATCGAGGGCGGCCGCTGAACCTTGCTTCAGCTCTGATTGAACGAACCCTGTCCGCTTCTCGCAGAAGCGGACAGGATGTCCCAGGTTCAGGATGATCGACCGGCGCCGGCTCGCGTCACGACTGACTGCTGCCTTGGTTTCCCGCAAAAGCGGCCGTCAACCCGAGGCCGATCAGCAGGGCCCCGCTGACATAGCGTTCGGCTGTGAGATAGCGGCGATTGCGCCTCAACCAGTCGCCCGCAGTGCCGGCGGCGAATGCGTAGCTGCCGTCAGTTATGATGCCGAGACAGGTGTAGATCAGACCCAGGAACGCGATCTGCATCGCTGCGTGACCCCGGTCCACCTCGACGAACTGAGGCAGGAAGGCAAGAAAGAAGAGCGCGGTCTTGGGATTGAAGAGATTGACGACGAACCCGTCGCGGAGAAGGCGCGCGTACCCGAACGCCTTCAAGCCGGTCTCGGTGCCGGGAATCTCGCTTCGGCCGAAAATCTTCTTGAGCCCAAGCCATATCAGATAGGCAGCGCCTGCATACTTGACCGCGCTGAACGCCAGAGCCGATGAGGCCAGGACTGCCGATAATCCCAACACCGCGACGAGGACATGTACCACCGTTGCGGCATGAATGCCGAGAATCGAAACAAAGCCGGCGAGGCGGCCCTGCTCGACCGAGCGGGCAAAGATGTAGAGAACCGCCGGCCCGGGAGTCAGAAGCAGGGCCAAGGAAGCGCCGATAAACAACCAGATATTGCCGAGGGTTGGCATGATAATCGCCCCGCTCCTGTTTTCCTAAATCGCCGTGCGGGCGCATCGCTGGAGCCAGCCCTCGTCACCCGCAAGAGTGGACGGTATTCACATAAGCAAACCCTGCTGTCTTGAACGCTATAAACCTTTCGCATAATCGGCGGGCGTCACGCCCGTCGTCTGTTTGAACAGGCGGGAGAGATGGCTCTGATCTGCGAAGCCGACCATCTCGGCTACTTCGGCCGGAGGCGTGCCCAACCGAAGCAACTGCCGCGCCCGGCTCAGTCGCAATTGCCTCTGATAGGCATGCGGCGGCAGGCCGACAAACGAGCGGAAGGATCGGACGAGATACACGGGATTGAGCTTGACCAGCCGGGCAAGATCGGCAAGGGCAATACGCCTGTCGTAGTGGGCGTCCAGAAATTCGCGAATGGTCGTGACGTGCCGCGGCTCGCTGCCTGCTTCGATCCTTGCGTGCGGCTGCCCGGAGTAAGCGGCCAGCGCCGCGAGCCCGCTCGTCAGCAGCGTCTCGGCTTCAAAGGCGTCATCGTCAGTTTCGAGATATCGATGCACTTTGCCAAGGCTTTGGAAAAGCTCGAGGTCTCCAAGGCATAACAACCGCTCGAACAGCGCTAGGCGCGTCGCCCCCGGGTCGAGCACCGCGTACTGCAAAAACGCAGGCGATACGAACAGGCAGCGGTAGTTCAACGCCTGTTCGTCGGCCGGCAGGCACATGTGAACGACGCCGGGTGCAAGGACATTGATGTTGCCTGGTTTCAGGGCCACCTGAGGCTGACCATATTGGAACACCATTGTGCCGCGTTCATGGAGATGGATTGCGTAAGCGTCGTGGAAGTGCTTCGGAAAGTGATGCTGCGTTCCCGACGCGCGCAGCAATTCAACTCCGGCTAACGCGTCGTTGCGCCAGATTCGAATGCGTCCCGCATCCTGCTTCATCCGCACCATTCGATAGTCTTTCTACAGACCGTTGCCGCCTTCAAGCAATTTCCATGACAATCTTGCCTGTGCCGCTGGAGTCATAGATCGGAAAATTTCCGCACCCAGTTCACCGGAGAGGAGCAGATTAAGCTCACCGTGATGATCAATATCATCAATCGCTGGAATCGCATCGCTGTCGACTTCGGCCTCTATGTCGAACGCGGCCGCCGTCAATGCCGCAAGAGCTTCCGCCGCCTGCGTCCCAACATAACGAAAAAAGCCGCCATGTTTCCATGGCGGCTTTTCGGCCTTTCTGCTTGGGAGGCGATTTTAGGCCGGAAGTTGGAAGATAACGTTGGCGATCAGCACGATCGCCAGGCCGCCGGCGAGCGCGAGGTAAGGCAGGATGCCGGCTTTCTTGACGCCGAGATCCTGGCCGATCAGGCCGAGATCCTCCATCGCGCCGGCTGGGAATTTACCGCCGTCACGCACATAGTGGCGATAGGCGAAGACCGGCAGGATCAGAGCGGCGAAGATGAAGCCGACCCAGAGCGCATTGGAGTAGCCCCAGACCTTTGCACCGGCGCCCAGAAACAGCGCATTGACGAAGGCCAGCACGGTGTTGAGGCCGATCAGCCAGGTCGGCGCCTTCCAGGGGCGTTCGATATGGCCGGAATCCATCCGGTGGATCCAGCCCGAATTGAGGTTCAGGAAGTTGAAGATGATGTAGCCGACATTCGAGACGGCGAGCACGAAGAAATAGCCGCCGACATCCGAGGCGATCGCCAGCAGGAAGAGATTGAAGGCGAAATCGGTCCACATCGCTCGCGTCGGCGCGCCGTGTTCGTTGACGTGGTCGAGGTATTTTGGCAGCCAGCCGTCCTTCGAGCCCTGGTAGAGCGTGCGCGAGGAGCCGGCCATCGCCGTCATGATGGCAAGGAAGAGTGCCATGATCATCAGTACGACGAGCAACTGGGTAACGACGCGGCCGGCGCCGATCAGGCCGCCGAGCGCTTCGGCAACGCCCGTGCCATCGACGATGCCGGGGGCCAGCATGCCTGCATGGCCGAGAACGCCCTGGAAGGCGAAGGGCACCAGGAAGAAAAACAGGCAGCAGGCAAGGCCGGAATAGAAGATCGCCTTGAAGGTGTCGGTCTTCGGGTTCTTGAGTTCGCGGGTGTAGCAGACCGCCGTCTCGAAACCGTAGGTCGACCAGGCGGCGATATAGAGGCCGCCGAGGAAGAGCGTCCAGCCGCCGTTGCTCCAGGTGCCGTCGACAGCGGCATAGGCGGCTGTCGGCGGCACGAGACCTGTGACGTTGGTGGCAAGGATCTGGCCGCTGACGATCGGATAGAGGCCGATGACGAGCAGCGGCACCAGGACAATGATTGCCAGCCATTTCTGCACGCTGGCCGTTTCCGAAATGCCGCGATGCTGGATCGCGAAGATGATCAGCATCAGGATGCCGCCGATGAAGAAGGTGGCGTTGATGTTGGCGGTGGCAAGGAAGGGAATGCTGAAGCTGAAGAGCGACCAGCTGCGGATCGCTGGCGTCAGGGCGGCGATACCGTCGGTGCTAAGCAACGCCTTGATGGCGTCATCCGGGGTGGTGCCGGCATGGGCTGCAATATATTCGGCGACGCGAGGGCTATCGGCCGTGATGGAAGCGGCATGCGCGGAAATCCAGTCGAGGACCATCTGCGAATCCGCCGCCGGAATCGGGTAGAATGCGTTGAGGATGTAACCGGCGGCGATGGCGCAGCCGAGCGACAGCACCGGCGACCAGGCAAACCAGTTGCACCAGACCGACAGCGGCGCGATGAATTTCGAATAGCGCAGCCAGGCGGTGGCGCCATAGACGGAAGCGCCGCCGGACTTGTTGGCGAACATGCCGGCGATTTCGGCATAAGTGAAGGATTGCAGGAAACCCATCACCATCGAGATGATCCAGACGACGAAGGCGAGCTTGCCCGTCGTGCCCGCAATGCCGCCGATGGAGAAAAGAACGAGCGGCGGCACGCCCGCAGCCACCCAGAATGCGCCCTTCCAGTCGAGCGCACGTACAAGCTTACCTTCGGTGCCGGATGCAATCCCGGCCTCCACAACGTCTGTCATCGGTGAAATTCCCCATTCTATTTGTTCCGGACGTCTCTTTGTACGTCTCCCTGAACGTGTCTCCCTGACGGTCTCAAGCTCGCCCGGATGATTTTGGCGATCCGCGTTCCCGACGGACTCTCCGAGTCTGAACTCTTTATGCATAGTGAAGATTTTTTCTTTTTAGTCAACTCGACTTTACTTTCGTGGCGCATTTTGTAACCTGTATGGGTGGGCGTCAGAGGATGCCTGATCCTCCCATGAGGGCAGCATGCGAGAACTTCACCCTGCTATGACGGGCCTGCGATCGGCCGCTCCGAGCCTCGTGCATTATCCAGGCATTCCCACCCTGCCGGAGGGAACCGAGCGCTACAGGGCAAAGGGCGGCGGCTCGGTCGTTGTGCGCGTCGAGCCAGGCGACCGCGTCAGCGTTATCGACAGCGAGGGTGGACAGGTCTGCGAGATCTCTTTCCTCGATGAAAAAGGGCGCTTCCTGGCGACCGGTCTCGGAACGCCATTCAGCAATTCGGCCGAGGGCTTGAAGGCTATTCTTCAGGCGGAGGATGAGAGTGCTGCCCGCACGCGTGCAGCACTTCAGCGTCGCGGCGCCGATCTGGCCGTGGCCGGCGCGCTCAGCATCTTCGGGGCCGGATCGACCCCGGGCAGCCGGGCGGAATTCACGGTCTCCATGAAGGGCCTACTGATCGTCGCGGCACCCGCTAGCGCCATGTCGCCGGAGGCGCAGGATACGGCGACGCCGATCGAGATCAGGATCAAGCGCAGCGTGCTGATCCGCGATTATGCCTCTGCCCTGCCGGAACCGGCCGCTGATCCCATCGAGGATATCCGCATTCGGGCGGCGACCGCCGCGGCCTATTTCGTGCGGGCCGGCGAATTCATCCAGATCATCGATGTCTATGGACGCCAGTGCACCGATTTCCAGGCTTTTGCCGCCCGCAAGGTCGACAAGGGTCTCGATCTCGCGCTCGATTCCACCGTCACCCGCACGCTGCTCGGCCGCAGCTATCCGATGCCGGGCCTGCCCTCCAAGGCCTTCGACCGCGACTTCGAGCCGCTGGTCGAGATCGTGCAGGATACGGTCGGCCGCCACGACGCTTTCGCGACCGCCTGCAATTCGCGCTATTACGACGACATGGGTTATCCCGGCCACGTCAACTGCACGGATAATTTCAATGCGGTGCTGGCGCCCTACGGCATTGCCGGCCGCAAGGGCTGGGAAGCGCTGAACTATTTCTACAACACCAACATCGACCACAACAACCAGCTCTATCTTGACGAGCCCTGGTCGCGCCCCGGTGATTACGTGCTGATGCGGGCGCTGACTGACCTCGTCTGCGTCTCCTCGTCCTGCCCTGACGATATCGACGCGGCGAACGGCTGGGATCCGACGGATATCCACGTCCGCACCTTTTCCGGAAAAGAGAAATTCTCACGAGCGGTAGCCTATCGCATGACCCCAGATGCCGACGCCGAACTGACCCGCGAAACCTCCTTCCATCCCCGCCTCTCCACGCTGACGCGGGACTACACCGAATATCGCGGCTACTGGCTGCCGAACCGCTTTTCCAGCGAAGGGCCCGTCGAGGAATATTGGGCCTGCCGCGAGCGCGCCGCCGTCATCGACCTCTCGCCCTTGCGGAAATTCGAGGTGACGGGGCCAGATGCCGAGGAGTTGCTGCAATATTGCCTGACGCGCGACGTGCGCAAGCTGTCGACCGGCCAGGTCGTCTATTCGGCCATGTGCTACGAAAATGGCGGCATGATCGATGACGGCACGCTGTTCCGGCTCGGCGACAAGAACTTTCGCTGGATCGGCGGCGATGATTTCAGCGGCATCTGGCTGCGTCAGCAGGCCGAGAAGAAGGGCTTCAAAGCCTGGGTCCGCTCATCGACCGATCAGATCCACAATATCGCCCTGCAGGGTCCGAAAAGCCGCGATATCCTGAAGGAGATCATCTGGACGGCGCCGCGCCAACCGGCAATCGGCGAGCTCGAATGGTTCCGCTTCACCGTCGGCCGCATCGGCGGCTTCGAGGGTGTTCCAATCGTCGTCTCGCGCACGGGCTATACCGGCGAACTCGGCTACGAGATCTTCTGTCATCCGAAGGATGCGCTGACAGTGTTCGACGCCGTTTGGGAGGCCGGGCAGCCGCATGGGTTGAAGCCGATGGGGCTGGAGGCGCTCGACATGGTCCGCATCGAGGCGGGCCTGATCTTCGCTCATCACGAATTCACCGACCAGACGGACCCGTTCGAAGCCGGGATCGGCTTCACGGTGCCGTTGAAATCCAAGCAGGACGATTTCATCGGCCGCGAGGCGCTGATCCGCCGCAAGGAGCATCCGCGCCACCTGCTCGTCGGCCTCGACATCAAGGCCAACGAGGCCGTCGGCCATGGCGATTGCATCCATATCGGCCGGGCCCAGGTGGGCGTTATCACCAGCGCCACGCGCTCGCCGATCCTCGGCAAGACGATCGCGCTTGCCCGCATCGACGTGATGCATGCAAACCCCGGCACCGAGGTCGAGATCGGTAAGCTCGACGGCCACCAGAAGCGCCTGCCTGCGACGATCGTGCCGCTTTCGCATTACGACCCGCAGAAGACGCGACCGCGCTCGTAATTCCTGCTTTTGGATTTGAGGACGGTGATCGGTTTCTCGCACTGTTGATGAAGCCGCACGTTTTAGCGGCGGCACGCAATGCGATGGAGATGCAACCTTATATTGAGTGCATGACCCTGAAAAACTAAAAGTTGACAAATTGAGGTTGGATGACTATATCTCGGTTGTCGATATTGCTTGTTTGACTTTTGTTATCGCACGCTGGCAACGTGCCCTGGACGAACTTCCCTCTTCAAAATCGAGATCATCATCCGTCGTGCTTCCGCACGTGCGGTCGTTCAATTGCTATGAAAGGGTTTGTTATGACCACTGGCACAGTTAAATGGTTCAATTCCACCAAGGGCTTCGGCTTCATTCAGCCTGACGATGGCGGCGCTGACGCCTTCGTCCACATCTCTGCCGTCGAGCGCGCCGGAATGCGCGAAATCGTCGAAGGCCAGAAGATCGGCTACGAGCTTGAGCGCGATAACAAGTCGGGCAAAATGTCCGCTTGCAATCTCCAAGCTGCCTGAACTGACACCTGCTTTCCTTTGACCGCGGATGTACCGGCATTGTCGAAAGCATGATACTTTAAGGTCAGGCACGTTGCCTGGCCTTTTTTGCTGAGTCGGCCAGCGGGCTGCTGCATAATTGCTTAAACGCGCAATCGATTTAAGGAATTGTGCAGTAATTCATAGCGTTACAGCGGCCTTTGAGGTCTGAAAACGCGCGGCGCTGTAATAAAATCCGGGATGAATATGACAGAGACACACAGCAAATCACGCAAGCAGGCGGAGATTGCCTTCGGAAACGTGCAATCGCAGTTCTTGGAGCGAAGCCGCGCGGTCGAAGAGATCGACTCGACGGTGCGGGCTCGCGAGGAAAAAACCTTGCGGTTACGCGAGGCCCGTGAGGCCAAGGAATTGCAGGATCGCTTGACAGCGACGACTGCGCCTGCCGCGAAGCGGAAAAAGAAAATCTGACTCCTGCTGCATAATTCCTTAAATCGGAATCGATTTCAGGATAAAACATGCGGCAGTTCAAAATATTGCAGCGTCCTTTGCGCGTCTGGAGACGCGCGGCGCCGTAGGGTCGAAGTCAAACAGTCAGGAAACAGATTTGAAAAACGCCAGAAACAACGAGCTTTCCGATCGCCGCAGTGCAGCTGCCGAGGCCAAGGCCGCTCTCCTCAACGCGTATCGCACCGCCAAGGATACGGCCGAACCCACAAGGCTGGCAAAGCAGGCGGAGCGTCAAGCCATTGCCGCGGCCAGGGAAGAACGGCGTGCTGCGCGGGAACGGCTGAAGCTTGAGGAACTGGAGCGGGCTAAAGCCGCGGAAGTCGAGCGTCAGGCTGCCGCCGAAGCCGCAGCACGCGCCGATGCCGACGCACGCGAAGCGGCTGACAAAGATAGGATCGCTCGCGTGATTGCGGATGAAGCCGCCCGAAAGGCCGAACGCGACCTGCGTTACGCCAATCGCAAAGCCAGAAAGTCCTGACCGTCAGCGCTGCCTGTTGTGGCAACAGGCAGCGCGCTGTCGTTCACGCGGCCTGCACGGCGGCATTCAGCGGGATTTCGACGTCGATCTCAAGGGTCGAGACGTACTCGTTGCGATCGATCGTCACCTGAACCTTGTCGTGGTCGAGCTGCACGTGCTTTGCGATCACCGCAAGGATTTCCTCGCGCAGCAGGGAGACCAGGTCCGACCCCGCCGAGGAACGTTCATGGGCGAGAAGGACCTGCAGACGTTCGCGGGCCGCCGGTGCGGTTCTCTGCTTGTTGAAAAGACGGAAAATACTCATGCCGCCCTCCGTCCGAAGATCTTGCCGAAAATATTCCTCTTTTCCTCTGGGATCGCGATCGGCACCGCCTCGCCGGCGAGCCGGCGAGCGGCATCGAAATAGGCCATCGCAGCGGCGCTGCGACTGTCTGCCAGCGTGACCGGTGCACCGATGTTGGATGCCCGCAGAACATCCATGCTTTCGGGTATGATGCCAAGGAGCGGGATGGACAGAATCTCCAGGACGTCGTCGACCTTGAGCATGTCGCCGCGTTCGGCCCGGTTGGCGTCGTAGCGTGTCAGCAGCAGGTGCTTTTCCATCCGCTCGCCGCGTTCGGCCTTGGCGGTCTTGGAATCCAGCAGGCCGATGATGCGATCCGAATCGCGCACCGACGAGACCTCGGGATTGGTAACGACCACGGCAACATCGGCGTGGCGCATGGCAAGCGTTGCGCCGCGCTCGATCCCGGCGGGGCTGTCGCAGATGATCCAGTCGAAATAGCGCTTCAGGTCGTTGATGACGCGCTCGACTCCTTCGGCCGTCAGATTGTCCTTATCGCGCGTCTGCGAGGCCGGCAGCAGGAACAGCGTCTCCAGCCGCTTGTCGCGGATGAGCGCCTGAGTGAGCTTGGCGTCGCCCTGGATGACATTGATCAGGTCGTAGACGACCCTGCGCTCGGCGCCCATCACGAGGTCGAGATTGCGTAAGCCCACGTCGAAATCGACGACGACGACTTTTTCATTGCGTTGCGCCAGTGCCGCTCCTAATGCGGCGGTCGAGGTCGTCTTGCCAACCCCGCCCTTGCCTGACGTGACGACGATCACTTTCCCCATCATTGTCTCTCCTTTGCCGTGGCCCCAGTAATTCAAAGTGTTAAAGCGTCCTCTTGCGGCTCTCGAAGAGACGCGCGGCGCTGCCGTCAGATCAGTTTCTCTGCCATGATCGCGTCGTCCTCGAGCCAGAGCTGAACAGCCTGTCCGCGAAGATTAGGGGCCATGTCTTCCGCCATTTTGTAGATGCCGTCGATTGCAACCAGCTCGGCCTCGAGCTTGCGGCAAAAGATCCGCGCCGATGCGTTTCCGATGGACCCTGCCATGGCTCGGCCACGCAAGGTGCCATAGATATGGACGGACCCGCCGGCGATGACCTCGGCACCCGAGGCGACCGAACCGATGACGGTGACGTCGCCTTCCGGAAAGATCACCGATTGTCCCGAGCGCACAGGCTCCCGGATGACGATCGATTGCATTGCCGGGCGGGTCTCTGCCACTGCCGGTTTGCCGGGCGGATCGACGGGCTCCTTTGCCTGAACCTCGATATCGGAAACAGACCGACCGCCTTTGAGTGCCGGCGGCATGCCGGATCCGAGGATCGAAGGCCGCGCGCCCTCGATGCCCATGATGCTGACATTGCGCTTGGCAAGTTCAGCAATCAGGTCCTTCAGCTGCGGCCGGTCGATTTGCAGGTCCGTCAGGTCGAGCACGACAGGCCGTCCGAGGAAGAAGCCGGCCGAACGCGCGGCCAGATCGTCCAGCCGGGTCAACCAATCATCGATCGGAAGATCCGGGGACAGCATGACCGCGAGGAAAGAGCGGCCCTTGATGCGGATAGAGCGAGCGTCTGTTAGCACTTTGGTCATCTATGTGAAGAAATCGTTGACCATGTCTACCGCTGCTATGGTTAACAAAAAGTTAACGCGGCCTTAACATTCGCGACAATCACAGCAGATTTTTCACGAACAGGATTACCGCAAGTCATTGGAAAAGCGCTGCAATCTCTGGAAGCGCCGAACGGTTAACAATGCGGCTTCAAACGTGAGCCGCAAATCTGCCGCTGCTTGGCTACGCTCAGCCTTCCGCCTTGCGTTGTGCGTTGGAAATGGCGCGTGCGGCCTCTTCCGAGGAGTTGGCAAGCGTGCGCATCTCGGCGGCAAGCACCGCAAAGCCCGATCCGGCGGTGCCGGCGCGAGCTGCCTCGATGCCGGCATTGACGGCGAGCAGCTTCAGGTAACGCAGCGATTGCAGGATCTCATTGGTCTTCGAGGCGGTGACGCGCATATCGGCGGTCTGGTCATCGATTCGCTGATAAAGTGATTCGATATTGATGATGCTGCCTTCGAGATAGAGAAGTTCACCCTTCTCGTCCCAGATGCCGCCGCCCGTCTCGGTGACCCAGATGAGATGGCCCATGGCGTGACGGATACGGTATTCCATTGTCCAGTCTGTGCGCCTCTCCAGCGCCCGTCCGACGATCTCGTCCATCAGAGGCACGTCTTCCTCGTACATGATCGAGGTGAAGGTCCGCGTGCGGTTTCCGATGATTTCCTCGGCGGGATAACCGAAGATGCGCTCGATGCCGTTGGTCATCTCCAGCATCGTATAGTTTTCGTCGGCACGGCAGCGATAGAGAAAACCACTCATGCGCCCGAGAATGCTCGTTTGAAAATCCATGAAGGCCACATCCGAAGAGAAGAGTTGCAGATGGATTTATGTCGTCTCATTTAAAGAAGGCGCACGTCACAATGCCGGAAGAGAGCACGAACACCCTCCTCCGGCAATGCAGGTCCGCCTCATCAGTTGCGCAGATATTCCTCCATGGAATCGTCGAGCGCCTCGACCCAGGGCGTGTGGTGCGTCGGCGACATGTTGCCGGTCATCAGCGACCGGTAGGCATGATCGCGGAAGCCCATGATGTTGTGGGCCTTGTGATGTTCCCACTCCATGAAGGTTTGGTTGGTGCCCTCGATGTCGAAGTTGGGATAGTCGGTTTCGGCAAGCAGTTCCTTCACATAGTCGCCCTGGTACCAGATCATCTGCTCGGCATCCTCGAGCGTTTCCTCGCGGGCACGCCACATGTCGAAATTGGCTTTCAGCTCCTCTTCGGATGGCAGGGTGATGCGACCCATCATCACGTCGCGCGCCCACCAGGCCTGCACGTCGAACATGTTGAAGGTGTAGAACTGGTCCTGCATGCCGATATAGAAAAGCTGCGGGTTCTTGTCGAAGATCACCCCCTTGTAGAGGCTGTCGGCCCAGAGGCGGTTGGCCGTCTTCAGCCGGAGATCGTCCGGCAGGAAGGGGAAGTGGTGCTGGTATCCGGTGCAGAGGATCACGGCATCGACCTCCTTGGTCGAGCCGTCGAGGAAATGCGCCGTGCGGTTTTCGAGCTTGGTCAGCAGCGGCCGCTCCTCGAAATTCTCCGGCCATTTGAAGCCCATCGGCTTCGAGCGGTAGCTGGTCGTCACCGATTTTGCGCCGTATTTCCAGCATTGCGAGCCGATGTCTTCGGCCGAATAGCTGCGGCCGACGATCAGGATATCCTTGCCCTTGAACTCCAGCGCGTCACGGAAATCATGGGCATGCAGTACGCGGCCGTTGAAGGTCTTCACGCCCTCGAAATAGGGCACGTTCGGCGTCGAGAAATGACCGGATGCCACGACGACATAGTCGAACTCCTCGTCATACATCCGGTCCTCGATGCGGTTATGCGCCGTCACCGTGAATTTCTTCGTCTGATCGTCGAAGCGAACCATGCGCACCGGCGTGCTGAAGCGCACCCAGTGGCGGACGTTCGCCTTCTCGACGCGGCCCTTGATGTAATCCCAGAGCACGGCGCGCGGCGGATAGGAAGCGATCGGCTTGCCGAAATGCTCCTCGAACGAATAGTCGGCGAATTCGAGGCATTCCTTCGGGCCGTTCGACCAGAGGTAACGATACATGCTGCCATGGACCGGCTCGCCATATTCGTCGAGGCCTGTGCGCCAGGTATAGTTCCAGAGCCCGCCCCAGTCCGACTGCTTTTCGAAGCAGACGATCTCCGGGATTTCGGCGCCCTTCTGGGCGGCCGATTGAAAGGCGCGCAGCTGCGCCAGCCCGGAAGGACCGGCACCGATGACGGCTACTCTTGTCATGAAGCATTCCCCTCTTGATTATATCGTTTTATCTCGCACATTCGCTCCGCCTCAGTCCGGGTAGATGCCGGGGCTGGTCGGCGCCCCGTCGTCATATTTGGCAAGCCAGTCGATCGTCGTCTCGCGGAAGCGGGTGAGGCCCTTGTAGTCGATGAGCTCGGGCGGCAGCGTCTTCAGCACGCGCGGAAAGCGGCGCGCCCATTTCGGCACGGTGACGAGCTCTTCCATGTTCATCAGGTAGCAGCGGATGACGAAGAGGATGGCGTTGGAGCGCGGCAGGCGCCAGAGGCTCTGCAGCTCGACGCGCAGATGCACCTTTTCGCCGACATTCTCCGGTGTCACCGTCGTGCGGTCCGGACCCCATTTGTGATAGTTCTCCGGGCTGGTGTCGAGCCGCGGATTGATCGTCATCGTCCAGTTGAAGCGCCGCGTCGGCTTGCCCTGCTGCAGGTTCAACAGGAATTTCAGCGCCCGGTCGAAGACGCCGATCTGGTGGGCGAGCGGCACCGGCCCGTGCCATTCCATGAAGTTCATGCCGATATCGAAATCGAGCGACCAGTCGGCCTGCGTCGTCACCATGCCGGCATCCATCCAGAGATTGCTGTCGCGCTGGTCGACGATGCAGAAATCGCCCTGCGCTTGGCGGGTGATATATTCGAAGGGCTCGTAGGGCAGCGTCGAGGCATCGCCGAAGGTGAAGCTGTCGTCGATGCCGAGCGGGCGGTTGATCCAGCGCCACTGGTCGCCGTTGCGGATCAGCGTGAAATGATCGGGGTAACCCGCCGCCTGCTCTTCCATCAGCAATTCGAGCGTGTCCCACTGCGCGCTCATCATGTGCGGCAGCGCCTGGTAGCGCAGCGGATCTTCCTTCAGGACCAGCGCCCGGTCGTGCATCTCGGCGACATAATGCTCGTCGACGTCGATCAGGCTTTCGTAGACGGTTCCCGCCCGGCCGTGCACATGCGGCTCCATATTGACCGAATACATGTATTCGTCGCGGTCGAAGGGAAAGGGGAAACGCCGGATGTTCTCGGGACTGTTCCGATAGCTGAAATCGTTCCGGAAGGTTTCCTGCTTGAAAACGATTGCCATGTCCGGTCTCCTTGTTCCGCTTCCGATGCCGTTAAAGATCAAGATGCAGCGTGTTTCCCTCGAAGCGGGAAACGCAGATCATCACCTTGCGGCCGGATGCCTTTTCTTCGCTCGTCAAATAGACGTCATGGTGCAGCAGCTTGCCGTCGCAGGTGACGACCCCGGTTTCGCATTGACCGCAGGCGCCGCCGCGACAGAGGAAGGGCGCATCGACGCCCGCCGCCTCGATCGCCTCCAGCATGCTTTCGTGATGGCCGACCTTGACGGTCTTGCCGGACCGCAGGAGCTCGATCGCGAAGGGCTTGCCGGGCAGCGACGACAGGAACCGTTCCGAATGCAGGTTCTGTTCCGGCCAGCCGGCGTCCAGTCCCGCCTTCAGCACGCCGTCGATCATCCCGGATGGGCCGCAAACATAAAGATGCGTGCCGAGCGGCTGGGTGTCGAGCAGGCGCGTCAGGGGGATGGCGCCGCCTTCGGCGTCGCAATAGATCTTGACGCGATGTCCGCCGTAGCGCTCGACGAGTTGCTGCCAATAGGCGCCGCGGTCGCGCGTGCGGATGGCATAATGCAGCTCGAAATTGGCGCCCTCGCGAGAAAACTGCTCCATCATTGCGATGAAGGGGGTAATGCCGATGCCGCCTGCGATCAGTAGGTGCTTTCGCCCGCGCCAGTCCGGCTGGAACAGGTTGACGGGATAGCTGACCTTCAGCTCATCGCCTTCGCTGACTTTCTCATGCATGAAGGTGGAGCCGCCGCGTGAATCCTCGACATGCAGCACGCTGATCTCATAGGCTGCGCAATCATGTGGCGGCGACATCAGCGAATACGCGTTGCGGCGCATATGGCCGCCATCGTTCATCGAGACGATGACATGGGCGCCGCCGGAGAAATAGGGCATCGGCTTGCCGTCAAGGCGCTCGAAACGGAAACGCTTGACGCGCTCGGCGATCGGCGTGATCCGCGCCACGCGGACAGGAATTTCAGTGCCACCGCTCAAAGGAACAACTCCTCCGGATCAGGCGCGCTGCCCGGTTCTTCCGCGTCGATATTGACGCCCTGGAAGGCGGCGAGCCGGCGCGAATAATGGTCGCGTACCAGAAGCGGCAGCCCGCAATGGCTGCAGGCAAAGGGGCTGGTGGTGACGTCATCGGTGATGCCCTTGCAATGGACGCATTGCACACGCCGGGCCAGCGAGCCGCGATGCTCGGTGATGACGGAGGCATGGTCCATGCCGTATTCGAGCGCCACCAGCATTGCCTGGCCGATGAAGCCTTCCGTGCCCGACAGATAAAGCCGCGTGCCCATATGGGCAGTGGCCAGCGAACCCTTCAGTCGGAAGAGCAGCGTTGCGATGGTCGGCGCCGTGAAGAACATGTCGGCGCCGAGGCGGCGCAGCGCCTCGTCCAGGCCGGACCCTTGAGAGCCGCGGGCGACATAGAGGATTTCACTGCGGGCAAGCGCCGTTTCGTCAAGCGCCGGCTGCTGATCGAGGAGAGCCTTGGCGCCCTCCCCTTCGAGCGCGAAAATGTGCCGCCGGGCGCGCGGCTGGATGGTCAGGCCCGTGTAGACTGGTCGGCTCTTGATGCCTGCAACGAGCATTCGCGCGCTCCTTAACCTACGGCGGTCCTCTTCTTCTTCTCCGGATCGTCGAAAGGAAGCGTGTGGGCGGTGGCGCCTGTTATCACGGTCTTGCCGCGGACTTCGAGTTTCGTCCCATGCACCGCCTTGTCAACGTCCAGACGGGCAATCGCCATGGATTTCTTCGTCAGCGACGAATAGCTCGGGCAGGTAATGACGCCGACCTTTTTGCCGTCGGCAAAGACTTCGTCGCCGAGATCGGCCGGTCCATCGGCATCGATCAGCATGCCAAAGATCTTGAAGCGCTCCTTGCCCTTCAGGCGAGCATGTTCCTCGGCGCCACGGAAGCCCGTCTTGCCGGGGCTGACGGTAAAGTCGAGGCCGAGTTCCCAGAGGCTGTCGCCGGGCGGCTGATCGGCGAAGGGATACATCTGCGAATTGTCATAGGGGTAGAAGAGCAGGTAGCTTTCGACGCGCAGCATGTCGAGCACGGAGAAGCAGCAGGGGATGATGCCCATCTCCTTGCCTTCCTCGACGATCCGGTCCCAGACCATGACGGCGTCCTGGCCGCGCACGAAGATTTCGTAGCCGCGTTCGCCGGTATAGCCGGTGCGCGAGATCATCACCGGTGCGCCGAACAGCGTCGTCTGCATGTGGTGGAAATATTTGAGGTCGCGGATGCCGGGCACATATTTGGCGAGATAGTCGACCGCGAGCGGGCCCTGCAGCGACAGGTCGTGCAGGTCGTCGTCGAAGAGGACGGCGCAATTGCGGCCCGCCGCCTGCTTGACGACCTCCTCGTGGCCGGAGCCTGAGCCATGCACCAACATCCAGGCATTCGGGCCGGTGCGATAGACGATGCAGTCGTCGGTGAAGTGGCCGCGGTCGTTCAGCATGGTCGCGTAGACCGACCGGCCGGGGTAGATCTTCGTGAGGTCGCGGGTGGTGATGGAGTCAAGCACGGCGATGGCGTGCGGGCCGACCAGGTGCACCTTCTTCAGGCCCGAGACATCCATTATGCCGGCCTTGGTTCGGACGGCGACATGCTCTTCCGACATGTCCTTGTCGTAGGTCCAGGCGGTGCCCATGCCGCTCCAGTCCTCGAGCTTCGATCCCAGAGCGCGATGCCGATCCGCCAAGACGGAGAAACGCCATGATAAAGCCATTGTCCGTTCCCTTTTGTTTCCTCTACGGAATATTTATTTCCTGACTATATAAGTCTTTCGCGCCGTGGCAAGCCCGCCCGGCATGCATTTCCCAAACTTTGATGGCACTTGCTGCAACCCTCACCAAATGAATGACGGATGCGGCTATGCTTTTGCCGTCCCCCAACCCGTCTCTAACCCATGCGTTCGGAGGCGTAGCTGCCGGGGCTTGCCGGGAAGACCACGGTGCGGTTGCCGTTGATGAAGGTGCGGTGATGGATGTGAGCGTGGATGGCGCGGGCCAGCACCTGGCTTTCGACGTCGCGGCCGATCGAGACATAGTCGTCGGGCGACTGCGCATGGGTGATGCGCGCCGTATCCTGCTCGATGATCGGGCCTTCGTCGAGATCGGCGGTGACGTAATGCGCCGTCGCCCCGA
Source organism: Rhizobium indigoferae (assembly GCF_034554815.1). NCBI lineage: Bacteria > Pseudomonadati > Pseudomonadota > Alphaproteobacteria > Hyphomicrobiales > Rhizobiaceae > Rhizobium > Rhizobium indigoferae. Next base: position 47,490 of record NZ_CP140636.1, on the reverse strand, counting down.
TCAGCTTCACGCCGCGGCCGTAGGCCTGCTTGTAAGGATTGGCGCCCTTGAAGCTCGGCAGGAAGGAATGGTGGATATTGATGATCCGTCCGGACATCTTCTGGCACATCTCGTCCGACAGGATCTGCATGTAGCGTGCCAGCACGATCAGCTCGGTGCCTGTCTGCTCGGCCACCTCCATGATATGGGCCTCGGCCTGCACCTTGTTGGCCTTGGTGACGGGAATATGGTGGAAGGGGATGTCATGGTTGACCACGACCTTCTGGTAGTCGAAATGGTTGGAGACGACGCCGACGATATCGATCGGCAGTGCGCCGATCTTCCAGCGGTAAAGCAGGTCGTTGAGGCAATGGCCGAAGCGCGACACCATCAAGAGCACCTTCATGCGCTTCTCGCTGTCGTGAAAATCGTAATCCATTTCGAAAGGAGCGGCGACGGCAGCAAAGCCGGCCCCGATATCCGCACCCGAAAGCCCCTCTTCCGAAATGAAGCTCACCCGCATAAAGAACTTTCCGGTATCGAGATCGTCGAACTGCGAGCTGTCGATGATGTTGCAGCCCTTGTCGGCCAGATAGCTCGAAATCGCCGCGACGATGCCACGTGTCGATTTGCAGGATACGGTGAGTACGAAGTTCTTCATGCTGTCACTTTCTTCGCCATATCAAGTGCAGAAGGTCTGATCGCGCCGAAGCCTGTCCGCCCCGGCGCGTCAGCGTGTCAATAGAGCGCCGCGCGTCTTGTCAGACGCACCAAGGACGCTCTATCACTTTGAATCGGCGCATAATCCTTTCCGAAAATCGATTCCGGTTTTCGGGGTTATGCGCCAGAGGCGTCCAGCCACTCAGATGTCGAGCGTGCTGTCGCGTTCCCACTGGGTGAAATGCGAGCAGTAGGCATTCCATTCCTGATGCTTGAGCTTGAGATAGGCGGCGGAAAACTCAGCCCCGATCGCCTCCTTCAAGCCCTCGTCGGCATCATAGGCACGCAGCGCGTCGAGCAGGTTGAGCGGCAAGCGCGGCGCGTCTTTCACCAGATGCCCCTCGGCATACATGTCGATATCGTAGTGCCGGCCGGGATCGGCCTGGCTGCGGATGCCGTCGAGGCCGGCCGCGATGATGATCGCCTGCAGCAGGTACGGGTTGACCGCACCGTCCGGCAGGCGCAATTCGAAACGTCCCGGCCCCGGCACACGCACCATGTGAGTGCGGTTGTTGCCCGTCCAGGTCACAGTGTTCGGCGACCAGGTCGCGCCCGATGTTGTGCGCGGCGCGTTGATGCGCTTGTAGGAATTGACCGTCGGATTGGTGATCGCGGCCAGCGCGGAGGCGTGTTTCATGATGCCGCCGAGGAAGGTTTTCCCCTGAGCGGAAAGCCCAAAGGCCATTTCCTTGTCCGCGAAGGCGTTTACCTTGCCATCGATGTCCCAGACCGAGATGTGGGCATGGCACCCGTTTCCGGTCAGGCCTTTGAAGGGCTTCGGCATGAAGGTGGCGCGAAGGCCGTGCTTTTCGGCGACCGACTTGACCATGAACTTGAAGAAAGAGTGCTTGTCTGCCGTCTGAAGAGCGTCGTCATATTCCCAGTTCATCTCGAACTGGCCATTCGCGTCCTCGTGGTCGTTCTGATAGGGCTTCCAGCCGAGCTCGAGCATGTAGTCGCAAATCTCTGCGATGACATCATAACGACGCATCACGGCCTGCTGATCGTAGCAAGGCTTCTCGGCTGTATCGAACTGGTCTGAAATCACCGAGCCGTCAGAAGAGATGAGAAAGAACTCGGGCTCCACGCCGGTTTTCACCCGGAGCCCTTCTTTCGCAGCTTCAGCGACCAGTCTTTTCAGCAGCACACGCGGCGCCTGTTCGACAGGCTTATCGTCCATGACGCAGTCGGCGGCAACCCATGCGACGTCTTTCTTCCAGGGTAGTTGGATGACCGAGGAAGCATCGGGAACCGCGAACAGGTCGGGATGGGCAGGCGTCAAATCGAGCCAGGTTGCAAAGCCCGCAAAGCCGGCGCCATCTTTCTGCATATCGGCGATGGCTTCTGCGGGGACCAGCTTGGCGCGTTGGCCGCCGAACAGGTCGGTATAGCTGATCATGAAATATTTGATGCCTTTGTCTCTGGCAAAAGCAGCAAGGTCCAGTGTCATTCTCGTTCCCCTTTGGATTTCTTGGAGACACTTTGGTTATGGATGCGAGACGGCCGGGACGTTTGCCCGGCCGGTAGAAATCAGTAGCCTCCCTTGCCGGGATACCAGTTCGTGCCGGCGAGCGGGATCTGGGCCATGGCGGCGGCCTCCATCGTCAGGGCGCAAAGATCTTCCGGTTCCAGGTTGTGCAGGTGGTTCTTGCCGCAGGCGCGCGCAATGGTCTGGGCTTCCAGCGTCATAACCTTCAGATAGTTGGCAAGACGGCGGCCGGCGGCGATTGGATCAAGCCGCTTCATCAGTTCCGGGTCCTGCGTCGTGATTCCGGCCGGGTCTTTGCCTTCGTGCCAGTCGTCATAGGCGCCGGCCGTCGTGCCGAGCTTTTGGTATTCTTCTTCCCAATGCGGATCGTTGTCGCCGATCGCAACGAGCGCCGCCGTGCCGATGGCAACGGCATCGGCACCCAGCGCCAGTGCCTTGGCCACGTCGGCGCCCGAACGGATGCCGCCCGAGATGATCAGTTGCACCTTGCGATGCATGCCGAGATCCTGCAGCGCCTGGACCGCGGGGCGGATGCAGGCAAGCGTCGGCATGCCGACATTCTCGATGAAGACATCCTGCGTGGCGGCGGTTCCGCCCTGCATGCCATCGAGCACCACCACGTCGGCACCGGCCTTCACGGCCAGCGCAGTGTCGTAATAGGGACGCGCGCCGCCGACCTTCACATAGATCGGCTTTTCCCAGTCGGTGATCTCGCGCAGTTCCAGGATCTTGATTTCGAGGTCGTCCGGGCCAGTCCAATCTGGATGGCGGCAGGCCGAGCGCTGGTCGATGCCCTTCGGCAGATTACGCATGTTGGCGACGCGATCGGAGATCTTCTGGCCGAGCAGCATGCCGCCGCCGCCGGGCTTTGCGCCTTGACCAACTACCACTTCGATCGCATCGGCGCGACGCAGGTCCTTGGGATTCATGCCGTATCGCGACGGCAGATACTGGTAGACCAACGTCTGTGAATGGCCGCGCTCTTCATCGGTCATCCCGCCGTCGCCTGTCGTGGTGGAGGTTCCGGCAATCGTCGCGCCGCGTCCGAGCGCTTCCTTGGCATTGCCGGACAGGGCGCCGAAGCTCATGCCGGCAATGGTGATCGGCGTCTTCAGGTGAATGGGCTTTTTGGCAAAGCGCGCGCCGAGGACGACCGACGTGTCGCACTTCTCGCGGTAGCCTTCGAGCGGATAGCGCGAGATCGATGCGCCGAGAAACAGCAAGTCATCGAAATGCGGAACCTTCCGTTTGGTGCCGGCGCCACGGATGTCGTAAATTCCAGTCGCCGCAGCACGGCGGATTTCCGCCAGCGTGTAATCGTCGAAGGTCGCGGACTTGCGCGGCGGGGTATAGGGGTTGTGATAGCTCATGATGGTCCCTCGCCTTAATATGCGTCAGCGTTGTCAATATTGAAATTGTAAAGCTTGCGGGCGGAGCCGTAACGCTTGAATTCCTCGGGCCTCACTTCGGTCACGCCCGCCTTTTCGAGAAGTTCGGCTAGCTTCGTCAGATGCTCGGGACGCAGCTCCTTTTCGATGCAATCGGCACCCAGGCTCTTGACCGAACCTCGCACGAAGAGCTTCGCCTCGTAGAGCGAATCCCCAAGCGCATCGCCGGCATCGCCGAGCACCACGAGGTGGCCAGACTGGCCCATGAAGGCGGACATGTGGCCGATATTGCCATGAACGACGATGTCGATGCCCTTCATCGAGATGCCGCAGCGTGACGCCGCATTGCCCTTGATGACAAGGAGGCCGCCGCGGCCGGTTGCGCCGGCATACTGGCTGGCATCGCCCTCGATGACGACTGTTCCAGACATCATGTTTTCCGCAACACCCGGACCTGCCGAACCGTGAACGGTGACGGTCCCGCCGTCGTTCATGCCGGCGCAATAATAGCCGACGGACCCCTTCACGTCGACCGTGACGGGCGCATCGATGCCGACGGCAACCGAATGGCTGCCGCGCGGATTGACGACTTCGAAGGAAAGATCGTTCGAACCGTTCTGGATGTTGTGCAAGGCGCTGTTGAGTTCGCGTAACGGCGTAGTGGCAAGATCAATGACAGGCATGTTTCAATAACCCTTGGAGAATGCGCATGAGGTGCCGGTCAAGCGACCTTCTGGTGATCCCAGAAATAGACGGTTGCAGGCTCCGGCTCCCAGACCCGGGCATTCTCGATGCCGGGCAGATTGACGAGCGCCCGGTATTCCGAACCGAATGCGACATACTGGTCCGTTTCGGCCATGACGGCGGGCTTGCAGGCAATCGCGTCGCGCACGACGCCGAAGCCGGACTTCGTACCGACGACGAACGTGAAGAAGCCGTCGAGGTCATCGACCGCGCCTTCCAGCGCCTGGCCGAGATTCTTGCCCTTGGCCATCTCTGCGGTCAGATAGGCAGCGGCGACCTCGGTGTCGTTTTCCGTTTCGAAGGTCATGCCTTCGCGCTTCAGCTCGCGGCGCAGATTGTTGTGGTTAGAGAGCGAGCCATTATGCACCAGGCATTGGTCGGAGCCGGTGGAAAAAGGATGGGCGCCGAGCGTCGTGACGGCCGATTCCGTCGCCATGCGGGTATGGCCGATGCCGTGGGTGCCGGCCATTGAATTGACCCCGAAGCGGGAGACGACATCCTTCGGCAGGCCGGTTTCCTTATAGATCTCGATGGCGTCGCCGCTGCTCATAATGCGAACGTTCGGACGCAGTTCCGCAACGGCTGCCTTGCCCGCGTCGAGCAGATCCTTCGCAAGCGTGATGACGGCATGCGTGCTCTTCACCTGGATGGCGACCGGTGCGCTAACCGCCTGGCCGAGTTCCGCCTCGAGGCCGGCGAAATCCTTCTTCGGATTGGCCGACTGGATGGTGATCTTGGCATTGTTGCCGCTGGCGTCGCCATAGATCGCGATACCGGCACTGTCCGGCCCCCGATCCGTCATCGTCACCAGCATGGACGACAAGAGCGCGCCGAGCTCCGGTTCGAGACTTTTATCCTTGAGGAAGAGACCCACAATTCCGCACATGACCAGACCTCCGTTCGTGTTGAGAAAGGACTAGCAGGTCTGTTTTGGAATTTCAACTCGGAAGAAAGATTTTTTCTTTTAAGGCAAGTCAGCCTTTCGAGCTCCGCTGAGGATAGGTGATGATCGAAAGGTACTTGCTAGGCAGTTTCACCAGCTGCTCCGGCCCATGCGGTGCATCGGCATCGAAGAACAGGCTGTCGCCCGGCTCCATCTGAAAAAGCTGGTCGCCATGGCGGTAAACGACCACGCCTTCCAGCATGTAGAGAAATTCCATGCCCTCGTGCTGAAAGGTCGGGAAGGTGTCGGAATCGGCCGTCAATGTGATGAGGTAAGGCTCGACAATGACGCCGCTGGTATTGTTGTCGATATGGCCGAGCAGATTATATTGATGGCCGGCGCGAGTGCCACGCCGTTCGAGCTCGATGCCCTGCCCCGCCTTGACGAAGACGGCATTGCGCGGTTCCTCATAGCGGCGAAAAAAGGCAGTCAGCGGTACGCCGAGCGCCCGCGACAGCGATTGCAGCGTCGTCAACGACGGCGAGATGTTGCCGTTCTCGATCTTCGACAGCATGCCGAGTGAAATGCCGGTGGCGGCCGCCAGATCGGTGACCGTGATGCCGAGTTTCTTGCGGTAGGCGCGCACCTCATGGCCGATCGCCATTTCGAGGTTGTTTTCCTTCGGCTCGCGAACGGCGTGCGGGTCCTGGGAAAAGGGAGCCCGTCCGCTAGGCGCCTGTTCCGCTTGCTCTGCCGCTTTACGGTTGGATTTCATGGGTTTTCCACTGCCGCCTTTTCTTTTGTCCAAGACAACCCTATCGTCATAGTGAAAATTTCTCAACCGTGAAGAAAACCTTATTCCCGCCGCGCCTCGCGTGGAGCGATGCCATAGAGGGCCCGGAACATCCGGGAAAAATGGCTCAGACTGGAAAAACCGGTAGCCACCGCGATTTCCGAGACGGAAAGCGGGCTCTGTTTCAGCAGACGATGGGCATGCTGCAGCCTGATCCTGCGGTATTGATCGAGGAAGGTGGTATTGAGCTGGGCCGCAAAGAGCCGGTCGAGATGGCGGGTGGTGACGCCGGCGATGCGCGCCATGGCGGCACGCTCGAGCGGCATCTCGATCGTCTCCTCCATCCGCTCGAGAACGCTGAGCAGGCCGGGATGATAGACGCCATAGCGCTCCGCCAGCGAGGCGCGCTGGGGTGCGGCGGGTTCGTTGACCTCTGTATGAAGATACCAGTCGCTCACCCGGCGGGCGAAATCCGGCCCCATGCGCTCGGCGATCAGCACATGCATCATGTCGAGCGGGGCGATGCCGCCGCCGCAGGTAATCCGGTTGCCGTCGATCATGAAGCGCGCCTGGCGCGGCGTGAGGGCCGGGAAGGCCTCGAGAAGGGCTGCGGCATGCTCCCAGTGGATGGTGAAGTCGCGGCCGCCAAGCAGTCCGGCAGCGGCCATCAGATAGGGGCCGCCCGAGATGCCGCCGATCCTCACACCTTCGCGCGACAGCTGCCGCAAGCAGGAAAGTACGCCGGGATACCGCCAGTCGCGGGGCAACCCGCCGGCGCAGACGAAGGCCGTTCCGAGCCCCGCGCCCCTGACGGGCAGAGGTTCGGCGGGGACGCTGACGCCCGAGGAGGAAAGCGCCGGGGCGCCATCGGGCGAGAAGATCTGCAGCCGATAGATCTCACGTCCGGCCAAGAGATTTGCCGCCCTGAACGGCTCGGTCGCTGAGGCATAGGACATCAGCGCGAATCCCGGGATAAGGATGAAGCCGATCGTCTGGGCATTTCTGCTATCAAGTGAGGACATGTCTCTTTCTTAGCGATTAATGTCCCTATTGTGCAAGTCAGCGCTCCTCTTTCTGGCATCATGGACTTGTTCTTTCCGGGGTGACCCATGCGCTATTCCGCTCTTTCGATTATCCTGAACGGCCTTCGCGGCAACAAAGACTGGGCGCCTGCCTGGCGCGACCCGGCGCCAAAACCGCATTACGACGTCATCATCGTCGGTGGCGGCGGCCATGGTCTTGCCACCGCCTATTATCTTGCCAAGGAATTCGGCGTCACCAATGTCGCCGTCCTCGAAAAGGGCTATCTCGGCTCGGGCAATATCGGCAGGAACACGACGATCATCCGTTCGAACTATCTGCTGCCGGGCAACAATCCCTTCTACGAGCTGTCGATGAAACTCTGGGAGGGGCTGGAGCAGGACTTCAACTTTAACGCCATGGTCTCGCAGCGCGGCGTGCTCAACCTCTTCCATTCCGACGCCCAGCGCGACGCCTATACGCGCCGCGGCAACGCCATGCGGCTGCACGGCGTCGACGCCGAGCTTCTCGACAGGCAGGCGGTGCGCCAGAAATTACCCTTCCTCGATTTCGACAATGCCCGTTTCCCCATTATGGGCGGCCTGTTCCACCCGCGCGGCGGCACGGTGCGCCACGATGCGGTCGCCTGGGGTTATGCGCGCGGCGCCGATCAGCGTGGTGTCGACATCATCACCCAGTGCGAGGTGACCGGCATCCGCAGCGAAAACGGCCAGGTGACCGGCGTCGAGACCAGCAAGGGTTTCATCGGCTGCGGCAAGCTGGCGCTTGCGGCAGCCGGCAACTCCACGGTCGTCGCCGACATGGCCGGCCTGCGGCTGCCGATCGAAAGCCATGTGCTGCAGGCCTTCGTTTCCGAAGGGCTGAAGCCGTTCATCGACACGGTCGTCACCTTCGGCGCCGGGCATTTCTACGTCTCCCAGTCGGACAAGGGCGGCCTCGTCTTCGGCGGCGATATCGACGGCTACAATTCCTATGCCCAGCGCGGCAATCTCGCTTCGGTCGAACATGTCGCCGAAGCCGGGCTGGCGATGATCCCTTCCTTGTCGCGCGTGCGGTATCTGCGCTCCTGGGGTGGCGTCATGGATATGAGCATGGACGGCTCGCCGATCATCGACCGCACCCATATCGACAATCTCTATCTCAACACCGGCTGGTGTTATGGCGGCTTCAAGGCCACGCCCGCCTCCGGCTTCTGTTACGCCCATCTGATTGCCCGCAATGGGCCGCATCAGACCGCCCGCGCCTTCCGGCTCGACCGCTTCGCGCGCGGCTACCCGATCGACGAAAAGGGCGTCGGCGCCCAGCCCAATCTGCACTGAGGACTTTCGACGATGGCAAGCCTGATTTCCTGTCCCCATTGCGGCTCCCGACCCAAGGAGGAATTTTCGATCCGCGGCGATGCCGGCCTTATCAGGCCGGCGCCGGATGCCGGTGCGGAGGCCTGGTTCGATTATGTCTATCTGCGTGACAATCCGAGGGGCCGGCACAGCGAATACTGGCACCACTCCTCCGGATGCCGCCGCTGGCTGATCGTCGAACGCGATACCGTCACCCATGCGGTCCACGGCGTCAGGGATGCCGCCCTTTCCAAGCTCGGCGGAGAACCGGCATGACGAGCTTCCGTCTTTCCTCCGGCGGCCGGATCGAGCGCGCCACAAAACTCGGCTTCACCTTCGACGGCAGGCCGCTCGAAGGCCATCCGGGCGACACACTCGCCTCGGCGCTGCTTGCCAACGGTGTCCAGCTCGTCGGCCGCAGCTTCAAATATCACCGCCCGCGCGGCATCCTGACGGCGGGGGCCGCCGAACCGAACGCGCTGGTGACGACAGGCAGCGGCGGGCGCACCGAACCGAATACGCGCGCGACGATGATCGAGCTTTACCAGGGGCTGACGGCAAAGAGCCAGAACCGCTGGCCCTCGCTCGGCGTCGATGTCGGCGCCGTCAACGGGCTGCTGTCGCCCTTCCTCAGCGCCGGCTTCTACTACAAGACCTTCATGTGGCCGGCGGCGCTTTGGGAAAAACTCTACGAGCCGGTGATCCGCAAGGCGGCAGGCCTCGGCAGGGCCTCCTACGAGGCCGATCCCGATACCTACGAGAAATGCTGGGCGCATTGCGATCTGCTGGTGATCGGCGCCGGCCCTGCTGGTCTTGCCGCAGCGCTGACCGCCGGCCGCGCCGGTGCGCGCGTCATCCTCGCCGACGAGGGAGCCGAACTCGGCGGCAGCCTGCTTTCCGACCGCGGCACCGTTGACGGCAAGCCGGCGGACGCGCTTCTCGGCGAGCTGCTTGCCGAGCTGGCGAGCCTGGAGAACGTGCGCCGCCTGCCGCGCATGACGGTGTTCGGCTGGTACGACGACAATGTCTTCGGCGCGGTCGAACGGGTGCAGAAGCATGTGGCGATGCCCGATCCTGATCGTCCGGTCGAAAGATTGTGGCGCATCGTCGCCCGCCAGGCGATCCTTGCGACGGGCGCCGAGGAGCGTCCGCTCGTCTTCGGCGGCAACGATATTCCCGGTGTGATGATGGCAGGCGCCATGCGCAGCTATCTCAACCGGCAGGCGGTCGCGCCCGGCAGAAGCACGGTCATCTTCACCACCAACGATGCCGGATATCGCACCGCTGCGGATCTTGAAGCCGCCGGTCTTGAGGTTGCTGCGATCATCGACAGCCGAGGGGATGCGGCCGAGAGCTGGCAGGGTCGCGCCGAAGTGCTGAAGGGCGCCAGGGTCATCGATGCGTTTGGTGGCAAGCACCTGCGCGGCGTCAGCGTTGAGGCAGCAGGCGGCACCCGTCGGATCGAAGCGGATGCGCTTGCCATGTCGGACGGCTGGAGCCCGATCATTCATCTTGCCTGCCATCGCGGTGCAAAACCGCAATGGTCGAACGAGGCCTCGGCGTTTCTGGCGCCTGTCCAGCAGGAAGGTCTGACCGTTGCCGGCGCGGCCGCCGGCATGGTGCAAACCGCGACCTGCCTCGGGGATGGCGCCGCAAAGGCAGCTGCCGCGTTGAAGGCGATCGGTTTCGCAGCGGCGGAGCCGGCCTTTGCTCCGGCGTCCGAGACGGCTGCACAGGCAAAGCCGCTCTGGTCGATCAAGGGCTCGAAGGGCAAGGCTTTCGTCGATTATCAGAACGACGTGCATCTCAAGGATTTGGGTCTCGCCGTCCGCGAAGGCTACGGCCATGTCGAGCTCGCCAAGCGTTACACCACAAGCGGCATGGCGACCGATCAGGGCAAGCTTTCCAACATCAACGCCATCGGCATTCTCGCCGAGGCGCGCGGCGTGTCTCCGGCCGAGGTGGGAACGACGACCTTCCGGCCCTTCTATACGCCGGTTTCCTTCGGCGCCTTGACCGGGGCGTCGCGCGGCAAACATTTCCAGCCGGCGCGCAAGTCGCCGCTGCATGGCTGGGCTGAGAAGAACGGTGCGGTCTTCGTCGAAACCGGCCTGTGGTACCGTTCCTCCTGGTTCCCGCGCCCCGGCGAGACGACATGGCGCGAAAGCGTCGACCGCGAGGTGCTGAACATCCGGAAGAATGCCGGCCTTTGCGACGTCTCGACCCTCGGCAAGATCGAAATCTTCGGTAGGGATGCCGCGACCTTCCTCGATCGCATCTATTGCAACGGCTTCGCCAAGCTCGCCGTCGGCAAGGCGCGTTACGGCATCATGCTGCGTGAGGACGGCTTCATCTACGATGACGGCACCACCAGCCGGTTCAGTGACGACCATTTCTTCATGACCACGACGACCGCACTTGCCGCTGGTGTGCTGACCCATCTCGAATTCTGTGCCCAGACGCTCTGGCCGGATCTCGACGTCTGCTTCGCCTCCTCGACAGATCAATGGGCGCAGATGGCCGTCGCCGGGCCGAAGTCGCGCGCCATTCTCCAGGAGATCGTCGACGGGGACATATCGGATGCGGCCTTTCCTTTCATGACTGCCCGCAAGGTCTCGCTCTTCGGCAGCGGGCTCGAGGGCCGGCTCTTCCGGATCTCCTTCTCCGGCGAACTCGCCTACGAGCTGGCCGTACCGGCCGGCTATGGCGAAGGCGTTGCCGACGCGATCATGGCGGCGGGCGAGAAACATGGCATCTGCGCCTATGGCGCCGAAGCGCTCGGCGTCATGCGCATCGAAAAGGGTCATGTCACCCATGCCGAGATCAACGGCACGGTAACGCCAGGCGATCTCGGCTTCGGCCGCATGGTTTCATCAACCAAGCCGGATTTCATCGGCAGGGCCATGCTTGCCCGCGAAGGACTGCAGGATCCCGAGCGGCCGCGCCTTGTCGGCGTCAAGCCGCTTAATCCGTCGACCGGCTTTCGCACCGGCGCGCATATCCTCGCCGACGGCGCTGCGGCGACGCTCGAAAACGACCAGGGCTACGTGACGTCAAGCGCCTTTTCACCGACGCTCGGCCATACGATCGGCCTGGCGCTCGTCAGGCGCGGGCCGGAGCGCATCGGTGAAAAGGTGACGGTCTGGAACGGCCTGCGCAACGAATTCACCGATGCGGTGCTCTGCCATCCCGTCTTCATCGATCCCGAAAACGAGAAGCTCCATGCGTGATTTTACGCAACATAAACCGGTTCTGGCCGGAGCGGTCTATAACGGCATCTCGGAGGCAGGCATCCGGCTGGCAGCCCTGCCGGAGGGCCATCTCCTGCATGTGCTTGGCGCCATCGAGCCATCCGCGCTCGCCGCGGAATTGGTGAAGGCGGGCTTTGCTAAGAGTTCGATCCGCAAGGCGGGCTTCCGGCAATGGTTCGTCGCCGGCGACGAGCCGCTTGTCCCGGCCAGCCTCGATGCTCTCGTTGTGGCGCTTGCGGGAAAGGCCTTCGTCATGGACCAGAGCCACGGGCGCGTGCGTATCAGCGTTTCCGGCTGCTCTTCGCGGGCGCTTCTCTCAAGGGGGACCGCCGTCGATCTCGATCCTTCCGTCTTTCCGGAGGGCCATTCGGCCATGACGATGGTCGGTCATCTCTCGGTGCAGATCGCCCGCACCGGCGATGATAGTTTCGAGCTCACGGTGCTGCGCAGCTTTGCCGAAAGCCTCTGGGACGATCTCACCCATATGGCAGCGAGCGCTGAAAAGGATAGCGTCCTGTAGAGGCGGGTTTCGATCGTTTTTCAAGCTGTATGCAACGTGGCGGCACCCATTCGGGGCGCTCCGCCCCTTGCAGCTCTTCGACCGCATCGGCGGCTAAGCTCGGCACGACACCGGTCCACAGAAGTGCGCCATCGGGATTGGAATGTCCGTCGCCCTCGAGCTTGTAGATGCTTTCGACGATATACTGGCCGTCATTGTTCAGGCCCTTGATCTCGGAAATCTCGATCACCCGGCGCCGGCCGGTGCGCTTGAAGCGGGCGGAGCGGCAGAGCGACGGCGGCTTCATCATTCGCTGCATGGGGCTGAACCCGATCATGTTGCGCGGCGAAGCCCTGTTGCAGACGGCCTCGCTGAAGGCAGGCGACAGCCTCCGTCTCGGCAAGGATGTCGAATTCCAGTTCGTCGTCAAAGCCGCCGCCAAGGAGGCGCCGAAGAAGAGGCCTCCAAGGCAGGTGACGACAAGCCGAAAAAGTCGCTGCTCAAGCAGCCGGCCCTCCTGGCTGGCAGGGGGTCGCCTACCTCGCCATCGCTACGTGATCCTGTCCGACAGCGGCAGCGCGGAAAGTGGCCCGACGGCCGAGCGCATCAATGCGGAAGCCGGCCGCATTCCGACATGCATCAAGAATGCCCGGCGCATGCGCCAGGTTTCCGAGCAAAGCTTCAACGGCGCTGTCGGCGGCCGCGTTGGCAGGGATGGCGATGCAACCTATGCCGCCCTTTCGCTGGCGTCCGAACCGCTGACGACGCGGCGCTGGCAAAGGCCGCCGAGCCGATCGTCGAGGCCTACAAGCGTACGGCACTCGCAGCCCTCGCCTCGGAAACCCGCGGCAACAATACGCTAGCGCAGAGCCTCTACCAGCAGACCTACGATCTTGTCCCCGACATCAACTGCTCGGCCGCGCGTTTCGCGCTGCAGCGCCGCGCCGCCACGAAGCCGCCCGCCCGCCGTTGATCGACGACATAAACTCGTCGAAGCGGTTTGCCGTAAGACGAGCGTTGCCCGACAATTTCCAGCGCACCCCATGTATTTAATGCGTACACCTGGGAAAGCCGACGCAAAGTTATCGAGCTCGACGGGTCCGCGTAGCCATCGTTTTGTCAACGAGACGAGCGGTCACATAAGCGAAACATACGACCGCGCTGAGAAACACTGAGAATGCGATAGGGCTATTCAATCCAATCGAAGCCGCAACCGGCTTGAAAACGCCGATCGCGCCTCGATGTAGGATGTAGATTGGGTAGGAGATATACCCAATCCATGTTGCCAACGTCTCTGCTTTTGCAGGCATCTCCAAAAAAAGGCCAAGCATTACGATGAGCGGCGCCAAGGCCATCGCGAACATCAAGTCGTAGTAAGGCCGCAGCACGACAGGAACCGGCGCCGCAATGCAAATCATCAGAAGAAGGCAGGGCACAATGGCGGCCCAGCCCTTCCTCCAAGCGGGCATGCCGCCGAATAGACGGCTTATCACGACCCCTGCGGTAAATGAAAACATCACCCTTGGCAGGCCACCTACCGCTGAGGGCCACTCCCAGCCACTATTCAACATACCGTATTTAAAACCGACAAAAACCAAAAATGCAGCCGAGACCAATGCAACTCCGCAGAGGGCGCGGATAGAGAGCCGAAAAAGCCACAGAGCGAAGACTATATTCACCAACAGTTCCCAGAACATCGACCATGCTGGACCGTTGATTGGAAACATTCCTTGCATCGGGTTCGCTTGAAGGAAGTACATTGGGCTGGGCAGAAAGAACGTGTTCGCAGTCGTCGACACCAGCAGGTCGATGACACTTTGATTTCTCAGCCCCCAGCTTGTTAACAGAATGATCTGGATGAGGCCGACCAAAATTCCGATCAAATAGAGCGGATAAAGGCGCTTGATGCGGGCCGCCATAAACGACTGGAACAGCAGACCGCGCGAGAGTCGTTTTCCATAAATTTCGGCGATTATAAATCCGCTGAGAACGAAGAAAAAGTCGACTGCTAGATAGGCTGATGGCGCATAGCTCTCCCGGAAATGTGTAGCGACAACACAAATAGCGGCAAATCCGCGCATTGCATCGAGCGTATAGTAACGGTTGCGGTCGGCAACCGAGACTCCTACATCGTCCATCGCCTGTGGCGAATAACCGCGGTCGAGGCTAGTCATCTTATGGATTATCCTATTACGCGTTGTGTTTGAGGGGCGTTCGGATGCGGTGGATGAGAACGTCACCGAAGCGACGTTCTCATAATTTCAGATGACTGCTTGAGCGCCAGAGCATTCAAATCGCAACACAGGTCTCTGCGGTGGGCCAGAAAATCATGCGGGGTTGGCAACCGCACCCCTGTTACTTTTGCGCTGCCGTGCCTGCTTTATGCTGCCGATCAAGACATTTAAACGAGTTCTGCATAGAACGAATATCAGGCCGCAGTAAGCTATGCCGCCCGCAAGGGTTTCCGCGGTCAAGCGCGGATACGGGGACCAACGAATTAGCAATTCGTGGAGGAGGAAAACGACTGCAACCATTCCTGCACAGGCTATGGTAGGTCGCAGGAATTGCGCCAAATATGCCGGGACACTCAGCTCTATATGCTGCGAAACCTTCCAGCTGGTGATCGGCCAAAACAACAGAACTTCGATCATTATGGCTAAAACAATTGTCGTGACGCCATAAGGATAAAGAATTGCGATCGTCAGGAGTGTGAGGAGGTTTCGTGCCAGCTGGTAGTAAAACCACCAATCCATCTCTCCCTGGCTCTTTATCAAGGATGCCTGCACGTAGCCGATCCCAGCCATCAATCCGATGACGCAGTAGAACCGAACTGGCCAAACGGCCGCGATCCAGTGTGCACCGAAAATTGTCGTGATCGCATCACCTGCAACGGCGGCAAGGCCAATGAATACGGGGTAGGAAACCAGAGCGCAGCCAAACGTTGCCATTAGAAATGCTTCTCGAACTTTCTTCGGATCAGCCCGCAATGAAGAAAGCAAGACGTGCGTGACAGATGTTAAGCCCCCGGCGATGACGTTGTTGATCATATCAAACAGGCGCTTCGAGAAGTTATAGATCCCGAGCGCTGAGGGGCTCAAGAGCACCCCAATGAGCAAGTTGTCCAAGCTCATCGTCTGTAAAAAACGAGTGCCAGATGCAAAGAACCCATAGTGAAGCAGCTCATTGAGGCTTGCTCTCTTCAGGTGAAGCCCGGGCAGCCACCCAGCGCCCCAGAAAGCGGCGCCGCATGA
The DNA here is from genome assembly GCF_034554815.1 of Rhizobium indigoferae. Lineage (NCBI taxonomy): Bacteria > Pseudomonadati > Pseudomonadota > Alphaproteobacteria > Hyphomicrobiales > Rhizobiaceae > Rhizobium > Rhizobium indigoferae. The sequence continues at coordinate 32,115 of NZ_CP140636.1, read as the reverse complement.
TGCCGCTGTGGCCGCGATCTGTGCAATCGCAAGCCCCCACAAGCCGAAACCCGCGAGAACCAAAACAAGGCAAATGCAGGCAGAAGTGATCGTCGCAATCACAGTGCGCACGGCTACCAGATGAAACGACATCTTCCGATTGACAATTGCATTCGGAACGACGGCCGTGAAGTCGAAGAAAACCTTCAATCCCATGATGTAAATCAGGGGTGTGATTTGCTCATGCCCGACGTAGACCGCGATTGGCGAAGCGGCGACGCACAAAGCACCATAGATCAAAAATGAAAAAGCGAGCGAAAGCAGGAATATCGTATCCAGATGGCTGCGCCTGATTTCGGCTTTTTGTATGATCGCTTCGCCAAATGCCGTCGGTCCAAAGCTGCCCGCAAATGACACGATGCTGAAGGCCAGCGCGACAAGGCCGAAATCCTGAGGCTGGAGAACGCGAGACGTCACCACAAAGACAGCGAAGGTCAGGACTGTCGGAATAAGCGTGCTCAGCGCCGACCAGAAAGCACCCGTAACGGCTGCGGCGGATCGGTTCTCACTGACATGGCTGAATAGAATATCGTCGTCTCGTAAAACCGACAAAGTGAGCTCCTACCGGGAATCAGACTATGGAGGGTTGAGGCATTAGATCGGGGGCGGGAATAGCGGGACTTGGATTCATGGGTTTACTCGACTTGTACCAAGTTCCTCCCATCTCATACGGCAGGCGAGACATTGCTGCTAAGAGCTCACTGGCATTTGTCGCTTTCTCCACCAGAGGGCTATCGCCAGTCTGGCTACCGATGACGTCGTGTAGATTGCTTCCGTCCCTCGCAACCGCGATATGCGGCTTATTCAGCAAAAGACAGAGAATATGACCGTGTAGATGGTTGGTGATGATCCGTTGCGCGCCGGACAGGATCTTCACGCCGTAATCGACATATCGAGCCGCGACATCCTCACGATGTTGGGCGATCATCGCTGTGCGGCTAAAGCCATGCCGCAACGCCGACTTGACGACGCTCGACTTGCGTATGCGCGACAGACTGTTCGGACCATTGATCCAATTGGAAAGAGGTCCGTCTACGATCGCTCGCGCTTTCGCTATATCGACCTCGCCCTCTCCGAGAGGCTGCATGACATATAATACCCTGAGAGGATCGGCTTCGAAGGGTTTTAGCGCTTCCATGCCGAATGCAGTGTCCGGGCCGGCCTCTACATCACAATCGAAGTTGGCTTTCGCTAACTCGAAACTCTGACCATCGCGCGTCATGCAAAAAAAATTGCGATGCCTCCCGATCGTACGTTTCGCATATTCCTTGAGGGACTCGTTTGCGAAATGAATCGTTTGCGGCATCTGGATGATCGTTCGATCCGGATATTTCCACATCAAACGGTAGCGAACATCATCCCTGCCCGTCTGCGCGTCTCCAAAGTCGGTCCATCCGCAAATGAATATTGGAGCGTCGCCTGGTGTTGTTTTTATCTCATCTATACTTTGCGCGGCGCTGCTCGTCAGCACCGGGAGGCGCCCCGTTACTTCACGCAATACTATCGACAACCCAAGCCAACTCGCATGATGGCCAGGATCTTTATTTGATGGAAAGTTTATTAAAACGTAAGGCTGTCCCCGGCTTACAAATTTCCTTACAATTTCAATCAACTTTTCTTTTTGTCGTCGTATTACAACTTCGCCGAGGTGATGCATATACTCAACTTGTATTTTCAATACTCAAACAGCAATTACAACCGCAATTTTCAAGAGTCGATTGGAGGATGAATTACTTTTAGGTCATAGTTAAGTGGGCAAATTGTCTCACTTCTTAGCCACCTGCGATCACGAGGTTCGAGCGTGGTCGACGCCTTTTAGGCCTTGGCGACAGCTCCACTTTTGGAGCGTTTGTTGTCTGCTTGAGGCCAAAGTCGACCTTCCCGATTGAGACTCCGACGTCGCGGATTGCTCAGTAATTTGAGACCCCAATTGCACCTGTGACAGCGGAGTTCGTTCGCCATGGACGCTTGCAATCTTGGCTACGATCAAAGTGGTGACCGGGAGTAAGACGCGGCAACCGGTTGCCGAATTCAGTCCCGTGCAAGCTACTTAAGGTTTCTCTCTTCCATTGTTAAACGCCTGACGCGGTGAATGATGAGCAAGCTGGATGGAGTAATGTCGCTCCTGGCGGCTCGGAAACGCCATGCCAAAAATAAGTGACGGTCACTATGCGCGTCAGCATCGTTGCTTTAATTCTCCCAGTGATTTTGTCGGTCGTATCGCAGTCCGCCGCACAAGAAGATCGTAGGTCTTTCGGCTTGCTCGACCGTCTGCCAGACGAAGACCCTTCATGTGATTTCGTCAACCGTTCCTATGAGCGCACCTTTGGAGGCAATTTCGCGTACCGGCTTTACGGCGTTCAGCCGGCGGGCGCTTTTGACCTGCTCGAAATTCGAGTCTTCATTGGTGATTTCGCTTATGATCGACAGGGGCTCGGTAGATGGCATTTGCGACACCGTGGGCTACGCAAGACTGTAGATGGTATCGGAGCAGTTTTCCGGCATTGCTCGAACGCTTCCGACAGCCTCTATGGCGCTGCGCCGGTGAAGGTTTTTCAGGTGGACTGGGCAAGAAATGGCTATAACGCCAAATCAGAAGTCATGATTTCTACAGCGACTTCAAAAATCATCAAAACCACCCGCCAGTTCGTTGGAGCCACCCCAACCGGCTTCCCCGTGATGACGGAAATCTTCGAGACGAAGCGAGATCGGATCAAAGCTCCCTCTGACGCAGTCGATCTTCGCAACGAGTAGGTTTTGCGCGTTCCATGGCTACTGATCCCAGATGAATCGTTGGTCCAGTTGATGGCTCGTTCGGGGGAAGTCGCTGAGAAAGCGTGCCGAGAGAAGGCCTCTTATATGGCGCGCGCGTTGCACAGGGCTGTTCTATGGCTGCCCGAGGGGTTTGGCCTTCTCCGCCTCGCATTCCGGCAGTCGCACAGGTTTGGCGAGGTTCGCCAGCGCCTCGGGCTTGGCGCATGCCGGGAAGCCAGCGAGCGGCATTGTCTCTATGAACCGATTGCGCTCGATTGTGCTTAGGCCGGGTTCACTGATCATGCTCTCGACAGTCACCTCGGGGTGCTGCTTGAGAGTTTCCATAGCTGAAGCATGCGCCTCATCGGTTCGACCCAGTGCCGCAAGCGAGCTGCTGCGCACCACCCAAGTCCACCTTTGGTAGTTGTCAGGCGTCATGCGCTCCAGCATCGTCACCGCGTCCTCATATCGGCCCGCCATAAAATAGGCAGGTGCGAAGAAGTTGGACGCCCACATCGGATAATTCGGGTCGAGCCGCATGACCTTGTCGACCATTTGAGCACCGCGTTCTGGTTCACCGAAGCGTGCTGCATAGCCGCTGTAAAAGGTCAGGATTTCGGACGAACCCGGAGCCAGGCGAAGGGCCGTGTCGAATTCGGACTTGCCGCGGCCCATATCGCCCTTATTGGCAAGGCTCATACCAAACACCGCATGGGCTTCAGCGTCGCTCGGATCAAGCCGCACCGCGCGTTCGGCCACATCGGCGGCCACCTTGCGGTTGCTCTCGGGATCGACGCCAAACACGCCCATCAGATCATGAGCATGGTAAAGTTCTACCCAGGCCCGGGCCAGCCCAGGGTCGAGCTCGACGGCGCGGTTGAGAAACGTGATGGCCTCCTCGTCATCGGCTTTGGTGAGCTTTTCAATCTTTTCGGACCCGAGCAGATAGTAGTCATAGGCATTCAGGTTTTCAGGCCGTTTGCGTTTGGCTGCAGCCCGCCCGGCCTCTTGAATCAGTCCCACTCCGCCGCCGAGGCGGTTGGCGACCTGCTCTGCGATTTCGGTCTGAACGGCGAACACGTCCTCAGCGGGCCGGTCCCAATTCTCCGACCAAAGTTGGTGGCCGGTTTTTGCGTCGATCAACTGTGTTGTGATCCGTACCCGGCCACTCTGCCGCTGGATCGAGCCTTCCAGAACAAAGCCGACATGGAGCGCGCTTGCGACCTGGCGGGCATCCACGGGCTTGCCTTTATAAACGTCCGTCGAATTCCGCGCCACCACCTCGAATTCGGGAAACCGCGCGAGGTCGGTGATGATGTCCTCGGTCAGGCCATCGGCCAGACGCCCGCTAGCCTCGTCGCCGCCATAATTGTTGAAGGGCAGCACCGCCACCGACGGCTTGCCGCTCAAAGGTTCGGGCTGCGAGAACCACCAGACCCCGCCGCCCGCCAGCGCCAGCGCCACGATCGCCGCGGCAGCCGCATTGGCCCAGCGCGGCATCATTTTGAGAAGGGGCCGACGCGCCCGTTTGCCGTCGAGCCTCAGCCGATACATCCGTACCGGGCGGCTGATGTTCTTGACCTGCTGCTCGCCGGCGAAATCGAGCGGCCAGTCGAGTTTGCCCTGGAGATGATCGTATGCCGTGCCCGACACCACGACGCCGCCCGGCTCGGCCAAATGCTCCAGCCGCGCGGCGACATTCACCCCATCCCCATAGACATCGCCATCCACCAAGGCCACATCGCCCAGATTGATCCCGACGCGAAATACGATGCGCTCAGGCTCCGGTAGGTTGGCGTTGCGCGCCGCCACGACATTCTGAAACTCCGCGGCGCAGGCTACCGCATCAACCACGCTATTGAAGGAGACGAGCGCGCCGTCGCCCATCAGCTTGATAATTGTGCCATGGCGCTGGGAGATGGCGGGATTAATCAGTTCGGCGCGGATGGCCTTCAGTCGCTTGATGGTGCCGGCCTCATCGGCCTCCATCGCCTTCGAGTAGCCGACCATATCCGCCGCAAGGATCGCGAGCAGCTTTCGGTCGAGCGCGGGGGTGCCCATCATCGTTGCCTTGCATGAACATGCAATAGTATCGGCAGTCTACACCCATCGAAGCGCTGCAACTAGCACACACCGCCAAAACGGCAGGTCTGCTTGTGGTGCTATCCGGCCCAGAGCCGAAGCAGACCTCACGCGTCCCAAAGGGACGCTCCTCAGCATGCTGAGAATATCTGGCATCCGCACGCCGACACTGCCATAAATGAGCTTCATCGCGGGGAGGCATCATGATGCAGAAGAATGCGCCGGACTTCAGCCTTGAGGGCAAGGTGACTTTGGTGACGGGAGCGAGCCGTGGCATCGGTCGAGCCTGCGCGCTTGCCTGTGCCAGAGCAGGCTCCGATATTGTTTTGGGGGTCCGAGATGTCGCAGCGTCGGCGGGCCTGGTTGCCGAACTCGAGGGGACGGGACGAAAAGTTCTCCCTGTTGAACTGGATATTCCCAACAAGGCCCATATCGCAAACGCCGTCGACGCGGCGCTTACGACGTTCGGTCGGATCGACGTCCTCGTCAACAACGTCGGCGTGGCTCCGGGCAATCTCGCGGAACTCGTTGAGGAGAAGGACCTTGACGAGATACTCGATGTCAACATCAAGGGCACCTTTCTGATGACGCAGGCCGTAGGGCGCCACATGATCAAGCGCAATGGCGGCCGGATCATCAACATCAGCTCACAGGCCGGCACCGTGGCACTGCGCGGCGAGGCAATCTATTGCATGAGCAAGGCGGCAATTAATCACCTCACGCGCTGCCTTGCAGCCGAATGGGCACGTTATAATGTCACCGTAAATACCGTATCGCCGACGTTCATTCACACCGATGGTACAGCACCATTTCTATCCGATGCCGACAATCGCGAAGCGACGCTCGGTCACATTCCACTCGGCCGGATCGGTGAAACCGATGATGTGGTGGGTGCCGTGGTCTTCCTAGCATCGCCGGCTGCGAGCCTAATCACCGGCGCGAACCTGCTGGTGGACGGTGGATGGTCCGTCGCCTGAGCCTAGAGCATTTCCGTTTTTCTCCGAAGCACGGAAATGCTCTATCTCTTTGTTTTCACGCAATTCCCGGTAAAAGCGTTTCACGCGTTGCCTGGCAAAGCCGCTACGCACTTTTGCTGGAATTGCTCTAGGCGATTGTGTCGGGAATTAACCCATTCCCATCTCGGGCAACGCCGAGCATGCCGCCGAGCTTCTTCATCAGCCGGATTCTCAAGCGAACAACTTCCCGCCGGCACGGTCTCGAAGGCAAGGGTCGCCTCGTAGGCAACATTGACCACAGGTCCGTCACGGCGCGAAGTTCGTCGGGACGGACCTGTTGCGCAACCTCTCGATGCGTTACTCTTGACGGATGAAACTCAGCCAGACCATACGGTTCTGCGCCTCCGCCGACGGCACCCGGATCGCCGTCGCGTCGTGCGGGACGGGACAAGTGATCCTGCGGGCGGCTCACTGGCTTAGTCATGTCGACTATGATGTCGAGAGCCCGGTCTGGCGGCCATGGCTGCAGGCGCTCTCGGCTGGAAATCGGTTTGTGCGCTACGATCCGCGCGGCTGTGGTCTATCGGATCGGCATGTCGCCGATCTTTCGGTTGAGGCGTGGCATGCGGACCTGGATGCCGTGGCAGCCTCCATCGAGGAGCCGCGTTTCGTCCTCCTCGGTCTCTCGCAAGGCGGCGCCCTCAGTATCGCGTTCGCCCTGAGGCATCCCGAGCGGGTGTCACACCTGGTGCTCCTGAATGCCTATAGTCAGGGTGCGCGGGCCCGCGCGCAGACCGAGGCCGAGCGCTTGGAAGCCGAGACGCTCGTCAACCTCATCCGCATCGGCTGGGGCCGCGACAATCCGGCGTTCTGTCGGTTCTTTACCAACCTTTTCATTCCAGATGGGACACCCGAACAGCACCGCTGGTGGGGCGATCTGGAGCGTGTGACGGCAGCACCCGACGTTGCCGCGCAACTGCTTTGGCAGATGCAGGGGCTCGATGTGCTTGATCTGGCGACGACACTTCGCGTCCCGACTTTGGTTGCGCATAGCCGCGGCGATATGCGCGTGCCGTTCGACCAAGGCTGCAAGCTTGCGGCCGCGATTCCCGGAGCACGCTTCATACCGCTCGAGAGCAAGAACCATGTGCTCTTGCCAGACGAACCGGCCTGGGCCGTCTTCCACGCCGAACTCGCAACCTTCCTCGGGCAGGATCGACCGGTGCGACCGCGCGCCGTTCGCGACGCCGGTCTGACACCTGCCGAGGCGGCGCTTTTCGACCTCGTCGCGGAGGGGCTCGACAATCGCGCGATCGCAGCCCGCCTTGGCAAGAGCGTCAAGACCGTACGCAACCAACTGTCGGTGATTTTCAGCAAGCTCGGTGTGCATAACCGTTCGCAGGCGATCGTTATGGCGCTTTCCAGGTAGCGAGCTGCGTCGCCCCCACCTTTGGGACAAACGCCCCTTTGCCGGGTCTGAATCCGAAGCTGCGCGGGACAACTGTCTCATGCCGTCAGGCGCGACGGGTCTCATCCTTAAACCGCGATCGGCAAGAGGCCGCCCGTAGATCAGGAGGAATCCGACATGACCCAACTCAACGAAACTACGCTCAATGAGCTCGTGGGCCGCATCCTTGGCGACCTTGGCGGTGCAGTCAGCGTGCCGCTGGTGCGGATCGGAGACGCGCTCGACCTCTACAAGACCCTCAGGGACATCGGACCCGCGACGGCCGACGATCTCGCCGAGGCCGCGAGATGCGCGCCGCGCTATGTGCGCGAATGGCTGGCAGCACAGGCGGCTTCGGGCTATGTGCATTACGAGAATGGCCGGTTCTCGCTCACGCCCGAGCAGGCCTACGTGTTTGCTGAACCCGACAGCCCGGTCAACCTGATCGGCGCATTCGATACGGCTGCCGCGATGGTCGAAAACCAGCCGAAGGTGCAGTCTGCCTTCAAGACCGGTCGAGGCGTGGCTTGGGGGGATCAGGCCGGCTGCATGTTCTGCGCCGTGGCGAGGCTGTTCCGGCCCGGCTATGTGAATGCCCTCGTGCAGGACTGGCTGCCTGCGCTGGATGGAGTCGTCGACAGGTTAAAGGCGGGCGCGACTGTGGCCGACGTGGGGTGTGGACATGGGCTGTCGACGATCCTCATGGCGCAGGCTTTCCCCAATTCCCGGTTCATCGGCTACGACTTCCATGCGGATTCGATTGCGGCCGCGACTGCCCACGCCCGGGCAGATGGCCTGACGAACGTGGACTTTAAGGTGGGCCGGGCGCAGGACTTCGACGGAAACGACTTCGATCTGATCACCTGCTTCGACTGCCTGCACGACATGGGCGACCCCAAGACCGCGGCGGCGCATATCAGAAAGGCACTGAAGCAGGGTGGCACGTGGATGGTGGTCGAGCCCACCGCCGGGGATACGCTCGAAGACAATATCAACCCGGTCGGGCGGCTCTACTACTCCGCCTCGACGATGATCTGCGTTCCCACTTCGCTGGCGCAGGAGACGGGACTCGCGCTTGGGGCTCAGGCGGGAGAGAAGCGATTGACGGAGGTGATCCGGTCAGGCGGGTTCACACATGTCCGGCGCGCAGCCCAGACGCCGCTCAACATGGTGCTCGAAGCAACCTGATGAGAAGTCGTGGCGCGTCCGGGTCCGGCCAGATGGGGCGGGCGCTCCTCACCTGATGACCTTGGGGCAAAGCGGGATCTGTCTTCGTCGGCCTCTGGCTCGCGCCCGGACTTGCATCAGCCTCGACGTCAACGACCTTGATCTCGACGCCAAGGCCAACCCTTTCGCCGATTTCGATCCGTAATGGATGATCGCTCGAAAGAACGCTTCGCGAGTTGATCGCGATTACTGCGTCACCGTTTTTCAACATCGTTTATTCGGCGCTTGCCGAACCCTGCACTTCAAAGCCCAGGACACGCTGATAGAAATCGAGCGATTTCTCAGGTGTTTCGACAAATAGCTCCAAACTCAGTTGCAACTGGTGCCTCCTCTTTTGCTCGGAATGTCTGCTGTTCCTGTGGCCGCCCTCGACCGAGCGTCGTTACCCAAATCGTTCCACCAGGAAATCGATCACCGTTCGCAACATCGCTGTCGGCCGACGGTTCGGCGCATAAATGAGGTACATCGGTACAGGCTTGTAGGACCATTCCGGCAGCACCCGCTCAAGCCGTCCTTCGGCGATATCGGCGGCGAGCAGCAGTTCCGGCTGAAGCGTAATTCCCGCGCCGCTGAGCGCGGCCATGCGCAACGCCGCCCCTTGGTTGGTCGAGAATTTTCCGGAAATCAATACATCACGGATTTCAGCCCCCGGTCCAACCAGGTGCCAGCGATCCTGCATGCGCCAATAGGAGTGGCCGAGGCAGAGATGGTTCGCCAGAGCCTCCGGCGAGGCCGGTCGACCATGGCGGGCAAGATAGTCCGGCGAGGCAGCGAGAATCCGCCGGTAGGGCGTGAGCGGGCGGGCGACGAGGCTGCTGTCCGAGAGCGGACCGATGTGGATACCGAGCTCGAACCCCTCGCCGACGAGGTCATGGACATTGTTGTCGAGCGATAGCTCGATGCTGACGTCGGGATAGGCGTTCTGGTAATCGACCAGCGCCGGCACCAGGACTTGCGTCCCGAAGCTGACCGGCGCAACCAACCGAAGGCGGCCGCGCGGCGCCGATTGCAGCTCGCTCGCCGAAGCCTCGGCCAGCGCCACTTCGGAAAGCGCACGCTTGCAGCGCTCGTAATAGAGCTGACCAACCTCTGTCAGCTGGTGGCGTCGCGTGGTGCGGTGGATCAGTTTCGCCCCGAGCCGGGTCTCAATCGTCTTGATGTGCTTGGCAACCATGGCAGGCGACACTTGCGCGATCTCCGCGGCGGCGGCGAAGCTGCCATTGTCGATGACCCTGACGAACATCGCCATTCCGGCCAGCTTGTCCACAATTGCCTACCTGTTGGTTTCGAATGACGAAACCTGGAGCTTATTTATCAACCAACGAATTTACAACATGGTCGTGATGCCCGCGCCAAGACGACGGACATCACCAACCTGACCAAGGAGAAACCATGCCCATTCTTCACCTGCAGATGCATCCCGGCCGCACCGACGATCAGAAGCGCGCCTTCGCGCGCGAAGCGACCAAGGCCGCCGTCGAAACCCTGGCGTGCCCGCCGGAATCGGTGGAAATCCTGATTACGGAGATCGCCAAGGATTCCTGGGCGGTCGGTGGCAAGCTGAAATCCGAGGCCTGAGAGACGACTGGCAGCGGCGAAAACTCGAGCTGCAGGACGCCGCCGCCATGGTATTGGAGAGGGAGCCGGCAGGCGGCTCCCGTGCTGAATGTGAAGGGTGGCCGGTTGATTTTACTGGCCGCCGCAACTCCACCGCACGCAAGCCTTTGGGCAGCCGACTTCGCAGGGGAATTTGCCTTGTGGTGCATCTGAGCGGTGGCGGAGTTCGGCCCTAGGCGAGCTTTTTCGTCATCGAAGGATAAGGCTGCTTTGCGCCCTCAAGCGTAGAGCCCAGCCAAACGGCGGCTTGAAAGCGGACAACGCATTGGAATGGCGAGGCGGCATGTTTGCGTCAAAAGCCGATTTTACGTTGAACGTGGCGTCTCCGATACCTGCGCCCGTTTTTGGCTCTGTGTCCAGCGGTTCACTCGTTCGCGAGCACTGTCTTTCCAGATGCAAATTGGCGATCATAGAAAATCCGAACCGACAGAACGACGCCGGCGATCAGGACAACAACCCCGGCGACTGCGATCGGAGTTGGCCAGCGCGCATGCACGACAAGTCCGCCGATCACGCCGAAGGCAGTCTCTGAGACGATCAATTGCGCGGCCAAGGCAACCGGCAGGCTGCGTGAGGCTATATTCCAGGCCCAGACGCCGCCCACGGTGGCCAGCAGCGCGAGAGTTGTGCCCCAGACATAGAGGTTGCCGGCAGCGCTCCAGCCGAATCCCAATGTAGGAAGCCGGAAGAGGTCCATCGAAGCACCGATGGGATAGAAGGCCAGCATCAAGGCCCCGCCGCCAACCAGTATCAGCGCCGACCACATGCTGGATGGCATGTCCGGCCGTGCGGCGAGTGCTGCCTGATTGGAAAGCGCGAACCAGACCCAAAGGCCCACGGCGGCAAGCGCCAGCGGCACGCCGATCCACAATGATTGCACAGTGTCCAGTCCTTCGGCCGTGAATGCCGTGCCATTGACGAGGCCAAGGCCGACCAGCACCAGTGCCAGGGGCGCCATGAGGGATCGCCATGGCAATGATGCCTGACGCTGATTGCCGATGACCATCAATACGATTGGTACGAGCCCGAGAAAGGCCGGAGCGATGACTGGGCCGGCAAAGAGGGCCGCTCCCGTCACTGTCAGGAAGTAGCCGACATAGCCGACGAAGGCGAGCCAGATGGCTTGCAGGCAGTTTCGAAGCGTGAGGTGGCGCATGACACCCTTCTCGGAAAACAGAATGTAAAGCCCGACCAGTGCCGAGACGACGTGACGGATGAGGGCAAAATCAAACGTGGAATAGTCACCGATGATGAAGGGCACGACGAAGTTGAGCGAAAAGGCAAAGGCCGCAAAGAGTGCGGCCGACACGCCAACATAGAAAAGTCTGTCCATGATGTTCACCCATTTGAAGTTGCGTCACCCAACCCTGGTCTCCGCGACACCGAGTGTGCCGTTTGGCAATCAAGCGAAATGCTTGATCGAATGGGGAAAATTTATCGGCTACGCGCTCTGGCCGGTAGCCGGCGAAAATGAGAACCTGCCTCTCGATACGCATCACCCGGATCGTGAAACGGTGCTGTATCGCGGGGGGCCGCGATGCGTATGCAACGCTTCGAAGCGGTCATTGCTGCATCATCGGGATTGGATTCAAGCAGACGGCCGTGCCGCCTGTTCAGCGGAGTCGATTTCCCATATCCTCGACATCGAGGCTTTCAATCGGCGGGGTGTCCTGGATCGGCTTGATGCAATGCGGGTTCTGCTTGCGGTAGTTGACGCCGGCAGCTGAACACGCCGCTGCGGAGCGTCAGCCGCAAGGTCGTCGATCCGCCGGAACTGCTCAGACCGGGCGAACTTCGGCAAGCCGCTTGACTGCATACTCGTCCCGCCAGCAGACGGCGGCTTCCCATGCGGCTGATGCTTGCGCGGCGATGTCATGCGCGCCGTCGTCGAGGTCGGCAGCGTTGCCGGGCAGCACCAGGTCAAGGTCGGGGACGTCGACATGTGCCTCGTCCCAATCGATCAACGCGACCCGATCCGCGGTCACGCGGACGTTGCCGGGGTTGCTGGGGTTGCCATGGACAACGCATGTCTGGCGTCCGACTAGCCGCGCCCATGCTGCTCGACATCGCAGAACGCCCTCCGGCGGCATCGCGGCAAGGTTGATCCTCGTTCCGGTTTCGGCATGCAGGAGGCCGCTCGACGATCGCCAGCCTGGGCGCTGCGGCCAGCCCTGCGTCAACCGATGCAGTTCGCGGAGCGTTTCGGCCACGCGACGCCAGTCGGACTCCGTCTCGGGCGGTCCGCCCTCCATGTATTTCATGACGACCAGACCGTTCGCGAACATCCGGCCGTCAGTCGTGGGGATCGGCACTGGAACGTACATCCCTTCACGGTCGAGACGTTGGAGCAGCTCGGTTTCCCATGCGAGATCAGCGTCGGTCCTGGAGCCGAAACGACCGACCGCGATCTGCCCGTTGATGCGAACGCTCCACACGTCGTTGGCGACTCCACCGGCAAGTGGTTCGATGCGGACCGCACCTTCACCCCATTGCCCCAGTGCTTCCCATCCCATTGACGATATCCCTGGCGGTCGTGATCAAATCGACGGAGAAATAGAAAAAGTTTGCGACGCCACGTGACGTCGATAAGCGGGTAGCCCCTTGATATAGGGCCTACGTTCGCATCATGGGGGGAAGGTCCGGCCGTCGCTCTCCCATTCCCTGCCGGACGAGCGATAGAGTAGCGATACCCGCCTCATCGGCCGCACGCAGAAGCGCTTCCCGGAATTGTTCCGGGGCAATCTTCCCGCTCAATGCATCGACGCAGGCTTTGACGGCAGCCACATATTCTTCGCCGTCATCGCAAGGCCAGTCGTTGATCAGAAGACGGGCCGCGTCGCCCAGTGTCCATACGATCTTGCGAGATGCCGGGCCTCGCAAAGCAAATCCAACCGGCGTGAATGATGATGATGTGTTCCAGCACATTGTCCTCGACCCCTCAAGGCACGGATACTGCAGTCCCCAGCTCAATATACGCGCGTATTCTGAAATTTGGAATTGAAAAGTGTAGAGGTATGCGGCTTGGGCGCGAGCTGTCGAATGAAGAAGAAAGGGCGCTCTGGAACCTTAGAGTGCCCTGCGCTCCGTCGAAGTGGTGCACTGATGGACGCATTCCGGGTTCGCAACCGATTGCCCGCCCCGGTGTCAGCGGCGCACGCTTCCCTTTTCGGTCTCCACGCTTCGGATCCCTCACCGCAATTCGGCCGTGACGCGGAAGATGCCGCCGGCCGAAGCATCCGAGCAGACGACGAAGGTCGAGCCCTCCTGCGCCATGAAGGCGACATTGCCGCCGGCTTCGCAGGGGTGGCGCTCCATTGCAGGATGATATCGCCATTGTCGGGCAGTCTCTCTCCGGTGTGATCTGCGCCGCACTTGCCATCCATTCCGTCGCCGACGGCAGGTGGACCGGGGCGTTCAGCTGTTTCGACAGCCAGGCCGTATAGTTCTGCGCCACGGCAAGTGGCACGTCGTCGGCCGGCTGCTGCGGATTGTCGGCATAGGCCTGGGCGGGATCTGAGTTGGCGGTGTTTATTCAGCCATCTCGGCACGGGTGACGGCCTTCGTCGGCATGTAGTAGGACTTGTCGATCTTCACCGCGCCATTGGCAGGATTGGGAAGCGAGGGCAGCGTCTTATAGACCGAGTTGCCGATGACGAGAGCGACCCGGCGCCCACTCTCTTCTGTAACGGCGGCAGATGCCGTGCCGACCGACAGCAGCATTGCCGCGATGATCAGCAGGTAAGCGCACAGTCTCTTGACGTAGTGAAACTTGGGCATGGCTCGATCGCAAACATTCTATTGTTTAAGTTCAATAAAATTTGCTGGCCTGCTGGTGCTGGGCCCCCTCCGCATTCACACTACAAAAATATTCCTCGGCGCTTTAAAAAGCAAGCATCGCCGCCTCCAAGTCAATTGGAGCAGTCCCGTCAGATTGGAAGCCTATCATCGGCAAAAAAGACTGTCGAAATCAGGAATTTAACATGCGGCCGGCGAAGTTTCCTTAACCTCGAAACGTATAGTTGCTGATCGAGGCCGATTTCATCTCGATGGAGAAGCCCGGCAGGGTCGGCGGCATGTAGGCGGCGTTCTCGATCAGGCAGGGGTCGAGGAAGTGTTCGTGCAGATGATCGACATATTCGATGACGCGGCCGTCCTTGGTGCCCGACACCGCCACGTAATCGATCATCGACAGATGCTGCACATATTCGCAGAGACCGACGCCGCCGGCATGCGGCCAGACCGGCAGGTCGAACTTGGCGGCGATCAACAGTACGGCCAGAACCTCGTTCAGCCCACCCATGCGGCAGGAATCGATCTGTACGATGTCGATCGCGCCCTCGGCGATGAACTGCTTGAACATGATGCGGTTCTGGCACATCTCGCCGGTCGCAACCTTCACCGGAGCGATCGCTTGGCGGATCTTGCGGTGGCCGGCGACATCATCGGGGCTTGTGGGTTCCTCGATGAAAAAGGGCTTGGCGAAGGAGAGCGCCTTGACCCAGTCGATCGCCTGGCCGACATCCCACACCTGGTTGGCGTCGATCATCAGGTAACGATCGGGACCGATCACCTCGCGGGCAATCCTGAGGCGGCGGACATCGTCTTCCAGGTCGCGGCCGACCTTCATCTTGATATGGTTAAAGCCGGCATCGATCGCCTCCTGGCAGAGGCGGCGCAGCTTTTCGTCGCCGTAGCCGAGCCAGCCGGCCGAGGTCGTGTAGCAGGCGTAGCCCTCTTTTTCGAGGATGGCGATGCGTTCTGCCTTGCCCGCCTCGGCGCGCTTCAGGATATCGACCGCCTCGGCGCGCGTCAGCACATCGGTGAGGTAGCGGTAATCGACGATATCGGCGATCTCTTCCGGCGACATCTCGGCGACGAGCCGCCAGACGGGCTTGCCGGCCTGTTTGGCGAGAAGATCCCAGACGGCATTGACGACCGCGCCGGTCGCCAGATGAATGGCGCCCTTTTCCGGGCCGATCCAGCGCAACTGGCTGTCGCTCGTCAGGTGCCGCCAGAAGGTGCCGGGGTGGGCGAGAACCTCAGCGAGGTCGGCGCCGACGACGAGGTGGCGCATCGCTTCGATCGCCATGCAGCAAATGTCGTTGCCGCGGCCGATGGTGAAGGTCAGGCCGTGGCCGGCAAGATCAGGCGCATCCGTATCGAGAATGACGTAGGCCGCCGAATAATCTGGATCCGGATTCATCGCATCGGACCCATCCAGGCTTTGCGACGTGGGGAAGCGGAGATCGAAGACACGAAGGTCGGTGATGCGGGTCATGGTTGTTCCTCCCGATTATATGCGCTGATTATAAGAGCCGATTGCAGTGGCCGGGCCGGCCGGCAAGACTGCCGGGCCGGCCGCATCCGCTGAAATCAGATCGTCCAGCCGCCGTCGATGGCGATCGCCTGGCCCGACGTGTAGGTCGCGCCGGCGAGATAGACGGCGAGATCGGCGATCTCTTCCGGCGAGCCGAGCCGGCCCATCGGCTGGCGGGCGATGAAGGCGGCGCGCGCTGCGTCGTAATCGCCCTGCGCGCGCATGCGGTCCTGCAGCGACGGGCTTTCCACAGTGCCGGGGCAGATGGCGTTGCAGCGGATGCCCTGACCGACATAATCGGCGGCAACGGCTTTGGTGAGCCCGATCACCGCCGCCTTGGTGACGCCGTAGGCGAAGCGGTTCGGCACGCCCTTGATGCTGGAGGCGACGGAAGCCATGTTGATGATCGCTCCGTCCTTGCGTTCGATCATGCCGGGCAGCACGGCGCGGATGGTGCGGATCATCGCCTTGACGTTGAGGTCGAAGGCGAATTCGAGATCGGAATCCTTCATCTCTAGGATCGAGCCGGCATGGACGAAGCCGGCGCAGTTAAATAGCACGTCGACAGCGCCGATTTCGGCGACAAGGGCCTTGACCGCGTCCTCTTCGAGCACGTTCAACTGATGGGTGAAAACGCCGGTTTCAGCGGCAAGGGTCGCCAGCGCCTCGGTGTTAATATCCGTCGCGTGAACCCTGGCGCCGATCGCGGCAAAGGCTGCCGCCGTCGCCCGGCCGATGCCCTGACCGGCGGCGGTGATGAGAACGGTCTTGCCGGAAAGTCTGTTTGTCATGTCACGGGCCTTTTCTGGAATTGTCTACGCTGGACGATGGAGGACGGTTGATGTCTTGGCAAAGCTCGGCGTGATGCAGCGCGCCGGTCCGCTTCCTGAGGTGCGCGGCTTTCTGCGTTAAATGGAGGAGTTGGCGCTGTTGCACAGGCAGATCAGCGGCGGATTCAGCCGATTGACTGCTTTTTCGGCGATCTCCGCCGGCGGCAGGGCCGATGACCATTCCCTTTCGCTGCACGGTCTTCCTCCCTGTCCCGGCTTGCTTATGATCCTGCCGCTCGGGCGCCTTCAATACCGCAGTCGTTCGTTTGGATCGACCTTTTCAGTGATGATTTGTCTGTTTATAGACAAACAGACGATTGGCCAAGGGTCAAGTGCGAAGTTTTCCTTTTCCAGCCGCAGTTCTGCGTATATGCAGAGTGATATTCACAGGAGGATGGAATGGAGACCGACGAGTCCGATCGCTACCGCGCTCCTGCCCTCGACAAGGGCCTCGATATCCTGGAATTGCTCGCCGGCGTCGACAGCGGCCTCACCCAGGCCGAAATCGCCAAACGGCTCGACCGCAGCCCCAACGAATTCTACCGCATGCTCGACCGACTGGTGCGCCGCGGTTACGTCACCCGGCTGGATGGCGACCGCTATTCGCTGACGCTGAAGCTCTTCGGTCTTGCGCAACTGCACGCGCCGGTGCGCCGGCTTGCCTCCTATGCCACGCCGCTGATGCGCGATCTCGCCCAGCGCACGCGCCAGGCCAATCATCTTGCCGTCTTCGATCGCGGCGCAGCTGTCGTCATCGCCCAGCAGGAGGCGCCGGACTATTGGGGATTCTCGATCCGCATCGGCGCCCATATCAGCCTCTTTGATACCGGTTCGGGGCATGTGCTCCTTGCCTTCCGCAGCGAGGAGGAGCGGGAGATGATGATCTCGGAACATGTTCGCAGCCGCTCAGACATCGAGCTTGGCCCCGAATTCTACGATCGTCTCCACCAGATCCGCGAGCGCGGCTACGAGATGATGGCAAGCGCCCAGACGTCAGGCGTCTACAATCTCTCCGCTCCGATTCTTGGACCGGACCGCCGCTGCATCGCCGCCCTCACCTGCCCCTTTATCGCCCTCGTCAATGCGCCGTCCGCTCCCGATATCACGCAGGCGATCACGCTGGTGCAGAAGACCGCCGCCCAGCTTTCGCTGCTTGCCGGAGCCGACGTCGCAGCTCCGCAGGAGGCCTAGGAATTTCTATTTGAACAATCCATTCACCAACGATAGGCTTGCGGCAAAGGCTTACTCTTGGAGGAGAAGAGCGTGTTCATAGACACCCATTTGCACATCATCGACCGGTCGGCCCTGCCCTATCCCTGGCTCTCCGGCGTGCCTGATCTCGATCATGATTTCCTCTACGAGACCTATGCGACGGAGGCCCGGCGCTGCGGCATTACCGCGGCGCTGCATATGGAGGTCGACGTCGATCCCGCCGCGATGCAAGCCGAGACCGATCACGTAGCCAGCATCGCCAAAAAGGACGGCAGTCTGATTGCCGGCGCCATCGTCTCCTGCCGTCCGGAAGAGGAAGGCTTTGGCGCCTATCTCGAGAGGCAGAAGGCCGATCCCTTCGTCAAGGGGTTCCGCCGCGTGCTGCATGTGGTGCCAGATGATGTCTCCGAAGGCGCTCTGTTTCGCGAAAACATCAGGCGCATCAGCGGCAGCGGCCTGACTTTCGACCTCTGCACGTTGCCGCATCAGGCGAGCCGTGTAACCACGCTTGCCGATCTTGCGCCTAATGTGCAGTTCGTTCTCGACCATTGCGGCGTGCCGGATATCCGTTCGGACGCCTTTCAGCCGTGGAGGGCCGGCATATCAGAGATTGCACGGCGGCCGAACGTGGTCTGCAAGGTCTCCGGCGTTGTCGCCTATGCCGACGCGAAAACTTGGACGGCAGAAACGCTGCAGCCTTATCTCGAACATGTGATCGCAAGTTTCGGCTGGGACCGCGTCGTCTGGGGCAGCGATTGGCCAGTCTGCACGCTCGGTGGGGGCCTGTCTACCTGGGTCGCGGCGACCCATGCGATGCTCTCAGGTAGCAGCGAGGCAGAGCGCTCGAAGTTGCTTTTCGCCAATGCGCAGCGCCTCTGGTCGCTCTGACGTCACAAAATAAAGCGACCGGTCTCCCAGGCGTGCCATTTCGGGATGTTTTTTGTACAATTCCGGGACAAAAAACGCCCGATTTTCGGGCTTAACGCTATCTACATGCAAGCAATTGCTAGCCTTATTTATCTCGGCTAAAAGTTGTTGACACGGATATGGCGAATGACCCCTGTCCGCTGCCTTCAGAAGGGAAAATGAAATGAAAGAAGAACCGCATTCCGTCGATGTTCACGTCGGAAAGACGATCCGTATCCAGCGTCTGTTGAGGAAAGTTTCTCAGACGGAACTGGGCGATCGTGTTGGCGTAACGTTCCAGCAGATCCAGAAGTACGAAAAGGGTTCCAACCGCGTTTCCGCCAGCATGCTGGTCGAAATCGCCGGCGCGCTGAAGGTTGATGTCAGGACGTTTTTTGACGACCTGTCGACCCCTGACACGGCCAACGACAATACCGCTCCGAGCGAAGAATTCGTTATTTCGCGCGAAGGTGTGCTTCTCAATGCGGCGTTCTTTTCGATCAAGAACGAAGCGCTTCGCAAGAAGATCCTGAAGCTCGTCCAGGCGATTGCCAAAACCGGGGAGTTGGACACCGAAGCGGCCGAATAGACCGGTTGTCCTTCACGCGCTCCGAACGGACCGCATGAGGATCAATCGCGGTTGATCGAGATCAATAGCAATCGATCGGGCTCAATGGCGATCGATCAGGATTAGATTCTCGCTGGCATCCTTCATTGCGATCTTGGCTTTGCTGCCGAGCAGCTTCTCGAGATTGACGTCAAGCTCCCTGTCGGGATCTATGCCGTCCCAATCGATGACGACCTGCAGCAGCGCCATGTTCGTCAGGTGCATCAGATTGCGCAGCTGAAGCTTTTCAGCCTCATCCTTGGCTGCCGACAGCAGCCGGAAGATCCTTGCGTATTCGCTGCCGGTACCCTCTTTGTATTGATCAAACATCGTTCCCGCCTCTTGGTCGTGGAACCCTACGATTCCATCAGTGCTGCATCTTCTCGCCGCGACCGTTATTCAAGCGTTACAGGAACCGCATTACGCGTGACTTCAGCGTGCAAAAGCTCCCAATGCGAGGTCGCGGCAAAGCGCCAGTCACGGTTGACGGGGAGGAATTCATCCCGGCGCAGCCATGCCAGCACCAGTCGCGCGTCGTCGCGTTTGCGCTCGACGCGGCTGCCGCGGATGGCGGCGAGGATATGGTCGCGGCGCAGCTTGCGGAAATGGCACTCGTCGGCCACCTTCGCATAGGTGCGCTCGGAGAAATGCAGAAACCGGCCGGCCAGCAATAGCTTCTTGCGCTCGCCGGGCGAAATCTCGCCATTGGCGTGAAGCGCGTCGATCGTCGGCTCGAAATCGACCCAGGGAACGGAAAGCGGCAGCCAGCCGAACTCGGTTGGCGCATGCACCAGCGCGACGGCCTCATCGTCGAGCAGCCGTCCGGACTCGTAATCTTCGAAGATCGAGCCGAGCCCAACCATGCCGAAGGGGGCACATTCGGCTGCCCGCAACGCCCCCATGCTGGCGCCGCCGGCAACGGCGACATCATGTTCGAGTGCGTAGAGTATTTCCTTGTGCCAGACCGAAGGCAGATCGCCGAAATAGCCGTCGACAAGGCCGATCGCAGTGGCGCCGTCCCGAACCGCCTTCAAGATATCGCCGGCGGCGGCAGGTGGCCGGAAGTCGATGCAAGGAGATATGGCTCTTGCCGCGGCAAGATCGCTGCCAAGGCTCGGGCCGACAAACAGCACCTTCATGATTCGGCTCCTCTTATCGTGTTGACCGCGCGCATGCCGAGCTGAATGTATTGGCCCGATATGTCGACCTCCAGTCCCGGCACGATCACTCTGACGACCGAGATCGGCAGGGATCGATGCGGAAAGGGCACGACGATGATCTGCTCGATGCCGGTCGCCGCCAGTCGCTCGGCAATATGGGCGATGGTTTCCTGGATCGTCGCCGGGCGGCGATGGCGGTCGTGGAACGCGCGCATCCGACCGTCGCCCTCGCAAAGTTCGACCACCTGCTGCATCGCCGCGCTCCGGTCGAGCCGCTGATAGATGCGCGGCGAGAAATCGTCGCGGCTGCCGGCGATCGCCGTCAGCCGGCTCTGTGCCGCTTCCGTGATGGCGCGCAGCGCGGCGCGCACGGGATCGGGGTGGCATCCGCAGCCACCGCAGACATGCGACCAGCGCGCGTCGACACGGTCGGAAAGATTGCCCGGCATGATGACTGCCAGAAAAACGGGAACGCCGATATCCGTCGTCATGTCGAGCAGCAGCAGTTTCATGCCGGCGCGTGTGATCCGGTCGGTCATGACGTCGATAACCGCATCGCCGAAGGAGGCAGGGTCGACGCGGCTCTCCTTCAGGCGCTCCGGCGATTTCAGCTGGGTCAAGGCCCAGGCGTCGCGCTCCACCAGCTCGCAAAGCCCATGCAGGACAGCTTCGGAGGGCGTGTTGCCGGAGGCAAGCCCGTCGCTCGACTGCTCGAAGCCCGGCGGCCTCTCGCCGCGATGATCGAGACCGACGAGCCACCAGGGCACGAAGACGCTGCTGCCGGAAAGGATGTCGAGCCCCGTGCACCAGGGAATTGGCTTGCTGGCGATCTCGTCGGGCGCGCAGCGTGCGACATTGTCGAGATCGATCATCGTGGCCCGCTCCGCCCGCATGCTCTCGACCGTCGCCTGCGTCAGATCGGCGGGGGCAATTTCGGCAATCCGCGTCTCGACTGCTTCCATCGCCGCCGAGGTCATGGCGGCATCATTGTCGATACCCTTGCCCTGAAAGACCGAAAGCGTATGGCTGTTCGGCCTCGTTGCGAAGGCGACGGGGATGTTCAAGACATCGAGTGCCGTCAAGAGACCGACGCGCGTGATGCCGAATTCGCGCAAATGCGGCCTGATGGCTGCGAGGGTCTGAGCCGGCGTCACCGCGCGGTCATGATAATCGCTGACACCGGCCGATGATCGTTTAAGGTCACCGGCTAGCGTTTCAAGGTCGGTGAAAGCGGACATACCGATCTGTTCCTTAGCGGAACCTCAGCGCATGCGTCAGGCTCTCGAGCGCATTTGCGGAAACGTTGAGTTCGTCCTGCTTCAGGGCTGCCCTGGCGGCGGCAGAAAAACGCAGAGACTGTGTCTGAGCTGCAGTGGTTTCAGCATTCGTCTTCATGTTCCATCTCCGATTGGTGGGGCAGCGCCTTGCTGCCGTTAGCCATCGGAGGGAAACATTGCCTGCGTCATTTAAGCGTTACAGGCTTCGTTAAAAGGCGATGCAATCAGGGAAGACCGGCAAGATGCAGGCCCTTTATCAACGGTTCCGTATAGGCGGGATCGCGATCGGGGACGAAATGACGGATGTCCTCGCTGCGGAAATCGGGGAAACTTTCCAGCACCACCCTGGCGTAATTCCTGGCCTTGCTCGTATCACCTGCCATGGCATGCGAGGCGGCGAGCAGACGGGCGGTTGCCTGCTTCGCCTTCACCGGTTCCAGCGCCTCGATCGCCATTTCATATTCTTCGCGCATGAAGTGGATGCCGCCGAGGTTCCAGTAATAATAGTCCGGCGGCAGCGGATTGAGTTTGAAGGCCGCGCGGCTGAGCTCCAGCGCTCGATCGAAATCGCCATCATGAGAAAGCGCGTCGGCGAAATCGGCGAGGATGTCGGCGTCGTTGGGATTGAGATCCTGGGCCTGCTGGAAATATTCCAGGCTTTCGTCAAAGCGGCGGCGATAAAGCGCCACGAAGCCGAGCTCGCGGTAGGCCCGGCCGCTGTTCGGGTCGGACTGCTGCGCCTGCCGGGCAGCACCGTTCGCCTCGTCGAGCAGTTCCTTGTCCCGCATGCCGCGGATCAGCCATTCCATGCCGAGCGCGCGCGACATGCCGGCATGGGCGGCAGAGAAATGTTCATAACGATTGAGCGAGGATTTGAACCATTTGCGCGCCTGGCGCAGATGCTGCAGATCGGTCTGGGCGATCAGCCGCTTGCCTTCCAGGTAGAGACGGTAGGCGGACGGCGGCGCCTCGCCGATCGGTATCGCCAGTTCGTGGCGCTCGACCGTGTCGGCGAGCGAGGAGACGATCCGCCGCGTCAGATGCGCGAAGGATTCGCTGATCTTCTGCATGACCAGCGGCAGTTCGATGGCCCAAATCACTTCCGAGGTCGTCGTCCGCGTCAGCCGGCAGGTCGCAAAGACATCCTCGTCGCGGCCCTGGATGGTGACGTAGACGGCATAGTCGAAGCTGAGGTCGAGCGGACCGGGCACTGCACGCGACGGATCGATCGAACGGCTGAGGATCTCCAGGCTCGTATGCGCCGCGATCACCTTGAAGCCGCGCTGCTGGCTCAGACCGATGGTGACGTCTTCGAGAAGGGCCCTGCCGACGCGCTCCATCAGCGGATCGGTGAAGATACTTTCCGGCGGCAGAATGATGATGCGCGGCTGGCCGACCGGATTGGCGGAAAGGTTATGCGTCGACTGAGGATGTCCCGACGTCGCCTGTGCTGCCGGCACCAGGTTGAGTTCGCGGGCAAGAGCGGTGGTGCTTTCTTCCGGCTCGGTGTCGAAATCGTCCTTCAACTGGCTCTTGCACTTCAGATAGGCCTGACGCGCCGCTGCCGGATCGTTCATCCTGACATAGGTGCGCATCAAGGCGCGATAGGCCGTCTCGCTGGCAGGGTCGAGTTCCAGCAGGCGTCTGGCAAGGGTGACCTGCTCATCATCAGATCTGTCTTCTGATGTCTCGACCAGCCGGGTGAGATGGGCGGAGCGCAGTTCGTCGACGCGCTGGCGCTCAAAGGTCAGCCAGTCCTCGGCACCCTGCGTCGGCGATTTGACGCCTTCGAGCAATTCGCCGTTCAGCAGGCCGTTGTCTTCGGGTGCGAGTGGCCCTTTCTGTTTCAGGATATGAACATCGACCTCCCAGCCATCGGCAAGACCGATATGGGTTCGGGTCGCGGCAAGCAATTGTGGAAGGCCGGCGGGAACGCTCTGCTCGATGCGCGCCAGAAGCTGGCGCAGGCTGCCGGCCCGTTTTTCCGGCAGTTCCGATTGCCAGAGCTGTCGCCTGACGGTTTCGCGGTCGAGTTCGAAATTGGGTTCGGCGGCGAGCATGGCGAGGAGAAAATAAGACTTCTCCGGCAAGGGGAGTTCCGTCCCCGCCGCCAGCAATCGCGGTCTTCCGAGCAGGCATAGCCTGTTCGTCAGCATCTGCCGGATGTCCATCGCATCTCGGTTCTCACCCCTGAAAGCCAAGGCGCACAAACGCACCGGCCAATCCAAAGCATGTTAGAGCCATAAGAGGCCGACGCATAGCGGTTTTGCTTTAAAAAGAAGAATTTTCATCGAATATTTGCATATTCTCGCGCCACACGGGGAGGAAATGCTTGCCAACACTGTCGTGAGGATGCGGTTTGCGTTTCGTGAGGGCAGGTTATTTCCGCTGCCCATGGTCCTTATCACCCGCTATTTCCAAGCAAATCGCGTCAAAGGCCGAGCGCCTTGATGTGCTCGATCGAACGCCGGGCAAAGCGGCGCCGGTCGGCAGGATTGTCATGCTCGGGACGATATGCTCAGCCTTTGTCTCGCGGAAGAGTGGTACGAATTTTTCCCAGTCGATGATGCCGTCGCCGGTGGCCGTCCAGTCTTCCTGTTCGGCATCGTAAACTTAACGATCGCAATGCAATTCTAGGCTGGCCGCGCCTCGACGGTTCATGCCCGAGCGATTTGCGCCCGGAGGTTCATCGCCGCAGCACGCAGTTCTCGATGATGGCCGCAGGACATATCGTGTCTGGGGATGTGGAAGAGGTTGGCGATCGGATCATGGATAGAGACGAAGCGCTGTAGATGACGCTGTGATTTGAAGCGCTTCATTATCCTCTCTCGTCGGCGGACTGGCGGACGGGAATTCTCTGCCCGATGTTCAAGCCCTTGTGAGAGCGATGTTCAACACCGGGCATGATCTCACGCTTTGCAGCGTCGGCGGTGAAATAGCGGACATCGGGACTGAAAAGAAAAGGGGACCGGCGGGCTTCGCCGGTCCCCTTTTCTTGTTTCCTAGAGAGCGGCTCAAGCGGTCTGGAAATCTGTGAGCATACTGTAGGAGGGCAATGTCCTGTTGGCGAAGATCCCCTTGCGGAGGAGGACGCGGTCGGAGTGCGGACGGGCGATAACCTGGTCGAGGCTCCAGGCTTCCAGGATCATCAGGTCTGCCGGACGATCGACGCCGATCGTACCGGCGTCGATGCCCATGATGCCAGCGGGTGCCGGGCCGGCAAGAGCCGGCGCATCCGCGTAAGGGTGGTCGAGATGCAGGATGCGCACCGCTTGCCGCCAGGTGTCCAGCATGTCGTGATCGCCATAGGCAAAGAACGGATCGCGGCAATTGTCGCCGGCCGCGGCGACCGGAATGCCAGCCGCCTGCAATTCCTGGACGGGCGTGACCCCGCGCCAGCGCGGCGTGCGGCCGTCTTCGCGATCCTGGAGATACATGTTGACGGTTGGCAGCGTGATGATCGAGAGGCCGGCATCGGCGATCAGCGCGATCGTGTCGCGCAATTCTTGCTCGCCCAGAAGCGCAAGCGAACAGCAGTGGCCGCACGTCACGCGCCCCTCGTAACCGTGGCGGATGGCGGCACGCGCCACATGCGGCAGGGCATCGGCCTGTGCCGCCTCGTCGACATGTAGATCGATATCCAGTTCCCGTTCCTTCGCCAGCGCAAACAACCGGTCGAGCAGCACGCCGATATCGTCGAGGCCTGACCCATGGGTGCCCCCGGAGGCGCGGGTGACGCCGCCGAGCAAGCCGCCGTGGACGGCAACGATATCGGCAAGGCGGGCGCCATAGTCGTCGCGATAGGCATCGAGCGGCACGAGGCCGGCAGCCTGCAAGGTGATGCAGCCTTTCCAACGTTCGCGCATTTCGGCAAACGCGCTCCAGGTGATTTCCGCCTGCCCCTCGTGACTGTCGAGATGGGTGCGGATAGCGGCCACGCCATGGGCGTCGGCCGTTGCAAGACCGAATTCCATCCGTCGCAGGAGGTCGTCGGCATTCCAGTGGGCAAGGCGGTCCGCCGTCGTCGCGGCGCGCGCGCCGGGATGCGTGCCGCCCGAATCGGGCGCTCGTCTCACGGTGTGGCCCTTGTCGAGATGGGCGTGCGCATCGATCAGAAGCGGCCAGACATGGCGGCCGTCGAGCGCGACTGTATCTTCGCCACCATCGGCAAGGGCCGGCGTTATCGCAGCGATCGTGCCGTTCTCGACCAGAATGTCGACGAAGGCGGAACCGTCCCGGTCCACCTCCGCACCACCAGGCACGTCATCTGCAAGCAGCGCGACCGGGACGCGCGCCTTCGCAAGACGAATGCGCTCCGGTCTCGCCAGACGGGCGGCAAGGCTGGGAAACAGGGACAGATCGTTCATGGGGGTTCTCTATTGGATGGGTTGCCGAGCGGTCAGCTCTCGCCGAACGAGGCGAGCAGACGCTCCTGCGCGAATTGCATGAAATGGCTGCCGGCGGGCGAAAGCGAGCCGCGGGCGCGGTGGAGGATATTGAGCCGTTGCAGCGAGCCGGTTCCCGTCAGCGGAATGAAGACCAGGTCGCCAGTCGCCATTTCGCGGTCGACGTCGAGCCGGTTGAGGAAGGTGATGTGAGGCGTTGTCCGGGCAAGGCGCTTCATCAGTTCCATCGAATTGGTCTCGACGACGGGAACAAGGGTGGCACGCGCCGGGGCAGTCGCCTCGACGACCTCGCGCAGCGACAGCGATCGATCCGCCAGAACCAGCGGATAGAGCAGGCAATCGGACATGCGCACGGTCTTGCGGTTTGCGAGGGGATGCGCGGGCGCGACGACGGCTCCCAGCGCATGTCGGAATTCGGCGGCGCGTTGCAGCCGGCTATCGTCCGGCAGGTTGTAGGCAATGGCGAGATCGGCCTGGCCGAGCGCAACCATCTCCGCAACAGTCGTCCGGTCGCCGACCATGATCCGCAGACTGACCTGCGGATGTTTTTCTCGGTAAGCGGCAACGATCTCGGCAATCCGGCCCGCAGCGAGCGTTGCCATGGTCGCCAGCACCACCTCGCCGCGATTGAGCCCCTTGAGGGACTGGATCTGCGCCCGCATCCGCTGATGCGCCTGCAGTGTCTCGCGAATGTGCTGGATGAGGATCTCGCCGGAACTCGTGAGTTTCAGGCCGCGCGGCAGGCGCTCGAAAATGGGTGCCTGCAGCTCTTCCTCAAGCTCCAGGATATAGCGGTTCACCGCAGAGGCGGCGACATGCAATGTCTTTGCCGCCTTGCGGATGGAGCCCTGTCGGGCCACCTCGTCGATATAACGCAGCGCGCGTCCATGAAGCATGATGGGTCCGTTGCCTGACGGGAGTCGGATTGACTGTTCCACGATGTCACCGCAACGGACCATCTACAACGTCACTTCTTGGCGAAATTGGCGTTGATGCGCCGGGTCAGGTATTCGCCGGCGGTGATCGCCTCGTATTTGCCGAGCGGACCCTCAATGACGGCATCGCGGTTTGCCTGGCAGAAGAAGGGCAGGGACAGTCGGCGGCCCATATACTCATTCTCGCGCGGCATACGCACCCGGTGCAGCGTCGACTGCAGTTGGTCGTCCGACCAGCGCATCAGCATGTCGCCGATGTTGCAGGTGATGTAGCCCTTGCGCGGCGGAACATCCGTCCATTCCTTCAGGGCTGCATCCTTGCCCGGGCACACCTGGAGCCCGCCTTCGCCCTCCTTCTGGTGAAGGATGGTCAAGCAATCGAAGTCCGAATGCGCGCCGGCACGCCACGACATGAAGTCTTCCGGCTTGGCGCCTTCCATGGACATGTAGTGGATGAGGCGCAGCGTCGATTGATACTGGTCCGAAGACGGGTCATGCACCTTGGTGAAGAAATCCTCGGCAAAGCCCATCTTCAGCGCGAAGCAGGAGAGGATGCGCATGCCGAGTTGCCAGTTCTGGCGCTCGAAGCGGAGCATCTTTTCCCGGAAGCCCGGAAGATCGTCTTCGCTCGGCCACAGGTTGAGGCGGATCATGTCCGGCCGGGTAAGCTGGAAGCTCTCCTTGTTATCCGGCGTACCGGTGGAAGGGCGGACCTGCGCCTTGAATTCCCAGCCGGCATTGATGCCCTTCGGCATCGGGGTTTTCGCCTTAACCTCCGCTGGCAGTTCGAAGAATGTCCAGGCCGTGTCGAAGGCCGCGTCAATATCGTCCTGGGCGATGCCGTGATTGTAGACCTGGAAGAAACCGATATCGACCGAGGCCTGCCAGAGTGCATCGGCGATTTCGTGCTTGCGGTTGTCGAAGTCAGAAAGGTCGATGACGGGGATCTCCCGGTCAACGGTCGTGCCCATGCCGCCGATGGTCGCTTCCTTGGCGAGTTCCGCGAGGGTGTCTGTCTGGATATTCATACTATTCTCCTTACGTGAATGCCGGCGAACCGGCGGTTGAGGAGCAATGTCCGGGCAGGGCCCGACTGCTTCTACTCCGGATGGGTTCAGCCGTTTTTCGGCAGGCTCCAGGGAAAGAGGAGCTTCTGTGTCAGGACCACGGCCTGAAACAGCAAGAGCGACATGGTGGCGAGCACCAGCAAGCCGGCCCAGGCCTGTGGCAGCTTGAACAGGGAGGTCGACAGCTGGATGAAATAGCCGACGCCGGCTTCGGATGCGCAGAACTCCGCAACCACGGCGCCGATGACGGCAAGCGTGATCGAGATTTTCAGCGCCGAGAAGATGTAGGGCACCGCAAACGGCAGGCGTATCTGGGTGATCTCGCGGAAGCTCGAGGCGCGCAGACTTCGCGACAGCTCGATCAGCTCCGGCGGGGTTGCCGCAAGGCCCGTTGCGGTAGAGACCACGAGGGGAAAGAAGGTGATGAGACAGGTGATAACGATGCGTGGCGCATCGCCGGCCCCGAGCACGACGATGATGATCGGCGCAATCGCCACCACCGGCGTCGACTGCACTACGACGAGCAGCGGATAGAGCGTTCGCGAGAGGAATGGCGAGCGCATCATGACCACCGCGAGCGGAATGGCGATAACGATGGACATCGCATAACCGATCAGCGCCACCCGCAACGTCGCGGCGATGTGACCCATCCAGCGCTCGAAGCCGATGGAGGAGAACGAGCCGAGGATCGCGCTTGGCGGCGGCAGCAGATAGGTCGGGATCGACAGGAGCCGCGCCGCCGCTTCCCATAGCAGCACCGTGCCGATCAGGGCCGCGGCGGTCGTGATGCCTGGCAACGCCAGCACCTGCTTGAGGAGCGCGACCGGTGTACGGCTCTGCATGGCCTCACGCCGCGTGACGCGTGAGGAGGAGATCGCGGAGGTAATCGGAGAGGTCATGGATCGCCTTGTCCTTTGCAGTTTCATGGCCGCGTGGCCGGCCGATGGGAACGGTGACTTCGGTCAGGATCGAGCCCGGCCGTCCGGTCATCACCAAAACGCGGTCGGACAGAAGCGCCGCCTCGCTGACGGAGTGGGTGATGAAGACCACGGTCTTCGGACGTTCGGAAAAGATGCGCAGCAGATCGAAGCCCATCACCTCGCGCGTCAGGGCATCCAGCGCCGAGAAGGGTTCGTCCATCAGCAGGATATCCGGGTCCATGAGCAGCGCGCGGGCGATGCCGACACGCTGCTGCATGCCGCCGGACAGTTCGTCCGGCACGCGTTTCTCGAAGCCGGCAAGCCCGACCATGCTCAGCAATTCACCCGCCCGCTCGCGCTCCTCTGCCGTTACCCTGCCGGTCTTGTGGCGGGCGGGAAACACGACATTGTCCTCGGCAGTTGCCCAGGGAAGCAGCGTCGGCTTCTGGAAGACGATCCCGATGTCGTCACGCGGGGCCGTCACGGGCAGACCGAAGACGTCTACCGAGCCGGACGTCGGCTTCAACAGGCCGGCGATCATGCGCAGCAGGGTCGATTTCCCGCAGCCCGAAGGGCCGAGGATCGAGACAAACTCATGCCGGGCCACATCGAAACTGACGTCGCGCAGGGCTTCCGTGCGCCCGGACCGGGTTTCGAAAACCTGTCCCAGCCTGTCGAAGCGGATAGCGGGCATTGCCATGGCGGTTACTCGGTTACGGCGAAGGTGCGGTTGACCATGGTTTCCGGATCGAGCTTAGCCGGATCGATGTTCTGCGCTTCAGAGACACGGCGCCAGGTTTCGGCGAGGCGGGCGGCTTCGAAGGCGCCGAGGCCGTCCTTCTCCGTCACCTCATTGAAGATCAACGGCAGCGTGTCCTTGAGCGAACCCTGGACATCTTCCGAGCCGAGTTCCGGTACGATGGCGGTGACAGCAGCGGCAGCCTTCTCCGGATTCTCCTTGGCGAACTCGACGGATTTCTTGTAGGCGGCGATAAAGCGGGCGGCGACCTGCGGACGCTTGGCGAGGAAGTCGTCGCTGGCGATGAGAGATGCGGAATAAAGCTCGAGCCCGGCTGCCGACCATGGCAGGGCAACGATCTCCTTGCCAGCTTCCTTGCCTTGGTTGCTGTAACGCGTCAGGTCGGTCATCCAGGCGATGATGCCGTCGGCATTGCCGGTCATCAGCATCGGGCCGAGTGCGCCGGGATCGGCCTTGATGAGCTTGATATCCGCCATGTCGATGCCGGCATCCTTGAGGACCAGCGGCAGGTAGACATTCGACGACGTGAAGGGCGACGTCGCGATCGTCTTGCCCTTGACGTCAGCGACGCTTGCGATCGAACCGCCCTTGGCGACGTAGAAGGCATGCGGCCCCTTGTTGAACAGCGACATGACGGCGGTCACCTTCACGCCTTCATTGGCGCGGGCGGCCATCAGGGCGCCGATATCGGAAATACCGATATCGGAGGATGCGGAGGCAAGGCGCGAGATGGCGTCGGTCGAGCCGCGACCGGAGGCGATCTCCACCTCAAGGCCGGCGTCCGAACAGAAACCTTCCTGGATGCAGACGTAGATCGGCGCCTTGTCGCCACCCGGCAGCCAATCGAGCTGAAAGATCACCTTGTCGGCGGCGGAGGCGGCGCCGGCAGAAAGGGTTGCGGCAAGTGCATATAAGGCAAGCTTGGTGCGGGACATGGGTCGACCTTTCGCAATTAGTGTTCGGTTTTTAAGGACGGATAGTGATTGGCGACGCGCTCAGGGTCGAAGCCATCCGCGACAAGCCTGGCAATTGCGCAATCGCGTTTTTCAGGACGCTTGCTGCGCAGGCATGCAAAGCAACGCTGCGCGCGAAGGTGATCAACTCCAGCGTCGATCTCTGCGGATGTCGGGGCGAAATAACTGGTTTTCCCCTGCATTAGGACATCTCCTCGACAGATTTACCCGTCGAGCAATGTCCAGAACCGAGGCTCAGACCGCTTCTACTCGCAGGTCTTTTGTCTCATGAATATCCGGCGTTCTGCAAGATTTTAAACGCTTCAATTCTTGTGCTGAAAAAACAGGCGAAATTGACGGAATTGAGGTTGAAGTGAGCAGGATCTTCAGATGGAACATTGAAATAAAAGGAGAAATTCTTCTGCAATCGAGTGGGGCGGCGGCTGAAGAAATGAGCGTTCTAATATTTAGAGCGCTTAGCTCGTAATTTTCTTGTCGCACCGTCAGCTTGCATCTGCGTTTTCCGGCGCATTTTTCTTGGAGCGACCCGCATCTGGACGGTTTCCAATGACGCGCGCCGCGAGTGATGATCACCGACAAGCTTCGATCCTGCGACGCTGCAAAGCGTGAGATCATGCCCGGTGTTGACCATCGCTGTCACAAGGGCTTGAATAATCGGGTCGATGGCGGCCACGGACGTTATGCCTATTACGACGGTGCCCAGCCGAAGCAGGCCTGAGGGATTACAGCACCTGTGCAATCCGTCTCGGGCTAACCTCCGTTGCGGTCGCGGCCTCGACGAAATCGAGCCCGATATCCAGCACCGGGGCGCTGTGCGTCAACCAGCCGACGGAAATGAGGTCGACACCGGAAGCCGCGATTGCGGCAGCCGTTATCGGCGTGACGCGGCCGGACGCTTCGGTGATGGCTCGGCCGGCGACGATGGCGACGGCCTCGCGCAGCTGATCCGGCGTCATATTGTCGAGCAGAACGGCGTCGACGCCGGTCTCCATCGCTTCACGCAGCTGATCGAGGGTGTCCACTTCGACCTCGATCTTCACCATGTGGCCGACGCCTGCCCGCGCCCGGCGGATCGCTTCAGCGACCCCGCCGGCGATGGCGACGTGATTATCCTTGATCAGCACCGCGTCATAAAGCGCGAAACGGTGGTTCATGCCGCCGCCGGCCCGCACGGCATATTTCTCCAGCGCCCTCAGCCCCGGCGTCGTCTTGCGCGTGCAGGCAACGGATGCCTTGGTGCCGCGGATGGCGGCGGCGATCCCTGCCGTCACTGTGGCGATGCCAGAGAGATGACCGAGGAAATTCAGCGCGGTACGCTCGGCGCTCAGCAGGCCGCGCGACGGGCCTTCGATGGTGGCGATCACATCGCCGGGCTTGACCGCATCGCCGTCCTGGAGATGGCGGCGCATGACGATCTCGGGATCGACGAGGGCGAAGGCGAGTTCGGCGGCATCGAGACCGGCGATCACGCCCGGCTGGCGGGCCGCCATCGCCACCGTCGAACGGTGATCGCGAGGGATGACGGAGGCCGAGGTGATGTCACCGGCAAGACCGAGATCTTCGAGAAGGGCCGCCCGCACCAGCGGCTCGACGATCAGGCGCGGAAGGGGAACGAGGCTCAT